>NZ_PXNO01000028.1 GCF_003007715.1 Marinobacter shengliensis | reverse complement strand
GAAAGCACCTCTGCAGCCATTGCAGAGAATGCCGTCACGGCCTTCGAAAAACGCTTCGGTGACCGGCAAGCGTTTCCTTCCAGAGGCACCGCCTACGCTCATTCCGATAGCCTGCCACCACCGCCCAAGCTCGACTACACGCCGGAACCCCCGGTGATTGAGCCACCACCTGAGCCTCTACCCCCGCCGGTGGTGATCTCGGAAAACTTTGGGCTTCCGCCCCTGGGGCCCAAGGTATTCGCCAAGTCTTGCACCCGGCCCTCCGGGGATACCGACAGTAATGAGGGCGAGGAAAAGGCCAGCAATTTCGGCACCCTTGCGATGCTTGCCCCCGCCACGGTCACCAGCCCTGGGGCAAACGGCTTGCGGCCGCTGGGCCTGATCTCTGGTTCGGCAATGAGACTGGCAAAAGGCTGGGCCATGGCCGCGCGCATTGGTGCCGGAGTACTCAGCACCGCCGGCAGTGCAGTGCTGTTGGCACTCTGGCCATCCAAATTGGGCGACAGCACCCTGTACACCGAGGAAGAACTGCTTGAGATGGCTGAGGCGGCCATTCGGGTGCGTTTTCATCTGCACGTGGATGCCACCGGAAACCTCCGGGTGGCCGGCTATCACGTCAACGACAGCACCGGATACAAAGACCGGGTTCCGGTTGCTCACGCAGAGCTCAAGGGCGAGAATTTTGAAGTGGTGGTTGATGACGACTTCACCCTCGTGTGGTACCCGGATGACAGCGGCCACCGCCCGGTAGTGAGCACCGAATACCCGGCGGATTCCGGTATTGATCCCTACAGCATTCTGGTGACACCCATCCAGGAGGATGGCCAGGAACATTCGCCACCCGGCTACCAGCAGCCCTTTGAGGATCAGGTTGAGCTGATCGTGAGCTTTCCGGCGGACAGCGGGATTGAGCCGTTGTATTTGGTTTTCCGGAAGACTGCTCGCGATGAACGAGGGGTGGTCACTGGAGGCGGAGAAGAAATTACCGGAATCTGGTTAGAGAATGCCTCAAGAGATCTTGGAGCGCCGATACCTGCACAGATTGCAGATCGGCTTAGGGGGCGTGAGTTCGCGAGTTTTGATCGGTTTCGAGAGGCATTTTGGCTAGAAGTTTCCGGAGACCATACGTTGCTCTCCCAATTTAAAGGCTCAAACCAAGAGCTAATAAAACAAGGTTATGCTCCTTTCCCTAGATTCAGAGATCAGGCTGGCGGGCGTGAGAAGTATGAGATACACCACCTAGAAGAAATTCAAAATGGCGGGGCAGTCTATGACCTCGACAACATGACGATCACTACCCCAAGAAACCACATTCGAATTCATTCAAAGGGCAATCTATGAAAGATAGGATTGAAGAATACACCGAAGCCGAGTTCAAAAAGCTCGTTCAGGACATTTGCTCTGTCAATGTAGCCAGTGAGGATGAGCACACGCAACTAGTTAGACTGTTCTGCCGTTTGACACAGCACCCTGATGGCTCAGACCTGATCTACTACCCTGACGATGAGGCTGATGCCACTCCTGAACGGATTACTGAAATTGTAAAGAATTGGAGAGCAGATCAAGGATTACCTGGATTCAAGCGATAGTTTTTTCCGCAACACAAATATCGCAAAGGGAAAACCGGGACGGATCTATATTTGCAGGGAACGCATGAACACGGAACACGATACAGATTACCAATACCGCGAGCGGCTGGTGGTACCTCGTCCGGAAAAAGAGCTTCGCTTTCGGAACGGACGAATCCCCGGATATTTTTCGATATTTCTCGGCGGCTTGAGCCTGGCGGCGGTGCTCGCCTACCTGTTCCCCTCCTACCTGACCACCACTGATCTTCGTGCTGCGTATGATGCCGAGGCGCTTCAGGATGTCTTAAAGTACGGCATGTGGTTCTCCCTGTTTTTTGGCATAACCACCTTTGTGCTTGATCGGCGCAAACGGCTTGGCGCTGCGGGCATTGCCATGACGCTGATCGCGTTTGCCCTGGGGGGTTACAATGTTCCTGTTGGGCCGGTGGAGCCGAAACCGCTGTCGCTCGGTGTAGACTGGCTGATTCTGGCCTTTCTGGGTTCCACTATTGTCTTCACCAGCCTGGAGAAGCTCTTTCCGAAGTATCGGGAGCAGGTCATCTTGCGGGATGAATGGGGGCTGGATTTCTTTTACTTCTGCTTGAATCACCTGCTGATCTCAGCGGTTCTGCTGTTTGGCAACTTCCTGGTAACGCACTTTGAATGGGTGGCCAGCGACAGCCTGCAGGCGGCGATTCAGAGCACGCCGTTATGGCTGCAGGTCGTACTGCTGATTCTGGTTGCCGATTTCGTGCTGTATTGGGAACACCGGGTCTTCCATGAAGTCCGTCGGCTGTGGCCTTTTCATGCGGTCCATCATTCGGTGGAAACCATGGACTGGCTGGCAGGCTCCCGTGCCCATGTGGTTCAGATCTTCATTGAACGTGGATTGGTTATGCTGGCTCTGTATCTGCTTGGTGCCAGCAAGGAAGCACTGGATATCTACGTGACGTTCGCCGCGCTGCAGGCCATCATTATCCACAGCAATCTTAACGTGCCCTGGGGGCCGATTAAGTACCTGTTGGTAACGCCGCAGTTTCACCACTGGCACCACAGTTCGGAGAAGCCGGCCATCGATACCAATTACTCGGCACACACGGTGCTCTTTGACCGGCTGTTTGGCACGTACCATTTCCCGAAGGCGCACTGGCCGGCGGAGTATGGTACCACCCAGAAACTGCCGGGTTCCTACCTGGGGCAGCTGTTCTATCCGTTCCGCAGGCGCTGACCGGCAGTTGCCGTCAGGGTGATGCAATGGGATGATGCGCGGGTTGTGTGCTGCCCGCGCATTTACCCATCATTTGAAACCGGCAGGATGTCATGGCCAACCGAACCTCCACCCGACTGAACAAATACATCAGCGAGAGCGGCATGTGTTCGCGCCGGGATGCTGACCGGTACATCGAGCAGGGCAACGTGCACATCAACGGGCGACGGGCCCAGGTGGGTGATCAGGTGTTGCCGGGCGATGTGGTGAAAGTGAACGGCCAGGTGGTGGAGCCCCGGGACGAGGAAGATCTGGTCTTCATTGCCCTGAACAAACCGGTGGGCATTGTCAGCACCACCGACAGCGCGGAAAAAGACAATATCCAGCGCTTTGTCGGCCACAGCGAGCGCATTTTCCCCATTGGCCGCCTCGATAAGGATTCCCAGGGGCTGATTTTCCTCACCAGCAATGGTGATCTGGTGAACAAGATCCTGCGGGCCGGCAATAACCACGAGAAAGAATACCTGGTGACCGTCGACAAGCCTGTGACCCGGGAGTTTGTGGAAGGCATGAGCAACGGCGTGCCGATTCTGGGGACGATGACCAAGCGCTGCAAGGTGGAGAAAGTCTCCCGGTTTGTCTTCCGGATCGTATTGGTGCAGGGCCTGAACCGCCAGATCCGCCGCATGGCGGAATACTTTGGCTATGAGGTGACGAAGCTGGAGCGGGTTCGGATTATGAACGTCAGCCTGCAAGGTTTGCCGGTGGGTGCCTGGCGGGATCTGACGGAGAAGGAACTGGCGGTACTGTTTGATGCCATCCGGGATTCGTCTTCGGAAGCAACGCAGCCGGCGGCCAGCAAGCCCCGCAAGAAACCCGCCGGGGCCAAAGGTGCCCGCCCGGGTGCCGGTGGTAAACCGGCCAGGGCCGGCGCAAAGCCTTCAGGTAAACCTTCCCCCGGCCGAGGAGGAAAGGGAGCCGGTAAAGGCACCGGCAAACCGCCTGCAGGCAAGCCTGGCCGTGGCCCGAAGGCCGGTGGGCGCACGACCGGCCCGAAAGGCAAACCCGGCAAGCCGCGCAAGCCCTCCATCAAGAAGCGTTGATCCGTTCCGCCGGCCAATAGGTTCTCTTCCTTACGGCAGAATCTGCCCACAGGCGCTATGCTTACCGGCTTTAACCCCTGGCCGGATTTGCTTGAATGTTTGAATCGTTTTTCGCCACTTACCTCAGCAGTACCATCCGTTTTCTGTTCCTGCTGGCACCGTTCTTTGTGGTCACCATGTTCCTGGCGCTGACCCGCGGCCTGCCGGCGGCGGAGAAGGCGTCGATCATTCGCCGGGCTTGTGTTTCGGCGTTCATTTTGGGTGTGGTGCTGTTCTTTGCCGGGCCGCTGTTGTTCAGCGCCATCGGTATTACCTTGAACTCTTTCCGCATTGGCGCCGGCAGCCTGCTGTTCCTCACGGCTATCAGCCTGGTGACCAGCGGCACCCGTAACCATGCCACGGGCCTGCCGGAAGAAGACCGCGACGATATCGCCGTGGTGCCCCTGGCCATTCCGGTGATGATCGGCCCGGCGACCATCGGTGCCATCATGGTCTACGGTGCCGAGCTGAAATCTGTTCACGAAGTGGCTGGCGGTTTGCTGGGTCTGGTCTCCGGCTTGCTGATTCTGGCGGTGTTGTTGCGGTTGTCCGGCTACCTGGAAAAAGTGCTGGGTAAAACCGGCCTGAACATCATGTCGAAAATCAGTGGCCTGATTCTCTCTGCCATGGCGGCGGAAATCGTGCTGACCGGTATCGCCGGCTTTATTGCAAGCACTCAAGGCGCCTGACAGAATCAGGCCTTCGTATCGTCTGCAGGTTTGTTATGCCCGCCAACACCATTGATCACAATCGTACCCGCTACAACTTTGACGGCATCGACTCGGTCTGGTTGTTCGGTTACGGGTCTTTGATTTACAAGGTGGATTTCCCGTTCCTGGAACAGCGGCCGGCCTCCATTCGCGGTTGGGCTCGCCGGTTCTGGCAGGGTTCCCACGACCATCGTGGCACGCCTGAGGCTCCTGGCCGGGTGGTCACGCTGATCGAGCAACCCGGAGCGGTCTGCCGGGGCATGGCGTTCCGGGTATCGCCGAATGTCTTTGAGTATCTGGATGTGCGGGAGAAAAACGGTTACCTGCGCTTCAGCACCACCATGACCTTTGACGATGGCAGCCATGCCGAGGGCTTGGTGTATATCGCCACGGAAGACAACGAAGCGTTTCTGGGCGAGGCTCCGGAAGCCGATATTGCTGCCCAGATTGCCGCAGCGGTTGGCCCCAGTGGGCCCAATTCCGAATATCTGCTCAGGCTGGCGGAGTCCCTGCGGGCGTTGGGGGATGACTGCCGCCATACCTTTTCGATTGAATCTCACCTCACCCGTTCCGGGCCTGTCGAGGCTTCGGACAGTTAAACGTCAACCCATGTAAAGCTTGTGCAAAACCGGCCCTTGGGCGCTGACATCTCCCTTCTGATCATTAATCTGGTGGCAAGGCTTCACGGAATGTTTCCGTTTAGCATGGTTCCAGTCGATAGGGACGGGAGAGTCATGATGAAACGATTACTGATCAGCAGTACCCTGATTGTCGCCCTGGGCTTTGCCGGTATGGCCCAGGCAGACGGCTACCGTGGCCACGGCCATCCGCCGGGTATCCAGAAGCAGCTGGACCGGGGCAAGGCGCTGCCACCGGGCCATCAGAAGAAAATGCTGCGTGCCGAGCATCGCCGGTCTTACCATGATCGCCACCGCGACAACCGCTATCGGGATAATCGCCACAAGCATCGGTACGACCGCCGGGACTATGGCAAAAAGCATTCCCATTACCGGTACAAACCGAAGTACCACAACCATCGCAGTGGTTACCGGTCATCCCTGGGGTACAACGACCGGATACCACCGGAGTATCGGGCAGCCCGGATCATTCGTGATACCCAGATTCTTATTGACCAGACCCGCCGGTAGGTTCGGCAACCAGCCTTTCCGGGCGCTCTTCCCGGGCTGCGGGGTTAAACCCCCGCGCCGGGGTGCGGCGCCGGTGCCGCAAGCCAATCAGCACCAGCGGCACCACAATCATCAGACTGCCGGCCAGGAACCACAGGTCCGGCACTTCACCAAACCAGATCCAGCCAATGGCGACGGCCCAGATCAGCCCGGTGTATTCGGCGCTGGTGACCTGGTTGGCATCCACCTGCCGGTAGGCCAGCAACACGGTGATGTTGTAGCCGAGGATGAACAGGGCTGAGCCGGCGGCGCTGATCAGGATCTGCGGGTTCCAGGCCGCGCCTTCCCAGAGCGCCAGGGCAGCGGCAGCCGGCACAATCAACAGGTAGTTCAGGAACAGCTTGTGGACGGTGGTCTGCTCTTTGGGCAATTGGCGCACCATTACAGCGTTGATGGCCAGGGCGAAGGCAGAGCCCAGGGCCGCAATCACTGCCCAGTTGAATTCCACCGGGCGCAGGATGACGATGATGCCGGCAAAGCCACTGAAGACGGCGGTGACGCTCAGGGGGGTGAGTTGTTCCCGGAAGAAAAAGGCGGAGAGCACCATCACCAGTATCGGGGCAGCGTAGAACAGGGCGTTGGCGGTGGCCAGCGGCAAGTTGGTGAGGGCGATCACCATGCAGACGATGCCGACCAGGTGGATGTGGGCGCGTATGGCGTGGATTCTCAGGCCGCCGAAGAGGTTCTGGCGGTCGAGTTTGCGGGCCAGGGGAATCAGGAAGGCCAGGGTCAGGAGGCAGCGCAGGAAGGCGAACTGGAAGACGGGGGCGCCGGGTTCCAGCATTTTGATAAATACATCGGAGAGGATGGCCATGGCGTTGCCGATGACCAGCAGCAGAATGGCGCTGTTGACGGTTTTGCCTGACACGTTGGTTCTCTCCTCTTTATCCTGGCCTTCGTGGTTTGGTGGAAGGATCAGGTCGGGCTGCCCCTCCGAAAACCGCTGCAAGTACATCCCTGTACGCTTGCTTTCCGCCATCCATGGCTACAAGCATTTTCGGAGGGGCAGCCCGACCTGATCCCCGAATCTCGTTGGAGAGTCTAATGAAATGCTAATATCCGATAAAATGATGATTATTAGCCATCCATTAGAAAATTAGATACTAAACCGATGAAACTACCTCCACTGAAAGCTCTTCCCGTATTCGAAGCTGCTGCACGGCTTAACAGCTTTTCGGCGGCTGCCGAGGAACTGTCGATCACGCAAAGTGCAGTCAGTCACCAGATCAAACAGCTGGAAACCTATTTGGGTGAGCGGCTGTTCTGGCGTTCGGGCCGGAAGGTGACGTTGACGGATGAGGGGCGGCAGTATCTGGATGCGATTGGTTCGGCACTGTTGCAGATTGAACGGGCCAGTGAGCAATTGTTGGGGCATGAGGAGTCGCGGCTGAGGTTGTCGGTGTTCAGTTCGTTTGCGGTGCGCTGGCTGGCGCCGAGGTTGCCGGATTTGCAGCGTTTGCATCCGCAGATTGATCTGGCTTTGGAGATGAGCAGTGAGAATCCGGTGTTGTCGGATAGGGTGGCGGATTGTTTTATTACCATTCACCGGGATTCGCGGGCCTACAGTTACGATCTGCTTTATGAGGAGCGGTTGTTCCCGGTGTGCAGTCAGGATTATTGGCAGCGTATACGGCGGGAGTTAGGGCGGGATGCGGAGCCAGGGCGGCAGGATGAGCAGCCGATAGCGCCGGCAGAGATGGCCCGGTTTCCGTTGCTGTCGACTCACAGTATCTATGACAGGCAGGGCGGCGACTGGGAGGCCTGGTATCAGGAGGCCGGTATGAAGCTGCCTGCGTCCAGTCGGCTGCTGCATTCCAGCCATATGCTGTTGTCGCTGGAGGCGGCGCGCTTTCATCAGGGCATTGCGTTGACCAATGACTACATGCTCAGTACCCGCAAGGATTCGGCGGATTTTGTTCGGTTGCCCGCCCATTCGGTGGTGACAGGTGACAAGTTCTACTTTGCCTGGAAGACCAGTCGCCGGCGGGAGCGTGGGATTCAGACGCTGCGCCGCTGGCTGGTGGATGAGGCTATTCGGGGTGGGCTTCGTGGGGAGTAACCTTCTAGCAGCCTGCGGGTTCTGGTGTTTTGAGCAGGGCGGGGGTGCCTGTCCGGAAAACGCTCGAGCCATCCATGGGCGCTTCTGCTCCGCCATCCATGGCTCCGCACATTTTTGGGAGGCCTCCTGCCAAGGACTGACCTCCACCGAACTAAAAGGCTAGGAACCTGAGCCAGGCCGCTCTACAACCTTGCGCTTGCCCTTGGCACCTTTGGCCAGGGCTTTCAGGCCATCGGCGTCGAAGGCATCCACCCGGATGACGTCATACAGGGCTGTCAGCGCTTCTTCCATTTTCGGGCATTCGTCCGCCTTGATGATGCCCTGGGCGCAGGCCCAGTCCACCAGCTCTTTACGTTGATGGCCCATCAGCAGGGCAATGCCGTCCAGTTCGTCTTCGTCACGACTGCGGATGGCTTCGTGCAGGCGCTGGCGCATCTCGGCGGTTTCGTTGGCCAGGTTATAGGCGTTCAGTACGCGGCCCAGCGGGTCGTCGGGATCCATGTTGATAAAGGTGCCGCGGCTGATGCGTTGGCGCACCGGGGTGTCGTTCACGATGGTCGCGGCCACTTTCGCGCCCAGCTTGTCGTCCGGGCCGTTCAGGCCGGTGGCGCCGAGCGGAAACACCAGCAAACGCAGCGGCCAGCGCAGGGCCGGGACCGGGAAGTTGATGATGGCATCGCGCATGGAATCCTGCAGGTCGTGCAGGCAGGTTTGCAGGCACCATTCCACCAGGTCTCGCTGGTCGTCCGGGTAGCCCTCTTCATGCCATTGCTTGATCACCGCGGTGGCGTAATACAGCTGGACCAGGCAGTCGGCCATGCGGCCAGACAAGCGCTGGCGGGCTTTCAGGCCGCCGCCGACGGTCAGCAGGGTGACGTCGGTCATTAATGCGAAGGCAGCGGAGAATCGGCCCAGCTGGCGGTAGTATTTCTGGATGTCGCCCTGGCGTGGCGCGGTTTCCAACCAGCCCTTGCTCAGGCCCAGTACGAACGCCCGCAGGGCATTGCGGGTGGTGTGGGCCAGGTGGCGGTAGAAGATGCCATCGAATTGTTTTGCGGCCTTGTCCTGGTCTTCCATGCCGGCGGCTTCGATTTCTTCCACGATAAACGGATGGCAGCGAATGGCGCCCTGGCCGAAGATCATCAGGCTGCGGGTCAGGATGTTGGCGCCTTCCACGGTAATGCCGATGG
The DNA here is from genome assembly GCF_003007715.1 of Marinobacter shengliensis. Classification (GTDB taxonomy): domain Bacteria; phylum Pseudomonadota; class Gammaproteobacteria; order Pseudomonadales; family Oleiphilaceae; genus Marinobacter; species Marinobacter shengliensis. Next base: position 115,516 of record NZ_PXNO01000028.1, on the reverse strand, counting down.
GCACTGCCTGGTAGGCCCGGGCCAGGAAGTTACGGGGGCCGGTGATCACGCCCCGGCCGGCCACTACATCCATGGCGTGGTTAATGACTTCCCGCATCAGGTCGGTGTTGCGGTATTTCAGTACCGCCGAGGGCACGGATGGGCGAACGCCCCGGTCCAGCATGCCGGCGGTGAGCAGGCGGGCGGCATCCATCATGTAGGTGTAGCCGGCGATGGGCTCCAGGGCTTCCTGAACGCCTTCGAACTGGCTGATGGTGCGGCCGAACTGTTCCCGGGTGTAGGCGTAGGCGCCAGTGGCAAGGCTTGCAAACTTGCCGGCGCCGGTGCCGAGAGCCGGCAGGGAGATGGAGCGGCCGATGGACAGGCATTCCAGCAGCATTTTCCACCCTTTGCCGAGCATGTCCTGGCCACCGATCACCTGGTCCATGGGGATGAACACTTCGGTACCCCAGGTGGGGCCATTCATGAATACGGTGTTCATGGGCAGGTGGCGAGTGCCAGCGTTCACGCCGTCGGTCTCCCGGGGCACCATCACACAGGTCACGCCGATGTCGTCCTGATCGCCGATCAGGTGTTCAGGGTCATAGACCTTGATGGCCAGGCCAATCAGGGTCGCTACCGGGGCGAGAGTGATATAGCGCTTGTTCCAGGTGACCTTCAGGCCCAGCACTTCCTTGCCGTTCCATTCGCCCTTGCAGACGATGCCTTTGTCCGGAATGGCACCCGCGTCGGAGCCGGCCACCGGTGAGGTCAGGGCAAAACAGGGGATTTCCTTGCCCTTGGCCAGGCGCGGCAGGTAGTGGTGTTTCTGGTCGTCGGTGCCGTAGTGCATCAGCAGCTCACCCGGGCCCAGGGAATTGGGCACCATGACGGTCACCGCTGCCGATACGCTGCGGGTGGAGATTTTCATCACGATTTCGGAGTGGGCAGTGTTGGAGAAACCCAGGCCCCCGTCTTCCTTGGGAATCACCAGCCCGAAGAAGCCCTTGTCACGGATGAACTTCCATACCTTGTCCGGCAGGTCGTAGTGTTCGTGGGTGATCTGCCAGTCATCCAGCATCTTGCACAGTTCTTCCACCGGGCCGTCGAGAAACGCTTGCTCCTCGCTGGTCAGATGCGCCGGAGCGGCGTCCAGCAGCTTGTTCCATTCCGGTTTGCCGGAAAACAGTTCGCCATCCCAGTCTACGGAACCGGAGTTCAGGGCTTCCTGCTCGGTTGGCGAGAGCTTGGGCAGGCGGCTGCGGACCCAGCCCAGCAAGGGCCGGCTGAATTTGTCCAGGCGCAGGTCGCCGGGTAGGGTGATCAGTAACGCCAACGCTAACAGCAGGCCGCCGATGACAAAACTGAGAAGGTGCCAGCCGTCGTTGGCAACGCCGACGAGGGTGGCGACAGACATCACGATCGCAGCGGTTTTGCCGCCGATGCTGAAATAGATCAGCACCAGGGCACTGATAACCAGAAGCAGAACACTCATGGACAGACCTCCATATCATTACCAGATCAGGCAGATTTGCCTCTAACCATCGGCCAAAGTCCAGGCAGTTGCAAGGAAAACGGACGGTTCAATAGGGGGCTGAGTGGCAGACCGTTAAAGAATTTACAAAATCTTGCAAAAGCAATAAATCCATTCCTTTTTTTAATCGTAATTCTCTCCACTTAACCAATATGTGGAGTGCTTATATGACTGGCCAGCTCACGGTAGCAAAACGCCTGGCGTTGGGATTTGGTTTGATGGTAGCGCTGATGGTGCTGGTCAGCGTTGTAGGTAATCACCAGGTGGGATTCATTGACCGGACCCTGACCTCGGTTAATGAGGGCGCCTCACTCAAACAACGCTTCGCCATTAATTTCCGGGGCAGCGTGCACGACCGGGCCATCGCCATTCGGGATGTGGTGCTGGTGAACCGCGATGCTTCCTTGCGTGAGCATCTGCGCACCATTGATGACCTCGCGGCTATGTACCGGAAGAACGCCGAAGCCATGTCCCAGATGTTCCAGCGCCAGGGGGCCACGGATCAGGAGCGCCGTTTGCTGCGGGACATCGAAGCCACCGAGCAGCGAACCCTCGCCCTGACCGATGAGGTGGTGACTCTTCGAACCGCAGGCAATACCGAGCAGGCCCGGCGCCTGTTGCTGGATCAGGTTTCACCGGCTTACAGCGAGTGGCTGGCGCGGGTTAACGCGTTTATTGATTATCAGGAAGACACCGTTGCCGCTGACCTGGAAGAAGTGCGCGACGCCGCCAGTGGCTTCAACATCATGATTCTCTCCATCACCGGTTTTGCTGTGCTGGTCAGTGTACTGGTGGCGACGGTGATCATCCGCAAGCTCAAGCGCATTCTCGGCGCGGAGCCCGAGGAAGTGGCGGCGGCTATCCGGCAGCTGGCGGATGGCCAGTTGGAGCAAAATCTGGAAACCCGTTACCCGGACAGCGTGATGGGCGCTCTGGCGGATACCATTGACCGGCTAACGGGCATCATCCGTGAAGTGCGGTCTGCGGCCGAGGAGTTGTCCAACGCGTCTGGCGAGCTGGAAGATACTTCAGATAACAACAGCAAACAGATCCGTATGCAGGCCACTGAGGCCGAGCAGATGGCCACCGCGGTGAACCAGATGGCGGCCACGGTGAACGAGGTGGCGGGCTTTGCCGCTAACGCCGCGACAGCAACCCGCAAGGCTGACCAGGAAGTGGAAACCGGAAATCAGGTGGTCAAGGAGACGGCCAGCTCGATCACCGAGTTGGCGAACAAGCTGGAGGACGCGGCGGCTTCTGTAAGCCGGGTGTCTGAAGACAGCGGTAATATCGAGAAGATCATCGAAGTGATCAACGCCATCGCCGAGCAAACCAACCTGCTGGCGCTGAATGCGGCGATAGAAGCCGCCCGCGCTGGCGAACATGGCCGGGGCTTTGCGGTGGTGGCTGATGAAGTGCGTTCCCTGGCATCCCGTACCCAGGATTCCACCCGGGAGATTCAGGACATGATTGGCCGGTTGCAGGCCGGTGCTGGTGAGGCCTCCGGTGAAATGGAACGAAGCCGGGATCTGGCTCGGGTGACGGTTGAGAAGACCGCCGAGGCAGAAACCGCGCTTGGGCGCATCCGGGAAGAGGTGGCTTCCATCAACGACATGAATGCCCAGATTGCCAGCGCTGCAGAAGAACAGAGTTCAGTGGCGGAGGAAGTGAACCGCAACATCGCGAGAATTCACGATGCCACCATTGAAACCTCGGCCGGATCGGATCAGGTGGCCGGTGCCAGCCGGGATCTGGCCGTGCTGGCGGGTCAGTTGCGCTCACGGGTCAGCGTGTTCCGGTTCAGAGGCTGAGCCCGGCCATCAGCAATGCCAGGGTCGACAGCAGGGTGACCACATTGGCACCAAGCAACCGGTTAAGTTCGCCTGCTCTGTCCAGGACATGGGGCAGGCGCACGCTGATCCACAGGGCCAGTGGCAACGGCAGCAGGGCGATCAGTGCGGTGGTCGGCAGAATCCCGGCCAGAATGCCGGCTCCGATCAGCAGATAACTGCCGGCAAGCAGGCCTGCCACTACCGTACTGGCGGTTTCCGGCCCAAGGGTGATCACCAGGTGCCGGCGGCCAACCTGCCGGTCGGCATCCGCGTCGGGTATCTGGTTGATCAACAGCAGCTCGCAGACCAGAAGCAGGGCGACGGCTGCGCAGATAAGGGCGGCGGCGTCCAGCCGGGCACCCAGGGCCACCAGGGTGCCCAACACCATCACCGGGCCAAAGCCAATGCCCGGTGCCAGCAGGCATAACAGCGGCGACCGGGTGATCCAGCGGGTATAGGTCAGCACCAGTACCACCCCACCGGCACCCAGAACGAACATGGGCAAACCCCGAAGCCACAAAAAGTACACGCCGATGGCGACCACCAACCCCAGGGTGCCGAGCCCGGCCCACAATACCCGCCGCGCTGCGGAAGGTACTTCGGGTAGCGCGCCGCTGCCGCCGGAGAAAGGGGTGCGCCGGGTGATCAGGTCCAGTCCGGACCGGAAATCCTCATATTCATTGAGCAGGTTAACCGCCGCATGGGCCAGCACGGCACCCACAAACACCAGCAGGGTGTCGATCAGCGCCGGAGGCTGGCCCTGTTGCCAGGCAACGGCCAGGCCCAGTCCCACACACAGTGGCGCAAGCAACAGGAAGTTCGGGCGGGCAGCGCGCACCACCGCAACCGTTTCAGACATCCGCTTTATTCATCCATGTGAAGTGGTGAGCTGGTCAGACGTAGCCAGCGGCGAACACCAGGCCCAGGACAATGGGCATGACCACCAGACTGCCCAGGTTGCTCAATAATACCAACGATGCCACCGCGTGGGGTTCCTGCTGATACTGCTCCGCCACCATGTAGTTGAGCACCGCAGGCGGGAGCGCCGCAAACACCCACAGGCAGGCTACCTGAAGGCCCGGCAGGTCGAGCAGGGCAATCATCGGCCAGGCCAGCAGCAACCCGCTGACCGGGCAGGCAATGGCGCCAATCAGCCCCAGTTTCCAGTCCCGGAAATCCACATCCAGCATCCGCACCCCCAGGGCAAACAGCATCAAGGGGATACACACGCCACCCAGCATGTTCAGGGTTTCCAGCAGCCAGCCAGGCAGGGCAACACCGCTGAAGTTAACCGTTAGCCCGGCGATGCTGGCGAACACGATCGGCAGCCGCAATCGCCGGATGATGGAGGTGTGCGGGTCCAGCATGTACAGGCCAACGGAAAAGTGTAGCAGCATCTCGACGATGAACAGTACGATCGCCGCCGGCAGTGCCGCCTCACCGAACGCCAGTACCAGCAACGGAATGCCCATGTTGCCGGAATTATTGAACATCATCGGCGGCAGGAAGGTTTTCAGGTTCAGGTTCAGAACGCGGGCCACCGGGTACAGAATGATGCCAGAACCGAGCACCACCACTGTTGCCGCCAGGGCCAGCCAGCCATAGTCCTGCAGGGGCGCCTGCTGGTCGGCCAGTACGGCAAACACCAGCATGGGCACGAACAGTTCCATGTTGAGAACGTTCAGGCCTTGAATGTCTGGTGTGCGGTAGCGGCCATACAGGGCACCGCAACCTGCAATCAGGAATACCGGCAGCATGGTAGCTAGGATCTGGCCGATCATGGGGAGAACTCCGACAAACGTTCGGGACGACAACCATCAACAAACGGTTAGGTTCGCAAGTATCGGCTCGTTTCGGCAAGCAAAACTTGCCCATGTTCGACCAAAGCGGGAGGCGCCTGCCACGGTTGGTTGCGGTCGTTGGCCGGGGCTACCACAATAGCCCTCGGCAGCCTTTCAACCAGTTGGGGAGTTCGTTTGTGGCCAGTGCGTTTGATCAGCCTGTTCGACGAGAAAATACCTGCTCGGTCAAATTTGATGCCCGCCAGGCGGTGTTTGGCCGGGAGGATGTCATTCCCGTGTGGGTGGCGGATATGGACTTTGCCGCGCCCGAGGCGGTCACCCGCGCCCTGACTGAACGGGCTCGGCACCCGGTTTACGGCTATACCCTGTTTCCTGACAGCCTCTACCAGGCAATGATCGACTGGTTTGCGCAGCGCCATGGCTGGCACATTCGCCGGGAGTGGATATTGATGGCGCCGGGGGTGGTGCCATCTCTGAATGCCGCCTGTATGGCCTACGCCGAACCCGGCGAGGGCGTGATTATACAGCCGCCGGTGTATCCGCCTTTTTTCAGCTCGGTGCGCCAGAGCGGTCGTGAAGTGATCGAAAACCCCCTGGTTCAGGATCCGCAGACCGGGCAGTACCGGATGGATCTGGAGCATCTCGAGCAATGCGCTGCCCGGCCCGATGCCAGGGTGCTGTTGTTGTGCTCCCCCCACAACCCGGTCGGCCGGGTCTGGACGGACGCGGAGCTGAAAGAGCTGCTGGCCATTGCCCGGCGCCACAATCTGGTGTTGCTCTCAGACGAGATACATTGTGATCTGACTTATCCGGACGCGGCACCGCATACCGTCCTGGGTAGACTCGCCGGAGAAGAGGATGCTCTGGTGACGGCGGTGGCTCCGAGCAAGAGTTTCAACATGCCCGGTCTTGGTCTGTCGGCCCTGGTGATCACGGACCCGGATCGGCGCAAAGCCATGAAAGCGGTGTTTGAGTCCATGCACTTGCCCCAGTGCAACCCGTTCAGCATTGCCGGCTTTGAAGCGGGTTATCGCCACGGCGCCACTTGGCTGGATGAACTGCTCGGCTATCTGCAGGCCAATCGGGATTTTGTGGCCAGCGCGGTGTCCCGGCGATTGCCAGGCATTGACGTCGATGTGCCGGAAGGCACGTATCTGATGTGGCTCGACTGTCGGAGCCTGGAGCTGGATGACGCCGGCCTCAAACGATTTTTCGTGGAGGAGGCCGGCGTGGGCATGAACCCGGGTTTGTCCTTCGGGCAACCTGGCAGTGGCTTCATGCGCCTGAACATCGGCTGCCCGCGATCCGTGCTGGAGGAGGTGATAGCGCGGATCGAGGCAGCGTTGGCTGGCCTATAGTGCCGGTTGCGACTGAATGGCGCAGTGGTTTTCCACCAGTTTCCAGTGCGGTGGCTCCTGGATACCCGGCATGTCGCCCTTGGTATCCCGGATGGCTTCCCAGATCTTGCCACCATGGCTTACCTGGCTGCCGACGGAGTAACTCTCAGCAAACAGCCATTGTTCCGGGCGTTCGCAGAATTCGGTGTCGCTGTCAGTCTGGGTTACGCCTTCTTCCACATCAGACGGATCTATGGGGTCGGGCGGCGCGTTGTCACCACCGCACTCCGGCACGGAGAACAGACGTTTCCAGTCAAACGTAATGCCTGGCTCCTTGCCTTCGTGGATTTCACGGGACTCGTACCAGTTGTCGTTGTGAAACACCACGGACCCCGCCGGGTAATAGCGGCTGGGCACCCATTCATGGTCTTCCGGATCACAGGCCTCGGCAGACGCCAATGCAGGCATGCCAAGTGCCAGGATGATCAACAACAGACCATAAAGGGTGCGAGTTCGCCTGATGCTGGGGGTGGCTTTCATCATGTGTCTCTCCCGTTTTGTTCCTGACTCCGAAGTGAATACGCAGGCTGTTGGCGACCGGTTCGCGTGGCCAACACCAGGCCTGCGAGAATCAACAGGCCGCCAATCATGTGAAACACGCCAAGCGACTCACCCAGAAAAATGCCGGCCAGTATGGATGCGAATACCGGGGTCAGGTACATGAATATGGCGGCCCTGGCCGGGCCGATCGCATGCACGCCGTGATTCCAGAATGCGTAGGCTAGGATACCGGGGAATATGGCGAAATACAGTAGCGACATGGCCGTATTTCGGGTCAGCTCGAAGCCTCCGGCGAAGAAAAACAGGTCGACCAGGTAAAACGGCAGGATCACCAGCGTGCCCAGCAGAATCTGGGTAGTCAGGAAAGTAAGGGCTGGTAACGGCACCGCCTGCCGTCTGAGCAAGACTGAGAACAACCCCCAGCTGAAGACGGCCGCCACCATGATCAGGTCACCGGGTTGTGCCTGAAGGCCAGTCAGAACCGAGAGTTCACCCCGGGCGACCACGGTCAGGATGCCTCCGATAGCCAGGGCGATGCCCAATGCCTGAATTGGCCGGGTGCGGTCGCCCAGAAGCATCCACGCCAGCAGGGCCACGAAAATAGGAATGGTGGCATTGATCAGGGCAATGTTGGTGGCGGTGGTGGTGATGGCGGCGTAGTAGAGCAGTGAATTGAACGCCGCCACACTGAAGGTGGCCAGCGCCAGCATCGAACCCAGGCGGGCGCGGATCACCCCCCGATGATGCCACATGCCGGGGAACCCGAAAGGCAGTAAAATGGCGAGGGCGATTACCCAACGCCAGAAAGACATCGACAGGGGCGGGACATGCTCAACCGTGCCTCGCGCGACCACGGCATTGCCGGCCCAGAACAGCGGTGTAAGCACCAGGCCCACATAGGCCAGGCCGGGAATTCGGGATAATATGCCAGAGTTTGCCGAAGACACATGAACTCCTGTGGATCATAGGCTGTCGGGTAAAACCCCTAGCATACTACTCTCCTGGAACTTCTGCCTCCGTACCAATGTGGTAGGCGGCAAAGCCGGCCATCACCACCTGATCCACCGCCATGCCGATGATCCTGCCGTTGGAGGTGGAGCGTATCGGGTGTTGCTCATTGGTAATCGGATCAGCCACATAGCCCAGCACCTCGCCTTCGGAGACGTGGGCACCCAGGTTAATCTCGCTGAACAGAATGCCGCCGTGTTCGGCGCGCACCCAGGTGGAATCGTAGTAGACCGGTTCCGGATCGCCCCACACAAACATCCTGGAGATCATGCCGTGCTTTTCCAGCAGGCTGTTGAGGCTATTAACCCCCGCTTCAATCTGATGCTCCTGAATTCGCAGCGACTCCCCTGCTTCCATGGTCACGGCGCGGATGCCTGCCTGGACGGCTGCCGTGCGCAGCATGCCAGGGGAGCCGGAGCTGTGCACCACCGCCATGCGGTCAAACCCACGGGTGAATTCCGCCACATCCGGATTGTTCATGTCGGCCCGCAGCTGAGGCAGGTTGGTGCGCTTGAGGGAACCGGTGTGAATGTCCACCAGCATGTCGCAGTGCCGAATGACATTCTCGAACAACGAATAGGCCACCCGGTCGGCAAGGTTGCCGTCCTTGCGGCCCGGGAAAAAGCGGTTCAAATCCCTACGGTCCGGCAGGTACCGACTGCCCTGCTGGAAGCCGGTTAGATTGACAATGGGCACGCCGATCACCCGGCCGCTGAGTTTCTCCGGATTAAGGTCATACATGGTGCGGCGAATAATCTCGATGCCGTTAAGCTCATCGCCGTGCACGGCGCCAGTCAGGCACAGGGTTGGCCCGGCATTCACGCCGTTGACCACCAGTACAGGAGTAATCTGTGACAGGCCTGCAATCTGGATCTGGGGTGACCAGGCCAGCCGCGTGGAGGTGCCGGGCAGCACTTCCTTGCCCAGCAGGGTGAAACTTTCGGCCGGCAGGGGTTCTGCCTGCGCATCAGATTCGTCCTCGGCGGCGGGCGTTTCCCCTTGTGCGGTATCTTGCAGGGCCTGAACCTCCTCTTCAGACAGTTCCGCCCCCGGCAGAGATTCCGGTTCCGGCTCAGGTTCCGGCAGGGGTGCCACTTCTTTCAGGTCGATGTTGGGGGCAATCTTGCGGGTAACGGGTACCACCAAGGGTTTGACCGTTTGTATTTGCTGGCCGGTATCTGGTGCTGAGGATTCCTGCTCGTCGTCGCTGGCGTCGTCATCTTCGCCCGGACTGCGGCGGGGTTCAGAGCGCACCACATCCTCAACGTTTTCATCCTCTGCGAGTTGGGCGACCAGCACAGACGAATCGTTGGAGTCGGCCAAGGTGACCATTGGCAGGGCGGCCGCGAAAAGCCAGATCGGAAAGTGTCGGATTGTGGAGTGTCTGGGCCTTTGAAACAGCATAAGTCCTCGAGTACCTGTCCAGTGGCCCCAAGGATAGGGCCCTGTATGGTTCATGAATACCGCTGTGACAGAGGTTTAATGCCACTTTCATGATCACGGGCCCATCTGTGGTGGCCCAGTGTGGTTGAATGTAATAACACTGCTATCTTTCAGAGATATGACTGTTATACGTGCCACGAGGAGAGAACTAAATGGACCTTTTGCGAATTCTGGTTGCGATTCTGTTACCGCCATTAGGTGTTTTTTTACAGGTGGGCCTGGGCAAGCATTTCTGGATCAATATCCTGCTGACCATCCTGGGCTACATTCCTGGCATCGTGCACGCGGTGTGGATCATCGCCAAGAAGTAGCCCGGTACCCTGGCTAGTGGGCATGCCAGAGGTTGTCTGACTGGTATGCCCGGTGTTCTGCCTCAAGTTTGAGAAGGTGTGCCAGGGCTGATCGTGCTGCCAGGCCATGAATGGCTGCTGGCACATCGTCGTAGGCTTTCGCCGTCAGGTCTTTCAGGGACACCGGCGCCAGTGCTTCCAGTGCCCGGAAGATCTTGTGCTCCCGCGATAACCGGTGGGTGATCAGGTAATCAATCACTGCCTCCGGTTGCCCCATCAGAAAGCCGTGGGCGGGCGCGATAGAGCGCACAGGCTCCTCCAATAGCTCGTACAGGGATTCCACATAGGCCTTCATATCGCCGTCCGGCGGATTGATCACCACCGTGGAGCCCTGCATGATGTGGTCACCGGAGAACAGCAACTCCTGGTCCGTCAGCAGGAAACACAGGTGGTTGGAGGCATGCCCGGGGGTATGGATCACCTTCAGAATGCCCGCCTCGCTGACAATCAGGTCGCCATGCTCCGGCTCGTCGTCCGCCTTAAAGGACTGGTCCTGGCCTGCGCCCTCCGGGGCTGGCCAGCCAAACACCCGGCAACCGGTTCGTTCTTTCAGAACCGACACGGCCGGTGAATGATCCAGATGGGTATGGGTGACCAGCACCTGGTCCACCACCCCGCCGGTCACTTCCAGAATCTTTTCGATGTGGGCCTCGTTTGCGGGCCCGGGGTCAATCACTGTAAACCGCTCAAAACCCAGAATATAGGTATTGGTGCCGGGCCCGGTCATCATCCCCGGGTTCGGTGCCGTCAACCGTACTACACCGGCCGCCACCTCCACCGGCTCACCGGGCACAATCTCCGCCCGGGTGGTGCCTTCCCCCTCCGGGTCCAGCTTGACCGCCTCATCGTAAGCCGGCGCGTTGGGTTCCAGCATCACCGGCTTGCCCTTGCGAAGCGCCGGCCAGGGATCGGTCGGAAACGCCTCCGGTGGATTGGCATGGGCATAGCGCATCAGCTCGGCGGTGGTATTGAAATCACACAACACCCGCAGGGTACGGATCGTCGGCAACCCCAACAAACGCTGCCCCGCCCGATGCTCCTCTAACGCCTGCGCAGGCGACATCCACACATGATCAATCGTCTCCTGACCATCATGCCCGGCCCGTTGCCCTTCCGGCGCCACCGCCACAAAAAACCGCGTATCAAACCGCCGCGGCGGCCCTGGCGGTGTCACCCAATGGCTCAAATACGCCAACCGGTCCAGCGGCACCACCAGCCCATGCTTCTCACACAACTGCGCCAGCGACACCTCATCCCGAAACAATGCGTCACGCTCACCAAGCACCGGATGCTCCGCACCGATAAGCTGACCGCTGCCGTCCTGAGCCAGCAGAATCCCCGCCTCCTCAAAGCACTCCCGTACTGCAGCCAGCATATAGTCGGCACCGCCTTCGTCCAGACTCATGGTCTGACTGATATCCCCGTCTTCAACACCCACAACATGCGGCTGCGCCGCCGACTCCTGCTCGTTCACCGCTCCGCCGGGGAACACATAGTAACCGGGCAGGAAAATAGCCTCCCAGGTGCGTTGCAGCAGAAGCACTTCAATGCCGTTTTCGGTATCGCGGGTAAGAACCAGGGTGGCAGCCGGGCGAATATCCATAAGTAACTCTTATTATGACGTTTTATTGGGCGCTTGCAGGAAGTCTGGGCGGGGCTTGGGGCTGGGCTTACCAGAACTGTGCGGAGCCATGGATGGCGGAGCCCAAGCGTCACATGGATGTGCCGAAGGAGCGTGTTCTGGAAAGCCCAGTCCCAAGCGCCGCTTACTCCGAAACAAAAAGCGCAGGAACAAAAAGCAAGATACCCGATAGCACCATAAGATGAGAAGTCACAACCGGAAGCGTATGATTCAGCCCAATCCAATGTTGAACCAGATCAGGACACCCCCGTGGCAAGAATCAAACTCGAATTCCCCGACAACGCCTTCAGCTTCGAAACCCGAATGCCCGTCAGAATCACCGACATCAACGGCGCCAACCACCTGGGCAACGACGCCCTCATCTCCATGCTCTCCGAAGCCCGCGCCCAGTTCCTGGTCGAACACGGCATCGAAGAAGCCGACCAGAATGGCACTGGCATCATCGTCACCGACCTGGCCACCATGTACCAGGGCGAATCCTTCTACCCGGACATGCTGCGCTTCGAAGTCGGCCTGAGGGATTTCAATAAATACGGCGGGGATTTCGTGTTCCGGGTCACCAAAGCAGACACCGGCCAATCGGTGGCCATGGCCAAATACGGTTTTGTGTTCTTCAACTACAAAACCCGGGAAGTCACCCCCATGCCCGAGAGCTTCCGGGCCAGATTTGCCGGCTAACGGTCCGGGTAATTCCGGCTCGGGCCGCCCTTATCCACACCCCGGAACAGGGCGGCTTTGGCCATCATATGGGCGCTGACTGGCGCCGTCACAAACAGGAAAACGGTCACAATCGCCTCATGCACGGACAGCGCGCCGCGCTGGAAACTGAAAAACAGCAACGAGCCGATCAGCAAACACCCCAGGCCCAGTGTGCTGGCCTTGGTGGGCCCATGCAGACGCATGAAAAAATCCCGCAACCAGGCCAGGCCAATAGAGCCAATCAGCGCAAACAAGGCACCGGCCACCAGGAACAGCGAGATCACCAACTCAAGAACGAACGGCATGGATGACGCAGTCATTCGATCACATCCCCCCGCAACAGGTACTTGGTCATTGCCACGGTTCCGACAAACCCCATCAGCGCAATCAGCATGGCAGCTTCAAACAGGATGCCCAGCGACAACCGGATATCAAACAGCACAATCAACGCAATACTGTTGATCATCAGTGTGTCCAGCGCCAGGATCCGGTCCACGATGTCGGGCCCGATGGCCAGCCGGTAAAGGTTCAGCAGGATGGCAATCGCAAACACAGTGATCGCCAGGTTAACCGCCCATTCAATCATCAAAAATCTCCTGTAACGGTTTCTCGTAGTGCTCACGGATGTCCTGAATCAGCGCAGCCTCATCCTCCAGATGCAGACAGTGAATCAACAGGCACCGGCCCTCGCGATCGTAGTGGGCGCTCACCGTGCCCGGGGTCAGCGAAATGGTGCTGGCCAATATGGTCACGGCAAAATCGTCGGTCAGGGTCAGAGGGTAAGTGAAGAACCCTGGCTCCAGCTGCCGGGAATAGAACAGAATGCGCCGGGCGACAATCAGGTTGGATTTCAGGATGTCCATCAACAACCGGCCAAGGTAGCGCAGCAACCTACCCGGATGCTTGATCTTTGAACGCTCCGGCCAGAACGGCTGGGTGACCCGGGAAATCACCACCGCCAGCACCGCACCCAGCAACAGGTGGGCAAAGCTGAACTCATTCATCAGCAGCCATAACAGCAGCAGAAAGCCGGCGAACAGAGGGTGTGGCACCCAGCGCTGTAACCAGTTCATGGGGTGAGCCCTCCCGTTTTCGTGGCGGGCTCACCAAGCACCGCCTGAACGTAGGCGGACGGATGATAGAGCTGGCCTGCGGTCGCGGTCATATACTCCATCACCGGCGCAGCAAACAGGGCCAGGGTGCCACTGATGCCGATAAGCACTGATACTGTGGCCACCCGCGCCGGGTCCAGCTTGCGGCGCTGGCGGCCGGTGAACGGCTCCGGTTTCCAGAACCAGCCGGAGCCGGCACGGCTGAGTGCGGCAATCATGAATAACCCGGCTAACAGTGTGATACCCCAAAGCCAGAGATAATGCGGATGCCCGGTGGCGTTTTGCAGCAGCCAGGCTTTGCTGATAAACCCGGAGAACGGCGGCAGCCCCGCCATACTGACCGCCGCCACCAGAAACAGCGTACCCAAAATCCAGCGATGGGTCAGAGGCGCGGTCACCGAGAGCAAATCGTAGCCGTCGGACCGCTGCCGGCCGATGAGGTCGGCCAGCAGGAAGAACACCGCCGCCAGGCAGGTGCTGTGCAGCAGGTAGAACAGGCTGGCGGCCAATACGGTGGTTTCGGCCATGGCAAAACTGGCCATCAGCAAGCCGCTGGACATGATAACCAGGTAAGCCGCCATGGTGCGCAGGCTGGCGGCCCCCAGCACGCCAATGGCGCCGAGGCCCAGGGTGGCCAGCGCCAGAGGCCAGAGCCAGAGGAATACCCCGGCATTGAGGGGCTGCGCCGGGTCGAGCCCGAACACAATCAGAAGCACCCGAACCATGGCGTAAAAACCCACCTTGGTCATGATGGCAAACAGCGCGGCTACCGGTGCGCTGGAAGCCGAATAGGCCCTGGGTAGCCAGAACAGCAGTGGCAGGATTGCGGCCTTGATACCGAACACCACCATCAGCAGCAGGGCGGCACCTTTGAGCAGGGTCTGGTCATCGGGGCTGGCGGCGGCAATCCGCACCGCCAGGTCGGCCATGTTCAGGGTGCCGGTCAGGCCGTAAAGAATGCCAAGGGCCAGCAGGAACAGGGCAGAGCCGAGCAGGTTGATGATCACATAGTGCAAGCCCGCCCGGCTTCTGGCCCGGCCGCCGCCGTGCAGCAACAGGGCGTAGGAAGCCAGCAGCAGGATCTCGAAAAAAACGAACAGGTTGAACAGATCACCGGTCAGGAAGGCGCCGTTAATGCCCATCAGCTGGAACTGGAACAGGGCATGAAAGTGGGAACCCTCCCGGTCGCTGCCCCGGCTGGCATAGAGCACACAAAACAGGGCAAGCAGGGCCGCCAGCAACAGCATCATGGCACTCAGCCGGTCCAGCACTAGCACAATGCCGAACGGCGGCTGCCAGTTGCCCAGCCAGTAGGTGTGGTAATCGGTTTGCGCCGCGACAACCGCCCACACGCCCAGTGCCACCAGCACGCTGGTGGAAAAAATGCTCCACACCCGCTGCCGGCCGATACTGGCCCGATGGTTTACCAGCAACCAGGCGGCGGCCAACATGGGAATGACCACCGGCAGAATCATCAGGTGAGTCATAGCCGGTCCTCGTTCGGGTTTTCTCCGTCGACGTGATCGTTGCGCAACTCCACGGCGGCTTTCAGCGACAACACCACCACGAAGGCGGTCATGGCAAAACTGATCACAATGGCGGTCAGCACCAGTGCCTGGGGCAGTGGGTCTGCGCTGGATTCCGTCAGGCCGACAATGGCCGGGGCGCCGGTTGTCAGCCGGCCCATGCTGAACAGGAACAGGTTGACGGCATGGGATAACAAGGTCAGGCCAAGCACCACGGAAAAGGTGCGGGCACGCAGAATAAGAAATACCCCGCAGGTCGTGAGGATGCCCAGAGCGGCAGCGATCATAAGTTCCATCAGCCTACCTCCTTACCTGGGCCGGCAATGGTCATCAGTTTGCCAAGGTTCGCCAGAATCAACAGGGTTGCCCCGACCACGGTGGTGTAAACGCCCAGATCAAACAGCAGGGCACTGGCCAACTCGAACTCGCCGATCAATGGCCAGTGCAGATGAGCAAAGGTGGTGGTCAGGAACGGATACCCGAACAGCCAGCTGGCAACACCAGTCAACAGCGCAATCATTAGCCCGGCACCGATCAGTGAACGGAAGTGTGTGCGCATGCGTGCCTGCGCCCAAACCAGACCGCCGGCCATGTATTGCAGGGTCAGAGCAACGGCCGTGACCAATCCCGCAATGAAACCGCCCCCTGGCATGTTGTGGCCGCGCAGGAAAATATACGCGGACACCAGCAGGGCAATGGGCAAAGCCATGTGCGCCACCATCTGCAGGATGACCGGGTGGGGCTCTGCTACCCAATGGGCGTGGCCGGATTCCGCCACCCGTTTTTTCAGATTCAGGTTGCGGGTAAAGGCGAACACCGCCACGGCGGCAATGCCCAGTACCGTGATCTCACCGAGGGTATCGAAGCCCCGGAAATCCACCAGGATCACATTCACCACGTTGGTGCCGCCGCCTCCGGGCACACTGTTGGCGAGGAAGAAGTCGGAAATGGAGTTTACCGGGCGGGTTAGCACAGCAAAGGTAAACGCAGCCACACCGCCGCCGGCGGCCAGTGCCACGAACAGATCACGGGCAATTCTGGGAAAGCGGGATTCCTTGGGTGAGCTCTGGGGTAAGAACGACAGGGCCAGCATCATGATCACCACCGCCATGACTTCAACCGACAGTTGCGTCAGGGCGAGGTCCGGTGCGGAGAACCAGGCAAAGGTGAGGGTGACAAACAGGCCGGTGACCGACAGCAGCAACAGGGCGGGTAGGCGGTGACGATGAAACAGCACAACGCCGATGGCCGACAGGCACAGGATGCTGATGCCAAACACCACCAGCGGATTGAGACTGCTCAATGGCACCGGCCCGCGCCACCGTTCCAGCCCGAGCAAGCTCCAGGCCACAAGGGCGACGGTGGTTAAGAGGATCAGCGCCAGGTAGCGCTGGAGTGAGCCATTCTCCAGGCGATAAACCAGCGTTTGAGAGAACCGAATGGTGCGCTGCATGGCGGTTTCAAAAATGTCCTTGGCATCCACTTCCGGCAGTCGTGCATGGATAGCGAAAAGCGGCTTGCGGGCCGCGTAGACTGCCAGCCCGCCCAGCATGGCCACCAAACTCATCATGGCTGGGGTGTGGGCGTCGGACAGGGCACTGAAATCATACGCTGGTAAATGAGACACGGTGGTTTGTAGCACCGCCAGATGCACCAGGTGGTCATAAATCCATTGGGGCGCCAAACCAACCAGCAACGACAGGGTCGCCAGAATGGCCAGCGGTGACAACGCGGCTGCTGGTTTGTGCTTTGGCGGCCACACCGGCAGATCCCGAGGCTGGCCGTTAAAGAAAACGTTGTGGAAGATCCGCACTGAATAGGCCACCGAGAACAGCCCCGCCACGGTGACCCAGGCCGGGATCACCACATCCGCCCAGTGGGGTGCCGTCACCAGCAGGCTTTCGGAGAACAGCATCTTCTTGCTCAGGTAGCCGCTCATCAGTGGTAGCCCCGCCATGGCAGCAGCGGGTACCAGGGTGACGATCATCAGGGCAGGCATCCAACGCCACAGGCCATTGATCAGCTGCATGTCGCGACTGCCCGTGGCCTGATCCACATAGCCTGCCATCATGAACAGCGGGGCCTTGAACAGGGCATGGCAGACCAGATGGAACAGGGCCGCCGCCATGGCCATTTCACTGCCCATGCCAATCAGCAGGGTGATCAGGCCCAGATGGGATATGGTGGAATAGGCCAGCAGGCCTTTGATGTCGTGCATGAACATGGCCACAAAGGCGCCCACCATCAAGGTCACCATGCCGGTGACGGTGATCAGGGCAAACCAGAGCTCGGTATCGCCCAGGGCCGGGTGCAAACGCGCCATCAGGAACAGCCCGGCCTTGACCATGGTGGCTGAATGCAGGTACGCGGAGACCGGCGTGGGGGCGGCCATGGCGTGGGGCAACCACAGGTGGAACGGCGCCTGGGCGGATTTGGTGAATGCGCCCAGCAGCACCAGGCTCAGCATCAGCGGGTACAGGCTGTGCTGCTTGAGGGTCTCGCCCTGAGAGAGGATATCGGACAACTGGAAGCTGCCGGCCATGTTGCCCAGCAATAGAATGCCGGCCAGCAGGGCCAGGCCACCGCCACCGGTAATCACCAGCGACATCCGGGCACCCCGGCGGGCGCCCCTGTTGGACCAGTTGAAGCCGATCAGCAGGAACGACACCAGGCTGGTCAGCTCCCAGAACACCAGCATGAACAACAGGTTTTCAGATAGCACAATGCCCAGCATGGCGGTCATGAACAGCTGGATCAGGATAAAGAAGCGGGGCGCGGTGGCTTTGCCGTCAAAGTAATAGCGGGCATACAGGATGATCAGGCAGCCAATGCCGGTGATCAGGGTGGCGAACAGCCAGCTCAGGCCGTCCAGCCGGAACGACAGGTCCAGCCCTAGTTGAGGAATCCACTGCACAGTGGTAATCAGCGCGTTCTGGTCTGAAGCCTGCGGCCAATGGCTTGCCAGCAAAAGGACGCCGGTAAAAGGTGCAACGGCAGCCAGAAGTGCATGAGCACGGATGCTGGTGCCGTCAGAGCGGCGGCTCAGTAACCAGGAAGCAAACGCTCCCAGCACCGGCAGCAAAATGATGAGTCCTGGTACCATAGCAAGGCCGGTAGCCCGGAAGGAGTATTGGGGTTAATTGTTCATCCGCCGGCAGCAATCAGGCTTGGGCGTGATAGTTAAAAGAGATTACCGAAGACTAGCACATAAATTCATTGTTAACCGTCAAGTGGCCGGGTACTTTTGTCGCAAACGGGTCATTCCTTGGCGGTACAGACTGTACGCCATCAGTCCGGCTGCCAGGTTGCCGACCAGGGCCCCAGTCATCAACCCGGTGAGACCGGACACCTGAGCGCCCAGCCAAAGCAGGGGCAGGTAGCAGGCGAATAGCCGCAGGGTTGAGATCAGTAGCGCCCGCATGGGTAATCCCAGGGCGTTGTTGATCGAGACCATCAGCATACAGACCCCCAGGCCGCTATAACTCAGCGGCACCCGCAGCAGATAGCTCAGCAGGATGTCCTGGACATCACCATCACGGCTGAACAGGGTGGAGACCAGCCCGGAGGCCGCCAGCCAAACCAGCCCCAGCACCAGTTGCCAGACCACCACAAAGCGCACGGCAATGCGCACCAGTTTGCGGATGTTGTCCAGCTCGCCGGCCCCGAGCATGCGGCCGATCATTGGCGGCATGGACATGGTCAGTGCCAGTACCACCACGATGGAGAAAAACTCTAGCCGGGTGCCTAGCCCCCAGGCGGCGACGGCGGCGGAGCCAAACCCGGCCACCAGCGAGGTGGCCAGCATGGCGGACAGGGGCGGCATCAGTTGGCTGACCATCGCCGGTGCCATGATGCCGCCGAGCTGCTTGATGGCTTTGGCCAGTTGCAGTTGCAGCAGGTCAAAGCGCAGCCATTGGCGCTTTACCAATGCCGGGAAAACCACCAGGGCACCGATCCCGAAGGCGGTGATGGTGGCCCAGGCGGCCCCGGGCAGGCCCCAGCCGAAGACAAAAATATACAGCGGGTCCAGGGCAATGTTGAGCAGGCTGGTGGCGATCATCATGTAGCCGGGTAACTTGGTGTCGCCGTTGGCACGGCAGACGGCGTAGCCGAAGTAGAGCAAGGCGCCAAGCCAGGCGGACATGAGCCACGGCACCCAGTATTCCCGGATGGCGGGCCGGAGTTGGTCTTCAGCGCCGAGGAAGTTGAGTATGCCGGTTTGTAATAGCCAGACTGAGAGGCACAGGATCAGCGCGAGGCTGGCGCCGATGGTGACGACGAGGCCGCCAAGGCGTTGGGCGCGGAGGTTGTCGCCCTGGCCCAGGGTTCTGGAAATAATGGCGGTGGTGGCGATGCCGAGGCCTACGTACATGCCGCTGACCAGTTGTTGCATGGGGACGGTGAAGCCCAGGGCGGCGAGTGGGTCGCGGCCAAGCTGGCCGACGAAGGCGCTGTCGGTGAGCTGGAAGGTCATCAGGGAGAGCACGCCGAACAGCATGGGCCAGGTCATGTGGTAGAGCTGGCGGGCCAGGCTTGGGCTTTTCGGTTGGTTCTGCACTTGGGGGTCGGTGCCTTGGGTTTTGGATTCTGGGCGTGGATTCTAACAGGTCTGGCTTTTGGTGGGTGCTAAGTGTGCGGGCAGGTCTTTCTCAAACACGCTGTGAATACGTCCCTGTACGCTCTGCTCCGCCATCCATGGCTCCGCAAGGTTTGAGAAAGACCTGCCCGCACACTCAGCCCAAGCTCGGAACGGGTAGTCCAAAACAATATCAACGCTGCGTAAATGCTCTGACCACCCGGTTGGGGATGTTTTACAGAACCTTCAGCGCCGCTTCGTAATCCGGCTCGTTTTTGATTTCGTTGACCAGTTCGCTGTGCAGGACTTTGTTGTTCTCGTCGAGGACCACAACCGCACGGGCGCACAGGCCGGCCAGGGGGCCGTCCTGGATGGCGACGCCGTAGTCTTGTTGGAAGCTGTAGTTGCGGAAGGTGGAGAGGGTTTCAACGTTGTTCAGGCCTTCGGCTCCGCAGAAGCGGGCGGCGGCGAAGGGGAGGTCGGCGGAGATGACGAGGACGACGGTGTTGTCCAGGCTGCCGGCTTTTTCGTTGAATTTGCGGGTGCTGGCGGCGCAGACGCCGGTATCGATGCTGGGGATGATGTTGAGGATTTTGCGTTTGCCGGGCCAGCTGTCGAGTTTTACTTCTTCGAGGCCGCTGTTGGTTAGGGTGAATGGGGCAGCGTTTTCGCCGGGCTGGGGGAATTTGCCGCTGACGTCGATGGGGTTGCCGTCCAGGGTGACGTTGCTCATGGTGTGCTCCTTGTCTTGTGGTTTTGGATCTCTGCAATCTACTCTGTGTAGTCTACTTTGGATGACTTTTCATCCTTCTGCACGTAAACCAATGCTTTAACACCGGTGCAGGTCCGGGTAGGGGACTGCTTTCCAAAACACGCTGTGAATACATCCATGTACGCTCTGCTCCGCCATCCATGGCTCCGCAAGGTTTTGGAAAGCAGTCCCCTACCCGAACCCTCGGCTCTTCTGCTGGTTTTCACCAAATTGAAGTTACGGGATTACCTTGTCCAAAAGACGGTATCAGTTTGAACCAGCTCCCTGCGCCTCAAATCCCGGTGCAGGGTATCGCTGCACTAGAAACAGGTAACCAATCAGGCCGAGCCCTGCGCAGATAGCAATAATCGTGGCCATGACCAGTGGGGTGCCGTCGTGGAGGAAGCCTACCAGGGCTCCGGCGGCGGCAGCCGCGGCCATTTGGACAAAGCCGAGGAGGGCGGAGGCGGAGCCGGCCATGGCGGGGTGGTTGGCTAATGCGCCGGCCATGGTTTGGGGCAGGACCATGCCTGTGCCGGCCATGAACAGGGCTTGCGGTAGGACCACGGCCCAGGGGCTGTAGATGTTGTGGTAGGCAAGCAATGTCATGGTGGCGCCGGCGGTGAGGGTGGTGGCCAGGCCGTAGAGTAGGATTTGGTCTGGGAGGTAGCGCCCGGCGAGGCGGATGGAGGCCATGTTGCCGAGCAGGTAGCCGCCGGCGGTGATGGCGGTGTACAGGCCGAAGTGTTCCGGTGCAACGCCCAGGACGTCGATCAGTACGAAGGCGGAGCCAGACAGGAAGGCGAACAGGCCGCCGTAGATGGCGGCGCTGGTAAAGGTGTAGCCGATGAAGGTCATGTCGGTGCTGATTCGGCGGTAGTTGCTCATGAGCTGGCAAAATCGGAACGGTTGGCGGTGTTCCGGGCGCAGGGGTTCGGGGATGCCGAAAGCGATGACGGCCACCATGATCAAGGCGTAGCCCGCCATGACGATGAAGATCCAGTGCCAGTCCATGGTGGCTACGATAAACCCGCCGAGCGTGGGCGCCACTGCCGGTGCTAGCGCCATCATGCCGGCAAGCAGGGCTAGAATTTTTGCCGCTTCCCGGGGCGTATAAACGTCCCGCACCACGGCTCTGCCGAGGACTGGTCCTGCGGAACCGCCGAGTGCTTGCAGGAACCGGAACAGTTGCAGGGTTTCAATGTTACTGGCCAGGGCGCAGCCGATGCTTGCAAGGGTAAACAGCAGCATGCCGCCGATCATCACAGGCTTTCGGCCAAAACGATCAGCCAACGGCCCACAAACTAGCTGGGCAAGGGCAAAACCAATCAGATAGATGCTTAGAGTGAACTGAACCTGATCGGTACCGGCGTTAAAGTCAGCCCCAATCTGCGGCAGCGCAGGCAGGTACATATCAATGGCCATCGGCCCGAGGGCGACCGCGGCGGCGAGTAAAATGGTGGTCCAGATGCTGGTGAGTGCGAGCACGGTTATTCCTGACCCTGGAGTTGGGTGAGAGTGGGGTAGTGCCTCCCAAAACACGCTCCTTGCGGCACATCCATGTGACGCTTGGGCTCCGCCATCCCTGGCTCCGCACAGTTTTGGGAGGCACTACCCCACTCTCACCAGCGAACATATGGAGGGGGAGTCTAGGACGGCCGGCCCAGAAAAATAACGGCTTAACCTTTCATGCAATACATGAACAATATTGATTGATTAATCGTGCAAGCCGTTCATGGTGGCCGCCACCGAGTTCACCTGATTGCGAACCCAGCGGTGGGCGGGGTCTGTCTGGTGGCGTCGGTGCCAGAGCATGAGCAGAGTGAAGGGGTTGTATTCAAAGGGTAAAGGCACGTAGGCGAAGTCCCGCATCAGTTGATTGCTCATTCGTTCGGGTGCGGAGGCCAAAAGGTCAGTGCCGCGCAGAAACTCCGGCAGGCCGGAGAAGTTGGAGACCGTCACCACGCTGCGCCGTTTCAGACCTCTTGCTTCCATGGTGCTATCCAGCCCGGGCTTTTCGCCGGTGGCGAACAGCACGGTGATATGGTCGGCGTTCATGTAATCCTTCAGATCGGCCGGTGCATCGCGTTCGTTTTGGTCGTAAAACACCACCATCCGGTCCGCCATCAAGCCCCGCTGCATGATGTCTGTCGTCTCCGGGGCAAACGGGCTGATCACCAGATCGCAGGCCTCTTTGCGCAGAAGATCGGCATTGGGAATGCCGGAGGGAATCACCTGCAGGTGAATACCCGGCGCCTGTTCCCTGAGTGTCTTCACCAACCCTGGTAGCAACAGATCCCGCTGGTAGTCGTTGGCCGCAATGGTAAACGTAAACTCCGCCGTGGCCGGCTCAAACGGTGGCCCCGAGGGCAGGGTGCGCAGGTCGTCCAGTAGCTGACGGATGTGCGGCCCGGTGCGCAGGGCATAGTCGGTCGGCACAATGCCCCGTCCGGATTTCACAAACAGGGGATCGCCGAAGGCCTGGCGCAAACGCTCCAGGGTATGGCTTACCGCCGATTGGGTCACCCCCAACCGAACGGCCGCACGCGACACCCCGCCCTCGTCCAATACGGCAACGAAGGTGGCGAGGGATCTCAGGTCCAGATTCAACATATCAACAGGCTTCATGGTTGGCAGTTTAGGCGAGCGCAAGGGCCAAGTCATCAGGAAGCCGGGCCTGGTTGATCGGTTTTTGCCACTAAAGTCCGGTTGGTCTAAATTGAGTAATCGTTCAATATTGAGGCACACTCCCCGGAACAGGAGCAAACATGAAAACCACTCTGGCGTTTGATGTTTACGGAACCCTGGTAGACCCGATGGGCATGTCCCGGCTGCTTGAGCAGGATGCGGGCGAGCAGGCAGCGGCGGTTGCCGCGCTCTGGCGGGAAAAACAGCTGGAGTTTTCGTTCCGGAAGGGCCTGATGCGAGTCTACGAAGACTTCGGCGTATGCACCCGCCAGGCCCTGCGCTATGCCATGGTCGTGCACCAGTTGGAGCTGAGCAAGGCGCGGGAAGACCAACTCATGGCCGCCTACCTGTCCCTCCCCGCGTTTGACGATGCCTTACCAGCCCTGCAGGCACTGAAAGGCCAATACCCCCTGTTCGCCTTCTCCAATGGCAGTTACCCCGCCCTGGAAAAAGTCCTCGGCCACAACAACCTGCTGGAGCAGTTCGATGGCCTGGTGTCGGTGGACGACATCAAAAGCTTCAAGCCAGACCCCGCCGTCTACACCTACGCCCGCCGCGCGACCGGCGCCTGGGACAACCCTCTATGCCTGGTGTCCAGCAACGCCTGGGACGTGATTGGGGCCAGAGCGGCCGGGTTGTCAGCGATTTGGGTGAAGCGGGATGAAAACAGGGTTTTCGAAGACTGGGGCATAGAGCCAACGGCGGTAATACAAAGTCTTTCTCAACTTCCCGAGAGTCTCAAGGCTCTCAGTACCTGAAAGCAGCTTTCAATAGGCATATCAAACAGTCAGCGAAGGCAGGGGTTGGGGAGGGGGTGCCAAAACCATCAGGAAAACCACGTTTTCCGTTTTGGCACCCCCTCCCCAACCCCTGCCGACATACTCCGATAAAAAGTCAGTCAGACCGAGCCGCCAGCCACTCCGCCAGCTCAAGCCAAGAGGCCTTGGGCGCCTTGCTCCCCGCAAGAATCCCCATATGCCCGCCCGGCGCCACCCGAAAGGTTTTGTCAGTAGAGCTGACATGATCCATCACCCGCTTCGCCGCCCCCGGCGTGGCCAGAGTGTCTTCCTGGCCGGCAATCGCCAGTAAGTTGGCATTCACATTCTCCAGCCGCGCAAAATCCTCACCGATCTGGATTTGCCCCTTGGCCAGCTGATTATCAATCCACACCCGCACCACCGTATCCTGAATCACCCCGCCAGGATAAGCCACCATCCGGTCCAGAAACGCCGACGTGGTGGCGTGATTGGTGACAAACTCCCGGTCACCCAGGCGCACAATCAGCTCCCAGTAGCCCATCACACTGCCAATCGGGTTGGTCAGTTTGAAACCGATGGTATTGGCCCAGCCTGGGGTGTGAAACCAGTGTGGCTTCATACTGTGCAATTGAAACCCCGTGCGTTTGCGCACCACCCCTGCAACATCCGCGATGCGCTGGTACATCCAGCCAATGGCACCGGACGCATGGCTGTCGATCGGCAGGCCCAGCACAATGGCGTTGCGAATGTGCTGGTCCTTGCTCAGGGCAGAGTAAAACAGCGTGAACATGCCGCCCATACTCCAGCCATGCAGCGACAGCTCCTGTTCGCCGCTGTGCTCCCGCACCCGGTTGAGATAGGCCGGCAGTAACTCCGCCACATAGGTGTGCATGT
Source organism: Marinobacter shengliensis (assembly GCF_003007715.1). GTDB lineage: Bacteria > Pseudomonadota > Gammaproteobacteria > Pseudomonadales > Oleiphilaceae > Marinobacter > Marinobacter shengliensis. The sequence continues at coordinate 91,024 of NZ_PXNO01000028.1, read as the reverse complement.
TGTAGTGGGTGTGCTCCCGCTTGGGAGTGCCCCAGTCGATCAAATAAACTTCAAACCCCTTCGCCCGAAGGAATCGCACCAGACTGCGCTGCGGGAACAGGTCGTAGATCAGCATGTTCACCGCCAGGGGCGGGATGATCACAATGGGTGTGCGATGGGTTGTCCGCTCCACCGGAATCACCAGATCGTCCAGCTCGATGAAATCCTCTTTCAGGGGCGGGTAATAGCGCAGGCTGACCAAGCCGTCAGAAAACAGGGTTTCAAATGGGGTCTGGCCCGCCTGCACCAGGCTGGCGGCGCGAAACACCCGGTCAAAGGCGTTGCCGGCATAAAGGGTGCCCTGGCGGGCCAGGTCAGAGGTCAGGTTGAGGGCAGTTCTCACGGGGTTAAGCATGTGGGTTTCCGTTGGTACATCAGTCACTGGTCCTGACAGGATAGGCGGGCGGTTGCTCAGGTACCATGGCAAAACCGTCACATCTGGCCGGCACAATGGTCACTTCAGGCCACTGCCCAATCCTGTATCTCATTGTTATGATATCGACCCTTTGTTCAAACAATGAAAACAGGTTTCTCAATGCTCAGTTTCTTGCCCGCCCCCGTCGTCGGAATACTCAACTCCATCTTGCTGGGCCTCAACACCCTGTTCTGGTGCCTGCTGCTTTATATTCCGGCAGTGCTGAAACTGATTATCCCGCACAAGGGGTTCCGGGTGCTGTGCACCAAGGTCATCATCTGGATCTCGGAATCCTGGGTGGCTTGCAACACGGGCTGGATGAAACTGACCCACAGCACCCGCTGGCAGGTAACCGGCGCAGACAACCTGAAACGGGAAAGCTGGTACCTGGTACTCAGCAACCATCAGAGCTGGGTGGATATCTTTGCCATGCAGCGGGTGTTTAACCGCCGGGCGCCGTTTCTGAAGTTTTTCCTGAAACAGCAGCTGATCTGGGTGCCGGTGATTGGCCTTGCCTGGTGGGGCCTGGATTTCCCGTTTATGAAACGCTACACCCGGGAGTACCTGATCAAGCACCCGGAGAAACGCGGTGAAGACCTGAAAGCCACCCGCAAGGCCTGTGAAAAATTCCGCTACACCCCGGTAAGCGTCATGAACTTTGTCGAAGGCACCCGCTTCACCAAAGCCAAACACGACAAGCAGAAATCCCCCTACCAGAATCTGTTGCTGCCGAAAGCCGGTGGTGTCGCCTTTGTGCTGGATGCCATGGGCGATTCCATCGACACCCTGGTGGACGTCACCATTGCCTACCCCAACGGAGCACCCACCTTCTGGGATTTCATGTGTGGCCGTGTGCCGGAGGTACAGCTGGATATCAGCACCCAGCTGATTCCGGAGCACTTGAAAGGTCGGGACTATTCCAGCGATGCCGAACATCGCCGGAATGTGAAGGAATGGCTGGGAGAGTTATGGCAAAGCAAGGATCAGCGCCTGACTCAGGCGCTGACTGCGGGCAAGTGAACGAGACGGGTCAGGACTCGTCTTCGTCTTCCACCTCATCCGGATGTTCGCGCTTGTAGCGCTCCCACTCCTCCCAATCATGGGGTGTCCCGGCATGGGGGCGCCTCAGGTGTTTGGCGTGATCCAGCGCGTTTTCACGTAAACTGTGATCGCGCTCTTCGTCTTCTTTGTCGAAGCCGTATTTTTTCAGAAATTCCTGGGGGCTGATGGCCATGATGCACCTCCCTTATTCAATTCTCCCTATTGTGTACGTGGTGCCAACGCCCCCGGTTTTAAAGTTCTGCCAGGGTTTGCAGCGCCAGTTCCTGGCCCACATCCCTCAGGGAAACCTGTCGCTCCCGTTTCTCAAAGCCCCGGTCTGTGGCAATCCAACGGCGATCGGCGTCGGTAGCTGGCGGCACGCCATTAGAGCTGACCATGGCCTGGATAGCGCCGTTGGTGACGTTGAGAACGCGAATCGTGAATTCATTGCCGGCAACCTGGCTGAGCTCCATCAGGTAGTCAGCATGTTGGCTGAGGGCCCGCATTTCCAGCCGCGCCTGGTCAGGAGACAGGCGTGAGAAATCGCCGTTCTCCAGGGCATTATCGGTGATCCGCATGATGGCGTCGCGGTCGACGATGGTGACACCGGCGCGGGTAAGCTGAGAAACCAGTCCGGCTTGCAGATCAAAGGCTGGAGCCACCGGGGCAGAGCGCCGCTGGGCCCGGGTTTCCACCTGAGCTGCTCCCCGGGCGTTGCCGTCCAGACTAACGTTGCCCTCCGGAATGCTGCCGTGCAGACTGCCTTGCTCTGAGACCACCACCCGGCGCTGGCTGGCCCAGTCGCTGACCTGATCGTTAAAGGCCCGGTTCCAGAAAACAGCGATCCTCGGATTGGAATTGCCCAGACCTGCCCGGAAGCGCTCAATAATCGCCTCGGCCGATTCGGAGCGTTGCGAAGCGTTGGCCTCGGCCCGCAGATCCTGCTCGGTAAGAGGCTTCTGATGTGGCGCTTTCATGGGCGCAGCCGGATGATCGTTGGCGGCCAGCACCACCGTCGGCATCGCTCCAAGCAACAAGCCGGCGACCAGTGAACGGTTCATCAGTTGATCTCCCGGACTTCAATGCGATATTTCAGTGGCTGGGTCGTGGTGGACAAGGTTTTGTAGGCGCTGACGCTGTTGGCCGGAATGGTTGAGCGCTGCCACGTCGGGCGGGCATCCACCGGTACGCCATAGTCGTCAAAGAACTGTGTGCGAACCTCGATCTGGTAGTCGAAGTCGGTGTGGTTACGCAACACGGCGAACACCTCGGTAGTCCCTGTTTCGGTAGGGCGTTGGCCGTGGTTTTCAACCGACAAACGGTAAACGCGCCCGGCGTCCCGGATACCGTCGTCCCAGGTGCGGCTGAGGTTGTAATCGGTGAACACCACGGTGTTGTATTCCAGCGGTGCCGTACGTTCCGCGATATCGGTTGAATCCGCGGGTAAGGTATTGCAGCCTGCGACGATCAAGCCGGCGGCGGCCACAGCAAACAAGTTTCGAAACATGTTCTCTCTCCTTTTGGCGGCCAGGTTATGGCCGTTGGGACGTCGCAAGGGCCAGTCCTCGCCCCCGTCCGTCGAATCTGAATTCGGTGGTATCAGTCATGCCTGGAATGGCGTTGCCATTGGCATCCAGGAAACGCACGGTCACTTTCTGGCCGGGCTCCGCCGATACCGGGATGATGTGCAGGGTGTCCGGCAGCGACTGCCAGTAACGGATATCGGCCCGCACGTTGGCGGCAGCCGACATACCCTGTGCCGCCACACTGACCAAACTGATGGCGGCAAAGCCTGCGCCCAATACGCCCCCGGCGGAGGCACCGGCGCCGGCCAACAGGCTGTTCTGGCTAATATCGCTCAGATTGGTACCAATGTCGCGGGTGGTTTCTTTGTACTGCACCTGGCCTTCGACGATGCGATCAATGGCACGGCCGCCCCGGGTGGATGCCTGGAAGTAAATGTCTTCCATCGGGTACACCGTTTCCCACTGATCGCCGTGCTGCCACTGCGCGCCTACGTCACTGAAGTTCCGACCGCGGCGGTACACCAGTTGATAGTGACCAACGCCATCACCCAGCTTGCGGGGTGAGGTGCCGGTTTCGACAATCAGCAGCGCATTGTGCTCGCCATTGGGGACAGGCGCATCCGGGCGGAAGGCCTGCAGTTCGGTGAAGTGTTGCTGCGCCAGTTGTTGGCTGTCCATCTGCAGGGCTGCCCAGCCGGCCAGGTAAATCAGCGCTGCAAAATCAGAGCTGAACTGCTCTTCCTCGGCAAAGGCATCCTGCAGCAGGCCACCGATGAAACTGGCCCGGGCGTTGCCGTAATCCCCCTGTTCCAGGAAGATCAGCCCCAGGTACAGATACACCATGGCCCGCTCGTAAGGTTCGCCCTTGAAGTCTTTTTCTGCCTCTTCGTACCAGATACTGCGGGCTTTACGGGCGGATTCATCGTCGGCGTACACGCTCTCGATGATCACGCGGGCACGGTCCAGGCTCCGCCGGGCTTCGTCCAGATCACCGGCCCGGTACGCCTTCAGGCCGATCTCCATCAGGTTGAGCACCTCGTTACGGCGCCCTTCCTCATACAGATTCTGGTAATCCTGTCGGATGACCGTCGGCTTGCTGGCCACGATCGCGGCCTGCTCGCTGGTCAGGCCGGCGCGGTCGAAGGTTTTTGGCCCGGTGGCGCAGCCGGCCAGGCTGACCGACAGCACCGCCGTGGCCAGTATTGCCGGTTTCATCTTAGCGATAAACCACATCGTCCCGGCCCGCCTTGCGCATTTCATACAGGCCACTCCAGACGATGGTGCCCAGCTCCATATCCACCATCTCGAAACTGATCTGGCTGTAGCGGGATTGGGTGCCGTCGCTGCGATCGGAGGCGTCCAGTGAAGTGATGCGGCCTGCCAGGCGATAATCCGCACCGGCCTGGGCGGCGGTAGAGCGAATGGTGCCGCCATCAACGGCGCCGTCGCGCTTCAGGTCACGTTCCTGCTGCACCATGCCGGCGTATTCCCGGCCAACGAAGATCATCCGGCCATTGGAGGCGCGGTTCAGCTCAATGCGCAGCCGATCGGTCAGCATGTTGGTGTTGACCACCGAAGAGCTCTCGTTACGCATGTATTCATTGTCGATGATGATGCGGGGCGGAATGTCGCGCCCGGCGAGCATGCGGTTGGCCAGCATGTCACGCATCATCTGATCGGTAATGGCGACAATGTCCTGGCTTTCAATGCCCACGCCACCCACTCGACCGGTGGTTGAGGCATCTTCATAAACCGTGGCTTTACCGCGGGTGTTATCAATCTGGCCCGCGCAGCCAACCAGCAACAGAGATGCCGCTGCCATGCCGGTGATCAGTGCCTTGGTGGTTCCCTTCATCATAAAACGTCTCCGGTTAATTGGTGGAAGCCAGTACGGAACTGAACTCCGGGTAAATCTGCGTGGCGGCGCGCATCGCATCCGTAAAGTTTGCGGTGGTGCCGTATTTCTGTCTCAGGTAACGGGCCATATTGGGTAGGGAATCGAAGCTCTGGTCTGAGGCTGACTTGATGGCTTCCCAGCCGCCGGACGCTGAAATTGCTGCCTCTCTGCCGCCACTCTTGCCCAGTTCAGAGCCTACGGCGCCACCCACCAGGCCGCCCAGGCCGAATGGCACGAAGTCCAGTGCCTTGTTAGCGGCATAGGCCCCGGCCATGGCTCCGGCTGCGGACCCGGCGGTAGCGCCCATGCTTGCATTGTTAGCCAGGTTCACCCATTCGGCAAGCACGCCGTCACTGGTGTAGGGGCTCATGAACTGACCGTTGTTATCATGGCGTACCAGGCGTTCGATCAATTCCTCTTCGGTCAGGGCTTTACCGTCGGAACTTCTCATCGAGCCGCCACGAGCAACAGTGATCATCAGATCCGAGGGTGGTTGGTCGGTCATGTACTTGACAAGATCTTCAGGTAAACCGCCCTCAAGCAGGTGTTGGCGGTGAGTTTGTTTTAAACCCGAGAAGGGAGGTGCGTGGTTGGCATTGACGTAAACCTCCGCCATGGCTTGTGCAATCTCGGAGTTGGCCGCCCACCCTGAACCCCCTGCTGCCGCCAAATAGTTATCAATAGCCTGTTGTCGGGCATCTGGATGAGCAAGGATCAGTTGCCTGGTCAGGTCATCTTCGGAGATGCCCCCAGCCAGTGCAGCTTTAAGTTGCCAGCCCTTCAGACCATCCGGGCCGATCAGCCAGGCCTGCAGGTTTTCCGGCAGCAGTCCGGTGTAACCGGGCAGGTTGGCGTATTGTGCGTGAAATTCAAGGGCATTCGTTTGAGGGGCCAGCGCAATCAGCTGAGCGGTGGCCTTTGGGCGAATCAACGTTGCTTCGTTGGAGCCAAGTAATCTGGCCAAAGCATCCGGGCGTTTTGTATCAATGGCAGCATAGCGTTGAGTCTGAGCCCGGGTTTCGTCTGCCAGCGCCATCAAGTGGGCTTTGGCGGCGGCTTCGTTGGCGGCTTTGAGGGCCGCCTCTTCGCTTCCGCCACCGGGCATCAGGAAGGGTGTCGGAAAAAACATACTGGTCCAGGTTTTTGCCGAGACGTTGGCCTGGTGGCGCCAAAGAATCTGATCCTGCCAGGCCACAGTTGCGCTGCTGACAGAGGTACTTTTGCCATGGATCGGAATCAGGCTCAGGGTTAACACCGCAGGAAGATTGGCCACGAAAGACTCTTCATAGCCGTACCACGTGGGAGCCGGTTGGTGAATGTAGTCAACGTGGGGGGCATTGCTTTCAGGTATCACCCACCGGGCAGCCTCAGAATCATTAATCTTGAACGGTGCGGTTACCTGATAGGGCGTCGCGTTGGGAACGGAGCTTTGATCAAACTGATGCACGGAGCAACCACTGAGCCAGAGTGTTGACGCGACCAGGGCACCGAGAGCGCTCTTTCCCGGTGCAGGGAAGAAACGACAAAAGCTTTTTGGGTAGGTCATCTTTTTAATCCATTCAGGGTGCATCGTGGAACGAACGCTTTGGGATCCGAGTACGCCATGAGTGCCCGATCAGTAAGTGGAGTCCAGCACCGAACTGAACTCCGGGTAAATTTGCGTGGCGGCCCGCACGGCATCGGCGAAGTTGGCAGTGCTGCCATACTTCTGCTTGAGGTAACGGGCCATGTCGTTCAGCGAATTGAAACTCTGATCCGAGGAGGCCCTGATGGCTTCCCAGCCACCGGACGCCGAGATGGCGGTTTCCCTACCTACCTCCTTGCCAACCTTGGCGCCGGCTGCGCCGCCGACCATACCGCCGAGTCCAAAAGGAACGAAGTCCAGCGCCTTATTAGCAGCATAGGCCCCGGCTACTGCACCAACAGCGGAGCCGGCGGTTGCGCCCATGTTGGCGTTATTAGCCAGGTTGACCCATTCGGCCAGTACGCCGTCGCTGGTGAACGGGCTCATGAAACGGCCGTTGTTGTCGTTGCGTACCAGGCGCTCCAGAAGCTGTTCTTCGGTGAGCGTACGCCCCTGATCATCCTGCAATGAGCCGGTTTTCGCTGCCGCAACCAGTTCTGCAGAGCGCTCCGCATTGGTCATGTAGGCCACGATGTTGGCTGGAATACCGTTTTCGACGAGCACCCGATGGTGCTCCTCTGTCATGTTGGGGTAATAAGGCCATGCAGCTTGCGCACTAGCCTGCCTTTCCTGCAGGTTCGAGACGATGGAGGGATAGCTTTGACCGTATAATTCGCGAAACCTGGCCTCATTCTGCCGGGCTGCTTGGTGCCAGGCGGTCAACGATTCGGGGTAGCTGCTGACCACTCTGCGCAACACCTCAGCTTCTTCTTCACCACTATCCAGCGCAGCTTTAATCTGCCAGCCCTTGAGTCCGTCGGGCCCGATCAGCCAGGCTTGTGATTCCACCGGTAACAGGTTGATGTAGCCTTTGACGTTCAGGTATCGCTGGTGATATTCGAGTGAATTTTCTGGAGGCGCTAACGTTGCCAGGTGCGCGGTTGCCTGCGGTTTGAATAGCGGCGCTTGATCCGATGTGACAAAAGCGACCAAGGCATCGGGATCGTTTCTGGGTATTTTTTCAAACGCGGGCTGCTGGCGAGCAATGGCGTCGGCGATGTTGCGAGCGTGGATGATGTTGACCGTATCCTGCGTCTCCTGCATATCCTGTGAATCTAATTCATAGAGAGAACCCATGAATAGCAGTGGCGTGGGGAAGTACAGGCTCCAAGCGTTCTTGATGGTATAGCTTGCCGAACTCTCGGCTAGCGTTTCGCCTTCCCAGATGATTGATAAGTTGTCTGTGTAACGGGTGGTTTCATAAAAAGGAATGAGACTCAGTGTCAGAATGCTGGGAATTGCATTCATGCTGTTGTACTCAACAGACGGAGATTGAACAACCTCTATTGACGGCAGCACTTCTGATTGTGGTGTAAGCCAGGTGGCCAGGACCGGCGAGTCGGTTTTGAACGGTGCCGTTTGATGGTAGGCCCTGGCGCTTTGGTCAAGCTCGCTTCGGTCAATCTGATACACCATGCACCCTGGCAATGCGATTGTTGCCAGCGTGAGAGTCACTGTGGTGAGCCACCACCGATATAGACGGTTGTTCATTGGTTGCATACCTGGCTGTAATGGCCCGACCACCCGGTGGCGCGCCTGATCTATCGACTATCGCCGGATGTGACCTGATCGATATTTGTGATTACCAATACTTCATGATGCGAACTATTGGAATAGGGCTTTTCAGGCCAACAGGGAGATGCCGGGCAAAACGGAAGGCGGTGGTGGATTATTGCTTTGAATTAATGACGAAAATCAAGAATGGGGATCTTTGTAAAATATCGTAAATTTTTGAATCGGGCGCTGCTTTTCCCTGCTTTTCAGCGCTTTTCCAGAACGAAATCGCCGTGCGTCGGCATAATCTGCAACGCACGGCGCGGTCGCTGATGGGATGGATCAGTCGCCTGTGGTTTCCTGGGCGCCAGCGATTTCTTCGGCCTTGATCAGCTTGAAATTGATCTGCCGGCGCTCGTCGTCCACCCCGGCGAAGCTGACGGTAACCCGCTGCTCCAGCTGGAAGATACGGCCATTCTTGTTGTGCACCAGGCGCAGGGTGACCGGATCAAAGCCGTACTTGCCCTCCAGGTCCTTGCAGCTGACAAAGCCTTCCAGCCCGTTGCTGTCCAGGCGCACGAAGAAACCGGAGGGCATGGTGCGGCTGATGGTGCCTTCCATGGGGTCTTCCGGCAGGGTCTTGGCGTAGTCGGCCTTGAGCCAGGTTTCCAGAGTGTTGGCGGCCTGGCGGGCGCGGAACTGGGTGGCTTGCAGGGCTTCCAGTTGCTGGCTGTTCAGGGGTTTGATCGGGGTGTTCCAGAGCGCCGCTTTGATCAACCGGTGCACGTAAAAGTCCGAGAATTTGCGCAGCGGTGAGGTGAAGGTGGTGTAGGCGTCCAGCCCCATGCCCTGATGGGGCGCGGCATCAAAGCCCAGCTCCGCCCGGGCCAGCTGGCGGGACAGTATGGCTTTCACCGGCACTTCGGCTTGCAGCTGGTCACTGTGTTTCATCAGTGCCTTGAAGCCTTCAGCCGTGTTGGCGTCGTGCCCGGCCAGGTGCGGCGCATGGCTTTCCAGCAATTTTCGGATGTTGTCAGCGCGGTCGTCCCGCAGGCCCGGGTGCTGGATAAACAGGCCTTTGCCCTGCCGGGTCAGGAAGTCTGCGGCACAGCGGTTTGCGGCCACCATGCATTCCTCCACCAGCCGGTGTGCTTCGTTCTGTACCGAGGGCTCAATCACCCGGATACGCTTGTTCTCGTCCAGGCGCAGCCGGAATTCCGGACGGTCCTGGCTCAGCAGCGCGTGTTCGGCACGCCATTTACGCAGAGCGGTGGCGGCCTGGTGCAGCTGATCCAGGCTGTTGGCGACCTCGTCTGGTAAAGCCTTGATCTCGTCGTCTTCCCGGCCTTCAATCAGATGGGAAACCAGCTCGTAGCTCAGCTTGCCCTTGGAGCGGATCATGGCCTGATGGAAACTGTAATCGCCCAGGCTGCCGTCGTTATTCACCTGCAGGTCACACACCAGAGCCAGCCTGGGCACATCCGGCATGAGCGAGCACAACCGTGTGCTGATGCTGTCAGGCAGCATGGGCAGCGGCTCGCCCGGGAAATAGATAGCGGTGGCCCGGTTGAAGGCTTCTTCCTCAGCCGGGCTGCCCGGTTCGATCATCGCCGTCGGGTCGGCAATGGCAATGGACAGCGTCCAGCCAGTGGCGTTGGGCGTGGCCATCAGGGCATCGTCCATGTCCTGGGTGCCTGGGCTGTCGATGGTCACATAGGGTTGCTCGGTACGGTCTTCCCGGCCGTCGGTATGGGTCGCGACGGATTCTTCGCTCAGGGCATCGGCTTGTTTCTGAACCTCGTCCGGCCAGGCATCGGCGAGGTCGAAATTGGCCAGGGTGAACGCCCGTTCGATGCCCGGTTGGCCTGCCTTGCCAATGACTCGCAGGACTTTTGCCTGGCCTTTTCCATCCTTGAACGGGTGGCGATGGATCTGGCAGTAGATAAAGTCGTCAGGCTGGGCGCCCATGCGCTCTTTCGGTGGAATGAAGATCCAGCGGTTGATGCCCGGGGTTTCCGGTGCCACAAAATGACCCTTGCCCTTGATCAGGTAGCGACCCACGAAGGTGGTCAGGTGCGATTCCAGCAGCTCGTCTACCACGCCCTGGGTTTTGCCTTTTTCCACTTCCTGCTCGGTGACGTTCACCCGATCCCCGGGTAGCACCTTCTGCATTTCTTCCGGTGGCAGGAACACATCCCGCCCCTCATCCAGGGCCACAAAGCCGAAGCGCCCGTTGGTAGGTTTGACCGTGCCCGGGAAGACCACCTTGTTCTGCTTGATATCGGTTTTCAGCTGGCGCAACTGATTGAGAGCGTCGGCATTGAGCATGGAGAAAAGACCTGGCTGTAAAATGGATGATGCAGCGGAGTATAACGGTTATGCAGGTGGGAGTCAGATCTGTCAGGCCGGGTGTGTCTCCTCGCCGGGAGCAGCGTGGATGCAAACCCGGTTACGCCCTCCCCGCTTGGCCTGGTACAGGGCCTGATCGGCGTTACGTAGCAGGGTATCCATGTCATCGCCTGGCTGGCTGAAATAGCCGCCCACGCTGATGGTGACCGATGTACCCGTGCGCTGGCTTTCCTGCTCCACGCTGGCTCGCACCCGGTTGGCAATCTGTTCCAGGGTGTCTTTGTCGCAGGGGGACAGCAGCACCACAAATTCGTCGCCACCCCAGCGGCCCGGGTGGTCATAGGGACGAACCGTAGCTTTCAGCCAGAGCGCTACCCGGCACAGAATGTCGTCACCGGCCTGATGGCCACGGGTGTCGTTGATGGTTTTGAAGTGGTCGATGTCCAACCAGATCAGCCCGAATCCCTTGCCTTCACGTTCGGCCCGCTGGATTTCCTGTTCGATGACTTCATCCAGGCCACGGCGGTTCTTCAGGCCGGTGAGGGCATCCACCCGGGCCAGCCGGTGCAGTTCTTCCGTGCGTTTCGCGACCTTGTGCTCCAACTCGGCGGTGGTATCCCGCATCGTGCTGGTCATTTTTTCAAAGTGGTCCACCAACCGGCCGATTTCGTTATCTGGTTTGGGCAGGTAGGGCAGGTCAAACCGACCCTCCCGCAACCGCATCACCGCAGCCTCCAGGCTCAATACCGGTTTGAGAATGCGTGATTGAATGATCAGGTGAAAAGCGATCAGCGAGACCAGCAGCGACATAAGGAAGACGGCCACTAGCGGCCACAGGTAGCTGGTTGGCACCAGGGCGTTCAGGTCGAGCAAGGTGATTTCGAACCAGCCTATGGCCGGCAGGAAGGCCACTCCTGCCAGGTGCTTGCGGCCATCAATGGTGACAAACCCGCTTTCCACTGCGCCGTCCTCGCCGTTGCGCTGTTTGAGCATCTGCAACATGCCTAGGATCTGCTGTTTGTCCTGGCGATCCTCAAACAGCAGGTCCACCGTGTTCTTCTGGCCTTCGGGTTTGATAATACTGGCGAAGTCGATGTAATTGCGGTCGCGGTACAGTTGAATGGCGCCGTTGTAGTCCACGAACAGCGTGGTTATGCCTTCCTGGCCTATGTCGACAATGTCCTGCAGGAAGGTGTCGAGATTGAGACCGGTGCCGACCATGCCGAGAATCTCGTTGCGCTCATCACGCATCAGCACATCAATCCACAACTTGGTGACGCCCAGTTCCTGGTCCGGGTTTACGTTCAGGTGGAAGTCCCGGCCCTCCTCAATCAGCTGGAAAAACCAGGCATCATCCGGCTTTTCCGGATCCAGTACGTAACGGAACTGGTCATTGGCATACTGATTGTCGGAATTGTTGTAGTAATAGTGGCCATTCTCCCGCAGGGCAACAAAGTAACTGTTATCCCGAAAGTTATTGCGGAAGCTCTCCATCTGGCGGATGGCGGCGGAGGTCAGCTCGGGATTGTCCGGGCTGGCGGCCCATTGCAGCAGGGTAGAGGATTGCGCCATTTGCCGGGCCAGGCCGATTTCCCGTTCCAGGGACTGCAACAGTCGGGCGCTGTCGTAGCGCACCTGAATTTCAGTAACCTGCTTGCCCCAGCGTTCGATGATGTCTTCTGACAGCTCCCGGTAGGCCAGCCAGGAGGCAGACGCCGCGAGAATGATCAGTATTGATGCGAGGCCGAGAAGGCGGGTTTTAAGGCTCAAGCTAAGTCCCTGCGAGTATGTGTTTTGTTTCCAACACTGAGGTTCATAATAGAACAGCCCGGAACGACAGTGTAGAAAAAACAGACAGACCCGCAAACTTCGTGAGCGCGCAGCCTGGCCGGCTGCACGCGGAAATCCTGACCTGAGTGCAAAACGGTCAGTTGTGCTCGGCAAACACCCGGGTCTGACCTTCCTTGTTAAACAGGATGACCTTGTAGTGGTCCTTGCGATCACCCATCTCCATGCCGGGCGAGCCTATGGGCATACCCGGAACACTGATGCCGGTGGCTTTCGGGGCCTCGCTCAACAGGCGTTTGATATCATCCGCCGGCACATGGCCTTCCACCACATAGTCACCCACAAAGGCGGTGTGGCAGCTGCCCAGGCCTGGAATCAGGCCGGCGTCGGCCTTGATCTTGCCCATGTCATCGGTGTCGGTGGCGGTGACGTCGAACCCGTTTTCTTCCAGGTGGTCGATCCAGTCGCCACAGCAACCGCAGGTGGGCGATTTATACACGTGAATGCTATGGGCGGCTCCGCCGGCGACGGCCGTGGTGCTGAACCCCAGGGCGGCCACCAGGCCAAGGGCTAAGGTGTGTTTTTTCATGGCGGTTACCTCGGTAATGCGTGTGTGAACAGGATCATTGGTTCTGCCCGGATTTGTTGCCGGATAACCAGAACCACCAAACCACGGCGGCCATCAGGGCCAGCCCTGCTGCGTTGACCAGAATCGTCTCCATCAGTTCCGCTCCTCTTGCCTTGCCGGGGTGTGGCTGCTTTTGAACAGGCGCAGCCGGTTGGCATTGGATACCACCGTCACCGACGACAACGACATGGCGGCACCCGCCAGAATCGGACTCATCAGGATGCCCCACACAGGGTAGAGCAGGCCGGCGGCCACGGGAATACCCATTGTGTTGTATACAAACGCTCCGAACAGGTTCTGTTTGATGTTGGTGACGGTTGCCCGGGAAATCTCGATGGCATCCGGCACCCCGTGCAGGGAGCCGCGCATCAGGGTTATGGCTGCGCTTTCAATGGCGACATCGGTGCCGGTGCCAATGGCAAAACCGACATCCGCGGCTGCCAGGGCCGGGGCGTCGTTGATGCCATCGCCCACCATGGCCACGGTGTAGCCTTTACCGCGCATTTCGCTGACCACTTCGGCCTTGTTTTCGGGCAGTACCTCGGCCCGGTAGTCATCAATGCCGGCTTTCAAGGCGATGGCCCTGGCGGTGGCATCAACGTCCCCTGTGACCATCATCACCTTGATACCCGCGTCATGCAGGCGGCGGATGGCGGCTTCGGAATCCGGCTTGATGGCATCGGCCACCCCGATAACGCCCAGCACCTTGGCGCCCAGTGCCAGAAACAACGGCGTGCCGGCTTCCTCGGTAATGGTGTTGGCGGCCGAATCCAGATGTGTCACGTTGATGCCTTCGGCCTCCAGCCAGCGCCGGTTGCCGAGGCGCACCGTCTGGCCATCGAACTGGCCTTGCACGCCCTTGCCATTGAGCGCTTCAAAGTCCGTCACTGTTTCAGGCTCTACGCCATCTTCGTTGGCCCGGCTCAATATGGCCTCTGCCAGGGGGTGCTCGGAGTGGCGCTCCAGCCCGGCTGCCAGTGCCAACAAGGTGGTCTCGTTATTATCAACGGCGGTCATCCGCGTGACGGCCGGGTGGCCTTCGGTGATGGTGCCGGTCTTGTCCAGAATCACCAGATCGATCTTGCCGGCGGTCTGCAACGCATCCCCTTGGCGAATCAGCGCGCCATACTCGGCAGCCTTGCCGACGCCCACCATCACCGACATCGGCGTGGCCAGGCCCAAAGCACAGGGGCAGGCAATGATCAGCACGGTGGTGGCCGCTATCATCATGTGAACCACCGCCGGCTCTGGCCCCACGTTGTACCAGACCAGTGCCGCGCCGATGGCAACCAGCATGACCGTGGGCACGAACACCGAGGAAATCTTGTCGGCCAACCGGCCAATGGCCGGTTTCGAGCCCTGGGCTTTTTTCACCAGCTTGATGATCTGCGCCAGCGCCGTCTCGCTGCCGACACGGGTGGCTTCGTAAATGATCGAACCGTGGGTGTTCAGAGTGCCGGCCGACACCTCATCATCCTTCGCCTTGCTCACCGGCATGGGTTCGCCAGTCAGCATGCTTTCGTCGATGCGGGTGCTGCCTTCCACGATCACCCCGTCTACCGGCAACTTCTCTCCGGGCCGAACCCGTATGTGGTCGCCCTTGCGAACCTGCTCAACGGGAAGGTCCTGTTCTTCGCCGTTGCGAATCACCCGGGCGGTCTTGGCCCGCAGATCCAGCAACCGCCGCACCGCCTCAGAGGTTTTGCCCTTGGCCCGCAGCTCCAATGCCTGGCCCAGGTTGATCAGGCCGATGATCATGGCGGAAGCTTCAAAATACACATGCCGCGCCATCTCCGGCAGCAGCTCCGGCACGCTCGACACCACCATGGAATACAGCCAGGCGGTACCAGTGCCCAAAGCAATCAGGGTGTCCATGTTGGCGTTATGGTGTTTGAAGGCCTTCCAGGCCCCGGTGAAGAAATGCCCACCGGTGGCGATCATCACGCCCAGGGTCAGAATGCCGAAATTGATCCAGGTAAGCTGATTGGCCTCGGTCACCATCATGGTGTCAAAACCCATGCCCCAGACCATCAACACCAAGCCGAGGCCCAGACTGATGGCCATCTTCACCAGCAGCACCTTGTACTGCTTTTTATCCTCCGCTTGCCGGCGATCATCAGCCGCGTCGGCATCCTCAATTACGCTGGCACCATAGCCGGCACTTTCCACCGCTTTAATCAGCGCATCCGGTTCCGCCTTGCCGCTGGCCGTGGCTGTGTTATCCGCCAGATTCATATGAGCATGGGTCACCCCCGGCACCGACAGCAACGCCTTCTCGATACTGGCAACACAGGACGCACAAGTAGCCCCGGAAACCGACAGCACAACCTGGTCATCGTCTGCTGCTTCGTATGCTTGTGCGTGTTCTTTGGCCGACTTGGCTGGTGCACCGGTATTGTCGGATTGGCTATTGCAGGACGAAGCCTTCTTCGAAGCACAACACGATGCCGGCTCTGACGTCGCCACAGGCTCCGCCGGATACCCTGCCTCGGTTACCACCCGCGCCGCCTCGGCCAGATCCACCCCGTCAGGCAAAGCCACCGTTTGCGCCTCGATATCCACCCCAACCAGCTCGGTACTGCCGGTCAACGGCTCCAGAGCATTGCGAATCTTCTTCGCACAGCCCTGACACGAGGCTCCGGAAATCGACAACGCCGGTTTAAGCTCAGGTGCATCACTCATGCTTTGGCTCCTCGCAACAAGACTCGGCCGAGGGATCGTCCCAGTGCTCAATTAACCGACAAATCGTATGCCCATCCGGCGTCCCGTCCGGCATCTCCTGCCAGGCAGCCAGCGCCGAAATCATCCGCTTGCGCAACTGCTGCAACTCCGCAATTTCCCGTTCAACCACCACCAACCGCTGCTGAAACACGTCCCGAACCATCGGGCACGGCGAATGATGATCATCCGCCCGGGCCAGAATTTGCCGAATCTCCGGCAACGAAAACCCCAACTGCCGCGCCTTACGGGCAAACCGCAACCGGCGCAGATCCTCGGCATCGTATTGCTGGTAGTTGTTGTCCGGGTTGCGGGTGGGCTGTAACAAACCTTCCCGGGTGTAGAACCGGACGGTATCGGGGTTAACCCCGGCGGCGGTGGCCAGCTCTTTAACTTTCATGACGGCGTACTCACCAATGTTCACGGATGTACAAAGAATCCACGACTAAAGTTGGCGGAGTGACGGGGCTGGGGTAGCTTCCGAAAATGCTTGTAGCCACGGATGGCGGAAAGCAAGCGTACACGGACGTACTTGCAGCGGTTTTCGGAAGCTACCCCAGCCACGGCACGTCCATCTCCAAAAAACAGAGATCAGAGTAAAACCTGTGACCAACTCACAGGTCAAAGGTTTTCAGGCAGGATATCAGGAAGAAGAATTCTTAGAGCGAAGAAACACACCACAAGACTTGCACTGATCAGGCGCCATCAGCTTAGCCTGCCAGCCAATCTTCACCCCACAGGCGGGACACTGCAGCCGCAACTGCAACACAATAATCGGTACCACCAGCAAAGCCAGCAGCACCCCCAGAGACCCCCACTCATCACCACTGGAAATCCCCAACTGACTACTGAACACCAACACCACCGTCAGCGCCACAAACGCAAACATGAAATAATTCCGGTTCCAGCGCTCCCAGCGGCGCAGCCTGGCATCCTGCTCCGGAGTCAGATATCTGGCAGACATAAACATCACTCAACGAAAAAGTTACAGAGAAGTTTGGGGATCAGAAACCGCCATTACAAACCCGAATTGATCGATTGACCGGTAAACAGGATGCCTTCCGCCAACGCTGTCTCCAGGTCTTCCGCTGGAATCGGCCGGCTGATCAGATAACCCTGGGCCAGATTGCAACGGTGCGCTTTCAGGAAATTCAGTTGCTCCTCGGTTTCCACGCCCTCGGCCACCACCTGAATGCCGAGGTTGTGGGCAAGATTGATCACGGCCCGAGTGATGACCGCGTCGTCATGGCGCTCGGTCACATCGGTGATAAACGACCGGTCAATTTTCAGCAGATCTACCGGGAAATCCCGCAAATAGCCGAGAGACGAATAGCCCACGCCGAAATCATCAATGGCCAGGTGAACCCCCAGCTGATGCAGACGCGACAACTGATTCAGGTTGTGTTCAATGTTCTGGATGAAGATCTCTTCCGTCAGCTCCACTTCCAGCATGCTCGGGTCCACTTCTTCCGATAGCAGGGCATCCCGTACATGTTCCACCAATGATTCATCATCCAGCTCCCGGCCCGAAAGATTCACCGCGATCCTGAGTTGCTCGCAAGCCGTGCCGCGCCAATTGGCGAGCTGGCGACAGGCGGCAAGCACCACCCATCGGCCGATCTCGGTAATCCGACCGCTCTCTTCCGCCAGGGGGATGAATTCGATGGGTGCCAAAAGCCCGCGGCGGGGGTGCTGCCAGCGGATCAGGGCTTCCACACTGTTGATCTCACCGGTTTGCAGGTTCAGCTGGGGTTGATAAAACAGCACAAACTCGTCGTTGGCCAGGGCCTGGCTCAGATCCTTGTCCAGCTCCAGGCGCATCACCTCACGGTCCTGCATGCCTTCGGTGTAGAACTGGTAAGTATTGCGGCCCTGCTCCTTGGCACGGTAAAGGGCAATATCGGCATTCCGGAGCAGGGTGTCGGCGTCCAGTCCGCTCTGGGGATACACGGCGACACCCATGGTGGCGGTAACGCTGTGGGCATCGCCCTGAACCTCGAATGGTTCGGCAAAGCACTGCTTGATCTGGCCAAGCAGGTGAATCACATCATCAATGTCGTCGACGTGTTGCTGGCAGATCATGAACTCGTCGCCGCCTGAGTAGGCCACCAGAATCCGCTCATTACTCAGGCTGTTCAGCCGCTCGGAGACCTTGATCAACAATTCGTCGCCAAACTGATGGCCGAGGGAATCGTTGAGCATCTGGAACCGGTCCAGGTCAATCATGACCAGCCCCACCTGGCGCATTTGCCGGTCGGCGATGTTCAGGGTGTGAGCCAGGTCTTCCATGAAGAACCGGCGATTGGCCAGGCCAGTGAGGGTATCGGTGGATTCCAGTCGCTCCAGGTCCACCTGCATGGCGATACGCTGATCAATCTCCCGCTCCAGCTCCCGGCGGGTTTTCAAAAGCGCCTGGTTACGCTTGAGGATCAACTGGACAAGCAAAGTGGTCAGGCTGGTAAGCAGGCCCATAAAGACCAGGCTTGCGAAAGTAAGCATCGGCCAGGAACTGCGTTGGCTGTCGACCCAGGATTGATTGGGGCGTAACGTCAGGGTCCAATCCAGAGTGGGGAACTGCACGGGCACAGTGAAGCTGAAGTTCCTGGCAATCTCGGTGTCTGAGTTGAGAACGTAGGCAGGCTCTCCGGAGTCCCGGATTTCAATCTGAAAGTGTTCCAGTACCCGGCTGGTCAGTAACTGCTCGGCCAGAACTTCCATCCTGAACACACCGGCCATGTAGCCGTTATTGGTGTCTCCGGCGCCCACGGGGTAATAAATCACCATGCCCTTGCCGCCCTGGCGAAGATCGATGATACCGGACAGATCATAATCACCGGTGGCTGCTGCTTTATCCAGTGCTTCGCGGCGCTGGTCGTTGAACGCCACGTTATAACCCACCACGTCCTGATTGCCAGCCAGCGGTTCCAGCCATCGGATGATGTAGTTGGAATCAATCCACTCGATGGCCTGGTAAACACCAAAATCTTCCAGGTAGTTGCGTGCGTCCACACGCCATTGCGATTCCGGGGTGTCGGGCTGGGTATACAGTCGATAGGCCATGCGCCCGATGGCCTGAACGTGCACCAGGAATTCCCGCTCCAGGTTATCCGTCAGCGCCCTGGCTTCATTACGGAGGTTGGCTTCGATCTGACGGTTATCCTGCTGGATAAGCCCTTCCCGGAGGCCGGCGGCAATGGCAAGAAAAACCAGAAAAATGACCAGTACAAACACCGGGCTCATAAGCCATCGGACAACAAGGCTGGTACCGGTTTCGGGTTTTGCCACAGTGTACTCCAGATCGTTAAAAGACAGGCTGAACAGGTTTAACGGCCAATCGCGCTTGATTATGAGCCATAGTTATCCTGTTTGGCCATGCCCCATTGGGTCTGGTACGCCGGAAGCGGGTTGGAGCAGTGATGGTTGCAGGTACACGGAGTCAGGCCTGTTCAACGATGGGCCCAATACCGAGCTTCGGGATCTCCTGTTTCGGACAGTGGTCCATGACCACCTTCAGCCCGGCGGCTTCGGCGCGGGCGGCACCGGGCTCGTTAATCACGCCGATCTGCAGCCAGAGTACCGGAATCTTCTGTTCAATAGCCTGGTCGATCACAGCATCGGTCCGTTCCGGGGCCAGGAACAGCTCAGCCATGTCTACGGGTTCCGGGAGTGATGCCAGGTCAGCATACACTGTCTCACCGAGCACTTGCTGGCCGGCCAGGCGCGGATTTACCGGGATCACACGGTAGCCCTGGCGCTGCAGGTATTCCATCACTTCGTGGGAGGGGCGGTTGGTTTTCTCGCTGGCACCAACCAACGCAATGGTACGCACAGATTCTAGAATATCCCGGATCTGGTCAGGGGCATTGCTGGGCATCGGGGCAGACCTCGAAGAATTAACGGTGGGCCTCAAGACAGACAGAGACCGATTCCGCATAGCGTAACGCGTGCGGCTTGTCGATTTCTACCTGTGCCCACTGCACGGCCTGATGTTCCATCACAATTTCGAGAACTTCGTGGGTCAGCCGTTCCAGTAGAGCAAAACTGTTGCCGTCCACATGCCCGATGATTTGCTTGGTGATGGTGCGGTAATTCAGGGCAGCGGAGATTTCGTTCTGGTCAATGGCGGCGGAGGCATCGTAGCGAAGGGTGACGTTGATCACCACATCCTGCTGGTTGTTGATCTCTTCTTCCTTGATGCCAATGTAGGCACGCAGCAGAAGGTTCTTGATCCTGACACGGGCCAGGTGATCACCAGTCATGGTTGTCATGATGCCTCCGTTTTCGGCGTCTGGTTCAGCGATTGTTGCCAATCAGGGTAAGAAATTCGGTACGTGTGGCCTGTGATTTCCGGAACTGTCCCAGCATCATCGAGGTTTTCATCCGGGAGTTCTGTTTCTCCACGCCCCGCATCATCATGCACATGTGCTGGGCCTCGATAACCACGGCGACACCTTTGGCATTGGTAACGCTTTCCACCGCTTCCGCGATCTGGCGGGTCAGGTTCTCCTGAATCTGCAGGCGGCGAGCATACATGTCCACAATGCGAGCAAACTTGGACAGGCCCAGTACCCTGCCCTGGGGCAGATAGGCGATGTGGCATTTTCCGATGAAGGGCAGCATGTGATGTTCACACATGCTGTACAGCTCGATGTCCTGGACCACCACCATTTCATCCATGGCGGATTCAAACACAGCATTATTGACCAGGTCGGCAAGATCCTGCTGGTAACCCCGGGTCAGGAACTGCATGGCCTTGGCGGCCCGCATCGGAGTGTCCTGAAGACCTTCGCGGTCGGCATTTTCGCCGAGGCCTTCAATGATGGCGCGGTAGTGACCAGCAAGGTCGTCCAGAGGTAAGGTCATAATCGTTTCCGGTTTGTATCTGATAAAGGGCGCAAGCTTAAGGGAATTTTCAGGCCATCTCCACGGTTTACGCCGGTTTGCCCATTATGGACCAGTTCACGGGCAGCGTTTAGTGATATGGCAGCCTGTACGGCTTTGGACTAAAGTGGAGGTTCCGCAGGTATGTCGGGACGAACAAATGGAGCAGGTAATACCCGGTTCACAAATCAGGGCAGACAGCCGCCAGGATACCTATACCCTCGAGGCCTGGCAGCAGGCCGGTAAATGGTTCAGCTACGATGGCCACGCCATCTTCAGTCGCATGGCCGGCAAAGGCTCGCCGCTGGTGCTTCTGCACGGGTTTCCGACCGCCAGCTGGGACTGGAGCCGGTTATGGCCGATGCTGGCGTCCGGCCACCAACTACTGGCTGTCGATATGCTCGGCTTCGGGTTTTCTGACAAGCCCCGCAACTATGTTTACAGCATTGAGGACCAGGCGGATCTGATCCAGGGCTGGATCGAAGGTCTGGGGTTGGATTCGGTGCACTTGTTCGCCCACGACTACGGCTCTTCGGTTGCCCAGGAGCTGTTGGCCAGGGACCAGGAAGGGTCTTTGTCTTTCGACATCACCAGTGTGTGTTTGCTGAACGGTGGCCTGTTTCCCGAGGTGCACAGCCCGCTGTTTATCCAGAAAGTTCTGAAGAGTCCCCTTGGTGGACTGATCAGCCGGGGGCTTACCCGGGGTAGTTTCGAACGGAATTTCCGCCGGTTGTTTGGTGACCGGAATCCTCCTGCCCAGCAGGATCTGGAGGACTTCTGGCATCTTCTCACTTACAACAATGGCCGTGGGATCCTGCATGAACTGATCCAGTTTATGGAGGAACGCCGTTGCCATCGTAATCGCTGGGTGGGGGCCTTGCAGAATGCCCAACAGCCGATGCGCCTGATCTCCGGCGCTGCGGATCCGGTCTCGGGCGCGGCCACGGCACGGCGCTACCGGGAATTGATCCGGAACCCGGACGTCATCAGCCTCCGGAACATCGGCCACTACCCGCACTTCGAATCGCCCTGGGATGTATTCAGTGCTTACCGGGATTTCCGCGCCGGGCTTGAGTCCTGATCTTGTTCAAATCGCCGCGCTGGTATCACTGGCCGGAGTTGATGGCCCCGCGGTGTGCGCTGGTTCATTGGATGGTCGAGCCGCATTGACCACCTGATTGCGGCCCTTTGCCTTGGCGTCGTACAGCGCCTGATCTGCACGGTTCAGCCAAACCGACCAGGTCTCGCCGCGGCACACTTCCGCCACGCTGGCACTGGCGGTCAGCTTTATGTCATCCAGGAACGGCCTGGCACTGATGCTGGTCAGTAACTGATGGGCGAGGGTGTCGGCATCTTTCTGGCGGGTTTCCGGCAACACGACCATGAACTCTTCGCCGCCAATACGGAACAGCTGATCACTTTCCCGCAGTCGCTTGCGCAGCCGGATGGTCATTTCTTTAAGCACCCGGTCGCCGGCCAGGTGCCCCCAGCGGTCATTGATGGTCTTGAAATAATCCAGATCAATCAGCACCAGGCTGGACACCCTCTCATAGCGCTCCCGCAGCTGAATCTGGCTGTTCAGAATGTCGGCCAGCTGAGACCGGTTCAGGCAGCCGGTGAGCGGGTCAGTCGTGGCCAGCCGGGTCAGCTCCTGTTGGAGCCGGCCCACCAGCCAGGCGAAGATCATGGCAAACAGGCAACTCAGCCCCAGGGAGAAGGTGATCCGCCAGAAATCGGCTTCGGGAAACTGAAGGAATGACACCACGGCCATGACGCAGACAAAAATGATGTTGCAGACAATGGCTTCTTTCAGCGGTAACAGGAAAAACAGTGCGATAGCCGCTGGATAGGCCCAGTAAAGACCGGCGTGACCGTTAATGGATGTCGAGTAGGCCGCGCAGACCACGGCCAGAATCGGAAACAGGCGCCCTTTCAGGAAATAGACACTGCGCAACCGCAGGAACAGGATTACCAGGGCTGCGTTGACACAGAACAGAATCAAAAGGGCAGACAGCAGAAAGTTACCGTGTTGCCATTGCACCATCACCAGAGGTGCCACGGCGATAAAGGCCCAGATATGCAGGTGGTACACCAGCTGACGTTTGAAACCCAATACTGCAAGGGTTGGATTGGTCGCCATGGTATCCGGCGAGGCAAAAAGGTTCACAGCCTACTCCTGCAGCTCATGGCTGGCATACTTCCCTGAAACACTGATGGCTCAAGTCTAGCACGGAGTTATTGGCTGGCCACTGCAGGTTTCGATAAACTCCCGGGACTTTGACCAGAACCGTAAGCAGGAACACGTGATGACCGCAATCCAGATCCGAACACCGGCGCTGACCATCCGGGCTGGGCGACGGGCCCTTCAGCGCCTGAGGGACAAGCCGTTAACACCGGCGGACGTCCACGTGATACCTGGCGCCGCCGGTGGCCCGAAAGCCTTGGGAATCAGCGGTCTGGACAAGGCCATCTTCGGTGACTGGTTGCCCCGGGCACCGCAAGAGCGGGTGCTGATCGGCTCGTCCATCGGCAGCTGGCGGTTCGCGGCGATTGCCTCATCCAACGATCCGAAAGGCCAACTGGCCAAGCTGGCTGAACTCTATACCAGCCAGCGTTTTGCCAAGGGGGTAAGTGCCGCCGAGGTGTCCCGCAAGAGTGTTCTGTTTCTGGAAGAACTTTTGGGTGGGCGGGAGGAGTATATCCTCAATCACCCCTGGTACCGTTTGAATGTGGTGGTTGTGCGCAGCCTGGGCTTGCTGGAACACGACGCCCGGGGCCGCCTGGGTCTGGGCCTGATGAGTGCAATCAGCGCCAATATGGTCAGTCGTCGCCACCTTGGCCGATTCATGGAGCGGGGTATCGTGCATGATGCCCGCATCAGGACGCCGGTGTCCAAACTGGTGGATTTTCCCAGCCATGAAGTGGCGCTGTCTGTGGACAATCTGCTGCCGGCGCTACTGGCCTCCGCTTCGATTCCGCTGGTGATGTCCGGTGTTCGGAATATTCCCGGAGCCCCGGATGGCGTCTACCGGGATGGCGGGCTGCTGGACTACCACCTGGATCTGCCCTACGAGCAACCGGGCATCATCCTGTACCCGCACTTTACCGATAAGGTAGTGCCGGGTTGGTTTGACAAGACCTTGCCGTGGCGCCGGGGCGATGCCACCCGATTACAGGATGTGCTGCTGGTCTCCCCGTCCCGGGCGTATCTGGACAGCCTGCCGGACCGCAAACTGCCAGACCGGAAAGACTTCGAGAAGTACCTTGGCGACGACTCAGGCCGTGAACGATCCTGGCGCGCATCCATTGCCGAGAGTGACCGGCTGGGGGACGAGTTCCTCGAACTTGTGGAGAGCGGGCGGCTGCTGGATCAGGTTCAGCCATTGTAGCCATTGGCAATCTTGAGTGCGCTCAGTCTGAAGCCTGTGACTCCGTGGATCGGGTCCTTCAGTACCATCACCCGCACCACCGCCGGGACCGTCCGCTCGGCGCTGCGGTGCAACAGATTCACATCTACCCTGGCCAGGGTGGCCTCTTGCCGGGCTGCGGCCAGGCACTGGTCGAAGCGTTCACGGTCGGGCTCGGCGACCAGTTCGCTGAACGGCCGGTTGACAAGGTCTGACGGCGCCAGTCCCAGCACATCCGCTACCTGTGCCGATACGAATCCTATCTGCCCCTGTTCATCCAGTTCGCTGACAATGGCTCCCGACAGCGCGACCAGGTCCCGACTGCGGGATTCGCTGTCATTCAGTGCCTGGCGCAGCACGTTCTTCTCGACCTGCAAGTTGGTGATCCGTTGGTCAGCGATCCTGTTCAGCCTGGCCAACCGATGGCCGTTGTCGTCTTTCCGGGCAGCCTGCCGGCAGAGGGCGAGGGCGAGCAGCGTTGCCACGGCGCTAATCAGCCCGCCACTGGCGCCAACGAGCCACCCCACACGCCGGGCCGGCGACGCCAGCAACCGGGTATCCGGCAAGGTGGTCACCATCCAGTGCCGGCCGTTGGTCTGCAATTCGGTTCTCAGGGCGTCATTACCCGACGGATGTCGGGCGCTGCCCAGCTGTATCAGTGGTTTTTTGGTGTGGCGCTCCAGGGTATCGATTCTGAGACTGATGCCGTCATGAAGTGCGATTGCCAGGGTATCCCGGAGCTCTTGAAGCTGTTCGTCTTCCTGCGATAGCCGGGCAAGATGGATGACAACCTGGCTGACCAGGGATTGGTGCAGAGCCTGATAATGCTGGTGGGCGAGCTGATGAGCCATGTCTGAGGCAAGGCGGGCCGTCAGGAGGCTCAGAAGAACGCCGCAGACCAGAATGACGGCCGGACCCCAGAGCCCCGGCCAGAGGCCTGGCCGGCGCGGGCCCGGATAAGGGATGTCAGAGAGGTCGCTATCCATGCTGAAAGCCTCTGGAGCTGTTACGGAAAGTGTGTCCAGATTACTCTAGACCAGCTCCGGCACTTTCGAAAGACGGAAGCAGTTATCGGCTGGCGTTCCGGGCGGTACCGTACACCAGCAGAAAAGCCAGGAAGGCGGTCACTACCACCGACGGCCCGGCTGGAGAATCGAGGTGCCAGGACAGCGTCAGGCCGCCGGTCACGGCGATAAAGCCGAACACCACCGCCAGTGCCATCATGTGTTCCGGGTTTCTGGCCAGGCGCCTGGCGGTGGCCGCAGGAATGATCAACAGGGCGGTAATAAGCAGGACCCCGACAATCTTCATCGCCACGGCAATCACCAGGGAGAACATCAGCATCAGCGCCAACCGCAAACGCTCCACAGGTATTCCCTCCACCCGGGCCAGCTCCTCGTGGATGGTGCTCATCAACAGCCCGCGCCAGAGTATTGCCAGCAGGGTCAACACGAAAGCCGCGCCCCCGTAAATCCACAGCAGGTCCTGGCGGCTCATGGCCAGCAGGTCACCGAACAGCAGGCCAGTCAGGTCAACCCGCACATCCGGCATGAAGCTCAGGGAGACCAGGCCGATGGCCAGGGCGCTGTGGGCGAGAATGCCCAGCAAGGTGTCGGTGGCCAAAGCCCGGGTGCGCGAGAGCAACACCAGAGCGACGGCGATGGTGACGCAGGTGATGACGACGCCCAGGTTCATTGGAACGCTGATCAGGAAACTCAGGGTGATGCCAAGTAACGCGGAATGGGCCAGGGTGTCGCCAAAATACGCCATTCGCCGCCAGACTACGAAGCAGCCCAGGGGGCCGGCCACCAGGGCAACCCCCAGTCCACCCAGCAGTGCCCGCCAGAAAAAATCCCCGAGCACAGAATCAATGATGCTCATGGTCACAGGCTCCCTGAACGTCCGTGCTGGTCACAACGTCACCGTGCAGGTTATGGCGGTGGTTGTGATTGTGGTGATAGACCGCCAGAGATTCGGCCACCTGGTGGCCAAAGGTCTCGATAAACGCGGGGTCGTGAGAAATGTCGGCCGGGTAACCGCTGCAACACACGTGCTGGTTCAGGCAGATGACCTTGTCAGTGGCCGCCATGACCAAGTGTAAATCATGGGAAATCATGATCACGCCGCAATTCAGCTCATCCCGGAGTTGGCGGATCAGGTCATACAGGGCTGCCTGGCCGTTGATATCCACACCCTGGGCGGGCTCGTCCAGCACCAGAAGGTCCGGTCGTCTGGCCAGTGCCCGAGCCAGCAACAAGCGCTGTTTTTCGCCGCCGGACAGGTGATGCACCGAGGCATCCAGCAGATGCCGGACACCCGTGCGCTCCAGTGCGGCTTCGCATTCTGCGTCGGAGCGGCCGCTCAACAGCATGAACCGGCGTACGCTCAGGGGCAGCGTCGCCTCCAGGGACAGGTGCTGGGGCACATAGCCAATGACCAGGCTGTTGGCCAGCGAGACCTTGCCAGAGCTGGGCTTCTGGATACCCAGAACGGCTTTGATCAGGGTGGTCTTCCCGGCACCATTGGGACCGATAATGGTGATGATGTCGCCCCTGCGAACCGCCATCTCAACACGGTCCACCACCGGGCGGTCGTCGAACTGTACGGTCAGCTGATGCAGGCGCACCAGGGCATCAGGCATGGCCGGGTTCTCCCTGGCACCGGGGGCAACGACCGGCCACTTCCATGGTGATTTCTTCGGGCCGGAAGGCTACGTCAGCCGCTGCGGCTTCTACCGCGCGAGTGACGTCCGGTGCGTCCAGCTCAAGTACGTTTCCGCATTCTCGGCAGATCAGGAAAGTGCCCCGGTGGTGTTCACCGGCATGGGTGCAGCCGGTAAATGCGTTCAGGGAGGCAATCCGGTGCACCAGACCGTGTTGCAACAGGAAATCCAGGGCCCGGTACACGGTGGGTGGGGCGGCGTTATGGCCCTCGGTGCCCAGCATGGCGAGAATGTCGTAGGCCCCGAGGGGCTTGTGAGATTGCCAGATCAATTCCAGAACCCGTTCACGGATGGGGGTGAGGCGGGCATTCTGTTGTCGGCAAATGGCCCTGGCATCCGCCAGGGCCTGGCTGACACAGGCCTCGTGGTTGTGCGGGCGATAAGGAAGCGCGCGTTCGGGCATAGTCTGGATCCTGCAAAGTTTGCAACATTATAACATTTGCAGGCAGTACTGCTACGGCTGTGACCGGGTGGTCATCAGTGCCTGGCGGTTATCGCCAGTGACTCCAGGTACTCGAGGTTGGGAATCCAGGCGGCTTCGCCGTCGACTTCCACCTGCATGAGATCGGCCGGTCCGGCTTCGCCGTCCAGTTTCCGGATCTGCTCTTCCACCAGTCGGGCCTGGCTGGGAATGCCCTGGGTGACCAGCGCCATGAACGGGGCCTGCTGATGGCTGTCACCGATGGTGTTGAGCACAATGATTCTGCCCCGGTTGTCTCCGGGTACGGTCAGTGTTCCGCCGTTGGCTGCGTCATAGGAGATGACTGGCAGTGTCAGGCCGCGCCAGTCCAGGAAGCCCACCAGCCATTCCGGGGTACTGGCGCCGGCGTCGGTACTGTTAAAATCCACCACTTCCGCGATCGACACGTTGGGTAGCAATAGTTGCCGGTCGCTGACCGGAATCATGACACAGGAGAGGGACTGGCTGTTCTCTTTCATGACGTGTTACCTCAGGCGGAATCCCGTTTCTGCCGGTTTTTGAGCAGGCAGTTGTTCTCAATGGTTTTCACCAGTTCCTTCGCCAGTTGCTCCGGTGTGCCGCAGAAGCTGCTGCAGCCGGTAGCGGCGACCGAATCCGGCATCGAACTGTTACCGCAACTCTTGCTTTCCTGCACCCAGATGCGGCTGCCGTAGGCTTTCAGCATGGGCGCTGCGATGGCGCCATCATTGCCCATGCCGGAAAACAGGATGGCATGGCAACGCTTGCCGTAGTAATCGGCGACGTTAAGCAAGACCTGGTCAATGGACGGGCCATAGGGACCAGGCCAGGGAGTGTTGCGTTCTGTCAGTTGGCCCTGGGTGTCGAACGTCCATTCCCGCTCAACCGGCATCAGCACCACATCACCGTTTCGTACCCGGTAGCCTTCTTCCGCTCGTTTGAGCTGGTAGTGGGCATGTCGGCCAAGAACCCGGGTCAGTACCTCGGTGAAGTTGCCATCAATATGCTGCGCGTACACAAAGCCCACCGGCAATCCCGGTGGCAGATTGTCCAGAAACGTTTTGACGGCAGCGGGTCCGCCCAGGGAAGCGCCCAGCACCCAGACGTCCTCTGCCAATGAGCCTGGCGCTGCCGGGGCAATCCAACGAGGCAGTTCCGGTGCCGAATGAAGCGCCGGTGTGGTCTCCACCAATTCTTCCAGATCGCTGGCGGTGTCCAGGGCCTCCAGGTGGCCAAGTTGCTGCTCCAGCTTGTCCACAAGCCGTCGTTCCCAACGGAAATAGTCTGTACTGCCGGGTTTGGGCGCCTGATCAACCCCGAAAAGTACCGGGGCGTCGGTATTTTCCAGCAAATGATCAAACAGCGCTGGATGGTCAGCCTCATCTTCCAGGGTGACCAGCCACAGGCATGCATCCGGGAATTCCGGATAGTCCATCAGTCGGGACGGATCGCCTGAAAACGACACTTCCAGGCCGAATTTACCGGTGGCGGCCTGCAACCGGTGGCGTTGCAGGACCACATCGGAAACAATCCCGACCCCGGGCCGGCCAGATTGGCCGGCCATCACTGATTCCCGGTCAACCGCTTGATGGTGTCAAGCAGCTCGGCTTCCTGGAACGGTTTGCCCAGATACTCGTTGACCCCGATCGACAGTGCCCGTTCCCGGTGTTTCTCGCCGGTCCGGGAGGTGATCATGCAGATCGGTGTTTCCTTCAGGTTGTCGTCGTGGCGCACGAAACTGGCCACCTCGAAACCGTCCATCCGGGGCATTTCGATGTCCAGCAAAATGATGTCCGGACGATGATCCTGAAGCTGGGCCACGGCATCCAGACCGTCCTTCGCGGTGATGACTTCCATGCCGTTTCGTTCCAGCAAGCGGGAGGTAACCTTGCGCACGGTTACCGAGTCGTCCACCACCATAACTGTGGTGATCTTCTCCTCGTAGCGGCTGGTTTCCCGGGCTTTCTCGAGGTTGGCCAGGCGCTGCCGTTCAGACAGAATGTCGGAACGGATCATCGCTGGCAGGTCAAGAATCACCACCACGTTACCATCACCGAGAATGGTGGCACCGGAGACACCGCGCACTGTACTGAACTGAGGCCCCAGGGATTTAACAACGATTTCCCGGCTGCCCATCAGGTGGTCCACCTGCAGGGCCATGGGCTGTTCGGCACCGCGCACCAGAATTACCGGTAATGGCAATGCCTGACCCTGCAGTTTCGGATGATGGTCACTGTTCAGCAGGCTGCCCAGATACTGCAGGCGGTATTGCTGGCCGGCGTATTCGTACATGGGGGCATCCGGCTTGTAATACTCTTCCAGCTCGTAGGTGCTGACCCGCACGATACCTTCAATGGTGTTAAGCGGGATGGCATAGAAGTCTTCGCCGGTAGCCACCATCAGGGCGCGGTTCACCGACACGGTAAACGGCAGACGTACCGTAAAGGTGGTGCCGCGGCCCAGGGCCGAGTCGATATCAAGACTGCCGCCCAGCTGCTTGATCTCACTGCCGACCACATCCATACCCACACCACGGCCAGAGATCTGGGTGACCTGTTGGGCGGTGGAGAATCCGGGCTGCAGGATAAACTGCAGGATTTCCCGCTCTGACAGCTCTTCATCGGCCCGCATCAGCCCCTGACGGACGGCTTTGTCGCGGATCACGTCGGCAGGAATGCCCTTGCCGTCGTCCATCATACGCAGTACCACATCGCCGCCTTCACGGGTCAGCGACAGGACAACTTCACCGGTGGCGGGCTTGCCGGCTTTCTTGCGTTCTTCCGGAGTTTCAATGCCGTGGTCCAGGGCGTTACGCAGCATGTGTTCCAGGGGCGCGATCATGCGCTCCAGAATATTGCGGTCCATTTCGCCTTCGGCGTTGCGAACATCAAAGTCCACTTTCTTGCCCAGCTCGCCGCTGATCTGGCGCACGATACGGCGCAGGCGTGGCACCATAGAGGCGAACGGAATCATCCGGGTCTTCATCAGACCCTCCTGGAGTTCCGTGTTGATCCGGGACTGCTGTACCAGCAGAGTTTCGGTATCCCGTACCCGGTCGGCCAGGGTTTCCCTCAGGTCGGCAAGGTCAGAGGATGACTCGGAAAGTGCCCGGGACAGCTGCTGGATGGATGAGTAACGGTCCATCTCCAGCGGATCGAAGTCGTCGCCGTAGTCTGGGCCGTGTTCCTGTTCCGCCCGGAACAGAATCTGGGCCTCTGTCTCGATATCCATCCGGCGCAGCTGTTCTCGCAAACGTTCGATGGTGGCGGCCATTTCGTCCAGGGTGTGGCTGAAATCGCTGGTTTGCTGCTCCAGGCGGCCCCGGGTAATACTGGTCTCACCGGCCAGGTTGACCAGTTCATCCAACAATGGCGCAGAAACCCGGATGGTTTCCTGAGCCGCACGCTGGGCTTCGGCCGCCTTGTTGCGGATCTTGGCCGGTGCTTTTGCTGGCTTGGGCTGTTCCGGGGCTGGTTTGGCCGGCGCTTCTGCTTGCGGGGCCGGTACCTCGGCTGGCTGCTCAGCCGCCGGCTCTGGCTGCGTTGAATCAGACGGTGTTTGTGACGGTGCGATCACCGGTGCTCCCGACTCAAAGCGAGTGCGGATAGCCGACACCAAACCAATAATGGCGTCGTGGTCCTCGGTAATCGCCTGCCACTGGCTGTCGTCCGGAGCGTTTCCACCCAAATCAATCAAGCGGGTTTCAAAGGCGTGGGCTTTGTCACCCAGTTCGCTAAGTTGCGACAACCGTGCGCCACCCTTGAGGGTGTGCAGGGCCCGTTGGGCCTCCTGGTTGAAATGATGGTTGGCTGGCTCTTTGCGCCAGTCATCCAGCAGCTGCTCGAGCTGGTCCATGATCTCGCCGGCTTCCTCCAGGAAGATCTCCAGCACTTCTGGATCGACCACATCCGAGTCGGCCCCGGCGGATGCCTCCGGGGCCTCCGCCAGGTCGTCGGACACCTGGCCGGTGGCCTGGAAGTCGGCAATCAGGTCGCTGGCAGGCTTCGGTTTCTGGCCGGCTTCAATGGTATCGAGCATGGACTTGAGGCTAGCCAGGGCCCGGTCGCTGAGCGTTAGCAGACCTTCCTGATCGTTACCGCCGGAGACCAGTGTATCCAGTGCATCCGACCAGGCCTCGGCAAGGTCGGCAATCGGGTCGACATCGGACAGGCGGGCGCCACCCTTAAGGGTATGCAGTTCCTGCTGCAATCGGGTGATGCCGGCCAGTTCGTCCGGTTCTTCACGCCACTGGTTCAGGCATTCGGTGATGGCTTCGTGGATCTCCAGGCCTTCGTCCAGGAAGATGCCAATCAGGTCGTCCTCGGAGGCCGCTGCCAGAGTCCCGGTTGGTTCTTCATGGACATCAGTGCCGGCCTCGGCGATGGTCTCCGGGCTCTGATCCTCGGCGCCTGGCTCTCCCGCCTCCTCCACCTCTGCCGCAGGCAAGGTTTGCACTGGCGCCGGGGTCTCGCCCCGCAGAATCGCTTCCACCTGCTGAACCAATTCATCGGCCGGCGGGCAGGGCTTCTGGGTGGCGACCTGTTCAACCATCTGAGCTAGACGATCGTGGCAGGCAAACAGCAGGTCAGTCATTTCGCCGCTGGCGTCGAGCTGGCCTTCCGCCACTTTCTCGAAAAGGTCTTCCAGCACGTGAGTCAGGTCGCCGATGGCGTCGACACCGGCCATGCGGGCGCCACCCTTGAGGGTGTGTACTTCCCGCTGCAGGACAGCTGCAACCTCACGATCCGATGGATCTTCGCTCCAGGCATGTAACGAGCTGCCGGTGGAGTTGATCAGGTCATAGGCTTCCTCGAGGAAAATGCCTACCAATTCAGGATCAAGGTGTGAAAGGTCCGTGGCCTGTAATTCGTCTTCCGCAGTGGTCTCTTCTGGTGCCTCGTCAGTCTCGGGCAGCGGCAGCTCCTGGTCTTCGGACACGTCTACGGTGTCAGAGAGGCTGACGTCGGTGACCGGCCGTGAGCCCCGAGCGGTATCGATGTAGGCGTGGATTTCGGCTATCAAATCCGGTGCCGGCCTGGGGAGCTCCTGGGTTTCCAGGGCGTCTACCATACCTGCCAGGCGGTCATGGCAGCGGAACAGCAGATCAGACAGGGTGTCGGTGACGGCAAACTTCTGCTCGGTCAGTCCCTCGAACAGGTTTTCAAGTTCATGGGACAGGTCGCCAACCGAGGGGATGTCGGCAAGCCGTGCACCGCCCTTAAGTGTATGCAGGTCACGCTGCAGCAGGCGCAGGATGTCCAGGTTGCCGGTGTCATCGCTCCAGCTCTGCAAGGCATCGGCGGTGCTGT
Organism: Marinobacter shengliensis; assembly: GCF_003007715.1. Classification (GTDB taxonomy): domain Bacteria; phylum Pseudomonadota; class Gammaproteobacteria; order Pseudomonadales; family Oleiphilaceae; genus Marinobacter; species Marinobacter shengliensis. The sequence goes on along the minus strand of NZ_PXNO01000028.1, from coordinate 58,687 downwards.
TGATCAGGTCGCGGGCTTCCTCGAGGAAGATTTCTGCCAGTTCCTCGTCAATATCGCTGTCATCCGAGGACAGTTCCGGCAGCGGTGGCTGCTCGCTCTCGGTGGATTCGGGCGCGCCCTGGTCCAGCTCCTCCAGCTCGAGACTCAGGTCGATTTCTTCCAGATCCTCGGTGAACTGCTGGTCGAACTCGCTCGGTTCCTCACTGGCTTGCGATGGTGCGCTGGCCAGTTCGTCGAGCTCTTCGATCAAGCCGTCGCTGGGTTCGGTGGCGAGACCGGCAGCCACTTGATCCATCAGGTTGATCAGTTGTTCCTGGGCTGGGCGAACGGTGGCGAAGAAGTCGTCGCCCGGTGTCAGCTGGTTTTCTGCGACCGCCGTGTAGGTGCGGGTCAGGGCAGCGGCCAGGTTGGCCACATCCGTCAGGCCGGCATCAGATGCTCCCTGAGTCAGTTGTTCCAGTTCCTCACGCAAGGTGGCCAGTGAGTCGGTGCGCTCCGGGTGCTGTGCCCAGTCGTCGAGGATCGATTCAGCGTCCAGAACAATGTCCAGACCTTCACCGAGGAACAGCTGAACGAGTTGCGTTGGAGCCTGCTCAGACTGCTGCTGGTCGTCAGACATGGCATGTGAAAGCAGTGTCTGCTGGCTGATCTGTTGCAGTCTTGCCAGATATTCATCGGTGCCCTCGAGTGACCCTTGCGGGTTGCTTCTGAGTTGGGCCAGGCCTTCGGTCAGGTAGCGGCTGGCCTGTTCGATCAGTTCCAGAACGTCCCGGTCCGCACGTTTGTTCTGGGCCCTGGACTCTTTAACAAAGCGTTCAAGCGGCGTAATAACCTCGGCAATCGGGCCGATACCGGCGGTATGGGCGCTGCCCTTGAGGGTGTGGAGGGCCCGGGAAAGGTCATCGGTGTAGGCGGCCGAGGTCTTGTCACCGGCTGCGGCCAGATAATCCTTGAGGGTTTGCAGGTGGGTTTCGGTCTCGTTCTCGAAAATCTCGAGCAGAACGGGATCAACATCCTGATCGGCCTCACTGGCCACCGCATCGAATTCTGGCTCGGCACTTTCCTGATCCGCATCCTGGGCGGTCTGGCCTTCATCGCCTATCTCGGCTTCCGCCGGGGGCATGGAGGTGGCGTCCGGAATCTCGCCGTTGGCCAGGGCGGTTGCCCGGGCCTGCATGACCGAGGTATCGACGCTGGCAGGGCGGCGCTGCTCGAAATCAGACACCAGGGCAGGGACGGCGTCGGTCACGTCCTGAACCAGTTGTGCCACGTCGTCGTTCATGAAAATGCTGCCGTCGATAACCCGGTTGAGCATGTTTTCCACAGACCAGGCCAGTTCGCCGATCACCTCGGCACCCACCATCCGGCCACTGCCCTTCAGGGTGTGGTAGGCGCGGCGCACTTCCGCCAGGGCGGTGCGGTCGTCGTGCTGGCGCAACAGCATCGGCAGGTATTCGCGGATGGTGTCGAGCACTTCCCCGGCTTCTTCGATGAAGATTTCCAGAATCTCATCGTCGATCAGGTCATCACTGTCACCGGCGTCGGTGGCGGCCGGCTGTGCAATCTCTTCCGACAGAGACTCATCCGGTTGCGCAGATTCGGGAACAGAACTGGTCTCAGGCTGCTCTGCTGGTGCGGGGGCTTCGTCTGCCTCGGCCCGGCGAGTAGTGGCCAGGGCTTCGGCCCGCTCGATCAATTCGGCAACGTCACCGCTGCTGTGGCCATCCCTGAATTCGTTAATCAGTGATGGAATTCGGCTGTTAACTTCGTCGACCAGCGCAAACAGGTCGTCACCGGGCTTGATGGTCTGATCGATCACCCGGTTCAGCAGGTTCTCTACCGACCAGGCCAGTTCGCCGATACTGGAAGCCCCTACCAGACGGCCACTGCCTTTAAGCGTATGGAACGCCCGGCGCACTTCGGTGAGTGCCTCACGATCGTCGTGGCTCTGGCGCAGTCGGGGGTAGAATTCATGGATGGTCTGGAGAACCTCTTCGGCCTCCTCCACGAAAATGCCCAGAATTTCGTCATCGACCAGCTCGTCATCCGATGCCTTGGCCACATCTGGCGTCTCGCCTGGCTCCTGAACGTCCACAGTCGGCACGGAGGTGGATTCGGACGCCTGCTGGTCGAGGTTCCAGGTTGGCTCCTGTCCTACCGGGAAACCAAGCCCTGCCAGGCTGTCTTCGGCCACTCTCAGAATGGAGTCGTTATCGCTGATGCCTTCCGCTAGGCGCTCCAGATAGTACTCGATACTGGTGACGGCATCGGCCAGGGTGTCCAGCTGTTTCCAGTCAGGCACCTGTTTGTTGCTCAGCAGGACATCGGAAACGTAACGCTCGGCCGAGGCCAGCATGTCTGCCACGCGATCCAGGGGTACCAGGCTCAGCCCGCCGCGGATGCTGTGCAACAGGCCGGGAACATGGTCGATTTCGCGGGTATCCCATTGCGAGGCAATGAAGTTGACGATGGCCGACTTGACCTGCTCGAGGGTGTTGCGCGACTCCCGGAGCAGGGCTTCACTGGCGTCGCCCAACTCGAGACTGCCCATGTTGGGGCGTTCGCCATCCTGGCTGCCCGACTCAACGTCAGTCCGCCGGTCACTGTCCAGGCCGGCAAGGCTGGCTTCGACATAGAGCAGTGCCCCGGCGATGTCCATCAAGGTGCCATCGTCGGCGGGCTCGGCCTGGCCACACAGTTTTTCGACCAGTTCAACCTGTTCGGTCACCACCTTGCGGGGAATGCCGAGGCCCAGAACGGCCAGGGTGTTGGCAACTTGGCGAAGGCCCGGTAGTAGCTCGTCAAGCTCGGTGTTCTGACGCAGTTCGGCGCGCACGAACAGATCGAGCTGATCTTTCAGGCGGGCCAGCTCCTCGTTCAGGGCGCTGACAACAGAATGGATGGCATCACGGCCCGGCCCGGACACGCGGGTACGGGCCGCGTCAACGTCGTCTTCGGACGGTAACGCACTGGTCAACTGATAGGCGTCCCTGAGCGCGTTGACCTGCGGGCTGTCCAGGTCACGGGCACGTGCCACGTAATACAGCAGGTGCTTGAACAGGGCTTCCGGTACTGGTTGCTGCAGAATATCGGCGTGCTCGTCGGTCAGCCGTCGAATCTCGGCGTCCAGCTCCCGCAACAGGGATTTGACGGCGGTATTGACCGGATTCACGTTGGCCCGAAGGGTCTCGACAAAGGCGCTGGCAGCTTTCCAGAGTTCACCGCGGGGTGTTTTCTGGCACAGGCGGATCAGGCGCTGGATGACCTTCTGCATGTAATCGAAATGGGCGGCCAGGTCGGCCTCCCGGACCACGCCGGCAAGGGCAAACTGATACATCTGCCGCAGCTTGCGCAGATGGCCGAGAACCTTGGGGTCATGCAGTCGTTCGGAGACTTTGCTGCTTACCCGGATTCGGGACGGACTGAGATCCGGCTTGAACAGTGACGTGTCTGACAATAGGGCTTCGCCCCGGGCGGCCCGGAGATCGTTCAGCAGCGGCAGCAACACCATCGGAAAATCGTCACGACTGCTGCCGAGGTGTTCGAGGTACTGGGGCAACTGCAGGATGGCCTGCATGAGGACATCAACGGCTTCGTCAACATTGGTGACGGTTTCGTTCAGGATGGCCTGGGTCAGCTTTTCCATCTCTTCGGTCAGCAAGGCCGCACCGTAGAGTTCCACCATCTGCAGGGTACCGTGTACCTGATGGAGGTAGTTCAGGCAGAAGCGCAGGCGCGCGGTATCGTCACGATTATCGACGTACGCTTCAAGTGCATGCTGGCCCTGGGTCAGCGTGTCCTGTATTTCGCCCCGAACCCAGTCGAGGGCGATACTGTCATGGTGATTGCCCATAACCACTCCGGTTATTCTTCGTCGGACTGACGTTTGATCCACGCCAGCACATGTTCCGAGGGAAGCCTCTGCAGGCCCGGTGGCTGCCAGTCGGTCAGTTCACCCTGGCCAAGCACCAGTAACCCCCCCGGTGCCAGACGCTCTGCTAGCCGTTTGACAATTTCCCGCCGGCGCCAGCGGCGGAAGTAAATCAGCAGGTTCTGGCAGAAGATAATGTTCATGCCGTGCATCGGTGCCTTGTCCAGGTCCAGGACATTGAGCCTGGTAAAACAGACGCGGTCACGGATGCTGTTCACAATCTCAACGGTATTCCGTTCTGATGGACGGAAATACCGGGCTTTCATGTCTTCGTCCATGCCCAGCAATTTGCGGGCATTGAACTGGCCCTGGCGTGCCTTTTCGATGGCGGGCAGGCTGATGTCAGAGCCAGTGACGCCAAACAGGGGCTGCAGTGCCAACTGCCCCATGCATTCATTGAGGATCATCGCCAGGGTGTAGGGCTCTTCGCCGGTTGAACAGCCAACACTCCAGGCTTCCAGGGCACGTTTTCTGAACTGTTCCCGGGGGCGGGTCAGAACATAGTCTGCAACCAGCCGGAAGGCGTCAGGGTCCCGGAAAAACCGGGTTTCCTGAACCGTCAGGCGATCAACCAGTGTCGCCCATTCCCTGACGGCATCAGGCCCGTTAACGATTTTCTCGTAATAGGCCTGATAGCTGCTGCAGCCGATTTCCCGCATTCGTATACCCAGATTGGTTTCCAGGAACGAACGGCGTTCGGCCGTCAGGGTGATGCCGGTGCGATGCTCCAGCAGGGTCTGCCACTGGTTGAACTGCGCCTCGTCCATGTCCGGGAGTCGGCGCAGTGCCCAAATGCCTTCGGCGGGTGACAGTTGGTTATGCATCTGAGCCATAAACCGTCATTCGCCCCGGGCCGGTGATCAGCTGACCACCGGAACGTCGTTGTCTTCCTCTTGCTCCTGATCTGCAAGCTCTTCGTCTGGCAGGGTGAAGCCGGCAACGGAGGACCGCAGTTCAGACGCCATCTCGGCCAGGTTACCGATAGACTTCGCGGTCGCGTTGGTACCGGACGAGGTCTGCGAGGTGATTTCCTGGATGACGTTCATCGTATTGGAAATGTGCGCCGCAGAGGACGACTGCTGGCGGGCCGCGTTGGAGATGTTCTGGATCAGTTCCGCCAGAGACATGGATACGTTCTCGATTTCCTCGAGGGCGATACCCGCGTCCTGGGCCAGGCGGGCACCACGGACCACCTCGGCGGTGGTGTGTTCCATGGAGATAACGGCTTCGTTGGTGTCAGACTGGATCGTCTTAACCAGCGCTTCGATCTGCTTGGTCGCTGCAGAAGAACGTTCCGCCAGGCGCTGAACTTCGTCCGCAACCACCGCGAAGCCCCGGCCCGCGTCACCGGCCATGGAGGCCTGGATGGCTGCGTTCAGGGACAGGATGTTGGTCTGGTCGGCGATGTCGTTGATCAGCGATACGATGTCACCGATTTCCTGGGAGGACTCACCCAGGCGCTTGATCCGCTTGGAGGTTTCCTGGATCTGCTCACGGATGTTGTCCATGCCGCGGATGGTGTTCTGTACCACTTCCGCGCCTTTCTTGGCGATCGCAACCGACCGCTCCGCAACCGCTGAGGATTCGGCGGCGTTGGAAGATACCTGGTCGATGGACACCGCCATCTCGTTAACCGCGGCAGAGGCGCCGGCAATTTCCTGGGCCTGGTGCTCGGAAGCATCGGCGAGGTGCATAGCCGTGGCCTGGGTTTCCTGGGCGGCTGACGCTACCCGTACCGCCGTGCCACGAATCGCCTGTACCAGTCCACGCATCTGGTCGATCGCGTAGTTGATGGAGTCCGCGATGGCACCGGTGAAGTCCTCGGTTACCGTGGCCTCGGTGGTCAGGTCACCATCCGCCAGGTCGGCGAGTTCGTCCAGCAGTCGCAGGATCGCGTTCTGGTTCTGTTCATTCTGCTCCTGAGTCGCAGACAGTCGAGCCTGGGCATCGCGATACAGAGCCACACCGATGATGACCACGATCGCCACCATGGCTGCCAGCAGGAAGAAGGCCAGGGTCGGGCTGATGAAGCGGGAGCTGGACTGACGGGCAAAACCGTCGGCCAGAACGGAGAGCTCAGACAGCAGGATCTCGGAGTTCTGGAAGATGTCACTGGCAGCGGTACGAACCTTGAAGAGGTCGGGAGAGGCTTCAAGGATCGCATCAACGTTCTGGGAAACGAATTCGAACAGCTCGTCTACCGCCTCCAGGCCGTAGATAGCGTCTTCATCGGCTACCCTGGAGATGCCCATGGCGGGGTTGCCGTTAAGCTGACCGTCCAGTACCCGGCCAAACAGGCTGGCGTCACGGCCGAAACGGTCAGCGGCGATAACCGCGTCTTCGTCACCGGACAGGACGTTGTTGACCGAACGCACGATACGCTCTGCCAGCAGCGACTGGCGCTGGGCCAGGGCGATCTGCTCCGCCGGAGCGTTGTTGTCCAGCAGGATCTGTACGATGTCATCGTACTCCACCTGCAACTGGGGAATGGTTTCGTTCAGGGTCCGGGCTACTTCGTGCAGGCCAAGTACCGCATCCCGGGTAGACAGGATGCTGTCGGCGTTGTCCCGAACGGTGTTCCAGTTCTGCTGAACGCCACTGCGCTGGGCCATTTCACTGGCAGGCAGGCCGGTGGCCGGATTACCTTCTGAGACGAATGACCAGAGCTGCTGGAAGTCATCCCGGGAGCGACGAAGCTGGTCGAAGGCTTCGGCGGTACCGCCGGCGGCCTCGGTGGCGTTCTTCGCGATCTCCTGGGAGAGCACCCGCATTTCGGCGGTGTTGGCGATGTATTCCTGGTCGTTCTGGCTATCCCTGTTAATAATGAACAGGACCACAACGAGCAGGACGGTGAGTGCAATCAGCGCAGCGATCAGGCCGGCAACCAGTCTGTTGCCCCCCTGTCCCATGCTGAGTCTTCCGGCTCTGTTTTTCATTTTCTGGCTCCCGGCCTCTTTCTTTCTGGAAATGGCAAGTTTTTGTAACGGGTTTCAGACGGTCAGGGTGATGTTCCTGCCAGTGCTCACACCCTTACCACTGTGCGACATCGAGAAAACGCTCATCTTCCACCAGATCGGCGGCAGAGAACACTTTCCAGACCTCCTCGTTGCGCTCATAACCACCGGTCACGAACGGACGAATGCTGTCGGGTACTCCCTCGGGAGTCGCCCTGAAACTGTCTTTTGCAAAGTACTGCATGCCCAGCACGGAATCGACCACCAGGCCGCTGAATACGTCGCCTTGCTCAATGACCAGAACCCGACGCTCGCGCATACTGCGGGAGGATCGGGGAACATCGAAGAAGCCGGCGAGGTCAACCAGGGGCAGAAGGCGGCCGCGAACATTGGCAGCACCCATCAAAAACGAGCGAACCCCCGGGATATGAGTAAACCGGGGGACGTGCAGGATTTCGGTGACTTCACCCATGGGTGCGACATAGCGCTCACCCGCCAGAACAAAACCGATGCCGTTCCAGAGTTCAACGGCTTCCTGTTGTTCCGGAAGGCCGGCGGCTAATGACCGGCTGCGCTGGGCGATATCCGTCAGAACGGCGAAAGGGGCGGCCTGGGCGGACATGCTTACTCCACGGTTAGGGATCAGGCAATCAGGCTGTTGATTGTTTTGATCAGGTCATCTTCGTTAACCGGCTTGACCAGGTAACCCTTGGCGCCCTGGCGGGTTCCCCACACGCGGTCGGTTTCCTGATCCTTGGTGGTAACAATCACAACCGGAATGGACGCGGTTTCTGGCGCGCGGGTCAGCTGGCGGGTGGCCTGAAAGCCATTGAGGCCAGGCATGACCACGTCCATCAGAACCAGGTCCGGGGTTTCTGCGCGGGCTTTGGCCACGCCGTCCGCACCGTTGTCGGCGGTCAGCACTTCGTGCTTGTGTTTTTCCAGGATAGTGGAAATCTTTTTAACTTCTGTTGGCGAGTCGTCAACAATCAGAATGCGGGCCATGTTTTCCTCGATAATTACTGGTGTCAGCAGGTTTACTGTTGCGCCTGTGGAATGTACTGGCGAATAGTATTGAGCAGCTCATCCTTGCTGAACGGTTTGGTCAGATACTGGTCCGAGCCAACGATCCGGCCTTTTGCCTTGTCGAAAAGGCCGTCCTTGCTCGAGAGCATGATAACCGGCGTCTTTTTGAAAGAGGAATTGTTCTTGATAAGTGCGCAGGTCTGGTAGCCATCCAGTCGGGGCATCATGATATCAACAAAAATGATGTCCGGCTGGGAATCGGCAATCTTGGCCAGAGCGTCAAAGCCGTCAGTGGCGGTGATGACCTCACAACCGACCTTTTTGAGAAGGGTTTCTGCGGTGCGACGAATGGTTTTGCTGTCGTCAATCACCATAATCTTCAGATTCTCGAAGTTGTCATCCATTGTCCAACTGCCTTGCGCTCTAGCGACTGTCGTTATTTTCAAACGGGGGTTTTAACACAAACCTTAAGGTTGTTCTATAAACCCCGCTCATTTATAGAGTATCGATGGCCGGATAAAAAGTATTAGTTTGTGACCAAATGTACTTCTGCCTGTGCCGTCACGGATTTAACTGTGGATTTCACCGGGTGCAATCAAGGCTCGGGTACAATACCATTTCCAGCATAGCACTTTATCGCTGGTTCGCTCTGCTGACCGGTTCGTGTTTTCACATCGAAATTCCAGGAGACTCTGATGACAGTCCGGCTCGGGATCGTGATGGATCCTATCGAAGACATCAGCTTCAAGAAAGACAGTTCGCTGGCCATGTTACTGGCGGCGCAGAAACGCGGTTGGCAGATCGAGTATATGGAACAGCACGATCTGTATCTGGCGGGTGGCCAGGCCCGTGCCCACACCCGCGATCTCACCGTGCATATGGACCCGGAAAACTGGTTCAGCTATGGCGCCAGCCAGGATCGGGCCCTGGGTGATCTGGATGTGATTCTGATGCGCAAGGATCCGCCGGTGGATCGCGAGTTCCTGATGGCCACTTATATATTGGGGGCTGCTGAGCAACAGGGTGCGCTGGTGGTCAATCCGGCGGCCACGCTGCGGGATTGCAACGAGAAGCTGTTTGCCACCCAGTTCGAGGACCTCACGCCACCGTTGATCGTCACCCGTTCCTCCCAGCGTTTCCGGGAGTTCTATGCCGAGCATGGCGACATCATCATGAAACCGGTGGATGGCATGGGCGGCCGGTCGATTTTCCGGGTCAGGGAAAACGATGCGAACCTTGGGGTGATCATTGAAACCCTGACCAACCATGGCGCCCACCAGGCGATGGCGCAGAAATTCATTCCGGAAATCACCGACGGCGACAAGCGGATTCTGCTGATCGAGGGCGAGCCGGTGCCTTACGCCCTTGCGCGAATTCCATCCCAGGGTGAAAATCGCGGCAACCTGGCGGCCGGGGGGCGTGGAGAGGGGCGCGAACTGACCGCGCGGGATCGGGAAATCTGTGCCCGCGTAGCGCCAGTGATCAAGGAAAAAGGGCTGATGTTTGTCGGGCTGGATGTGATCGGCGATTACCTCACCGAAATCAATGTCACCAGCCCAACCTGTATCCGCGAGCTGGATGCGGCCTTTGGCATCGACATTGCCGGCATGCTGATGGATGCCATTGATCGGCGCCTGGGCCGGAGCTGAGTCAGGCTTCCTCCAGGCACGTGCAGATAAACTATCAGGAAAGGTAATGGCAGTTCAGGTAAGCGATTTCGACCGGTTGTCCTTCACGCTGTTCATGGCGCTGGCGGTGCATGCCATTGTGGTTCTGGGCATTACCTTTGCTCCGGAGTCTCCCCGTTCGTCTGCCCAGACCATGGAGATTACGCTCTCGCAGTTTGATGATGAGCAGGCTCCGGATGAGGCGGATTTTCTGGCCCAGACCAGCCAGCAGGGTAGTGGCACGGAAGAAGAGGCCATGGAGATGACCACGCCGGAACCAGCCGAAATCAGCCAGCCCGAAATGGCCCAGGTGCAGCCTGAGCCCCAGACCACCACACAACCGCAACCCCGGGAAGAGCGTGCGGTGGTTCAGACCGAAACGACGGCGAGCCGGCAGGTAGAGCAGCCCGAAGACCGGTCAGAGCCTGAGCCGGAACCGTTGCCACGCAGTGAGCGCAAAAGCCTGATGGAGCGGAGCCTGGAAATTGCCAGCCTGGAAGCCCGGTTTGATGCCCAGCAGCAAGCCTATGCTCGCAAGCCAAGGGTCATGCGGGTGACGGCGGCCTCCACCCTCAGGTCAAGCAATGCCTGGTACGTTCAGAACTGGGTAAACAAGGTTACCCGGGTGGGCAACATCAATTATCCGACTGAAGCGAGGCAGGCCGGAATCTACGGAAATCTGCGTATGCTGGTTTCTCTGCGCAAAGATGGCACAATCAAGGAAGTGGCGATACTCCAGTCGTCCGGCAGCACGGTACTTGATGATGCCGCCATTCGCATTGTGCGCATGGCCGCGCCCTTTGCACCCTTCCCGGAAGAGATGCAGCAGGAAGTGGACGAGCTGGAGATCATACGTACCTGGTCGTTCCAGCAGCGGGGGCTTACATCCGGATGACAGCGTCCAAACAAACCGACGGTAATCTCAGGCACCACTTTCTGGTGGCGTCACCGTGGCTCGCCGACCCCCGTTTCCATGGCGGTGTTATTTACCTCTGCGAACATTCCGAAGAAGGGGCCCTTGGGCTGATGATCAATCAGCCTCTGGATATCCACCTGGGAGAAATCCTCGAGCAGCTGGACATGCATGGCGGTGAGTTGGACCTGCCGGTGTTCACCGGTGGCCCGGTGCAGCCGGAACGGGGTTTTGTGCTCCACTCGCCTGGCCAGCAATGGCAAAGTACGGCACTGGTGACCGATGACGTTCTGCTCACCACCTCCCGGGATATTCTGGAAAGTATTGGTCGCGATGAGGGACCGGATGAGTTTCTGGTGGCTCTGGGTTACTCAGGCTGGGGTGAAGGGCAGTTGGAAGAAGAACTCGGCAGCAACGCCTGGCTGACCTGCCCGGCGAGCACCGATATCCTGTTCCGGACACCGGTCAGCCAGCGTTATGAAGCGGTACTCAGGTTGATTGGTGTCGATCTGAACCAGCTCAGTGATTCGGTGGGCCATGCCTGAACAAGGTAACCGTCGGCTGCTGGCCTTTGATTTCGGAACCCGTCGCATTGGTGTCGCTTCCGGTCAGGAACTGCTCGGCACCGGCCAGCCCCTGGCCATGATCCCGGCGAGGGACGGTATCCCGGACTGGCAGCAGGTCGAGAAACTTCTGGCGGAATGGCAGCCGGATATGGTGCTGGTTGGGTTGCCGCTGAATATGGATGATACCGAAAACGACATGTGTGCCCGGGCCCGTAAATTCGGCAAGCGCCTACACGGTCGTTTTCATGTGCCAGTGGAAATGGTGGATGAGCGACTGACCAGCTTTGAAGCCAAGGGCGATGTGATGGCTGCCGGTGGCAACCGTGATTTTGGTCGCCACGGGGTAGATGACCGTGCTGCGGTACTGATACTGGAAACCTGGTGCCGGGAACAGGCCGGCTGACCTGACTGATGAGGCTCTGATGACCGCATTGATGGATATCAACCAGTTGCTGGATGAGCTGGAAACCGGGTTACGCCGGATTCTGGAGCAACGTGGTATCGACAACCCTGTGCTGATTGGCATTCGCACCGGTGGCGTCTGGCTGGCGGATGTTATTGGCAAGCGCCTGGGGATTGAACAGCCGTTTGGTGAGCTGGATATTTCCTTCTATCGGGACGACTTCAGTCGCATTGGCCTGAACCCGAAAGTAAAGCCCTCCAGCCTGCCTTTTGACACCGAAGGCCGTGACATCATCCTGATTGATGATGTGATCATGAGTGGGCGAACCATTCGCGCCGCGATGAATGAGATCTTCGATTACGGTCGTCCTGCCAGTATCATACTGGCCACCTTGATTGATCTGGGTGCCCGGGAGCTGCCGATTCAGCCCGATGTGGTCGGCCATTCCCTGGCGCTGGAAGCGCACCAGCGCGTCAAGTTGCGCGGCCCCGAGCCGTTGCGCATCGAACTTCAGGACTCCGGGCAGTAACACCCCCAATTGACGACAGGCGAGCCATGACCGCAAACGATCCCTCCCCGAACCACTTGCAGCTGACCCGGGATGGTCAGTTGCGGCATTTTCTCACTTTGGACGGCCTGGGCCGGGAGCTGCTGACCGACATTCTGGATACCGCCGATTCCTTTATCGAAGTGGGTGAGCGCAGCATCAAGAAGGTGCCGCTGTTGCGGGGCCGCACCGTCGTTAACCTGTTCTTCGAATCCAGTACCCGTACCCGCAGTACCTTTGAGCTGGCCGCCAAGCGGCTGTCTGCCGATGTGCTGAACCTGGACATCAACACGTCGGCCACCTCCAAAGGGGAATCCCTGTCAGACACCCTGCTTAACCTGGAGGCCATGGCCAGCGACATGTTCGTGGTGCGGCATTCCCAGAGCGGGGCGCCGCACTTTATCGCGGAAAGCGTGACCCCGGGCGTGGCCATCATCAATGCGGGCGATGGCAGGCATGCCCACCCCACCCAGGCGATGCTCGACATGCTCACCATTCGCCAGCACAAGGGGCGTTTTGAAGGCCTGAAAGTGGCCATTGTCGGCGACGTATTACACTCCCGGGTTGCCCGTTCCCAGATCCGGGCCCTGAACGAACTGGGCGCAGAAGAGGTGCGGGTGATTGCCCCCGGTACCCTGTTGCCCAGGGATGTGGAAGATCTTGGCTGCACCGTGGAATATGACATGGCCCGCGGCATGAAAGACTTGGACGTGGTGATCATGCTGAGGCTGCAAAAGGAGCGTATGGAAGGGGCACTGCTGCCCAGCGAGCGGGAATTCTACCGCCTGTATGGCTTGAATCAGGAGAAGCTGGCGCTGGCCAGGCCGGACTGCATTGTGATGCACCCGGGCCCGATCAACCGGGGTGTCGAGATTGAATCGGCGGTGGCGGATGGTCCTCAATCGGTGATCTTGAACCAGGTAACCAATGGTATTGCCATCCGGATGGCGGTCATGTCGATGGCGATGGGTGGGCAAATGGCAGAGCGACAGCAAAAACAGACAGACAGCGAGGGACATCGGGCATGAGTGGCAGCCAGCAAGATAACAGCACCAGCCTGGTGATTACCGGTGGCACCCTGTTCGATGCTCATGGGCAATTGACCGACAATCCCGGGCTGTTGGTTCGCGACGGAAAGATTGCCGCTGTCGGTTCTGAGGCGCAGCAGGCCGGTGTAGCCCGGAGTGTTGACGCCAGTGGCTGTGTGATTTCCCCGGGGTTTGTGGATTTGTGTTGCAACCTCCGGGAACCCGGTAATGGTCAGAAGGGCAATATTGCCTCGGAAACCCGGGCAGCCGCCCACGGTGGTTTCACCACGGTTTGCGCCAGCCCGGAAACCTCTCCGGTCAATGATTCCAGCGCCGTGACCCATCTGATTCGTGAAGGTGCGGCTACCCGTGGTGTGGTGAATGTGTTGCCCGTTGGAGCGATTACCCGTGGCCTGGAAGGTGACTTGCTCAGTGATATGGCGGGCCTGAAGAACGCCGGTTGCGTGGCAGTGGGTAACGGTTCCCGTGGGGTGCGCAATGCCCGTATCCTGCGCCGGTGTATGGCCTATGCCCAGACCTTCGACCTGACAGTGATGTTCAGTCCGGAGAACCAGGCCCTGGCCGCGGACGGCTACGCTCACGATGGTCAGGTGGCGACCCGCCTGGGCCTGCTGGGCATTCCGGAAGTAGCGGAGACGGCTGCGGTCATGGAAATGCTGTTGCTGGCGGAGGAGACCGGGGTACGACTGCACCTGAGCCAGTTGTCCTGTGGCCGCAGCGTCGAGATGCTGGCGGAGGCCCGGAAACGGGGAATCCAGGTGACTGCCGATGTCGCCATGCATCAGCTGGTGTATACCGAAGATGCACTGGCGGGCTTTGATAGCCGTTTTCACGTACGCCCGCCGCTGCGCTCCGAGAGTGATCGCCAGGCGCTGCTGGCAGGCGTTCGCGAGGGTGTGATTGATGCCATCGTCAGCCAGCATCAGCCCCACGACAGCGCCGCCAAGCAGGCGCCACTGCCGGCCACCGAACCTGGCCTGTCCAGCATCGAGAGCGTGTTGTCCCTGGGGTTGGGGCTGGTGGCGTCTGGTGAACTTGAGATGCCTGACCTGCTGTCTGCGCTGACCCTTGGTCCATCCCGGGTTTTGGGCCGGGAATGGGCGCTGGCTGAGGGTGTGGCGGCAGACCTGTGCATTTTCGACCCCAAAGGCCATTGGGTACCGTCCCCATCTACCCTGGTGTCAGCCGGACACCATGCCCCCCGTTTCGGATGTGAGCTGCCGGGGTTAATGAAGCTAACGCTGGTTGGCGGACGGACCGCCTGGCAATAGTGACACTGCTGAAAATGCGGCAGAGGTTGGCCAACCTCTGTCGACGCCATCACAGATTACCCTGTTTTTGCTGAAAAACTCTTGAAGAGAGGCACCTGAGCCAACGTATTCTATGGCTCGGCCACTTATGGTCATCAAAAGGACGACGGAAAATGCCGGCGGCCTGCTGTGCCGGTGTCCGACAATAATAATTCAGGAGTCATCCCGTGAAATCAGTCAGTTTATCCCGCCGTATTGCCATGGCGGCTGCTTTGTGCGCCACCCTGGTTACCCCTGCTCTGGCGAAAGCCGAAACCGAGATTCTCGAGCGCAGCTTTTGCGTGTTTGATCCCGTGGGCGCCAACGGCCCGCTGTTTGCCATTACCAAAGAGTTCCAGCCGGTCGCCATGCAGCGAGGCATCAGGCTGAACCTGCGGGCTTACACCGATGAAAAGGTTGCCGCCGAGGACTTCAAGGCGGGCCAGTGCGACGCAGTGCTGCTCACGGGCACCCGCGCCCGTGAGTTCAACAAATTTACCGGCAGCCTGGAGGCCATGGGTGCCGTCCCTGGCGAGCAGGAAATGCGCCTGTTGTACAACACCCTGAGCCAACCCCAGGCACGCCAGTTCCTGGTTGAAGGGCCCTACGAGGTGGCCGGTGTATTCCCCGGTGGTGCTATCTACCTGCACACCCGTGATCGCAACGTCGACTCGGTTGAAAAGCTCCAGGGCAAGCGCATCGCCACCCTGGATTATGACAGTGCGTCGGTGCGCATGGTTCGTCATGTAGGCGCGTCAGTGGTGGGCTCCAATTCCGCCAACTTTGCCGGCAAGTTCAACAATGGCAGCGTGGACCTGGCCTACGCCCCGGCGGTGGCCTATCAGCCACTGGAATTGTACAAGGGCGTTAACACCAAGGGGGGCGTGTTCAAATACGCCCTGGGGTACATGAACTTCCAGGTCATCATCCATCGTGACCGGTTCCCGGATGATGCGGGCCAGATGGTGCGTGATGAATCGATCAAGCGGATTGATCAGGCCTACGAGATTATCGCCGAGGCAGAAGCGGGCATTCCGGAAGAGGTATGGATGCACCCGCCTCAGGAAGATGTGGCCGAGTACGACCGGATGCTGCGCCAGGTGAGGCTGTCTCTGCTGGAGGATGGCGTGTATGACGAGCGTGCGATCAAACTGATGCGTGCCATTCGTTGCCGGGTGGACGGTTCGCGTTCGGAGTGTGCGTCTTAGTTCTGAAGGGCGTTGCTGGGCCTGTCGGATAGAAGCTGGCCCGCCGGTTGGCGGGCCGGATCCGGTTAACGGATCGCGTCTTTCAGGGCCTTGCCGGCCTTGAACCCGACGGTCTTGCTGGCGGGAATCTGGATGGTGGCGCCGGTTTGAGGGTTGCGGCCTGTGCGAGCCTCGCGGGAGCGAATGCTGAAGGTGCCGAAGCCAATGAGCGTGGTGTCTTCACCCCGGGCCGCTGCCGCAGACAGCTGATCGGTAAAGGCGTTGATAACTTCGCTGGCTTTTTCCCGGGTCAGGCCGGTTTTATCGGCAATGGCGGCGGCAAGCTCTGGTTTGCGCATCGGATACTCCTGTTTGATTTCGTTCTGATTATTGTGTTTGACCGCAAGGCAAACCCTGCGGTTGAAGCAATCTATAGTGGCTTTGGCCGAAATGTGCAAACCCTGTTCGGTTACGAACTGTGGCCGCAGGCGTCATTTGCGGGGTTGGTCTCATAAACCGGAGCCCGGTTTGGTCATAATGCATGGCCGGTTACAGGATGTAACAAAACGATTCTGGCGGCGCCAGGCGCTGACGTTTTCTGAATAACACAAGAATAAAAGGGTGTTGATGCTATGAATGATTTCCGCAAAGCCGGTTCCGGAATTCGTGGGCTGGTGGCCGCTGTTGGTGCCAGCCTGGCGCTCACCGGTTGTGGTGCCGTCAATCACATGATCTACAAAACCACCGGTGATGTGATGCAAGGGTTCTCACGCAATCACACGGTGCCTTACCTGCTGGAATCCGATGACCTGGCCATGGGTTGCTCCATGAGTGAGGCGACAGCCCCCCTGCTGATGTCGTTTGGCCGCGTGACCCGCGAACCGGACCAGCTTGCGGTTATGCTGTACCTCTCGGCGGGCGGTTGTGCGGAGGAGCAGGCCAGGGAGCATGAGCTGGCTGCGGCGCGGGCAATGTATTCCATGAACGCCGGTGAGGCCCAGGATGCGATGATCCGGCAGAAACGGTCCCATACCCAGGCGGCAAAACGATACCTGAAGGGCTGGCAGCATCACCACGCCCATTACGGTGATCCGGACGGCGGGGAATGCCCCAAATTCAAAGACGATCTGGATGAGTTCATTTACCTGGCCGGCTTGTTGTCCGGGTTGCAGGCATTGAATGCCCAGATACAGGCATCGTCCTCAATTGGTGTGCCATTCAATACCGGTTCAGTGGTTGGCCGGGCGACCCAGTGCCTGGACAACAAGAAATGGTGGGGCGCGCCGATGGGGCTGCGGGCAACGGTCTGGGCCATGATTCCGGGCACCCAGCCGGAAGGTGAAGACGCCTTTGAACGACTGGCTATCGCCAGCAAGCAGGGCGAAGAGGCGGGCGTCAGGCTCGGCCACGTTTTCCACGCGATCGCCGCAGTAAACAAGAACGACGAAGCCTTGATCAAATCGGTGATCCGGGACCACGCCGAATCGTTGAAGAATGACTCGTCCAGCGACCAGTGGCGGTTTGTTGATGCCATGGCCAGCAACATGCTGGTGGCCATTTCTGATCGTTTGTGGGTCGAGAACACCGGCCACCGGACCCCCATCGGTCAATTCGGCAGCTTCTGGGATGATCAGCGGGCGCCGGTCGAAACCATGGATCTGGATGATCTGCTGTAACTCCTTCAAATTCCAGGGTAGGTTTTATGACTAAGGGTGGTCTGCAACGTTCCGGGCTGGAATGGTTCTCTTCCTTGCCGGCGTGTCTGTTGCTGCTGGCTGTGGTGTTGTTCTCGACCAGCAGTGATATCCACAACCAGATGCTGCGCGGTGGTGAGCAGCTCTGGAGCGGATACTACAAACTCCGCATGGATCCGGTGCAACCGGAGTGCAACCCGGACCGGGATATTGAAGCTGCGGTTGCGGAGGAAATGGCGGCAGGGGCTCCAGACGATGACCCCATGGCGGCTTTGCTTGGTGCACATGAAAAGAATCCGGCGGATGTCCGGCTGGCCATCGAGCGATCAGTCGGTGAGTGTCAGGCGGCCCATGCCAGCTATCTTGAGCTGCAGGATCAATTGACGCCCGGGGTGAAAGCCTATCGTGCGGTGGAATTGTTCGTGGCTGATCTGATCGCCTTCGGCCTGGCGGGCCAGCGTTATATCCTGGTGATTCTGGTGATGCTGTGTGCGGTTACCGCAACCCTGACCCGACACCACATCGCCATGCGGGCGATGGAAACCAGGCTCGATTACATCGTTTCCCATACCCTGCAGACCATTGCCAACGCCATGCTGTTGGGCTCCAGTGCCATCTTCCGGCAATCCAGCCTGGGTAGCAGTACTGCGGTTTCCGGTGAGGAGCTGATGCTCCACAATCTGTGGATTGTCGGTTTTGCCTGTCTCACCCTGGCCAGCCTGTATCGGCTGTTCCGGGTGCCTTCCAATCTACAGGAGGGTGGTCGGCTCGGGCAGGCCTTCCTTGCGGTGCCATTGTATACCGTCATGTGCCTGATCTCCGGCACTTATTTTGCGATGATCGGCCACTCCTCGGGTATTGGTATCTACCTGGGTAAGATGATGGAGCTGGCGGACATGTTCCTGAACGTTGGGCTGTACGTTTGGGTAGGCATGATGCTCAAGCAGACCCGTCTGGCGACCCTCGTGTTCAACGTATTCCGGCCCTGGCGCATGCCCCCGGAAATGCTGGCGGTTGTTGCTGTATTGGTGGCCGCTGTGCCGACGGCTTATACCGGTGCTTCCGGGATCTTTGTCATCGCAGCCGGCGCCGTGATTTACAGCGAACTGCGGGCCGCGGGCGCGAGACGGCACCTCGCCTTGGCCGCCACGGCCATGTCCGGTTCGTTGGGCGTGGTTCTGAGGCCATGCCTGCTGGTGGTGGTGATCGCCTACCTGAACCGGGAAGTGACGACCGACGAACTGTTCGGTTGGGGTATCTGGGTATTTGTCCTGACCGCGACCATGTTTGGTCTGGTGGCGATGTCGGTCAACCGGCAGAGCAAATTCGACCTGGCGCCGACCGCTCAGGCTTTCCCGGCCTCGTTCCGGGCACTCCGGCCACTGCTGCCCTACGCCCTGGTGATCGCCGGTGTTGTTCTGGTGTATCGATTCGCCCTGGACGTGAAGATGGATGAGTTCTCCGCGCCACGGTTGCTGCCGGTGATCATGCTGGCGATTCTGGTCTATGAGCATGTCAGTCTGAAGAAGCGGACCAGCCCGGAACCAGGGCAGGCTCGCCATCCGGGCCTCGAGCGCAGTATTCGTGGCGCAACCAACGATACCACCGCTGAAATCGGAGCACTGCTGTTGCTCCTTGGCCTGTCAGTCAGCATTGGTGGTGTCATCGAGCGTTCCCACATCATGGAAGCCTTCCCGCAGGCCTTCGATAGCGCCTGGTCTGCCATGTTGCTGATGGTGGTCATCCTGGTAATCCTGGGTATGATCATGGATGCTTTCGGTGCCGTGATTCTGGTCACTGCTACCGTAGCCACCATTGCCTATTCCAGTGGTATTCACCCGATCCACTTCTGGATGGTGACGCTGGTGGCCTTCGAACTGGGTTACCTGAGCCCACCGGTGGCACTCAATCACCTGCTGACCCGTCAGGTGGTGGGTGAGGCCGAGGTGCTGGCTGCCCAGCGTGAGGGTGGCACCTTCTACCAGCGCCATGAGCGTATCATCATGCCGCTGATTGCCATGGGTATTTCCCTGCTGCTGGTGGCCTTCGTGCCGCTGTTGTTCTACGCCACCTGACCCGAGGGGCTTCGGCCCCTGCCAGTATCAGACAACAAAAAAAGCGCCGTGCTCTCGCAGGGCGCTTTTTTGTTGGGGCAGGCTCAGCTCAGTTTCGGGCCGGCCTCGACGATGGCGTCTGCCACATCGAACTTCTTGAAGTTTTCCACGAACTGGGCAATCAGCTCCTGGGCCTTGCCGTCATAGTATTCCGGGCTGGTCCAGGTGTTGCGTGGGTTCAGCAGTTCGGTGTCGACACCAGGGATATGCTTGGGCACGTCCAGGTTCAGGGCGTCCAGATGCTCGGTTTCCACGTCATCCAGATCGCCATTCTGGATGGCGGCAATGATGGCGCGCGTGGTCGGAATGCTGAAACGCTTGCCTTCGCCAAAGGGGCCGCCGGTCCAGCCAGTATTGACCAGGAATACCTTGCTGCCGAACTCGTCGATCCGCTTCATCAGCAGCTCGGCGTATACGCCGGCCGGACGCGGGAAGAAGGGGGCACCAAAGCAGGTTGAGAAGGTGGACTTCAGCTTGGACGAAGAGCCCATCTCGGTTGAGCCAACCAGCGCGGTGTAACCACTCAGGAAGTGGTAAGCGGCCGCTTCACGGCTCAGGATGGATACCGGAGGCAGAACGCCGGTCATGTCGCAAGTCAGGAAGATGATGTGTGACGGCTCACCGGCGCGGTTCTCCAGAACCCGCTTCTCAACGTGCTCCAGCGGGTAGGCGCAGCGGGAGTTTTCGGTGAGGGATACATCGGTGTAATCCGGCTCACGGGTTTCCGGGTCAATCATCACGTTTTCAACGATGGCGCCAAAACGGATGGCATCCCAGATGATCGGCTCGTTCTTCTGGCTCAGGTCGATGCACTTGGCATAGCAGCCACCTTCGATGTTGAACACGGTGCCAGGGCCCCAGCCGTGCTCGTCGTCACCAATCAGGAACCGGTGCGGATCGGCAGACAGGGTGGTCTTGCCGGTACCGGACAGGCCGAAGAACAGACAGGTTTCGCCGTTCTCGCTGACGTTGGCGGAGCAGTGCATTGGCAGTACGTCTTTTTCCGGCAGCAGGAAGTTCTGCACGGAGAACATGGCTTTTTTCATTTCGCCAGCGTAGTGCATGCCTGCCAGCAATACCTTGCGCTTGGCAAAGTTGATAATGACGCAGCCGTTGGAGTTGGTGCCGTCACGCTCGGGCACACACTCGAAATTGGCGGCGTTGAGGATTTGCCATTCTTGCTTGTCGGCCGGGTTGTAGTCATCCGGGCGGATAAACAGGTTGCGGCCAAACAGGTTCTGCCAGGCGGTTTCCGTGGTCATTTTGACCGGCAGGTAGTGTTCGGGGTCAGAGCCGACGTGGACGTGGGAGACAAAACTGTCTTTTTCAGCAATGTAGGCTTCAACACGATCCCAGAGGGCGTCGAACTTGTCGGCGTCGAACGGGCGGTTGATCGGGCCCCAATGGATGTCGTCAGCGGTGCTGGGCTCCTCGACGATAAAACGGTCCATGGGAGACCGGCCGGTGCGTTCGCCGGTGGTGACCACCAGGGAACCGTTGGCTGCCAGTTGTCCTTCATTTCTGGCCAGTGCCACTTCAACCAGTCTTGCTGTACTCAGATCATTATAAGTGTTGCTCACTTCGACCTCGCCCTCGGGATGTCTTCGTGATTGCTCAGGCCGTCCCCCCGAAAAAATTGACGGAAATCTGAACAATCGGGTCAATTCAGGCGCGCTATTATGCCAGAGACGCCGGTAAAAAACGACTGCCCTGAAAGCCGCGCCAGATGCGGCTTCCGGACAAGTTGAGTGCCTGCTTAGTGTAACGTATGACCGGTGAAAAGGTGATCAATGTCATTTCTATTGAAGCGATAGTTTGCGTGACAGAACTGGCAGTCCATGTTGATGCTGCCCTGCTCGTCGAGGATGCTGTAACACTCGTCTTTGCCGATGGCCTCGAGGGCGGCGAGGGTGCGCTCCCGGGAGCAGCTGCAGCGAAAGGCCACCGGTTCGGGATCGAACAGCCGCACGGTTTCCTCGTGGAACAGCCGGTGCAGAAGGGTTTCGCTGTCGAGCGCCAGCAACTCTTCGGCCTCGACAGTGCGCGCCAGGTGATTGACCCGGTTCCACAAATCATCGTCTTCTTCGGTATGGCCCGGCAACCGCTGCAGCATCAGGCCGGCGGCGGTATCTTCGTTGGCGAACAGGAACAGGCTGGTGGCAATCTGCTCGGAGCGCTCGAAATACTCCTCCAGGCAGCCGGCCAGCGTATCGGCTTCCCTGGGCACCACGCCCTGATAGCGTTGGCCCTGGTCCGGGGTGATGGTGATCGCCATGCGGCCGGTGCCCAGAAGTTCGTTCAGGGTATCGCCGGTAACGGCCTGATCGTCATGGCGGGCCAGGCCCCGGATATGGCGGTCGTGGCTGCATTCGGCCATCAGTGTGCGCAACGAGCCTTCGCCGGCCGCCTGCAAGGACAGGGTACCCTTGAACTTCAGGCTGCTGCTCATCAACACGCTGGCTACCAGCGATTCGCCCAGTAACCGGCGAACGGATTCGGGGTAAGGGGCCTGGGTGCTGATGTCACTGAAACTGTTGCCCAGTTGAACCCAGGCACCCCGAACCTGGCTGTGTTCGAAAATGAAACGTTGGAATTGATCTCGGGATGCCATGGTGTCTCCTGACGCTGTCTGTGGGGTTGATGGTACTGCCCGCGCGGAAGGGTAATGTGAGGCGGGCGTACTGTTTACGAGCTTTGGTGTGATCCGGTTTTATAGGCCGTTCTGGTCCCGGAACCGCTGAATATCCCGGCGGTCTTTCTTGCTCGGCCGGCGGGCGGGTGGCAGTTGAGCTGCCTGCATGGTCTTGCGCTGCCAGGCCAGTTCTTCGCGTTTTTTTACGCTGTCATTGGTTTCGTGGTAAAGCTTCTGGGCCTCCGGAGCACCCCGGCGCCGGTCGCTGATCTCATCCACGATCACGATTTTTTCCTGCCAGCCCAGGCGCAGGGTTACTTTGGCGCCGGCTTCGACAATCTTGCCGGGCTTTGTGCGCTGGCTATTGTAGTGCACCTTGCCGCCTTCGATGGCTTCTTTTGCCAGGGAGCGGGTTTTGTAGAAGCGGGCGGCCCAGAGCCACTTGTCGAGCCGTACCTTTTGTTCGTCAGCGCTGGTTGCCGTCATATCTCCTCACCGGGTTGGCACCTGCCATCGTGCCTATGTATTAACCGGATTATAACCGGCCCGTCATCGGGATGGCAGGGGCTGTTGCGAGCGCAGTGATGGCAGCACCTCATCAAAGTGGCGAATGCCGGGAATGTCCGGATGCTGTGCGTTGGGTGCCTGGGTGCTGTCGGGTTCAAGGATGGCCAGGCATTGGCCGATGCCGGCCTGGCGGGCGCTCTCCAGCACCGGAAAGCTGTCGTCCACCATCAGGGTTCTGTCGTGGCGGTAGGGAATCCTTCTGCCAAGGTCGCGCCAGAACTCCCGGTCCTCCTTGGGTTTGCCGAACTCGTGGCTGGACACGATGGCATCCACGTGTTTGTCCAGGCCGGTGCGTTCCAGTTTCAGCGCCAAGGGGTCCGGGTGGCAGTTGGTCACAATGACCGAGCGCAGTCCGGCCCGGCGCAATGAGGCTAGAAAATCGGACGCGTGGGGGCGGTAGCCGATGCGGTCACTGACTTCCGCCTTCAGCTGGTTGATATTCACCGACAGCCGTTCGCTCCAGTAGTCGGTGCAGTACCAGTTCAGGGAGCCCCGTTCCGCCATGATCATGGCCAGCAGGGTCTCTTTCGCCTGTTGGGGATGCAGGTCGTACTGCTCGGCGTAACGTCTGGGCAGGTGCTCAAGCCAGAAGTGCGAGTCAAAGTGAAGATCCAGCAGTGTTCCATCCATATCAAGGAACACCGTATCGAGGGTTGACCAGTCCACCACCATAAACAAAAACAGCCTGAAAGATTTCTTTCAGGCTGCCTCAGATTCCGGCGTCTGGCAAGCCGGGATTCTGCGGATCGCCGGGGTAGGCTCAGTCAGCAGCTTGCTCAACGGTTTCGGACTTGCGGCCGGTACGCGAGCAGCCCAGGCAGCGAACGAAGGTAGCCTTGGCCGGGCCAACTACCAGCACTTCGCCAGCCTCACCGGCGTTGCCGCCGAGGGCGGAGAATGGCAGAGATACCAGATAGACGGCACCGCCAACAATGGTGGTGGCCAGTAGGGCAGGTCGCAGCAGAACCGCATCGGCCGTCATGGCCAGTGCCGAGGGGCTCTCATCGACCGCTCTGGCGTGGCCCAAAGATGAAAAAGCCAGCAGACAGGCTGCCACCGTTGCAACCAGAGTGCGGGAAATCTTGCGGGTCATGACGATTCTCTCCTGTTAATTCTCTGTTAACTATGAATCATATTGCCTGAATTTCAAACGGTTTTTGTTTGTATTGTGTGAGTTGTGTGATGTTGGTTTGCAGTTTCAGCGTTGGCAACGAGGGCAGTACACGGTGGAGCGATTGTTCATCCGGATTTCCTTCAGTACGGTGTTACATTCCGGGCAGGGGGCGCCACCATGCCCATATACCAGCAATGACTGGGCAAAATAACCCGGCTTGCCGTCGCTGTTAACGAAATCCCGCAAGGTGGTGCCGCCCATCAGGATGGCTGCGCTCAGGGTTTCCTTTATGGCTTCAGCCAGCCGGTGATAGCGGTCCAGGCTGATCCGGCCCGCCTTCCGTTTCGGGTGTATGCCGGCTTTGAACAGTGCTTCGTTGGCGTAGATGTTGCCAACCCCGACCACCACATGATTGTCCATGATGAAGGATTTGATCGGGCTCTGTTTGCCCCGGGACAGCCGGAACAGCCAGGCACCACCAAATTCCGGCGACAGCGGTTCCGGGCCAAGATCCCGTATCAGTGGGTGCAGGGTGCAGTCGTCGGACCACAGCCAGCAGCCAAAGCGCCGGGGATCATTGAAGCGCAGGGTGCGGCCGTTGGCGAGACAGACATCAACGTGGTCATGGGCGGCGGCCGGGCTGCCGTCGGTGATCACCCGCAGGCTGCCGGACATGCCCAAGTGTACAATAACAGTGCCGCCATCCAGGTGCAGGAACAGATATTTCGCCCGGCGGTCTACGGACCGGATAACCTGCCCCTGCAGGCGCTCCGGTAAATCCTCGGGAATCGGCCAGCGCAGCCGGGCATTACGAATCACTACCCCGTTTATCTTCTGGCCTTCACAGTGGGGCGCAATGCCCTGACGAGTGGTTTCTACTTCGGGTAATTCGGGCACGAAGCCTCCGCTGGCAAACGTATTCTGGGGCCATAAGTGTAAACAGTAACAAAAAAGCCACCAAACGGTGTTGTTGACGCGTACAGCTGTACGCTAAAGTTGGTCAAGCATATTCCCTTCGAGTGTTTGCGAATCTCCCTCCGCAGTATCGCCTTTCGAAGTTGATGAATTCTTGAGGATAATTTATGTGGTTTAACGGTCTCCTTGACCTCTCGGTATGGCAGTTGATAGCGGTCACCCTGGTGCTCACCCATATCACCATTGTCAGTGTTACGCTCTATCTGCACCGTCACTCGGCCCATAACGCCCTGGATCTGCATCCGGTGCTCAAGCACTTTTTTCGCTTCTGGCTGTGGATGACCACTGCGCAGAACACCAAAGAGTGGACCGCGATCCACCGCAAACACCACGCCAAGTGTGAAACCGAGGAAGACCCCCATAGCCCGGTGGTCCTGGGTATCCGCAAGGTCCTGCTGGAAGGCGCAGAGCTTTACGCCGAGGCGGCCACCCCGGAAACCCTCGAGCGCTATGGGCAGCGCACCCCGGAGGACTGGATCGAGCGCAACGTCTATAGCCGATACAAGATGCTGGGCATCATGCTGATGGCGGTACTCAATCTGGCACTGTTTGGCGTCCACGGGATCTGGATCTGGGCGGTACAGATGATGTGGATCCCGGTATGGGCCGCAGGCGTGGTCAATGGCGTTGGCCATTATCTGGGTTACCGCAATTTCGAATGTGCCGATAATGCCCGCAATATCTCGCCCTGGGGCATCCTGATCGGCGGCGAAGAACTCCACAACAACCATCACACCTATCCGAATTCCGCCAAGCTGTCCCGCCGTTGGTACGAAGTGGATATCGGCTGGGGCTATATTCGCCTGTTCCAGTTGTTTGGTCTTGCCAAGCCCAAGGGCTACCGGCCGATTGCTCATTACGTTCCGGGCAAGCAGGAGATGGATGTGGAAACCGTTCAGGCCATCACCAACAGCCGTTTCGACATCATGCGTCAGTACCGCAAGCGGGTCATGGAGCCGGTCTTGCGCCAGCAGCGTTCACTGATGGACGACGAAATTCGTCCCCGCTACCGGAAGCTGAAGCAGCTGTTATCCCGAGAAGCTACGCTGATCAAGCCCAAGGACAAAGAACAGCTGGAAACGGTACTGGAGCGCCACGAAATCCTGCGCCAAATCTACGAGAAGAGCCACGAACTGCAACGGTTGTGGCGTCAGCGCGGGCTGAAACCCCAGGAAAAACTGCAGGCGCTGATGGAATGGTGCAAAGAGGCGGAAGCCAGCGGCATTCGCTACCTGGAAGAGTTCGCGGCGCACCTGCGGGCCTACTCCCTGCGTCCGGTTGCCTGACGCGCCCCGCCGTTGAGGCACCAAAAAAGCCAGATGGGTTCGCTCATCTGGCTTTTTTGTTTTATCGCGACAGCACTAATCCGTTTCCGGGTTAACCCGGTACAGGCTGTAGGTTACCTGGCCCGCGGTCTTCTGCCTGTGCAGCATCCAGCCCGCAGGCACCGGCGGTGTTGCCCGTTCGCTCTCATGCTCCACGTACACCCAGCCACCCGGTTTGATCCATTGGCCGGATTCCAGTAGCGGAAATAATCGTTCCAGCCAGTCCTGTCGGAACGGTGGGTCCATGAACACGATGTCGAAGGGTGGACGCTGCCGGTTGGCCAGAAAACTTTCTGCGCCCTGACACACCACCACACCCTTGTCAGACTTCAATAACCGGAGATTGTCTCGCAGGGCGCTGGCCAGTGCCGGGGTATGGTCGACCAGCGTGGTGCTGGCGGCACCTCGGGAAAGCGCCTCCAGGCCCAGGGCTCCGGAGCCGGCAAACAGGTCCAGACAATCGCTGCCGGCAATCTGGAAGTTGAGCCAGTTAAACAGGGTTTCGCGGGTACGTGCAGGGCTGGGGCGAACACCGCCGGCATCCGGAAATCTCAGCTTTCGGCTGCGCCAGTCGCCGCCGATAATACGCAGCGACCCGGTACCGCTGGAGAGCGCGCGCGCCGCAGGCGTCGGGCCGGTTTTGCGGTTTGCCGGTTTGCGTCTGGCCATGGTTGTGCTCCGGAGTTCTGAACAGGTTGAATTGTGGGCGATTATGTTACCGGAAAGCAGCCGGCAGGGGATAATGGGCCAGCCCCTCACTTAGGCCTGCAGGTCTGTTAGAATGTGCGCTTTATTTTCGCCCGCCCCTTTCAGACTGATGGTAAGACTATGACGGCAGAGTGGATTTCAATCGGCCTGTTGGCCCTTCTAGTTCTGTTCTTTGTACTGGATATCGCCGGTAACCGTAAGCGTGCCCCCCGGCCGAAAGCGGTGGTTCAGAGTAAACCTGAGGTAGCTCGGGGCCCGGCTCCAGCGGAACCAGAACCAGCCCGGGAAGAACCGGAAGCCGCGCAAGAAGCGCCGGTGGCCGAGGCGCAACCCGAGGCAGCCGCTGCGGAGGCAGAGCCGGCCAAGGAAGTGCCGGCGGCCGAGTTGACCCCAGAGCCCGAACCGGCTCCAGAGCCGGAAGCCCAGGTCAGTGTTTTTGAGCGAATCAGGAAGGGCCTCGGTAAAACCCGCGCCAGCCTGACCGGCGGCCTGGCAGACCTGTTCTCGGTGGGCAAGAAGATCGATGAAGACTTGCTGGAGGAAATCGAAACCACCCTGTTGATGGCCGATGTGGGCGTTACCGCCACTTCCGAGATCATTGAGTCGCTCACTGACAAACTTGAGCGCAACCAACTCAAGGACGGTGCGGCCCTGCGTAAGGCCTTGCGTGAAGAGCTGCATGGCCTGCTGAAGGACGTCACCAAGCCGCTGGATATCCACACCGACAACAAGCCTTACGTCATACTGATGGTGGGCGTGAACGGCGTCGGCAAGACCACCACCATTGGCAAGCTCGCCCGGAAGTTCCAGGCGGAGGGCAAATCCGTCATGCTCGCGGCCGGTGATACCTTCCGTGCGGCGGCGGTGGAGCAGTTGCAGGTGTGGGGAGAGCGCAATAACGTGCCGGTGGTGGCCCAGCATACCGGTGCCGACAGTGC
Organism: Marinobacter shengliensis; assembly: GCF_003007715.1. Taxonomy (GTDB): domain Bacteria; phylum Pseudomonadota; class Gammaproteobacteria; order Pseudomonadales; family Oleiphilaceae; genus Marinobacter; species Marinobacter shengliensis. Next base: position 31,088 of record NZ_PXNO01000028.1, on the reverse strand, counting down.
TTCGGTGATTTTTGACGCTATCCAGTCCGCCCAGGCCCGGGGTACCGATGTGGTGATTGCCGACACCGCCGGTCGCCTGCAGAACAAAGACAACCTGATGAACGAATTGACCAAGGTTGTCCGGGTCATGAAAAAGCTGGATGAATCGGCGCCCCACGAAGTGATGCTGGTGCTGGACGCCGGTACCGGCCAGAATGCCTTGAGCCAGGCCCAGGTCTTCCAGCAGGCGGTGGGCGTCAGCGGTATTACCTTGACGAAACTGGACGGCACCGCAAAAGGCGGTATTGTATTTGCCATTGCCCGCCAGCTGCAGCTGCCTATCCGCTTTATCGGTGTGGGCGAGCAGGCCGAAGACCTGCGCAGTTTTGATGCGGAAACCTTTGTCGACGCCCTGTTCGACGACTGAAGCACCGGCTACGGAGCCCGCGCCCGAAATGATCGAGTTTCGCCAAGTTACCAAACGCTATGACAGCGACCACACCGCTTTGCGCCAGGTGAATTTTCACCTGGACCGGGGGGAGCTGGCGTTTCTGACCGGGCACTCCGGCGCGGGCAAAAGTACCCTGCTAAAGCTGATCATGGTCATGGAGCGGCCGACGGCCGGTGAGCTGATCGTCGGTGGCCAGCGCCTGAATAGTTTGCCACGGCGCCAGATCCCCTACATCCGCCGGCATATCGGCGTGGTGTTCCAGAATCACCAGCTTCTGTTTGATCGCACTGTATTCGATAACGTCGCGATGCCATTGGAGGTGATGGGCGCCTCGCCCAATGACATCGGCCGTCGGGTGCGGGCGGCGTTGGATAAGGTGGGGCTGCTGAACAAGGAGAAAATGAACCCGCTGCAGTTATCCGGCGGTGAGCAACAGCGGGTCGGCATTGCCAGGGCCGTGGTTAACAAACCGCCCGTGTTGTTGGCGGATGAGCCCACCGGTAACCTGGATCCGGAGCTGTCTGCAGATATCATGCATTTGTTTACCGAGTTCAGCCAGGTGGGCGTGACCGTACTGATTGCCACCCACGACATTGCCCTGATCAATGAGATGGGACGGCGAAAGCTGACCCTGGATCATGGCCAGCTGATCGCCGGTGGGCATGCCCCGGCAGCGGGAGGTGCCAGTGGCTACTGAACCCCGGCACAAGCAGGATAACCGGCGCGGGGCTGCCAATCGGGGGAAGTCTCCGGTGAACGCCCAGGCCCGTAGCTATCTGGAGCATCACCGGAAGGTGGCCCGGGATTCCGCCCGGCGTCTTTGGCAAACACCGGTGGCCAGTATGATGACCTGGACCGTGATGGGCGTGGCGCTCGCCTTGCCCGTCGCACTGTTGCTGCTGTTGGGCAGTTTGCAGGGCGTGAGTGCCGGCTGGGAGAGCAGTGCCAGGATCACTGCCTACCTGGCCATGGATGTCTCTTTGGAGCAAGCCGGGGAACTGGCGGAGGAGGTCCGGGGCGATGGCCGGGTCCTGTCGGTTCAGCTGGTGGATCGGGATCAGGCCCTGGAGGAGTTTCGCGCATCGTCCGGCCTGGACGATGCCCTGGATTTTCTGGATGACAATCCGCTGCCCCATACCTTGTTGATCACCCCCCAGGACAGCGCCCGCTCCGCTGATGGCGTGCAGGCCCTGGTGCGGTTTGTTGATGGAATGGATGGCATTGAGCAGGTGCAGGTGGATCTTGGCTGGTTGCAGCGGCTCAATGCCATGACCGACATTCTGGCCCGGGCGGTATGGGCCCTGGCGCTGTTGCTTGGCTCGGCGGTCATTCTGGTGATTGGCAATACCGTACGCCTGGCGATTGAAAACCGGCGGGATGAAATTCTGGTAGCCAAGCTGGTGGGCGGCACCGATGCCTTTGTCCGCCGGCCGTTTCTGTACACCGGGGCCTGGTTTGGCCTTGGAGGTGGGGTGGTTGCCTGGTTGTTGATCCAGCTCTCTTTGTGGTGGCTGAACGGGCCCATTGAGCGGCTGGCAGGCCTTTACCGCAGCGAATTCTCGCTGCAGGGGCCGGGCTTTGACGGTGCATTGGCATTGATTATCATCGCAATGCTGCTAGGCTGGCTAGGCGCTTGGCTCGCGGTAAAGCGCCATCTGGATGACATTGAGCCGGGTGATATTGCCGGCGGGTGATCCCGGTATCGGGAAAACCGTATTGAAGAGAGAGTTTGTTCTGGCGTAGCTTAAGGGTCAGAAAAGCCACGGTGGACTTTTCAGGTTGTTGTTTTGTAACGTTTTACTGGAAAGTTCGGGAACTAATCAAGTTCTTGGCGGTCTAAGTTTTAGTTGTTATATTTAATGGCTGTCAGGTTCGGAGGTTAATGCATGGGTACGAGTTTACAGCTGGCTGACAGACTGGTTCCGGGTGCCAATCTTGAGTCTTATATTCAGGCGGCAAGTCGCATTCCGGTGCTTTCCGTGGATGAGGAGCGGGAGCTTGCTGAGCGTCTGCACTATGATGGCGATGTGGAAGCCGCCCGCCAGCTGGTGCTGTCGCACCTGCGATTTGTGATTCATATTGCCCGGAGCTATTCCGGCTACGGCCTGGCTCAGGCGGATTTGATCCAGGAAGGTAACGTGGGCCTGATGAAGGCCGTCAAGCGCTTCAATCCTGAGTATGGCGTGCGTCTGGTGTCGTTTGCGGTGCACTGGATAAAGGCCGAGATCCATGAGTTCATTCTGCGCAACTGGCGTATTGTGAAGGTCGCTACTACCAAGGCTCAGCGTAAGCTGTTCTTCAACCTTCGCAGTCAGAAGAAGAAGCTGGCTTGGCTGAACCACGATGAGTTGAATGCGGTCGCGAAGGATCTGGGGGTAGAGCCTCGGGTGGTGCGCGAGATGGAAGGCCGGCTGGCGTCCCACGACACTTCGTTCGAAGGGCCGATGGATGACGACGATGACAGCAGCTACCAGGCGCCTGCTTACTACCTGGAAGATCGTCGCAGTGATCCTGCGGTGCAGCTGGAGAACGCCGATTGGTCTGAAGATTCCAATGGCCGGTTGATGCAGGCGTTGTCGGCGCTGGATGAGCGCAGTCAGGATATTCTGCGTGAGCGCTGGTTGACGGATGGTAAGTCGACGCTGCATGAGTTGGCTGACAAGTATGGTGTGTCGGCGGAGCGCATTCGGCAGTTGGAGAAGAATGCCATGAAGAAGATCAAGGCGCAGATGATCGAAGCGGCTTGATTGGCGCCACCCGGCTTGGCTTGAAACGCCACCACCGTTCGCGGTTGGTGGCGTTTTTGTTTGTATACCTTATAGAATCCAGACTTCCGGGCAGAAGCAACTGGGTGGACCTTTCCAAAACACGCTCCTTCGGCACATCCATGTGACGCTTGGGCTCCGCCATCCATGGCTCCGCACAGTTTTGGAAAGGTCCACCCAGCCGCTTCTACTACTTTTGGAGCGGGACCAGAAAAATGACGAGCAGACTTCCTCACATCGCCTTCCTCGGCATCGGCCTGATGGGCGCACCGATGACCCGTAACTTGCTGACGGCCGGTTACCCCATGACCCTGTGGAACCGCACTGCGAGCAAGTGTGAGCCTTTTGCCGGCGAGGCAACGATTGCCGGGAGCCCGGCTGAGGCGGTCACCGGCGCCGATATTGTGATCACCATGCTGGAGAATGGCGCGGTGGTTGAGGACGTGCTGGTGGCTCAGGGCGCTCTGTCGGCGTTGAATTCCGGGGCGCTGGTGATTGATATGAGTTCGGTGCAGCCGTCGCTGGCGCGGCGGTTGGCCGGGTTGGCGGCGGAGCGGGGTGCCGGGTTTGTGGATGCGCCGGTGTCGGGCGGTACCCTCGGTGCGGCTGAGGCCCGGTTGAGTATTATGGCCGGTGGGTCTGAGGCGGATGTGGCGCGGGCCCGGCCGGTGTTTGAGGTGTTGGGTAAGTGCACCCGCATCGGTCCGGTGGGGGCCGGGCAGTTGGCGAAGTTGGCGAATCAGGCGATTGTTGGGATTACCATTGGTGCGGTTTCTGAGGCGTTGTTGCTGGCGGCCAAGGGTGGGGCAGACCCGGCGGCGGTGCGGGAGGCGCTGATGGGTGGGTTTGCCGGTAGTCGGATTCTGGAGCTGCACGGGCAGCGGATGATTGACCGGGATTTTGCACCCGGTGCGCCGGCGCGGATTCAGTTGAAGGATATGCGGATGATTCTGGACGAGGCCCGGGCCGAGGGGCTGACATTGCCGTTGGCGCAGCAGACCCATAACGAGTATTTGTCACTGGTGGCCAATGGCCACAGTGATGTGGACCACAGTGGTCTGTTACTGGAGCTGGAGCACCTGAACGGCACTCTGTTGGGGTCGATGGGCCGTGGCCCGAAGGAAGACACTTCAAACTCAAAGAACTAAGGAGCGGACAATGCCACGGTTTGTTGCCAATCTGTCGATGTTGTTTACCGAGGTTCCGTTTCTGGAGCGCTTTGCCCGGGCGCGGGCCGCAGGGTTCACCGCGGTGGAGTACCTGTTTCCCTATGACTGGCCGGCAGAGCAGCTGGCGGAGCAGCTACGGGAGCAGGGCCTGACCCAGGTGTTGTTCAACCTGCCGCCGGGAGACTGGCAGGCCGGGGAGCGGGGCATTGCCTGTTTGCCGGACCGGGTTGAGGAGTTTCGTGCCGGGGTGGATCAGGGTATTACCTATGCGCGGGTGCTGGGCAACCGGCAGCTGAACTGCCTGGCAGGGTTGAAGCCGGCAGATCTGGATGGGCAGATCGCCTGGGAGACGCTGGTGGCGAACGTGCAGTATGCCGCTGATCGCTTTGCCGACGCGGGTCTGACCCTGTGCCTTGAGGCGATTAACAGCCGGGTGGATATGCCGGGGTTCATGCTGGACACCACGGGCAAGGTGATGGCATTGCTTGAAGAACTCGATGCCGACAATGTGCGGTTGCAGTATGACGTCTATCATATGCAGATTATGGAAGGCGATGTGATTCGTACCATGGAGTGTCTGCTACCGTGGATTGGCCACATCCAGTTTGCCGATAATCCGGGCCGGCATGAGCCCGGTAGCGGCGAGATTAACTTTTCGAATGTTTTCGCAGCGCTGGATCGAATGGGCTATCAGGGCTGGGTGAGTGCGGAATACCGGCCATCGTCGGTAACGGAGGACACTCTGAGCTGGTTCCGGTCGGCAAATTGACCGTCGTCATAGGCGACACCCTCTTACAAGATGGTAACTGGCTGGTTTCCGGAGTTCTTCGTACCCTAAGAGTCAATGTAATCCGCTATCAGGAGGAGCACCGGTGAAAGCGCTGGTAATCGAAGACGATCGGGATGTAGCAAATTATCTGCTGAAGGGACTGAGAGAATCCGACTTCGTGGTGGATCATGCGGCCGACGGCAAGGAAGGCATGATGATGGCGGCCAGTGAAGAGTATGACATCATGATTGTGGACCGCATGCTGCCTGGCATGGATGGCCTGTCCATCATCAAGACGGTGCGGGCAACGGGGAATCAGACCCCGGTACTTATCCTCAGCGCCCTGGGCGATGTGGATGACCGGGTAGAAGGGCTGCGTGGTGGCGGTGATGACTACCTCACCAAACCCTTTTCCTTTACCGAACTGCTGGCCCGTATTGAATCTCTGATTCGACGCAATCGCCAGGCGGCGGAAACGGAAACCGTGCTGAAGGTTGCCGATCTGGAGATGGACCTGCTGGCCAGGACTGTCAAGCGTGCCGGTCAGAACATTGATGTTCAGCCGCGGGAATTCCGTCTGCTGGAATATCTCATGCGTAACGCCGGCCAGGTGGTCACCCGGACCATGCTGCTGGAAAAAGTCTGGGACTATCACTTTGACCCCCAGACCAACGTGATTGACGTGCACATCAGCCGCCTGCGGGCCAAGATCGATAAGGAATTCGACACGCCCCTGCTGCAGACGGTTCGGGGTGCGGGATACATGCTGCGTGAAACTGCTTAGTCAGCTCAGGACATCCTCTTTTCAGCTGGCCCTACTGTACATGGTGGTGTTTGCCACATCGGTATTCCTGTTGCTGGCATTCATCTACTGGCGCACGGCCGGCTTCATGACCGCCCAGACCGATGAAACCATCGAAGCGGAAATCGCCGGTCTGGCGGAGCAGTACCGTGGGCGTGGCGTGAACGGACTGATCACCATCATCCGTGAGCGCGTCGCCCGGGACCCCAACGCCAAATCCATCTACCTGCTCACCACAGACGACTTCCTCAAGCTGGCCGGTAACATTGAAACGTGGCCAGGGGGCAGTCGCTCGTCGGACACCGGCTGGATCAACTTTACCCTGGATTCCTCAGTGGGCTGGCAAGGCCCGGAGCGGCTGGCCCGTGCCCGGATTTTCGAGGTCCAGGGCGGGTTGAAATTATTGGTGGGGCGGGATGTTGAAGAACTCACCAATCTCAAGCGGGTGATCGAAACCGCCATCAACTGGGGAATGGGCATCACCCTGGCATTGGCGTTACTGGGTGGCTTTTTGATGAGCCGTGGCACTACGCGCCGAATCGAAGTCATCAATAACACTTCCCGGCGAATCATGAATGGCCATCTGTCACTACGCATACCCACCCGCGGCACCGAGGACGATTTTGATCAGCTCGCCGAAAACCTGAACCAGATGCTCGACCGCATTGTTTACCTGATGGAAGGTATTCGCCATGTGTCAGACAGCATTGCCCACGACCTTCGCACCCCGCTGACGCGCCTGCGCAACCAGCTTGAGAACACCCTGATTGCCGTGGACAACGATGAGGCCCGGGAACAGGTGGGCAGGGCAGTGGCCGAGGCGGACCAGTTGCTGGCAACCTTCAACGCTCTGTTGCGGATTGCCCGGCTGGAAACCCGGGGGAATTCGGCGGACATGAAAGTGGTGTCCCTGGACGAGCTGGTCAGTGATGCCTGTGAATTGTACGAAGCCCTGGCGGAGGACAAGGAGCAAGCCTTCGCCCAGTCGCTGGAGCAAGGCGTGATGATCGAGGGTGATCGAGACCTGCTGTTCCAGATGATCAGCAACCTGATCGACAATGCGATCAAATACACACCGGAGCACGGTTCCATCCAGGTGGTGGTTCGCCGCGATGGCTCGGGCGCGGTGTTTGAGGTGCAGGACTCCGGTATCGGTATACCGGACGACGAGAAAAGCCAGGTGTTCCAGCGCTTCTATAGGGTGGGCAAGAGTCGGTCACTGCCAGGCAACGGCCTGGGATTGAGCCTGGTCAGTGCGGTAGCGGAAATTCACCAGGGCCAGATTTTGCTTAGTGATACCCATGAGGGAGAGGAGCCGCCTGGCTTGACGGTCACCGTGCAGATGCCCGCCTATACCGGGGTCCGCAAGCGGATCAAGGCAACACCGGCCGAACAGGCAGAGGAGACCCAGAACGATAGGTCGTCCTCTACCGAAACCAGTAGCGCCTGAGTCTTACTGACTGGCGCGAAAACGGTTAACCACCGGGCTGATCAGTGCACCAGCGCGGGCTTCGACCAGGCCGCTGATGTGCTCGAACTGAGAGCGGCGACGGTCCACTTTGGCCTGAATGCTGTCCCATTCCCCTTCCAGATGCTTCTGCTCAGCCATCAGAAAGGCCGCGATGTTGTGGCGATTCAGTTTGCTGGTGATGCCCAGACTGTCCAGGCGAAAGCCCAGGCTATCGACACCTTCCAGAGCCAGGTTCATCAGTTTTTTGGTGTTCATGGATTGGTCTCCAAACGAAAAGTCAGTGTTGATTACCTCGCACGCTATCTCCGGCGCCTAGAGTGTACAACCTAATTTCAGCCGATCAGCCAGGTTTCAGCCTTGCAAAAAGGTAATTCCTTGGCCACCGCCGGGTAATGCCCGCTCTGTAGAATGGAAATTGTAGATGCAGAAGCAGGTAGAAAGTTGCTTGCTTCTCCCTCCAGCACAGCGCTAGCCTTATACCCCGTGACCCACGGGGTTTTTTTATGCCCTGAATTTTCTGTTTAACCCGGAATCCCTGATCTGATGAGCAAGACCGAAGGTTCGACGGCTCCAAGACCGCGCTATATCACACCGGACGGCGAGCAGGCGTTACGGGAGGAGTTGCAGTACCTGTGGAAAGTGAAGCGCCCCGAAGTCACCCAAGCCGTGCGCGAGGCTGCCGCCTTGGGGGATCGCTCTGAGAATGCCGAATACATCTATGGCAAAAAGCAGCTACGGGAAATCGATCGGCGGGTAAGGTTCCTGAGCAAGCGCCTGGATGAACTTACCGTGGTCGACCGGCTGCCGGACGATCAAAGCCGGGTATTTTTCGGGGCCTGGGTCACCATCGAGGACGATGACGGTGAGGAACAGACCTACAGGTTGGTGGGTGCGGATGAATTTGACCTCGCCAAGGGCTATCTGAGCATCAATGCCCCGCTTGCCAGGGCATTGATCGGCAAGCATCTGGACGATGAGGTCTCCGTGAAAACGCCGGAGGGCTGGAAGACGGTGGTCATCACCGGTATTCGGTATCAGCCGGCAGACACTGGCAAGTGAAAATCGTCACAGAATCGTCTTTTGGTTGAGCAAAGCGTCACCAATGGCGATAGACTGATCAAAAATTGTCACCCGAAAGGGCAATGGAAGATCAATCAGGGTTGATGCGATGAATTCGTCAGAGTCACACACCGGTTCAAAATGGGCAGGCCTGGTCGCCATGGCTACCGTGGTGCTATCGCTGGGGCTGATATCAGCCAGCGCTCAGGGTCAAAGCGCCGGCAACACAGCACCGGCGTTTGAACTGGAGCAGCGCTCTACCATTGATACCATTCCGTTCCGCTCCATCGAAGAGGAAACCCTGGCCAATACGGTCATTGAGGGCGGGCTCGAAGCGCCGGCCGCAGGCGTTCCCGTGCAAACCGCCAGTGACGACGATTTCTATCTTGATCCTCTGGCATTGCAGCCCAGAGACAGCCGTACCGATCTCGGGCGCTCCGAAATTCCGGTGGATATCCGGTTCAGCAATCCCAAGCTCATCCCGGGCCAGACCCACAGCAACACCTACTCGATCCGGCCACCGGAGAATCGCACCTACGATACTCTGAACGTCAATATGACCGGGCGCTGATTCCCCCGGCGCCACTTCGAACCTGTTCAGGCCACTGCTGCGTTCGGGGTGGCCGTCTTACCAAGTACGTCCTCGTAAAAGAAGGTCAGCGCCTGGGTGGCCTGGTTAAGCCTAGCCCGAGATACGCGGATCTTGTTGCTCAGATAATCCAGAAACAGCAGTTGATCTTCTGCCGCCAGATGAGCCGGGTCTTTTAGATCGTGAAACAGCACAAAACGGCTGATCCAGTGCAGGTAGGTTTGCTCGGCCCGCTGATTCAGCTGGCGTTTGCGGATGGCGGCCTGTACATCTCCGACCATACCGGGCCGTGACTGCTCGAGCGCCTGGGTAATATCCATGGTGTGTACTCTTCGGAAAGCTTGTTGTTGTTATGTTGCGCGCATCATATGACAAACGTTTGAACGGCGCAAAACCGAAGGCGGTATTTTCCTGCGGTTGAGGGCTGCACGCGCCAAAGGGGCGGGCACAGCCCAAGGGGTATTACTTCAGTGAGTCGAGCTTATCGATGTACTGCTGCATAGCTTGATCGCTGGAGGTGCCTTTCAGCTTCTCCCAGGCGTCGTATTTGGCGCGGCCCACGAAATCCATCATGCCCGGGCGCTTGCCGGATACGTCGCCTTCGGTAGCCTGTTTGTACAGGGCGTAGAACTCCAGTTTCAGCTCGTTGGACGGTTTGAAATCGCCCTCGGCGGTCTGGATATAGTTTACCGCTTCATCAAATTTCGCCTTCAGGTCACTCATGGTGTGTCTCCTTGGTGTAAATGGTTGTCTCCTCGAAGGATATCGCGAGTATAGCCTTGGCCGGCAGTGCCGTCATTGACTGAAACTGCATTCGGTCCGGCAACAGGGCTATCTGGCAAAAGTTTGCCCGACAGCACAGTTTGGGCCATTGCTGGCCAGTTTTTGCTTGAGAATGCCAGATCACCTGTGTACAGTTTGACGCGTTGTCTGCCAGGACGGCAGGCATCAAGGACTGAACAACACTGCAAATGAATTGCACAGGGAGCACGCCATGTCTGCCAAAGACGGTTCCGTCGCGCCGAAAGAGCGCATCAATATCAAGTATGTCCCCGCCACCGGCGACCAGCAGGCTGAAACCGAGCTGCCGCTGAAGATGTTTGTGGTTGGCGATTTCAAGGGCCATGCTGAAGAAACCCCCATCGAAGACCGCAAAGCCATTTCCGTTGACAAGAACAACTTCCGTTCTGTCATGAAGGAAGCCGGTCTGACTTTGTCTACGTCGGTCTCCAACAAGCTCGAAGAGAATGCCGATGACCTGCCGGTCAATCTGGAATTCCAGGGTTTGGACGACTTTTCTCCGGACAGCATTGCCCGCCAGGTACCCGAGCTGAAAAAACTGATCGAGCTGCGTGAAGCCCTGGTTGCCCTCAAGGGCCCGCTGGGCAACGTGCCTTCGTTCCGTTCCAAGCTGCAGGAGCTGCTGGACAACGACAGCGCCCGGGAAAAACTGCTGGCCGAGCTCGAACTGGCCACCGAAGGCGGCGAGTAAGCGCACCACCGGAACCCGGTAACCAACACCGATTATCAATCACGTACTGAAGGGATGTGGTATGTCTGATACTGCTGTGCAGCAATCTGCTGCCTCCGAATCCGTAGCAGAAGGGTCCTTGCTGGACCAGGTCATGGCCAATAGCCGTATGGCGCCGGCCGACGAAGGTTACGATGTTGCCCGTAAAGGGGTAGCGACGTTTATCGCCAACCTGCTGAAAAGCGACGAAAAAGGCCAGCCGGTCAACAAGGCCCTGGTGGACCAGATGGTGGTCGAGCTGGACCGCAAGATCAGTGCCCAGATGGATGAAATCCTGCACGCCCCCAAGTTGCAGGAACTGGAATCGTCCTGGCGCGGCCTGAAACTGATGGTCGACCGCACTGAATTCCGCGAGAACATCAAAGTCGACATCCTGCACGCCACCAAGCAGGAGTTGCTGGAAGACTTCGAGTTTGCACCGGATGTTACCCAGACCGGCTTCTACAAGCACATCTATGCCGCAGAATACGGCCAGTTCGGTGGTGAGCCGGTGGGTGCCATTGTCGGCAACTACGCCTTCAGTCCATCAACGCCAGACATGAAGCTGCTGCAGTACGTGTCCTCCGTAGGCGCCATGTCCCACGCGCCGTTCCTGTCCTCGGTGGCGCCGTCGTTCTTTGGTGTCGACAGCTACCAGGAACTGCCGGCTATCAAGGAGCTCAGTGCCGTCTTCGAAGGCCCGAAATACGCCAAGTGGCGCTCCCTGCGGGAATCGGAAGACGCCCGTTACCTGGGCCTGACCGCACCGCGCTTCCTGCTACGTGTGCCCTATGACCCAACCGAGAACCCGGTGCGCAGCTTCAACTACAAAGAAGAAGTCTCCGGCGACCACGAGCACTACCTATGGGGCAACACCGCCTATCTTTTGGCTACCCGCCTGACCGAGAGCTTCGCCAAGTACCGCTGGTGCCCGAACATCATCGGCCCGCAAAGCGGTGGTGCCGTGGAAGACCTGCCGGTGCACACCTTTGAGTCCTTCGGCCAGCTGGAAGCCAAGATTCCCACCGAAGTGCTGATCACCGACCGCCGGGAATACGAACTGGCGGAAGAAGGCTTCATCGCCCTGACCATGCGCAAGGGCAGCGACAACGCCGCGTTCTTCTCCGCCAACTCGGTGCAGAAACCCAAGCAGTTCCCGAACACCAAAGAAGGCAAGGAAGCGGAAACCAACTACAAGTTGGGTACCCAGCTGCCGTACATGATGATCGTGAACCGCCTGGCCCACTACATCAAAGTGCTGCAGCGCGAACAGATCGGCTCCTGGAAAGAACGCCAGGATCTGGAGCGGGAACTGAACACCTGGATTCGCCAGTACGTGGCCGACCAGGAAAACCCGCCCGCCGAAGTCCGCAGCCGCCGCCCGTTGCGTGCCGCCAAGGTGGAAGTGTCGGAAGTGGAGGGCGATCCGGGCTGGTACCAGGTCTCCCTGGCCGTGCGCCCGCACTTCAAGTACATGGGTGCCAACTTCGAACTCTCGCTGGTCGGCCGCCTGGACAAGGATTAATCCATGTTCGGCGCCACTGGCACTGACGGCGTTCGCAATACTGGCAGCCTGTTTGAACGGCTCGAACAGGCCGCCGCCCCCGCGGGGCAGGGCATGGGTGAAGTGACCCATGTGGTGGAATCCATCAAGCGTCACCTGGTGCGCCTGCTGAATGCCCACCCGGGCAACAGCGCCAGCGTACCAGACCTGGGATTGCTGGATTTCAACGATGCCACCCTGGGTACTCAGGATTTGAGTATCCAGATTCGCGGGGCGATTCGTCAGTGCATCGAGAAGTTTGAGCCGCGGGTCAAGCGGGTGGATGTGGTGGCGTTGCCACCGGGCCCGGACCCGCTGCAGTTGAAGTTTCAGGTGACGGTTTATCTGCAGGTTGCAGGGAGTGACGACCGGACGACTATTGACCTGGTTTTGGATGACAAGCGGTATTACCGGGTGGTTTAGATTTGGTTGCTTTGGCCTGTGGGGGCTGGAGGGGGCGGTGATACTTTTCTTCTGGGAAAAAACAACTCGCTGCGCTCAGACATCTTTTTTCCCGGCAGAAAAGTATCACCGCCCCCTCCGGCAAACTCTGGTTTAAGTGGTTCCGGTGACCGTGAAGACTGTAAAGGCTTTGAATACAGGGATGAGAGACAGGGTGTGGGTAGGCCTTTCCAAAAGTGTGCGGAGCCATGGATGGCGGAGCTCAAGCGCCCCATGGATGGGCTCGAAGCGTCTTTTGGAAAGGCCTACCCACACGCTGGCTCGGAGCTAGGCAAAGAGCAGACAAGGTTCAGTAAAGATGAAGTTGAACAGGTTCTACAGGGATGAGTTGAGCTTTCTGCGGTTGCAAGGCAGGGAATTTGCCGAGGCACATCCGCAGCTTACCCGCTTTTTGTCCGAACAAAGCACCGACCCGGATGTGGAACGGCTGCTCGAAGGCTTTGCCTTCCTGACCGGCAAATTGCGGGAAAAGGTTGAGGACGAGTTTCCAGAGCTGACCCATTCCCTGCTGAACATGCTCTGGCCCAACTACCTGCGGCCGGTGCCCAGTTGCACCATCATGCGCTTTGACCCGCAATTGCACGCCATCAGCGAGCGGCAAACCGTTGAGCGCCATACCGAAATCAAGAGCCGACCCCTGGGCGAAGCCAGCCGCCAGACCCAGTGCCGGTTCCGTACCTGCCGGGCGGTCGATATCTTCCCGGTCAGCGTGGCCGATGCCCACGCCGAGCATTCCCGGGAAGTGTCTTCGGTCACCGTCGACCTGGGACTGCACACAGACCAGCCGTTGAATGCTTTGGGCCTGGGCAGCCTGCGGTTCTATCTGGGCGGCGATAACCACACCGCCGAAACCCTGTACCTGTGGCTGAACCACTACCTCACCCGCATGGAGCTGGTGGTGGGCGACAATGTATACAACCTGCCGTCGTCGCTGTTGCAGCCGGTGGGTTTTGCCGCCGATGAGGCGATTTTGCCGTATCCGAAGAACGCCTACGCCGGGTACCGCATCATTCAGGAATACCTGAGTTTTCCCGAGGCCTTTCGGTTTATCGACATCGCCGGCCTCAAGTCCCGGTTGCCGGCGGTGCAGGCCGATGAGATCAGCTTGCGTTTTCATTTCAGCCGGATTCTACCGCCCGATGTTCGGGTCACCCGGGACTCCCTGCAGCTCTACTGCACCCCGGCGGTCAACCTGTTCAGCCACGAAGGCGAGCCGGTAGATCTGAACGGCCGGCAGACCGAGTACCGTATTTCACCGTCCAGCCGCTGTCCGGAGCACTTTGAAGTGTTCAGCATCGAACAGGTGGAAGGCTGGCTTGAAGGGCGTTCCGGCCGGGGGGAACCTCGGCTGTACACCGCGTTCGAGAGTTTCCAGCACGAGGTGGAGCGGGACCGTGGCCGCACGGCGCTGTATTACCGGGTTCGCACCCGTGAAAGCGTGCGCGGTGATGGCTTTGATCACTACATCTCGTTTGTCCGGGGCGACGAGTCCGAATGCATGAACCGCCAGGAAGCGGTGTCGCTGACGCTGACCTGCACCAACCGGCAACTGCCCCAGCAGCTGGCCGTGGGTGAGATCTGCATGGCCACCGAGACCACCCCGGCGTTTGCCTCGTTCAGCAACATTACCCGGCCCACGGCCACGCTGCGGCCAACGCTGGACGGCAGCCTGTTGTGGACGCTGATTTCCAATCTGTCCCTGAACTACCTGTCCATGCTGGATGTGGATGCCCTGCGCACCGTGCTGCGGGTATACGACTTTCGAGCGCTGGTCGACCGACAGGCCGAGCGGGTGTCCCAGAAACGGTTGGCGGGCATCAGTGAGATCACCACTCAGCCGGTGGACCGCATGGTTCGTGGCTTGCCGGTGCGAGGTATTCGCTCGGTGCTGAAGCTGGATCAGCAGAATTTCGGCAGCGAAGGGGATCTGTACCTGTTCGGAACGGTACTGAGCCAGTTTTTTGCGCTTTACGCGAGTATCAATGCCTTTCACCAGCTGGAAGTGGTGAATACAGACAATCAGGAACGGTACACATGGACGTTACAGCAAGGTCAGCAGCCGCTGATGTAGCCGGGCTGGAACCTGTCCTCGGCAACGCGCGGCGTTACAGTTTTTTCCAGTTGGTGGATCTGATTCACCGGCACCATGGCGACGATCTGGAAAGCTCCGGCAGCGGCGAGCCCCGCCAGGAGCGTATCCGGTTTTCGGCCTCGGCCGGCCTGGGCTTTCCGGGTAGCGATGTGGTCTCGGCCCTGTCGCCGGAACACGAGCACGCGCCTTACCAGATGGAAGTGAGCTTTCTCGGCCTGCACGGCTCCCAGTCGCCGTTGCCGGGCTACTACCTGGAGGACCTGGCCTGGGAAGCAGGCCAGAACCTGGGAGTGCGCCGTCACTTTCTGGACTTTTTCAACCACCGGTTGGTCACCCTGTTCCACCGGGCTTGGCGCAAGTACCGGTACTACGTGCGGTTCCAGCCCGGCGCCAGCGACGGGTTTTCCGAACTGGTGTTTTCCCTGGTCGGTCTGGGTGACAGCCGCTTGCGGGAAGCCACACCGGTCAACTGGTCCAAGATGCTGGCCTACGCCGGCCAGATGGCGGGCCGCAGCCGGTCGCCGGAAGTGGTCAGTGGCATTGTCGCACACTGTTTCGACCTGGAAGACGTCAGCATCGAGCAGTGGGTGTTGCGCAAGGTGGCCATCGGGCAAGACCAGCAAACGCGGTTGGGCCAGGCCAATGCCAGCCTGGGCCAGGACACCCTGGTTGGCTCCAGCATCCGGGATCGCAGCGGCAAGTTCATCCTGCGCCTGCGCAACCTGAGCCGGCAGCGCTTTGCGGATTTCCTGCCCAACGGCCGGGACCATGAGCGCCTGGTGAAGCTGGTGGAATTCACCACCCGGGAGCAGCTGGCCTACGACCTGGAGCTGCAAATGCGGCCCAAGGATATCCGGCCCATGCAGCTGGGTGAGGATGTGCGCCTGGGCTGGAATTCCTTTGTGACACCGGACCGGGCCCGTGAACGCCCGGCGGTGCGCATCCAGATACGACGATAAGGCAAGGAGCCAGACAGGTGTCAAACCGGACAGCAGCATTAACCCTGGTGATCATCAACCCGACCGAAACCGGCGGTGGTGCCAGCATTGAACACAGTTTTGGTACCGGTGGCGGGTCGATTGGCACGGCGGCCAACGACACCTGGCGGTTGTCGCCCCATCGCACCGGCGCCGTAGCCGGCCATGCCGAGGTTCGCTTCCTGGATGGTGGCTTCTGCCTGATTGACCGCAGTGGCCGCACCTACATCAACAGCAGCAGCCAGCCTGTGGGCCGGGGCCGCAGGGCGCGGCTGAATCATGGTGACACCCTGACCATCGGCCGTTACCGGATGCGGGCAGAGCTGAACGGTGATGCGGTTGACCGCTCAGAGCTGGAAGAAGGCTCCGGGCAGGACCGGCAGCTGGTGGATGTGGAGGAAGATTCACTGTTGCGGGCAGAAACCGGTCAGAGGATGCCGGATGGCCGGGAACCCCTCGAGGGACTGCATACTCCGGCGGGAGAAACGATGAGTGACGACCCGCTGGCGCCCTGGCAGGAAACGGCCCGTCAGCCTGCGGAAGAAGCCCCCGAGCTGTTGGCCAGTGACCAGTCCTGGTTTGCCCGCTCGGCCGAGGTCAGCGATGAATACCGGGAGAACCGGGATGTGGCCATGGGCCTGCCAATGAACCGTAACGCCCGCAAGAACGGGCACGACACACGGGAGCGACAGGGAATGTCAGAGTTCAGGGAACACAGCCGGGAAGCCAAAGACACCAGCCGGCAACACATCAGCGGTGCCCCCCTGATGCGAGGTATGGAAGCCGACATTGATTTTGCCGACAGCGATGAAATGCGGTTGTTCCTGGAGGAAGCCGGCCAGACCCTGAAAGCCACGGTCGAAGGCCTGCTGGCCCTGCATCAGGGTGAAGATTCGCGGCACCGGGCCCTGCGCACCCGCCTGCAGCCGATTGAAGACAACCCGTTGCGCCTGGGTGACGACTACACCGGCACCATGCAGACCCTGTTTGCCGCCGAGCGCAGCCCGGTGCACCTGTCTGCTCCGGCTGCGGTTCGGGAAAGCCTGGAGAGCCTGAACCATCACCAGCAGGCCACCCGTGAAGCCATTCGGGAAGCCCTGGAAGCCATTCTTTATGCCTTCTCGCCGGAGGCCCTGTTGCGCCGGTTCCACGGCTACCGCCGTGGCCTGCAAGACAACGAAGACGAAGGCCGTTGGGCCTGGAACATGTACCAACACTATTACCGGGAACTCAGATCCAGTCGTCAGCAGGGATTTGAACGCCTCTTCCAGGAGGTGTTCGACCAGGCCTACGACCAACACTTGCGCCAATTACAGAGGGAGAGCCTTTCATGAAGTACTGCAAATGGAGCTTGCTGGCTATTGTCATGCTGATGGTGGGGTGCAGCACCCCGTACAACGCGGTGACCAAAACCGCCAAGGTGTTGTGGGACCCCGATATTCCCGTGGGCTATCCGGAAGAGCTGCCCAGCAAGGTGGCGCTGACCATGCTCGCTGAACCGGATGTAAACCCGAACGAATCCCTGGCGCCCACGCCGATTGCCTATCAGATCATCGAGCTGCGGGACAGCTCCCTGCTGATGGCCGGCGACTTTGATCAACTGTTGAACGACCTGGAAAAGTCCCTGGGCCGCAACTACGTGGACCACAGCGACTACACCCTGGTACCGGGCCAGTTCAAGTACGTGGCACCGTTCGAGATCAGCAAGGACACCCGGTTTATCGGCGTTATCGCCTTCTATGCTTACCCGAACCTGTCCCAGTGGAAAAAGGTCATCCGGGTGGATCCGGTGGGCGACACCTACCACCTGCTGGTCAACCTGCGTGAGCGGGAAGTACAACTCAGACGTTCGGAAGATACCTGATGGCAGCTACCAATCGAGTCGTCTGGAGTGACGGGCTGTTTATCAAGCCCCAGCACTTCCAGCAGCAGCAACGATATCTGGAACACCAGATCAACGAGCGGGCGCTGGCGGTCTCGGACTACCTGTATGGCTTCAGTGACCTGGAGCTGAACGCCGAGTACCTGAGCTTTGGCCGGGTTGGCCTGGTGCGGGCTTCCGGACTGTTTCCGGATGGTACCCGGTTCAATCTGCCCCAGGACGATGTGATGCCGGAGCCCCTGGAAATCACCGATGCGTCGGTGGCCAATCAGGTGGTGTATCTGGCGCTGCCCCTGGGCAGCGATACCCTGGCGGAAGTGGAGTGGCCGGATGCCCCGGTAGCAGGGCGTTTTCGTGCCCAGACCGTGGAAATCCGGGATCTGCATTCCATTGATGGCGACGCCCACAGCATCGATGTGGGCCGGGTTGCGCCGCGCCTGATGCTGGAGCGGGACGATCGCAGTGCCTATGCCTCGGTGGCCATCGGCCGGATCCTGGAAAAACGCCCGGATGGCAGCCTGGTGATGGACCCCAACTTCCTGCCCACCATGCTCAGCGTCCGTTCAGCCCCGCGCTTGCAGCGGTTCGTCGGCGAAATGGCTGGCTTGATGCAGGAGCGGGCCCGCAACATCGCCGAGCGCGTAGGTGCGCCAGGGCAGGGCGGTGTGGCGGATGTGTCTGACTTCATGCTGCTGCAGATGCTGAACCG
This sequence comes from Marinobacter shengliensis, assembly GCF_003007715.1. Lineage (GTDB taxonomy): Bacteria > Pseudomonadota > Gammaproteobacteria > Pseudomonadales > Oleiphilaceae > Marinobacter > Marinobacter shengliensis. The sequence goes on along the minus strand of NZ_PXNO01000028.1, from coordinate 12,859 downwards.
GGCGCACCCGAAATTCATGCACCTGGCCCGGCTGCGCCAGCTGCATCCCGAGCGCCTGTACGAGGCTCTGCTTGAGCTGTGTGGCGAGTTGGTGACCTTTACCGACGAAAGCCGGCTGCCCAAGGAATTCACCCCCTATGACCACGACCTGCCGGAAGCCTGCTTCAGCCCGCTGATGCAAGTGCTGCGACAGGCCCTGAGCACCGTGCTGGAACCGAGAGCGCTGTCGATCACGCTGCAGCAGCGCCAGTACGGGCTGACGGTGGCACCGGTGCAGGATGGACAGATCATCAAGGATGCCGAATTCATCCTGGCGGTGAAGGCCGACATGCCGCTGGACGACCTGCGCAAGCAGTTCACCCAGCAGTGCAAAGTGGCGTCGGTGGAGAAGATTCGCGACCTCATCAGCCTGCAGCTGCCGGGTATTCCGTTGTCGGCTCTGCCGGTGGCGCCGCGCCAGCTGCCGTACCACGCCGGCTTTGTTTACTTCCGGCTGGACGACCAGAGCCAGGCCTGGCAAATGCTCGACAACGCCAGTGGCTTTGCCTTCCACGTGGCCGGCAGCTTCCCCGGGCTGGAAATGCAATTCTGGGCAATCAGGAGCTAAACCATGGCAGGTGCACCGGTAATGGACAGACCAGACAACACCAGGGATTCGGGTGACAGTGCATTCAGTGACCTTCTGTTTGCGGACGCCGGCAACAGTGGCTCCCGAACCGAATTCGACAACGCCGGCTTCCAGCTGCGAGGGCTGGAAGAAAACCGCCTGATCGACGCCGCCACGCCACTGCTGGGCCTGGTGATCCGGGTCCGCCGGCTGGCGGATTTCCGGGACGTGGAAAACCTGTACCAGCAAGTGGTCGACGAAGTGGCGGCCATTGACCGGGAGCTGATCGAGCAGGGCTATGAGCGCCCGACGGTGGTGGCCTATCGCTACGTGCTCTGCGCCTTCATTGATGAAGCGGTGCTGGGCACCGATTGGGGCGCCCATAGTGTGTGGTCCCAGCACTCCCTGCTGTCCCGCTTCCACAATGAAACCTGGGGTGGGGAAAAGGTGTTCGCCATCCTCGCTCGCATGGAAAAGGAGCCAGCCCGCTACCGCGATATGCTGGGCTTCATCTACCTGTGCCTGTGCCTGGGTTTTGAAGGCCGTTACAAGGTCATGGAGAACGGCCGGGATGAGTACGACCGAATTGTTCGCGGCCTCTATGAGCAACTCCGTGAACTGCGCGCCGACCGGGACCCGCAGCCGCTGGCCGACGCCACGGAGAACGTAGCTCCGGCCCGCAACCGGCTGCGCAGCGGCCTGCCCCTGTGGGGTATTGGCGGCCTGTTTATTGCTGCCATGGCGGGCATTTACCACTTGTACAACGTCGCGCTGAACGAACGCATCAGGGATGTGCTCAGCGTACTGGACCAACTACCGAAATAAGGATATCACTGTGATTCGGGTAGAACTGCCGGCGCTGATCGGGCGCCTTAACGACATTTCACGCCAGGCCCTGGAAGCCTCCGCCGCCCTGTGCATCAGCCGCCAGGGCGCCGAGATTACCCCGGCCCATTTGCTGTTCAAACTGCTGGAAACGCCGTTCTCTGACGTACGCCAGATTCTGGAACACACCGGCATCAATCATCAGCAACTGCAGCCATTGGTGGGCGACAGCCTGAACGGCGAGCCGCAGACCGCCGAGCCTTATCCCTCGTTCTCGCCTTTGCTGGTGGAACTGATGCAGGACGCCTGGCTGCTGGCCTCCACCGAGCTGGGCCACACCGAACTGCGTTCCGGCGCCGTATTCCTGGCCCTGCTGATGAACGCCGACCGCTACTTGATGCCCCGGGTGGCCCAGACCCTGGTAGACATCAACCGGGAACAGTTGCGCAAACAATTCGACCGCCTCACGGAAGGTTCCGTCGAACGCCCGCAGCTGACGGAAAACGGCTCTGCCAAGCCTGTGGCGGATACCGACATGGACCCGCTCAAGCGTTACGCCACCGACTTCACCAAGCTGGCCCGGGAAGAAAAGTTGGACCCGGTGGTGTGCCGGGATGCAGAAATCGACCAGATGATCGACATCCTCTGCCGCCGCCGCAAGAACAACCCCATCGTGGTGGGCGACGCCGGCGTCGGTAAAAGCGCCCTGGTGGAAGGCCTGGCGCTGCGCATTGTCAACGGCGACGTGCCGGACCGCCTGAAAACCGTCGAACTCTGGACCCTGGACATGGGCGCCCTGCAGGCTGGCGCCTCGGTCAAGGGCGAGTTCGAGAAGCGCCTGAAAGGCGTGATCGAAGCGGTCAAAGGCTCCGTCACCCCGATCATTCTGTTCATCGACGAAGCCCACACCCTGATCGGTGCCGGCAACAGCGAAGGTGGCTCCGACGCCGCCAACCTGCTGAAACCGGCCCTGGCCCGGGGCGAGTTACGCACCATCGCTGCCACCACCTGGCGCGAATACAAGAAATATTTCGAGAAAGACCCGGCCTTGAGCCGCCGCTTCCAGCCGGTCGCCCTGGACGAGCCGACCCCGGGCGAAGCCGTCCACATACTCCGGGGCCTGCGTACTGTCTACGAAAAAGCCCATCAGGTACTGGTCGCCGACAGCGCCCTGAAAGCCGCCTCGGAAATGTCTGCCCGTTACCTCGCCGGCCGCCAATTACCGGACAAAGCCATCGACGTAATGGACACCGCCTGCGCCAGGGTCAGCCTGAACCTGAGCACACCTCCGCGCCGTCTCAGCCACGTGCGCAGCGAGTTGCACCAACTGGCCATGGAACAGGACCTGCTGAGCCGGGAACATACTCTGGGCCAGAGCGTTGACGCCGAGCGGGAACAGGAACTTGAACAACGCATCGCCGACCTGACCGCCGAAGCCGAAGCCCTGGAGCAAAGCTGGAACGACCAACGCGACCTGGTGGCCCGGCTGGTCGGCATCCGCGAACAGCTGTTGCTGGGTGATGTCGAAGCCGAAACCGCCGCTGACGCCGCTGTTGAGTTGGCCGAGAGCGATCACGAAGAACGCCCGGACCTGAAAAGCGAAGCCGCCGCCATCGAACAGGAACTGGCCGAGCTGCAAGCTGATGAACCCCTGGTCCATGCCCGCGTGGACGCTCGCCAGGTCGCCGAAGTCATCGCCGACTGGACCGGCATCCCGGTCAACCGCATGACCACCGACGAGCTGGAAAAAATCACCCATTTGCCGGCGTACCTGCAGGCCCACATCAAAGGCCAGGACACCGCCATCGACTGCCTGCACCAGCACCTGCTCACCGCCCGCGCCGACCTGCGCCGCCCCGGCCGCCCCATGGGCGCCTTCCTGCTGGTAGGCCCCAGCGGCGTCGGCAAAACCGAAACCGTGGTGCAACTGGCCGAACTGCTCTACGGCGGCCGCCAGTTCCTCACCACCATCAACATGTCCGAATACCAGGAGAAGCACACCGTCTCCCGCCTGATCGGCTCACCCCCAGGCTATGTGGGCTTTGGCGAAGGCGGCATCCTCACCGAAGCCATCCGCCAGAAGCCCTATTCCGTGGTCCTGCTCGACGAAGTCGAAAAAGCCCACCCGGAAGTCCTCAACCTGTTCTACCAGGCCTTTGACAAAGGCGAACTGGCGGACGGCGAAGGCCGGTTGATCGACTGCAAAAACGTCGTCTTCTTCCTCACCTCCAACCTCGGCTACCAGACCATCGTCAACCACGCCGAAGCACCGGAAAAGATCGAAGAAGCCCTGTACCCGGAACTGGCCAACTTCTTCAAACCTGCGTTGCTGGCACGAATGGAAGTGGTGCCCTACCTGCCGCTGGGTGAAGACACCCTCAACCGCATCGTCGGCGACAAACTCCAGCGCCTGGCCGACCAGATCAAAGCCCGTTACCACACCGATGTGGAACTGGAAGACGGCCTGGTAGAAGCCATCCGCAGCCGCGCCACCAGAAGTGAAAACGGTGCAAGGATGCTGGAGTCGATCATCGAAGGTGAGCTGTTGCCACCGGTGTCGCTGGCGCTGCTGGAAAAACTGGCGGCAAGAGAGCCGGTGACCAAGGTCACTCTTGGAGTTAACGAAAACAAATTCACAGGAACAGTCGCCTAGCGTGGAAACTCGCTGAAAGTAGCGCACTGCGGGGTTAAGTCTTCCAAAACCCTGCGGAGCCATGGATGGCGGAGCGGAGCCTACAGGGACGTATTCACGGCGTGTTTTGGAAGACTTAACCCCGCAGTGTGCGGGCGCCGAACGGCAGCGGAGCGTACAAGGATGTATTCACAGCGTGTTTTGGAAAGCTATCCCCCACGGTGTGCGGGCGGCGATCTCCATAAAGAAGGAACGATAGCAATGGGACGGATGCAGAAGGAACTGCACACCGGCATAGACCTGGCGGTGGCACTCATCAAACAGGACACCCTGCCTGCGTTGCTGAACACCGCCACCAGCCAGCTCCAAAAGGCCTTCGGCCTCACCAAATGCTGGGCCCTCGAACTCGACCTCAGCGGCCGAACCCTCCACTGTGGCCAACTAGGCGACACCAGCGAATTCGACTGCAGCGACTTCAGCCACCCGTTTGCCCATGTACTGCAAACCGGCCAGCCCAGAGAGCTTACCCGCGCCGCCAGCTACCGCCTGGACCACCCCGGCTTCCAGACCCTGTTCGACGCCAGCGACCGCCCCAGAAGCCTCTGGCTTGAACCCCTCGCCGGCGAAGACGGCCGCACCCTCGGCATCCTCGTTCTTTGCAGCGACCACCCAGACTGGCAAGGCATCGTCGGTCAGCCCCTGTACGCCGGCATCAAACAACTGCTGGTACACCAGTGGATCAGCCAATTGCAAACCCGCGACCAGGTCTGGCAGCGGCGCATGCTCAAACGCTCCCTGGACCACCTGCACGACGCCGAAACCCTGCGCCAGCGCTGTGAACAACTGGCCCACACCCTGGTCGGCAACTCCGAAGCCATGGTGAACCTCCGGGCCCAGGTGGTGCGTGCCGCCGGCAGTCAGCTGTCCGTGCTGATCCAGGGCGAAACCGGCTGCGGCAAAGACGTGGTCGCCCGGGGCATCCACGACATGTCCGACCGGGCGAATGGTCCGCTGGTGGTGGTCAACTGCGCTGCCATCCCGGACACCCTGCTGGAAAGCGAACTGTTCGGCCATACCAAAGGCGCCTTCTCCGGCGCCGACCAGGCCAAAGAAGGCCTGCTGGCCCAGGCCAATGGCGGCACCCTGTTCCTGGATGAAATCGGTGACATGCCCATGGCCCTGCAGTCCAAACTGCTGCGGGTACTGGAAAGCCGCCAGTTCCGCCCCCTGGGCGCCCGGGATGAACAGCACTCCGACTTCCGGCTGGTGGCGGCTACCCATCAGCCCCTGCAGGAAGGCATCGAAGACGGCCGCTTTCGGCGTGACCTGTTCTATCGCCTCAGCCAGTTCCCATTGCGGGTTATTCCGCTGCGCGAACGCACGGAAGACCTGGAAGCCCTGAGCCGGCATTTCATTCGCCTGTACACCGAACGCGAAGGCAGTGGCCCATTGGGTATCAGCAGCCACGCGCTGCACACGCTGGCTGGTTACAACTTTCCCGGCAACGTGCGGGAACTGCGCAACATCGTGGAATTGGCTTGCCTGCAAACGCCCGCCGGCGATGACATCCAGCCGGAAGTGTTACGCCTGGATGACCTGTTTGCCGATCCAGGCCCGGCCATGGATGCCAGCGTTGAACCGAAAGCCATGGTGGGGGTTCCGGTGGCGGATGACATCCGCGACCTGAAAGCCGCCGCCCAGGCCTTCGAGGCCGCCATTATCCGTGAACGACTGCGCCAGTACGGCGGCAACCGTGCCCAGGCTGCTGAAAGCCTGGGCCTGCCCAAACGTACCCTGGCCCATAAATGTCTGAAGTATCAGGTAACTGACGTATGACCCTGAAAGACCGAATCCAACCCGGGCTGCTCGGCCTGGCCATGGTGCTGGCCAGCACCGTCACGCTGGCCGACACCCGCCTGGCGGAAGCCGAGGCCTGCACGGCCGAAGCCAACCGGCTCGACCGGCTGGCCTGTTTTGATGAGGTGTTTGCCACCCCACTGGCCCGTTACGAGGAAGGTCGGCGGGTGCCGGAGGTCAACCAGTCCGAACGCTGGCGCCGGGCCTTTGCCCAGGCCAGTGGTGAGGATGCGTCCGGGGTGACCTATCGGGATACCGGTGCCGCGGCTGGCCACTTGGTAACCGTTTCCGCGCTGGGCGTGCAGCCTCCGCGACCAGTGCTGGCACTGCAGTGCCACAACAACATCACCGAATTGACCGTCATGCTGCCGGAACCCATCAACCGGGAGCGGGTGGAGGTGGCACTGGGGCCCGAGCGAGCCTATTGGCGGGTACGGGATGACGGCCTGGTGGTCAGTGCCGGCCGGGGCTTACCGGCAATCCGCATAGTGCAGCAAATCGTCGGGCAGCCGGACGCCCGCATTCACGCCGAAGCCCAGGAGCTGGATGGGTTGCTGTTTGATCTCTCTGGTTATGCAGAAGCGATCCGGCCACTGCGTCAGGCCTGTGGCTGGTAAGGGGGCAACGATGCAGGTTATTGAACAACACCCTTACGTTGAACAGGTACTCGGTGCGATCCCGGGGGAAAGCGGCACCGGCGACAGCCTGGCCGAAGACCCGGTCCTGGAGTTCCTGGAAGACGAAGTGATGAAAGTGGGTTCTCTGGCCCACAACGACATCGACTGGAACAAGGTAGAGAGCGAGGCCCTCAAGCTGCTGGCAGACCGCAGCAAAGACATCAAGGTATTGGGTTTTCTGATGCTCAGCCTGCAGCGCAGTGGCGACGGCGAACGCTTTGCCTTGTCACTGTACCTGTTGCATCGGGTGTTGGATGGCTGGTGGGAGAACGCCTGGCCCTATCCCGGCGCCAAGGGCCAGCGTGCCCGAAAAATGCTGTTTACCCAGATGCTGCAACGCGCCCTCAAAGGTGTGGAGAGCCTGAATTTTGATGCCAGCGTGGGTGATGGCCGCCAGTACTGCCTGGACCTGATCGACAAGCTGGATGACCAGGCCAAAGCCAAAGACCTGCCGGGTGACGCCTTGTTTGATCTGAAGCGGGCGGCAGAGAAACTGCCCAAACCAGACCAGCCTGGCAGCCAGGCCAGTGCCGGGGAGCCTCAAACCGCTCCGAGCCAGCCGGCAGCGGCGGTAGTAAACAAGCCGGCGGCTACCACTGCCGCAAGCGCCTCACTGGGCAACCTGACACTGGACCCGAGTAATGAGCGGGCGACCCGCCAGAGCCTGCTGAAAGTGGCTGAACTGCTCACCGGCACTGAGCCGGACAACCCCTTGGGTTATCAGATGCGCCGCCATGCCATCTGGCAAAGCATCACCAGCCTGCCGCCCACCCGGGATGGCAAGCGAACAGACCTGGCTGCTGTGAGTGCAGACCGGGTGGCGGAGTACAAGGAAAGTCTGGATAAAACCCCGGATAACGAACTCTGGCAGCGCATCGAACAGAGCCTGTCGGTCAGCCCGTTCTGGCTCGATGGCCACTGGCTCAGTGCCCGGGCGGCGATGGCGTTGGGCCATAGCGATTGCGCCGAAGCCATCCGGGAAGCCCTGAAAGCCTTTGTGGAAAGGCTGCCGGAACTGGCAGAGCTGACCTTCAATGACGGCACCGCCTTTCTCAGTGACGATGCCGCGGACTGGATGCATACCGCACCGGCGACGGTCAAAGGCAACGGCGGTGGCGCCAACCCCTGGGAGCAGGCGCTGGACAGTGCGGTTGAACTGGCAAGGCAGAGCAAACTGCCGGCGGCACTGGAGCTGCTGGAACAAGGCCTGGCCGATGCCCGGGAGCCCCGGGAACGGCTGTACTGGCGTCTGGCCAGTGCCAAGCTGCTGAAAGAAACCGGCCTGAAAGCCATGGCCGCGCAACAGATTCAGGACCTGCAAGGGCAGGTCCGAGGCCTGGTTCTGGAAGACTGGGAACCCGGCCTGATCAAACAACTGGAACGACTGGCGTAACGCCCGCACGCATCAAACGCAGGAATGGAAACCATGTGGAGAAAAGCCTTACTCATTGGTCGTTGGCTACTGCCTCATCTTCGTAACGCCGCACCGGTCACCCTGGCGCTGGCGGTCATCGCATTGCTGGTGGCCACCTGGTGGCTGGGCCCCCGCCTGGAAATTGGCGGAGAGTACCCGTTGATGGCCTGGCAGATGCGGGCCCTGGTGACGCTTGGTGTGATTTTGCTGGTGGTGGTGTTCTGGGGTATGGCCCTGGCTCGTCGGCTGGGCAAGGTGAATAAAGCCAAGGCCGAGGAGCAACAGGAACAGGAAGATCCGATCCTGCCTATGGAACGCCGGCAGCAGCGCTTGCTGGACCGCCAGTTGCAGGCCCTGAAAAGCAATCTGCCCGGCCGCAAAGGCCTGTACCGCCTGCCCTGGTACCTGGTGATGGGCCTGGAAGATGCCGGTAAGACCAGCCTGATTCAGCGGGCAGGGCAAACCTACACCCTTACCAACGTTACCCGAAATAACCGGGGCGACCGCAATCCCTTCGGTTTTGACTGGTGGATTGGCGACAACGGTGTACTGATCGACCCGGACGGCGAACTGCTGAGCCAGAACCAGGGCGAGGGCGCTACCGGCGAAATCCAGAACCGGCTGTGGAACCATTTTATCGGCTGGCTCGAGCGCAGCCGTCCCCAGCGCCCGCTGAACGGCGTGATTCTGGCCGTGGATCTGGCCCGCCTGAGCACCGCCAATGACCAGCAGCGGGAAGCCCACGCCATCCTGCTGCGCACTCGCCTGCGGGAGTTGATGGAACAGCTGGGTTCGCGGCTGCCGGTGTATGTCACCTTTACCAAAATGGACCTGATGTACGGCTTCGCACCGTTCGTGCGTACCCTGTCAAAAGCCGAGAAAGATAAGGCGCTGGGTTTCACCTTCCGACTGGATGGCCAGCAGGATCACGATCAGTGGCTGGAACAGTTCGCAGATCGCTACAACGACATGGTAGATGAGCTGAGCCAGCGCCTGCCGGATGTCCTGGCGGACACCCGCGACAACGAAGAGCGGGCCGCGGCCTACTCGTTCACTCGTCAGCTGGCGGGCCTGAAAACCACCATGGAGCAGTTCCTGACCGACCTGCTGTCAGCCGATGCCTTCTCCACCCCGGCCCTGGTTCGCGGTACCTATTTCACCTCGGTGCTGCAGGAAGGTGTGCCGGAAGATGCCTTTGTCTCTGCCGCTGCCCACAATTACCAGATGACCAGCCCCATCCAGCCAGCCCAGCGAGGCGGTCAGTCGGTCAGCCTGTTTACCAAAGGGCTGTTCCCGGAGGTGATCTATCCAGAGGCGGGCCTGGCGGGCGATAACCGCAAGGTGGTCGGCAAACGCCGTCGCAAAGTCGCTGTGGCCGCCGCCGTGGCGGTGTGTGCCGGTGCCGGCATGACCGCCGGCTGGCAGCACTATTTCATCAAGAACGCAGACGCCGCCGCCCAGGTGGAAAACCGGGTAAACGCCTTTATCAACAACTGGCAGCCGGTGGGCTACGAGCCCGACAGCACCGGCCGTAACCTGCTGCAACCGCTGGATGAATTGCGCGAGGCCACCATGGCGTTCGGCGACTACCGCAACGAGTGGAGCCTGGTAGCCGATATGGGCCTGTATCAGGGCCACAAAGTGGGGCCGGAAGTGGACGCCGCCTACCTCGACATGCTGGCCTACCAGTACCTGCCTGCATTGATGTTTGGCGTGATGGAAGAAATGGGCCGGGCACCTGACAACAGCACCGAGCGCCTGGAACACCTGCGGGTGTTGCGCATGCTGTACGACGCCAGCGGTCGGCGCAGTGACCTTGTCGCCGCTTACATGCGAAGCTACTGGCAGAACCGTTTCCCCGGCCAGCGGGAGGTGCAGAACCGTCTCTATGGCCACCTGCAATACGCCATGGCCCACACCAACCTGGCCGGCATGGCGGCCGAGGGCGACCAGACCGCCACCATGGCACTGGCACCGTTCCGCAGCAGTGTGCAGTGGGCGCAGCATGAACTGGGCCGGATCAGCACGCCAGACCGCGTGTACCGTGATCTGCAGGTGGAAGCCAACCGGGAATTCCAGGCACCGCTGGAGCTGGCGCGCAGCTCCGGGCCAGCCTTCTCCACCGTGTTCACCCGCATGGACGCGTACGGTGAACCGCTGGGCGATGAATTACCGTCCGCAGAGGATCCATTGTCCATCCCTGCGTTGCTGACCCGCGAAGGCCTGGAGAAGTGGTTCCTGCGCAAATCCGGTTCGGTGACCGAACTGGCGTTGGTGGATGCCTGGGTATTGGGTCGGCGCAATGATGTGGATTTCAGCAAGGCGGACGAGGCAGAGCTGCTGGCCAGCCTGCAAACGCTGTATGCCGAGAATTATGCGGAAGCCTGGCGCACCGCCGTCAGCCGGCTGGATGTCCACCGGTTTGAAGACCTGAACCACGGCGTGCGCATTCTGGAAAGCCTGACCAGCGGCCACGAACCCCTGGCCCGGTTCCTTGGCCAGGTCCAGAGTAATACCCGCCTGATCCCGGTGGGTGACGGTGAAGCTGAGGCAGCCCGAAAACTGCTGGAACAGTCGCCCCATTTCCGTATGTTGCAGGATATCGAGCGCCAGTTCGCCGACCTGAACCGGCTGACCCGCAAGCAGGGTGACCAGCCTTCTGGCCTGGATGAAATCATGCAGGTGGTGGGTGAACTGCATGAATACCTGCGCAACATCCAGGAGTCCCCGGATGCCGGCAAAGCCGCGCTCAGCGCCGCCCGTGCCCGCATGGGCCTGCAGGGGGCAGACCCCATCTTCACGCTGCAGCGCATGGCCAACCACCAGCCGGAGCCACTGAACCGCGTGCTCAACCGACTGGCCACGGAAAGCTGGCGCGTGGTGCTTGACCGTGCGGTGGCTCAGTTGGAGCGCGAGTGGTACCGGGAAGTTTACCAGCCGTTCCAGCAGAACCTGGCCCGGCATTATCCGTTCACCGCCGGTGCCGGTCGCGATGCCGCACTGCAGGACTTCGAGCGCTTCTTCGCCCCGGATGGCATCCTGGAAACCTTCTACAACGACAACCTGAAACTGTTCCTGGAAGACCATCCCGAGCATGTGGGCGACGCCCGCCGGGCCAGCCTGGTGCGCCGGGACGTGGTGGCCTCTCTGGATCGCGCAAGGCAGATTCGCCAGGCTTTCTTCACCCGCAGCGGCACCCTGGACGTAGAATTCGCCCTGGAACCCCTGAACCTCACCAACAACAAGCGCCGGGCGGTGGTGAACATCGACGGCCAGCTGGTGGAGTTCTCCCACGGCCCACGCCAGAGCATACCGCTGGTTTGGCCCAACACCCTGCGGGATTCCGTGGAAAGCCGCATCACTCTGGTGCCGATTCAGGTCAACCGTTCGCCCCGAAGTATCTCGGAAAGCGGCCCCTGGGCGCTGTTCCGGTTGCTGGATAAAGCGGAAATTGCCGGCGTCAGCAGCAATGCCGTGGATGTGAAGTTCACCGTGGACGATGGTGAGATGCGATATCGCCTGCATGCGGCCAGTAATACCAACCCGTTCACACAGCAGCTGCTCTCGGGGTACCGCATACCCCGCAGCTTGTATTAAACTGTGTCCCGTCGCCCGGGCTTGAATGCCCGGGTTGACCGGAGCTTGCACCTGGATGGTGCCGGCTGAAACGGAAATGTTCATTCTTCAGGGACCGAAGTCATGCCCCAGGCAAGCGGATTGCAGTTCACCGCCCGTGTAGGCGAATTCCCCTCAGATCACTTTTCGGTAGTTGGCTTTAAGCTGGCCGAACAGCTGTCTTCCTTGTTTCATGGCCGGTTAGAACTGGCGAGCACCGACCCCGATGTGGCCGCTGCTGACGTTCTGGAACAACCGGTGGACCTGGTGGTGTGGCAAGACGGCCAGCCAGTGCGGCGCTTCACCGGCGTGGTCAACGAATTCGTCCGAGGCAACACCGGCCACCGCCGCACCGCCTATCAAATGGTCATCCAGCCCCCGGCCTGGCGCCTGGACCTGATGCACAACAGCCGCATCTTCCAGACCCAGACCACCGATGCCATCGTGCGCACCCTGCTGGAAGAGCGGGGCATCATTGATACGGTCTTTGACTTCAAGCGCGCCCCCGAAGAACGGGAATACTGCGTCCAGCACCGGGAAAGCGACCTGCAGTTCATCAACCGCCTGGCCGCCGAAGAAGGCTGGCATTACCGCTACCAGCACGGCAGCGTGGATGGCGAAGAACAACCAGCATTAATCATCGCTGACCACCACGGCGACGCCCCCAAGCTGGACCCGGTGCCCTGCAACACCCAGGCCGGCGGCAGCAGCAAACAGGCCTGTGTGTTCAGCTTCGCCTACGAAGAGCGCATCAAAGCCGCTTCCGTGGCCATGAAGGACTACACCTTCAAGAACCCCGCCTACGCCCTGATGCACGAGCACAGTGCAGGTGAGGTAAGTCACCGTGAAGACTACCAACACTACGATTACCCCGGTCGCTACAAGGCCGACGCCAGTGGTCAGCCCTTCACCCAGGCCAGACTGGACGCCCTGAGAAACGACGCCTCCCTGGCAAAAGGCGAAAGCAACCGCCCGGACTTCACTCCCGGCGCCAAAGTAGAGCTGCAGGACCACGACAGCCAGAGCCTGAACCGGGAATGGCTGCTGACCGCCATCACCCACACCGGCAAACAGCCCCAGGCCATGGAAGAAGAGGGTGGCAGCGAACCCACCAGCTACCACAACGACTTCACCGCCATCCCGGCCGATAAAACCTGGCGGCCAGTGTGTGAACACAAACCCATGATGGACGGCCCCCAGATGGCCATCGTCACCGGCCCCGAGGGTGAAGA
>NZ_PXNO01000027.1 GCF_003007715.1 Marinobacter shengliensis | reverse complement strand
ACAAGTGGATACGGCGGAGAATGAGAAGTTACGTGTGGAAGCAATGGGGCCGAAGGGGGTATCGTGAGCTGAGAAAGCGGGGTGTCTCGGTCAAACTGGCCTGGAACACCGCCAAATCAGCCCACGGCCCGTGGCGGCTGAGTCATTCGCCGGCCCTGCGGGAAGCCTTACCGGCCCGGTTGTTTCGGAGCTATGGACTGCCGGAATTGGCAGTACGGTAACGGGTTGAATCAAGTCACTGAATCGCCGTGGTACGTGATCCGTATGCCCGGTGATGTGGGAGGAGGGGCATCGTGAGGTGCCCCCCTATCCCGATTAGGCAGTTGGTTTCTTGGCACTGGTTGCGGTACTTGGAATTGAGAAAGAGATGAAAATAATATTTTTAATACTGGTCTATTTTGTTGGCGTGTATTCGCCTGTTATATATTCTGCGACTCAGGAGGATAGCGAAGTGACACCGACTCCTAGAGTGGTCACTGTGGAAGACGGAAGAAAGGTTTTAGTAAGAAGTCATCTATACGACGAGCTAATCGAAGTAGTTAACTCCATAAATGAACCCAATGCAATAAACTTTACTTTCCAAGATTACACTAAATTTGAAGATTTTATAGGTTATGTTAGCAAGTTCTTCAGAGTGAAAATTAAGTGGAAATCCGGAAATATATTTGAAATCGCTGGACGTGAGGTAGAAGTTCCACTAACAGGAACTTATTACGACTATCAAATTCTTACATCTTCAGTGTACGTTCTCCTAGATGACGTTGATGATATCTACATTAACTCAGACGGCGCATGGCTTTTAAGAATTGAAAAGGAAGACATGCTAGAAATTAAGAAACGCTATGGCTCGATATTGAATCACAAGCTAGACGATGATTCTTACTCACTTATTGACAAATTTGTTCCAGGTGAGTGTAACTTCTTTGATGGCGTACAGTATCCTTACGTTGGCTCCAATGTTACCGTGAAAGACTTCATGAAAGTTTATAATGACGACTCTGGGCCGATTTCTAAAGAGTGGCGTAAAGACCGTTTTGATTAAATGTCTAATCCAGCGCGCCTAACCATTCATTCCAGCCGACGCCTTCGGCGCGGCTGAATTCGGCGTTGAGGCTGTAGAAAAACCCCGAAATCCCCCTGTGTTTTGATAGGATCAGGCAAACGGACAAGGAGTGGTCAGATGCCCCGCTTCAAGCACTACAACTACGACCAGGACACCATGGTCGTCATCAACTACCAGGAACAGCTCCAGCCCGGCACCTTTGAACACGCGGTGCACTACCTGATCGAGCACAAGCTGGACCTGGCGGTGTTTCATCCCAAGTACCGCAACGAAGACACTGGCCGGCTGGCCTACGATCCGGCCATCCTGCTGAAGATCATCCTGTTTGCCTACTCCAAGGGCATCACCTCCAGTCGCGAAATGCAGTGGTGTTGCGAGACCAACATCATCTTCAAAGCCCTCTCCTGCGATACCGTTCCGCATTTCACGACCCTGGCCAAGTTTGTCAGCAGCCACGCCGATGAGATCGAAGCGCTGTTCGAACAAGTTCTGCTGGTGTGCCACGAAGAAGGTCTATTGGGTAACGAGCTGTTTGCCATCGACGGCTGCAAAATGTCCTCCAACGCGGCCAAGGAATGGTCCGGCACCTTTAAAGAGCTGGGCGAGAAGCGGGAGAAACTGCGACGACTGATCCGTCATCACCTCAGGGCGCATTACGAGCGGGACGAGGCAGACACCGAGGCCGAACTGGACCGCGACATCCGCCGAGCGAAGACCATTCTGTCGTTGGATGAGGCCGCTAAAAAGATTGATCGTTTCCTAAAGACGAGCCGCCCACGGATGGGCCGGGGGAAACGGAGCAAGGAAGTGAAGAGCAACGTCACCGATAACGAAAGCGCCAAGATGACCACCAGCAAAGGCACGATCCAGGGCTACAATGGGGTCGCCACGGTGGATAAGAAACACCAAATCATCATCGACGCCCAGGCCTTTGGCGAAGGCCAGGAACATCACACCCTGCAACCGGTACTGGAAACCGTCGAAGCCCGTTTCAAGAAACTGGGTATCGCTGACAACATCTACCAGTCTGGCGCTATTGTCACTGCCGACACCGGCTTCGCCAACGAGGCCAACATGCAGTACCTGCATGACCGTCAGATCAACGGCTATGTGCCAGACAACCAGTTCCGCAGCCGGGACCCGAAGTTCACAAACCAGAAAGACAAGTACGGCAAGCGGCATCAAAACCTGCCGGACAAAGGTTGGAAAGACATCATTCCGGCCAGTGAATTCCAGTTCGATCCCGTGAGCCTGATCTGCGTCTGCCCAACTGGCGAAGAGCTTACCTATCGGGGTCAAAGGGAAGCGGAGAATGGCAAGGTCCGAGTGCACTTCGAAGGTCGATTGCTGCAATGTCGCCACTGCCCCAAGAAGCACCAATGCATGCAGAACCCTGCATCCGCCAACCACCGAAATGGGTCTGGCCGACAGGTGTCGTTCACCATTGAGAACAAGCGTCTGCCGAACTACACGGACTGGATGAAGCACCGGGTCGACAGCCAACAGGGCAAAGAGATATACAGCCACCGAATGTCGGTGGTGGAGCCGGTGTTCGGCAACATCGGCACGAACAAACGGCTGAATCGCTTCAGCTTGCGAGGCAAGAAGAAGGTGCAAGGCCAATGGCAGCTATACTGCCTCGTACACAATATTGAGAAGTTGGCGAATTACGGGCGGTTAGCAGCGTGATGCCGGGATCAGACGGTTACAAATGTGTCTGCTGGATGCCAGCTATACCGGCACCGACACCGACACCGTCAAAAGGACCGAAACTCATGACTGAACATCGGAACGATGATAATCGGCTAACTGATGGCCGCTACAAAAATTTTAGGAACCAGGCGCTGGGAACGACTCGAAATCGGGTTTTTCTACAGCCTCGTTAGATTTAATGAGGTAACTTTTGGCATCTCGCTATATAAAACCTTCAGATTTAGCTCTTTTGTGGGGTCGAGCAGGCGGCTCTTGTTCAATCTGTAAGGTTGACCTATTGAGAGAATTTCCTGAATCAGGAAATGTTAATCTCGGAGAAAGAGCCCACATTATTCCGCACAGCAAAGATGGGCCAAGAGGTGACGGTACGTCTAAAGGGGGGAATACATATGACAATCTCATTCTTCTTTGTCGCCATCATCACGCAGAGGTAGACGGTGCGTGGAAAGACTATCCTAGAGATAAGCTGCTAGAAATAAAAATAAAACATGAGAAATATGTTCGAAATTCTATAGATCAGTATCAACGGGACGCCACGCTCTCAAAAGTTTTGGCTCTACTACAGTTGGAAGGTGAACCGAGATTGGTTCCGGTGTTATTGGTAGAAGGCGGAGGCTATCAATATTTCCCCCGCGTGATTCCGAGGTTCGTTCAAAAGATATTCGGAGGTTCATTTGGCCACCATAGGATTGGCCTTGACATAAAAAATATTGGTTCTAAAAAGGCAAGTCGGGTGGTTCTCAAGCTATGGCCAAAACGGGAAACAATGCCGGAAAACTTTACTTTTTCAACTGATATACCTATGACTAGAGCTCTTACGCCATGGAGCTATGAAAAAGAAATTGTGTTTGGGCCGTTTAACGTAGGTGAAGTGAAAAGCGAGCCCTGCATTTTCTATTTAAATTATAGGGAAAAAAATACTGGCGATACGCCTAGAAGTAAGATTTCAGCCATCGAGTTTGAATACTACCTGACTTGTGATGATGCCACGCCAACAACAGGTACGCTAAAGATAGTAAACCCATAAATAGAGAAAACCTAACAAGGTGGTCAACGGGACGCCAACTACGCTGCGCTCCGTCGGCGCCCATTACCACTGGCGTTATACGTAATCAGAGCAAGGATTCATGAATGGACGGCTACATACAAACCGCTCTAGGGATAATCGTGTCCCTTGTGCTCTTTGTAATTGGTTATAGGCAAACCATTGGAGCGAAGAAAGAGCGTTCAAAAAATGCCAACAGCTCAATAATGAGAACAATAATGAGGCGAATGGTCCTAGAGGATTATTCGCCAATTTACAAGGATATTGCTCGGCTGGTCGAGGGCAAAGCGAGAGAGTTTCAAGTATCGCCAAATGATCTCTTATCTGAAGAGCAAATTCTAAACAGTCTCTATACGGAAGTTTTTGATAGCGATTTGATATCTCCTTCTCAAAGGATAGAAATTGAGAGTAGGATCAATGCTGTTTTTGAAGTGATTGAAAGGGAGCCTATCAAGCCTAGTTTTTCCGAATTTCAGCAGCTGAGGCAGGAAAAGGAACGAAGAAAAGAAAGTCTCACTGCCATGGTTCTCTCAGCCTCGCTGCTGGGGGCACTTTCGTCCACAATGTACTCGTTTTATGAATCTAAGTCATTTCAGTTGGATTTTCTACTTCCCGCTCTAGGCGTATTAGTGGGGAGCATTGCAGTGCTAACTGCCTTAACGATGTATAGAAGAAGCAAGGAAGTTGAAAGTTTACCTTCAAGAGTTACATCCAGAATTCTGGCGTCTGAGTTTGAATCAGATATCGCCAAGATACTCGTTAAAAATCGCTTTAAGTTCGTAATCGAGCCTAATTTAGACGGTGTCCGCCCAGATTTTCTAGTCAGCACAAACGGTAAACAAATAGCGATAGAAGCGAAGTCGTGGCAAGGCCCAGTTCCGCTTCACCATCTAAGAAGGACCATTGATTACCTTCACCGCTTGGTTTCTAACAGCGAGGTGGATAGAGCTATTTTGGTAACAAGAAAAAAGGATGGCATTCCAACCGGAAGTATCGAAGATGAGAACGTCTCCGTCGTTTCAATAAATGAGCTAGTGAGCAAATTAAAAGAGGCGGCCTAGATGTATAACAAGCGCAGGCTGTCGGAACGCCTTTCCGCTCCTTCGTCGCTACAAGTCGTCCGCAGCTGCGGGCGTTAGCGTGCGGCCTATTG
Source organism: Marinobacter shengliensis (assembly GCF_003007715.1). Classification (GTDB taxonomy): domain Bacteria; phylum Pseudomonadota; class Gammaproteobacteria; order Pseudomonadales; family Oleiphilaceae; genus Marinobacter; species Marinobacter shengliensis. The sequence continues at coordinate 1,166,278 of NZ_PXNO01000027.1, read as the reverse complement.
CAGATTATCAATTATAAGGGTGGACCTTGACCGATAGGAACGGCGGTAAAAAATCTCAACTTATCGGCGAGCGTGCTGAGACGAAAGTTCGGGACGTCCTGCTTGATGCTGAATTGTTCTGTTCTAAGTATGAGCATGACCGTGGCGAGGATTTGCTAGTCGAGCTTGAGGGCTACATTGAGCCATCAGATGTTGGTAGCGGCCCGAGAATTGGCTTACTTCAGATCAAAGGCCATGAGGCTGAAGCTGCGCCTACTTTTGGAGAAAGCGTTGCGAAGAGGCGGCTTGCACTGAATCACTTGCGCAGATGGGCGGCTATACCACTCCCGGTCTTTGTTGTCGCGGTTGAGCTTGTCGGAAACATTCCAGTTTTCTTTGCAAGCTCAGTTGACAAGTTAGTTGGGGAGATTGCACCAGAAGGGCTTGCCGCGCTTGAACAGCAAAAGATAACAATATTGCTTCCACGAATAGATGATTTACCCGCTTTTCTTAGGGGCGAAATCGCCGAATTCTATTCGCATCATGCCTTTCAGCTTTCAGGCATTTCTGAGGATGTAATTGCAAGAAATCATTATGAAATCATTTCCACAAAAATCCCTTATGTCTCTCCTCAGGCAAAAGTGTGGCAAAAGCACCTTCGAGTGTTATGGAAAGGTCCTTGGCGCCCGGCCCATTTTTGGGCAACGCTGAACCATATTGCAGATCAGCTTCAAGAAAAAGAGGGAGGGCGGAGAACCCCTCTGCTAGCCACCGTGCATGTATATCGGAGCTTGAAGGATGATCGAGATAACAACGCTATTGCTCATGCATCTTGGCTTGAAGACAAGCGTCCAGATGCTGAGCAGCTTAGAGAACGCATCAATTGGCCCAAGGCGGCCCACTGGGCTCGCTTCCAGTTTCATGGCAAGTCGGCACTTGAAGAACTGCCTGAGTCAATGAGCATTGAGGAAGACGACGAAGTGTTTATTGCCAAAGCGGAGAGAATTTGGGAAAAGCTCGATTCCATCTGTTTAGATATAATGAATTCATTGACGACCGACTTAAGGCTGCCTGACAAAAAGCTAAAACGACTCGAAACGTCGCTTCACAAGCTTGATGATACTGTTATTGAAAAGCTTGGTAGTCCATCGCCCCAGTTTACCGTGCTCGACAGGATGATTGATCAATACAGTTTTGTCTTATCTGGGGTTTTTACTTGGCTGAAAGGAAAAGAAGACGTACCTGAGGTGAGGCGAAAGCGGTGGTTGAGACAGGACTTGGAGATGGCGCAGGGCTACTATCGGGCCTACTATCCGTTGGCGAAATTGCTTCTGGACCGATAGGTGGAGCTGAATGGTTGCGCTAACCAGTGGCAGCACGGTGACCGGCTTTCCGCCGCGCTGTGGCTCCAAGCCGGCACGTGTGCCAAGCGTTAGCAGCACCTTGACGGTGGGTGATTGGAGAGTTTAGTAAATCCTATTTGCCTTGAATTGCATAAACGGAGAAAGCTGTGTCGCGTAAACACATTACACAAACCACGCAAGCTGATGTTGTAATTAAGAGCAAACGGAGATGTGCCCTGTGTGTCGGCTTGAATGATGATTTATCGGAAAAGCCGGGTCAGATTGCCCATCTCAACGGTGATAATTCGGATAGCCGGTTTGAGAACTTGGTTTGGCTGTGTCTAGAGCACCACGATAAATTTGATTCAAAAACTAGCCAAACCAAGAATTATACTTCTCTAGAGATAAGGTCATATCGAGATAAGTTGTATCAGCAGTACTCGAACTCAAATTATACGGTCGATGATGTTCGCCAAGTCAGAGAGTATTTAACTAAGTACGCTCCGGTTTTCGAATATGTTTTTCATGAATATGAGGAACTAGCATTTAAAATTTACGACAACATGTTTGAGGAACTCACGGCTATAAGAGATTTTTGGCATACGAACACATTGCGCTCATTTAACCCGGCCGTCCGTGAGATTCAAGACCGCATTGCCAACAGCGTCGTTGGCATATGCGCTCTTTACGAAATTGATAAGTATGATGGTGTCGGCAACTGGATTAGATTTGCGGGAGATCGTTTTCCGCAACAGATTTTGGTCGAAAAAAGGAGGGAGGCTAGGATGTATGTTGATGAAATCGCTAATTACTGGAAGCAACTCCAGCAGATTGCGGAAGGGAACGGGTGAGCTTGTTTACGCCGTCTACTGCTAACCATCGGCTGCACAGCGACCGATTTTCCGCTGCTTCGCAGCTCCAAACCGACGCGTGAGCCGGGCGTTATGCATAGCCATGAGGAGTCTCTATAGATATGCCCCATCTACATGACATGGAAGAGTTGGTAAACAGCATAGAAGATGTTCAGGCGAAGGATTACATGAAGGAAGCGATGTCATGTTACATGGCAAACGCTTATAGAGCCTGTATCGTATTGACATATATAGCGCTATTCGATGATATCGTCAAAAAGCTTGGTGAGCTCGGCAAGGTAAATAAAAAAGCAAAAAATATATATACTGAAGCACAGAAGAGAATTAACTCGCAAGACGTATATGAAAGCTACGTGATCGATCAGTTAAAGTCTAACTCACTACTGCCGGCACTAGATACGTCCTTTCTGGATACGCTTCGAGTCCTAAGGAACAAGTCAGCTCATCCGTCTGGTCATCACGCTTCCGCAGAAGAAGCGAGGTTTATTTTCTATGAGGCGATAAATAGATTTCTTTCTAAGCCTATACTAACTACTACGCAGTTAGTGGACGAAATACTAGCTCGTTTAGATGAGAAGCACTTTTTTCCATCAACCGACATAAGCAAAATCTCCATTGTTGTCAAAAAAGAGGTGGAAAACATCCATCATGAAGCTCTACCTTATTTAATTAGTAAGTTTTTGGAAAAAACTCTAAGCACAAGTTCAGATGTTTCTAGAAATGCGGGGTTTTTCTTAACTGGTCTCGCATATTTAAAAGAACCTGAAACATCGGAATATATTAAGAAATACGTGATAAACCCAAAGTGTTCGGACTCAAAGTATTCAAATATAATATTGAGAATAATATCCGCGGATGGTTCACTGGTTCTTGACTTAGATCCTGTTACCTATGACAGGTTGGCACCTGTTATCTCGGAACGGATAGGTAGTGTGGAACGATCTTTAGAGCATACAAGATTCTCACACCCATCCTCGGTTTTAAAATCGATACTGGAAGGAGCTGGCGAAGATCTGTTAATAGATAAATTTGAAGTCCAGTTAGTTGAATTTTTTAAGGGAAATATATTTAGTAGCAGCTTTTTATCCAGTATTGGTGGTTGTCCAAAGGTAATAGATTTGTATATTGAAGAGGCGCAGAATAAGGCTGGGTCTTCCGATTTTGATACAGCAAATCATTTTTCTAGAAATGTAAAGGACGTTGATATCTATTTAGCTCAATGCCTGTCCGGAGAGAAAGCATTTCTACTCATAGCAAACATATTAAAAGCAGCGGAATGGGGAGCATGGGGAGCCCAAGCGCTGCGGAACTCGAAGTTTTCTTCGATTCCCAGAATAAAAGAACTAGTAGTTGAGTATATTAACTCTAATGATGTAGAAGCTAAGGAAGTATACAAAGAAGTGACAGGCGACGCTGAAGAGTATGATGATGTAGTGACCGAGTATGTTTTAAGTTAAGTTGCATAACACATATGAGCCTTCTCGGAATCAATAGGCAATAGTCATTTTTTTGGCCGCGCCAGCGGCCAACCTAAATCCATGATCGAGAACGCCTGCTTCGTTAGTCTCGCGGAGCTGTCAGGCACTTACAGCAAACACATATAGGGGCTCTCTTACGTGGCTTTAGGCCACTGCCTGACCGGTCGTTCCATCAGTGGGTCAGGGGCACCAGACATTCATCGGTTAACCGGTCACTGGCACTATTCAAACGACGGGCTGCATGGCTCCAGTTAGTGTCAGGCTCAGGACCGGTGTAAGCGCACTGGCTCATGGTATTAAGGCACGCCCACGGACTGGCTAATCAAGTCGCTCTGGCTTCAACATCGGTGACTGAAAACCGCTTGGGTATCGGTGTACCAGTCAGCAGACTTGCAGTCTTCGGTGTCATCCTTTCTGATCCAGTTAGACGTCTTGCTCAGCCCGTGGCGTGACTAACCTTTCAGGAACCGTTGTTCATCGAACACCCTTTTGTCTTTGAGCATGAAGTACACCGCACGCCCCAGTTTGTGGGCCAAAGCCGACAGAGCTTTGGGTTTGTTCATCCGCTTTTGAAGCTTTTCAACGTAGCGCTTGGCCTTGTCGTTGTTACGAATAAACAGCACGGCGGCTTCTGAGAACGCCCACTTCAGATGGGCATTGCCGATCTTGTTGCCCTGGGTGCCGTAAACCTTGCCGGCGGATTCGGCTTTGCATTTCACCAGGCGAGCGTAGGACGCGAACTTCTGAACGGATTCGAAACGCTGGATATCGCCGACTTCGTAGAGAATGGTTAGGGCCAGAATGCGACCAACTCCAGGAATGGTCTTCAGTACGTTGAGTGATGCCGGGTCGTGTTGCTTGGCTTGCTGCTCCAGGTGCCACTCAAGCTTTTTGAGTTCGTGCTGATAGCAGTCGACGATGGCCAGGTCCAGATCGATATTGCGCTGAACGTCTGGATCGCTAAAAGCGGCGGTCAGTTGTGATCGGCCACCAGGGTTGTTGAGGTTGGCTTTGCTGGGCGGCAGATTGTACTGGCCCAGAGTGTTCACTGCGTGGGCCTTGAGCATGGCACCATGCCGGACAATGCGAGTACGGCGGCGCAACAGATCCCGGGTGGCCCGCATCTCCTTGGGATAGACGTAAGCCAGTGGAAAGTTACCACCGCGCATTAGCATCGCAATCTTGAAGGAATCGATGCGGTCGTTCTTGGTTTTGCCCCCATGAATGGCCTTCATATAAAGCGCGTGGCCCAGGATAAAGTGGATACCGTGCTCTTCACACAGATCGGATATCCAGTACCAGCAGTGCATGCATTCGACACCGACGACTAGATCATCGCGAAAGGGTTCGAGCCTGGCCAGTAGCAGTTCCGGCTGGGCTTTGATTTCCTTGTGCAGGAGGACTTCACCCTGCTGGTCGAGGATGCAGACATACAGGGTGCGGGCGTGCAGATCGATTCCACAATAATGGCGGTGGGTGCTATGGTAAAAGTTCATGAGTCTTCTCCCTTGTAGTGCTTGGTCGCCTTCCAGCTTAGCGGGCAACCGCTGGGCTGGGGAGAAGGCTCAATCAGTATCAAGTCGCAGCAGTACGCGGCCGATGGCCGCCGGACGCCCTTTCCATGGCTCCTTCGTCGCCATTCCAAGGTCGCCGCTGTGCTCAGCGTTAGCTGAGAAGTGCGTTGTTCCTTTTAGGTGGCTCGGTGCCAGTGGCCTTGGCCGCAAGCGGGTGGCAAAATCGGAAAGGTAGGTGGTTCGCCAAGGCCGTCAAAGTCCGTCGTCAGGTTGGGTAGCTCAAACGGTCAGCGGAGTTGGTAATAAGTTGGGTGTTCACCGTGCGGGGCAGTCCGCCGAAACCTGGTTCCTTGCTTACCTGCTACTCTGAATTTCAGGTTCATTCACCGCATATTTGGCGGTGGTTTTAATCACCGTGCATCAGCGGTTGCTGGTGCCAGGGGGCATCGGTGCAGGCTGTCATGTTTGGTTGCCAAAGATCGGGTTTCATTCCGGTTCGGTTGTTCGCAGCTAACAAGGCGCATCAATTCGCGGCCGGTGGCCGCCGGACGCCCTTTGCATTGCGGCTTCGCCTCCATTCCAAGGGCGCCGTTGTGCGCTGGCGTTACGAGGAAAACCAAAGGTTCAATTATGGGACTGCGACGGTTAATTAAAGTCAAAATGGGATTCAAGTCGGGCAGGTTAAGCATTGTCAGAATCGTGCAGGCCACTGATAGCGAGCTGATTCTATCCAACGGAATGTCCATCAAAATTTTGGGTGAATGGCGAAAGAACCTGAACTTTTGGACCAACGATGAAACCGGAGAAATATACTACGACAAGCAGAAGTTCTGCGGGACTGAGGCCTATACGATATTAAATCAGGGTAGGTTTACCGGGATAATCGTTCGCGTCGATCCTGACAGGGACATGTATGCCAACCATGTGCTCGGTGTTAATCCTCCAATTGGGTGGTCTGGAGGGAATTACGTTGATTACTGCCAAGAAATTATGGCCGGTGAATTTGGGGTTTGGTCGGAGATAGCCATGGCTTTGTAGGTAGGCCGCAGCACCCCGTAACAAGTTATTCCAGTTCGTTCCGGCCCTCGCGGGCCTCCACCGGACGACCTTTTCTCCGCTTCGCTACGCAAAGGCCGCCGCTGAATATTGGCGTTAGGTCTATCGGTGTCGAATCGTGAGCTGTCTATCCGACTACAATATGATGTTCATGCTTTTATCGGTAGGAGGTAGGTAAATGGCACACGTAATTAACTCGATAAACACTACGGCTAGTGGCTTGTGCCACCATTTGGATAGCGCGATTGACGATGCGCACCATCAGTATGCAACCGACCTGACATTATCAGCTGACGCATTGCTCTTCGGTCGAAACACGTTTGACTTGTTTATGCAGTTCTGGCCCGATGCCGCAAATGGAGATGATTTACCTGCGGCAACGCAGGCACTGGCAAGAGCATTTGACAAGACTCCAAAACTCGTCGCGTCAAACCGGCCGGTTGAGTTGACTTGGGACAACACACGTCACGTACAAGGACCTGGCCTGAATAAGGTTGTGCGGGAGCTCGAAGAGTTGAAAGGGGCTGTAGTCATTTTTGGGAGTCCTAGCTTCACCTCTAGCTTATTGAACGAAGGGCTTATTGATGAAATTCACGTCCTTGCTCAACCATATATTGGTGTAGAGGGACCTCGAGTTTTCAGTGGTTTGAACAAGCGAGTAAATCTAAGCCTGCTTGGTTCCAGCTCGCTAAATTCAGGTTCGGTGCTTCTGCGCTACAACGTGACCTAACCAGGCCAAGCACAGCGACAGCTTTTCCGTTGCGGCTTCGCCTCCACTACGAAGCTGCGCGTGTTGGCGGCGTTATACGTCCAATGAACCTGATTACTGAGTACGTTGACTATTCACTTTATCCAAACCGGATCTGGCTCAAGCCTGATTGGGCTTCTGTGGTTTTCGAGGATGACTGGGGAGACGGAAAGTGTCCCCGGCATCTGGAACGGGGGAAGCTGGAGGCATTGATCGGCATTGTGAGTAAGTTGGGTGAGACTCATGTTACCTATAGCGACCCCAACCGTCTGGAGTTTGACGAGAATCTGGAGTTGAGCAGGTTAGATCAGGTTCAAATTACGTCATCTGCATTTCTCGTTGCTGGGCAGCGGGGATGGGCAATTTGTGGCACAGGTGATGGGTGGTGTTCAGTCGCGGGTGATAGCAGGATCATGAAGCCTTTTATCGAAAGTTGCGGTGGTTTTTCTCAAATACAGCTTGCTTATCCAACGCCAGACACCATGCTGGGGAATCACAAGGAGTTTTTGTGCAACAATTTCAAAAACGTATAACCAAGTGTTGCAGTTCGTTCCGGGCCTGAAGGCCCTCCACCGGACAGCCTTGTCGCCGCTTCGCTCTGCCAAGGCTGCCGCTGAACAACGGCGTTATAGCGGTGGGTTGATTGCATAGGGTTTTCTTGCCTTTTCTCGGAAGGTTACCCGAATATACTGTATATATAAACAGTCTTTTTCTGGTTTTGAAACCCGGTGCAAGAAAACAAATAGAGCGGATCGCCGTTGAACGCTCTCCCTGCTACCCTCAAGAGCCAAGCCAGACGGATAAGTCGCGCTTGATCCGTCTGGCTTGGCTCTTGAGGGAAGGCGGATCAATCGGCAATCGTGGTCGCCTTTGTTCCGTGCCTTCGCATCTTCGGTGCCCCCGCTGACTACTGGCCTGATAACTTCCCAGGGATGTCTGCAGGGTGTGGAGTGGTCTGTGAGTAGGGTGGAGCATGAGAGTCTTTCAGGACGGTCCGTATAACCACCCGTTAAGTCGGACCCTGGCTGGCGCCAGTGCCGCTTAACATCCGTCGTTAGGCCAGTAGAGACATGATCGAAGTCATACCAAAACTAAGTATTAGTACCTCTGATATAAAAATACTGAGGAGAATTTCGTCTCTTGGAATTTCGGAAATCAAAGAAGCTTCGGCAGAAGGTAGAGCCATTCGACGATTCGAGATATTTGGTAGTGAGTGGGAAACAGAAAGAATGAAGCTTGTTGAGGTTTATAACTTGTATGCTTCTAATAGTGACACACCGTTCTATATTTTGGATACTGAATCAGACAAACCGAAGAAAATATCTCCGGCTGAACTGAGCAACAAAATTAAGTTCTGGAGAGAGATTGAACTCGAAACACAAATGAATAGTGATTTGGAGAATGGCTATATCAATAACCCAAGTGAATTTGAACCACACGACGAAGACTGGGCCTAACAAGTTTGTCCAGCCGACGCTGGACTTCCCCCAGTTCAGTGGACACGCATCGATAACTCCGCAGGAGGAGCAAACCGATGCCGAAAATGATCACGGGGAAGAAAACCCAGCAGTACACCACTGAGTTCAAGGTCAAAGCGGTGGAGTGGAGTCACCAGGCCCACCGCAGCGTCAAAAGCGTTGCCGAAGCGCTGGATATTCACCCCTTCATGCTGTCACGCTGGCGCAAAGAATACCGTGAAGGAAAGTTCGCCATGAAACGGGTCAAGAAAGCGCCAGTAGACGCCAAAAACAAAATACAGGAACAGGATGAGATTGCCCGCCTGAAACGCCGAGTATCGGAGCTTCAGGAGGAAAACGACATCCTAAAAAAGTTTCAACGTTTTCAGGCCGAGGAACGACGGAAGCGTTCCGGTTCGTCTGGAAACACCGACGAGAATACAGCGTAAAAGCGCTGTGTCGGCACTTGAATGTATCAAGGTCCGGTTACTATGCCTGGGCAAACCGGAAGCCTGGCATGAGAGCCACTGAGAACGCCGAACTGCTGTTTAAGATCCGCCGTGTATACGATGGCAGCAAAGGGCGCTATGGCAGTCCCAGGGTCTATCAGGCCCTGCGCCGGGAAGGCGAACAGGTTGGCGAGAATCGTGTGGCGCGCCTGATGCAGGAATGGGGCATGAAAGCGCGAGTGATGCGAGTGTATCGCCGAATGAGCAAGCGCCGTGACGAACTCAAAGCTCTTCCTAATCACCGCCTGAGCGTCGAGAAGCCCGTGGCGGTGAATCAGCAATGGAGCAGTGACGTTACCTACATCAAGCTAGGTCGAAAATACGTGTTCCTGGCGGTGGTTCTGGATCTGTTCTCGCGCAGGATTATCAGCTGGCGATTGGATGAAAGCCTGAATGCGGCACTGGCCAAAGGTGCCCTGAGAGAGGCGTTTGCAGCGAGGCGACCGGAAGCAGGTCTGTTGTTCCACACCGATCGAGGCACGGAATACCGGGCTCAGAAAACACAGGCGTTTCTGAACCAGAACAGCGTGCGCCACAGCATGAATCGACCGGGACAATGCACAGACAACGCTGAGGTCGAATCCTTCTTCAAAACCTTGAAGGGAGAATTGCTGCATGCGACCAGCTTCGTGACGATGCGGCAGTTACGGAAACATATAAAAGACTATATTGAGGGCTTTTATAACAGCCACCGGCTGCACAGTGGCCTTGGCTACCGAACTCCGATAGAGTTCGAGGGAATTAACTGATGGGGCGTGTCCATTTTATTGGGGGAAGTCCACGCTTTGGTCTTCGCTCCTTTTTGTGCATGGCCTGCGGCCATTTTTGCACAAAATTCCGCTACGACCAAAGCGCGGCTGACAAAGGCGTTAACCCTTCCACCCGCCATCTTGCAAAACTCCGTCAATGACGTATATTAATCGTCATGTTTACCATCATCGAAACCCCTACATTCGAAGCAGATGCCAGAAAGATCTGGACTGAGGAGGAACGGAATTCGTTCTTTGCCTGGCTGGCAGCCAATCCTGAAATTGGCGATCCCATTCCAGGTAGCGGTGGGTGTAGAAAGGTTCGGTGATCGGTAGCGGGTTCAGGGAAGCGTGGTGGAGTGCGAGTCATCTACTTCACCAGATTGGCAAATGGTGAGATCTGGCTGTTGGTGATCTACAAAAAGGCCGTCAAGGAGAACATACCCGCGCATATCCTGAAGTCGATTCGTGAGGTGTTGGAAAATGAGTGATGAGACTCTGAGTGCCGAGGAGCTTGGCAACAAGCTGCTCCAATCTGTTAAAGAAATGAAAGCGGGCAAAGCCGCACGAGTCAGCCGCGTGGAGCCAAATGAGGTCGCGGAGGCGCGCGGCAAGACTGGCCTTACACAGCGAGAGTTTGCCGAGGTACTCCATATTTCTCCGCGTACGTTGCAGGAATGGGAGCAGGGGCGGCGTAAACCTTCCGGCCCGGCAAAGGCGCTCATCGAGATTGCTTTCCGCCATCCGGAGGTTATTCGGGAAGACCTCGAGCTCAGGGGTTGACAAGGCCAATCACGGCGACGCCTACTGCATTGCGGCTTCGCCTTCATTTCGTAGCCGCGCATTAGCTGTGATTGCCTCACCTGAAAAGTGATACTATAGTGTCACTATTAGTCTGATTTAGGGTGAGCCCATGAAAGTTGAGCTTGTTACGAACCTCAAGCGCCAAGCCACAAAGATTCTGGCAGATCTGCACTTGTCTAAGGAGCCGATACTGATCACGGAGCATGGTCAGCCATCGGCATATCTTGTCGATGTGCAGGATTACGAGTTTATGCAGCGCCGACTTGAGCTGCTTGAGGGGCTCTCACGGGGAGAGCGTGCTGTACTTGAGGGAAGAACGTACAGCCAAAGTGAGGCCAGGGAGAAAATGAGTAAATGGCTGAAGTAATCTGGACGGAGCCTGCCCTTCAAGAACTGGATGCCATAGCTGAGTACATTGCTCTGGATAATCCTGTTGCCGCAAGTCATCTGGTCCAGGAAGTTTTCGATAAGACCGAGCGTTTGGAAGATTTTCCCCAATCCGGACGGATTCCTCCAGAACTCCCTAATTCAGTATACAGGGAGGTAGTGGTTCCACCGTGTCGCATTTTTTATCGTGAGGATGATAAGCGAGTTCTCATTCTCTATGTCATGCGAGAGGAGCGACAGCTTCGGGCGTACATGCTTGGGAACAGCTAACCAGGCGCGTGACTCGGATGCCTTTGTCTCCGCTTCGCTACGTCAAAGTCACCGGTGCGCTTCGGCGTTAAGCTTGGTTGTTGCGTGGTGCGCAACATGCTAGCATTTCCTCATGATTAAATCATTCCGTCACAAAGGACTGAAGCGGTTCTACTCGACCGGCAGCACGTCTGGCATACAGCCAGATCATGCCAAGAAACTGCGCATGCAGCTGGCAGCTCTGGATACCGCCACTTCGGTGGATGATATGGATATCCCTGGTTTTCGGCTTCACCCATTGAAGGGGCGAGACAAAGGGCGGTGGTCGATTTGGGTAAGCGGAAACTGGCGCATGACGTTCGAATTTCGGGACGGCAACGCCTACATACTTGATTATGAGGATTATCACTAATGACCATGCATAATCCGCCACATCCCGGTGAATTCATTCGGGAGGTGTACCTGGCGCCTTTCGGTATCAGTTCCCGTCAGCTTGCTTCCAGTCTGGGCGTATCACCTTCCACTTTGTCTCGGTTGCTCAAAGGAAATAGTGGTATTAGCCCGGAAATGTCATTGCGGCTATCCAAGGTTCTCGGGCGTACTCCTGAGAGCTGGTTGGCAATGCAGGACATGTACGATCTTTGGGTGGCCCGCAATACGGTCAATCTGGATGGCATTCATCCCCTGGACTTCGAAGCAGCTTAACCAGTGGCTGTTGTCGGACGCGCCTACGCTGGCGCTCCGGCACGCCGCTTCGCTCAGCGTTAGCACCTCAGGTCCGACGGCTGTCGTTCACGTCGTCCGCAAGCCAAGCCTTGATCAGTGATTGATAGGGCATGTCCCGCTTGTTGGCTTCGATTTTGATCCGATCAAGCAAGGTTTCCGGCAACCGGAGTGAGATAGTCTTGGTTGAGGGTTTCAGCTTCGGGAGCGATGCCGGCTTGGCCTGACTCCAATGCAGGCACTGCGACACCCCTTACATTTCGCCTTCGGCTCCATTCCATAGGCGCCCATGCTGCAGGCGTTATGTTTCTCTCAGGGCCGGCTCAAGTCCAAGATGATCAACAAAGGGGATAAAGTCGCGATCCAGGAACAACAGGGGTAGCTCCTTTTCTATGCAAAATGTCGCGATGATTACATCGGCAGTCTTTCTGATCGTGATGCCCTTTTTACGAAGCGCTCGATAATTGTCGGCACACTTGGCTGCCATATCTTTGCCAAACATTTCATGTTGATCCAGCGCCATCAGGCTTTGTTTGGTCTGACGATATTGTTTGTCGTTGCGGATGCCTTGCAGGATTTCCAGAAATATGAGGTCCCCGATAGCGACATATCCTTGGACTATCGAGGCATCCAACAGATCGGTATGTGGGTTAGTGACTCCGTTGAAATAGTCGATCCAGACGCTGGTATCCACCAGTATCATCCGGCGCTCCGCATTTCATTCAGGTCGCCTTCCCACTTGACCTTGCCGCGCAGTTTTCGAATTTCCTGCTGCTTGCTCAACTGGACCAGAAGTTTCAGGCCTTGCTCAACGGCTTCTTTTTTGGTTTTGTAGCCGGAGGCTTTGAGGGCTTCGGCCATCAACTCGTCGTCAATGACAATGTTCGTTCTCATGGTGCACCTATGTGTATGGTTTACAGTTTCTATACACAATCTAGCACTTCGGGGAAAACATAACAATCGGCTGCACAGCCACCCATTTTACGCCGCTTCGCGGCTCCAAACCGGCGCGCGAGCCGGGCGTTATGCAGGGCGTTCGTCTTGTCGTACGTACCTAAAGGCGTACACTTGGTGAAAATTTGAACACACAAGAGGTGCGTCATGACCGGAATCACAGCAACTGAGGCGCGCAGTAACCTATATCGGTTGATCGACGAGACTGCCGAGTCCCACCAGCCAATCGTCATTATGGGTAAGCGGAACAAGGCCGTTTTGGTATCCGAGGAAGACTGGTCAGCCATTCAGGAAACACTTTATCTCCTTTCTGTACCTGGTATGTGGGAGTCTATTCGTGAGGGAATGGATTCCCCTGTGGATGAATGTGATGAGGAGCTGGGCTGGTGACCTCGCGGGAGCGTATTCGCGCCGCTACAATATTCAGCATCGTCTGGTTTACCAAGAGCTGGAAGACGAGCGGGTGGTGAGAGTTCTCAGGCTCTGGAGCCACTACGAGTAATGCATAACCAGCCGCTGTTGCCGGGCAATTTTTCACAGCGATGCGGCTCTAAGATTGCCCCTGCCAGGATGCAATCACCAATATGTTAGCCAACTGGGAAAATAATAATGATGTTACGGCTGCGGGCGATTTTCGCTGTCATGTTTTTTTCTTGTCTGATTTCGCTGCCGGGCAAAGCTGCTGCGGCAGAGGTTGGTGCCGGGGACTGGCATGGCCTGGAGCTCGGGGTGGCCTTGAATAATTGGCGAAACAGTGGAGACAACCATGCCGGCTACCAGGTTTTGTTGGCTTTTCGGCCATCGCAGCAGCATCGCTTTCAAGCCCGTTATACCGATGTTTCCAATGATGCTTCAAATGGCTGGTCGGCTTTTAAAGACGTCATCACGCTGTGTGATCTCCGGTCCGATTGCGATTCCAGTGACAGCGAGGGCCGAACTATTCGCGAGCATGCCTTACTCTATCAATACCGTGCGTGGGGCCGGAGCAGTAGCCAGGGGGCTGCTGAGGTATGGATTGGTGGTGGCCCGGGGTGGATCAAGGAAACCCTGAGACAACAGGTTGGGGAGGCAAGGCAGGTACGCCGGGACACCGGGGTTGCCTGGTCTACTCAGTTGGTTGGACGAGGTAGCCGGTTTTATACGGCGCTTACGCTTGAGGGCAACACTGAAATCAATGGTACCCTCGTGGGCCTTGGTTTCGGATTCGGGTTTTGAACGGTAGTTTCAGTTGATATTCAAATGACACTTCGGGAGCTGTTTACAACTCTTTGGCAAAGCGCTCAACAGCGTCCACAACCTGTTTGGCGCCTTCCTTGATTTCCAGAATCACTTCACCCGCCTGATTGGCCAGTTCCAGCCCTTGCTCTGCATTCTCCCGGGTGCGGAACATCTGGTGCATGACTTCATCCGAGAGCACCTGGTTTTTCTCGACGACGCTAACAATCTCATCCGTGGCTTGACTGGTACGGGCTGCCAATTGCCGCACTTCGTCAGCAACCACGGCAAATCCGCGCCCATGTTCGCCCGCTCTGGCGGCTTCAATCGCTGCGTTTAGCGCCAACAGGTTGGTTTGCGCGGCGATACCACCAATGGTTTGCACGATCGAGTTGATTTGCAGTGATTGTTTGCTCAGGGCCTCGATACTTTCAGTCGCGGCCTGCATTTGAGCTGCTATATTCTGCATCGTTTCGACGGTCTCCTGGACCACGGTCGTGCCCTTTTGGGCGCTTATATCCGTTTGCTGTGAGACGTCGTAGGCCACGCTTGCGCCCTCCCGTACTTCGGCTTCCCGTGCGACCTGATCAGTGACCACGCTGGCAAACTTTACCACCTTGGAGAGGTTACCCTCGGCATCGTAGACCGGGTTATAGGTGGCCTCCAGCCATACCTCGTGGCCACGGCTGTCGATCCGTTTGAAGCGGTCTGCCACGTACTCTCCGTTATTAAGTTTTTTCCAGAAGGCGTCATATTCAGGGGAGTTGGCTTCCTCTGGCGTGCAGAATTTGCGGTGATGCTGGCCAACGAGTTCGTTGAGCTGATAGCCCATGGCCCGCTGAAACTGATTGTTTGCGGTGATAACCGTGCCGTCTAGGTTGAATTGAATAACCGCGGTGGAACGGATCAGTGCATCAATGAAGGCCTCGCTTTCTTTTCCACCTTCCACGGTTTCGGTGACGTCGCGGGCATAGCCTTGAACGTAAGCGAGCTTGCCATCCGCCCCGCGCACGGGAAACCAGTGTATGTTCAGCCACATCAGTGAGCCACTGGCGCTCAAGTAGCGGTAGTTGTCGCTAACCGGCGCGAATTCTGCCATTGCCTTGTTGAAGTTATGGAAGCAGGGCAGCTTTGAGACATAGGGCGGAACAAGATCCGACAGCGGTCGGCCAAGAAGCTGGTCTGACTGGTAGCCCAGAGTGTCGGCGAAGTCCTGGTTTACCGCGCAGACGCAGAAGTTGGAATCGAGCCTTATAGACAGCATGCCTCGGTCCATCTGGTGCGTTAGCTGGCGCAGCATGGCCAATTCTGCACGTTGGTCTTCGAGTTCTTTTTTGAGCTGGCTATTAAACATCGGGAAACCCCAACAAGAGAGAGTTCCTTGTTAACGGCCGGGGCGGCTGACTCTTGAGGTCAGTCTGGAAGGAAATTAAACGGCATCGGTTAGTTCTGCTCAGTGCAAGGACACTCCGTTACCAGAGAGGCTCAACGAACCCGGATTCGATCTCCATCATTTAGCCCTCGCCCCGGATGCCGCACAACGCGGTCGCCTTCATTGAGCCCCGACAGGATGACGGTGCTTAGTCCGTTACCGTGGCCTGCCTCCACTGGCTGGATATTGGCGCGGTCTCCGGTCACCTTGAAAACCGCATACCCGTTGTTGTGGCGGAACAGGGCGGAGGCTGGCACTTGCAGGGCGTCTTCGGCTTGCCAAAGAATAAACTCGGCATCCACTCGGTAGCCATCGCCCAGAAGCTGCCAGTGTTCGTGGGGGCTGAGCATATCGGCAATAACTTTTACCCGTTGTTCTTCAACACCAAGTGCTGAGACATCCTGGAAGCCAACGGGCTCCACTCGCCGGATAACCGCATTGAGGGTGGGGCCGCCCCATCCTGTCAGGCGGGTGGCCAGGCCAGGCTCCAGTTTCACGGCATCGAAACTCAGTACGTCTACCACCACTTCCAGGGTGCCCGGGTCTCCCAATTCCAGTAATGGCTCTCCGGCCTGGACAATGCCTTCGCTTTTCCTGACCAGCCCGAGCACAGCACCATGAATGGGGGAACGAACCGCTACGCGCTCTGCCGGTTTGCCTCCGTTGGCGGTGGCGCTGGACACCTGCAGCCGGGTTTGCGCAGCAGCGAGTTCATGGCTGGCGACTTCTTCATCAAACCTGGCAGAGCGCAAGATAGCCTGGGCACGGGCGGCGGTGGTTCTGGCCTGTTGCAACTGGTCGTCCGAGACAAAGCTGGACGGTTTGAGTGCCAGTAATCGCTGGTATTCCTGTTGGCTGAAGTCTGCGTCGGCCTCCGCCGCGGCGGCCTTCTGGCGGATGGACTGGAGCGCAGAGCGGGCGGCAGCGACTCGGGCTTCTGCTTCAGCGCGGCTGCGGGCATCAAGAATGCTGGCGGGCATGGGGTCGATCAGGGTGAGTAACTCCCCGGGGATAACCGTGTCTCCCACGTCCAGCTCAAGCCGGTGTACAAAGCCGGTTACCGGTGATGACACCAGATAGCGGTCTTTTACCCGGGTTTTACCTTCTTCCACTACGGTGACTTCCAGCGGCCCCCGTTGCGCAGTAGACAGATCTACCCATACCGGCTCCGGCCTCAGGATAAAGGCGAAAATGACGACAATCACTACCGCGATCAATGACCAGAAAAGCCGTTTGCCGGTGATGTGTTTACGCTCGGCCATGGGGTGTTCCCTGCAAGTTGAGTTTATTCACGGGTTTTCAGTACGGCCACCAGGTCCAGTTTACGGAGCCTGCGCCAGGTGATGAAGCCGGAGATCAGGGCAGAGGCGATCACTACGTTGGCTGCCAGTGCCAGGGTTTTACCGGTGATGATCAGTGGCACCCGGTATAATTCGGTTTGCATGGCTGTTACCACGAGCTGGCCAAGCCCAGTGCCGATGGCCCAGCCCAGTGGTATGCCCAATATCAACAATACCGCAAGCTCCCCCAATAGTATGTGGGACACTTCGTTATGGCTGTATCCCAGCACACGCAGGCTGGCCAGATCTCGCGCTCGCTCTGCCAGTGAGATTCGGGCGGTGTTGTAGATCACGCCAAACGCGATGGTGCCGCCTAGCAAGCTGATAATGAAGGTGTAGGTCAGGAAGGTTTTGGCCAGGGTTTCAAAGAAGCTGTCGAGCATGGCCTGGCGTAGATTCAGGGCCATTACTTTGGGCGTGTCGCGTAGTTCCTGGTAGACCGTTTCGGTGAGGTCTGGGTCCAGGTTCATCAGTATCTGGTTGATGGCGGGGCCTTCTCTCAACGCCCGGTTCATGGCGCCCAGGTTCATATAGGCACCCACGCCCAGAAATTCGCTGGTGACGCCGGAAACGGGCAGGTTCAGGGTAGGGCGCTGGCCTTCCAGTACACGCACGGTCACCGTGTCGCCGGGCCGCAAGCCTAATGAGTCTGCCAGGAAATCAGTCAGCAGTATGCCGGCCTGGGGGATGTTGACGTTCTGAAGCTGGTGGTCGACCACAAATTGCAGTTTGGCGTCGTCAGGGATGCCGGTCAGCGCGGTTCGCCAGCGCCGGTGGCCGTTAATCAGCTCTACCGCCGTTACCCGCCGGCCTTCGGTGTACCAGATGCCGGGAAGCCGGGCTAAGCCGTACATAGCTGACTGGCTTACCGGGTCTGTCAGGCTGACGGTGAGGTCCTGTTTCTGAACCTTGGCAAATTGGGTGTGCACCATCAGCGAGACCGAACTGAACTGAAAATTGCCCACCACCACAATCGCGGTGGCCATGGCAATCCCGGTGATCGAGAGCAGGGTTCGGCCGGGTCGCCGTGACAGGTGCCGTACGATCATGCGAGAAGGCTGGGTAAACCGGACCCAGCCCAGCAGGCGTTCCGGTGTACTGATTTGAAAGCGGGCCGGGCCTTCCGGTTGCATGGCCTGGGCCGGAGGCAGCGTGGCTGCGGCGCGGATGGAGCGCCACCCGCCAAGCCACGCGACGCCCAAACTGGTGGCGGCGAGCAGCAACACCCATATTGGGTTGATTCGGAACAGCAGCTCGGGAAAGCGGTAAAAGTCCATATAGAGTTCACCCAGCGCCCGCCCGAGCCAAAGCCCGGCTAATGTGCCAATGGCCAGTCCAATCAGGGCAATAACGAGTACCAGTTGGCTGTAATGCCAGCCAATCTGTTGATTGCTGTACCCAAAGGCCTTGAGCACCGCGATGATTTCTCGCTGAGTGCTGATCAACCGGCTGACCACCACGTTCAGCAGGAACATGGCAACGCCCAGGAAAATAGCAGGGAAGATGGTGGCCATGGCTTTGAGCTGCTCAAGCTCATCACTCAAAAAACGATGAGAGAATTGGTCTTCACGGCTGAAGGCGCCGGCACTGCCGTAGCGGTCAAGTAACCGATCCAGGCGGTCGATCACATCCTCAACCGGGTGATCAGGGGCTGTTTGCAGTACCAGGCTGTTAAAGGCCCCTCGCATGTCCATGGCGGAGGCCAGTGCCTCCTCGGGCATCCAGATGACGCCGTATCGCTCGTAGTCCGGCAACATCCCACCGGGTGGAATGACATAGATGAATTCCGGTGATTCCGCGATGCCCACGATGGTCAGCCGTTGTTGTCGGCCGTTGATAATGCCGGTTATCCGATCATCCAGTTGCAGGTTGTGGGCATCGGCAAAGCTTCCGATAATCGCCACTTCGTCGGTGCGGTTGGCATCTGGTAACCGCCCTTGTCGCAGATAGAGTTGATTGACGGCAGGTTGTCCGGTGGCAGTCACTGAAACCAGCCGTGCGGATACAGGGTCTTGAAAACCGGCCACGTCGAGTTTGGCAACGCCTTCTACCCGGGCGCTCAGGCGCGTGACACCGGGGACTTCAGAAACTTGCGTCAGTACCTGTGTAGGGGCTCGTTTGAGGTTTACGAACACGTCGGCAAACTGGTGTTCCTGGTAGTACTGGTCACGCGTTGCGGTGAGCGACGCGTAATTCACCAGCGACAACAGGCAAACCGCGATGCCGCCGGCAATCACAAAGGCAATGGCCAGCATCTGGCCGCGCATCTGCCAGATTTCGCGGCGCAGCTTGGTGTGGAGGATGCTGGTACCAAAGAGAGCCATGGCGCTACCAGCTCAGGGTTTTCGGGTCTTGCCGGTGGGCATTGTGCTGCTCACCGCTGATCAGACCATCTGATAGGGTGATCACCCGGTCTGCCATCAGGGCAATAGAGGCGTTGTGGGTGATGATCACCGTGGTGGTGCCAGTTTCCCGATTGGCTTTCTCCAGAGCCTCGAGTACCAGAACACCTGTAGCGGAATCGAGGGCGCCTGTGGGCTCATCACACAGCAACACGTTAGGCTGTTTGGCTATGGCCCGGGCAATGGCAACCCGTTGCTGTTCGCCGCCAGACAACTGGGCCGGGAAATGATCGGCCCGGTTGGCAAGCCCGACCAGTTCCAGTGCCTGGTCCGGCGCCATGGGGTTGCGGGCGATTTCGGTAACAGCGACGACGTTCTCCCGGGCGGTCAGGCTTGGGATGAGGTTGTAGAACTGGAAAACAAAGCCCACGTAATCCCGGCGGTAGCGGGTGAGTTCCTTGTCGGTGGCCCGGGCAAGATCCGTTTCCAGGTACCGGACTTCACCGCTGGTCGGTATATCCAGGCCGCCGAGAATATTCAGCAGTGTCGATTTGCCAGAGCCGGAGGCACCCAGCATGACCACCAGTTCACCGGCGTAAAGGTCGAGATCCACTCCGCGCAGGGCGTGCACCTGTACTTCACCCTGCTGGTAGGTTTTGGTTAGGCCGCGGGTGTGGAATACCGGAGCGCCTGATAGCGCGGATGCAGCCATAATACGACTCCCTTCGTAAACAACAGATCACGACCAGTATAGCCTGTTGGGAACTCCCGGATTTGATCCGGCGCATTCTCAATGCGAACACAGGTGCTAACGGCAGGGGCAATCAGGTAAAGTCGGTCAATAGCTTACTCACCGTCAATCGGAGACCAAACATGAGTGATTCAACCTATACGCCTCCAAAGGTCTGGAAATGGGACAGCAGTAACGGTGGCAGGTTTGCCAACATTAATCGTCCCGTTGCCGGGCCTACCCACGACAAAGCGTTGCCGGTGGGGGAGCATCCATTCCAGCTGTATTCCCTGGCCACGCCCAATGGCGTGAAAGCGACGGTGATGTTTGAGGAGTTGCTGGAGAAGGGTATCAAAGAGGCAGAGTACGATGCCTGGCTGATCAACATCATGGAAGGAGATCAGTTCAGCAGCGGGTTTGTTGAGGTAAACCCGAATTCCAAGATTCCGGCGTTGCTGGACCGCAGCGAGAACCCGGCCGTGCGGGTGTTTGAATCCGGATCTATTCTTTTCTATCTGGCGGAAAAGTTCGGTGCCTTTTTACCAACAGACCGGGCCCGGCGCACAGAGACGATGAACTGGCTGTTCTGGCAGATGGCCAGCGCACCGATTTTGGGTGGTGGTTTCGGGCATTTTTATGCCTATGCCCCGGAAAAATACGAGTACCCGATCAACCGTTACACCATGGAGGTGAAGCGGCAACTGGATGTGCTGGATCGCCAGTTGGCGGACAACCAGTACATCGCCGGTGATGAATACACCATTGCCGACATGGCAATCTGGCCCTGGTATGGCTCGCTGGTGAAGAACACGGTGTACGAGGCGGCGGAGTTCCTGGAGGCCCACACCTACACGAACATTTTGCGTTGGACAGATAAGCTGGCCAAGCGCCCCGCGGTGCAACGTGGCCGCATGGTAAACCGGGCCTGGGGTGAGCTGTCTTCCCAGCTGCACGAGCGGCATGATGCCAGTGACTTTGATTTGCGTACCCAGGACAAGCTGGACGGCGAAAAATAAGGGGAAACAATGGCGATTCCTGCGGCGTTAACCGAAGACCAGATTTACCACCGTTGTCCGTTGGACAAGTTGAACTTTGAGACAACGGCAACGCTGGAGGAACTGGAACTTCCTTTTGGGCAGGAACGCCTGCTGCGCGCGATGGAGTTTGGCGCCAGCATGGAGGCCAATGGCTTTAACCTGTTTGTGCTGGGCCCGTCCGGGGCCGGCAAGCATGAACTGGTCAGGCAGTTCCTCGATAAACACGCCTCAGGACAGCCGGTGCCTTCTGATTGGTGCCATGTTTTCAACTTCCAGCAATCCGACAAGCCGAACGCCATTGAGTTGCCGCCGGGTGAAGGCCGGATGTTCAAGCGCGATATGAGTGACCTGGCAGCGGAGCTGAAAACCGCCATCCCGGCTACCTTTGAAAGTGAGGAGTATCAGGCTCGCATTCAGGAGCTTCAGGAAGAGGTGACGCGTCGTCAGCAGAAGGGCCTGTTCGCCATTCAGGAAGAAGCCAACGCCAACAACATTGCCATGATCACAACTCCGGCCGGCTTTACCTTTGCGCCCATGCGTAACGGCGAAGTGATTGAGCCGGAGGAATACAAGACCTTCTCTGATGATGAGAAGGCGCTGGTGGAGGCCAAGGTTGAAGACCTGCAGAAGAAACTGCAGCAGGCTATCCAGCAAGTGCCGCGGCTGCGCAAGGAAGTGCGGGAGCGTATCCATTCTCTGAACGAAGAGATGGTTCAGCTGACCCTGGGCGGCCCCATTGGCGAATTGCGCGAGAAGTGGTCGCACCTGCCGGAGGTGGTTGCCTACCTGGATGCGGTTCGGGAAGACGTGGTAGAACACGCCGAAGCCTTCCAGGATAGTGAGAACGGCGCCCCCGCCGGGTTGCTCAATCGTTACCGGGTGAACCTGTTGGTGGATAATTCGGAAACGCAGGGCGCCCCGGTGGTGTATGAGGACCTGCCCAATCACCAGCACCTGACCGGTCAGATTGAGCATCGTGCTCACCAGGGTAACCTGTACACGGACTTCACATTGATCCGGGCCGGTTCGCTGCATCGGGCCAACGGCGGTTTTCTGATCCTGGATGCCCGCCGCATTCTGACCCAGCCCATGGCCTGGGAAAGCCTGAAGCGTATTCTGTTTTCCAATGAAATTCGTATTGAATCCCTGGAGCGCCTTTATGGCCTTGCCACTACCGTCAGTCAGCAGCCTGAACCGATCCCGCTGAAAGTGAAAGTGGTGCTGGTGGGCGACCGGACCCTGTATTACCTGTTGGCACACTACGACCCGGACTTCCTCGACCTGTTCAAGGTTGAGGCAGATTTCGAGGATGATCTGGACCGGGACGGAGAGAGCTATCAGCTCTACGCCAGAATGCTTGCCACCATGGCCAAATCTGTAAAGGCCCGGCCAATGGACAAGCCCGCCGTGGGGCGTTTGATTGAGCATGCCAGTCGCCTGGCTGGTGACCAGAAAAAACTGACCGCCCATGACCGGGTATTGAAAGACCTGCTCAGCGAGGCAAATCACTGGGCTGCCCGTGCTGACAGCAAGCACATTGGCATCGGGCATATTCAACAGGCGATTGATGAGCGGGAGTTCCGCGCCAGCCGCATTCGGGAACGTAGCCTGGAGCAGATCTACCGGGGTGTGGTGATGATTGCCACAGACGGTGAGCAGGCGGGGCAGGTGAACGGCTTGTCTGTGTTGCAGATAGGTGCCACCCGTTTTGGTCAGCCTACCCGCATCACGGCCACCGCCCGGCCCGGCAAAGGCCAGGTGGTGGATATTGAGCGTGAGGCGAAACTTGGCGGGCCCATTCACAGTAAGGCGGTGATGATCTTGTCCCGCTTTCTGGCAGGCCGCTATGCGCCCATGGGTGATTTATCCCTGTCTGCGAGCCTCGCCTTCGAGCAATCCTACGGTGGCGTGGAAGGGGATTCAGCCTCGGTAGCGGAAACCTGTGTGCTGTTGTCTGCCATTACCGGCGTGCCGCTGAAACAGTCGTTGGCGGTGACCGGCTCCATGAACCAGCACGGTGAGGTTCAGGCAGTGGGAGGGGTGAATGAGAAAATCGAGGGCTTCTTCAATGTCTGCAAGAAAAACGGTGGGGTAAATGGCCACGGCGTGTTGCTACCCGCCAGTAACGTTGAGCACCTGATGTTGAACGAAGAGGTGCGCACGGCGGTTCGGGAGGGCGTGTTTGCCATTTACCCGATGACCCACATTGACCAGGCCATTGAGCTGATGACTGGCATGGCGCCAGGCTCGCCTGACGATGAGGGCGGTTATCCGGAAGGGAGCTTCAACCGTCGCGTGGCTGATCGTTTGGCTGAGTATGCAAAGGTAGGGCAAAAGAAGGAAGACGCCCAGGATAACGACAGCGGAGGCAAGAACGGTGACCGCTGAGCAACAGCTACCGGTGGAGCCAGTGGGCCGGGTGCTGATTCTGTTGGATGGTTCAAGGTTAAGTTTGGCGGCTCTGGAAGCCGCGGCGGACATTGCCCATGCGCGCAAAGCCGAGGTGCTGGGGGTGTTCGTGGAAGAGGTGAACCTGTTGCGCAGCGCGGGCTACGGGTTCACTAGGGAAGTGGGCAGAAATTCCGGAGTCGCCCGGCCAATGGACCTTGCGGCTATTGAGGCCCGGATGCGCTCGCTGGCGGAGCAGGCGAGAAGATCGCTGGAGCGTGCCATGGCGCAACGGGGGCTTGCCCAGGCGCTCACCTTGTGTCGTGGCCGTGTGGCAGATGAAGTACTGAATCTGGCGCGGCCGGGGGATTTGCTGGTGTTAGGCCGCGTGGGCTGGTCTGGCAGTCCGGGCTCTCGCCTTGGGTCCACGGCCAGGGTTCTGGTGAGCCAGGCGCTCGGGGATGTGTTGTTGTGGGCCGATCCGCCCATGCGGTCCCGAAATCGCATTGTGGTGTTGCTGAATCACGATCAAGGGGCGAACCATCGGGCTGTCAGGGTTGGCGCTGAGCTGGCAAGGCGTAACCGGCAGCCGTTGACGATCCTGGTGCGAACCGAAACCGGCCGTGATGAGCGTATCGCCGAGGATTTGCTGGCCTATATGGAAAGTGAGGGTATTACCGCCCGGGTCAGTTTCTTGCCCATGGCCAGTGCCGGAGCTGTTGCACGGGTGATCAGGGAGGAAGGCGCCTCGCAACTGGTGCTTAGCCGGCAGTGCAGCCTGTTCCGTGAGCAGGGTGCAGATACCCTGCTGATTGAAATGAACCTGCCGGTGACGGTAACACCCTGAAGCCAGTGGAGAATCATGCGATTTTCCGGTCGCCGGCTTTGCTCAACACCTCGGTGATTTCCTCCGTTGACAGGGTTTCGTGTTTCATCACCGCCTTGGCCAAGGCGTCCAACTCCTTGCGGTGTTCCTTGAGGAAGTTGACGGTGTAGGATTCCAGGTCCATGAGTTGCGACTGGATTTCCGAATCAATCAGGTCGGCCAGCTTTTCACTGTACTCCCGGGGGGCACCCATCTCCCGTCCCAGGAATACATGCTCCTCACCGATACCCAGTCCCAGTGGGCCCACTTTCTCACTCATGCCCCACTGGCCGATCATTCGGCGCAGCAATTTTGTGGCTTCTTTAAGATCGTTCTGGGCACCGGTGCTGACTTCGCCATAGATGATTTTCTCGGCGGAGCGGCCGCCCAGCATGACTTTGATGCGATCCCGCAGGTAGCTTTCGGTGTAGTTGTATTTGTCTTCCCGAGGAGTTTGTTCGGTTACGCCCATGGCCATGCCATGGGGGATAATGGTGATCTTGGTGAGTGGGTCGGCCTTGGGCATGTAATAGGCCATGATGGCGTGTCCGCACTCGTGGTAGGCCACCACTTCCCGTTCTTCCGGCGTTAGCTGGGCATCCCGCTCCTCGCCCAGAATCAGTCGGTCCCGGGCCTGCTCAAAGCAGTGGGCGTTAACCTCGTCCAGATTTTCCCTGGCGGCGGTCAGGGCCGCTTCGTTGACCAGGTTTTTCAGGTCTGCGCCGGAGAAACCGGTGGTGCGGGCCGATAACTGCGCAAGGTCCACATCGGCGGCCAGCGGCACTTTGCGCACGTGCACTTTGAGGATGGCTTCCCGGGCCTCTTTGTGCGGGCGATCCAGGGTGATCTTGCGGTCGAACCGGCCGGGGCGGAGCAGGGCGCTGTCCAGTACGTCCGGGCGGTTGGTGGCTGCCAGCACCAAAACATTCTCGTGGGCTTCGAAGCCATCCATCTCGGTCAGGATCTGGTTCAGGGTCTGTTCCCGTTCATCGTGTCCGCCGCCCAGGCCTGCGCCCCGGGAGCGGCCAATGGCATCCAGCTCGTCGATGAAGATCAGTGCGGGTGCCTCCTTGCGGGCATTCTGGAACATGTCCCGAACCCGTGCGGCACCCACTCCGACAAACATCTCGATAAATTCCGAGGCGCTGATGCTGAAGAAGGGTACTTCCGCCTCGCCAGCAATGGCCCTCGCCAACAGGGTTTTACCGGTTCCAGGCGGCCCCACCAGCAGCACGCCTTTGGGCATGACCGCCCCGAGGCGCCGGTATTTCTCGGGCGATTTCAGGAAGTCGATGATCTCCGCAATGTCGCGCTTGGCGGATTCTATGCCTGCCACGTCATCCAGGGTGGTAGTTGAGGTTTCCTTGCGAGCCCGGCGGGCCCGGGACTTGGCATAGTCGAATGGTCCGCCACCTTGGGTCATTCGTTTTTGTGCCGCCCCCCAGAACCAGAACATCAGCGCCAGCAACAGTATCCAGGGCAGGAAGCCAAGAATCAGGTCCTGCCACCAGGGCCGGCCCGATGGCGCACCACGAATGACAACCTCTTGCCGCTCCAGCAATGACAGCAGATCCGGATCGTCAACCGGTGGCCGTAACGTCAGGAAATTCTCTGTGCTGCGCCCGGTATCGGAACTGAACCGGGCGGCACCGGCCTCGGTAAACCGGCCACGGATTTCTTCGTTGCGCAGGGTGACTTCCTGCACCTGCCCGTTCAGTACCGCTTCTTTAAACTCGGAATAGGCCAGTTCCTGCTGCTGCGGGCGACCGGTGTCCTGTAGCCACAAAAACATCAGGAAAAAGGCAGCGCTCAGCCACAGGAATGAATACTGGTTCGGTATGGCTGGTTGAGGCTTGTCGTTGTTATCGGGTTTGCCTGGTTCGTTCGGGTTGGTCATCTCGGCCTCCGGTCGCCCTCCATGATCTTGGCCACGAACACCGATTTTCCGTAGGTTTCGAAAGACCACTTCATGGTATCGGACAGCACGTTCATTACTTCATCATAGTCGCCGAAAATTTCGGTGCTCATACGCCCAGGATAGACTTCCAGGCCGGTTTGTTTCAGGCGATCAATCAGATCCCAGATCGGTTGCTTGTAATCGTCTTTAAGCGGATAACAGCTCAGCTGTACAGAAAGATACATGATTTGCCTCCCAAACAGTCTGAGGCGGGTCAATTCCCGCCCGGTTAAAAGCCCATCGCCGATGACGTGCTCCGGCGTGGATCGGCACCGCCGTAGAGGGTGCCATCTTGTCCAATCATAATACTCTGGATAGCGCCCATGGCCGTGCTGGTGGTGACCTTATGGCCTTTGGCCTCCAGCAGACGGACGGTGTCCGGGCTGATGCCCTGTTCCATGCGGATTTCATCAGGCAGCCACTGGTGGTGGATGCGGGGCGCAGCCACGGCAGTCTGGATGTTCATGTTGTGGTCAATCACATTCATCAGAACTTGCAGGGTAGTGGTGATAATGCGGGAGCCGCCCGGGCTGCCGGTTACCAGGAAGTTGCGGTTGTTTTTGCGCACCACGGTCGGAGACATGGAGCTGAGCATGCGTTTGCCCGGTTCGATCTTGTTGGCCTCGCCGCCGATCAGGCCGTAGGCATTGGGCTCACCCGGCTTGGCGCTGAAATCATCCATTTCGTTATTGAGCAGGAAACCAGCGCCCGCAACGGTAATGCCGGAACCATAGCTGAAGTTGATGGTGTAGGTGTTGGATACCGCATTGCCCCAGCGGTCCACCACGGAAAAATGAGTAGTCTCGGGGCTTTCATGGGCAGCCGGCTGGCCGGGTTTGATATCGCTGGCGGGCCGTGCTTTGTCCGGGTTGATGCCTTTTCGCAGCTTTGCCGCATAGGCCCTGCTGGTCAGCCCGCGCAGCGGAACCTCCACGAAATCGGTATCGCCCAGGTATTCAGCCCGGTCGGCATAGGCCAGTTTCATGGCCTCGGCCATGTGATGAATGGTCGCGGCGGAATTGTGGCCCATCTCGGTAATGGGGAAGCCCTCAAGGATGTTGAGGATCTGGATGATATGGGTGCCGCCGGAGGAGGGTGGCGACATGGAGTAGATGTCGTAACCACGATATTGGCCATGTACCGGTTGCCGGACGGCGGGCCGATAGGCTTTGAGGTCATCCAGGGTGATCAGGCCGTCGTGGCGTTGCATCTCATCAACAATCAACTGGGCGGTCTTCCCCTGGTAAAAACCCGCTGGGCCATGCTCTGCAATGCGTTTAAGGGTGTCAGCCAGGTCGGGTTGTCTGAATAGTTCACCTGGTTGCGGTGCCGAACCGTCCTCCTTATAAAAGGTCGCCTTGGTAGCGGGCCAGCGTTGCAGGCGTTCTCTGGCTTGTTCCAGGCCTTCGGTGAAACGATGGGGAACCACGAAGCCCTCTTGCGCAAGCTGGATGGCCGGGGCCAAGGCTTCCTTTAATGAGAGAGTGCCGTGTCGTTCCAATGCCAGGGCCAGGCCGGCGACCGTGCCGGGAACGCCAGCGGCCTGGTGACTGAACCGGCTGCGCTGGCTGATGACGTTGCCCCCGCTATCCTGAAACATGGTTTCCGTGGCGCCGGCCGGGGCGGTTTCCCGGTAGTCGATGGCCTCAGGTGCGCCGCCGTCACCAGGTGCATACAACAGAAAACCTCCCCCACCGATGTTACCGGAGCGGGGCTGGGTCACCGCCAAAGCAAAACCGGCGGCGACCGCGGCATCCATGGCGTTGCCGCCGTCTTTGAGAACCTGCAGGGCCACCTCGCTGGCCAGGGTGTGGCTGGTGGCTACCATGCCCTGAGTGGTCTGAACGGGGTGGAATCGCTCGCCCTCAAGGATGGCTTGGTTGCTGGCGTAAGCGGTGTTCAGTGCCAGTAACATTAACAATGCGGCTGTCAGGCCCCACAGGCGCCTCAGTGGAATTCTTGGCCGGGGGCTGTGGATCACTCTGTGTGTCATTGGATTCCTCGTTTCTGGCTGCCAGATAGGCTATCATAGCCGGTCATTTTTACCGGTGCGCTCAGGCACGCCACCGCAGGCGGATGTCTGTGGTTTTCCGGCGCACCCGCTTTCCCGGATTCAAGTTAAGGAAAGGCTTAATGGAGCATACCTATCGTCTTGTTATTTCCTGCCCGGACCGGGTAGGGATTGTTGCCAAGGTGAGTAATTTTCTGTCCACCTACAACGGCTGGATTACCGAGGCGAGCCACCATTCAGACACTCAGTCTGGCTGGTTCTTCATGCGCCACGAGATCAAAGCTGAGTCGATTCCCTTCGGGCTGGATCAGTTCCGGGCCGCGTTCGAACCGATTGCCCGCGAATTCAATATGCGCTGGCACATTGCCGATTCCGCCCGGCCCAAACGTGTCATCTTGATGTGCAGCAAGGAATCACACTGTCTGGCGGACCTCCTGCACCGCTGGCACAGCAAGGAACTGAACGCCGAAATGGTGGCGGTTATTTCCAACCACGATGACCTGCGCCGGATGGTGGAGTGGCACGATATTCCCTATCACCATATACCGGTTAGCAAGGAAAACAAGGCAGAGGCTTTTGCTCATATTGAAGAGCTGTTCCAGAAGTACGATGCCGACGTGGTGGTGCTGGCCCGTTACATGCAGATTCTGCCGGCTGAGCTGTGCGAAAAGTACGCTGGCAAGGTGATCAACATTCACCACAGCTTCCTGCCGTCGTTTGCCGGGGCCCGCCCATATCACCAGGCCTACAGCCGGGGTGTGAAGCTGATCGGGGCCACCTGCCACTACGTGACCCAGGACCTGGACGAAGGCCCGATCATCGAGCAAGACGTGATTCGCATCAGCCACAGCGATTCCATTGAAGATATGGTTCGCCTGGGCAAAGACGTTGAAAAGAACGTGCTGGCCCGCGGTCTTCGGTCTCATATCGAAGACCGCGTGATTACCTACGAAAACAAGACCGTAGTGTTCGATTAAGGCTGTGCCACAGTCGCCCCTCGGGGCAGTGGACTGTGGTATGCTTGGCGGCTTGTTGAAGAATAAAGACGGGGCCCGGAAACGGCCCCGGTACGACTTCCAGATAACGCAAAGGAACCTTTCTCGATGGGTGAGTTAGCCAAAGAGATCCTGCCGGTCAATATTGAAGACGAATTGAAGCAGTCCTACCTCGATTACGCCATGAGCGTTATCGTCGGCCGGGCTCTGCCAGACGTGCGTGACGGCCTCAAGCCGGTGCACCGTCGGGTGCTGTTCGCCATGTCCGAGTTGGGTAACGACTGGAACAAGGCATACAAGAAATCCGCCCGTGTGGTGGGTGACGTTATCGGTAAATATCACCCCCATGGTGATTCAGCCGTTTACGACACCATTGTTCGTATGGCTCAGCCGTTCTCCTTACGATACCCGCTGGTGGATGGTCAGGGTAACTTCGGGTCCATCGACGGCGACAACGCCGCCGCCATGCGTTACACCGAAATCCGCATGGAGAAAATTGCCCATTCGCTGCTGGCGGACCTGGACAAGGAAACCGTGGATTTCGTCGACAACTACGACGGCACCGAGCGTATTCCGGAAGTCCTGCCTACCCGTGTACCGAACCTGCTGGTCAATGGTTCTTCCGGTATTGCCGTAGGTATGGCGACCAACATTCCGCCCCACAACCTGACCGAAGTGGTCAATGGTTGTCTGGCGCTGATTGATAACCCGGACCTGTCCATCGACGAGCTGATGGAGTTCATTCCGGGCCCGGATTTCCCGACCCAGGGCATCATCAACGGCCGTGCCGGTATCGTTGAAGCCTACCGCACTGGTCGTGGCCGCATTTACATCCGCGCCCGCCACGAGATTGAGCACGACAAGAAAACCAATCGTGACGCCATCATCATCACCGAACTGCCGTACCAGCTGAACAAGGCCCGGTTGATCGAAAAGATTGCTGAACTGGTCAAGGAAAAGCGCCTGGAGGGCATCACGGAGCTGCGTGATGAATCCAACAAGGAAGGCATCCGGGTGGTGATCGAGCTTCGTCGTGGTGAAAACCCCGAAGTGATCGTGAACAATCTGTTTGCTCACACTCAGCTGCAAACCGTGTTCGGTATCAACATGGTAGCGCTGATCAACGGCGAGCCGAAGATTCTGAACCTGAAGGAAATGCTCGATGCGTTCGTTCGCCATCGCCGTGAAGTGGTGACGCGCCGAACCATCTATGAGCTGCGCAAGGCCCGCGAGCGCGGCCATATCCTGGAAGGTCTGACGGTTGCCCTCGCCAACATCGATGAAATGATCGAGCTGATCAAGGCATCACCGAGCTCTGTGGAAGCCAAAGAAAAGCTGATGTCCAAGGGCTGGGTGCCGGGTGATGTTCTGGCCATGCTGGAGCGTGCCGGTGAAGACGCCTGCCGCCCGGACGATCTGCCGGAGATCTACGGCCTGCGCGATGGCCTTTATTACCTGTCTCCGGAGCAGACCCAGGCCATTCTGGATATGCGTCTGCACCGCCTGACCGGCCTGGAAACCGAAAAACTCCAGAATGAGTACAAGGATATCCTCGAGAAGATCGCCGGCCTGCTGGAAATTCTGGCAGACCCGGACCGCCTGATGCAGGTCATCCGTGAAGAGCTGGAAGCCGTGGTAGCGGAGTTCGGTGACGAGCGCCGTACCGAGATCACCAGTTCGCAGCGCGACCTGACGATTGCTGACCTGATCGATGAAGAAGACCTGGTGGTCACCATTTCCCACAGCGGTTACGCCAAGACCCAGGCGGTTGAAGATTACCAGGCCCAGCGCCGTGGAGGCCGGGGCAAGGCAGCAACCTCGATGAAAGACGAAGACTTCATCGAAAAGCTGCTGGTGGCCAACTCCCACGACACCATTCTGTGTTTCTCCAACCGGGGCAAGGTGTACTGGTTGCGGGTGTTTGAGATTCCCCGTGGCAGCCGTGGTTCCCGTGGTCGGCCGATGGTCAATATCCTGCCGCTGGAAGAGGGTGAGCGGATTACTACTTTCCTGCCGGTGCGGGACTACCCGGAAGAGCAGTTTGTATTGATGGCCACCTCCGCCGGTGTCGTCAAAAAAACGCCGCTGCCGAACTTCTCCCGTCCGCGCAGCAGTGGTCTGATTGCTTTGAACCTGGACGAAGGCGATACCCTGATTGGCGCAGCCATTACGGATGGTTCCGCCGAAGTGATGCTGTTCTCCACCGCCGGTAAAGCCGTGCGGTTCCAGGAGGAGCAGGTACGCCCGATGAGCCGGACAGCCCGTGGTGTACGTGGTATCAAGATGCCGGAAGGCCACCATGTGGTGTCCCTGATCATCCCGCAGGAAGGCGGTGTGATTCTTACTGCCAGTGAGCATGGCTATGGCAAGCGTACCGCCATTGACGAGTTCCCGGCATACAGCCGTGGTAGCCAGGGCGTTATCGCCATGCAGTGTTCAGAGCGTAACGGCAACCTGGTGACGGCACTTCAGCTGTTTGAAGGCGACGAGATGATGCTGATCTCTGACAAGGGCACCCTGGTGCGTACCCGCACTGACGAGGTTTCGGTGCTCAGCCGGAACACCCAGGGTGTGCGCCTCATTCGCCTGTCTCAGGAAGATGAGCGCCTGGTGGGTGTGGAGCGTATCGCAGAATCTGATGACGACGACGTCGAAGTAGAAGGCGAGGAAACCGAAGAATGAGCAGGGCGTTTAATTTCTGTGCCGGTCCGGCCACCTTGCCGGAAGCCGTGCTGAAGCAGGCTCGTGACGAGATGCTGGATTGGCGTGGCACCGGTATGTCGGTTATGGAAATGAGCCATCGTAGTGACGAGTTTGTGGCCATTGCCGATGCGGCTGAGAAGGACCTTCGGGAACTTGCAGGCATTTCAGATGATTACGCCGTACTCTTCATGCAGGGTGGAGCTTCCAGTCAGTTCTCCACCATTCCGCTGAACCTGCTGGGTGACAAGTCCTCGGCCGATTACGTGAACACCGGTATCTGGTCCAAAAAGGCCATTGCTGAGGCCAAGCGCTATGGTAACGTGAATGTGGTGGCCAGCTCCGAGGATGGCGGGTTTACCACCATTCCAGATCAGTCTAGCTGGAATGCCAGTGCCGACGCCGCCTACCTGCACTACACCCCCAATGAAACCATCGGTGGCCTGGAATACGACTTCATTCCAGACAGCGGCAGTGTACCGCTGGTGGCGGATATGTCGTCCACCATGCTGTCTCGCCCGGTGGATATCAACAAGTTCGGGCTGATTTACGCTGGCGCCCAGAAGAACATCGGGCCGTCGGGCCTGGTGGTGGTCATTATCCGCAAAGACTTGCTGGGTAAGGCTCGTAAGGAAACGCCGACCATGATGAACTATCAGGTCATCGCGGATAACGGCTCCATGTACAACACCCCGGCCACCTATTCCTGGTACCTGTCTGGCCTGGTGTTCAAATGGCTGAAAGAGCAGGGTGGCGTCAAGGCCATGGGCGAAATCAACGCCCGTAAAGCCCGGAAGTTGTATGACTTCATCGACACCAATGATTTCTACGCCAACCCCATTGAGCCGCGCTTCCGTTCCTGGATGAACATACCGTTTACCCTGGCGGACGATACTCTCAATGGTGAGTTCCTGAAAGGTGCAGAAGCGCGCCGGTTGCTCAACTTGCAGGGGCACCGCTCTGTGGGTGGTATGCGCGCCAGTATCTACAACGCCATGCCGGAAGAGGGCGTGGATGCGTTGATTGACTATATGGCGGAATTTGCGAAGGAGCGGGGCTGATCATGACGGATGAGAAGACCCGCCTGGGTGAACTGCGGGACGAAATAGACAGCCTTGATCAACAGATCATGCAGTTGATCAGCGCTCGCGCCAAGTGTGCCCAGGAAGTGGCCAATGTGAAGATGGCTGCCAATCCTGGTCAGGACGTGTTCTTCTACCGTCCGGAACGGGAAGCCCAGGTGCTGCGCCGTATCAAGGAACAGAACCCCGGGCCGCTGGCGGCCGAAGAGATGGCCCGGTTGTTCCGGGAGATCATGTCTGCCTGCCTGGCATTGGAAAAGCCGATGCACATCGCGTTCCTGGGGCCCCTGGGCACCTTTACCCAGGCGGCGGCGCTCAAACACTTTGGCCATTCCGTCATCAGCGTTCCGCTGCCAGCCATTGACGCGGTGTTCCGTGAAGTGGAATCCGGTGCGGCCCAATACGGCGTGGTGCCGGTGGAAAACTCCACTGAAGGCATGGTCAACCACACGCTGGATATGTTCATTTCCTCGCCGCTGAAAATCTGTGGCGAGGTGCAGTTGCGCATTCACCATCATTTGCTGGTCTCGCCCAAGCACAAAGACCAGGACATTACCCGCATCTATTCTCATCAGCAGTCGTTTGCCCAGTGCCGGCAGTGGTTGGATACACACCGTTATGGCATTGAGCGCATCACCGTTTCCAGCAATGCGGAAGCGGCCCGCCGTGCGGCGGAAGAGCCCGGCTCCGCCGCGATTGCCGGCGATATGGCCGCCGAGCTGTACGGCCTCGAAAAGCTGTCCAGCAGCATTGAGGACCGCCCGGACAACACCACCCGCTTCCTTATTATCGGGCGCGAAGAGGTGCCGGCCAGCGGCCAGGACAAGTCATCCGTACTGGTTTCCATGCGCAACAAACCTGGCGCCCTGTATGCGGTGCTGGAGCCTTTCCATCGCCATGGCATCAGCTTGACTCGCATCGAAACCCGGCCGTCGCCCAGTGGTACCTGGGCCTATGTGTTCTACATAGATTTCGAGGGGCACGTGGAAGATGAGCAGGTAAAGAAAGTGTTGTCAGAAATCGACCAGGAAGCCGTGGAGCTGAAGCGCCTGGGCTCCTATCCCATCGGCGTGCTTTGATTCCTGAACAGACCTCAACGGGAGGAAAGTTGAATGGCAGTGGATTACCAGAGTCTTGCGGTAAAAGGTGTTCAGGCTCTGTCTCCGTATCAGCCCGGTAAGCCCATTGAGGAGCTTGCCCGGGAACTGGGGTTGAATCCCGCGGAGATCATCAAGCTGGCCAGCAACGAGAACCCTCTGGGGCCCAGCGAGAAGGCCCTGGCGGCCGCTCGTAAAGCGCTGGAAGAACTTTGCCTGTACCCTGATGGCAACGGCTTTGAGCTGAAACAGGCACTGGCCAACCGGTTCGGCGTGGGTATGGATCAGATTACCTTGGGTAACGGCTCTAATGATGTGCTCGAGGTGATTGCCCGCTGTTTTGCCGACACCGAGAGTGAAGTGGTGTTTTCCCAATATGCCTTTGCGGTTTATCCCATCGTTACCCAGGCCATTGGTGCCAAAGGGGTGCCGGTTCCCGCCAAAGAGTGGGGGCACGATCTGGATGCCATGGCGGCGGCGGTGACCGAACGCACCAAGCTGGTGTTCGTGGCCAACCCCAACAATCCTACCGGAACCGTGCATACCGCCAGAGCCATTGAGTCGTTTCTGGATAAAATCCCGGAGCGGGTGCTGGTGGTTTTGGATGAAGCCTACTGCGAGTACCTGACCGGCGAGGAATACCCGGATGGCATCAAGCTACTTGAACGTTATCCGAACCTGATCGTCTGTCGCACCTTCTCCAAAGCCTGGGGCCTGGCCGCGTTACGGGTTGGCTATGCCATAAGCTCGCCCGCCATTGCTGATATCCTGAACCGGGTGCGGCAGCCGTTTAATGTTGACTCGGTCGCCCTTGCGGCGGCCACGGCGGTTTTGCAGGATGAAGCCTATCTGAATCGTTCCCGGGAAGTGAATGCGGCTGGCCTGCGTCAGCTATCGGAAGCCTTTGAATTAATAGGCCTGCCTTATATCCCATCTGCGGGTAATTTTATTGCCGTTGAAGTGGGTGATCAGGCCCAGGGAATCTATCAGTCGCTACTGTCTCATGGTGTGATTGTTCGCCCGATTGCCGGCTATGGCATGCCGCTTCACCTGCGGGTGTCGGTGGGGCTCCCAGAGGAAAACGAGCGATTCCTGGATGCCTTGTCCCAGTCCCTGGCGGCTGCCGGGCAGGGGGGCTGAGGTGGCTGATAACCAGCCTCTTTTTCAGCGTGTTGCTGTCATTGGCCTTGGGCTGATAGGTGGTTCCCTCGCCAGCGCCATTCGCAGCCACAACCTGGCGCGGGTTGTCGTGGGCTTTGATCAAAAACCGGAAGACGCGGCACTGGGCGTGGACCTCGGTGTTATTGACCAGGCAGCGACCACCCTGGAACAGGCGGTGCGAGGCAGTGATCTGGTGGTCCTGGC
Organism: Marinobacter shengliensis; assembly: GCF_003007715.1. GTDB lineage: Bacteria > Pseudomonadota > Gammaproteobacteria > Pseudomonadales > Oleiphilaceae > Marinobacter > Marinobacter shengliensis. Next base: position 1,130,900 of record NZ_PXNO01000027.1, on the reverse strand, counting down.
CGTGCCGGTGCGGGCAACGCGGGTGGTGCTTGAACAGATAAGACCCTGGCTGGCGAGTGACGCAGTGTTGACCGATGTCGGCAGCACCAAGTCCAGTTTCGTCGCAGATGTTAAGGCCGTATTCGGCAGCCTGTCGCCAAGAGTGATCCCCGGGCATCCGATTGCCGGCTCGGAGAAAAGCGGTATCCGGGCGGCCAACCCGGACCTGTTCGCCAATCACAAAGTCATTCTGACCCCAGCCGACGATGCCGATGCGGCGGCGCTTTCAGGGCTAACAGCTCTGTGGGAGGGCACCGGTGCAACGGTCCTGACCATGTCGGTGGCGTATCACGATGAAGTGTTGGCGGCCACCAGTCATTTGCCCCATCTCATTGCTTTTTCCCTGGTGGACACCCTGGCGGGCGAAGACGAGAATATGGACATTTTCCGGTACGCCGCCGGTGGCTTCCGGGACTTCACCCGCATTGCCGCCAGTGATCCGGTAATGTGGCATGACATTTTTCTGTCAAACCGCGATGCCGTGTTGCGCGTGATTGATCATTTTACCCAAGACCTGGATCAGCTCAGGGCGGCCATTGCCAATGGCGATGGTGCAACCCTGCTGCGGGTTTTCAGTCGCGCCAAAGCGGCGCGGGAACATTTTTCGAAGATGCTTTCAGGACAGGCTTACGTGACTAACAATACCGACAAGCAGGTTATTTTTACTATGCAGCCCGGCGGTTCCGTTCGGGGTGACATTCGGGTTCCGGGTGACAAATCCATGTCGCACCGGTCGATCATGCTGGGCGCCCTGGCCGAAGGTGTTACCGAGGTGAAGGGCTTTCTGGAAGGCGAAGACAGCCTGGCCACCTTGCAGGCATTCAGGGATATGGGCGTAACCATAGAGGGCCCGGAAGACGGCTTCGTGCGCATTCATGGCGTGGGTATGCACGGGCTCCAGGCACCGCGCGGCCCTCTATACCTGGGTAACTCCGGTACGGCTATGCGCCTGTTCTCTGGCCTGCTGGCGGCACAGCCTTTTGACTCCGAGTTAACCGGCGATGCCAGCTTGTCCAAGCGCCCCATGGGCCGGGTTGCCGACCCGCTGCGTGCGATGGGTGCGGTGATTGATACCGCCGAGGGTGGTCGCCCACCGCTCAGGATCCGCGGCGGTAACCCGTTGACCGGTATCCACTATGAAATGCCGGTTGCCAGTGCCCAGGTCAAGTCCTGCCTGCTACTGGCGGGCCTGTACGCCGAAGGCGTGACGTCGGTAACTGAACCCGCACCGACCCGTGACCATACCGAACGAATGCTGGAGGGCTTCGGTTACCACGTTCACCGTGATGGAGCCACAGCCAGCGTCACCGGTGGTGGCAAGCTGACTGCCTGCGCCATTGACGTGCCGGCGGATATTTCCTCGGCGGCATTCTTCCTGGTGGCGGCGAGTATCGCACCGGATTCCGACCTGACCCTGCGCCATGTTGGCATGAACCCGACACGGGTAGGGGTGATCAATATCCTTCGCCAGATGGGTGCCAACATTGAGGTACTCGAAGAGCGGGTGATTGGCGGCGAGCCCGTGGCTGACCTGCGCGTTCGGTCCGCAGAGCTGCGCGGTATTGATATTCCGGAAGACCAGGTGCCGCTGGCGATCGACGAATTCCCGGTGCTGTTTATTGCTGCAACCTGCGCCAAGGGCCGCACCGTGTTGCGTGGGGCAGAAGAGCTTCGGGTAAAAGAAAGTGACCGGATTCAGGTCATGGCGGACGGGCTTGCGGCTCTGGGCGTTGAAACCACGGTTACTCCGGATGGTATTGTCATCGAGGGCGGCCAGACCATTGGTGGCGGCACGGTTGAAAGCCATGAAGATCACCGGATCTCCATGTCGTTCGCCGTTGCCTCTCTGCGAGCCACTGGCCCTATCCGCATCAACGATTGTGCAAATGTGGCTACGTCGTTCCCGGGCTTTGTTGACCTGGCCAAACAGACTGGCATTCAAATCAGTACAGAAGGCGAGTTTTAATGACCCAAAGCAAGGCACCGGTAATCGCCGTTGATGGTCCCGGAGGTTCCGGTAAAGGTACCATCACTCAGATGCTGGCCAGAAAGCTTGGCTGGCATCTGCTCGACAGCGGGGCGCTTTATCGGTTGACGGCATTGGCGGCTATGCGACAGGGCGTGGCATTGAATGACGAAGCCGGTCTGGTAAAGGTGGCGGCCACCCTGGATGTGGCTTTCGAGCCCACCGGCGAAGGCCACCCGGTAAAGGTGGTGCTGGCAGGTGAGGACGTAACCTCGGAAATCCGCACTGAAACCTGTGGCGACAATGCCTCAAAGGTGGCGGTGATACAGCCGGTGCGGGATGCGCTGTTGCAACGCCAGCGGGATTTTCGGCAGCTGCCCGGGCTGGTGGCAGATGGTCGGGATATGGGAACGGTGGTTTTCCCCGATGCGCCGGTAAAGATATTCCTGACCGCCAGTGCCGAGGAGCGGGCGCGGCGCCGTTATAATCAGTTGAAGCAAGCAGGGGTCGATGTTAACATTGACGCCCTTTTGGAAGAGATACGGGTGCGTGACGATCGGGATATGAACCGGTCAGCGGCCCCTCTCAAGCCTGCAGATGATGCGCAAGTCATTGATTCTACGGGTTTGAGTATAGAAGAGGTGTTAGACAGGTGTATGGCCGCAGCAGGTCAGGCCTGACTACACCTTTTTGTTGTTGGAATGCCGGAAACAGCGCTAAATTGCCAGCCGCTGGCTGATTCCGGAAATCGTTAACAGACCGTGTTGCTGGCGGCACGGAGCACACTTGCGTTGATCATATAGGGCACATAATGAGCGAGAGCTTTGCGGATCTTTTCGAAGAAAGTTTGAAAGAAATCGATATGCAACCAGGTTCCATTGTTCAGGGAACCGTTGTAGACGTCGATAACGACTGGGTCACCGTTAACGCCGGACTGAAGTCCGAAGGCGTTATCCCCGCCTCCCAGTTCCTGAACGAAAAAGGCGAGTTGGAAGTAGCTATCGGCGACGTTGTCGATGTGGCTCTCGATGCAGTTGAAGACGGTTTCGGTGAAACCCGTCTGTCCCGTGAGAAGGCCAAGCGCGCTGAAGCCTGGAAGGTACTTGAGAAGTCCTTCGAAGCGGAAGAAGTGGTCAAGGGTATTATCAATGGCAAGGTCAAGGGTGGTTTCACTGTTGATCTGGCTGGCATCCGTGCCTTCCTGCCGGGTTCCCTGGTAGACGTTCGTCCGGTTCGCGACACTGCGCACCTGGAGAACAAAGAACTCGAATTCAAGGTTATCAAGCTGGACCAGAAGCGTAACAACGTGGTTGTTTCCCGCCGCGCCGTTCTGGAAGCTGAAAACAGCGAGCAGCGCGAAGCTCTGCTGGAAACCCTGACCGAAGGTCTGGAAATCAAGGGTATCGTCAAGAACCTGACCGACTACGGCGCGTTCGTAGATCTGGGCGGTGTTGACGGCCTGCTGCACATCACCGATATGGCCTGGAAGCGCATCAAGCATCCGAGCGAAATCGTGAATGTGGGCGACGAAATCAATGTTAAGGTCCTGAAGTTTGATCGCGAGCGTAACCGCGTATCTCTGGGTCTGAAGCAGCTGGGTGAAGATCCGTGGGTAGAAATCAAGGCCCGTTACCCTGAAGGTGCCAAGGTTACTGCACGCGTCACCAACCTGACTGACTATGGCTGCTTTGCCGAGCTGGAAGAGGGTGTTGAAGGTCTGGTTCACGTATCCGAAATGGATTGGACCAACAAGAACATCCATCCGTCCAAGGTTGTTCAGGTAGGCGACGAAGTTGAAGTGATGATCCTGGATATCGACGAAGAGCGTCGTCGTATTTCCCTGGGCATCAAGCAGTGCGTTGCCAACCCGTGGGAAGACTTCTCCGGCAAGTTCAACAAGGGCGACCGTATCTCCGGTAAGATCAAGTCAATCACTGACTTCGGTATCTTCATCGGCCTGGACGGTGGCATCGACGGTCTGGTTCACCTGTCTGACATCAGCTGGAACGAGACTGGCGAAGAAGCCGTTCGCGAGTACAAGAAAGGCGACGAAGTTGAAACCGTTATCCTGTCTGTTGATCCAGAGCGCGAGCGCATCTCCCTGGGTATCAAGCAACTGGAAAGCGATCCGTTCGCCGAGTTCGTTCAGCTGAACGACAAGGGCTCCATCGTTAAGGGTACTGTTTCTGCAGTAGACGCCAAAGGCGCTACCATTGCCCTGAACGAGGAAGTTGAGGCGGTACTGAAGGCTTCTGAGATCAGCCGTGACCGCGTTGAAGACGCGCGTAACGTTCTGAAAGAAGGCGAAGAAGTTGAAGCGAAGATCATCAGCATCGATCGCAAGAACCGCGTAATCAACCTGTCTGTCAAGTCCAAAGACGTTGAAGACGACAAGCAGGCTCTGGAAAACGTACGTAGCAAAACTGCAGAATCCTCTGGTGCGACCACCATCGGTGATCTGATCAAAGAGCAGATGCAGCAGCAAAACGCCAATAAGGATTAATTTTCCGGTTGGCATCAAAAAAACGGGCTCTAAGAGCCCGTTTTTTTTGTGTTTTTTTCTGGTTTGGCTAAACTAGAGGCACTGGGACCCGGTAATTGACTGCGGAATAATAATGACAGAGGGAAACGCCTCATGACGAAGTCCGAACTGGTTGAACTGATTGCCTCAAAGCAAACGCAGCTCTCCGTCAAGGATGTGGAGTTAGCGGTTAAGACCATCATCGAGCATATGTCTCAGGCCCTTGCCGATGGTCAGCGTATTGAAATCAGGGGATTTGGCAGCTTTTCCCTGCACCACCGGGCAGCCCGAACCGGGCGTAATCCGAAAACTGGTGAAGCGGTGCAACTGCCTGCCAAGTATGTTCCGCACTTCAAGCCCGGCAAAGAATTGCGTGAGCAGGTGAATGACAGCTTGAAGAAGGGTTTTTAAACCCGGTTCCAGGCAATGCTGATGGAACACCGCACTATCGGGCCTGGCGCCCGTCTGGAGAGATATTGACATGGCAGGACTGCAGAAGATCCTAATCACCGTTCTGGTTCTGGTTCTGATACTCCTGGCGCTGGTGTTTTCTCTGAACAATCAGATGGCCGTTTCGCTCAACTTCCTGTTGTTTGAAACGCAGCCCCATGGTGTTGCCGTCTGGATTATCATGTCGTTTGTGATTGGCGCCCTTGTGGGGGTGTTGATTACCTTACTTGCTACATTCCGTACGTCGGTGTCCCGGCGGACTCTCAAGAAAAGACTCGAGCGTGCTGAGCACGCATTAGAGAAATCCAGGGCACAGAACGACCGGGCAATTTGATGGAAATAGTTCTACAGTGGCTGCTTCTGACGGTAGCGGTCGCTGCCGGCTGGGTGGTCGGCAGGTTTGGTAGCCAGGGCAAGCGCCGCTCCCGGGCCATTTCCGATGAAGATTCCGTTCGCGACCGTCTGCAATTCCTGTTTACCAACTACTCTGACCAGGCTGTGGACAACTTTGTGCAGTCCCTGGCCGTCAATAAAGATACCGTTAGCCTGCATCTGTCTATCGGGAGCCATTTCCGCAATAAGGGCGAAACCGATCGCGCCATTCTGATCCACCAAAACCTGCTGGCCCGGCCCGAGCTGCCGGCGCGCTATACGCCCCAGGTTACCCTGGAACTGGCGATGGATTATCTCAATGCCGGCCTGCACGATCGGGCGGAAGCCCTGCTGCATCAGTTGATGGGGGACCGGGAGTACGGCCGCCGCGCTGCTACGGCCTTGATCGAGCTGTATCAGCAGGAGCGGGAGTGGGAAAAGGCTGCCCAGGTGGCACAGACCCTTACCCGTAGCGACGCAGATCCTGCGATGGTCAAAACGCTGGCGTACATTACCTGCGAGTTGTCCGATGCGGCCCTGGCCAAAGACGATCGCTGGACTGCCCAGAAACTGGCCAAGGAAGCCCTCGACTACGACCGCTCCTGTGTTCGCGCAACCTTGTTGCTGATGAAACAGCAGATCCGCCAGGGCAACTTCCGCGAAGCGGGCAATCAAAGCCTGAAGGTGTTTGACCAGAACCCGGAGTTTGGTCCGGAGGCCATCGACCGCCTGATGAAGCTCGAGCGGGAACACGGTGATGTAGGCAGGCTGGTCAAAAAGCTCCGCAAACTCTATGAACAGTACCCGAGTACCAGTTTGTTGCTGGCGTTGGTGGAATCGGTGGAGCGTTCCTTTGGTCGCCCTGCCGCTATTGATCTGCTCCGGCAGGAGCTGGAAATTCGGCCATCCGTTCGCGGCCTGCTCCGGCTGGTGGAAATGGCCGGCTATGAAAAAGGCATGACCACAGACGAAGGCCGCCTTGTCAGCCGTATTGGCCACCTGATTCTCGCCAACCGGCCGGTTTACCGTTGCGTCAGTTGCGGTTTCTCAGGCCAGCAGCTTCACTGGCTTTGCCCCAGCTGTAAGCAGTGGGAAACGGTGCGTCCCATCCAGGGCGTTGAAGCCGAATAATGTTTTAACCTTTTGAACCGGAACCTGACCGTGCAAAACCTTAATGACCCGAAAATCATCGTCGCCCTGGACTTCCCCTCCCAGAACCCGGCCCTGGCGCTGGCTGATCAGCTGGACCCGGCCAAATGCCGGTTGAAAGTAGGCAAAGAGTTGTTCACCCGTTCCGGCCCGGAATTGGTCAAATCACTGCAGGGCAGGGGCTTTGACGTGTTCCTGGATCTGAAATTCCACGACATCCCGAACACTACCTCGGCGGCGGTTGCTGCGGCGGCGGACCTGGGTGTGTGGATGGTGAATGTGCATGCCTCGGGTGGTGAGAAAATGATGGTTGCCTGCCGCGAGCGCCTGGAGTCGTTCGGGGCGGATAGGCCGCTGCTGATCGCCGTCACGGTGCTCACCAGCATGTCCGATTCAGATCTGGCAGGCATCGGTATCACCGGTTCTGCAGAAGCTCACGTTTCCCGCCTGGCCACCCTGACCAAAAACTGCGGCCTGGACGGCGTCGTCTGCTCCGCCCAGGAAGCTCCCAGACTGAAAGCAGAGCAGGGCGCCGACTTCCAGCTAATCACCCCGGGAATCCGCCCGTTGACCGCCGATAAAGGTGACCAACAGCGCATCATGACCCCAACCGACGCCCTCAAAGCCGGCTCTGACTACCTTGTCATTGGTCGTCCCATCACCCAGGCGCCCGACCCTCTGGCCGCCTTGGAGGCGATTCACGCTGAGGTGGTTTCGGTCTGACTTTCGGGCTCTGTCCCAGGTCCTGGCCCTAGCCTTCCGAGGTGGCGGACCGGGCACGGATGGGTGTCCCTCCCGAAAAACGCTACGAGCACATCCATGTGCGCTTCGCTCCGGCCATCCATGGCCTCCGAGATTTTCGGGAGGGACACCCATCCGCGCCCTTCAGGCAAATGGAGGTGTAGTCAAAGTACGTTGAAGGAGCTTTCTGGATTCTTTTCAGTGGTAATAGCTTTTTTCTGTTCCCAGGTTCCCGATTCTTGATCGCCTATACTTGCGTTCGCTGAGTGTCAGGGTGGGATAGCCTTTCCAAAAATCTCGTAGGCCATGGATGGCCGGAGCGAAGCGCACATGGATGTGCTCGTAGCGTTTTTTGGAAAGGCTATCCCACCCTGACACGCCACCAAAACAAGCAGGCTAGGGCCGGAGCCAGACAGAGCCACCAAAAGTCGAAGGCGATAGACCGATAACGAGGTATAACGAAAAAGCCCGCTAATTCAAAGAACTAGCGGGCTTTCGGAATAGTGGCTCCCCGACCTGGGCTCGAACCAGGGACAAACGGATTAACAGTCCGTTGCTCTACCAACTGAGCTATCGGGGAACGTCGTCATGTGACGAGGCGCGTATATTAAGTTGGCTATACCGCCTCGTCAACCCTCTGACTAAAAATTTTTAGCCAAGCGCCTTCTGCAAACGCTCAATGGCTTTCTGCAGATTTTCCATGCTGGTCGCAAAGCTCAGGCGCATGTGGCCAGGCGTGCCGAAAGCAGAACCCGGCACCAGGGCAACGCCCGCTTCGGTCAGCAGCTTCTCGGCAAACTCAACGTCTGTGCTCACGCCGTCAGTGGCATCGATTGCGCCCTGGAAGCTCGGGAACACATAGAAAGTGCCGTCGCCGTTCAGGCACTCAACGCCAGGCAGCTTGTTCAGGGCGGCTACCAGCCAGTCGTGGCGTTCCTTGAACGCCTTGACCATCTCGCCTACGCACTCCTGCGGGCCGTCCAGGGCTGCCTGGGCGGCGGCCTGGGAGATGGAGGCCGGGTTGGAGGTGCTCTGAGACTGGATTTTCTTCATCGCGCCGATGATCTTCGCCGGGCCTGCGGCGTAGCCGATGCGCCAGCCCGTCATGGAGTAGGCCTTGGACACACCGTTCAGTACGAAGGTACGGTCATACAGCTCCGGGCAGGCGTTCAGGATGTTGCAGAACGGTTTGCCAGTCCACAGGATCGGCTCGTACATGTCGTCGGTGGCAATCATGATATTCGGGTGCTTTTTCAGCACCTCGCCAATCGCCTGCAGCTCTTCCAGGGTGTAAGCCATGCCGCTGGGGTTAGACGGGCTGTTGATCACAAACAGGCGGGTGCGCTCGGTAATAGCGTTTTCCAACTGCTCGGGTGTGATCTTGAAGCGGGTCTCGGCAGAGGTTTCGATAATCACCGGCTTGCCTTCAGCCACCAGCACCATGTCCGGGTAGGAAACCCAGTAAGGCGCAGGGATAATGGCTTCGTCGCCCGGGTTCAATGTGGCCAGGGCAAGGTTGAAAAAGCTCTGTTTGCCACCACTGCTTACCAGGATCTGGTTGGCTTCATATTCCAGGCCGTTGTCCCGTTTGAACTTCGCAATAATCGCTTTCTTCAGGGCCGGCGTACCATCAACGGCGGTGTACTTGGTCTGGCCGTTGTTAATGGCTTCAATGGCTGCCTGTTTGATGTGCTCGGGGGTGTCGAAGTCCGGCTCGCCAGCACCCAGGCCAATGATATCCTGGCCGGCCGCGCGGAGTTCTGCGGCTTTGTTGGTGACTGCGAGGGTGGGGGAAGGCTTGATCGCCTGTACTCGGCTGGAAAGTTGAAGGTCCAAACTTGAGCTCCTTAAAGCTGCGTCTTATGGGCTGCGATCGGCCGGGCAACTATGGAGCCAAAGGTGCTGGCTGTTTTTCTCCCAGCCGTCGATCGCACAGATGGTATCATGAAGCAGCCAGAACACTAAATTTCTTGTAGGGGTTGTGCCGTATTGCGGCCGGCGCCGAACCCGGAGGTTAATCGCCAGTTATGGCCAGTAAAGCATCCAGCGCTTCCCGTGAAGGTGTGTTCCGAGTTGATTCCCCATATCAGCCGGCCGGTGACCAGCCCAAGGCCATCGCCGGCTTGGTGGACGGCATTCATTCCGGGCTGGCGCACCAGACGTTGCTGGGGGTGACCGGCTCAGGCAAGACGTTCACCATTGCCAATGTGATCCAGGACGTGCAGCGGCCGACCATCATCATGGCCCACAACAAGACCCTGGCGGCGCAGCTGTACGGCGAGTTCAAGGAGTTCTTTCCGGATAACGCGGTGGAGTATTTCGTGTCTTACTACGATTACTACCAGCCGGAAGCCTATGTGCCGTCGTCTGATACCTTCATCGAGAAAGATGCCTCCATCAACGAACACATTGAACAAATGCGTTTGTCTGCCACCAAGGCGTTGCTGGAACGGCCGGATGCGATCATCGTGGCGACGGTGTCGTCCATCTACGGTTTGGGTGACCCGGAATCCTACCTGAAGATGATGCTGCACCTGGACCGGGGTGATCAGATAGACCAGCGCTCGATTCTGCGCCGACTGGCAGAGCTCCAGTACACCCGTAACGACATAGAGTTCCACCGCGCCAACTACCGGGTTCGGGGCGATGTGATTGATGTGTTCCCGGCGGAATCGGAGCGGGAAGCCATTCGTATCGAGTTGTTTGACGATGAAGTGGAGAACCTCAGCTACTTCGATCCGCTGACCGGCGAGGTACTGCGCCGTGTGCCACGGGTAACCATCTATCCGAAGTCTCACTATGTGACGCCCCGGCAGAAGGTGCTGGATGCGGTCGAGAATATCCGGGCGGAGCTGGACGTGCGTTTGCAGCAGTTGCGGGATAACCACCGGCTGGTGGAGGCCCAGCGCCTTGAGGAGCGCACCCGCTACGACATGGAAATGATGATGGAGCTGGGTTACTGCAACGGCATCGAGAACTACTCCCGCTATCTGTCCGGCCGGGCGCCCGGTGAGCCGCCACCCACCCTGTTTGACTATCTGCCGCCCAATGCCTTGCTGGTGGTGGACGAATCCCACGTAACCATTCCGCAAATCGGCGCCATGTACAAGGGCGACCGTTCCCGGAAGGAAACGCTGGTGGAGTATGGTTTTCGCCTGCCGTCGGCACTGGATAACCGACCCATGCGGTTTGAGGAGTGGGAGCGAATTGCCCCCCAGATGATCTTCGTGTCGGCCACGCCAGGTAACTATGAGGCGGAGCACGCTGGCCAGGTGGTAGAACAGGTGGTTCGGCCGACCGGCCTGCTGGACCCGGTGATCGAGGTGCGGCCAGCGTCGACCCAGGTGGACGACCTGCTCTCGGAAATCCACGCACGGGTGGCGGTGGAGGAGCGGGTGCTGGTCACTACCCTGACCAAGCGCATGGCCGAAGACCTTACCGATTTCCTTATGGAACACGACATTCGCGTTCGGTATCTGCACTCAGACATCGACACCGTAGAGCGTGTTGAGATTATCCGGGATTTACGCCGGGGCGAGTTTGATGTGCTGGTGGGCATCAACCTGTTGCGGGAAGGCCTGGATATGCCGGAAGTATCTCTGGTGGCGATTCTGGACGCAGACAAGGAAGGCTTCCTGCGCAGCGAACGCTCGTTGATCCAGACCATTGGCCGTGCCGCCCGTAACCTCAACGGTAAAGCCATTTTGTACGGGGACCGCATTACCGGTTCCATGCAGCGGGCCATTGACGAAACCGAACGCCGGCGAGCGAAGCAGACGGCCCATAACGAAGAGCACGGTATTACCCCGAAAGGCCTGAACAAGAAGATCGCCGATGTCATGGAGGGAGCCACCGGCGGTGGGCGCGGTCGCCGTAAGGCGGAACGTCCGGGCCAGAAGGCCGCGGAAGAGGCGGAAGGCTATATGGTCAAGGCAGGCAAGCGCTCTCCGGAAGAGTTGCTCAAGGAAGTGACGCGCCTGGAGGATGACATGTACAAGGCCGCCGCCGACCTGGATTTCGAAACTGCAGCGCGATTGCGGGACCAGATCTCCGAACTCAAGGAAGCGGCGATTCGTACCGGCTGATCAGGGCCGTTTCGGCCCGACGATCACGGCCGCCTGCAAGGGTTGGTTGCGGCCGTAGCTGGACATCTTGCCAAATACCCGTTTGTCGACAGGCAAATATTGTTTGTCGGCGACGGTCTCGCCCACGTCAGTATCGATCTCCGGGTCGTGCAGGTACACAAACTCTTCATCCATGGCGCACACGGTCACCCAGTGGGGTACACGACTGCGGTTGAGCTGCCAGGTACTGATCAGGATGACCGGGATGCGGCCCTCGTGCAGGGCGGCTTCCATGGCTTCCAGGGTCAGTGGGTCATGGTGCAGCTGGATGCCGGTCTGGCCAATATCGTGCAGGAAGCCTTCGTGCACCAGTTCCAATACCCGCTTTTTATCGTCGTTGCGCACGGTATCCTTAAACAGGGCGCCTTCCTGACTGATCCAGGCGCTGGCCTCAAAGCCTCGGTGCCAGGCTGACAAGGCCAGGCCATGGGGCCCGCAGCCACCGTGACCGGCGAGCATGAAAATGGTAGTGGCCTCCCGCCAGATCTTCAATTCTTCCAGGGTGTTCAACTGCTGGTCTTCGTCCAGGGCAGCCATGGCCATGATCAGGGCAGAGGGACCGCAGGTAAACTCTGTGGTTTGGGGGTAATAGGGTACCGGGAGATACTCCCGGGAAGGCTCGTAATAAAGAATACGCCGTTCGAAGCGCAGGGCATCGCCATGGTCTTCGTAATAGTCCCGGTAGGTACCGAATTGGCGATAGCCCAATCGTTTGTATAGATTGATGGCACCGGCGTTATCTTCCCGAACCTCCAGGCGCATGATGATGCGGTCTGCCTCTACGGCTTCCTTCTCCGCTTCCCGCACCAATTGCTCGCCTACGCCTCTGCCACGAACGGTTGGCGATACAGCGATTGAATAAATCCGCGCCAAACGGGTGGCGGCATTCATCAATACCAGGCAATAGCCCACCAGCTCGGAGCCTTGCTCAGCTACTATCAGGCGGTCCCTTGGCATCTCAAGAAACCGTCGAAAACTGCGTCGGGAAATACGGTCTTCGGTAAAACACCGATTTTCCAACTGCACCAGGGCAGTCAGATCGTCGGCGACTGCTTGTCGAAGCAAAACATCATGCATGGTTAACAAATCCCGGTCGCGAAAATCGCAGAAGCTGGCGAGCACTTCCACCGCAGCTATTATGGTAGAGACAGGTTGGTTTCGATAGCGCGCGATCATGCGTAAAAGCACGCATCCAGCCTGGATTGTACCAGACGTTCTGGCAGCGTATTGTTGCGCCCATTACCCGGCTTAACCTTTCAGGGAGGAATGCCCTTAATGTCCCGTTTGTTAATCGTTGTGGACCGTGCCAAAGACTGGTCACCCTATTACCCCAGCGAGGATGTACTGACGTTTGACCAGTATCTGAATTTTTCCGCCCCCGCCAACAGCCGGGTACGCGTGATTAACCTTTGCCAGAGCGCGAAATACCTGAGCCGGGGTTATTACTGTTCTTTGCTCGCAGAGGCCCGGGGCCACCATGTGGTGCCCTCGGTGATGACCTTGAACGATTTGAGCCGCAAAGGCCTGTTCTCGCTGGAACTGGAGGAGCTGGATCACAGCGTCATTCAGTGGCTGGAGCAGGAAGCCCGGGAAATTGACCCGGCCACCGATGAGCGGGACGCCACCCATGAAGTGCGCATTCGAACCTATTTTGGCCAGGCTGAGCATGTGGATCTCAAGCCGGTAGCCCGGGCCTTGTTTGAGCGTTTTCCCTGCCCGATTCTGGAAGTGGTTTTCCGCCACCGCAAGCAGTGGCAGATCGAATCCATGAAGCCGGCAGCCCCGGCGGATCTGGATGAGCGCGAGCAGGATGTGTTTGCGGCAGCGCTGGATCGTTTCAGCAGCATGATCTGGCGTAAGCCGAGAACGCGCCGGCGCTATCGTTTTGACCTGGCCATGCTGGTGAACCCGGAAGAGGAAATGCCCCCGAGTGACGAAGCTGCCCTGAAGCGGTTCGAGCGGGCAGGGCGCAAGCTGGGCATTAACGTGGAGCGGATTACCCGCCGGGATTACATGCGGTTGCCGGAATACGATGGCCTGTTCATTCGGGAAACCACCGCGATTGATCACCACACCTACCGGTTTGCCCGCAAGGCAGAGGCGGAAGGCATGGTGGTCATCGATGACCCGGTCTCGATACTACGGTGTACCAACAAGGTGTTCCTGGCGGACCTGCTGAAGAACAACAAGGTGCCAACCCCAAAAACACTGATCCTGTCCAAAGATCAGAAAGATGCGGTTGATCAGGTGGTCAGCGAACTGGGTTTTCCGGTTGTTATCAAGATTCCGGACGGGGCCTTCTCAAGGGGCGTGGCCAAAGCCAAGGATGAGAAAGAGCTGCGGGCTGGCCTTAAGGAGTTATTCAAACAATCGGCGCTGGTGTTGGCCCAGGAGTATTTCTACACCGAGTACGACTGGCGCATTGGTGTATTGGGCGGGCGGGCAATTTATGCGTGCAAATACATGATGGTGAAAGGGCACTGGCAGATCTACCAACACGGTGGCGCCGCGGTGGAAAGCGGCGGTTTTGAGACCATGCCGACCTATGAAGTGCCCCGGAATGTGATTCAGGCTGCCCTTAATTCCACCCGATTGATTGGCAACGGTCTCTATGGTGTCGACATCAAACAGGCGGGGAACCGGGTAGCCGTGATTGAAGTAAACGACAACCCCAGCATCGATTCCGGTGTGGAAGATAAGTTCCTGGGTGGCGAGCTTTATACCCTGGTGATGCAGGAGTTACTGTCCCGTATGGAAGAAAACCGGCGCCGGTAATGCCGGCGCCTGATCAGCTTGCAGACACCCAAACCCGGACTGAACCAAACCAGGGATAGGGTGACAGCACCTCCCGGACGCTTTCGGTGGTCAACGCGGGTGCGGGATGCTGTTCGTCCAGGAAGACTTCGATATGAACCCGGTTTTTGAGGTAATGCAGTCTCAGCCGGCTGTGTGGTGGCAGCTCACCGAGCTGCTGCGACAGCAGGTGACGGATATCCTCGCGGCTGGGTAAATGTGGGTCGGTCTGATGCAGTGTGTGTTCGTCGTTCTCGGCATCGATATGAAAGTTGATGTCCCGGATATTATCGATGGCGTCCCGCATGCCGGAAACCACCTTCATGCCGATCTGATGTCCCTCAGATACGCTTATCTCAGGCCGGACAACCAGGTGGACATCCAATAAAATGTCGTGCCCCATACGTCGACTGCGCAGCTCGTGAACATTGCGCACGCCGTCCGTGTCCATTGCAATGGCGCGCAATACCCGGGTATCTTCCGCAGACAGTCCGGTATCGACGAGCTCCTTAACGCTATCCCAAGTGAACTTCCAGCCGATGTGGATAATGATGCCGGAGATGATCACGGCTGCGACTGTATCCAGCCAAACGTATCCGGTCATTGCACCGGCAGTGGCAACCAGAACCACCACCGAGGAAAACGCGTCGGTGCGGCTGTGCCAGGCGTTGGCGATCAGCAGGTCAGATCGAATTTTCATGCCCACATGGCGGGTATAACGGTAGATCCACTCTTTGGAGGCGACCGATACACCCGCAGCAACCAGAACCGGCCAGCCCGGTACCGCGAGATCCTCGCCGGAGATCAGGCGCAGAATGTTCTCCCAGGCCAGGGCAGCGCCCACGGCGATCAGTATGCTCCCGAGCAGGAGTGTGCCTAGCGTCTCGATGCGCTGATGTCCATAGGGGTGGTCATCATCCGGGCCTTTACGTGACAGCCGCATCACGGCAAGCACAACCCAGTCTGAGACAACGTCGGTAAATGAGTGGATGCCATCCACCACCAGAGCGTGGGAATGAAAAAGAGTGCCGCCGATAATCTTTATCACACCAAGGACTGCATCCAGGATCATGCCAATGATGGTGACACGGGAGGCGGCATGTTTTTCCTGTTGCAAGTCCTTGTCAGTCCGTAGTTGGGCCTTTGGGGGCTGATCCATGGCTCAGGCTCCGATCATTCTGTTGGTAGCCAGTATAGCGGCAGGAATGGGAAATTTGGGGAGAATTAATCGGGAAACGCAGGTCGATTTATGCACATGATGACAAAGTCGTTACCCGCTACCACTTTGTAACTAAAGTCGTCAAATGGTTATTTTGTCTTTTTAAGTTATTGATTTTTAGTTAAAATTTAACTGGTTAAAAAATGATCAATTTGTAGGCTGGCGCAGTTATCAAGGGGTCGAGACGCTTGCCCCGGCATTTTCAACAGAGTTATCCACAGATTCCGTGGAAAAGCCTCGCCAACCGCTGAGGCATGGGCTTTTACGTTGTATTGAAGGTTCGGGAGGATGGTGTGGAAAACTTCCGGTATACTCCGGCCACCCCTCGGCAAGGAGCTCAAAGATGTACAGCATTCTACGTAATTTACTTTTCCGGCTGCCCCCGGAACAGGCCCATAATGTCGCCCTCAGTGGCCTGGACCTGGCCTACAAAACCGGTATTCTCAATGTTGTTTCGAGGCGCCCGGAGCCGTGCCCGATTAATATCATGGGGCTGGAGTTCCCCAATCCGGTAGGCCTGGCCGCGGGCCTGGACAAAAATGCTGACCACCTGGATGCCTTGGGAGCTCTGGGTTTTGGGTTCATTGAAGTGGGCACCGTCACACCCCTGGCACAGCCGGGCAACCCCAAGCCGCGGATGTTCCGCCTGCCCGAACACCAGGCCATCATCAACCGCATGGGCTTCAATAATGAAGGCCTTGGTCATCTGGTGCGCAATGTTGAGAAGCGTCGTTATCGCGGTATCCTGGGCATTAACGTGGGTAAGAACAAAGATACCCCGAACGAGCAGTCCGAACAGGACTACCGTAAGGGTATCGCCGCAGTTTACCCCCATGCCGACTACATCACGGTAAACGTGTCGTCGCCAAATACCCCGGGGCTGCGTGATCTGCAGTTCGGCGACTCGTTGAAACAGCTATTGCACGCGATCAAAGACGAACAGGCGATCTGCGAGAAAATTATTGGTCGTTATGTACCGGTGGCTGTGAAGATTGCCCCGGATATGGATGATGCAGGCATTCGCTTTGTCGCCGGGGCATTACTCGAGGCGGGCCTGGATGGTGTGATTGCCACAAACACCACTATCAGCCGGGAAGCGGTTCAAGGACACAAGCACGAGCAGGAAGCTGGCGGTTTGAGCGGTGCACCGGTGCGCGAGGCGTCTTTACGGGTTATTCAGGGGTTGTACGCCGAGTTGGGGGACAGAATCCCGATTATTGGCGTTGGCGGTATCACTGATGGCGAGAGTGCGGCCGAGAAAATCCGGGCAGGGGCGAAACTGGTGCAAATCTACACCGGCTTTATTTACAAAGGCCCAGCTTTGATTAACGAAGCAGTAGAAGCGATCAGGAAAGAACAGCATAAGTAGTGAGGCCAGAAAGAAGGTGGGCCCGCTGAGCGGGCCCTTGCGGGGAACGAACCCCGTAGCGCTTCTTCGCATGGTACGGGGCGGGAGGCCCCGTTTTGGTTGCTCTGGTTACTGCGTCAGATTGTGGTGTAGCTACAACTAAAAGAGATCAGGTTAAACGGGGTATGCCAACACTGCGGTCATGTTGCGGTTACGTTGGCAAGCTTGTGGATGCCGGAGACGCCGGTCATGCCCTCCCAGTTATCTGTGCGGCCTTCTCGCCACCCGTTCAGCCATTCCTGGCGTACCTCTGCTTGGTCTAACGGGCAGCTGTCTTTGGATTTGCCGGACACGCCAGCGAGATAACCCCGCTTGAATGCACGAGCGTACATGTCTCTCTTCTGTCTTTTCATGCCGTTCCTCACTGATGGATTAACAGAACAAGCGTGTACACATCTGCCGTGGCCATGGTAAAGAAGGCACCCGTCCGGGATAACCCACTATTGCCAGTTCCGGCCAGAGCAGTCAGGATCCTGTTAACGGAAGCACGGTTATGTTGGCTTCCAGAACGACGCGTCAACTACAAGGTAAGACGAACCTTGCGCGGATGTACACTATTTATTTCATCTATATGAAGCTTTTCTTATAGGTTTGTGAAATAACGATGACGGCCCGGATTCGGGTTTTGCTGCTATTCCGGCGGCTTACCGGCTCTATCCAGAAAACCAGGAGTTGATTTTGTCCAAGCATGTCTTTTTCGTAACCTGCCCCAAGGGTGTTGAGTATCTCCTGGCCGATGAGCTGGAAAGCTTTGGCCTGGCTCAAGTGCGCAACGCGCCGGCGGGCGTCTGGGTAGAAGGGGAGCTGGAAGCCGGATATCGCGCCTGTTTGTGGTCCCGGCTGGCCAACCGGGTCATCCTGCACATTGCCGAGATGGATGCCCGTAGTGCTGACGAACTTTATGAGGGCGTGGTGTCTCTGGACTGGCAATCGCACATTCCCGTCAACGGCAGCTTTCGAGTGACTTTCCTGGGGCAGAACGAAGAAATTCGGAACACACAGTTCGGTGCCCAGAAAGTCAAAGACGGTATCGTAGACAGCATTCGGGGCGCAGGCCTGCCGCGGCCCTCGGTCGCACCAAAAGATCCGGATGTCACCATCTCTGCCCGTTTGAACCGAGGGCGGCTGTCGGTTGGGCTGGACCTTAGCGGGCATAGCCTGCACATGCGGGGATACCGCACTGAACAGGGCCTTGCGCCGTTGAAGGAAAACCTCGCGGCCGCGTTGCTGCTGCGGGCCGGTTGGCCGGAAATTGCAGACGCCGGCGGCGACTTTGTTGATCCCATGTGTGGTTCCGGAACTCTGGTGATTGAAGCAGCATTGATGGCGCTGGACATTGCGCCGGGCCGGAAGATTGAGCGTTTTGGTTTTGAAAAATGGCCAGGCCATCAGCCGGAACTTTGGCTGGCATTGCGCCAGGAAGTCGAGCGCCGCGCACATGAAGGCAAAAACAAGCGCATACCGGCGTTTGCCGGTTTCGATCAGGACGACCGGGTGATCGACACGGCCCGCAACAACCTGCGCCGGGCTGGTCTGGACAACATCGTAAGCGTAGAGCCCCGGCCGGTATCGGCGTTTGAGCGGCAGCCGGACTGGGCGGATAAGGGCCTGGTGCTGACCAATCCTCCCTATGGTGAACGCCTGAGCGAGCGCAAAGAGCTGGCCGCGCTTTATCAAACCCTCGGTGAAACCGTCTTGCGTGAACTGCCGGGCTGGCGCCTGGCCGTGTTCACCGGTGCACCGGAATTCGGTAAATCCATTGGCCTGCGAAGCTTCAAGCAATACAAATTGTTTAATGGCAAGTTGCCAGCGCAGCTGTTGTTGTTCGAGGTGCAGCCTGAAAACGCCCGAACACCGCGAGACCCGGCTGCGCCCGGGCAGGTTATGCCACGCATCGCCAACCCCGAGCGGGCAGACATGCTACGCAATCGCCTGAAGAAGAACCTGAAAACCATCGGCCAGTGGGCGCGGAAGCAGAATGTCAGCTGCTACCGGCTTTACGATGCCGATATGCCTGAATACGCGTTGGCCATCGACCTATACGATGGCAGGGTGCACGTGCAGGAGTACCTGGCCCCGAAGTCTATCGATGAAAAAGCCGCCCGGGAACGTCTGGCCGAGGCTCTGGCGGTCATACCGGAAGTGCTGGACGTTTCCCCCGAGAATCTGGTGTGTAAACAACGCCAGCGTCAAACCGGCACCAAACAGTATGAGAAACAGGCCGCAACCGGCGAATACTTCAACGTGCACGAACACGGCTGCACCCTGAAGGTAAACCTGAAAGACTACCTCGACACCGGCCTGTTCCTGGATCACCGCCCGGTGCGCCGCTGGATTCAGCAGCACGCCCGTGGCAAACGCTTCCTGAACCTGTTCTGTTACACCGGTGCAGCCACGGTACACGCAGCCGTTGGCGGCGCCAGCCGGTCCCTGAGCCTGGATATGTCGAAAACCTACGTGAGCTGGGCCCAGGACAACCTCGCCCTGAACGGCGCCGACCCGCGCAAGCACGTGGTAGAGCAGGCGGATTGCCTGTCCTGGCTGGCGGACCGCAAAACCGCCAACCAGACCTTCGACCTGATCTTCATGGACCCGCCCACGTTCTCCAACTCAGCGAGAATGGCTGGTGTTCTCGATATCCAGCGGGATCACGGCACCATGGTTCGTCAGTGTATGGAGCGGTTATCCAGTGACGGCCTGTTGATATTCTCCAACAACTTTCGGAAGTTTAAACTGGACGAAGACCTGGCGGCAGAATTCGAAGTGAAGGAAGTGACCGCCAGTACGCTGGATAAAGACTTCCAGAGAAATCAGAAGATTCACCGCTGCTGGCATATTCAGCACCGCGTCTGATATCGGGGGAAGAGGCAGGTGGGGCCTTCTTTCCTGGAATCTCGGAGGCCATGGATGGCCGGAGCTAAGCGCACATGGGTGAGGCAAGTGTTTATGAAGCGAAGCTTCATGCGCAGCCGAACGACAGCAATCTATGATTGCTGGCTGGACCCGCTTGCGGGGGCTCGTAGCGTTTCCAGGAAAGGATATCCGGCCCTCTTAACCAGCACCGAAGAAAGCAGCACACTCAAAACTCGTAACGCAGCCCCGTAGAAAACTGGAACGTATTGGCACTACTGCCAGTGTCTTTGAACAACCGCCCACCCTCAAACACCAGAAAGGTGTTGCTCAACACCTCGAAGTCCACCCCGGCCAGCCAGCTGATGCTGAAACTGCTGTCCGGGTAATCGCCCTCGATATCCCGGAACTGCGCGTTGTAGCTTTCCTCACGGTTGGGCAGGGTTGCCTCGCCTTTTACGTGGGTAAAACCGGCCTGCGCATACACGTTGGCATAATCGGTAATCGGGTAGTGCAGGCCCATGTACCAGCTGGCGAAGTAATCGACAGCCAGGGTCAGGTCGCCACCGGATACATCGGCATCGTTGAAGCCGCCACCCAGACGGATCTCGGCGTGAATCAGGTCGTTCAGGTGACCACCGATCACCAGCGTACCGGCTTGGCCCCAGGCATCCTCCTTGGTGCGCTGGCCGATAGAGCGGTGCTCCAGAGCGGTCACCAGTAGGCCAACGTAGTGCTTGTCAGAACGAGGAGTGTCTTGTGCCTGTGCCGCCAATGGGGCGAGGCTGATAGCCATCAGGCTGGAGCTGAGGAAACGTAGTGCGACCTTATTCATTATTATCCGGCTTCCTGTCAGTAACGTTGCTGACGCCAGATTCTGCCTTGTGTAACGCTTTGTTACGCAGACGCCGGTCACACTTCCCCGTGTCAGCCGGCCCGCTTACAGGTCAGCCAGAAGGCCTTCCTCCTGCGCGAGCATCAATAGGGCGTAAACGCCATTCTCCGGGAGTTGTGGTTCCAGGCCTTCGTCAAACATCAGCTGGCGACGGCGGTCTTCAAGGGCGTCGCTGTCGATGCCGGTAATCAGTTCGGAAATTGGGGCAATCTCGAAAGGGGCGTCCTGGCTGACGGCACTGAAAATCAGGTCGATCAGGATTTCATCCGGGTCCATGCCATCCACGTAGACGGTCTGGTCTGGCAGGTCCTGATGGAGTTCTTGAACCAGTTCGAGCAGTGGCACGCCCTGTTCTTCTAGGTACAGCAGGTCAAAGTCCCCCAGGTCGCCGTCATCTGGCAGCCAGGCTTCCTCCGGGGCAATAACCACGGTTTTCATCTGGCCGTCGGCCAGCGACCAGGCCATGGCGACGGGGAACAGGGCGTCGTCAGTCTGACAGTATTCGATGTCCAGGAATCGGGGTATCGACACAGTGGGCTCCGGCGTTGATCATTGGGTGCGTATAGGGACTAACCGGCAGCCTGGTAGGAGCGGGGCCGGCTTCGTGCCATACTGTAGCCGCCATTATCATGCAATCAGGAAGATCATGGAACACACTGAATTTAATAATGACTTGATTGAATTTCTGAATGCCTCTCCAACACCGTGGCATGCAGTAAGCACCATGAAATCCCGGCTTGATGACGCCGGTTTTCAGCAGCTGGATGAGCGGGAAGAGTGGGCGCTGGAGCAGGGCCGGGGCTTTTACGCCATTCGCAATGGCTCCTCCATCATTGCCCTCCGCACCGGTAAAAATGACGTAGTGACTTCCGGCATCCGGATGGTGGGTGCCCATACCGACAGCCCCTGCCTGAAGGTAAAGCCAAACCCCGAAATCCGCCGCAAGGGCTTTTTCCAGTTGGGTGTGGAAGTGTACGGCGGCGTGTTGCTGAACCCGTGGTTTGACCGGGATCTGTCGTTGGCCGGCCGGGTTACGGTTCTGGACGAGGACGGTAAGGTCCGGGACACCCTGGTGGACTTCCGTAAGCCGGTGGCAATTATTCCCAGCCTGGCCATTCACCTGGACCGCGAAGCCAACAGCAATCGTTCAGTGAATGCCCAGACAGACCTGCCTCCGGTGGTTATGCAACTGCCGGAAACCGATACAACGTCATTTGCTGACTTGCTGCGTGAGCAGTTGATCAGTGAATCCGGCCTGAAGATTCGTAAAGTGTTGGGCTATGAACTGAGTTTCTACGATGCCCAGGGCGCGTCTTTCGTTGGTTTGCGTCAGGAGTTTCTGGCGTCGGCCCGTCTCGATAACCTGCTCAGTTGTTACATTGGCCTGCAGTCCCTGTTGAACACTTCTGGTGATGAAGCCGCGCTTCTGGTGTGCAATGACCACGAAGAAGTGGGTAGCATGTCGGCGGAAGGTGCCCAGGGGCCGTTCCTGGGAGCCGTTCTGGAGCGCTGGTGTGGCGCAGGCAAGGGCAGGGCGATTGCCCGCTCCATGATGATTTCCGCGGATAACGCCCACGGTGTGCATCCCAATTTCATGGACAAACACGATGAAAACCACGGCCCGATCCTGAACCAGGGGCCGGTCATCAAGGTGAACCACAACCAACGCTATGCTACCAACAGCCGTTCAGCAGCTTTGTATCGACACATCAGTGACGAGCTTGGCCTGCCGCACCAGACCTTTGTGGTACGCAGCGACATGGGCTGTGGCAGCACCATCGGGCCGCTGACCGCCGGTAATCTGGGTGTGACCACTCTGGATATCGGTGTGCCGCAGTTCGCCATGCATTCCATCCGTGAAATGATCGGTAGTCAGGATGGCTATACCCTGTATCAGGTTCTGAAGGAATTTATGCAGCGGGAAGAGGTTTTCTGAGGTAGAAATGAAAAAGCCGCTGATGTTGAATCAGCGGCTTTTTCGGAATAAGTGGCTCCCCGACCTGGGCTCGAACCAGGGACAAACGGATTAACAGTCCGTTGCTCTACCAACTGAGCTATCGGGGAACAGCATCAAGTGGCGGGCATATTAAGTTCTTTAATAGAGTTCGTCAACCCCCTGAAAAGAAAGGTCAAAATTTGCACAAGTGCAGTCATTCGGGCTACCGCCCACCGGTCTGGTTACGTAACGGGCACATCCAGTCTGTGTGGCCAACGCTGTTTCGAAACGTGGCCATGCCACAGCCGGAAACCGCCGTTCTGGCCACGCCGGATAACGACGAACTGCACCTGGACTGGTACCGTCAGGGCAGTGACCGCCTGGCCATTGTGTCCCATGGTCTGGAAGGCCACAGCCGGCGCCCCTATGTGCTCGGGCTGGCGCGGGCGTTAATGGCGGATGGCTGGGATGTGCTGGCCTGGAACTTCCGATCCTGCGGCGGGGTGATGAATCGCCAGCCACGGTTCTATCACAGCGGAGCCACGGAAGACCTGCATACGGTGGTGTCCCACGCGCTGGAAGGCCACTACAGCAACCTGTTCCTGTCTGGCTTCAGCATGGGCGGCAACCTCACCCTGCTATACCTCGGCGAGCAGGGCGAGCGTGTTGACAGTCGCATCAGCGGTGCCGTTGCCTATTCAGTGCCCGCAGACCTGGCTGGTAGCGCGGATATGCTGGCCCTGCCCAGTCGCAGGATCTACATGCAGCGCTTTCTGAGGGATCTGCACGGCAAAATGCAGGAAAAGGCCCGTCGGTTTCCGGACCTGATTGACGTGACCGGGTTTGAGACCATCCGCAACTTCCACCAATTTGATAACCGCTACACCGCACCCTTGCATGGCTTCCGGGATGCCCAGGACTACTGGGCCAGCTGCTCGGCGCTGTTTTGGTTGAAGGACATACGGGTACCGGCGTTGATGGTCAATGCGGCGGACGATCCCTTCCTGTCAGCCAGGTGTTTCCCGGAAGGTCGTAAGGTCCTCGGCGCCTACGTTACCGTCGAGGCGCCAAAGTGGGGCGGGCATGTGGGATTTGTCGAGCTGGCCCGTGACGGTTACTACTGGTCTGAGCGCAGGGCGCTGGGGTTCCTGTCCAGGATCAACGGCTCCAGTTGAGGCCATAGATTGTCCAGCAGTACCGGCTGGGCAGCCTCGGTGGGGTGAATGCCGTCCTCCTGCATTAGCCCATCCTCGTTGTAGATGCCCTCAAGAAAAAAGGGAACCAGAGGCGTGTCGTAGCGGTCAGACAGGTTCGGGAAGATGTCCGCAAACAGGCGGGTATAACGCTGGCCATAGTTCGGTGGAATTTGCATGCCCACCAGCACCGGAATGGCACCGACATCCCGCACTTGCTCGATCATGTCGGCGAGGTTGGATTCAATCACATTCGGTGGAAAGCCGCGCAGGCCGTCGTTCCCGCCAAGCTCGATGATCACGACGTCTGGCTGGTTTTTCTGAAGCAGTTCCGGCAGCCGCCGCAGGCCGCCATCGGTGGTTTCGCCGCTGATGCTGGCGTTCACAACATTCCAGTTCAGGCCCTGTTCATCAAGCCTGTCCCTTAGCAGTTGTACCCAGGCTGTTTCGGACGGCACACCATAGGCAGCGCTGAGGCTGTCGCCGACCACCAGCAGTGTGTTCTGGCTGGCCAGGGCGGAGAGTGACAGTAACATCAGTGCCGCGAGTGTAAATGATCTGACCAACGCCGATACCGTATGCATAGTAAATTCGTATACCCTTTACAGATTCAATAAAACACAGCACCAGACAACGGAGCCACCGTGAACCAGATGACGGACCCCAAGCTAGCCGCCACAAACCCCATGTTACGGGTGACCGACCTTACCCACCGGGTGAGCCTGGAAACTGATACGTTGACGATCTTGCAGGGGGTCAGTCTGGAAATCAATCGGGGAGAGTCCGTAGCCATTGTTGGCCGCTCCGGTTCCGGAAAAACCACCTTGCTGGGATTGCTCGCCGGGCTGGACACACCGACCGAAGGGAAAGTAGAGCTGGACGGTGCTGAAATCAGCAGCCTGACGGAAGACCAGCGAGCACAGCTCCGGGCGAGCCGGGTTGGCTTCGTGTTCCAGTCATTCCAGCTGTTGCCGGCGCTGAGCGCGCTGGAGAACGTAATGCTGCCCCTTGAACTGGCTGGAATGGAATCGCCGGAAGCGCGGGCCAAAGAGTTGCTTGAGCGGGTAGGGCTGGGCGAGCGCCTGAGCCATACCCCACGGCAGTTGTCTGGTGGTGAGCAGCAGCGGGTAGCCATCGCCCGGGCTTTCGCTTCCGACCCGGTTATCCTGTTTGCCGATGAGCCTACCGGCAACCTGGATAACCGTACCGGGCAGGCAGTGTCGGATCTGTTGATGGACCTGAACCGGGAACAAGGCACCACCTTGGTCATGGTCACCCACGATGAACACCTGGCAGCCCGATGTGGCCGGCAATTGCAGATTGAAGCCGGTGTACTGACAGAGCCGGAAGCGGCCCGGGAGTTGGCTGACTGATGGCGGCTGCAAAAAAACTGATGTCGGTGCGCCGGGACTGGCGCGAGCGTGACGTGCGGGTTGTACTGGTCGCCCTGGTGATTGCCGTGGCCACGGTGGCCACCATTGCCCTGTTCGCCAACCAGTTGCAGCGAACCCTGGTGTCTTCGGCCAGCTCTTTTCTGGCGGCGGATCGCCAGCTTGAAGCGGAAAATGGGCGGCCAGTGCCGGCTGAATGGATTGACGAAGCCCGTGAGCGAGGCCTGGAAACCGGCCAGCTGATTGAATTCTCCACCATGGTATTTGGTGAAGGTGGGTTCCAGCTCGTTTCGGTCAAGGCCGTGAGCGACGAATACCCCTTGCGTGGCGAGATCGAAATCCAGCCAGGCTCTGATGCGCCGCGCCAAACCGTAGGGGCCGGCCCCGGGCGGGGCGAAATCTGGGTTAACCCCCGGTTGCTTCGATTGTTGGAGCTGGAAATCGGTGAAACGCTCGAGGTGGGCAATCTTGAACTGGAGATCACCAGCCTGCTGATACGGGAGCCAGATGGCGGTTTCCGGCTATCTTCCCTGGCACCCCGCGTGATGATTCATGTGGACGACGTGCCCGGCACCGGCGTGATACAGGAAGGCAGCCGCGCTGAATATGTGTATCTGTTTGCCGGGCCTGACAACCTGCTTGACGACTACTATCAATGGCTGGAGCCGCGCCTGGAACCGAGCCATGAGTGGGAAAGTGTGCGCGATGGCGAGACCTTCTCCCGATCCCTGGAGCGTGCTGAACGTTTCCTGTTGCTCGGTGGCAGCCTGGCGGTTCTGCTGGCGGCTGTGGCTGTGGCGGTTGCCAGCCGTCAGTACGCCTTGTCTCAGAGAGATACCGTGGCACTTCTTAAAACCCTGGGGCTGTCGAGCCGGGGAATTGGCGGCCTTTACCTGCGCCGGTTGGCGCTGTGGGGTATCGCCGGTGTGATTGGTGGCCTGCTGGTGGCGCTGCCGCTGTTCTGGATTCTGGTTCGCCTGTTGAGTGACGTGCTGGAGCAGCCGGTCGACTTCCATCTGGCGCCTTCGGCCCTGCTGCCGGCTTTGCTCACGGCCCTGGTTTCCCTGTTTGCGTTTGCCTATCCGCCCATTCGCCGGCTGCGTAATGTGGCTGCCATGCGGGTTCTAAGGGCTCAGCCCGGGGAAAGTGGGCGAGACGCGATCCCCGATATTGCGATTGCGATTCTGGCCGTGTTCGGTCTGGTCTGGTTATACGCTGGCGAGGTTGCACTGGTATTCGCCTTGTTGGGCGGCCTGGCACTCCTGTTGGCGGTGTTGGCGCTGGTCGGGGGCCTGATGGTGGCGGTTCTGCGCCGTGTACGGGGCGGCGGCAACGCCTGGCGCCTGGCCCTGGTGGGCCTGTACCGGCATCGACAGGCCAGCATGGCGCAAATGGCGGTGTTTGCCATGACATTGATGCTGGCGGCCACGCTGATCCTGGTGCGCACTTCTTTGCTCGACGACTGGCAGGCCCAGTTACCGGATAATGCCCCCAATCACTTCCTGATTAACATCGCACCGGATGCGGTGGACGAAGTGGAAGCCTTCTGGGCAGAGCGTGACGCCCCATTGGATACGGTCTATCCCATGGTGCGCGGGCGCTTGACGGAACTGAATGATCAGCCGGTTCTGGAGGCCGTGAGCAAGGATGAACGCATTGGTGCCCTGAACCGTGAACTGAACCTGACCTGGATGGCAGAACTGCCTGAAGATAATGAGATTGTTGCCGGCGAGTGGTTTGCCCCCGGCGACACCATTGGCGTGTCGGTTGAGGCAGAGCTGGCGGAACGCATGGGGCTGGTCATGGGGGATCGCCTGACCTTCACCATTGGTTCGGAAACGGTGACAGAACCGGTCACCAGTATTCGTACTGTGCAATGGGACAGCATGAAGCCCAACTTCTACATGGCCTTCCCGCCCGGCGGTGGCCTGACGGATATGCCCGGTACCTGGATTACCAGTTTCCATCTGGATGAGGGTAACAAAGTGGCGCTCAATGAGTTTTCACGCCGGTTCCCGACCGTCTCGGTTCTGGAGATCGATCATATCATCGAGCGTATCCAGCAGATTGTGCGCCAGGTTACCCAGGCCATTGAAGCCATTCTTGCGCTGATCCTGGCGGCGGCCCTGGTGGTCATGGCAGCGGTGGTTAGTGCCACGCTTAGGGATCGTCAACGGGAGGGCGCTTTACTGCGTACTCTGGGTGGCCAGCAGTCGCTGCTTGCTCGCAGCACCATGCTCGAATTCGCCTTGCTGGGGTTCGTCGCGGGTATTATGGGGGTGTTGGCGGCAGAGGCAGCGGTTTATGCGCTTCAGGTCAGAATGTTTGAGGGTACTTTCCGTTGGCACTGGCAGGTGATGCTGCCCATTCCTTTCATCAGTGCGGCGCTGCTGGCGTTGTTCGGGCGCTGGCAATTGCGCCCGGTTCTCAGTGTTTCGCCCATGCTGCTGTTGAGACGGCTGGAATAAGCTGTCAGCGATAGTTCGCGAGAATGGCCTGTAGCTCGCCGTTCTCGCGAATCCTCTGCAGTTCCTCGTTGAAGGCCTGCACAAACTCCGTCCACTCCGGGCGCACCATAATCCGGAAACCGTACTGGCTGATGGCAGCCTCTGAGCTGCTGAAATGTTCCGCCATGCCTTCGGTTTTCAGAATCCATTGGCCGACAAGGCGGTCAGCCAGGGCCGTATCAAACCGCTCGCCGTGCAGCAGAAATCGGAACATATCTCGATCACGGGAGACGTCAAAACGTCGAATCTGTTCACTTTCGAAGTAGGAATCAAGAGCAGGGTACATGTAGCCCAGGTGAGTAACCACGGTTTTTCCGAACAGGTCGCTCGGGTGGTTGTACTCAAATTCGGCACCGTTTGCGAAGAAGAACACTTCTTCTACATGGACAACCGGGTTGGTGAACAGAAACTGCTCGGGCTTTTCCGTCCATTCGATGGCACGGGGGGTGCCGTCCAGGAAACCGTCGGCCAGCATCTGGTCGACCCGCTTTCTTGGAATTTTCATGAACTCCAGATCGTAACCGAGGCGCGGCACTATCAGCGCGACCACGTCCCACATGATGCCGGAGGGCTTTTCTCCATCCACAATCAGGTATGGGGGGTAGCCGTTGGGGGAAATGTTGAAACGGAAGGTCCCGGATTGGTCTTCGCCACTGTGTGCCGCCATGGACAGGCACAGGCTCGCCGTCAGAATGCCAAGGCTACGTCGTGAAAAAAGCGATGCTCTGGACAATAGATCTTTCATTTAAAGAAACTCAGGTTGTTGCAGGCCACTGCGGTACATAGATCAAACTTAACCGGCCAACTCCCTGCCAGAACGTTGCTAAATAGTAACGACTTCCTCCTATAAATCAATCATTGTGAATCTGACTTTAGGCTAACCCATCAAACGATGGGTCAGCCCAGCCAATTCTGAGATCAGGCCCAGGCGCGCCGCAGCACAGAAAGGGCGTCTTCCTTGGTGACCTCCCGCGGGTTGAACATGATAGAGCCGTCGTCCAGCGCCATCTCGGCGATGGCCTCCAACTGACTCTCGAGCACCTTGCCGGTTTCTTTCAGGGTACGGGGCAGCTCACAGCGCTTGTGCAGTGCGTCCCTGAGCTTGCGGATGGCGGAAATGCTCGCCTCGGCACGGCGGGCTGCAGGGGTTGCCGAGTAAACTTCCGGGCCTTCCAGATAGAGAAGCAGTTCGCCCAGGGGTTCACGGATGCTTTCAATATTGAATTCGAGTACATACGGCAGGTACAGGCTCATGCACAGGCCATGGGGCAGGTGGCAGATCGCGCCGGTTGCGTGGCCCAGGGAGTGTACAAGCCCAACCATGGAGTTGGAGAAGGCAATGCCGGCCATGGTAGAGGCCTGGGCCAGTTCAAGCCGCCCGTTCTCGTCTTTGGGGTTGTCCATCACCGACAGAAGTGACTGGCTCACCTTTTTGATGGCAGCCGTGGCGTAGGCATCGCTCAGCGGATTCTTGGCCATGCAGGTAAACGCTTCGACCGCGTGAGTCATGGCATCCATGGCGGTTGCGGCGGTGATATGGGGAGGCAGGGTCAGCGTCATCCGTGGGTCGATGATCGCCGCATTCGGCAACAGGAACGATGAGGTGAACGGCAGCTTCACGCCTTTTTTCTCATCGGTAATCACGGCAACGGATGTGACTTCAGAGCCCGTTCCGGCTGTGGTTGGTACCACGAAGAACGGCTTCAGGGGATGCTTCAGAATACCTGCGCCACTGTACTTGGCGATGTCGTCGCCACCTTCGGAGACCAGAATGTTCACGGCTTTGCCGGTATCAATGGCGGAACCGCCGCCCACGGCAATAATGGAATCACACTTTTCCTTGCGGTAAACCGTGGCGATATCGCGAACAACCGTTGTAGAAGAATCCGGGGGGACGTCGTCATAAATAGAGACGATTTCCAGTCCGCTTTCTTCGCAAGCGGCAATCACAGGGTCAAGCAGGCCTGCCGCCCGAACACCCTTATCGGTAACAATCATCGGGCGCTTGGCGGCCAGGCCGGTCAATTCAAACGGAATGTGTTCCAGGGCAGCTTTGCCGGCAATCACTTTTACCGGGCAGAAGAACTCGTAGTATTTGTTGGTCATTATGCTCTCACTGTCTCGACAAAGTTGGTGGCGACTTTCAGGTAGATGCGGGCACCGCTGATCAGTTTTTCAGGCAGATGCAGGTTGGCCGGGTATTCCTTGACCGCTCGCTGCGCGACCAGCTTCGGTAGGATGAACGACTCCAGGCGGTTGAGCACACGGGTCATACGCACGGCGTAACTGACATCTCCATCTACCAGCATGCGGTCGTTGGCAAAGGCCACCGAGGTCTTTTCCTGGAAGGACAGTACCAGGAACGCATGGGCCATATGCTTGAACTGAATGGAAAGGTCCACCGGCCGGGGAGCACTGTCGCCGTGGAAATGCAGTTTGCCATCTCCGGTGTGCTCAACGATCAGCTTGGGGCCATTGGGCATCACCTGCATCTCGAACAGAAATCCTTCGGGCAGGGCTCGAGTTTCGTTTCGGGTTTGTTCGTCTACTTCGCTGATTGCCTGCAGGGCCCGGCCCATTACCTGGAACATCAGTTCCACATAGGACCGCCTTGCGTGGGAAATCATCGGTTGAAGTCGCTTTACGAGCATGATCGCCATCCGATTGTTGTTTGTTTGACTGATTTTTAGAGTTATTGCTCTAAATGTCAATGCAATCTGTGACGGCTTTTTTGCGTCAACGTGGCAAATGCTTTAGCCATAAAAAAACCGGGAGCGTTAAGCCCCCGGTTTTTATCCCCGCCACGTGTTTGCTATTGGGACAGATCGGCTAGTTTTCTTTTGGCTTCCTCGCCCACATCGCCGCCGGCTTCGGCGGCTTTCGAGTAATGGCCAATGGCGTCATTCCGACGGTTCTGACGGCTGGCAATATCGCCAAGCCGCAGATAGGCAATGGAGGTAGGCACCACCTGATTGGCCCGCTCAAGGTGCCCACGGGCTTTGTCCAGATTATTCATGGCCAGTGAGTTCAGGCCGTTGTATAGCTGGTACTGGAACATCTCCGGGTACAGCGACACCGCCTTGTCGAAATCCGCCTGGGCTTTCTCTGTTTGCTTCTGTTCTTTGTAGATCCGCCCCCTGAGGGCGAAGAACATGGCCTCGCGCGGTTCCTGCTCGATTGCCTTGTTGATGGAATCAAGGGCGGCTTTCATATCGCCTTTGGATGCCAGTTCCATGGCTTTGTCGTGGGCGTCATAGGCGGGTTGGAGTTCTTTCAGCAGGGCAACGCGCCGTTGGTAAATGTCGCGGCCCCGGAAGCCACCGGTTCCCAGCTCTGAGGCCAGGGCCTGGTTCTCCCGAACCCGCCTGGCTGAAGGCGGGTGGGTGGCGAACATGCCGTCCAGCCAACTGGTCTGCCGGCCCTGGGATAATTCCAGAAACAGCTCTTGCAGCTCAACTGCTGCCTGAGGGTCGTAACCGGCGGCTTTCATGTAACGAATGCCGTAGTGGTCGGATTCCAGCTCATCACCCTGGCTGTACTGTGCCAGAGCCAGCTGGGCGCCCACGGCCGCGCCGCCCACAATCAGCCCGGCCCACTCGTTATCAGACAACGCAAAACCAAGGCCGGCGACGCCAGCGCTGATCAGCATGCCCTGTTGCATGCGTTGCACGCTGTGCCGCGCCGCAGCGTGGACAATCTCATGCCCCATCACAGCGGCTAACTGGGCTTCATCCTCAAACTTGACCAGCAGGCCCCGGTTGATGGCGATCTTGCCCCCAGGCAAAGCCCAGGCATTGGGCACGCTGCTATTGAGTACCACAAACTCGTACGGCAAATCGGGGCGATCGCTAACCCGAGCCAGCTTCATGCCGACCTCGCGAACATAGACTGTCAATTCCGGGTCCAGATAAAACTGCCCACCCTGGGTTTGCTGGGTTGGGGTGTAGTGCTCGGCCCCGAGCGCCAATTCCTGGCTTTCAGGGATCAAAGACAGCTGCTTTTTGCCGGTGACCGGGTTTACGGCGCAGCCCGCAATGGCAAGAAACATCACCGAGAGTAACGTCAGTCTCAGAATTTGTCCGGGGTTCACATCCGACTCCTTTGGGCGACCGGTTCCGTGGACGCGCAATTGTTGATTTGAGTGATTCATTATATAGCACAGTACGACCGGTGTTTTAGTGTCAGACCACCCGGGTTGTGGCCGGTTCATGCACCTTCGCGTATCATTGTCACGCAACCTCTCTGCCATATACGTTACAACGGATCGACAACCACGCATGGGCTATTACCTGGAACTCATTGCTTTGTTCTGGTTTCTGGTGTGCTGGGTAGGCTACACCTGGTATTCCCGAAATCGGGCAAGTACTCGCGCCTGCCTCTCAAACACGCTGGATATGTACCGTGAAGACTGGATGCGGGTAATGCTCAAGCGGGAGAACCGGATATCGGACGCTTCCGTGGTCGGTAATCTTGAGCGCAACGGCGCCTTCTTCGCATCCAGCTGCCTGCTGATTCTGGCTGGTATCATCACTGCACTCGGCTACACCCGTGAGGCCATGGAAGTGTTCGCCACCATGCCTTTCAGCGCCGTACCGACCCGGGAAATCTGGGAGCTGCGGTTGGTAGTGTTGCTGGTGGTGTTCGTGTATGCCTTCTTCAAGTTCACTTGGTCTATGCGCATGTACAACTTTGTGGCGGTGATGATAGGCAGCGCGCCCCTACCGGACGACACCAAAACCAGCCCCGCCGCCCGGGAGGCCTTTGCCCGCAGTGCCGGCAACATCTGCAACCTGGCAGGGGACGCGTTTAACCTCGGGTTGCGGTCCTACTATTACGCCCTGGCCGTGGTGGCCTGGTTTATCCATCCCCTGGTGTTTATATCGGCTTCTACCCTGGTGGTTGTCGTACTTTACCGTCGGGAATTCCAGTCTGATGCGTTGGTTGCCCTGCGTGCCGGGAAAGTGTTCGAAGAACCCGTACCCGGTAAACAGGCTGCAGAAACCACTCCGAAAAGCTGAATTGCAGGACATTCCTGAATGAATGATGAAACCCGAATCAACCGGGTAAACCGGTTTGTGAACACCCTCAACCAGGCCCGTGAACTGGGCCTGAGTGCGAAGGAAGCGGGCGAGGGCTATCTGGTCATGGAACTGCCCTACAGCGACAAGATCATTGGTAACCCGGACACCGGTGTTATCCACGGTGGTGCCATTACCACTCTTATGGACACCGCCTCCGGGTCAGTCATGATCTGTGCCCTTGAAGACTTCGAGCTTTGCCCGACCCTGGATTTGCGGGTGGACTACATGCGCCCGGCCGAACCCCACAAACCTGTCTACGCCCGGGCCGAGACCTACAAGATCACCAAGAACATCATCTTTACCCGCTGCGAGGCCTATCAGGAAGGCGGTGAAACCATCGCCAACTGTGTTGGCACGTTCATGAGAATCGGCAAAGAAGCTACCCCGAAAACCTATCGAGACCTGATCACCGGAGGCGAGGAATGACCGACCCGGAAATCCTCAAATACACCCAGCAAACCGGCGACTTCTCCCGCATGCTGGAGAGCATTCCCTACGCCACCTGGATTGGCTTGCAATGCGACCGCTTTGGAGACGACCTGATTTTCCGGTTGCCAAAGAAAGAAGAGAACCTGGGCAATCCGATTTTGCCGGCGATTCACGGTGGGGTGATTGGTGGCTTCATGGAAATGTCGGCAGCGATCTACCTGATCATGTCTCAAGATACCTTGCGGATGCCGAGAATTGTCGACTTTTCCCTGGACTACCTGCGCGCGGGCCTTAACCGGGAAACCTACGCCGAATGCCGCCTGACCCGCCAGGGCAACCGGGTTG
The DNA here is from genome assembly GCF_003007715.1 of Marinobacter shengliensis. Taxonomy (GTDB): domain Bacteria; phylum Pseudomonadota; class Gammaproteobacteria; order Pseudomonadales; family Oleiphilaceae; genus Marinobacter; species Marinobacter shengliensis. The sequence goes on along the minus strand of NZ_PXNO01000027.1, from coordinate 1,097,491 downwards.
CCAATGTGATGATCTCGGCCTGGCAAAAGTCCCGTTCCCAACCCATCGCCACGGCCCGCGCGCACTTCCTCCTCGAAGACTGAATTGGTTTTGACTGGGGTTGAAATGCCCCGGCTGACCCCCCATCTCTGGTTCAAGAAATTTCAGCATTGGTGCAGGCAAGCGGGTGGGGATGGCTTTCCGAAACACGCCTCGAGACGTCCCTGTGCGGCTCGGGCTCCGCCCCGCAGGGCTTATTGCTCCTGCGGCGCACTGCGGGTCCTGGGCTGGCCGTCCTTGGCCAGCCCGTGAAGAGCTTTCGCTCTTCACCCATGGCTCCGCACGGTTCCGGAAAGCCATCCCCACCCGCTCGCCCAGACATCGTGCTTTCACTGGCCTAACTCAAAAGTCGGGTGGGCTGGGCCGGTAGGTTCTTCCAAAACCTTGCGGAGCCATGGATGGCGGAGCAGAGCGTACATGGACGTATTCACAGCGTGTTTTGGAAGAACCTACCGGCCCAGGCCGCTCCACAAAAGTTAAAACCCGAGCAGGAGAAAAACACAGCCATGACGGTAGAAACAAACAAAGAGACCCTGGGATTCCAGACCGAAGTGAAGCAACTGCTTCACCTGATGATCCACTCCCTGTACTCGAACAAGGAAATCTTCCTTCGTGAGCTTATCTCAAACGCCTCAGACGCCGAAGACAAACTGCGCTTCGCTGCCCTGAAAGACGACAAACTCTACGAAGGCGACTCCGACCTCAAAATCCGCCTGGATTACGACAAAGACGCCGGCACCATTACCCTCGCCGACAACGGCATCGGCATGACCCGTGACGACGTTATCTCCAACCTCGGCACCATCGCCCGTTCTGGCACCGCCGAATTCCTCAAGCAACTGTCTGGTGACGAGAAGAAAGACAGCAAGCTGATCGGCCAGTTCGGCGTGGGCTTTTACTCCGCCTTTATTGTTGCCGACAAAGTTGACGTATTCACACGCCGTGCCGGCGCACCGGCAGAAGAAGGTGTGCACTGGGAATCCAAGGGCGATGGCGAGTTCACCATCGAGCCGGTGACCCGTGAGCAGCGTGGAACCGAGATTGTTCTGCACCTGAAATCCGACGCCAAGGAATTCGCCGATGGCTGGAAGCTGCGCAGCCTGGTCAAGAAGTACTCCGACCACATCTCCTTCCCAGTCGTAATGAAGGCCGAGTCAGAGGAAGAAGACAAGAAGGGCGAAGAGGAAACCGTCAACGACGCCACCGCCCTGTGGACCTTGCCCCGTAACGAGATCAAGGACGAAGAGTACAAAGAATTCTACAAGCACATCGGCCACGACTTCGAAGACCCGCTGACCTGGTCCCACAACAAAGTGGAAGGCAAGCTGGACTACACCAGCCTGCTGTATATCCCCAAGCGCGCGCCGTTTGATCTGTACAACCGGGAGGCACCCCGTGGCCTGAAGCTGTACGTTCAGCGCGTGTTCATCATGGACGATGCCGAGCAGTTCCTGCCGTTGTACCTGCGCTTCACCAAGGGTGTGATTGATTCCAACGATCTGTCCCTGAACGTGTCCCGGGAGATTCTGCAGAACGACAGTACCGTAGAAAGCATCCGCACCGCCTTGACCAAGCGGGTACTGGATATGCTGTCCAAGCTGGCCAAGAAAGACAGCGGCGAATACCAGGGCTTCTGGGACGAGTTTGGCACCGTTCTGAAAGAGGGGCCGGCAGAAGACTTCAGCAACCGCGAGAAAATTGCCGGCCTGTTGCGTTTTTCCTCCACCCATACCGGCGAGTCTACCCAGAACGTTTCCCTGGATGACTACATCGCCCGGATGAAGGAAGGCCAGAGCAAGATCTATTACATCACCGCTGACAACTTCATGGCGGCCAAGAGCAGCCCGCACCTGGAAGTGTTCCGCAAGAAAGGTATTGAGGTTCTGATCCTGTCTGACCGTATTGACGAGTGGATGATGGGTTACCTCAACGAGTACGACAGCAAGCAGTTCCAGGATGTGGCCCGTGGTGATCTGGATCTCGGTGAAGTGGAAACCGAGGAAGACAAGAAGCACCAGGAAGAAGCCGCCAAGGAGCACAAGGATCTGATCGAGCGCATCCAGAAAGCGCTGGAAGACCGCGTGCAGGAGGTTCGGGTAACCAATCGCCTGACGGATTCACCCGCCTGTCTGGTCACTGGCCAGTTCGATATGGGAGCCCAGATGAAGAAGATCATGGAAGCGGCTGGCCAGAAAGTGCCAGACAGCAAACCGATCTTTGAAATCAATGTGGACCATCCGCTGGTACAACGCCTGGAGCAGGAAGCCAAAGATGAGCGCTTTGGCGAGTTGTCTGCGGTGTTGTTCGACCAGGCCACCCTGGCCAGTGGCGAGCAACTGAAAGACCCCGGCGCCTATGTCAGCCGCCTGAACCGTCTGCTGCTGGAGCTGGCTAACTGAGCCGGCACTGACCATGCAGCAGATTATTGTGGACATCAGCATCAGCCCTGATGAGTGGATCAAACTCTATCAGGGCGTTGCCACCGATGTTCGCACCACGGCCCGGGACGGACGCTCTGTTCGTTTCCCGGCCCGTATCCTTTCCCGTTTTTTCCTCAAAGATGGCATTCAGGGCAGTTTCCGCATCCTGTTTGACGATCAGGGCAAGTTTGCCGCTATCGAGCGCCTGTAACACTCGTCTTCATCATTGCTCTTCCTGTGCTTTTAACGATAAAGAAAAACTTTCAAAATCTTATTTTTAATTAATTGTCTGTTGATTGCTCCCCCGCGATAAGGTGAAGGTGTTCTCGCAATCAAGGAGTTGCGCCATGTCAGTGTCAATCGAATTTGCACCGGTAGCATGGAAGGACTTGCTCGGGATTCTGGTGGACTACTATCAGGATTACGCAATCGCCCAGTGATCGTTCTGTCGCTTTGCCCGGGCTGCGGGAAGTCCATAGGGATTCACTATACAGGCGGTAGTAAACATTCAAGCAGCGGCCTGTGAATGATCTATATTTAGTGATGCCCTTGATCGTGAAATGTTTTTTTGCCAATGACGCAGAAACAGGAGAATACGATGTCTGAGAATAATAGTGGTGGTAAGTGCCCGGTCATGCACGGGTCCAATACGCAGGAGCAGGGCAATGTGGCGGCCTGGTGGCCGGAGAACCTGAATCTGGACATCCTGCACCAGCACGACAGCAAGACTAACCCGATGGGCGAAGACTTCGACTACCGCGAAGAAGTCAGAAAACTCGATTACGAAGCGCTCGAAAAGGACATGCACGAGCTGATGACCAACAGCCAGGATTGGTGGCCGGCAGATTGGGGTCACTATGGCGGTCTGATGATTCGTATGGCGTGGCACGCGGCAGGCACCTACCGGCTGGCCGACGGCCGTGGTGGCGGTGGCACCGGCAACCAGCGTTTTGCTCCTCTGAATTCCTGGCCCGATAACGGCAACCTCGATAAGGCCCGCCGCCTGCTGTGGCCGATCAAGAAGAAGTATGGCAACAAGGTAAGCTGGGCCGACCTGTTTATCCTTGCCGGTAACATTGCCTATGAGTCCATGGGCTTCAAAACCTTTGGCTTCTCATACGGCCGTCAGGACATTTGGCACCCTGAGAAAGACATCTACTGGGGCGCTGAAAAAGAGTGGCTGGCGCCGTCCGATAGCCGCTACGAAGACGTAGACAAGCCAAGCACGATGGAAAACCCTCTCGCCGCGGTACAGATGGGGCTGATCTACGTGAACCCGGAGGGTGTGAATGGCAAGTCTGACCCGCTCAAGACCGGTGAACAGGTGCGTGAAACCTTTGCCCGTATGGCGATGAACGATGAAGAGACGGCCGCGCTGACCGCCGGTGGCCATACCGTAGGTAAGGCCCACGGTAATGGCAACGCCGACGCGCTTGGGCCAGAGCCCGAGGGGGCAGATGTTGAAAACCAGGGCTTTGGCTGGATCAACCCAAACATGCAGGGCAAGGCGACTAACGCCATTACTTCCGGCATAGAGGGTGCCTGGACCACCAATCCGACCAAGTTCGACATGGGTTATTTTGACCTATTGTTTGGTTACGACTGGCAGCTGACCAAGAGCCCGGCTGGCGCAAACCAGTGGGAGCCGGTCGACATCAAAGAAGAGCATATGCCGGTTGACCCGACGGACATGACCACACGCGTCAAGCCGATGATGACCGACGCCGACATGGCCATGAAAATGGACCCGAAGTACCGCGCCATCTGTGAGAAGTTTATGGCAGATCCGGAGTACTTCAAAGACTGCTTCGCCCGTGCCTGGTTCAAGCTGACACACCGGGATATGGGGCCGAAGTCCCGTTACATCGGCCCGGACGTTCCCGCTGAAGACCTGATCTGGCAGGACCCGGTTCCCCAGGGTGAGACCAACTACATTGAGGAAGTGGTCAAAGAGAAAATCGCTGACGCTGGCCTGAGCCTGAACGAGCTGATCACCACCGCCTGGGACAGCGCACGCACCTTCCGTGGCTCAGACATGCGCGGCGGTGCCAACGGTGCCCGCATCCGCCTGGCCCCTCAGAAAGACTGGGAAGGCAACGAGCCGCAGCGCCTGGCCAAGGTATTGAAGGTTTATGAGAAAATCTCAGCCGACACCGGCGCGAGCATCGCTGATGTCATCGTGCTGGGGGGTAACCTGGGTATCGAGATGGCGGCCAAGGCCGCTGGCCATGACGTGCACGTGCCGTTCCTGAAAGGCCGTGGCGATGCCACCGACGCAATGACCGATGCGGCATCGTTCGAGCCGCTGGAGCCGCTGTCTGATGGCTTCCGTAACTGGCAGAAGAAAGACTACGTGGTCAAACCGGAAGAGATGCTTCTGGACCGTGCCCAGCTGATGGGCCTGACTGCGCCGGAGATGACGGTTCTGCTGGGCGGTATGCGGGTGCTGGGTACCAACTACGGTGGCACCAAGCACGGCGTGTTCACAGATCGCGTTGGCCAACTGACCAACGACTTCTTCGTGAACCTGACCGACATGGCTAACCGTTGGGAGCCGACAGGCAAGAACTCCTACAACATCGTGGATCGCAAGAGCGGCAATACCAAGTTTACGGCGACCCGTGTTGACCTGGTGTTCGGTTCCAACTCGATCCTGCGTGCCTACGCAGAGCTGTACGCCCAGGACGACAACGAAGCCAAGTTCGTGGAAGACTTCGTAGCCGCCTGGACCAAGGTAATGAACGCAGACCGCTTCGACGTGAAGAAGTAAGCTGCAGTAACCAGCCGGGCATCCTGTTTCGGGATGCCCGGCTACCTATTTGCCCCCGAATTCCTTACAATCCGCTCCGCCTGATTTTTGATCAGCCGTCATTGATCTTTTTCTCAGTATCTGGAGCTTTCATGCGAATCATCCTTGCCCCGATGGAAGGGCTGGTCGACGCACCCATCCGTGAAACCCTGACCAAAGTGGGCGGGATTGACCGGTGCGTGACGGAATTTATTCGCGTGACCCACGGCATGCTGCCGCCCCGGATTTTCTACAAGTACGCCCCGGAACTTCACAATAACGCGCTGACCGAAGTGGGCACGCCCGTCGCCGTGCAGTTGCTGGGTTCAAACGCCGAAATGATGGGCCGCCACGGAGCCAAGGCCGCTGAACTGGGAGCAGGGCAGGTGGATATCAATTTTGGCTGCCCCGCCAAAACCGTGAACAAGCACAAAGGTGGTTGCGTGCTGATGCGGGAGCCAGAGTTGATGTATGACATCACCGCGGCCGTGCGCAAAGCAGTGCCTGCCAATATTCCTGTAACCGCCAAGATGCGCCTGGGCTACGACGACCGCTCCATGGGTGTGGCCTGTGGCCAGGCACTGGAAGCCGCCGGGGCATCGGAGATCGTGATCCACGCCCGCAGTAAAGTGGATGGCTACAAACCGCCCGCCTACTGGGAAGAGATTGCCAAAGTGCGCGAAGCGGTCCAAAGCCACGTCATCGCCAACGGCGAAATCTGGACAGTGGAAGACTACTGGCGCTGCCGCAAAGTCTCTGGCTGCGATGACGTGATGATTGGCCGTGGCCTGATTGCCCGGCCAGACCTGGCGGCGCAGATCAAAGCCTCGCAGCAGGGTGACTCCATAGAACCCATGACCTGGCCGGAAGCAGTTGCCCTGGTGCGTGAATATGCGGCAGCCCTGCAAACCCGCCTGGAAGACAAATACGTGACCGGTCGCATCAAACAGTGGCTTAACTACCTGCGCCAGGGCTTTGCCGAAGCCGAGGCCCTATGGCCCCAGGCCCGCAAAATTCGGGACGTTGCCCCCATGCTGGCTTGCCTGGGCAAGCCGGATGATTTACCGACCCATAGCACCAACGCTGCCTGACTCCCCCCTTGTGCCTTCGCTCTCGACTACACTGGTACGAACCGGTGTAGTTGTCGTAAATCTTTTCGGTTCCGATAAACGAGAGGGATGGCACGATGAAAACCAAGAAACGCCATTGGCCCCTTGGCCTGGTAGTGGCGGCGGGGTTGGCTTTGACCGCTTCAGCCCAGGCCGACGACGCTGTGGTCAAAGTTACCCCACTGGGCAGCCACGATGGTGAATTCTGCAGCCGCGATCGCGCACTGATCTTTGAAGACCCGAACGGCACCCGCATTCTGTACGATGCCGGCCGCACTGTCGCCGGCCCGGACGACCCACGCCTGGGTAATATCGACGTTATCCTGGTGTCCCACATGCACGGGGACCACGTGGGCGACCAGCGAATTGACAAAACCAATCAGGGGAGCTGTGGCAATCCGGAGACCTCGGTTTCCAGCTTGCCCCAGTCCAATACCGTTGATATCGCCTTGAAAAAGAATTCAACCATCGTCACTGGCAGCGAGATGCCCGCGTTCTTCGCCGCTAAGCTGAAGGAAGGCGGCGGTGATCCCGGTAAGTCACTTCTGGTTCGTTTTGGCGGGAGTCGGGACGTTGGTGGCGTCTCCATTACCACCGTTCCGGCCGTACACAGCAACGGTGTTTCGCCGTCGTTTCTGACCGGCCCGCTGGCGGATTACCTGGCCGCTGCCGCTGTCAGTGCCAGTGTTGGGCCACCAACTGGCTATGTGCTGACATTCTCTAACGGGCTCGTCGTATATTTATCTGGCGACACGGGCATTACTGCAGAGCAGAAGCTGGTAGTGAAGGAGCACTACGGCGCGCAGCTGGTGGTTATTAACATTGGTGATACCTTTACCACCGGGCCCACGGAAGCGGCCTATGTGATCAACGACCTGATCAGCCCGGCTGCGGTGATCGCCTCGCACGCCAATGAAGCCGCTACCGAGAACGGCAAGGTGGTAGCCGGCTCACGCACGGCCCGGTTCACCGAACTGGTGTCTGCGGCCGTACATGTGCCCCTCAGTGGACGCACCATGGCATTCAATGGAGCGGCCGGTTGCATCAGCGGCTGTAACTGAAGCGCTTTAGTCAGAGCTCTCCAGCTCTGGAGAGTAACTGCCGGAACGGGCCAGGCCATTAAGCCTGGCCCGTTTTTTCAGGGCCGCCTGGGCTTTGTCGGCATTGTCCAGCATACCGGCCCAGGCTTTCTGCGCTGGCTCCTGCAGGGCACGGCCGTAGGAAAAACTGAGTTCCCAGGGGTGGTAACCCATGCTGTTCAGGGCGTTCAGGTTTTCGGTGGATTCCTCCGGGGTTTGGCCACCGGACAGGAAGAATATGCCCGGTACAGCCGCCGGCACCACCCGCCGGAACACGCTCAGGGTGGCTTCGGCAACCTGTTCCGGGCTGGCTTTGCCCGTTTCTTTGCCCGGTGTCACCATACTGGGTTTCAGCACCATGGTTTCCAGGTCCACCCGGTGGCGGTGCAGTGCCTTGAACACTTCCAGCAGCACATCTTCACTGACTTCTGCCGCGCGTTCGATGCTGTGGTTGCCATCTATCAGAACCTCGGGTTCCACAATCGGCACTATGCCCATGGACTGGCATACGGCGGCGTAACGGGCCAGCACCTCGGCATTGGATTTGATCGCCTGGAACGAGGGCAGGGTGTCGGAGATATGGAACACATCCCGCCACTTGGCAAAGCGCGCGCCCATGGATTTGTAGTGCTCCAGGCGCGTGCCAAGGCCATCCAGCCCGTAGGTGATTTCATCGCCCGGGGCGTTTACCAGCGGGCCTTTGCCCTGGTCCACCTTTATGCCAGGAACAATGCCCCGGCTGGCCAGCAGCTTGGGGATGGCAACATCGTCCAGGCTCAGTTGCTCCAGCGTTTCCTCGTACAGAATAACGCCGCTTACGTGCGCTCCAAGCTTTGGCGTGGAAAAGATGATGCTGCGGTATTCGCGCCGGGTGGCTTCCGTGGATTCAACGCCCACCGCCTTGAACCGCTTGGCAATGGTTGGGGCGCTCTCATCTGCCGCGAGAATACCTTTGCCCGGCTGGACCAGGTCGGCAATGGTGGCTAATAGCTCCTGTTTAACGCTCATGGCTCCTCCTTGGTTGCTGATTCTGCAGTGGTCGAGATGTATTCAGTGTAGTCTCAAAAAGCCCGGCTGTTATTTGATCTGGGCTAAGGCGGGAACGCATCGCAGGTTCTAGACTTAAGGTATAACAAGATCATACTGGAGCCCGCCATGAAAACCGTCGTCAGCGTCAGCCAGGGATCGTCTGAGTACGACTATGAGCTGGAAACCGAATTTCTGGGCCATACGTTTCGTGTGGTGCGAGTGGGCACCGATGGCAATCTCGATCGGGCCGAGGCTGTTCTCGATTCGATTCGCGCGCAGGCTGATGCCATCGGCCTGAGCATGATGCACGACCACTACCACTACCAGGTGGGCCGTGAGCAGCTTGAACACCCGGATACCGCCAGGCTGGAAGCCTGTGTACCAGACAAACCGATCACCACCGGGGTGGGCTTGCGGGGCATCCTCCAGGAGTGGGCGGTTCGCCATACCCAGACGGAGCTGGGCCACTTTTTCGATAACGCCCGGGTGTTGTTCCTCAATGGCCAGGCCGGATTCCGCATTGCCAGGGCCTTGTCTGAGCATACCGACAACCTGTTCTTCGCCGATCCATACCTGGACTTTGGCGTTCCCCGGCTACTCAATTCGCTGAACCAGCTCGAAGCCTATACCAAGCTCACGGCCCCGGTGATGTTCAGCCCCAACGCCGTCAGGGTTATAGAACGATTGCACCGAAGCCCCCTCTACCGCATGGGGGAGAAGCTGATCAGCGGCTCATTGCATGAGGCGGTAAAAGACTGCCATGTGATCGTCGGTGCTATGGGTGATCTTGAAGTGTTTTCCGAGAAGGAACTGGATGGCAAAACTGTGATTACCTCCAGGGTCACCACATCCGCCCTGGACTGGTTCCGCTCCCGGCGCGTGGCCATGGTGGTGGATTACAGCCCCTGGCTGGAAGGCCGCCCGGTGGGGGTCAACGTGATGGAGGCGATGATCAGTGCGGCTCTGTCTCGCACACCGGAGCAACTGGGTGCGGACGATTTCCTGGACGTGATTGAACAGTTGGGGGTAGAGCCCCGCATCCTGTACCCGAACGGCTACCGTCGGATCAACCGCTTTGCCTTTGTGATTCACCCGTTGTCTCAGCAATACCTGACCAAAACCCCGCCCCTGGATTGGGTAGCGAGCGTGTCGCCACCGGCGGTGATGAACCTTGTGGAGAAGGCCATTGCCTACACGCCTCCGTTTGTTTACTCCAAGGTTTCGGGCATCCAGTCGCCCACCGGCGATGAGGTGGAAGGCTGGCTGATCACCGTAGGTGGCACACCCAGGGAAATCATGGCCCACGACCCGGAATTCACCTACAGCCGATTGCTGGCGGCGGCGAATCTGGCGAAAAAGCTGGGCGCCCAGATCATGGGGCTGGGGGCGTTCACCAAGGTAGTGGGTGATGCGGGGATCACCGTGGCCAAGCGGGCACCGCTGCCCATCACCACTGGCAACAGCTACAGCGCCTCGGGCGCACTTTGGGCGGCCCACGATGCGGCTAAGAGGATTGGCCGTGTCAGCATTGGCAAGAGCGGGAAGATGGCCGGCAAGGCCATGGTTGTCGGCGCCACTGGCGCTATCGGCTCGGTCTGCGCCCGGTTGTTGGCCAAGGCCGTGGATGAAATCTACCTGGTGGCACCGGAGGCCGCCAAGTTGTTATCCCTTAAAGAAAGCATCGAACAGGAAACCCCGGGCGCCATCGTGCATGTGGCCGCCACCACCAACCGTGACCTGGGTGATATGGACATGGTGGTCACTGCCACCTCCGGCGCCGGTAAACGTATTCTGGACATCATGCAGGTGAAACCCGGTTGCGTGATCACAGACGTGGCCAGGCCCCTGGATATCCCGGCGGAAGACGTGGCCAAGCGGCCCGATGTGCTGGTGATTGAATCTGGAGAGATCAAACTGCCTGGCATCGTGAAAATGAAAGATATCGGCCTGCCCAAGGGCATTGCCTATGCCTGCCTGGCAGAAACCATCGTGCTGGCGCTCGAGGCAAGGTTCGAGAATTTCACCCTGGGCCGGAACATTGAATGGGAAAAGGTGCGGGAAATATACAAACTGGGCCTGAAACACGGCATGGAGCTGGCGGCTGTATCCGGCGTTAACGGGGTGTTTACCGAGGAAGATTTCGAGAGAGTGCGCACCTTGGCCGCCCACGCCACCGAACCGGCCTGAACCAGGCAAAGGCCTGAAGTGTGCGGGTAACGGAGGATTTTGGCCCACAAACACCTGCCGCCCACTCCCGGAGCAGCGTAGCCTGTTGACTACGCAATAAACAAATGGCTTCGGGAGAGTTCTGCCATGAACGCGCCAGTGTCACAGATCAAGAAAACCAGCAATGCAGCTTACCGGACCGCAACGCCCCCTGGATTTCTACCGGAAGTGCGCAGCCCGGATTTCGAGTTTCCGGAAGACCTGCCAAGGTACTGGTGGGACAACGACCCGGCAAAAACCCTTTTGCTGGCGGCGTTGTCTGCCAGCTTCCCGCCGGGAGAGAGATTCTTCATTGATACCGTTCGCCACTACCAGAACCAGATTACCGACCCTGAACTGAAAAAAGCGATTCGCGCGTTCATCGGCCAGGAAGCTCACCACTCGAAAGAGCATAAAATGATGAACGGCTTCCTCGAAGAGCGGGGGGTTAACCTCAGCCGGTTGGAGCGGGAAGTCCAGTGGTTTATGAACTGGATGCGTAAGCGCTTCACACCGGAGAGACAGCTGGCCCACACAGTGGCAGTAGAGCATTTTACCGCCCTGATGGCCGAAGAATTCCTGCTGAAATACGATGCCCTTGAAGAGATGGACCCCCGCATCGCACCGGTCTGGGCCTGGCACGCCATTGAGGAATCCGAACATAAAGCCGTGGCATTTGATGTCTATAAAAGCGTGGGCGGCAGTGAGTTCATTCGCGTAACGGAAATGATGTTTGTCAGCGTGATGTTTCCGTTGTTCAGCAGCATTCACCTGATCCAACTGATGAAAGCCGATGGCCAGCTGGGCAACCTGAAATCCTGGGCCAAAGGCCTGAACTACATGTGGGGCAAACCGGGGGTCTTCCGCAAACTGATTCCGTCCTACCTGAAGTATTACAGCCCGAACTTCCACCCCTGGGACAACGATGCCCGGGATCTGGTGGAGAAGGCCAAGAAGCGTTGGTTGCCGGCCTCACTTCAAGGCTGAACAGCACCATTTGCATTCGTTGAGGGGGCAGCCGCAATGGCTGCCCGTCTGATCATGCCGTTAGGTCCTTGCGCATGTTGTAGCGCAGGAACTGAGCCCCGCGAACCGTCACCCGCTGTTCATCCACCACCTCAAAACCGTGGCGTTCAAAGAAGGGCTTGGCCACTACGCTGGCTTCGGTTTTCAACTCTTTTGCGCCTTTGGCAATCAGTTGCTGTTCCGCCTCATGATACAGCGTGGAGGCAATGCCACGACGGGCATAGTTAGGGGCAGTAAACACCAGATCAATGGTGCCGTCGTCATCGTAGGAGATAAACCCGGCCAGGTCCTGGCCTTCTTCCGCCACCAGGGTTTCCAGTGACTCCAGCCTTTGCCGCCAGGTATCCAGGTGCGGCGTACGGGAGGCCCAGGCAAACCGCTGGGTTTCGTCATAGGCGCCGGCCGTGAGTTCATGCACGGAATCGGTAAACAGGCGAACTACCGGGCTCAAATCCTGAATACGGTACTTGCGAATAGTGATCGACGTGATTGTGCTCATGATGACTCAGTGTGTACCTGTGTGGAGCACGGGTTAATAATCCATAAACCCGCTACTCCAGTCAGCATACCGACAACCGCAGGAAAATCCAGCCCTTGCTAATAGGCCTGTTCCAAAGCTCCTGCCTTTATCTGTTCGCTCTGTCGTGCCCCAATCTTAAAACGATCAACAAGGCGTTGCAGATCCCCACCCAACTTTGCCAATTCGTTGCTCGAAGCCGAGATCTGATTAGTCGCGGTAGCCGATTGATCAGTTACCTCACGAATGGTGACCATTCCTTCGCTGATGCCCTCTGCAACAGACGTTTGTTCCTCAACAGCAGTTGCGATCTGTTGGTTCATTTCCTGGATGTTCGATACCGCATCATTAATCGTTTTGAGGGCTTCACCTGCGACCCTTGCTGCAGTTACCGTGGCTTCCGCGCTTTCGCTATTTCTCGTCATGCTGGTGACAGCGTTTTCAGCGCCGTTCTGCAGCGAATTCACAAGCGTCTCTATTTCAACCGTTGAATCTTGAGTTCGTTGTGCAAGGCTTCTAACCTCATCTGCTACAACAGCAAAGCCTCGGCCTTGCTCACCTGCACGGGCAGCCTCTATGGCAGCGTTAAGAGCAAGTAAGTTGGTCTGCTCCGCGATGCTCTTTATGACATCAAGTACAGTTCCAATGTTGGCGCTCTCTGCTCTCAATTTGTTGATGTCTCGTGCACTTTCCTCGACTTCATCCGAAAGAGCTTCGATTTTGCGGACAGTATCCCGAACTACCTCAAATCCTTCTCTGGCATGCCGATCCGCCATTCCCGCGGAATCTGCAGCTGATTCCGCGTTTCTCGCAACATCCTGGACGGTTGCTGTCATTTCCTGCATTGCCGTCGCGGCTTGATCTGTCTCATCACGTTGTTGCGCTGCACCAGCACTGGTTTGTTCGGTAACGGCTGAAAGCTCCTCAGAGGCGCTCGCAATCTGCGCAATCCCGTCTGCCAATTCTTGCACAATGCGTCGGAGATTGACGGTCATGGCTTGCATAGCCTTCATTACTTTACCGATCTCGTCGCGTCGGTGAGTTGTGAGGTCAGTGGTTAGATCACCTTCTGCAACCCGATTTGCTGCGCTTACGACCTGATCCAGGGGCTTCACGATAACCCGAGTGATAACCAACATCGAAACGATGCCCAAAATGAAGGCGACTATGGTGGCTACAATTAGCTGATTCACAACCTGTTTTTCCCTGTCAACCATCGCTTGCTGCTGTTCCACATATACGTTCATTGCGGCATCGGTTGTGCGGCGGGCGTTGAGAGTCATTTGTGCCTCACTTGAGTTCATACGTTCAGTGTTCCGTACCAACCGCTGTAACTGCTCTCGGTAGTTAACCAGCACTGTCTCGACGCTTGTGATCTGATCACTGGCCGCTCCTAGAACTTCGCCAGAGAGTGCCCCCAATTCGTCTTCCACAGCATCGATTCTCGAGATGACGGTATTCACGTAATCGTTGTTCTGCGTTAATAGGTAGTTTTTCTCATCGTTCCGAGCTTCAAGTATTTCAAACGCGAGCGCGCTTGCACGTTCGGCCGCCTGAGAAGCATTGATGAGATCTCTGTCTCCGGACAAATCGATCTGACGATTCGCAGCGCGGCGCAGTTGCGTCTCAAGGTTGCGCAGTTCCGAGACTGCCAGTCGCGCTGACTGCTCCATCTGCTGTTGAACGGTCTCCCGCTCCTGAATTTGCTCGACCGTCCCGTCTAGATCCCTTTCATAGTTTTGAATACTTGTGATCACCTCTTCTAGCTGTGATCGTCGGCTCGCTGATTGCGATGTTTCATAATTGTTACGTGCGGATTCGAGGCCTTTGTTTATCGCTAATTTAGCGTCATCGATGTACTTTTGATCGGCTCGTATCAGAAAATTTTTCTCATTGAAGCGCGCTTGAGATAGGTAGTCGTCAATTGCTGAGACGGATTCAACTTTCTCGTTTTCCTTTATTAGATATTCGAGTGAATAGATGCTCACTCCGGATAGAGCTGAAATCAACGCAAGAAGTAACCCAAATCCTACAGTTAGCTTCCACCTTATTGATAGATTGATAAAAAAATCTTTCACTTAATTTCTCTCCGCTGCAGCTAAATAAATGTAATTACGAAAATCAAGCATAGGCAAATATTCAACTTGATTGTTGAAAGAATTGTAATTTTATTTATCTTTTAAAATTTCTGAATTTGTTTAAATAAAATACTAATAATTATTATTAAAATTATGATGGTTTTTGTTCAATTAGCTTAATTCGGATAAGTAATGGATGTCGCAACGTGAGCGCTTGTCGCTCGGAGCGCTGTGGTTTGAGTTAGATCAAGTCAGGGAAACTCCGTCCTGTATTCTTTTCAGTAGAGCATCTGCTTTCAACTCGACAGGGGGCATTTATGACTACGCAAGCCGGCATTTGGATGGATTACAGAAAAGCCATCACCGTGATACTGAACAATGATCACGTAGACCTGACAATCATCGAATGTGAAGAGGAACATCCTTCAAAAACTTCGGGAGGGCATCGGCAGGTGTCACCATTCTCGCATCAAGACGTTGTAGCGGAGGATCACCGCAAACGGCGATTTGAGGGGGGAATGGAGAAGTATTTTGACCGGATTATAAGGAGGATCAAATCGAGTTCCGATGTTGTACTGGTGGGGCCCGGGCAAGCCAAGAAAGAGTTCCAGAACTACCTTCGGGAGCACCACCCTGGACTAAGGGTGCGGGAATGCAAATCGGTGCAGGCCATGAGTAACGCGGAATTCACACGATATGTCTGCAAGTTTTATAACCACGCATACAGCTAATGGCTGTAGCTATGAAAAATCGTGATCAGGAAAACATGACAAACAATTTTGAAATTTGATCTGTATCAGAAAAAGTATGCTCAATATTGGTTAATTTTTGATCGGAAGGGGTCGGGGAGGATGCCGTCATGATGGTCAGGGACATAATGCATAAAGGCGTCAAAAGCTGCGCCTCTAACAGTACGCTCGACGATATAGCGACCCAAATGTGGAATGAAGACATTGGCGCCATGCCAGTGGTGGATCAGAATCGCAAGCTCGCCGGAATGATTACCGACCGCGACATAGCCATGGCAGCAGCCTTGAAACACAAACCCTTGTGGGAAATCTCAGTGCAGGATGTGATCGCCGGGAAATCCTGCCACTACTGCCGTCCTGATGATGAGGTGCACCAAGCTCTTGAGCTTATGGGCGAATCCAGAATTCGACGCATACCGGTTGTGGATGAGGGAATGCATGTGACTGGCATGATCGGCCTGAAGGATGTGGTAGAGCACACATACGGCCAGAGCGGCCAGCGCAAGAAGTCCACCATTTCTGCAGACGATCTGCTAACAACGTATCAGAAAATTTGTAAGCCGAATCTACTGCAGGCCACAGCATGAACCAACAGGCAAGTTATTGGATCGGAGCGCTGAATACGCCCCGATCCTGCTTAAATTGCCAGCTCGGCCATTTGTGTTTGCCCGGCCAAAGTACGTTCGAGCAACTTGCGCGAATCGAGGTCGCTGCTCGTCAGCAAATTACCTATAACTCGAAAGCCACTATTTTCAGTCAGTGGTCGCCGTTTACCTCCTTTTTCATTGTGAAGAGTGGTTCGGTGAAGACTGTTCACGTAAATCGCAGGGGTGATGAAAAGGTTTTGGGTTTCTATCTGCCGAGCGAAATGTTCGGGCTCGAAGGCGTTGTGAATGGCACCTATGGCTGCACGGCAACCGCCATGGAAAGGTCCACGATCTGCCGGCTGAACTTTGAGAAACTTCAGGAACTTAGTTGCCGATTACCCTCGATGCAGCAGTGGTTATTAAAAAGCTTCTCGCGAGAACTCAATAACGTCGAAAGGATGACCCGATGGCTGAGCTACAGCACCGCAGAGGAGCGAGTAGTGGGATTCCTGCTAGACATCTCCAACAGACATCGCAAGCGGCATTTGATAGAGAATCAATTCAGGCTTGGTATGGCAAGAACGGATATTGCGAACTATCTTGGGCTTGCTTTGGAAACCGTTAGCAGGATTCTGACCCGACTCCAGAAAGAGAATGCGATTCGTATCTGTGGTCGGCACGTGGAACTGCTGGATATCGAACTTTTACGTAATCGAGTAAGTGGAGAAAACCTCCAACAGATGGCTGCCGGAACATTTGATTCCGCAAGCGGTCAACCTCACCAAAGTTTTGTGCAGATCGGATGAGCACAATGACATGCTTTAAACCACGAATAAAAGTTTCAGCTTGTACCTTGTTTGCAGGCTTCCTCCACCACAATCCCGTGCCGTCTTGCGAGGTTGGCCCGGTTGTCATCATAGCCACCACCAATCACCGTAGCCACGGGAATACCCCGGCGCTTGAGTTCCCCCAGCACAAGCCGGTCCCGCTGACGAATACCTTGCTCCGATATGTTGAGCTTGCCAAGGGGATCGCCCTCGTACACATCCACACCGGCGTCGTAGAGCACGATGTCTGGCTTGGACAGCGCCAACGCCTGTTTTAGGGTTTCGTGAACAACCGTCAGATAGTCTTCATCACCCATGCCATCGGGCAGCGCCACGTCCAGATCACTCATTTGTTTTTCAAAGGGGAAATTACGTTCGCAGTGGATGGAACAGGTGAATGCCCCTGGTGTGTTGGCGAGCAGGGCTGCGGTGCCATCCCCCTGGTGCACATCCAAATCGAAGACCAGCACCCTGTTGATGCCTTCTTGCCCAAGCAGCACGTTGGCAGCAATCGCCAGGTCATTGAGGATGCAGAACCCGGAGGCGTAATCGAAATGGGCGTGATGGGTGCCGCCAGCAAGATGGCAGGCAATGCCGTGCTGTAAGGCAAGCTGCGCGGCAAGCACTGTACCGGAGGGCGCCAGAAATGTACGCCGCACCAGGCCGGTGCTCCACGGCAGGTTCACTTGCCGTTGCTCCCGCGCCGTCAGCCGGCCTTGCGCAAAACGGGCAAGGTAATCCGGGCAATGGGTTTGGGTCAGCCAGCCCTGGCGGCAAGGGGCAGGGCGGAAGCTGTTGCTGCGTGTGAGCAGCCCCGTGGAACGCATATATTCCGCCAGAAGCCCGAACTTTTCCATGGGGAAGCGGTGCTTCTGCGGGAAAGGAAAGCTGTAATCCGGGTGATGGACAATGGGTATGGTCATTCGCTAGGGCAGTGCCGGAATAATGTGGTCTTCAATTAATTGAAACTGTTGGCGCAGGTAACGGGAACCCGGCGAAGGTGGGGTAGGGTCTGAGGTCATTACCACCGTCAGTTCCAGGGTCGGCACTACATAGAGCACCTGGCCGCCAAAACCGCGCCCGTAATACCCCATCTCACCCGCCATGGGTCGCAGGAACCAGCCGTAGCCATAGGGATCATCAGTGTAAGCGGATTCGCCGCGACCGTTCCAGGATTCATTTACCCAGTTCTCCGGGAGCAATTGTTGGTCTCCCACACGCCCGTTATTGCGATACAGCTCGCCGACTTTTACCAAATCACGAGGTGAGAGCAGCATGTTGTTACCGCCAAAATAAACCCCTTGCGGGTCTTGGTCCCACGGCGGGATATCTATGTCCAGAGGTTTCCCCAGCCACTCCCGAGCCAGGGAAAGGGTACTGCGGCCAGCACTTTCTGTTAAAGCTGCAGAGAGCAGGTGGCTGCTGCCTGAGGAATACAGCATGCGCCCGCCTGGCTCATCCACGAACGGCCGGGTGAGCACATGGCTTACCCAGTTGTTACTGGCCACCCAGGGCCCATAGTTAGCCCCAGAGGTACGCTGTAAACCTGCCTGTAAAGACAGCAGGTGCCCGAGGGTAATGCGCTCAATACCCTCGGTAGCCGATGCAGGTACCCGGTTGCCCAGAGTTTCTACCACAGGCTGATTGGTTCCCTCGAGTACATCGTTTTTGATGCCCATACCCACCAGCGCAGCCAACACCGTTTTAGACAAAGACTTGATGTTGACGGGTGTATCCAGGCCCTGGCCCCGTAAATCCAGTGCCAGAATTTCTTCACCCTTGTGGGCAACAATCAGGGTGTGCAGGCGGTCAAGTTGTGCGGCTTCTTGCTCGACCTCGGCTTGCCAATCTGTGGGCTGTGCTTGGGACAGCATAGGTACGAAAAGGAGTAAAAGTGCGAAATTCCAGCTGAAAAACCGATGCATAGAGTTCCCGATATTGATGGTCGTGTCAGAATAAACTTCTCCAACTCATAACCACCATACGCCAGGAAGCTCGAACGAGCTCACATTCACACACTGCTGATCCGACGGTGAACTCGGAGGATTCGTCATCCTCCGCCTGCTCTTGCTGTTTGGAACCTAATTCTGGCTGGCTAAAGCCAAATGTCCCAAGCCCGCCATACGAAGTTTGCGACCAGCGAAGACAAGCAATAAGCCCGGAACTGCGCCAATTACGAGAACCTTCAGCAGGATGATCACACCCTCCTGATCTAGCCCTCCTTGCACCAACAGAAACGCAGAACTCAAAACGCCAAACATCCCGCGTAGTAAAAGCAAACTGCCGACAATAATAAACAGCAACCCAACAAAGCGAAGGATGGCAGACGGTTTGGCGGTTGGCTGTTCAGTATGAGAGCGGGTGTTGGAAACCCATCTGAAGCTACCATAACCCACGACCATCATGATGAGCCCGGCGGCGAACTCCGGAAGGGTGTCTGGAAGCCCGACAAACGTTGAAACCGAGAGGATTCCGCCGATTACACATGTGGCTAAAGAAAGACCACGTAGAATTTGAGTTTTCATAGTATCTATCCCTGATGTATACGAAACCGGCAATTGCAGGTTGCTAAACGGAGCGAATGGAAAAGAGCGATAATATTGTGAACAGTACAAACCTCTACATCATTGAAAATTCCCTTTCCAACTTGTGTGGCGAACTTTACCAAAGGCATGCCACCTAATTTATCGAAGTATTCGCCTCGACCAATCTCACCGCAACATCACTGAACTGCGTGCCGTGCCCACCTTCACGGTTTGAGCCGAAGAGATTGATCCACTGGTCGGCGCTTAGCAACACTTCTCCGCTACCGGTGCTGCTCCGATTTCCTGCCGCATAACGGCCGGCAAAGTTGAAGGCGAAAGCGCCAGGGGATTCCGGCAGTGGCGTTAACTTGAAGCCAATCGTCAGTTCCGGTGAAGACGCGTACCCCCGGCCTTCATCGGCAAGACCTACCCGCAAGAGGTGAGAACGTTCCAGAAATTCCGTGCGCAGTTCCGAAGGGCTGCCATCGGGCTCTGTCGCCTGGCATTCGCAATAGCGAATCTCCAAAATCATCGAACTGCTATCTAGGAAGTGTTCGGGAGCTGGGCCGCCGGCATGTGTAAATCCGGGAACCAGTCCCAGTGCGGTAAGGCCAAGTAGAGTGAAGACGGATGACGCGATCCTTTGCATGATTGAACTCCATATGGTGATTACCCAGAAACACCCAAGTTATTCTGTTTTGAATCCCAACTCAAGGTCGCCTGGTCTCTTAGCTATACCTCACACCTTCCCGGGCGTAATGCGCGCAATGGCACGGAACTCCCTCGTCATGTGAGCTTGATCACTAAAGCCGAACTGATGGGCAACCTCTGCCAGGTTTGCCCGGCTGTGCTCGCGGATGTAGTCGATGGCTCGTTTCACCCGCAGGATGCGCTGGTACTGCTTGGGTGTCATTTCCATCCAGTGTTTGAAAAGCCGCTCCACATGCCGCTGGCTGACGCTGATTTGTTCGTTAAGCACCCCCGGTGTTGCGTTTTCGTTGAAGCTTTCCAGGGCCTGCTTCAGCGGCCTGGGGATGCTCTTTGTGAGACGGAAATGCCTGCTCAGCCATCGTTGCAGCAACTTCACGACCGGCTCGTTTTCCTGTTCGGATACTGACGCGGACCAAATCCCTTGCACAACCGCCGACAACTGTCCTGACGGGCAGGACAGCTGAAAATCGAACGCTGGTCTGGAACGGCTATCGTGGTTTATAGCTGCCTACCTCTGGCTTGAACGTTTTGGCAATCCGGTTCCAACTGTTGATGGCGTTAACCGCGATGGTCAAATCCACCAGAGCCTGCTCACCCAAAGCTTTCACTACATCCTGATATTTCTGGTTGTCT
The DNA here is from genome assembly GCF_003007715.1 of Marinobacter shengliensis. Classification (GTDB taxonomy): domain Bacteria; phylum Pseudomonadota; class Gammaproteobacteria; order Pseudomonadales; family Oleiphilaceae; genus Marinobacter; species Marinobacter shengliensis. The sequence goes on along the minus strand of NZ_PXNO01000027.1, from coordinate 1,077,169 downwards.
ACCGGCCTGCCAAAGGTAAGATGCTCCGCCCAATCAAGCGCAGCTCGCTCTGTGGGAGAATAGAAAGGCATGTCATGCCAGGCGCTCAAGCCCAACATTCGCTCCGGGGTTTCACCCTGCGCCTTGGCATCTTTGCTATGCATGTCGATGCAGAAGGCGCACTGATTGATTTGCGACACCCTTAGCTTTACCAGCTCCCAAACAGCCGTGCTGAGGGTGTCTGACGCCCGGAACTGCTCCCTCAAATACGCTTCCTGATTCATCAGAATCTGCATGGCTTTCGGCGCAAGGCCGATGTAGTTCGCGCGTGCCGTCATGATCCATGTCCTCCAATTGTTGTGGAGTTACACGGTAATAAATGGCCCGGGATCGGTATTGAAGATTTTCGACACTAGCGATGATCTCAGGTAATGCTACCCGTTTTAATGAAGGCTTATGGCACCTCTTTTTCAGCTCCGTACACCGCATGGGGCTTCGGGAAGTTTGCCGGCCAATGTTACTTGCCAAGCTAAAGCTTCATCCCGGGATTCGAATGCCCGTTGAATACTTCCCGTTGAAATTGGCGCCCTTATTGTTGCCCTCGCAAACTCACGACTGCCAACCATAATGCGGAGAATGGTTCCGACATTGGCGTCCGTGTATGACTCAAAACTTCGGGATCCAACCGCTGTCAATTTGATGTCAACCGGCCAACCGAGAGCTGTCTGTTCACCAACTGCAGAGGTTTCCACGAACGACGAACACAAGTAAAAGTGCTGTTCAGTCTCGGCCAATCCAATGGCAGGTAGAGCCCCCAGGATAAAAACGATCAATGTCATTATGGCCATTACCTGACACCGGTATCCTGTTTGCCGCACAACCTCACAAGTCATATTCATCGTGTCGGCGATTCCACACATACGGCTTTGTCTGTGGCCAACCTTCCGGCGAATCCTCCCAGGTTTCCTGGCGACCATACGGAGTCAAATCCAGATACGTCCAGAGGCTACCCAGGTACTCGACGCCACGGGCACCCGTAAAGTAGGTGCGGTAGACATCACTCCCGTCACGAAGGAATACGCTTGCGCCGTGCCTTTCTCCGTCAGCTGTCGTTACGCCAAAATCATAGTTGAAGCTACTTTCGAAAGACGAGTACCAGGGCATCGACCAGCCCATACGCTTTTTGTACTGCGCAAGCTTCTCGTAAGGTGCGCGTGACACCATCACAAGCGACGTATCGCGGGCATGCAGATGGGCAGGGTGAGTCATGGCGTCGGCGAGCCAGGAGCATCCGTCGCAACCGGCCTTCCAGTCGGGGGCGAACATAAAATGATAAACAATGAGCTGGCGGCGCCCGCCGAACAGGTCAAGAAAAGACACACTGCCTTCTTCGCCCTGGAACAGGTAATCATTCTTTACCTTAACCATGGGCAGTCTTCGGCGTTCAGCGCTCAAGGCATCCCTTGCTCTGGTGGCCTCTTTTTCTTTAACCAGTAACTGGCGGAGGGCGGTTTCCCATTCCTCATTCGAGACAATTGGTGGCAATGCTGGTTTGGTGTCTTGCATGTGTAAGGTCCCTCTTTTTTGATGTTCAGTACTTGGCTTCACGTTCAGCAATCAGCGTTGGGTAACAGGAAATCTCTGTTTGGCGTCACACTCACTGCGACCATACGTAAAAGATAGCAATTGCTGCAAACACCAATGGAGCAAAGACTTCGAGGCCCACATAAATACGCCGTATCCTCTGTATTCTTACTAGCAGCCGTAGTACAGCCTCCGCCCTTTTGTGTTGGGAGCTATTCGTTGCTTCATCGAAGATGACAGATAGATTCTCGTCCTGCAGCCTGTTTCGTAAGTCGAACCAGCTGCCAAGGCATTCATCGAATGCCTTGTTTACGCGCTCAAACGAACTATCTGACAACACCCGATACTGATCGCCATGTCCTGCAGCTTCTCGTGCTTTCAAGATTTTCTCAGCCTTTTCCTCAAATTTGGCTACGTCCTTGGCTAACTCATCTGAAAGCTCTGCAAGGCATTTCTCGTTCGCTTCAATCGTGGCTGTTAGTTCCGGAATTTTACGGAGTTCTTTTAGATCAACAGTGAACAAATTGGTGGATGTTGGAACGACATCAGGTGTCTGGTCCAGGGTTTTCGACATGGCATCATGAAAAGGCTCATATGCGCGCCCGATGGTATTTGAGATTTCCTCCCAGAAATAATACTGAACGTTTTTCCTCAGCGACGAGATGTTTAGAACATCCCGTATCTCTGCTATTGCTCTAAAATTTTTATTACGGCTGAAATCTGCACGCTGATAGTCCACGTAAGCTTTTGTGAGGAAAATAACAGCCACTGCCGCTATGAAAACTGTGTAGACGAATAACAACCTTCGATCTACGAAAAGTAGAGTTTCGCCAAAGGTGATCTGGCCGATTCCGAAAAGGCCAATTGAAACAAAGATGAGAGACACGTAAAGCAAAATGGACTGATAACGTGTCGTTTCTGGCCTAAGGAAGGGCTCGGACACAGTAGCAGCGTATTCGGTGAGCGAGTCGAACCTCTTCAGAAAAGCGTCATCGTCTGCTGGTTCTCTGTTGCCGAACAAGATCGGTAAGTTACGCCGTATAGACTGCTCGATTGTCGCTAGGGTGGTCACATTGCTTCTCCCGTTATGTTTGTGAAGCACCTGCTATTTCGCCCACCGAGACTGCAGAGCGTTTATTACACTTGCCCCAAGACACAATCAATCTCTGTCTCCACAAGCCAGTCGGGGTTGATGAACCGACTTACTTCAACAAAGGTGCAGGCGGGCTTGATCACAGATAATAGCTCACCATGTGCTTTTGCAGCTTCTTCCCAGCGAGCTATATCCGTAAGCATAATGCGAGTTCTTATTATATCGGCGGGACTCCCACCAGCTTCCTCAATAGCCTGAATAGACAGTTCCAGGCAATACTTGGTCTGGCCATAAACGTCCCCGATACAGGTCGTTTCACCATTTTCTATTGGTGCTGTACCTGATACAGAAATCATGTTCCCAATTCTGCAGGCTCTGGAAAAACCAATGGGTTCTTCCAAGGGGGAGCCCGAACTTACCCGTTTTTTCATCAGTTCCTCACCACGCTCCGTTATTCCGAGCCAATAAACTGAACAATAGCCACCTTTCGATCGTGGTTCTTCAGCCAATCTCTGATCTCGACGGCCTTTGCGGTATCGCTTTCCCCAACCAGCCTTTTCAAGCGGTCGACTTTTTTGCTCTCCATTTTTTCATCCCGCACTTTCCGCTGCCATTGGTCGGTAAAGACCTTGGGAAGTTTGTGTGCCAGTTCGAGGGATTTGAGCAATGTCCATTCACTGCCATCCAGCCAGGCCTCATCACAGAAACCGCAAAGATCAATACGGTTCTTGTGCTCGCTGGATACCGAGTACTTGGTCATCAGCTTGCTGCACTTGGGGCAGGATAGGGCGGTTTTAGCATCGTTCTCGACGGTTACATCCGCATCAAAGCTATCGCTCTGATCGACGGGCTCATTTCTTTCCGCCCAGTCGCGGTAGTAGAGCAGTGACAGAGAGGCGCCGTCACAGCCTGGACAGCCCATAACAGGGAGGCCATCCTCAATTTTGGTGGGTTTCAGGTCAGTGGTTCTGCATTTGGGGCATTTCATGGTCATTCCTTTTTTTGATGAAAGCCAATCTGAGAGGCTACCAATGTCAATCCTGTATCACCCATGGCGGGGGACTATCACTCGATAAACAGCGCGCCATACTACCGAGTCCAGCGGAGCATATCGCAGGGCCTGGGCAATTGCGCCCCAGGCGATGGCCGTTTTCCCCGCCGACGCAAAATAACGGGCTTTGCGGCAATAGAAGCGGGCCAGGCCCCAGTGGATCTCCCGGGGTTGAAGCGCGTTCCCGTGTTCCTCAATAAAATCCCGAATAATCGACTCGTTCGCTGCAAAGCGTCGTTGTTTGTCGCTGGAAATCTGATCTGCCATCACCCGGTAATAGCCCCAATACTCGGGCACATAGAGGAACGTAAACCGGGCCGAAAAACGCAGCCAGATGTCGTAATCGTCGGCAACGCCGTAACGGCCGGAAAACCCGCCCATGGTATCGAAACATTCCCGCCGCGCCATGACCGTGTTGATGCTCACGCTGTTGTCCACCAGCATCTGCCGGGCAATCCGCCCGGAGTACCGGCGCATATTCTTGCGGGACAACTCGCGGCCCTGTTCATCGATCATGATTTCATCACTGTGAAGCACGTCCACCTCCGGGTGAGCCTCCATCAGCGCCACTTGCCGTTCCAGCTTATCGGGCACCCACAGGTCATCAGAATCGAGAAAACATATTAGCTCTCCCTGGGCGTACTGAAGCGCCAGATTCCGGGCAAGGCTCTGGCCCTGATTCTCCTGAAAATGGTACTGAATACGACGATCATCCAGGTAGCTGACCAGCTTTTCACGGGTGCTATCCCGGGAGCCATCATCGATGATGATCAGCTCCCAATGGGGATAAGACTGGGCCAACACAGACTCGACAGCCTGTGTGATGGTTAGCTCCCGGTTGAAGGTGGGGGTGATGATGCTGACTAAGGGCGCTGACACGGGCAGGATGTTCCCTTTTGGTATCCGTCTGCGGTCTTCCGCGACTCAGGCATGAATGCCCATGAAAGACAGTTAGTTAGACCGCCGCCCACTATGAGCGCCCGCTACCACGCGCATTGGCCAGCGCTTTTTCTACATTAGGCACCAGATGGCTCTCGTACCATGTTGCAAGGTTCTCGATTACCGATTCCAGGGATTGTTCTCTTTCTGGTGAGTATGGGTCGATACCCTTTATTGGTATTTGCAGCTGCTGCGAACCAACGAGTTCAGCTGCCAGCAATCCCGTTTGTTGGAGAACGCGGCTGACCGGTTGAACAAATGGGGCGGAGTCGCCTAACTGCCCTCGGCCCCGAATAACCATATACCGAACGTTTTCTGGGAAGATATGCGCGCTCTGTAAAGCGTCCCATACCGTGCCGGCGGTCTGTCCGTTGGCAGCTCGAACAGCGGTGCTTCGTTCATCATCCGTAATTTCTAGGTGATCCAAAGCTTCGCAGGCATCAAGCGCAGAATTTTAGAGCCTACGAACCAATTTCCAATCTGTTGCCATGAATTCCTTTTCCTGTTGCGGGTTCGCGGATGACTCTTTGGCATTATTCCAATGTCACGAAAATTCTATCAAGCCCGCTTACTTAGCTCCATAGATGAACCCTCAGCGGCGGCTGGGGGCAAACGGCACCGTCAACACGATTGCTTTACCTATCTCAGCAATTGCCGCATTCCGCTCTTCGAAGGAAGCCTCCGTCTGAGTCAGATACAGCGCCACAATGATAGGTTGGCGCTCAGGTGGCCAGATGACGGCCGTAATAGACCTCGACCCGAAACCTCCCGCCCCGGTTCGATCTGCGACAGTCCAGCCCTCTGGTACAGCAGCCCGAAAAAGCCCGTCCGCAACCTGGTTGCCCTTGAGCCAATCACGCAGTTGCTCTCTGGACGGTTCGGATAAGGCGTCACCCAACAGCAAGGTTTGAAGATTCCTGACCATCGCATTTGGCGTTGTGGTATCTCGGTTATCGCCTGGTAACGCTTCATTCAGTTCCGTTTCCCACCGGTCGAGACGCGTTACATCGTCTCCCAAATGCCTCGCAAACGAGGTTACTGCTTCTGGCCCGCCCAATTCTCGTAAAACCAGATTTGCGGCCGTATTATCGCTCGTTGTCAGTGTAGCTTCGCAAAGATCTGAAAGGGTCATTGCCTCACCACCAGCGTGCTTCTCTGTGATGGGAGAGTAGGTCACAAGGTCGGATTCTGAAACATTCACTTTTTTGGCGAGGTTCTCCTGTCCCGCATCGACCCGATGGAGCAGGGCGGCACAAGCCAGGGTTTTAAACGTGCTGGACATCGCAAACCGCTGATCAGCGTGATATTCCCACCTCTGGCCCGACTCCAGGTCGCAAGCAGCAAAGCCAACACGGGCCTCCAGGTCGTCAGCGACTTTCTCGACAGTCTTAATCAGGGAGTTATGTTGGTCAGCAGCGGCAACTGAGGTGAACAAGGTAAGTAAAGTAGCCGCGATAAGCGTATGAAATTTCATCAACGGTTCAACCTTCATCATAGGCTATGCGCGCCCAGTTTATTGGGTGTATAAGTCTGGATTTGGATGGGGTTCTTGATCAGGCACAGTGATCCCTGTTGCCGTCCAATATACTACCTCGCTATCTAACGGTTTATCATTCCTTATTTGGTTTTCGTTCTGGCTATAATGAAAACCATTACCGCAAAACGCTGTGAAGGAATTTCCATTGACTAGGTACATATCTGCGCTGACAACCGTATCACACCTGCCCGTATCCAAGACCTTTTTAGCTAGAGTAGCTCTCAAGGAAAAATATTCATCATACCAATCTTTATAGTATTTCCTGGCCTTAGATCCTGGCTCGTCTTTCAGTATTACACGAGATGCAATTCTTTGATTGTAATCATTTCTGGATAAGCTGGCCTCGGGTATCAACTTAGAATTGGCTACGACTTTTTTTCTGCCGAAGCCGTTTCGAAAATTTAGTTGTATGACATTGCTCGAAGATCCGTTGTCCGATATTTTATATACCACTCCAAGATTATGAAGACTGCCAGCTAAGCCTTCACCAGTATAAATGTACTTTTCATTTAGGTTTAATTTGTATTTCTCCACTAGATTATCAATTCTTCCTAGCCGAGCCATCTTATTCTCTGTGGACTCGGTTTCTTTTATAGCCATAATTATTGGCATAGCTTTGATGTTTTCTTCAGCTGATACAGCTAAACCAAAACCTTGCAGGAAGGTAAAGGTCATACCGATTATTAAACTGATCCTTGTCATGCAGTCCTCTCCGTTAAATTGGCTGACGAAACTCCGATAAGTAAAATCAACGCAGTTCCATTTTCGCCTGTCAATACGCGCCACTACTGGCGGTGAAGCCTTACTAGCAATGACTTCACGTTGACAACATTGTTACACATTAACCGAGTACTTAAGGTCACGCACCTCGTCTCCAGTCATGCCCCGAAAGCCCCAACAGTGGGGCGGTTGTTCCTTGATCGTGATCTCAACATCCACGGGTGAGATGCCAATCACGGACTCAATCTTGCTGAAGAGCTCCTTGATCAGAGCTTTCTGGGTCTCGGGCGTTCGGCCCTGCATCATATTAATCTCGATGGCCGTGTAGGCGGGCGTCCGGCCCCTGGGGTAATAAAAGTCCTCGGGTTCCATGGGGATTAAACGATGAGCCCGCTTGTCTTCCGGCATACCGAGTACGGACTGCATACATCCGTGAATAACCTCGGAGAGCTGAGCCTTGATCGGATTAAGATGTTCTTTGGTTCCATAGATGACTATCACGATGCCTCCTGCAATGTTTACGGATGTCCTTATCTCCCAAAACCAGTGGTAATGGGCGCACTACAACAATTTGTTGTGCAATGCCCAATCTTCGCATGTCATTCGATACACCCGCACCAGTCGGTTATGAAACTCTTGAAGCGCGTAGTCTCCGAACCCAACCTTCTCCGTTACCCTAACGGAGGCTGTATGCTCCGGCTCGATAATAACAATGACCGACTCACAGTGTTTTTGCTGGAAAGCATACCGGAGAACACCTTTGACAGCCTCTGTCGCATACCCATGATGCCAGAACCTGCGCGCCAGGCGATAACCCAGATTGAGTTCTTCAACCTCGCCAACCAATTCCGGCCCAACGCCACAGAAGCCGATAAATTCGCCAGATTCTTTCTCATACAGAGCCCATGGCCCGATTCCATGAGAGGCGTAACACTCAAGGCACCGATCAACGAACTTTCGGGTAGCTTCTTCGTCGCAAACTCCACGAACGGAAAACTTCATGACTTCCGGATCACTGAGCATTGTGGTGAGCACCGGAATGTCTTGATGGGAGAGCTTTGAGACCCAATTTATGCCGGAATGGGCGCAATCGAGCTTTTCATGGTATTGCCGTTACTTGCGAGCCAGATGCCGGATTCAGAAGGACATTTCTATTACGCTGATCCCTCTGGAGATGGAAATGAGCGACGGCGCAAACTAGCCGAGGAGTTCTACCAATTGGGAGTATGGTAATGATTATATTGATGCTGCGCAAAGCTCTGTATCCGGCGGCGTTACTGCTGATTACGACCGTGCAAGCGTGGATCTTTTATATCTTCAGCCGGTTCATTGTTGCTGGGGAGGGTGTCGGGGTTTACGCAGTATTTTTGTACCTGATTGTTTTGGTTGTCAGTGCATTGTTATGGGCTGCGTCATATTGCTATCAGCGGGGGAGGGCAAAGGCTGTGGTGTTTTGGGGCATCGCTTTGGCCCTGATGCCTATAATATTGGTTCAGCCAGTATGGTGGTCTGCGCCGATGATTGGGAATTAGAGGGGCTTTCAGCTGGACAACTAGGCTGATAGAGAGGGCCATTATTAGAGTGATGCCTTCCGTTCCGCTTTACTCAGTATATGAGGGTCGACGATAGGGGTTACGCCATCCTCAGCAAAGAATGGAGATGGCTTGGATTTTTTGAGCAATTTACCTTTAAGCATGAACGGCATTACGGTTACAAACGCTCGCAAGTTGAATTTTTCGGGTGTGCCAGCGGGCGGTGTTCCTTTTGCGTAGCGACCCATGATGCGACTGCGAACTGGCCCCAGCGTTTGATCGACTCCGGCAGTGTACACGCAGCGCAGAAAACCCGCCCACGGCTCTTTGGGATGGGTATTGACAATGGGCGTATTGCAGCACGAAGTGGAAAAGCGAAATATTCCGTTAGGCGACAACCGCGTGCATTTTAAGTGCTCCAATCCGCTGAGAATTTTAACGTCAGCGGGATATGCGGGAATTACCTCTGTGCCACCATTGGCGTCAAGTAGATCATCACGTTTGAGGTGATGCAGATAAGACTGGCAATCATCGCAATAACAAACCAAGCGCCCCGGTGTGTTGTTGGGGAAGGCTCTGAGTTTGGCCCGGAATTTTCCACATTTACATTGTATTTCCATGTTTCCAATTTTCCTCGGGTTGCAGGCTGTTGGCGGGTTCTGAATGTCTTTGCCTAACGAGGCTGTAGAAAAAAAACTCGCCCCTTTTTACGAGGGTGCAGCGGGGAAGTCCACGGTCCCGGTAATGCATTTTTAAAAATTGTTTAGTCTGGACTTCCTGTCTCACGAGTTGTAAAAAGATTCTTCAGATCATCCAACTCTTGCCGAAAGCTCATCCCTCCTATTGAAATAGTGAGCACTCTCGACGGCCCTGGGTAATTTTCAACACTTTCCTCACCGGTAACCATAAAGTTGGCAGCTTGCCTAATATTGTCAAACTTTTTGGAAGGGCACTTGCCCTCTAGAACCCATATAAGAAACAAAGACAAAGGCAACCCTGAGGATGACACCATTTCTCTTTGCACTTTATAGTCGTTTTTAGTTTTTTCACATTGGCCAACAATTGGTTCGCTCCGTAAAACAGCGGGAGGAAGACGCTCTCCCGTATCAGCCACATCGTAAAAACAACAATAAGCCCCGTCAGTCCCAGCAAACTTTAGTTGTGCATCTGCCTGAGCAATCGGCAGGTATGATAAATTATCTTTCAGCTTCTTGGCTTGAATTGCCACTCCCATTACTGATTCTTCTTGATCGGGAAAATTTGTGTGTAATATAACTCCAAAATCACTGCCAGTTACTTTTTCTCTGTTGTTTTTCGACAAATCGTGATAGGAAACCTCTATAGGTAGCTCATTTTTGAAAACTTCTTTTGAGTAATCAGAAATGGATTCTGAACAGAAGCGAACTGAGGAGAAAATCTTACTTAAAATATGCCCTGTAAGCCTTTCCTCGTGGGAGTTTTGAGGCAAGTCGCGCTCCCAAAACTCAAGTTCTCCAAATGCCAATGCCGATAAAACTTTTTTTAGGACAAGGTTGTTAGTAGCTTTATTTCCCCAAAAAAAATCTTCCGCTGAATTACTATCAGAACTAAACCTTAACACTATAGGCTTCGAAACTATAGAATCTATCTTTTTTATCAGATCATCATCTAAGTCGAGGCTCAACTCTCTTTCCAGTAAATCAACTACTTTATAAGTTTCGTTGGGCCTGCGATAAAGTGCCATATCATGGTTGGAAGGCACCAACTTGCCGAATGAAAGGGTATTCGTTACCAACCTATGAATTCCACGGTCAACTATTTTCGGAAAACTTGCCATATTTAACCCATGTAGTTTTAACGCCGCTCAACACGCGCGGCTTTGTGGTGGAGGCGAAGCCGCAACGAAAAAGCCGTCGCCGTACCAGGCCTGGTAAAAACCTTGAAGGAGCTGACGATTGTTCGAGACATTCGTTATCCACAACTTTTATTCAGAAATACGCCCGTAGTCGTGGCAGCATACGGCGAGTCTGGATCAACGGTTTTTGAGTCTATAGAGACAATAGTTTCCACTAATTTATTTTTTCCTTCAGATAGCGTTATTTTTTTCTTAATATTCCTGCTCTTAACGTCATAATCAAATATATATTCTTTACTTGATAATTTTTTGAATGTATTGACATCATGAGTCATTGAATGTCCAGCGAAGCTAATAGTGTACTGGCCATTTTGGAAGCAATATAACCCAACAAATCTTTCGTCTTCAGTGGCCCAAACTTTCCATTCACCTGTAAGCTCTTGCAAATCTGGACGACTTGCACACGATGAAATTAATAATACAAATCCAACTATAAATAAATTCTTAATGTTCATGCTTTAATCTAATTTTCACTTTAAAAAATTCGCGCCTTTTGAGAAGCAAAATGACGGGGCGGCGTAAAACACTATGTTAAACATTTACACCGCCATGAAAGTAATCTTTCGACGCATTTCCCATACCAAACCAGCATGCCCACAAGAGTTCAAGCAGAACTAGTGCTGCAACTACCATTGCGGTATGCAGAGTTATATCGCTCGAAAAATATCCTGTTACAAAAGCCGTAATGAGGGCATTAAGTGAGATAGTGGCAGCCCCAAAGATCCTTACCCACCCCTTTCTTAATAAAACTCCAAAGAAGCAAACGGCGAAAATTACTGGAATGCTGGAACCAGCAACAAACTCGCCGATGCCCAGAGGCAACAATTTCACTGCAGACACTACCCCCAATATTGCGAGAAGGCCGAATAGTAACATCGAAAAAATCACAACTGGTGGAGGTTTCACTATTATTGCTCCATTTAACGTTCGGAACATGGGCGCTCCTTGCAATGGAGCCGAAGGCGCAATGGAAAGGGCGTCTCTGTGTGGTTATGCCGAATAGATCCGACAAAGCTGTTTGAGTGCCTGTCCAGCAGGCGTATTGATAATAGGTTTAAATGATTCGAGGGCCTGCTCTGCACGATCAAACAGTTCTTTTGGAACAAAGATCTCACTCGGTAAACCGGTCAAACGGTAGAATTCTTTCTCGCAAGCGGCCTTAATATTGTCAATCCCGTCGTCAAGAATACCTGGTACGGTAGGATAACCTTTGGAAGCTCTCAGCCGTTCGACAACTAGGTCTTTAGTTAACGAATTTACCGCGTCAACCCTGGCTCTTGCTTTTTCTTGTGCTTGATACCGAAAGAGGTCTAAAGCCCAGGCTCGGCAGTCTTCAGCTTGAATAGCAGCCTCAAATGACTGATCGATCGTATCGAAATGCTCCGAAGATAACGCTCCAACAAATAGGTGTTTGTTTTTTGTCCATGATTCATATGGAAGAATTGGAGGTGCTGTTTCATTGATCAATGAAAAGCTGTTTGGCCCATACTGCTGAATCTTCTCGACATTCTTCGCCCTTATTTTTTCTATGGCGTTTTCAGCTGACTTGATCTCTTTGTAAATGGTTGAGGCAAGTCTCGCCTTCTCATCCTCCTGCTTTGCATCAAGCCAGAGTCGCTGAGTTGCTTGTTGAGATGCGTAAATCATCAGAGCAACGACAGCCGTTAATATTGTTGCAAGGCTGGGGGCAAGTACCTGAAAGACAGTTAAAAACTGGGAGCTTGGCTGTGCAGTATAGGCAAAATAGGAAAGCGCCGAAATAACGACTAAAAGTACTGCAGCAGTGCCTGATAAAAACCACCTCATTTCCGATTCTCCGTAGCCTAAGTTCCGGCTTTGTTATAACGAGGCTGTAGAAAAAACCGATTTCGAGCCGTTCCCAACACCTGATTCCTGTAATTTTTATCGCGGCCATCAACTGGCCGATTCCCGTGATTTCGATGTTCAGCTATTCGCTTCGGCTTTTTGGGGCTCTTGGCGCTGGCATTGCTGGTTTCCAACAGGTGCTCGTCCGGGATTTCCGATCTCAGCACTACGCCACCATCCGCCCGTAATTCGCCAACTTCTCAATGTTGTGTACGAGGCAGTATAGCTGCCACTGGCCTTGCACCTTCTTCTTGCCTCGCAAGCTGAAGCGATTCAGCCGTTTGTTCGTGCCGATGTTGCCGAACACCGGCTCCACCACCGACATTCGGTGGCTGTATATCTCTTTGCCCTGTTGGCTGTCGACCCGGTGCTTCATCCAGTCCGTGTAGTTCGGCAGGCGCTTGTTCTCCGTGGTGAACGACACTGGTCGGTCGGCGGTGACAATGTCGCCAGACTGGTAGATGTTGTCAGCGATACCCAGCCGCAACGAAAAAGGCGTCGCCGTGCCTAGCCTGGTTATATTATTTTTGATCCCAGCCAATGACCTCGCCATTCTCCAGGGTAACTCTCAGTGAATATCGGCCTTTTCCTGTTTTGTTGTACTTCCATACTTCTTTAGTTTTGGTTTTTAGCACCTTCTGGTCAATATCTACTGGCTTTCCCAGCGAATCCATGAGCTGCTCTTCGGACTGACCTTGCCAAAACATTTTCTTCATCAGCCGATCAACAAGCTCAGCATCGCCATACTTCTCCATAAGGCGCTCTCTTCTCATTTTTTCTTGGTAGTAACCCAACACGAAAAACCCAACCACCACCAATAATACCCACCAATACCATGCCATTCGTACGATCTCCCTTTAGATGTAACAGCGTATTAGACCGCAGCCTTAATTATTGCGATTATTGAACTGCTTCATTATCACGCATCGATAAAACAACCTTACGGGCCATCGATGCCAAAAAAACCTAAAAGATCATGTAACTACAAACCCAAATAACAAACAAGCCAGATCCCACTTAGTAATATCAACGCAGCCGCATTCTCACGACTAACGACGCACCACAAACATTGCCACCAACAAAAAGGCCCGGCAGCTTCCGCAACCAGGCCTTTTCGTCACTCAGTGGTCAATCACCTCAACCGCACTTGCTGTCGCCGCAAGACAGGCAGGTAGCGCACCCGTCCATCACAATCACCGCTTTGGTGTTGCACTTGCCGCACATGGTGGCGTTGGCGGGGTAGTCGCTGCCACTGTCGTCGTTGGTGGCTTTGTTTTGGCTGGCTTCAAACTCGGCGCGTTTCTCGGCGAGGATGCGCTTGGTGGTTTCACTCAGCTCGTCGCTTTCCAGCAGGCCAATGGCCTTCAGGTGCTTCTCGATCACGGCGCCGATTTCGGCAACCAGTGAGGGCATGAACACACCGCCTTTCTTGAAGTAGCCGCCGTTGGGGTCGTACACGCTGCGCAGCTCTTCCACCAGGAAGGTTACGTCGCCGCCTTTGCGGAATACCGCAGAGATTACGCGGGTGAGGGCGATAACCCACTGGAAGTGTTCCATGGATTTGGAGTTGATGAACACTTCGTACGGCTGCCGGCTTTCGTGGTCGGTGTCTTCGTTCAGCAGGATGTCATTGATGGTAATGTACATCGCATGCTCGGCCACCGGCGGTTTGATCTTGTAGGTGGTGCCCAGCAAGAAATCCGGCCGTTCGATGTTTTCGTTCATCTCTACCGGCTTGGTTTCAGCTATCACCGGTGCCTGGTGCTCGTTCGGGGTTTCGGTGTCGGCTTTCTTGACTCGGTAGCCGACAATCTTGTTGCTGATTTTCACTGTCATGTTCGTTGTCCTGTCTGTCGGTTTCCGGGATCAATATTTACCGTAAGTGCCTTCTTTAAGCGCATCAAACAGGTTGGCGGCGGTGTGGGTTTCGCCGTCGTACTCTACCTGTTCGTTGCCCTTGAGGGTCACTTTGCTGCCATCATCCAGGGTGAACTCGTACAGCGTGTTTTCGAGGTCTTTCTCTTTAACCAGTACGCCCTGGAAGGCTTCCGGGTTGAAGCGGAAGGTGGTGCACCCTTTCAGGCCCTTGTCGTAGGCGTACAGGTAAATGCCTTTGAAGTCCTGGTACGCGAAGTCTGTGGGCACGTTGGCTGTTTTGGAAATGGAGGAATCTACCCATTTCTGTGCCGCTGCCTGAATATCCACGTGCTGCGTGGGGGTTACATCATCGGAGGTGGTGAAGTAACTGGGCAGCTTTTTGTCTTCGTCTTCGGAGAAGGGCATAGCGCCGGGATTGACCAGATGGCGGTAGGCCAGCAGCTCGAAGCTGAATACGTCCACTTTCTCTTTGGTTTTACGGCCTTCACGGATGATGTTCCGGGCGTAATGGTGCGAGAAGCTTGGCTCAATGCCGTTACTGGCGTTGTTGGCCAGCGACAGGCTGATGGTGCCAGTAGGCGCGATGGATGTGTGGTGGGTAAAACGGCCACCTTTCTCGGCCAGCTTTTTCACCAGTTCCGGCTCAACGTGGCCAATCTGCTGCATGTAGCGGCTGTACTTGGCGTGCAGCAGCTTGCCTTTGAGGATGTCGCCCACTTTGTAGCCGTCTTTGGCCAGGTCCGGGCACTTGCTCATCATCTTGGGGGTGATTTCAAACTCGTCCTCCATGATGGGCGCCGGGCCTTTCTCCTCAGCCAGGGCCAGAGACTGGCGCCAGCCTTCCACGGCCATTTCCCGTACCACGTCTTCGGTGAACTGCACGGAATCGTCAGAGCCGTAGGGCATGCGCAGCATGGCGAGGGTAGAACCCAGGCCCAGGATGCCCATGCCGTGGCGGCGCTTGTAGGTGATTTCATGGCGCTGCTCGGCCAGCGGCAGGCCGTTGATTTCCACCACGTTATCCAGCATGCGGGTGAAGATGCCCACTACCTTGCGGTATTTCTCGTAGTTGAAGCTGGCTTTGTCGGTGAACGGGTAGTCCACAAACTTGGTCAGGTTCACGGAGCCCAGCAGGCAGCTGCCGTATGGGGGCAGGGGCTGTTCACCACAGGGGTTGGTGGCGCGGATGTCTTCGCAGAACCAGTTGTTGTTCATCTGGTTAACTTTGTCGATCAGGATGAAGCCTGGCTCGGCGTAGTCGTAGGTGCTGGTCATGATGGTGTCCCAGATGAACTGGGCTTTCACCGTCTTGTAGATGCGGCAGGCAACCTTGCCTTCTTCGTTTACCACGTAGCCGTCCTGAACCGGGAAATCGCGGTACAGGAACTGCTCGGCGTTGTTCAGGTCCAGGCCTTCGTCTTCCACTTCCTTCTTGGTGACGGGGAAGGAGAGGTGCCAGTCGTCGCCGTTGCGTACGGCTTCGATGAAGTCTTCGGTGATCAGCAGAGACAAATTGAACTGGCGCAGGCGGCCGTCTTCACGCTTGGCCTGGATGAATTCGATGACGTCGGGGTGGTGTACATCGAAGGTGGCCATCTGGGCACCGCGGCGGCCACCGGCAGAAGACACGGTGAAGCACATGCGGTCGAAGATATCCATGAACGACAGCGGGCCGGAAGTGGTGGCGCCGGCGCCGGCGACGTAGGCACCGCGGGGGCGCAGGGTTGAGAACTCATAACCGATACCACAACCGGCCTTGAGGGTAAGGCCCGCTTCGTGGTTTTTCTCCAGGATGTCGTTCATGGAATCCTGAATACTGCCGGATACCGTGCAGTTGATGGTGGAGGTGGCAGGCTTGTGGGCTTCCGCACCGGCGTTGGAGGTGATCCGGCCAGCCGGAATGGCACCGTTCTGCAGGGCCCAGAGAAACTCCTTCATGTACTTGTTGCGTACATTCTTGTTCTCCACTTCCGACAAGGCCTTGGCAACGCGCTCGTAGGTTGCGTTGATGTCTTTGTCGACCGCTTCGCCTGTCTTGGTCTTCAGCTGGTACTTGCTGTGCCAGATATCAAGCGACGCTTCCTGCATGGGAATCGTTGTGATCACTGCCTGTGCCTTAGCGTTCATTGCCACCCTCGGTTTCCAGTATGTCTCGTTTTGATGGTGCCGTCCCCGGCGCCATGCCCCTTTTTTAATGGTGTTGCGTTCTTACTGCCGGCCTGTTTTTTGGTCAAAAACACTAGATGTGGTATTTGCCTGGCGGAAGGTGCCGCCTGTTCAGAGCCGGTGGATTGCCTTTATCTTGCTGTCGGAGTTGCTTTTGCCGGCTTTCCCGGCGCCCGCGTGGCGGGCTGTGTGGTTGTTATTTGCCCTATATATGGGCTTCTTGTTCCTGAAGTATAACAGGATATAGTGGTCTGTGAATAAGAGAGCAACTATTGAATGAGCTTTGAGTGCAAAGAAAATCAATGGAAGAATACTTGCAACGCGCAAAATCCCTGCTGTGTGGGCGTTCAGCGCGGTTTCGGGGGAATCACTAGATGTTGTGGTTAAAAAGCGTTCAGTGAAAATTGTTGTGATGTGCAAGTTTTTGTGATGTCTGCACGTATCGAGATGCGACGTGTCGGTAGAGTATGAGGGTGGCGTCGTAACACCGCAGTGGCCCACAGGAAGTGATAACTACTATAAAAGGAAAAGAACAATGAAAGGCCTGAAACCTACCATGCTTGCGCTGTGTGTTGCGGGGGCAGCCCCTGCCGCCATGGCGTTCCAGCCGTTGGATGAAATCTCGATGGGTAACATCACCGGTCAGGCGGGTGTCACTATTGAGCTGGAAACCCGGCTGAATATTGATCGGTTTATCTACACGGATGAGGGATCGTTGGTGATTAACGATATCTCTGTGGGTGGTACCAACCGTATTGACCTGTTCCCGGAACTGGGCTTTAACCTGACCGGAGCCGCGCCCAGCGACAAGCTGGACAACGTTCGGATCAATATCGACATTGCCAATGACGGCGATGCCATTATCAACATTCTCCCGATGACCTTCGGGGCTGTGGATATGCGCATCACCACCGGGGCCTGGGACCTGACCGGCACCGATGGCAGCACCACCATTATGGATAACTTCCAGATGGACATGCTGATTGGCTCTGGCACCATCCGGGTGGATACCGCCACGGATACCCTGAGGCTGTTAACGGATTTCGCCATTGATGACATGGACTTTGATATTCCGTTCCTGGCCATGGGCATCCGGGATCTCCGGCTCACCGGAGCGGATTATGACCTGCAGGCCCCTCAGCCCTTGCGGCTGTTCGCTAATGTCGATCTGGATATTTTCAAGGGTGCCAATGCCGCTGGCACGGAGGTTCTGGCCATTGAGATGGACAGCTTCCGGGCTGACCTGAGCATTGGTGGTGTGTTGATTGGTGGCACGTCGATTGGGTCGGTCATGCTGGACGACCTGGCGATTACCAATACCTCGATGCGCATTTACGGCCACTAACGGCTTTAACTGTGTAATAGAAAAACGGGGCCTTCGTGGCCCCGTTTTCTATTGCGGAAATGGCTTAGCCCAGTAACAGGCTGTCGTCGTCCACTTCCAGCCCGCGCTGTTTCTCGAACAGGCCGAGCAGGTCTTTCACTTCCAGTCCTTCCCGGTCTTTACCGGCAATGTCGAACACCACCTGGCCCTGGTGCAGCATGACTGTGCGGCTGCCCACTTCCAGCGCTTGCTTCATGCTGTGTGTGACCATCAGGGCGGTCAGTTTCTGTTCTTCAATGATCTTTTGCGTGAGCTCCAGAACAAAGTTGGCGGTTTTCGGGTCCAGGGCAGCGGTGTGCTCGTCCAGCAACAGGATGCTGGAAGGCGTCAGGCTGGCCATCAGCAGGCTGACAGCCTGGCGCTGACCACCGGAGAGCAGGCCCATCTTGTCGCCAAGGCGGTTTTCCAGGCCCAGTTTCAGGGTGGCCAGGCTGTCCCGGAACTGCGGCAGGTATTTGCTTTTTACCGCTGTGGTAAGGCCACGGCGCTGGCCGCGCTTGATGGCCAGTGCCAGGTTTTCCTCGATGGAGAGGTTCTCACAGGTGCCGGCCAGGGGGTCCTGGAATACCCGTGCCACGCGCGAAGCCCGTTTGTGGGTGGGCAGGCGGGTAACGTCCTGGTTGTCGACAATAATCTGGCCGCTGTCCACCATCACCTCGCCCGAGAGGGCGTTCAGGAAGGTGGATTTGCCGGCCCCGTTACTGCCGATAACGGTCACAAACTCACCCTGGTTAACGGTCAGGCTCATACCCCGCAGTGCCGGGTTTTCCAGTGGCGTACCCTTGCCGAAGGTAAGCCGTAGATCGGTTGCGCTGATCATAGTGCCTCCTCAGGCTTTTTTGCGGCTGAAGCGGTTAGTGAGATTGGTGCGAACGCCGGGCAGAACAATCGCCAGGGTAACCAGTACCGCAGTAATCAGGTTCAGATCCTGGGCCTGCAGGCCAAGTACGTCTGCATTCAGTGCGAAGGCAATGGCCAGGCGGTAGATGATGGCGCCGATCACGCAGGCCAGCAGGGCACGCATAACGGTAGACGGAGTGAGTACCGCCTCGCCGCCAATGAGGGAGGCCAGGCCGATAACAATCACGCCCACACCCATGGTGACGTCGGCCGCCCCCTGGCTCTGGGCGAACAGGGCGCCGGCCAAGCCAACCAGGCCGTTAGACAGGGCTACACCGAGGATAATCATACCGCCGGTGGCAATGCCCTGTGCCCGCGCCATGCGGGCGTTGGAGCCGGTGGCTCGCATGGCCAGGCCAGTTTCCGATTTCATGAAGCGCCACAACAGCACCAGGGATACCGCCACGACGATCAGGAACAGAATCACCGGTACCTGGTGGAACTCCAGGCCGAGGGAATACCAGGGCGTCAGCACCGTTTCTTCTGACAACAACGCGATATTCGGCCGGCCCATGATGCGCAGGTTTACCGAGTACAGCGCAATCATGGTCAGGATTGAGGCTAGCAGGTTCAGGATGTTGAGTTTGACGTTCAGGATGGCTGTTACAGCACCTGCCGCCATGCCTGCCAGCGCGGCGAAGCCGGTGGCGACCCACGGGTTCCAGCCTTCCAGGATCAGAACGGCGGCTACGGCGGCACCCAGGGGGAAGCTGCCGTCCACTGTCAGGTCGGGGAAGTCGAGAACACGGAAAGAGAGGTAAATACCAAAGGCAACCAGGCCGTAGATCAGGCCGGTTTCAAGAGCACCGTAGAATGCGATTTCACTGAGCATGGGTAGTTAATCACCGTGAAAGAAAACGGGCGGGCCCTTGTGGGGTCCGCCCGTGTTGGTCAGGCGTTACTTGTCGCTTTTGACGACTTCTTTTGCGTCCTGGATGAGGTCTTCGGACAGGGTAATACCCATGCGCTCACCGGCGGCCGGGTTTACGTAAAGGTCCAGCTCTTCCATGGTTTCAACGGGCATGTCGGCGGTGCCGGCACCTTCCAGAATGCGCACAACCATGGCGCCGGTCTGGCGGCCGTGGTTGTAGTAGTTGAACCCAAGAGCGGCAACCGCGCCACGCTCGACAGTGGCGGTGTCTGCCGCGAATACCGGAATCTTGGACCGCTCGCCAACGGAAATCACCGCTTCGGCAGCACTGATCACGGTATTGTCGGTGGTCAGGTAGATGGCATCTACCTTGCCAACCAGTGACCGGGCCGCACCCAGTACTTCAGAGGTCTTGGTGGCAGCACCTTTAACCAGCTGCATGTCGCGGGCCGCCAGGCGCTCGTCGAGCAGATCGATCAGGGCGGCGGCATTCGCTTCACCGGGGTTGTAAACGGTGCCGATGCGCTTGGCATCCGGCATGATGCGCTGGAGCATGTCCAAATGCTTCTCAATAGGCAGCATGTCGCTTACGCCAGTGATATTGGCGCCCGGAGCCTCAAGGCTCTGGACCAGTTTGGCCGCTACTGGGTCTGTCACTGCGGAGAACACAACCGGAATGTTGCGGGCTGCGGCTGCTACTGTCTGGGCAGACGGGGTAGCGATGGCAACAATCACGTCCGGGCTTTCACCCACAAACTTGCGGGCAATCTGGGAGGCAATCGCTGAGTTGCCCTGGGCGCTTTCGTGCATCAGGCGTAGGTTTTCACCCACGCGGTAGCCGCGTTCGGCCAGTTCATCTTTGATGCCTTCATGAGCGGCATCCAGTGCCGGGTGCTCAACAATCTGCGTGATGGCAACTACACGGGTTTCTTCAGCCTGAACCAGGCTTGCTGCTGCCAGCAGCGAAGCGCCGATCAGGGTGCGCAAGGTCTTCTTGGCCATATGCCCATCTCCGAGTCAGTGACTGATGTCCCCGTTTGCCGGGGCGGAAAAATGAAAGTGCGCAAGTTTACCACAGGGATATAGGTTTCGGGGTAGGGATGGGCGATACTTTATCAGTTGCTATTGCGCATTTGTCTGAAATGCAGATATTTTGGTTTGGTCACGTTTTGACGTGCAGGGGTGTGTTGAAATAGGCTACGAAAGTCTAATAATACGATACCCCCCAACTATAAAGACAAACTAGGAAGGTCCATGGACACAACAAACAAACTTCCCCTCGATATGCTGTACCACTGGGAAGCCACGAAAGCTGATTCCCCTTACATGACTCAGCCAATTGGCAACGGCAAGGTGGTTGAATACACCTGGGGCCGGGCAATTGATGAAGCCCGCAGGATGGCGTCTTACCTGAAGTCCCTTAACCTGCCGGAAAAGAGCCGCATTGGCCTAATTTCTAAAAACTGCGCGCAATGGATCATGACCGACTGGGCGATCTGGTTGGCTGGCCATATTTCCGTACCCCTGTACCCGACCCTGAATGCGGATACCGTCAACTACATCCTGAACCACGCCGAATGCGAGGTTCTGTTTGTGGGCAAGCTGGACGACTGGGACAGCATGAAGCCGGGCGTTCCGGATTCCGTGCGTTGCATTTCCTACCCTCTTAGCCCGCCCAACGATTTCGAGACCTGGGACGACATCGTGGCCAAGTATCCGCCGCTGGAAGGTCAGGTGCACCGTGAGCCGGAAGAGCTGGCAACCATCGTGTACACCTCTGGCAGTACCGGCCGCCCGAAAGGCGTGATGCTCAGCTTCCAGAACATGGCCTTCGCTGCTGCAGGCGGTATCCAGACTCTGGGCGTTGGCCCTGAGGAGCGGATGCTGTCTTACCTGCCTCTGGCCCACGTATTTGAGCGCACCTTTGTAGAGCTGGGTTCCTTGTATGCCGGTTTCCATCTGTACTTTGCCGAGTCTTTGGATACCTTTGTCCAGGATTTGCAGCGGGCGCAGCCGACGCTGTTCCTGTCTGTGCCGCGCCTGTGGGTGAAGTTCCAGCACGGTGTGCTGCAGAAGGTGCCCAAGCAGAAGCTCGAGCGGTTGCTGAAGATTCCGCTGGTCAACAAGCTGATCAAGAAGAAAGTCCTCAAAGGCCTTGGCCTGGACAAGGTCAAGCTGGCTGGCTCCGGCTCCGCGCCGCTGTCCAACGATGTGCTGGACTGGTACCGCAACCTGGGCCTGGAGCTGCTGGAAGGCTACGGCATGTCTGAGAACTTTGCCTATTCGCACATGAACAAGCCGGGCCGTACCCGTACCGGTTACGTGGGCGAGGCGCTGCCGGGTGTTGAGGTGAAAATCAGCGAGCAGGGCGAAGTGTTGGTGAAGAGCCCGGCCACCATGATGGGTTACTACAAGGACGAAGAGAAAACCAAGGAAACCTTTACCGAGGATGGCTTCCTGAAGACCGGCGACAAGGGCGAGATCGATGAGATGGGCCGCCTGAAGCTGACGGGCCGCATCAAGGAGATCTTCAAGACCAGCAAGGGCAAGTACATTGCCCCTGCGCCGATTGAGAATCGTCTGATGTCCCATGACGCCATTGAAATGGTGTGTGTGTCTGGTGCCAACCAGACCCAGCCCCATGCCCTGGTGCTGCTGGGTGAGGAGATTCGCCCGAAGATGGCCGATGAAAGCTTCCGCAAGGAAATTGAAGAGAGCTTCACTCAGCTGATCAAAGACGTGAACAAAACCGTTGATCCCCACGAGCAACTGGCGTTCATTACTGTGGTCAGCGATGAGTGGTCCATCGAGAACAGCTTCCTGACCCCGACGCTGAAGCTCAAGCGTAACGTGGTTGAAGACGCCTACCAGGAGAAAGTGGATAGCTGGTACGCGAAGAAGCAGCCGGTCATCTGGCAGTAATCGCAGTAGGCACAACGCAGAAAACAGAAAGGCCCGGCAATTTGCCGGGCCTTTCTGTTTATGGGCCAGGTTCTGAGTCAGCGGAAATCAGGTCATGGTTCTGGAGTTGGAAATTGACCGGCTCATCAGAATGATCGGAATGATGCCCGCCAGCACGATGATCAGGGAGGGCAGTGCACTGTGGTACAGCTGCTCATCGGAAGCAAACTGGTACACGTAGGTGGCCAGGGTTTCGTAGTTGAATGGACGCAGTATCAGGGTGGCGGGCAGTTCCTTCATGCAGTCTACAAACACCACCAGGGCCGCTGTCACCAGGGTGCCCCTGAGCATGGGCAGGTGCACCTTCACCAGGGTTTTACCGGGTGTGTGGCCCAGTGAGCGCGAGGCCATGTCCATGCTGGGTGTGATTTTTTGCAGGGCGCTTTCCACACTGCCAGCGGAAACCGCCAAAAAGCGAACCGTGTAGGCAAACACCAGGGCAAACGCAGTGCCGCTCAGCAGCAGGCCGGTGCTGAAGCCAAAGTAATCCCGCATCAGGCCATCGAACCAGTTGTCGAAACCGGCCAAAGGAATAATGACCCCAACCGCAAGCACCGCGCCGGGCATGGCGTAACCCAGGCTGGAAAGGCGCATCAGCACCTGCATGCCCCGGGTATTGTGCAGCCGGCGGCTGTAGGCGAGGGTAACACCAATCAGCAGGGTGGTCAGCGCTGCGGTACCAGACAGGAACAGGCTGTTAAAGGTGTTGCGAATGAAGTTCGGGTTCCAGCTTTCATCAAAGTATTCCCAGGCGTAGTAGCCAAGGGTGGCGCCCGGAATGATGAACCCGAATACCAGTGGGACGGCGCATACGGCCAGGCAAATCATCTGCCGCGGAAAAGACATGGTAAAGCGGTGGATGGGGTCGCGGTTATCGCGGGCGGCAAATTGTTGCTGGCGCCGGCGAGAGTAGCGTTCCAGTGTCACCAGGATCACCACGAACATAAGCATGGTGGTGGCGATCTGGGCCGCTCCGCCCAGGTTGCCCAGGTTCATCCAGGTATCGAACAGGCCCAGGGTGAGGGTTTGTACGGCAAAGAAGTCGACGGTGCCGAAGTCGTTCAGGGTTTCCATCAGTACCAGTGACAAGCCTACCGCGATGGCGGGCCGGGCGATGGGCAATACCACCCGGAAAAACGTACTGATGGCCGAATGGCCAAGGCTGCGGCTGACCGCAAACAGCGACGGCGATTGCTCCATGAAGGCAGCGCGGCCCAATAGGTAAACGTAAGGGTACAGCACCAGGCCGATCATCAGGACCGCCCCTTCCAGGCTGCGAATTTCCGGGAACCAGTAGTCTGCGGCGCTTTGCCAGCCAAACCATTCCCGTAGGGCTTTCTGGACCGGCCCCGCGTAGTCGAGCAGGCTGGTATAAACGTAGGCAATCACGTAGGCCGGCACCGCAAAGGGCAGCAGCAGGGCCCACTCGAAGAATTTTCGCCCCGGGAACTCGCACATGGTGACCGCCCAGGCGGTGGAAAGCCCGATGATCAATGTGAGAATGCCCACGCCAATCATCAGTTTGATGGTGGTTGTGAGGTAGCGGGGCAGGGTGGTTTCCATCAGGTGTGGCCAGATGTTCTCATCAGGGAACAAGGCCAGGTAAAGCACAGAGAAGACCGGTAAAGCGACAATGGCCGTGGTGATCAGGGCACTGATCATCCATCGTTTCGAGGTGCGTTTGGCCAGAAGTGGTTGCGAAAGCCCCGGATTGGCACTGGAAACGACCTCGGTCATGCTTGTCCCGTTATGGAAGTGGTGATGAGAAGAATTGCGATTTTAGATACTGAGGGGGCTCACTGCAATGACGGGGGTCATTTCTGTCTCTTAAACAGACACTAAAAAGGGTACCAACGTGCTGTTGGTACCCTTTCTGATAGGCGCCTGATGTCGGCGCCAATTGGTTAGCCGTCGTAGTCGACGCGATCAATCAGGCGAACGGCTGAGTTGCGGTTGTTGGCGATTTCCTGCAGCGACAGGGTGTCCGGGTTCATTTCGCCCCACTCAGCAACCATGCCGGTTGGCTTGACTTCCGGGTTTGCCGGGTACTCAGAGTTGGCCTCGGCGTAGATGCGCTGTGCGCTCGGTGAGGACAGGAACTCGATCAGCTTGATGGCGTTGTCCTTGTTGGGCGCGCTCTGGGTCAGAGAAATACCACTGATGTTCACGTGAGTGCCACGATCGTTAGCGTTCGGGAACACCAGGTTGACCTGCTCGGCGGTCGGGCGCTGGTTTTCGTCCATCAGCATGTTGCCGTAGTAATAGCTGTTACCCAGGGCAAGGTCGCACACGCCTTCGGCAATAGCTCTGATCTGGTCACGATCACCGCCCTGGGGCTTGCGTGCCAGGTTGTCTTTAACGCCCTGGAGCCACTCCTGAGCCTTTTCTTCGCCATGATGGGCGATCATGGAAGACACCAGCGCTACGTTGTACGGGTGCTTGCCGCTACGGGTGCAGATACGACCTTTCCATTTTGCATCGGTCAGGTCTTCGTAGGTGCTGATCTCGCCTTCTTCAACCCGGTCTTTGGAGGTGAAGATCAGGCGGCCACGGGTGGTCAGGGCAAACCACTTGCCGTCCGGGTGACGCAGGTTTTCCGGAATGTTTTTGTTAACGGTGTCGCTGTCTACTTCCGCGACCAGGTTTTTTTCAACCAGCTCGTTGATGCGGGAGATATCGACCGTCATAACCACGTCGGCCGGGCTGTTACGGCCTTCACGTTCCAGACGTTCTGCCAGACCCTGCTTGGCGAAGACAACGTTGGTCTTGATGCCGGTTTCATCGGTAAAGGCATTCAACAGCGGCTCCAGCAGATAAGCCTGGCGGTAGGAATAGATGTTTACTTCGCCATCGGCGGTGGCAGCCATCGGTGTGGCGGTCAGGGCGATGGCAACAGCGGCTGCTAGTTTCATTCGCATAGTGTTTTCCTTCCTTTTGTCTGGCTCACCTGATAGATAAACTCACAGGCAGTTAAAAACGACAACTATTCTCATTGCTATCACGGTTTGAGTCAATAACGCCGGAGGGATATTTGTGTAAAAATGGTGTTATGCTTGATAACACTATAAAAAACAGGCCAAAAACAGGGTCCCGGGGTATGGTAGACAATGATCGCAGAGTGCACAGCCGCACCGCTTTGAGTGCGAAAGTTAAGGTGGTACACGAACAGTTTGGTGAATTCGTGTTTTCAACCCGGGATATCTCGGACGGAGGCGTATTCATCGTACTCAACGACGAGCCTTTTGCGCCGCAGTTAGGCGATAAGGTAACCGTGCAGGTGCAGGGTTTGCCGGTGCCGGCACCTACACTCGATATGGTGGTGGTGCGGCAGACCAACGACGGTTTTGGCCTGCAGTTTGACCAGAATGATGAATAGTCCGTGGAATGTCCCCGCCCAATCCCGATAATGGAAGCCTTCGAGTCTGAGTTTTGAAAGGACGGCTTTACTGATGACTTTCGCTTTTTCAGGGCGTTCCGGGTTAGTGGCGGTGTTGTGTTCATTGCTTGTGTTGAACGGCTGCGCCAGTTACTACACACACTATGCGATGTTCCCGGCCGAGACCTCCGCAGGCGAAACCCGCCAGGTGAGGGTGTCCTGGCAAAGTGCCGAATACCCCGGCTGGTGGCTGGCCAACAACAAGGCGACGCCTATCCGGCTGGAAACCCAGTGCAGCGAAAGGGTGTGGCGTATCACTGACCAGAACCACAGTGACAGCGGCGCCTGTGGCGAGGGTATCAGGGCCTGTGGTGAGCCTGGGAAAGACCGAATCGCAGCCACTGGCCAGCCGGCTACGGGCAAGGACGTATGTGTCGCGGTTGAGCAGGGAACAAACCTGCAGGGAGTCGCTGATGTCGGATCGAGTTTCGGCCTGTTGGTAAGCTGCCGGCCGGAATCGGTAGTGGTTAAGCGGGGTGATGATGAGGTAAACATGGATTATCTGCGTCCGTCGCCGGTTACTTATATCGTTCACGCCAGAAAAGTTCCCAGGGGCACGCTCAGCGCCCGCCTGCCATCGTTCAACGAAAGTGAGTGCACAGAAGACTGACGAGTGTGGCATTCAGCCTGTGATGCCGTTCACGATGCTACATTTCGTTGCGGTTTGATAACTTGCGTTACTCCTTGTTTCCTTTCTGTGGTGTTTGGATACCAAACTGTAATGGTGTCTTTTAACCAGAGTGGCAAACTGGTTGATATCCAATAATCCAGTTTTCTGAGGTGTGCGGTGGGAGTCCAGCAGAAGAAAATCGCGGTTCATGATCTGGAGGTCGGCATGTTCGTGTCTGACCTGGATCGGCCGTGGCATCAGACCCCATTCCCCATTCAGGGCTTCTATATCCGCTCCCAGAACGACATTCGGGCGCTGGTTTCCCACTGTAAGTGGGTGATGGTCGATGTGGCTGAGAGCCGGGATTCTGCCGCCCTGAGTAAAGAGACCGGAAAATCCTTCCGTAAGGCGTCCACCAGCCGTACCAACGGCCGGGAGGAGCTGCAACTGGCTCCGTTGAGTATTCGTGAGCCAGTCATCTACCAGACCGCCACCACGCTCAAGAGAGAAGTAAAGGTTTCCCGCCGCTTGCTGGCGGATGCTGAGAAAGCGCTTAAGGAGACATTCGCGACAGCCCAATCTGGCCAGATGCCGGATCTTCGGCCGGCTGCTGAGGTGGCCCGTAAAATGGTGGCAAGTGTTGCCCGCCAGCCGGATGCGTTGTTGTGGCTGAGCCGCACCCGTCAGTATGACGATTACATCTATCGCCATGCGATCAATACCGCCGTTTGGGCATTGGTCTGTGGTCGTCAGCTTGGTCTGAATGAGGGCCTGCTGAACCATCTTGGCACCGGTTGTTTGCTGTCTCAGGTGGGCAAGACCGAGCTGCCGAAAGACCTGCTGATGCGCGAGCATCAACTCGGGCCGGAAGAATACGCGGAGTATCGTAGCTACGTTACCCGGGGCGTGAAACTGCTTGAACACGCCGGCTTGTCACGTGCGGTGATGAGTGTGGTGCAGGGGCATCGGGAACGTCACAACGGTTCCGGTTTCCCGCAGGGGATCCGTGGCGACCGTATTCCGCTGCTGGCCAAGGTGGCTGGCATCGCTGAGTTTTTTGAATCGATGACGGCACCCCGTGATGATCAGCAGCCCTTGACCCCCGCTAAAGCGGTTTCCCTGCTGTACGACATGCGCAATATCGAATTCCAGGAGGACCTGGTTGAGGCCTTTATTCAGGCCATTGGTATCTACCCGACCGGTTCACTGGTGGAGCTGTCCGACGGCCAGCGGGGTGTTGTGGTTTCCCACTCGCCAGAGCGTCGTCTATGGCCCCGGGTGATGGTGATGCAAGGCCCGGATTGCCAGCCCCTGAAAACCGCCAGGATTATTGATCTGGCGAAATTCAACCAATCTCGTCCGGCCTCTGAAGCGGTGACTGTAAGGGACTGCCTGCCCCACGGAACAGAGGGATTGGACCCAGCCCTTTACGATGTTACCGGTGGCGAATTCCGGTGGTCGCTGAACAGTCTGATCAATCGATAACAACCCGCAATTGTTTGCGTACCCAGCGGTAGGTGTTGCCTGGTCTGAAGTTGATAAGCAGTTCCGATTCTCCGCCGCTGGGCCCGGCCACAAAGTAGTCTACGTCTGCGTCTTGCCAGCTCCAGGAGTGGACAACGACATCCTGCTCCCGTTTGCTGATTGCCTCCAACTGAGCTAGTTCTGGCTCCCCACCGATCTTGCGGATGGCAACCGTCTTGATTTCGGTGTCGCTGGCGGCATGGTTGGCTTTATGGTCTGCCAGGTAATAGCGGCGCCCGATATCCCGGGTGATGGCATTCAGCTCCCGGCGTAGATAGGTTCTGGCCCGTTCGTTGTCTGCATCTTCCAGGGTCCGTACGGCCTGGAGAATCCGGTTGCGCAGGTTTTCCAGGTCTTCCCGGTAGTCGGTATCCGGATCAATGTCGTCGTCGTTTTCCGGCCGTGGCGGTGCGTTGTTGATGTCGTCGTCTGTGGGTGGGGCGGAGCAAAGCTCGTCGTCCTCCGGGTAGAAGCAGATCTGCGCCAGTAGTTGATTGGCGGGTGAGTCTTCTGCGGTGAACTCCGCCTGGTTGACGTTAAAATTCAGGGCGTTGGGCAGGTCCGGGTTGTCCAGGGCGGCGTTTAACTGGTCGATGACTCTTGTGCGTATATCAATGCCTGAGCCTTCAGGTACATTCTCTGTCCAGTTCAGGGCCATCAGAAACCGCGTCATGTTCAGCAGGGTGATGTTGTTGAGCTGCTGTTGTTCGCTGATGGTGTGATCCCGAAGTTCCTCGTCATTTACGCCGGGGGTGTTGAGGGCGTCCCGGGTCTCTGGCAGAAATTCGAGAAAGGTTACGTATTCCCGTGCCGGAACGTCAGAGACAATGGGCAGATTGCCAACGTTGAACGACAGGGTTTCGCCGGGATAGTAACGGAACCGGCCCTGATCATCGGTTGTGCCGGTCTGGCTGGCGGTTTGGTAATCGAGACCACTAACCCCCAGAAAGTGCACACGCCCGGTACTGGTGTCGTCTGAGCCGGAACTGCCACCGCTGTCCAGGCAACCTGCCAGAACAAACGCAGCGGAAAAATGTAAGAGCAGGCGGGTGAGGTGAACGAATCTCATAGTGTGTCGTACAATCCCTTCGCGTTGGCCTGGCGCATCCGGTGCCGGGTGTCAGGCTTTTTGTAAGTTGTTGTAACAGCATTATAGGGAGGGCGGCAGAGGTATATCGGGAAACCTGTCGCAGTTTCTGCGTTTGCCGGTGGTCTGCCTGGTTGTGCTCACCCCCCTTGATTTTCGTCAGATCGCCACAATCACCTAGCTCTCTACCTATTTGCCGGTTTCGGCACACGTTCCTCCCAGATAACGGTTTGGTTATGACCTACGCATTGGAAATTGAAGGGCTGGTCAAAAGCTACAGCAGTGGCTTTCAGGCGCTTAAGGGGATTGATCTTCAGGTACAGGAAGGCGATTTTTTCGCACTTCTGGGCCCGAATGGTGCTGGAAAATCCACCACCCTGGGCATTGTGTCTTCGTTGGTGAACAAATCCGGTGGGCGGGTGAAGGTGTTCGGCCATGACATCGATACCGAACTGTCCGCCGCGAAGCTGAACCTTGGAGTGGTGCCACAGGAGTTCAATTTCAACCAGTTTGAAAAGGTCTTCGACATAGTCACAACTCAGGCCGGTTACTACGGCATTCCACTCAAGCAGGCCAGGATCTCGGCGGAGAAGTACCTCCGGAAACTGGGCTTGTGGGACAAGCGCGACACCCCGTCGCGGATGCTGTCTGGCGGTATGAAGCGGCGGCTGATGATTGCCCGTGCGCTGGTGCATGAACCACGCCTGCTGATTCTCGATGAGCCCACCGCCGGCGTTGATATCGAGCTGCGCCGTTCTATGTGGCAGTTCCTGGAAGAGATGAACCGCCAGGGCACCACGATCATTCTGACCACTCATTATCTTGAAGAAGCCGAGGCGCTTTGCCGCAATATTGCGATCATTGACCACGGGGAGATTATCCGGCACACCAGCAAGCGCGAGCTGCTTAAACAGCTGAGTGTGGAAACATTCGTGCTGGATCTCGAGCAGCCCGTTGATGCCGCCCCGGAGCTCGAAGGCTTTCATTGCGAACTCAACGACGACGGGGCACTGGAGGCCGAGGTGGCCAAAGGGCAGGGCCTGAACGCCCTCTTTGTTGAGCTGGAAAAGCAGGGCATCAAGGTAATCAGCATGCGCACCAAAGCCAACCGGCTGGAAGAGCTGTTCGTGCGCATGGTGGAAGATAACGCCCGTGAGACCAACCGGCAGGCGGAGGTGACGGCGTGACCTTGCATGCTTTGTGGACCGCATTCTGTACCATTGTACTTCGAGAGATTCGCCGGTTTACCCGGATATGGCCCCAGACTCTGTTGCCGCCTGCGGTCACCATGACGCTGTATTTTATTATCTTCGGCAACCTGATCGGCTCGCGCATTGGTGAAATGGGTGGGTTTGACTATATGCAGTTCATTGTGCCGGGGCTGATCATGATGGCGGTGATCACCAACTCCTACGCCAACGTGGTGTCATCGTTTTTTTCCATGAAGTTTCAGCGCAGCATTGAGGAGCTTCTGGTGTCGCCGGTTCCCAACTGGACTATCCTGGCCGGTTACGTGGCGGGCGGTATGGCCCGGGGGCTGAGTATTGGCCTGGTGGTTACCTTGCTGTCTCTTGCTTTTACCCGGTTATCGATTCACAGCCTGCCCATGGTGGTAATGACGGTATTCCTGACATCGGCGTTGTTTTCCCTGGGGGGCTTCATTAATGCCATGCTGGCCACCAAGTTTGATGATATTTCCATTGTGCCCACGTTTGTGCTGACACCACTGACATACCTTGGTGGGGTGTTCTACAGCATCGATATGTTGCCGGGGTTCTGGCAGGGCGTGTCGATGGCCAACCCTATACTCTATATGGTGAATGGTTTCCGCTTCGGCATACTGGGTGTTTCAGACGTTAATCCGTTTGTCTCCCTTGGTATGATTCTGGTTTTCATTGTCCTTTTGGCGACCATTGCACTGCGTATGCTTGCCCGGGGCAAGGGTATCCGCCACTGACAGGTTTCAGGAAAAACTATGGCTTTGCACAATGCGCCGCTGGGTAAGTCCAGCGACTATCCGGATCAGTACGATCCGTCCCTGTTGTTCCCGGTTGCCCGTGAGGAAAACCGCCGCCGTATCGGGCTGGAGGATGGCCGCTGGCCATGGTTTGGTGAGGACCTCTGGCAGGCGTGGGAGATATCCTGGTTGCGCCCGGGCGGCGTGCCAGCAGTTGCCTGGGGGGAGATCCGTTTTCCGGCGGCGTCGCCGTCGATTATCGAAAGTAAATCCCTGAAGCTCTACCTGAATTCCCTGAACCAGGCGGTGTTCTCATCGGCGGATCAGGTTGCTGAGACCATTACCGCAGACCTGTCCAGTGCCTGTGGTGCCGCCGTGACTGTGCGGCTGTTCAGTGTCGACGAATCCGCGCCTGCGGAAGGTCGGCCGCAGGGCTATGAGCTGATTGATGACGAGCCGGTAGACGATGTGGTTTACGAATACTCGGCGGATTCACTCAGCGCTGGTGAGGAAGTGGTCAGCGAGCAGCTGTGTTCCCACCTGCTGAAAAGCAATTGCCCGGTCACTGGTCAGCCTGACTGGGCCAGCGTGTTCGTTCGATATACCGGCCCGAAGATAGACCGTGCGGGTTTGCTGCGTTACGTGGTCAGTTTCCGCCAGAAGCAGGATTTCCATGAGCACTGTGTGGAAACCGTGTTTACGGATTTGATGGCCCGGTGCCAGCCAACGGAATTGATGGTTTGCGCCCGGTACACGCGGCGTGGAGGGCTGGATATCAACCCGTGGCGCAGTACCCGTGCAGAGGGTGATGCCGGACCGAGGTTGGTCCGGCAGTAGTTAGTCGGCGTCGTCTTCCTGACGCAGCCGGTCGGCTGCGTCTTCCAGGGCGGCGAGTACGTCTCTGCGTTCCCTTTCGGTGATCTTGTCGGAGTCCAGGTACATGGCAAAGCCGCTGTGTTCATGCTCCAGGAAGCTGCGGTTCGGACCCATGTCCCGGCGGAAGTCCACCACCTCGTAAATGGGCACCGGCTTGCCGAAGCCCTTCACGGTGATCTCGCCTTTGTCCCGGCACATAATGCGATCTTTGATCAGAGAGAAGGTCTCGTAGGACACCAGAATCTCGCCAGGTTCTGCGAGGCTTTCCAGCCGGCTGGCCAGGTTCACCTCCTTGCCGATAATGGTGTAGTCCATCCGGTTTTCGGCGCCAAAGTTACCCACCGTGGTGTACCCGGTGCTGATACCCATACGGATCTCAAGCGGGGTTTTGATGCCCTGGCTCCGCCATTTCTGGCGCATGATCTTCATATGCTTGCGCATATCGATAGCCATCGACACACAGGCGAAAGCATCTTCTCGCTGGCCGCGGCTGGTCGGGTCGCCAAAGAAGATCATGATGGAATCGCCAACGAATTTATCGATGGTGCCGCCGTATCGGAGAGCGACTTCTGACATTTCATTGAAGTAGTGATTGAGCAGTTCGGTCAGGGCTTCGGGTTCCATTTCTTCAGACAGTTCGGTGAAGCCCTTGATGTCGGAGAAGAACACGGCCAGTTTTTTGCGCTGGGTTTCCAGGCGAACGTCACGCTCGCCGGTAAAAATGGATTGCCAGACCTGCGGGGACAGGTATTTGGATAGCTTGTGGGAGAGTGCGATGGACTGTTCGCGCTGGTTCTGGATCTGGGTTTTTGCCAGCAGTAGCGTGCGGGCCTGCTGGTGGGAGTAGTAGGCGGTTACGCAGATATAGACGCCGGTAGAGGCCAGGGCCAGGATGCTGGTCAGCAGTGGCGATTGCAGGCTGTCGGCAACGCCAAAGGTAGCTGCAGACGCCGCAAGTGAGGCGAGCATGAGTACGGTGCCGAACAGCCACTGGCGGATACCGCCCACAATCAGGCAACTGAACATCAGCATTAACAATATGGACACCGAGGGAATGGCAATCAGGCCGATAAGTCCGATGAAGGTGCCACCAATAACGCAGTCGAGAAACAGCATCTTCTGCCGGATTCGTGGTGAGCGGCGAAGAAACGTACGCCTGGTCAGCAAATGGGCGATGTGCGGCCAAGTAAGTGCGCCGGCCACAAACCACAGCAACCATTGCTGAAACACGCCCTGGAGGATTCCGGCGACAATAATCGCGGCCGTTGCGGTGTAGGCGATGATTCGGCCGTTATAATCCGGCATGGGCGGAATGGCCACGGTGTGGTCGTGGATGTCCGCGGAAGCGAGTTTACCCGCGCTGCTGGCGACATTGCGCAAATCGGCCTGTGCGCTCATCATGTCAGAACCGAGTCTTCCCGGTGGCAGGAATACAGGGCCCTGCAGTTGCGAAAAGCTTGTTGGTCACTCATTGTATGCCGCCGAACACGTTATCGTTGTTGGTGGTTATTTTTCTATGTGTAGTTACTACTAAAGGTTAACAGTATTACGTATAACCCACAATTCGCTGAGGCATCTTTGCCCTTAGGGCAACAGATACAGCCATCTTGACTGTGAGCCAGTATGACGTCTGTAACCCGATTTTTACTCGAAAGAGCATCCGAACCACGATTAGAAGACCCGGCACCGCCGCGGAGTATAGTTGATGTGGCCCTTCAGTGTGCCGCCAGGGCACCGGACCATGCCTTACTGAGGCCATGGCGCTATCTTGTGGTGGAAGGGGATGCCCGGCAGGCCCTGGGAGACCTGTTCGCCAAGGCATGTCCTGATAGCGCCAGTGAGCAGGAAATCGAGAAAGCCCGGCGGGCGCCGCTGCGGGCACCGATGGTGATCGTAGGAATCGCAACGCCCAAATCCCACCCGAAAGTGCCGGAGGTCGAACAGCTTATGTCTGCCGCATCGGGCATGAGCTTTCTCGGCCTTGCCCTGCAGGATGCTGGTTTTGGCGTGATGTGGCGTACCGGGGGGGTGGCCTACCATCCCGATGTGCTTGAAGGGTTGGGTTTAGAGCCCGGGGAAACGGTCGTCGGCTTCCTGTATACCGGTACGGTGTCGGTTGAGAAACCTTCAGTGCCACGCCCGGCTACCGGGGATTTTGTAAAGGTCTGGCGTGGGCCCGGGCGCCAGGAAAGTTGGTGAGCTTCCCGCTGATGTTTTGATAGCGGCAATCCGTTTAACCGCCAAGGGAAATGGTTTGCCGCCTTTGCTCTGAACCCTTCTCCGTTGCCGCTCAAAATCTGATCGCATCCCTCCAGAAGCCCTGGCGCCCAAGCACTCTCGAAAACTGGCACCACCTTTGCTTTGACTCTTCCAGAACGCAAATCCGGCAAGCCGCCGTTCAAGCGGTGCCGGTGCAGAATTCCGGAGGCAGTCATGGCAATTACATTTGATAAGGCATTGGGTATTCACGAGCACGCACTTCAGGCCCGGGTGCAGCGTGCGGAAGTACTCGCCAACAACCTGGCCAATGCCGATACCCCGGGCTACAAGGCACGGGATATCGATTTCAGGGCGATGATGCAGAAAGCCCAGGAGTCGGTCAGTGGTCTGCAAATGGCGACCACTCACCAAGGCCACATGGACACCTCCAGCCCCGGCAGTGACGGCGAGTTGCTTTACCGCAATCCGCACCAGCCGTCTGTCGATGGTAATACCGTGGATGCCCAGGAAGAGCAGAGCCGCTTCATGCGCAATGCCATGGACTATCAGGCCAGCTTCCAGTTTCTGAGCAGCAAGTTTTCCGGATTGACCAAAGCCCTGAAGGGTGAGTAAGCCGCAGTCATTTACGATTTGAGGAGATTGCCATGTCACTGGGCAACATTTTTGACATCGCCGGTTCCGGCATGACCGCACAATCCCTGCGGCTGAATACCACGGCTTCCAACATTGCGAACGCCGAGACTGCCAGTTCCAGCACCGAGAATGCTTACAGGGCACGCAAACCAGTCTTCGCCGCCATTCAGCAGGCCATGCTGAACCCGGATCAACAGCAGGGCTTCGGCACCAGCCTGGACGACGGCCCCGGTGCCGGTGTACGGGTTGAGGGAATCCTGGAGAGCGATGCAGAGTTGCAGATGCGCTACGAGCCCAACCATCCCGCTGCCAATGAAGACGGTTACGTGTTCTACCCGAATGTGAATGTGGTTGAGGAAATGGCAGACATGATGTCTTCCTCCCGCAGCTTCCAGATGAATGTGGACGTCATGAACACTGCCAAGTCCATGATGCAACGAATCCTGACGCTGGGTCAGCAGTAAATAGTGAGGAGTGAGTCATGAGTGCAGTGAATTCCGCATCGGCCTCAGACGTACTGAGCCAGTATCAGATCAAGCAGGACGACAAAGCCCGTGGCGGCAGCGAACTTGGCAAAGATGCTTTCATGGAGCTGATGCTTGCCCAGTTGAAGAACCAGAACCCGCTTGACCCTCAGGACAACGGTGATTTCATCGCTCAGCTGGCGCAGTTCAGCTCTCTGGAAGAAATGCAGAACCTGTCGAGTACCGTTGAGGATGTGGCCGGACAGTTCCGTTCCAGCCAGGCGCTGCAGGCGTCTGCAATGGTTGGCAAGACCGTTCTTGCTCCTTCCAATGTGGGAATTTTGGGTAATGATGGCGAGATTACCGGAACCATCGAAGTGCCAGCATCTACCGGTGGGCTGCGCTTGTCGGTAATGAACCAGAGTGGTGAGCTGGTTCGCCAGATTGATATGGGCAGTAGCCAGGCCGGTGTGGTGTCGTTCCGTTGGGATGGCGAGGACGGCAACGGCAATCCTTTGCCGCCTGGACCGTACCAGATTGTCGCGCAGGGCTCTTATCCGTCCGGTCCTGAACAGCTCGGCACCATGGTTAGCGCCAATGTGGACAGTGTGTCCCTGGGTAAGGGCGGTTCCATTACCCTCAATCTTGCCGGTATGGGTTCCATTGCCCTGTCCGACGTCAAACAAATTAACTGATCCGGTGTCAGACCAGGAGGTATAAGTCATGGCATTTAACACAGGTTTGAGCGGCCTTCGGGCAGCTTCGGTCGATCTGGATGTCACCGGCAACAACATTGCCAACGCCAGCACGGTGGGCTTCAAAGGCAGCAAGGTACAGTTCGGTGATTTGTACGCCAGCGGCTTTCTGAGTGGCGGCACTAACCCGATCGGTGATGGTGTGCGCGTTCAGGACGTCAAGCAGTCCTTTGGCCAGGGCAACATCAGCTTTACCGATAATGGCCTGGACATGGCTATCAGTGGTGATGGTTTCTTTATCCTGAATAACAATGGCGAGATTCGCTACTCTCGGGCTGGCCAGTTTGGAATCGATAAAGACGGTTTTGTGACCAATAACCAGAACATGCGGGTTCAGGGTTTTACCGCGGATGACGACGGCAACCTGTCTGGTATTCGGGGTGATCTGCAGATTGAAACTGACAACCTGGCTCCGCGCCGTACCACCAATCTGCGATCCGATCTGAACCTGGACTCCCGGCAATCTGTGCTGGAAAGCCGGGTGGTGGACTTCCAAACGGTCTCCATGGGTGATCTGACTGTAGACGATGTGTTCCGTGTCGCCTACTCGGACGGCACCAACTCGCCGGACATCACCATTCCTGCTGGTTCCACCGCGAGAGACGCCGCGGGCATCATCAATCAGCAGCGCGGGTTGTCGGCCTCTGCCACCACGGCGGTCACCCTTGGTCAGGAATTCTCGATTACTGATCTGGAAGATGCATTAGCGGCCGGCGATACTGAATTCCGGATAGAGCTGGATGGCCAGAATGTGCCTATCTCACTCAGCGGGGTCAGTTCATTGCAGGGGCTGGTAGACGCCATCAACGCCTCTAGCGCCACAAGCCTGTCTGCCTCCCTGGTTGATGGTGGAAGCGATATCCGGATTATTGATAACCGTGGTTCTAATGTGGGTATCAGTTTCGCCAGCACCGATGCCGGGGTAAACCAGGCGCTTGAGGTATTCCAGGGCGATGTGAATATTCAGTCTGATCGCACGGTTCAGGATATTCTTCCAGCTGGCGCGAGCAGCGAGATTGCCGATGCCTTTGCCGGTGGCGACCTGCGGATTACCAATTCCTTCAATCCCCTGGATCAGAGAACCTACAACCACGCCACCTCAACCACCATCTTTGACAGTCTGGGTAATTCCCACGAATTGACCCAGTTCTTCGTCAAGAATCCTTCGCCTGGTAACGGCGTGGGTGTCAGTGAGTGGTCGGTTTATTTGCAGATTGATGGTGAGCTGGTGGCCGGTACAGACACCTCTCCGTACACGGCACGCTTCAACGAAGATGGCACGTTGCAGTCCATCAACGGTGACCCGAACGGTGAAATTGTGGTTACCGACTGGATTCCGAAAGACCCGAACGGCGAGCCGAATGGTGCCGATGGCCCACCATTGCCGGGTGAAGAGGTTGTTACGCCTATTCCCGAGCCGCCAACAACCTCTGCCTTCGTGGTGGACCTCGGGAACACCACCCAGTACGGCGCCAATTTCGGTGTCAACGACCAGCGCCAGAACGGCTACAGCACCGGCCGTTTGTCTGGCCTGGACGTGTCTGACCAGGGTGTGATCTTTGCCCGATATACCAACGGGCAATCCAAATCATTGGGGCAGGTGGCGTTGGCATCGTTCAACAACACCAATGGGCTGTCACCGGTGGGTGAGACCACCTGGGTGGAAACCTTTGAGTCTGGCCAGCCGATTATCGGCGCACCGGATACCGGTACCCTGGGTTCCATTAAGGCAAGCTCGGTGGAAGAGTCCAATGTGGACCTCTCCGCAGAGCTGGTCAACCTGATCATTGCCCAGCGCAATTACCAGGCTAACGCCAAGACCATTGAAACCTCCGATGCGGTCACCCAGACCATCATCAACCTCCGGTAACGCCCTTCCATAAACATGGCATGACTCCTGCAGGATGACTGGAAACAGTCAAAATTCCGGCAGGAGTTTGCCCATGGACAAAGCCCTTTATATTGGAATGTCTGGCGCCAAGCAGAACATGCTGGCCCAGCGTGCCCATGCCAATAACCTGGCAAACGTGAACACCACCGGTTTCAAAAAGGATTTTGCCCAGGCCCGCAGTATGCCTGTCTTTGGTGAACACCACCCCACCCGCGCCTACGCCATGACCGAGCGCCCCGGCACCGATCTCTCTGCCGGCGCCCTGATGGACACCGGTCGCAAGCTGGACGTTGCCGTAGAGGGCGATGGCTGGCTGGCAGTGCAGAACGATCTGGGTGAAGAGGTGTTTACCCGCAGCGGCAGCCTCCAGGTGGATGTAAACGGCCTGGTTCGCCTCGCCAGCGGTGAGCTGGTGCTGGGCAATGGTGGTCCCGTGGCCCTGCCGCCCTTTGACAACCTGCAGGTAGGGGCAGACGGCACCATCTCTATTGTGCCCGTGGGTGGCCCGCCGGATCAGCTGGTTGAAGTGGACCGCCTGAAACTGGTGAACCCGCCCGGCAATGCCCTCGAGAAGGGGCTGGATGGATTCATCCGCCGTAAGCCGGACCAGGCCCTCGATGGCCCGGAGCCGCCGGATGCCGCTATGCGCGTCGCCACTGGTTTTTTGGAAAGTTCGAACGTTAATGCTGTGGAAGAAATGATTGCCAATCTGCAGTTATCCCGTCAGTACGAGATGCAGGTGAAGGTCATGTCGACTGCCAACGAGAATTCCGAGGCTGCGGCACGACTGTTGCAGAACCTTTGATAACACTGAGATCAGATCATCCACTGGCCACAAGCGGCAAAGAATCGCCGCTGCAGCCGGCGGGTAAGGAGTAGAGCAATGCATCCAGCACTTTGGGTCAGCAAAACCGGGTTGAGCGCACAGGACACCAACATGTCCACCATCTCAAACAACCTGGCAAACGTGAACACCACCGGCTTCAAGCGTGACCGGGCGGTATTCCAGGATCTCCTGTACCAGATCAACCGGCAGCCGGGTGGTCTGAGCACTGAGAACACCGAGCTTCCATCTGGCCT
The DNA here is from genome assembly GCF_003007715.1 of Marinobacter shengliensis. GTDB lineage: Bacteria > Pseudomonadota > Gammaproteobacteria > Pseudomonadales > Oleiphilaceae > Marinobacter > Marinobacter shengliensis. The sequence goes on along the minus strand of NZ_PXNO01000027.1, from coordinate 1,038,281 downwards.
GCAACTGGGTACCGGGGTGAGGGTGGTTGGCACTGCCAAGCAGTTCAGCCAGGGCAACCTGCAGATTACCGATCAGCCGCTGGACCTGGCCGTGAATGGCCGGGGCTTCTTCCAGATTGAGCTGCCGGATGGCCAGATTGCCTATACCCGGGATGGTCAGTTCCAGTTGAATGCCGACGGTGATGTGGTAACGCCGGATGGCTACCCGCTGGAACCCAACATCAACGTGCCGGAAGACGCGACCAACATCACGATTGGTAAGGATGGCACCGTCACTGTGGTGACCGATGACCAGGCTGCGCCAATCAACCTTGGCCAGATCACCCTGGTGGACTTCATCAACCCCCAGGGCTTGCAGGCCATCGGCAACAACCTGTTCAAGGAAACCAACGCCAGTGGCGATCCGGCAGAGGGTGAGCCTGGCCTGGCCGGTCTGGGAAATATCGAGCAGGGCACCATTGAGTCATCCAACGTCGAAGTGGTGGAAGAACTGGTCAATATGATCACCACCCAACGGGCCTATGAGATGAACTCCAAGGTGGTCTCGACCACCGATCAGATGCTCCAGTTCATTACCAATAACATCGGGTAAGTTATGAACATCATTCATCACACCTTCAAGAAAGAACGGTTCGCCACCCTGGCACTGGTGGGTGTGCTGATTGTTCTGCAGGGCTGCACCGCCATGAGTCGCCCACGGGCACTGCCAGACGACCCGGCATACGCACCGGTGCGCGCCCAGGCCATGATGCAGCGTGACCCGGACTCCGGCGCCATTTTCCAGCCGGCCCGTAACTACAACCTGTACGGCGATACCAAGGCCCTGAACATCGGTGATGTGTTGACTGTGACCCTGCAGGAATCAACCCGTGCCAGCAAGAGCGCCGAAACCAGTATCACCAAAGACCAGGAGCTGAACATTCCGGAGCCGAGCATCTTTGGTAAGGCCAACATTGGCCTGAATGCCAGGGCGAACTTTGAGCGGGACTTCAACGGTTCTGCAGAGGCGGACCAGAGCAACAGCCTGGCCGGCAGCATCACCGTTACCGTCACGGAAGTTCTGCCCAACGGTGTCCTGCGCGTTCGTGGTGAAAAGTGGCTGTCGCTGACCAACGGCGACGAGTACATACGCCTGACCGGTATGGTGCGGCCGCAGGATATCAAGCCGGATAACACCGTGGCCTCCAACCGGGTAGCGGATGCCCGCTTTGCCTATGGCGGCACCGGTGATTTCGACCAGGCTAACCAGATGGGCTGGCTGGCGCGGTTCTTCAACAGTGAGTGGTGGCCGCTATGATGCGCAGAATGATTGCCGTGTTCGCGTTGCTGGCGGTGTGTGCCTCGCCGGTGATGGCTGACCGCCTGAAGGATCTGGCCAAGGTAAAAGGTGTTCGTAACAACCAGCTGATCGGTTACGGCCTGGTGGTGGGCCTGGATGGTACCGGTGATAAAGCGCCGTTCACCAACCAGACCTTCCGCAACATGATGAATCAGTTCGGCATCACTCTGCCGGATGGCGTTAACCCGAACCTGCAAAACGTCGCCGCGGTCACCGTGAGTGCCACACTGCCTCCATTCGCCAAGTCCGGCCAGGAGCTGGATATTACGGTATCTTCCATTGGTAACGCAGACAGCCTGCGAGGCGGCACACTTCTGATGACACCGCTCAAAGGCGCTGATGGCCAAGTCTATGCCATGGCCCAGGGCAGTCTTGTGGTAGGCGGTTTCGGCGCCCAGGGGCAGGACGGTTCCCGGATTACCGTGAACGTGCCCAGTGTTGGCCGGATTCCCAACGGTGCCACCATCGAGCGGGAAGTCGAGTCTCCGTTTACCCGGGGTGACACCATCACCTTCAACCTGATGCGGGCCGACTTCACCACCGCTCGGCGGGTAGTGGAAGCCATTAACGATACGCTGGGGCCGGATATGGCCTATGCCCACGATGCGACAGCCATTTCCGTGCGGGCTCCCCGCGACCCATCCCAGCGGGTCAGCTTCCTGTCGATTCTTGAGAACATCGAAGTGGAGCCGGCTGAAGAAGCCGCCAGGGTGGTGATCAACAGCCGCACCGGCACCATAGTGGTTGGCCAGAACGTGCGGGTCAGCCCGGCGGCGGTCACCCACGGCAACCTGACGGTGACCATTCAGGAAAACCCGGAGGTGGTGCAGCCCAATCCGTTTGCCCAGGGTGACACTGCGTTGCAGCAAAACACCCAGATAGCAGTGACTGAAGACCCGGCGAGAATGTTCCAGTTTGGCCCGGCGACCACCCTTAACGAGATCGTTCAGGCCGTTAACCAGGTGGGAGCAGCACCCGGGGATGTCATGGCGGTGCTTGAAGCTCTGAAAACGGCCGGCGCTCTGCGTGCCGAGCTGATCGTGATCTAGGTGTAGCCATGCAGGACTATCGCGTAAAACAGGCCGAGATCTATACCGACTTCAGTGGGCTGAATGCCCTGAAGGCCCAGGCGAGATCGGATAAACAGGCAGCCCTTGAGCAGGTGGCGCGCCAGTTTGAAAGTCTGTTTCTGGCGGAGATGCTGAAATCCATGCGTAAGGCCGGGGAGGCCTTTGCCGAGGGTAATTACCTCAACAGCAACGAGTCAGAGTTCTACCGGGACATGTTCGACAGCCAGGTCAGTTTGAGCATGTCTGGCGGCAGTGGAACAGGTCTTGCGGAGGCGCTGGTCAGGCAGCTGAGCCGCGATGTACCCGGCATGGCCAGTAATGGCGAGCGGCTGGCGGGGCACAAGGCCACCCTGGCGGACTATGACCGCAGTGTGCCGGCGATATCCCGCAACTTGCCGGAGCAGCTGAAGGCCATCGATGAAATGACTCAGGCGGCCGAACAGAAGCAGCCCGAGCAAACCGCGACGGCGGCAGAGTTACCATTGACCTTTGAATCACCGGAGCACTTCGTGGCCGAGTTGATGCCATTTGCCGAGCGCATCGGTAAAGAAAGCGGCATCGACCCCAGGTTGATGGTGGCACAGGCGGCACTGGAAACCGGCTGGGGGCGCCACATGATCAAAGGGGATGGCGACCAGCCCAGTTTCAACCTGTTCGGTATCAAGGCCGATACCCGCTGGGGTGGTGACGCCGTGACCATTACCACCACCGAGTTTCGTGGGGGAGTACCCATGAAGGAGCGCGCCGATTTCCGGGCCTACCCGGATTACGAGGCGAGCTTCAGGGATTACGTGGATTTCCTTAACAGCAACCCCCGGTACCGGGATGTGCTGTCGTCAGCCGATCAGCCTGAAGTCTTTGCAGACAAACTTCAGGAAGCCGGCTATGCAACTGATCCGGAGTATGGTTCCAAGATTCGCCGGATTATGAACAGGGATTCTCTGATGACGCTGTCCATGAACAGCGACGTGCCGAGGGAGTAAAGCATCATGGCAGGGTTGATCGGAATCGGTTTGACCGGGGTGCTCAGTCATCAGACAGCGCTGAACACCACCGCCAATAACATCACCAATGCAAACACTCCGGGTTACAGCCGGCAGGAAGTGCAATTCGATACCCAGGAAGGGCGGCGTACGGGTGCCGGTACCATTGGCAGCGGGGTGTCCATTTCAAACATTCGCCGGCTGGCGGATGAGTACCTGACCCAGCAGTTGCGGGAAGACAGCACGCTGTTCGGGGAGCAGAACGCCCTGAACGCTGAGCTGACCCGGCTGGATAACCTGCTGGGGGGCGAAAGCACAGGGTTGAACAACGCCCTGAACAATTTCTTCGCGGCCCTGCAGAATGCAGCGGAAGACCCGGCTTCACTGCCTCAACGCCAGCTGGTGCTTAGTGAGGCCCAGCAGGTGGTGAATCGCTTCCAGGCGCTCAACCAGGAATTTATCCAGCAACGGGAATCGGTTAAAACCCAGATGCAGCAGGGCGTGAAAGACGCCAATTCCCTGCTCAAGAGCATCGCCGATCTGAACCTGGCTATTTCTGAGTCTCCGGGCCTGGCCCAGGGCAAGATGCCCCTGGAGCTGATGGACAAGCGGGATCAGAAGCTCAAGGAGTTGTCGGAACTGGTGGGCATTCGGGTTACCCAGACAGAGGGTAGCCAGGTGAATGTGTCACTGGCTAATGGCTTGTCGCTGGTAACCGGCGCCAATGCCTCCGAGTTTGCCACCCGGACCAGTGCAGAAGACCCCACCCGCCTGGAGTTCACCCTGACCACCAGTGGCCGCACCCTGCAGGTGGATGAGCAGATCAATGGCGGCAAACTCGGCGGCCTGCGCCGGTTTGACCAGGAGGCCCTGAAACCCGCGTTTGATGAGTTGGGTCGGTTGGCCGTTGCGATTTCAGCGTCCATCAACCATCAGCATGAAATCGGGATGGATCTTGAGGGTGATCTGGGCGGTAACTTCTTTACGGATGTTAACGACATCGGGCTTCAGCGCAGTAGAGTTGTGCCCAACGCTAACAATGCAGATCCCAAAAATGGCCAGCTGGCGGTTGAGATTACCGATAGCAGCCTTTTACCAGCGGGCACCTGGACATTGCAGTTCAGTGGCGACGGCCGCAACTTCGAGCTGATCGATTCCGCCACTGGCAAAACCGTCAACCAGGGCCGACTGCCAGACCCGGTACAGTCCGAGATTTCCATGCCCGGTTTTAATATCCGGGTGGAAGGCGGGCAGTTCAATGCGGGCGACAAGTACCTGATCCAGCCGAGTCGAAATGCCGCTGAGAATATTAAGCTGAACGTTCTGCGGGAAGAAGATCTGGCGTTCGCCAGCCCGATCCGGGCTAGCGCGGATGACGCCAACCTCGGGACAGCCAAGATCAATCAGGGCAACATGCTGAACGTTCGCAACCCGAACACCAATGCCCTGTTGCCGGGGTTTGAAACCCGGGGCGAGCTGGCGAACGGGCCATTGGAGATACGATTCAGCAATGATGGCACCGACGTTACCTACACCATATTTGATGGTAATGGTGACCCGTTGAATCCTGCGAACCTGGCCTATGATCCGCAGCGGATCAACACCATTTTCAGTAACGATCCGACCGCCGGCGACCTCTATCAGGGCTACCAGTTCGAAATGACCGGCGAGCCGGCAGACGGTGATGTGTTCACCATTGGCTATAACAGCAATGGCATCTCCGACAACCGAAATGCTGAGCTGCTGGCTGCCTTGGGTACCGCCAATACGTTGAACGGTGGCCGGCAAAGCTTCACCGAGGGCTATGCGGGCCTGGTCGAGGATATCGGCGTCAAAACACGCCAGAGCCAGCTTGATAAAGAGGCTGGCAAAACGTTACTGGAGCAATCCAATAACCAACGTGAATCGATCTCCGGCGTGAACCTGGATGAGGAAGCCGGCAAGCTGATTCAGTATCAGGCGGCCTATAACGCGTCGGCACAGGTTATGTCTGTAGCGCAGGATCTGTTCAACACCTTGTTGCAGAGCTTCCGGTAAGGCGAGGTAAACGAAAATGATCCGGATTTCATCTCAGCAGATTTTCTCTGGCGGCATCAGCCGGATGCAGGACGTGAACAGCAACCTGGTGAAAACCCAGGAGCAGATTTCCACTGGCAAAAAGGTCAACCGGCCGTCCGATGATCCAGTGGCTGCGGCGCGCATTCTGAAGCTCAATCAGGAGGTCAAGCGCATTGAGACCTACGAGCGCAACGCCAACCTCGCCGACAACCGCATCAAGCAGGAGGAGAGCACCCTGTCCAGCGCGGTGGATATCATCCAGCGGGTTCGGGAACTGACCGTTCAGGCGGGTAGCGGCTCGTTATCTGCCAACGATCGCCAATCCATTTCAGCAGAGCTGAAAGAGCGGCTGGGCCAGCTGGCGAACATTGCCAACACCCGGGATGCCTCCGGTGAATACATTTTCAGCGGCTTTCAGGGCAGTACCCCGGCATTCGCCAAGGACGACTTTGGCGCCTGGAAATATCAGGGTGATGAGGGCCAGCGGGTACTCGAAATAGATGACGGCGTGACAGTTCCGATCAGCGACCATGGCAAGGGTATTTTTGTGAACGTGCCAGCGGCGGTTTCTGTTACTGGTTCGGATGACGGCACGGGCACCGGTGTTGCTGCCCAGGGTTATGTGTCCGGGTTGGAGCTGATTGCACCGAAAGACCTGAAAGACGCGTTCAGCCCGGCGGTTCCCGATGACCTGACGGTGAGGGTGATTGATGTTGGTGGCGGCAATCTGAATATCGAAGTGGAGGATCCGCGTACAGGCACGATTTTGACGACACAACCCTCGCCGGCGGTGCCTGGTGAGGAGTTTGTGGTCGCTGGTCTGCGTATGACCGTTAACGATGCCGCCGATGGTGACGAATTTACACTGGGTATCAGCGACAAGCAGTCCATCTTCGGCACCATCGAGAAACTGATCGCTGGTCTGGACAGCATCGACAAGGCGACACCAAAATCCAGCGCCGAGTACGATGCGCTCATTGCGGAATCGTTGACTAACCTGGACAACGGCCAGGAGTCCATCATTCTCAAGCAAACTGAACTGGGTGGCCGGTTGAATGCCATCGAATCCACTTCGTCATTTCTGGAGGATTCGAGGCTGTACACCAAGGAAATACGTTCACAGTTGCAAGACGTGGATTATGCCGAGGCCATCAGTAACCTGAGCTTCCAGAGCTTTGTGTTACAGGCCGCCCAGCAGTCGTTTGCGCAGATCTCCAGGCTCTCTTTGTTTGATCGTCTGTAATTGGCTGAGGCGGTAGGAGATTTTTACTCCCCGCCCGGTTGCTTTCAGATTCAGGCTCAGTATAATCCTCCCACTCTCCGATGGCGGCGTGGTGAAATTGGTAGACACGACGGATTCAAAATCCGTTGGGGTAAAACCCGTGGCGGTTCGAGTCCGCCCGCCGCTACCACTTATTGGCCGCAACCTGCGGCATCGTGAATAGCCGGCCCATGAACGTCTCCGATTTTCATTTTGACCTGCCGGACGAGCTCATCGCCCGTTACCCGCTCAAGCAACGCAGTGCGTCCCGACTGCTGGCACTTGAAGGCCTTACCGGCCAGACCCAACACCTGAACTTCACCGATCTCCCGGGCCTGTTGCAGCCTGGCGATCTTCTGGTATTCAACAACACCCGTGTTATTCCGGCCCGCTTGTTTGGCCAGAAGGAATCCGGTGGCCGTGTTGAAATTCTGGTGGAGCGCCTGTTGGGTGAGTTTGAATTGCTGGCCCACGCCCGTGCCTCAAAGGCTGTTAAAGAAGGCCAGAAGGTCCTCCTGGAAGATGGCACTGCTCTGCGCATGGTGGGCCGGGAAGACGCACTTTTCCGATTTGTATACGAGGGCCTTGAGCCGGTCCTTGATGTGCTGGAACGTATCGGGCACATGCCGTTGCCGCCGTACATGGAGCGGGATGATGACCAGTCTGACCGGGAGCGATATCAAACCGTCTATGCCAAAGAAGCAGGCGCTGTGGCGGCGCCAACGGCAGGGCTGCATTTCGACGACGAGATACTTGAGGTCCTCAAGAGCAACGGCATTGAGTTTGCGTATGTAACCCTTCATGTAGGTGCGGGAACCTTCCAGCCGGTGCGGGTCGACAAAATTGAAGACCACCTGATGCACAGCGAAGTGGCCCATGTGCCCCAGGAAGCCGTGGATGCGGTTGAGCGCACCCGGGCCCGGGGTGGCCGGGTGGTTGCGGTTGGAACCACTTCCGTACGTTCGCTCGAATCCGCCAGTCGGGCAGGGCAGCTGAATACGTTCCGGGGGGAAACCGATATCTTTATCTACCCGGGCTATCGTTTCCAGACCGTTGACGCCATGATCACCAATTTCCATCTGCCGGAGTCCACACTGATCATGCTGGTCAGTGCCTTTGCCGGCTACCGTAATATCATGTCTGCCTATCAGGAAGCCGTTGAACAGCGGTACCGTTTTTTCAGTTACGGTGACGCCATGTTCCTGACCGCCCAGGAGCCAAGCCGGGGCATGCTGGCCGGGGCAAACCAGACCGAATCCCGTGGAGAATCCTTGTGAGCAATTCCTGTTTTATGTCGTTCGAGAAGCTGGGCGAAGACGGCAGGGCCCGCCGGGGCCGGCTGACCTTCCCCCGTGGAACGGTTGAAACGCCTGCGTTTATGCCGGTCGGTACTTACGGCACGGTTAAAGGGATGTTGCCAAGAGATATCGAGGCAATCGGCGCGGAAATTATCCTGGGCAACACCTTCCACTTGATGCTGCGCCCGGGCACGGAAGTGGTCAAGGCCCACGGCGACTTGCACGATTTCACCCAGTGGCAGGGGCCAATACTGACCGATTCCGGCGGCTTTCAGGTGTTCAGCCTGGGCGAGATGCGCAAGATTACCGAGCAGGGCGTGACCTTCCGCTCCCCAGTAGACGGCTCAAAGGTGGAGTTGTCGCCGGAAATTGCCATTCAGGTGCAACGTGACCTCGGTTCCGACATTGTCATGATATTTGATGAATGCACGCCGTATCCTGCTACCGAGAAACAGGCAAAAGAATCCATGGAGCTGTCCCTTCGTTGGGCGGAACGCAGCAAAAAGGCCCATGAGGGCAATCCGGCGGCGTTGTTTGGCATTGTCCAGGGTGGCATGTACGAGCCCTTGCGGGACCGATCCCTGCAGGGGCTGACCGATATCGGGTTTGATGGCTACGCCATTGGCGGTCTGTCGGTGGGCGAGCCGAAAGAAGACATGATTCGCATTCTGGACCATTTGCCATCGAAAATGCCGGAAGACAAACCTCGTTACCTGATGGGGGTTGGACGTCCGGAAGACATTGTTGAGGCAGTTCGCCGGGGGGTAGACATGTTTGACTGTGTTATGCCCACCCGTAACGCCCGGAATGGCTACCTGTTCACCTCGACCGGCATCGTCAAGATTCGTAATGCGAAGAATCGTCACGATACCGGCCCGCTGGATGAACGTTGTGACTGTTATACCTGTCAGAATTTCTCAAAGAGCTATCTGCATCATCTGGATAAGTGTGGTGAAATGCTGGGCGCGCAGCTCAATACCATCCACAATCTGCGCTTCTATCAGAACCTGATGAGTGGATTGCGTGGGGCCATTGAAGCAGGTACATTGTCCGACTTTATAAGCGAATTCTATGCCTTACGTGGCGAATCTGTGCCGCCGCTGGGTGAATCCTGAGCAATTTTTACCTCAATATCAGTCAATAAACGGAGAACCTGAATGAAATCAATCAAACTGCTCATCGTTGGTCTGCTGTCTCTGATGCCTGCACTTGCCATGGCGCAGGATGCCGGTGCCCAGGGCATGAGCGTGATGGGTCAGATCATCTTCTTCGCCGGCTTTATCCTGATTTTCTACTTCCTGATCTGGCGCCCGCAGTCCAAGCGTGCCAAGGAGCATAAAGCGCTGATGTCCGGCCTGAACAAGGGCGACGAAGTGGTGACTTCCGGTGGCGTTGCCGGCCGCATCACCAAGGTGTCTGACGACTTCATCGTGCTGGAAGTGTCTGATAACGTCGAGATCAAGATTCAGAAAGTGGCGGTGGCCGCGGCGCTGCCCAAGGGCACACTGAAAGATATCTGAGCCAGTTGTGCGCAGGGCGGCCTATGGTCGCCCGTTTTGTGTTGACTTGCTGAAACACCAAGGCCGGCGCCATAGCTGGCTCGAAGGATTCTCATGCTGAACAAGTATCCTCTCTGGAAGAACCTGATCATAGTGTTCGCACTGGTCATCGGGTTCATTTACGCGTTACCGAATTTCTTTCCCGATGATTTTGCCATACAGGTTACCGGCGCCCGGGGCAGCACCGAGGTAGACCAGCGTGTGCTGGACCGTGCCCTCGGCGCCCTTGAAAGCCGCGGGATCGAAGTCAAGGAAAGTTCTCTTGAAGACCGCAATGCCCTGATTCGCCTGAACAGTTCCGACGCGCAGTTGCGGGCTCGCCCGGCAGTGCAGGCCGCCCTTGGTAACGATTACCTGGTGGCTCTGAACATGGCTCCCTCAACTCCTGGTTGGCTGCGTAGCCTCGGTGCAGGCCCGATGAAGCTCGGCCTTGACCTGCGAGGTGGTGTTCACTTCCTGCTGGAAGTAGACATGGACACGGCTGTCAGCCAGCGTCTGGAGGCGTTTTCCGGGCAGATCAAAAGAGAACTTCGGGATGAGCGTATTCGCTATCGGGGTGGAGATGTTGAAGGCAACCGGGAGATTGTTCTTAGCTTCCGGGATTCTGAGTCTCGCAGTGCAGCCTTTGATCTGATTCGTCGGCAGTACAATGAGTTTCTGCTCAATGAAAGCACCCGGGAAGGCGAATTCCTGTTGGCACTGACCCTCTCTGAAGCTGAAGTGAGGAATATCCAGGAATATGCCCTGGAACAGAACCTGACCACCATCCGTAATCGTGTCAACGAACTCGGCGTGGCGGAGCCTCTGGTTCAGCGCCAGGGCGCAGATCGTATTATCGTTGAGCTGCCAGGTGTGCAGGATACCGCCCAGGCCAAGCGGGTTCTCGGCGCAACAGCCAATCTGGAATTCCGGATGGAAGCCCGCCAGGATACCCCGGGAGCAGAAACCGAGCAGTTCGGTTTCCGTGACAACCCCCAGCGAACAGCTCGCCTCGAGCGGGACGTGATTGCCACCGGTAATAATGTGGCTAATGCCCAGCAGGCCTTCGATGAGAATGGTCAGCCGCAGGTTAACATCACCATGGATTCGGTTGGCGGCGACCTGATGAACCGCGCTACCCGCAATAATGTGGGGCGCCGCATGGCGGTGCTGTTTATCGAGTTCCGCACCGAGACTGAAGCGCAGGAAGTAGACGGTGAGATTCGGGAAGTCGAAAAGCGGATTGTGGAAAAGGGGCTGATCAGCCTGGCAACCGTCCAGTCAGCGCTGGGTAGCAGTTTCCGCATTACTGGTCTGGATTCGATACCGGAAGCTGCAGAGCTGGCGCTGCTGTTGCGGGCAGGTGCACTGGCGGCACCCATGTACTTTGTTCAGGAGCGGACCATTGGGCCAAGCCTCGGACAGAAGAACATCGACGCTGGTGTAACCTCTGTTGCCTTTGGTTTCGCCTTGGTACTCATCTACATGTTGGTGTTCTATCGTGGCTTCGGGGTAGTGGCGAATATCACGCTGACCCTGAACCTGATGTTGCTGCTGGCCTGTATGTCCATTCTGTCTGCCACGCTTACCTTGCCAGGTATTGCCGGTATCGTTCTGACAGTGGGTATGGCGGTTGACGCCAACGTTCTAATCTTTGAGCGAATAAAGGAAGAGCTGAAATCCGGGGCGCCCCCTCAAAGTGCGATTAACGCGGGGTATGGTCGAGCCTTTGTGTCTATCTTTGATGCCAACATAACCACTCTGTTGGTCGCTGTGATCCTGTTTGCCATGGGTTCCGGCCCGGTCAAAGGGTTCGCGGTAACACTGAGCATCGGCATCCTGACCTCGATGTTCTGTGCCCTGGTGGTCAGTCGCGCCATTGTGAACGTTGTCTACGGCGGCCGCAGGGTCGAGAAATTGTCGATCGGGGGGAAGCTGGCTAATGGCTGATACACAGAAACAACCATTTGATTTCATGGGGTTGCGGAAGATTGCTTCCGTGCTTTCGATCACACTGGTGGTGATTTCCCTGGCTTTGTTGGGTGTTCGCGGCCTGAACTTTGGCATGGACTTCACCGGCGGTACCTCAGTAGAGCTGGAGTACGCCGAGGCGCCGAGCCTTGACGCTATCCGGGACCAACTGGCAGAAGCCGGCTATGAGCAGTTCGTCGTTCAGAACTTCGGCGCGGATACCACCATCCTGATCCGCATGGCGGAAGCTGAGAACGATCAGTTAGCCCGTGAGGTGGCTGGCATGCTGGCTGCCTCCGGCGCCGAGCTCGAGTTGGTGGGGTCCGAGTTCGTCGGTTCTCAGGTTGGCGATGAGCTCAAAGAAGACAGTGGTCTCGGGCTGTTGATTGCCTTGGCGGTGGTGCTGATCTACGTGGGCATGCGCTTCCAGTTCAAGTTCGGTATCGCGTCTGTGATACCGCTGGCTCACGACGTCATTATTGTGCTGGGCGTGTTTGCGCTGTTCCAGTGGACGTTTGACCTGACCGTGCTGGCAGCGTTGCTGGCGGTAATCGGTTACTCGCTGAACGATACCATCGTTGTGGCGGACCGTATCCGGGAGAACTTCCGGAAAATGCGGGTAGGTGAGCCCTGGGATATCATCAACGAGTCCATTCACCAGACCATCACCCGTACCATCAATACTTCTGGTACAACCTTGGTGGTGTTGCTGGCGTTGTATTTCTTCGGTGGTGAGGCCATCAACAACTTCGCCCTTGCGCTCATTATTGGCGTGGTTGTGGGTACCTACTCCTCCATCTATGTCTCTGCCAATATGCTGATGGTGATGGGTGTTACCCGCGAAGACCTGATGGTACCGGCGAAGGAAGGCACCGGTGAAGAAGCCGAAGAAGAGCAGCCGCCCGAGTGGCTTAACCGGATGTGATCCGGTGGGGAGGCCCGGGCCTCCCGCTTTCCGAGGCATGAAAAAACCGCCAGTCCCGTGAGGGAGTGGCGGTTTTTTTGTACCGGGAAGTCTACCTGGGCAGACGGCCGCGGAACGGGTGCAATACCTTGAGCACTTCGCGGAACAGCTTTGGATTGGCCACAACCAGCTGTTTGGCATTGCCAGCAGACGGGTTGCCGGAGAAATCGCCAGTCAGTGCGCCGGATTCCATGGCCAGGGTGACACCCAGGTCCAGGTCTGAGGCTTCCGGCCGGAAGATTACAGCGGCGTCCAGAAGGCCTGCAGAAACGCGGGCAATATCCAGAACAACGCAGCCGGAGGTGCGGAACATGGCGCTCTCACGCGCCAGCACTGCGGCCATTTCGCCCCAGATCATCGGGTCGTCGCCTTTGCGAGCCTGATCCAGCAGGTTGGTGGCAAATGCCGCCTTGCCGGGTAATTTGATTTCAGACGTGCGCACACGGCGGCTGTTGAGGGCTGCCCCATGGCCGCGGCTGGCAGAATATTCTTCACCTGTGATCGGATTGACCAGCAACAGGTTTTCTGTCCGGTTGTTCTTTTTCTGGCTCAGTGCCAGGGCAAATTCCGGAATACCACGAATGAAGTTTTCGCGGCCAAGCACGGGGAAGATGTGCCAGCTGCGCTCGCTGCCAGCGGCGTCGGCCTCGCCCATCGGTGCGATGGTGTGATCCCGATATGCCTTTTCCAGTTGCTCGGTGAAGTTGTCATAAATGGATTTCTCAACCCGTTCGAGCTGGCGGTAGCGCTCGGCCTCGTCCTTGCCGTTGGGTTCCTGTCGCTCGAAATGTGCTTTCAGGTAATCTGATCCCTGGCGGGCAACGCGCAGGGCCATTTTAATTGCTGGTTGCATCTGAGTGTTCATTATCCGGGTGTGTGAAGGCCCGGTATGATAGCAAAAACAACCCGTGCTTGTACGTTTTTTGGCTCAGCAAATGCACGGATACCATGGGTTTCGGCAACTCCGGAGAGCAGGGCGGCCCGGGTTTCTGCTATCATTCCCTTCCAATATTTAACGTCTGTTAATTCATAGGCCCGAAAACCATGCACAAGCCCGCATTGCCACAGGAAGGTTCTGACACGTTCAATGATCAGGTCAGGATCGTCCTGGTTGAAACTTCGCATTCCGGCAATATTGGTGCGGTCGCAAGGGCGATGAAAAACATGGGGCTGGGCAACTTATGGCTGGTTAACCCGGCTTCGTTCCCGGATGAAGCCTCCTACGCGCGTTCTGCCGGTGCCTCAGATGTTCTGGACAGGGCCCAGGTGGTTGCCACGCTTGACGAAGCTCTGGCGGATTGTGTTCTGGTGATGGGTACCAGTGCCCGCGGCCGGAAGGTGCCCTGGCCGGTGATTGCTCCACCCCAGGCGGCGGCGACGGCGGGTGAATATAGCCGGCAGGGTCGGGTTGCGCTGGTGTTCGGGCGTGAAAACCACGGTTTGTCCAATGATGAGCTTCAGCGTTGCCACTACCACATTCATATTCCGTCGAATCCGGACTACAGTTCATTGAATCTGGCCATGGCGGTGCAGGTGGTTTGCTACGAATTGCGCATGCATTACCTGCGCAGCCTTGAAGAAGGTGAGGCGAGTCCCAATCTTGAGGCCATGGTTGGACCGGGCGACCGTGGCTGGGATGTGCCGCCGGCAGAAGTGCAGGAGGTGGAAGGCTTCTTCGGGCATCTGGAACAGGTGTTGGTGGATGTGGATTTCCATCGTCGTAACAACCCCAGGCAACTGATGACCCGCCTGCGACGCCTGTTTCAGCGCGCACGTCTTGACCAGATGGAAATCAATATCCTTAGGGGCATTCTGACATCCGTACAAAAGGCTGCCGGAACCCTGCCGGGGAGCGACAAGCAGAAAAATACTGCGGATGAGGGGCAGGAAAAAGGCCATGTTTGAGCGTTTAAGGGAAGATGTCAAAAGCGTATTTCACCGGGATCCGGCGGCGCGGAACACCTTCGAGGTGCTTACCAATTATCCGGGCCTCCATGCATTGCTGTTTCACCGGTTTTCCCATTGGCTCTGGAATCTTGGGCTGAAGTGGCTGGCGCGGACCATCTCCACGTTGGCGCGCTGGTTCACTGGCATTGAGATTCATCCGGGCGCGACCATCGGTCGGCGGTTTTTTATCGACCACGGCATGGGCGTGGTGATCGGGGAAACCACGGTTATCGGCGATGACGTCACCCTCTATCAGGGCGTTACCCTGGGCGGAACGAGCTGGAACAAAGGCAAACGCCACCCAACCATCGGTGATGGCGTGGTTGTCGGTGCAGGCGCAAAGATTCTTGGGCCGTTCGAAGTGGGCCCTGGTGCGAAGATTGGTTCCAATTCCGTGGTGACCAAGGCCGTCCCCGCCGGCGCTACAGTGGTGGGTATTCCGGGCCGGGTGATTGTGAAGCGCCACTCCGACGATGACGTGCGGCGCAAGGAGATGGAAGAGCGCATGGGCTTTGACGCCTATGGTGTGACGGAAGAGATGCCAGACCCGGTTGCCCGGGCCATGCGTTCGCTCCTCGACCACATGCATGCGGTGGATGATCGAATTGAAACCATGTGCAAAGCACTCCGTAAGGTGAACAGTGAATATCAGAACGGAGAGCTGCCGCCGTTGCATGAAGAAGACTTTGACTGTGTGCGCGACGAGGCGGACAACGAGGGCAGGGGTTGAATACTTGACTGTTTTGGTGGGTCAATTCATACTCAGCCCTGCGAATCGAGATTCAATCCCATCACTGGGGCTGAGAATATGAAGCTGACCACCAAAGGCCGCTACGCTGTGACGGCGATGCTTGATCTGGCTCTGCACGGAAGCCAGGGGCCGGTAAGTCTTGCGGATATTTCAGCCCGGCAAGAAATTTCCCTCTCTTATCTGGAACAGTTGTTCTCGCGTTTGCGTCGCCAGCATCTGGTGGAGAGTGTGCGTGGTCCGGGCGGTGGCTACCGCCTGAGTCGGCCTGCCGACGACGTGTTTGTTGCTGAAGTGGTGGATGCGGTCAGTGAATCGCTCGACACCACCCGTTGCGGCAACAAGGGCGATTGCCAGAATGGCGAGAAGTGCCTTACCCACCATTTATGGTCTGATTTGAGTGATCAGATCCACCAGTTCCTGAGTGAAATCAGTCTGGGGGATTTGATGCGGAAGCGCGAGATCCGTCAGGTGGCGGATCGCCAGAACCGGAAGCACTCGGATGATGACTCTGACGCGATTAATACCCAACGCCTGACCGACCAGGCCACTGCCTGATAAACAGCATCCTGTGATTATGAAAAAGCCCGTATACCTGGACTACGCGGCCACGACGCCCGTTGATCCGTCTGTTGCCTCAGACATGATGAACTACCTGACCCTTGACGGAGTGTTTGGTAATCCTGCTTCTCGTTCCCATGGATACGGGTGGCAAGCGGAAGCGGCCGTTGAAAACGCTCGACGCCAGGTCGCTGACCTGATTCACGCCGACCCAAGGGAGATTGTCTGGACCTCCGGCGCTACCGAGTCCGACAACCTGGCCATCAAGGGTGCGGTTGCCGGCCACGAATCGCCTCACATTGTAACCTCGGTGATCGAGCACAAGGCGGTTGTGGATACCTGCAAATGGCTCGAGCAAAACGGTGTTGACGTTACTTGGCTGCGCCCCGAGTCTGACGGCCGGATTGACCCCCAGGCGGTGGTAGCCGCCCTGCGTGATAACACCGTGCTGGTCAGCCTGATGATGGTGAATAATGAGCTGGGGTGTGTGACCAATATTGCCGCCATCGGCGAGCAGCTTCGCCAGCGAGGCATCCTGCTGCATGTTGATGCCGCTCAGGCTGCGGGTAAAATCCCGGTGGTGGTGGGCGAGCTGAACGTTGATCTTCTGTCTTTGTCAGCGCACAAGGTCTATGGCCCGAAGGGCGTGGGAGCGCTTTATGTGCGCCGTTCTCCCGATGTGCGTATTCAGGCCCAGATGCATGGCGGTGGCCATGAGCGGGGGATGCGTTCTGGTACCCTGCC
Source organism: Marinobacter shengliensis (assembly GCF_003007715.1). Taxonomy (GTDB): domain Bacteria; phylum Pseudomonadota; class Gammaproteobacteria; order Pseudomonadales; family Oleiphilaceae; genus Marinobacter; species Marinobacter shengliensis. The sequence continues at coordinate 1,021,799 of NZ_PXNO01000027.1, read as the reverse complement.
AACCCATCAGATTGTTGGCATGGGGCGGGCGTTTGAGCTGGCCGGCGCGGGGCTTGATGATGAACTGTCCCGGCTTGAATCGCTGCGCGAACGATTTCTCACAGGGCTGGAAGGGCTCGAAGGGGTGCACTTTAACGGCAGTCGGGAACATCGGGTGCCTGGTATTGTCAATCTGTCATTCGAGGGTGTGGAGGCTGAGTCTTTAATGCTCGGGCTGCGAAATCTCGCGGTATCGTCCGGTTCCGCCTGCGCCTCAGCGACTGTAGAGCCCTCGTTTGTGTTGCGGGGCATAGGCTTGAGCGATGAGTTGGCGCACCGTGCCCTTCGGTTTTCGTTTGGCCGGTTCAGCACCGAGCAGGAAATGGATTTTGCCTGTTCGCAAATTATTGATGTTGTTACCCGACTTCGTGCCGTGCGGTAGGCAGTTGCACCCGGACTGCGTATAATCGCACCTCTGAATTTTCATGAACCTGACTGGAGAAATACCATGGCAAACGAGCGCACGCTCTCTATTATCAAGCCCGACGCGGTCGCCAAGAACGTTATCGGCGAAATTTACAGCCGTTTCGAGAAAGCTGACCTGAAAATCGTCGCTGCCAAGATGATGCACCTGACCCAGGAGCAGGCAGAAGGTTTCTACGCCGAGCACAAAGAGCGCCCGTTCTTCAACGATCTGGTTGCTTTCATGACGTCTGGCCCGGTGGTTGTACAGGTGCTGGAAGGCGAAGGCGCCATCCTCAAGAACCGCGATCTGATGGGTGCTACCAACCCGAAAGAAGCGGCGGCCGGCACTATCCGTGCCGACTTTGCATCATCCATTGATGCCAATGCCGTTCACGGTTCAGACTCAGCAGCTTCCGCTGAGCGTGAAGTGGCGTATTTTTTCAATGACAACGAGATCTGCCCGCGCGGTTGATGTTGTTGGTTCAGGGGTGGTGAAAACCACCCCTGAATTGGTTATCTGATCGAGGTTATTGCATGACTGGCACTGCCGAAAAAATCAATCTCCTGGGGATGCCCAAAGCCAAGCTTGAGGCGTTCTTTGAGACCCTGGGCGAAAAGCGCTTCCGGGCGCAGCAGGTGCTGCAGTGGATCCATCAGCGAGGCGTTGATGACTTCGATCAAATGACCAATATGAGCCGCGTACTGCGTGAACGGCTCAAGGAAATCGCCGAAGTTCGTGGTCCGGAGGTGGTTTATGACGAAACCTCCAAAGATGGCACCCGAAAGTGGGTGATGCGCATGGATAACGGCAACAGTGTTGAAACCGTACTGATTCCGGACGGCGAGAGGGGCACCCTGTGCGTGTCTTCGCAGATTGGCTGCAGCCTTGACTGCACGTTCTGTTCCACCGGCAAGCGTGGCTTCAACCGCAACCTCACGGCTGCCGAGATTATCGGTCAGGTCTGGGTTGCCCGAAGAGCCTTCATGCCCTTTGATCCCACTGATCGCCCGATCACCAACGTGGTGATGATGGGCATGGGTGAGCCACTGCTCAACTTTGACAATGTCGTCGATGCCATGAACCTGATGATGGAAGATCTGGCCTATGGAATCTCCAAACGGCGGGTGACCCTGAGTACGTCTGGCGTGGTGCCTGCCCTGGACCGGTTGGGTGAGGTTACCGATGTTTCACTGGCCATCTCGCTCCACGCACCCAATGATGAGCTGCGCAACACGCTGGTTCCATTGAATAAAAAGTATCCCATAGCGGAACTTCTGGCGGCGACACGGCGGTATCTGGCTCGGTTGCCGGATAAACGTAAGGCCACCATTGAATATACGGTTATTGAAGGCGTTAATGATAAACCGGAACATGCGCGGGAGCTGGTGGCCCTGTTGAAAGGCCTGCCTTGCAAGATTAACCTGATCCCGTTCAACCCGTTCCCGGAAAGCGATTTCAAACGGCCCAGCATGAACGCAACGCGGCGATTCCAGACGGTACTCAACGAGGGCGGATACGTAACCACCATTCGTACCACCCGTGGTGATGATATAGACGCTGCCTGTGGGCAATTGGTCGGGCGGGTGGAGGACCGAACTCGCAGGAGCCAGAGATACATTGCAGTACAGCAGGTAAATCCCTGATTTAACAACGCGGAAGCGACTAAGGTAAGGTGTTTCGTGAAAGGAAAAGCACAAGGCTCGCATCTGTTTACAACGGCTGTTCTATTGTTCGGTCTTGTTCTCTCCGGTTGTGTGACCACAACCGACAGTCGCTTTTCCCGGGAAGCGGACCGCGACAAAGCGGTCAGTAACTACGTACAGCTGGCCACGGCCTATATCGGTCAGGGCAATCTTGATCGTGCTCGCCACCACCTTGAACGTGCCCTGGAACTCTCTCCGAATAGTTCTGAAGCCCTTGCTGCCATGGGTTTGGTCTATAACGCTGAGGGCGAGCCGGAACTGGCCGAGCGTAACTTCAAACGCGCCATCAGTCAGGATTCCAGTTACTCCCGGGCGCGGGTTTACTACGGTGCTTTTCTATATAGTAACGGACGGTTTTCCGAAGCCCGGGATCAGTTCAGTGTTGCTTCACGAGACACCGGTTACCGGGAACGCGGAGCGGTATTCTATAATCTGGGCATGACCGAGGAGCGGCTTGGCAACCTGGACGCCGCTGAGGGAGCCTATCGTCGAGCCGTGGAGTTGACCCGTGGTGAAGCAAGAACCTTGCTTTCCCTGTCCAGGGTGTTGGTTGAGAAAGGAGATTTTACCGAGGCCTCGCGTTATTACAGCCGTCTCCAAACCATGATTCAGCGCAATACCCGCTTGTCACACTCGGCTGAGAGCCTGTATACGGGTATTCGGATAGCGCGGCATTTTAATGATCGTGATCAGGAAGTGAGCCTGGCGATGTTGCTCCGAAATGATTACTCAGATTCTCTGGAATACCAACAATACAGGGTGTTGATTGCCAATGACCGGTGACGTGGAGCCAGATCAGGTGACGGCGGAGCCTGTCGGGAAGCAGCTTCGGCAAGGGCGGGAGCGTCTCGGATTGAGCGTCTCAGCCATTGCTGATGAACAGCATCTCCGGCCGTCTGTGATTCAGGCTATAGAAAACGGCGATTACAGCAAAATAGACAGTGAGCTTTTCCTAAAAGGGTATGTGCGTGCCTATGCCCGCCAGGTGGGGCTGGACGCAGACGCGGTTATTGCCGACCTGAATCGGGAGCTGGAGCCGGCTCGCCAGCAAAGGGAACAGGAACACCAGGCAAGCCCCCTGGTTTCCATTGAACGCAAGAAACGCCGCAAGCGTCAGGTTGCAAAAGTGCTCTTGGCGCTGTTGGTCGTCGCGTTGGTGGCCTACCTGATCGCAGGATATCTTGCGGAGCAGGGAGAGGACGGCGAGGCAGCTCCAGAGGCGGAAACCCCGGCCGAGACAGTGACGCCGGAACAGGGCCCGGCGGCCGATGGTCAGGACGTGCAGCCGGTGACCGAGCCGAATGACGAGTTCGGCGCTGCGGAACAGCCGTTACCTGAAGAAGGCTCGACGGTTCTGGAAAGTGAACGTGTACCCCCGGCAGAGCCGCTGGAGCCTGAACCCATCGGTGCGGAGCTGGATGAGCTTCCGGCTGATCGGGTGCCCGCTGTCACCCAGTCGACAGAGCCTGCCTTGCAGGAGGAGCAGCTGCTTGCTCCCGCGGCGACAACCGAGGCCAGGCTGCAGATTGCCTTTTCAGGAGATTGCTGGGTACAGGTGACAGACGCCGGCGGTAGCCGGTTGGTCAGCGGCTTGCGACGTAGCGGAGAGCAACTGGATGTGACCGGAGATGCACCGTTGACTGTGGTTATTGGTGCTGTGAGCGCCGTTGAGTCCATTCGATTCCAGGGTGAAGCCCTGAATATTGGTGATTTTCGCGTAGTGAACAACCGGTCGGAGTTCACGCTCGAACTTTGATCCGAACGCCCGAATAACTGTTGGTTCCAGCAAATGAAACACGAATCCCCGATCAAAAGACGTAAATCCCGCCAGATCATGGTGGGCAATGTGCCGGTTGGCGGCGATGCACCGATTGCGGTTCAGAGCATGACCAACACAAACACCTGTGATGTAGAGGCGACTGTTGGCCAGATTGCAGCGTTGCAGGAGGCCGGCGCCGATATCGTCCGTGTTTCAGTACCCTCCATGGAGGCCGCTGAAGCGTTCGGACAGATTCGCAAGCGTGTATCTCTGCCGCTCGTTGCCGATATTCACTTCGATTACAAAATTGCCCTGCGAGTGGCCGAGCTTGGTGTTGACTGTTTGCGCATCAACCCCGGTAACATTGGTCGGGACGATCGCGTCAACGCCGTCATCAGCGCGGCTCGGGACGGCAATATCCCGATCCGTATTGGCGTGAATGCCGGGTCTCTTGAAAAGAGCCTGCAGCGTAAATACGGTGAGCCTACCGCAGAGGCCCTGGTAGAGTCTGCCATGCGGCACATCGATATTCTGGATAAACACGATTTCCAGGATTTCAAAGTTAGCCTGAAGGCGTCAGAGGTATTTATGACCGTTGATGCCTACCGGAAGATTGCCTCCCAGATTGTACAGCCTTTGCACCTGGGTATTACCGAGGCCGGTGGCTTTCGTTCGGGCACAGTGAAATCCTCTATCGGCCTTGGCATGTTGCTGATGGACGGTATTGGCGACACCATTCGGGTATCACTGGCCGCAGACCCCGTGCAGGAAATCAAGGTTGGCTTCGATATTCTCAAGAGCCTGCGTTTGCGCAGCCGTGGTATCAACTTCATCGCTTGCCCCAGCTGTTCCAGGCAGAACTTTGATGTGATCCAGACCATGAATGATCTGGAGGCTCGCCTGGAAGACGTCAATACCTCCCTGGACGTTGCCATTATTGGCTGCATAGTGAACGGTCCTGGAGAAGCCAAGGTGGCGGACCTCGGGTTGACGGGCGGTACGCCAAAAAACCTTCTGTATCTGGACGGAAAGCCAAATCAGAAGTTGGACAATGCGACGTTGACGGACGACCTGGAGCGAATCATCCGGGAAAAAGTTGCAGAGCGGCAGCAGCAGGAAGAATCCGTGATTGCCCGGTCTGCGGACTGAGCCGTCCAATTCGACATCATTCATTAAAGTATCAGGGTTTTAACTTGGCTAAGATTCAGGCAATCCGCGGAATGAACGATATTCTGCCGGAGCAGACCCCCGTCTGGCAGTATGTAGAGTCAACGGTACGTCAGGTACTTGGGCAATACGGATACCAGGAAATCCGCATGCCGGTGGTTGAACAGACCGAACTGTTCAAGCGCTCAATTGGTGAAGTCACTGACATCGTCGAAAAAGAAATGTACACCTTTGACGACAGGAATGGCGACAGCCTGACCCTTCGCCCGGAAGGCACAGCCGGTTGCGTCAGGGCAGCCGAAGAGCATGGCCTGCTGTTCAACCAGACCCGCCGGCTTTGGTATACCGGCCCGATGTTCCGCCACGAACGCCCCCAGAAAGGCCGCTACCGCCAGTTCCACCAGATTGGCGTGGAGTGTTTTGGCATGGATGGTCCGGATATAGACGCCGAGTTGCTGATACTCACGGCGCGGCTGTGGCAGGTCCTTGGTCTTGCCGGGCATACGCGCCTTGAGATTAACTCCATTGGCACCAGTGAAGCCCGGAAAGTCTACCGCCAGGCTCTGGTTGATTATCTGGACCAGTACCGGGATCAGCTGGATGACGACAGTAAGCGCCGGTTGACCACGAATCCGTTACGGATTCTGGACAGCAAGGATGCCGGAACCCGGAAAATCCTGGATGGGGCGCCAAGCCTGGACGATTACCTGGATGACGAATCCCGGGCCCACTTTGAGCAATTGAAGGGGCTGTTGGACGCCGCCGGCGTGAAATACAGCGTAAACCCGGCCCTCGTTCGGGGTCTGGATTATTATGGCAAAACCGTTTTCGAGTGGATTACCGACAGTCTCGGTGCACAAGGCACCGTGTGTGCTGGTGGCCGTTACGATGGCCTGGTAGAGCAGTTGGGTGGCAAACCAACGAAGGCGGTGGGCTTTGCTATGGGGCTGGAGCGACTGATCCTGTTGCTCGAAACCCTGGAATTGGTGCCTGATTACGTTAACAACCATGCCGACGTATACGTAACCGCCGTGGGCGACAAGGTTATTGCCCCGGCAATGGCGATTGCGGAAGAACTTCGCAGCGCGTTGCCCGGTCGTGTGGTTGTCACTCACTGTGGCGGCGGCAGCTTCAAGAGCCAGATGAAGAAGGCGGACCGCAGCGGCGCCCGCTACGCGGTCATCCTGGGGGAGAATGAGCTGGCCAGTGGCAATGTTGGCCTGAAGCCCTTGCGCGACGATGAGCCGCAGCAGGACATTGCCCGCAGTGAACTGGCCCAGGCGCTCGCCAGCCGGCTTGCACAATGAATTTCACAAGAACAGCAACATTATTGATGAACAGGAGTTTACATGGCTGAGTTGCGCACCGAAGAGGAACAGATCCAGGCGATCAAGGACTGGTGGAAGAAGAACGGCAGTTCTCTGCTGATTGGTATCGGTGCTGCGCTGGCCATCGTATTCGGCTGGCAGGCCTGGCAGAACCACCAGGCTCAGCAGCGTGCGGAAGCGGCTAACCAGTTTGCCACTCTGCTCAATGCCTTTGCCGATGAATCCGACGAGAATGCCAGCGAAACCGTCGCATTTGTTGCCGAGACCCTTCGAAACGACTATGGCAAGAGCGCCTACGCCATCTATGGCAACCTGGTACTGGCTCGCCAACAGATGATGGTGGACGGTAACGCTGAGGCCGCCATTGACTCATTGAACTGGGCCCTGGACAAGGCAGCGGATTACCCGGCCCTGAGCCTGGTTGTGCGTAACCGACTGGCCCGGGCACAGTTTGCTGCTGAGCGGTACGATGACGCCCTGGCAACCCTGGATGGTGCGGCCAATGCCGACGCCTTTGCTGGTGTGTTCTCAGAATTGCGTGGGGACATCCTGCTCGCACAAGGTGACACCGACGGCGCCCGCGATGCCTACATCACGGCACGGGAGCAAAACCAACAGGGCCGCAGCGGTATTCTGGAACTTAAGCTCTCTGACCTTGGTGTTGGGGAGGGGGCCTGATGCGGGTAACTCGCAACAGGTTCGTTCGTTTTTCTCTGGCATCCTTGGTGGTGCTGCTCGTGGGCTGCAGCACCAAGGATACCTTTGAACAGCCGGTGCCGGTTCCTGAAATTGATGCCAGTGTTGAGTTCAAGCGTATCTGGACCATGTCAGTCGGTAAGGGGCATGATGACCAGTTTTTGCACCTGGCACCGTTGTACGCCGGCGACGTGATCTATGCAGCCTCTGCCGATGGCCTGCTGGTGGCGGTGGAGCCCGGGAATGGCAAGGCGCTCTGGCAGCGGCGGTCGAAAGACCGGATATTTGCCGGCTTCGGTGGCGACGGTAACCAGTTGTATTACATCACCCGCGATGCCGAACTGGTTGCCTTGTCACGGGAAACCAGCGAGGAGTTATGGCGGGCCTCATTACCGACCGAAGGTCTTGCTGCGCCCCAGTCCAATGGCTCTCTGGTGGTTGCGCAAACCACCGATGGCCGCGTTATCGGTTTCGATGCTGCTAATGGCGAACGCCTCTGGCAATACGACGGCCAGGTACCGGTGCTGTCCATGCGGACGGCGGCGGCTCCTTTGGTGGGCGGCGATATTGTGATTGCTTCTTTCGCCAACGGCCGTGTTATAGCGCTCACCGCGGATGCTGGCCAGCCGGTCTGGCAATACGAGGTCGGGCAACCACAGGGCCGTACAGAACTGGAGCGGCTGGTGGATATCGGTGGCCAGCCGTTGGTCCTGGAATCGGCCATTATGGTGGCCGGGTACCAGGGCAAACTGGCGCTGGTTGATATTCGCTCCGGGCAGGAAATCTGGAGCCGCCGTGCTTCAAGTTTCTACTCGCCAAGTATCGGTGGTGGCAGCATCTTCCTGGCGGCGGCGAACGGCGACATTATTGCCTATCGGGGCAGCGACCGCCGTGAACTCTGGGTTCAGGACCGATTGTCCTGGCGCCAGGTCACCCGGCCGGTGGCCAGTGGTGACTACGTGGTCACCGGGGATTACGAGGGCTACCTGCACGCACTGTCCCGGGAGGATGGCGCTTTGCAGGGCCAGCTGAAGTTCGACAGTGACGGTATCCGCGTACCGGTTCAGGTGATTGAAGATGGTAACCTGCTGGTTTACGGCAACGGTGGGCGAATGGCGGTCTATAGCCTGAAACCAAAAAAGTAACACCGTTCACATGATCAGCCCGGCATGAGTCGGGCTTTTGACCTTTTTATATAGCAGAACATTATGACCCCAGTTATTGCCCTGGTAGGACGCCCGAACGTGGGTAAGTCCACTCTTTTCAATCAGATGACCCGTTCCCGCGACGCGCTGGTGGCGGATTTTCCGGGTTTGACCCGTGACCGGAAATACGGAGAGGGTCAGTACGAGGGGCAGAAGTTCATTGTCATCGATACCGGTGGTTTGACCGGTGACGAGGTGGGGCTGGACGCAGAGATGGCCCGGCAGTCCATGCAGGCCGTTGAGGAAGCCGATATCGTCCTGTTTCTGGTCGACGGCAGGGCAGGGCTGACAGCCGGTGATGAGATGATTGCAGATCACCTGCGCCGCTCTGGCAAGCAGGCGCATCTGGTGGTGAACAAGACCGATGGCCAGGACCCGGATGTTGCCTCCGCCGATTTTTACTCCCTGGGTTTTGAGTCCACCTTCCCGATTGCGGCTGCCCATAACCGGGGGATCCGCTCGCTACTGGAAGTTCTGCTGCCTGAGCCGGTGGACGTTGAAGAGCAGGACCGGGCTGATCGGTACCCGGGTATTCGAATTGGAGTGGTCGGTCGCCCGAACGTAGGCAAATCGACTCTGGTCAACCGGATGCTGGGTGAGGAACGAGTCGTTGTCTACGATATGCCCGGCACCACACGGGACAGCGTGTATATCCCCTACGAGCGGCACGGCCACCAGTACACGCTCATTGATACCGCAGGTGTGCGGCGCCGGAAGAACGTGAAAGAAGTGGTGGAGAAGTTCTCTATCATCAAAACCCTTCAGGCCATAGACGACGCCCATGTGGTTATTCTGGTGATTGATGCCCGGGAAGGGCTCGTTGACCAGGATATGCACCTGATCGGCTTTGTTCTGGATGCGGGCCGCTCCCTGGTGATTGCCATTAACAAATGGGATGGCATGGATCCGGAAGACCGCGAAAAGGTGAAAGAGCAGGTGGGGCGCCGCCTGGACTTCCTGGACTACGCCGACAAGTATTATATCTCGGCTTTGCACGGTACCGGTGTTGGCACCATGTACGAGTCTGTGCAGGCCTGTTATGAGTCCGCAATGGCCAAATGGCCAACCAATCGCTTGACCGCCATCCTGCAGGATGCCGTGGCCCAGCATCAGCCCCCCATGGTTCATGGTCGTCGTATCAAGCTGCGCTATGCCCACCAGGGTGGTTCTAACCCGCCGGTGGTGGTGGTGCATGGCAATCAGGTGGATTCGTTGCCCGGTGCTTATAAACGGTACCTGGAAAATACCTTCCGCAAGGTGCTGAAGGTGGTGGGCTCGCCCATCCGGTTTGAGTTCCGGTCTGGTGAAAACCCCTTCGCCACCAAGGTGGACCGCCTGACGCCGCGCCAGAAAGTGAAGAAAGACAACGACATCAAGAAGGGGCGCCGTGTGCGCAAAACCCGACAGAAGAGCGTCAAGCGCTGATCTGCCGGGCCGCGCCCATTCTGTAACGGGTTGGCGTTACGCCAACCCGGCACTCTCTACCTGGCGGGCCTGAACCGCCGTCAGGGCAATTGTGAAAACAATATCCTCCACCAGCGCCCCACGCGACAGATCGTTTACGGGTTTTCTCAGGCCTTGCAACATCGGGCCAACACTGACCACATTGGCACTTCTCTGAACCGCCTTGTAGGTGGTATTGCCGGTGTTGAGATCCGGGAACACAAATACCGTTGCCTTGCCGGCCACCTTGCTGTCGGGTGCCTTGGCCTTGCCGACACTTTCGATGGCTGCGGCGTCGTACTGCAGTGGGCCGTCTATCAACAGATCAGGGCGGCGTTCCCTGGCAATGCGAGTGGCTTCCCTGACTTTATCCACATCTGCGCCGGTGCCGGATTCCCCGGTGCTGTAGCTGATCATGGCAACCACGGGCTCGATGCCGAAGGCTTCGGCGGACTGGGCGCTCTGGATGGCAATATCTGCCAATTCCTCAGCGTTCGGGTCCGGGTTGATGGCGCAGTCACCGTAAACCAGGACCTGTTGGGGTAGGAGCATGAAGAATACCGATGAAACCACTTTGGCGTGATCGTGGGTTTTGATCAGCTGCAGAGCCGGTCGAACGGTATTGGCGGTGGTGTGAATGGCCCCTGACACCAGACCGTCGGCTTCATCCATGGCAACCATCATGGTGCCCAGTACCACGTTGTCCTCGAGCATGGCTTCCGCCATGTCTTCAGTTAGCCCTTTGTGTTTTCGCAGTTCCACCATGGGCGCGATATAGCGATTACGGACTGACTGGGGGTCAAGTATCTCAAGGTCTTCGGGCAGTTCAACGCCCTGGGAGCTGGCAACCGATTGTATTTCTCGTGGATCACCGATCAGAACACAGCGGGCAAGTTTACGCTGGTGGCAAATGATGGCGGCCTGAACGGTTCTGGGTTCCGCACCTTCAGGCAGCACGATGCGTTTGTTGGCGGCCCGGGAGCGCTCAGACAACTGATATCGAAAAGCCGGAGGCGACAGGCGCCCCTGGCGCTGCACCTTCAGGTGTTCCTGCAACCAGTCGGTATCGATTCGTGTTGCGACAGACTCCATGGCCTGTTCAATCCGGTCGGGGTCATCGATGGGAATGGTGGCCGACAGGTTGGCAAGCATGTGGGCGGTTTCATAGGTATTGGTTGAAGAACTGAGCACCGGCAGCCCTGTTTCGAGTGCCCGCCGACACAGGTCAATTACCCTGTCATCGGGCATCAGGCCACCGGTGAGCATCAATCCGGCGAGCGGCACACCGTTGAGTGCTGCGACGGCTGTGGTCACGATGATGTCTTCCCGGTCGCCGGGGGTGACCAGCAAGGTGCCTGGCTTGAGGATGTCGGTCATGTTCCGGATGGTACGGGCGCACACAGAAACGCGCTGTACCCGCCGGGAGTGCATCTGGCCGCCATGGAGCACCGGTACCGCGAGCTCGCGGGCCACGTCGGAAACACGGGGTGCCAGCAAGTGCGGTTGCCAGGGGATTTCACCCAACAGGCGAAAGCGCCCGGTGTTGAATACCGAGCAGGCGGTCTGATAATCGATGTCCTCATGCTGGTGATCGGGGTGCTGGTCCAGGGCAATGCCAGTTTTTTCCGGGGCACCAACCTTGTTCAGGATAACGCCGATCACGTCAGGGTCCGACGGGGCGGTAAAAATCCGGGCGGAGAAATCCAGTTCGTCGTCCAGTTCGGAAGCCGTGCAGGTTCTCGGGGTGCTGACGAGGATAACTTCGGAATTCAGGTTTCGAGCCACTTCCACATTCAGCCGGGCAATGTAGGCCTCGCTTCGGTCTGGCACTAGTCCCTCGATAATGACAACATCGAAGTCTTTGGCGACCTTCTGGTACTCCCCGACAATGGTTTCCAGCAGCAAGTCCGCCTTGCCGTGGTTCAGTAACTGTTGGGCTTGCTTGAGGGGCAGAGGGTCGGGTGTCTGCACGTGACTGCGGGAGCGGACGAACTCTACCGAGGAGTCCTTGCCTTCGTTGTGCCGGGCCTCACCGTGATGCACCGATTGACTGAAAGGCTTGTAAAAACCGACGCTTACTCCTTCCCGTTCCAGGGCCCTCAGCAGGCCCAGGCATACGGAAGTGAGGCCCGAATCAAGGGAAGTCGGGGCAATAAACAGACTCTTAGCCATAATGGTTCCTGGTTACGTCCTTGAATGTCAGTTTAGGTTAGCGAGCCGGCTGGCTTCTCTGGCAATCACCAGTTCCTCATTGGTTGGGATGACCAGTACCGGAAAACGGGAGTCCGCGTCACCAATATGGCCTTCACTGTACTGGCCGTGATGGTTGTTCAGGTCCGGATCGAGAGCAATGCCCAGTAATTTCAGGTGTTCGATCGTCTGGGCTCTGACTCTCGCACTGTTCTCTCCAATGCCACCGGTGAACACCAGGGCATCCAGATGGCTCAGGGACACCATCATGGCCCCGAAGTACTTCGCCAGGCGGAAGCAGAATACATCGATGGCCAGTTGTGAAGGTTCGTGGCCATGGTCAGCCAGCTCGCACAGCGAGCGCATATCATTGGTCTGTCCAGACAGCCCGAGTAATCCACTGTCCTGGTTCAAAACCCTATGGGCTTCACTGGCACTGATACCGCGCCCGGCCAGGTAGTCAAACAGCCCCGGGTCGACGTCGCCACTTCGGGTGCCCATCACCAGCCCCTCCAGTGGTGTCAGCCCCATGCTGGTATCTTTGCTGATGCCGTTATCGATGGCAGTAATGCTGCAGCCGTTGCCAAGATGCGCTGAAATGATGGACGTCGTCGCCGGTGTCTTACCCAGGCGGCGCGATGCCTCATGGGCCATAAATTGATGGCTGGTGCCGTGAAACCCATAGCGCCGGATACCCCATTCCCGGTAATAGTGTTCAGGCAGGGCATACAGGAAGGCCCGCTTTGGCAGGCTCTGATGGAAAGCGGTGTCGAAAACCGCCACTTGCGGTACATCCGGAAACAGGCGCTGCATGGCGTTGATGCCGATCAGGTTGACCGGATTGTGAAGTGGCGCCAGTGAGGCACAATCCTCAATGGCCGTTATGGTCTTTTTGTCGATCAGTGCTGCCTCCCGAAAGGCCTCGCCACCATGAACCACCCGATGACCGATGGAGGCAGGCTCTCGGCTCATCAGGTTGCGATCGTAGAAAGCGTTCACCAGGGCCTGCAGGGCGTGGTCGTGGGAAGCGTTTGCGGGTAAGGCCACCGGTACGCTATCGCCGGAAATCTTTGCGATCGAGTCGGGGTTGTTCAACCGTTCAGCCAGTGCAGAGGTTTGTTTCTCGTGGTTGCTGTCGAACAGCGCGAGTTTGATAGAGGAACTGCCGCAGTTCACGACAAGTATTGTTTCGTCCATGCTTGGTGCCGTTTTGATGATTCAGAGATTGGCCCGATGATTGGTTTCCAGCCAGTGGATGAAATCCTGCTCGGGCATCGGGCGACTGTAGAAGTAGCCTTGGGAATAGTCGCAGTTTTCATTCTTGAGGAAGTGGGTTTGCCCCTCTTCTTCGACGCCCTCGGCGATGACTTTCAGTCCTAGACTGTGGGCCATGTTGATGATAGCGCGCACGAGTGAGGCGTCTCCACTTTCGTTCAACACATCCTGAATAAACGACTTGTCGATCTTGAGTGTGTCGAACGGGTACGACTTCAGATAGCTGAGGGCCGAATAGCCGGTTCCGAAGTCGTCAACTGACAGCCGGATGCCGGTCCTGTCCAGTTGCCGAAGGATGTCGGCGGTTTCAATGGTGTTATCAAGAATGAGTCTTTCGGTAATCTCCAGCTCAAGGCATTCCGGTGGCAGCCCGCTGGCGTTGAGGGAGCGCATGACTGCATCGGTAAAGCCGGGGTCCCGGAACTGACGGGGCGACACGTTGACAGCAATCGAAAGGGATTCGAGGCCGGTCATGGCTCGCCAGGCGACAGCGGCTTTGCAGGCCTCCTCGATAACCCATTCACCGATCGGGATGATCAGGCCGGTTTCTTCAGCCAGCGGAATGAAGCGGTCGGGCATGACCATGCCCATGGCCGGATTGTTCCAGCGCAGCAGCGCCTCGGCGCCGATCAATGAGCCGGAAGCGGTGTCCACTATCGGCTGGTAATACAGCTCGAATTCTCCCAGCTCCAGCGCCTTGCGCATGTGCGACTCCATCTGAAGCCGCTCATGGGACACTTCGGTCATTTCCGGCGTGAACTGGGCGTAGGAGCTCTTTCCTTTATGCTTGGCTTGATACATGGCGGCATCTGCATGCTGGAGCAATGTGCCACTGTTATCGGAATCGGTAGGGAAGATGGCGATCCCGATACTGGTTGTCACAAAGACTTCCTGGCCATTGAGCATAAAGGCGGGGGCAAAGGTTTTCAGAATCCTCTCCGCGACCTGGCATGAGGCCTCAGTTCCCGTGAGGCCCGGCAGAATAACCAGAAACTCATCCCCACCCAGGCGGGCAACGGTACTGGTGCCCCTGAGGCAGCTGGAGATACGACGGGCGGCCTCCACCAGCAGGGTATCGCCGGCGTCGTGGCCCAGGGTGTCGTTAATGTGTTTGAAATTGTCGAGGTCCAGGAACATGACCCCCACCTGGGAATTGTCTCGGCGGGCCTGGGCCAGTGCCAGCTTAAGGCGATCCAGGGCCAACATCCGGTTGGGTAGGCCGGTCAGTATGTCGTAATTGGCCTGGCGCAACAGTTGCTGTTCATAGCGCTTACGGATGCTGATGTCTTCACCGAGGATGAGGTAGCCGGTGGTGTCACCGTTATTATCGCGGATAGGGGTGACCACCAGCTGCTCCCAGTAACGCTCACCATTGCGCCGGACGCTGTTGACTTCGCCTTGCCAAACACCAACCCGTTGTACCTGCAGCCGGATGGACTGCCAAAGATGGCGGGCGTCCTGAATGTCCATACTGTTTTCGATCAGGTGCGACGGATGTTTGCCAATGATGTCGTCTATAGTATGGCCGGTAAGTTGACTGAACTTTCGGTTGGCGTACTCGATTCGCCATTGCCGATCACAGATCAGAACCGAAGAGGGGCTTTGATCAATGGCCTTGGAAAACTTCAGAATGTCGGCTGCGTCTCGCTCGCGCCGGGCGACATCCTCATTCAGCCTTTCCCGCATCTGATTGATGGCGTCCGTCACCATGCCCAGTTCGTCCTTGCCATTGGCTGTACTGTCAGGACGGTCCAGCACCAGGGGCCTGGACAGGTTTTTCAGGGATAGATCCTTGGTGTAGTCGGCCATAGCGGTGAGGTGGCGGGTCACAAGGTGCTGGAATATCCACAGTATAAGCACGGAAACAAAAAAGACGATCAGGAACTGTGTGGCCAGAATTACACCGACTTTTCGCTGGAGTTCGCCATACACCCGTTCCAGGTTGGCGGTAATCTCAAGTTCCCCAAGCAGGAATTCATTTCCATCGCGCTGAATGAGTTCGAAACGATGGACAAGGGTATCGGCCTGCCTGGGAATTTCTCCCATGACGAGTTCGGAGTCAGGCTCGATTCGAAGCCGAAGGTGGGTAATATCCGGCAGGCTCAGGATGCCTTCCATCTGGGTTTGCAGCAATTTCTGATCGAGGGCCCAGAGGCTCCGGGCCAGGCTTGAGGCGTAGCCGGATTCAATCACTTCCATCCGTTCTTCGATCAGCGACAGGTCTTTACGGTAATCAGAATAGATCTGCACGCCCGCCGCCAGAAGCGTGAAGGCAGTACTGAACAATAGGATCCATGCCAGGAGCCTGAAAGAAAGCGGAGAGGCTGTGCGAATACGCCTCAATCGGGGCATGAATTCTGGCATGTTGTGAACTTCGCTATCACATTGGATATCAGGCATAAGATGCGCAGAGTAGGTGCTTATCCTGTTATCGACTATAGCAGTAGTTTATGTCGAATGCGCTGCAAATACAGGAAATAACGGAATAATTCGGGCGGTGTTTCGCAGTTTGTGAAATGAAAGAGGTGATAGTTGCCTTTGACACAGATCAATACGGGGTTGGTCGCCCGGGCGTAACCTGAGCTTAATCAAGTTTCAGATAGAGCAGGAGTTAACGCTATGTATATGGATGCAGTGGTTATCGCGGGTATTGCAACCGTGTTGCTGATGGTTGGCTTTTTTGTGGGGGTTGGGATTTTCGTAGTGAAAGACCAGAAAGCCCATGGAGGAAAAGGTCACAAAGGACACCATCGAGGGCAGGGTGGCTAACCGGCAAGAAATCGCCTAACCGATTGAAAAAATTGGCGTCCCCTAGGGGGTTCGAACCCCTGTTGCCGCCGTGAAAGGGCGGAGTCCTAGGCCACTAGACGAAGGGGACGCAACGTTTTCAACAACTTGCCTCGTCGAGGTGGCGCGTATATTAAGTAAGGCCTTTTGCCCTGTCAACGATTTTTTTGAAAAAATTACCCCGCCACGCTGTCCGCCAATGCTGGTTCCAATTCGGCGTATTTGAACCGGAAGCCGTCATGCTGCAATTTCGCCGGAACTGCTTTCTGCCCGGTGAGTAACAGCCCTGCCATCTCACCCAGTGCCAGTTTGAGCACCGGCGCGGGGGCCGGGAATACCGTGGGCCGATGAACAACCTTGCCAAGGGTTTTGGTGAACTCCCGGTTAGTGGCCGGATTGGGGCTTACCATGTTGTAGGCTCCCTTCGCGTAGGGGTTCTCAAGCATCCAGATAAGCCCTGAAACCACATCATCCCTGTGCACCCAAGGCATGTACTGTTGCCCGTTGCCGAGGCGACCGCCAAGGCCAAGCCGGAAAGGCAGGATCATTCTCTGCAGGAAGCCGCCACCTCTGCCAGTCACAATGCCGGTGCGACACAGGCAAACCCTGGTGCCCAGTTCTTCCATAGACAGTGCTGCCTGTTCCCAGTCACGGCACAATTCATGGGTGAACTCCGGATGTGGGTGGGTCTCCTCTGTTACCAGATGATTCCCCTGATTTCCGTAGTAGCCCACAGCAGAACCAGATACCAAAACTTCAGGCGGGCTTTGCCAGCTTCTGCATACATCAACCAAAGTCCGGGTTAGGCCAATACGACTGTCCCGCAGAGCCTGTTTTCGGGACGCCGTCCAACGCTTGTCGGCGATCCCTTCGCCGGCCAGATTGATGACGGCATGGTACCCTTGATGCCCTTCAAGAAGCTTCAGGTCTGATGTCGCTTCTACCCGACCACACAGTGCCCGAACCGTATCTGCCGGTTGTCGACTGAGAACGGTCAGCCCGTACCCTTTGTTGATCAACTCGCGGCAGAGTATGGTGCCGATAAAACCGGTACCACCGGTAATCAGGATTTTTTTCTCCATGGTGATCTCCTCCTGTCGGCTGATGGTTTCAGGAACCGCTATTCTCCAGCTCCTGGAGCACAACATCCCGGATGGCATCGCCCAGCTGAGGGTTCTGGCCGATGGGCGGCGCCAGTTTGATCTGGACACCATGCTGGCTTTCCAGGTCTGCGATCATTGCCGGTACATCTTTGCGCAGGTGCCGGCCTGCTGCCAGGAACAGGGGAACCACGGTAAAGTGCTCGGTACCATCGGCTTTGCCCTGGCTCACGATGGTTTCCAGCGAGGGTTCGGCCAGCTCCATATAGGCGATGGCGGCGTTCTCAACCGACTTGAGTGTTGGTGCTGCCAGTTGTTCAAAGGTTTCACACCAGCGTTGGTCACTGCTGCCGTGGGCCAGCAGAATGATTCGGTGAGGCTGGGTCATGGTTGCTCCTGGGTGGTCAAATGGAATGCTTCGGTCGTAATCAAATAAGATCCTGTACACCCGCTGATTTAAATGTAACAGGGAGTCGGTAAATGTTCGATTGGAAAGAGCTTCTGGATTTCTGGTTTGGAAAATTGGATGAGCATGGGCTGCCGGACGCTGATCACCGAAACCGTTGGTTTCGGTCCGATCGGAAGTTTGACCAGGAAATTCGAAGGCGCTTTCTTTCGCTGGTGCTGTTCGCCTCTGAGCAGGGTTTGGAGCATTGGCGAAATGAAGCGGGAGGCGCATTGGCTGAAATACTGCTGCTCGATCAGTTTACCCGTAACATCTTCCGTGGCGGTGCCCTGGCGTTCGAAAGTGATCGGCTGGCCCGCAATTTGAGCAGGCAGGCAATCGATAGCGGGCAGGATCTTGAGTTGCCGCTCATTCAACGGGCGTTTCTTTATATGCCCATGCAGCATTCTGAGCTCAAGAAGGACCAGGATTTGTCAGTGGCATGTTATGAGCAGTTGGTTGCCAGTGCCGACGGCTTACTCGCCGAATTTTTGGGTAGCTTCCTGCAGTCGGCCGTAGATCACCGGGATATCGTGCTGCAATTCGGCCGCTTCCCCCATCGAAACAAGGCGCTGGGGCGAACATCCACGGAGGCAGAGCAGGACTATCTGGCGGGCGGTCGCCGATTTGGTCAGTAAAACGGAGCGGTTGAGGGTAATCACAAATTTTTAACAAAAATTGTTGACGGCCGAACGCTGATCAGTAGAATACGCAGCCGTTGAGAGGCAACGCCCTCTGACAGCAAGCGGGAATAGCTCAGTTGGTAGAGCACAACCTTGCCAAGGTTGGGGTCGCGAGTTCGAATCTCGTTTCCCGCTCCAGATTCAGGAAAAACCCGGCCCACAAGGCCGGGTTTTTTGTTTCCTGTTCCGCATTTCTCCCCCATGGACAAGGTTTCGTCGGTTATACTCGCTCACTTCCATCCCAAACCTGTTACTTGCAAGGGTGGTCATCATGCGCGTTCAATCCCTCTTTATATACCCGGTCAAGTCCCTGGCTGGCATCGAAGTGTCGTCATTCGAACTGGATGAATTCGGACCCGCCGGGGACCGGCGTTGGATGCTGGTGGGCGATCAGGGGCAGTTTATAACCCAGCGACAGCTACCTTTGTTGGCAAACGTTTCGACCCATATAGGGCCTCAGGGTGTTGAGATCGGTGTTCCGGGGCAGGGGGACTTTGTCCTGAGGCCCGGCAATGGCAGGATGGCGGTCAAGGTCTGGCGCGATACCGTGGACGCCTTGACCGGCCCTGAGCCGGCCGATGGGGCGATCAGTCGTTACCTTGGCCAGTCCCTTCGTTTTGTGTACATGCCCGATGAGAGTTTTCGTCGTGTAGACCCGTTGCGGGTGCCGGAAAATCGCCGGGTTGGATTTGCCGATGGGTTCCCCTTGCTGATAACCAATCAGGCTTCCCTCGACGAGCTCAATAGCCGGCTGGCCAATGCCGTGGATATGCGCCGTTTCCGGCCGAACGTTGTCATTTCAGGGGCTGAGGCCTGGTCTGAAGATGGCTGGCAAAGTATTACCGTCGGTGAAACCCGGTTTGCGGTCGCAAAACCCTGTTCCCGGTGCGTCATGACCACGGTAGACCCGGATACTGGCCTGAAAGATCCGGATACCGAGCCCCTCAGAACGCTCTCCCGTTATCGCAAAACCGGGGATGGTGTGATTTTCGGCCAGAACATCGTTCACCAGGGTAGCGGGCGCCTTTCGGTCGGCGATGCCGTAGACATTTCCCAACAGGAGTCTTGATCAAGGTGCCTTTGTTAACACTGGAAAAAATATCCCTGGCCTTCGGCATGCATCCATTGCTGGATGAGGCAACCCTGATGATTGATCCCGGGGAGCGAGTGTGCCTTCTCGGGCGTAACGGCGAGGGCAAGTCAACGCTACTGAAAATCGTCAGTGGTGACGTCACTCCGGATGCGGGTGTTGTCCGGCTTGAGGAGGGCTCGGTGCTTGCGGTATTGCCTCAGAGCCTGCCGGCAGACGATGCTCGGACGGCTTACGATGTTGTGGCCTCGGCGTTTCCGGAAACCGGCGAACTCTTGGCGGAGTTTCATCGGCTCTCCCAAAGTGCTGACGAGGCCTCCATGGACAGTTTGATGAAGGTCCAGGAGCGCCTGGAGTCATTGGATGGCTGGCGCCTTGATCAAAAGGTGAACACCATTCTGGGGCAATATGGCATAGACCCGGACCGCCGCCTCAACACCCTCTCAGGTGGGTGGCAACGCCGGGTTTTGCTGGCAAAGGCATTGGTGGCAGAGCCGGATATCCTGTTGCTGGACGAGCCAACAAACCACCTAGATGTGCCCGCTATTGCCTGGCTGGAGGAGGCCTTGACCCAGTTTCGTGGGGCGATGCTGTTTGTCAGCCATGATCGGGCGTTTATACGGCGCATGGCCACGCGGGTGGTCGAACTTGACCGTGGTCAGCTGATCAGTTTCGCTGCCAGTTATGACCGGTATCTCGAGCTGAAGGAGAAGGCGCTGGAAGATGAAGAGCGCCAGAACGCATTGTTCGATAAGCGCCTGAAACAGGAAGAGGCCTGGATTCGCCAGGGTATCAAGGCCCGCCGCACCAGGAACATGGGCCGTGTGAGGGCTTTGAAGGCCATGCGCGAGGAGCATCGACAGCGCAGGGTGCGAGGAGGCACGGCAAACTTCTCAGTGGAAGAGGCGGCGAAATCCGGCAAGCTGGTGGCAGAGTCACGACAGGCTGGCTTCTCATACCCGGGCGGTCACCAGATTGTGCGTGATATGGACCTGACGGTGATCCGGGGCGACAAGATTGGTCTGGTGGGAGAGAATGGTACCGGTAAAACCACCCTGGTCAGGTTGCTGCTGGGTGAGCTTGAGCCTACCGAGGGTAGTATCCGCCTGGGGACCAACCTGCAGGTGGCGTACTTTGATCAGCTCCGGGGCGAGCTGGACCTTTCCCGTAACGCCCTTGATAACCTGGCTGAAGGTCGCGAGTTCATTGATATCAACGGCCAGAGCAAGCATGTTCTGGGCTATCTCCAAGAATTCCTGTTTACGCCTGAGCGTGCCCGTTCTCCGGTCCGGGTGTTCTCCGGTGGCGAGCGAGCGCGCTTGTTGCTGGCCAAGCTTTTCAGTAAGCCGGCCAATATACTGGTGTTGGATGAACCTACCAATGACCTGGATGTCGAAACCCTTGAATTGCTGGAAGAGCAATTAGGGAACTTTAACGGCACAGTCATCGTCATTAGTCACGATCGGGAATTTCTCGATAACGTGGTGACGGATACCATCTTTCTGGATGGCTCCGGTTCGGTACGGGAGTACGTTGGAGGGTACACAGACTGGCGTCGACAGGGCGGCAGGTTTCCTTCGGAGACCTCCGGAAGTCGCCTCGACAAGCAGGACAAGCGTGATAAATCCGACAGTTCGGACAAAAACACGCAGCCGGTGTCAGAGACTGTGTCGCAGTCGGCAAAACCGAAGGCCGCAAAGCTGAGTTACAAGCTTAAACTGGAACTGGAACAGTTGCCGGGCAAGATTGAGGCACTGGAGCGTGAGGTGGCAGAACTTCAGGAATCCATTTCTGCCCCGGACTTTTATTCAGGCCCACCGGACGAAGTCTCAGCCACTCTTGAAAAGTTGTCGGAAACGGAAACCCGACTGGAGTCGGTCATCGAGCGGTGGATGGAGCTGGAAGAACAGGCGAGTCAATGAATATCAATTATAATTTTAAATTTCATGATGGACGAAACATCGAATTCAAGGTTACCGGTGAGCCGGCGGTGCCACCGGTCTCGGGATTCCCTTCCTGGGTCAGGCTTGAGCACTGCAAGTGCTCAAATTGCCCCCTGAAAGCGGGGGAGGTGGAATACTGCCCGGCGGCGGTTGAAATCCTGCCGGTGGTTGAGGCGTTTCAGGCCGAAGATGCCTACCAGAAAGTAAACGTGGAGGTTACCGACGAACGGCGCACGTACGCCAAACAGACAACCCTTGAGGAAGCGCTGCGTTCGTTACTTGGGCTGAAGATGGCGACCAGTGGCTGCCCGGTGCTGTCAGAACTCAAACCGATGGCGCTGCATCATCTGCCATTCGCCAACAGCGACGAATTCGTTATGCGGAGCGTCGGTTACTATCTGCTGCAGCAATTGTTTGCCCAGCGGAACCAGGAGCAGGCTGATTGGGAGCTAAAAGGGCTGGTAGAGAGGAATCAGAGGCTTCAATTGGTCAATCAGGCGCTTTGGCAACGGATTCATGCGGTGTGCAAAGGCGACAGTAACCTCAAGGCATTGCTGAATTTCTTCTCCATGGCATCGAGTGTCAGCGTGTCACTGGAGAGTCAACTCAGAAAACTGCAGGCGAGAATGAAAGGGGAGGCGTGAGCCTCCCTTTTCATGGTGCCTCAATCGGCGTTTGGGCGGGGTGGCTTAGTGAATCCGGATGGCCAGAACATCGCACTGGGTGCCGTGCAGTACGCCGTTGGCAGTTGAGCCCAGGAGCAACTGAAACCCCTTGCGGCCATGGCTGCCAACGATCACCAAATCAACGCCCTGATCCTTTACCAGACGATGGATTTCGGATTCGGGACGGCCAACCGTGACGATCTGGTGACTTTTCGGTACGCCGTATTGGTCACCGTACTTCGCCAGCTGCTCGCGGGCGGCTTTGTCCAACTGGTCCTGAAGTTCGGTGAGGTCCATCGGGATATCACCACCGTAAGCGTAACCCACCGGCTCAACAACATGGACGAGAAAAAGCTCGGCACCATAGGCGTCGCAGATCGCTTTTGCTTTGTTCAGAACCTGCGGGGCTTCTTCTGTCAGGTCAATGGCAACCAGCATCTTGTTGTAGGTCGACATTCAGTCACTCCTTTGCGAATTGGGGTAATAGTCAGTATCAACAGTTTATACGAGAAAGTGTAGCGGGATTCTGACGGGCATCAACAGGAAGGGAAACTTCGGGCGGATCGTTAGTCCGCCCGAAGACACATCAGGCGTTACTTTCGAGGATTTCGATGGTGGTGGTCAGGCTGCGAATGATCCCTTTGGAATAGCGGTCAATGACGAAGCTGACGTTGTTTTCGTTGTAGTTGATGTAGGAGCTGCGGATGAACTGCCATTTGGAGCTGACATCATCAATGGCGGCCTTGAGCTCGGCACTGGCGGAGCCGGATTGTACCCGGGCCAGCAAGCTGTCAAACATCAGGGCCTGCTGGTCCAGCGATGCTTCATCTGATGCGCCCTGGAATGTCTGGGCCACGGAGGAGTGGGTGCGTGCGGAGTACCTTGCCATCATTTGCGCCATCACCACGGCCGCGGAGCGAGCTGACTCAATACGCGCGTCAGCCTGGGTGCCGCTGTTCTCCTGGGCAACACCATAAAGCTCTGTAGCACGCTCGTTCATGCTTGACGCCTTGTTTGCGAGATCGGCCATCAGGCGGAGGTCAGGGTAGCCGCGATCCCGGACTTCGTTGATGTTCCCGCGCATGAGATCCTTGAACTGGTCAAAGTCCTGGTTGAGCCCTTCCACTTGCTGTGGCGACAGAACGCCACTGGTGCTGGCGATCACGGCGTTCATCGCATTATTGGAGGCATTGATACTGCCCACGATACGATTGAGGGCTTCCGTGTCGCCGTTGGCGCTGAATGCGTAGAACGAGTCCAGGGCAAGATAATTGTTGATGCGGAAATCGTGCAGATCTGACAGGAAGTCTGCGCCGGTGTCCTGTGCCTGGGCACCAAACGCGGTCAGGGATAGTAGTAGCAGTGCGGCAAGCAGTGACTGAATGCGCAGGCGAGCGTCTTTCATCGGATGAGTCTCCGTAATACTGTTTTATTATTGTGGACTAAAGTCGCATCTCGAAGTTAAAGTAACTCTGCCGGCTAATCAAGTAGTTTCCGGCTCTTACAGGCTGTACTCCCTTTTTTCTTCAGGTTTCATCAAGAAACAAATTGACAAACGCGTCTTTTTTTTTCATCGTGTGTTCTCACGATTCAAACGACTGTATGAATTTTTTGGATCGAATGATCGGGCAGTGACCGAAATCTCGCTGCACAGGCAGTCGGCTCGGCGTTTCGCCAACCGGTTGTCAGCAGTTCCAAACACAGACTGGAGATCAGTTGATGATTTACGAAGGTAAAGCCATCACGGTTAAAGAGATCGAAGGCGGGATCGCTCAGTTGGACTTTGACTTGCAGGGCGAGTCAGTTAACAAGTTCAACCGTCTCACCATCGAAGAGCTGGGCGCCGCAGCTGAAGCACTCAAATCCCAGAAGAACCTCAAGGGCCTGGTAGTCACCAGCTCCAAGGACAGCTTTATTGTCGGTGCGGATATCACCGAGTTCACCGAGCTGTTTGCAGGTTCCGAGGAAGACCTCGTTGCTAACAACCTGAAGGCGAACGAAGTTTTCAACGCCATCGAAGATCTGCCGTTCCCGACGGTTACCGCTATCAACGGTATCGCTCTGGGCGGTGGTTTTGAGATGTGTCTGGCCACCGACTACCGTGTTATGGCTCCCAAGGCCAAGGTTGGTCTGCCGGAAGTGAAGCTGGGTATCTTCCCGGGCTTTGGCGGTACTGTACGTCTGTCCCGTCTGGTGGGTGTGGACAACGCCGTTGAGTGGATTGCCGGTGGTACTGAAAACCGTGCCGATGCCGCTCTGAAGGTTGGTGCTGTTGATGCCGTGGTTGAAGCCGACAAGCTGGTAGCCGCTGCCGTTGCCATTATCAACCAGTGCAACGAAGGCAAGCTGGATAATCTGGCCCGTCGTGAAGAGAAGAAAGGCAAGATCAAGCTGAACGCCATGGAAAGCATGATGGCGTTCGAGATTTCCAAGGCGTTCGTGGCCGGCAAGGCTGGCAAGAACTACCCGGCGCCGGTGGAAGCCATCAAGACCATGCAGAAGCATGCCGGCATGACTCGTGACAAGGCGATCGAAGTGGAAGCCAAAGGCTTCGCCAAGATGGCCAAGACCAACGTTGCCGCGTGTCTGGTTGGTCTGTTCCTGAACGATCAGGCCCTGAAGAAGAAAGCCAGCGCCTGGGAAAAAGAAGCTTCCGACGTGAAACTGGCTGCGGTATTGGGCGCTGGTATTATGGGTGGCGGTGTAGCGTTCCAGTCTGCACTGAAAGGCACCCCGATTGTCATGAAGGACATCAATCAGGACGGCATCAAGCTGGGCCTGAATGAAGCCAAGAAGCTGCTGTCCAAGCGTGTTGCCAAGGGCAAGATGGACGCCGGCCAGATGGGCGACGTTCTGAACAACATCACGCCGACCCTGAACTACGGTGATTTCAAGAGCGTAGATCTGGTTGTTGAAGCGGTTGTTGAGAACCCGAAGGTTAAAGATGCGGTTCTGCGTGAAACTGAAGACGCGGTTCGCGAGGACACCATCCTGACGTCCAACACCTCTACCATCTCCATCAACCTTCTGGCCAAGAACCTGAAGCGTCCGGAGAACTTCTGTGGCATGCACTTCTTCAACCCGGTGCACATGATGCCGCTGGTTGAGGTTATCCGTGGCGAGAAGACCAGTGACCGCGCCATCGCGACCACTGTTGCTTACGCCAAGGCCATGGGCAAGACCCCGATCGTGGTCAACGATTGCCCGGGCTTCCTGGTTAACCGTGTTCTGTTCCCGTATTTCGGTGGATTCGCCGCGCTGCTGCGTGACGGTGCTGATTTCCAGAAGATCGACAAGGTGATGGAAAAGTTCGGCTGGCCCATGGGCCCGGCTTACTTGCTCGACGTTGTGGGTATGGACACTGCCAAGCACGCCAACGAGGTGATGGCAGAGGGCTTCCCGGATCGCATGAAGGCCGACTTCAAGTCTGGCATTGACGTGATGTTCGAGAACAACCGTTACGGTCAGAAGAACGACAAGGGCTTCTACAAGTACGAAGAAGACAAGAAGGGCAAGCCGAAGAAAGTTGTCGACGAAGAAACCTACAAGCTTATCGAGCCTGTGGTTAACGGCAGCAAGGACTTCGACGAAGAAGAAATCATCGCCCGCATGATGATTCCTCTGTGCCTGGAAACCGTTCGCTGCCTGGAAGACAACATTGTTGAAGACCCGGCCGATGCAGACATGGGCCTGATCTACGGTATCGGTTTCCCTCCGTTCCGTGGTGGTGCTCTGCGCTACATCGACGACATGGGCGTCGACAAGTTCGTCGAACTGGCAGACAAGTACGCAGATCTTGGCCCGCTGTACGCGCCGACCGAGAAGCTGCGTGAAATGGCCAAGACCGGCAAGAAGTTCTTTGGCTAACCCTAACGAGATTTCCGAACGGAGAAAGATCTATGAGCCTTAATCCGAGAGACGTTGTCGTCGTCGATTGCGTGCGGACTCCGATGGGTCGTGCCAAAAACGGCTGTTTCCGCAACGTTCGCGCCGAGACTCTGTCCGCTGCGCTGATTGAAGCACTGTTTGAGCGCAACCCGAAGCTCGACCCGAAAGAAGTAGAAGATGTGATCTGGGGCTGTGTAAACCAGACCAAGGAACAGGGCTTTAACGTGGCACGGCAGATTTCGTTGCTGACCCGTATCCCTCACGAGTCCGCTGCCCAGACCGTTAACCGTCTGTGTGGTTCCGCCATGAGCGCCATCCACACAGCTGCCCAGGCTATCCAGACTGGCAACGGTGATGTGTTCATGGTGGGTGGTGTCGAGCACATGGGCCACGTACCCATGACCGCTGGCTTTGACCACAACCCGGCTGCGTCCAAGTACACTGCCAAGGCCTCCAACATGATGGGCCTGACTGCAGAAATGCTGGCGAAAATGCACGGCATTACCCGTGAGCAGCAGGATGAGTTCGGTGCCCGTTCCCATCGCCTGGCTCACGAAGCTACCGTTGAGGGCCGCTTCAAGAACGAAATCGTTCCGGTTGAAGGTCATGACGAAAATGGCTTTGTGAAGCTGATCGAAGAAGATGAGACCATTCGTCCGGAAACCACGGCTGAGTCCCTCGGCCAGCTGCGTCCGGCGTTTGATCCGAAGAACGGCACGGTCACTGCCGGTACTTCCTCCCAGCTGACCGACGGTGCCGCTGCGATGGTGCTGATGTCAGCCGAGCGGGCAGAAGCCCTGGGCCTGAAGCCGATCGCCAAGATTCGCAGCATGGCAGTTGCCGGCTGTGATCCCGCGATCATGGGCTACGGTCCGGTTCCGGCTACCAAGAAGGCGCTGAAGCGTGCAGGCCTGAAAGTCGAAGACATCGACTTCTGGGAACTGAACGAAGCCTTCGCTGGCCAATCCCTGCCGGTTCTGAAAGATCTGAAACTGCTGGGCGTCATGGAAGAGAAGGTCAACCTGAACGGCGGCGCGATTGCCCTGGGCCATCCGCTGGGCTGCTCTGGTGCCCGTATCTCCACCACACTGCTGAATGTTATGCAGGCCAAAGGCGGTAAGCTTGGTGTTTCCACCATGTGTATCGGTCTTGGTCAGGGCATTGCCACTGTGTGGGAGCGCCTCTGATCGGTTGATCCGAATCAGTAACGCTCATCAGGAGGCCCGGCTTTTGCCGGGCCTTCCTGTTTCAGGGCCTGGTGTCTGCTGCTGATATTTGAAAAAAAGGCTGACTGAAATCAAAGAATGGGTTGTCTTGCAATTGTTGACCCTGTAAAACAGTGAGCCTATACACAATGGCAGCTCTGTGTTTTCCAGTTGCCTGATTTTTATGCGAGTTTGCGGTTTGTTCAGCTATTAACCGAATTATCGCCAAGGATACAGATCTCCGATATGGGTAAAAGTCTCGTTATTGTCGAGTCACCAGCGAAAGCGAAGACCATCAACAAGTACCTGGGCTCGGATTTTATCGTTAAGTCCAGTGTTGGCCACATTCGTGACCTGCCTGTCAGTGGTAGTGGCAGCCAGTCAGACCCGAAAGAACGGGCAAAGCAGGCCGCCGCCACCCGCAAGATGAGCCCGGAAGAAAAAGCCGAGCACAAGAAGCGTAAGTCACGGGAGCAGCTGGTTGCCCGCATGGGCGTAAACCCTGATGACGACTGGAGCGCCCGCTACGAGATACTGCCCGGCAAGGAAAAAGTTGTCAGCGAGCTCAAGCGATTGGCCAAATCCGCCGACCACATCTACCTCGCAACGGATTTGGATAGAGAAGGGGAGGCCATTGCCTGGCACCTTCAGGAGACCATTGGTGGCGAACCGGAAAAGTATCGCCGGGTGGTGTTCAATGAAATTACCAAGCGAGCCATTCAGGAAGCGTTCAAAGACCCTGGAAACCTCGATAACAACCGTGTAAATGCCCAGCAGGCGCGCCGGTTTCTGGATCGTGTCGTGGGTTATATGGTGTCTCCGCTGTTGTGGGCAAAGATTGCCCGGGGGCTGTCTGCCGGCCGGGTGCAGTCTGTTGCCGTTCGGTTGATTGTTGAGCGGGAGCGGGAAATCCGGAAATTCGTACCGGAAGAGTTCTGGCAGCTGCATGCGGATCTGACCGCAGATGGTTCCGCAGACCCAGTGCGGTTCGAGGTTACGCGTTACAATGATAAACCCTATCGCCCGGTAAACGAGGCTCAGAGCAAAGAGCACGTCGATCGCCTGAAATCCGGCGGCTTCAGGGTTTCAAAGCGGGAAGACAAGCCGACACGCTCACGCCCGTCGGCGCCGTTTATTACATCCACGCTCCAGCAGGCGGCGAGCAATCGCATGGGGTTCAGTGTCAAGAAAACCATGATGCTGGCCCAGCGCCTTTATGAAGCCGGTTTTATCACCTATATGCGTACTGACTCCACCAACCTGAGTCAGGATGCGGTAACGGGCTGCCGTGAATTTATCCAGAAGCAGTTCGGAGATCGCTATTTGCCGGACAGCCCCCGTTTGTATGGCAGCAAGGAAGGCGCTCAGGAGGCCCACGAAGCGATTCGTCCTACTGACGTATCCCGCAGGCCTACGGATATAAGCGGCCTGGAAAAAGACGCTGAGAAGCTTTATGACCTGATCTGGCGTCAGTTTATTGCTTGCCAGATGGCGGATGCCGAGTTCCTGAGTACGTCCATTGTGGTCGCCAATGGCGATTATGAGCTCCGAACCCGAGGTCGTATCGTCAAGTTTGACGGCTTCCTGAAAGCTGCGCCCCAGTCTGCCAAGAAAGATGAAGATGTGGCTCTGCCCGATATTAAGGTGGACCAGTCGCTGGATCTGAAAAAGCTGGACCCAACCCAGCACTTCACCAAGCCCTCACCAAGGTATACCGAAGCCAGCCTGGTTAAAGAGCTGGAGAAGCAGGGTATTGGCCGGCCTTCCACCTATGCTTCTATCATCTCTACCATCCAGGACCGTGGCTACGTTCGGCTTCAGAATCGCCGTTTCTATGCCGAGAAAATGGGTGAAATTGTTACCGAACGGCTGGCAGAGTCCTTCCCGAACCTGATGGATTACGATTTTACGGCTCGTCTTGAAGGTGAGCTGGACGAAATTGCAGAGGGTGATGTTCAGTGGAAGAAAGTGCTGAACGATTTCTACGCCAAGTTCCGCAATCAGCTCGAAAGCGCTGAGAAGTCTGATGGCGGCATGCGTGCCAACACCCCGACAGAGACAGACATATCCTGCCCGAGCTGCGGCCGTAATATGCAGATTCGCGTGGCCAGCACCGGTGTGTTCCTTGGCTGTTCCGGTTACTCATTGCCGCCCAAGGAGCGTTGCAAGACGACCATCAATCTGGTCTCTGGCGACGAAGTGGTCAGTGCTGATGAGGATGTGGAAGGCGAGGGCGAAACCCGCTTGCTGCGCAAGAAGCGCCGGTGCCCGAAGTGTGGTACTGCCATGGACAGCTACCTGATTGATGAGAAACGCAAGCTGCACGTTTGCGGTAATAATCCGGATTGTTCTGGCTATGAAGTCGAAGAGGGCAGTTTCCGCATCAAGGGTTATGACGGGCCGACACTCGAGTGCGATAAGTGTGGCTCGGAAATGCAGCTGAAAACCGGTCGATTTGGCAAGTATTTCGGTTGCACCAATACCGAGTGCAAGAACACTCGCAAATTACTCAAGAACGGCGAGCCGGCCCCGCCCAAAATGGACCCGGTACCCATGCCGGAGCTTCAGTGCCAGAAAGTGGATGACACTTATGTGCTCCGTGATGGTGCTTCCGGCCTGTTCCTGGCTGCCAGCAAGTTTCCAAAAAACCGGGAAACCCGCCCACCGCTGGTGATGGAAATCAAGCCACACCGGAAGGAAATCGATCCGAAATACGATTACCTGATGGACGCCCCGGAGAAGGATCCCGAGGGTAACCCGACGGTGATCCGTTATAGCCGGAAGTCCAAAGAGCAGTACGTGATGTCGGAACAGGATGGCAAAGCCACCGGTTGGTCCGCCTGGTACGAAAACGGCCGCTGGGTGCCCAGGGACAAGAAGAAGTGATTTTTTGCCACGGACGTGTGTGTCCGTGGCAAATCATTATTTCTTACGAAGCCTCTGAATCAGCGAAGACGTATCCCAGCGGTTTCCGCCCATCTCCTGCACATCTCCGTAGAACTGGTCCACCAGCGCCGTTACCGGCAGTCTGGAGCCGTTTTTGCGGGCTTCTTCCAGGCAGATAGCCAGGTCCTTGCGCATCCAGTCCACCGCAAAACCGTGCTCAAATTCGCCGTCAATCATGGTGCCGGAGCGGTTTTCCATCTGCCATGACTGCGCGGCACCCTTGGAAATCACGTCAACCACTTTGCGTACATCGAGCTCTGCCTGTTCGGCAAAGTGCAGGGCTTCTGACAGGCCCTGAACCAGACCGGCAATGGCAATCTGATTGACCATCTTCGTTTTCTGGCCGCTACCCACCGGGCCCATCAGGTTGAGTGCCCGGGCATAGCATTGGAGTATCGGTTGAACCTTCCGGAAATCTTCATCATTTCCGCCGCACATAATGGTTAAAAGCCCGTTGTCAGCCCCTTGCTGGCCGCCGGATACCGGGGCATCAATGAAACCCTGACCCTTGGCCTGCGCGGCTTCAGCCAATGTCTCGGCAATGCCGGCAGAGGCCGTAGTGTGGTCTACCAGAATAGCGGTGCTCGGCGTATTGCTGATGATCCCCTCAGGGGCCGTGTAGACCTCTTCAAGGTCTTTGTCGGCGCCAACGCAGGTCAGTACCACATCGGCATTCTTGACCGCTTCTGCAATACTGTTGCAGGCTTTTCCTGGGTACTGTTTCGCCCATTGCTGAGCCTTTGCGCCACTGCGGTTCCACACGGATACGTCATGGCCGGCTCGGGCCAGGTGACCGGCCATCGGAAAGCCCATTACGCCAAGCCCGATAAAAGCGATGGTTGCCATGGTCTGCTCCTTGTCATCGTTGGATTGGGAGAGTTTTGTATTGCCATGATACGAAAAAAGCCGCTGGGTCAGCGGCTTTTTTCATTTCCGGACAATCCGAACGGATTACTTCTTCGGGTAGTCGCGCTTTGGCGAGCCGGTATACAGCTGGCGCGGGCGGCCGATGCGGTAGTTGCCGCTGACCATCTCGTTCCAGTGTGAGAACCAGCCAATGGTGCGGGACATCGCGAAGATAACGGTAAACATGGACGTTGGAATACCGATGGCCTTCAGGATGATGCCGGAGTAGAAGTCGACGTTCGGGTAAAGCTGGCGCTTTACAAAGTACTCATCTTCCAGGGCGATCTTTTCAAGGCGCTGGGCGATCTTCAGCAGTGGGTCGTTCTCCAGACCCAGTTCGCTCAGCACTTCGTGAGCGGTTTGTGCCATAACCTTGGCGCGCGGGTCGAAGTTCTTGTACACGCGGTGGCCAAAGCCCATCAGGCGGAAAGGATCATCTTTATCCTTGGCCTTGGCGATGAACGTCTCAATGTTGGACTCGTCACCGATTTCAGCCAGCATGTCCAGAACCGCCTCGTTTGCGCCACCGTGTGCGGGCCCCCAGAGTGCTGCGATACCGGAAGCGATACAGGCATAGGGGTTAGCACCGGTAGAGCCGGCCAGGCGGACGGTGGAGGTAGAGGCATTCTGCTCGTGATCGGCGTGCAGAATGAAGATCTTGTCCATTGCGTTGGCAAGAACCGGGTTCGGCTTGTACTCTTCACACGGTGTGCCAAACATCATGTGCAGGAAATTTTCAGCGTAAGAGAGATCGTTACGCGGATACATGAATGGCTGACCAACGGAATACTTGTAGCACCAGGCCGCGATGGTTGGCATCTTGGCAATCAGGCGATGAGCTGTTACTTCACGCTGTTTGGGGTCGGTTACGTCCATCTGGTCGTGGTAGAACGCAGACAGGGCGCCAACAACGCCACACATGATAGCCATCGGATGCGCGTCACGGCGGAAGCCGTTGAAGAAGTTGCGCATCTGGTCGTGCAGCATGGTGTGGTTTTTGATGGTGTCGTGGAAGCGCTTGTTTTCGTCTTCGCTGGGCAGCTCGCCGTTCAGGAGCAGGTAGCACACTTCAAGGAAGTCAGATTGCTCGGCCAGCTGGTCAATCGGGTAACCGCGGTGCAGCAATACACCTTTGGCGCCATCAATGTAGGTGATGGCGGATTCGCAGGCTGCAGTGGATACAAAACCCGGATCGTAGGTAAAAACGCCTTCCTGGACTAGGCCGCGTACGTCGATAACGTCAGGGCCGACGGTGCCGGAATAAACCGGTAGCTCAATGGACTTATCTCCCACCGAGAGCGTGGCTTTCCTGTCGGTCATGGTGCTCTCCTGTTTGATTAGCTGTAACAGCTTTTCTGCATATGTAGATGCGCCAGAAAGCGCGTATTATCGCAAAACTGGCGGCAAAATATAGGGCGTCAGCCTTTTTTGTCAATGCACAAGTCTCGAAAAGCGGCAATTTAAATTTCCCGTGTAAATGAGGGATATCCGGAATAACGGTGCCAAACGGGTGAAATTGAATTTGTCAATAATGCTTATAGAGGGTGTGGGGCGCCTGTGGCCAAGGCTTTGGGCGTTGTTGCAAGTTTGTAATTACCGGGGTGTCTCCTTATAATCCGTAGCCCGGAATCGGGGATGAACCTCAATGTACGCTTCAGCATAGCAAGCTACCGGGTTACCATCCGCCCTCCTGAACCAATCGGTTATCGGTCTCGTATCGATCCTCCGATCCCAACATACCAACCATCCGCAGCCGGTTTTCGGCCCTGCGGAACCAAGAGAGAGTGTGAGAGCGCTGTGAATAGCAAACGACCAGTAAATCTCGATCTCGGCAAGTTCCATTTCCCGCTGCCTGCCATCACGTCGATCCTGCATCGCATCAGCGGCATCATCATTTTCGTTGGTGTTGCCTTCCTGTTGTACGGCCTGGATCTCTCCCTGTCCGGAGAAGATGGTTTCGCCCGGGTGAGCGAACTGCTGGACAGCTTCCTGGCGAAGCTGATTATCTGGGGCATCCTGTCTGCTCTGTTGTACCACCTGGTTGCGGGCATTAAACACCTGCTGATGGATATGGGTATTGCAGAAGAGCTTGAGAGCGGTCGCCTCGCCGCGAAGATCACTGTTGTGGTTTCCATTGTTCTCATCATTCTGGCAGGAGTCTGGGTATGGTAAGCAGCGTAACTAACCTCGGCCGCAGTGGCGTTTTTGATTGGCTGATCCAGCGTGTCACTGCCTACGTACTGGCTATTTACACAGTGTTTCTTCTGGGCTTCATGGTGATGACAGACATCAACTATGAAACCTGGAGCGCGCTGTTCGACCAGACCTGGTTCCGTATTTTTACCCTGTTGGCACTGCTTTCCCTGGGTGCCCATGCATGGGTTGGTCTCTGGACTGTGACGACTGATTATCTCAAATCCATGGCGCCCCGTTTCCTTGTGCAGGCGCTGTGCGGTCTGACCATGTTTGTGTACCTGATCTGGGGCATTCAGATTCTTTGGGGGCTTTAATCGATGGCTAACATCAAGACCATGTCTTACGACGCGATTGTTATCGGTGGCGGCGGTGCCGGTATGCGAGCCGCCCTGCAGTTGACCGAGACCGGCGTCAAAACTGCGTGTATTACGAAAGTATTCCCGACTCGCTCGCACACTGTATCCGCCCAGGGTGGGATTACCTGTGCGATCGCAAGTGCCGATCCCAACGATGACTGGCGCTGGCACATGTACGATACCGTCAAGGGTTCCGACTATATCGGTGACCAGGACGCCATCGAATACATGTGTTCTGTGGGCCCCCAGGCAGTATTCGAGCTGGAGCACATGGGCCTTCCGTTCTCCCGTACCGAGCAGGGCCGTATCTACCAGCGTCCGTTCGGTGGACAGTCCAAGGGTCCGGATAACCCCACCCAGGCCGCTCGTACCTGTGCTGCTGCGGACCGTACCGGTCACGCCTTGCTGCACACTCTTTATCAGGCCAACCTGAAGGGCGGTACCACCTTCCTTAATGAGTGGTATGCGGTTGATCTGGTCAAGAACAGCAAGGATGAAGTGGTTGGTGTCGTAGCCATCGAGATCGAAACCGGTGAAGTGGCGTACATCAAATCCAAGGCTACTGTCCTTGCCACTGGCGGTGCTGGTCGCATTTATGCCTCCACCACCAATGCGATGATCAATACCGGTGACGGCATTGGCATGGCGCTGCGAGCCGGCTTCCCAGTGCAGGATATGGAAATGTGGCAGTTCCACCCAACCGGTATCCACGGTGCTGGCACCCTGGTTACTGAAGGTTGTCGGGGTGAGGGCGGTTACCTGATCAATTCTGAGGGTGAGCGTTTCATGGAGCGTTATGCTCCGAACGCAAAGGATCTTGCTGGCCGTGACGTGGTCGCGCGTTCCATGGTTCTGGAAATCCTGGAAGGCCGTGGTTGTGGTCCCGAGAAGGATCACGTATTGCTGAAGCTGGATCACCTGGGCGAAGAAACCCTGAACCTGCGCCTGCCGGGCATTTGCGAACTGTCCCGTACCTTTGCGCACGTTGATCCGGTGAAAGAGCCGATCCCGGTCGTTCCGACCTGTCACTACATGATGGGTGGTGTTCCCACCAACGTGGGTGGTCAGGCACTGACTCAGGACGAAAACGGCAACGATAAACCGATTCCCGGCCTGTTTGCCTGCGGTGAGGCTGCCTGTGTATCGGTACACGGCGCCAACCGTCTGGGTGGTAACTCCCTGCTGGATCTGGTGGTCTTCGGTCGTGCGGCTGGCCTGCACATTGAAGAGCAGCTGCGCGGCGGTTTCGAGGTTGATGGTGCCAGCGAAGAAGACATCAAACGCGCCATGGCCCGTCTGGAGCGTCTGGATAGTGCTTCTGAAGGCGAAGATGTGGCTAAGGTCCGTAAGGATCTGCAGAACTGCATGCAGCTCTACTTCGGCGTGTTCCGCGATGGCGACAGCATGGAGAAGGGTATCAAGCTGTTGGAAGAAATCGGCGAGCGTGTACGCAAAACCAAGTTGGCCGATACCAGCAAGGCATTCAACACCGCGCGTATTGAAGCGCTCGAGCTGGATAACCTGTACGAAGTTGCATACGCCACCGCCAAGTCTGCGATCGAGCGTAAGGAAAGTCGCGGTGCCCACGCCCGTAACGACTTCACTGAGCGTGACGACGAGAACTGGCTCAAGCACTCCATGTACTTCCCGCTGGACAAGCGTGTTGGCAAGCGTGACGTGAACTTTGCACCGAAAACGGTTCCGACTTTCCAGCCGAAAGTCCGGACCTACTAAGGGGGTATCCTGAAAATGTTGGTAAGCCTGTATCGCTACAATCCGGAAACCGATAATGCCCCTTACATGCAGGATGTAGAGGTTGAGATTCCGGAAGGTAAAGACCTGATGGTCCTTGATGTTCTGAACCTGGTGAAGGAGAGGGATCCTTCCATGAGCTATCGCCGTTCCTGTCGGGAAGGTGTCTGTGGCTCTGATGGTATGAACATGAATGGCAAGAACGGCCTGGCTTGTATCACTCCGGTGTCGGATGTGGTCAAGAATAACAAGCTGGTTCTGCGCCCGCTGCCTGGTTTGCCGGTGATCCGGGACCTGGTGGTCGACATGAGCCTGTTCTACAAGCAATATGAAAAGGTGATGCCGTACCTGGTGAATGACACCCCGGCACCCGCCATTGAACGCCTGCAGTCTCCGGAAGATCGTGAGAAGCTGGACGGCCTGTACGAGTGTATTCTCTGTGCCTGCTGTTCCACGTCCTGCCCATCGTTCTGGTGGAATCCGGACAAGTTCATCGGCCCGGCAGGCCTGCTTCAGGCCTACCGCTTCCTCGCGGATAGTCGTGATACCGCACAGGCGGAGCGTTTGGCCAATCTGGATGACCCGTTCAGCGTCTTCCGCTGTCGGGGTATCATGAACTGTGTCAGTGTTTGTCCGAAAGGCCTGAACCCCACGAAGGCAATTGGCCACATTCGGAACCTGTTGCTGCAGCGCGCTACCTGAGCGCAAATTCTGTAGCACCAGCTATACTGGTGTTTCGGCACCAGTTTAGTACCCCGAAGGCCTCGCATTACGCGGGGCCTTCAACCAAAGGCTTATAGTCAAAGGTCTTAATGGAGTGCAAACTTAGGCCCGCTGCTTCGGTTGACTTATCCAGGATGCCGGGCAGCGTTGCCGAGTATAAAAAATCACTGGGGACGGAAAACATCCTTGCTGGGTGTGGTGGCCAAAGTCATGCCGTAATAACCCGTATTGACTGTGAATTACCCCTGGCCGACCATACCGGCTCCCCCGCACCAGCCCAAGGTGAGCTATTCAAAATGCACGAAAGCATCATGGAGCAGTTATGGCAGACTTCCCACCTGCAAGGTGGCAATCTGGCCTATGTTGAACAGCTTTTTGAAGCCTACCTGACAGACCCCAACGCCGTTCCTGAAGAGTGGCGAAGCTACTTCGACAAGCTTCCCAGTGTTGATGGCTATCATGGCCGCGACATTGTCCACTCAACCATCCGCGAACAGTTTGAGCATATCTCCCGCAATCAGCGTTTCCTGGCCAGCAGTGGCGTACCCGCCAGTGCCACCTCAGATGCCGATAAAAAGCAGATTCGTGTTCTTCAGCTGATCAATGCGTTCCGTTTCCGCGGACACCAGGAATCCAAGCTTGACCCTCTGGGTGTCTGGCAGCGTGAGTCTGTTGAAGATCTTGAGCCGTCTTTCCACGAGTTGGGCGAGTCGGATCTTGATCTGGAATTCCAGACCGGTTCACTGAACTTCGGTTCCGAAACGATGAAGCTCGGCGACATCGTGCAGGGCCTGCGCCAGACGTATTGCGAGAGCATCGGTGCTGAGTACATGCACGTGGTAGATACTCGCATCAAGCGTTGGTTTCAGCAGCGTATGGAGCCGGTGCGCTCGCGCCCTGAGTACGAAGCTCAGACCCGCAAGCATATCCTGGAGCGTCTGACAGCTGCCGAGGGCCTGGAAAAGTACCTTGGCTCCCGCTATCCGGGCGTAAAACGCTTTGGTCTGGAAGGTGGCGAAAGCCTGATTCCATGCCTGGATGAACTGATCCAGCGTGCAGGCTCATACGGCGCCAAGGAAATTGTTCTGGGGATGGCCCACCGTGGCCGCCTCAACGTGCTGGTTAATACTCTCGGCAAAAACCCGAAAGAACTGTTTGATGAATTTGAGGGCAAGAAGCTCGCGGATTCAGGCTCCGGTGACGTGAAATATCACCAGGGTTTCTCTTCCAACGTGATGACACCCGGTGGCGAAGTGCATCTGGCCATGGCGTTTAACCCGTCGCACCTGGAAATTGTATCTCCGGTAGTGGTGGGCTCTGTACGCGCCCGTCAGGATCGCCGTGGCGATACCGACGGCAGCAAGGTTGTGCCGATTGTCATGCACGGTGACGCAGCGTTTGCGGGTCAGGGTGTTGTGATGGAAACCTTCCAGATGTCCCAGACCAGGGGCTTCGGCGTGGGTGGTACCATTCACATTGTGATCAACAACCAGGTGGGTTTTACCACTAGCCGGCAGGAAGATGCGCGCTCGACTGAATACTGCACAGACGTCGCCAAAATGGTTCAGGCGCCGATTCTGCACGTAAACGCAGACGATCCTGAAGCGGTGATGTTTGTTACCCAGATGGCCATGGACTACCGCAACGAATTCAAGCGGGATGTGGTCATTGATCTGGTGTGCTACCGCCGCCGCGGTCACAACGAAGCCGATGAGCCGGCTGCTACCCAGCCGCTCATGTATGAAAAGATCCGTAAGCTCAAGACCACCCGCAATCTGTACGCAGACCATCTGGTTGAAGCTGGCGTGATTACTGAAGAAGAAGCCAAGCAGATGGAAACCGACTACCGCGATGCGCTCGATAAGGGCGATCACGTGGTCAAATCGCTGGTGAAAGAGCCCAACAAAGAGCTGTACGTGGATTGGGCTCCGTACCTTGGTCATGAGTGGACCGCCAAGTGCAAGACCAGTGTGGCTCTGAAGACCATCCAGAAACTGGGCAAGAAGATTACCGAGGTGCCTGAAGGCTTCAGCATTCAGCGTCAGGTTTCCAAGATCGTCAATGATCGCGAGAAGATGACGGCCGGCGCACTCTCACTGAACTGGGGCTACGGTGAGATGATGGCTTATGCCACCTTGCTGAATGAAGGTCACCCGATCCGCCTGACCGGTCAGGACGTGGGGCGGGGCACTTTCTCCCACCGCCACGCTGTTCTGCATAACCAGAAAGACGGGTCTACCCATATTTCCCTGCAGAACCTGAAAGACGAACAGCCCAAGTTCGATATCTATGACTCGCTGCTTTCCGAAGAAGCGGTTATGGCATTCGAATATGGCTATTCCACTACCACGCCGGACGCACTGATTGTCTGGGAAGCCCAGTTCGGTGATTTTGCCAACGGCGCCCAGGTGGTTATTGATCAGTTCCTGACCAGTGGGGAGCACAAGTGGGGCCGTTTGTGTGGTCTGACGCTGCTGCTGCCCCATGGTTATGAAGGCCAGGGACCGGAGCACAGTTCGGCGCGTCTGGAGCGCTTCCTGCAGCTGTGTGCGGAGCACAACATCCAGGTGTGCGTGCCCACTACGCCATCCCAGGTATTCCACATGCTTCGTCGGCAGGTCAAGCGCCCGCTGCGTAAGCCGCTTGTGGCTATCACCCCCAAGAGCCTGTTGCGTCATAAAGAAGCCATTTCCGGCCTCGATGATCTGACCTCCGGTACCTTCCAGACCGTTCTGCCCGAGAAGGAGCCTTCTGATCCCAAGAAGGTGTCCCGACTGATTATGTGCAGCGGCAAGGTCTATTATGACCTTCTGGAGAAGAAAAAGGCGGATGAACGAGACGACGTCGCCATTGTCCGGATTGAGCAGCTGTACCCGTTCCCCGGAGATGATCTGGACGAGCTCCTGGCCCAGCACCCCAAGCTCAAGCATGTGGTGTGGTGTCAGGAAGAGCCGATGAACCAGGGTGCCTGGTACTGCAGTCAGCATCATATGCGTAACGCGCTGCAGCGCCTGAACCCCAAGTTATACCTTCAGTATGCCGGTCGTGAGGCTTCTGCTGCTCCTGCCTGTGGACACATGTCTGTTCACATCGAAGAGCAAAAGAAACTGGTTAACGACGCGTTTGAAATCTGACGAGCTACCGAACTAAGGATCCGTAATGTCAACAGAGATTAAAGCCCCCGTTTTCCCTGAGTCGGTCGCCGAAGGCACCGTCGCGACCTGGCACAAGCAGCCCGGTGAGGCATGCTCCCGTGACGAGCTGATTGTCGATATCGAGACCGACAAGGTTGTGCTCGAAGTGGTTGCGCCTGCTGATGGTGTGATCGAAGAAATTCTCAAGGGCGAAGGCGACACCTGCGAAAGCGGTGAGGTGATCGGCAAATTCAAGGAAGGCGCTGCGGGTGAATCCAAGCCGGCAGAGAGCAAGCCTGAAGCCAAGGCTGAGGCGCCGAAAGAAGAAGCCCCGGCTGCAACTTCCGGCGACGCCATCCTGAGCCCGGCTGCCCGTAAGCTGGCCGAAGAAAATAACGTTGACCCGGCCTCCGTCAAGGGCACTGGCAAAGACGGCCGTGTGACGAAAGAAGACGTGCAGAACTTTGTGGACAGCAGCAAGTCCTCCGGTGGTGCCGCTGCCAAGCCGGCAGCCATGCCTGAGGTAAATGTTGCCCAGGGTGAGCGTCCGGAGAAGCGTGTTCCGATGACTCGCCTGCGCGCCAGTATTGCCAAGCGTCTGGTGGATGCCCAGCAGACAGCGGCCATGCTGACCACGTTCAACGAAGTGAACATGGCGCCCATCATGGAGCTGCGCAAGCAGTACCAGGACAGCTTTGTGAAGCGCCACGGCATCAAGCTGGGCTTCATGTCGTTCTTCACCAAGGCGGCCACCGAAGCCCTCAAGCGCTTCCCGGCGGTCAATGCCTCGATCGACGGCAACGACATGGTGTACCACGGTTATCAGGATATTGGTGTTGCCGTATCCACGGATCGCGGCCTGGTGGTTCCGGTACTTCGTGATTCCGACGCCATGGGCCTGGCTGATATCGAGAAGAAGATTGTCGAGTACGGTACCAAGGCGAAGGAAGGCAAGCTGGCCATCGAAGACATGACTGGCGGCACCTTCACCATCACCAACGGTGGTATCTTCGGTTCACTGATCTCCACGCCGATCCTGAATCCGCCGCAGACCGCTATTCTGGGCATGCACAAGATCCAGGAGCGCCCGATGGCGGTGAATGGCAAGGTCGAGATCCTGCCGATGATGTACCTGGCGCTGTCATACGATCATCGTATGATCGACGGTAAGGAAGCGGTGCAGTTCCTGGTTGCGATCAAGGAAATGCTGGAAGACCCGGCCCGTATCCTGCTGGACGTGTAAGCTGACACTCAACGAATTCGATAACAGGAAAGATTATGTCCGATAAGTTCGATGTTATTGTCATTGGTGCCGGCCCCGGCGGTTACGTTGCAGCTATCAAGGCGGCCCAGCTTGGCCTGAAAACGGCCTGTGTGGAGTCCTGGACAAGCAAAGACGGTAAAAGCCAGGTTCTGGGCGGCACCTGCCTGAACGTGGGCTGTATTCCGTCCAAAGCACTGCTTGAGGTGACTCACAAATTTGAGGAAGCCAGCCACGATTATGAGTCCATGGGTATCATGACCAAGGGTGTTGATATCGATGTGGCGAAGATGATGGAGCGCAAGTCCGGCATCGTGCAGCAACTGACTGGCGGTATTGCCGGCCTGTTCAAGGCTAACGGCGTGACTTCCATTCACGGTCACGGCAAGCTACTGGCTGGTCGCAAGGTGGAAGTTACCGACAAAGACGGCAAGACCAAGACCTACGAAGCCGACAACGTTATTCTGGCGACGGGTTCCAAGCCGATCGAGATTCCGCCTGCACCGTTTGACGGCGAGTATATCGTCGATTCCGAGGGCGCGCTGGAGTTCACTGAAGTACCCAAGCGCCTTGGCGTTATTGGTGCCGGTGTGATTGGTCTTGAGCTTGGCAGCGTTTGGGCCCGCCTGGGTTCAGAAGTGACTGTCCTTGAAGCTCAGGACAGCTTCCTCCCGGCGGTGGACCAGCAGGTCGCCAAGGATGCGCTCAAGCAGTTCAAGAAGCAGGGGCTGAACATCATCACCGGTGCCCGCATGACCGGTGCTGAGGTCAAGCGCAAGCTGGTGAACGTCAGCTACGAAGATTCCAAGGGCAAGCAGGAAGCGAAGTTCGACAAGCTGATCGTTGCCGTTGGCCGTCGCCCGTACACCGACGGCGCCCTGGCCGAGGATTCCGGCGTGACCATGGACGAGCGCGGCTTCATTTTTGTGGACGACAACTGCAAAACCGAAGCGCCGGGTGTCTGGGCGGTAG
The DNA here is from genome assembly GCF_003007715.1 of Marinobacter shengliensis. GTDB lineage: Bacteria > Pseudomonadota > Gammaproteobacteria > Pseudomonadales > Oleiphilaceae > Marinobacter > Marinobacter shengliensis. Next base: position 980,536 of record NZ_PXNO01000027.1, on the reverse strand, counting down.
GTGACATCGTTCGTGGCCCGATGCTGGCACACAAAGCGTCTGAAGAGGGCGTGATGGTTGCCGAACGCATTGCCGGTCATAAGCCGCAGGTGAACTACGATTGCATCCCTAACGTGATCTACACCTTCCCGGAAGTGGCTTGGGTCGGCAAGACCGAAGAGCAACTGAAGGCCGAAGGTGAAGAATACAACGTAGGCAGCTTCCCGTTTGCCGCCAACGGCCGAGCCATGGCGGCGAATGCGGCCGCCGGTATGGTCAAGATCATCGCAGACGCGAAGACGGATCGTATCCTGGGCTTTCACGTTGTTGGTCCTCAGGCGTCTGAAATCGTTGCCCAGGGCGTCATTGCCATGGAATTCGGTTCCAGTGCAGAAGATCTGGCCCTGACCTGCTTTGCGCATCCGACTCTGTCAGAGTCAGTGCACGAGGCGGCCCTGGCTGTTGCTGGCGGTGCGATTCACGTCGCCAACCGTCGCAAGAAGAAGTAACGCAACACCGGAATCGGGGCGCCAATGTCGGCGCCCCGCTGCCATCATAAAGGCAGCTTTCTGTGTGCGTAACCGGCGGGTTCAGGCGATCCCTTGCCCGCCAGAACGAATTCGCGATTGGTATGCCAAGGGCGGTGTGCCAGCGGGTTCATTTCCGTACGTGGTTATCCTCCATCAATAGACGGGACATTAACTATGAATTTGCATGAATATCAGGGCAAGCAGCTTTTCGCTGAGTATGGCCTGCCAGTATCTCAGGGCATTGCCTGCGATACGCCTCAAGAAGCTGTCGACGCTGCCACTGAAATCGGCGGTGACGCATGGGTTGTTAAGGCTCAGGTTCACGCCGGTGGCCGCGGTAAGGCCGGCGGTGTAAAGCTGGTCAAGAACAAGGAAGACATCCGTGAGTTTGCCCAGAAGTGGTTGGGCCAGAACCTGGTAACCTACCAGACTGACGAGAATGGCCAGCCGGTAAGCAAGATTCTGGTTGAATCCCTGACTGACATCGATCAGGAACTGTATCTGGGTGCGGTCGTTGACCGTGGCACCCGCCGTATCGTTTTCATGGCCTCCACCGAGGGTGGCGTTGAAATCGAGAAGGTTGCTGAAGAGACTCCCGAGAAGATCCTGAAAGCCGAAATCGATCCTCTGGTAGGCGCTCAGCCGTACCAGGGTCGGGAACTGGCTTTCAAACTGGGTCTGGAAGGCAAGCAGATTGGTCAGTTCACCAAGATCTTCCTGGGCCTCGCCAAGCTGTTTGAAGAGCGCGATCTGGCACTGGTAGAGATCAACCCGCTGGTGATCACACCGGCCGGCGACCTGCACTGTCTGGACGCCAAGATCGGCATCGACGGCAACGCGCTTTACCGTCAGAAGAAAATCCACGAAATGCGTGATCCCTCCCAGGAAGACGCTCGCGAGGCGGAAGCGGCCAAGTGGGAGCTGAACTACGTAGCGCTGGAAGGCAACATTGGTTGTATGGTTAACGGTGCGGGCCTGGCCATGGGCACCATGGACATCATCAAGCTGTCCGGCGGCCAGCCCGCTAACTTCCTGGACGTGGGCGGCGGCGCTACCAAAGAGCGCGTTTCCGAAGCGTTCAAGATCATCCTGTCTGACGACGCTGTGCAGGCCGTTCTGGTCAACATCTTCGGTGGCATTGTGCGTTGCGACATGATTGCTGAAGGCATCATCGGTGCGGTCAAGGAAGTGGGCGTTAAAGTGCCGGTTGTGGTTCGTCTCGAAGGCAACAATGCCGAACTGGGCACCAAGGTGCTCAAGGACAGCGGTCTGAACATCATCGCCGCTACCAGTCTGGCGGACGCCGCAGAGCAAGTCGTTAAAGCCGCAGGGGGTAAATAATGAGCATCCTGATCAACAAAGACACCAAGGTTATCTGCCAGGGCTTTACCGGCGCACAGGGTACCTTCCACTCTGAGCAGGCCATTGCCTACGGTACCAAGATGGTCGGTGGTGTCAGCCCCGGTAAGGGCGGCACTGAGCATCTGGGTCTGCCGGTGTTCAACACTGTACGTGAAGCGGTAGAGAAGACAGGTGCAGAAGCGACCGTCATCTATGTTCCGGCTCCGTTCTGTAAAGACGCCATCATCGAAGCGGCCGATGCCGGCATTCAGCTGATCGTTTGTATCACTGAAGGTATCCCGACCATCGACATGCTCTACGCCAAAGAATACGTTGACCGTAAAGGCGTTCGCATGATCGGACCAAACTGCCCGGGTGTGATCACTCCGGACGAGTGCAAGATCGGCATTATGCCTGGCCATATCCACAAGAAGGGTAAGGTTGGTATCGTATCCCGTTCCGGCACCCTGACCTACGAAGCGGTCAAGCAGACCACTGACTTCGGCTACGGTCAGTCCACCTGTATCGGTATTGGCGGTGACCCGATTCCTGGCTCCAACTTCATCGACATTCTGAAGCTGCTGCAGGAAGATCCGGAAACCGAAGCCATCGTGATGATCGGCGAAATCGGTGGTACCGCCGAGGAAGAAGCGGCTGCGTTCATCAAAGAGAACGTCACCAAGCCTGTGGTTTCCTACATTGCCGGTGTCACTGCACCTCCCGGCAAGCGTATGGGCCATGCTGGCGCCATCATTTCTGGTGGTAAGGGTACCGCAGACGAGAAGTTTGCCGCCCTGGAAGATGCCGGTGTCAAAACCGTGCGCAGCCTGGCCGAAATCGGCAAGGCCCTGAAGGAAGTGACTGGCTGGTAAGCCCGCCATAACCTTCACCAAAACCCCCGGGTTCGCGAGAATTCCGGGGGTTTTGCGTTATGGCGCCGGTGTTTTATATCGCTTTGCTTAACGCAGCGAGGTGTAAAGACTATAATGCCCGGTCAGCCTGATTTTCCGAGCCACCTCCGGTGGTGAAACCAGGCGCCTAATAAACAGAAATAAGGAGTTCGTGCTTTGAGTTCTGTAGATTCCCAGCAAAGGGTTTTGTCCGGTATGCGACCGACCGGCAAGCTTCACCTCGGCCACTATCACGGTGTGCTGAAAAACTGGGTGAAACTCCAGCACGAGTATGAGTGCTTCTTCTTCGTGGCAGACTGGCATGCCCTGACCACACAATACGACGACACCTCCGGTATTCAGCAAAGCGTGTGGGACATGGTTATCGACTGGTTGGCCGCGGGTGTTAACCCGGGGTCGTCGACTATGTTCATTCAGTCTCAGGTGCCAGAACATGCGGAACTGCACCTGTTGCTCTCGATGATTACGCCGCTGGGCTGGCTGGAGCGTATTCCCACCTACAAGGATCAGCAGGAAAAGCTGCGGGAGAAAGACCTGGCAACTTACGGGTTTCTCGGCTATCCGTTGCTTCAGAGCGCGGATATCCTGATGTATCGGGCCGGCAAGGTGCCGGTGGGTGCCGATCAGGTGTCCCATGTGGAAATTACCCGGGAAATCGCCCGCCGTTTCAATCACATCTATGGTCGCGAGCCGGGCTTTGAAGAGCAGGCCGAGGCGGCCATTGTCAAAATGGGCAAGAAAAACGCCAAACTCTACCGCAACCTGAAGAAGCGCTATCAGGAAGAGGGCAACATGGAGGCCCTGGAAACCGCACGGGCGCTGTTGAAAGAACAGCAGAACATTTCCCTGGGCGACCGGGAGCGGTTGTACGGCTATATCGAAGGTGGCGGCAAGGTAATCCTGCCAGAGCCCCAGCCGTTGTTGACGCCGGAATCGAAAATGCCGGGGCTGGATGGCCAGAAGATGTCCAAGTCCTACAACAACTACATCGGCCTGCGGGAAGAGCCAGACAGCGTTTCCCAGAAAATCCGCACCATGCAGACAGACCCGCAGCGGGTGCGCCGGACCGACCCGGGTGACCCGGAGAAATGTCCGGTCTGGAGTATGCACAAAGTGTACTCAGATGCCGAGACCTGCGAATGGGTGCAACAAGGCTGTCGCAGCGCAGGCATTGGTTGCCTGGATTGCAAAAAGCCGTTGATCGATGCAGTGATTGAAGAGCAGCGGCCGCTTCACGAGCGGGCCCGGGATTATGAGAAAAACCCGGATGTGGTTCGGTCCATTCTGGAAGAAGGCCGCGAACACGCGCGGGATGCGGCTCGCGATACCCTGGAAGAAGTACGCACTGCAATGGGCCTCAGCTACCGCTGAGTTTACCCTGTCGCCAATGCCAACGGCTGGAGAGGCCATGACCGACGAGACTGACGAGTTGACACACGCCCCGGCTGAGGCCGGCGCGCAGGTGCCTCTGGCTCTGGTTTCCGGCAAGCCGTTGGTGGATATCCCCAAGGATCTCTACATTCCTCCCGATGCCCTGGCGGTGTTTCTGGAGGCTTTTGAGGGTCCCCTTGATTTGCTGTTGTATCTGATACGCCGGCAAAACATGAACATCCTTGATATTGACGTGAGTGAAATTACCCGCCAGTACATGGACTACATCGGCGCAGTTGAAGCCATGCGCTTTGAACTGGCGGCCGAATACCTGGTGATGGCGGCCACGCTGGCAGAGATAAAATCCCGAATGCTGCTTCCCCGCCATGAAACCGACGATGACGAGGAACTGGACCCCAGGGCGGAGCTGATTCGCCGGTTGCAGCAGTACGAGCGGTTCAAGAAGGCTGCCGAAGATATCGATGAAATGCCGCGTATGGAGCGTGACATTTTTGCAGCGTCAGCCGCCTTGCCGAAGCTGCCTTCGTCTCAGCCCCACCCGGAAGTGGATATGCGGGAGCTTTTGTTGGCTTTGCATGGCGTTCTGAAACGGGCAGATCTATTCACCAGTCACCATGTTGAGAAAGAGCGGCTGTCGACCCGCGAGCGAATGTCCCACATTCTCTCAGTGCTTCAGGGCGACCGGTTTGTCACGTTTGAAAGCCTGTTTACCATTGAGGAAGGGCGGCTGGGTGTGGTGGTGACGTTCCTCGCAACGCTCGAACTGGTGAAAGAGCAGCTGATTGAAATTGTACAGGCAGAGGTGCTGGGCCCGATTCACGTGCGTGCCCGGGCTGCCAGCTAGGTGAAGGCCAGATTATGAACGAAGACCATCTTGCGCGTGTTCAGGCGATTGCCGAAGCCGCCCTGCTGGCGGCTGGAAAGCCCCTGTCGCTGGAACAGCTCAGAGAATTGTTTGTGGAAGACGAGCGGCCATCCCGCCAGGTGATGGAGCACGTGCTGGTGCAGCTGGACAAAGCTTGCGAGGGACGAGGCTTCGAGCTGAAAAAGGTGGCCAGCGGTTATCGACTGCAGGTGAGGGAAGAGCTGGCACCCTGGGTTGGTCGCTTGTTCGAGGAAAAACCCCAGCGGTATTCCCGGGCACTGCTCGAAACCCTGGCCCTGATTGCCTATCGGCAGCCAATCACCCGGGGTGAAATTGAAGATATTCGCGGTGTTACGGTAAGCAGCAATATCATTCGTACCCTGCTTGAGCGAGAGTGGGTAAGGGTTGTTGGCCATCGTGACGTGCCGGGTCGCCCTGCAATGTACGCCACCACCCGACAGTTTCTGGATTATTTTAACCTGACAGGGCTGGATGAGTTGCCGCCGCTGTCTGAGGTTCGTGATCTCGAGGAAATTGGCCGGGAGATCGAACGAAACATACAGGGGGAGATTCAGTTTGAATCATCCCAAAATGGCAGCAGTGACGACCCCGGACAACCCGGAGGCAACCAGGCTGCTGAATCGGAACAGACACTTCACTGATGTCAAAAGACATCGGTTAATCGGTAAGGACGTATTACATGGCGGCATCTAGCCCCGGAAAACAAGGCCCTGGAAAACCAGGTTCCAGAACCCGAGCATCTCAGGGCGATAAGGCTCTGACGGCGGGCCCTGAACGCATTCAGAAACTGCTCGCAAGAGCGGGTGTTGGGTCTCGCCGGGAGATTGAAGGGTGGATGGAATCCGGGCGGTTACAGGTTAACGGCCAGCCGGCGGAGCCAGGCCAGAAAGCCACTACGGACGACCGTTTTGAGCTGGATGGAAAGCAGCTGGATGTGTCAGCCGCCGCCCAGGTGGTTCGCAGGGTGCTGATCTACAACAAGCCCGAGGGCGAAGTCACCACCCGGAAAGATCCGGAAGGCAGGCCAACGGTATTTGACCGCTTGCCACGCCTGAAAGACCAGCGCTGGATCGCCATCGGGCGGCTGGATATCAATACCACCGGGCTGGTGTTGTTCACAACCGACGGTGAGCTTGCCAACCGGTTGATGCACCCGTCGAGCCAGATTGACCGGGAATATGCCGTGCGGGTATTTGGTGAGGTAGACGACGCCATGCAGCAGCGTTTGCTGGAAGGTGTGTTACTGGATGACGGCATGGCCAAGTTCTCTGATCTGGCACCCGCAGGCGGCAGCGGCATTAACCAGTGGTTTCACGTTACCTTGATGGAAGGGCGAAACCGGGAAGTCAGGCGACTGTGGGAGTCTCAGGGCGTTCGGGTCAGCAGGCTTAAGCGGGTGCGCTATGGGCCAATTTTCTTGCCAAGCCGTCTTACCCTGGGCAAATGGGAAGAGCTGGATCAAAAAGGTGTGGATGCCCTGAGCAAGGCCGTCGGGCTGTCTGCGGTGGATATTCCGCAAAAGACCCCCGGTGAGCAGGCGGCTCACGATCGCAGGCGACGAAAAAGTCCCGGAAAGTCTCTGCAGCGTGCCCGCAAGGGAACCTGGCAGGTCAGCGACTCTGCGCCCGCCAAGCCAAAGCGCGATGACCGCAAAGCAAGGTCAGGCGCAAAGAAGCCGGCTCGTAACAATCGGGGCGAATAAGCCCCCCAACTGTCGCTCAGGAAATACTGGCGAAAACGCGGGTGCAGTTGCGGCCCTGTGCTTTCGCCCGATATAACGCTTCGTCTGCCCGGGCCAGCCACTGCTCCGGCGCCTCGTCTGCAAGGTGGGTTGCCACACCGCAGCTGCCGGTAACCGTCAGTGGCGTCTCACCACCATCCACCCGAATACTTTCGATCGCCAGGCGAATGCGCTCGGCAACTTCCCGTGCCTCCTGCTCACTGGTGTGAGGCAGTAATACGGCAAATTCTTCCCCGCCAAATCGATACACGGTGTCTGAATTTCGAATGGCTTGTTCCAGCTTCTCTGCGGTTCTGGTCAGGATATGATCCCCAACCACGTGCCCGTGGTTGTCATTGATCAATTTGAAGTGATCCAGGTCGCACAGGATGAGGCTCCAGGGCGCGCCATGCCGGTCGGCCAGAGCGCTTGCCCGCAGCAGAGCTTCGTCAAGGGCACGTTTGTTACCAATGCCGGTCAGGGCGTCGGTCAACGCGGCTTGCTCAATGGCGATGTACTGGCAGGCGTTGCGCAGTGGGCAGATGGCTGCCGAGAGCATCATCTCCAGGCCAGTAAGTTCTTCGTCTGTAAACTTTTGCCGGCGCTGAAACGCGAGCGTGCCATAGTAACTTCCTTCCAGCGTGAGGCGGTATTCGCAGCGATGGGGCCCGCCCATACCGGTTGAGAACACAAAATCCTGCCGGGCAATCCGATGCCGGTAATTGAGGGCATCAAACGGGATGGTTTGTGCAATCTCGTCTGCGATGATACCGAGTTGGGTTTCCAGTGACAGGGTGGTAGACAGCCGTTTGGCGAGCTTGGTGAGAACATCAGGGGACTGGTTCCAGTCATGAAACGACTGCTTCAGGGCGGCCAGCCTGGCCGGCTGCGTCTTTGACGGCTGAATCGAAGTCAGGTTTTTCACAATGGCTCGCTCTGCTTCTGGAAACGGGTGTAGTTACAGTCTCATCAGCATGAACTGTGCCATTGAAAATAAAGGTATTATAAACAATGGAATATGATGCTTTCTTTATTTTATTTTGAGGTTTTGACAGGGTAATTGTCCGAAAGCGCCATTTTTCCGGCAGGGCATTGCCGCTGGTGCAAAACCTGCAATCAAAATGTCAGACAAGGGGTGGGGCTGGCCGGAGGCTGTGATAAACTTCTGCGCTTGACCATGTCCTGTCATAACAAGAGAGCATCAGGTTTATGAGATTTCAGGCACCGGAGAGCCTTTCAGAGCAAATCGCGCAGCATATCGGCCAACGGATCATCATTCGTGATCTCAAGCCGGGGGAGCGGATTCAGGAACTGAAGGTGGCCGGTGAGCTGAATGTCAGCCGTGGCTCGGTGCGCGAAGCGCTGCTGATACTTGAGCGCCGCCACCTGGTGGAGATCTTTCCGCGCCGGGGGGCGGTGGTGTCTGACCTGACCCCGGGTTCGGTCAACGCCCTGTACGATATCTACATCGATCTGCTATGCATGCTCGGGCGCAAAGTGCTGGAGCGGTGGTCCGGTTCCGAGCTTGGTGGCGTGATGAGCCAGGTCAAGGAGCTTCAGGCGGTCATTGATGCACTCAATTCCAATGCCACTGATGCCGCGGAACAGGTCATAGACGCCGGCTTCGGCGTCATGCGTTACGCCTACCGATTGGTCGAAAACCCGTTTCTTGAAGAAACCCTTGAGAATTTCCGGCCCGCCATCAGCCGCACCTATTACGTAGCCCTTGAGCATTTCCGAAGTGAGATCGCCGAAACCGGCACTTTCTTCCGTCATCTGGCAGATGCGGCGGTTAAGGGCGATTCAGCTCTCCTGGAGCGGGTTATCCAGGATTTCGGCGAACACCAGAGAGCACAGGTTTTGAGCATTCTCACGGAGGAGAACGCCTGATATGAGGCTCAAGTCCATCAAGCTGGCTGGCTTCAAGTCGTTTGTTGATCCCACTACGGTGCCATTCCCGTCCAACATGACGGCGGTGGTGGGGCCAAACGGTTGTGGCAAGTCCAACATCATTGACGCCGTGCGCTGGGTGATGGGTGAAAGCTCCGCCAAGTATCTGCGCGGCGAGTCCATGACGGACGTCATCTTTAACGGCTCCAGTGCCCGCAAGCCAGTCGGCCAGGCGTCTATCGAACTGGTGTTCGATAACGGTGATGGCACCGCGCCTGGTGAATTCGTCAAGTTCAACGAAATTTCGGTCAAGCGCCGTGTGTCCCGTGAAGGGCAATCGGAATACTTCCTGAATGGCGCCAAATGTCGCCGCCGGGACATCACCGATCTGTTCCTGGGCACCGGCCTTGGCCCTCGTAGCTACGCAATCATCGAGCAGGGCATGATTTCCCGGTTGATTGAGGCGAAGCCTGAAGAGCTGCGCGTATACATCGAGGAAGCCGCGGGAATCTCCAAGTACAAGGAACGAAGGCGCGAGACCGAGAACCGGATCAAGCGCACCCAGGAGAACCTGGAACGGCTTACCGACCTCCGCGAGGAGCTAGGGCGCCAGTTGCAGCATCTGGAGCGGCAGGCGGCCGCGGCCGAGAAGTATAAGGCCTACAAGCAGGAAGAACGGCAGAAAAAGGCCGAGCTTACGGTGCTGCGCTGGCAGGCGCTGGATAATGACTTACAGTCCTGGCGTGGAAAGATTCGGGATACCGAGCTCGAGCTGGAAAAACTGCTGACCGAACGGGTTAATCTGGAAACCTCCCTGGAGTCGCTTCGGGAAGACCACCACGAACGCACCGAACATTTCAATCGGGCCCAGGCACGCTACTACGAAGCCGGCGCCGATATTGCCCGGATTGAACAAAGTCTGGAACACCAGCGGGAGCGTAGTCGTCAGACCGCCGCAGAGCTGGATCAGGCCATGGCCAACCAGCGTGAGCTCGGGCGCGAGCTTGAACAGGATGAACAAAAGCTGGCGGGCATTCAGGAAGAGCTCGATATGATCGAGCCGGAGCAGGAAGCCCTGGCCCTGCGTTCGGAAGAATCCGGAGAGAAGCTCCAGCTGGCCGAAGACGCCATGAGTGACTGGCAGCACCGGTGGGAGGAGTTCAGCACCCGGTCATCCGACGCTCGGCGCCAGGCGGAACTCGCCCAATCCCGAATCCGCTCCCTGGAAGACGCTATTGCCCAGCTGCACAATCGTCATGGCAAATTAACGGACGAGCAGGCGTTGCTGGAAGAGCAGCTGGACCGGGCCGAACTTGATGAGCTGCTCGAACAGCAGGAAACCCTCGAGCTACAGCGTGAAGAGGCAGCGGAGCGTATCCAGGCGCTGCAGGATGACGTATACCAGAGCCGGCAGAAGCTGCGGGAAGCCGAGCAGGGTGTTGCCGAACGCCGGCAACGGGTGCAGAGCCTGAAGGCTGCCCTGGATTCCCAGATGGCCTTGCTGGATGAACAGATGGGCGGCCATGACGACACCTTGCAGGGCTGGTTGCGGGATAACGGTTTGTCGGATGCGCCCAGGGTCGCCGCCGCATTGCGTATTGAAGATGGCTGGGAATTTGCGGTAGAGCAGGTGATTGGCCGGTTCAGCCAGGGGCTTGCATTGCCGGGCTTTGACCACCTTGTTGACGCCCTGGACAGCGCGCCAAAAGGCCTTGCGCTGGTGTCTTCGGGCACTGAACCAAGGCCTGCTGGAGGGTTGGCGGCGAAGGTGGATGGCGTGGGTGCCATCAGTCATCTGCTTGCCGGTATTGATACAGCAGACTCCACCAGTGACGCACTGGCGCGCCGGTCCCAACTTTCCGCCGGTGACAGCTTGATTACCCCTGAAGGCGTCTGGGTTGCTCGCGATTGGGTCTTGATGCCCGACTCCGAAGCCGGGCAAATCGGTGTCATTGAGCGCCAGAAGAAAGTGAGCGAGCTTGAGGCACGTCTGCAAGAGGCGGAAGAGCTGCTTGAGCAGGCGGTCGAGGCACTGGAGTTGCTCCAGGAACAGGGCGAGCGTGCTGAGTCGGCCAGGGAAGAAGCCCAGGCCCGTTTGAGTGACGCTGAGCGGGAACTCGGTGCGTTGTCCTCAAAAGTTAGTGGTCTGAAAGCCCGGGCTGAACAGATTGATGCCCGCCTTGCCCGTATCCGGGATGATATAGAAGATGTGGCCGGAAACCTGGAACAGCAGAAGGAAGATCTCGAATCCGCGAGGGAAGAATGGAACCTGGCGCTGGCTTCCACCGAGGACAGTGACGAAGAGAAAGAACGGCTGCTGGAGCAGCGTGATACCTTGCGGGAGAATCTCGACAGGCTCCGCCAGGAAGCCCGCCACGACCGGGACCATGCCCACCAGTTGCAGTTGCAACTGCAGTCATTGCAAAGCCAGCGCGATGGTTTGAAGCAGACCATCGAACGCATGCAAATGCAGAAAGAACGGCTGGAAGAGCGTCTTGATATGCTCCGGGAAAGCCGAGAGAGCGCTGAAGAGCCACTGGAAGACCTGCAACTTCAACTCGAGGGGCTTTTGGAGCGCCGGTTGGCGGAGGAGGAGAAGCTTTCGGCCGCCAGGGACGCCCTGGAAGACATTGACCGCGAGGTACGGGAGCGGGAGCAGGGCAGAAGCCGCACTGAGCATGTGGTGGGTGAGGTACGTGCGCGGCTCGAAAAGCTCAATTTGGAATCCCAGGCGCTCGAAATCCGGTCTGGTAACCACATCGAGCAGCTCAAGGAGCTGGATGTAAAGCTCCAGGAAGTGCTGGGCCAGTTGCCGGAAGATGCCGATGAGAAAATCTGGGCCGAAGAACTGGAGAAGATTGGTAACCGTATCCAGCGGTTGGGGGCTATTAATCTGGCAGCCATCGAGGAATATCAGGTACAGAGTGAGCGAAAGACCTACCTGGATGAGCAGCACAACGACCTGATGGAAGCCCTGGAAACCCTGGATACCGCCATTCGCAAAATAGACCGGGAAACCCGCCAGCGCTTCAAGGAAACCTTCGATCAGGTTAACGGTGGCCTGCAGGCGTTGTTCCCGAAGGTGTTTGGTGGCGGCAATGCCTATCTGGAGCTGACCGGCGAAGACCTTCTGGAGACCGGCGTGGCGATCATGGCGCGGCCACCGGGCAAGAAGAACAGTACCATCCACCTGCTGTCCGGTGGCGAGAAAGCCTTGACTGCGATTGCCCTGGTATTCTCTATCTTCCAGCTCAATCCGGCGCCTTTCTGTATGCTGGATGAGGTAGATGCCCCGCTGGACGATGCCAACGTTGGCCGTTACGCCAATATGGTGAAAGAGATGTCCAAACAGGTACAGTTCATCTACATTACCCACAACAAGATCGCCATGGAAATGGCGGACCAGTTGATGGGCGTCACCATGCACGAACCGGGTTGCTCCCGGCTGGTTTCGGTGGATGTCGACGAGGCGGCAGCCTTGGCGGAGGCTTGAGGGTTGGCGAAAAAGCCGTCAACCATGACAATAACGCCATCTCGGCCCGGAGTGCGTTGTATTCATTACGGGCTTTTCTTAGAGTAGCAACGTTCCGAACTGCAAACAGGACAGCAGCACTATGTCACTTAGGGAATGGTTAATTGCCATAGGTACCCTGGTTATTCTTGGAATCGTCATTGATGGTGTTCGGCGGATGCGCCGGGCCCGTAAGGAATCCATGGCGATTTCCTCCGGAATGGGCGCGGATGATCTGAAGGATTCCCCGCTCGATGATGATTACAATCCAGAACTTCCCAATGGTGGAGCCCGAACCGTATCCAGGGGAACCCTCGAAGAGCGGGGCTACCTCAAGCGAGACACGTCAGAGGATTTCGGCAGTTCGGACGATGACGACGTTATGCTGGAATCGGGGTGGGGCGCGACCGACGACAACATCGACGATGGTGTCCTGGGTGAGCCAAGAGTCGTGAATAGCCGTTCCGAGCGTTCAGTAGAACCACCGGCGGGTGAGGCTGAGGAGGTCTACGACGACGAAGTCTCCGCCCGGCCGGTATCAGAGCCCGAACTGCCGCCAGAACCGGAGCCGGCACCGGAGTCAGCACCAGAACCAGAACCGAAATCTCGTCCCGCAGCAAAAACCCGAGCGAAAGAACCTCCTGTGTTGACCACAGAGGTTGAGGAAGATACCGCTCGCCGGGAAGCGGCACCGGGCCCACGCAAAAATCAGCCGTTGGCGGGAGCCAATCGCCCGGAAGCCAGGGAAGTGCTGGTGATTAACGTATTGGCGCGTAACGGTGAGGAGTTCCAGGGAACGATACTGAAAAAGCTGTTTGAGGCCTGCGGTCTTGAACATGGCGACATGGACATCTATCACCGGCATGAAGGTGCTGACACCACCACGCCAGTGCAGTTCAGCGTTGCCAACGCGGTGGAGCCGGGAACCTTCCGGCCCCAGGATATGCCAACGTTGAACACTCCCGGAATCAGTTTCTTCATGAGCCTGCCCGGGCCATCCAATGCCATGCAGGCCTTCGAATTCATGCTCGAAACCGCTCAGTGCGTTGTGCGCAATATGGGCGGTGAACTGAAAGACGAGCGCCGCAGCGTAATGACTCCGCAGACGATCGAGCACTGCCGGCAGCGCATCCGTGAATTCGAACGTAAACAGCGTTCCCATCGGGTATAACACTTAATCAGGACATTCGATCCGATGAGCCAGGTTTCTGCCGATATCCAGCAGCGCGTGGAACAGTTGCGCGCTGCCCTGGACGATCACAATTACTACTATTACGTTCTGGATGACCCCAGGATACCCGATGCTGAATACGATCGGCTGTTCCGTGAACTCCAGACACTGGAAGCGGACTACCCGGAACTTGCCACAGATAACTCGCCTACCCGGCGGGTCGGCAGTGCCGCGGAAACCAGCTTTGAAGAAATCACCCATCGATTGCCCATGCTGTCATTGGACAATGCGTTCAGTGACGACGAGCTCCGTGATTTCGACCGCCGAGTGCGTGATCGCCTGGCAACCGAGGATCCGGTGGAATATGTCTGTGAGCCCAAGCTGGATGGCCTTGCGGTCAGCCTGCACTATGAGCAGGGTGTATTAACTCGGGCCGCCACCCGAGGCGACGGTTATACCGGTGAGGATATCACGGCCAATATACGCACCATTCCGTCAGTCCCCTTGACCTTGCGGGGCGACGACTATCCGGATCTGGTGGAAGTTCGGGGTGAAGTCTATATGCCCAAGGCGGGGTTTGAGCAATTGAACCGGCGCCTCGCTGAGCAAGGCGAAAAGCCCTTTGTAAACCCCAGAAATGCCGCTGCCGGTAGCCTGCGCCAGAAGAAATCAACAGTCACCGCCAAGCGCCCCCTGGAGCTGTGTGCCTACAGCATGGCGGTCACCGACGAAAGCCTGCTGCCTGAAACCCACTGGGAAAGCTTGCAGCGGGTTCGGGGCTGGGGGTTTCGTATTAACCCGGAAATGCGCAAAGCCAAGGGGGTTGAAGCGTGCCTCGAGGCGTACCAGGAGCTGATGGCCAAGCGCGACACGCTGCCATACGAAATAGACGGTATCGTGTTCAAGGTGAATCGCCTGGATTTGCAGCAGCAGCTGGGCTTTGTGTCCAGGGCGCCCCGGTGGGCCATTGCCCACAAATTCCCCGCCCAGGAAGAACTGACCGTTATTGAAGATGTGGAGTTCCAGGTGGGCAGGACCGGGGCTGTCACGCCCGTTGCCCGGCTCAAACCGGTGTTTGTGGGTGGCGTGACCGTTTCCAACGCAACACTCCACAACATGGACGAGATTCGCCGGCTGGATGTGCACATCGGTGATACGGTGTTCATACGCCGCGCTGGAGATGTCATTCCGCAAGTGGTGAAGGTGGTTCCGGAGAAACGCCCGAAGGGCGCAGCGGAAGTGGTCCTGCCGAGCCAATGCCCGGTCTGTGACTCGGACATCGTCCAGATAGAAGGGGAGGCTGTCGCCCGTTGTTCCGGGGGGCTGTACTGCCCCGCCCAGCGCAAGGAAGCCATTCGCCATTACGCCTCCCGCAAGGCCATGGATATCGAAGGTCTGGGTGACCGGCTGATTGAAGTGCTGGTGGATGAAGGCATGGTGAACACCGTCGCGGACCTGTACCGACTAACCAAATTCCAGTTGTCCAGCCTTGACCGTATGGGGGATAAATCAGCAGGCAACCTTGTGGCGGCCATTGACCGGGCCCGTAAGCCGGTGCTGTGGCGGTTCCTCTACGCCCTGGGTATTCGTGAGGTGGGTGAGGCGACCGCGAAGTCCCTGGCATCGCATTTCGGTACCCTTGAGGCAATTTCAGCCGCCGATGACGAGGCGCTGCAGGCGGTACCGGACGTTGGTCCCATCGTGGCCGGCCATATTCGCAGTTTCTTCGACCAGCCCCACAACCAGGAAACCCTGCAGGCTTTGAAAGACACCGGGGTAAGCTGGCAGGAAGAACAGGTTGTCCCTGCCGAGGCCAAACCCCTGGCCGGCGAAACCTGGGTGCTGACCGGCACCCTGTCACAGATGACCCGGGACCAGGCGAAGGAAAAACTGGAGAAGCTGGGAGCCAAGGTCGCGGGCAGCGTTTCGAAGAAAACCGCCTGCGTGGTGGCGGGTGAGGCTGCTGGCTCCAAGCTGACCAAGGCAGAACAGCTGGGAGTGCCTGTCCTGGATGAAGAGGGGCTTCTCGCCCTCTTAGAGGAGCATGGCGTAGCAGGCTGATGCGGGCCCGGCCGGTGAATCTGAGAACTCGCGCAGATCCGGCAGGGCGCAAATTGGCTAACATGGCGTTGATCTGTAACGGTGTGTAAACCGGGAGCGTTATGCCCCGCTGGCACCGCCATAACAACAACGTCATGAAACGGATTTTTGCATGCGCGCCGATCTGCTCCCCCGCACCTCCTCCTCTGGCCGTCTTCTTGGCCTGGCCCTGATCGCACTGATGTCTGCCGGCTGTAAAACCGAAAAAGACCCCGACCAGCCCACGCTGCTTGGCGCGCCGCCGACCACGGCCTACCTGGGGGTTGAGTATTACTACAACTGGGGAGCCTATGGCGGCGAGAGCATTCTGGATTACTCGCTGACGAACGCCCCCTCCTGGCTCGCGCTGGAAGACACCAGCAATAAAGCCCGCCAGGGCATCATCATGCGCGGCGTTCCTGGACTGTCCGGGGGCGCGAGAGGTGAGGCGGACCTGGGCAGAAACGACAACATCGACATTGTCACCACCGATGGCCGCATGGCCGGGTTCCAGCCTTTTGATATTGAAGTCAAACGGAATGTAGTGACGCTGGAGGCGCCGTCGTTCACCGAGGGTGAGAGCCCGGACATTCCTGACAGCTCCCGAACCCGTTGTGAACTGCCTGCACTGGATGTGGTCGGCGAGCATGACTATGAGATTGACCTGTACAACGAGGATGGCTCGTTTAAGGAGTCCAAGGCAGTTACTTCGCCAACCAATCGCGTGTTTGCAAAGGTTCTTTTGGACCAACCCTCCGTGACAAGGGTTTCCATCGCGTTCGAGCTGCGCTCGGAATTCGATGAGAATAAGTGTGACGACGAGGAAAGCCCACCGCACCAGCGGTGCGAATACAGCAGTGACAACCTCGGCCGTGCCATTATCGGTAACGACATTGTCGCGCAGGGCAGCAACACCGCGTTCCCGGTGGATGAACAGGGCGAGGAGCTGACCTACATCGAGTACTACGAGAACGACGCTGGCATCAAGGATCGGGGGCTGATTACCCTCGAGCCAGGTATCACCGAGTGCTACATTCCATTGGAAGTCATTGACGACACCATCCCCGAACCGTCCGAACTGGCGCAGCTTCATTTAACAGAGGTACGCACGGGCATTGCCTCCCTGGGCGCATCGGACACCGGTGTGCGAACCAACCTGACCGTTCGTGACAATGAACCGACGGTTGCCATCGAAACCCTGAAGGGCGGCCCGCGAGATACGTTGAACACCGGTACAACCGGGCAATATCGGGCCACGCTGTCCGGTGATAGGGAGGACGTCATCAAAGTCCGTTTGACGCACGCCCAAGGCTCCACGGCACGGCTGGGAACCGAGTTTGTCATTGAGCAGGAAGGCGTGGAGAACGATACCTTAAGCTTTCCCGTTGGCCAGAATGAATTGCTTTTCGAGGTCCGTGTCAGTGAGAGCTATTCAACGCCGGAGGACCTGCACGACCGATTTGCGAACCTGGCGGTAGACAGCCGGTTCCAGGCGGGCCGGGAAGGTTTTGCCAGAGGTGCCAGCGATAACCTGTTGAGGCTCAGCTTCAATCGTCTGAAAGAGTCTATTGTCTGGAATGACGGATTTGTTGCGACGGACTTTACCGTTGGTCATGGCGGTCGCTACTTTGTCGCCGGGAGCAACAACGGCCAGGTTCAGGTGCGCATTCATGATCAGACTGGCGCCCTGCTGGGCGACCCCGTAGTCGTTGCCGATCTCGCAGATGCCTCAGCCCGCCCCGATGTGTTCGTGGATGTGGCGGAGCGGCGGGTCACCGAAGACACGGTCCGGGTCACCCGATATGAAATGGCCGTGGCATTCACTACTGACGAGCCGGTTGGCTCAGGCGATGCCGGGGCCGGAGATAATGTAATTGTAGGCGTTTATCGACTAAGTGAAGGAGAGTATCAGCTGCGTTGGGATGACCTGTTCCGGATGGGCACCTCCGGGCATGACCGTGTTCGATGGATAGGGCTCAACCCTGGCAGTGGCTATGTTGCGATCGCGGGTGAAACCGACGGCGTATGGGGTGGAGAGTCGTCGGCCGGCGGTATCGACGCATTCCTGACCCGAATCGATACCATACCCGATGGCGATGCACTGGTGCCAACGGTCGCCTGGACGCGCCAGGTGGGTTCTGAGGGTGATGACCATGTGGTGGGCGGCAGTGTGGCCGCTCTCAGCCCCCTGCTGTTTGGTTTTGCGCCATCATCGATCGACGGCACGGCGGTTACCGGCCCCTTTTTCTTCGGTGGCAGTGCCTCGGGGACAGTGTCGGTTTACCAGGTTGGAGAAGAATCCGCCGAGGTTCTGCGGCACGGGTTTTATGGCGATGGTAGCGCGTGGCTGATTGGTGACGGCCCCTTTGAGTATCGAGTGGAAGTTAACGAAGATGACGCTGACGAACTTATTCGCACACGTATGAACAGCCGGGCCGGGTTTGCTCTGGGTTACAGTACCTTGGGTGCCATTGGCAGTGCATTGTCGGCCAATGATCAGAATGACACTGCCATTGTAGAGCTGAGCCAGGGCCTGCTGTTTAACGGCGATATGGTCATTGCCGGTTCCACCGATGGGGTCTTCGCTGAAGGCGCTGGAAATCCCTCCACCCGCCATGCAATCCTGGCAAGGCTGAATCGTGGTGATGACGAAGCGGCTTATCGGAGCTGGCGCATTCAGCCTGATGTTGAGGGGTTGAATGTGTTAAGGCTGAAAAACTATCGGGATGATGAAATTACTGCGTTGGTAGACCTGGGTGGTGAGCTGGCAATTAGACTGTTCGGCCCGGAGGGCGATGCACTGACCTCCGAGAACCCTTAATGGCTTTAAAGGGGGGCGAGGCCTTAGACGGTCCCCTCCTGCCGGCTGGCGCTGGCATACAGCTTCAGGTAGTCGGTACTGGTCACAATGCCTGATGGCTGGCCTTTTGCGTCAACGATCAGTGCCGCGTTCAATTGGTGTGCAAGCATAAGCCGTGCGAGTTGATGTGCGTCGGTTTCCGGAGAGGCGGTCAGGAAAGCTGGCAGTTCAACCTGAGACAGGCTCTGATTTACGGCTTGTGACGGGTTTTCGTGGAGCCAGGCGAGTAGCCAGCGCAGGTCAATCAGGCCTGCAACGTTGTGGTCGGCCAGGATGACCAGATGGTGCACATTGTTGTCTTCCATGCTGGACATGGCCTCACCCATGGAAGCCGTAGCGGGTACAGAGTACAGCGCCGGTGAGCAAATGGCGGAAACAGGCAGGTACACACGCTCCTCGCGCCGTTCGCCGGCGGCTGCGGCGCCATACTCCTGGAGTGCACGGTGGCGGCCGCTGTTAGCGGCCTGCTGAAACTCCGCGTCGGTTGCCTCGCTGTGGCCCGGTGAAATCGCGCCGGATTCCGTCAGCTCGGTGACGTCGCCAACGCGACGGCTTCGCAAGGCTTCCGGCAATCGGGTGCCGATTGGTCGCCCCGGCTCACTTACGTGAATAGACATTCCACTAACTCTCCCATGTGACTGCTGCAACATCCCAATGCAGAGCAGCTCCTCTAATGGTAACGGCTGAATGTCACAAAACTGTAGGCCGGCTTCATTACGCCTGGGTAAGTGTCAGGTTCGGTATAGCCGCCCCGTTTCGAGTCGCTTTGAGAGCGGCGCAGGCAAGCAGTGGGGCTGGCCGCTGATAACATCTGCCAGATATTCTGCCAGCAAGGGTGCCCAGACCAACCCTTTGCTGCCCAGGCCGGTCAGCAGATACAGGTCGTTAAGGTGGTTCCCTTCGGTGTCCCGCATGTGGCCGGCCACAGGCTGGTAATCGTGCGTGGTACAGCGAAAGGCCACTCGCCCTTGCAGCTGATCGGGATCTGGCACCGATTCTTTGGTTACAGACGGCAGAATCCGTTTTAGCTCGTCAAGGTTTTCCTGGTGGCCTGCGGGGGTTGGGTAGGGGGTCTCGTCCTTAAGGTCAAATGTCGCCCCGGTGACTGCACTGCCGCCTTGAACAGGGTTGAGATACTTTGTCCCGCAGATCACCGTTTGGGGTAGGTTGAAGTCTGCCTCCGGTAGTTCAGTAACCTGACCGCGGATCGCTTTCAAACGGAGCTGCCCGGCTACGGGCACCAAGGCGGGGCTTTCGTGGCCTCCGGCAATGATCACCGCGTCTGCGCGGCAGTCTTCGCCAGAGTGATTGCGGATACACCATTGATTGTTACATGGCAGAAGGTTGACGACCTGGTAACTGAATCGTGTTTCGATCAGCGGGTGCTCAGCCAGCTGCTGACAGGCCTTTGCAGGCTCAAGCCAGCCAGAACCGGGAAACCAGAGACCGCCAGTATCGACGGGAATCCCTGCCAGTTCGCTCGCCCTGATTGCATCCACGGGTTCCAGCAGATTATCCGGGTATTCATTGCGCTCGCAGAACCGCCGTTGGCGGTCAGCTTCCTGATCATCGGTCGCCAATTGCAGCAGCCCCGTTGGGTGCCAGAAGCGGTTTTGCCAGGGCCGATAGAAACGTTGGCTGAAACTGAGGGCAGTTGCGGCAAGCTCAGTCTGTGCGTTGTACTCCACACCAAGTTTTACATAGAGCGCGCCCTGGGGATTGCCAGATGCCGCAGAACCGGCGTGGGGCGCCTTGTCCAGCAGCAGCACCCGAACACCCCGTTCCGCCAGATTGCGGGCGAGCAGGGTGCCGGCAATTCCTGCACCGATAACGGCAACCGTGCCAGTTCTCGCCTCTTGATTAGTGGTATTCCCTGGCGTGTATATACCTGCAAGCATTTCCCGCTTGCGGCCAAAGCCGGGGGCTTTTGCGATCTCGAAGCCGGCCTCTGCAAGGCTGCGCCGCACACGGCCAACGGCGGTAAACGTGGCCAGGGTCGTTCCGGGCTTGCTATGGCTGGTGATCAGACCAATGGCATCGTCCAGCCACATGTCCGGGTTTAACGACGGGGCGAAGCCGTCAAGGAACCAGGCGTCGGCGGTAAAAGTGAGATCGTTCCAGGCATCCAGGACATCGCCAAAATACAGGGTCAGCCGAACCCGACCTCCGGCCAGCACAAGCCGGTGAGTGCCCTTGATCAGTGGAGGGTAATGTTCGATAAGCTCCGTTGCCAGGGGGCTTAGCTCGGGCCAGTACGACAGCGCCTTTTCGAGGTCTTGAAGGCGCAGGGGAAATCGTTCTACCGACACAAAGTGCAGAATGGCGTTGTCATCGGCGGGGCGCTGCTTTAACCATTCCGCCCAGGCGGCGAGAAAATTCAGGCCCGTGCCAAAACCGGTTTCAGCGATCACAAAGTGGCCGGTGTCTGGCACCTGCTGGAACCGCTCCGGCAACTGGTTATACCCGATAAAAACATACCGGGTTTCTGCCAGGCCGTTGTCCCTGCTGAAATATACGTCTCCAAACCGGGTGGATTCGGGTACGCCGTCGCGCCAGATAAGATCTGCCGGCTCCATGGCCGGTGGCAGGCAGGGGGAGTGCATAGGGCTCAGTCTTCAATATTAACCAGAGTCACTTTCTCGATCACGACGGCCTGAACCGGAACATCCGCCATGCCCTGGCGATGTCCGGTTTGTACGCCGGCAATCTTGTCGATCACGCCCATGCCCTCGGTGACTTTGCCAAAGACCGCGTAGCCCGCACCACGCACACCAGCATTCAGGAAATCGTTTTTGGCGACGTTAACAAAGAACTGAGAGGTTGCTGAGTTTGGGGAGCTGGTTCGGGCCATTGCCACGGTGCCCCGAAGATTAGGCAGGGTTGCTGAGGCTTCGTTAACGATGGGGTTTTTGGTCTGTTTGCGGGCCATGGTTTCGGTTAATCCGCCGCCCTGAATCATAAAGCCGGGAATCACCCGGTGAAAGATCGTACCGTCGTAGAATCCGTCTTCGACATAGGAGAGGAAATTCTCCACGGTTTTGGGGGCTACGTCAGGGCGCAACTCAAGCTCAAAGGCCCCTTCAGAGGTAACAAAGCGAACCTTCGGCAGTTCTTCGGCCTGAATAGGAGTGGCCAGCATCAGGGCAGCGATGGCGGCAAACAGGACGGACATCACAGTTAATACGGGTTTTACGGTATTTGTCATTTCAGAGGCTCTCACAGTTTCAGTTGTTATCAGGAATCCTGAGACAATCCGGATAGAACAAAATTAGCGAAGATCTTAACAGATCCTTACCTGAATAAGTGCAAATCAGAACAGCGTAGGCCAGGGGATTGGGCTACGCTTTAATCATTATCAATACCGGGCCTGGTTGTACGGTGATCACTCTGAATGCGGGAGGAGCCTAGTGAGAATCCGTAAGGGGTTTGAAGAAAAGTCCCGGCTTGGCCGGTTGTTGATCAATCGTGGCTATTTGTCGGAAGGTCAGCTGGACGAGGCGTTGTTGTTGCAGCGGGAAACCGGGCAGCGCCTGGGCGAAGTGTTGATCGCCGCTGGCTGGGTGACTGACAAGGAACTGCATCGCGTTCTCAAACACCAGGCCCGTTATCGTAATGCGGCAGCGCTGGTTACCATGGTGACGTTGCCGTTTCAGCCGTTGGTGTCGCTGGCGGCCGGCAATACCAGCGCGGCATCCATGCCTGCGCAGGCCGGTCAGTTATATGAAAAGGGGGGCTTTGCGCCTTTGTCTGACAGCGATATGGCCGGCGTAACGGCTCAAAGCAGTGTGGGCTTGCTGGAGCGTATTGAAACGGTTGCCGCAATGCCGGGAAATGCTGGCGGCGCGGTTGATGACCCGGAACTCGCCGGACTCGATTCAGTAGAGGGAATCAAGCTGGCCGCCAACATTTTTGTGCCAGTGCTCAGTTTCCTCGATTCCGACCTGACCATCTCTGGTGTTCACTACAGGGAGGGTGAGTCCCGCTATTCCATTCGAGAGGATGGCGCCTTGAGGCTGGCGTTTCCCGAACGGATTGAGGAGATCCGGATGGACAATATCCGCGTGAGTGGCAATCAGAGTCCATCCATGGGGAACGTCAGCATTCACAACATACGGTTTCATCCGGATTCCCAGATGACGATCTACACCCGTTAATGAACGGGTAAGGTGAATCTAACGAAAAACGCCCGGATAGCTCATCCGGGCGTTTTTTGTTTGCCGGGTCGGTCAGGCGCTGGCCAGAATGTTGCCGCTGGATACACTGGTTTGTTCGCCCTTGGCGCCATAAAGCTTCTGTTGGGCAGAGGCGCCACGGAAGATGTCCGTGAGCCTCGTCAGGCGTTTTTGAAGGTGTCCGACAACACGACCGTTGTTCTGGTTCAGTTCCTGGCAGGCACGAAGGCGCCCATCGGCGGTTTTCCAGAGTTGGTAAAGGTCTTCCATACCACCGGCACGGATAAACCTCGAGGGCTCGCCGGCATCCGGTCGGTACCCCATGTTCACCAGCAGGCGGATCTTTTGTTTCGCACGCTCACGGATATCCGTCAGGATGTTGTTTTTCTGAGTGGTGATTTCCTGGAGCGGAGCGATGTCGGAGGACGCCAGGAGTTGTTTTTCCTGGTTGAGAAGATCCGCCAGGGTTTCAAGCTGGCGGATGTCTTCTGAGAGAAGGGTCTTCAATTCAATGATTGCAGCCATGTTTTACTCACCCGAAAATGCTTTTATCCATCTCAAGCATTTTCTGGGCCAGTTTCTCTGCATCAATTTTGTAGGTGCCATCTTCCAGTGCTGCGCGAATCTGCGCAATGCGGTCGTCGTCCATTTCCGGGTAATCGCCCAGTTTCTGTTCCAGCTGCTTCAGGTTTTTGGCCTGATTGCTGAGACTGACGTTGTCGCCGCGGGCAGCCGTGCTTTGAGCCTTTGCCTGCTCTCCAGCCGTGGAGGGCGTACTCTGGCTGCCTGTTGCTTTGTCGGCCGTGGTTCTGGTGGTGTTGACCTGGCCGGGGCCAATTCCATTTAAGTCAACTGACATAAGGATACCTGCTTGCCTGTGGCCACCTTCAAAGGCGGCGGAATCGAGTTTATATCTGCTTATCGGCAGCGTTTAGCCGACCTTTAGAAAAAAACGGAAAAAATTTGCCGCTGGGCACGGATTTTCCGTTACATGGCAATTTCCACCCGGCCAGGAGCCGTGACCGTTGCCCGAACCGTGCGTGCTGATTGCAGATTCTCAACCATCACTTGCTCGCCGACACTGGCACTGGCCAGCGCCTTGCCTCGGGAACTGACCGAGAACACCGCGGATTTGGCAGTGATGATAACATGATCGCCCCGCTCAACGGCATTGGGAGCTTCGAGCAGATCTGGCGTCAGCACCGACCCTGCATTAACTGGTCGCCTCACCAGCATGCCGGATACCTGTTCAATATCTGTGAGAATGCCCCGGCGGCTGGCGTTGATCTGCACCTGTTTTTCCTGCAAAAGTTCACCGCTGATGCGCTCACCGCGGGCCAGAGGCCGAGCCGCCACAAGGGCAGGGCCGTGTACTTCGACACTGGCTGTGACGAACATCCGCCATGGCCGCTCCCCGGCACAGGACACCATCACCGATGGCGATGTGGTCCGTAGGGGATCGTTGGTAAACGCGGTTTCGAGTGCCTGTTCGCAAGCAGCCAGGCTAAGCCGGCTGTCGATGCCGCCGACGGTGAAGTTCACCTCGTACTGTTGCTGGCGCTGCTCGTCGGCCCAGGTTTCGATAAATTGACCGGCGGCATCGCGTATCTCGCTTGCAGTGGTGGCCGCAGCCGCGGCATTCAGGCCCAGGGTCGATAGGCAAAAGGTCGCTAAAAAGATGGTTCGCATCTGCACTGCTTTGTCCTATGCTGTCAGTTAGGCATATTTACGCGAGTTCCGTTAAGGAAAATGGCGCTGGGGCCGTTAACCCTGATTGGACACCCGGCGTCAATGTTTTGGTCCGGGTTCGCGTAAGCAAGTTGTTTAATAATAACTGAGCAAATTCTGTGCCGATCGTTGGCATGCCGGGAGTAGAAAGTTATGGCAGGGGTGTTGGACAGCGTTAACCAGCGTACGCAGCTGGTTGGTCAGAACCGGCTTGAGCTGTTGTTGTTCCGTTTGCGGGGGCGGCAGCTATACGGGATCAACGTTTTTAAGGTGAAGGAGGTCCTTCAATGCCCGAAATTGTCATCGATTCCTAACAGCCGCCAGGTGGTTCGGGGCGTGTCCCATATCCGTGGCGAGACCATCCCCATCATCGACCTGAGCATGGCCATTGGCATGGCAGGCATTCCACAGGAAGAGCTGGCAACAAGCTTTGTCATCATTACCGAGTACAACCGTAAAACTCAGGGCTTTCTGGTGACGGGTGTCGACCGGATCATGAATATGAACTGGGAAGATATCCTCCCGCCACCCAAGGGGGCTGGCAAGGATGTGTACTTGACGGCGGTCACCAAAATTGATGACAAACTTGTAGAAATCATAGATGTAGAAAAGATTCTTGCAGAAGTTTCTCCGCTCAGGGAAGATGTCACCGAAGAGCTGAAAACTCGCAGCGCCGAGCGTGTGCCCGGGCATTTGCCGGTACTGGTTGTTGATGATTCGTCTGTAGCGAGGCGCCAGATCGAGCGCTGCCTGACCGCGATCGGAATGGAAGTGGTCACCAAGAATGACGGTAAACAGGCGTTGAACTACCTCAAGGAGATTACGGGGGATGGTTCCACTGCCCGAGACCACTTATCGTTGATCATTTCCGATGTGGAAATGCCGGAGATGGACGGTTACACCCTCGTTACCAGAATCAAAGAGAATCCGGCGCTCAGCGGCATGTATGTGATGCTCCATACATCCCTGAGTGGCGTCTTTAACCGGGCGATGGTTCAGAAGGTCGGTGCCGATGATTTTATGGCGAAATTCAGCCCGGATGAGCTTGCCGAGCGCGTGATGGAAATTATTGACCAGAATTGATGCCTCGGCTCATGGACTTACCCACGATAGAGATCCAATGAAAGCGGAAATTACGCCTCAGGAATACGAAGCCTTCAAGACATTCCTGCAGGACGCTTGTGGCATTCTGTTGGGTGACAACAAGCAGTACCTGGTGAAGAGCCGTCTACGCAGGATTCTTGAGGAGAACAACCTGAATTCACTGGGTGAGCTTCTCGATCGCTTGAAGCGGGTGGGGCGCAGCGGCCTGCGTGAGCTGGTTATCGATGCCATGACCACCAACGAGACCCTCTGGTTTCGGGACAACCACCCATTCCGTATTCTTCAGGACAAGCTGTTGCCGGAGTTCGCCGAGCGCAATTCGCTCCAACCGCTTCGCATCTGGTCTGCCGCCTGCTCAACCGGGCAGGAGCCCTACTCGGTAGGCATGGTGGTGGACGAATTCCGGCGCATTCGCCCCGGCAAGCTGCGTGACGTAAAGATCACCGCGACCGATATTTCCAAAAGCGTGCTGGAAGTGGCCCGGCGGGGTGAATATGAGATGATTGCGATAGGTCGCGGGCTTTCCCCGGAGCGGCAGAAGCAGTTTTTTACGCCATCACCTAACGGCGGGTGGCAGATCAAACCGCAGATCAAGGCCATGGTGGAGTTCAAAGAACTCAACTTGCTTGAGCGGTATATGCTCGGCAAATTCGATATCATCATGTGCCGGAACGTGCTGATCTATTTTTCCGCAGACCTCAAAAAGGACATTCTTACCCGCATGCACGGGGCGCTGAATCCGGGCGGCTACCTGATTCTGGGCGCCTCTGAATCCCTGAACGGCCTGCCTGATCTGTACGAAATGGTTCAATGCCATCCCGGCATTATCTACAGGAAGAAATAATCCATGCCGTTGAATGTCTGGGTGCTGGTGGCGGCCCAGGCGCTGGCCATGTGCACCGCGCCTTTTATCGTATTTATTGGCTCTATTCAGGGACGACTGCTGGCGCCTGCGCCAGAGTTGGCAACCTTGCCGGTCGGGCTGGTGGTGGTCGGCACGGTTCTGGCCATAAAGCCGGCGACATGGTTGATGGAGCGGATAGGGCGCAAACAGGTGATGCTTTTCGGCGCACTTGCAGGCATTCTCGCCGGTTTGCTGGGTGCGTACGCTTCCTGGCAATCGCACTTTACCCTGATGTGCCTTGCTGCCGTTCTGGGCGGTTCGGGCCTGGCCGTGGTGCACCAGTATCGCTTTGCGGCGATGGAGTCGGTAGCGCCGGACATGGCCGGCTCGGCAGCTGCAAGAGTGCTGCTGGGAGGCCTGGTTGCGGCCTGGTTGGGGCCTGAAGTAGCTAGCCTGGGCAGTGGGAAATCTGAATCCTTCCCGTTCCTTTACAGTTGGGTCGGGTTGGCCGTTGTTCAGGCCCTGGCGTTTATCATTCTTGCGTTCGGGTATCGCGCCAAGGCAGAGCGGGTCCCGGAAACCGTGGTTGGCGGGGGTCGCCCGCTCAGGGAGATACTGGCAAATCCGCTGGTGTGGACGGCTATCAGCGGCGCCGCCATCGGCTATGCGGTGATGAGCTTTATCATGACTGCAACCCCCTTGAGCATGACCGAAATGGCCGGGCATGATCTGGATGATGCCAAGCGGGTTATTCAGTTACACATTATGGCCATGTATCTTCCGTCTCTTATTTCTGGTTGGCTGACCCGTGTTGTCGGCATCCCCTTGATGATGGCGGCGGGATTATTGGCCTACCTGGCGTGCATTCTGCTGGCGGCCAGCGGTATCAGCTTTCATCATTATTTGTGGGCGTTACTGCTGCTGGGCGTGGGTTGGAATTTCCTGTTCGTTGGCGGGACAACCCTGTTGCCCCAGGGTTACCAGCAGTCTGAGCGTTTCCGTGTGCAGGGCCTGAATGACATGATGGTGTTCACGGCTCAGGCGACAGCGGCCTTGAGTGCTGGCGCTGTACTGGCTTCGGTTGGCTGGGCAAGCCTGCTACTGGTGGCGGTACCATTATTGGTGCTGCACAGTGTGTTGATGTCGGTTTGGTTGCTGCGGTCACGAAGAGCCACCACAAACTAGGTTTACGCCATGGATCAGCTCAATCTCAGGCACCTCTATTATTTCTGGGTCATCAGCCGTGAGGGCTCGATTGCCAAAGCCAGCGAGGTGCTCGATCTTGCGCCGCAAACCCTGAGTGGCCAGCTTGCCACTTTCGAGGAATCGGTTGGAGGGCAGTTGTTCAGCCGGGAAAGGCGGCGTCTGGTCCTGACCGAACTGGGGCAGTTGGTTCAGTCCTACGCCAACGACATTTTTGCACTGACTGGGGAGCTGTCTGAAACCTTGCGTCTGGCCCCCGCTGATCGCCCGCTGAGATTAGCGGCCGGCGTTTCGGCGTCAATTCATAAGCTGATTGCTTTTCAGTTGTTGCAGCCGGCTCTGAAGCTGAACAGGCGAGTCAACCTGGATTGCCGGACAGGTCGCGCGGAAGATTTGCTGCTCAGTCTCAAACGCAAAGAACTCGACGTCGTGCTGACAGACCGTATGCCTCAGACCGAGGCGGTCACAGATCGCTTCGCGGTTCATCCCCTGACATCGTCTACCATCAGTTTGTTTGCCGCCCCGGAGATGGCTGGGCGGCTTCGGGACGACTTTCCGGCCTCTCTCAATCATCAGCCCTTGCTGGCTAACGCCACGGATGCGCCGTATTTTCAGAAGTTGATGAACTGGCTGACCATCAGCAATGTCAGGATGGACCTGGTGGCCAGGGTAGACGACAGCGCGTTAATCAAGGTATTCGGACGGGAAGGGTTGGGCGTATTTGCGGCGCCAACGGCGATAAAGGAGGAAGTGTGCCGCCAATATCAGGTGGAGGAGATTGCTCCTGTCAAAGCGGTAACCGATCAACTCTACGCCATCACCCGAAGCCGGAAGGTTGCCCATGAAGGTGTACGGGCAATCTGTAGCGGCTTTGATTTACCTCGATAATATCGATGATTCTTGCTCAATAAATCTTATTTTCTCGAAGTCTTCGGCGGTGCATGATGGAACTGTGTCTGGCAACCTCTGAAGGAGTATCGCCATGAAAACCATTCACAAGTTCCGTCTTGAGCCTGGAAAAGAGCCGACCACGTTGACCCTGCGAGAGGGATGCAAGGTGGTTCGGTGCGAGTATCTGGTCGCCCAGAAGGCTGTTTTTCTCTGGGTGCAGCAGCCTCTGAGTGTTACGGTCCCGATGGTGGAGCGGCAGTTCAGGGTTGCCATGTCCGGCGAGCCGGTGCCAGATGCCTATGAGTACCTGGATACCGCCCTCGATCCCTTCGGACCAGAGGCGTACCACGTATTCGAAGTGCCGGCCGGTGAAGGAATGGCTATTGGTAATGGCCACGAACGATTCGGCAGTGATGAGTTTGGCCAACCCGGTTGGCGCACCAATCTCGCCTCTTAGCCAGGTGGTGTCTGATGATGTTGTAGTCGGGATAGCGCTCTATTTCGGCCCCTCTTGAGGGGCCGTTTTTGGTTAAATCAAACCAGAGGGAGGTGACCGGTCTTCACCCAGATGACCGTTTCCTGGTCAACAAACGGGTGATGCTGGCTCAGGTGTGGGCTACGTAACCAGGTTCCCTCGGGATAACGGCCATGCTCATCGCAGAACTCTCCGCTAAGTACAAAGATTTCCTCGCCACCAAAATGCCGATGGGGTTGAAATACTTCATTGGCTGGCCATTTAACCAGTGCCACATGCTCATGCTCGAACTCATGCAGCGGCATTACCTGAAGTCCGCCAATGCCAGGCAACCATTCTGCGGTGTTGGTATCGACACGAACCGTGGCCGTATCCCGTTGATCAAACTGGTGTAGCTTCACCAATAACGTACAGCCTTGTTTACTGAAGGG
The DNA here is from genome assembly GCF_003007715.1 of Marinobacter shengliensis. GTDB lineage: Bacteria > Pseudomonadota > Gammaproteobacteria > Pseudomonadales > Oleiphilaceae > Marinobacter > Marinobacter shengliensis. The sequence continues at coordinate 951,418 of NZ_PXNO01000027.1, read as the reverse complement.
TGCATGCCCGCTACCAGGCGGATTACGCAGGTAAGTGCCTGCCGGGTAGTGGCCGGTTTCGTCAGAGAATACACCATCCAAAACCAGTATCTCTTCGCCCAACGGGTGTTCATGACGGGCAAAGGCCGAGCCCGGAAGATAACGAACCACGCTGGTGGCGTGTCCCCGTTCGGCTTCCTCCCGGGCCAGGGGTTTACGTTCAACCCCGGCGGCGGGGCTGGCAACCCAGGGTTGCTCGGCGGTACGAATCACCACCCGTTGGGCGAAATCCATATTCAGCATGAACACCTCATTGTTTCGGTTATTTGATCAGCGCCTGAATATCCCGGAAACGGGGGTGCTTGCAATGTACCATCCACTCGAAGGCCACCATCTCGGTGGTGACAATCCGGGCGCCACTCTGGTGCAGGCGGTCAAGTGCGACATCCCGGTCGAAGTCGTTACGGGAGCCGGTGGCATCCGCTACCACCCATACTTTATAGCCGGCATCCAGCAAACTCAGCGCCGTTTGCAGCATACATACGTGGGTTTCACAGCCGCCGATGACAATTTGCTGGCGCCCCTCCGGTAGCTGATCAATCAAACCGTCCGGGCAGGCATCAAAGTGATGTTTGCCCACCGTGACGTCACACAGTTCCCGCACCGACTCAACATTCGGCCCCAACTTCTCGGGTAGCTGCTCCGTGCCCACCACCGGTACCTCCAGCAGACCTGCAATGGTGGCCAGCAAGGTACAACGATCAGCCACTTCAGCGCCCTGGCTTATGGCGGGCATCAGGCGTTCCTGAACATCAACAAGTAGCAACGTGGATTGTTCTGCCTTCATCAGCATGATTTTTCACTCCGGGTTAAAGGATCTGGCTACAAGAATGAGCAATTATCCCTGATCAAACAAATTTTTCAGGAATCTCGCTGGAGACAGTTGCCAAACGCCCCCAAAACCATTAAAGTTTGCGCCCTCAAATGAGCGACGACATCGCTGATTTGAAACAGTTTATTGGAGAGGTGGCCGAGTGGCTGAAGGCGCACGCCTGGAAAGTGTGTATACGTTAATAGCGTATCGAGGGTTCGAATCCCTCCCTCTCCGCCAATATGAAACCCCAGCAGGAATGCTGGGGTTTTTTTATTGGCTGTGAGGGCGGGTGAGAATCCTCGCGGGTTCGACCGTAGGCTGCGCAGCAGCCGTAGGAACGTCGGAGCATAGCGACGACGACCCCGAAGGGGAGAGGCCCGAAGGGCCGAATAATCCCTCCCTCTCCGCCAATATGAAACCCCAGCAGGAATGCTGGGGTTTTTTGTTTCTATATCCCCCCTCATCGGCTTTCCCGAGTCTCCTTAAACTGACCTCCGTCAAACCACTTTTTGTCTCTATCACTTATCCTGCTCTGTTAAACTCTATGGCATAACGTTATTCCAAAACGGAGATAAGAGATGAAGAAAGCCAAACTTGCGATCTGTGTTGCCCTGGCAGGCATGGCGTCTGCCCCCGCATTTGCCCAAAAGGTCGAGATGCCTGACCTGGACGTGCGTGTGTATGGCTTTATCAACATGGCCATCATGCATTCCGACACCGGCAATGGTTCCGAGCAGTACATCGTGGACAACGATTATGCTTCCAGCCGTGTGGGCGGTGTGATCAGCACGGATCTCCCGGATACCGGCCTGAAGGTGGGCGCTCATCTGGAGTGGGAATACCAGCATAACCCGTCGAATCTGGTGACACCGGAAAACCGCTCCATCAAGGGCGACTTTGATGAGCGCATTATCAGCCTGTTCGTTGAGGGTGCATACGGAAAGTTGACCTTAGGGCAGGGGCCTGGTGCGGCTGATGGCGCGACCGAAGCCGACCTGTCTGGCACCAAGGTCGTCACGTTCCCGGATCTCGCATTGGTAGGCGGTGCTCTACCGTTTGTGGAGAATAGTGGCGGCGCTAGCCCGACGGTTTTTCAGTCTATTCGAAGTCAGGATTTCGAGTCCCGCTACGACCGTTTGCGTTATGACAGCCCGAAGTTTGGGCCTGTAAGCCTGGCTGTCAGCCAGGGCTATAAAGGCGAGCAGGACATCACGGAACTTGCCGCTTCCTATAACGAAAGCATTGATGGCCTTGGCCGCTTGTCTGCCTCTGTTGGTTACTCCACCAAGGATGTAGGGGGCGCCGCAGGTGATCTGGAGACCATCGGAGGCTCGGTTTCCTGGTTGCACGATACCGGTATCAACCTGGGTGTGGTGTACTCGAACACCGAAAACGATGCAGGTCGTGACTCTGACTTCAGCATGTTCAAGGTTGGATACAAGACTGGAAAGCATGCCTTTACAGTGCATCGTGCCCAGGGCAAGGACTTTAATCCGGTTGTTGTAACGCCCGGAGCAAACGAAGGTGACCCTGATGTTCGTACGACCATTGCGGGCTCCGATGTAGAGGTCTTCGGTGTCGCTTACGTCTATCAGCCCATCAAGCGTCTCGAGATCTACGCCGTCTATAACAATTTCGCACTGGATGCAGATGCCGGTGACTACGATGATGTACGTGTTGCGATGGTTGGTAGCCGTTTTCACTTCTGACGTTAAAGCGTTGCTTGGGGTTTAGTTCCATTCGGCTCGCAGCGATCCTGGGCTGAACCCCTGATTTACGATTGCCTTGCCAACTTTACGGGGTGATCTTGCATAAGCCGGTCGTAGTCAGCTGGTGCATATTCCCGGAAATTGGTTTACTGTTGGTTACACAGGTTTGATATACAGTAACGTTTCAGCATTCATGAACAGGGACAAACATGGCGACCATCAATCCATCTCAGGAAGAGCTCCGCAAAGTTTTGCAGGAAACCCCCAAAGATCAGCCCGTTGTGATGCTGAATCTTTTACGGTTTCGCGACCGGGCTGCTTACCAGGATGACGCTCACGATTGTTCAGGCCGTGATGCCTACAAGCGATATATGGAAGAAGCTGCGGAATGTGTTCGCACCGTTGGTGCTGAAGTGATCTGGTCGGGCCGCTCTGTAGGTTCGCTGATTGCTCCGCCCGATGAGTCCTGGGATCAGGTCTTGCTGGTGCGCTACCCGTCGATCAATGCCTTTCTGGCCATGATTGAGAGTCCGGAATATAAAGGTGTGGTCAAGCACCGCACGGCGGCGCTGGAAGATTCCAGGCTGGTTGCCAATGTTGAAGGTACGCCCTGATCTGGTATCCCGTCTGGTTAAGGAACTAGCCAGACGGGACACTACGTAAGCCAGCCTGCTTGCTGAATGGTCATGTATGCGGCAGTACCCGCGGCTATGGAGAGAAGCGCGTTACGCCGCCACAAGTGAATGATGACCACCAACAACCCTGGAACTAAGGCGTCCAACCCTGGCGCGCTGGCGCTCCAGTTTGCCGACCTCTGAAGAAAAATCACCGCAAGCAACGCCATTACAGCTGCCGGTAGAAAGCGCCCGATATGCTTTACCAGGGGGTGCTCGGTGTGGCGCTCGAAAAACAGGAACGGCACCACACGGGTTGCAAAGGTTGCACCGGCAGACACCGCAATGAAGGCCGCCAGATAATACTGCTCAGCCATGGCTTACCTCACCGCCGTTTGTGCGCTTGTGTAGCTTCCAGTAGTGGAGCAGCAGGGTGGTTGTGACCAGGGTAATCGCTGCAATCAACTGATGGGCTGGCGGTACCAGCAACATGGCCAGGCCCGCCGCCAGTGCGCCCGCCCAGAGCGGAAAAGTGTTGCCCAAGGCCTTGTATTGCTCAATGGTCAGAACGATGAACAGCGCTACCAGTGCAAACTCAATACCGGTGCTGTCGAAAGCGACCAGCTCACCAAGCAGGGCACCAATGGCGCAGCCCGTTATCCAGTAAAGCTGGTTGAACAGCGTAATTCGGAAATCAATGGCTTGCTCGTGTTGGCGATCAGGTGTCCTCGGCCTGCTGGTAAGCAGCGAGTAGGTTTCATCGGTGAGACCGAATATCAGATAGCCCTTGCGCCAACCGGCACCGCGGAACTGCCCCAAAAGGGAAAGCCCATAAAACAGGTGCCTGGCGTTAAGCACGAACATGGCCACAGCCACTTCCAGCAGTCCGGCACTTGCGGCCAGCAGGCTAACAGCGAGTATCTGGCCAGACCCTGCATAAATAACCAGACCCATCAGGGGCGCGACCCACCAGGCATAGTCCAGCTGCGTGGTGAACAGCACGCCGAAGGCCATGCCCAATGGCAGATAACCAAACAGGATCGGCAGTGTCAGCCGGAAGGCGTTCTGGTTCATTAGCATCCAAACGTTATGAAAGCGGCGATGATAGTGAATTGGAACAGGGTTTTGAAGTGCGCAAAAAGGCGCAATCAAGTATTTGACGCGAAATCCGAAATAAAAGTGTCATAAAACAGGCATACCCTCCACGGGTACCTTCCCGTCTGGAGTTGTCATGCTGTCCACCGTTCGAGCCCGCATCCTGTTCTTTGCTGTCCTTTCTCTTATTGCCGTCACAGGCCTGGCGGTTCTTTCCTGGATGATTATTCTCAAGGCCGAGGATGCCTCCGAGAATCTCATGCGCAACAATCTTCAGGACACCTGGGTGCTGATGGATCTTGAGCAGGATCATCGCCGGCTTCAGGACCTGGCTTTCAAGATAAAGGCGCAGTTACTGTTATGGGATGAGATCGAGACGGAGTTTGACTATCTGGACACCGCTTTGCGTGACCATTGGAAGCGCGTGCAAGGGGCTGAGCGTTTGCGCAACTGGGCTGTCGATCATCAAGGCGAGTTTGATCGGGTGTTGGCTCTGATGGGCGACATGGACAAGGGTATTGAAGAGAAAAGTTACTACCGGGTAGGCCAGGTGGTCGATTTTCAGCTGTTTCCTGCGCTGGAGCCAATGCTGGAGGCCATAAACCAGCAACAGGCTGCCAGTCGGGACGATGTGGCAGCTGGCGCGGACGATTTGCTGGCGTTCCTCTCGGGGCAGAGAGTTGTTCTTCTTGGGGGCTCCCTGGCGTTCCTTGTGGTGGTCGTGGCCATGACCCTGTGGCTCAGACATTCGGTCATTTTGCGGCTGCAATACATGGAGCGGGAATTGATGGCAATGGAGGCCGAGTCTGACTTGTCACGAACGCCGGAGGTGGGCGGCCGCGACGAAGTGGCGGGCGTTGCCGGTGCGCTGGAAAGCCTCGTGCGACGATTTGAGGGTTTCATTGGCGATATCCGTCGTGCAGCGGCCGGCCTGGATGAGCGTTCTGCGGCGCTTGATGAGGGGGCTGAAGCCTTGCAGCGTGCCTCAGAGGAAACGGGACAACAAATCAGTGATGTCAGTGCGTCGATGACTTCAATTGCTGATCAGGCATCGCAGATTGAGCAAGCCACAGAGCTGTCGGCAGTCACTGTCCGGCAGGCCGTGGTTGCCAATGTGGAAGTGCAGAGCGGTTTGCGGAACAGCGAGCAGGCGGCAGAGCATACGGTTGAGGTGATAGCGCGGGTTTCCGAGTCCATTCACGCCCTCAATGACTCGACGGGCAAGATCGAACAGGTAATCGGTGTGATTGCCGATATTGCGGAACAAACCAATTTGCTGGCGCTGAACGCCGCCATAGAAGCTGCCCGGGCCGGTGAGCATGGTCGGGGATTTGCAGTGGTGGCAGACGAGGTGCGCACACTGTCCCGAAGGACGGCGGAGTCCACCAGCAACATCCGCCAGTGGGTGCAGGACCTTGTAACAGGCGTTGGTAGTGTCGATGGGCTTCTGGCGGAAATGCGAGAAGCGGGGGAGTTGAACCAGAGCAACCTCTTGGCGCTTAAAACTCACCTGGAGCGACTGAAATACCAGTTCGATGAGCTGGAGCAGCACAGCGATCATATCCGCAGTTCCATTGGCCTTCAGCACGAGGAAATCGGCAGGGTAGGCCGCCGGGCTGTCTCATTGTCTGCCAGCGCTGACACCCTGACGGAGAACGTGGACAATGCGCGTCGGGTGAGTGAGTCGCTCAGGCAGGAGTCTGTATCTATGCGGCAGCTGGCCTCCGGCTTTCGAACCCGGTATGCGGATCAATAGCATGTGTCTCCAACAACGGGGGTTCTGATCGTCGCCATAAAACCGTAACATACAGCGACTGATTGGAGGTTTTATGAGTGACGAAGCAGCGCAGCAGCCGGAAGCGGACCCCCGGGAAGAGAAATTTGTGGTGGACGCCGGGTTGCTGACCGAAGACCAGCTGCAAGGGCTGGCTGAGGAGTACTGCACGCGTTACCACGGGTTGAACGACACCGAGAATCCACTGGCAGAGCGGGAGCGGGTGCTGTCTGCCGTGCGCCGGGGCGATCTGGTGGTCTGGTTTGATCCGGTCGAGAACACGGCTGGCCTTGGCAGCCCTTCCGCCGAACTCTGAAAGCTTTTATTGGTTTGTCTGCAGGCTTTTGCCTGCGGTGCCTACCCGTAGGCTTTTCTAAACGTTACAATCAGTCTGTGTTTTTCATACCTGATGGCGAGGTGACATTTGATCAGGGTACTGGTTGTTGATGATCACGAGCTGGTGCGCTCCGGTATAACCCGCATGTTGGCTGACAATCCCGATATTGAAGCGATTGGCCAGGCCTCATCCGGTGAGGATGCGATTGAGTTTGTGCGCAAGGACCGCCCGGATATTGTCCTGATGGACATTCGGATGCCTGGCATTGGTGGCCTCGAAGCAACCCGGCGAATACTGCGTATTGATGATTCCATTCGGGTGATTGTTGTAACGGCCTGTGCCGACGACCCATACCCCGCCCGTGTCATGCAGAGTGGTGCCACCGCTTATATCACCAAGGGTGCTGATATTCAGGAGATGGTGCGAGCTATTCGCAAGGCCCACTCCGGCCAGCGGTACATCAGCCCGGAGATCGCCCAGAAAATGGCACTCAAAACGCTGGGTGGTGACCGTGAGGAAGACGGGGAGCTGTCCCGGTTCGAGCGGTTGTCTGAGCGGGAGATGCAGATCGCCATGATGGTGGTGGATTGCCAGAAAGTGCAGGACATTTCCGACAAGCTCTGCCTGAGCCCGAAAACCGTCAACAGTTACCGCTATCGTATTTTCGAGAAGCTCGAGATCTCCAGCGATGTCGAGTTGGCACTGATGGCGGTACGGCTTGGATTGCTGGATGCCGACAAGGTCTGAACCCGAAGATACCGTCGGGATGTTTGACAGCAAAGACTTCCTGAAGCAACTGACCGAGCGCCCCGGCGTTTATCGTATGTACGATGACACCGGCGGCGTGCTCTACGTGGGCAAAGCCCGCAACCTCAAGAAACGCGTCAGCAGTTATTTCCGCAAAACCGGCCTGGCCCCGAAAACCGAGGCCCTGGTGGGCAAGATTGCCTCCATCGAAGTCACTATTACCGGCAGCGAAACCGAAGCACTGTTGCTTGAACAAAACCTGATCAAATCCCTGAGGCCGCCCTACAACATCCTGCTTCGGGATGATAAGTCCTACCCCTATATCTATCTGTCGTCCCACAGTGACTACCCGTCGCTGACGTTCCGGCGGGGGCGTACCAAGAAGGGTGGTGGCACCTGGTTTGGCCCGTTTCCTAGCTCCGGGGCGGTCAAGGAAAGTCTTAATGTTCTACAGAAGGTTTTTCGTATAAGATCCTGTAGTGAAAGCTATTTCAGAAACAGGAATCGTCCCTGCCTGCAATACCAGATCAACCGCTGTACCGCACCTTGCGTGGAGTACATCAGCCCCGAGGACTACCAGCAGGATATTCGCCACGCCACCATGTTTCTGGAGGGTAAGAACCCGGCCATCATCCATGACCTGATGAATGCCATGGAAGCGGCATCGAAGAACCTGGAATTCGAGAAAGCTGCCGCTTACCGGGATCAGATCAACCATCTGCGCCATGTACAGGAGCAGCAGTCGGTCGACGGTGAGGGTGGTGATGCCGATGTTATTGCGATTGCCCAGGATGCCGGTGTGGTGTGTGTGGTGGTGATCATCGTGCGCGGTGGCCGGGTTCTGGGTACCAAGGACTATTTTCCCCGCTTTTCACTGGAGCAGTCCGAAGGTGAGTTGCTGGCGGCGTTTCTGGGCCAATACTATTTTGGCGGCGATACCCGCCGGGAGATTCCAAGAGATATTCTGGTGCCCGTGGAGGTTGAAGGTGAGGCGCTGCTGGCGGAAGCCCTGAGTGAGGCCGCCAATCGGGAAACCCGTATCCGTGGCAATGTACGTGGTGAGCGCCGCCGCTGGCTGGAACTGGCCATGACGAATGCCCGCCAGACTCTGCTGACCCACCTGGCCAGCAAGGAAACCGTGTACCGGCGATTGCTCGCCCTGAGGGACCTGCTGGAACTGGCAGAGACCCCGGCACGCATGGAGTGTTTCGACGTCAGCCACAGCCACGGGGAAAATACCGTCGCATCTTGTGTGGTTTTCGACGAGAATGGGCCGCTGAAGAGCGATTACCGGCTATACAACATTGAAGGCGTGACCGCTGGCGACGACTATGCCGCAATGCGGCAGGTACTGACACGCCGGTATCGCCGGCTGGTTAGCGGTGAGGGCAAACGCCCGAGCCTGGTGTTTATCGACGGTGGTAAAGGGCAGTTGAACATTGCCCGGGAAGTGTTTGAAGAACTTGGGATCTCTGACATTCCGCTGATTGGCGTCGCCAAAGGTGTGACCCGCCGGGCGGGAATGGAGCAGCTGATTGATGCCATGACCGGCGACGTCTTTCGGGTACCGGCAGATTCACCGGCCCTGCATCTGATTCAGCATATTCGCGATGAATCCCACCGGTTTGCCATTACTGGCCATCGCGCTCGCCGGGACAAAAAGCGTCGGCAGTCCACCCTTGAAGGTATCGAAGGGGTTGGGCCCAAGCGCCGCAGGGAACTTATCCGTTACTTTGGCGGCATACAGGAAATTCGCAAAGCCAGTGTGGATGAAATGACGAAAGTGCAAGGCATCAGCAAGTCACTGGCTGAATCCATTTACGCGGCATTGCATGATGAATAGGAAGTCCATGAATTTACCCAACGTACTGACCATGTCCCGGATCGTGATGATTCCGGTGTTTGTGGTTGTTTTCTATCTGCCCATGCAATGGAGCTACATGGCCAGTGCCGTTATCTTCGCCCTGGCGGGTATCACCGACTGGCTCGATGGCTACCTTGCCCGCAAGCTCGACCAGAGCACGCCATTTGGCGCGTTTCTGGACCCGGTAGCAGACAAACTGATGGTGGCGGTGGCGCTGGCGGTATTGATTGAAGAACACGCAGCGGTGCTGATGACTATTCCGGCGACTATCATCATCGGCCGGGAGATTGTTATCTCAGCCTTGCGGGAATGGATGGCGGAAATGGGTAGCCGGGCCAGTGTTGCGGTTTCCTATATCGGCAAGATTAAAACCACCGCCCAGATGGTGGCGATTGTTGGCCTGCTGGCGTTTCCACCGGGGCAGCTACTGGCGTATGTTTCGATCGGGCTGTTGTATCTCGCGGCTGTGCTGACGCTCTGGTCGATGTTTCTTTACCTGCGGGCGGCCTGGAGCGATTTATTTCCGGAGCCGGAAAGCCGTCAGGGATAATTCGAGCCCCGGCGGGTTCCGGTTGAATGAATCCTTAGCGAAGATGGCCGATCCCAGAATCGCCACATCTGCGTTATTGGATAGCTTTACAAAGGGATTGATCCGGTCAACGTCCATGTTCGCCACCCGCCGATGTATGGTGTTCTGAAGCCTGTGACTGACCGAAGGTTGCGGCGCACTCAAATCCAGAATCCAGGCGCGGGCGATGGTGTTGTACTGGCGTGTATGTTCCAGTTCGAGACCGCTTAGCAGGGTTTTGCCATCAGGTGAAAGCTGAAGGCCCAAATTGAAACGGTGGCTCGCAGTGAAGGCATTGTTGAAGGAATATTGAAACACCGCAGGATTATCAGGCGTTTTTATCAGGTCATGGCGCTGAAGTGTAAACTGGCCAGTTGCTGACCACTCACGGGTTTCGATGTTACGTTTCCAGATCTGAACCCCTGCCTTGGCGACCTTCGCCGTAACCGTTTTTCCCATTGCCTTGTAGCGGGTTGAGTCATCTTGCAGGTCGCGATAGCTTCCGGTCACCAAGGTTTTGCCATCGTTACTTACCGCCACCGACGGCGCGGTAATGGAGCCATCGTCGGGCCATACCTTGTCAAACCGTGTGGCCAGAACGAGTTGATCGTTGGTAACGGTATACTCAAGAACGGTGGCGGCATAGTCCATCCCGTAATTACGATATCGGGATAGCGCAACGAAAATAGTCTCTCCATTTGGTGTGATTGCAAGGTCAGAGGCGCGCATATCCTGTAAGTCGTTTGGATAAGCCAGTTCCGCGATGGGCTTATTTGGCTCTGAGGTGGCAAATATCCGAAGTCGGTCAGAATCAGCAATCACGGCGAGTTCGTCGTCGGCATCAATGGCGAAGTGCCAGGGCGGAATCGTCTGACGGAAGCCGGTTCCATCGTTTGCCTGGACATCGAGGACTTTAAACAATCGTTCCTCGCCATTTTGATCCGTTCTGGCCAGATGGTAGCAATTCATCTGAAACCCGCATTTGCGAGTGTAGAGTGCCTGGCTTGCCGGATGCACCAGCCATTCGTCTACCCGGTGGTTCGGCCCAATCGAGTAGCGCTGATGGCCTTCACTGTAGTCGTCGGACAATGGATCCAGTGTAATCATCGAGGCTACTTCGCCGCGATGGTAGTCCCAGGCAATGTTGGGAGGGGAGTAACCGAGGATCGGCAACTGCCGGTAATTGTCAAAAGCCCCTACAGAGTAATGGGGAACAATGGGCGGTGGACCTTCTGGTGGTTGGGAAGCAGGCCTTGAAAAGGCATTCGTTGGCACAGGTAATTCATGGAAATTCGAATGCACAGTGATTGCCGACGCAGGGTCACCAATCTCGCGCCAGGCATTCTGCATTCTCAGGGCTTCGAGTTCTTCCTGTCTGTCTTTGGCCTCCTGGCGTGCCTGATCGCGGGCCTCAATCTCCGCGAGCCATTCGGCCCGAAGCTTTTTTTCATTATGCAGGTGGGCAAAATAGCCAACCACCAGCAATACGAAGAAACCAACGCTCACAATCTGGGCGAGAGGCGAGGAGCCTGAGCGTGTTGTTGTCAGTCGCGGGGGGCGAGTGGTTGGCTGAGCGACCCGTGGCGGGTGCTGTGGAGCTCGTCGCCTGGTTGTTGCTGGAGGTTTCCTGGGACTTGGTCGTTTAACCTTCACTTCCACTAAAGCTTGTTGGCAGACCACACAGCCGTCACCCCAGAAGCCATGATCGGTATTGTTGGCGCAGCGTTTAAGACTGCTTACAGCGCGGTCTAGTTTGCTGACCCAATCTTTCGCAGTGGGTCGTTGGACGTTAGGGCGAAACGCATTTCTGAAGGCAGACGCGAGCGGGGCCGGGAAGTCGTTGTGAAGACTCCAGGGTGAGGGCTGAATCTTCGGGTTTGCCGGGGTGCTGTAGGCAAAAAGGTTGCTACCGATACGACTCTGGGTATCTGTGGGGATGGCTTGTTTACCCCGCGGTACCCCCTGATAGGGGTGAAGCCCTTCGTTCAAGAGTTGGAAAATAATGACCGCAAGCGCGAAGAGATCCTGGGCTTCTCCAAGCGCTTCCGGCTTCTCCTGCTGTTGCCAGGCTTCTGGTGCAATATAGCCGGTGGTGTATTGATGCCCCGGAATAAAGCTGTCCTGCCCCTGGATGGCAAAGCCGTCGCAATCCACAACGACAATATCGGCCGTCCTCCGGTTAACCAGCATGTTGGCTGGTTTGAGGTCGATAATAAAATGGCCTTGATCGTGTAGCTGGGCGACACGCTTGGTGAGATTCCCTGCAGCTCTGATTCGAAATTCGCGAGATTGGGGGAGTTTGCCCAGTTCTCGGCCTTTTCGGGTCAGCAGGAGGTCCAGGTTGGCGTACTCTGATAATGGGAGTAAGGGCATCGCGTAGCCGGCGAACTCACCCCTGTCCTCCACCTTTGCGATGGGCCAGGCAAAATGGACCATACCTTCGTCATCGGGTGGCGCCAATAACATCTGCTGAATCTTCAGCGGGCGTTCCGGATCTTTGGATGGCTCGTGATAGAGCTTCAAGGCCAGTTTTCCGCCGGGAGCAGCAAAAATTACGCCGTCAGCCCCCTGATTCAGTGGTTTGCTACGAAGACGGACTGACTTAGTGGTTCCGTTGGGATAACGAAGGGTGAGGTCAGTTCTGGTATTGCGCATTTACCCATACCAGTGTTTTGTCGTCGGCAGTAATTCGGTCGGCCTGGGGAGACTGTAGCGTACTGAGGATTGCCTGATTACGGGCTTCAATGTCTTGCAAGTTGGCCAGGTAATTGTGAACAGGCACCAGGAAATTGGGGGTAGGACGCCAAGGTAAAGTCTTGGCGGCAAAACTGGCAGTACCATCAGACATGAGGAACCAGGTTCTATATTTCCGGGGAGCGCAGAAAACTCTCAGCGAATTCCGCCACTCCGGCAGCGTAAAAAAGTAGGTCGTCTCTGCAAATTCGCCGTTCTCCGGTTCGCTGACGACGAAGTCTGACCAGTCGTCCGGATTAACGCCCATCACAACGCCGTCGCCAAGGTGAAAGACCAGGCATTGGTCTTTGGACAGGGCAATGCCGCAGAGTGTCGAATGGAAGTCAAACAGCGGACCTTTTCGTTGTAGCTGGAGGCGGGTATCTTCGATTGCGTCCTGCAAGGCGAGGAAAGCGGACGCCTGGTGCAGTCGGCCGATCTCTGCCCTCAACGCCATTGAAACGTTGAGGGCAAGGCTTGCAGCGCCTTCCGCTGATCGGGCTGCAGAACCGGCTCCATCGCAGACGCAGGCAACGATTCCGCCATCTTCCTCTACAATGTGGTAGGCATCTTCGCAGGCTTTACCCTGGTCAAGGTGGCTCCTGCCTATGGCAGAAGCTGCTCCAAACTGGAACGCCACCTTAAACCTCTATTTCGGCCCAGGTGTCTGTGGCCGGTAAGCTTACCCTTTCACCGGGGACACTGGCAGAGACTGTCGACATGCTTCGGCTCAACCACACGAAAAGCTCCCGGAACTGAAGGCCTTTCAGTTTCTTTGGCGTTTTGGTAGAAAACCTGCCGAGCGCTTCAAAGTCAGCGCCCTTGGTGCCGATCGGAAATACAATTACCCGTTTGTTCTCTTCTTCCAGTCGAGCCTGATCAGCGTAGGATTCCCAGCCATAATCGTTGGGGCAGCCGTCAGAAAGCATGATTACCCAAGGCCGTGTGCTGGAGATGCCATTGGCGTCGTATACCGCCTTCTGGTTAGCAATCTCCTCCAGAGCACGGTGCATCCCCTGGCCCAGCGGAGTAAGCCCGTTGGCGCTCAGATAGGGAGCGGAGAAGTCGGCTGCATCGGTCCATGGCTGCACCACGCGAACATCTTCTGGCCCGCCCACGGTAATCACCATGACCTGCACGCGAAGTGAGGCTACGGGATCTTTTTGCAGCTCTTCGGCAAAAGTTCTCAGGCCTTCGTTCAATTGGCGAATGGGTTCGCCAGCCATGGAAGCGGATATATCGAGGAGCAAAACGCAAGGAGTGCGTTGGTTGGTATTGTCTGCAAATTCAACGCCGGGAATGGCTGTCATAACACGCTCCATGTGTGAAAAAAATCAGCGAAAGTCGACCCATACCTTGAGTCGCGTTGGATTCTAATGGCGAACGAGAGCGATGGCAATCAGTTCTGGGCAGCTTTGTGGGACTGCTCCACGCATTCGGCCATCCAGCCGGTCAGGTCATTTCCCAGACGATTTGCGGCTTTGCTGAACCCCTGCACGATACTCTCTTGTTGGCTGTCGGCTACCGGCTCCATAATGTTCCAGTTGCGAACGCAGATACTCTCGCGCTGATTATTTTGCACCAGCTCCGTGTGTAACCGTATGATAACGTGAAGTTTACTGTTCTGATGCATAACGTGGAATGCGGTAAGTTCACTCACCAAGGTGAGTTCTGCGTTGGCGGGGCTGGTGTCGACAATCGCGTTACGAAATGCCTGACTGGTGCGGACGTGGCTTATGACGTGATCCCGAATCATTATGGGTGCAGTGTCTCTCCAGCGGGCTTCCCGAATGGCCTGAAACTCATAAGGTGTCGGTTTGATTAGAATTCGGGAACCATCGAACGGGGCCGATGCCAAGGGCGTTTCAACCCGGAGACTGGCATTGTGAGTTTGTGGTAACACGGTGGGGGCGACGTCAGTACCCAGATCCATGATTCTAGGTGGCTCCGGGAGTGGAAAAACCGTGCAGCCTGAGATTGTAAATGCAGACAACAGCAGGACACAGTTCAAGAGTTGTCTGATCATTGCTCAAACTCCTTAAGCTTGGGGCCACCCCGTAATGTTCCGAGTGGGTCTTCATCCAGTTTTCGGGTAAACGAATTCAGAGATCTCAGAGTACTGCGCATTTCACGGAGCACAGGTGTTATCTCGCCCAAGCCCTGAATCCCTGCATCCAGCACCTGTTCATTGTCTTCGGTCAGTCGGTCCAACCGGCTCAGGGTAGGCTGCAAGGTAGACAGGGCCAGGGTCATGGATTCCAGCACCGGCGCGATTTCCCGCTCCAGGGTTTGGCGCGCCCGGTCCGATGTATCAGAAACCTTGATCGCGGCTTCCTCGGCGCGGATAGCGGCGGTGTCGAACTGAGCCATCAGGGCAAGCAACTCTTCCCGATTGGCGAGCAATGATTCCGTTGCCAGGCGTGTGTTGTCCAGAATGGCCGATACGTTCTCCAGATTCTCCGACGCAAGCAAGCGGTTCATGCTGGTTAACAGTTGTTCTGCACTTGAGATCATGGCCTCACCGTTATTCAGCAGGTTGGAAAACGCCGATGGCTGTGCGTTGATGAGCGGTGGGTTATCACGGTTACCCTGAAGTACCGGGCTGTCGGTTGTGCCGCCGGTGAACTGGACACTCATGCTGCCGGTAATATTGGCAAGAACCAGCTCCGCCCGGGTGTTCTCCCGTACCGGGATGTCGCGATCCACACGCACCAGCACCCGAACATGGGCGGGATTGTCTGGTGCCAGGGACAGCTCGAGAACATCGCCAACCGGAACGCCGCTGTATAACACTGGATTGCCTTTTGACAGCCCGCCCACCGGGTGATCAAAGCCTATCTGGTAGTAAGCCCACTCGCGGTCTGCAGTCGATTTGCCCAGCCATAGTGCAAACAGCAGGGCAGCTGTTACTGCAACCAGCGTGAACAGTCCGATAATAACGTGATGGGCCTTTGGCTCCATTAAACGGGCTCCTGTCTGGTCAGCCGGTTATGTGCATCAATCGCGGCCCGCCCCCTGGGGCCATGAAAGTATTCCTGTATCCATTCGTCGTCGGTCTTGGCGACGTTTTCAAGTGTGTCTGCCACCAGCACTTTTTTACGGGACAATACGGCTACCCGGTCACAGGTTGTGTACAGCGTATCCAGATCGTGGGTAACAAGAAATACTGTCAGCCCAAGGGCGTTCCTCAGGGTCACGATCAGTTCGTCGAACGCTGCCGCGCCGATCGGGTCCAGCCCCGCTGTGGGTTCGTCCAGAAACAGCACCTCCGGGTCCAGCGCCAGGGCGCGGGCCAGGGCGGCTCGCTTCACCATACCACCGGAAAGCTCGGCCGGGTATTTCAGGGCGGCATCTGCTGGCAGCCCGGTCAGTGCCAGCTTCATCCGGGCAAGTTCCTCGGCCTCCGTTCGGGTAAGACCCGCGTGCTCGACCAGTGGCAGTGAAACGTTTTGCATCAGATTCAGCGAGGTAAACAGGGCGCCACCCTGAAAAAGCACGCCGAATCGCTGCTCATACAGAGACCGCTCTGTGCCAGAAAGTTCTGTGAGATCAACATCAAAAAGCTGAATGTGACCGTCTGAAGGTGTGTTGAGGCCCACGATGCTGCGCAGCAAAACCGATTTGCCCGTGCCGGAACCGCCAACAACCCCAAGGATCTCTCCGGGAAAGAGGTCCAGCTCCAGGTTTTCATGGACCACGTGATCACCGAAACGGTTACACAGTCCCCGCACCTGGATCACCGGTGTTGAAGGGCTGTGGCCTTTCTGTGGTTTCATCTCCGGCATGACTTACCAGCCCATTTCCATAAAAAACAACGCCGCTATGGAGTCCAACAGGATCACCATAAAGATCGACTGAACCACACTGGAGGTGGTGTGTTCGCCCACCGACTGGGCACTGCCAGCCACCTTGAAGCCTTCGAGACACCCAATGACCGCAATCAGGAAGGCAAACACTGGGGCTTTTCCGATACCTACCAGAAAGTGTTTCAGGGCAATATCCCGCTCCACGATGGCCATGAACTGACTTGGTGGAATATCCAGCACCAGTGCGCAGACGGCGGCACCGCCCACCATTCCGGAGATCATGCCAATGAAGGTGAGCACCGGCAGGCTGACCATCATGGCCAGAACTCGTGGGACTACAAGTAGTTCCACCGGATTCAAACCCAGGGTACGAATGGCGTCGAGCTCCTCATTGACCTTCATGGCGCCGATGTGGGCGGTGAAGGAGCTGGCGGTGCGTCCGGCGAGCAAAATGGCCGCCAGCAGAACACCAAACTCCCGCAGGAAAGAGAATGCCACAAGATTGACGGTATAGATCGTCGCGCCGAAGTCTTCCAG
Source organism: Marinobacter shengliensis (assembly GCF_003007715.1). Taxonomy (GTDB): domain Bacteria; phylum Pseudomonadota; class Gammaproteobacteria; order Pseudomonadales; family Oleiphilaceae; genus Marinobacter; species Marinobacter shengliensis. The sequence continues at coordinate 934,781 of NZ_PXNO01000027.1, read as the reverse complement.
CACAGTCGCTCCCAGAAAGGCGACAACGGCGCCCACCAGGAAAGTTAGTAAGGCAACAATGGGCAGGGCATTCAGCCCGGTATCATGTACTGCCGCGACAAACGGAGTGATGCGCCAGCGGCGTGGCCGGGGAAGGATATAAAACAGGGTGGCAAGGGTTTGACCGATAAATCCCGTAAGCATCCATATCAAGCGGGCAATGGCGGTCACCTTCTCTCCGACGTCGGCCAGAAAGTCCAGCAGTGCGTTCTTCCGTGCGGGCTGCCAGGTGGCTCCTGCCATCGCTTCGGCAACGGTGATGAGAAGTTGCCGCTGTTCATCAGGGAGGTAGGCCATTTCCAGAAAACTCAGAAGTTGTTCCGGGCCTGTCAACCGGGCGATCAGCGCGGCCCCTGCCGTATCAACCCGGCTTAGCTTCTGGAACTCAATGTTGGTGATCGTGTTTCCGCTGGCCTGAACCTCGGCTATTCGCTGGTTGAGTACCGAATAATGGGAGAGGGTCCAACTGCCGGATAGGGTCAGGGTGTCACCGTTGCAGGCAAGGTTACCGGGGGTGTCGCGGTGTGCTGTCGTCGAATAGCCGGAATCAGTCGCCACAGGTGCCGTTAATCCTTGTCCGGTAGGCAGAAAAGATATTCTCAAGCTTAAAGATTCCGGAACTGGTCTGCCAGTATCTTTGGTTTTTCGTAACCTTGCCGGAGATCGCGTCGGTGACTTTTCGGTCTTTTTATGCAGCGGAAATGGAGGCTCGCGTGTCCACCATTTGTATGGGAACGGTTAAAAATTGTACGGAATGAACGGCGTCTCAAAATTCTCTGTTAGAATAAGGCATCTTTTCAAGCAGGTAGCTTATCTTCCTGAATCCTGAGGTAACGTGCATGCCCAAGCATCACAATCGACGCGTTTTTTCATTGTTTTCCGGCTTGGCGGTTTCTTTAGCCATTTCCATACCGGCCCAGGCCCAGTCATTGGATGACCAGTTGCTTGCCCGTCTCGCCAGTGTTGCACCCAAGCTGAACCCGGAAGTGCTTGAGGCAGCCTTCAAAGCCACACACTGCGCCATCGCCAACGGCGTTGCCATGCCCGAACGGCTTGCAGTGATTGATTTTTCACTCCATTCCAGCCAGGAGCGGATGTGGATTTTTGATCTGGAGCAGGGCGATTTACTGTTGCGAGATCTGGTTGCTCACGGCAGAAACTCCGGCAACGAGGAAGCCACCACCTTCTCAAATATTGAGGGCAGCTACCAGTCGAGCCTGGGGTTGTTCAAGGCCAGTGAATCCTATCGTGGCATGCACGGCTATTCCTTGCGACTGGACGGCCTTGAGCCAGGCATTAACGATCTCGCAAGGCAGCGGGCCATCGTGATTCATGGTGCAGATTATGTAAACAGCAACTGGGTGGACCAATACGGGCGCATCGGCCGCAGTCATGGCTGCCCGGCGGTAGACCAGAAAGTGGTGCAAACCGTGGTGGACAACCTCAAAGGTGGCCAGTTGGTCTTCAAATACTACCCGGACCAGGATTGGCTGCAGACCTCCAGTTTCCTGAATTGTGACAGTGCTACCCAGGTTGCCGGAAATCGCGCAGCCCGTGGTGGCAATAGCTGAGGTAGCTCAGGAATCGCCGGTCGGGAAGCGCAGGTTATGCTTCTCGACCAATTCTTTCGGCGGCGCGCTCGTTGAATAGTCACGATAGGGTGATGTTTCCATCATCCGTTTTAACCCTTCCAGTGTTCGAATTGGTGCATCGGTGGCCACAATATTGGCCACCCAGGCGGGCACCAGACCTCCCGGATCCATATGGGTAGTGAATGTTACCCGTATCCAGCCTTCCTCAAGTGGTTCCACCAGAAAGCTGTTATCCAGCATGGGGATGCGCACGTAACCGGATTGCTGCGGGGCATCATCCGGGCGGCCCGTGGATTGCACGGTGACAGCGCCACCCGGTTCGTCCTGAAGGAATACGGACTTCATCACCACATCCCGGTCTGAGGCTGGCCAAACGCCATCAAATTTCATCCACAGTAGCCGCTCACCGTCATCTGTAACGTGGTAGTTGGCTTCCTGGCAGTTGTAGATCCACTGTTGGCACAGGGAGATGTCATCAATCACCGATAGCGCAGCCACCATAGAGTGCTGGATTTCAACCACACCGCGGAACTGTTTGATTGGTGTATCCGAAACGGTCCTGACATAGGTGTTGATGTCAGACCGTTCCTTGCCTTGCTGCTTGGGCGTCCATCCTTCGCCAGATGCGTGGCTGGCCACCATGGTTGACAGGGTAAAGAGGGTAGCGATGACGGTTGCGGGAACGCGCATGGTATTGGTCTGCCTGATAATGTGATTGGGTGTCATGGATTCTGAAAGATGTGGGGGCGATAAACCATTGCGCAGATAACGGTTCTGATGGGTTGGCCGGAAATGACAAAAACCGGTGGTTTTGGCTAAAGTTTGTTCACAATTGCCGTAAAAACAAAAACTTGAAAAAAAGGTGTTGACGCCCCCGGCGGAATCCGTAGAATACGCAGCCGTTGACGAGGCAAAGCCTCTAGACGAAGAGCGGGAATAGCTCAGTTGGTAGAGCACAACCTTGCCAAGGTTGGGGTCGCGAGTTCGAATCTCGTTTCCCGCTCCAATTTCCAAGTCTCTCACGCCTCCTGAGAGCATAAGCCAGAATCCAGGCTTACCCGGCGCGGTGGCAGAGTGGTTATGCAGCGGACTGCAACTCCGTGTACGCCGGTTCGATTCCGACCCGCGCCTCCATTTTATTTTTACCTCACTAACCCACAGCAGCCTTTCCAGAGACTGTTGGCCTTTCGATCTCGTCCCCAAAAAGCAATGCGCAGAATCAGGGCGTGTGAGATTTACCCGCACACCCCGGGAATTGCCTGTGGCGATTATCTGGCTGCCTAGAAATCAACCAGCTCGAAAACGTTCTGGTATTGTCAGCTCATAAGTGATGCCTAGCCCTGGAATCCCGGGGCCTGCTGCATTGCCTCTTTGAGAACTGAAATAGAGGAACCGACCATTACCGGTAAACGCCGGGCCAGTCAGTTCACTGCCGCCACCGGGTATCTGCAACAGGATTTTTGACGGACCATTGGGGTTCATTACCATCAGTCGCATAGCGTCGCCGTCTTCGGCGACAATGACATCACCCATGGGTGATATGGTGATGTTATCAACATCATCGAACGGGGTGTCGGGGGCGATCAGTTGTTCGTTGTCGAATACAACCTCTATCAAGTCGTTATCGATGTCCAGGGCGTACACTCGGTTGTCACCTTTGCAGGCAAAATAGACCACCGCACGAAGCGGGTTGTTCGCGCCGCTCACCTGCGGTCGCTGGCCCTCCGGCAGTTCCTGAAGCCAGATCCCTTCACCGCCTTTGAAAACAGTGCCTGGGGCCCCGGCGCCAGTAGCAATCTCGATTTCCGAACGGACGTGGCTCTGAGGTCGGTCCGGGGACTGAACGGGTACCCAGCGAACCCGCCTCACCGTTCGGGCTTCGGCCAGGTCTTGCTGATATGCGCCGGCTTCGAAGCCCTCAATTTCCAGGACCTCCAGGATTCCGTTATCCATATCCAGCCCCGGCTTTCCATTGATGGATACGGCCATACCGCTGGACCTGAACCGGTACAACCGGCCGCTTCCCGCGTCTTCTGTAAGGTAGAGTGTTTTCGTTGTGAGATCGACTGCAACCGCTTCGTGGTTAAAAATGCCCAGCGCCGGGAGTGCTCTTGCGGTATCCGGTGTGCCCAAAGGATCACATTCGTAAACCCTGCCGTCGGGAACTTCTTCACAAGATAGCCAGGTTTGCCAGGGCGTGGGGCCACCAGCACAGTTTTGGCGGGTGTTTCGAAGGATGGGGTAGCTGTCTGTGATCTCGCCATCACGATTGAATCTCAGTACGCCGACGCCGCCCGCCGGAGTGATTTCGCTGTTGCTGACGTAAATCCATCCTCCGTCATCAAGATCAAATACCGCGCCGCCATCCGGAAAGATGTGCCATGGGTAATTGATCAGCCCCAGTGAAGGCAGAGGGATTGCCGTGGAGCTTGTAAGCCCGGAGACGGCAACTCGACGGATCTCAAACTCTGGGGGAATCAGAATGCCGTCAACCCCACTGTTTTCGAGAGGGCCAATGCTCATGAGAGGCCCGGGAGAAAGCGGAAGTTCCATGGCCAGGATGTCCGCGGGTGTGTCGCCCAGGTCGGGTACCGGGTTTAGATTCGGTGCAGGCGGATTGTTAAGTGGGTTGCCACCGCCGGATCCTCCCACACAAGCGCTCACTGCCACGGTTGAGCCACCCACCAGCAGTATCTGCAGAAACCGTCGTCTCTGATAATTCATGTGAATTCCTTTCATATCGTATAACCATAATTAAACCGACTAGCAGGCAGCCTAATACTCCTTTGTGGCAATTTCGTTACGATGGTGTGACGACGGAAAGCATCGATGAATCAGTTGAACTTTTTTTAGAATGCATCGCATAATACAATGCATGCCGATCTAAAAGGGTTTGGGATGGCATTCTAATAACAAGAGAGGAATTCCTGATGCGCCACTACATCCGTTGCACTAATAGCCTGCGCTTTGCTTGTGCAGCTGCCATGACGGTGAGTCTTTCAGGCTGCCTTGATAGCGGCTCCAGCGATGCACAACAGCCTGCTTCCAATCCACAGGTAACGGAAAGGCCGGCAAACAACGGTTGTGAAAATGCCGGCCAGGCGTGCGATGTTCCCGCGATTGTGCCAATTTCGTGTTCTGCAAACACACCCACCGAAGGTGGCCGCAGCTATCCGGTTGCCATTACGTCGAGCTCCGGAGAAACCATTTCCTTTCAGGTGCTGGAGCCCATCGGAGGCATTGACTGTCGGCGGGGGCATCCTCTGGTCTTGCATGGCCATGGTTTTGGCGGATCACGCTCCACGACCGGTTTCGATAACTACCGGGAGTCGGGCTTTGTCGTGATATCCATTGATCAGCGTGGCTTTGGCGAGAGTACGGGTACCGTGAGAGTTATGGACCCGGAGTTCGAAGGCCGCGATCTGATTCAGATACTGGATTGGGCAGAGGATAACCTCGAGTACCTTCTGTATCGGCGCGAGCCGTCCTTGCCACCGGAGCTGAACCCGAATCCGGTAGTCGGCGCTATAGGTGGCAGTTACGGTGGTGGATTTCAGTTATTGCTGCACGGGCAAGACCCGAAGCAGCGACTGGACGCGCTGGTTCCTGATATCACCTGGTATGACCTGCGGTCGAGCCTCAACCCCGGGAACGTGATCAAGACCGGGTGGGATCTGGTGCTTGTAGCTGGCGGTGAAGCCGGATCAACCGGTAACGGAAACGGCGGGCTGGACCCGATTATCCGTGAAATTCTCGCGCAGGGGCTCCTCTTGAACCGTTTTCCCGAATCCGGGTTGGATTTCTTCTTCTACCATAGCCCCGCTTATCGCTGTACCGGTGAACCACTGTCGGTACCCGAATCTCCGGATTTGCTGAGTTTTCAAATTGCTCCGCCAGCCTATGACGTGCCGCCAACTCCGTTCCGGCCCGTTAATGTTTTGCTTACCCAGGGAATGAAAGACACGCTGTTCAATTTCAACGAAGCCTGGCGAAATTTCGATTGTCTGCGTGCCCGGGGAGGCGATGTCAGATTGCTCACACACCAGACCGGTCATATTCTCCCCGTTGAAGCGCCAGACGAGCTGCAGCCGGCCGAGTACGTTGATCCAACCGCACGCTTGTTGGAGATTCCGGGGTTTCAGTCTGCCGGCGGGGCTTTTGCCTGCGGCGATGTCTCCATATCGGATGCCACTCTAAATTGGCTCCAGCACCATCTACAGGGCAAGCCGCTGGCGGACTATTTTGACGGGACTGATCAGAACGTCTGCCTTTCTCTGGAAGATGGGGCTGCAGTTCAGGTGCCGGTCGATTCCTTCCCGGCACCTGGCGCACCGGGCACGTTACTAAGCGGTGATGCCGTAGTGGAGCGCATGGTGAGTGCCGACATGCCTGTTCCGAACGGCGCCACCGCGGCGGCGACGCCGACCTTGCCACCTGAGGCTTTGTTGCTGGGCAAAGCCGGCGCCGATGGTGTAACAATCGGAGGTATTCCCACAGCTCTTGTAACTGTGTCCGATATACTCGGTCGAACAGAATGCGCGGCTGGCCTTAGTCAGTATGAGCCGGGCTGCGACGCGATTCTGTTTGTCGGGTTAGGTAAACGCAGTGAGGGCAGCAGCCGGTGGCAGCTGATCGATGATCAGATCCAACCGGTCAGGGGCCTGAAAAAGGCAGAGGTTGTTGAACTGGTCGGAGTCGCAGAAGCGCTGAACCCGGGCGACGAGCTGGCACTGTTGGTCTACGGATTCCACCCTCAATACCCGCTGAGTGGGTCGAGAGACCTGCTATTGCAGGCCGTTAACTTTGAGGCGACCGTTCAGGTACCCGTACTGCAAGGAACACTTGTCAACGAGGGGTAAGGGCTGGCGCCGGTGGGAGTGGGGGGCTTACCATAGCTTCCGCTCCCACCAATAATCCTCGGCTTTCAGCGCCCCCTTTACCGCCGCTACACCCAGTTGCTTGAATGGCTGCACAGGCCAGCGCACTGGTGTTCGATTTACAAACCATGCCTCGGTACGCTTGCTTTCCAGGCCGAGGGCCAGCTCAGCCAGGGTTTTCCCGCTGTATTGCGTCAGGGATACACCATGGCCAGTGCATCCGCATAGGTACAGCGTGCGATCATCTTTGTAGAATCCAAGGTTGGGAACCATGTCGAGTGTGACCGACACCGGGCCACCCCACTGATAATCGATGTCAATCTCCGCCAGTGGCGGGAACAGGGTTTTCAGGTGTTTTTCCAGTGTCCGCCATGTTGGTTTGTGGTGGTCGAGGCTCATGTTCTGGCCTGCGGTGGTCACCACGTTGGCGCCGCCAAAGGTAATGCGCCCGTCTGCCGTTGGCCTCAGGTAGTGAACCAGGTGCCGGTTGGTCTCTATACCGTAGCGTCCGGCCCAGCCGATGGCTTGCCACTGCTCTGGAGTGAGGGGCTGGGTGACGATCTGATGTGTCCAGATGGGGGTCTGATTACGACGAAACGCTCCCATCTCCGGCAGTAGATGGCTGTATGCGTTGGTAGCCAGTACCACCTTGCTGGCGCTAACGGTGCCGCCGGACGTCTGCACGCTAACCCCGCCCTGGGGATAGGTGATGGCCTGGCATTGGGTGTTTTCATAGATATGGACGCCCAGCTTCTTGCAAATGGATTTCCAGTGCCGAACATGCTTCGCCGGGTTCAGGATGCCGCATCGTTGCTCAAACAGGCCGGCTTTAGCCAGCGGGCTGTGAAGCCGTTGCGAGAGCTGGTCTTCGCCCCACCAATCAAAGGAGCTTGAGAACCCCAGTTCATGGTACAGATCCTGCTGTTTTTGCAGGCGTTCACGATGTTTGTTGGTCAGTGCAATCCGTAGAAAGCCATTGTGTTCGTAATCGCTGTCGAAGTCGTATCGGGTAACACAATCACGCACGTAGTCGACGGCATCTTCCATGTACTGGTGGGCGGCCCGGGCCTTTTCCCTGCCGTGAAGCAGGCAGGTGATCTCGGGCTCAAAGCCGAACAGGGTCATTGAAAACCCGCCGTTGCGCCCTGAGGCCCCAAAACCAACGGCACTGCCTTCCAGAACGGTAACTTCGACTGATGGGTCCAGTTCCTTCAGGTGCGCTGCACAGGACAAGCCGGTGAATCCACCGCCAATAATCACAATATCGGCCCGGTGGTCTTCAATTAGCGGCAGGTTAGGTGAGTAGGGGCCAAATTGATTAAGCCAAAACGATCGGGTCTCTGGTGAGCCAAGTTTGCTGTAGTCTATGCCCATGGCGTTTATCACGTTGTTATACTTGAAGCCTTTCGGCGCGGCAGTGCGCCAACGTGTATCAAGGTGGCGTTATAAAAACAAGACAAGAAACCGGGGTGTATTCATGAGTGTGAGCGGCAAGACCATTGTTCTGACGGGCTCGTCCAGCGGTATTGGTGAACAGGCAGCCTATCAATTGGCCCGAAAAGGGGCGCGTCTTTGCCTTGTGGCTCGTCGGGAGGATGAATTGAAAAGAGTGCAGCAGGCGATTATCGCCGAGGGCGGTAAAGCCTGGGTCTACCCGGCGGACTTGACGGATGAAGCCGGCTTGCAGTCGGTTGCAGACCGGATACTGGCCGAGCACGATAGGGTAGATGTGTTGGTCAATAATGCCGCCCGTTCCATCCGCCGCCCCATCTCTCAGGCTCTGGACCGGCTGCACGACTACCAGCGCACGATGAATATCAACTACGTTGCTGCCGTCGGCTTAACGCTGAGGCTGCTTCCAAGGATGTTGGCACAGGGCCGGGGGCAGGTGGTGAACATCTCCACCTTGTCCTCCCAGGTTCCGATTCCCTTGTTCTCCGCTTACCTGGCCAGCAAGACTGCGTTGGAGTCTTTCTCACGCTCTTTGTTGGCGGAAATGGGTGATCAGGGGATAGACGTTACCGTGGTGTACTACCCGATGGTGCGCACGCCCATGTCGTCGCAAACCAGCATTTACAAGCACATGCCGATGATGACTCCGGATAAGGCCGCGGGGTGGATCGTCAAAGCGGTGGATGAAGGGCCAGCCAGGGTTGGTAGCCTGATGGGGACTGCCGGCAGCATTGCGCTTGCGGCGTTACCTGGTCCGGTTACACGTTACACCCAGCCGTTGTTCAGACTGATGGATAAAAAGCTTGGGGAGAAGATTCGCCCATAACGGTTACTGAAGGGCCGTTTTAGTGCCCCATACTCACCAGATACGCTGCCATTGAGTCGGCCGGCATGGGCCTGGCATAAAGATATCCCTGAGCCAGATCACAGCTCAGGGTCTTGACGAGATTGTCTTGTTCAGTGGTTTCCACGCCTTCCACGACTACGCTCAAGCCGAGACTGTGCCCAACGGTGATGATGGCTTGCATGATCGCCATATCACTGCTGTTTTCCATGGCATGGTGTAGAAAGCTCCGATCAATCTTCAGGCTGCAAACGGGCAGTTTACGCAAATAGAGCAACGACGAATAACCAGTGCCGAAATCGTCAATGGAAATGTGCACCCCGGCGTTTTTCAGTCTTTCCAGTTGACCAATCTGTACTTCATCACCTTCGATCACTTCGTTTTCCGTTAGCTCTACGCCTAACTGGGAAGGACGCAGGTCATGATGGTACAACTTCTGCAGGATATCGCTGGCCAAATGTTGGTTTGTCAGTTGTTTGCCCGACAAATTGATGTCAATTCGCAGGTCTCCAAGCGCCGTGTTCTTCCAGGCCGTAAGCTGTTTGCAGGCTGCATCAATAACCCAGTCTCCAATGCGGTTAATCAGTCCTGATTTTTCTGCCACCGGTATAAAGATATCTGGGGGTACCGGCCGTGAGTTTTCATCAAAGCATCGCAGCAGGGCCTCACATGACCGCATGCGCCCGTTTTTCAGATCAATTTGGGGCTGGAAATACAGTTGCAGGGAGCCAGCAACGAGAGCGTTACGGAGGAGTGCCGTTGTTTTTTGATAACGAAGCAGGCGATCATTGATGTCGGAGGTGTAAAAACAGATGCTGTTTTTGCCGCTTTCCTTTGCCTGATACATCGCGGCATCGGCGTTTCCCATCAATTCTGGGACCGTCGTGCCATCATTGGGGTAAAGACTGACGCCGAAACTCGCGGTGACTTGATAACAAGCGCCATTCAGAATGAAGCCACGCTCGAGCATACTGCTCAAGCGGCGAAATACTTCATGAATGCTTTCGGGACCGTCAAAATCGAACATCAAGAGTACGAACTCATCGCCACCGAAGCGACTAAGCTGGTCGCAGCAACGAATTTCCCCTTTTAGGCCATTCGCAACAGCGAGCAGCAGCTCGTCTCCATAGTGATGCCCCAAGGTGTCATTGATCAGTTTGAAATTGTCCAGGTCAATAAACACGACGGCGATCTCTCCGCTTTGGCGCCGTTCTGCCTCCATCAGGCGAGCCGACAGTTCAACTTCCATCATCCGTCTGTTGGGCAGTTGAGTAAGGTCGTCAAAATTAGCCATCCACTGGAGCTTGTCGTTGGCTTTCTTCTGTTCCTGCAAGCTGACATCGATGCAAAACATTTCGCAGTCGCCAGTGTCCTGTTTGATCATGACGTGACTGGAGTAAACCGGCACGAGGTGTCCATCCTTGTGCTTTAACTCAATCTCTTCTGGTGGAATGCTGATGTTGCTCTCCAGCCAATTCTGGTGGGCGTCTATTACGCCCTCGCGCAAATGGTCCGGAATGATCAGATCTTCCAGCAGCTGGCCCTCGGCTTCCTCCCGGGTATAGCCGTAGAGGTGTCGGCTGGCATCGTTCCAATAGATTACCCGGCGTTTCCTGTCATAGCCTTGAACTGCGACCATTGGGAGGCTTTCGATCAGCTCATAGAAATCTTGCTCGCTCTGCTTAGTGGAAGCCCGCAAACGCCCGTTGTCGTCAGCGGATGAACGGTGTCCTTTCGGTCCATTACGAGCCGACATTCTATGCCTCCCATACGCGCGTCCGCAGAAATCAAAAATACCCGCCATATCTTTCAGCTGCTTAGGGCAGTATAGGTGCTATGTTTCGGATCGCCCAATGCTTGTACGGGGCACGTGGCAGAGTTAATCGACGGAGGGAGAGAGATTTCTTCGAACCGCGAGAAGCCTAGCGGTAAAGCCAGACCATGGGGGAATGCTACAGGTGATGATCGGGGAGGGAGGATGTTGTTTGCGGTGTTGCAAACTTTTCACGCCTAAAATAAAAAAAAGGCAGCCGAAGCTGCCTTTTCTATCGTATCAGGGCCGTAAAATTACAGACCTACTACGTTATCCGCCTGAGGACCTTTCTGGCCCTGAGAAACGGTAAATTCAACCTGCTGGCCTTCTGCCAGAGTTTTGAAGCCGCCGCCCTGAATGGAGCTGTAGTGAACGAAAACGTCCGGGCCGCCTTCACGAGTGATAAAGCCAAAACCTTTTGATTCGTTGAAAAACTTAACAGTACCGGTAACAGTAGACATAGTTATAAATCCTGAATTCAATCATTTTAATTGCCGCCAGGCATCATTGTGAGGCTTGGTCAGCGGAGTGCGGGAAACAAAAAACTGGCGTGATCAAAAACAGGACGAAAGCTACTTGTTACAACTTACAACAGAGATGCGTCTTATTGATGAGTGCTGTGCTAAATCTTTCCAACGAGAGTCACTGTACTCCTGCCCGGTCCGAATAGAAAGCTATTTCTTATAGGCATTTACCCAAGGGCGGCAAATTGTCCTGTTGAAACGGTCCTCCATGGCGCGTCAAGCTGCAATGCCCGGTTACTAAAATCAATAACTCTCGCGACAGCCTTGATCTACACTTCTTGTTGTAAGGGCAGTGGATAGAAGGATTGGTCGAAGGCCCTTCTAACAACTCAAATGCCGAAATGGCTTGGTCTCTTGTTTCCTTACGCGGAGCGAAACCTGTATGCCCCTGGACCCTATGGAGAAAAGGCGCCTCACTGCGCTTGAGAAGTTAGGGATTCTGGATACGCCACCAGAGGAGCGGTTTGACAGGCTGGTTCGAATCGCCCGCCAGTTTTATGGAGTCAAAACGGCCTTGTTCACCGTTCTGGATGATAAGCGCCAGTGGTTTAAATCCAAGGACGGCATTGATGCTCGTGAAACACCGCGCTCGGTGGCATTCTGCGATCACGCTATCCGCCAGGACAAAGCGTTTATTGTTGAAGATGCCACCCAGGACCCCCGCTTCAAATCGAATCCACTGGTCACCGGTGATCCACACATCCGTTTTTACGCTGGCATTCCTGTCCGGGAGCCCAGTGGTTTCAAGCTTGGTTCGTTGTGCATTATTGATGACAAGCCCCGTCAGATTCAGGAAGTGGACCTGGATGTACTTCGTACTTTGGCGAGTCTCATCGAAGACGAGCTGGAATGTGCCTATCTCACTGGAGGAGACGCGGGTGACGTCGCGGTGTCGCATCTCAGCCGGGCCATCCAGCGGGCCCAGAATGTCTTTCTGACCAATGACAACGAGCGGGCGGCATTCGAGTTGATGCTGGCCGATTTGCTGGCCCTTACGGGTAGCCAGTTCGGATTTATTGGTGAGGTGTTGTATCACAACGATGGCACGCCGTACCTCAAGGTAGGCGCCATCACCAACATCGCCTGGAGCCCTGAAACCCAGGCCCTGTTCCAGCAGGTAGAACGCAGGGGAATGCTCTTTGAGAGGCTGGATAACCTCCTGGGGGCAGGGTTGGTATCCGGCGCTGTGGTGCTTACCAACAACTATGCAAACGATGTGCGCCGCGGTGGCCTGCCACCTGGCCATCCTCCGATCTCCAGTTATATCGGGTTGCCGGTATACAGTGGCGGGAATCTGATCGGATTGGTTGGCCTGGCCAACCGGGTGGGCGGCTATAAAGAAAGCCTTGCCGACGACCTTGCTCCGCTGCTGCAGACCGTTGGCACCCTGATTGAACGGAAGCGTCTTTACCAGGAAAAACGTGAGCATCAACTCAGCCTGGAACAGGCCGCTAATTTTGATGCCCTGACCGGGCTGCCCAACCGGCGACGGTTAACGGAATTGTTTGAACAGGAGCTGTTTGAAGCCAAGCAGCGCAACGGCACCGTGGCGGTTTGTTTTATTGACCTCGATGGTTTCAAGGAGATCAATGATGAGCATGGCCACTCCGTTGGCGATGCAGTTCTCAGGTCGATCGCGGAGCGGCTGAAGAACACCGTGCGGGGCCACGATGTGATCGCCCGCCTTGGCGGTGATGAATTTGTGGCGATACTTCGGGATGTAGACGATGAGCGTGTGTATTCCCGCATTCTGGAAGCCATCCGCCAGCCCATCAGTTACCGGCACTTTGTTTTACACCTGTCTGGCAGCATGGGCGTGACAGTGTATCCGGATGACGACGCAGATACCGATTTACTGCTTCGCCACGCGGACCAGGCGATGTATGCAGCCAAGGAATCCGGCAAGAACGCCTATAAAATCTTTGACCTGCAGTCCCATTTTACCCGGAAAGAGCGAGTAAGGGTTCTGGAGCAGATTGGCCAGGCCATCAGTCGTGACGAATTGGAGCTGTATTACCAGCCCAAGATTGATTATAAGCGCCAGACCATCGAAGGCTTTGAGGCGCTCATTCGCTGGAATCATCCCGACGATGGCTTGCTGGGCCCGGGGCACTTTCTGGAACATCTTGAATACACCGAATACGCTCGCACCGTTGGCAACCTGGTGATCAACGAAGCCATCGACAAACTGTTGCTGTTCAATAGTCAGGGTTTGGCCTATTCCCTGAGCGTGAATCTCAGCCCATCCCACTTTCTGGGCAAAACCTTCCCGGCAGATCTGGCCCAGGCAGTGGAGCGTTTGCCCCGCGGGCTCCGCCACCGGCTGATTCTGGAGCTGCTTGAAACCACCGCCATGGATGATGCCAGCCTGGTAATTGACATGCTTCGGCGGTGTCGGGACTTGGGGGTGGAGGTGTCGCTGGACGATTTTGGTACCGGCTATTCCTCTCTGGACTACTTCCGTAAGCTTCCTGCCCACGAGATCAAGATTGATCGTTCTTTTGTCAATGACATGCTGGACGATCCGGAGAGTGAAATGGTGGTCACCGCAATACTGGGCCTGGCCCGCAGCTTTGGTCGTCGGGTGGTGGCTGAGGGCATTGAAAATGCTGAGACTCACGCTCGTCTGATTGAACTTGGGTGCGACCTTGGGCAGGGGTTCTATTATGCGAAGCCGATGCCTTACCAACAGGCTTATGAATGGGCCGCGAATTTCCACTGGCAAACGGTTGCGGTTACCGCAGTTGATAGCTGAACTGGAGCTATGTAAAGGTTTGGCAAAACCCTGAGCAAACTCTTTTTTTTCTCGCTGGCGTTCTCTATGGTTGCCGCTGATCAGAGCGTATGGAGAACTTCTGAATGGCACTTGCTCCCCGCAACCGCCGGCGTTGGCCAACCTGGGTTGGTGTTTTCACAGGTCTGGTGATTCTTGCAGCCGGAGGCTGGTGGTATTTCCAGAACGGCGGAAACAAACAGCCGCCACTGAATACCATCGAAGTCACCCGCGGCGACATCCAGCAGCTGGTCAGCGCTACCGGCGTGCTGGAGCCCAGCAACTACGTGGACGTTGGTGCCCAGGTATCAGGCCAGCTCGAAACCATCCATGTAAGGGTTGGGCAAACGGTTTCCCAGGGTGACTTGCTGGCGGAGATTGATCCGACCGTATACGTAGCCAAGGTCGACGCCACCCGAGCCCAGCTCAAGAATCAACGGGCGCAACTGGATGACCGAAAGGCCCAGTTGCGGCTGGCGGAAATCCAGTTCCAGCGCCAGACCAACCTGTTCCAAGAAGAAGCTACTACGCGGGAATCGCTGCAGACTGCCGAGGCGTCACTGGCATCCGCCAAAGCGCAACTGGCGATGCTGGAAGCCCAGATCGAACAAACCTCATCCACCTTGCGCGCGGAAGAAGCCAACCTCGGGTATGCACGAATCTATGCACCCATGGAGGGCACTGTCGTGTCCATTGAAGCCCGCCAGGGCCAGACCCTGAATGCAACCCAGCAAGCCCCGGTTCTGATGCGTATTGCTGATCTGGCCACCATGCGGGTGCGGGCACAGGTATCGGAAGCTGATGTGGGCAAACTCGAGCCTGGGATGCGCGTTTACTTCACCACGCTGGGTGATGCGGAACGGAAGGTGTACGGCGAGTTGCTGTACATAGAGCCGACACCGGAAGTGACCAACAATGTTGTATTGTACAACGCCCTGTTCGATGCCAATAACGATGACGGCAAACTGCTACCGAACATGACGGCCCAGGTGTTCTTTATTCAGAGCGAAGCCCTGGATGTGCTGCGGGTGCCAGTGTCCTCGGTTCAACGGGGCCGGGTGCAGGCGCTGACCCAGGCAGGCCAGGTTGAATGGCGGGACATTGTGGCCGGCGTCAGTAACCGGGTACATACGGAAGTGGTCTCCGGCGTAAAGGAAGGCGAAAAGGTCGTGCTGGTTTCCCGTGATCCGCGTTCTGGTTCCAGTAACACCAACAACTTCCGGGGTATGCTGCGATGACCGCAAGCCGGCCTCTGATCGAGTTGCGGGGTATTACCCGGTCCTTTGGTGAAGGGGAGTTGGCCGTACCGGTACTCAAGGGCATTGACCTGAAAATTTATCCGGGTGAGTTCGTTGCCATTATGGGCCCCTCCGGGTCCGGTAAATCCACCTTGATGAATATCCTCGGTTGCCTGGACCAGCCAACCTCGGGGGAATACTGGTATGACGGCCGTGACGTTTCCGCGCTCAGTCGGGATGACCTGGCGTTATTGCGCCGGGAGGCTTTCGGCTTTGTCTTCCAGAGCTACAACCTGCTGCCGGGGATGACCGCTCGGGAGAATGTTGAGATTCCGGCCATCTATGCAGGCAGGGCGCCTGTCCAGCGCCGGGAGCGGGCGGAGAAGCTGTTAACCGAACTGGGGCTGGGAGAGCGGCTTACCCATCGCCCCGGCCAGTTGTCTGGTGGTCAGCAGCAGCGCGTCTCAATTGCCCGGGCATTAATGAATGGCGGCCAGGTGATCTTCGCCGATGAGCCTACCGGCGCCCTTGATAGCAAAAGCAGCAAAGAGGTTATCCGGCTGCTGACTGAGCTGTCTGGCAAGGGGCATACCGTTATTCTGATCACCCATGATCAGGATGTGGCCGATGTTGCCCGCCGGCAAATTCATATCGCCGATGGCGAAGTGGTTCGAGATACCGGCCGGGATGACAGCGCTACAGACTCATCATCGGCAATAGAGGCCAGTCGCCATGGCGTGGTGCTGAGTGACTGGCAGGAGGCCCTGAAAAGTGCTGTGCGTTCGTTGCGCAGCAATCTGTTCAGAACCGCACTGACGTTGCTGGGCATCGTGATTGGCGTGGCGTCTGTGATTACCATGCTGGCTATCGGGGAGGGGGCCAGGAAAGACGTGGTTGATCGAATCAGTACCATGGGCAGTGACTTGTTGCTGATTCGCCCCGGCGGCCCGGATCAGCGAGGAGGCCGCTGGTCGGTGACCACGTTAACTCCCGAAGATTATCGCGCAATCAATGAAGTAGAAGGGGTTCTTGCAGCGATACCTGAACTCACCGGTTCGCAAACGCTTCGGTACTTTAACCTTGACCACCGTGCAGAAATTAACGCCACCTCATACCAGTTTCCGGTGGCCAGGCAGTGGCCGGTGATTGAAGGCACCTTCTTTTCGGAACAGGATGAGCTCAACTATGCGGCAGTAGCCGTGTTGGGCAAAACGACGGCCGACACACTGTTCCCCGGCGAAAGCCCGCTCGGCAAACATCTGATGGTGAACAATGTGCTGTTCCAGGTAATTGGCGTGATGGGGGAGAAGGGCGCATCGCCCATGGGCCAGGATCAGGATGATGTTGTGTTAGTACCTTACACAACGGGTAGTTTGCGTATTTTTGGCCAAACCCACCTGCGCAATATCACCGTGGCGGTGGCTGATCTGGACCGGATGAGCGAAATAGAGGCGATTATTCACGAAACTCTGCTGGCCAGGCATGGTGGCATTGAGGATTTCACCATCCGCAATATGGCGTCGCTGATCGACACCATCTCTGAAACCCAGAATACCCTGACCTGGCTGCTTGGCTCCATTGCGGCCATTTCGCTGCTGGTCGGCGGCATCGGGGTAATGAACATCATGCTGGTGAGCGTGACCGAACGCACGCGGGAAATCGGCATTCGCATGGCCACCGGAGCGCGGGCCTGGAACATTCTGCAACAGTTTCTTACCGAGGCCTGGCTGGTCTCGGCCATTGGTGGGCTGATCGGTGTCGCGCTGGGTATCACCGCCACCCAATTGATCGGCTCGTTTGGCACGCCGGTCCACATGACCGCGTTGCCGATGGTGTTAGCGTTCTCCTGTGCCTTTGCCACCGGGCTGATCTTCGGTTTTCTGCCAGCCCGCAAAGCCGCTCACCTGGACCCGGTCCATGCCCTGGCGTCGGAATAAGACTATGACTATGACCGCTCGAATATTGGTTTTACTGCCGGCTCTCCTGGTTGGCGGGTGCGCCACGTTCACGCCGGAGCCGGTGCCTTTGCCAGTTACTCCACCGGAGCAATGGTCCGCTCAAATCGATGAGGGGCAGGACATCGATGCCAGCTGGTGGCAGGCTTTCAATGATGACTATTTGAACCGGCTGATTGACAAGGCCCTGGCGGCCAACCCCGACTTGGCGGCCACTGCCCAGTCCGTCATTCAGGCCGATTTGCAGCTGCAGTCCGCCGGTGCTGGCCTCTTGCCCTCGGTGGGGGCAATGGCCAGTACCGGGCGGCAGGCTTCCCGGGCCTCCGGTGGTGATACCAACAGCGGGGGTTCAACCAGTGCCGGCTTATCCGTGGACTATGAGCTGGATCTTTGGGGGCGGTTGTCTGCCGTCGAAGGCGCAGCTCTGGCATCTTTCCAGGCCACCCGGTTTGACTACGACGCAGCTCGTATCACCCTGATTGCATCGGTCGCCAGCACCTGGTTTGAATGGCTGGAGTTACAGCAGAGAGTAGAGGTGGCACGGAATAACCTGGCGATTGGCGAGCGTACTCTGGCATTGGTGGAGGTCCGCTTCCGCAATGGTGCTGCCAGTCGGGCTGAGCTGGCGCGCCAACAAACTTCGGTATTGAGCCTGCGTAACGCGGTGCCGCCACTGGAATACCAGGCCCGGCAACGGCTGGCAGCATTACGGGTGCTGACTGGAGAATTACCGTTTGAGGGCGACACGCCAGATGCCGATATCTCAGAGGTAAGCATACCGGTGATTAGTCCGTTGGCGCCGGCCAGTCTGGTCACACGTCGACCCGACCTGGCCGCCCAAGAGGCAAGATTGGTGGCTGCCAGCGCCGATATTGAACAGGCCAGGGCAGCCCTGTTGCCGTCGGTTTCCCTGAGTGCAGCGGTTCGGTTATCCACCGACAGTTTTCTCAGCCTTGCTGATCCGACTCGAAGCATGAGTGGTCTGTTGGGTTTGAGTCAGTCGTTGTTTGATGGCGGCCAGAGGCGAAACGCCCTGGCGATTTCGGAATCCCGGCGGGTGGCCCTGCTCGAAGGCTATCGGGGCAGTCTGTTGACGGCATTCCAGGAAGTGGGCGATGCCCTGGACCGGGATTCTCTGTTTGAGCTTCAGGAGCAGCGCCTGCAAGAGATCCTGGTACGTGCTGAAGAAACGCTCAGACTTACGGAAGTCCGTTATCGGGAGGGCGCAGATGACCTGCTGACCCTGCTGGAGAGCCAGCGCAATGTGTTCGACGCTCGCCAGCAACTCAGCCAGATGCGCCTGAACCGACTGATAGCCGCCGTCGACCTCTACAAAGCTCTGGGCGGAGGTTGGCAGCGCGATGACGGGGTGGTGGCTACAGGGCCGGTTGAGGAATAACACCCTCTACCAGAAAGGCTTCCCGGCCAAAGTTGTGAACCTGCTTACGGCCATCAGCCAGCGTCAGACTCATGGATACTTGCTGGTCTGAGGTGGCGACGATGAGTTTGTGGTACGACTTCGGCGCCGTGTCCCGGAGTGCCCGGGGGCTGAACAGCGCCACGTTGAGTCCGTCCATTCCGCGCTCAGGTTGCCAGGGTAGCTGGTACAAGCCGGCTTGAAGAGCCCTGGCAGAGAGAAACTGAAACGCTTCCGCGCCGCATTGGCGCAGGTCGCTACCCAGCGCCTGGGATTCCCGGTAGCTGACCGGGTCGGTCAGGGTTTCTTGAAGGTCCTGCCACTCAGGGGCCTGAAGCCGCACTCCGTGGCTTGAACGAAAACGGGCGGTGAAGACCGTGTGCAGCGTGGTCAGCGGCCGTTTGAAGGGTTTTGACACGTGGCTGGTGAACACAAACCGATAGAAAGCGGTCTCTGCCAGGGCTGTCGGAATGCTCATGGCGCCGTAGAAAAGGCTGGGTTCGAAGCTACGGCCGAACCGAGAGCCGTATTTGAGTGGCGGGTATCGAAAGGGCGTCGCAAGCAGGTAGTGCAGTTTACTGGCCTGCTCGGGGATCGTCGGTTTGCTGGCATCCAGCAGTTGCTCCAGGCGCGCCTGTTCCTGCATGTTGTCAACGATTCGGGTGGTGGCGATGTCTTCCTGACTCTCAACCACCCGAAAGACCTGCCCCTGTAGGTTCGTCAGGGTGTTTTTAATACGCTCCTTGTAGTTCAAATCCTTCCCCGCATGGCATCCAGATAATGAATCACCCGGACCAGCCCTTCCGTTGACTGAATCATATCCCTGGGGGTGTCCTGAAAGTAATTATTTGGCGTATTGAGCCAGTGGGCCATGGCCTGGTTGTCGCCACCGGTCAGGGCGTAAACGCTCCGATACAGGCGAACGAACAGCAGCGCCAGTTCTCCCGCCTTGCTGTCTGGATCGATGCCATCGCGGGTCAAACCGCTGCGATTGCGGCCAACAATGGCGGCGGCTTCGGCCTGGGAAATACCAAACGCCTTGGCGGAGTTCAGCAAGGCCTTGGCCAGCAGGGCTTTGTCGCTGGTCTGAGGGGCCAGGGTAGCCGGCTCGTTCATGGCTAGGGCTCCTTTGTGTATTTTTCACCATTATATACCTAAATGGCGAAAATGCATCATTCTGTGCTCGTCAATCATTACTCGGGGTAGCCGGTGATACTCCTGATTTTCCGATACAACGGTTGTAACCTTGGGTACATGTCCAGATACACCTCGGAATAGAGGCGCTGGTAGAGTTCAGTCGCTTGCTCAGACGGGGCGAATACCTGGCCGACACGAGTCATTTCCCGCACTGCGGTGTCAAAATCCGGGTGCAGCCCCAATCCCACGGCGGCGTCTATCGCCGCGCCCAGGCCGGAGGTTTCATAGGTGTGCGGTCGCTCGGCAGGCAGTCCGAAAATATCGGCGGTCAACTGCATGGCAGCATCGCTTTGTGAGCCGCCACCGGCCACCCTGAGCCGGCGAATTTTCTGACCGCTGCGTTTCTCGATCCGCTCCTTGCCTTCGCGGAGTGCGTAGGCAAGGCCTTCCAGAATGGCGCGATACAGGTGTGCCCGAGTGTGGACGTCGCCGAACCCGATGATCGACCCCTTGGCTTCGGGGCCCGGCTGGCGCACACCCGGGCTCCAGTAGGGTTGCAGCATCAGGCCCATGGAGCCAGGCGGTACCGAATTGACCAGTTCATCGAACAGGACCTCCGGTTCAATCCCCCGTTGTTCGGCCAGCTTTTGCTCCCGCAAACCAAACTCTTTCTTGAACCAGCTGACCATCCAGAAGCCCCGGTAGATCATCACTTCCGTCGAGTAGTGACCGGGCAGGGCGGACGGATAAGGTGGCATGAACCGGGTGGGCTCAACGTACCGATGATTAGTGGTGTTGATCGTCGCGGTGGTGCCGTAGCTCATGCAGCCGATGTCCGGGCTGAGCCCGCCGGAGCCGAGTATTTCGCAGGCCTTGTCTGACGCCGCCGCAATAACTGGCAGGCCTGCTGGCAGGCCAAGGTGACTGGCTGCTTCCGGAACCAACTGGCCGATGACTTCACCCGGTCGTACCAGGTCCGGCAGCATGTCACGGGTGATTGGCATGGCCTGCCATTTGAAATCCCGGTTACCGGCCCACTGCTGTTTTTTGTAGTCAAAAGGCAGGTAGCCCACCTGGCTGCCGGTGGAGTCTTTGTACTCGCCAGTCAGGCGGTAATTCAGGTAGCCGGAGAGCAACAAAAACTTGTGGGTTTGTGCCCAGAGTTCCGGTTGGTTCTGGGCAATCCAGTTGGCCTGGGTTTTCTCCCGGAACCGCTCAATGGTGTCTTCCAGCCTCGCCAGTTTAAATAAAAGGCCCCAAGGGCCCTTTAACGGGCCGTCCACCCGGGCATGGCGTTGGTCCAGCCAGATAATGGCCGGGCGCAACGGTTGCCCGTGTTTGTCCAGGTTGATTACCGTGCCCCTCTGGGTCGTCACGGTTACGCCGGCGACCTGGTCCGGTGTCGCATCGGTACTTTGCCAGAGCGCCTGGCAGGCCAACCCGAGATTGCGCCAGAAGTAGTCAGGATGCTGCTCGGCCCAGCCCGGGTGTTCTGAGAAGTAGGGTTCGATTTCCTGCTTGCCCTTGCCGTGCAAATTGCCCTGTTGGTCAAACAGCAGCGCCCGGACGCTCTGAGTGCCATTGTCGATCGCCAGAATCAGCGGTGTGTTGGCCATACTGTTTACCTGCCCTCGGATGGCAGGGCATAAGCCTGCTGATACAGCGACAGATAGCGCTCCACTTCCCGTTGCCAGTGGTCGTTAGTCCAGCCCAGCCGGCGTTGGCATCGTTCCTGGATGTCTGGCAGCAGGGCTCTGGCGCCGGCGGGGAAGACAAGCCCCAGGCGGGTTCGGCGAAGTAAAAGGTCATCCAGGTGGTGTACCTGCTCAGATTGGCAGGCCCACTCCAGTTCAGCCCAGAGCACGTTGGAATCGGCGATTTCAGTGAAATCCGCATCGCGACACAGTTCGCCCAGGGCCGGTCCGTAGTAGCCCTTGAGACGGTGCCAGGTCAGGTGGCGAACCTGAGTGGGTCGCGGAAGGTCGGCCGGTGGAGTGAACACTGGCTGGTCATCGGCCCGGAGCCTGTGTATGCCATCCGGCCCGAGCGCGGCTTCCAGAGCCTCCCGGGCAATCTGGCGGAAGGTCGTGAGTTTGCCACCGGCGACGCTGATCAGGCCCTTGTCCCGGCGCAGGGCGTGCTCACGGTTCTCACGGGAGGGGGCTTTGCCCTGACCATCCGTCACCACGGGCCTGACACCAGCCCAGGTGGAGATCACATCCTGGGCGGTCAGGCTGGCGCCGGGGAACAGGTGTTCAGCCACCTTCAACAGGTAGCGAACCTCCCGTTCGTTAATAACCGGCTCCTGGTCCAGGCTTCCCGGATGGTCCAGGTCGGTGGTGCCCAGTACCGTTGTGCCGGCCCACGGAAAGGCAAATACCGGGCGTTTGTCCTCCGGATGGAACAAAGACACAGCGCAGGTTACCGGTAGCCGTTGCCAGGGCACGACAAGGTGGCTGCCCCTGAGCGGGCGAATACTCAGCGGTTGTTCTGAAGGGCCCTGCTGTTGCAGTTTGTCTGCCCAGGCACCGGTGGCATTGATAACCGTGTTGGCTGATACGGAAATGCCAGCTTGCAGTGGCTCTCCCTCCGGAACCAGAACAACACCATTAACCCTACCGGCCTCATCCCGGGTGATCCGGTTGGCGGATACATAGTTGAGGCAGAGGGCGCCGTCCCGGCTCGCCTCTGCGATCAGCCTTTGCACAAGCCGGGCGTCGTCGGTGAGGGCGTCGGTAAACAGGCTGGCACCCAGAAGGCCGGCCTGACTCAGACCGGGCGCCCACTGCTGGCTTTGTGAGGGGGTCAGGCGTTGCCGGCTGCTCACACCGGCAAGCCGATCGTATACCGATAACAAAGCCTGGAACAGTCGGGGGCCGGGGAACTGGCCCCGGAAATGGGGCATGACAAACCGGAGTGGGTCAACCAGCCCCGGGGCCTCCTCCATCATGCGCTGGCGCTCCCTGACGGCATCCCGGGCCAGGCCAATATGGCCACTGCCCAAGTAGCGTAATCCGCCATGAACCATCTTTGACGATCGGCTGGATGTGCCCCAGGCAAAGTCTTTCTGTTCCACCAGAAGGGTTCTCAGGCCGCTCCCGGCGGCTTCTCTGGCAGCACCTGCGCCGGTGATGCCGCCACCGACAATCACCACATCGAATCGGGCATCACCGCTTTTCAGTTCTGCGAGAATCTGCTGTCGTGTCATACCGACCTCAGTCCAGAAGGGTTTTGGGATTGAGGCGGGCGTCTGGGTCAAAGCTATCGGTCAGCGCACGGATGGCACGCATGCCCAGTTCACCTTTTTCCACCGGCAGGAAGGGGGCATGGTCCTTGCCAACCCCGTGCTGGTGGCTGATGGTTCCCCGGTTGCGGACGATCAGTTCCGAGGTGGTGTTTTTCAGGTGCTGCCATCGGGCAACGGTTTCCGGATAGGTATCGGCTACGCGGAACACATAGGTTGTGTAGATGGAACAACCCTGTCCGTAAAAATGGGACAGGTGGGTGAACACGTGGGTTCTTTCTCCGTCCTTACTGAGACCCTCCCGCAGGTTGCTCTCAATGCGATTGAGCAGGTTATCGACGTTATCCCAGTCTGTCGCCGTTTCCAGGGTGTCTACCGCATAGCCCATTTGCCAGAGCGCCTCCCGGAAGTAGGGCATGGTGAAGCGCTTTTCAGCCCACTTGGTGCCAAGTTTGGTGCCTGTATAAACACCACCATGGGCACTGCACACTTTCCTGGCTTGAGCCAGGGTAGAACGACACTGGGCTTTGCTGCCGGTAATGCCGAAGGTCATCATGCACTTACCTTCGCGTACCCCACGGAACGACAGGAATTTCTCAAGCATGCCGATCAGTTGGGGGTGGCCGGCCAAAGCCAGTTGGGTTTCGGTTTCTATGGCGTTGCTTAACCGCAACATGGACAGGGGAATCCGGTTCTGAACCAGTTTTCGGCAAGCCGTTTTTGCCTGTTCCCAGCCTGGGAAGAAAACCACGTAAAAGGCTTCCTGGTCCGCCAGGTGGCTGACACGGGCTTTAACCTCAGTGATCAGCCCCAGACGACCTTCGGAGCCCAGAATCATCTCCCGGATATCCGGCCCGGCGCTGGAAGCGGGCAGGGTGGGCAGGTCCAGCGTGCCCTGCAGGGTTTCGATTCGGCCTCCGGCAAACAACTGCTCAATTCGGCCGTAGCGAAGGGACTGTTGTCCGCTGGAGCGGGAGGCCACCCAGCCGCCAATGGTGGAGAGCTCGAAGGACTGGGGAAAGTGGCCCAGGGTATAGCCGTGAGCACGTAACTGCGCCTCGACCAGGGGGCCCGGCGTGCCGGCGCCAAACGTGGCCAGCTGACTTTCCCGGTCCAGGTCCAGAAGGCGGTTCATTTTGGCCAGGCTGACGGTCAGAACCGGTTTGCCCTGGTCGATGGGGTTGATGTGCCCCGCCACGCTGGTGCCGCCACCGTAGGGAATCAGATGCAGGTCGTGGTCGTTGGCGTAGCGCAGCAAGGCCCGAACATCCGAATTGGAGTCTGGAAATGCAACCCCGTCGGGAAAGGTCCCGATCTCACCACTGCGAAGGGCGAGCCAGTCCATCAGGCTTTGGCCCCGGGCGTGGCGCACTCGTACCTCCGCGCTGGTATCGATCAAATCATCAACCTTGGCGTCGGCAGGCAGGCGTGTGGCCGGTACCTTCAGGCAGACCTTTTCCAGGGTGGCATCCTGTAACGGATTGGCAGAACCAACTCGCTGTTCAAGAAATGCCTGGCCCTGCGTAGGCAGCTCCAGGTTGAACTGATCATCACCCCATCCATTCCAGCGTCGCATCGACCACAACTCCCGATTTCATGAAAAGTGTCGGCATTCTATAGCGTTGGCGCCAAAACCCAGTGGCAGAGTGCGACATTGGCTTTGTCATTTGGCGCCAGGTGCAACATCAATGTCGTAGAGACTCGGTCAACCGTCTGTTCAGGTCCTGCCAGTGCTCAAGCCTCTGAGCATCGCCAATCCTCGACCGCTCCCCGGTGGAACGGTTGAGCCAGAGGCCTTCACCGTTAAAGCTATAAACGGGCTCTAGATCAGTTCTTTGAGAGGCAGGTTTAATGTCGTTTATCAGGTTGTCGAGGATCAACGGATCGGCGTCCGGGGTCTTGTACCAGGCCAGAACCATGTGGGCCTGGTTCAGCTCCAGGGCTTTGACATAGACAATACGCAGCTCTTCGTCGGGAACGCCCATGGCTCGGAGTGTCAGGTACTTGGCAATGGAGAAGTCTTCGCAATCTCCACCATTTGTGGTCAGTAATTCTACGGGCGTGGCCCAGTAGTCTTCTTCACCCCAATGCTGGATGTCACTGACGAAAGGGATCCGATTGAAGAACGAATTGACCAGGCGAAGCTGTCGGTCTATCGGGGCATTACGGGCCAATTGATGCAGCCGCTGCCAGTCTTGCAGCCTTTGATGGGCTTCCTGGCCGAATTCACTCAGCACGTAGGTCATCAGCCGGTCACTGAGTTCAATGGCGCCCGCCAGGGAAAAAGCAAATACCAGGGGGATGAGGATGGAATGGCGACGTGCAGACCAGGTTGCCGTTGCCATATCAGGCCTCAATTACTGTTCTGTAGCCGTTGGCGTAACTGCTCCAGTCGCTGTCTGATCTCCTCTCTGCGTTGTTGTTCGCCCGCTGGCGTGGCCGTGCCGCTGGATGATGCACGTTGTGCAGGCTGCGGTGTTTGCCGTTGCTGTATCTCCTGGTCGAGTGCTTCTGCATTGCTGCTGGCCAGAGAAACGCCTGAGCGATCATCAAGCTCCGGAAAATAGAGGTTTTCGAGTTTGCCGGCGCGCTCGATAATGACCCGGTTAGGGAACACGGTGCGTAGCTTGGCGTTGCCCGGAAGCTCGTTGCCCACCAGGTAAGCTTCGGTCTTGCCCTTGTCATCTTCAATCAGCGCGCTGCCCGGGAACTCGCCGTCAGCAGCCAACACACCGCGCAGCGAAAGCCTGAGGTTGGTTTCTGGCAGATTTTCGGTATCCACCTCCACAGCGCCACCGGTGTCCGTGGCTGCACCGAACAGGGTCAGGTTTGCCAGCTGTACCTCTGGCACGTTCTGTCTTGTTGTGTCCGTTCCATTGCCTGCTACCTGCACCTGGGGCAGGGTGCGCTGCGACTCGTTTTGCCAGAACTGGTATGCCTGCCAAGTGGTCAGCCCTAGCATGGCCACAACCGCAGTCACCGCAAGTAACAATGGTATCCTTTGATCAAGAGCGAGCATCGGGTTTCCTGAATGAATGATCGTAGGCGTAAAAAGCTCACAGGTTATCAGACTGAAATGAATTAGTGGCAGTATAGTGTATAGAGTTGTTCAGTGGTTCCCATTCCTGTGGTAGCCTTTTTTAGTGCCTTTGTATGGCTAAAGAATTAAAGGATTTTTCCGGCGCCGGAAAGTCCCAGAAGAATAATGAATGATCTGACGGAAACAACGAGGAAGACCTTGACCACCGAAACTGAAATGCAGCCGCAGGATGCGCCGCTGGGCCGTCTTCCGTTCACCTTTGCCAAGCGCAACGGTGTCATTCTTACCCGCAATGAAGACGGTGAAGCGATTATCCTGGTGCGACCGGGTGCGTCCCACTCTGCACTTGCTGAAGCAAACCGGATCAGTGGTGGTCGGGCCCGCTTTACCACAATTGAAGCAAACCGTTTTGACCAGGCCCTGAACGCTGCTTATCAGAATGATTCAGCCGAAGCCATGCAGATGGTGGAGGGTATTGGCGATGACATGGACCTGGCGTCGCTGGCGGATTCTGTGCCGGAGACCGAAGATCTTCTGGAGCAGGAAGACGACGCCCCGATCATTCGCCTGATCAATGCCATTCTTACCGAGGCAGTGAAAACCAACGCTTCGGACGTTCATATCGAAACCTATGAAAAACACCTGGTGGTGCGCTTCCGGGTGGATGGCGTGCTACGTGAGGTGGTTCAGCCCAAAAGGGCCCTGGCGCCTTTGCTGGTTTCCCGCATCAAGGTCATGGCAAAACTGGATATCGCTGAAAAGCGGGTGCCCCAGGATGGCCGTATTGCGCTCCGGGTTGCCGGCCGGGAAGTGGATATTCGGGTGTCCACCATGCCGTCATCCAGTGGCGAGCGAGTGGTGCTGCGTTTGCTGGATAAACAGGCGGGCACCATTCGTCTGGAATCGTTGGGCATGGCGGGAAATGACCTTAAGATTCTGCGCAAACTCATCTACCGGCCTTATGGTATTTTGCTGGTAACCGGCCCGACCGGTTCCGGTAAGTCGACCACCCTGTACGCGTCATTGCAGGAGATCAACGATCGCAGCCGCAATATTCTGACCGTCGAAGACCCCATCGAATACAACCTGCCCGGTATCGGCCAGACCCAGGTCAACACCAAGGTGGATATGACCTTCGCCCGGGGGCTTCGGGCTATCCTGCGCCAGGACCCGGATGTGGTCATGATTGGTGAGATCCGGGATCTGGAAACCGCGGAGATTGCCGTTCAGGCCAGTTTGACCGGTCACCTTGTGCTTTCAACCCTGCATACCAATACTGCCGTAGGTGCCATTACCCGCTTGATGGATATGGGCATTGAGCCATTCCTGATCTCCTCAAGCCTGGTGGGCATTGTTGCCCAGCGCCTGGTTCGGGTGCTGTGTACCCATTGTCGCGAACCCTATACGCCGACCGAAGAACATTGCGAATTCCTTCAGCAGGACCCGGCCAATCCGCCCACCATCTATCGGGCCAAAGGCTGCGAACACTGTAACCAGCTGGGATACCGTGGGCGTATTGGTATCTATGAGGTGGTGGAAATTACCGAAGAAATCAGCACGCTGATTCACAAACGGGCAGGGGAGATGGACCTGGAGAAAGCAGCTCGCCTTCGTAGCCCGAGCATTCATGCGGACGGGGTCAAAAAGATCCTGGAAGGCACGACCACCGTGGAAGAAGTTCTGCGCGTTACCCACCGGAGCCAGTAATCCATGCCAGCCTACGTTTACAAAGCGCTGGACCAACGGGGAAAGCAAAAGCAGGGTGTACTGGAGGCAGACGCTGCTCGTGCTGTGCGCCAGCAGTTGCGGGAGAGAGGGTTAACCCCGCTGACCGTTGAACCGGCCGTTGACAAACAACAGGCCCGAACCAACCCGTTCAGTAATCGAGGTTCCCTGAGTGCCGCGGACCTTGCCCTGGTAACCCGCCAACTGGCCACCCTGATTCAGTCAGGCATCCCCATCGAACAGGCACTCAGCGCAGCCGCCCAGCAATCCACCAAGCCCCGCATCCGTAGCATGTTAATTGCGATTCGGGCCAAAGTGATGGAAGGCTACACGCTGGCGGACAGTTTTGGTGAGTTTCCAAGAGCATTTCCCCGGCTTTATCGCTCCACCGTTGCTGCCGGTGAACACGCCGGGCATCTGGACCTGGTACTGAACCGGCTGGCGGACTACACCGAAAACCGTCAGGAAGCCCGGCAGAAAATCCAGCTGGCCGCGATCTACCCGATCATTCTCAGTGTGGTTGCTATCGCCATCGTGGTCTTCCTGCTGACCTACGTGGTGCCGGATATCATCGAGGTGTTTGTCCGGCAAGGACAGGACTTGCCCGGGCTGACCATGGCCATGTTATCGGTGTCGGAATTTCTCGGCACTTATGGTGTCTATCTCTTTATCCTGTTGATGTTGGCACTGGTTGGTTTTCGGGTTGCCCTGAACAAACCCGGGTTCCGGATGAAATTCCACAAGCAGTTATTACATCTTCCGTTGTTCTCGGGCATGGTTCGGGGTGTGAACACGGCGCGCTATGCAAGCACCCTGAGCATCTTGACCACCAGTGGTGTGCCACTGGTGGAGGCCATGAAAATCGCCGGTGAGGTACTGTCTAACGACTACCTGCGTAAAGAGCTGAAAGATGCGGCACGTAAAGTCAGCGAGGGCGGCTCGTTGCATCGGTCGCTGGATCAGACTGGCTACTTTCCGCCAATGATGTTGCACATGATTGCCAGTGGCGAGGCCAGTGGTGAGCTGGACGGCATGTTGGAGCGCACTGCCCGGATGCAGGAAAACACCCTGCAGTCGAAGATTGCAGCCATTGTCGGCCTGTTTGAGCCGTTGATGCTGCTGGTGATGGGCGTTGTGGTGCTGATCATCGTACTGGCGATCATGCTGCCCATTTTGAACATGAGCAATCTCGTGGGCTAACGCCTGCCATGAAAACGGATTAACCCAAGACCCAGGTCAATGATGAGTGGAACAATGAGTATGAAACAGAACCCGAACCCGGCCCGTAACAAAGGCTTCACGCTGATTGAAATCATGGTGGTGATGGTCATTCTTGGCTTGTTGGTAGCGATTGTGGCGCCCAACATTATGGGCCGTAGCGACCAGGCGAAGGTGACGGTAGCCGAAACCCAGCTCAGCAATATCGCTAACGCCCTGGACCTCTATCGCCTGGATAACAGCCATTACCCGTCTACCCAGCAAGGTCTGGAAGCGTTGGTGCGCCGGCCCAGCGGATCACCGGAACCCCGTAACTGGAACGCAGACGGCTACCTGAAAAGCGTCCCGGAAGATCCCTGGGGTAACGAGTATCAGTACGTGAGCCCCGGAACGGAGGGGCCCTACGATCTTTACTCCTTCGGCTCTGACGGTCAGGAAGGTGGTGAAGGCGATGCTGCCGATATCAGCGTCTGGAAAACCGGGAACTGATCGATTGTGAAACGCAGGGCGAACCAAATCGGTTTTACGCTGATTGAAATTCTGGTTGTCCTGATTATTGTCGGGCTTCTGGCCGCGTTGGCGGTGTTCAACATGGCCGGAAGTTCCCAGAAGCGTGAGTTGGAGAATACCGTTCAGGATCTGTTCCTGCTGATGCAAACCGCATCGGAACAGGCAATCCTGAACAATCTGGAGCTTGGGCTTTTAATCGAGGACGACAACTATCGATTCGTGTCGTATCAGGATGATACCGGTGAATGGAAGATGTCCGGGGAGCGGCTGTTCCGTGCCAGGCCCTTGCCTGAATGGCTAACCCTCACTGATTACATTGAAAACGACGCGCCCCGCCTGACCTCGGCAGAAGATCGTCTGCGCCCGGACGTGGTGTTTTTCTCCAGTGGCGAAACCACACCCTTTATTCTTGAGTTCACCATCGGCAGCAACACCGACGACATGCACGTGATCGAGTCCGACGGTGTATCCCCGCTCCAGTGGCGCAAACCGGGTAGTGAGGATGAGGCATGGTAAACCGCGCCGGAGGTTTCACTCTGCTTGAAGTGCTGATTGCCTTGCTGGTGTTCGGTTTGATAGCCACTGCAGCGGCGGAGGTAGGCAGTCAATACATTTCAAGCTACGAACGGGTTCGCGATAAAACCCTGGCCGGCTGGGTGGCCGATAACCGGATCAACGAACTCCGTTTGCAAGAGGCGTTGCCGGGCATTTCCGAAAACTCCGATGATCAGGATTTCGGCCAGTACCGGTGGCGGGTCACCACGGTTGTTCAAGGTACCGCCGAGCCGAGCATGCGCCGGGTGGAAGTAACCGTTGCCCGCTACACTGACAGTGGGGGCGATCCGGTTCCTGTGCATACCCTGTCAGCATTTCTTGGGGAGAAGTGATGCGCTCCCGTTCAGGCTATTCAGGTCTTCATACCAGTTCCGGTTTTACCCTGATGGAAGTGTTGATTGCGGTGACCATCACCGCTGTTATCGGTCTCGGAGTCTGGCAGGTGATCAATGGCGTGGTGACTGCGCGGGACCGGGTGAACGACGTGTCTGGTGAGTTCGAAAACCTCCAGAAAACCATGTTATTGCTGGAGCGGGACCTGAACCAATTGGTTAACCGGCCGATTCGGGACGTCTACGGCGACTTCCGGCCTGCACTCAGCAGTCGTGAGGACGCCTTTGAACTGGTATTAACCCGCCAGGGCTGGCGAAACCCCCTCGGCCTGAGGCGTAGTGGGCTGCAACGGGTTGCCTGGGAATACACCGGGACCGAGCTTCGGCGCCGCTATTGGCCGACGGTTGACCAGGGACAGGAAGACAATAGCCAGGATCTGCTGTTACTGGACAACGTGGTGTCTCTTGAAATTCGCTTTCTGAACAGTCAACTGAACTGGCAGGATGACTGGCCGTCAGATCAGGACCTCGCCAGCCTGTCTCCCGGTGCCAGGCCGGTGCTGCCCATGCCGAGGGGCATTGAAATTACTCTGGAGCATGAACTGTTCGGAGAACTGGTCAGAACCTTTGCCCTGGCTGACTTTGACCTTGCCCAGGCACAGGCCGTGGTTAACCAGCAGCAGGAGGCAACTGGCAACTCGGATACCGATGAAGAAGAATCTCAGGAAGTTCAGGATACCCAGCAAGGGGCCGGCACATGAAGCGGCAACCAGTCAGGAGTAAGCCGTCCGGACAGCAGGGCGTAGCGCTGATCATGGTGCTGCTGGCCATGGCGCTGGTGGTGATGCTGGCCACCGGCATGAGCAGGCAACAAAGTGTTCAGGTATTCAAGGCCGGGCATTACCTGGCGCAGCAGCAGGGACACAGCATCGCTCTGGGCGCCGAGGAGTTCGCCCGCCGCATTCTGGTACGCGATTTCGAGCAGGACCGGGAAGATGGCGTGATGGTGGACAGCCCCGATGAATTCTGGGCTCAATATGCCGCCATCCTGCCACTGGACGACAACGGTGTGGCGGAAGTTCAGATAGACGACCTGGCAGGGCGCATCAATCTCAACGACCTGGTCACCCCGAACGGCCAGGTGGACCCTTTGACCCGCGACAGACTGGTGCGGCTGTTCCGGGCTCTCGGCATTACCGCTGTGTCAGTCGACGCACTAATTGACTGGATTGATGCAGATGACCAGACGATCAGTGCCTATGGCGCCGAAGATGGCCAGTACTTGATAGCGGAGCCGGCGTATCGGGCGGCCAATCAGCCGTTTGTGTCAATCACCGAATTACGCCTGATCGATGGGATGACTGAGGAGATCTATGTGGCGCTCAGGCCCCATGTCAGTACGCTGCCGGTCAGTGGTATCGGGATCAACGTGAATACCGCCACTGGTGAGGTGTTGATGTCGTTGCACGATGACATGACGGAAGCTCAGGCAGAGTCAGTTCTGGCTAAGAGAGAAGAAGAGCGGTTTGAGAATTTGCAGGATTTCCTCGCCTTGCCAGAGTTTTCCGGTATGGGCCTGAAAACCACCGGGCTGACCTTGCAAACCCGTTTTTTTGAAGTTGTTTCACGGATTACCTACGATAATCGTGTCGTTAATATGGTCAGCACGGTATTCAGGAGTCCGGAGGGTGAAGTCCGGACGGTGCACAGGGATTCCGGGCAAAAGAATCGCATCACCAAAGAGCCATATACATTCTCAGAAGGATAGCCATGTCTTACCGCCTTTTTGTTCGGCCGGTCCCGCCCTTCGCAGACCTGGACCAGAACCCGGAATCACAGCTGTTCAGCTGGCTATTACAGGATGCCAGTGGCGATACCCAGGCCAGTGGTGCGGCAGATACCCGGGATGCGATTGAGCAGACCCTGGGCCAGAATGCATTGGAAAAAGTGCTGCTGATTGGCCTTATTCCGGGTGACGAAGCCCTGTTTTGCCTGGCTGACATTCCCGCCAAGCAAAGCCGGTTCGTACACCAGGCGCTGCCATACGCGGTGGAAGAACAGATTGCCCAGGACATCGAGAGCGTGCACTTGGCGCTTGGCCGTCATACCTCGGATGGATACCATGTCGCGGCAATAGATCAATCCCAAATGGGGCAGTGGTTAGAGCTGTTTACAGGTTGGGAGCATGTGCGCCTGGATGCCATTTACCCGGATGCCTCCCTGTTGCCGACAACCGATAACGGCTGGACCGCCTGCCTCGACGGCGAGTGGGCCATGCTGGTAAGTCATCGAGGCGAGTGGCTGCGACTGCAGACCGCCAATCTAGGCATGCTGGGTGTTACCCTGGCGGCGCCAGCCACTGAAGAAGTGGTCGCGGAGATACCGGTCACTGTTTATGGAACCGAGCCCGAGCTGGAACTCTGGCAGCCGGCATTGTTGGAACTGAGCGGTGCCGATGGCCGGGTACATCTGGCGCAGAAGCCTCTGGAATTTACGGCGTTGGAGCTGCTGGCGTGGTCCCACCATCATCATATGTGTCACCCGGTCAATCTATGCCAGGGCGCCTTCTCCGTTAAAACGAACGGCAGCAGCCCGTTGAAGCCCTGGAAGCCACTGATTGCGGTTGCGTCCGTCTGGTTTGTGATTCAGCTGGGGCTTGAGATTGGTATGGGTGTGTATCACAACCAGGAGGCCGAGGAGCTGCAAAGCCAGGCCATGGCCATCTACCGTGACGCCTTTCCCGCTGACCGCCGTACCCACGCGGGCAATGTGCGCCGGGTGATTGAGGGCCAGTTGAGGGTGGCCGGCGCTGGCCGGGAAGAAGTGGATTTCATCACCCTGATGAAATACACCGGAGATCAGTACAGCCGGGTTGCGAATGCTCAGGCGGTTACCTTTAATTCCATCAACTACAGCCGGAACCGGGGAGAGCTAGTGGTAGACGTCCGGGCCGACAGTTATGAACGGATGAGTAATCTGAGAAACGGCCTGGCCAATCAGGGATTGCGTGCGCAGATTGGTTCTGTGGTTAATGAAAGCTCCGGCTCCCGTGGCCGGTTGACGGTTTCGGGAGGCTAACGCCATGTGGGCACGAATTAAAGACCAGCCGGCGGTCGGTAAGCTTATCGCGAGATACGATCAACTGCCGGTGCGGGACAGGCAGGCGCTGGTGATGCTGGGCATTGCTTTGCTGTTGGCCATTCTCTATTTTGGCATCTGGCGGCCTGTGGCTGATTTCAGCAACCAGGCGGAAGCCAGTCGTGAAAATGCCGAGCAACTTCTGGCCTGGATGCAGGCAAACCAGGCAACCATTCGTCGCCTTGGTGGCGCAGGTGCCGGTTCATCGGCGGGGGCCGGCGTTGAAAAGCCCGAGGACGGCCGGGCTCTGATGGCCCTGGTTACCCGCTCCGCAGGTGAAGCGGGGCTTTCGCTGCAGCGATTTGAGCCAAGCGGCGAGTCTGCCATCCGGGTCTGGCTTGAAGCCGCACCGTTCGCAGAGGTAGCGGCCTGGCTGGAACAGCTTGACGCCCGGCATGGGGTGATCGTAGATCAGGCTGCCATGGACAGGGGAAATGAGCCGGGGCGGGTATCCGTGCGGCTGACACTGACGATCTGAAAGGGGCATGCCCCAAGCTGACCGGTCATTCCGGAGGAGCGCGAGTAAATGCGTGATAAGCAGGAAAACAATAATAATTCTGATGCTGTCGTGGTTCGTCTTGATGAGACTGCCCGCAACGAGGCCCAGTCGATTCTTTGCCATGCGTACCGGGAAGATCCAACGTTCCAATACCTGTTTGATCATCGCCGGGCCGGTTATGACCAGCGGGTAAGAGCCACGGTGAGAGAGCTGATTGACCTGTACCTTGAGCTCAATCAGGATGCCGTTGGTGTGATGAAAGGGGATACCCTGATTGCCGTGGCCTTCATCGGCGACCCGGAACTCCGGATGAACCTCGCCGAGCAGCTTAGCTGGCGAATTCGCATGGTGCTGACGGCGGGGTTTGCCTCGACTCGCCGATACCTGGATTACCATCAGAAAATCCGCGACCTGTTGCCGCACCCGCAGGCTCATCAGTTGCCTTTGATGGGGGTCAACCCAAAATACCAGAATCAGGGGTATGGTCGGGTTTTGCTCAAAGCGGTCGAGAAGCTTTGTGAGGAAAATCCCCGGGGCAAGGGGCTGGTACTGGATACCGGTAACAGCCGATATCTGCCGTTTTACGAATCCGAGGGCTTCCGCAGCCTGGGTAAGATACGCCTGGGTGATTTTGAAGATCATGTCCTGTTCCGGGAAATTGGATCTGAAGCTAGTGACGCCCGGAACGAGGCAACGCCGCATTAACACAGTATTTGTCATCAGGAGTGAATGTGTCAGACAGCCATGATTTTGATTTGATCGTAATTGGTGCCGGTTCCGGTGGGGTCCGCCTGGCTAGAATGTCGGCACAGCGGGGCGCGAAGGTTGCCGTGGTTGAGTCCCGCTACCTGGGGGGTACCTGTGTTAACGTTGGCTGTGTTCCGAAAAAACTGTTTGTGTACGGCGCCCATGTTCATGACGAACTGGAAGATGCCGCAGGCTATGGCTGGCGAGTTCCGCTGGATCAGGTCAGCTTCGACTGGCCCACACTGGTGGCAAACAAAAACGCTGAGATTGAGCGCCTGAATGGCATCTATGGCCGCCTGCTCGAGAATGCCGGAGTTGAGATCATCAATGGCACTGCAACCATCAGTGATGCCAATACCGTCACGGTAGGCGAGCGGAGCTATCGCGCAAAACACATCACTGTTGCGACTGGAAGCTGGCCGGTAGTACCGGATGTTCCCGGTAAGGACTGCATTCTTACGTCCAATGAAATGTTCTACCTTCCGCAATTACCCCGTCATGCCGTGGTTTGGGGTGGCGGTTATATTGCGGTAGAGTTCGCCGGCATACTGGCCGGGCTTGGGGTGGAAACCACCCTGTTGTACAGGGGGAATCTGTTCCTGCGGGGCTTTGATAACGATGTGCGCCGGTTCACCGAGCAGGAAATGCGGAAAAAGGGCGTCGACTTGCGTTTCAACGCAACCATCGAATCCATTGAGACTCAGGGCGCCCACTATCAGGTTATGTTGTCTGATGGAGAACGCCTTGAAACGGGCCTTGTAATGGCAGCAACGGGCCGGAGAGCCCTGGTTGATGGTCTGGGGCTGACAGAACTGGGTATTGAACTCAACGCTTCGGGTCACATCGTTGTGGATGACCACTTCCAGACCTCGGTACCCTCAATCACAGCGCTGGGCGATGTCATCGGTACACCGCAGCTCACTCCAGTGGCACTGGCCCAGGCCATGGTGCTGTCTCGTCGGCTGTTTGGTGACGGTCAGGGCGATATGGATTACAGTGCTATTCCGACCGCTGTGTTTTGCCAGCCGAATATCGGTACCGTTGGTCTGACTGAGGAAGAGGCCAGGGAAGCCGGGTACAGGCTGCGCATTTACCGTTCAGAGTTCCGACCGATGAAATACACATTGAGCGGACGGGACGAGAGATGCCTGATGAAACTGGTGGTGGACGATGAGACCGACAAGGTGCTCGGCGCTCATATGGTGGGGCCAGACGCCGGCGAGATCATTCAGGGGCTGGCCGTTGCTATCAAGGCCGGTGCCACCAAGGCGCAGTTTGACTCAACCATGGGTATTCACCCGACCTCAGCGGAAGAATTTGTCACCATGCGTGAACCGGTAGCGTAAGCTCGCCGGTTCTTTACAATCGAATCCAGCGGCTTAGTACTTCCCTGAGCGTCTCGCGGCGTACCGGCTTGGGTATGTAATCATTCATGCCGCTGGCCCGGCAGCTGGCCTCGGTTTCTGTTGAGACATCAGCCGTCAGGGCGATGATCGGCGTACCGCATTGGC
The DNA here is from genome assembly GCF_003007715.1 of Marinobacter shengliensis. Classification (GTDB taxonomy): domain Bacteria; phylum Pseudomonadota; class Gammaproteobacteria; order Pseudomonadales; family Oleiphilaceae; genus Marinobacter; species Marinobacter shengliensis. Next base: position 898,601 of record NZ_PXNO01000027.1, on the reverse strand, counting down.
CGTTCCCCTGTTCCCATTCGCGAATCATTCGGGTTGCCTGGTAGCCGTCCATCACCGGCATCTGGCAATCCATCAGGATGACATCGTAGCCTTCGTGTTTGTTTTTTACCTTGTCGACCGCTTCCTGGCCGTTATTCGCGGTATCGGTTTCAAAACCGAGCTTGTTCAGCAGCGTGGTGGAGACCTTCTGGTTCACCTCATTGTCCTCGACCACCAGGGCCCAGGATTTTTTTCCTAACTGCTCCCTCGGGATATCCGTGAACTCCGGTTGAACCGTGGCCGGGGCATCCGCCAGCTCAAATGGCAGCTCAAAACGGAACGAGGAGCCCTCTCCGAAATCTGATTCCACCTGAATATGGCCACCCATCAGTTCCACCAACCGCTGAACCAGAGAGAGCCCCAGTCCGGCGCCGTCATGGGCACGGGTGTTACCGGAGTCAACTTGCTCGAATGTGTGGAAAATATTGTGGAGGCGGTCACTGGGAATACCCGCTCCGGAATCACTGACTGAACAGCCGAAAAGCACACAGCCGCTCTCAAGCGATAACCAACTTGCGCGAACACTGACAAACCCGTTCGCGGTATATTTAATGGAATTATCCAGCAGCCCTGCCAGAATCTGTCGGACTCGAGGTGCGTCGCCAACCACCACCGGTTTGTCTGGCCAGTCTCCCAGAAAATTGATATCCAGTGCCAGGCCTTGCTGCTCTGCTGCATGGCGATAGGAAGCCGCACAGTTGGCCAGAATGGACCTTAGATCAAACTCCTGGTGTTCCAGTTCCAGAGTGCCGCTGTCCATGCGGGCATAATCGAGAATATCGGAAATGACGGTAAGCAGGTCCTCTGTCGCCTGCCGGGCAGTGCCCAGGTAATCCCGCTGTCGCTTGGTTAACGGTTCCTCCTGGATTAACTCAACCATTCCCAGTACCCCATTGAGCGGGGTTCTGAGCTCGTGGCTCATGGTTGCAAGGAATTCAGATTTGGCATGGCTTGCCAGTTCGGCCTTTTCCCGGGCCTCTTCCGACACCGCGAGGGTCTGGTCGCGAGTGGTTCTGAGCTTCTCCAGATGGTCCGCCAGCTCGTTCAGTTGTTTCTGTATGGCGACAATCTCTTTGGAGTTTCCCTTGGTGGTCACGGGCTGGGAGTCATAGTCGCCGGTAATCAGTTGATCAACCCGGCTTGCCACCTTGCGAATGGGCTGCAGGATATTATTGAGGAAATGGTTAACCAGAACGATGGTGAACAGCAGCATGGCGACACCAACTGCGATAGAAGACCACAGAATACTCTGCTGACGATCGGCCAGCACGCGCGGTTCGACGCCCACTTCAACTGCACCAACCCGCAACGAACCAGAACTGAACCCATAGCCGGGGTTGAACCAGCCAGTGCCTGCTCCAAGGTCCAGGGGTTCCTGAAGGATTTCCGCAGAATAAATATCGAAGTTATGGTGTCGCTGTGACGAGCTGTCAAGACTATTGCTGACAAAGCCGAGTTCTTTTCCGACCACATCGGTTACGCGTATCCACTCGGCTTTGCTTCGCCGTAGTGACTGATTCAGTGTCTGCTCCAGGGCTGCAATATTGCCGGAAACCACAGCGTACTCGAGTGCCGGGGCCAGGCTGTCCGCCAGCATCTGGCTGCTTTCAGCCAGGTCGGTACGCGCGTCCTCCAGCCGGGCCGAGGTAAAAAATGCCATTAACGCAACAAACATGACAACGGCTGGCAAGGCCCCAAGCAACAGAAGTTTTCTGGACAGGGATGCATTCTGCCTGTTCATTCCAAATCCTCCTGGCTTGATAGCATCAGGTCGTCCAGATACTGCGATATCCATTCACGGCTCGGGAGCGGGATGTTGAGTGATCGGGCCACTTGCTCGTTGACCTCAACACGAAACTCGTTCGGATACGCGGGTTCAGGAAGAATCCCGGTTTCAAAGTATGCCTGGAGCAATTCGCCAGCCTTGGCAGCCATCTCAGGAAATGGGGCATAGCCGGAGGCCAGTACGCCCGCCTTGACATAAGCCTGGCTGGGACCAATGACAATCCGGTTTCGCCGATAGGCTGTCAGCAGGATGTGCTTGATATTTCTGGGGTTGTAGATGGCGTCGTCAGAGCCCGCCAACAGGAAGTCGCCATAGTTCAGGGCCCGGATCAGCGTCGGGATCAGTTGATCGTCGCTGTCCGTAACAAACACCCGGGCTTGGAGATTGTACTCCGCAAGCTGATCAATCAGGTCTTCATAGATTTCCACAGAATCGGTGGATGCCAGCAAGGCTATGCGCTTGGATTGGGGCAGAATTGCCTTGCCAGTGAGGGCCTGCCGCAATAACGGAACGTCATAGAAGACAGCAGACACCTGTCCCGGAGTGCGGTTAACGTACCCTTGGATAAACTTGCGCTCTACCAGCAACGCCAGTATCGGTGTGTTCCTGTTGATCTGACGAATACGGGTAAATGCGGCTGGGCCAATAGTGATGACGGGGCTGCCTGATGTACGAGGGCTTTGATCATCATGGATGAACACCAGTTCTGCCGTATCTCCGATCTGTTCACGTAGTAGGCGGGTAACATGTTGGTCCAAAGATGTGTTGCCTGAGCCTGCAATGTAGATAGTCGGTAGTGTTGGCTCACCGTTCTGACCGGAGACAAAAGGGGACCATGGCAGCAGAAGCATCAGCGCCGCCACCATCGCGGCTCGGCTGATCCCTTGCAGGACTCGTGGCAGTTTAGTGTCAGAAAATCTGGATGAGATCATACCTTCCCGGTTGGTGTGCTATCCCGTTAGTCAGTCCTTTCAGCATAGTGTCAGAACCGAACTCCTGCCTCCACAAAGAACTGATTGTGGTCCTCAATGTTGTTATCGGAACTCAGCTCGGCTTCCCGGTTCAGATAGTGTTGCATGGTAAAGGCCACTTCAGCGGTATACCGCGGCTGATAGAAGCGCTTGGCAACTTTCGCATCAATGCGCTCGAATTGACTACGCCCAAATTCGTCTGCCCAGTAGAAGGCGGATGAGGCCTTGAGCCCCCACGGCAGGTCCTGAATCAGTGCCAGGCTGCCGGAATGTCGCACAGAAAGCCGGGTCAGCAGACTGACCGCCTGGTCCTGTTTTCTGATATCAAGGTCACCGTCCTGGTTGATGATTGGCTGACCGGTGTACCAGGTATCCTGATCCAGGTAGCCGTAGCTGGCACGGAAGGTTGTGCCGGGGTATTCAATCATCGCTTCCACTTCAAAACCTTGCTGATCCACGGCAACGTTGTTGTCGATGCTCCAGTCCTTGAGCTGAATAACACCGCTGATCATGTCCCGCATTTCATCCTTGAAGCCCCGCACTTCCAGAGACAGCATAGCCCGCTCTAGCGGGAACTGGCCGAAGTAGCTGACTTCCCGGGAAATGATTCGTTCTTCCCTCAGGTCTTTGCCGAGCGTAAGCCACCCCAGGTCTTCGTACGCATCCGCGGTTGTTACCCTGCGGCCCTCAAGATCGGAATAAATCGCAGGGCGGACATTGCGGAGGGTGTAGCCCCAGTCCGGATTCTGCTCGAAACCATCCGGGGTTCTGACCGCCTGGGAATAGACAAAGCGGAGGGCGTGCCGGCTATTGAGGGTGAAATTCGCAGCCAACCGGGGCGAGAAGTAGTGATCGTCTGTTGTGCTTGTGCGCTCCCAGTTACCGCCTGCGTTAAGTGTCAGCCAGTTTATCGGCGTATATTCCACGTTGCCGAAGAAGCGGGACTGGTAATTGTTACCCCGGCCGTTGAAATAGGTTTCAGAGCGGAAGGTATCTTTCCGGAATCCCGCGCCAGAGACGATTCTCAGGTCGTCGCTGAGCAGAATGGTATCCTGAAACTCCAGTTCCAGGCGGGTATCCTCTGAATCCGCGTCTACCTGGGCAATGGCGGGTGCGCCACCTCCGTCCACAAAACAGAGCCGTTCTCGACTGCCATCCGGGAAATAGGTGTACTGATACAGCGGTGTGTTGTCTCTGAGGCACTGAACGGTACTATCCGGGAAACCAACAACGTACTGTTGGCGTCGGTCAAAGTTCTGGACACTGGCCATTACGTGGAAAAAATGGCGCTCGGAAGCAATAACGTTCAGTTTGGATTGCAGGTAGTAGTCCCGCACATCAATATCAGGATTCTCGAACGGGTTCAGCTCGCCGCTTTTATCCTTGTCCTGGTAATTCATGCCATCCACAACGCCGCCCCGCAGTTCAACATCCGTGCGGTCGTTGATCTTGACGCGGGAATCATAGGTAAAGGAGTTGATGTCGTGGCCATCATGGAATGGAAAGCGTTCGCCGCCGTCTACCTGGTAGTCGAAGCCATCAAACTTGCGCTTCTCATAGGTAAGTCGCCAATCGAGATCCGGATCGGCATTACCCACTGAACCAAAAGTACGCAGATGCCCCCGAGAGCCCCGAACCACCCGTGCTTCCACTCCGGCGGTATCGGCCGGGTCCCGGGTGATGATGTTGATGGTGCCCAGGAAGGCATTGATACCATAGGCGGCTGAGTTGGGCCCCCGAGCGACTTCAATGCGTTCAATCATGTCCAGTGGTACTGGCATGGTTTCCCAATCCATATCGGAAAGGGTGGCCTTGTGGGCGGTACGACCATCTACCAGCACCTGCATCCGGCGCTGTTCATAATGAACGGTGCCATGGTAAGTGGTAACCGGTTGGTGGCTACCAACGAAATTGACCACCATGCCCGGAACCAGGCGGAACACCTCGTACAGGTTCTGGATGCCAAGGTCCCGAATCATATCACCGGTGATCACCGTGGTGCTTCCGGGAACCCGGGTTTTTGGCTGGCGCAGCCGGGTGGTGGTCAGCACCTCTGGAATGTCATCGCCGAAAGCCACCAACCCATTGCTGAACTCCGGAAAACCGGTATCCGCGCCGGCATTGCCGGTCGAGAGGGCTAAAATGGCTGAGGCAAGCAGGGAATGGCCGAAGGTTCTGCGCATGCGGAGTCGGTTAGCGCGATTTTCTGACAGGTAATTCGTAATGCGCATGGGTGTCGTTCTATAATTTGCCGAGCGGACTGATTTATTGTGATTCTCCCTGAATCCTAGGGGAGAACGATTGATTTGTCTCTATAAAGATTACAGATTTTACAGATCCGGAGTGACTGTTTTATGAATTGCTGGGACATCCTTGGCATCGAGCCAACCGGAGATCGCGAACGCATTCGGCAGGCTTATGAGCGCCAGATGAAATTTGCCTCGGACAGAGAGGCCCAGGCGCTGGAGCAGGCGTTCAGGGAGGCGACCGGTGGCATGCCGGCCGCCAGCGCTGCCGCCCAACCTGAGCCAGTCGCCCAAGAAGTCCGCCGAGAGCAGACTGAGGAATCCGGGGGTGAGAGCAACGCAGAGCGGGCGCTGGACGCCCACGAAGCCCAGGTTGTCCGCGAAGTGGTGATTCAGATTAAAGCCCTGATGAACGACAACCAGCGCCAGCAGGATGCTGGTATCTGGAAGGCCATCTTGTGCGAACCGCCTGCAGACCAGTTACCGCTACGCAGGGAAATCGCCAAAAGCCTTGAGCCCCAGATCCGCCCGATGGCAGAGAACGGCAGTTTTCCCCGTCCGGTGGCTCAGTTTCTGGGTGATTGGTTTGACTGGTTCAGCGTTCGGGAAGCAAGCCATGAACCAGACCCGCGAAATTACCCGGATGAAGAGGTGTCCAGGGAGCAGGCCGGTGCGGATCAGGCAGACCAACCACCGCAGATGGTGAATTTCTGGCCTGCCGTTATTGGGTGGATCGTCGGCCTGGTTATCCTGGCAACCCTATTCGGAGGCATGGGCGGCTGACGCCCGATCGATTTTCGCTCGATACTTCTGGGCCAGGATGGCCCCGACGATGACCTGAATCTGGTTGTAGCACATGATCGGCAGCACAATCATGCCGAAGCCCGGATGGCCAGAGAACAGCACTTTGGCCATTGGCAAACCGGATGCCAGGCTTTTCTTCGAACCACAGAACACCACCGCGGCTTCGTCTTCCAGGCTGAAGCCGAGCTTTCTGACCATCATCATCGCCACCAGCATGAACAAGCCAAGCAGACCAAAGCATAGCAGGATCGTCAGTACCACGGCCTGAAGTGGAAGGTTCTGCCAAAGCCCACTCACTACCGAGTGTGAGAATGCCGAATAAACGATAATCCAGATGACACACTGGTCGTAACGGGCCATCAACGATTCATTGCGTGAAAGGAAACCACCCAGCATTGGCCTGAAGGCATGCCCCACCGCAAAGGGCAGCAACAGTTGCAGAACGATGTCTTTCAACGCCTCAGCCACTGCAAACTCCCCGGTTCCGGAAGTCGAAACCAGTAAAAGCAGCAGGAACGGAGTGAGCATCATTCCAAACACATTAGACGCTGCAGCGCTGCATATGGCGGCAGGCACATTGCCTCTGGCCATGGCGGTGTAGGCAATGGACGACGACACCGCTGACGGAAGTACGCCCAGATAGAGAAACCCCAACCCCAGATCCCTCGGCATCCATTCCGGCACCAGGTTGCTGAGACCATTAATGGGCAATACTGCCAGGGGAAAGAACACGAAGGTCAGGGCGGTAATCAGGATGTGCAGGCGCCAATGGGTGGCGCCGTCGATAATCTGTTGCCGGGATAGGGCTGCACCATGGAAAAAGAATAGCAGGGCTACGGCAATGGTACCGGTGGTAGCAAGCAGGTCCGCGGCCTGCCCGGTAACCGGCAGGAACGACGCCAGGACGATGGCGCCGAGCAATAGAAGGGTGAACGTATCGAGACGAAATTTCATGGCTGATTCTGCCGGTTAATCACGTCAAGGCTGGGGGAGAGCAGGGCGCGCGAAAGCATTTCTGCCTTGGCTGGATCCTTTCGGCGGATGGCTGCCAGCAGAAGTTCGTGGTCCTCCTGGCTGGGTTCTGGCAGGTCGTCATCGCGCTCCGTACGTTCGATTGTCTGGCTGACGGCGTGTGAAAAATAATCATAGAGCTCGATCAGAGCGGAATTGTGGGAAGCGCGCACAAGCGCATGGTGGAACCACTCATCATGGTGGATTCTTTCGTTGAGGTTGTCCCCGGCGCTGGCTCGTGCATCCAGCGCGTCGCTCATCGCTTTCAGGTCGCTGTCGGTGCGCCGAGTGGCCGCCAGCCTCGCGGCCTCCGTTTCCAGCATCAGCCGCACCTCGAGTTGTTCCGCCAACTGGCTGCGGGCAATACGCCGCAGCGTTTCTCCAGCGTCGCGATTGGCACGTACGTAGGTACCATCGCCCTGGCGGGTTTCCAGCATACCCACATGCACCAGCACCCGAACGGCTTCACGGATGGTGTTGCGGCTGATCCCCAGAGCCTCAGACAGCTCGGCTTCAACCGGAAGCCGGCTTCCGACAGGCCACTGGCCGCTTTCGATGGCTTCCCTAAGGCTTTCGATGGCTGTCTCCACCAGGGAGCCTTTTTTGATTGGCTTTAACATTTCCGATCACCCAGACAAATGATGAACCAATCATCCTATGTTTGGCGTTGAACTGCAACCGATTGGTTACAGCAGAGGACTAACGGCCTGCTTCAGGCTCCAGAAACTGATAATCAGCGGTGTCTGCAGCGCGGGTAGAGAAGCGATAGCTGAACGTGAACCCGGGCCAGTTGATGGTGTTACGGCCATGTTCATCCAGATACCAGGAGGTACATCCGGAATCCCAGACGCTGTTCTCAAGGCTGTGCTGGACCACCTGGCAATAGCGGGATTGCCGATCTTCCCGCACTTCCATGGCAGCCCCGGGGTATCTGGCCAGGGAATCAAGTGAGCTGATGACATAGCGGAACTGGGATTCCAGCATGAACAGAATCGAATTGTGGGCCAGATTGGTGTTGGGCCCATACAGCATGAACAGATTCGGAAAGCCATTCACGGTAATGCCTTTGAACGCTTTGCTGCCGTCTGCCCAGGCGTCGTTCAGGGCAACACCCTGACGACCAGTGATCTTGATGGGTGACAAAAACTCCGTCGCCTTGAAGCCGGTTCCGAAAATAATGGCGTCGACGGGGCGGTGTTCTCCAGTGGAGGTTACAACGCCGGTTTCATCGATCTCAGAAATTCCCTCAGTGATCAGATTCAGGTGCGGCTGGTTAATGGCCGGGTACCAGTCGTTGGAGATCAGAATCCGTTTACAGCCGATACGATAGTCCGGAATGATGTGCTTCAGTTTGTGGGGGTCGGTCACCCATGTCTGTGCTTCCTTCCTGGCCTGTCGGGCAAAGATATCCAGTAGCCGGTTGAACCGGGTAAAGGCAAGCCCGCGTGACTCGTTCTTCCAGTAGATCATGGCCCTGTAGAGCCTGTCCCAGGCCGGCAGTTTCCGGAACAGTGATTGCTCAAGCGCGGTAAATGGGCGGTCGGCTTTCGGCAATACCCAGGCAGCGGAGCGTTGATACAGGTCCAGCGCTGCAACTTTTGGCGTAATTTCTGGAACAAACTGGATGGCGCTGGCGCCGGTGCCGATCACCGCAACCCGCTTGCCGGTCACATCATAATCGTGGTTCCAGCGCGCAGAATGGAAGCAGGTGCCCTTAAAACGGTCAATGCCGGGAATGGCGGGTATGGCAGGGCGGTTCAACTGCCCGGTGGCCGTGATCAGCACATCAGCGCGATATTCATGGCCCGATTCTGTACCCACTACCCACTCATTCGACTGGCTGTCAAAGCTGGCCGTGGCTACGGCACGGTCGAACTCGATATGGCGCGCCAGGTCGTACTTGTGAACACAATGCTCCATGTACCCGAGTATTTCGGCCTGGAGGCCAAACTTCCGGCTCCAGTCGTGTTTGGGCTCAAAGGAGTAGGAGTAAAGGTGCGATTGCACGTCGCAGGCCGCGCCGGGGTAGGTGTTGTCTCGCCAGGTTCCGCCAACGGCGCCTTCTTTTTCCAGCAATGTGATTTGCCCATAGCCGGCTTTTTTTAGCTGAATAGCCATGCCGAGCCCGCCAAATCCGGTGCCGATTATGATGACAGAAGGTTTTTGAGGGGCGCGTGATGTCATGGCTACTTCCTGATCTTGTTGTATTTTTACTCCCTATGACTATAACGGCCCCGGCGCCGCATCAAAAGACCAGTTCAACCAGAATCATTGTCCGGAAAGGTCAATAGTCGTTCCGGAGGTTGAGCCATTAACTCCTGCAGGGCCGGAGACTCAAATTGCCGGCGAATACGAATGGCATAGAATTCTTCGAACACGCCCGGCAATGCACCGTAATCCCTGAGTTCGCCTTTGCGCAATTCGTCACGCACAACCACCGGGGGCAGGATGGCGAAATGCCCGCTGTCACGAGTTAGCAGGCGCATCATCGCCATGTCGTCCACCTCAGCCAGAATAATCGGGTGAATCTGGTGGTACTCACACAGCTGGTCAAAAGCCTGCCGGATATTGCTGTCCTGGCCCGGCACTATCAGTGGTTGGTCACGCAGCATGTCAGGAAAGCCGACCCGGGATTCGGCGGCCGCCGGCCCGATAATGCTGACAGGTTGCCTTGCAATACGCCGTGATAGCCAAGGGGTTTCGTCGTCACCGTGAACGGGTTGATTGGACAGAATAAGATCCAAACGGTGGGCCGATAGTCTTCGTAGCAGATCTTCCAGGCTTCCGCTCTGGAGCTTGAGGCCCAGATCCTGGCGGCCGAGCAGTGGCCGAAGGAAGCCTTCCTGGAAGTTCCTTGACAGAGTCGCTACCGCGCCAACCTTGAGCACCTCCCGATTGGTCTGGCGCCCGGTTCGGAAAAGGGCTTCCAGCTCCGCGCCCTGGCGAAAAATATCTTCCGCATAGGTGAAGGCCACGCGGCCGGCTTCGGATAGTTTTAGCCGTCGCCCCTCCCTGATGAACAGTTCATGGCCAAGACTGTCCTCGAGTTTCCGGATCTGACCGGACAGCGCAGACTGGGAGATATGCAACGCATCCGCTGCGCGGGTCAAATGGCCTGTGCTGGCTACTTTCCAGAAATAGTATAAATGATGATAGTTCAGGCGCATGGATATTCCCCGGATTTGCCTTTGTTCTCTTTTGGTGAACAATTTAATCTTTATAAACCATTTTATCTATGAATTCCTAATCGGCACAGTAGCTCTGTTCGCTAAAGGAGTTCGTTATGCCGACAATCACCAGCGTATTTTCCACCTCCGCCCTGGCTACCTGGCTGGCCTTGCCGATCCTGCTCCTGGCGCTGGCCGGCTTCGCCAACTGGACTCGATCGAAAACCAAGATTGACCATTGCTGGCGCTTGGCGGAGTTTTTGCTGCAAACGCTGATTGTGGTCACCGGTGTGGTGGGCTTTCTTTTGTTGCTGAAGTCGGCCGGGCTGGATACGCGGTTGCCGGAACTGGGGGCACCGCTCGGGCTGTATCCCGATGGCCTGTCGGTATGGATGGCGCTGATGGTCAGTTTTGTCTCCTGGGTGATTCTGCGATACTCCCGGGATTATCTGCGTGGCGATGCCGCCTTCCCGGTGTTCTTGCCCTGGTTCCTCACCACAGTGGCCAGTGTGCTGGTGTTGGTATTCACCAATCATCTGCTGGTTCTGGCATTCGCCTGGATTGGTGTCAGCCTGGCCTTGCACCAGTTGCTGACGCTCTACCCGGAACGGTCGGAAGCCCGGTTGGCCGCTGCACAGAAGTTCATTACCAGTCGCCTGGGTGATCTGGCGATTATTGGTGCTGTGGTGTTTATCTGGCGCCACTACGGCAGTTTTCATATCCCCGAAATCTACGCATTGGCCAGGGAAATTGGTGGGTCGTCCCCCGAGCTGACGACCGCGTCCGTACTGCTTGCCGTTGCCGCCGTGCTCAAATGCGCACAGATTCCATTTCACGGATGGCTGATCCGGGTGATGGAAGCGCCTACGCCGGTATCGGCCCTGCTTCATGCTGGAGTAATCAACCTCGGCGGGTTCCTCTGGCTGCGGCTGTTCCCGGTGTTCGAAGGGTTTACAGCGGGCCACTTCCTGTTGCTTGTCGCTGGCGGCGTTACCGCCATCGTGGCCGTGTTTGCCATGATGACTCAGAGCTCGGTAAAACACGCGCTGGTCTGGTCCACCAACGCACAGATGGGTTTTATGCTCTTTGAGATTGCGCTGGGCGCCTACACCCTGGCATTACTGCATTTGCTTGCCCACTCACTGTACAAAGCGCACTCATTGCTGGCGTCTGGCCGGACGGTAAAGGCCACGGCGGTCTACTTCTCCGGTCGACCGGGGGCATCGCAGCTGGTGCTTGCCGGCGTGGCATCAGGTTTGGCGGCAGCCATGCTGTGGATGCTTCCCGAGCTTGTGGAGGGCAAAGCGATACTGGCGGCGTTACTGGTGCTGGCAGTTGCCGCATCGGTTCTCGGAGTTCCGTCGGGTAGCACGGCCCGAGCCCGGGTATTGGTTGTCGCCATGGCGATCAGTCTGGTACCGCTATATGGTCTTCTCCACCTGGTACTGGGGCCTGCGGTTACGGGCGCAGATACTTTTATGCTCTGGCCGGCGGCCAATGTGGTGGCCTGGGTAATGCTGGGTCTTCTGGCGGGGATGTCATTACTCGTGCTTTTTCGGCCGGATGGGGCCTGGTTGCAGCGGTTGAACCTACCGCTCAGCCAGGGCCTGTATCTGGATCAACCGTTCGAACGGGTTACCCGACGGTGGGCCAGGCAATGGCTTCAGGATGGTACGGAAAAGACGAAAAAAGCCCGTTACGTTCTGTCTTCAGGAGAACCATCATGAGTGCCACTTTACGCGTGCCGGATGTTGGTCAGAACCAGGCTGTTGATCAGGTCGCTATGGCCTGTGAGCGGATTGCCCCTAGCTGGCCTCTGGATCGGTGGATAGCGGTGAATCCCTGGTGGGGCCACAGGCATCAAGGTATCGAGGAAGCCGCCATCGAACTGGTTTCCCGCAGGGGGCAGGGCATGTTGATGGCGCCGGAATTCTATCTGGAGGCCTGGCACGGCGGCCGTATCCGTGAGAGCGACCTGATAGCTGCAGCCGAGGCGCAGGGGGTAGACAGGCCGACGCAATTATTGCTTGAGCAGTTGTCCCGGGTACGGCCACGTGATGTGAAACCGGGGTTGGCGCTGTCACACATTCAGCCATCGAGTGACGGTGATGCGCTATCACAGACTACGCAGTTTCTCGGGCTGCTCTGTGGTCGGTATTTTGATCATCGGCAGGGACAATGGCTGACGAACACCAAGGGTACCGACCTGTATCGCTACTGGTTATCCATGGCCGGTCCCCGGGGCCTGGTTTCAAAAGCGCTGGCGGCACAACTTCCGGATGATTGGCAGAGTGCTGCAGATTTTCTTGCTCAAGCTTTGCCTTATACCCCAGATCAGTTAACGGCGGCGGTACATGCATTGTTGCTGCATTTGCCGGGCTGGGCGTCATGGTGCCGCGGTGAAGATTGGCGGGCGTCCCTTGACGGCCAGCCATCCCACCTCTGCCACCAGTTAGCGACGGTGTTACTGGCTTGCGAGTGGATGGCTGCGTCTGCGCTACCGGCCGCTGAGCGGGCTAAATGGCAACAAGCGGTCTCTGGTGGGCAACTGGCGAGGCACGCTCACGGTGATGATGCACTGATGTGGGTTTGGCATCGCGCCTATGAAATGGCATGGCAGCGCCAGTTCAGGGACTGCTTGCGGCGCCCGGCGGAACAACCCGAAGAATTGGCAAGCAGAATCCCTGAAGTCCAGGCGGCGTTCTGTATTGATGTCCGCTCAGAGGTGCTGAGGCGGCACCTGGAAAGCGCTTCGGCAAAGATAGACACCCTTGGTGTTGCCGGGTTCTTTGGGGTGCCCGTGATGCATCAAAAACTTGGCCCGTCAGACGATGAAGCCCGGTTGCCGGGTTTGCTGGCACCGGCTTTTCGTTATGTTGATACCCTTGGCAGTCTTTCGGCAGACCTGGAGCACAACAGGCGGCTGGATGGACGGGAACAGGTACGGGAAACGGTTCGACATGCGAAATACGGTAGCCTTTCAACCTTTACGTTGGTGGAAACCACCGGACTGGCATGGGCGTGGAAGCTGATTCGGGATGGCTTGCACAAGAACCGAAAAACCAGGGAGACGGCGCCGGAAGGCCGCCTGTTCCACCGCTATGGCGGAGATCCCTTATCGGATCCAGAGCGGGTTAACCTTGCTGAGGGGCTGCTGAGATCCATGTCGTTGACCGGCAATTTTGCACCATTGCTGGTGCTGGTCGGCCATGGCGCTCACACCGATAACAATCCGAACCAGGCTGGACTTGCCTGCGGAGCCTGCGGCGGTAAAAACGGCGACGTTAATGCCAGCATTGCCGCACAGTTGCTTAACGACCGCAGTGTGCGCGCCGGTCTGGTGGAGCGGGGGATCATTGTGCCCGACAGTACTCTGGTAGTGGCGGCAGAACACTGCACCGTGACAGACCAGGTGCGCCTGCTGGGGGAAAAGGCCATACCCGCAAGCCATGAACGGATTGCCAATGAACTATTGCAGAGCTTTGAAAGGGCCTCGGCTGCCACACGCCGTGAGCGGGCAGGAACGCTAGGCCTGAATGGTCATTCCGATGAAGCTCTCCTGAAAGAACTCATCAAGCGTACCCATAACTGGGCGGAGATCAGGCCCGAATGGGGGCTGGCAAACAATGCCGCCATGATTATTGCGCCCCGGCACCGAAGCCGCGCAATCAATCTTGCCGGCCGGTGCTTCCTTCACGAATACAGGCCGGAGCTGGACGACACAGGTTCTGTGTTGTCTGCGCTGATGTCGGCCCCGATGGTGGTGGCAAACTGGATCAATCTTCAGTATTTCGGGTCTGTGTCCCAGCCCTCACGCTATGGCGCAGGCAACAAGCTGCTGCATTCGGTGGTGGGAGGTAATATCGGGGTTGTCGAGGGCAACGGCACCGATCTTCGCATCGGATTACCCTGGCAATCCGTTCACGATGGTGAACGTTTTCGCCACGAACCGATGCGGTTGACCGTGGTGATCGACGCGCCACCAGAGCGAATTGAGCAAGTACTACAGGCCCAGGACGACGTAAGAGCCCTGGTTGAAAACCGGTGGCTCTGGCTCTGGCGGATGGATGACAGCGGCCTGCAGCAGTATTCCGACGGCCGCTGGATGGCGGTCTGAGGATTACATATTACTGGCGTTAGCCGCTGTGGTATAAGCCCAGTCGACGGATCGTGGCTGGGCACTATCGGCAACGAACAGGTGGCCGATGTCTGGCACCGCGTACCACAGTTCACCCCGGCTTGGGTTGTGGCGGGCGAATTCGTTGTGGCTCATGCCAACTTCCCAGATCTCGTCACTGTTCCAGCCCACCGGCACGAGCTCTATCCGCACTTCCGAGCCAATCAGACTGATGGCCTCGATACGCAGCGGTAAACGGGCGTGAATCGCTGGCGCCCGGGCAAGGTGGACTTCATGGGGGCGCAAGTAAAGCTGGGCTTCCTGGTCAGACTTCTGCCCGGGCAGAGACACCCAGGCATCCCCCTGAACCAGCTTATGATGTTTCACGACGCCGGAGACCACATTGACATGGCCCAGGAAGTCGAACACAAACCGGCTTTCGGGCCGTGCATACAGATCGGTAGGTTCGTTGACCTGTTCCACCTGTCCCTGGCTCATGACCACCACCTGATCGGACAGCTCCAGGGCTTCTTCCTGGTCATGGGTGACAAAGATGCTGGTGAAATGAAACTCGTCATGCAGCGCCCGTAACCAGCGACGCAGGTCTTTGCGCACTTTCGCATCCAGGGCGCCAAAGGGCTCGTCCAGCAGCAGTATACGGGGCTGAGTTGCCAGGGCCCTGGCCAGGGCCACCCGTTGCTTCTGGCCACCGGACAATTGCGCCGGATATCGGCCAGCCAGTTGCGGTAACTGGATCATCTCCAGCAGTTTGGCCACCCGCTGGCGTATCTCGGATTTTGTCGGCCGCTGTTTGCGGGGCAGGGACTCCAGGCCGAATGCAATATTCTCTGCCACGGTAAGATGACGGAACAGGGCGTAGTGCTGAAACACGAAGCCAATATTACGATCCCGAACGTGCAGGTTGCTGACGTCATCGCCGCCAAACAGGATTCGGCCAGAGTCCGAAGATTCAAGCCCGGCGATAATCCGCAGCAGCGTGGTTTTGCCCGAGCCGGACGGCCCCAGAAGCGCGGTCAGTTTACCTTCAGGAATCTCCAGCGAAACGTCTTTCAGCGCCTGGAAACGGCCGAAGGTTTTGGAAATCTGGTCGATAGTGATGCTCATATCAGACACCTCCTTTCTCGGGCGTCAGGATCGTTGGGCGGGATTGGCGCCACTCTACAAAGGCTTTAACGACTAACGTCAGGATGGCAATGGTTGCCAGCAGGGCGGCACTGGCGAAGGCGCCTACCACGTTATAATCTTGATAAAGCAGTTCAACATGAAGCGGCAAGGTATTGGTTTCACCGCGAATATTGCCTGAAACAACAGACACGGCACCGAATTCACCCACGGCGCGGGCATTGGTCAGTACTACGCCGTAGATCAGCGCCCACTTGATGTTAGGCAGGGTAATCTTCCGGAAAATACGCCAGCCAGAAGCGCCCAGAACCACGCCGGCTTCCTCTTCCTCACTGCCTTGCTGTTGCATCAGCGGGATGAGCTCGCGGGCAACGAACGGGCAGGTGACAAATACGGTGACCATGACAATGCCCGGCCAGGCAAACATCAACTGGACATCGTGGGTGGCCAGCCAGCCGCCGAGCCAACCGTTCCGGCCATAAAGCAACAGATACAGCAAGCCGGCGATTACCGGTGAAACGGCAAAGGGAATATCGATCAGGGTCACCAGCAGTTTCCGGCCTGGAAACCGGAACCTGGTAACGGCCCAGGCGAGGGCAGTACCGAAGATGAGATTGAGTGGCACCGTCAGTGCTGCAACCAGCAGGGTCAGGCCGATGGCGTGCAGGGTGAACTGGTCCAGCACGTTACCGGTAAAGGTGCTCCAGCCGGCACTCAGGGCCTGGAAGAAAATGACCACCACCGGAATCACCAGTAGAACAAGCGACACCAGAACCGCAGTACCAATGAGCAGGCGGCGCACCCAGGGTTGATCGCCGACGCGATGATGTTCAGCTGCCATCTATCGGCCCTCCAGGCGGCGCAGGTATCGGCCCTGCCAGAGGTTGATGGAAAATAGCAGTACCAGTGAAGCCAACAGAACAACCGAGGCAATGGCACTGGCCGCAGCATAGTCGTACTCCTGCAACCGGATAAATACCATCAGGCTGGTGACTTCGCTGACGTAGGGGGTATTGCCGGCAATGAATATGATGGCGCCAAATTCACCCAGGCTGCGGGTGAAGGAAAGCGCAATGCCGGTGACCAGTGCAGGCCACAACGACGGAAAGATGACCTTGCGGAACACCCGGCCGTCGGAGGCACCGAGGCTGACCGCGGCTTCCTCATCCGCCGGTGACAATTCCTCCAGCACAGGCTGGACAGTGCGCACCACAAAGGGAATGCTGGTGAAAGCCATGGCAACAACGATACCCAACGGGGTGAACGCCACTTCAATGCCCAGTTTGGCCAGCCATTGGCCGTACCAGCCGTTTTGGGCAAACAGGGTAGCCAGGGTGATGCCGGCAACCGCGGTGGGTAATGCGAACGGAAGGTCTACAAAGGCATCCAGGATACGCTTGCCAGGGAAGTCATAACGTACCAGAACCCAGGCTAATAGAAGGCCAAAGACACCGTTAAACAGCGATGCGGCCAGGGCAGTCCATAACGTCACCTTGTAGGATTCAACCACCCGGGGATCGGTGATCGTGAACCAGAACTGATCCCAGGTCATGCCGGATGTTTCCACCACCAGGCCAGATAACGGGAGCAACAAAACCAGACTGACGAAAAACAGCGAAATGCCGAGGCTCAGACCAAACCCCGGCAATACCCGTTTGCTACGACCTGAAAAGCGCCGCGCTGGGGCGGCGCTCACTTGAGCGGGAGCAGACATCTCAGCCTCTTACCGACGCCGTTGTAACTGGTCGAGTTTGCCACCGCTGCTGAAATGCTTGCTCATGGCGTTTTCCCAGCCGCCAGCAATCTCATCGATGGATTTCAACTTCAGCTCACGGAAACGGTCTGCGTTTTCCTCGATAACCTTTTGGTTATGGACCCGGTAGTTGAACCCGGCCAGCAAGCGCTGGGAATCTTCAGAATACAGATGGCTCAGGTACTCTTTTGCCAGTTTTTCAGTCCCGTTCTGGCGGGTGTAATCATCAATCCAGGTCACAGGAAACTCGGCAAGGAAACTGACCTTGGGGGTGACTACTTCATATTCGCCGTTCTCGAAACGATCGGCGATGTTCAGGACCTCGGATTCAAAGGTCAGCAGCACATCGCCAATGCCGCGTTCAACAAAGGTGGTGGTGGCGCCACGGCCGCCGCTGTCGAAGACTCTAACCTGGCCAAGCATACTGGCCATGAACTGGTCGATTTTTGCCTCATCGTCACCATAGGCATCCTGGGCATAACCAAGAGCAGCCAGATAGGTATAACGACCATTACCGGATGTTTTCGGATTAGGCATGACCAGGGCAACATCTTCGCGAACCAGGTCATCCCAGTTCTGGATGTTCTTCGGGTTGTCCTTGCGCACCAGGAACGCCATGGTGGAGTAGTAGGGGGAGCTGTTGTTTGGCAAACGCTCTGCCCAGTTTTCCGGGATCAGTTGACCGCGTTCGTGCAGGATGTCGATATCGGTAACCTGGTTAAAGGTGGCTACGTCTGCCTTGAGGCCCTGAATGATGGCTTGCGCCTGGCGGGAGGAGCCAGCGTGGGACTGACGAATGTTGACCGTTTCACCGGTTTTTTCCTGCCAGTGCTTCTGGAACTCCACGTTGTAGGCCGCGAACAGTTCCCGGGCGATATCGTAGGAGGTGTTGAGAAGCTCACTATCAGCGGCCAGTGCAGGCTGGGCGGAAAGCAGGGCGGCGCCCAGTGCAAATCCTTTAAGCAGTTGTTTCATCAGACGCTCCTCAGAACCGGAAATAGTGAATCTGAGAAGCAATCTAACAAAGTTTTTTAAGAACCAAAAATACTAAAAGAAAATAATAATAGCGCTTTTGGGTATGAGGACGCCGTGCCTGATCAGTATTTCAGCAATGCGGAGCCCCAGGTAAACCCTCCGCCGAAGGCCTCCAGCAGAACGGTTTCACCCCGTTTGATACGTCCATCCCGAACGGCCTCATCCAACGCCAGGGGAATGGACGCTGCGGAGGTGTTGCCATGGCGATTAACAGTCACCACAACCTGGTCCATGGACATATCCAGTTTTCGGGCCGTGGCGGCAATGATACGCAGGTTTGCCTGATGTGGTACCAGCCAGTCGATGTCGGATTTTCGCATCTGATTGGCCTGCAGGGTTTCATCCACAATCTGCCCAAGGGTGTTTACGGCAACCTTGAACACCTCGTTGCCTTTCATTTCCACAAACGCACCACAAGGAACGTGTAACAGGTCTTCGTAGCGCCCGTCGGCATGTAGATGCGTAGACAAAATTCCGGTTTCTTCGTTGGCTTCCAGAACAACCGCGCCGGCCCCGTCACCAAACAGAATGCAGGTGCCACGGTCTTCCCAATTAAGAATGCGGGAGAATACTTCAGCGCCAATAACCAGGGCTTTTTTACTGGCTCCGGTCTTGATGAACTTTTCGGCCGTTGCCAGGGCATAGACAAAGCCGCTGCATACCGCCTGGATATCAAAGGCCGGGCAACCCTGAATACCAAGCCTGGCCTGGAGAATACAGGCACAGCTCGGAAAAACCTTATCCGGGGTGGTGGTAGCAAAAACAATAAGGTCAATATCCGTTACCTCAATGCCGGCGGCTTCGATGGCCCGCAGTGCGGCTTGCTCTGCCAGATCCACAGTGGACTGGCCGGGCAGGGCAATGTGACGTTGTTCAATGCCGGTGCGCTCGCGAATCCATTGGTCAGAGGTGTCCACCTTCTGCTCCAGGTCGCGATTGGTAACGATGTTGTCCGGCAGGTAGGAGCCGGTTCCGGCAATGCGTGCAAAGGTCATGCGCTGTATCCAAGGTCAATTACGATAACAATAGACCCATGCTAACCCTTTGCAACCGGATTGGTTATTAGCGGATTGTCAAAGACCACCCGGGCGACACAAGGCCAGCCCGGGGTCTTGAACGGGCAACAATCAAGCATGCTTGAGCGTGTTCATATCGATCACGAAGCGATACTTCACGTCGCTCTTTTTCAGTCGCTCGTAGGCGTCATTGATGTTGCGGATGTCCAGCATTTCCACGTCACAGGTAATGTTGTGCTCCGCGCAGAAATCAAGCATCTCCTGGGTTTCCGGCATACCGCCGATCAGCGAACCGGCAACCACCCGCCGCTTGGTTACCAATAGCCCCGCCTGGAGTGCGGGCTCCACAGGCGTCAGCAGCCCTACCAGAATATGGGTGCCATCGTATTTCAGGCACTTCAGGTAAGGGTTGAGATCGTGGGCCACGGGAATGGTGTCGAGCAGGAAGTCGAAGGAATCCGCAGCGGCCTTCATCTGCGCCTTGTCTGTGGAAATGATGACGTGGTCAGCACCCTGCTTCTTCGCCTCCGCCACTTTGCTTTCTGAACGGGTGAAGATAGTGACTTCCGCCCCCATGGCCTTGGCCAGCTTCACACCCATGTGGCCCAGGCCTCCCATACCAAGAACGCCCACTTTGTGGCCCTTGCCGACTTTGAAGTGCTTAAGCGGGGAGTAAGTGGTGATACCGGCACACAGGAGCGGTGCAGCGCTGGCGGGGTCCAGGTTTTCCGGCACGCGTACCACGAAACGATCGCTTACCACGATTTTCTCAGAGTAACCGCCATGGGTGACGGTGCCATCGTGGCGATCCAGGCTGCCGTACGTCATGGTGGAGCCTTCAATACAGTATTGCTCCAGCCCGGAATCGCAGGCAGAACACGTGCGGCAGCTATCAACCATGCAGCCTACGCCCACCAGATCACCGGGCTGGTAGCGGGTGACATCCTGGCCTACGGCAGTGACACGGCCAATGATTTCGTGGCCAGGAACAACGGGATACTGAGAGCCGCCCCAGTCGTTCTCGACGGTATGCAGGTCACTGTGGCAAACGCCGCAGTAATCGATTTCAATGGCGACGTCGTCTGGTCTCAGCTCGCGCCGGTCAAAGGAGTAGGGCGCCAGGCCGGAAGTAGGGCTTGTGGCAGCGTATGCGCGGGTGTTGGCCATTAGAGACTCCTTGCTAAATGGTATTCCGGGTTACGGGTGTTGTTACGTTACCATTGATTTTCAGACCAGTGTACGAATCAATACCACCCAAGAAAAATAGAGAATTCCCGACTGGCGGGCGGCCCAGGCGTTCGCATCTAGTCAGCCGGAGTCTCGGCTTCGGCCAGGATCTCCGGCTTCTTCAGTGCTTTCTGGAACAGGTCCTTGTTCTCAGCAATCAGCAGCGCACATTGTTCAGCAAGTTCTTCCGGCATATCCGGGATTTTCTTTTCAAACCAGAGCTGGATATTCTCCGAGAGCTCCAGCATTTTATCGCGGGCATCAGCATCAGCCTTGGTGGTGAAAAGCATCGAGTCGGGATTCTTGAGTGCCATTTCGAGTCCGTCGCGGTCTGAGTAGAACAAAGATTGAACAGCCATTAAGAAGATTCCTCGCTGTTTATGGATGACTGTATAAATATACAGGTCAATAGTAGCGTATTTTGACGCCGTTATCGAGGCCGCTGGAATTGTGTTAGGTTCAGAACAGGAAATTTCAGTCAAACACACCCGAACGGACACTGGCGGCAAACTGTATGAAAGTAACCATCATCGGCGCAGGCATTATGGGGGCGACATTTGCCATCCTGGCAAAGGAACTGGCCCCGGAACTGGATGTAACCATTTTGGAGCGCCTGGACCGTGCGGGTGCGGGTAACTCCTGGGCATTCAATAATGCCGGTACCGGTCACGAAGCCAATTGCGAGCTTAACTACACACCGGTGGATGAAGAGGTTATTTCCGTTGAGAAGGCCCTCAAAATTCACGCCCAGTTCAACGTTGCCAAACAGTTCTGGGCGTACCTGGTCAACAAGGGAGCCATCAAAGAGCCGACCAGCTTCATCAACCAGACCAAGCATTGCACCATCGTTTCCGAACCCTCCATTGAGGAGTTGAAACTGCGATTCAAAGAAATGTCGGCCCATCATTTCTTCGAGCACATGCGGTACTCCGAAGACTTCGATGAAATCAAAAGCTGGATTCCCTTCACCATGGAGGGCCGCGCACGCCATGAGAAAATGGCCGCTACCGTTATCGAAACCGGCACAGACGTCAACTTTGGCGCCTTGACCGAGCTCATGGCTGACTACGCCAATCAGTTAGGTGTAAAGATTGAATATGGTGTGCATGTTAAGCGAGTGCATCGCAGCCCGGCAGGGAGCTGGCTGGTTGAAACCCAAACCCGGGGCGCGCCAGTGCAACACCGGGCGGACGTTCTGTTTGTGGGTGCCGGCGGGGGAGCCTTTCCGATTCTGAAGAAGAGCCATCTACCGTTCGCTCGCCGGTTTACCGGGTTTCCCGTCGGCGGACGATTTCTGCAAGCCAGGATCACTCCGGAACAGGCGGATCAATACCGGGCCAAAACCTATGGCAAAGCCGAGGTTGGGGCCCCGCCGATGTCGGTACCGCATCTGGATTTACGGGTGGCCGACGGCCAGCACTACCTTTTGTTCGGCCCGTTTGCCTCGTTTAAACCAGTACTGGAAAAAGGCAGGGGCTTTGTCGATTACGTCCGGGCCATGCGACTGCATGACATTCCAGGGCTACTGAATGTCGCCCTTGAGCATTTCCCGCTGGTTAAGTATCTGATATCCGAAACCTTCAAAGGCGATAGAAGCATGTTGGCGGCCCTGGATAAGTTTGCACCCGGTCTGAGCAAAAAGTTTGACTGGAAGCCGGTAGAAGCGGGGCAGCGGGTTCAGATTATCAAGGATGGCGATTTGCAGATGGGCACGGAGATTATTGTGTCTTCCGACAAAACCTATGGCACCATTCTTGGGGCATCCCCGGGCGCTTCCGTGTCACCGGAAGTGATGCTGCGGGCGCTTCAGCAGTTAATGCCCGCCATCGCTGATGGCGATGACGCCAAAACGAAACTGAAAGCCATGTTTCCAGAGGATAATCTGGACACGCTGATCAACAACCCGGAACGGTATCGGGAAGTACGGGATGCTGCCAACAATTCACTTGGCATTATCTCAAAACTGTCCGGTTAAAAGCGTGGAAGGGAACGACAAGTGAAAGCGCTCGAGCTAAAGGTTCCACCGGTTATCCTGACGCTACTCTTTGGGGCTGCCATGTGGGCAGTTTCCCGGGTACTGCCTTCCGGGTACTTCGCGTTTCCAGGGAGGTTTCTGCTGTTTGCCGTTGTTTTGGTTGCCGGTGCGGTCATCGCACTAATGGGCGTTCTCGCTTTCAGGCGTGCAGGCACGACGGTAGACCCACGCACGCCACACCAGACCAACAGCCTGGTGGTCGGTGGCGTGTATCGCCATACCAGAAACCCCATGTATGTGGGGTTCCTGATGATTCTGGCAGCCTGGTGGTTATATCTCGGCAGCGTATTCGCTGCGTTATTGCTTCCGCTCTACGTGCTGTATATGAACCGGTTCCAGATCAAGCCTGAGGAGCGTCATATGCGGGACCTGTTCGGAGACCAGTTCAATCAGTACGCAGAGAGGGTTCGGCGCTGGTTGTAAGAGCCTCCTGTTAGCCCGGAAGAGGGATATACTCATCCTCATCGCCAGGAACGGAGGGAAATCGGCCGTTTTCCCAATCACGCTTGGCCTCTTCAATTCTCTCCTTGCGACTGGAAACGAAGTTCCACTCGATAAACCGTTTACCAAGGGGCTCGCCACCAATCAGTGCGAGCCGCGTTTCTTCCAAGGCTTCAACGATGACGCCTTGCTGCTCTGACAGAACGGCCATGGAGAACTCGGGAATCTCTGTTTCGCCTGCCAGAAGTCGACCCTTCGCCACATAGAGACCGCGTTCCTGGGCGTCCGGCAAGGTAAGCTTTTGGCCAGGCTTCAGCCAGGCCTCTATATACAGGGTGTCGGCAAACACCTTCACCGGTGAGGTCTCGCCATAGGCGGTACCCATCATCACACGGACTTGCACATCACCTACCGACACGGAGGGTACGGTGCTCTCCGGGTAGTGATAAAAGGCGGGATCTGTTTCTTCTTCCGCCTCAGGCAACGCCAGCCATAGCTGCAAGCCATGGAGAGTGTGGTCAGTTGCCGTGATCTCCGGGCGTTCCCGTTCCGAATGCACAATACCGTGCCCGGCCACCATCAGATTGATATCGCCCGGGCGGATGGGTTGCAGGCTCCCGAGGGAATCGCGATGCAGTATTTCGCCTTCAAACAGGTAAGTGACGGTAGCAATGCCAATATGCGGATGAGGGCGCACATTGATGCCGTCGCCGGAAGGAAAGTGTGCAGGCCCCATATGATCAAAGAAAATCCAGGGCCCGATCATCTTTTGGCCCACCACCGGAAGAACCCGCCGCACGGAAAAGCCACCGAGGTCTCGTTCACGAGGTTGCAGGAGTTGAACCACAGCGCCGCATTCTTTGGTGATCGGGCAGTCGAATTCGGTTTGTGATGAGAGATTGCTCATTTGGGCTCCAGATCTGACGGAGAGGCAGGTTTATGTAAGAAGATTGGTTCCAGGTGTAGGCTCTGTCAATTGAAGAACCCCGCACCCAAGCGCTTTGGCTGCGAGGTTTGACCGCATTATCCCTGCTGGGCGCCGTAGCTTTGCATCAGGTTGGCATAATGGGGCAGGTGCTTGGCCAGGATGCCGCCAAAGCCTTCGATGTCATTGCGCCAGTCGCGGTGCAGTTCGCAGCCAACGCTGAACCAGTTCATCAGTTGTGCGCCGGCCTGTTCCATTCGGCTCCATGAAGCATCACGGGTGGTCTGGTTAAAGGTGCCGGAGGCGTCGGTTACCACAAACACCTCGTAGCCTTCTTCCAGGGCTGAGAGTGTGGGGAAAGCAACACACACATCGGTCACCACGCCGGCAATCAACAACTGTTTCTTGCCCGTGGCCTTCACCGCCTTCACGAAGTCTTCATTATCCCAGGCATTGATCTGACCGGGCCGCGCTAAATACGGCGCATCCGGGAACATTTCCTTCAATTCCGGCACCAGCGGGCCATTGGGTCCATTCTCGAAACTGGTGGTCAGGATGGTCGGGATATCAAAGAACTTGGCAATGTCCGCCAGCGCCAACACATTGTTCTTGAAGTCGTCTGGCGAGAAATCCCGAACCAGCGATAACAGGCCTGACTGGTGGTCTACCATCAGCAGAGCCACATCATCCTTGTTCAAACGATTGTATTTAAACGCCATATCCATTCTCCTGTTTTAGTTTTCGGCACATAAACATCGGTTGCCCCGGATACCTTGGGGTCTATGCCAATGTTGTCGTGAGGTGCCAGAATAGTCCGGGCCCTTTGGTCTGAGTAGGTTGTAAATCTATACTCACCGTTCCAAATTCAGGACGATGACCGATATGCAGGATCTCAACGACCTCTTTTACTTCGTCAAGGTGGTGGACCACGGCGGTTTCGCACCGGCGGGAAGGGCGCTTGGCGTGCCCAAATCCAAACTGAGCCGTCGTATCGCGATGCTGGAGGACCGCCTGGACACCCGGTTGATCAATCGCTCTACACGACGCTTTACCATCACAGAGCTTGGGCAGGAGTATTACCGTCACTGTGTTGCCATGTTGGTGGAGGCCGAGGCGGCTCAGGAGGTGATAGATCGATCGCGGGCGGAGCCCAGGGGGGTAATCCGGATGAGCTGCCCGCCTGGCTTGATCTATTTTCATGTTGGCCAGCTGTTAGTGCGCTTTATGGCCAAATACCCGGAGGTGAAAGTCGAGATTGACGCCACCAGCCGCCGGGTGGATGTCCTGAAAGAGGGATTGGACCTGGCGCTACGGGTCCGATTTCCTCCGTTGGAAGACAGCGGGCTTACCATGAAGGTGCTGTCAAAAAGCCCGCAATGTTTGATGGCGTCTAAGAACTTCTTCAACCATTACACCAAACCTGAGAATCCGGATGAGCTGGCAAATCTGCCGAGCCTGGATTTTGAACAATCCGACGGCAAACACATCTGGTGCCTGGATGGACCGGGTGGCGCCACGGCGCAGGTACGGCATTCGCCCAGGCTTGTCACTGACGATGTGTTTACACTCAGACAGGCGGCCCTGGAGGGCTTGGGAGTAGTGCGTATGCCGTTGATTGTAGGTGGTCGGGACCTGGTCGAAGGGCGATTGATTAATGTACTACCGGGTTGGCAGCCGAGGGGTGGAATACTTCACGCGGTATTTCCGTCCCGCAGGGGATTGTTGCCTGCCGTCAGAGCACTGTTGGACTTCCTTGGAGAATCCATGGATGAGGTGGATTTCGCACTGATGGATCAGTCATAAACGAAGGGCTCAACCAAGCCGAGCCCTTCGCCTGATCCTACACCGGCGTAACGCCCATCTGCTCGGCCAGCGCATCGTCGAGTTCATTGGCACGTTGGGCGGCGGGCCTGCTTTCCGTGCGTTTGATGTAGTCCTGAAATACCTCATTCTGCGGAATATTTTTCTGCATCGTTTCCCACCACAGGTAACTGCTGACCAGCACATCCGCCGCGGTGAAGTGATCGCCGCAGATGTAAGGGCTTTGGCCGAGTACTTTTTCCAGGGTATTGACACTGTCCTCCACGCGGCCACAGCCGACAGCCTGCACGTTGCTGTTATCGATTTTCCAGCCGTAGGCCAACGCACTGGTGGCCATCTCAAAGGGCCCTGCCATAAAGAAAAGCCAGCGGTAGTAGGGGCCGCGTTCCATCGAGTGCGGCGGTGGCGCCAGATTCTTCTCGGGGAACTGGTCCGCCAGGTAGGCGCAGATGGCCGCCACTTCGGTAACGACGGTGCTGCCGTGTTTGATCGCAGGCACCTTACCCATGGGGTTGATGGCCAGGTACTCCGGGGTTTTCATCTCCGGGCCGAATTGCATGGTCTCTACCGCGTAAGGAACGCCAATTTCTTCCAGCATCCAGCGCACTACCCGGCCACGGGACATAGGGTGAGTGTAAAAGGTAATCTCTGACATGTTTGATCTCCTTCTCAAGTCAGTATTTCAGTGATGTGAGTTACTGCAGGGCCAGATTAATTTGTATGTAGGCGAAAAACTGTCCTAAATAAACCTGACAATGCATCTTTAATACGAACACCGGAAAATGCTGCCAGCAGGAGGGCGACTATGTCTGGTCCCACAACCCGGGTGCTTACCGTGCTGGAGTTATTGCAGGCACACGGCCAGATTAGCGGTGCCGAACTGGCCGAGCGGCTTGGCGTGGACCGGCGTACAATCCGGCGCTACATCACGGTATTGGAGGATCTCGGGATCCCGATAACGACGGAGCAGGGGCGCTACGGGGGTTACCGACTGGTGGCTGGCTTCAAGCTGCCCCCCATGATGTTTACCGAAGAGGAAACCCTGGCGGTGTCACTGGGGCTGCTGGCCGTCCGCCAGCTTGGTCTTACGGATGCTGCACCCGCCATTGCCAGTGTCCAGGCGAAACTGGAACGGGTAATGCCCGCAAACCTGAAGAAACGCGTACGCGGTGTCAGTGATACCACCCGCGTGATCCTGCCAAGAGGCGAACCCAGCCTGGACGACCGTGCCCTTCAAACGTTAACGGTTGCTGCGGAAGCTATGTGCAGGGTCGGATTAACCTATCACTCCGAGGACCATGGCGGGATAGATCGAAGCGTTGATCCCTACGGCCTGGTGTTCCGGCAGGGGCGTTGGTACCTCACTGGGTTTTGCCACCTCAGGCAGGCCATGCGTTCGTTCCGGCTGGACCGCATCAGCGATGTGCAATTACTGGATACCGCCTTCCAGCGGCCACCGGATTTCGATGCTGCAGATTTCCTGACTGAGAGTTTGCGGTCCTGGGGCGGCTAGAAGTTCGCCAATCCCGCTTTTAACGCCACCACACACTCTTCGATCTGGCGCTCATTGGCGCTGGCAAACCCCATCACCAGTCCACTCCGGGATTGTTGTCCGATGAAGTGGGCGCTCAGCGGCGTACTGCCAAAACCCCGGGTTTTCAGCCACTGGCTGACGGACACATCGTCAAAATCTCCCTCCACCACCAGGTGCATGCCGGCACTTTCCGCCACAGGCTGCAGCAGGCCTCCGAGCTCTTCCGTTAATCGCTTCTGGAAAAGCTGCCATTTATCCCGGTAAAGCTGGCGCATGCGGCGCAGGTGTCGCGTGAACTGGCCGCTTTCGATGAACTCGGCGATGGTGGCCTGAGTCATCAAAGGAGACTCCCCGCCATTAATCTGTTTGGCCCAGAGCAAGGGTTCGACAACGGGCTCGGGCACCACCAGGTAGCCCACCCGTAGGGAGGGCATCAGCGTTTTGCTGAAGCTACCCACATAAAGCACCGGGGCGCTGTCGAACATCCCCTGAATGGCGGCAAAGGGTTTGTTGTAAAAGTGGAACTCGCTGTCGTAGTCGTCTTCGATAATCCAGCAGTTATTTTGCTGTGCCCACCGTACAAGCGCCATGCGCTGGGACAGGTCGAGGATGCCACCCATCGGATACTGATGAGTGGGGGTACAAAAGAAAAGTTTCGCCGGACCAAGTTCAGATAGTGCGCTTACATCCAGAACCTGGTTCCTCAAAGGGACCGGAACCAAGGGATTGTTGTGACGACTCAGTGCGTTACGAGCGCCCCTGTATCCAGGGTTCTCGCACAAGACACGATCGCCAGGTTGCAGAAACACATCGGCGATGAGGGACAGCGCCTGCTGGGCACCATTGGTAATGATTATCTGATGTTCTTCGCAGCGAACGCCCCGAGAGGCCCGTAAGTAGCTGGCGATGGCACTCCGAAGTGGCTGATATCCCTGAATGGTGTCATAACCTCTTAGGGCACGACGGCTCTCCTGATGATGAAGAATCCGGTTCCAAGCTCGAATGGGGAAGGCATCCAGATCAGGTAGACCCGGCTGAAACGGCAGGCTTGCGTCTTCCACTGCTTTGAGCCTGTTGCGAGGAACAGCGGGCAATGGGGGAAGGGAAGTAGCATTTTTTATTGGCTGTTTCAGCCCCGGTCCAGCCGGTTTTACCGCGGCCTTGATGTCTTCATGTACAAAGATACCCCTGCCAGCAGAACTTGTAAGGAATCCCTCAGCCTTGAGCTGATCATACACGGCGTTCACGGTGTTCCGGCTAATCCCAAGATCCAGAGCCATCTGTCGGCTAGAAGGGAGACGGCTCCCAGCTGGAAATCTCTGCTTCAGAATGCGCTCGGACAGTTGCTGGTAAAGCTGCTTTTGGAGCGGTGCCTCACCGGTCAGGCGAATATCATCGATCATACCAACTGGTCCTAACTAAAATCATAATCTGGCTCTTCTGATGGTATCAGAAGTGGCTTTCAATAGCGGGGTACTTTTTGGACGCACAGCCCTTCAGGAGCAGACGATGACGGCAACAAACGAACCGACGATAAACTCATCCCCATTAACTTTCTGCCCCCGCAGTCAGGTAAAGCGCGCCCCCAAGCGTGCAAGCTATGACCGCGCTCCGGCCTATGCGCTGATTGATCGCCTGAAAACGGCTCATGTGGCGTTTGTGGAACAGGGGGAGCCACGCATTGTGCCACTAACGGTTTGGCGGCTGGATGACAACCTCTACCTGCACACGCTGAACGGAGGGCGTTTGTCAAAACGCCTGAGTGCAGGGGACCTCTTATGCATATCGTTTGCGGTGACAAATGAATGGGTGATGACCAAGTCCGCCTTCCATCATAGTGCGAACTACGAATCGCTCGTACTGTTCGGGAAAGCTTCACCGGTGACGGAAGACTCCGAGTTTGATGCCGCGTTTCGGGCCGTCATCAACCAGATTGAGCCAGGGCGATGGGAACAGGTTCGCGCACCCAACCTAAAAGAGCGTAAGGCGACTGCGCTATACCGGATACCCATTGAGGAAGGCTCATTCAAGAGCCGGACCGGTGGCCCGAACGACGACCCGGAGGATTTGGCTTTGCCTGTTTGGCATGGAGTGCTTCCCGCGTGAGTTCCAGTGTCACCAGACTTATAGCGTCGGCTCAGTTACCTGTGTGCGCTTTCGAACAGACGCGTACAGTCAGCTCCATAGAATGACTGAAGGCCAGCGGTTCGAGCGGCGTCTCGATTGCCAACACTATCGATTCTCCGGAGAAAAATCATGGCCAGGGACAACAAAGCGGCGCGGCCGTCACAATCGAAACGCAAAACTGGCAAGGCGGTTAAGGGCAAAGCAGATCCAAAGAGTGTCCTCAGAACCAATGACATCATGGCAGAGCAGGGTGGCGCAACTGACCCTCTAGCTCGTGCAATGCCATTTAACCGTACCAAGGCCCTAGAATATGGCCAGGAAAATGCCCGTGTTCCCCCACTGAGTGTGACGGAAAACCTTGGCTCAGTGTCGTTGACCGCAAGCACTGCCACCGAAACTTGCGGGACAAAGAAGACCGGCGGCGCAGCCACGCCCGGAACGAACGCTGGGGCTGAGGCATTCGAACGGGCGCGGGTGGATGCAAGCGGCCAACCGCTGTCGACCAACCAGGGCGTGCCCATTGGTGACAACCAGAACAGCCTGAAGGCCGGCCTGCGAGGACCTTCGTTACTCGAAGATTTCATTCTTCGGGAAAAGATTACCCATTTTGACCATGAACGCATTCCCGAACGTATCGTTCATGCCCGAGGATCCGCCGCACACGGTTATTTCGAAGCCTACGACGCGCTTACCAACTACACCCGCGCTGCGCCTTTCGCCGAAAAGGGAAAAATTACCCCCGTGTTCGTGCGCTTTTCGACGGTGGCCGGCGAGCGCGGCTCCAAGGACACTGCCCGTGATGCAAGGGGATTTGCGGTCAAGTTCTATACGGACGAAGGCAACTGGGATCTGGTTGGCAACAACATACCGGTCTTCTTCATCCAGGATGCAATGAAGTTTCCTGATTTGGTTCACGCGGTAAAACCGGAGCCGCACCATGGCATGCCCCAGGCGGCTTCCGCCCATGACACTTTCTGGGATTTCGTTTCCCTGATGCCCGAATCTACCCACATGTTGATGTGGGTAATGTCGGACCGAGGCATCCCCCGAAGCTACCGGATGATGCAGGGCTTTGGTGTGCATACCTTCCGCCTGATCAATGACAGGAATGAGGCGGTGTTCTGCAAATTCCACTGGAAGCCCCTGCAAGGCACTCATTCGCTGGTCTGGGATGAGGCCGTGAAGATTTCGGGCGCCGATCCGGACTATCATCGCCGTGATCTATGGGAAGCCATTGAGTCCGGGGAGTTTCCGGAGTGGGAACTCGGATTGCAGATATTCACCGAAGAACAAGCCGAGCGATTCAGCTTCGATGTGCTCGATTCCACCAAGCTAGTGCCGGAAGAGCTCGTGCCGCTGACACCTGTAGGCCGCATGGTTCTCAATCGAAATCCGGACAACTTCTTTGCAGAAACGGAGCAGGTCGCATTCTGTGCGGCTCATGTGATTCCCGGCATCGACTTTTCCAATGACCCGCTGCTCGCCGGCCGAATCCACTCCTATGCGGATACCCAGATAACGAGGCTCGGAGGCCCGAACTTCCACGAAATTCCGATTAATTCAGCAATAGCCCCGGTGCAGAACAATCAGCGAGATGGCATGCATCGGCAAGCTGTGCATCGAGGGCGCGTCGCCTATGAACCGAATTCACTCGCCGGTGGCTGTCCCTTCCAGACTGGCGCCGGAGGATTCATGTCGTTTCCCGAGGCGATCAACGATGACAAGGTACGTGGAAAGCCGGAAAAGTTCGCCGAACACTATGCGCAGGCGACACTGTTCTTCGAGAGCCAAACTCCGGTTGAGAAAGCACACATCGTCTCGGCGTTTCGTTTTGAACTCAGTAAAGTAGGAATTCCTGCCATCCGAGAACGGATGGTGTCGTCTTTGGTGAACGTATCGCCTGCACTTGCCGCCAGTGTCGCTTCCGGTTTGGGCATTAGCGTGCCTCCGGCCATGCCAAAGGCCAGTGACGACGCTCAGCCGCCGGAGGTGACCGTTTCGCGAGCGCTATCATTAATGGCATTACCCGGCGAAGGCGGCATTCGCACAAGACAGATTGCGGTGCTGGTAGAGAAGGGCGCCGACGATATCTCCCTGGCTGCCTTGCACAGAGCATTCGCGGATGCCGGTGCCGTGGTCCATTTCATTGGGCCTCGGGTGGGTGTGTTTGAAGGCGCCTCTGGCATGACCATCGAAGCGAACAAATCCATGGAGAACGCGCCCGGTTTCCTATTCGATGCTCTGGTTTTACCGGATGGCAACAGCGCCGTTCACGCATTGGCCGGCAACCCGCTGACGATGGACTTTATCCGTGATCAGTTCCGGCATTGTAAATCCATTCTTGCACTGGGCGCCGCCCGGGAATTGTTGGAACAAGCGGGTATTTCGTCGTTCACGGATGACGATCCGGGGATACTTCTGGCAGAAAGCGCTGATGTCGAGGAAATCGCTACGGCATTTATCAAAGCGATCAACGTCCAAAGGCACCAATGCCGCGACAGTGACCCGCCAATGAAATAATGGCCCTGAATGAGCGGAAAGTAGGCGTTTGCCAGGGTTGAACTGGTATGGGCGCAACACAGAGCAGGACTAACCGATGGCACTACCTCTGTTATTCAGCTTGGACCGCCTGAGATTCTTTCTGAGCCGCGTCCGGGAGCGACTGTGGATCAAACCACTGGCTTTGTGTCTGCTGTCGGTTGGTGGTGTTTTCACGGCAAAACTGGCCGACGATACAGGGCTTTCCCGTGTTTTACCGCAGGTAACCCTGAAGTCTGTCGAATCGTTGCTCTCGGTAATGGCCTCCAGCATGCTTGTCATTGCAACCTTTGCCGTAGGTTCCATGGTTGCGGCCTATGCCTCGGCAAGCACTGGCGCCACGCCGCGCTCCATACCCCTGGTGATCGGAGACGACGTCACGCAAAACGCTTTGTCGGCGTTTATCGGAGCGTTCATATTCAGTATTGTTGCACTGGTCGCAACCCAGAATGATCTTTTCGGGCCGGCAGGACTGTTTTCCATTTTCACTCTGACGTTGCTGGTTTTCGCTATCGTGGTTATCACCTTTGTTCGGTGGGTGGATCGGATTGCAAGGCTGGGCAGGGTGGTAAACACTATTGCACAGGTTGAGAAAGCTGCTTTCGAAGCGCTGAACCAAAGGCGCCTTTCGCCAACACTGGGCGCATTGACGGCACCGCAACAGCAAGAGAATATGCAGGGGGCTCCCGTATGCGCCGGGTCGGTTGGTTACATCCAGTATATCGATGTTAAGGCGCTGCAAAGCCATGCAGAAACTCTTGATTGCCAAGTGCTAGTAACAACGCTTCCGGGAGCTTTCGTCAATGTGGGAATACCTCTGGCGCTTGTCGAAGGGGATGGCATATTTGAGCCAGAGACCTTTGCCAGCGCTTTTACAATCAGCGCGAACCGCGCGTTTGAGGAAGACCCCCGATTCGGTCTGCTGGCTTTGTCGGAGATCGCAGACAAAGCATTGTCTCCAGGAATCAACGATCCGGGGACAGCCATTAATGTGATTGGAGCCATGGTGCGACTTTTTACGCTCTGGCAATCCCAGCCGGAGAAGAACGAAATGACAAAAATAATCTACGACCGCGTATTGGTTCCCACCCTGAGCACCGATGATCTGTTCGACGATGCCTTCACAGCGATTGCCCGCGACGGAGCGGGCTTCGTGGAAGTTGCTATTCGACTTCAGAGAGCGTTTCGTGCGCTTACAGAAACCGGTGATCAGGCAACAGTGGCGGCTGCCCGGCGACACTCCAGGATGGCACTGAAACGATCGGAGCTCGTAATGACCCTTCAGGACGACATTGATGCAGTGCGTAGAAGTGCTGTTCTGTTATAGCTTCTTGATAGGTTTACGCTTACTGTTCATCAATAGCAGAGCAAGCTTGAAGAGTCCTTATGGTAAAGCGAACGTCCAGCGACACAGCCCCGAATATCGAGACCCTCAACGATCTCGCCGCATTGGCAGACTATTCGCTCATGGACACCCTCAACTGCGATCCCGAGGGAAAAGCGAATGGTGATGACCATGCGCCCCGGCAGGTGTTTTCGGGACACTATGTTCCGATCAGCCCCACGCCCATTGAAAACCCGGAATACGTAGCGCATGGCAAGAGTCTGTTTCGCGAACTGGGCATCGCCGACACTCTGGCGCAGTCAGAAGACTTTGTGCGGATGTTTTCCGGCGACTTAACGCAGGTTCCGGAGCCAATGCGCAACGTCGGTTGGGCGTGTGGCTACGCACTGTCTATCTACGGCACCGAGTTCTACCAGCAATGCCCGTTTCAGACTGGCAACGGTTACGGCGACGGTCGCGCCATTTCCGTGCTTGAGGCCGTCATCGGCGGCCAACGATGGGAAATGCAGCTCAAAGGGGGAGGGCGCACACCCTACTGCCGTGGCGCAGACGGCCGGGCCGTGCTTCGCTCCAGTGTCCGTGAGTTTTTGGCTCAGGAACACATGCACGCGCTGGGTGTACCCACTTCACGGTCTTTGAGTCTGTACGTTTCCAAAACCGAAAAAGTCAGGCGGCCCTGGTATTCGGAAGGCTCACGATCAATGGACCCGGACGTGCTTGTATCCGAGCCAGTCGCCATCTCCACCCGCGTTGCACCGTCGTTTATCCGGGTAGGGCAGCTCGAGCTCTTCGGGCGCCGAGCCCGTAAGAACGAACACCCTAACGCCATGGAGGAACTCGAAAAGATCGTCTTGCACCTTATCGATCGTGAGTACGATGGCCTTATCGACCAGACATTATCCACTGCCGACAAAGTCGTTTTGCTTGCCCGTGAATTTCGTAGCCGCCTGACGTCGCTTGTGGCGAACTGGATTCGTGTGGGCTACTGCCAGGGCAACTTCAACAGCGACAACTGTGCAGCCGGCGGATTCACCCTCGACTATGGACCCTTTGGATTCATCGATCTATTCAATCCGCAATATCAGCCTTGGACCGGCGGTGGGCAGCACTTCTCGTTCCTCAACCAACCAGCGGCGGCAGAACGCAATTTTCATTCATTCTGCACGGCGTTGCGGCCGTTATTAGTGGGGCATACAGATTGTTTGCAGCAGCTCGACAAAATCCAAAGCGATTTTCCGCTGGTCATGCAGGCAGAAATGGAAAAGATGTGGGCGGCCAAACTCGGGCTGGATACGTTCGACGAGGACCTGTTCCGGGAGCTCGCAACCCTCATGGTGCACACACCCGTCGATTACACCATGTTCTTCCGTGAGCTTTCCGCAGTGCCTGACGATGTCGAATCACTTCAGAAAAGCTTCTACAGAGACCTGACGCATGCAGACACCGAAGGACTGGACAAGCGCTGGTCTGCGTGGCTCACAAAGTGGACATCGCTCGCATTAACTGGCTCCCGGGATGAGCTTTCGAGACAGATGAAGTTTGTTAATCCAAAGTACAGTTTGCGGGATTGGCTGGTTGTGCCTGCTTATCAGCAAGCGGAGGACGGACATTACGAGCTGCTCCGAGAGCTACAAGAAGTGATGACGCAGCCATACGCTGAACAGTCGACGGATGTAGAGAACAAATACTACCGTTTGAAGCCGTCGGAGCTTTTTGCGGTTGGTGGATGGTCGCACTACAGCTGCTCGTCGTGATACGGAATAGCTGAAAGCCAATATACGGGCCAAACGAATCCAGTTGTTCTATGGCGAGCGTATAGCTCCCGGCTAGGTGAGCTTTATTCCGAAGCCGCTCAACTGGGGAATCCGTCTATGCTTTCGAAACCTAAACGTCAGTGGTTAATGGTCGCTTCGACGACTCTATTGGCTGTTTCAACTCCGAGTCTGGCAAACACACCCTGGGCGGCCAGTGTGGGAGCCGGTGTGATATACGCGCCGGACTACCTCGGTAGTGACGATTATGAAACCAGGGTCTGGCCGACGCTCAATGTGAGCTATGGTGATCTTTTCTATTTTAATATTCGCGATGGTCTTGGCTGGAACCTGATTCGCCACGGCAACTGGCGGCTGTCCCCCTTTATTGCATACACTCCCGGGCGCGACAATGACGGAGATCTCAGGCGCCTGGACAAAGTCGATGGCGGCGCAACCGCCGGCTTGCGTATTGCCTATACAGACAGGGCATGGTCCTACAGCGCAGGCATCCAGTCGCCCTTCACCGGCGATGTCGATGGTTATCAGTTGGCGCTTAAAACGCGATGGCGGAACCAGCTCAGCGATCAATGGATTGCTTCTCTGGGTGCGAACGTGACCTACAGTAGCGATGACTGGACAAAAGATATGTTTGGTATTTCCGATGCGGAAAGCGCCCGATCCGGCCTGGCTCCCTACAGTCCTGATGATTACATTCGTTTCGGCGTCTCAGGCAGTCTGACCTACTCATTATCTGCCCACTGGGCAGTAACCGCCATGGCTGGTGTTACACAATTGACCGGCGATGCCAAGGATAGCCCGATCGTTAGCGATATCGGGGATGCTACCCAGGCTTACACTGGTCTTTTTCTGAGGTACAGATTCTGAATATCTCTGAATCCGCTTGATAAAGCAGGAGATGCAAATTGCTGCTTGATTACCTACCTACTACTAGATACATTGAGTGTCGTACACTCAATGACCAACAGAGGTAAGCAATGAAAATTTACGATATTGAAGGCTTTCCCAACCCGCTACGGGTTCGTATCGCTTTGGCAGAAAAAGGCGCGACAAACAAGGTGGAATTCGTTCCGGTCGATGTCATGAGCGGCGAGAACCGTTCCGACGCGTTCAAGATGAAAAACCCGGATGCCACCGTGCCCGTGCTGGAGCTTGACGACGGCACCTGCATCGCCCAGTGCAACGCCATTACCGAATATATCGACGGTGTCTTCGATGGTCCGTCCCTTACGGGCACAACCCCGAAGGAGCGCGCCCTTATCGCGATGATGAATCTGCGGGCAGAAAATGGTCTGATGAACGCCGTGGGCGCTTATTTTCACCACGCCACCCCGGGGCTTGGTCCGGATCTGGAAACCTGGCAATGCGCTGAGTGGGGCAATAAACAGAAAGAAGTGGCCGGCGCAACCATGGCCTACCTTGACAGTGTTCTGGCGGACAACGAGTTTCTCGCAGGCGAGAACTTCTCGGTCGCAGACATCACCGCCTTTGCCGGCCTGGGGTTTGCGGATTTCGCGAAGGTGGAGATTCCGGAGTCGTTGACCAATCTCCATGCCTGGCGCGCAAAAGTCGCCGCCCGCCCTTCAATCGCCGGATGATCCAAAACCTTCGGGTTTCATGCAAGCGCTGTTAACATCCAGGACATAAAAGTGAGGACTATCATGGAGATTAATGCAGATTTCTCCAAACCGGTTGTTATACATTCCGACCGGCTTGAGTGGCAGCCCTCGCCCATGAAAGGGGTGGAGCGGCGAATGCTGGACCGGATCGGGGAGGAGGTTGCCCGCGCCACCACCATCGTGCGTTATGCGCCGGGGAGTCATTTCTCGGCGCATACCCATACCGGTGGAGAAGAATTCATCGTACTCGATGGCGTGTTCCAGGATGAGCACGGCGACTTCCCCGCAGGTAGCTATGTGCGCAACCCCCCAACCACGTCACACATTCCGGGCTCTGAAACGGGCTGCACCATATTTGTCAAACTGTGGCAGTTCGACCTGGCCGACCGCACTCAGTTCAGCAAGAATATGGAGGCCGAGCTGGGCGCCCCGGTCGGCGGCGTTGCCACCGCAAAGCTGCATGAGGACGATCGTGAGATCGTGACCTACAGCCGGCTCGAAGCAGGAGCGACGCTGACCTCTGAGGCGCCCGGCGGAATCGAGCTGCTGGTAATCGAAGGCTCGGTGACCGGCAATGGCGAGGTCTTGGCCAGGCATGACTGGCTACGCCTCCCTGATGGACACCGGTTGTCGCTGACGGCTGGGGACCATGGCGCAAAAATCTGGATGAAGACGGGTCACCTGCGATTTGCCGGGGCGCCAGGGATATAAGGCCGGCAATGGCGGGATTGATAAGTCAGACAGGTGAATAACCATGAATCGTGATACCAGGACAGCCCTGATGGATCTTGCCGAGCATAGCGTTCGGTCACGGGGCTTTGACGGATTCAGCTATGCGGATCTGGCCAAGGCCATTGGGATTCGAACGGCATCAATCCATTACCATTTTCCCACCAAGGCGAAGCTCTCTGAAGCCTTGATCGAGCGTTATCAGGCCAATCTGCAGCAAGCTCTGGCCGAGACCACGGCTGCCCATGCCAGCGCAGGCGAGCGCCTCAAGGCGCTCATTGCCCTGTACCGCGACGCCTTGCATGATGGACAAACCGTGTGCCTGTGCGTTGCTTTTTCGATCTGCCGTGAAAGCCTGCCAGGCACCGTCATTGCCAGAGTCGGCGCCGTTCGCGCAATGGTCCTGCAGTGGATTGCAGAAACCTTTGAGCTGGGGCGCAGGGATGGATCCGTCTCGGCCATCCACACTCCGACCGATGAAGCACAGGCAACCCTGGCGATGCTCGAAGGCGCCCACCTCGCCGCGCGCACCGAACAAGACCTGGCCGTGTTTGATGCCGCAACGCGACTGCTGCGCGCCCGCTGCAAGTAACGGTTGGACATGGACCAGGTCAAGACAATCTTCGCCGAGTAACACAAACGAGTGCAAAAAAAACTGAAACAGGCAGCATTTACACTGAATGCTGAAACACCAACCGACAAGCATGATGAGGTGCAACATGGCAACTGAGACTTTACCGCTATTCGCTAATGACAACAGTTCAGGCTATAACCCGTTGGGCAATTCCGGGCTGTTCGTCTCCAAGCTGTGCCTGGGAACCATGACCTTCGGCGGCGATAAGGACATCTGGGGCCTGATCGGCAACTTGCAGCAGGAACAGGCCGACGAGCTGATGAAGATCGCCCTGGAAGCCGGCATCAACTTTATCGACACCGCCAACATCTATGGTTTTGGTGCCAGCGAGCGCATCGTCGGCCAATCCCTGAAGAACCTGGGCGTTCGCCGGGAAGATGTGGTGCTGGCCACCAAGGTGCTCGGCCCGATGGGCGATGGCCCCAATGCCCGTGGTGCTTCCCGTGGCCACATCATGAGCGAATGCAAGGCGAGCCTGGCGCGCCTGCAAACAGATTATATCGACCTGTATCAGATCCACGGTTTTGACCCGGCCACCCCGATCGAGGAAACTCTGGAGGCGCTGAACACCCTGGTGCAACAAGGCCATGTGCGTTATGTGGGCCTGTCCAACTGGGCCGCCTGGCAGGTAATGAAAGCCATCGGCATCACCCGGGCCCGCAACCTGTGCCCGATCATCTCCCTGCAAGCCTACTACACACTGGTGGGGCGCGATCTGGAGAGGGATATCATCCCGATGCTGGAATCTGAGAAGGTCGGTCTGATGGTGTGGAGCCCGCTGGCCGGTGGGTATCTGTCCGGTAAATACGAGGGCCCGGACGTCTCTGAGGAAAACCGGCGTGCCAAATTTGACTTTCCGCCCGTCAATCGTGAGCGAGGCAGCGACGTCATCAAGGTCATGCGGGAGATTGCTGACGGCAAGCAGATCGATGGCGAGCCGGTCACGGTGGCACAAATCGCTCTGGCGTGGCTGTTGCATCAAAACGTCGTGAGCAGCATTATCGTTGGCGCCAAGCGGCCGGACCAGCTGAAAGCCAACATACGGGCCGCGCAGATCCACTTGTCTGGCGAAGAACTTAACGCGCTTGACGAGGTGAGCCGTATACCGGATGAATATCCGGGCTGGATGATGAAAATGATGGCCGGGTACCGAGACTCTAACGCATCCTGATGCCGAAACCGATCCAGTCTTCACATTGTGCTGCGCCCCGGGCGGCGCAGCCGCTAAACTCCCAGAAGGGGCCTATGCTGTCAAAACACGTCCGTGGCTCCTTCAATCTTTTATCTGTAGCCGAAACCAGAGTGCATAAAGCGCCGGAACAAACAATAGCGTGATCAGAGTACCAACCGCCACGCCCCCTATAAGGACATAAGCCAGCGGCCCCCAGAATAAGTCAAAAGTCAGAGGTACAAACGCCAGAACGGCCGCCAGTGCAGTGAGTACCACGGGACGGGCGCGTTGGACTGCCGCCTCGACAACGGCTTCCCGGGCAGCCATCCCTGTTGTGAAGTTGTCCTGCACCTGCTGGGTCAGAATCATGGTATTTCTCATCAGGATGCCGCCCAGGCCAATCAGCCCCAGCAACGCCGTAAAGCCAAAGGGTTGGTTAAACAGCAGTAAGGCCAATACAGCGCCAATCAGTCCCAGTGGCGCGGTGGCCAGAACGGTAAGGGTGCCGATAAACGAACGCATCTGAAGCATGATGAAAATCAGCATCAACGCCAACATCACCGGCTGTAAGGTCTGGATGGACGCGTTGGCTTTGGCCGATTGCTCCACCGTACCGCCGATTTCAATACGATAACCCTCCGGCAACTGTTCACGCAGACCTGTCATCGCACTCCAGATTTCATTGGTGACATCCGGTGGCTGGGCGCCTTTTACATCCGCCTGAACGGCCAGGAAGGGGTCACGGTTGTAACGCTTTATAACCGGCTCCTCATAACGAACCTGCCACTTGCCCAGTTGCTGTGCGGAAAGTTTGCGGCCGTCGCGGGTTTTGATTTCAAGATTTTCAGGCATGATCACTTCGTCGCGGGCATTGCGCGCCACCAGTTGAACGCTCCTTATGCCCCGGCGTAGCTCGGTGACGGCCAATCCGCGAAGTTGAAACTGGAGTTGCCGGGCAACCTCTGCCGGGGTCAGGCCCATCCAACCCAGATTTTCCGGGTCCAACTCAAGATAGAGTGTGGGTACACGCTCATCCCAATTTAGATGCGGCATGACGATATTCGTGTGCCCCTCCATGAGAGTCCGGATCTGGTGCCCGATCTCTCTGAGTTGATCTGGTTTCGGACCCAACACACGAAAACTGACAGGCCAGACCACCGGGGGGCCATACAACAAACGCGTTACTCGTACTCGTGCCTCCGGAAACTCACCCGCCGCGATTCTGGTTTCCAGCGCCGAGATGATGTGATCGCGGCCTTCAACGTCCTGCCCAATGGCAATCAACTTGGCAAATGCCGGGTCCGGCTGCTCGGGATTTGCCGATACGAAGAACCGGGGGGCACCGGCACCGATGTAAGCGGAAAGGCTTTTCACCTCCGGCATGTCCATCAACATCGCTTCCAGGCGTCTGACACTTTCATCGGTGGTGGCGATGGCGCTCCCCTGTGGAGCAAAGACGCTGATCAGAACTTCGGGGCGATCAGAACTGGGGAAAAATTGCTTCTGCACTTGAGTTGCCATACCGAAAGCACTGATCACCAGCAAACCGACTGTGAGAAAAACGACGGTTTTCCGGTACCGTACACACGCGGCAATGACCCCACGCAACCGCTGATAAAAGGCGCTTTGGTACAGGTCCTGGCCCGTATGCCCGGGGTTATCGGGCAAAAGCTTGACGCCCAGATAAGGCGTGAAGGTGACCGCTACCACCCAGGAAATTAACAACGAAAAAGCCAGCACCCAGAAAATGTTGCCGGTGTATTCCCCGACACCGGACTGGGCAAATCCGATGGGGACAAATCCGGCCACCGTTACCAGCGTTCCAGACAACATGGGCGCGGCTGTTACGCTCCAGGCATGACTGGCGGCCCGTACCCGGTCCCACCCGCTCTCCATCTTCACAATCATCATTTCAATGGCGATGATCGCATCGTCCACCAACAGGCCCAGTGCGATAATCAGCGCGCCCAGGGTGATGCGGTCCAGGTTAATGCCCGCTATTTTCATCAATAAAAAGGTCAGGCCGAGAGTGACGGGAATCGCGATGCCCACCACCAAACCTGCGCGCAGACCGATCGCCAGTATGCTGACCCCCATCACGACGACCAGCGCCACCAGAAACTTGACCTGAAAAAGATCAACCGCCTGAGTAATGGCTTCGGCCTGGTCGGTCAGGGTCTGTATTGACATTCCCAGGGGCAGCCTGGCCTGTTCAGTGCTGACAAACTCGCGCAGGCGCTCGCCAAACGCCAGGCCATTTTCGCCCGCCTCCATAACGACGCCCAGGAGGATCGCATCCTCACCGCTGGAACGGACGATGTAGTTCAACGGATCTTCATAGCCCAAACGCACCTCGGCCAGATCAGACACGGTGATAAGCTGGTCTCCGATACGCAGAGGTACTGAGGCGAGGCGCTCAATGTCAGACAGGTCGATGTTGCTGCGGATGTAAACCCGCGGGCCGGCCAGATCAACAAAGCCCAGAGGCTGAAGGCGATTGTTGGCCTCTATTGCCTGCAACACGTCTTCTGCCGACAAACCGAGGTTGTTGAGCCGGTCCTGATCAAACTCGAGATACACCCGCTCAGGCCGCTCCGCCAGGAGCTGTGCTTTTTGCAAGCCGGGCAACCGCTGCAGGCGATCTCGTATCGATTCTGCCTCGCGGGTCAGTTCACGCATTGGCATTCCGGGTGCCGTCAGGGCCAGCAGAGAGAAATACACATCCGCGAAATCGTCGTTAACGATGGGGCCGATCACACCCCGGGGGAGGGTAGGCCTCTCATCGGACATGCGTTTGCGGACCTGGTAAAAGAGGTCAGGCACTTTTTCACTGGGCGTATAATCCTGGAACCGGATAAGCATGGAGGCCTGTCCGGGCCGAATGGTGGTTTCAACGGTGTCGAAATACGCCACCTCCTGGATTTGCTTTTCCAGACGATCCACCACCTGATTCTGCAGCACCTCGGGGGTTGCTCCCGGCCAGACTACAGAGACCACCATCGACCGCACGGTGAACGCAGGGTCTTCCGCCCGACCAAGGGATGAGAACGCGTAGAAGCCCGCAACAACCGACATCAAAAGAAAAAAGAGGGTGACCGAACGCTCGCGCACTGCCAGCGCGGAGAAATTAGGCAGGCTCATCGCGCCAGCTCCCGCACCGCCATGCCAGGAGTGAGCAGGTGTGTCCCCAACGCGACGATGGGCGTTCCCGCATTGATATCGGCCCTGATCTGCGCATACTCCTCGCCCAAATCGATCACCTCGACCGCCAGGGGGGTCACCCTGCCGTCGGAGACCAACCAGATCTGCGGCGTTTGCCCTCTCTCGTCAAGGGCACCCAGCGGTACACGATGGCTGGCCGTGGTTTGTTTCGGCGTTAACCGGACACTTACCACCGAACCAAGCGTTAAAGACGAGGGGTAGGGCCCCTCCAGGCGGTATCGGGCACGCCAGCTCCGACTGCCGGGGTCGGCAGCACCGGCAATCTCTCTCAGATTCACCGCAAACTGTTCGCCACTGGGCAAAGGAAGATACCCGCCCTTGGGCGGGTTACTACCCTCAGGTAAAAAAACCTCTACTTCCAGTGATTGATCTTCGGCCAGAACGGCAAGGGTTTGACCGACACCCACAACCTGGCCGGGCTCAACGATGACCTCAGTGACCACACCTGTGTTGGACGCTTTTAGTTCCGCATACCCCAGAGCATTCTGAGCCTGCTGATGGCGCGCAGAAGCCGTTTCCACCTGGCTGCGCGCCTCGCGCTCGGCCAATTCAAGGCGTCGCAGGGTTTGTTCGCTGACAAACTGACGTCCTACCAGTTGCTGCTGGCGCTGGAGCTCATCGGTGGCAATGGCCAGGGCCGCTTCTGCACGCCTCAGATCCGCCGCGGCCCCCTCTGCCGTTGCCACAAGGTCACGTGTATCGAGCTTGAACAGTAAGTCGCCTTTTTCCACGCGCTGACCGGCATCGATGAAACGCTGTTGAATCCGGCCGGCGATCTGAAAGGCCTGGGGTACTTCGTGGCGGCCTCGCAGGGTTCCTGAAAATCTCTGCGCAGTTGGGGCCGCCTCCTTTAGAACAACGGTTTTTACCCAAGGGATAGGGGCGCGGGCCTCCGAGGGTGGTTCCGAAGACGGCTGACAACCAGACAGAATGAGCAGCGAGATAAACAGTGTCAGCATACAGCGCATGGCAGGTGTCCCGGTCGGTAAAATTCAGGTGTGGTTATCAGTTCTCGCGGCAGCCGGATAAAGCAAGTTGCTGGATGGCATCGCGAACGGTGTCGTTCTGCTCCATGGGCAGAAAATGGGTCGTACCTGCAACCACCCTCACGTCAGCCGAAGGCAGCAGGGTCTGCAGGCGTTTTTGCGCCGCCGGCGAGAAGGTTGACCCGTGTTCCGCAGCCAGCGCGATAACCGGGCACCGCAACTGACGAATACCTGGCCACGGGTTGTGTTCGGTATGGGCAAACGTCGTACTTTCCCACTCCGGGCTGCACGCCAGTTGAAGTTGATCTTCCTGCGGTACGAAGGCGTGTTGGACGTAGGCTTCCAGCCATGCTTCGGGCCAGGTTTTGAAACCACCGCGGCCACGATAGTTGTCCAGCGCAGCAGCGTGCGAATCAAATACCCTGCGCCGACGTGCCGCTCCGGCGGCCAGTGACAACCGATGTGACTGACGCAGCAG
Organism: Marinobacter shengliensis; assembly: GCF_003007715.1. GTDB lineage: Bacteria > Pseudomonadota > Gammaproteobacteria > Pseudomonadales > Oleiphilaceae > Marinobacter > Marinobacter shengliensis. The sequence continues at coordinate 854,909 of NZ_PXNO01000027.1, read as the reverse complement.
CTTGGCCAACCCCAACTTCAGGCCCTGCACCGGATCCATGATCACCGGTTCCGCCAGAATCAGACCCAGCACTTTGTCAGGCCGCCGGGCGGCGGCCATGATGCTGGTGGTGGCACCGATGGAATGGCCGGCAAGCCAGACCGGCTCGTCCTGGCTATCCAGCAGAGCCGTCATATCGCGATAGTAGGTTTCCCAGCCCCGGAATGTCGAAACGTTCGCCGCACCGGCGCTGGCCCCATGCCCCCGCATGTCCCAGGCCAGGACATTGACGTCCGTGGCAAGCTCGTCAAGGAGAGGGCGATACAGGCGGCCATGGAAACCCGTGGCATGTGCCCAGTGCAGCGTGGGGCGCGCTTTGGATTGCGGCCAGCGCCACAGTGCGACGTCGGCGCCATCCGTCGCCCGGAATTCGTCGCGTTCAGGTGTGTTGTGCTTAATGTCCATGACGGTCTTCTTGTTGGGCGGCCATTGTCGGGAGCAATAACTGAACCTGACCAGTGGCGATCGGTTTGTTCTCATCGCCTTGCCAGCAGGTCACCTGGACCAGGCTGGTCCGCCTGCCTTGCCGGACAATGTCGGCCCTGGCGAACGTCGATCGGGCCTTAGCGGAGCGGAGGTAATTGATGTGGCTGTCGAGAATGCGCGGGCAACGTGTCTCCGTATCCTGGCTTTGCGCAGCCACCCGCGCGGTAAGTTCGATCAGGGCTCCAAGCACACCGCCATGGAGCGCGGGTAGCATAAAGTTGCCAATCAGCGCTTCACGACACGGCAAATGAACCAATACACCGGCATCATCGCGCTGAACCTCAAGCCCGAGGTGCCGTGCGTAGGGAATGCGCTCCAGCAGGGCCTGCCAGTCGGCATATTCTTTCCCGCTTTCCGCAGGACCCGAGCATTGTTGTGCCGGATCGACGACAGTGCTCATGCACCCTCCTTTTTTAGTATGCCTGCCCGGAATTGCTGGCCCGGGGTGTTACGCATGAAGGTGGCGTTTGCCGTCGCTAGTAACTCACGATTTCCCTCGCTGAGGATGTCACAATGAATAAACGCAACCTCGTTCGTTAAATGCCGACAGGTAGCTACCGCTAACAAGGCCCGGTCGCCGCTGACAGGGCGCAAATAATCCATGCGCAAATCCAGCGTGGCAATGGGCATCAACTCCAGGACCCCCGCGAATACCGCTAAGCCTCCGGCGGAGTCTGCCAGCGAGTATAGTACGCTGGTGCAGATTTCGTTCGTATCCTCTTGGGCAAACATCCATGATTGTGGCGTCAGACGCATACAAACCTGGCCTTGGTCTACCGAGACAACCTGCATGCCAAGATCCCTGCCGTGGGGAACCTGTTCGGTGAACTGCCACGCTGTTGTCACAGCGTCACTTTGCTGAACTCTGTTTGGCCTGGTCATCAGAGCTGCCCAGCCTGGCAAGCCTTTCGTACCGGGGCGGAAGTGATGGGAACCCGCTGATTTGCATCGATCATTGCCATGTCATTGTCTTCCGAATAGTATTGTTGCTGGATTTTGGTTGGTTAACCAACTAAAAGTCAAGGCTATGAGGAGATACTTTAACGATGGCTAACAGGCAGATGACTCCTGCAAGCAAACCGGGCGATCAGGGCGATGTTTTGTCTAACGCAGCCAGGCTTTTTCGCGAGAAAGGTTTTGAAAGGACCTCGCTCAAAGAAATTGCCGAGGCCTGTAATATGCTGCCCGGAAGTCTGTATTATCGTTACAGCAGCAAGGAAGCGTTGCTTGTCGAGCTGATGCGCCGGGGAGTCGACCTGGTGACCGCAGAGGTCGAGTCGGCTTACGCAAGCTCGGATGACCCGTTTGAACGATTGCGTCTTTGTATCAACGCACATCTGCGAGCCCTGTTGGTAGATTCAGACGCGGTTTACGTGCTGTTGTTTGAATGGCGGGCACTGGGCCCGGAGGCTCGCGAGGAAATCATCGAACTGCGTGACCAGTACGAGTCTCTGTGGGCTGGTATCCTCGAAACAATGATTGTGCAGGGCGTGGTCCGGAAAAGTGTTGACGGCCGATTGCTTCGCCTGATTGGCCTTGGCGCGCTCAACTGGGTTGCAACCTGGTTCGACCCGAACGGGGCTCAGTCACTCGACGCCATTGGTGATTTGATCTGGCAGATCGCTATGGACGGTGTCATCAGTAAAGAAGGGCAAGGCATAGGTTAAACGCTGCCCGAATATGTCATGGCACTCAGAAGCGATACGCAGCCGACACAGTCCCAAAAGAAAGTGAATCTTTATTACGTTCATTCTGGCTGGTCGTCGCTCTCAGTGTGATAGCAATCTGGATTCCTGGCGAATGCCAGCCAACGCCAACGCTACCCTGACCAACAACAGGACGCTGGTCATAATCGTACCGCCCCGACCGTTCTTCCAGATAGGAATAGGCTATGAACTCCATGCCCACGCCAATAAACACGGACCAGCCCGAGCCGGAGGCATCCAGTGAGCCCGGCAGACCGATGGCAGAAGAGGCTCCTGAATAATCCGGGATGATATTGGCGGGCAAGTTGGTGCCGATTCGCCAAGACATACCCAACTCGCCACTGCTGACAAAATTCGACAGCGTGCCACCGGTTACCCAAGCCATCTCCTGATGTATCCCGCTGCCGATATTTTCGCGAAACAAGCGTTGGGCATGAAAGGCGTGTAATTCGCCAATCACATCGGTACCCAGCTGATTATCCCAGCCTTTTGGATTGGTGCTGCCGGTCAGTTTGTGGACCCATTTTTGCGTTGCTTCGGCCCCGGAGTTCGGTCCAACGACACCCAGACCGATGCCATAGCCGGTCAGCGATTCTGAACTCCGGCTCCAGAGAGTGATTGAGCCGGAGAGGTAGCCGACGTAAGGTAAATCTTTATATATTGGGTCAGATTCCTGTAAGTTCTCTGGGGTGACCATCAGTTGGCTTAAGCTGAAAGTCAAGGCATGATCGTTGCCCGTTCGACCAATAACGGGCAACCAATCCATTGCATTCCTCGCGCCTCTGGCCAGACACACGTCGCAGTTGTTGATCTCTGCCGATGCACTCAGATAGGACAAACGACCGCCATTGGTATAGCCCTTATCCGACCCGACCAGAAGGTCATTGTCCCAGGAAATGCTAAATGCCCCTGAACTGGCCCCTGCAAAACCGGGAATTAATGCAAACAAAAAGATGATCAACCTCAAGATAGCTTTGTCCCGTTAAAAGTGATAGTTCATCAATAATCCGCCGAACCAAAAATGATGTGGGTCATTCTAACTTCCGCGATTCGTGCTAGGGTAAAACCTCTGATGTGGGTCTGCAAAAATATTGCTCAGTCTGAATTCAATGCTCAAGAATGAGCGAGCCAACTGGCGTGGAGCAATCCAGGACATGAAAAAGTTCATTAAAGCAAGTATTCGAGGCGTCACCGCTGCGATTGTCATTGGGCTGGGCATTTGGGCCTGGTGGTATTTTCAACCGCAGGACTTGCCCGACGGATTCGCCTCCGGAAACGGTCGGATCGAGGCGGTTGAGATTGATATCGCCGCCAGGACTGCTGGCCGTATTCGGGAGATCCTGGTCAACGAGGGCGACTTCGTTCGCGCCGGCCAGGTCTTGGCGAAAATGGACACGGCCGTCCTGGAGGCGCAGCTCCGGGAGGCCGAGGCGCAGTTGCAACGGGCGCTCATCGGCATCGAGACCGCGCAAAGCCTGGTGACCCAGCGCGAGGCCGAGAAGCAGGCCGCCGAGGCGTTTATAGCCCAGAGGAAGGCTGAGCTCGACGCTGCGCAAAAACGGCTTGTCCGCACCCGGGAGCTCGCCTCAAAAAATGCCGCCTCCGAGGCGCAGCTCGATGACGACCGCGCCGCAGCTGCGGCGGCGAAGGCTGCGGTCGGTGCCGCGGAGGCGCAGGCGGCAGCCGCGCAAGCCGCCATAGGGCGGGCCAGGTCGGATGTCATTGCGTCGGAGGCCTCGGTGGAGGCGGTGCGCGCCACCGTCCAGCGTATTCAGGCGGATATCGACGACAGCGTGCTGAAATCGCCGCGAGAAGGGCGGGTCCAATACCGGGTCGCTCAGCCTGGCGAGGTTCTCTCTCCTGGCGGCGTGGTGCTGAACATGGTCGATCTCACTGATGTGTATATGACTTTCTTCCTGCCGACAGAACAGGCCGGGCGGATCGCACTCGGGGCCGAGGCGCGGCTTGTGCTCGACGCCGCGCCGCAATACGTGATCCCGACCGAAATCTCCTTCGTGGCGGACGTCGCGCAGTTCACACCCAAGACGGTGGAGACGCAAGAAGAGCGCCAGAAGCTGATGTTCCGTATTAAGGCCCGGATCGCCCCGGATCTGCTCAGAGAGCATCTCCTCCAGGTCAAGACCGGGCTGCCGGGCATGGCCTATGTACGGCTCGACCCGCAAGTGGATTGGCCGCCTGAACTGCGGACGAGACTGCCGCAATGAGCCGGGAGGCACATGCACAGGTCGAGGATGACGGGGGGGCTGCCGCGCCGGTTGCCCGCCTGCGGGATCTGTCCCTGCGCTACGGCAAGGTGCGTGCGCTAGATAAGGTCACCATCGATATTCCGGCGGGCTGCATGGCCGGGCTGATCGGTCCGGATGGGGTCGGCAAGTCAAGTCTGTTGGCGCTGATCTCTGGTGCCCGTGCGGTCCAGACGGGGCGGGTCGAGGTGGTCGGCGGCGATATGGCCGATGCAGGCCATCGCCGCAGAGTGGGACCGCGTATCGCCTACATGCCGCAGGGCCTGGGGCGGAACCTCTATCCGACACTCACGGTGTCCGAGAACCTCGACTTCTTCGGGCGCCTTTTTGGGCATGACGGCGGCGAACGGGCGCGCCGCATTGATGCGCTGACCGGGGCCACAGGGCTCAAGCCGTTTCTCGATCGGGCAGCGGGCAAGTTATCCGGCGGGATGAAGCAGAAGCTCGGACTCTGCTGCGCGCTGATCCACGATCCGGACCTGCTCATCCTCGACGAGCCGACCACCGGCGTCGATCCACTCTCGCGCAGGCAGTTCTGGGAGTTGATCGCCGGCATTCGTCGTTCCCGGCCCGGTATGAGCGTGCTGGTGGCCACCGCCTATATGGAGGAGGCGGCACGGTTCGACTGGCTCGCGGCGATGGACGGTGGGCGGGTGCTGGCCAGCGACACGCCTGAAGGCCTGCTCGCCAGCACGGGGGCGGATTCGCTGGAGGCAGCCTTCATCCGGCTGCTGCCGGAAGACAAACGCCGGGATTATCGGGCCGTTGAGATTCCGCCGCGGCCGGAAGACGATGGCGATACCGCGATCGAGGTCCGGGATCTGACCATGCGCTTCGGCGAGTTCACTGCGGTCGATCATGTGAGCCTGCGTGTCCCACGGGGTGAGATCTTCGGTTTTCTCGGCTCCAACGGCTGCGGCAAGACCACGACCATGAAGATGCTGACTGGCCTCCTGCCGCCGAGCGAAGGCCGGGCCTGGCTGTTCGGACACGAGGTGGACCCGCACGACCTCGCGACTCGTCGCCGCGTCGGCTACATGTCCCAGTTTTTCTCGCTCTATACCGAGCTGACGGTGCGGCAGAATCTGGAGTTGCATGCCCGGCTGTTTCACGTGCCCGTTGCCGAGGTTTCAGGGCGCGTGGACGAAATGGTTGAACGCTTCGATCTCTCGGCTGTGATCGACAGCCTGCCGGGCCGACTACCCCTCGGTCACCGGCAGCGCCTGTCGCTGGCGGTCGCCATGATCCACAAGCCCGAGATGCTGATCCTCGATGAGCCCACCTCGGGTGTCGATCCGGTGGCGCGCGACGCTTTCTGGCGCAGGCTGGTCGAGCTGTCGCGCCGTGACGGGGTGACCATCTTCATCTCCACCCACTTTATGAACGAGGCTGAGCGCTGCGACCGCATCTCGCTGATGCATGCGGGCCGGGTGCTGGTTACCGATACGCCGGCGAATATCGTACAGCAGCGGGGCGCAGAGACCCTGGAAGAGGCATTCGTCGCGCATCTGGAGGAGGCGTCGGGGGAGGGCGAAGCGGGAGAGGAGCAAACAGCGTCGCTCGATACGGTTAACGCGTCGGGAGGTCATGGCGAACCTCAGGGCTGGCGGCGCATGTTCGATCCCCGGCGCATGATCAGCCACGCCCGGCGCGAAGGGTTGGAACTGCGCCGCGATCCCATCCGGCTGACGCTGGCGCTGCTCGGCAGCGTCATTTTGATGTTCGTGATGGGCTATGGGATCAGCCTTGATGTTGAGGATCTCACCTTTGCGGTGCTGGATCGCGATCAGACCACTGTCAGCCGCGACTATACGCTCAACCTCAGCGGCTCACGGTACTTCATCGAGCGAGCGCCGATTACCGGTTATGCCGATCTTGACCGGCGAATGCGCGAAGGCGACATCAGTCTGGCGATCGAGGTCCCGCCGGGCTTCGCGCGCGACATCGCCCGGGGCCGGCAGGTCGAGATCGGCGCCTGGATCGACGGCGCCATGCCGACGCGGGGCGAGACCGTCCGCGGCTATGTGCAAGGAATTCACGCCCACTGGCTGGCGACAAAGGCGCGCGAGGCCGGCCACGGCGAGGCTTTGGCGGGGCTCGTCAATATCGAGACCCGGTTCCGATATAATCCGGACATCAAGAGCCTGGTGGCGATGGTGCCGGCGGTGATCCCGCTGCTGCTCATGCTGATCCCGGCCATGCTCGCGGCACTCAGCGTGGTGCGCGAGAAGGAACTCGGCTCGATCACCAACTTCTACGTCACGCCCACCACGCGGCTCGAGTTTCTGCTCGGCAAGCAGTTCCCTTACGTGGTCCTGTCCTTCCTGAGCTTCCTGCTGCTCACGCTGCTCGCGGTGACCGTCTTCGGCGTGCCGCTGAAGGGCAGCTTCCTGACGTTGGCGCTGGCTGCGCTGCTCTATGTTGGTGCCGCCACGGCTGTGGGGTTGCTGATCTCTACTTTTATGCGCAGCCAGATCGCGGCAATCTTCGGCACGGCGGTGCTCACCATCCTGCCAGCGGCGAACTTCTCCGGGATGATCGACCCGGTCTCGTCCCTGGAAGGGGTGGGCCGGGTGATCGGCGAGATCTACCCGACCACGCATTTCCTGACGATCGCGCGCGGCACCTTCTCGAAGGCTCTCAACTTCTCTGACCTTCATGCCGCCTTTCTCCCGCTGGCGCTGGCCGTACCGGTCCTGATCGGGCTGTCCGCCGCGCTGCTCAAGAAGCAGGAGCGATAGTCCATGCGCCTTGCCAATATTTGCCATCTCGGGGTCAAGGAGCTGCGCAGCCTTGTCCGCGACCCGATCATGCTGGTGCTGATCGTCTACGCCTTCACCGTTTCCGTCTACACGGCGGCCACGGCTATGCCGGAGACCCTCAACAAGGCGCCGATCGCGGTGGTGAACGAGGATCGCTCGCCGTTGTCATGGCGTATCGTCAGCGCCTTTTACCCGCCGTACTTTGTTCTCCCCGAGGTGATCGACCAGGCCGAGATGGACGCCCGCATGGATGCTGGCCTCGACACCTTCGCCCTTGACATCCCGCCCAACTTCCAGCGTGACCTGCTGGCAGGGCGGCAGCCCACGGTCCAGCTCAACGTCGATGCCACGCGCATGAGCCAGGCGTTTACCGGCAGCGGCTATATCCAGGCCATTGTGAGCGATGAGGTACGCACCTTTGTGCAGCGTTATCGTGAAGTTCCGGAGTTGCCGGTCGATCTGGCACTGCGGGTGCGCTTCAATCCCCAGCTCAACAAGTCATGGTTCGGCGCGATCATGCAGGTCATCAATAACGTGACCATGCTCTCCATCGTCCTCACCGGCGCGGCACTGATACGCGAGCGCGAGCACGGCACCGTCGAGCATCTGCTGGTCATGCCGGTCACGCCTTTCGAGATCATGAGCAGCAAGGTATGGGCGATGGCGCTGGTCGTCCTTGCCGCCACCGCCTTGGCGCTCACCGCGGTCGTGCAGGGTTGGCTGTCCGTGCCGATCGAAGGCTCGCTCGCGCTATTCCTTGTCGGGACAGCGCTACATCTGTTCGCGACCACCTCAATGGGTATCTTCCTCGGCACCGTCGCCCGGTCCATGCCGCAGTTCGCCTTGCTGCTGATGCTGGTGCTGCTGCCGCTGCAGATGCTCTCCGGGGGCTCGACGCCGCGCGAGAGCATGCCGGAGGCCGTCCAGTACATCATGCTCGCCGCGCCCAACACCCACTTTGTAATGCTGGCCCAGGCTATTCTCTACCGTGGCGCGGGCCTCGCCACCGTGTGGCCGCAATTTCTGGCCATCGCCATTATCGGGAGTACCCTGTTTGGCTTGGCTCTGATCCGCTTCCGGCGAACACTCAGCGCCATGGCCTGAAGGACCTGACGCATGGCAGCGTCGAGTTGGGCCGGGCAGACTCCGTTAACGCTCTGTTATTACAGGCTTTAATAACAGTTTCAGCCAGTTGAAGTCACATTGATTCAGGGTTTAACCTGAATCGCTCCGGTGGCTGGCCAAACCAGCGTTTGAAGGCGCGCCTGAAATTGGCACTGTCGTAATAGTTCATCAATGCAGCAATGGCCTCAATGGACAATTGGCTGTCACGCAGGTAGCTCGCAGCCTGCTGGGACAGAATCTCGTCGCGAATCTTTCCAAAACTGGTAGCCTCCTGTCTGAGTTTGCGCGCCAGAGTGCGTTTACTGATGAACAGAGAGGCCGCCGCTTCGTCTTCACTGAGCGTTCCGGGTGGTCGGGACAACATCATCTTCTTCAGTCGGGCCTGATAGGTCGGCTTATCATGCCGAAGTTGCGCAAGCATGGATTCACACTGCCGCAAAGCAAGGCGATAGCTTTCATGATCGGCGGAGGCATTCGGTTCCCGGCACAACGCCTTTGGCAACGTCAGTTTTAACCGGTCGCAGTCAAAGTGAATCTGCCCGGACAAAAAGTCTGGATATATCGAGTGGTATTCAGGCTTCGGATACGCGAAGCATATTTCGGCGTCATGCAAGGGGCGACCAACTATGAACTCGCCGAATTCGAAAAGTGCCTTGACCAACGCTTCCGAGATGCACCGTTGTATATCTTCGTCCAGCGGCTCTCGGAAGTCCAGAATACATTCCAGGCGTTCGTCGACTTGCTGCAAATACAATCGGATGAAGCGCGCGCGCGTAGGCAGGAATGTGTGAATGGCCTGCAGTGCAGTATGAAGGTCTGGGCTGCTGTATGCTACAAACCCCATCGCTCCGTGGGTTGCCGGGGTTAGTCGCTTGCCGAGCCGTAACCCTAAGTCAGGCTGGCCTGATAGATCCAGAGCGTTGCGCAGAACCCGTACCTGCTGCGCAACCGTAAGCAAGCTATCCTCGGTCAGAAATTGCGTAATTCCAAGTCCAGTACCCTGCAGCAGACGTGGCAGTTGTTTGGCGGTTAAATCCAGCTCACGGGCAATTAGCCGTGAATAATTCGATGGAATGTCGGCCGCAGGTTTATGTACGCAACCCGTCTTCTGAGTAGTCATCGTTGATCATCCTCATCATGAACTACCATCATTTTGTCTTTAAATGACCTCTGGATGTCAAGAAATGACCTGCCAGGAGTGTCGGCAGATAGCTAGTATGTTACTAAACAATACTGGAAGGAGAACAAGATTGGGCACGATTACTTTTATAGAACATGATCAGACTGAACATGTCGTTAAATTCAAAGCTGGTTGTTCGGTAATGCAAATTGCCGTTGACAACGCAATTCCCGGAATTGACGGGGACTGTGGGGGAGAGTGTGCCTGTGGTACATGTCACGTCATCGTCTCTGACGATTGGTTCAGAAAGACAGGTACGCCTGGTGATGACGAAGAGCAAATGCTGTCAATGACACCTGAGCGGACGGGCACTTCGCGCTTTAGCTGCCAGATTGTCGTTACTGATGAAATGGACGGCATGACCGTTCGTTTACCCGAATTTCAGATGTAGGTACAGGAGGACACATGTCCACACAGTCCGGAACGTTTGACGATCTTCAGGCCCGAATGATTAATGCCACCGCCAAGGTGGTGCCGATGCACAGACAAATCCAGGGGCTGAAACATTTAATGAGTGCCAAGAAGGCAATCTTCGGCCCGCGTCGCCCGATGACTGAATTCGTTGAAAAACCCATTCCAGACGTTTCTACGCTCTCGCTGGAAGACATCGATGTCAGCAACCCCTTTTTATATCGGCAGTGTCAGTGGCTACCCTATTTCAAGCGGTTGCGTGATGAAGCTCCGGTTCATTACCAGAAGAACAGCCCCTTCGGCCCCTTCTGGTCTGTGACTCGCTATGACGACATCCTGTTTGTGGACAAGAGTCACGACCTATTTTCTGCCGAGCCGCAGATCATTCTGGGTGACCCCCCAGAGGGGCTGTCGGTGGAAATGTTCATAGCGATGGATCCGCCAAAACACGATGTGCAGCGTAGCTCAGTGCAGGGAGTGGTGGCACCTAAGAACCTGAAGGAAATGGAGGGCCTGATCCGATCGCGTACCGGCGAAGTGCTTGACAGCCTGCCTCTGGACAGGCCCTTTAACTGGGTGCCGGTTGTATCCAAGGAACTTACCGGTCGCATGCTGGCTACCCTTCTGGATTTTCCTTACGAGGAGCGTCACAAGCTGGTTGAGTGGTCGGATCGAATGGCCGGTGCCGCATCGGCAACCGGTGGCGAGTATGCCGATGAGTCAATCATGTTTGATGACGCGGCTGACATGGCCCGGTCCTTCTCCAAGCTCTGGCGGGATAAAGAGGCGCGCCGCGCAGCAGGCGAAGAGCCCGGTTTCGATTTGATCAGCCTACTACAGAGCAACGAAGACACGAAAGATCTGATCAATCGCCCGATGGAGTTTATCGGCAACCTGACGTTGCTCATCATTGGTGGCAATGATACCACTCGCAACTCGATGAGTGGTGGCCTGGTGGCCATGAACCAATTCCCGGAAGAATTCAAAAAACTGAAGGCAAAACCGGAATTGATTCCGAACATGGTCTCGGAAATCATCCGCTGGCAAACGCCTCTGGCCTACATGCGTCGAATCGCCAAGCAAGATGTTGAGCTGGGCGGCCAGACCATCAAAAAGGGCGATCGTGTTGTGATGTGGTACGCATCGGGCAACCGAGACGAACGTAAATTCGATAACCCTGATCAGTTCATTATTGATCGCAAGGACGCGCGGAACCATATGTCGTTTGGCTATGGTGTTCACCGTTGCATGGGCAATCGTCTGGCGGAATTGCAATTGCGCATTCTCTGGGAAGAAATACTCAAACGCTTTGACAACATCGAAGTCGTCGAGGAGCCCAGGCGAGTGCAGTCCAACTTCGTGCGGGGCTATTCTGAGCTGATGGTCAAACTGACACCGAAAGATAAAAAAGAAGCCCGCTGATAATCAATCTGGTTCCAAAAAAAACGATAGACAAAAGCAGACTATGGCAAACAAACATAAAGAGACGACAGTCATCGTTGGAGGCGGGCACGCAGCAGGTGCGCTCATGACCACCTTGATGCAAAAGAACTACCAGCATGAGGTGATTTTGGTGGGCGAAGAACCGCATCCACCCTATCAGCGGCCGCCCCTGTCCAAGAACTACCTGGCAGGAGAGATTGATCAGGAGTCGCTGTACCTGAAGCCGCTCTCGGTGTACGAGAACGCTGGTCATCATTTGCGGCTAGGTGTGCGTGCTGAACAAATTGATCGGGACAAAAAGACCATTAGATTGTCGGACCAGAGCGCGTTGAAATACGATCGACTGGTCCTGGCCACGGGGTCACACGTCCGAACCCTGAACGCACCCGGAGCGGACTTAAAAGGCATTTATTATCTGCACGATATAGCTGACTCGGATGCCCTGCGTGAACAACTGCTTGCGGGGAAGCGCCTGGTCATCGTAGGTGGCGGTTACATTGGCCTTGAAGTGGCAGCCAGTGCCACCAAAAAAGGCGTTAACGTCACGGTGCTGGAAGCGGCAGGGCGTCTTATGCAGCGAGTGACAGGCCCGGAAATGTCGGAGTTCTTTTACGCGAAACACAGCAATGCCGGCGTGGATCTGCGCCTGAACACGGCGGTAACCGGTTTCGAAGCGGGCGATCAGGGCCGTGTGGCTGGCGTGACATTGGCGGACGGCGGCACTGTACCGGCCGACATCGTGCTCGTGTCAGTTGGTGTTGTGCCTGAAACCTCCCTGGCAGAGGCCGCAGGCCTCCCATGTGACGACGGTATTATTGTTGACGAGTTTACCCGTACAGAAGATCCCGCCATTCTGGCGATCGGCGACTGCACCCGCCACCGGAACCTTTTCTTTGAGAAGATGCAACGCCTTGAGTCTGTCTCCAACGCGGTTGATCAGGCCCGGACGGCGGCGGCGACCCTGATGGGCGAGGAGAAACCCTATAATAGTGCTCCATGGTTCTGGTCGAACCAGTATGACGTGCGTCTGCAGATGGTGGGTTTATCCCAGAGTCATGATCAGCGTGTGGTTCGGGGCAGTCCCGGAGAGGATAAGGGATTTGCGGTGTTCTATTTGCGGGAAAGTCATCTCATTGCTGTTGACGCGATCAATCTGCCCATAGCTTTTATGGTTGGCAAGACACTCGTTCAACAACGTAGGAAAATTAATCCTGAAATACTGAGGGATCCGGATATCGACCTGAAGTCTTTGGTGATTGGTCCACAGACATCATCTTGACAACCGGGCAGAGTGATACCCAAAACTGACGGGCGGCCAAGATCACCATCTGCGATAGAGCCGAAAGCTAAGCTGGAGTGACCGCAAGTACTGCGCATAATGTATATTATGTTAAATGCAGTGTATATTATCCATTGTCGTCCTCAAATATCTCCAAGCCCCCATCCGCTTGTCGCCCCTGAACGGGCAAAAACAAGTATTCATCTTCGTTAAAGCCCACTGGCCTTAAACACCATGAGCTCCCAAGGTTTTCAACTTGATTTAGATCCTCTCGGCGCCTAGCAACGTAACAAACCGTTACAAGATGATCATTCGTTTTTGAACTACGCTCACAATGTGTCAAAGAATAGTATTGGGCAGTCGGCAACCGTCCGCCTTATGGGCAAACCACTAATAATGAGTTGATTATCCCAGTGAAGACCGGACTAAAAAGGCCGTTAAATGAATAGAGAGATTCGTAGCTACCTCCCCACCTTTAACAGTATTTGGCAATCGCATAAATGGCCGCATATGTCGGAGGCTTCACGGGCGGTTTTTAGAATTCTGATTGTTACTATTTTTTTTGTAGGTGGCACATGGGTAGTTTACTTCACTGGTGGCACAGGCTATGCCTACCCATACATCATTCTTCTTCCAGTGCTCTTATCGACGGTATGGTTTGGACTTCCCGGGGCAATCCTCGGAGCGGTTGTGGGAGGACTTCTCATCGGCCCGCTAATGCCGCTGGATGTAGCGACAGATACCTACCAATCGACGGACAATTGGCTGGCGCGAATAGCGTTCTTTGTGCTTATCGGAATTTTTGCTGCCGGGCTTTTCCAGAGCCTTCGGTTGGCTAACCAACGGCATCTCCATGCACTCGAAGTGGATTATAAAACCGGTCTGGGGACACAGGCAGCCCTTAATCGGGACCTCAAAAGTTTACTTCGAAGGAGGACTCAGGATAATGCGCCCTCCTCCGCGATATTATTGGTCCGGATGCAGGATCTGTGGGAGATTTTGCAGGCAATGGGGGCTGATATAGCGGAGCAGGTGGTCAAAGATCTGGCCAAGCAGATGACTCAGAATATCAAGATACCTCATCAAATCTACCGGTTCAGCAAATCGGAGCTGGCCATTCTGTTCTCTGTTGAGTCTCAAGAGGAGGTTGCTCGTCAGGAAGAAGTGGGCGTCGTTTTTGACATTGCCAAGCGAGTGGGCGAAGAAGAAACGGTTGTGGAGGGCATCCCATTCCGCGTTCAGATAGTTGCCGGAAGCTACCTCATCAGAGATACCGATCAGAATCCGGAAATAGTCATTAACCGCGCGAGAACCGGCCTGTCCGTAGCGATCGAGAATAGCGTTCCCTACCGGCGTTACGACCCTATGTTCGACCAGAAAACCGCGGAGCGCGTTCAACTGATAGCGCGAGTCCGGGATGGATTGGCCAAACAACAGTTCCAGCTATTTTATCAGCCCAAAATTTGTATGCGAACGGGGCGACATGTTGGATCAGAGGCTTTGCTACGCTGGTTTGATCAGGATAATAAGATGGTTATGCCCGGGCTATTTATGCCTAAGGTTGAAAGTACTTCGTTGATAAACCCTGTCACACGATTTGTGATAGCCAGGGCCTGTGAGAACATCAAATCACATGATCTCAGGTCGGTAAGCATAAATTTCGCGATCGAAAACTTAATGGATTCGGCTTTAATAGAGGATCTGGGACGGATCGTAGCCTCCTATGGTGTCTGTCCTGAATCTCTGGAAATCGAAATTACGGAAGGCGCACTGATCCGTGACCCTGAACAAGCAAAAACAGCCGTGAGGAGCCTACGCGACCAGAAGTTCAAAGTTAGCCTGGATGACTTTGGAACAGGGTATTCATCCTTTCAGTATCTTACTCACTTGCCCCTGTCAGGATTGAAGATCGACAGAGCGTTTGTCGAGAACCTGGAAGTCAGCGCAGATGCTCGTACAATCATGGGGTCTATGATTTCAATGGCAAAGGCATTGAAACTGGAGGTTACCGTTGAGGGTATCGAAACGGAGCAGCAAGCGAAGATTGTTACCGACCTTGGAGCGGATCTGGTTCAGGGTTTTCACTACTCCCGACCTCTTTCTCTGGTCGAGTATCAAGAATGGGCTGCTATTAACCACAGACACCGCGCATAAATTAAATAGATTATTGGTTCATCTCAGCCTTTATCGGAGATACGGGATTGTTTACGCCTCCCTCAGCCAAAACTAGAAAACATAAATGAAACCAACACCAATCTCCGCCTCGTAGTTGTTGCGCGTGATCGGGCTATCTGAAACCTCACTCCCAAAAGCTTCGTAAAGAGCCTCACCGAAGATCTGCCAGTTCTTGTGCAAGTAATTACGGTAGCTAACATTGAACCCAGTTGATCTGTACCCGCTATCAACATCGGTTGCCGGAAGGCCTGAATCTATGGACTGTTGTGTGGTCACACCAAAGTCACGGTTGGCAAGCTTGCCATCGTGGAACGTAACCACCGCACCCACTTCCCAGCCAGTACCGTCGGGCTTGCAGGCCAGGCAGGTTCCTGCCCCGAAAATTCCCAGTATACCGACCTCACCTGTTAATACCCGGCCATCCAGAAAGTAACGCCAGTCTTCCGTGAACGCATGGCGCACTTCCAACAGCACTGTGACTCCGGAACGTGAATCGCCTAAACCGTCCAGTCTGCCATCGTCTGAGTCACTTTCTTCACGGCCTTCTTCGTAGCCGATGGATGATTGAAACAACCAGGTATCCTTTACCAGTGTCCTCCAGCCAATTGCTTCACCTGCCCAGAAAAACAGGTGATCGCCGGTCCGGTACTGAACTCCACCCGCTGGGTCGACCTCAAATTCAAATTCGTCGGACCCCTCGTAGGCAGTCTCATACTCAACGCCCAACCCAAGCCCAAATCCCCAACCATCGCCATTTGTAAAATCGTCAATGGAAGGAAGTGGAAGGAGCGCGGTTCTCGCCTCCGTTGCATTTACTGATCCAAAACATGATAGAGCGCCAAGAAACGTGACGATTTGAAGGGCTACTTTGTTCATTGTTTTGTCGCCTAGCAAGTAGATGGTGATAGTACGACTAACCCATCGCCATGGATTATTGATGGTACCTCACACACAGCTTACTCTAGCTCCGCCAAAATTGCGGCGAGAACATCACGAACACGCTCAGTAGCTCCAATCGTCCCAGAAGCATGGCAGCCATCAACACCCACTTTGCCGCATCTGGTAATGGTTGAAAGTTTCCAGCCGGGCCGATGGTGTCGCCAAGCCCAGGCCCCACGTTTGCGAGTGCCGTCGCCGCCCCCGTCAAACTGGTTACCAGGTCAAGCCCCAAGGCGGCAAGAATTGCTGCCACTACCGCTAACGTTGCCAGGAATATAAAGGAGAACGCTACGCTGGACGCCACGATTTCATCACTGATGATGCGCCCGTTGTAATGCCTTGCAATGACCGCTCTCGGGTGCAGCAATCTCGATACCTGCTCCCGCAGTAGCAGTATGGATAGCTGGAACCGGAAGATCTTCATGCCACCGCTTGTTGAACCGGAACAGCCACCCACAAATGTGAGAAAGAAAAACAGGACCACGACCAGAGGTCCCCACAGCGAATAATCCTGAGACGCATAGCCCGTGGTCGTTACAACCGATGTCACGTTGAACAGCGCGTGCACAAACGCATCCAATGGAAACGTTCCGTCATTCCAGATGCGGTATACAGCAATGATGGCTGCAATCAGAAACAGGAACTTCAGGAAAAAGTGAATTTGCTGATCGCGCAGTAATGGCTGAACTTGCCCGTTTAATAGTCTGACGAACAGGAAAAATGGAATACCGCCGAGCATCATGAAAATACTCGCAGCAAAGAGTATCGAAAGTTGGTCAAACTGCCCCATTGAGCTATCTGACGTGGAGTAGCCGCCGGTGGATACGGTTGTCAAGGCATGGTTCACGGCGTTGAATAGATCCATGCCCAGGGCCCAGTATGTAAGGATGCAGCCAAATGTCAGTGCCAGATAACTGGCAACCAGCCCTCTAGCAAGGCGGTTCGTGCGCGGCACGGCTTTCTCTGTCCATTCTGAGGATTCCGTAGCGAACAGCCGCATACCACCGATTCGAAGAAATGGAAGAATCGCCACGGCCATGCCGATGATGCCGATGCCCCCCATCCATTGCATGATCGATCGCCAGAGCAGAATGTCTCCCGGGAGGTGGTCTAACCCGCTCATTACCGTAGAGCCCGTGGTTGTCACGCCAGAGATGCTTTCGAAGAATGCGTCGGTAACACTCAGCTCAAGATCACTCAACAATAACGGTAGGCTCGAGAATAATGGAATAAAAATCCAGGCAGATACGGTAAGGATAAACATCTGCCGTTGTTTTAGGGCATGGCGGCGTTTTCCGCCCGCTCCAAAAAAACACAACAGGCCAACAGCGCAACAGATACTGGCGGACTTCACGAAAGCCAGCCAATCCGGTGTATCACCGAACATTAGGAGATTTACTGGCAACGTCATCAGTAAACTGAGCAAAATCAGTAGGAAACCGAGTATTTGGATAACCGGAAGGATATTTAACAGAGGCAGCATCAGGATCGCCCAGACCGTTCACGTATCATTTTTGCCAGCACACAGCCTATGACAGCTCCTGTTAACTGAGTATAAGTAGAAAAAGCAGCATAGAGTAATTCGGCTTTGGTGTGGGTATCAATATAGTCACCGGGAAGCGCTGCGATAGTTGAAATTGCAGCGAAGAAAAATCCCCACTTGGCATCGTATACCCAAGCAAAAAAACCACGGGCGCCAAGTAAGGAAAGATGGACGTCACTGGCTGAGGAGCTTGACGGTTCGCCGCTGCCAAAAACCCAAGCCAAGCCAACGCGATTATGATATGACCAAGGAGTTCCGGTTTTAACCGATAGAATTTCATTAGCTAAAAGTCCCGCCCAGCCCGGCTGTCTATTAGACGGCATAAGGAGATCACATCTTGGGTAAAATGAGGACGGCCAAAAGCAAACTTTTACGGTTTTTTTACGGCATAGCTGGAGAGATCGTGGCTGCTTCATGAGAAAATTTTGGTTGCGGCTTTCTGACACATTCTACCGATACCGGATTGACAGCCATGATTGAAAAACAACAGTTTATTGTTATTGGCCTTGGCGTTTTTGGAGCAACCATTGCGCGCGAGTTAACGCGCCTTGGACACGAAGTACTTGGTATCGATTCGGATGAACAACGTGTAGACCGACTGGCAGAAGAAATTACCCACGCGGTGATCGCCGATGTCACCGACGAAAACTCCCTTATCGAATTGAACGCCGGCAGCTACGATGCGGCTGTTGTTGCCATAGGCAGGAACGTCGAAGCCACCATGTTGGCCACATTGCAGCTCCGGGAGCTTGGGGTGAAAAAAGTCTGGGCGAAAGCGCTGACGAACCAGCATCACCGGATTCTGGAGAGACTTGGAGCCAACCGCATAATTGCACCAGAGTATGAGATGGGGGTGCGGATCTCCCAGGAACTGAACTATCCGATGGTTCACGATTACCTGGGTCTCGACGATGACTATTTTATCGTGGACTTCCATACCACAGCAGACCTCGTCGAAAAGACCATTGGAGAAGTGATTAACGGAGAGCCGGTAGAGGCGCTGGTTGTGAAGCGGATGAAAGAAGCCCATCCTCATCCGGACCATACCTGGAAGATTAAAAGCGGCGACAGGATCGTCCTCGGTGGCCAACTCGAAGACTTGAGGGATCTGGTCAACCGTTTATGAAAATCCATTTTCTGGACTTGGTCTCCCACCAGACCAAGGGAAATACCCCCGGCAAACGGGGCATAAACCCTCCCCGACTGCTGCTTGAGTCATTTCTTGTCCTCATTGCGCTTGGGGCATGTTTGCTCAAACTTCCCGTGGCAACGGTTGAGCCGGTTACCTGGATGGAGGCTGCCTTCACGGCAACCTCGGCGGTGACCGTGACCGGTCTTGTGGTTGTAGATACTGGCAGCCAGTACACCCTGTTCGGACAGCTGGTGATACTGGCTCTGATCCAGCTGGGCGGGCTGGGTTTGATGACCTTCGCAGTGCTCACGGCTCTCGCTTTGGGCTTCAAGTTACGACTGCAGCACCAACTGGTTGCTCAGGAAGCGTTCAACGAAATCTCACTTCAGACAGCTAGGCGAGCCGCTGGGTCGATAGCCGTATTTGCTTTGACGGCTGAAGCCTCCGGCGTTGTGTTACTCAGTCTATTTTTTGTACCGGAATTGGGGTGGTCAGAGGGTTTTTACCAGTCCTTGTTCTACACGGTTTCAGCGTTTAACAATGCCGGCTTCGCCTTGTCGCCAGACAGCCTCTCTGCCTATGTCGACCATCCAGGCATAAGTCTGTCGGTAACGACTCTGTTTATCATCGGGGGCCTGGGCTACATCGTAATCATGGAGCTCCTGGATAAACGCTGCTGGTCGCGGTTGTCGGTTTACGTCAAAGTCATACTGCTGGCCACCTTGCTGCTGAACCTCTTCGCCACCGGCGCCATCCTGATCCTAGAGTATGGCAATCCAGCCACTATTGGCGCACTGGACAGCTTCTGGGACAAGCTCCTGGCCGCCTGGTTTCAGGGCACGACGCCACGAACAGCGGGCTTCAACACCCTTGATATTGGCGCGTTGACCGTCGGCACAAGTGTGCTGATGCTGCTGCTGATGTTCATTGGTGGTGCCCCGAACTCCACCGCCAGTGGTATCAAAATCTCCACCTTCGTCATCATGATTGCCGCAACCCGTTCGTTTTTGCGTGGCAACCTGGATGTGAGCTTTTTCAAACGCTCCCTGAGTAGCGAAACAGTGCTCAAGGCTCTCGCCACAGCCACCATCGGGATGGCAGTGGTCTTCCTTGGCGTAATTTCACTGAGCATCCTGGTTGAGGATGAGTTTCTCGACATCGCTTTCGAGGTGGTTTCTGCGTTTGGCACCGTCGGCCTCTCGCGTGGCACTACCAGCGAACTGGGCACGGCAGGCCAGTTGGTCATCATGGCAATCATGTTGATCGGTCGTCTTGGCCCGCTTACTCTGGGTTATACCCTGACAGTGCGTCGCAAATCCCGTGTTCGCTATGCGAAAACTGAGTTTCCTGTTGGCTAACTCCAACTGTCTGATGATAACCCTCAATTTTTAACGAACTTTTTACGACCAGCCCCGGATTTGGTCATCGAATTTTTACGCCCCTCCCCCGCACCATAAAGACACACTCACTGAAGGAGCATGAGCGTGTCTACTTTCCTGTTACTTGTTTCGGTTGCAGTCGGCGGCTACCTGGTTGCCGCCCTGCTCTGGCCCGAGAGGTTCTGACCATGGCACTGATCGGCATTGGCATCATTCTGGGGCTGTTTGGCCTGTGTTTCCTGTTCATTGATCTGGAGGAACGGCTGTGAACGAGGTCATCGTTATCTATGCGGTCACGCTTTTGCTGGCGTGGCCACTGGGCAAGTACATCGCGGGCGTTTTTGGCGGCGCCAGGGGGGCGGCGGGTGCTGTCTTTCTGCCGGTTGAGAACGGCCTGTACCGACTGTTTGGTGTTAACCCGTCCCAGCCGATGAGCTGGCAGGGCTACGGGAAAGCGCTGCTGAAACTTCATCTTATGCTGGTGCTGATCGTCTTCGGCCTGCTGATGGCTCAGGGCTTTCTTTTCCTGAACCCGGACCGTATCGACGGTATGAGCTGGGACCTGGCGCTGCATACGGCGGTGTCTTTCCTGACCAACACCAATCAGCAGCATTACTCGGGGCAGGCGCAGCTGAGCTATCTGGCCCACACCTTCGGCATTGTGACGCTTCAGGTGGTCACACCGGCGGCAGGCATGGCGGCATTGGTAGCAATCGTGCGCACCCTGCTGGGCCGGTCTGACGAAAAGAAGCAGCCAACGGGCGAAGGCGCGGTGTCTGTCGGTAATTTCTACGAAGACATCACCCGGGCGATTGTTCGCGTCATGTTGCCGGTCGCCGCTGTGGTGGCATTGATCATTGCCTCACAGGGCGTACCGAACAGCTACGAGGGTGCCCGCACGGCTGTTCCTCTGGATCAGACCGCCGGCATGGAAGAGCAGAACATCCCGATTGGCCCCGTGGCACCCATGGTTGCCATCAAGCAGGTCGGTACCAACGGTGGTGGCTGGTATGGCCCCAATTCCAGCGTTCCCCTGGAAAATCCCACACCGTTGAGCAACTTCGTCCAGACGGTTTCCATTGTGCTGATTCCAGCCGCCCTGGTGTTTGCCCTTGGGTTCATGACTGGCCGTCGCCGACTGGCCATGGTGGTCATGGGCGTCATGGTGGTGATGTCGGTTTCACTCACCTCTGTCGCCATCTGGTCCGAGAATCAGCCAAACGCGGCCTTTTCAGGACTGGCGGCTGACGGCCCGAACATGGAAGGCAAAGAGGTGCGCTTTGGCGCGACCGCCACCGCACTTTGGGGCAGCTGGACCACACAGACCTCGAACGGGTCAGTCAACGGCATGCACGACAGCTTTAACCCCATTGGCGGCATGATCCCGATGATCGACATGTTCATCAACGTCACCTTTGGTGGTATCGGCGTGGGCCTGATTGGCTACCTGCTGTTCCTGCTCTTGGCGGCGTTCCTGGGCTCGCTGATGATCGGCCGGGCACCGGAAATAGCAGGTAAGGCGCTGGAAACCCGGGAAATGAAGCTGGTGTGTATCGCCCTGCTGATCCAGCCTCTGCTGATCCTCGGTTTCAGCGCCATCACCGTTGCCTTCCCATCGTTAACCGGTAACTCAAATCCGGGCTTCCACGGCATCAGTCAGGTGATTTACGAGTACACATCGGCCTTTGCCAACAACGGTTCCGGCTTTGAAGGGCTCGGTGACGACACCGTGTGGTGGAACGTGACCTGTGCGGTCAACCTGGCCCTGGGTCGATTCATTCCGATTCTCGCACCGCTGGCTATCGCTGCGTCACTGGCCGCCAAGCGCTCCGCTCCGGAGGGTCGCGGCAGCCTGAGCATCGATACGCCTACCTTCGGGCTGATGACCCTGGCGGTGATTGTGATGTTTACCCTGCTGAGCTTTATGCCGGTGCTGATTCTTGGCCCGATTGCAGAAGCCCTGGCTCTGATGTCCTGAGTGGAGAACGATGATGTCCAAGAGAACCCCTAAAATGACTGACTCACTTGATCTGGGCACAGTTGTCGGCCAGTCCATCAAGCGGCTGCACCCAAAAGATCTGGCCCGTAATCCGGTCATGATGGTGGTCGGTATCGGAACGGTAATCACGTTCCTGCTGGGCCTGAGTAATCTGGCCCAGGGTGCGTCCGCCGGCCTGGATTTCGCGATCAGCGGAATCCTGTTATTCACCGTACTTTTCGCCAACGGTGCGGAATCCGTAGCGGAAGCTCGCGGCAAGGCGCAAGCCGGCGCTCTCAGTGCGACCCGGAAAGACCTGAAAGCCCGCAAGCTCGATGGAGATCAGCACAAGGAAGTGCCGGCGACGGACTTACGCCGGGGCGATCGTGTGTTGGTCAAACCCAACGAGCTGATTCCCGCCGACGGCGAAATCGTCAAAGGCGCAGCTACCATCAATGAATCGGCGGTCACCGGTGAATCTGCGCCGGTGCTTCGTGAGGCGCGCACGGACAACAGCGGTGTCAGCGCGGGCACCAAGGTGCTATCCGATGAAATCGTGATCGAAGTCACCGTTGATCCGGGCAATTCGCTGCTGGACCGTATGATTGCCCTGGTCGAAGGTGCCAAGCGTCAGAAGACACCCAGTGAACTGGCCCTGTCGGTCTTGCTGGCCGCTATGACTCTGGTATTTCTGATTGTTGTTGTGACTCTCGTGCCCTTCGGTGGGTTCGTGGGCGCAACCCCCTCCTATTCGGTACTGGTTGCCCTTTTGGTCTGCCTGATTCCCACAACCATTGGCGGCCTGCTTCCGGCCATCGGCATTGCCGGAATGGACCGGGCCATGCGTGCAAACGTCATTGCCAAATCCGGCAAAGCCGTGGAAGTGGCCGGCTCCATCGACACACTTCTTCTCGATAAGACCGGCACCATCACGCTGGGTGATCGCAAGGCAACAGCCTTTGAGCCTGTTCGGGGCGTAGCACCGGGCACTCTGAGGGATGCCGCTCTGCTGACTTCGCTGGCTGACCCGACTCCCGAGGGCAAATCTGTGGTGGCTCTGGCCCGCGACAAGGGCTCGGACGCCGAAGCGTCTGAGGGAACCGAGTTTATCGAATTCTCTGCCAACACCCGTATGTCTGGTGTGGACCTGCCGGATGGCCGGATTCTTCGCAAAGGCGCGACCGATGCGATTCGTAAATTTGTCACGGAAAACGGCGGCAACTACCCGCAGGAAACCGACAACCTAGTCGACAGGGTTGCCAAAAATGGCGCCACTCCATTGGTGGTTGCTGAAGGCAACCGCGTACTCGGGGTGATTGCCCTGTCGGATGTCATCAAATCCGGAATCAAGGAGCGCTTTGCCAAACTCCGGGACATGGGCGTGAAAACGGTGATGATCACCGGCGACAATCCGGTAACCGCAGCGGCAATCGCAGCAGAGGCAGGTGTTGATGATTTCGTCGCCGAGGCCACTCCGGAGCAGAAACTCGACATCATCCGCAAGGAGCAGGCTGAGGGACGCATGGTGGCCATGATGGGGGATGGCACCAACGACGCCCCTGCCCTCGCCCAGGCAGATCTTGGCCTGGCCATGAACTCCGGTACCCAGGCGGCACGGGAAGCGGGCAACATGGTGGACTTGGATTCCGACCCCGGGAAGCTGCTTGCCGTCGTTGAAATTGGTAAGCAACTGCTGATCACAAGGGGCTCGCTGACCACTTTCTCGCTGGCTAACGACGTCGCTAAATACTTCGCCATCTTGCCAGCGCTGTTTGTGACCAGCCTGCCGGCCTTGGATGCCCTGAACGTACTCGATCTTGAGAACCCGATGAGTGCTGTACTTGCCGCGACCATATTCAATGCACTGATCATTCCGGCACTGATTCCCTTCGCTCTGAAAGGCGTTCAATTCAAGCCCGCGAGCGCAACCCAGCTGTTGCGCCGCAACCTTCTGGTCTTCGGACTGGGTGGCCTGTTGTTGCCATTTGCGGCCATCAAGGCACTGGATCTGATGCTTACTGTGGTTATCTGAGGAGACCGACATGATGACTGAATCAAATACTGGCGGCGCAACCCGCTCCGCTTCCTGGCTCTCAGCACTTCGCATGGCCATTGCTCTTATACTTCTTTGCGGCGGGTTGTATCCGCTGCTGATCACAACCGTCGGAAAAGTGATGTTTCACCATCAGGCATTCGGGAGCATGATTATCGTTGACGACACCATCGTTGGATCAGAATTGGTTGGACAACGGTTCATAGCCCCGGAATACTTCCATGGGCGGCCTTCTGCAGCGGAATATGATCCTTTCTCAGTCGGCGGCTCCAACTACGCGGCCAGTAATCCTGACCTGAAAGTACGCGTTGCAGGGGATTCCGGAGAGATCGCGAAAAGAGAGAGCGTAGCCCCGACGTCTATCCCTGCGGACTTGCTCGCAGCATCGGGCTCTGGCATTGATCCTCATATCTCACCGGAATCAGCGATCTTACAGGCCAAGCGCGTTGCAAATACCCGAGACATGCCCATTGAGAAGGTCAACGAACTGATTGCACAGTACACGCAAGGCCCCACACTGGGCGTTTTCGGACAGCGCCGAGTCCATGTTCTGAAACTCAATCTGGCATTAGACGGTAAGGAGTGGAACGATTGAACCAAGGCGACCCCAATCGCCCCAACCCGGACGCGCTCCTGAAAGCCCAGGAGCGTGATTCCGCCGGCGGGCTCAAGATCTTTTTGGGCGCGGCCCCGGGTGTGGGGAAAACCTATCAGATGCTCCAGGCGGCCCATGAGCTGAAACGTCAGGGTGTGGACGTGGTCGTGGGTGTGGCGGAAACCCACGGGCGAGCCGATACGCTCGCACTGTGTCAGGGCCTTGAGCAGCTCCCGGCAAAAGAAGTTGAGTACGCCGGGAAGCACTTCCGGGAGTTCGATGTCGATGCGGCTCTGGAGAGGAAGCCGGAGGTTCTGCTTCTTGACGAATTGGCCCACCGCAATATCCCTGGCTCCCGACATCCACGACGTTATCAGGACATTGAGGAACTGCTAGACCAAGGTATAACCGTGTGGACGGCCATCAATATCCAGCACCTGGAAAGCCTATCGGATGTGGTGGCCAGCATCACCGGGGTGCGGATGCGGGAAACTGTACCCGATTCAGTTCTTGAACGGGCGCGGGACATCGTGCTCGTGGACCTGACACCCTCGGAGCTGCTTGAACGCCTGAAACAGGGCAAGGTTTACGTGCCTGAACAGGCTCGGGCAGCGATGGAGGGATACTTCTCGCCTTCGAACCTATCTGCCCTACGGGAGATGGCGGTCCAGGCAATCGCCGAGCGGCTGGATTCGGATGTCCGTGAAACCATGCAATCCCGTGGCATCGAAGGTCCCTGGCACATCCGCGCCCGAATGCTGGTTGCCGTAGACGGGTCTGGCCAGGGTGAAACCCTGGTTCGGGCAGCACGGCGACTCGCCGAGCGACGGAAGGCGCCCTGGACCGTGGTCACCGTGGACAATGGGCGGGCAGGCGCCGACGAACGCCAACGCCTGGAAAAAGTGTTCGACCTGGCCACCCGCCTGGGCGCAGAGGTCAGAACGCTTCGCGGATACGACGTGGCCGGAGAAATCCTGGCCTTCGCAAGAGAGCAGAACGTCACAACCCTGATTCTCGGCCGCTCCCACAATCGCTGGTGGCACCTACGAAAATCCACCAGTCGTAAGTTGCTGAAAGAGGCCGAGGCCTTTGAAGTTACCTTTATACCAGTGCCAAGAAAACAACGGCGTCGGCTTGCTGAAGCCGCCGGCCATCCGGTTAGATGGAGTGACTATACCTGGGCCGTCGGCAGCGTGGCTGCTGCAACCGCCGTTGCAATGGGACTGCAAAATGTTCTTCCGCTGGGCAACCTGTCCCTGATATTTCTGACATCCGTATTGTGGGTGGCCGCCCGAACCGGTATTCGGCCAGCCCTGTTTACGGCAGCTCTAAGCTTTCTGACCTACAATTTTTTCTTCACAGAACCCCGTTTAACCTTCCAGATGGCCGATACGGATGAGCTGCTGACCGTGGTGTTCTTCCTGATTATCGCTGTCACGGGAGGAAACCTTGCCGGCCGATTGCGGGACCAGGTTCAGATGCTTCGCGCCTCGAACGATATCACTGATGCTCACCTGCAGTTTACCCGCAGGCTTGCTTCTGCGCCTGATATTACCTCTGTACAGACTGAGGCTGTCGAGGCTCTCTATGCCCAACTCAAGATTCCTCTGATTATCGCCCAACGAAGCCCTGAGAATGATGCAATCGAAGTGGTGGTTCAGGGCGGCCCTTCTCATTCACTCAACGATGCTGCACGATCCGCCATCGATTGGGCCATCCGAAACGCCAAGCCCAGCGGCGCGTTTTCTGACACGCTGAACAGTCTTCCGTGGCGCTTTGAACCGATTGAAGCCGACGGTGAAGTATACGGTGTCCTGGGTTTTCGAGTGGACAGTATGATGCCGGAGTATTACCGAGGCTTGGCCATCAACGTTTATGTGCATCAATTGGGTTTGGCGTGGTTTCGCACCCGCCTGGCGGCCAATCTGTCGGCATCACGGGTGGCAGAAGAAACGGAACGACTGCGCTCTGCCCTGCTCTCTTCCATCTCCCACGACCTGAGGACACCGTTATCCTCCATGATTGGCTCGGCCAGCACGCTGAAATCGATGTTCGACCGGCTCTCGGATAAGGATCGCGATAGCCTTCTGGATTCCGTGCTCGGTGAAGGCGAGCGCCTGGATCGCTACATCCGAAACCTGCTGGACATGACCAAACTGGGCCATGGCACCCTCAAGATCGAAAGGGACTGGATTGCGTTCACCGACATCCTTTCGTCAGCGCTCAGGCGCACCAGAAACCTGATGTCGAAAGTCCGTGTCGAACGGGAGGTAGAAGAGGATCTTCCGTTGCTTTTCGTGCATCCGGCGCTTATTGAGCAGGCATTGGTCAACGTGCTGGAGAACGCCGCCAAGTTCGCGCCCAATGACTCAACGCTGTCTATCCGCGCCCGCAGGAAGGAAGACGAATTAATCATAGCGATTTCGGATAAGGGACCGGGCATTCCAGAAAACCAGCGGAGCCAGGTATTTGATATGTTCTTCACAGGCGGCGAAGGAGACCGGGGCCCTCATGGTAGCGGGCTTGGCCTGGCTATCTGTCACGGCATGGTTGCGGCTCATGGTGGCCGGATTCAGGCATTGGCTGGAGAAAATGGTGTCGGTGCGACCATCGAAATAGCCTTGCCCCTGATAGAATCGCCTGAACAAGAGTCTAATCGGGAATCCAGTGAATGACTGCGCCAGCACATAGCAGGGAAAAGCCCTGCATTCTGATCATCGATGACGAACCACAAATACGTCATTTTCTGCGCATCAGCCTGAAAACGGAAGGATACGAACTGCTTGAAGCGGAGAATGGTGAGACCGGTCTAGGGTTGTGTGCGAGGCATTCACCGGATCTTGTGATTCTGGATTTGGGGCTCCCGGATATGGACGGCTCAGAGGTGCTAGCCGGTTTGCGGGAGTGGTCATCAGCCCCTGTTATCATCCTCTCGGTGCGGGATCGTGAACTGGAAAAGGTAAAAGCCCTGGATCTTGGCGCGAACGACTACGTCACGAAACCCTTTGGCATCGATGAGCTCCTTGCACGAGTTCGAACCCAGTTGCGCATCCACCAGAAAGGAAAAAGCGCAGTAGCTCCTGAAACCTCGGCCATTTTTGATAACGGTGAGCTTTATATTGATCTAGCCATGCGCAAAGTCACGGTAAGCGGTGACCCTGTCAGGCTGACACCCAAGGAGTTTGCCGTACTGAAGGTCTTGCTGCTTGCGTCTGGAAAGATCGTCACTCAGTCGCAATTGTTAAAGGATATCTGGGGCCCGACACATACCACCGATACTCACTATCTGAGAATTTTGATAGGAAGGCTCAGACAAAAACTGGGGGACGATCCAACGGAGCAGCGCTATATTCAGACTGAACCCGGCGTCGGTTACCGGTTTCTGGGAATCTCCTGAATCGTATTAGGGGAGGCGCCTCAACGCCCGTCCCGCAACACACTGTTTTGAGCATTGCAGGAGGGCAATCGCTTGGTTAGTTCTGGCTCAGAAGTTCATCTGTATACCCAGACCAATACCATCAACCGTCACGTTGCTATCATCGTAGTAGCGCATGTACTCCAGGTTTCCTGACAGATTCTGTGCAAACTTGAAATTCACACCCGCACCGTAGGAAAAGTCAGAGTCGTCATCGCTCTGGGGACCAATTTCGGCCTCGATTCTGGTGAAACCAACCACGGCATACGGAGTTACAGGGCTTTGGTTTGCCATGTTAATGGTGGCGTATCCACCAAAGAAGTTATCAAGTTTGGCTTTCTGGCCAAACACGCGGTCATCATCCACCCCAAAACCGGCGCGGGCCTCTATGCCCAGAAATTCGTTGGCCATAACGCCCACTTTACCGGACAGGGTGCCAACATCAGCGCTGGCGAAGCCGTCAAAATCCACGTCCATAAAGGTGTAGTTCAAGCCAGCGTACAAACTGCCGACGCCAGACTTATACATATCCTGTGCAGATGCCGTCCCAGCCACAGCGATGCCTGCAGACGCAACCGATGCGAGCAACAGATTCTTTTTTACGTTCATAACCGGTTCTCCTTGTTCCTTATTTGGGAGCTGAGTAACGCTCCTTTTTTACAACTTGCACCACACAGACGATGTTTGCCATAGCCAGGTTCCGAATTTACGTTGCTTTTACAGGGATTTAATTTGGTGTTAATGGCCCGTGCGTCCGCCTGTTTCCTTGCGGAAGCCCGGTACCGCGGGTATCCTGACGCCGTCTCTTTGTCAGCTGGCGCGGGCGCACCTTGAGAAACCTTTACCCTGTCATATTTATTATCAGCGTCATGTTTATACTTCTTAGTGTTTTCATGACCTTACCGGTTGTTCTTCTGGCACTTGCAGGTGAGGATGTACCAAACTCGGTAGCCTTCGCCCAGTCTGCCGGAATAGTATTCCTGCTCGGTGCGGCCGGGGTGTTGTCAATGTACCGGCAACCCAGGGATCTCAAGCCCCGCTACATGTTTGTTCTTACCGTCTCCAGCTGGTTGATCATCGCCCTGCTCTCTTCCATCCCCTTTTATCTGAGTAATCTCGATATTTCTGTGGCGGATGCATTTTTTGAGGGTACCTCCGGCATAACCACAACGGGTGCCACGGTGCTCAGTGGCCTTGATGACATGGATCGGGATTTGCTGCTTTGGCGGTCCATCCTTCAGTGGATTGGTGGTATCGGGATTATCGGTATGTTCGTTGCGGTACTTCCGTTTCTGCGTGTTGGTGGTATGCGGTTGTTCGCAACAGAATCTTCAGAATGGACAGACAAAGCGTTGCCACGAATGAAAACACTCAGTCGTGGCCTTCTGTTCGTTTATCTGATCTTCTCGGTGATTGCGGTGGTCACCTACTGGCTGTCAGGCATGAGTCTGTTTGATGCCTTCAACCATGGCCTGACCAGCATTGCCACCGGGGGGTTCTCCACCTCTGATCTGTCGATGGGCAAGTTCAGCGATCTGATCCTGATGGAAGCCACGTTGTTCATGATCATCGGCAGTTTGCCGTTTTTTCTTTTCGTGAGGGAGTTGCACGGGCAGCACGGTGTTCTGTTTAAAGACCAGCAGGTCCGACTGTTTCTGACCATCCTTTTCACGGTGCCGGCACTGCTGACGCTCTACCGCTGGTGGGTTTCGCCGATTCCGTTTGATCCCATACACAATTACGTGGCGACGTTGTTCAACGTAACGTCTGTGGTGACCACTACCGGTTACGCCTCAGAAGACTACGCCGCCTGGGGGCCGCTGGCGTTTGTGGTGTTCTTCTTTCTGATGTTTGTAGGTGGCTGTTCCGGCTCAACCTCTGGCGGCATGAAGATTTTCCGTTTCCAGCTGTCGTTGATCATTCTTCGGGAGCAACTGATGCGGCTGCTTCACCCGAGGGCGGTCTTTACCAGAAACTACAACGGGCGGGCGGTCAGCGATGAGATTATTTCATCTATGATCGCCTACACCTTCATCTTCCTGCTGTGCCTGTTGATTATTACGGTGCTGCTGGCGTCACTTCAGCTCGATTTCGTGACAGCCCTGTCTGGCGCCCTCACCTCTTTGACGAACGTCGGCCCAGGGCTGGGTGACATTATTGGTCCCTCGGGTAACTTCGCTCCCCTGCCGGATGCCGCCAAGTGGATCCTGTCGGTGGGTATGCTGATGGGCCGATTGGAAATTCTCAGTGTGGTGATCGTACTTTCACCCGGGTTCTGGCGCGGCTAACATCGATTAGCGATACCAGAGCACGTGCTGATCTTCCAACGGGATATGAAGCAGCGGGTGGTTTGGGCGAATCCGTGGGGTGTAATGATCGTCCGGCCGGTCTGGTACCGATACCGAAAACAGGTAGCTGTCTTCCGCACCGGGCAGGCTTCGTTCAAGCGTCATGGGCTGAACAATGCGCCCACCGTATTCCGAAGCTTCCGCCACCAGCTCGATCATCACCTGTTCTGGGCTTAGTCCGTCGAGGTACACATCCAGGGTAAACACCCGCGTGCCGTCTTTCTGCTCGCTGGTGAGTCTTCCAAACCGCAATCTTGGCCAATGCTGGGCAATTTGTTGCTGCCATTGAAGCAACTGTCTGGCGGTTTCAGGGTTCCTCTGATTGCCCTTGGCAATCATCGGTAGGTAGAAAGCATCAACGTATTCCCGAACCATGCGATTGGCGGAATAACTGGCGGTTAACTGGTCCATGCTGGCTCGCACCCGTTGTAACCAGCTGGCCGGCAGGCCCTCGCTGTTGAGCTGGTAGAACTCGGGAACCACTTGTTCCTCCAGCAATTCGAAAAGTTCGTTTGCGTCGGCGTCATCGTGCTGGTCGGAATGACTGAGTTCTTCAAAAGTGGCGCCAGGCCGAATGGCCCAGCCCACGTTCTCGTTCCAGGCTTCTGCCCACCAACCATCGTATTGGGACAGGTTCAGGCCACCATTTACCAGCACTTTCATGCCGCTGGTGCCACAAGCTTCCCACGGGTGCCTCGGGCAATTGAGCCACACATCAACCCCCTGAATGAGCTGGTTGGCCACAGCAAGGTCATAGTCCTCAATGAACACTACCCGGCCCTCGGCCTCGGGGCGCCTGGAAAAATCCTTCCAGCGCTTGATCAACGCCTTGCCTGCGGCATCGTGGGGGTGAGCTTTACCCGCTAAGACGATCTGAAGTGGTCGGTCGCGACAGCATAGTAACGCCAGCAGCCTTTCCGGGTCTTTGAGCAGGAGATCTGGGCGTTTATAGCTGGTAAAACGTCGGGCAAACCCGAGCGTGAGGGTTTCCGGGTCTAACAACAATCCGCACGCGGCCTCGACACTGGAGCCAACCTTGTGCTCGCAGTGTTGGCTTCGCAGGCGTTTGCGGAGATAGCTGATCAGCCGTTTGCGCTGGCTCCTGCGCATTTGCCATAGCTCGTCGTCAGTGATGGACTGCAGCGGGCAGGATTGGGTTAGCGGCCGGCGCCACCGCTCCTGGCCGCAAGCCCTGGTCCACAAAGCATCGGATTCCGGTGAGTCCCAGCTGGGAGTGTGCACGCCGTTGGTCACGAACTCGGCCGGGATGTCGTCAGCAGGCCAGCGCCCAAACCAGGGCTGGAAAATTGCCTGGGTAACCTTGCGGTGGATCTGGCTTACACCGTTAAAGCGGCCGCTCATCCCAAGCGCAACGCCGGCCATGTTCAGATCGCGGCTGCCACCGTTGGCGATTTCAATGAGGTTGTGCAGGCAGTTGTTGTTTTCGTAAAGCCAGGGTGAGAGGTAGAGTTCTGCCAATTCCGGCGCAAATCGATCAAAACCGGCGGCCACCGAGGTATGGGTGGTAAACAAATTGGTGGCACGGGTTGCCAGTCGGGCCGTTGCAAAATCCGATTGATTGGCCTTCTGCCAGCAATGGGCGCGTTCGATCAGCGCCAGTGCACTGTGCCCCTCGTTGATATGGCATACGGCAGGCTTGCGCTGCAGCAGCTCCAGCAATCGCCAACCACCAATACCCAGTACCATTTCCTGCTGAATGCGTTTTTCGGGGTCACCACTATAGAGTTCACTGGTGATGCCCCGGTCACCGGGTTCATTACGGGGGTCGTTTGCATCCAGCAGCAGTAATTCGCATCGGCCAACCTGGCCTTTCCAGGCCCTCAACCGAACATCCCGTCCCGGGAACGGAACCGTCACCCTTGCCCACTCTCCGCTTGGGTCTCTCACAGGTGCCACCGGCAGCATGGTTGGGTCGTTGTAGGGGTAAAACTCCAGTTGTTCGCCGTCAGCACTCAGGGCCTGGCGAAAATAACCCTGCTGGAACAGCAGGCCGACCGCCATCACCGGCACGCCGAGATCACTGGCGGCTTTGAGGTAATCGCCTGCCAATACGCCAAGGCCACCGCTGTACAATGGCAAAGACTCAGACACACCGTATTCCATACAGAACCAGGCAACGCCCTCACCAAGTTGGCCATCGCAGGTATCGGAATACCAGGTATCCGCCTCGTTCAATGCCTGGAGGTGACTGGTCTGGGCCTGGTATACGTTGAGAAATTCCGGGCTCTCTGCCAGCGCCAGCAGATGTTCAGAGGACACACTATTGAGCACCAGCCATGCGTTTTGTGTCGACTCCCAGACATCTTCATCCAGCAATCGCCAAAGCTGATCACTGCCATGATGCCAGCTCCAGCGCAAATCCAGCGCCAGTGGCATAAGCCCCGACAGCTGAGCTGGCAGGGCCCGCATGGTGTAAGCGGCAAGTGTCATGGCCGTGGCTCGGTGTTAGTGCGCTGTATAGCCGCCGTCGATAACCAGTTCGCTGCCAGTGATAAACTTGGACTCATCAGACGCCAGGTAAACGATGCCCCAGGCAATGTCATCGGGCTCCCCCATGTGGCCCAACGGATGCAAAGCCGCAGTCGCCTTTCTGGCTTCTTCCGGGTCCATGCCCGTGGTTTTCAGGTGATTCTCAACCATGGGCGTCCAGATGAATCCCGGGTGAATCGAATTGGCACGAATCCGGTCTGGTGCGTATATCATCGCGTCGGTCTTGGTCATCAATCTCACCGCGCCTTTCGACGCGTGGTAAGGCGGAACATCTGGAGCGCTTACCAGGCCGTAGATGGATGAAAGATTGATCAAGCTGCCGCTGCCCGCTTTTTTCATGTGCGGTATCGCGTGCTTCGTGCAGAAGAAAACACCTTTTACATTAACCGCCTGGACTTTGTCCCATTCCTCTTCTGTCAGTTCATGGGTCGGTTTGTTGGTGCCGGATATGCCGGCGTTGTTCACCAATACGTCGAGCTTGCCGAATTTTTCCGCAACGCTATCGATAGCCTCTTTTACCTGGGCCTCGTCTGCCACATCACAATGCCAATAGGCCACTTTGTAACCCTTGGCGGCCAGTTCCGTGGCGAGCGCTTTACCGGCCTGGTCAAGAACATCCAGTATGCCAACCGCTGCGCCCTCTTCCACCATACGTTGAACCGCGGCCTTGCCTATTCCAACGGCTCCGCCAGTCACTGCTGCAACCTTGCCTGCCAATCGTGCCATGTTATCCATTCCTTCTTGCGGCTATTCTGCTGGTACGGTCTGTGCCGCCCTAAACCCTGAATCCAGTGAGCAAAGATTGGCTTTGAAGCCACTGGACCAACTCTGCAATCACGTCCACCTCGTTATCCGTTCCATCAAACCCCAAACCAAGCCCGCCGGAAGAGCGGCGAATAACGTGCGCGTTCAGCACCCGGTGGCAATCCTGTCCCTGATCCGGAAGCTTGAAGGCCAGCTGAATGGGCTGGTTCAACCGGATGTCGGCGTAATCGGTCGCCACAAACAATCCTCGCCGGGAGGCGTCCTGGATTTGCCCGGTGGCTACGGGCATTCCCCTTTTGTACACCAGTATAGGTAATTCACCCTCAATGCGCTGGCTAAGCCGATGCTCCATGATATCCCCCTGCATTTACTCAACGTAAACTACCCTTCGATAAACACACCCGCTCCTTGTATTTAAAACTGGTCAAGGTTTAACCATCTTGATGCTGATCAATTAACAACCAATCGTCAGTTTTAACGTCCGTAGAGGTTGACCATAGACCGCAGGGAATCAGACCGCGCCAGTGATTGATAGTTCTCTGGCAACTGCCAGATCCAGTTATTGGAAGTTGTGCCAGGTGTGTTGAAGCGGGCACTGGAGTCCAGACTGAGAAGGTCCTGCATGGGAATCATCACAAGCCCCGAGACAGACCCCAGCGCCGCCTGGATAATCTGCCTTGGAATGCTGTCGTCGGTGAGCCGAAGGTACTGGTTTACGTGAGCCCGGGTACGTTCATCCAAGCTCTGGTACCAGCCCAGGGTGGTGTCATTGTCGTGGGTACCGGTGTACACCAGGTCACGCTCTTTATGGTTATGAAGTAAGTGAGGGTTGCTTGCGCTGCCATCAAAACCAAACTGCATGACCGTCATGCCGGGCAAGTTAAACCGCTGCCGAAGTGCCTCGACATCGGCCCCGATGATGCCCAGATTCTCCGCAACCAGCGGCAGTTCCGGGAGTTGCTCAAAACACGCTGACAGGAAGGCATCGGCGGGGCCCGCCACCCAGTGTCCGTTCACCGGGCGGGCATCTGCCGCAGGAATTTCCCAGAACGCCTGCAGGCCCCGAAAGTGATCAATCCTGAGCAGGTCGAATTTTTCCTGCTGGCTGGCCAGCCGATCTATCCACCAGCGATAACCATCGGCGGCCATAGCTTGCCAGTCATAGAGTGGATTACCCCAGTGCTGACCATCAGGAGAAAAATAGTCCGGAGGCACGCCGGCGACGACCAGGGGCTGGCCCTGAGCATCCAGCTTGAACATGTCGGGGTGGGCCCAGACATCGGCGCTGTCGTGGGCAACAAAAATGGGGATATCCCCGAACATCAGCACGCCCCGCTCCCGGGCATATCGGCGCATTGCCTGCCATTGCAGATGAAAAACAAACTGTTCGAAACAGACCTGTTCAATGGCGTTGCCGTGCCGGGCTCGGAATGCTTCAAGAGCCAGTGGTTCCCTGCGCCGCAGAGGCATTGGCCATTCATACCAGGGAATGCCGCCATGGGCATCCCGGATGGCGATGAACAAAGCAAAGTCATCCAGCCACGCCTTGTGGTCGGACAGGAACTGTCGCCAGGTATCCTGGTTGGTGGTTACGGGTTGTTGGCCGGTGGTCGCTAAAAAACGCCCTGCTGCGATTTCAAGGGCGCGGCCTCTGGTCTCCCGCGCTAGCTCATCGGTACTGAGCAAGTCCAGATAAACAAGCTCCGACAGGTCAATAAACTCAGGGTTGCCGGCGTGGGCGGATAACGACTGATAAGGGGATAAATCGGAATGGGTAGGTCCTGTTGGCAGGGTTTGCCAAACCGTTATGCCTGCGTCTGCCAGATAGTCGACAAATCGCCGGGCCTGTTGCCCAAGCTTGCCGTCATTTCCTGGCAAGGCAGTTGGATGTAGCAACACACCTGCACGACGACGGGAAAATACCGGTGCGGGAGTCAGTGCTCCACTCATTCCAGCCCCCCGGCCTCATGCCCCGGGCGCATGGCCCCGCCCCGCGCAGGCTCTCCCCCACCCTGGCTGATGGGCTGGAACAGGCGGGCAGGCGCCGGGTAGCCAATGTTGTCGTAGAGGTTGGCCAAATGCCGGCGATAAAGATGTTCGAAATCCCGAACCACCGGAGCCGGGTTGTAGTCACCAAACCACCAGAACCAATCCGACCCCTCACAAAGCCCAAGTTGGTAGCTGGCCTTTTCTTTCTGCTCGGCGGTCAGGCTGCCGTTGTCCATAACACGGTCATAGTGTTGTTTGGCCTCGCAAAGTAGGTCCCACGCTCGGTTCTTGTCCGGGTCACCAATCCAGGTTGAGAAAGTGCCGTAAATCCAGCTTCCGGCCACAAGGTGCGGCAGTTTCACGGGATCGCACACCGGCTCGCTCAGCAGGTTCCGATAGGTAGTCAGCCGCAGGGTTTTATGGTTTTTCAGTACCCGATATAGCTCATCCAGAAAGTAGTAGCCGTTCTCCGGGTAGTACTCCCAGGCGTTCTCACCATCGAGAATCACAGAAATAACCGGGCAATCCCCTGCCTTGCTGGTACTGGCAATATTCTCCATGTGATGGACCAGGTCGCCAACGGCATCTTCCGCGTGCCAATCCGCGTAATTGAAGCCAATCAGATCCGACAAACCGTCATCGCGGAAAAACACGGTTACCGGTTGTTCCCCGAACAGGAAAGGACGGTGAATAGGAGGCTCCTTTTTCAACGCCTCTTGTTCTTTCGCCAGGCGAAAGCTGTTGTGACCCACGGAATCGCCGCTCGCGGTCCACTGAAAGCCGTGTTCACCAAGCAAAGCCAGGGTATCCTGGCTCAAGCCACCTTCAGATGCCCAGCAGCCTGCGGCCTGCTCACCAAAGAACCGCTGAAATACCTGCTGCCCCATACGAATGTGCCAGTCTGCCCGGTCCTTGCCGCCGGGATAGGTCGAATGCTCGGGCATACGAATATCCGGCATGGCCTCACTGGCGGAACCGAAATCCAGTAACAGCGGTACGATAGGGTGAGCCCAGGGGCTCATGGCTAACTCTGCCTGGCCAGTTTGCGAAAGGTGGCGGTACCTGGGTCCAAGCCCTGCCATCAGCTCTTCGATGACGTCCAATAACGCTCTCCGGTCTTCCATGGTGAACTGATGGCTCTTCTCCTGCAGGGTCTGGATCACCGGGTGAGTACGGCGCACGGTTTCTCCCATCCACCCCAGGTGGTACCAAACCAGCAGGTCCACCAGTAATTGCGGTGAGATGTAACGCTGGATATCCGGGCGGGTGCGATAGAAGCGGGCCAGTTCCGACAGCCGTTTATAGGGCGCAAACCGCTTGATGATCCGGTTTTCGTTTGCTCTCAGGCATTTTTCCATCAGTTCCAGAAAACCAGGAGAGCCGGGCTCGGGCAAGGAGTCAGCCACCAGTGCTGCCAGCACCGGGTCGCTCACTGCCGTACCGCTGTGTCGCCAGCGCTCAATTTGAACCAGATAGTCTTCTATCTGTTCCAGCAGCACAGGAGCAAAATTCACCACGGCCTTGGCCTCTGGATGAGCCTCCAGGTGCGCTGCCATATCAACATAATCCTTGATGCAATGCAGATAGACCCAGGGGAACAGAAATTCGCCGGTGTGCTGGTCCTGATACACGGGCTGGTGCATATGCCAGCAAAGCACAACGGGTGTGCGATGGTCAGAGTCCATGGGGGTAATCCTGCCCGAGCATCTCGGGTGTGATCAGAACAACGCCTTTGGGCGAAACATGGAAACGGTTTTCGTCTGCTTTTTTGTCAAACCCAATGCGGGTGCCATCCGGGATTCTGCATCCACGATCAATGACAGCTTTGCGAATGTGGCAATGGCGGCCGATATCTACATCCGGAAAAATGACAGCGTCCTCAACCGTGGTGAACGAATGCACACGCACCTGTGAAAACAGCAATGAGTGGCGAATTCGGGCCCCGGACACTATGCAGCCTCCGGCCACCATGGAATCAACGGCGGTTCCCCGGCGGTCCTCATCGTCAAATATGAACTTGGCCGGCGGTAGTTGCTCCTGATAGGTCCAGATCGGCCAATGGGCATCGTACAGGTTGAGTTCGGGGCTCACGTCTATCAGCTCAAGGTTCGCTTGCCAGAGTGAATCGATAGTCCCTACGTCGCGCCAATAGGCCGGCTTTTTATTGACAGGATCCCGGAACGGAAAGGCACACACATTAAGACGCCGGATGACCGACGGGATGATATCTTTGCCGAAATCATGTGAAGAGTCGTTGTTAAGTTGATGATCTCGTAGCAATTCATCAAAAAGAATCCGGGTGCTAAATACGTAGATGCCCATGGACGCTAGGGCTTTATCGGGTTGTCCTGGCATGGCCTTCGGCAACGCAGGCTTTTCCTCAAACTCGGTAATCCGTAGTTCATCGTCCACCGACATCACACCGAAGGCGGTGGCGTCTTCAATCGGCACTTCAATACAGCCAACGGTAATGTCTGCCTCATTCTCCACATGAGCGGCCAGCATGGTGCCATAGTCCATCTTGTAGACATGGTCTCCAGCCAGTATCAGCACGTATTCCGGTTCATGGCTGCGAATAATATCCAGGTTCTGTAATACCGCGTCGGCGGTGCCCTCATACCAGGAGGTTTCAATGCGCTGTTGGGCGGGAAGCAATTCCACAAACTCATCAAGCTCACCACGCATGAATCCCCAGCCCCGCTGTATATGGCGAATCAAGGAATGAGATTTGTACTGAGTAATCACTCCGACCTGGGCGATGCCGGAGTTGATGCAATTGGATAACGGGAAATCAATAATCCTGAACTTTCCGCCGAAGGGCACGGCGGGCTTGGCGCGCCACTTGGTGAGATCATGGAGTCGGGAACCGCGCCCCCCGGCAAGAACCAGAGCGAGAGTTTGCCGTGTAAGACGGCTGACGAAGCGCTTCGCAGTATGCATGACACCTTCCCTGAAAACCTTGGTGGTCTTCCTTCCCTGTTTGAGCAGATGAAGGGAGAGTCGACATCAATTTGACACTGATACTAATATTAGAACACTAGCAGAAGATTATGACGTAATATTGTCTTGGGTCATTTTTTGTACAGGCCCAGAGGCGTTCAATAACGGTCATTGTCCTGCCATCCTGATCGGGAATCGAAGGTCTATGGAAAGCCCTGCCTTGAGCGAGTTCGATCTCCACCTGTTTGCCGAAGGTCGCCATTGGCACATTTACAATGTGCTGGGTGCCCACCCTCTCACGGCCAGCGGGAAAGAAGGCGTGCGTTTTGCCGTCTGGGCACCCAACGCCCGCTCAGTCAGTGTGATTGGAGATTTCAACGGCTGGAATTCGGCCCAGCACGTGATGCGGGCGAACGAAAGCTCGGGGGTCTGGTCACTGTTTATACCGGGTGTCCGGCCCGGGGCCATCTACAAGTTTGCGATCAGCACGGCCCGCGGTGAGATCATCAAAACTGACCCTTATGGTCAGGCTTTTGAGCATCGGCCGTCCAATGCCGCCGTGGTTACCGAGCGAGGCCGATACCCCTGGGGCGATGGTGACTGGCTGGACAAACGAAGCCGTTTTGACTGGCAGCATCGCCCAATCTGTATCTACGAAGTACACCCCGGCTCCTGGCAACACCATGGCTCTTGCCGTTGGCTGACCTATCGCGAGCTGGCCGACCAGCTCGTCCCCTACGTTCTGGAAACCGGCTTCACCCATATCGAGCTGCTACCGATTACCGAGCACCCACTGGATGAGTCCTGGGGTTACCAGACCACAGGCTATTATGCGCCCACCAGCCGCTACGGGAGCCCGGATGATCTGCGTTACCTTATCGACCAATGTCATCAGAACAACATCGGGGTGATACTGGACTGGGTGCCGGGGCATTTTCCCGATGATGATTACGCCCTCGCCCGCTTCGATGGCACCGCACTTTACGAACATGAAGACCCACGCCGTGGTAGGCACCAGGATTGGGGTACCCTGATCTACAATTATGGCCGCCATGAGGTCCGTAATTTCCTGATCGGGAGCGCGCTGTTCTGGCTCGACGCCTTTCATCTGGATGGATTAAGGGTGGATGCCGTGGCCTCCATGCTGTACCTGAACTATTCCCGCGACGAAGGTGAATGGCTGCCGAATGACTACGGTGGACATGAGAATCTTGAAGCCGTCGAGTTCCTGAAAGACCTCAACCGGGTATGCCAGAGCCGCTTTCCGGGCATCCTGATGATGGCGGAAGAATCCACCTCCTGGCCCCGGGTAACCCGGCCGCCGGAAATTGGCGGGCTGGGTTTCAACCTGAAGTGGAACATGGGCTGGATGCACGACACCCTGCGTTACTTCCAGCAAGATCCGGTGTACCGGCAGTATCACCATGAAAAACTCACGTTCGGCCTTCTTTATGCGTTCTCCGAGAATTTCCTGCTGCCGTTGTCCCATGATGAGGTGGTACACGGTAAGTCCAGCCTGATCCAGAAAATGCCGGGTGATGAATGGCAACAACGGGCCTCATTACGCCTTTTATTCAGTTACATGTACACCTATCCCGGCGCCAAGTTACTGTTTATGGGCGGTGAGTTTGGCCAGCGCCGTGAATGGAGCGAAAAGCGGGAGCTGGACTGGCACCTGCTTGAACACAACGCGCATCGGGGCATACAAACGCTGGTCAGGGATCTGAACGGTTTGTATCGCCGGGAGCCCGCCCTCCACGGCCGGAACTTCACCGGTGCGGGGTTTGAGTGGATTGATTGCCACGACTCGCCGCAATCGGTGATCAGTTATGTGCGCAAAGGTGGGCAGCAGCAGGAAGTTCTTGTTGTTATCGTCAACTTTACGCCCATCCCGCGCCAACATTATCGAATCGGGGTGCCCATTGGCGGGGCCTGGCAGGAAATCTTCAATTCCGACTCCACTTATTATGGCGGCAGCAACCTGGGCAACCCTCTCCCATTAATCGCCGATGACCAGCCGTGGATGGCACGGCCATGCTCTCTGGAGGTAACCCTGCCTCCCCTGGCGCTCATCATTCTGAGGGCCGCACCATGACCCGCATCCTGTTTGCCACAAGCGAGGTCTACCCGCTGGTGAAAACCGGAGGCCTGGCGGATGTTTCCGCAAGTCTGCCCGAGGCCTTGTGCAAGCTTGGTTATGATTGCCAGATACTGTTACCCGGTTATCCCGCTGCCCTGGAAGCGGCCCGAGGGGCAGGTTCGCGCCGTAAAACCCGTTTCCGTTATGGCCAGTATGACGTTGCCCTGTGGCAGACACGTTTACCCGGAACGGCCGTCAGTCTCTGGCTGGTGGACTGCCCGGCGCTGTTTGATCGCCCCGGCGACAGCCCCTACCAGAACGATGATGGTGAAGACTGGTGGGATAATGCTCACCGTTTTCATCTGTTTGGCCGAATCGGTGCCATGATGGCACTGGGGCAGCTTGGGTTGTCCTGGCAACCCGACATTGTGCATTGCAACGATTGGCAGGCAGGGCTGATCCCGGTGTTCCTGGAGAGCGCCCAACCCCCGCCCAAGAGCGTGTTTACCATTCATAACCTGGCTTATCAGGGGCTTTTCAGCCACGAAACCTTTCGGGCCCTGAGCCTGCCGGACTTTCTCTGGCGCATGGAGCTGCTTGAATTCCACGGCCAGCTGTCCTTTATCAAAGGCGGCCTGGTGTTCAGTGACGCCATCACCACGGTCAGCCCCGGCTACGCCGAGGAAATCCAGACACCTTGGTTTGGCTACGGACTGGATGGCCTGCTGCGCCATCGTTCCCGCCACCTGCACGGCATTCTCAATGGCATTGACACCCGCGTCTGGGACCCGGAACAGGACCGATGGTTAGACTTCCATTACGGCCCCGGCCACCTGAAAAACAAAGAACAGTGCAAGGCGCGCCTGGCACAGGAGCTCAAGCTTGAGGCCAGTGGTGCTCCTCTGTTTGGTTTTGTTGGTCGCCTGGTGGAACAAAAAGGCCTTGACTGGCTATTGGCCGTCACGGTGCCCCTGCTGGAGCGCGGCTGCCAGTTTGCCATCCTGGGGTCGGGCCAAAGCCACTACCAGGTGCGGCTGCAGGAACTGGCACGGGCATGGCCCGGGCAGCTGTCATTGACCCTGGGCTACAACGAGGGCCTGGCGCACCGCATTACCGCCGGTGCAGACCTGTTTCTCATGCCATCGCGCTTCGAGCCCTGCGGGCTGAACCAGATGTATAGCCTTCGCTATGGCACCGTGCCGGTCGTCCACGGCGTCGGTGGCCTGAACGACACCGTATTCGACCCGTCAGAAGTCACTGCCGACCAAGCCAATGGTTTCGTGTTCCGGGAACCCACACCCGATGCGCTATTCCAGGCGGTCGAGCGTGCCCTGCAAACCCTTGGCACCAGGAAGACATGGCGGCGACTGCAGGAAAACGGAATGAGCGCAGATTATTCCTGGAAACAGCGCGCCAGGGATTACGCAACGCTTTATCAGAACCTGTTGACCGGCAATGGCCGGATACACGATGACTGAGACAGTGCCAGTGGCCGCAAGGAGGTCATGATCATGCACAAGGCAACGGAGTTCCGGCTGGAAGCCCGCCCCCATATTCCGGAGGCTATTGAAGGGCTTGAGGTTCTGGCTAACGATTTGTTCTATAGCTGGGATCATGGGGTACGAAGCCTCTTCGCCCGCATCGATCTTCGATTGTGGCAAAAGGTTGAGCACAACCCGAAACTGTTCCTGCGCCGAGTGTCACAGACCCGGCTGAATGAGGCATCAGAAGATCGTGCCTTTATGGCCGAATACCGCCGGGTACTGTCCAGTTACGATGCCTACCTTGAATCCGAGCCCGGGGCCGGTGTTCTGGAGGCACTCGACCCAAAGACTAGCCTGGTGGCCTACTTTTGTGCAGAGTTTGGCTTCCATGAAAGCTTTCCCATCTATTCCGGCGGCCTTGGCATTCTGGCCGGCGATCACTGCAAGGCCGCCAGCGATCTGGGCCTGCCGTTCGTGGCCGTTGGGCTGCTGTATCAGCAGGGCTATTTCATCCAGACCATTGACGCCCTGGGTCAACAAATCGCGCGCTATCAGAGCCATTCCAGTGATGAATTGCCCATTACTCCGGTGGAACGAGACGGAAAACAGCTGACGGTGTCCGTGCCCTTCCCTGGCCGCGATGTCTACGCCAAAGTCTGGATGGCACGGGTCGGGCATATTCGCCTGTACCTGCTGGATTCCAACACGCCGGAAAACAACGCAGACGACCAGGCGCTGACACTGCAGCTTTACGGTGGCGACTTCAGCACACGCGTAAGTCAGGAGATGCTGCTCGGGATCGGTGGCGTGCGGGTGCTATCTGAACTCGGGATCAAGCCGACAACCTGGCACATCAACGAAGGCCACGCCGCGTTCCAGATTCTTGAACGGTGCCGCATGGCCATGGCGGAAGGTCTGCCATTCAGTGCGGCGTTGGAAGCCGTTGCAGGTTCAACCCTGTTCACCACCCACACACCCGTACCGGCTGGCCACGACATTTTCCCGCGGGATCTGGTCGCCCATCATCTTGGGGCCTATGTAGAGGATTCAGGGCTGGACTTTGCCGAAGTGTTTGCGCTGGGCTCAAAAAATGGCGACGACAGCTTCAACATGACCAGTCTGGGGTTGCGTGGCTCCCGCTTTCATAATGGCGTCAGCCGAATTCACGGTGGGGTGGCTTCGCACATGGAGGGAGATATCTGGCCCCAGGTGCCAGCCAGGGACAACCCGATCCAGTACATCACCAATGGCGTGCATGTACCAACCTTCCTGGCACCGGAGTGGGCGAGTCTGTTCGACATGCACGCCCCAACCTGGAAGAGCGAATTGCTGAACCCGGACTTCTGGCACTTCATCGATAATATTCCGGACTATCACTACTGGAGCGTTCACAAGGCGCTTAAACAACAGATGGCCGAATACACCGTGCGCCGGCTCAAGCGCCAGCACAAACGAAACGGCACCGGGCATTCGGTAACCGAGCGCATGGCCCGGCAGCTGGCCTCGCCTGAAAAAGACGCCCTGGTTATCGGCTTTGCCAGGCGCTTCGCCACCTACAAACGGGCCACCCTGATCTTCTCCGACCTGGCCAGGCTGGAACGACTGCTGACCAATCCAGATCACCCCGTGGTGCTGGTGTTCGCGGGCAAGGCCCATCCCCAGGACCAACCCGGCCAGCAACTGATCAAGGTCATCCATGGATTATCCATGCAGCCCTCCCTGATGGGCCACATCATCCTGCTCGAAAACTATGACCAAGCCATGGCCCGACGACTGCTCAGCGGCGTGGATGTATGGTTGAACACGCCCGAGTACCCGAAAGAGGCCAGCGGTACGTCCGGAGAAAAAGCCGCGCTTAATGG
Source organism: Marinobacter shengliensis (assembly GCF_003007715.1). Classification (GTDB taxonomy): domain Bacteria; phylum Pseudomonadota; class Gammaproteobacteria; order Pseudomonadales; family Oleiphilaceae; genus Marinobacter; species Marinobacter shengliensis. The sequence continues at coordinate 811,026 of NZ_PXNO01000027.1, read as the reverse complement.
TGCCCTCAACCTCAGTGTTCTGGACGGCTGGTGGGGAGAGGGTTATGACAAAACCAACGGCTGGGCGATTACCCCAAGGGATACCGGGCTGGACCCGGAATTTCGCAATCGGGAAGAAGCCAGGGACCTGCTCGATCTGCTGGAACAGGACATCATCCCGCTCTACTACAACCGTGCGTCACAGGGCTACTCCAAGGGTTGGGTAACCCGCTCAAAAGCCTCCATGAAGACCATCACGCCGAGATTCAACGCCCAGCGCATGGTGATGGACTACGTTCGCAACTATTACCAACCCGCCACGGCGCAAGGTAAACGCCTGACTGCCGATGGCTTTAACCTGGCCACCGAGCTGGCAGAGTGGAAAGCTCGAGTCAGGGCCGCCTGGGATGGTGTTTCGATTCACGTTCGGGGTTGCGTGGACGACCAGTGTGCCTGGGATGAATCCGTGGAACTGAGCATTGGCGTTAGCCTGAATGGCCTGGCTCCCAGCGATGTTCGGGTTGAATGTCTGGTGACGCCGGAATGTGCGGGTACTCACGCACAACCCGGGCCAGATCGGTTTTTGCTGGAACCGGATGGCGAAAAAGATGGGCAGACCTTGTTCAAAACCCAGGTGCAACCGCCCTATCCTGGGCTGCAGACCCTTCGAGTGCGAATGTACCCATACCATGACGCACTCACCCATCCACTGGAGATGGGCGCCATGCTCTGGGCCTGACTTACTCCGCCGGCGACAGCACCGCCTCGCCGATGTTGTTTGCGGCGAGGGCGTTCACTACAGGGTTGGCGTACATGTCTAGCAGATACGGGCGAATGGCCGCATCGCAGGCCTCCAGCCGCCGCTCCATTTCTGCCTTGGCGGCTTCCAGGTCTGCCGGTGACCAGGTTTCCGCCGTCACAACACTCTCGCTCACACTGCCCGGTGTCTCGTGAGCTTCCGGGTGAACACCCCGCATCTGGTAAGCCACCAGGTTGGAGGCATGCAGGTGATAATTGGCATGCATTTCATGATCAATCCGCGACGCCAGGGCCTTCGGGTTATCTTCCGCATCGGCGATCGGCGCGCCGAAATGCACATGAACGTGCCCCTTGTATCCGGTCAGGCCTCTCATGATCTGATTTGTATCTTCGCCTTCTGCTTTCTGGTAATTGCCCGTTCTGGCCCTTACCTCCAGTTCCCGGGCTTTGTCGGCATCGCAGGGGTCGTATTCATAGGCGATGGAAACCGGCACGATGTGCAGCCGGTTCATGGCCTCGTCAAACTCCAGCCCGGATTTCTTTCGGCTCATGTAGAACATCTTGATGATGGCTGGGTCTGTCACATCAATGCCGTCTTTGGCGCGGCCTTCGCGCTGGGCAATCCAGATGCTGTGGTTGGTATCAATGCTGTGATTGATGAAGCCGGAGAGGGTCAGGTAGGCATCCCGCATTTCCCGGGGGCTGGTCATGTTACGGCGTACCACGAAACTCTTGTTCAGCCGCATCATCTCCGCGAATACCCGGTTTGCCAGCAGGTTGTCCCCGATGGCAATACGGGTGGTGTGAAAGCCGTTCTGGAACAGCAGATAGTTCACCACCATCGGGTCAAACACAATATCCCGATGGTTGGAGATAAACAGGTGCGCGGAGTTCTTGCTCAGGTTTTCCAGGCCACTGTGAGTCACCCTGGAGGTGGTACTTTCAACCAGGTCGCCAACGTAGCCGGACAAGCCGGCCTGCAAGTCGTCCACCCGATGGTAGTGGCCGAAATTCCGAACCAGCCAGCGCTTCACAAACATTCTCAGCAGGGCCGGCGCCCACTTGGCCGCAACCGGTGATTTGAACCGGCCAACCATGTCCAGGAAATCCGGGTCGTTAACCAGGCGTTGAATCGCGGGGGCGGTTTCTTCATCCGAATAAGGTCGGATCGCGTCAAATTCCTGCATGCATGCCCTGTTGTTTTTCGAAATGGTTAATCACAGTCTCTGAAGGGGCGCTATTGTATCCTTTCTCTTGTCGCTTTGCCTCCATCCCAAAAGGTGTATTGACCACTCCAGCGGCAGTATCTGGTATCATTTCGCCCCGAACTTCACCCGCCCAAAGGCTGACGACCACCATGTACCCGGACCAGGACTTCGAGCAACTGACCCGCGAACCGCCATCTTCTGCTAGCCGCAGCCCGGAGCAGGTACTGCATGAGGTTTTTGGGTATGAGAGTTTCCGCCTACTACAGGGAGAGATTGTTCAGGAAGTTGTAAATGGTGGCGATGCCCTGGTTCTGATGCCCACCGGCGGTGGTAAATCGCTCTGTTACCAGGTGCCCGCGCTGGTCCGCCCCGGCACGGCCATTGTTATTTCGCCCCTGATCGCGCTTATGCAGGATCAGGTGGCTGCGTTGCGGGAACTCGGTGTGAGAGCGGCATTCCTCAACTCCACCATGGATTATGAGCAGGCCCGAGCAACCGAATACGCATTGATGACCGGCGAGCTTGATCTGCTCTACTGCGCACCGGAAAGGCTGATACAGCCGCGCACCATCGACCTGCTGCACAACGCGTCGTTATCGTTATTTGCCATTGACGAAGCCCACTGTGTATCCCAGTGGGGCCATGACTTCCGTTCCGACTACCTTCAGTTAAGCATGCTCGCCCAGGAGTTCCCGGGTATCCCACGGATAGCCCTGACGGCAACGGCGGATGAGCGAACCCGTAAAGAGATTGCCGAGCGCCTATCCCTGACCACTGCCCGGCACTTTGTCAGCGGTTTTGATCGCCCAAATATTCAGTATCGTATCACTCCAAAAACAAATGCAAACAAACAGTTGTTGGATTTTATTAAAGCAGAACATGAAGGTGATTGCGGGATTGTCTATTGCCTGTCCCGCAACAAAGTAGACGCCACCGCCAGGATGCTGGCGGACAAAGGCTACACCGCCCTGCCTTACCATGCGGGGCTGGATGCCACAGCCCGGGCCCGCCATCAGGAACGGTTCCTGCGCGAGGACGGCGTTATCATCGTGGCGACCATTGCTTTCGGGATGGGCATTGATAAACCAGACGTTCGGTTTGTCGCCCACCTGGATTTACCCAAAAGCCTCGAGGCCTATTACCAGGAAACCGGCCGGGCTGGCCGGGACGGCAAGCCGTCCACCGCCTGGATGGTTTACGGCCTGCAGGATGTCATTAAGTTGAGACAGATGCTTGAGGCATCGCAGGGCAACGACCAGTTTAAACGGGTAGAACGCCAGAAGCTCGATGCCATGCTTGGCCTCTGCGAAGTTACCCGCTGCCGCCGCCAGGTACTGTTGCGATATTTTGGTGATGAACTGGAGCAGCCCTGTGGTAATTGCGATACCTGCCTCACGCCCCCTGAGACCTGGGATGGCACGGTGGCCGTGCAAAAGGCGCTGTCCTGTGTTTATCGTACCGGGCAGCGCTTTGGCGTTAACTACCTGATTGACGTGCTGCGCGGCTCTGAGAACGAACGCATTCTTCAATCTGGACACCAGGCCATTTCCACCTATGGTATTGGTACAGAGTTATCCGCAAATGAGTGGAAATCGGTGTTCCGTCAGCTGGTTGCCAACGGCTACCTCCGGGCAGATCCGGAGAGCTACGGCGCCTTACAGCTCACGGAACAGTGTCGCCCGCTGCTGAAGGGTGAACAGGCTATCGAGTTACGCAAAGACCCGGTGGCCAAAAAATCCTCATCGCCCAGATCTGCCGGCAAACGCTCGGGCCCGGCAATACGTGAGCAGATTACCGACCAGGCCGGTTGGGATGCGTTACGGGCGTGCCGGAAGGAACTGGCAGATAAACAGGGCGTACCGCCTTACGTGATTTTCCACGACACCACCCTGTTCGATATGCTGGAACGCCGCCCGGAAACCCTGGAGCAACTGGCAGAGGTCAGCGGCGTAGGGGCCGCCAAGCTGGAGAAATATGGCGAGGTCTTCCTGCAAACCCTGCGGGAAATTGCTCAGTCCTGAGGCTTGAAACCCTTCTTGCGCACCCGGTAATGGGCCAGCGAGGTGGCCACGTGGTTACCCTCTTTGTCTTTCAGCTTGCCTTCCAGGGTGAACTTCGCCCGGCCGGTGGCATCGGCGTCCGCCAGAATGGCGGCAACCGCTTCCGGCGCCAGTGAAAACTCTACCGTGACATCCGAATTGGCCGGCTGCAGGAACTCGAGAGTCATCTCCTTGAGGATCGGCGTATAGGCAGGCCCCAAGTCAAACAGCGACAGTACGCCACCGGGAATTTCCGCCACCAGGAAATAGGCACCGGCGTACAGGCTGCCAAAATGATTCTTGTTGCCCTTGAGCTTTATTTTCGCCCGAACATAACCGGGGCGCATCTCTTCGACACTGAAGCCGTTTCGCGGTGCAAATGGAATGGCGAGTCCAATCAGGCGGTTAACAGTGGCATAGCTGCCGGTTTTCTTAAGCCATGCAACAGGCTGCAGAAGCGTGGCTTTCGGGTCGCTCGCGGTTACCCACTGGCCAGCGGTGCCGATAAGTGTATCAATGAGTGCCATATTCAGGGCTCCAGAGAATGGTTTTTCGGGATCATTACAGCCGAACGCGCGTGCTTCAAGAATCTTTTACAGTATTTTTGAAAGTTATCCGGTTTCAGTAACAGATTCTGTTCTACAGTTAGGGGGCGCGCCACTTAAGGAACAAGGCATTGGTTGCACGAAATCGTTTCATTCATCGTTATCTACCGGGGTTTCTTCTGGCCCTGTGTTTGTCCTTGCCCGCTCCAGCCATGTCAGTCGAACCGGATGACAAGCGCACCTTTATTCTTTGGTACCGGAATTACGATAACCCGGCCATCCGGTCACTGGTGGAACTGGCACTGGCCAAAACGTCGGAATACGGCGACTTCACGGTCGTGCGCAGTGAGGAACTGAGCCAGGGCCGGGTACTGCGAGAGTTGGCCAACAATAATAACCGGCTGGTGGATATTGCCAATGTTGCGACCACCGCTGAACGGGAGGAATTTCTCAATCCTATTCCCTTGCCGGTAGACGGCGGCTTGCTGGGCTTTCGGGTGTGCCTGGTGTTACCAAAGCACCTGCCCCAGTTCGAGGGCATCCAGAACATAGATGACCTGACTTCAAGAAAAATCCGGATTGGCCAGGGCTCTCACTGGCCAGACACGCCGATTCTCGAGGCCAACGGCTTGCAGGTGGTTACGCACACCCGCTACGAAATCCTGTTTGGCATGCTGCGCAATGAACGTTTTGAATGCTTTGCCCGTGGCGTTGGTGAAGTATTGTTTGACCTTGAACACAATCGGGCAGACGATCTGGTCATCGAACCCAACATTCTGTTCGCCTACCACATGCCATCCTATCTTTTTGTCGCTCCAAATGATCAGGAGGCCGCCCATCGGTTACAGCTGGGAATAGAACGCGCCATCAAAGATGGCAGTTTTGCAGTTTACCTGAAGCGATGGTTCGGTCGCGCAGTGACAGAGCTTGGGCTTGAGCAGCGCAAAGTGATTACCCTGGAGAACCCGTACCTCAGCGAGGAATCCATGTATGTGGGGCGGCACACTTTGGAAAACCTGCGTCGCCGGCTCGATTATCTGAGCCAGATTGCCTCACCTGATTGAAAGGTTATGACCCGCTGGCCGTCCATGGCCAGCCTCCGCTATACGCGGAAGCGGGTCACTTTTTCATTCAATGTTCTGCCAATGGTTTCAATGTGCCCGCTGTACACATCGTTTTCACTGGCGGCTTTGGCTGCTTCCTGGCCCTGGTCCGCAATCCGGGTGATGGAGGCATTCAGCTCTTCGGTAACCGAGGTTTGCTCCTCAGACGCTGTGGCAATCTGAGACGTCATCTGGCTGATGGCGGTGATGGCCTCGGCAATCCGGTTCAGGGATTCCATGGCGTCCTGGGCTTTTTCCATACTGACGTTAGACACCGCCGTTGACGCCTTCATCACTTCCACCGCATCGCCGGCGCCTTTCTGCAGACGCTCGATCATGTTATTGATTTCCTCAGTGGAAGACTGGGTCCTCTGGGCCAGGTTGCGTACTTCGTCTGCCACCACCGCAAAGCCACGCCCTGCTTCCCCTGCCCTTGCGGCCTCGATTGCGGCGTTCAGTGCCAGCAGGTTGGTCTGTTCTGCTATGCCCTGAATAACCTCCAGCACCGTGGTGATGGACGACACATCCTTACCCAGCGTGTCGATGACTTCAGCAGCTGCATTAACCTCATTGGAAAGCTTTTGTACCGCATCCCTCGACGCAGTCACCGTCAGCAACGACTCGCGACTCTCCTGATCCGCATTCTCAGCCGCTTCCGCTGTTTGCTGTGCGTTCTGGGCAATCTCCCCGGCAGCAGCAGACATTTCGTTGATGGCCGTAGCAATCATGTCAATCTCGCTCTGCTGGCTCTCAACGCTCGAACGGCTGGTACTGGAGGTGTTGCGCAAGGCGGTCACATTCTCATCCAGGTCATCACTACCCTCTTTGACTTCCCGGACAACCTGCTGAATGTTCTCCACAAATCGGTTAAAACTTTGCGCCAGTGCGCCAAACTCGTCCGAAGCGGAATCGTCCAGTCGGCGGGTAAGATCTGCGTCACCCGAAGCAATACTGGACATCGCACTGTTCAGGCGGCGCACCGGCACCATCAGCAATCGTATTCCGAAATACAGCGCCACCAGGGCAACTATCAAACCCACAGCGGCAATGACAAGGCCGCCCACCCGGGCCTCAACAATCGGAGCGTTGATCAGGTCCTCGTTAACAAACGTCACCAGGTACCACTCCACAGCCCGGGCATCGGCTATCGGATGAAAACTGACACTCCAGCGAGCGCCGTCCATCTCAAATGTATGCTGGCTGCCATCAAGAGCGGGCCGCTGACCGATAATGTCCGAAATGTTGTTTCCGACCACCTCTGAGTCCGGGTAGAAGAGCACAGTGCCTTTCTCGTTTACCAGTGCGGCGAACCCGGTATCGGCCAGGGTGATCGTCGACAACATTCGGTCAATCGTGCCAAGCCCGATATCCATGCCGGCTGCTCCTTTATATAAACCGGACTTGATCGGGGCCATGGCGGAGATAATGGTCGCACCAGTGCTGGCATCCTGATAGGGCTCAGTGAATGATGAACGCCCTAACCGCTGGGCTCCCTGGAACCAGGGGCGGGTGCGGGGGTCGTAGTCAGGTGGCAGTGTCGCTTCCACCTCTGGGCTCCGCATTAGCATCCGGCCGTCCTCGGTGCCGGCATAGACATCCATAATATTGCCGCCGCGCGTCATTGCTTCCATCAGGGTACGGGCCATATTGTCGGTGCGGATGCCCTCAAGGGCGCTGGCCGTCGCCTCAGCCATGTCCAGGCGAGTGTTGAGCCAATCGGAAATACTGGACGTACTCTGCTCTACCGCGTCGGCCATAAGCGCGTCAACATAACGATCCGTCGTTGATCTGAGCCTGATATCCGTTGCCACTGTCAACGCAGCCATCAGCATTATGATGAGAGCACCTACGGCAACGAGCAGTTTCTGAGAAAATGAGAATTGCAAGGGGAGTCCCTCCGATAAGACTGAGGTTGTTTCAATCAGCTTCTCATCAATTATAGATGTGAATTAATTGACTAACGGCAATTTGAGCGAAGTCTTTAGAACTCTTTGTTAGAATGGACTTACAGGCAACCAAGGCTGCCAAACCAAAGGAGATACACCAGATGGCCCATGAAGAGCTCCACCTGAATCTGCGAAACCTGACGCTTGAAGACTACAGCCAGCTCCAGGAGCTGATGGACGAGGTTTACGACGATATCGGTGGCGCATGGCCAAAGGAAACCATCAAGGCGTTGGTTGAGCAGTTCCCGGACGGTCAGATCTGTATTGAAGACAACGGGCACCTGGTGGCCGTTGCGTTGACCGTATGCGTTAAGTACGAGCGCTTCAGCAACCCCCACGCCTACGACGACCTGATCCTCCGTAACGAGAAAATCTGGCACAACGCCAATGGCGATTCGCTCTATGGCCTGGATGTATTTATTCATCCCGAGTACCGGGGCTACCGCCTGGGCCGGCGGCTCTATGAAGCCCGCAAGGAACTTTGCCGTTCCATGAACCTGCGGGCTATTCTCGCAGGCGGGCGTATCCCCAATTACTTCAAGTATTCCGAACAGTACACGCCGGAAGAGTACATCCATCGCGTCGACCGCAAAGAGATCTACGATCCGATTCTCACCTTCCAGCTGTCCAACGATTTTCAGGTAACCCGTTTGATGCACAAGTATCTTCCGGAAGATGAAAAGTCGCTGGGTTATGCCACCCTGCTGGAATGGCGGAACATCCTGTATACCCCGCCCTCCTCGGTGCTGAACGTAAAGAAAACCCAGGTTCGCCTGGGTGCCGTGCAATGGCAGATGCGGGAATTCACCTCAGTGGAGGAAGTGCTGAAGCAGGTTGAGTATTTCGTGGATGCGTTGTCTGATTACAAAAGTGACTTTGCCCTGTTCCCGGAATTCTTCAACGCACCCCTGATGGGCCTGACCGACCAGATGGACCAGACCCGCGCCATTCGTTTCCTTGCCGGTTTTACCGAGCAGTTCCGCAATGAAATGTCGGAAATGGCGGTCAGTTACAACATCAACATTATCACCGGCTCCATGCCGCTGATCGAGAACGACCGGGTTTATAACGTGTCGTACCTGTGCCATCGGGATGGCCGCGTGGACGAGCAACGCAAGATCCACATCACGCCCCATGAACGCCGCGACTGGGTTATTGAAGGCGGCGACAAGTTCCAGGTATTCGATACAGATGCCGGCCGGGTTGCCATTATGATCTGCTACGACATCGAATTTCCGGAGCTCGGGCGTGTAGCTGCCAGCCAGGATGTGGACATCATCTGTGTACCCTTCTGGACCGACACCAAAAACGGCTACTTGCGGGTTCGCCATTGTGCCCAGGCCCGCGCCATCGAAAACGAGTGTTATGTGGTGATCACCGGCAGTGTCGGCAACCTGCCCAAGGTAGAGAACCTGGACGTCCAATACGCGCAATCCTCCGTATTCTCACCGTCTGACTTCGCATTCCCGCACGATGCCGTGATGGCGGAGACCACCCCGAACACCGAAATGATCATGTTCTCGGATATGGACCTGGAGAAACTCAAATTGGTACGTAACGAAGGCTCAGTCACCAATCTGAAAGATCGTCGTGTTGATCTGTACGAATTGAAAACCAGATAAAGACCGCATCTGGCCCCCTTTGCGGGGGGCGGATGTTGAACTATTCCATGAAAGGGTTACGGTAGACAGCTGATGGCATTGCCAAAATTAAATAGCCCGTCTATTGTTTAATTTATGCTCAAATAATCTGGCTGATCTCAGAGGCAGAGAAAGCATTTCATGAACGAAGAACTACCGGATCTTGTTGCCCGTTTCCGCGTACGCCACGGCCTGTTTCGCAAAGAAACCGTGGAAGCTCGCCTTTATGAGCTCGACAGCTACGGCTGCGTGATGAAAACCGACAAGCTGTTCAAGCCCGGCGACACCATCACACTCGACCTCATCATGGATATGCCATTTGAAGAGATCCGCGCCGAGGGTGTTACCGGACTGGTTACCGAAAAGAGAAAGCACTGTAGCAACTTCTTCTACTCTATTGATTTTTTTCAACTTGAATCCGGAGATAACTCCCCTCTTTCGGACAAGCTACGCCGTATTCGTGAAGTGCTTCTGAAGAAGCAAAGCCTCAAATCCAGACGAAGCTCGAATACGACCAACGGAATGAGGCAATTGGCCTGATACACCGTTCCATCGTTCTATCCCCCTCTGTAAGGAGACGCCCTATGGCAAAGAAAGCCAAACCCAGTGTTGATAAGATTGTCAAAAAAGTGAACAAAGAGTTCGAGAAAACCACGGCTCAGATTGAAACACTCATCAATGATGCCCTGAAGCAGTTCGACCACCTGCAGCATCAGGTTCAGGATCCGGTTCGTAAACTGCTGAAGGAAATGGACGAGCTCCGTGAGCGCGAAGTGAAGCGCTTCAATGAAGAGTTCGAACGCCGGATGAACGAATTCCACGAACTGCAGAGCTCATTGCTGGACAAGCTGGGTATTGCAGCCAAGGAATCTGGCAAAGACGTCAAGAAAGCCGCAGACACCACCGCCAAGAAGGCTACGACTGCCGCTAAAAAGGCGACGAGTGCGAAGCCCGCGGCCAAGAAGCCTGCCGTTAAAAAACCGGCTGCCAGCAAGGCCAAGCCTGCCGCCGCCAAAAAGCCTGCAGCAAAGAAACCGGTAGCAGCCAAAACCGCCAAGCCGGCGGACAAGTCTGATCTGACCCGCATCAAGGGTATTGGCCCGGCAACGGCGAAGAAGATGAAAGATGCCGGCATTACATCCATCGACCAGATCGCCAACCCGAGCGATGCCGATAAACAGAAACTGGAAGCCTTCAAGAGCATCAAAGGGTTCAGTGAGCTGTCTGCAGAAGCCAAGAAAGTCATCTGATGCAAACACCCGATCAACCTGTATTACGGGACATTGTCCTGGTAGGTGGCGGGCACAGCCACGTCGGGGTCCTCAAGCGATTCGCCATGAATCCGGTCCCCGGCGTTCGGCTCACGCTCATATGCCGTGATACCCACACCCCCTATTCCGGCATGCTTCCCGGTTACGTGGCGGGGCATTACAGCTATGACGATGTGCATATTGATCTGAGCCGGCTGGCAGAGTATGCCGGTGCCCGGTTCTACCGTGCGGAAGTGTCTGGCATTGATCGTGCGGCAAAACGCGTCATCTGCAAAGGCCGCCCAAACGTTCCCTACGATATCCTGTCGATCAACATTGGTTCCTCTCCCCGGGTTGCTGAGGTCAGCGGTGCTGCGGAACATGCGGTACCGGTCAAGCCCATTACCGGGTTCAACAACCGATGGCTATCGCTGCTGTCACGCATCGAGAACCACGATGGCCCCATGACCATCGCCGTTGTGGGTGCCGGTGCCGGCGGGGTGGAACTCACCCTGGCCATGCAGTTCCGCTTGCGCAATGAACTTGCAAACCGGGGCAAAGACCCGGACCAACTGCACTTTCATCTGTTCGACGCCGCAAACGAGATTCTGCCCACCCATAATGCCAAGGTCCGTGCGGTGTTCCGGGACAAACTGGTTCGCCGGGGCGTAAAACTGCATCTGGGCGATGCTGTTTCCCGGGTAGACGCAGGACTATTGGCCACCGAATCCGGCCAGACACTGCAAACCGACGAAGTGCTTTGGGTAACCCGGGCCGGTGGCCCGGCCTGGCTGGAATCGACTGGCCTGGATCTTGACGACGGCCTGTTTATCCGGGCCCGGGACACCCTTCAGACCGAGAACGACGACCACATTTTTGTGGCCGGCGACATCGCCAACGTGGTGAACCACCCCCGTGAAAAAGCCGGGGTGTTTGCGGTGCGACAGGGGCGGCCTTTGGCGGATAACCTCAAACGCATGGCCCTGGGCAAGCCACCCAGACCGTTCAATCCCCAGAAAACCTGGCTGGCGTTGATCAGCACCGGTGACCAGTTCGCCGTCGCCTCCAAAGGCAATTACGGGTTTTCGGGCGCCTGGGTTTGGCGCTGGAAAGACTGGATTGACCGTCGGTTCATGAAGAAATTCACTGACCTGCCGGCCATGGAAGACAGCGCAAGACTGCCAGACACTTCGGCCGCCCAGAATCCCGAAGAAGCCTCCCAGGCCATATCGGCCGTTGCCATGCGTTGCGGCGGTTGTGGCGCCAAGGTTGGCAGCACGGTACTGTCCAGGGCACTGGGTGAGCTGCGCCCGATTGAGCGCGACGACATTCTCATCGGCCTGCACGCACCGGATGATGCTGCAGTGTTGAAAGTGCCACCGGGTAAGGCGGTGGTCCATACCGTGGACTTTTTCCGGGCGTTCATTGATGACCCTTACATTTTCGGAAAGGTAGCCGCCAATCACAGCCTGGGTGATGTATTTGCCATGGGCGCAGAAGCCCAGAGCGCTACGGCGGTGGCGACTGTCCCGTACGGGATCGAATCAAAGGTGGAAGATACCGTGTTCCAGATGATGTCTGGCGCGGTGGAGGTGCTTAACGAGGCGGGTTGTGCACTGGTCGGCGGCCATACCGGTGAAGGCAAGGAGCTTGCGCTTGGGTTTGCGGTGAATGGCCTTATCGATCCGGACAAGGTCATGAGCAAGGGCGGCCTTCGAGCTGGTGATGTATTGCTGCTGACCAAACCCATTGGTACTGGCACCCTGTTCGCCGCCCATGCCCGTTTGGCTGCCAAGGGGCGCTGGATTGATGCCGCGCTGGCCTCCATGGTCCAGTCCAATAAAGCTGCTGCTGAGTGCTTGCTGAGCCACGGGGCACGGGCCTGCACCGATGTCACCGGTTTTGGCCTGCTGGGGCACCTGGTGGAAATGACCAGGCCTTCCGGTGTCGATGCCGAGCTGGACCTCACCGCCATCCCCATTCTGCCTGGTGCGGAAGAAACCGTGGCAGCAGGGATTTTAAGCTCGCTGCAGCCGGCGAACGTAAGGCTGCGCCGGGGTATCCGGGACCAGGGAGACTGGGTAAACCACCCCCGCTATCCCCTGATCTTTGATCCGCAAACCGCTGGAGGACTTCTGGCCAGCGTGCCCGCAGCGGTGGCGGAAGCTTGTGTCAGGGAGCTCAAGGGCCTGGGCTATCCCCACACCGCGATTATCGGCCGGGTACTTGCCCAGGATGAAAACGGCCCGATAGAACCCATCACCCTGCGGGATTAACCGCAGCGAGCGCCAGCGCCACGGCCTGTTCCAGGCTCTGGCGCTCGCGCTCCGGAGTGAAGGTTCCTGCCAGCTCGTTAACGCAGGCCGTCAGTTGTGCCAGAAATTCCGGTCCGGTTTCAGCCTTACGCATCAACCGGGCCAGCGCGGCCTCATCCTTGGCCGGATAATAGCCGGGGTAGCGGTCACCCAGCAGGCCTCGGTTGCCGGGGATGTCAGAGGCCAGAATCGGCAACCCTGCCCTGCAGGCCTCAGACACCACGTTGGCGCCACCCTCCATCACAGAACTGATCACCATCAGGCTGCTCACGGCCATCAGATTTTCCAGCTGCGCTTTGTCCAGTTGTCCCAACCAGTGGAAACGGGGGTTATCCTTGCTTTCGCTCAATGCCCGTTCCCGCCACTCATCGTTGTGAGGCTTTCCGGCACAGGACACAATGATGGCCGACTCCTCCGGTAATAGCCGGCTGGCCCAAGCGGCACGCAGGGAATCCTTCTCATCCCTCAGGTGCCCGATCACGCAGATATTGAACTGACCTGGCTCTGGCCGGGATCCACCGCGAACCGCAGGCTTGGCTGCGGACTGCCGCAAGGTAAGCAGCTTGTGTCGGAAGGTTTCAGGAATGTCCTGGGCAACAAGATCATGCAGGCCGATCAATACCGATGCCGCTGCCATAGAGGCATGGGTTGGTTCCGGGTATTGGTACTGGTGATGATAGATGTCGGTGCCGGTCAGGGCGACGATCAGTGGCTTTTCAGGCCATTCGGTGTGGAACCGTTGGATCGCGTCGGCACTTCGCCAGGCATGAAGGGCTATCAGCAGGTCTGTTGGCTCTCCATCATAACCTGTAACCACCGTTACCTGATGGCCAGCCTGCTCCAGCAACTGCTGCCATCGCACGGCGGTTGCGCGGTTCCCCGCTTTTGAGTCCGGCCCCGCCGGGGTAAGAATGCTAATATTCATAGGCCTGCCAGGAAGATTTTGCACAATTCTGTCGCTCTGAATGCTCCAGGTAAAGAGTTCTACCGTATATCGGTTCAGACTTGACCGTAATCACGTTATCCTCTGCAGGTCGCAATCCACAGCAACATCATCACCCTCTTTTAGAAGGAAAGATTATGATCACCAAGCAAATACGGAAATGGCTTGTTTCCGGTTTCCTGATCCTGCTTGCCTCCAGCACTGTGTCTGCACAAACGTTTGTCTTTACCGCGATTCCCGATGAAGACGAAACCAAACTCGTCGAGCGCTTCCGCGGCATTGCAGATTACCTGTCGGAGCAACTTGAGGTAGATGTACGCTATATTCCGGTTAAGTCCTACGCCGCCGCCATTTCTGCATTCCGCAATAACCAGGTACAACTGGCCTGGTTTGGCGGGTTGTCGGGTGTTCAGGCCCGTGCATTGGTTCCCGGCTCAGAAGCACTCGCCCAGGGCGTTGAAGACCAGGCGTTTTACAACTACTTCATCGCCCACAAGAGCACCGGTCTTGAGCGCGGTGACGAATTGCCCGAGGGCGTTCGCGGCAAAACGTTCACGTTTGGCTCCAAGGGTTCGACTTCCGGCCGCCTGATTCCCGAGTACCACATCCGCCAGCGTTTCGGCGAAGCGCCGGAATCAGTGTTCAGCCGCGTCGGTTACAGCGGCAACCACACCCGAACATTGAGGTTGGTCGAGTCCGGCACCTATGAAGTCGGCGCACTCAACTACAAGGTTTGGGAAAAGGAACTGGAAGACGGCAATATCAATACAGACGACGTCCGGATTATCTGGAAGACCCCGGGCTTCCCCAACTACCAGTGGACCATCCGTGGCGACGTTGACGCCCGTTTCGGTGAAGGATTCACGGACAGGGTTCGCCAGGCCCTGCTTGATCTGGACGACCCCGCGCTGCTGGAGAGCTTCCCCCGTGAAGGCTTTATTCCCGCCTCCAACGATGATTATGAGCCCATTCGCAGCGTTGCCAAAGACATTGGAATCATCGATTGATGTCAGGCTTTTCATTTGATCAGCTAAAGGCAAGTTTTGGAGACAAGCGGGTGATAGGCCCGCTGTCTCTGAAGGTAAACGATGGTGAGCATGTGGCCCTGGTGGGCAAGAGCGGTGCCGGCAAGTCCACGCTGATCAAACTGCTGTATGAACGTTTGACCCGCGACGCCTCGCTGGTCCCTCAGGGGCTTGGGCTGGTCAACGCCCTGCCGGTGTTTCACAACGTGTTTATGGGCCAGCTGGACCAACACCCGCTGTGGTACAACACCCTTACCCTGCTCCGGCCATTCCGCAAGGACCGCGCCGTCATCAGCGACCTGCTGAATCAACTGGGCATTGCTGAAAAGCAATGGTCACCCACGGCCTCGCTGTCTGGTGGCCAGCGGCAGCGGGTTGCCATTGCCCGGGCTCTGTACAGACATGCTCCGATATTGCTCGCCGACGAACCCATCTCTGCCCTGGACGGCCCTATGGCGCATCTGGTTATGAACGCGTTGACAGAGCGCTTCCATACCAGCGTGATTGCACTCCACGATGTGGATATGGCCCTTGCCTACTGTAACCGGATCGTGGGTATTCAGGATGGACAGGTGGCACTGGACCAACCGGCCAGCAAACTGAACGCGTCTGATATCATGACACTTTACTGACAGGCAGCGCCGGCACCCCATGTTCTCTTACCCCACCGTTCGCGCCAGTTTTCTGTTTCTTGCCATCGCCGTGGCAGGCCTGCTGGTGGCCGACATTACCATCACCACCGCCAACCCCTGGCGGGATCTGGGGCAATTCTTTCTGGGAGTGGTTACACCCAATTTTTTCAGTACCGAAGGCCTGTTAACTGCTCTGCTGCGCACGGTTGCCTTTGGTTTTGTGGGGGTTACTCTTGGCAGTTTCTTCGGCTTCCTGCTGGCGCTTTTGTATCGTTTCATGCCGGTACGGATTTTCTGTGCGTTCATCCGTGCAATCCATGAACTGTTCTGGGCGCTGATCTTCCTTCAGTTCTTTGGCTTTCACCCGCTGACCGGTGTATTGGCGATTGCCATCCCCTACGCCGGCATCTTTGCCAAGGTGTATTCAGAAATCCTGGATGAGTCTGACCCGGAACCGGCGCAACTTCTGCCTAAAGGTACCCACGCCATTGCCGCCTTCCTGTACGCCCGGATACCGGACTGCTGGGTTCAACTGCGCACCTACACCGCCTACCGCCTTGAATGCGGTTTGCGGTCCTCCGCTATCCTCGGTTTTGTTGGCCTGCCTACACTCGGCTTCTATCTGGAGTCGTCATTCTCCCAGGGAATGTATTCCGACGCCGGAGCGATGCTTATTCTGTTTTACGTGCTAATTGCCACCATGCCGCTCTGGGTAAGGCCCAAGGTACTGCCTGTCTATATCCTGGCTGCACCGTTTTTTCTGGGAGAGGGCTTTCCGATTGTCTGGGGTAACGTTGAGCGTTTCTTTACCGAAGACATCGTGCCGGCGCCGTTACGCAATGGTGAAGGCCTGGCGGCTTTCTCCAGCTGGCTTGGCGATGTGATGGTCAGCGAGGCCCTGCCTGGGATATGGAACACGGTAGTGCTCACCCAGATAGCGTTGGTGGCCACGGGGATATTGTCGCTACTGGCATTCCCGCTGATCTCGAAACACTTCGGCGGGCCGGTGCGCCGCACCTCCGGCCACGTGTTTCTGGTGATTGCCCGATCCACCCCGGAATACATCCTGGCTTACATTCTGCTGCAGCTGTGGGGCCCATCCATGTTGCCAGCTGTGGTGGCCCTCGCGCTGCATAACGGCGGCATCATCGGGCACCTGATTGGCCGCCAGACCAACACCATCCACCTGCGCCCGGACGCCCCACAGGGTTTCGCCCGCTACAGCTGGGAACTGGTGCCCCGGGTTTATCGATCGTTCCTGGCGTTTCTGTTCTACCGGTGGGAAATCATCATGCGGGAAACCGCTATTCTGGGCATTCTGGGTATCTACACCCTGGGCTTCTATGTGGATTCCGCCATCCAGAACATTCAGTTTGACCGCGCCATGATCCTGATACTGATCACGGCCTTGCTGAACATTGGCGTCGATATCCTCGGCCGTTACATACGTCGCAAACTAGCACTGCAAACCATGCCCACCTGCTAAAGCGCTGGGATACCGTTCACAATTTCAGAGTTGGCCACGAGCTTTTGCCCGTTCTGCTGGCCAGTTGGCTCGCCATTCGGTTACACGCTGTTACAATTCGCAGCATCAGCAGTTAACCGAATGTTTGAAAGGCAGGCACACCGATGATGGTCAATGGACTGGTCGTTATTACCCAAGTTGGGCTCGTGATTTTGATGGCTTTGCTGGGATTGCGAATGTTTTCACTCATTCGGCAGGAATCCCTGGTTCAGGGTGGCGTTATCGGAAATGGTGGCGGTATTGAGGGTGCACCGTTTACTCAATCGCCTGCCCCGGAACACCCTGCCCGGCCGAAGTCGGTATCCCCATCAGTTGAGTCTTCCGACAAAACGGAACTGTTTACCAAGTTGCATATCCTGGCCGCACTGCAGGAGCGTGACTGCCGGGTCAAAGGACTTGCGCTAACAGATGCTCCAGAGGTGGTGCGCGCCTACACGGCTGCCTGGCTGTACGGTGCCGCCTGCGCCCTTAGCCCACGAGCCAATCGCCATAACGACGCCCTGGCAGGGCTGGTTGCCAGAATCGTGCATCGGAAAACCGGGATCCGCCAGCCGGCGGCCATCCAGGCCATCGCCACCCTTACCTCGAGCAGCGAACTACTGGCCTGTTATCGTGCAGGGTTGGAAGGCGCGGAATTCTGGGCAGAGCATCAGTTCGTACCACCGGCATTCAGCCTCTACGAGGTGGTAACCGGCAACGCCTTTATTTGACCGTTGCCAATTCCCATTCAGTACCGAGGGTAACGACCTGCCGGCCGGTATCATCTTCTTCGGGAGTGCCGCTGACACTGGGCTTGGTGAAGGTGCCGTCGTCTGTGTAGGTCATCGACTGCACGTCTACTGAGCGCACAAGCCAGGTTTTACCGTTAGCGGTTACCCGGGCGCGATGAGACAGGCCAAAAACAAACCGGCAGTAGTCCAGTTTGAGCTGCAACAGGTCCTGCTCGGCTTTCGTAATCTTGCGCAACAGAACCTTCTGAACACTTTCCCCGTAATCCATCACTTTTCCCTGGAAACAACTGTAATTTTGCAGGATTTAACTATTTTTGCGCTTTGAACACCAGTGTCCAGGGCACATTTTCCAATCTTTCCTGACCATCCTGAAGATCGATTCGCCAGATCATATCGGCGCCGGTCGTGCAGAACGGTGCGGTAAACCTCGCCTGGTACTCGAGCGGAGCTTCCCGAACCAGCGGCACCGGATACTCCCCCATGTACATCGATTGGCCTTTAAGGACAGCCAGAAAACGGTCAGGCGCCTTCGGAACGGAAACCTGAAGAACGTATTCCATGCCCTGGGCGCCCTCTTCTACCTCCTGCAACCGCACTCGCCATTCGCCATCCTGGGTGGTCCAGCTACAGGCACCTGCCAGAAGATCGCACTCGGGATGGTCAGCGGTATCACCCGTGGTATCGAGCAGGCGCGAACCGAACAGCGTAAGAACAATTGCTCCCACTACTAAACCTACGATCACGATGGCTCGTACCATTCTCCGCCCCCAGCTGTTCCAAAGTGGGCATTATGGGGATAAATCCCGACATAGCAAAGGTTTCTAAACTGCTGCCAGCATGAGAAAATGTCGGGCTTTCTGGTCTGAGTCACTCAAAAAACAGGACACGCCCGTGCAACCGGACATTTCCGTAAAGCACCTGAACAAGATCTACGGCGACGGTTTTCAAGCCCTGAAAGACGTCAATCTGGAAATCTACCCCGGTGAGATTTTTGCCTTGCTTGGCCCCAATGGTGCCGGCAAAACCACCCTGATCTCCATCATCTGCGGCATCGTCAATAAAGGCGACGGCGAAGTAAAAGCCGCCGGCCACGATATCGTGAAAGACTACCGCAAAGCCCGGGAGGCCATCGGCCTGGTTCCCCAGGAGCTGAATACCGATTCCTTCGAGACGGTCTGGCATGCGGTGTCGTTCAGCCGTGGGCTGTTTGGCAAACCACCCAAGCCGGCCCACATCGAAAAGGTATTGAAAGACCTTTCACTCTGGGACAAACGCAACAACCGCATCATGTCTCTCTCCGGCGGCATGAAACGACGGGTGATGATTGCCAAGGCGCTGTCTCACGAGCCTCGTATTTTGTTCCTGGACGAGCCCACAGCCGGAGTGGATGTGGAACTGCGCCGTGACATGTGGGAAATGGTGCGCAAACTTCGTGAGACCGGCACCACCATCATTCTCACCACCCATTACATCGAAGAAGCCGAAGAAATGGCGGACCGCATCGGGGTGATACGCCAGGGTGAAATCATCCTGGTGGAAGACAAAGATCGCCTGATGTCCAAGCTCGGAAAGAAAGAGCTGCGCCTGCACCTCCAGAACAAGCTCGAAAAGATTCCCGGCGAGCTTACCCTGGAACCGGTGGAACTGTCAGACGACGGCTACCAGTTGATCTATACCTTCGACGCCCAGCAACAGCAGGCCGGCGTTGCCCGCCTGCTCCGTACCCTTGGGGATCTGGGTATTGAATACCGGGATCTGCAAACCCGGGAAAGCTCGCTGGAAGAAATATTTGTTGGCCTGGTGCACGAATAGCCGCCGGTACGAATGGAGAGCGTAATGAATCTGTACGGTGTAAAAGCAATCTACAAGTTCGAGATGGCGCGCATGAAACGCACCGTCATGCAGAGTGTGCTGTCGCCAGTGATCTCCACCTGCCTGTATTTTGTGGTGTTCGGCTCGGCCATCGGCTCTCGCATGGGCGAGATCGGCGGTATCGACTACGGCGCCTACATCATCCCCGGGCTGGTGATGCTGTCGCTGCTGATGCAAAGCATTTCAAACGCTTCCTTCGGTATCTACATGCCCAAGTTCTCCGGCACCATCTACGAGGTGCTGTCTGCGCCGGTCTCCTATTTCGAGATTGTGCTTGGCTACGTGGGCGCCGCCGCCACCAAGGCTGTCATCCTCGGCCTGATCATCCTGGCCACCGCCCGGCTGTTCGTGGATTACTCGGTTCTGCACCCATTCTGGATGCTCTCGTTCCTGGTACTGACGTCCATCACCTTCAGCCTGTTCGGTTTTATCATTGGCATCTGGGCAGACGGTTTTGAGAAGCTGCAGATTGTACCCATGATGATCGTCACGCCTCTGGTGTTCCTGGGTGGCACCTTCTACTCCATCGACATGCTGCCCGACATCTGGCAAACCATCAGTCTGTTCAACCCGGTGGTGTACCTGATCAGCGGTTTCCGCTGGGCCTTCTATGGCGTGGCGGATGTTCATGTGGCCATTAGCGTGGGTATGACCCTGGTCTTCCTGGCTTTGTGTATGGTCGCCGTGTGGTGGATCTTCAAAACCGGTTACAGGTTGCGTACATGAGGCCGTTCAGCGCTGCCGTTGTCGCCACGCTGATAACGGCGGGTTTTGCCCCGGCCACACTGGCCGATGCGCTGGAACCGCTGCCCACTGTGGAAGCCTGCTTTGCGACCACCGATCACAAGCATGCCGTAGTGCTTGAGGTGGCCAGTAAAAACAAGCAGCGGCAACGGGGATTGATGGAACGAACCACACTGGCAGAAGACGCCGGCATGCTGTTTACCTACCAGACCGAACGCTCACCCAATCACGGATTCTGGATGTACCAGACTCTGATCCCCCTGGACATCGCCTATCTGGATAAGCAAGGCGTTATCGTCAGTATCCATACAATGACTCCCTGCCCCTCATCCGAAGGCCGGAACTGCCCAACCTATCCCTCAGGGGAGCGGTTCTGGAACGCTGTGGAAATGAATGCGGGCTTCTTCGAGGCGCGGGGCATCACTACGGGCGATCAGCTTGTATGGCCGGCAGAACAGGCCTGCCAGCCATAAAAACAACAGTCTTACTGGTGCTTCCAATTGGGGTCACGCTTCTCAAGAAAAGCCGAGATCCCCTCCTGAGCATCATCCGTGCAGGCATTAGCCGCCATCACCTTTGCGGTGTATTCGTAGGCGTCTGATAACGGCATTTCCAGCTGGCGATAGAACGCAGATTTGCCGATTTTCAGGGTATGCCCGGACTTGCTGGCAATCGTTGCCGCCATTCGATACACCGTCTCATCCAGAACGTCTGCCGCGACCACCCGGTTAACCAACCCTATGGACTCCGCCCTGGGCGCATCAATCAGTTCCCCGGTCAGCAGCATTTCCATGGCGTGCTTGCGGGAGACATTTCGAGACAACGCCACCATTGGCGTGGAACAGAATAAGCCAATATTCACGCCAGGGGTGGCAAACCGGGCCCCCTGCT
Organism: Marinobacter shengliensis; assembly: GCF_003007715.1. Lineage (GTDB taxonomy): Bacteria > Pseudomonadota > Gammaproteobacteria > Pseudomonadales > Oleiphilaceae > Marinobacter > Marinobacter shengliensis. The sequence continues at coordinate 789,879 of NZ_PXNO01000027.1, read as the reverse complement.
CCGCCACGGCCAGGTCACAGCTGGCAACCAACTGGCAACCGGCTGCCGTGGCTACCCCCGCCACCCTGGCGATCACTGGCTGCGGCAGGTTTACGATCTGCTGCATTACCTTGCTACATTGCTGAAACAGTGCCAGCTGGAATTCATGGCTGTCGAACTGCGAACGCATCTCCCGCAGATCATGCCCCGCGCAGAATACGTGCCCCTCGGCAGCCAGCACCACCACACGGGTTTCGGAATCCTGTTCTATGGCTGTAAAAACATCTGACAATGCCTCCAGCATGGCCATCGACAGACTGTTTCGCCGCTCCGGATGACTCAGCGTTACGGTGGTGATGCCATTCTCCGTGCGCTGTCGCACCAGATTACCGGTTGCTTGTGTCATAGCCTGCTCCTCCCTCAAAACACGTCCGGGCAGTATCACCAAACCCTGCGCCTGTGTCGAACCGACCTTTGGACAATGGTTGTAATTAGCACCAGAGCCCTCAGGGTAATAGGAGGCGAATGCAAACAGGAGAATCTATGTCTCGCAATGTACTGATCAAAATAGCACTTCTGGTCCTGATCCTGGGTGGCGCCCTCATGGTATTGATAAAAGATGACCCCAGGGTGCCCACCGGCGATATCAACCAGATACGCCCGGTAATGCCAGTCCAGGAGTCGCAGTACCAGGAGCCCGAAGAAAGAGCTGAGCAGGATCAGTGATGAATTGAGTGGCAACTACCTGAAGGCGGGTTACAAGCCCGCGGGTATCTTTGGAGCGTGTCCGTATTATTTACACCAGCATCCGGAATCGCCTGTCTTCAGGGGCGCCCTTCTCGCTTTCCTTTTGTTAATCTGAGGAATTTCAGCCCCAGGCACTCCAATTGCTGATGTATCCGTGTATGCCTCGGAAGCGCTATTCCGATCGCGACACAACAACGACATGCTCACAGGGAGTGCCTCTCATGATTAAACAACTACTGGTTGCCGGTGCAACCGCAGCAATGTTGTCCGTAGGAACCGCAAGCGCTGCCGTTATTAACCTGACCAGCGTTACCGGACTGTGGACCGCAACAGTGCCAACAGCTCCGGATGTAACTGGCCAGAACACTAACGAAATTCGTTGGGGAACTCCGGTCTCCGGAGGTAACAAAAGTGGCTACCGTTTTGACAGTGTCGCCACACCAGCGCTAGTGACGGAAGAAGTATCTTTCAACCTGGGTACCTTTACCCACTTCAACTACCCGATCTACGAACCTTCGTTGACCTTCGCGCAGTTAACAGTGCAATCAACACTGGACATTGACGGCGTCGAAGAAACGGTCATGTCGGTCTTCGAGTTCCAACACTGGGAAACCCCAAATGAAGCCAAGCCCTGCGCAAATGGCGGTGCTAACTATTCCGGCGTGAACATCAACGGCTGCGCAGACCGGGTGACCTTCTCGCTGAACGTTGGCGCTTCGGATAGCTTCCTGATTGGTGGCGTGAATTACTACGTCGACATCGCCGGCTTCTTCTACGACGGTGCACTGGCCGATGAATTCTGGACCAAGGAAAAGAAAACCAATACCGCAACGCTGAAAGGCTTGATCACCTCTCGCCCGGTATCGGTACCAGAGCCTTCTACCCTGGCCTTGCTTGGCCTGGGCTTGCTGGGACTGGGCGTTCGCCGCAAGATGCGCCAAGCTGCCTGATTTCAGAGCACAGTGACGCAGTGAAAGCCGCTTCTTGACTCAAGGGGCGGTTTTTTTATGTCCGGATTTACGCAAAGGGAAATAATAGTGGTGCCCGGAGCCGGAATCGAACCGGCACGACCTTGCGGTCGAGAGATTTTAAGTCTCTTGTGTCTACCAATTTCACCATCCGGGCATCGGAGGGGAGATTCTTGAAGGGCGGAATTGTATAAGGCCCGATGGCGTAACGCAATTCTGTTCCACTCCCTCAGCCCTGATCGCTCATTTTCCCGCCAACTTGGATCAAACCGGCTTGGTGGCGCGCCCTTTGTAGATGAACCCGGCTATTTTCGGCGCATTGGGCATGTACAGGTTTTCCAGCTCCTGAATCTCAAAGCCGGCGTGGCGAATAAGGTCTGCAATTTGTCGGTTAAGGTGGCAACCACCCGCGAACATTTTCCAGCCCGGGGTTATGCGATGCTGCCATTTTCGGACGGTTTCATGGGGAGCCTCCCCGTGTTCCAGGAACAACAGGTCGCCGCCGGGCTTCAGTACCCGTTTCATCTGCAGCAATGCCGCATGCCAGTCCGGGATGGTGCAGAGCGTGAACGTCAGCAATACCGTATCCACGGAGTTGTCCTCCAGTGGAATCTTCTCACCGGGCAGGTCCAACCACTCCACGGTAATGGGTGATCGGTTAAGATTTGGTAATGCTTTGCGCCTCATGCCTTCCGAGGGCTCCAGGCCATAGACCATTTCAACCTGGCTCTGGTCATAAAACTCCAGATTGATACCGGAGCCCATGCCGACTTCCAGCACTCTGCCACGGGCCCTCGGTACAATCTGGCTACGCAGTCTCATCACCTGCCCCATGGAGCATGCCTTGTCGATAATGTGAGGTAACACTCTGTCCTCGTAAAAGCTCATGTGGCTCACCATAATTGTTTTTGATCAAGGGGTGCGACAAACTGCCCTACCCATTATTGCTACAATTTGAGTAGCATCGTAATGAACTGCCGGTAATAACAATAGACAAGATGAGCCAAGGCAGCGGCTGAACGGGCGCGCTGGCCCGTTTTTTGACTATGTTTGAGTTACCGGAGGTACTATGGAGCTCGATCCTCTCATCCTATCGCGAATCCAGTTCGCATTTGTGGTGTCATTTCACGCCATCTTCCCGGTGTTTTCCATCGGTCTGGCGTCGTTCATCGCTGTCCTTGAGGGCCTGGCGTTCAAAACCGGCAATCCGCTGTGGGAAAAACTGTCCGCCTTTTGGACCAAGGTATTTGCCGTGGTATTCGGGATGGGGGTGGTTTCCGGCATTGTGATGTCGTTTCAGTTCGGTACCAACTGGAGCAACTTCTCCCAGGCCTCAGCCAACTTCCTCGGGCCCATGCTCAGCTATGAGGTGATCACGGCGTTCTTCCTGGAGGCCGCATTTTTGGGTGTGCTGCTGTTCGGTCGTCACAAGGTGCCGGCGGGTGTTCACCTGTTTGCAGCCATTATGGTGGCGGTTGGTACCTTTATCTCTTCATTCTGGATACTGTCTGCCAACAGTTGGATGCACACACCTGCGGGTGTGGAGCTGAGAGAAGGCGTATTCCATGTCACGTCCTGGTCTCAGGCCATATTCAATCCCTCTTTCCCCTATCGGTTCGCCCATATGGTTATGGCGTCGTTCCTGACCGGTGGCTTTGTGGTGGCTGGCGTCAGCGCCTGGTACCTGCTTCGTGGGCGTGAAGTGGAAGCTAACCGCAAGGCCCTTTCCATGTGCCTGTGGATGTTATTGGTCCTGGCCCCGTCCCAGGCGGTAATTGGTGATCTTCATGGTTTGAATACCATGGAGCATCAACCGGTCAAAGTCGCAGCCATGGAAGGAAATTGGGAAACCTCTCGAAACGTACCACTGTTGCTTTTTGCCATTCCCGACCAGGAAAACCAGACCAACCGGTTCGAGATTGGTATTCCTAACCTGGCCAGCTTTATTCTTACCCACAAATGGGACGGTGAGGTGCCTGGCCTGAACGAGGTTGCGGTAGAAGAGCAGCCACCAGTCGGTATCGTGTTCTGGTCTTTCCGGGTGATGGTTGGCCTGGGGCTGTTGATGATTGCCTTTGCCCTTGCCGGTCTGGTGCTCAGACGCAATGGCGCCTATTACCAGAAGCGCTGGTTCCTTCAGGGTTTGCGGTTCATGAGCATCACTCCGTTTATTGCGGTGATTGCAGGATGGTTCGTGACCGAGATTGGCCGTTCGCCCTGGTTGGTGTATGGCATGATGAACCAGGCCGAGGCGCTGACACCGTCGCTTACCGGGGGTATGGCCCTGTTCACCCTGATTGGTTATGTCGTGGTGTATGGACTTGTCTTCAGCGCAGGCGTCTACTATCTGCTACGGGTGCTCTATGTGGGCCTGGAAGACGAGGATGAAGGCGAGCACGAATCTGACCGCCCGGCCCGGCCTTTGTCTGCCGCCCATGTGCCTTTTGAAATTGAATCCGGCAAAGGTGATGTTAGCCATGCCAAGCCAGCCAACGAAGGAGGTCACTGATCATGGAATTGTTCAATCTGTCTTTGATCTGGGCATTCATTATTGGCTTTGGCGTGATCATGTATGTGTTGATGGATGGTTTCGATCTGGGTGTTGGCATCCTGTTCCCCTTCGCCCCGACTGAGACCGACCGAGACACCATGATGAATACCGTGGCTCCGGTATGGGATGGCAACGAAACCTGGCTGGTGCTTGGCGGCGCCGGCTTGTTGGCAGCCTTCCCGCTGGTGTATTCGATCATCCTTCCTGCGCTGTATATTGGGGTGTTTCTGATGCTCGCCGGATTGATTTTCCGCGGTGTGGCATTTGAATTCCGCTTCAAGGCCCGGACTTCCCGCTATCTCTGGAACTGGGCCTTTGCCGGCGGCTCCACCCTCGCTGCGTTCGCTCAGGGTGCCGTGGTTGGCGCCTATATCCAGGGTTTTGAAACCACTAACGGAGCCTACTCTGGTGGCGCGCTGGACTGGCTGACACCCTTTACGGTGTTGACCGGTTTTGGCCTGCTTGCCGGTTATGCCTTACTGGGTTCGACCTGGTTGATCATGAAGACGGAAGGCCGGTTGCAGGAGTGGGCATACCGTATTACCACACCTCTTCTGACGGCGGTGCTGGTGATCTTCGCCATCATCAGCGTATGGACCCCGTTCGTGGATGACATGGTCCGTGAGCGCTGGTTTGATCACATCACAGTCATCTGGGTTCTGCCGGCACTGACTCTGCTCTGTGCGTTCCAGATCTGGCGCTCGGTTCGCAATCGCTTCGAGGGCATGCCATTTGTGGCAACCATGGGGCTGTTCATCACCACTTACCTGGGCCTGATTGTCAGCCGCTGGCCCTATGTGGTTCCCCCGGAGTACACCCTGTGGGATGCCGCCTCTGCCTATGAATCGCAGCTGTTCCTGCTGCTGGGGCTGCTCTTCGTTATCCCCATCGTGCTGGCTTACACCGCCTGGACCTACTGGGTATTTCGCGGCAAAGTCCGTGCAGGTGAGGGGTACCACTGAGTGGCGGAACCGGCTCAGGCTGATATTCGCCAATGGCTTTCCGGGCTCGCCCGAAAAAACCAGCGGTGGATTCGCGCCACGGTCGTAGCCGGAGCACTGGTCGGGCTGGCAACCATCGTTCAGATGGCTCTGCTGGCCTGGCTGGTGCATCAAATCGTCATTGAGGGCCAGAATGCGTCTACCCTCACACCCTGGTTCGTGGCCCTGGTGGCTACGCTGCTGGTTCGCACGCTGGGCCAGGGTTTCCAGACACAGTTTGCGGCGCGCTGCAGCGAACAGGTGCGGCGCGATGCCCGACGACAGATTCACCGCCACTGGCGGGATGCCGGCCCGGTAGCGCTCGCCGACAGCTCCGCCGGCACCCTGGCCCGGGAATGGCTGGACCATGTGGAAGCATTGCATGGTTATTTCGCCCGCTTCCTGCCGCAAATGTCGTTGTCGGTGATTGTGCCACTGGCCATTCTGATTCTGGTGTTCTGGCTGGACTGGCTTGCGGGCATTTTTTTGCTGCTTTCCGCGCCGCTGATTCCGATCTTCATGGCACTGGTGGGAATGGGTGCCGAGAAGGTCAACCAGCAGCATTTCGAGACCATCAGTCGATTATCAGGCCAGTTTCTGGACAAGGTCCGCGGCCTCACAACCCTGCAATTGTTTCGTCAGACGGAGGATGCTTCCCGCACCCTGCATCGGCGGTCTGACCAATACCGCAAGATCACCATGAAAACCCTCAAGGTGGCCTTTCTGTCTTCCGCTGTACTGGAGTTTTTTGCCTCCGTCGCCATTGCCGTTATTGCCATCTACATTGGTTTTGGTTTGCTGGGCTACATCACTTACGGCCCCAGCGCGGACCTCACACTCTTCTCCGGTTTGTTGATTCTGTTGCTGGCGCCGGAGTTCTTCCAGCCGCTGCGAACGCTGTCGCAACACTACCACGACCGGGCCGCCGCTCTTGGCGCCGGCGCTGAAATCCTTGCTCGACTGGCAACCCCCGTTGGCGGGGAGCCTGCATCCGATACGCCCGCATCGTTGCCGGATCATGGTCTTAGCCTGGACAACGTCACCCTCAGCTACCAGGGCGGCAAGCCGGTATTCGCCAACCTTGAACTGACCATTGAACGCGGAAAAGCGGTTGCGCTGACCGGGGCCTCCGGAGGTGGCAAATCCTCTTTGTTGCACTTGATGGCAGGGTTTATCCAGCCGGATAGCGGTGCCATCAGCGTGTTCGGCCAGCCACCCGGCCAGTGCCCGTTTGGCTGGCTTGGCCAGCGCGGGTTCTGGATACAGGGCTCCTGGGCAGACAACCTCCGCCTGACCAGTCCGGAGGCATCCGACATTGCCATTGAGAACGCGCTGCGCCTGGTGGGCCTGGGCAGTGTGCTTGAAAGCCGGGACCAGGGTATTCACAGTTTGATCGGGGAAGATGGCCAGGGGTTGTCCGGCGGGCAGGCTCGCAGGCTGAGCCTGGCACGTATTTTCCTGGCGGATTATGACCTGATCCTGCTGGATGAACCCACCGCCGGGCTGGACGCGACCAGCGAGATTCTGGTTCTGGAAGCGCTTCACAAACTGGCGGAAGCGGGCAAAACGCTGGTTTTCTCAACGCATCACCAGGCCCTGCTGACCCTCGCGGACCAGGTGCTGATTGTCAGTGACGGGGAGGTTCGCCATGCATGAACTCAAGCCCTGGCTGGACCTGATTCTTCAGCGGCGCGGCCGCCTGGTGGTTGGAGCCCTGTTGTTGCTGGCTACCCTGCTCTCCGGTATCGGGTTATTGGCGTTGTCGGGCTGGTTCCTGACCGAGACCGCACTGGTGGGGCTGCTGCTGGCCGCTGGCACACAAGCCTACATCAACCTGTACGTTCCGGGCGGCGGCATCCGTTTTTTCGCGGTGTCCCGCACGGTGTCTCGCTATCTGGAACGGGTGTACAACCACAACACGGTACTGCAGTTGCTAACCGATATTCGTGTTGCCCTGTTTAACCGAATGGCCGAAGCCGGACACCGTGACAGGGGCCAGAAATCTGGCGCCCAATGGCTATCCAGGCTTACCGCAGACGTGGATGCTCTGGATACCCTGTACCTTCGGGTGATCGCGCCCACGGCCCTGGCCGGGGTCGTCAGCGTGTTGCTGGTGCTCTCAGCATGGCTGCTGTTCTCGGGCTCATTGGCGCTGATACTGCTAATACTGTTGGCGGTGGCTATCTTGCTTTCGAGCTGGCGAGTGTTCGCCGGTACACAATACTTATCGGGTCAGCTAAGTGACCAGCAGGAGCAGCTCCGCGGCGATGTTATTGAGCACCTGGAAGGCTTTGCCGAGCTCACTGCGGCCGGGCGCACGGGCAAACACTCCGGCCGGTTGATGAGGCAAGCGCTGGCAATGTCCAGAACCCAGGCGCGGGTGGATAGCCGTGCCGGATGGCACCAGGCAGCCACACAGTTACTCGTGAATCTGGCGGTTGTGGTGACACTGTGGGTTGGTATTACCCTGTTTAACCAGGGATCGGTAACCGGCCCCGTGCTGGTTCTGCTACCCATCGCCCTGATGGGGCTGCTGGAAGTCTATGCCATGCTGCCGGATGCCTTCGCCAAACTGGGCGCCACCCTGTCTGCAGCCAGGCGCCTGAACCAGGAGGTGCAGCCCGCTCCGGGAACCGAGTATTCTTCAGCGTTTGACAGGCAGCCAGCAGAAGCCACCGCCAATGCACTGGAAGCACGGGATCTCTCGGTTGGCCACCCAGGGCTGCCACCGGTTCTGACCCATTTCAGCCTCAAGGTTGGCGCAGGAGAACGACTCGGAATTATTGGCGCCTCCGGCTCCGGTAAATCCACCCTGGCGGATACCTTCGCCGGCGTGATTCCGCCCCGGCAAGGGAAGCTCGCCGCCCTGCCCTGCGCCTATCTCACACAAGCGACGGTGGTGTTCGAAGACACGGTTAAAGCCAATCTGTTATTGGGCAACCCCAATGCTACCGATGGGGATCTATGGCGTGTTCTGGAACTGGTAGAGCTGGCAGACAGGTTTGCCCGTGAAGCCGAAGGTTTATCCACCTGGCTGGGGAGTGCCGGTAACCGGCTGTCTGGTGGTGAGGCGAGGCGGTTGGTGCTGGCGAGGGTGTTGCTGAGCACGGCACCCCTGGTGATTCTGGATGAACCTTTTACTGGAGTGGATACAGACACCAGGGGGCGGATAGCGCCCCAGATCAATCGATGGCTGGAAGATCGAGCGGTTATCTGCCTGGGGCATGGACCGGAGGCGCTATTGCCCTCCTCCGGCCATACCCTGCATCTGAATTGACCCTCAGCGGGTTTCTAACACGTCGAAAGTCAGGCCAGCTTTGCTGGTCAGGCGCTCCAGCAGTTTGCCATCCAGCATGGAAGCCGGCGTCCAGAAACCGCCCTGGTCATCGTCTGACAAATCAAACGCCAGGCACAGGCCTGCCTCGCCCAGCATTTTGGCCGTGGAACCGTAACCCGGATCCCGATCGCCGGTGACTTTGGTGATGATGGTCTTGCCGTCTGTGGTACGCCCCACAAAACGCAGGTCATAGAAGCCGTTTTCCTGGTCTTCCGGGCTTGGGCCCTCACCGGGCTTGGGCACCAACTTCTCAACCACCCAACGGGTTGGCTTGATGGCGGAAGCGGTAAAGAAAGCGCCAAGTGCGGCGGTGATGCCGTAAGCGGTCAGGCGGCCTTTGGCGCCCTTTCCGGTCATCATCGCTTCGTCGTAGGTGAACTCCTGACCGTAACGGGCCTTCTGAAGCGCGTTTGAACGGTGCACCACGCGGGTGTTGATGGCACCCATCACGAACGGCGCCAGCCACACGTCAAAGTCTTTGTCGTACTCTGCGGTTTTCAGGCTGGGCTGACGTACCTTCGAACGGTGGCCCTCCGGGCAGATCGAGAAGGGATTGGCAAGCTCCTTGCGCAGTTTCGGATCGGCGCCAGCTTCTTTGGCCACGTTAATCATGGATGCCACGGTGCCACCGGACAAGCCGCCCTTGGCGACCTTCACCCGCATGCGCACATCCTGGCAGGTTTTGCCGAAGGCTTTCTCAGCCTGCTGCTGCAGGAACCAGACGCCCATATCGGACGGGATTGAGTCGAAACCGCAGCAATGGACAATGCGAGCACCGGTTTTCCTGGCCTGGGCTTCATAGCCCTCGACCATCCGGCGAATCCACTGCACCTCACCGGTCAGGTCGCAATAATCGGTGCCAGTGTCCACGCAGGCCTTGACCAGCGGTTCACCATACAATGCGTATGGGCCAACGGTGGAGATCACCACGCGGGTCTGTCGGCACATGCCCGCCAGTGCGGCATCGTCGGCCGCGTCTGCCACCAGAACCGGCAAGTCCGCAGCCTGAGCACCCAGTTCGGCTTTGAGGGTATTCAGCTTGCCCTCTGAACGGCCAGCGATCGCCCACTTCACCTTGCCGGCCGCGCCATAGTTCTCTACCAGGTATCGGGTCAGAATCTGGCCCACAAAGCTGGTGGCACCAAATACCACCAGATCATAGTCTGCCTGCTTGGAATTCGTCATTACATGTCCTTTTGGGTTTGCGTGTACGAATATCTCTGATCGGTCAGGGTTGGCGAGACGCTTTTGCTGCCATCAGCACCATAAATACGGCCACTCCCAGCCCCCAGAAGCCGTTAAGAATCAGGCCACCTACCCAAGTCTGAGCTGATACTGCCAAACCCTTCATCGGAAAGACAACCAGCATCGCTACGGCGGTTGGGCCGACGGCACCCAGTATCACATGGCCGAGCCAGTACAACGCTCCTTTCAGGCGGCCGGCGATGGCCCATATCGCGACACCCCATAACCCGCCAAAGAATGCCAGTGAGATCACCGATGGTACCCCCAATGGCGGTACGGGAGTAAGGTTAAATGGCGCAGCGGGTACGGCACCTGCCAGGTAAAACACGGCAAATAGCCCCTGATGGAAAATCAGTGTTGCCAGAAAGCCCGCAACAAACGCCTTTATCCAGACCATATTGGATTCCTTTCAAGTTTCATTGAATTGATGGTAACAGGTTTAAAACCGGCACGACTTTCCCGGATACACCATGACAGGCGTCCGGCCGGCCAATCGTTTGTCATACAGCTTGTTGCACACTGTGGCGCATAATGACACAAGTGTGGAGGCATCCCTTGATCATCTTTCTGACCATCACAAGCCTGATATTGCTGGCCATCAGCGGTTTACTGCTTTGGCAACTGCTTGAACAGCGCAAAATGATCAACAACATGCTGGAAAACGAGGATATCAGTGATATCCATCGCGAACCGGAACTGGTGCTTACGTTGCGGGTGCTGGATCCGATTGCCCTGGCAAAGCGCGAATCCCGAACCGGCCGGGCGCTGGCAGACAAACTGCCGGTTATGACCCGGAAAATGGTCTACCAGGAAGTCATGAAAGAACTGGAAAGCGAACTGTTTGAGCGGGATATCGACGTTGAAATGCACATTGAGTATCGCTGAGGAGCACGGCTATGGTCTCTCAGGTTCTGGTCATCATTTGCCTCGCCGGCACTGCAACGCTTCTTTTTTCGGGGTTCCGTCTATCGAACCAAACCCGAAAACGGTTACTGATTATCAATGCCCATCGAATTGCGGCCCGCAGCGCCATCCAGAAGAGCCGGATGGACCTGGCGGAAGTGCGCAACCGGGCCCGACTTCTCGAAGATACCGTCTCAGGCGGCGCTTCTGCGGTTGAGAAGGTGCATAAGGCGATAGCCAACACCACCTTCGGTCTGATCGACATGTTCTCCAAGGATGAGGAGTTCAAAGACAGCACCCGTAAGGCCCGGCAAACTCATCACCAGAAAAGTGAGCAGGTTTATCAGGCGGTGAGAACCACCAATCGTGCCCTGCACATCCTGGCAGACACGCTGATTATCAGCAAAGCGGAAAAACGCATTGCTTCAAAACCAAAAAAGGCGCCCTGAGGCGCCTTTTTTGATCGAACTAACAGAAAGTTACAGGACTTTCTTCAGCTCTTCTTCCAACTGCGGTACGGCTTCAAACAGATCCGCAACCAGGCCGTAATCAGCAACCTGGAAGATCGGCGCTTCTTCATCCTTGTTGATCGCAACGATAACCTTGGAATCAGACATACCGGCCAGGTGCTGGATGGCACCGGAGATGCCGACCGCGATGTACAGCTGCGGCGCAACGATCTTGCCGGTCTGGCCAACCTGCATGTCGTTGGGTACGAAACCTGCGTCAACCGCGGCGCGGGATGCACCAACGGCAGCGCCCATCAGGTCAGCAACCTGCTCCAGCATCTTGAAGTTGTCGCCGTTCTGCATGCCGCGGCCACCGGAGATAACGATACCGGCAGAAGCCAGATCCGGACGATCAGACTGGGCTTTCTCTTCACCAACGAAGGAAGACAGGCCGGCGTCTTTTACAACGTCCAGCTGCTCAACGGAAGCGGAACCACCTTCGGCAGCTACCGGGTCGAAACCGGTCGGGCGTACCGTGATAACCTTGATGGCGTCGCTCGCCTTAACAGTGGCGATGGCGTTACCCGCGTAGATCGGACGAACAAACGTGTCATCGGATTCAACGCGCACGATGTCAGACACCTGGGCAACGTCCAGCAGCGCAGCAACGCGCGGCATGAAGTCTTTACCGGTAGTACCGGCAGCCGCCAGGATGTGGCTGTAGCCTTTACCTACTTCAGCAACCAGCTCGCCCAGGTTTTCGGCCAGGAAATGACCGTAGGCAGCATTGTCGGCAACCAGTACCTTGTTCACGCCTTCTGCCTTGGCAGCGGCTTCAGCGACGGCGCCTACGTTCTCACCGGCAACCAGCACGTCGATGTCACCACCGATGGCCTTGGCAGCCGCTACAACATTCAGGGTAGCCTGCTTGAGGCTGCTGTTGTCGTGTTCAGCAATTACCAGGATGCTCATTTAGATCACCTTCGCTTCGTTCTTCAGTTTGTCCACCAGCTCAGCTACGTCAGCCACCTTGATACCAGCCTGGCGTGCAGCCGGGGCTTCGACCTTCAGGGTGGACAGGCGCGGGGCGATTTCAACACCCAGATCGGCGGGGCTCACGGCGTCCAGCGGCTTCTTCTTGGCCTTCATGATGTTCGGCAGAGAAGCGTAACGCGGCTCGTTCAGGCGCAGGTCAGTGGTAACAACCGCAGGCAGGTTCAGAGCAACAGTCATCAGACCGCCGTCTACTTCACGGGTTACGTTAACCTTTTCACCATCAACAACCACTTCGGAAGCGAAAGTGCCCTGGCCCATGCCAGTCAGAGCAGCCAGCATCTGGCCAGTCTGGTTGTTGTCGGAATCGATGGACTGCTTGCCAAGAATAACCAGCTTCGGCTCTTCTTTCTCAACGACAGCCTTCAGCAGCTTGGCCGCTTCGAGGGACTGAACTTCTTCGTCAGTCTCGATGTGGATACCGCGGTCAGCACCCAGAGCCAGAGCAGTACGAATTTGCTCCTGAGCAGCTTTCGGTCCAATGGATACAACAACGATTTCACTGGCAACACCCTTCTCTTTCAGACGAACCGCTTCTTCAACAGCGATTTCGCAGAACGGGTTCATTGCCATCTTGACGTTGGCGAGGTCAACACCGGTGTTGTCCGGCTTGACGCGCACCTTCACGTTGTAGTCGATAACTCGTTTTACAGCGACCAGAACCTTCATAGATTCCTCGTTCTTCTACGATGGGTTTAATGACTCGCAATCCTTAACGGGGAGCCTGCTGGATAGTGCGCAGTAATACTGCAGGCTACTGTCTACAGGGTCAATAGCCCCATTCGACGCATCAGGACTGCCTTCACAGCCAATAGACCGGGTTGACCCGGCCTGGCAATGAGACGATACTAAAAATCGACTCAAAACACACGACATTTCGGTGTATACGTACAATGCCAAAGGTAAACGCAAATTTCAAACAAACGTTTGTTTGATTCCTGAAATGCGTTATCCTTTCGGGACAAAGGGCCCGTATTCAGGGCTCGGGGCTGTCGTCTATAGGCATTTTTACCGGTATGATGTCGCCCCTGAATGAATTGAGTTAGGCCTGCGGGCAAACAACACCCACTAAAAAAAGCTGTTTGAGGAGACCAACGTGGAACGCGAATCGATGGAATTTGATGTTCTGATCGTCGGCGGCGGCCCTGCTGGCCTGTCTGCAGCCTGCCGCGTGATGCAACTGGCGCAGGAAGCTGGCGAAGAACTGACTGTTTGTGTGGTTGAGAAAGGTTCCGAAATCGGCGCGCACATCCTCGCCGGTACGGTATTTGAGCCCACAGCCCTGAACGAACTGTTTCCGGACTGGAAAGAAAAAGGCGCGCCGCTGAACACGCCGGTTACCCGGGATGACATTTTCCTGCTCAAGAACCAGGAAAAAGCCACCAAGATTCCCAACGCCTTTGTGCCCAGGAACATGCACAACCACGGCAACTACATCATCAGCCTTGGTAACCTGTGCCGTTGGCTGGCTGAACAGGCTGAACAGCTGGGCGTAGAGGTTTACCCGGGGTTTGCCGCCTCTGAGACCATTATTGAAGATGGCCAGGTTAAAGGCATCATCACCGGCGACATGGGCGTGGCCCGTGACGGTTCCGAGAAAGACGGCTACATGCCGGGCATGGAACTGCGCGCCAAGTACACCCTGTTTACCGAAGGCTGTCGTGGTCACCTGGGCAAGCGCCTGATCAACGATTTCAAGCTGGACGAAGGCAAAGATCCACAGCACTACGGTATCGGTATCAAAGAGTTGTGGGACATTGACCCGGCCAAACACGAGCCCGGCCTGGTGGTTCATACCACTGGCTGGCCGCTGAACGAGTCCGGTTCCACCGGTGGGTCCTTCCTGTATCACCTGGAAAACGGCCAGGTTTATGTCGGCCTGATCACCGATCTGTCTTACAGCAACCCGCATCTGAGCCCGTTCGAGGAATTCCAGCGCCTCAAGCACCATCCGGAAATCAAGAAGTATCTGGAAGGCGGCAAGCGCGTTGCCTACGGCGCCCGCGCCATTTCCAAGGGTGGCTACAACGCCTTGCCGAAGATGAGCTTCCCCGGTGGTCTGTTGCTGGGTTGTGACGCCGGCACCCTGAACAGCTCCAAGATCAAAGGCTCCCATACCGCCATGAAGTCTGGCCTGCTGGGCGCAGAAGCCGTGTTTGAGGCCCTGAAGGAAGGTAAGGCTGGCGAAGAGATCACCAGCTTCCAGAAGCGCTTTGAAGACAGCTGGCTGTACAAAGAACTTTACGCCGAGCGCAACTTTGGCCCGGCCATGCACAAGTTCGGTAACATTGTAGGCGGCGCCATTGCCTTCTTTGAGCAGAACATTCTGCGTGGTAGCCTGCCGATCACCTTCCGCGATACCACTCCGGACTACGCCACCCTGAAGCCAGCGTCTGAGTGCAAGAAGATCAGCTATCCGAAGCCGGATAACAAATTGACCTTCGATCGCCTGTCCTCGGTGTTCATTTCCAACACCAACCATGAGGAAGACCAGCCGGTTCACCTGAAACTGACTGATCCGGACATTCCGCTGAAGGAAAATCTGCCCAAGTACGACGAGCCAGCACAGCGTTACTGCCCGGCCGGCGTATACGAAGTGGTCGAGAAAGACGACGGCAGTGGCAAGAAGTTCCAGATCAATGCCCAGAACTGTGTTCACTGCAAGACCTGTGACATCAAGGATCCTGCCCAGAACATTACCTGGGTAACGCCGGAAGGCGGCGGTGGCCCGAACTATCCGAATATGTAATCGGGTGCACTAGCCAGAAAAGCCGGAGCTCGTCTCCGGCTTTTTTGTGTCCGCGCCAAAACTCCAAAAAAAACGGCTCCCGCAGGAGCCGTTATTTGATCAACCTTTCGGAAGAGATCAGTGCACGTGGCCGTGCTCCTGCTCTTCGTCAGTTGCTTCGCGAGCTTCTACCACTTCTACGTCGAAGTGCAGAGTCTGGCCCGCCAGCGGGTGGTTGGCATCAATAGTGACGGTTTCGTCGCTGACTTCCACAACACGAACGATCTGGGGACCGCCCGGAGTCTGAGCCTGGAACTGCATGCCCGGCTCGATGGTGTCTACGCCTTCAAAGGCAGAGCGCGGAACCGGCTGAATCAGCTCTTCGTTGACTTCGCCATAGCCTTCGGCGGGAGCAACGGATACTTTCACCTGATCGCCTGCGTTCTTTTCGTTCAGCGCACTTTCCAGTCCACCGATAATGTTTTGTGCACCTTCCAGGTAAGACAGCGGCTCACGGCCTTCTACACGGGAGGAATCGAGTTGCTCTCCCTGGTCGTTAGTGAGCGTGTAATGGATGGTGACAACACGAGGTTGGGCCATGTGATCTCCTTGCGTGTCGCAATGACTGTGTATTTAGATTGTAGGCAATCGAAAGTGTTCGTGAACAGCCATACTGCACAGAGGGACTAACGACCACCGGGCCTCGTTAGAGAGCCAGGCTCGGTAACAAGTATGAAAACACAGTTTAACAAGTGACAGACTGCGTTTTCTACCCTATTTATAAAGGCGAACTTCCGCTTTTCAACCGCCCTGCCCGATTTTCCAGAATTTTCCGTGACTAAGCACGCCATACTGGGTTTCCCCATTTTCGTGCCGTTCTTCCACCAGATCAGCCAGCTCGTAGAATGCCGCCGTCACCAATCGGGCATCAATACCGTGGCGGACGTAAACCACTGGGCGGGGCTCATCGCTGTTCGGGTACTGGCTCACTGCCAGGGGATGCTCGGGCCCTATTTCAAGAATCTCACCTACGCTGGTGGTTAGTGAGAGCACTTGCCCTGCGCCCTCTCCTTTGCGCTCCAGGGAGTGTGCCAACAAGGGGGTGTCTTCCACCTGGATGCGCCATTTCTCGACAGGTGTGACCAGGTAATGGTGCCCGTCGTCTTCCCGGCGCAAAATGGTTGAGAACAGTTTAACCGTGGCTTCCCGCGCGATTGGGGCTCCCTGATAAAGCCACTGGCCGTCTCGGGTGATCACCAGGTCCATGTCGCCGGACAACTCCGGATGCCACTGGTGCAGTGGCGGAAGGCCCTTTGCGCTACTGTGTTGCTGTACCGATCGTTCGATATCATCAGGCTTCATGTTCATTGGCGGAAACTCCCAGGTTACAGGCCGCGCATCCATTCGGCACGCAGCGGCGCCGCGCCGGGGTCACGAATAGCAAGGTCAACCTCGCCGAGAAGTCGCTGCTTATCGCGCCCAAGGTTGCCCTTGAGGACCAAGTAATTGGATGCGTGATCACTACGGAATATGGTGCTGTCCAGTTCCAGGTGCTCGAGAAACACCCGAATCTCTTCGAACAGACCCTGCTGACTCAGGGGAACGAAGTCGTCGCCGAAACCAGCGCGAAAGCGCTCCTCACCCTGGGGAAAGCTCACCACCAGCGTGGACAGGTAATCGGGCTGAGTCTCGTTGCACAAAGTGGCCGTGTTGATGGCATGCTGCCGGGAGAGCTCCTCGCCCCCCAGACCGTTGAGCACCATCACAGAGCTGGTCAGCCCCGCCTGCTTTATCTTCTCCAGAGCCGACCGGGTAGACTCCCAGGTTTCGCCCTTGTTGATTCGCCGAAGCACTTCGTCATCACCCGATTCCATACCGACGTACAAAATGCCCAAACCGGCTTCCCGCAACTCGACAAGTTCTTCCACGGATTTCCTGGCCAGGTTGCGGGGCAAACAGTAACTCGACACCCTCCGCAGACCTGGGAAAGCCTGCTTCAGGTCTGCCAGAATTTCCAGTAAGCGTCGGGTTGGCAGAACCATGGCGTCGCCGTCCGCGAGAAACACCCTTGGTACGGATTCGAAGGCCTCAGCGGCCCGGGCAATATCACGGCGGATATCGTCGGGTTTGCGCGCGCGGAATTTTTTCTGGGGTTGGGTGTACATTTCACAGAAGGTGCACTGGTTCCAGGAGCACCCGTTGGTTACCGGAAGTATCAGCGATTTGGCTTCACTCGGTGGCCGGAACACCGGCTCAACGTATTCAATCGGAAAGCTGTACATGGCGTCTCAGCAACAATTCAGGGAAGTTGGATATGGGTAAGATCAGGGCAAAAACTGGGCTTTCAAGTCTGCGCAGCCGGGTCCCACCACTGGCATGTCGAGCAACACCGCCTGCGCAGTCATGAACGGTATGCCTTTGCGGTGGCCATCCACCAGCAGGGTGGACAGACAGCCAACGAACGGCATGTGAGACACCAGCATCAGCGGCGAGGCCTTGTTCTCCAGCAGCAAATCGAGGCACTTTCCGGGGTCGTCATCCGGGGTGATGACCGGACATTCTTCAACCGGGCAATTGAGCACTTCAGACACGATCGCCGCGGTCTGGCGGGCGCGCGTATACGGACTGGCCCAGATTCGCTCCGGCCGCCAGGGAGACTTGGCAATCTGCGCAGCCACAGAGGCGACTCCGGCTCGGCCGGCTTCCGTCAGCTCCCGTTCCTGGTCCAGGGTGTGCCAACCGGCCTCACCATGGCGCATGATGATCAGATGCAAGGTAATCCTCCCTGCCCGGCGCGGGCTTACTGACTGATGGTACGGGGCAGAATAAACTCAACGTCGGAATTCTGTACAGCCATCATCAGGCTGTTGATGACCGCGTTGATGGAGGCGCCTTCGTACAGGATTTCATAAAGCCCCCTCACCAGAGGCATATAAATACCGATGGCCTCTGATTTCTCCCGGACCAGCTTCAGGGTATATATACCCTCGGCTACCTGCCCCAGCTCCTGTGCAGCTTCGTCAAGCTTCTTGCCTTTACCGACCGCATAACCCACCCGGAAGTTCCGGCTTTTGTTGGAGGTACAAGTGGCAATGAGATCACCAACGCCAGCCAATCCCATGAAGGTCATCGGGTTGGCGCCCAGGCTGACCGCAAAACGGCTCATTTCCGCCAGGCCACGGGTAATCAGCATCGCCTTTGCGTTCTCGCCCATTTCCAGGGCGTTGGCCAGTCCGGCTACGATCGCGTAAATGTTCTTCAGTGCTCCGGCCAGTTCCACCCCGTACACATCGACGTTGGCGTAAACCCGGAAGTACTCGCAACCAAGCAGCTCCTGAATGGCCCGGCGCACATCCGGATCTTTGGCGGCAATCACCGTGGCCGTCAGCTCCCGGTTAACAATCTCGCCTGCCAGGTTGGGGCCACTGAGTACGCCGGTGCGGCAACGGGGAATTTCTTCCTGAAGGATCTCGCTCATCAGCTTGAAGCCGTGTTCTTCGATGCCCTTGGTCAGGCTGACAACAATCTGGCCGTCCCGGAATACCTGGCTGTTTTCCCGGATAACGGCACGAAATGCCTTGGACGGAATGGCAACCAGCACCACCTCCGCTTTGCGAACGGCATCTGCGAGATCAGTCGTGGGCTGGATATCGCCCTCCAGGGTGATACCTGGCATATAGCGTTTATTAATACGGTTCTGACGAATATCTTCGGCCTGCTCTTCATCACGCATCCAGAAGTGGACGGTGTGGCCATTCTCGCCAAGTACCTTGGCCATGGCAGTGCCGAAACTGCCGCCACCCAGAACGGCGACGTCACGAGGGCCCGCTCCAGCGGTGCGGTAGGTTGCGTTTTCAGACATATCTGTTCCGTTTTGTTGCTTCGGGGGCACCGCAGGGAACGCGTAACCGAACGTTCAGCCCGGTTCTTCGCACTCCAGTGCGCGCACCAGGTTCTTGAATTCTTCCCTGTTTTTGCTGTTCATACCCATCAACACTTTGTGGGCGTCGAGCACTTTATCTCTGACCTGCTGTTCACTGGCCTTCAGTACGGGGATTTCTTCGAGCTCTTCAATTCTGGAGGCAGGCTCCCGGACAATGATGAAAATCTTGTCGAAGCCCATAGAGGCGATAATGCGGGTAATGTCGGGGTTGGTAGAGATCAGAGTTGGCAGGAATTGACTTTGTTTTTGCGCCGCCAGGGCTATCTTGGCCAGCAGGCCCAGGGTAGTGCTGTCGATGATTTCCGTTTCCGTGAGATCGACCACAACCGTTTTGAACTGGGGATCACGGGTGATGGACTCAACCAGATTGTCCAGCGTCGAACACAGGTTCAGCCGGATTTCCCCAATAAACTTCAGGACGTAGATTCCCTGCTTCTCAGCTTGCAGGATTTTATAACCAGCCATTTTCACACTGCCACTAAGTCGACGACGTGTTGTCTGAACCATCTATGGTATCAGTTACCGATACTATCGCGATATCATCCGGCAGCTCCGAGATCTTACCAAGCCCCAGAGCGTCGCTCAGCGATGCGATAGTGTGACTACCTCCTGATACGAGTTCAAGTAGTGTCTTCTCCTTTTCATCCAGGGATTTGGCAGGAATCACTTCCAGAATCCCGTCTGAAAACAGCAACAGCCGGAACGGCTTGTCCAGCTTGACCTCGTAAACCTCCCACTCTGGAGCCTCAAACAACCCTACCGGGAGCCCACTGCCTTCCAGAAAACGGGTTTCGCCGCCCTCGAACGACAAAATCGGCATCGGGAAGTGTGCACCAACCGCATAACTTAATGTACGGGTGGAAATCGAGATAATGCCAACAAATACGGTTACGTGCTTACCGAGACCAGTATCCAGAAGCTCCGAATTGATCCGTTCCAGAAACCGTTCCGGGTACAGGATATCGTCGCTGGATTGGCGGCGCATATTGCGCTGCAGGCGATTGGTCAGGTTCTTGAGCAGCACCGTGACAAACGCCGAGCTGGCGCCATGCCCCGATACATCGGCAATATAGACCAGAACTTTGTCTTCGGTGATGCGGAAGTAGTCCAGGAAATCGCCGCTCAGGTAGAGCGAAGGCTTGATCAGGTGGTCCACCTGTAAACCGGACAGACGCAGCTCGTGGTCCGGTAACATTTTGAGCTGGACCTTGCGCCCGGCATTCTGGTCAGCCCTCAATTCCGCGATACCGGTGCGCAGTTCGCGGTTGGCTTCTTCAAGCTCCTGCCGGTACAACTGGTTCAGGCGATTCACCCTTACCCGGTCAAACAGTTTGCCGATAACGTCGTCCAGGGCGCCCTTGTCGTCGTTACAGGGTTTAAGAACAACATCCGCTGCACCTGCTCTGAGGGCCTGGACAATCTCCGCACTGGACTCACTGCAGGTACAGGCAACGATAGGGGTAAAGCTGTCGGCTTCATCCAGTCGCTTTGACAGCTCTCGGATGGCCTCGGGGGGCAAATCTGCAAAGATGACATCGGGAATGTTATCTTCGAAAAGGCTTCGGGCGGCGCTGACATCGGGAAATCCAGTCACGTAGAAGCCTCTCGCTTCAAGGTAGCGGGACAAATCCGATCTAGCCTGTTCGTTGGCGTCAATAATCAGAATGCGCTCGGTGCGCGAGGTCATGTTGATGGCCTTAAACTACCAGCGATAAAAGAGAAATTGGCTTCATTACGCCTATTCTGGCATGCCCCTGTGATATAACAAGGGCCGTGTCATTAAATTGGGAGATTTGTAACCATGCGACGTGCCGTCAACGACCTGCTCGGAGCCTACGACAAGCTCATCATGGACCCCGTGCACGGCGGCATTCCCTTGTATCGGCATGAAATCCAGGTGATTGACCATCCCCTGTTCCAGCGTCTGCGAAACATCTGCCAGAACGACATCCTGAGCCTGGTGTTCCCCGGCGCGACCCACTCCCGGTTCCTGCACAGCATTGGCGTAATGCATGTGGGCACCCGCATGTTTCGTTCAATGATCGACGCCTACCTTCGGGAAAGGCAACTCAGCGAACGCACAGATCTGAGCCTGAGCCAGCTGGACGCCATCGATTACCTGGCCAAAACCATTCGCCTTGGTTGCCTGCTGCACGACAGCGGCCACTCCAGCTTTTCGCACCAGTTCACCCAGGCCCGCCGCATCCGGGAACTCATGTCGCGCCCCCAGCGTTTCCGGGACCTCTGGCGCGGGGTCGACTTCACCCGTTATCACCCGGAGGAACCAGGAGAACTGGAACATGAACATTATTCCGTCCGGGTTGCCCATGACGTGCTTTCATCGGTAGATCTGGATAACGCTGGGCTGAACGCCGTTGATGTCATTGGCATCATGGAGACCACCGACGTAACCCCAAGCGACACCTTCTGCCGCCACGCCCGCACCTTCTGGGCATTCATTGCCGGCGAAGATGCGGTCGCCGGCACCATCGGTGAACAGGACGTGCCGGCCCTGGTCATGGGATTGCTGTCGTCCATCGTGTCCGGTGAGATCGACGCTGACCGGGCAGATTACATGCTGAGGGATGGTTTCCACAGTTCCGTTACCATCGGCGGGTTCAACCTGGACCACCTTCTAAGCAACCTGAGGTTTGGCTGGGATGTGTCCGAACCCTGGATGGGCCTGGCGATTACCCAGAAAGGCCTGGGTGCCCTGGAAGATTTCGTTTACAGCCGGTATCAGATGTACCGGAAAGTCTACGCCCACAAAACAGCCCTGGGTTTCGACTGGCTGCTGCGGGAAGCCATCAACGAAGTACTGGAAGACGCGGAAAGCTTCGACTGGATCGACACCTGCCTGAGCGATATGAGGTACTTTGCCGAGCTGACCGATAACTTCTTCTGGGAAGCTTTCCGGAAAGTGGCCCGCAAGCATCCGAAAAGTTATTCATTCTGCATAGTAAACCGGGTGAAGCTGCACCACCTGGATACCCGGGAAAATCTCGACAAACAGCAGATTGCCGACCACAGCCACTGGCTGGCTGGCGAGTTGGCCATGGACCCGGGCAACGTGGTGACCTGCTCCATGCGCGCCCGTTTCTCGAATATCCAGGACAACTTCAACGGCATAAAGGTATTGGTGAAGAATCCGATCTCCCGGGAGCGCTCATTGCGCAAGATTACCGAGGTCAGCGCGTTTTTCTCGAAGTTTGGTGACGGCACCATCACCCATTTCTACAGCCGGCCGGAAGTCACCAGGATGGCGCCTCCCGACCTGCTTGAATAGACTGGTGCGCTACTGAATCGCGGCAACCAAGCGGGTGGCGCTTTCCCACGCGCCTTCCACCCGGCCGCCAGCCAGCCAGTCGCCCGCCAGCCCAACCCCATTCTCGGCATCGTACCGATAACCGGGCTGACTACTCCAGGCCGACCGGGCATAAAGCCAGCGGTGGGCCACCGTCTCATCGGGCCGGGCATCGGCACCGGTTAACGCCGCGAATTCGCCTACCAAAGCGTTGCTGACATAGCCCGGCTCTGCATCCACATGGGCCTTGGTCCACTCCGGGGTGGCATGCAGTACCCACCATTGGCCGGAATCATCCCGGCCCGGTTTGGAGGAGTTGTTAGCAACCCAGTAGAGCACCTCAGAGTGCGGGCGCATGGCGTCTGCGTCTACCTCCGGTGGCTCCGAATAGTGAG
Organism: Marinobacter shengliensis; assembly: GCF_003007715.1. GTDB lineage: Bacteria > Pseudomonadota > Gammaproteobacteria > Pseudomonadales > Oleiphilaceae > Marinobacter > Marinobacter shengliensis. Next base: position 767,297 of record NZ_PXNO01000027.1, on the reverse strand, counting down.
CCGCCACTGCCCAACACGGGAGAATCTGATCAACCGGCTTTTCCAGCTCTTCCGCCAGCCCGTCAAGCTGGCTCGCCCGTAACAGTTCCTGGGCCTGGGCCGGGGGCGCGGTGATGATCACCTGGTCGAAAACACCGTGGTTCAGTCCTTCTGTACACACCAGTTGCCACTGGTTACCGGAACGCTCCAACCGTTCAATCCTCACCTGGGCAGTGACATCAACGTGAGCAGACAATGCGCGGGTGATGGCAGTCATTCTCGGTACGCCAACATAACGCTTTTCTTCCGGAAACGCCTGCCAGTTCAGGGTGTCGTCCTGAAAACGAAATCTGGCCGGCCATTCGAGGAACGCATCGCTTCCCGCCCAGCGCTGCAAGAACGAAAGAAACTCACGGTTGCGGGCGGTAAAATATTGAGCACCAACATCGGCAGAGCCACTACCCACTCTCTTGGAGGCCATACGACCACCGGGCCCGCGACTTTTCTCAAACACCGTGACACTATGGCCCCGTTGGCCAAGTAAAATTGCAGCCGTGAGGCCTGCCAGACCTGAACCGATAACCGCTACGCTGCGTATTGATGTGGTGTCTGATGTCACTTTAAGCATGGTTGTATATGGCCCGATTGAATTACTGGTTAACAAACATTCTGAGATGGTTCGATTCCGAAGCCGGTTCAGATCACCTGGACTCCAGTTCCAGATCCTTTAACTGGGTGAGAGTGCTGCCTTTTATCGCATTGCATCTTGCTTGCCTACTCGCATTTTTCACTGGTGTCAGCACGTTTGCCGTCGTGTTCGCCGCAGCCTTTTTCATCATCCGGATGTTTGCCATCACTGGCTTCTATCATCGTTACTTTTCCCACAAGACATTCAAAACCAGTCGCGCCGCCCAGTTTGTGTTCGCCGTACTGGGTGCCAGTTCGGCCCAGCGGGGCCCATTGTGGTGGGCCGCTCACCACCGCCATCATCACCAACACTCCGATAATGCGGAAGACCTGCATTCGCCCCACCACGGCGGGTTCTGGTGGTCTCACGCTGGCTGGTTTACCTGTGATGCCGGTTTCAGCATGGATGAACGCCGGGTACGAGACTGGTTGAAGTTTCCGGAACTCAAGTTTATCAACCGTTTCGATTCATTGATCCCGGTGGCGGCAGCCGTGCTGATCTACCTCCTTGGTGAAGCCCTGGCGGTTTGGGCACCGGGGCTGGGCACCAATGGTTTGCAACTGCTGGTTTGGGGATTTTTCATCTCAACGGTGTGCTTGTTCCACGCGACGGTATCCATCAACTCCTTGTCGCACGTGTGGGGAAAACGCCGGTTCGAAACCGACGACGACAGCCGAAACAATTTCTGGCTCGCGCTCATTACGCTGGGCGAAGGATGGCACAACAATCATCACCGGTGGCCACAATCCGTGCGCCAGGGGTTCCGGTGGTATGAAATAGATATTACCTGGTACGGGCTCTGGGCGTTGTCCAAGCTCGGGATAGTGTGGGATTTGAATCCAATACCGGCACACATCCAGAAAGAAACCCGTGAATTGGACGAACAGAGGAGGAAGCGCAAATGACGACTGCTTCTGCCATCGAGGTCGGCTCACCGAACCCCGCCCTGCCAGCTGTGCTCGACCAGTTCTGCGCCTTGTTCAATCAGCTGGATAAGGGCAATCTGCACAAACTGCAGCAGGTTTATGGTGAAGACATCGAGTTTCAGGATCCATTTGGAACGGTGAACGGCCTGGATGAACTGACGAATTACTTTGCCGACGCCTACGGCAACGTTATCCGCTGCCAGTTCCGCTTCAACAGCCCAGTGATCCAGGACTCCTGGTGCACGATTCCCTGGGTAATGGAGTTGCAGCACAAACGCATCAAAGGGGGAAAAACCGTAGAGGTTGAGGGTATCAGCCACCTCCGGATTCTGGACGGTCGGGTACGGTACCACCGGGATTACTTCGATGCCGGCCAGTTACTCTATGAAAATCTTCCGGTAGTGGGCGGCGTGATCCGCTGGGTCAAGGAGCAGGCAGGATGAGCAGACGCCTGGAAACCGCCAGCAACATCTGGCTGACCGGCGCATCGTCCGGTATTGGCGAGGCACTGGCAAAACAACTTGCCACCCACGGGCACAGGCTGATTGTCACCGGGCGCCGGAAGGAGGCACTGGATGCCCTGGTGAATCAGCATCCCGAACAGATGCTGGCAGCCCCCGCCGACACCACCAGTAAGAGTGATCTTGAGGCTTTAAAGGATTCTCTGGGCCACTTTGGTGATCTGGATATGGCGATACTCAATGCTGGTACCTGCGAATACCTGGAAATCGCCGAGTACGACAGCCGCGTTATTGAAGCCAACATGATAACCAATGTGGTTGGCACCGCCCGCAGCCTGGATATCGTGCTCCCAGCGCTCAGGGCCACACGGGCCAAAGGTAAACCGGCAACACTGGTGATCGTCAGCTCGTCGGCCTGGTGGTTTCCCTTTGGCCGGGCAGAGGGTTACGGCGCTTCAAAGGCTGCCCTGACCTACTTTGCTCACGCGCTGCGTGCCGACTTGGCGGCGGAAGGCATCGACGTGGTGGTGGTCTCACCGGGCTTTGTAAAAACACCTCTGACGGACCGTAACGACTTCCCCATGCCCTTCATCATCAGCTCGGAAGATGCAGCCCACCGCATCGTTAAAGGGCTTGAAAAGGGTAAAACGGAAATCGCCTTTCCCCGGCGTTTTACCTGGCTGCTCAAAGCGCTGGGCGCCTTGCCTCAAGGCCTTGTGGATCGCATGGCCGCATCCATGGCCCGTAACAACCACTCTTGAACACTTCGGTAACAGGAAAAGATTGCATGAACCCGAATCGTCAGCGTATTGCTGTGATTGGTGCCGGTGTATCCGGCTTAACGGCGGCCTGGCTGCTCAGCGAAAAACACGACGTTCAACTGTTCGAGGCTGGCGATTATGCGGGCGGCCACACCAACACCGAGCAAGTTGAGGCTGGCGGGCGCGTTTGGCCGGTGAACACCGGTTTTATCGTGTTCAATGACTGGACCTACCCGAATTTTATCAAACTGATGGACCGCCTGGACGTAAAGTCGGAAGTCAGTAACATGAGTTTCAGCGTGGACTGCCATGTGTCTGGCCTGCAGTACAACGGGACCAGCCTCAATACGCTGTTTGCACAGCGCAAGAACCTTCTTAACCTGAACTTTCTGAAGATGATCCGGGAAATCCTCCGGTTCAACAAGGAAACTCGCGCCGATCTCGCTGCCGGCCAGATTCCAGAAGGTGAAACCCTGGGCGAATACCTGAACCGCAACCGCTACAGCCGTTATTTCCGTAACAACTACATCGTTCCGATGGGTGCTGCTATCTGGTCTGCCCCGGAAATCGTATTGGAGCAGTTCCCGATCCGGTTTTTCCTGCAGTTTTTTAACAATCACGGCATGCTTTCGGTGGACGACCGCCCAACCTGGCGGGTGATTTCCGGTGGTTCCGCCACCTACGTGGACAAGATGATGGCGCGGCTGGGCGACCGCACTCACCTGAACAGTCCGGTAACGGCGATTACTCGGGACGAAGAAGGCGTCACCATTGTCGTGAACGGCCAACAGCACCGGTTCGATCAGGTTGTGCTGGCCTGCCATAGCAACCAGGCGCTGGCGATGCTGAATGATCCGACCGATCAGGAACGGGACATCCTTGGTGCCATCGGCTACCAGAAGAACGATGTAGTGTTGCACACCGATGCCAGCGTTTTGCCATCCACCCGGCTGGCCTGGGCAGCCTGGAACTACATGATTCCCGAACACAGCACCCAGCCGGTGTCGGTGACCTACAACATGAATACCTTGCAGAACTTCGATGATGCGCCTGAAACCTTCTGCGTTACGCTCAACCGCAGCCATGACATCGACCCCGCCAAGGTCATCAAGCGATTTGAATACGACCATCCGGTGTTCACCCTCGAAGCCGTGGCCGCCCAAGAGCGCTATGACGAGATCGGCAACCGTAACCGGACCCACTACTGTGGCGCCTACTGGTTCAACGGCTTCCATGAAGACGGTGTACGCAGCGCATTGCGCGTTACCCGCGCGTTCGGGGTGGAGCTCTGATCATGGCCAGCCAGTGGCTAGAAGGCACTATAAGACATAGGCGTAAGATTCCGGTTTTGCACGAGTTTAAATACAAGATCGGTATGCTGGCGTTAGACCTGGATGACTGGGAGACCATCACCTCTTCGAGCCCGTTCTTTTCCCTGGAACGGTTTAACTGGATGTCTCTGTACCGACGGGATTACCTGAACCCGGAAGTGCCCAGTCTGCGCCAGGCAGTGTTCAACCAGGTGAAAAGCGCCACTGGCTGGGCACCGGACGGCCCAATAGAGCTGATCACTCATCCGCGCTACCTGGGGTACGTCTTCAATCCAGTCAGCTTTTATCTTTGCTACAACCACGGCGAAAGCCCTCAAAACGGCGACGTTCCCCGAGTGATTCTGGCGCAGATTACCAACACACCCTGGAAGCAACGCCATGTTTACTGCCTTGAGTGCCATCAGCCCGGACCTACCCTGACCGGGGCGTGGCATACCGAACGCTTTGCCTTCAGCAAACGCTTTCACGTGTCCCCGTTCAACGGCATGGCTCAGCAGTACCAGTGGCTGTTCAGTTTCAAAGGCCCCGAGCTACGTATTCACATGAACGTGCAACAGGGACAGGAAAAACATTTTGATGCCACCCTGGTAGTCCAACGCAGCCCGTTTGAACGTAAAACACTGCACAGAAGCCTGAGGCGTTTTCCCCTGGAAACCCTCAAAGGCACGGCCGGCATTTACTGGAATGCCCTGAAGCTGAAGCTCAAGGGCGCGCCTTTCTACACCCACCCGGACAAGCTGGACAAAACGGACAGCCAATATCGAAAGGGCGTGGAAGATAAAGGCGCAGAGATCACTTTAACACCGGCACCCAGGCACTCAGATTCAGATATAGCGGGAAGGGTAAGCTCATGGAGAACCTGAACACATCCGTAGACAGCCAGCGCACCAGCCAAACGCCGCTGGTAAGCCGGATTGCAAAACAGCTTGTCTGCCAGCAGCTGTCACAACTGGCCCACGGCAAACTGGTGGTCAAGGAATACGGTGCTGAGGATCTCGTCTACGGTGACGGGGACCCGCAGTATCCGACAGCGGAACTGGTCATCCATGATCACACCACCTGGCGTGATCTGGTGACTGGTGGCAGCGTTGGGGCCGCCGAGTCCTTCGTTGCAGGGGACTGGAGCTCTCCGGACCTGACCGCCCTCCTGCGTTTTTTCAGCCGAAACCTGGACACCATGAATGCCTTTGAAGACAAGTTCAGCTGGGTAAGCAAGCCGACCCTGAAAGCGCTGCATTGGCTGAACCGCAACACCCCTGCCGGTTCGCGTAAGAACATCAGTGCCCACTACGATCTGGGTAACGATTTGTTCCAGCTCTTTCTTGACCCAACCATGATGTATTCATCGGCCATTTACCCGAGCGCGGACTCAACACTCGAAGAAGCCGCGGTCTACAAGCTGGATACCATCTGCAAGAAGCTGGACCTGCAGCCAGAGGACCGTGTGATCGAAATAGGCACCGGCTGGGGCGGGTTTGCCATTCACGCCGCCAAGCATTATGGCTGCCACGTAACCACAACCACCATCTCCCGGGAGCAGCTTGAGCTGGCCAAAGAGCGGGTGAAAGCCGAAGGCCTTGAAGACCGTATCACCCTGCTGTTTGATGACTACCGTGACCTGACCGGGCAATTCGACAAGCTGGTGTCGATCGAAATGATTGAGGCCGTTGGACCGCAGTTCCTGGACAGCTACCTGGCCCAGATCAGCACGTTGCTCAAGCCGGACGGCCTTGCCCTGGTGCAGGCTATTAATATGCCGGAGCAGCGTTACGACCGGGCCCTGAAGAACGTCGACTTCATTCAACGGTACATTTTCCCGGGCAGCTTCATACCCTCATTCGGAGCCATTATCACGTCCATGCGCCGCGGATCCAACCTGGTGCTGACCCACTCCGAAGACTTCGGCTTCCATTACGCCCGCACCCTGCGCGACTGGTGTGACCGGTTCATGGCAAACCGGAACACCCTGCTTGAACGTGGCTACGACGAGGCCTTCCAGCGTCTATGGCACTTCTACTTTGCCTACTGTGAGGCGGGCTTCAGCGAACGGGCCATTGGCGTGGCCCACCTGGTGCTGGCCAAGCCCGCCAACAAACGCGCCAACATACTCAGTTTATGATCGCCTCAGACACCGCCCGCAATATCCTGAACTTCGCCCTGTTCCAGACAGGCTGGCTGGTGTGCGTTCTGTTTCCCGGCCTGGCTGCCGCCGGGCTGGTGTTGATATTTCTGGCCATCCACTTTGCGTTGGTGAGCCAGAAGCGCTTTACCGAGCTCCAGTTCATCGGCTTCGGGGTGGTGCTTGGCAGCCTGATGGATACACTCTGGTTCCGAACCGGTGTACTGGGCATCAATGGTTCCGATGAAGTGCTGGTTGCGCCCCCCTGGCTGGTCGCTATCTGGGCCATATTCATGACCACCCTGTGCCACTCACTGGGCTGGATAGCGCAACGCAAATGGCTACCTTATGTGTTTGCGCCGATCGGAGGGCCGTTCGCCTATTGGTCCGCCAGCAAACTGGGTATCGTCACCCTGCCCGACCTCACGATCTCTCTGGCCGCCATGGCCGTGGGGTGGTTCCTGTTATTCCCGTTGCTGCTTTTCGTTCGGAAGACCCTGTACTCGGAGTTGCAGCCATGATTCGTTCAGCCATTACCTTCAGCGCCCTGACCATTCTGGCACTGCCCGTAAACGCCAACCAGTTCGTGTTCACCGGCACAGCCAAGAGTAACGGTGGCACGTTGCTTTACCAGGAAGTCCATCGGGTTGAGGGCCATTGTGCGGAAGGCATCTTCGAACCCCAAACTCACTCAGTGAACTACCGAAAGGAACCTGGCGAGGACCCCTTCGCAACCAAACAGATGAACTATGAAGACTCCTCGCTCCGCCCGAGCGTGGATTTTCAGCAACCGGACTTCAACGAGAGCCTGAAAATCACCTACCCGGAGGCGAACCGCCTGGATATTGAATGGCAGACTCCCGCCGGCGACGTTGAGAGGTACGAGGTAGATTTTGATAATCGGTTAGTGGTGGATGCCGGTTTTGATCATCTGGTCCGGGCCAACTGGGGCAAGGTTACCCGGGGGGAGTCGGTGGAGTTTCGCTTCCTGGGCCCGACACGGGGCGAGCATTATGGGTTTGTACTGGAACCCACCCGCAATAACCAATTGAACTCCGATGTTGTCCTTCGTATTCGCCCCACCAGCCTGGTTCTCCGGCTTCTGGTTGACCCTATCGTGCTGGGGTACAACAAAGAGGGCGCACTAACCGAGTACCTGGGCCTTACCAACATCCGTGAAAACGCAGATGCCAATTTCACCGCGCACATCCGCTACGAGGTGGAACAATACCCGGATTGTGAACTGACGCCCTGAACCCGGCCCGGCCGCCAAACAGATAACCGGCCACGGTGTGGTAAACTCTCGGGCAAAACGTACCGGAGACTCCACCCCCATGATGTTTGTGTCGTTTAACGTCAACAGTATCCGCACCCGTCTGCACCAGCTTGAAGCTGTGATCGAGCAACTGAACCCGGATATCATCGGGCTTCAGGAAACCAAGGTTACTGACCAGGAATTCCCGGTAGATGACATCCGCAAACTCGGCTACCACGTGCACTTTCACGGCCAGAAAACCCATTATGGCGTCGCCCTGCTCTCCCGGGCCGAGCCCGAGTCGGTCCAGAAGGGATACAGCACCGATGACGACGATGCCCAGCGCCGTCTTATAACCGGTCGCTTTACCGTGAACGGAGAGCCGCTGACCGTGATCAACGGCTACTTCCCCCAGGGTGAGAGCCGGGATCATCCGGTGAAATTTCCCGCAAAACAGAAGTTTTACCGGGATCTGATGGCCTACCTGGACGACTTGAAAAGCCAACCTGGCCATGTGATCGTCATGGGCGACATGAACATCTCGCCCACAGACAAAGACATCGGCATTGGCGCGGATAACGCCAAGCGCTGGCTGCGCACCGGGAAATGCAGTTTTCTGCCAGAGGAACGGGAATGGCTTGCCCAGGTTGAAAGCCGGGGATATACCGACGTCTTCCGGTACCTTCACCCGGACGAGGCCGATACCTTCAGCTGGTTTGACTACCGCAGCAAAGGCTTTGAACGGGACCCTAAACGGGGCCTGCGAATTGATCTGATTATGGCCAGCGACAGCCTGCTGCCCAAAGCCACAGAGGCCGGCGTATCCTATGATATCCGAGGTATGGAACGGCCATCAGACCACTGCCCGGTATGGGCGCGGTTTGACCTCTGAGGAATCGATTCAGCGATTATGAAAAAAATCAAAACCAGGGACAGGATTCTCGGCACCAGCCTGGCGCTGTTCAACAGCCTGGGCGAGCCGAATGTCACCACCCTGCTGATCTCCGATGAGCTGGACATCAGCCCGGGCAACCTCTATTACCACTTCAAAAGTAAGAGCGACATTGTCGACGAGCTGTTCCAGAGCTTTGAAGCAGAAATGGTGGACTTACTCGCGGTGCCGGACGACGCCGATATTTCACTGGACCAGTTCAGCTTTTTCCTGCATTTGCTGTTTGAGGCTGTCGCCCGATATCGTTTTCTGTATCAGGATCTGGTGAACGTGCTGTCTCGCTACAGCCAGCTGCAAGTGCGGTTTAAACGGATTCTGGCGAAGAAAAAAAATGCGTTTCGGGTTTTGTGTGAGAGCTTTCAAAGCCAAGGGGTCATGACCATCAGTGAAGACGAGCTGCTCTCACTGTGCGAACAGCTCACCCTGACGGCCTGCTATTGGAGCAGCTTTGACACGCTGTCCCATCTGGATGACCGGGAATCGGTAGATCCGGGCAAGGGAGTATATCAAATGCTGCACCTGATCCTTCCGTACCTGGCGGAACAGGAGCAACAGGAGATTCAGCTGACCAGCCGCAGCTACCTTTGAGGGTTATTCTTCTTCATCCGAGGCTGGTGAATCACCCCGCAATCTGGCCAATTCGCTTTCCAGCGCTTCAATCCTGCGCTCCATCGCTTCAATTTCCTCGCGCCGGTGAATACCAAGGCGACGCAAAGCACCGGATACGCGCTGGTCGAACATGTGCTCAAGCTTGTCCCAGGTTCCGGTCGCCTTTTCCTTAACCTCACCAACGCGACCCTCTACGGTCTTGATCTGCTTTTCCACCACGCCCCGGGTCCTGGTTTCCAGTTGCTCACCCTCCTGCACCAGGCGCTCAAAAAACTTACCCGCGTCTTCCTCGGCCTTGGTGTATGCACCCAGACCCGCAAGCCAGATCTGGCGGGCGGAATCCTTAATTTTGTCCGCCAGATGCGGATCATTTTCCGGGTTTTTATCGTCGTGGTCTGACATGAATACCTCTTGGCAACAAAGCGGGAACGGTCTGGCCCCATTGTATTACAGCCAAACGGGGATTTCAGTGGTCATACACACCTCCCTGAAACCCGCATAACGAAGGGGCGCAGTATAAACACCCAAGGCATATGAAAAAATGTTTTCAAACGAAAGCCGCTCTCACTTGAACTGCTCACATTATGGTCAATACTTCCCGTTACCGGCATCCCAGTTGATGTCGGTTTGTCTGGAAGTCTTTCATGGATACTACTCGCACGCCTCTGCCCGGCATTCCTTGCCGGGCTTTTTTTTTGGTATTATCGCCCATATTTATAAGCTTATTCCTCAAAGAGAAACCTGGAGTACGTAAATGATTGAGATTGCCTGGAGCCAGTTTACCCCTGGCACTGCACTGACTGGCGGTATTCTGATTGGGCTGGCCGCCGCCAGCTTCCTGCTTCTGAACGGCCGCATTGCCGGCATCAGCGGCATACTCGGCGGTTTGCTTACCCCCACCAGAAGCGACATTCTGTGGCGAATTGCCTTTCTTGCCGGGCTGATTGGGGCACCAGCGATTTGGACACTGGCAGGCCAGTTACCACCTATCGAAATCAACGCCGGTTACCCTGCCCTGATTGCCGCCGGCCTGCTGGTGGGCATTGGAACACGCTATGGGTCTGGCTGTACCAGCGGTCATGGGGTTTGCGGTTTGTCCCGGCTGTCAGTTCGTTCCCTGGTGGCCACCCTCAGCTTTATGGGCATGGGGTTCGTGACCGTTTATGTTATCCGTCACCTGATTGGAGCCTGAAGCCGTGAAATATCATATTGCTTCCCTGTTTGCCGGCCTGATTTTTGGCCTTGGTTTGATTGTTTCCGGTATGGCCAACCCGGAAAAAGTCCTCGGATTTCTGGATATCGCCGGTGCCTGGGACCCATCCCTGGCCTTTGTCATGGGCGGTGCGGTTGTTGTTGGGCTGATAGCCTTCACCATCGCCCGCAGACGTACATTGTCATTCCTGGGCTTCAACATAAAGCTCCCCACCAACACCCAGATCGATAAACGGCTGGTCGTCGGTAGTATGATGTTTGGGGTCGGCTGGGGTATTGCCGGATTCTGCCCGGGGCCGGCTTTGGTTGCCTTTGGTGCGGGCGAAATCAAAGGCGTGGTCTTTGTTGCATCGATGGTCACAGGTATGATTCTGTTTGAAATTGCTGAGCGTATACGGGCATCATCCGGTCATAACGCCTAACCCCTGAGCAACACGAGCCGATCACAGCATTGTGCCGGGCCCCAAGGGGCCCGTCTTTGAATCCCCGGCCATCAACCATTGGAGCCCCAAGTGGATATCAGAAAGATTGATGAAACCCTATCGGTAGCCCCCCAGATTTCGGTTCAGGATGTTGCCGAAATTGCCCGGCTCGGCTTCCGGACCCTGGTTGCAAATCGCCCGGACCGTGAAGAGCCCGGCCAACCCGCCATGGCGGACATAGAAGCGGCAGCGCGGGAACATGGCCTGGAGTGGGTATTCCTCCCGGTGGAGTCTGGCAATATCACCGACCAGGACGTTGACCAGTTTGCGCCGATGATCCGGAATGCCGATAAACCCGTACTGGCCTTCTGTCGCTCTGGAACCCGCTGTACCGTGCTGTGGGCCCTGAGTGCCGCACGGGAAACCCAGCCGGAGGAGATTCTGTCCAAAGCTCATCGCGCGGGATATGACATCACGGGCCTTATACCGCGATTGGCACAGCAGGCTGGCAAGCATTAACCCACCACCATCGGATAGCATCAATGCCATATAAAGGGACGGATCAGTTCAGCCATAACGAGCCCGAACGCCTGGGGGTACTTGTGACCAACCTTGGCACACCAGACGCCCCCACCACACCAGCGCTGAGAAAGTATCTTGCCGAGTTCCTGTGGGACCCAAGGGTGGTGGAAGTACCCCGCCCCATCTGGTGGTTGATCCTCCATGGCATCATCCTGAGAATCCGGCCAAGAAAAAGCGCCCAGGCCTATGCCAGTGTCTGGCAACCGGAGGGCTCTCCCCTGCTGATACACACCGCCAAACAGGCGGAAGGCATTCGGGAAGCGCTGAAGAAAAAGTATGGCAGCAACGTGGTGGTGGGTTTTGCCATGCGCTACGGCAACCCGTCAATTTCCCGGGTATTGGAAGACATGCAGCAACAAGGTGTTCGCAAGCTGCTTGTCCTGCCGCTGTACCCCCAGTATTCGGCATCCACCACGGCGTCTACCTTTGATGCCATCGCCGCCGACTTTACCCGCCGCCGCTGGCTGCCGGATTTCCGGTTTGTGTCTCACTATCACGACTACCCGCCCTACATTGAGGCCATGGCACGCCATATTGAGGCGCACTGGGCCAATCATGGCCGGCACGAAAAACTCATCCTGTCGTACCATGGCGTCCCCCTGAAATACCTGCTCAAGGGCGATCCTTATCATTGTGAATGCCATAAAACCTCACGCTTGCTGGCCGAACGGCTTGGCCTTGGCCAGGACGACTACCTGACGACCTTCCAATCGCGCTTTGGGCGGGAAGAATGGCTGCAACCCTACACCGACGAAACCCTTAAATCCCTACCGGAAAAAGGTGTAAAATCTGTAGATGTCTTCTGCCCGGGGTTCTCTTCGGACTGCCTCGAAACCATCGAGGAAATCAACGAAGAAAACCGGGAATACTTCATGGAGTCCGGGGGTGAAGCCTTTGGCTACATCCCTTGCCTGAACGCCACACCCGGCCATATCGACGCATTGGTGCAACTGGTGGAAGACAACCTGAAAGGGTGGGCCGTGCCTGACAACAGCCCGGACAATCTGGCTGCCAGGCAGAAATGCGCAGAAGCCCGGAAACAGGCGACGTTTCCCGGCCGGACGGATATCTGAGACGACCGGTACGCTATGAAACTGAATTGCGATCTCGGCGAGAGTTACGGCGCCTGGCAGATGGGCCAGGACGATCTGGTCATGCCCCTGATCGACATGGCTAATGTGGCCTGTGGGTTCCACGCCGCAGATCCCATGGTCATCCGCAACACGCTGGCGCTGGCATCGCGTTACCACGTGGAGATTGGCGCTCACCCTTCGTACCACGACCTCAGCGGATTTGGCCGGCGGTCTATCCACCACACCCCGGAAGAAATCGAAGCCCTTCTGCTTTATCAGTTGGGCGCCCTGGAGGGCATGTGTCGTAAAGAAGGTTTAAGCCTGAGTTACGTGAAGCCCCACGGCGCCTTGAACAACGACATGATGCGGGACCCAACCCTGTTGCACGCGGTCATGGTTGCCACCCGAATCTTCCGGCAGGATCTGCCCCTGATGATTCCGGTCACCCGGAAATACCGGGAGCATCAGCAAATGGCCGCCGATGTCGGCGTTCCCCTGCTGCTGGAAGCCTTTGCCGACCGAGCCTACGACGACGAAGGCCAACTGGTGTCCAGACGCCAGGCTGGGGCGGTGCACGAAGACCCTGAAATCATTGTGCGCCAGGCCCGGTACTTTGCCGAAAAAGGTGGCGTATTCAGTGCCACCGGTAACTGGCTTGAACTTCCTGCAGACAGCCTGTGCGTTCATGGCGACAACGAAGCCGCGCTTGAGGCGATCAAGGCCATCCGCAAGGCTCTTGGCAAACCCGGGCAATGATTGAAGCGGTTTCGGAAGATACCATCCTGATTACCCTGGCCGAGGCCATCGACGAGAGCCTGCCTGCCCGCATCGCCGGACTTGCCGACAACATTCGCAGTGCCGGTTCCCCCTGGTTAGTCGATATAGTTCCCTCGTATACAACGCTGATGGTGGTCTACGATCCATTGAAGATCGACTTTCGGCAGGCTGTGTCTGAGCTAAGGCCACTGGTTACCCTCGAAAACACCTGTAAGCGCGCGCCGGATGTGAAGGGCCGACTGGTTGAGCTACCGGTTTACTACAGCACCGAGACCGGGCCTGACCTGCAATGGCTGGCCTCAGAGTGCGGCCTGGCGTGCGAGGACATCATCCGCAAACACAGCGCCGTTGAGTACCGGGTCCATGCCCTTGGGTTTGCTCCCGGATTTGCCTTTATGGGGCAAGTGGACCCCACCATCGCCGCGCCCCGAAAGACCAGTCCCCGAAAACGGGTGCCCGCTGGCAGTGTTGGCATAGCCAACCGGCAGACCGCCGTATACCCGCAGACGTCCCCTGGCGGCTGGCAATTGATTGGCCGGTGCCCGACACCCTTGTTCGACCAAAACAGCCTGTCGCTGCTCAGGGTCGGCGACCGGGTGAGATTCAAAGCCATAAGCCGGGAGGCGTTTCTGGCCGAGGGCGGGGAGCTGACCCCATGAGCTTTCTGGAAGTCGTCCGCCCCGGCGTACAAAGCACCGTTCAAGACAGCGGTCGTCGGGGTTATCGCCACCATGGGCTGGCCGCAGGCGGCGCGCTGGACCTGATCAGCTATACCTGGGCCAACAAGCTGCTGGACAACCCTCGCAATGCGGCCTGTCTGGAGATAGTGCTGGGTGGATTTCGTGCCATTGCCCATGGTGCGCTTCAGGTAGCCCTCACCGGCGCCAGAACACGCGTAACGGTGAACAGGCAAACGGTTGATTTGTGGCAAACCCTGAACCTCAACGATGGTGACGAACTAACGATTGACCACTCAACGCACCATCGGCTTGTCTACCTGGCCGTGGTGGGTGGGTTGGATGCGCCGGAACAATTCGGGAGCCGTTCAGTGGTTGTTCGGGAAAAGCTCGAGGGCCGGAGCCCGGTGCAGGCGGGGGATCGATTGATGCCATTGCAGCCAAAACGGAAAGTGCCAGAGCGGAAAGTACCCGATCACCAGCGCCCCAACCTTGATGGAGAGGCGGTTATCCGGCTGATTCCGGGCTATCAATACCCTCAGTTTCAGCGAGCGGATATCATCCGGCTAACAACCAGCCGCTATACGGTTGGCGACCAATCCGACCGCATGGGCTTTCGACTCCAGGGAGCGCCCCTGAGCTCCCCGCCCCCCGGAATTATTTCCGAAGGCATCGCCCTTGGAGCCGTCCAGATTCCCGGTGATGGTCAACCTATCGTCTTGCTGAACGATTGCCAGACCATTGGTGGCTACCCGAAGCCCGGCGTCGTTCCCGCCGTGGATTGCGGCCTTCTGGCCCAACAACTGCCTGGTGCCAGCGTCCGGTTTGAATTGTGTGACCTGGCTACGGCGCAGAATCAGCGTCGCCTGTTTGAGCTCCATTACCAGCACACTCGCTGGTGTCGGAGCGGCCAGGAACTTGAGTGGCTCTGATACCACCGGCATGGTCCAGGTCGGGAACAGCCTGGCAAAAGGTGCACTCCTCGGTATCCACTGCAGCACCGCCCGTTTCAACGTAACGCACCCGGTGGCTAGCGCTCCCACGATTGGCAGAGACGGCAAAGCGCCGGTTCTTTCGATCCTGCTCGGTTTCCGGAATCTGGCTCTGATCCTGATCCATTAAAGCACCTGCTCACAACGGGCATTCGATTTCACACCAGTGTACTGGATTCGCAAAGAAGTTTAATACGCAGGAAGTTACGTAGTCTGTCGAAGGTATCGATTGGGGAGTATAGAGACCGGTGTCAGGAAGAAAAGTGGCGGTGGGCCAGGGATTCGAACCCCGGGACGGCTATTAACCGTCGGCGGTTTTCAAGACCGCTGCATTCAGCCACTCTGCCAGCCCACCGTCTTACCGAAAAAACGCCAGAAGGCGTATTTCCGTTGCTGCCGTTGCGACAGCGGGTGGAATGATACCGGATTTGCCATTACTGTCAACGCCTTGAAGAAAAAACGTTGGAAATTCCACTGGTTCTGGTCACGGTGCGAGCAAGATTACACCAGTTTAATGGAATCCATTGGGGCATTTTCTGTCGTAAATGATTGAAAGTTGCGGATTCGACATTATCATGGGACTCAGTATCCAGTTGCAATAAACGGAGATGACAATGGAAGACAGACGTTTCGGCGTTCAGAACAACCAGGCTGCCTACCCGCAGTCCGGTCAAGCCACCGGCGTAACAGCGGGCATTGATGAAGATGCGCTGAAGGTACTGCGCAACACCTACATGCTGCTGGGCATGACCTTGGCCTTCTCGGCCCTGACTGCGTTCCTGAACATGAACGGCACGCACCCGGGCTTCCTGATCACCATCGTTGGCTATATTGGCCTGCTGTTCGCGACCTATAAGCTCAAGAACAGCCCCTGGGGCATCGTAACCACCTTCGCCCTGACCGGCTTCATGGGGTACACCCTGGGCCCGATCATCGGCGCGTTCGTTGCCGCGGGTGCCTCTCAGATTGTCGCCCAGGCACTGACCCTGACAGCCGTAGCCTTTGTTGGCCTGTCAGCCACCGCGCTGATCACCAAGAAAGACTTCAGCTTTATGTCCAGTTTCCTGACGGCCGGTGCGTTCGTGCTGATCGGTGCCATGCTGCTGGCCTTCTTCATGCAGAGCTCTGCCCTGCATCTGGCGGTATCCGCTGGCTTCACCATTTTCGCCTCCATCATGATCCTGTTTGAAACCAGCCGGATCATCAAAGGCGGCGAGCGTAACTACGTGATCGCAACCGTTGGACTATACGTGGCCATCTACAACCTGTTTGTCAGCCTGCTGCACCTGCTGGCGGCATTCAGCGGCGACGATTAATTCGCCAGAGCAACGCGTTGAACAGGAACCCCGGCCTTTGCCGGGGTTCTTGCTTTCGGTAAACTGAAATCCGATCCATTCCTGACCGGCAACCTATCGTTATGTCCCCTGGCCTTTCTTACACCCTGGTTATTACCGGCGCTCCCTGGTCTAGCCAGGCACCACAAACAGCACTGGCATTCGCACAGGAGCTGATTGCAGCCGGCCACCACATCGACCGGGTGTTTCTTTATGGCGAGGGCGTACACCTAGCTTCAGCCCTGAGTACGCCCCCCTCCGATGAACCCGACTGGCCAGGCCAGTGGGCAGATTTCCTTGCTGACAACCAGACGCCTGGGGTCGCCTGCATTGCCTCGGCCTTGCGCCGGGGAATCGTCGACCAGGGCGAACAGGCAAGGTATGAACTCAGCGCCAACAACCTTCGCCAGCCTTACCAGATAGCGGGCTTGGGGGAATGGGTGGAAGGCAACCTGAAGTCTGACCGTGTGATCTACTTTCATGGGAGCCACTAAGATGACCACCTTGATTGTGATTGATCAGGCTCCGTATGGCTCCTGGTCCGGTCGCGAAGCGCTGGATATGGTGTTTTCCCTGGCAGCCTTCGATCAACCAGCGGCATTGCTCTTTATCGGCGCTGGCGTTAACTGGCTGCGCAAATCCCAGGATGCCGGAGGCATCGGCCAGAAAACGGTTGAAAAGAACCTTGCTGCGGCACCGGTGTTCGGAGTCGAACAGATTCTCGCGGAACAATCCGCCTGCGAGCGTTTTCGGCTTGGTGAGGGAGACAGGCTGAATGGCGTGGAACTGATTCCATCGGTCAGAGACGCCCTTGATCGCTTTGAACGCATCGTTTTTGCAGGCTAAGGATGACGGAATGACACAGGAACAAACGATTCAGGCGACACTTCATATCCTGAACAAATCACCCAGTCACCCAAGGTTCGCAACCTGTCTGGCAGCCCTTCACGAAGGAGACACGCTGGCACTAGCGGAAAATGCGGTACTGGCGGTAACAGACAGCACTGCTGGCCTCCCCCGAAACTGTGTTGCCCTTGGCGCAGACCTTGAGGCCAGAGGCCTGGCAGGCAACCCCAATGTACAAATCATTAGCTATGGCGATCTGGTGCGCCTGACCGCCGAACATTCACGTACGGTGAGCTGGTAATACAATGACGACTTTGCCGTTGCGCAACAACGAGGGTTTTCTGGAAGACGCTGGCAGCTGGACCCCTGAGGTAGCACAGGAGATTGCCGCCGAGGACAGCATAAAGCTAAATGAAAATCACTGGGAGATCATAGATTTCCTGAGGGAATTCTACAAACAACATGAAATGTCTCCGCCGTCAAACCGGTTATTTGTGAAGGCGGTGAAAGAAGCGTTCGGGGACGACAAGGGCAACAGTATCTACCTGATGCAGCTATTCCCGGGCACACCCGCCAAAACCGCCTGCCGGATTGCCGGGCTGCCCAGACCAACCAACTGCCTTTGATCAGCGATCGCCCTGCCCTGGTGGCCGGCTACCACTGCTGGATTGGGATTTCTGCATTTCGGCAGTCGAGCCCAGAAAACTGCTGAGCCCATTCTCGAACAGATTGGAGCCAAACTTCAGGAATTGCTTGGTCGATTCCTTGGTCGCGCCTTCCCATGCATTTTGCGGGAGCTGCCGGACGGCATCGGCGACGCCTTTGTTGACACCCTTGGCCACCTTGGGCTCGATCTGGTCAGCGGCTTCCACCAACTCCCGCATGCGTTCAGCCAGCCAGGGCCGAACCACGAGGTACCAGAACGCAAACAGAACCGCCGCCACCGTACCAGCGGTCAACAGCACCTGAACAATCATCAAAACCCACACAGACATTACCTGTCTCCCTTGTTAGCCACCCAGTGGCGGCATCGGCAGCTGGTTCATCGCGATAAACTGAATCAGGCCGGCCACTGCGCCGAACAAGCCTCCAACAAACATCAGCTGGAGCTCTTCTTCTCTGAACGCCGGCCGCAATATGTCCTGGAACTCCTCCGGACGGAGCGATTTCATCTGGCCCGCCAGCACACCGGCCACAATGGGCGCCCGCTCTTTGTTAAAAGCGGGATCGTTGAACACATCCCGGGTGGCGATCACCGCCTTCTGGTTCATCACTCGCTTGAGATCAGTGTAGCCAGTCATACCAACCGTCACCTGTGCCGCCAGCTTCATAACCATGGAGTTATCCAGCATCGGACGCAGATGCTTCTGGATGATAGCTCGGGTTCTTGCTCCGTGCTGGCCATTGATCATGGCGTCCGCCACCTTCTCAACGGTGATCAGTTCCTCGGCCACCAGACGTGCCCAGGTATCACTGATCTGCTCCTGACGGCGCAGAAACAACCCCTGAATCCGCCAAAACAGAACCCGGCGAGGGCGAAGCGGTGCAAAAATCAGATTAATGGCGATCCAGTTGGTGATAAAGCCAATGGCAAAACCACCGACCGGCAGCAGCCATGGCTCCGGATAGGCCAGCCACAGCGGCGCCAGGATGGCACCCAGCAAACCGCCAATGATGGCACCACGGTTGATGACCGATTGCAATTCAACGGAACCGGCTTCCCGGAAAATGCGATTCATCAGGTCAGGATGATTCTGCAATTCGCGGCTGAGCAGTGCTTTCAGATCCACCAGCTCATTCAGGTCGTCACCGAAATCCTCAACCAGCTCTTCAATCCTGTCCGGCAGCTGCTGCCTGGCCCATTGGTAGATCCTGGCGCGAACAAACAGCGGCAGGTTATCCCACAACACCGGCTGCACTTCGTACATGACTTCGTCGATGTATTCATCCATCCGTGGTGAAACCTGTGCCACCACCTGTTGAACAATGCGCTGGGGCTCCAGCTTTTGATAGACGGTATTCAGATCACCAAACTGCTGCAGCGTCCGGTCGATACAGATGTGCGCCATCTTCTCGGCTTTACGGGGGATAACACCCTGCCAACCAATAACGCCAATGCCGATGAAACGCACCGGGTGAAATGACATCTGTATCGCAAGCCAGTTCGTAAACCAGCCGACGACAGCAGCCATCACAGGTACGGATAAGAGAGCAAGGTCGAGCAAGTGTTACCCCGGTTTCAAGTCTGGCGGCGATGGCGCCGCTGATATCACTGTTTTTTATGGCACGGTACAGCAACCGTGCACGGTTCTGTTAGTCAACAGGATGATGGAGTATTGCAGATATCAGGACATTGGCCGTGTAGCCACGAAAGACAGGCGTCTGCGGCAGCCGCCGAAGTGAACGGCGGCTTGGCAGAGGTAATGCAGAAATTACTGATAGTAGGCGTTTTCAGTGTTCGAGTGGTCGGTCACATCACGAACCGCAGTGATCTCCGGAACCCGCTCCTTGAGGGTTTTCTCAACACCCTGCTTAAGGGTCAGACTGACGGCGGAACAGCCCTGGCACCCGCCACCGAAACGCAGCACTGCCACCGACTCCTCAACGATCTCGACCAGCGATACATCACCGCCGTGGGCCGCCAGATTGGGGTTGATCTCAGACGCCAGCACGTAGTTCACCCGCTCAGGAAGGGGGGCGTCATCAGACACCTGGGGCACTTTGGCGTTCGGCGCCTTGATGGTCAACTGGCCGCCCATCTGGTCTTTGGAGTAGTCCACGTAGGCATCTTCCAGAAACGGTACCGAGTTATGGTCCAGGAACAGGGTGAATTTCTGCAGATCAACCTGCTCGTCTGTAGGGACGACTTCGTTTGGCGGGCAATAGGCCAGACAGGTCTCGGCATTGCGGGTACCCGGCTGGGTGACGAAAATACGAACGCCCATGCCCTCGACATCCTGCTTTTCAATCAGTTGCGCAAGATAATCCCTTGCGGAATCAGTGACAGTTACCAAAGCCATGCTTCCTACCTGTTTTCAAATGTAGTCTCTATTTTAGGAGAGTTCGCAGGAACTTAAAAGACCA
The DNA here is from genome assembly GCF_003007715.1 of Marinobacter shengliensis. Taxonomy (GTDB): domain Bacteria; phylum Pseudomonadota; class Gammaproteobacteria; order Pseudomonadales; family Oleiphilaceae; genus Marinobacter; species Marinobacter shengliensis. The sequence goes on along the minus strand of NZ_PXNO01000027.1, from coordinate 747,217 downwards.
AGTAAAATAGTCGGGCTTTAACAGGATAATGAATTGCACGTATAACCTCCCGCCAGGAACTTTGTGGTCAGTGCTTGATAATGATCATCTGTATTAAGACGTATACGTACAATTTTGCTATGATCCCGCGCCGTCCGAACAAACACGACGTTATTAATGACCCCGGAAGAATTCCCTATGACCGATCGTACTACCCGCCTGGACCAGCTTCATAAGGCCCTCAAGGAACGCATAATCATCCTCGATGGTGGCATGGGCACCATGATCCAGAACCAGAAGCTGGACGAAGCCGCATTCCGGGGCGACCGATTCAAGGATTTCGACCGGGACGTTCAGGGCAACAACGATCTCCTCAACCTGACCCAGCCGGCCCTGCTCCGCAATATCCACGCAGACTACCTGGATGCCGGCGCAGACATCATCGAAACCAACACTTTCAATTCCACCCGCCTTTCCCAGGCGGACTACGGCATGGAAGATCTGGCCCGTGAATTGAACGTGGAAGCGGCCAGGATCGCTCGGGAAATCGCTGATGAGTTCACCGCCCGCAATCCGGACAAACCACGGTTTGTTGCCGGCGCCGTGGGCCCTACATCGCGCACCGCCTCCATCTCACCAGACGTCAATAACCCGGGTTACCGGAATGTGGATTTCCAGACCCTGGTGGATAATTACTATGAAGCGGTATCCGGGCTGGTGGAAGGCGGCTCCGATCTGATCCTGATTGAAACCATTTTCGACACCCTGAACGCCAAGGCCGCCATTTACGCGACCCAGCAGTTCTTTGAGGACAACGGTTTTGAACTGCCGATTATGATCTCCGGCACCATTACCGACGCGTCCGGCCGAACCCTCTCTGGCCAGACCACCGAGGCCTTCTACAACTCCATCGCCCATGCAAAACCCATCTCAGTGGGTCTTAACTGCGCCCTGGGCGCGGATGCGTTGCGCCCCTATGTGGAAGAGCTGGCCAACAAGGCAGAAACCTATGTGTCAGCCCACCCCAACGCCGGGCTGCCCAACGAATTTGGCGAATACGACCAGACCCCCGAAGAAATGGCCGATATCATTGAGGGCTTCGCCAAGGACGGGTTTCTGAACATCATCGGGGGTTGTTGCGGTTCACGCCCGGATCACATTGAAGCCATTGCCAAGGCGGTATCCAAGTATCCGCCCCGGAAGATTCCCGACCGTCCCAAGGCACTGCGTCTGTCAGGCCTCGAACCCTTTACCGGTGACGAAAACACGCTGTTCATTAACGTGGGCGAACGCACCAATGTGACCGGCTCCAAGCGATTCTTGAGACTGATCAAGGAAGAACAGTACGAGGAAGCCCTGAGCGTGGCCCGGGACCAGGTGGAAAACGGCGCCCAGATCATCGATATCAACATGGACGAGGGCATGCTGGATTCAAGGGAGGTTATGGAGACCTTCCTGAAACTGGTGGCATCCGAACCTGACATTTCCCGCGTGCCGATCATGATCGATTCTTCCAAGTGGGAAGTGATCGAGGCCGGTCTTCGATGCATTCAGGGCAAGGCGGTGGTGAACTCCATCAGCCTCAAGGAAGGCGAGGAAGAGTTCATCAAGCGGGCAAAAGACTGCATGCGCTACGGTGCGGCCGTTGTGGTCATGGCCTTTGACGAAGACGGCCAGGCCGACACCTTCGAGCGTAAAACCGAGATCTGCAAACGCTCCTATGACGTGCTGACCGGCATCGGCTTTAACCCGGCCGACATTATTTTTGATCCGAACATCTTCGCCATCGCCACCGGCATCGAAGAGCACAACAACTATGCGGTGGACTTCATCAATGCCACCCGCTGGATCAGGGAAAACCTGCCCCACGCGTCCATCTCCGGTGGCGTGAGTAACGTCTCGTTTTCTTTCCGCGGTAACGATGCGGTGCGTGAGGCCATTCACTCCGTTTTCCTGTATCACGCGGTCAAGGCCGGCATGAACATGGGCATAGTGAACCCGGGCCAGTTGGTGATCTACGATGAGATCGAACCAGACCTGAAGGAATTGGTGGAAGACGTCGTCCTGAACCGCCGCGATGACTCAACAGATCGCTTGCTTGAGGCGGCCGAAAAGTTCAAAGGCAAAGGCGGCCAGACCAAAGAAGAAGACCTTGCCTGGCGTGAATGGCCCGTCGAGAAGCGTCTTGAGCATGCCCTGGTGAAAGGCATCACCAGTTACATTATTGACGACACCGAAGCTTGCCGGCAGAACGCCAATCACCCCATCGAAGTGATCGAAGGCCCGTTGATGGCGGGTATGAATGTGGTTGGTGACCTGTTCGGTGATGGCAAGATGTTCCTGCCCCAGGTGGTCAAGAGCGCCCGGGTAATGAAGCAGGCCGTCGCCCACTTGATCCCTTTCATCGAGGCTGAGAAAACAGAAGACCAGCAGGCCAAGGGCAAGATTCTGATGGCCACCGTGAAGGGCGACGTACACGACATTGGCAAGAACATCGTGGGCGTGGTCCTGCAGTGCAATAACTACGAAGTCATCGACCTAGGCGTGATGGTGCCCTGCGAGAAGATTCTGGACGTCGCAAAAAAAGAGAATGTCGACATTATTGGTCTGAGCGGCCTGATCACACCCTCGCTGGATGAAATGGTCCATGTTGCCCGGGAAATGCAGAGGCTGGATTTCAATATCCCGCTGATGATTGGCGGTGCCACCACCTCCAAAGCCCACACTGCGGTGAAGATCGAGCCCCAGTACAAGAACGACATTGCCCTGTATGTATCTGATGCCTCCCGGTGCGTAAACGTGGCCTCTCAGCTACTGAGCAAGACCGCAAAGCCCACGCTCGTGGAAGCCGCCCGTACCGAGTACGACGAGATCCGTGAGCGCCGCAAGAACCGTGGCGACCGTACAAAGCTGGTGTCAATGTCAGAAGCACGGGCACGGGCACCGGAACTCGATTTCGAGACTTACCAGCCACCGAAACCGGCCTTCACCGGGGTGCGGGCGTTCAACGATTACAACCTGAACGAACTGGTGGACTACATCGATTGGACGCCGTTTTTCATTTCCTGGGACATTGCCGGCAAGTACCCGGCAATCTTCGACGATCCGAAGCGGGGCGAAGCTGCACGCACCCTGTTCGACGACGCCCAGAAACTGCTCAAGAAGATGATCGAAGATAAACGCATCACCGCCAGAGGCGTGATTGGCTTCTGGCCGGCCAATCGTCGCGGAGACGACATTGTTGTTTACACAGACGAGTCCCGCACCGAGGAGCTGACTACCCTGCACCACCTTCGCCAGCAGGACGAAAAAGCGCCCGGCAAACCCATGATGGCCCTGTCTGATTTTGTGGCCCCTGAAGACTCCCACGTGGGTGACTATGTCGGCGGCTTTGCCGTAACCACCGGTATTGGGGTGGACGAACTGACCAAAGAGTTCAAGGATGCCCACGACGATTACAGCGCCATTATGGTCCAGGCCCTGGCAGACCGGCTTGCAGAAGCCTTTGCCGAGCGCATGCACGAACGGGTTCGCAAAGAATTCTGGGGCTATGCAACCGATGAACAGCTGGCCAACGATGACCTGATCAAGGAACGGTACCAGGGCATCCGCCCGGCCCCCGGCTATCCTGCCTGCCCTGACCATACAGAGAAAGCCACCCTGTTCAAACTGCTGGATGCAACGGCCAACACCAGCCTCCAGCTGACCGAACACTTTGCCATGTACCCAACGGCAGCGGTCTCTGGCTGGTACTTTGCCCACCCGGAATCCAAATACTTTGCCGTCGGCAAAATTGGCGTAGACCAGGTTGAAGACTATGCTGAACGAAAAGGGCTGTCCAAAGCAGAAGCTGAGCGCTGGCTGATGCCCAGCCTGGCCTACGATCCGGCCGAATAAATCAGGGTGACTCAATGAACGATATGGCTGACAACAACAATAACAGCAGCAAGAAAAAGCCCGGTTCGCCGGGCGTTCTGAAAATCATGCAAAGTATCCTCGCCGGCGCTTTGGGGGTGCAGTCTGAAAAGCGCCGACAAGAGGATTTTGCCAGCCACAGCCCGGTGCCCTACATCATTGCCGGGCTGCTGTTTGGCGCTGCGTTTGTGGGCGGGCTGATACTGGTGGTAAAGGTGGTGCTGGCAGGCCAGTAGCACTACTGGCCGGCAACCCACACTACTGCAAAGGCAACAGCCAGCAACACCAGTAACACTGCTGCAACGGCATCGACCTGGCTATCTGAATCCGCTGTCTTTTTCATAGCTTACTCCTCGGTTATCCAGTCTTGTTGTTGTTTCAGTACCCGGCTTTTATTAAAGCAGGAAATTGATATTCGTCCAGTCCTGCCCGCCGCTGCTGATTTTCCTGCTTATCACCTGAATCGATAATGATATTTTGAAATAATCATTTTAAGAATAAAAACCCAGTGATATCCTCCGCTTCAGGAATAAGGCCCAATGTCATTTTGGCGCCATTCAACAACCGCATTTCAGAAGTTACCAGGCAGGACGTTACCCTATGTACGTTTATGATGAGCACGACCGGCAAATTGCCGCGGAACGTGTCGCACAGTTTCGGGACCAAACCGAGCGGGCCCTGGCGGGCGAGCTGGCGGAAGAAGAGTTTCTTCCACTTCGTCTGCAGAACGGTCTCTACGTTCAGCGTCTTGCACCCATGCTGCGTATCTGTGTGCCCTATGGCATGCTCCGTTCAGACCAGATCCGCCGCCTGGCCCGCATCACCCGTGATTACGACAAGGGTTATGCGCATTTTACAACCCGTACCAACATCCAGCTGAACTGGCCAAACCTGGAAGACGTTCCGGATATCCTGGCCGAACTGGCCGAAGTGGAAATGCATGCCAACCAGACCAGCGGTAACTGCATCCGTAACACCACCACAGACCAGTTCTCCGGTGTTCAGGCCGATGAAATCGCCGACCCTCGCCCTTACTGCGAGATTATCCGGCAGTGGTCTACCTTCCACCCGGAGTTCGCTTTCCTGCCCCGCAAATTCAAGGTGGCGGTTAATGCCTCCGAAAAGACGGACCGGGCAGCCATTCAGGTACACGATATCGGCCTGCAACTGGTCCGGAATGATCAGGGTGAGCTGGGCTTCCGGGTACACGTAGGTGGCGGCCTGGGCCGCACGCCCATGGTGGGGCCAGTCATTCGGGAATTCCTGCCGGAACTCGACCTTCTGACTTACCTGGAGGCGGTCCTGCGGGTCTATAACCGTTACGGCCGGCGCGACAACAAGTTCAAGGCACGCATCAAGATTCTGGTGAAGGCACTGACCCCGGAAGGTTTCGCCGAGAAAGTCGAAGCTGAATGGGCACACATCAAAGATTCCCCGACTCGGCTGACCCCGGAAGCGATCCGCAAATTCCAGGGCTATTTCACCGAGCCTGACTACGAGACACTGGAGAACGCCACTGCCCTGCTGAGTGAGCAACGATTTGAGAACCGCGAATTCGACAAGTGGCTGACTCACAACGTCAGCGAGCACAAGAAGCCCGGCTATGCCAGTGTCACCCTGACCCTGAAAAAAACCGGGACCCCGCCGGGTGACGTGACCGATTATCAGCTTGAGCAGATTGCCGACCTGGCGGACCAGTTCAGCTTTGGTGAGGCCCGCGCGACACACGAGCAGAATGTGGTTCTGGCCGATGTTCGCCAGGACCAGCTGTTCGAGCTCTGGCAGCGCCTCGTTCCCTTGGGCTTTGCCACTGCCAACCTGAACACCCTGACCGACGTCATCTGCTGCCCGGGCGGCGATTTCTGCGCCCTGGCCAACGCCAAATCGATTCCCGTTGCAGAGGCTATCCAGCGTCGCTTTGATGATCTGGATTACCTGTACGACCTCGGCCCCATCGACCTCAACATCTCCGGCTGCATGAATGCCTGTGGCCACCACCACGTTGGTAACATTGGCGTGCTGGGCGTTGACAAGAAAGGCGAAGAGTTCTACCAGATCAGTCTCGGTGGCGACTCCCATCATGACGCCGCCATTGGCAAGATTCTGGGGCCCTCGTTTGCAAGGAACCAGATGCCCGAAGTGATTGCCAAGATCATTGATGTATATGTCGACAAACGGAGCGAGGAAGAAACCTTCCTGGATACCTATCGCCGTGTTGGTATTGAACCATTCAAGGAGCGGGTCTATGCCTGATGTAATCGCTGCTGACGGCAGCATCCGTAACGACAGCTGGGTGGTCGTAGACCGCCCTGCCGAGGGTGAATCCCTCAATGTAGCCGCAGGCCAGCCTGCGCTGATTCCCGCGGATCTGTGGCTTGCAGGCTACGAGCACTACGTAGGCCGGGATGATATCGGAATCTGGTTCGACAGCCATGACGAGCCCGAAATGCTCGGGGAAAAGGTTAAGGAATTACCGTTGATTGCGGTGAACTTTCCACGCTTTGTGGATGGCCGGGGTTACAGTATCGCCCGCCTGCTGCGGGAAAGGTTTGGCTACCAGGGAGAGCTGAGAGCTATCGGAGATGTACTGCTGGACCAGTTGCAGTTCATGAAACGGTGCGGCTTCGATTCCTACGTGCTGCGGGCCGACAAGGACATCAGCAAGGCAGCTCGCTGCCTGAACTTCTTCAGCCAGGCCTACCAGGCTGCCACCGATACCGACCAGCCCCTGTTCCGTCGCAGGGCTTCCTGAGCGATCACGGGTGGGCGCAGAGCGTTAAACTCTCTGCGCCCGACCCTGACTTACTGAATTTTCTGATTACGGAAAGCACTGAGCACCCGCCAAACGGTATGCTCAAGCGCCGCACTGGTGGCCAGGCCAAGCCGTTCCGGCAGGGTTCTCTTACGCTGGAATGACACCGAGACCACCTCACCCCGATCGCAGGCCTCGATCAGGTATTCGTCCGACGTCTTGATATCGTCAATGAGCTTGACCTCAAGGGCACGCTTGCCAAACCAGATGTCGCCATTGGCCACCGCCTGGATATCCAGCGCAGGGCGCCGCTCGCTGACGTATTCCTTGAACAGGCCGTGGGTATCTTCAAGGTCCGCGAGAAATTTCTGCCGGCCCTTTTCGGTGTTCTCTCCAAACACGGTTAGTGTGCGCTTGTGCTCACCGGCGGTCAGCACTTCAAAATCCACATCGTTCTTCTGCAGAAAACGATGGAAGTTCGGCAGCTGGGCAACCACACCAATCGAACCCAGGACTGCAAAGGGCGACGCAATGATCTTGTCGGCAACGCAAGCCATCATGTAACCACCGCTGGCCGCCACCTTGTCTACGCAGGCCGTCAGGGGAACCCCTTTACTGCGAATCCGGTCTAGCTGTGCGGCTGCCAGACCATAGGCGTGCACGAGGCCGCCACCGCTTTCCAGGCGAACCACCACCTCGTCTGTCTCCGGGTTGGCGACACTGAGCACCGCAGAGACCGACCGCCTGAGCGTGTCGGTATCGCTGGCTTTGATGTCGCCATCGAAGTCGATGACATAGATGCGTGGTTTGGAGGCCTTTTCTTCCTCAGCGGTTTTATCCTGTTTGGCCGATTTTTTCTCGGCTTTCTCTTCTTTTTTCTTTTGTTTCTGCCAGGCCTTGTGTTCGGCGTCTGACATCAACCGGGACTGGATGGATTCTTTCAGTTTCCGGTACTGGTCGTTCAGTTTGCGAATTTTGAGCTCGCCCTCTCCTTCATGATCACTCCGGTCCCGCTGGGTGGCGGAGAAAATCACCGAGGCCAGAATGATGGCGGCCACCACGAAGGTCACCACTTTAGCGAGGAAAAGTCCGTATTCGGTCAGAAATTCCAAAATGCAGTCTCCAGACGTCGTTGCAAAGCCATGAGTGTACCCCCTCACAGGGGGCGTGATAAGTCCAAAAGAAAATTAAAACAAGCGTTCGATCAAGCTTGACACAACCGTGTTCTAACCATAAAGTCGGATGGCGAGGTCGGCGCTACCCGGGCTATCAAACAGACTTCTGAGGCCAGGGATTCCAAGCCGTCACCATGACAAGACAACCACTCAAAAGGGTAAAACAATGTCTGTAGCTCAGGTATTTGAAAAACTCGAACAGAATTTCAACGCAGACGCGGCACAAGGCCTGGATCTGGTGTTCCAGTTCGACATCGAAGATGACAAAACCTACCACCTGGTGATCAACGACGGCACTTGCAAGCTGCACGAAGGCGCGAACGACGATCCTTCCGTTACCCTGATCATGAACTCCGACACCCTGCAGGGTATCGTTTCCGGCGAAACCGACGGCATGCAGGCATTCATGGCTGGTCAGCTGCGCGCCGAAGGCGACATGATGCTGGCAACCAAGCTGGGTGAACTGTTCAAGATGGGCTAAGCCCCGCTTAACAGGCCATAAAAAAAACCTGCGCAAGTCGCAGGTTTTTTTTGGTCGCTTCAACGACTCCGAAGCCGTTATTACAGCCCGACGTCGCCCAATGATGACTCCGCCAGTTTCAGCAGGTCGCTGTTGCTCTCTTCGCGGCGGCCAATGCTTTCAATGTAGTACTCCAGCGACGTAAGCGCGTCCGCCAGCGCTTCAAGCACCTGAGGTGCCGGCGCTTCCCTCGCATCCAGTAGCTGCTCCTGAATGGATGCCGCTACCCGCGCAATGACACTGGCAGCGTGGGGGTCGTTCACCATCTGCAAACCACCCCAGATACTGCGCAGGGTGCCCGGCAGGTTGGCCAGGTGCAACTTGTCGTAGTCGGATTCGATAAACGCGGTAATGGCACGCTTGGCCAGGGTCAGGGCGCTACGCGCCTCGTCTGCAACCACCCAGATGGCTTCCTGCAGGTAGACGGACTCGTCCCGCTTGCGTTCACTGCCTGCCAACGCATCGGTCTCCGAGGTAATACCTCGAATGACGATCTGCATGACGGCATCCTCCACCCCCAGCACCGAATCGGCCAGGCGATAGAGTTCTTCCTCTGCCGGCAGGCGCTTCTCCTCCTCCCACTGACGGAGTTTCGTCGCTTCCTCACGGGCAATACCGGCCAGGCGATTGAGATCGAGCATCACCAGGGTGTTCGCCAGGCGCTCGAGGGCGTCAGCGATGGACGCCAGCTCGGCCAGGTCTGGCTCAATACCCCGTTCGATGATGTCCAGCTTATCCTTCAGTTGGTTGAGCTCTTCCTGCAGCGCTTCCGACAAGGATTTCAGTACATCCGAACCCGGGCCGTACAGCCGGCGCGAATGGGCTTCAAGGATAGCATCGGGAAACTCAGAGGGCGCCAGCCGGTAGGCGGAAAGAACGCTCGCCACCTCGGGATTAGCGGACCCGCTGCGGTACAAAAGGTAGACAAGGTCTTTGATGACCGAGTCAGGGGCATCTTTGGTGGTGGCCACTTTGCCAACGTACACCACTTCGCGGGCATACTTCTCTATTCGCATAAGCAGACGTTTGCGGGCTTTATTGAAGCCCATGGCCCGGTCCAGCATGGTGTCTGCAACCACAGACAGCAAACACCACATCTGTCCCATTGGCGCGCCCCGACAAAGCCTGGCAAAGCCACGGGAAGCTCTGGCCACCAGCTTTTTGCTGACCACCTCATTTCGCTCACGAAGAATGCCAAGCAGAGCGACCTGTAGGGTCAGGCGCATACGCCTGGCGAGAATTTCGTATTCGGCATCGCCGCCTTCAAGCGGCTGAAGCGAGAGCCCGGAGCAGAAATCCGGACGCTCTTTCACATCCACATCAAAGAAACAGGATTCGGGATAGGGTTTCTCGCGCCGCGCCTCGCGCAGATCATTGATCACCGGAAGCAGCAGTTCCGGATGGTCTTCCCGTTGCTGGTGGTAATATTCAACGTAGCGACGCAAGATAAACAGGGCGCTGTTGAGGGTCGTCAGCAGAATGTTCTTGTCGTCATTGGCGCCAACGGGCACGTCGTTGGCCAGGTTTACTGCCTCCTGACACAGCAGGGTTCCACCACGCAATTCCACCAGAATGAAGATGCCCCGCAACTGATTGAGATAATCAACACAGTTCTGCAGGTCTTCCCCACTCTCACGATTTTCCTGAAAGCGCTCAAGGCTGGATTCTGCCTGTTTGATGGTCTGTTCGATTTCGCTTTTGACCAAATCAAACGACTGCGATTTCGTCGCCAGAGACGATTGAACCATAAACGCTTCCTGTTACTTTGCGGAGACTACCGCATCCTGTTCGTGAACTAATGCCGGGGACATGGGGCCGGCGTTTGTTATGGGCCATGCACCCTGCCGGCCAACATTCAGCTCGCAGAAAACTGGCGAACTTATCATTACTTATAACATAAAACTCAAGTACCTCAAGAAAGGCGGAATGTAACAAATGGTACACCCTGACGTGGTTCTCATTCCGATTGCTGTAATTTGCTCCAGACGGTGTGGCCGGCCTGCTTCTCCATCATCGCCAGAAATTCTTCATGGGCCGAGGCCTCGGCGTCATCAGCACGGATCACAGCCAAAGCCGGTCGGTTGCCAGTCAGGCGGCGGATGCCACCGGCAGTTCCATCATCGCCAGCCCCGGCATCCAGGGATAACGCTGTTTGCCCGCCGGTCATCAACAAATAAACGTCAGCCAGAATCTCCGCATCCAGCAACGCGCCGTGCAGTTCCCGGTTACTGTTATCTACTCCGTAGCGTTTGCACAGGGCATCCAGGTTGTTCTTCTGACCCGGATGCTTGGCCCGGGCGATGGCGAGCGAGTCGACGATGCCGCAGTGGTCAGCGGTTTTCCGGACCGGCTTGAGGCGCGCGAACTCGGCGTCCATGAAGCCGACGTCAAAAGCCGCGTTATGTATAACCAGCTCCGCACCCTTGATAAACTCGAAAAATTCGTCGGCAATTTCGGCGAACCTGGGTTTGTCGGTCAGAAACTCATTGGTGATGCCGTGAACGGTGATAGCTTCGGCCTCAACCTCCCGTTCTGGATTGATGTAGACGTGGTAATTACGGCCCGTCAGCTCACGCTCAATGACTTCAACGCAGCCAATCTCGATAATGCGGTGGCCGTCGTTCGGGTCGATACCCGTGGTTTCGGTATCCAGTACGATCTGTCTCATGTCTCTGTGCTCTCTGTTTCCGTCGTCGCCCACGCCACAGGCCGCGTCAGGCGCTGGTCAGTTCGTCAACGCCACGGTTGGCCAGTTCATCCGCAAGCTCGTTGTCGGGGTTACCGGAATGGCCCTTGACCCAGTGCCAGTTCACCTTGTGTCGTGCCGTTTCGGTGTCCAACTCTTGCCATAAGTCGGCGTTCTTGACTGGCTTCTTCGCCGAATTCTTCCAGCCGTTTCGCTTCCAGCCCGCCATCCATTCCGTGATGCCCTTACGGACATACTGGGAGTCTGTATACAGCTCAACCTCACATGCACGGTTCAGGGCCCTCAAACCGCGAATAGCGGCCATAAGCTCCATACGGTTGTTCGTGGTCTGGCGCTCACCACCATGCAGGGTCTTGCAGGCATCTCCGTATCGCAAAACCACACCCCACCCACCGGGACCAGGATTGCCTTTACAGGCACCATCGGTGTACATCACCACCTTGCCAGCCATTTACTCTCCCAATTATTCATTGATTCTCTGTCGCGCCAGCGCTCTGGCTTGAACACCCCCGCGAGGCACCCACCGTGCCGGGCATCGAGATCACTTTGCTCTTGCGCCAGGGCGCCCGCCTGCGGATGGGGGCGTACACACGCTTGCGGGCAAGGATACAGTAATACGCGCCGACCGGCAGGAAATGACCGTTCTCATTCAGGGTACGGTGATTCCTGGTGGTGTAGCCTTCCTTTCTCTGAACCGGCAGGGTGCAAAAATGGGTGCAGGAGGTCTCAAGCTCAAAGCCGAGCAGCCGGAGCCAATCCTCCATCCGTGAACGCATCAGGAAGCGCCCCCCCCAGGGCCCTTGATGATGTCTTGAAAGCAGACGCCTGACACCCCAAAGGCTCAGTGGATTGAATCCAATCAGCGCAATACGCCCCTCGCCCCTCAACACCCGGGCCGATTCCCGTAATACCTCGTGGGGATCCGGGGAGAAATCCGCTGTGTGGTGCAGTATCACCAGATCCATGGAGTCCCCTGGAAACGGCAGTTCGTCAGCATCACACACTGCTACACCATCCGGCATCTGCGGGTGCCAGCCAGGCGTGGTGATGATTTTCTGGACGAAATCGGCACCGCTGGCAAGCGGCAGCCTGTGGCTTAGCCCCACCTGCAGTTGCCGGGCCCCGGCCAGGCCCTCGAATGCATGATCAAGTACCCGGCGCTGGCTGGCCAGCAACGATCTGCCAAGCGGAGTCTGGAACCAGCGCTCAAAACTCTCATGCCTTTGTGAGTAGTCCACCGCCCCTGAGGCGCCCAATCTGAATCTCTGCATTAACCGGATTCCCCTGCACCGCCTTTTGTTCCCGGCTCACGAACGACCCTTGGGATAGAAACGGCGTTGGACTATCATAACAGCCACATCCAAAGAGCACATGGGGTCATGCATGTTCGATATCCAGGCCATTCCTGCGTTTTCCGACAACTATATCTGGTGCCTCTGCGACCGGTCATCCGGCAAAGCGCTGGTGGTAGACCCTGGGCAGGCCCAGCCAGTGGAAGACTACCTGGAAAGTCAGCAGCTGGTTCTGGATACCATACTGGTCACCCACCACCACCCCGACCACACCGGCGGCATCGCCAGCCTGGCAAAGACCTTTCCGGATGTTCGCATAACGGGCCCGGAGGATTCCCCCTTCAAGGGCACCACCAACCCGATCCATCCCGGTGACGAAGTGGTCTGGCAAGGCCTGACCTTCGAGGTCATGGCAGTACCGGGCCACACTCTCGACCATGTTGCCTACTACTCGGAAACTGAGATTAATGATCGCCCTGTGCTGTTCTGCGGCGACACGCTCTTCGTTTGCGGCTGCGGGAGGCTGTTCGAGGGCAAACCCGAGCAGATGCGACAGTCTCTCGAGTCGTTGCGCGCCCTGCCCGATCAGACCGGGGTTTACTGTGCACACGAATACACCCTGGCCAATCTCAGGTTTGCCCGCAGCTGGTTGCCAGACGACAAAGCCCTCGAGCAGTTTGAGCAGGACTGTCAGGCCAGGAGGAACCGTGGTGAGCCGACCGTACCCTCCAGTATTGGCGCAGAAAAAACCCTGAACCCGTTTATGCGCTGGGACCAGCCGGAAGTGATCGAAAGTGCCCGGCAATATGCTGCAAGGCAGGGTTTGCCATGCGATTCAGCGGATGCGGTGTTCGCGGCCATTCGACACGGCAAGGACCATTTCTGAGCTGTTAATGCTTGAGTTCTTAACATTTCTTCTCACAGCCGTAACATCAGCCGTATTGACCCCCGGAAAAGGGCTCCCATAGAATCCAAGCCTGTTTGTTACCGTAACTCATTAATGTGCCGGGTTTCTGTCCATACCCGGCCAATACCCGGAAGCTGTGTTTATGTCGGTGAAACGATTGTCTTATGTGCTGATTGCCAGCACCCTCCTCTCAGGTTGCAGCACCAGTCAGGTTCTTGAAAACTGGCACACTCCGTCAGCCTGGTTTGGCGAAGACAACAACACCGCAGACAGCAACAACCCCCTGGATTCTGACGAAGTCGTTGTTGCGCAGGGCGACGAGGGCCTTAAGAAATCGGTTGCATCCGGAAACGGTGATCAGGCCAGCGACGCACCGCTGGACGACGCCATCGCCCCCGAACTGCGCAAGCAAGCCAGGGAAGCGCGGGAGAAACTGGATAACCCCCGTAGCAGCCAGGACGTTGCCACTTCGGAATCCGATTTATGGGACCGGCTTCGGGCCGGATTCCAGATGGACCACTCCGTTGACAACGCCCGGGTTCAGGCACAGCTGGACTGGTATGCCCGCCACCCCCGCTACATTGACCGGGTGGTTGAACGTGGCTCCCGATACCTCTACCACATCCTGGAAGAAACCGAAAAACGTGGTCTACCCAACGAACTCGCACTGCTGCCCATTGTTGAAAGTGCCTTTGACCCCTTCGCCTATTCACACGGGCGGGCTGCGGGTTTGTGGCAGTTCATCCCGTCGACCGGCAAGTATTTCGGGTTGACTCAAAGCTGGTGGCACGATGACCGCCGGGATGTCATTGCGGCAACCGACGCAGCCCTGACGTACCTTGACCGCCTGGCCAACCGCTTTGACGGCGATTACACCCTGGCCCTGGCTGCCTACAACGCGGGTGGCGGCACAGTATCCAGCTCCATTCGCCGTAACCGCAACGCCGGTAAGTCCACAGACTACTGGTCGCTGAGCCTGCCCACCGAGACCCGGCACTACGTACCCAAGCTGATTGCGCTGGCCAAGATCTTTGACGACCCAGAAGCCTATGGCATCGAGTTGCCTGCCCTGAAGAACGAACCGTTTTTCGAGGTGGTTGATACTGGCTCGCAACTGGATATCGCTCAGGCCGCAGAACTTGCTGGCGTCGAAATCAATGAAATCTATTTGCTCAACCCCTCCTATAACCGCTGGGCCACCAATCCGGATGGCCCTCACCGGCTGCTGGTTCCGGTCGAGAAAGCCGAGGGCTTCCGTACAGCGCTTGCCGATTTCCCGACCGAGCAGCGGGTGTCCTGGCAGAATTACCGGGTGCAGAAAGGCGATAGCCTGAACACCATCGCCCGAAAGTTTTCGACAACACCTTCCGTCATCCAGCAGGTTAACAAGCTGAACAGCGATCTCATCCGCATCGGCCAACAGCTGCTGATTCCCTCGGCCACCAAGGGTTCGGAGACCTATGCGCTGAGCCAGAGCCAGCGCCTGCAACGCACCCAGGAGCGGCAACGGGATGGCAACAAGGTTAACTACACGGTCCGCCGTGGCGATACCTTCTGGGACATTGCCCGGGAACACCGGGTTTCGGTACGGGAAGTGGCGGCCTGGAACGGTATGGCGCCGGGCGACCCACTGATCCCGGGCAAACAACTGGTGATCTGGTCTAAAACCGCACAACCCACCAAGAATGTTGCCAGTAGCCAGCGGGACAGCGCCATGGTTCGCAAGGTGGGATATCGTGTGCGCCAGGGTGACTCGCTGTCTGCCATTGCAAGCCGCTTCTCGGTGAATGTGCGGGATATCGCATCATGGAACGATCTTAATACCAACCGTTATCTGCAACCCGGCCAAAGTCTGGTACTCTACGTGGACATAAGAAACAGCCCATAACGTGCGAGAACCATGACAAAAACACGGAAAGCACCTCACCTGACCCTGTCTGGACTGATCACATCCCTGGCCTTGATGGCCACTCCGCTTTTTTCCGCTGCTGACGATCACCATGAAAACGGGCCAGCGCCCGTTCATGGGATCGCCATGCATGGTGAGTTGAAATACCCGGAAGGCTTCAGCCACTTCGATTACGTTAATCCCGAGGCGCCCAAAGGCGGCTCCCTGAAGCTGTCCGTGGTATCCAACGGGTTCGATAGCTTCAACCCGTTTGTGATTCGCGGCGTGGCGGCCGCCGGCGTCAGCACCTACGTCTACGACACCCTGATGGAATCGTCCTCGGACGAGCCATTCTCCGAGTATGGGTTGATTGCCGAGAGCGTGGAGTTTCCCGAAGACCGCCGGTACGTCATATTCAATTTGCGGGAAGAAGCGAGATTTCAGGACGGCACCCCGATCACCGCCAAAGACGTCGAGTTCTCGCACCGTATCCTGACCACTGAAGGGCACCCCTTCTACCGCAACTACTACGCGGATGTGCGCAAGGTCACGATCGAGAACAGTCATCGTATCCGATTCGATTTCGGCGAAACCGATAACCGTGAGCTGCCTCTGATCCTGGGGCAAATGCCTATTCTCCCGGCCCATTACTGGGAAGAGCGGGAGTTTGGTCGAAACGGTCTGGACATTCCGGTGGGCAGTGGGCCCTACCGCATTGGTTCGTTTGATGCTGGGCGCTCTGTTACCTATGAGCTGATTGAAGACTACTGGGCAAAGGACCTGCCCGTACGTGTAGGACGTTTCAATTTCCAGCGCATCCAGTACGAATACTACAACGATGACACGGTAGCGCTGGAAGCCTTCAAAGCAGGCAACTTCGACTTCCGCCAGGAAACCTCCGCAAAGAACTGGGCAACCGCCTACACCGGCCGGCGTTTCGAAGATGGCCGAATCGTTCGCGAGGCCATCCCTCATCAACGCCCAAGCGGTATGCAGGGTTTTGTCTTCAACACCCGAAAGCCGGTATTCAGTAACCCGAAGGTCCGCCAGGCCCTGGCTTACGGCTTTGACTTCCAGTGGGCTAACCGTAACCTGTTCTTTGACCAGTACACCCGGACCAACAGCTATTTCGAAAACAGTGAACTGGCCTCATCCGGTCTACCTCAAGGCCCTGAACTGGACATCCTTGAACGCTTCCGCGATCAGCTGAACCCGGAGGTCTTTACCCGCGAATACACTCCGCCTGACACCAGCGACAGCCGGTCCATGCGCGACAATCTGCGGGCGGCCATGGAACTGCTGAACGAGGCCGGCTACAGCATCCGTGGCGGTAAGATGGTGCACGAGGAAAGCGGTAAGCAACTGAGCTTTGAAGTGCTGCTGTTCCAGAAGAGTTTTGAACGCGTGGTACTGCCCTTTACCCGCAACCTGGAACGTCTGGGCATAGACGTCACAGTGCGCCTTGTTGACAGCAACCAGTACATCCAGCGAGTACGCAGCTTTGACTTCGACATGATCACCCAGGTGCTTCCGCAATCCGACTCCCCGGGCAACGAGCAGAGGGAATACTGGCACTCCAGCACCGCGGACGTATCCGGCTCCCGAAACTTCATGGGTGTTAACGACCCCGTGGTAGACCAGTTAGTCGACATGGTGATCCAGGCACCGGATCGGGAACAATTGGTGCACCGTGTGCGCGCGCTCGACCGGGTACTGCTGCACAGTCACTATGTGATTCCGCACTGGCACCTGACCAAAGACCGGGTAGCCTACTGGAACCATTTACAGCGACCTGAGGTCACACCGAAAAATGGTATCGACCTGAACAACTGGTGGATCAACCGCTGATCCATCGACTGTCACCAACGCTGTAATGAAAGGATTCCTCCCCTAAATGGGCATCTACATTCTCCGGCGGCTTGCTCTGATCATCCCCACACTGGTGGGGATAATGCTCCTCAATTTCATCATTGTTCAGGCCGCACCGGGCGGCCCGGTTGACCAGCTTGTTGCCCAGATGGAAGGCCACGGCAGCAGTGCCCTGGCACGGGCGGGCGGTGGTGATACCGGTGGCGAAGTCGTCACCAGCTCCGGCGACAGCCGGGGTTCCCGGGGCCTGCCACCGGAATTGCTGAAAGAAATCGAGGTGATGTACGGTTTCGACAAGCCCGCCCATGAACGCTTCCTGAAGATGCTCAAGGATTACGCGACCTTCAATTTCGGCGAATCCTTTTTCCGGGACCGTACCGTCGTTGAGCTGATCATCGACAAGATGCCGGTTTCCATTTCCCTGGGGCTCTGGTCCACACTGATCATTTACCTGATTTCCATCCCCCTGGGCATTCGCAAAGCCGTGTCTGACGGCTCCCGATTCGATGTCTGGACAAGCTCTGCCATCGTGGTGGGCTATGCCATTCCCGGCTTCCTGTTTGCCATTCTGTTGATCGTGTTGTTTGCCGGCGGCAGCTATTTCGACTGGTTCCCCCTCCGGGGCCTGACCTCTCCGAATTTCGATGAGCTCAACTGGTACCAGAAGATTGCCGATTACTTCTGGCACCTGGCCTTGCCGGTTACCGCCAATGTGATTGGCGGCTTTGCCACCCTCACACTACTGACCAAGAACTCGTTCCTGGATGAAATCGGTAAACAATACGTGGTGACGGCCCGTGCCAAGGGACTGGAAGAAAAACAGGTACTCTATGGCCATGTGTTCCGCAACGCCATGCTGATAGTGATCGCCAGCATGCCCGGTGTTCTGGTGTCCCTGTTCTTTACCGGGTCCTTGCTGATTGAAGTGATTTTCTCCCTGGACGGCCTTGGCCTGCTCGGCTTCGAGGCGGCCCTGAACCGGGATTACCCGGTGATTTTCGGCACTCTCTACATCTTCACCCTGATGGGTTTGATTCTGAAGCTGATCAGCGACATCACCTATGTGCTGGTAGACCCGCGCATCGATTTTGAAAGCCGGGAGGGCGCATAATCATGCCCCGACTGACGCCCATCCAACAGCGCCGGCTGCGGAATTTCAGGAATAATCGCCGTGGTTTCTGGTCACTGTGGCTTTTCCTGGCCCTGTTCGGTCTTTCCCTGGTGGCAGAGCTGATCGCCAACGACAAGCCACTGGTGGTCTCCTATCAGGGCGATGTCTATTTCCCGGTAGTCCAGATGGTGCCCGAGGAAACCTTTGGCGGCTTTCTGCCCACGGAAACCGACTACCGGGATCGCTTCATCCGGGACGAAATAGAGGCCAACGGCTGGATACTCTGGCCGCCGATCCAGTTCAGCTACAACACCATCAACTATGAACTGAGCGTACCCTCGCCCGCGCCACCCAGCGCCGAACACTGGCTGGGGACCGACGACCAGGGACGGGACGTGGCTGCCCGGGTCATCTACGGCTTCCGGATTTCCGTGGTTTTTGGTCTGACCCTGACCATCGCCAGCTGCATTGTTGGCGTGATCGTCGGCGCCATTCAGGGCTTTTACGGAGGCAAGGTGGACCTGTTCGGCCAGCGCTTTATCGAGATCTGGTCGGGCCTGCCAATGCTGTATCTGCTGATTATCCTCTCCGCCATTGTTCAGCCCAACTTCTGGTGGTTGCTGGGCATTATGTTGCTGTTCAGCTGGATGGGGCTGGTGGATGTGGTTCGTGCTGAATTCCTGCGGGCGAGAAACTTCGAATACGTTAAAGCGGCTCGGGCGCTCGGGTTGGGTAACCGGCACATCATGTTCCGGCACATTCTGCCGAACGCCATGGTGGCCACCCTCACCTTTCTGCCGTTTATCCTGACTGGCGCGATTACCGGGCTAACTTCGCTGGATTTCCTGGGCTTTGGCCTGCCATCCGGTTCACCATCCCTGGGGGAGCTGATTGCCCAGGGCAAGGCCAACCTCCATGCCCCATGGCTGGGTATCTCTGCCTTTGTCTCCCTGTCGGTGATGCTGACGCTGCTGGTGTTTGTAGGTGAAGCCGTACGAGATGCCTTTGACCCGAGAAAGAACTGATATGAGTGAACTCCTGACCATCTCGGACCTGTCCATTCGCTTTGATAACGGCCCGCTGGTCGTAGACAGCCTGTCGCTGCGGGTTCGCCTTGGGGAAACCCTGGCGCTGGTGGGCGAAAGCGGCTCTGGCAAATCGGTGTCGGCCCTGTCTGTTCTCAGGTTACTGGATGCCCGGCACGCCCGTTATCCCTCTGGCAAGATTCTGTATCGTGGCGAAGATTTGCTGACGGCTGCGGATAGCCGGTTGCGACAAATCCGCGGCCGGGAAATCAGCATGATCTTCCAGGAGCCCATGACCTCACTCAACCCCTTACATACGGTTGAAAAGCAGATCACCGAAACTCTGGAGCTACACAAGGGCATGCGCGGCCCCCAGGCCCGAAAGCGTTGTATTGAACTGCTCGACCTGGTGGGCATTCCCGAGCCGGAGCGGCGCCTGAACAGCTACCCACACCAGCTGTCCGGTGGCCAGAAACAGAGGATCATGATCGCCATGGCCCTGGCCAACGAACCGGATCTGCTGATCGCCGACGAACCCACCACGGCTCTGGATGTGACCGTACAGAAACAAGTACTGGAGTTGCTGGAATCGCTGAAACAGAAACTCGGCATGGCCATTCTGATGATCACCCACGACCTGAGCATTGTCCGCCGCTATGCGGATAGAGTGGTGGTTATGGAACAGGGTAAATGCGTTGAGGAAGCCGCCACCGAGCAACTGTTCACCGCGCCTGCGCACCCCTATACCCGGAAGCTCATTGATGCGGAACCACCAGAAAACCCTCTCCCACCGACGGATGGTGGTAGAACACTGATGGAAGTCACGGGGCTGAATGTTCAGTTCCCTATTCGCAAGAACCTGCTGGGCAAGGTCAAGGAGAGTTTCCACGCGGTTCAGAACGTGAGTTTTGCCCTGCAACCAGGCGAGACACTGGGTATTGTCGGTGAAAGCGGCAGTGGCAAAACCACCATCGGACATGCGCTACTGAAGTTAACCGCCAGCACCGGTAGTATCCGGTTGGCGGGAACCGAACTTGGGCCTCTGTCCCAGAAGCAGTTCCGACCCTGGCGCAAGCGGGTCCAGATTGTCTTTCAGGATCCTTTCGGTAGTCTGAGCCCCCGGATGTCGGTGGCTGAAATTGTCCGTGAAGGGCTAGAGATACACGACACCAACGATGCCGAGCAACACGACGCCAGAGTGATTCAGGCACTGAAGGATGTGGGGCTGGACCCAGACGCCAGGCACCGTTACCCCCACGAATTTTCCGGCGGGCAGCGACAACGCATTGCCATCGCCCGGGCACTGGTGTTGCAGCCGGAACTGATCATTCTCGATGAGCCTACCTCCGCCCTGGACCGGACCGTCCAGAAGCAAGTGATTGAGCTTTTACGGGAAATTCAGGCCAGATATAAGCTAAGCTACATCTTTATCAGTCATGATCTGGCTGTCGTTCGGGCACTCAGCCACAAATTGCTGGTGCTGAAGAACGGCCAGATAGTGGAGTACGGGGCCGCTGAGGCTATTTTCCGGGCACCGAAACAGGACTACACCCGGGAACTGCTGACCGCGGCTTTCTTTTATCAGCCTACGACCAATTGACCGTTACCCCAGCCGACGCATGTCGGGGATAATGCGCTGAAACCAAGGAACACAGGGAGCAGATACCCATGGGAATCCTCAGTGGCAAGAAAGCACTGATTGTTGGTGTAGCCAGCAAACATTCCATCGCCTACGGCATCGCCGAGGCATTCGCCCGTGAAGGCGCTGAACTGGCCTTCACTTACCAGAACGAAAAGCTTCAGTCCCGGGTTGAGAAATTCGCGGATCAGTGGGGCAGTCAGCTGACGTTCCCCTGCGATGTGGCCAGTGACGAGCAGATTGACGCTGTGTTCACCGAGCTCAACAAACACTGGGACAACATCGACATCATCATCCATGCCGTTGGTTACGCGCCAGCGCATGAACTCGACGGTAACTATGTGGATGTGACCACCCGTGACGGCTTCCGTATCGCCCATGACATCAGCTCCTACAGCTTTGTCGCACTGGCCAAGGGCGCCCGCAAGATGATGCATGAGGGCAGCAGCCTGCTGACCTTGAGCTATCTCGGTGCGGAAAGGGTTCTGCAGAACTACAACGTCATGGGGCTTGCCAAGGCCTCACTGGAAGCCAACGTGCGCTACATGGCCGCCAGCCTTGGCCGGGAAGGTATTCGGGTAAACGGTATTTCCGCAGGCCCGATCAAGACTCTGGCTGCTTCCGGCATCAAGAGTTTCCGCCGAATGCTGGCCGAGAACGCCAAGCAGGCTCCCCTGCGCCGCAACGTCACCACTGAAGAAGTCGGTAACGCCGCAGCGTTCATGTCGTCCGATCTTGCCTCTGGTATTACTGGTGAGATTCTCTACGTGGATGGCGGCTTTAACATCACCGGGATGAGCGAACTGGAATCCTGATTGTCATCCTGTGACGTCATCAAATAAGCCGGCTCCGTGCCGGCTTATTTGTTCAACTCTCAGCAAGGGCTGTGGCAACCGCATCCATCCATTCCAGATAATCCGTCTCATCCGATTCCAGAATCTGGACACCCACCAGGTATTCCTGGCCCGTTTCACGGCACCACACAACCTCCACCATTAACCGAAACCGCTGCGTTTTGTGCCCAAGACTGATCTCCGCCATCAGCAACGAGTTCAGCACCAACGGCTCCGACGAGACAAGGCTCAGGCCCCTCGCCGAAATATCGCGAATCTGGCATTCAAGAGGAACGGCATCCTGTACCTCAACATCCGGTTCAGGTGACTCAAGCCACAGCCATGCCCGAGCCCTGGCGGTTAAACGATATTCCTCGCGATTGTCCTGCCCACCGGGTAACCCCTGGGAGCTTCCGAACTCGTAGTTATCATCAACCATAAGCCATCCTCAGTTACGGCCAACACGGATCCGGCCAACAACCCGGCTCAGGGTGTCGTCGAACTCTGCTGCACTCCCCAATATCCGGATGCGGCCTGATACAACCCCGGATACCAGCTCATCGTGTAGAAACTCACGGCGATTAAGCCCCAGACGGTCCACGAACACGAACTTCCGGGATGCAGAAATCTTGACCGCCAGTTTCAGCCTGGTCGGTACCTCATCATCCTTCTGGGCGGCCAGTACAATCCAGCCTCCCAAACCAATACTATCCACCTGTTTGGCCGCCGCCAGCTCACGTTCTTTCTGGAGACGTTCGCGCTCCGCTTTCTCATCTTCCTGGCGCTGCCGTTCCACTTCGGCCCTCTGTTGCTCCAGGGCTGCCTGTTTTGCCTCTTCTTCGGCCTTTCTTGCGCGCTCGGCGGCTTCCTTCTCCTTTCGCAGTGCCTCTGCCCGAGCCCTCGCTTCCCGAGCCGCCTCTTCACGTTGTTTCTGCTGTTTCTCGCACACCTTCAACAACAGATTCACGGTTTCCGAGAGCACCTCACCAAACGGTGTCGGAGCCGGTAAGGGCCGCAGGGTGTCGGCTTCAAGATCTGCCAGGAACAGCGCCCAGTCCTGCAGGCCGAGCTTGACGCCGGCGCCGTTGGTCCAGAGCACTTCCTCACTATCTTCGAGCAGCGCGAACAAATAACGCCTTTGCTCAGCGGCGCCCTCACCTTCGACAAACCAGCGGCCGATAAAGCCCTCGGCCTGTTGCGGGTCTACCGAAGCCAGCGATAGCCAACGGCTGTCCCAGGTCAGACTGGTGCCGCTACCCAGGGCAGGCTTGAGTTCCGGCACCTCGCCGCGGATACGCGCTACGATAACCGTCTGAATATCCGCCAAAGCGTTCTCCGGTAACTCCTGGCCGAGGGCCCGGGTCCACACATCCTGTATCCGGTCTCCTATCTGCTCGCCTACATGGTAAAGCCGGTTCCGGTCTCTGTCCGACAGTGCAGGATCACCAAGCCATACCAACCACTCGAGCAGTTTGTTGGCGTGTCGATACAGCTCACTGTCTGTGCCCTCGGACCAGACGCTCTGTTTGAGAACCTTGTACCAGTCTTCGATGATGAATCGACTGATGACCCCCGGTAACTCACGCCCTGTCAGTGCCCTGCCGATCAGCGCGCGGGAAACCTGGTCGGCAAGACGCTGCCGCGAAGCACCACGCTCGGTCTCAAGCAGGCGTTCACGCAACCGGCTGACCTGGTGCTCACCTTTCTCCCGGTCATCAAGCCATTGTTTACAATAGCTCTCCACCAGTTCGGGCTGGCCACTTTCAAAGCTGCCGGACACCGCGATAACCAGGCTGTCCAATTGGTCCAGCAACACCCTGGATGATCGCCCCCCGGTATCACTCCACCCCCGCCACTCCTGCAGGTTGTCCAACCAGTCAAGAACAACGTCGCTGAACACATTGGTTCCGCGGGTATCGAGCTGCCACGCCAGCCAGAACCGTAATCTGGCAATACGACTAACCAGGGCACGATGCAAACCACTGGTTTTCAGAAACACGTCCATTATCCGGTCAGACAGATAGGCTGCATTGACCTGGCGCACGGTCCATTCGATCTGCACCGACCGCAGAACATCCGTTACCCGCTCGTCCCGTTGTTCCGTCCAACAGGAAAACAACAGCGGGCGCCAATCGGCATTGGACTCAGGTGACGATTTTCCGGCCGGATAGGGTAAATCCGGCACCCGGATACCCGAAAGAACCTGCGTAATCCTCTCTGAAACCACCTTTCGGGGGGAAGAGTCTGCTTGTGGTTTCCTGGCTGGCGGCGACATCCGTTACCTGTTGACTGGAAGCGTTGAAAAGGGTCTTCAAATAACGCAGTATAACCAACTCGCCGGGGTTTACAGCAACTGCAGACCGGCACCATTCGCGTTAATTATTAAACACCGGGCCCATAATGACAGCGTTACCCGGTGATGTAACGATCTGATTCGGGGAAGCACAACAAGATGTCGGGCAAGAAACTGGAAAACCTGAACGTGGCCAGCCAGGAACCACTGATCACTCCTGAAGCGCTGAAGAACGAAATGCCGCTGTCAGATGAAGCTGCCGAAACCGTAGCCTCTGGCCGCCAGGCCATTTACGACATCATGGATGGCAAAGACCACCGCCTGTTTATCGTGGTTGGCCCCTGCTCTATCCACGATGTGGAGGCAGCCCGCGATTACGCTGCCCGGCTGAAAAAACTCGCCGACGAAGTCAGCGATACCCTGCTGCTGGTGATGCGGGTATATTTCGAGAAACCGCGCACCACCGTTGGCTGGAAAGGCCTGATCAACGACCCACACCTGAACGATACCTTCGATATTGAACAGGGCCTGCACATTGGCCGTCGCTTGCTGCTGGATATCAACGAGATGGGCCTGCCAACCGCCACCGAGGCCCTTGACCCGATCTCCCCCCAGTACCTGCAAGACACCATTGCCTGGTCCGCCATTGGCGCCCGCACCACCGAGTCTCAAACCCACCGGGAAATGAGCAGCGGCCTGTCCATGGCCATTGGCTTCAAGAATGGCACTGATGGCAGCCTGGACGTAGCCGTTAACGCCATGAAATCGGTTTCTCACCCCCACAGCTTCCTGGGCATCGACCAGCAAGGCAAGGTGGCCATCATCCGCACCAAGGGCAACAACTATGGCCACGTGGTGTTGCGCGGTGGCGGTGGCAAACCGAACTATGATTCCGTGAGTGTTGCACTATGCGAGCAGGCGCTGGACAAAGCCAATCTGCGCAAGTCGATCATGGTGGATTGCAGCCACGCCAATTCCAGCAAAGATCCGGCCATTCAGCCTCTGGTCATGCAGGATGTGACCCATCAGATCCTGGAGGGCAACCAGTCTATCCAGAGCCTGATGGTGGAAAGCCACATCAACTGGGGTAACCAGTCCATCCCGGAAAACCTGGCAGACCTGAAATACGGCGTGTCGGTAACCGACGCCTGTATTGACTGGGAAACCACCGAGAAAGCCATTCGGGATATGCGCGAAAAGCTCAAAGACGTGCTGCCCAAGCGTAACGCCTGAGCGCGCTGACAGGATTCACGGGGTAGCCGATCAACTTCGGCGCCCCGTGAGACCGATACGCGGGCCCGCCCCGCTTCTCCACCCTCAGGCGCTCTCTACAGCTCCCCGCCAGTCCAGGCGACTTCTGAGCCCGACCACTTGACCGATAATCACCAGAGTGGGCGCCTGAACACCACTGTTCTCCACCTTGCCAACAATATCACTGAGCGTGCCCACCACCACTTTCTGGTCGGCGGTTGTGCCCTTGGACACCAGCGCCACCGGCATGTCTGGTGTCATGCCATGACCAATCAATTCCCGGCAGATAATCGGCAAACCGACCAACCCCATGTAGAACACCAGTGTCTGATTATTCTGCACAAAGTCTGACCAGGGCAAATCGCAGGTATCGTTTTTCAAATGCCCGGTAATAAAGCGCACCGACTGGGCGTGGTCCCGGTGAGTCAGCGGAATGCCCGCATAGGCCGCACAGCCGGACGCTGCGGTTATACCGGGAACCACCTGAAAGCGAACACCGGCAGCTGCCAGCGTTTCAATCTCTTCGCCGCCGCGGCCGAAGATGAACGGGTCACCACCCTTGAGGCGCACCACTTTGTGGCCCTCCCGGGCCAGCTCCACCAAGCGCTGGTTGATCTGATCCTGCGGCAACGTGTGATTTGAGCGCTGCTTGCCGACATGAACCATCTCAACGTTTTCGGGGATCAGGGAAATTATTTCCGGGGAAACCAGCCGATCGTAGAGAATAACATCGGCGGACTGGATCAGGCGCCAGGCCTTGAGGGTCAGAAGTTCAGGATCACCCGGGCCGGCGCCCACCAGGGCGACCTCGCCCGCAGAATTATTCGGGTTTTCGGTTACCGGGTTGGACCTGTACCGAACTGGTGCAGGCCCTGCCTTGACACCCCTTCCTGGTGCATCCGTGAATGGTTCGCTCATTGGATCCGATCAATGCCTTTCATATAGGGTTTGAGAACGTCCGGAACCAGAATACTGCCGTCCTCCTGCTGGTAGTTCTCCATCACCGCGATCATCGCACGGCCAACGGCCAGACCCGATCCGTTCAGAGTATGAACAGGCTCGGGCTTTCCGGTTTCCGGGTTGCGCCAACGTGCTTGCATACGCCGTGCCTGAAAATCACGGGTGTTGGAGCAGGATGAAATTTCCCGGTATTTACCCTGCCCGGGCAGCCACACTTCCAGATCGTAGGTCTTCGCTGCGGAGAAGCCCATGTCGCCGCCACACAGGGTAACCACACGATACGGCAGTTCCAGCAACTGCAGCACCTTCTCGGCATGGCCAGTGAGCTGTTCAAGCGCCTCGGTGGAGTCCTCGGGGCGCACAACATGCACCAGTTCAACCTTGTCGAACTGATGCTGGCGGATCATGCCACGCACATCCCGGCCGTAGGAACCCGCTTCGCTGCGGAAACAGGGGGTATGGCACACCATCCGCAGCGGCATTTCGCTGGCCTCCAGAATACTGTCGGCCACCAGGTTGGTCGCCGGTACTTCGGCGGTCGGGATCAGGTACAGCGGGTTGTCACCGGCGGTACGGAACAGATCCTCTTCAAACTTGGGTAGCTGGCCGGTACCGAACAGCGCGTTGGCATTGACCAGGTACGGCACATAGGCTTCGGTATAGCCATGCTCTTCTGTGTGCAGGTCGAGCATGAACTGAGCCAGTGCCCGATGCAGCTTCGCCAGTTGGCCGCGCATGACGGCAAAGCGGGAATGCGCCAGTTGGGTGGCCTTCTCGAAGTCCAGACCCTTGAGCTGTTCGCCCAGGGCAACGTGGTCTCTGGGTTCGAAATCAAAGTTACGCGGCGTGCCCCATACACGGGTCTCTACGTTGTCGTCTTCGTTGGCGCCCGGTGGAACGTCTTCATCCGGCAGATTGGGAATGCCGGCAAAAAACGCGTTCAGGGATTCCTGTACTGAGCGCAACTCCTCCTCAGCTTCGGCCTTCTGCTGCTTGAGATTGTCCACCTCTTCCAGCAGCGGTTTGATGTCTTCACCCGCCGCTTTGGCCTTACCAATGGATTTCGACCGTTTGTTCTGCTCGCTCTGCAGCGTTTCCGCACGAACCTGAATGGCTCGACGGCGTTCCTCAAGGCGTTCGAAGGTGGCAACGTCAAACTCGAAGTTTTTGATAGCCAGCCGACGGGCAATTTCTTCAGTCTGTGAACGGACACGTTTCGGATCGAGCATGATCTTCCTGAATTTTCCGGTTAACGAATAGTATGGATATCACGGCATTATACCTGCCGTGGTTCTGCTGACCACCATCCCCGGGCTGAGGGCCAGGTAATTTGCGGCATGAGGGTTACATCAATAACGCTTTTTGCCGCTTCGGGCATCGAGATCATCCAGGCGCTGGCGCTTTTCAGCCAGTTTGATCTCCAGTCCACGCATGACCGGCTGATAGTAACGGCGCTGGTGAATCGCTTCAGGCAGGTAAGATTCTCCGGCCGCGTAGGCGTCCGGTTCGTCATGGGCGTAGCGGTATTCGTCACCGTGGCCCAGGCTTTTCATCAGCTTGGTAGGGGCATTACGCAGGTGCACCGGCACTTCGTAATCAGGATCCTTTCGGATGTCCGCCATACATTCGTTGAACGCCTTGTACACGGCATTACTCTTTGGTGCCAGCGCCAGGTAGGTGACGGCCTGGGCCAGCGCCAGCTCCCCTTCCGGCGACCCCAACCGCTCCTGGGCATCCCAGGCCTGCATGGTAATTTGCAGGGCACGGGGGTCTGCGTTACCGATGTCTTCGCTGGCGATCCGCACCAGGCGCCGCGCCACATACAGGGGGTCACAGCCACCGTCCAGCATACGGCAAAGCCAGTACAGGGAACCATCGGGGCTGGAGCCCCGTACGGATTTATGCAACGCGGAGATCTGGTCATAGAACACATCGCCGCCTTTGTCGAAACGGCGCAGACTGGTTTGCAGTACCTGTTCCAGTGTCTGGGCGGTGATGGCGTTCTGCCCGCTGTCGTCCGGCTCGGCCAGGTCAGCGGCCACCTCCAGAATGTTCAGAGCACGCCGGGCATCGCCTCCAGAGGCTTCGGCCATGTTATCCAGCACCCCGGCTAGCACCTGAAGGGTACCGCCGAAACCCGCTGGCGAAACCAATGCTCTATTCAGGAGCTCAAGGATGTCCGGCTTGTCCAGATTTTTGAGCACATACACGCGAGTCCGCGACAGGAGCGCGCTGTTCAGTTCGAAAGAGGGGTTTTCCGTGGTGGCACCCACAAAAATAAAGGTGCCATCTTCAATATGAGGGAGAAATGCATCCTGCTGGCTTTTGTTGAACCGGTGCACCTCGTCAACAAACAGCAGCGTGTCCCTGCCCTGGGACTGCTTGCGGTTGCGGGCCCGCTCGACCACATCCCGGATATCCTTGACGCCGCTGAGCACGGCAGAGAGCGTTTCATAGGACAAGTCACCCACGTTGGCCAACAGCCGGGCAAAGGTGGTTTTGCCCACTCCGGGTGGTCCCCAGAGAATCATCGAATGCAGTTGGCCCTGCTCTACGGCGCGCCTGAGCGGTTTTCCGGGGCCGACCAGATGAGCCTGGCCAACGTATTCGTCCAGGTTGGCCGGCCGCATTCTGGCCGCAAGGGGCTGGAATCCGGCCTCGGGCTCAAACAGGTTGTCCTGCATCAGGCACCGTCCCGAATAATATCCACCTCCTCGGGGTATTCCAGGCGGAAGGCACTGTTGTCCAGTTCCTGATTCAGGGTTATCCGGTCAAAGCTGAGAATACTCAGTTGAGACAGCGAATCTTCCATTCTCATTTCCTGAAGTTCACCGTTGTAGAAGCTCAAGCGCAAGGATGTAAACAGGGAATCGGCGCCCCTGGGAACCAGTGTGAACTCGCGGGTATTGTCACCCATCCGGCGCTCACTCACATCGTAGGTTTCCTCAAGATTATCCACTTCGCCACTCAGAAGCAGCGCCGGTGTTGTCTGCACCCGGTCATCCAGGGTGTGAATAGTGACCTGTTCCAGATCCGGGTCGTAAACCTCCACCGTGTCGCCGTCACTGACAATAAACTGGGACAAAGGCGCACCGGTCTCCCAGTAGAACAGTCCCGGGCGCTTGGCCTTCAGGGAGCCGCGGGTTTCCTGAACCCGGTTGCCATTTTCATTGACCACAATCTGGATGAAATCGGCCTGGTAGGTTTGGTAACTGCGCAACATGGAAGCCAGCTCTTCAGCGGCATCGCGAGAGCTGTTGCCCTGTTCCGCAGAGGCCGTTGCCACGACGGCCATCATGCACAGCGCCGCTATCGTCGTGTAGACAGATCTGATCATAAGTATGCTGCTCCTAGTCTCTTGGGGGCGGCGGCGCCAGAACTTCCCTGGCACCATTATGACCCGCCGGACTGACCACTCCCGAGGCTTCCATGGCGTCCACCAGGTTCGCGGCACGGTTGTAGCCGATCTTGAATTTACGTTGTACGGAGGAGATCGACACCCGCCGGTTCTCCGTCACAAAAGCGACCGCTTCGTCGAACAGCGCGTCTCCTTCGTCACCACCGCCTGCACCGCCTTCACTGAGGGTTGGCACGCCCGGCAGGTGCTCACCTTCGGCGCCGTTAAGCACATCATCCACGTATTCCGGTTCACCCCGGGCTTTCCAGGCACTGACCACCCGGTGTACTTCGTCATCGTCAACGAAGGCTCCGTGTACCCGAACCGGCAGGCCGGAACCCGGCGGCAGGTATAACATATCGCCGTGGCCCAGCAGCTGCTCGGCGCCGCCCTGATCAAGCACGGTACGGGAGTCGATCTTGGACGACACCTGGAACGACATCCGGGTCGGGATATTGGCCTTGATCAGGCCTGTGATCACATCCACGGATGGCCGCTGGGTAGCAAGAATCAGATGGATACCGGCGGCACGGGCCTTCTGGGCAATGCGGGCGATCAGCTCTTCCACCTTTTTGCCGACAATCATCATCATGTCAGCAAATTCGTCGATTACGACAACGATGAACGGCAGGGTTTCCAGTTCTGGCCGCTCCTGTTCGTCGTTGGCCAGGTATTCATCCGGTTTCCAGAGAGGATCCAGTAACGGCTCGCCCTCGGCGCGGGCGTCTTTCACCTTCTTGTTGTAACCGGCGATGTTGCGCACGCCCAGGCTGGCCATCAAACGGTAGCGCCGCTCCATCTCCGCCACACACCAGCGCAGTGCATTGGCGGCTTCTTTCATGTCCGTCACAACCGGTGCCAGCAGGTGCGGGATGCCATCGTAGATGCTCAGTTCCAGCATCTTCGGGTCCACCATGATAAAGCGCACTTCATCGGGGCTGGCCTTGAGCAGCATGCTCAGCAGCATGGCGTTAACCCCGACCGATTTACCCGAACCCGTAGTACCGGCTACCAGCAGGTGCGGCATCTTGGCCAGGTTGGCCACCATCGGATTACCACCAATATCATTACCCAGCGCCAGGGTCAGCGGCGATGACGACTCGGTAAACACCCGGGCCCCAAGCACTTCGCTCAGACGAACGATTTCCCGCTCCTCATTGGGAATCTCGATGCCCACCACGGACTTTCC
This sequence comes from Marinobacter shengliensis, assembly GCF_003007715.1. GTDB lineage: Bacteria > Pseudomonadota > Gammaproteobacteria > Pseudomonadales > Oleiphilaceae > Marinobacter > Marinobacter shengliensis. The sequence goes on along the minus strand of NZ_PXNO01000027.1, from coordinate 716,515 downwards.
GGGTATGACTTCCACCACCCGTACACTCAACACTGCCAATGAACGGGCCAGATCCTTGGCCAGGTTGGAAATCTTGCTGACTTTCACCCCGGCGGCGGGCTTGATCTCGAATCGGGTGATAACCGGGCCAGGATTGACCTCGACCACCTCAACCGTGACACCGAAATCCGCCAGCTTCTCTTCGAGCAGGCGCGACATGTGCTCCAGTGATTCTTCCGAGTAACCCTTTTCTTTATGTTCCTCAGGCGGGTCCAGCAAGGATATCGGCGGAATCAGGCTCTCAATGTCTTCCAGCAAAGAGCCCTGCTTGCTGTTAGCTTTCTTGTCGGCAGGCCCCTGATCATCCTTCTTGAACGGTGCAATTTTCAGTGCCCGGTTCGCGGGCTTGGGCTGCTGGGGCGCGGCCGCCTTGCGAGGCGTTTCATCCCGATCCCCCGAGCTGAAACTTTCCAGTCTTGCGGGTTCTGGTTCAATTTCAGGAAGCCCGTCAATCGCCGGTTCCTTACGAGCTTTGCTTCTATCCTTCTGTGTACCTCTATCGGCCGCTTTTGGTTTGCGGCGGAATAAACGGCGCCACCAGGAGTCTTTCTGAGGTGCTTTCTCTGCTACCGGATTGGTCTGCGCCACCCGGTCCTTGATAACCGGAGGCTCTGGCTCAGGGCGGGCAGCAGGAGGCACACCAGGGCTTTTGACCTTGCGCTCGCTGCCCTTGAACAGCGACTGAAGCCAACGTCCGGTTCTGAGCGTCAACCCACCAACATGGTCCATCAGACGGAACCAGGACAGGCCGACGGTCACGGTCAGGGCGAACAGGAAAATCGCGATCAGCAACAGCGTGGTGGCTGGCAGATTGAAGAAGCGCACCATAGCTTCTGAAACCGCCGTGCCCAGTACACCGCCGGAGGAGGCACCAAGGCCAAATACCGAATAAAGGGAAAGCAGGCTGGTGGCCGACAACAGAATCAGCAGAAACCCGCCAAAGCGAACCATGAACAGTGGCCAATGGAGGTCCAGTGACTCATGCCTGCGACGGATCAGCATGACGGCATAACCGGCAATCATCACCGGGAACAGCCAGGAAACCTGCCCGAAGAAGTCCACCAGCAGGCTTGCGAGCCAGGCGCCGGAGCGCCCGGCGGCGTTATCCACGCGAGTATCGTGGCCGATACTCGCCCACCCGGGGTCAGACGCACTGAAGGTAAACAGCGCCATCGCCAGATAGATGCACAGCACAATCATGCCGATAACCGCACCCTCTCTGGCCCCTTGGGCCATCAGGCGGCGAAAGCGCTGTTGTTTTTCTGTCAGTTCCGTCGATGCTGCTTGTTTCGCTTTAGCGGATTCCGCCATGAATGCTCAAACCGTCAGTGAGTTTAGTCTTTCAGCGCCTGAAAACCCCGTGTCAGATCGGTTTTCAGGTCATCAATGGCTTCAATGCCAACAGACAACCGGATCAGATTCTCGGTGATGTCCGCCTTGTCTTTATCCTCGGGAGATAACCGGCCATGGGTTGTCGTCGCCGGGTGGGTGACGGTGGTTTTCACATCACCCAGATTCGCTGTGATTGAAATCATTCGGGTGGCATCAATAAAGCGCCAGGCTTCTTCTCTGCCCCCTTTAACCAGAAACGACACAATTCCGCCAAACCCGTCCTGTTGCTTCTTCGCCAGCTGATGCTGGGGATGGCTTTCAAGACCGGCGTAGAACACCTTTTCCACGCTCGGCTGGCTTTCCAGCCAATTCGCCAACTCTAACGCATTGTTGCAGTGGGCTCGCATACGGATCGGTAAGGTTTCCAGCCCCTTCTGGAACACCCAGGCATTGAACGGGCTCATGGTGGGCCCGGCAGATCTCAGGAACCCGTAGATCTCATCCAGATACCTGGCAGGCCCTACCACCACTCCGCCAACACAGCGGCCCTGGCCATCCAGGTACTTTGTGGCTGAATGGATCACCAGATCCGCACCTTGCTCAAGGGGTCGCTGCAATACCGGCGTACAGAAACAGTTATCCACCACAAACAGGGCATCGTTGGCCCTCGCCAACGCAGACAACGCGTCCATATCAGCGATTTCACAAAGCGGGTTGGATGGCGTTTCAATAAACAGCATCCGGGTTTCTGGCCGGACTGCTGCCTCCCAGCCGTCTGCATCGGTCAGGCTAACGAACGTGGTCTCAACCCCGAAACGCGCCATATACTTCTGGAACAACACGTTGGTGGTGCCAAACACGCCACGGGAACAGATAACGTGATCCCCGGACTGCAGCAACGCCATACAGGTACTCAGGATGGCCGCCATGCCCGAGGCAGTGGCAACGGCCTTTTCTCCACCTTCCATGGCAGCGATGCGGGCCTCAAAACCCTGAACCGTTGGATTGGTAAAGCGGGAATAGATGTTACCGGGCTCCTCACCACCAAAACGGGCTGCCGCCTGGGCCGCACTGCCATAGACGAAACTGGAGGTCGGAAAGATGGCGTCGCTGTGCTCCAGCTGACCGGTGCGGACCTGCCCTGCCCTCACGGCCAGGGTATCCACTGACATACCGTCCAGATCCGATTCAGGAATCCAGAGATGTTCTTCACGGCCGACTGTCATAGTGTTCTCCTGGCACGGGCGTTAGGGTTTCAGTCTTCGTCATTATGGAGGTCGATAATGGCATTATCACCGTCGATGATCTGCCCACCGGGACGCTTCTCGTCTTTACGCAGGTCTTCGAGCCGGCGCAGGTAGGCTTCGTCCACGTCACCGGTTACGTAATCACCGGTAAACACCGAGCACTCCCAACCATCGATATCGTCGTTGACATCGTTGACACAGGTAATCAGGTCTTCCAGGTCCTGATATACCAGCCAGTCAGCACCAATCTGCTCCCGAACCTCCTCCACCGAACGGTCGTGGGCAATCAGCTCACTGGCCGAGGGCATATCAATGCCGTACACGTTGGGGTAACGCACAGGCGGCGCTGCTGAGGCGAAGTAGACGTTCCGGGCACCGGCGTCCCGGGCCATCTGAACGATTTCCTTACAGGTAGTTCCCCGGACGATGGAATCATCCACCAGCATGACATTCTTGCCGCGGAACTCCAGGTCTATGGGATTAAGCTTCTGGCGCACCGACTTCTTCCGCATTTTCTGGCCGGGCATGATAAACGTCCGCCCGATATAGCGGTTCTTGATAAAGCCTTCGCGGTATTTGACGCCCAACTGATAGGCCATCTGCATGGCCGAAGTCCGGCTGGTGTCCGGAATCGGGATCACCACATCAATGTCATGGTCCGGCCGCTCCCTGAGCACCTTGTCTGCCAGGGTTTCGCCCATGCGCAGGCGTGCCTTGTATACCGACACCCGGTCCATGATGGAGTCGGGGCGAGCAAAATAGACGTGCTCGAAGATGCATGGATACAGCTTGGGGGATTCCGCACATTGCTCGGTGTAGAGGGTACCGTCTGTTTCGATGTAAACCGCTTCACCCGGTGCGATATCCCGAACGATCTCGAAGCCGGCGGCGTTCAGAGCCACGCTCTCCGAGGCGATCATGTATTCTTTCTGGCCATCTTCGCTTTCCCGCACACCGTAACAGGCCGGGCGAATGCCATTGGGGTCCCGGAAACCGACAATGCCGTAGCCGGTAATCATCGCGATAACGGCATAGGCACCCCGGCAGCGCTTGTGCACGGCGCGGACGGCGGAAAAAATCTCATCTTTGGTCGGGTTCAGTTTCCCAAGCTTCTGCAGCTCATGGGCAAATACGTTGAGCAACACTTCGGAATCGGAATTGGTGTTGATGTGGCGCAGATCGGTGCGGAACAAGTCGCTGCTCAGGTCATCGGCATTGGTCAGGTTGCCGTTGTGTGCCAGAGTAATGCCGTAGGGGCTGTTCACGTAAAACGGCTGGGCCTCGGCAGAGCTTGAACTGCCAGCGGTGGGGTAACGGACGTGACCGATCCCCACATTGCCTACCAGCCTGCGCATATGCCGGGTATGGAATACGTCCCGGACCAGACCATTGTCCTTGCGAAGAAAAAACCGGTTATCCTGAAAAGTCACAATACCCGCCGCATCCTGGCCACGGTGCTGAAGAACAGTCAGTGCATCGTAAAGAAGCTGGTTGACGTTTGAAGTACTGACAATACCGACAATGCCGCACATGGCTGGGGAACTCTCCGAGTGTTAAATCTGAATGTTAACGGGATGCAGGCGTGGGTTCCACGCCTTCCTGCTCTGTTGAGGATTCGGTGCTGTACCCGGCCCCTGCTTCGGGGCCCAGGAACCGGGCAAATTCATCACCCAGGGTTCGACGGGACCAGTCTTCGACCACCGCCAGACGGTCGATCATCACGGACGTTCTCCACCAGGTATCTTCGGCAAGCGGTGTGTAGCGGGTAAACGCGATACCAACAATCACTACCACCACACCCCGTAGCAACCCGAACCCCATGCCGAGAACGCGGTCGGTGGCTGACAATCCGGTCGCCCGCACCAGATGACCAATCATATTATTGACAATAGCGCCCACAATCAGGGTGCCGAAAAACAGAATCGCAAAGGCCGCAATCAGACGCACCAGTGGTGTTTCCACGGTGGATTCAAGCAATGACTGCATCTGAGGATGGAACGTGCGGGCAATGATGAATGCCGCAACCCAGGTCACCAGCGACAGGGCTTCGCGAACAAAGCCCCGCTTCAGACTGATCAGCGTGGAAACAGCAATCAGAGCAATGATGACCCAGTCAATCCAGATCAGCGCGTCCATGAAAAACCCGATGGAGAAAAGGAAGCGCGAATTCTAACAGGAAACCGGGCGTCACCAAACCGCCTGAGGCTCATAAATTGCAAGTCACCGGGTCACTTTCCGCCGGAGGTAACCAGGCTATTCAGCGAGAAGGCATCATCCAGGGCTTTCTTGGCGGCTTCGGCCTCGGATTTGTTGACAAACGGCCCGCTGAACACCCGGGTCAATGTGGTGTCACCACGCTCTACTTGCTGTAGGTGGGCGCCGTACCCCATGTCGCGAACATTGTCGCGCAGACGGCGGGCATTATCGGCATTACCAAAGCTGCCCAACTGGACAACCCAGGCACCTTCAAGTGACCGGGTGAACTCAGCGGATTCATCGGCGGAGCTGGCAGAAGTTGCCGGCTCAGAGGGTTGAGAAACCTGTGGCTGAGGCTCTGAGCCGGCGGCATGGCTATCCGTCGTGCGGGTAACCGGCTCTGCTACCTGGGCCGCGGGCTCGCGGGCGCTGGATGGTTCTGGCACGGGCTCTTCAACGCCTTCAATCAGTCGATAGCCGGGAGCTGATTCCGTAGTGGGAGTGTCCTGAGGGGCGGAATTCATGCCGTAGTCGCTGCCGCCAAGGGCCGGCTCCGGGGGAACGTCCACTTCAGGGAACGGCGGCTCCTCGGGGATGGTGACAGGCCGGGACTGGCGCTCGGAATGGGGCTCGTCAAATATCATCGGCACAAAAATCACAGCCAGGGAGACCAGAACCAGCGCACCAATGATTCTTTGTTTCAATCCGTTCACGAGAAAGCGCTCCCTTAACCTAACAGTTTGATACTGATACTAACCGCCGAGTGCCGTTAACACAAAGCTCCGGCGCCTGCCATGGACAAAGTTTAAGAGACTTCGCCGGTAAGTCGGGCCCGGGCCTCCGCAACGGTGTAGAACGAACCGAATACCACAATGGTGTCCTTCTCGCCGGCCTCCGCCAGTGCCGAAGCCATGGCATCAGCCACAGACTCAGACGCCGTGCAACCGGCAATTCCGCAAGCCCGCGCCCGCTCCACCAGAGTCTGCACCTCCAGCCCGCGCGGCACATCGAGACCGGCGAACCACCAGCGTTCGACAACTGGCGCCATGGCCCGCATTACCCCCTCCACGTCTTTATCCGCCAGAGCGGCATAAAGACCGAACACCTTGCCCTGCCCTGACCGCTGCAACTCAAGCCGCTGAGCCAACCAGCGTGCGGCATGGGGATTGTGACCAACATCCACGATCACATCCGGCCTTGTTCTCAACCGCTCAAAACGCCCTGGCACCGTTACAGACCTGGCTGTATCCGCTAACAGGCTGACAGTCATGGTTGGCGCCAACACCCGCGCCAACACCGCCGCTGCCGCAACACTTTCGACAGGTAGCGGGCCGGCCGGCAGGGTTATACTGAGCCCCTCAATCGTCAGCTCAACGGAATCGCCAACCGGCCTGAGCCGGTAATCACGCCCGGTCACCTTAAGATTGACCTTCTGCGCGGCGGCCTGCTGAAGCACAGAGGCGGGAGGCTCTGGATCTGCACAGACCGCAGTAATCCCGGGCCGCAGAATACCGGCCTTTTCGAAGCCGATCACTTCCCGGTTATCGCCCAGAAAGCCGATATGGTCGATATCAATAGAGGTGATCACCGCGAAGTCAGCGTCCAGCACATTAACGGCATCCAGACGTCCACCCAGGCCGACCTCCAGAATCCAGTCTTCAACACCCGCGTCTGCGAGTGCCACGAAGGCTGCCAGGGTTCCGAATTCAAAGTAGGTCAGGGAAACCTTACCCCGTGCCGCCTCCACTTGTTCGAAGGCGGATATCAACGCGGCATCGCTGATATCCTGACCGTTAATCCGCACCCGCTCGTTATAACGCTGAAGATGGGGAGAAGTATAAGCTCCGGTGGTTCGCCCGGCGGCCCGCAAAAGCGACTCCAGGGCCGCCACGGTCGTGCCTTTGCCGTTGGTGCCCGCTACAGTGATGATTCGCGCTGCTGGCTTTCGCGGAAACAGACGGCGCAAAACCACCAGAACCCGATCCAGGCCAAGGTCAATTTCGGTGGGATGAATGGCTTCCAGATACTGAAGCCACTTTTCAACAGACGCACCGGCCCCGGGAGGGACCGGTACGGGCCTTGCGTCAGTGCTGGGAGGGTTCATCTGTGTCGGGTTTTTCCGTGATCTCGAACTCGATGGGATCTTCCGTGCCTGGCTTTTCCTGGCCGGTGAACTTGGCAAGAACGTGGGCTACCCGCTCGCGCATCTGGTGCCGGTGCAGAATCATATCGATAGCACCGTGTTCCAGCAGGAATTCACTGCGCTGGAAACCTTCCGGCAGTTTCTCGCGGACGGTCTGCTCGATCACCCGGGGGCCCGCAAAACCGATCAGCGCATAAGGCTCGGCTATATTCAGGTCGCCCAGCATCGCGAGGCTGGCAGACACTCCGCCGAACACCGGATCAGTCATGATCGAAATGTAGGGAATGCCTTCCTGCTTGAGCTTCTCCAGCACTGCAGCGGTCTTTGCCATCTGCATCAACGACAGAATGGCCTCCTGCATACGGGCGCCACCGCTGGCAGAAAAGCAGACCAGGGGAATACGGTGCTCAAGGGAAACATTGGCCGCCTGTACGAACTTCTCACCAACCACCTGGCCCATGGAACCGCCCAGGAAGTTGAACTCGAAAGCACAAGCCACCAGGGGAACGCCCATCGTTGAACCCTTCATAGCGACCAGGGCGTCTTTTTCGCCGGTTGCTTTCTGGGCTGCTGAAAGCCGGTCCTTGTAGCGCTTGCTGTCCTTGAACTTGAGCCGATCAGAAGGCTCCAGTTCTGCGGCTATTTCTTCGCGGCCGTCCTTGTCGAGGAAGATGTCCAGCCGGCGCCGGGCAGAGACACGCAGGTGGTGGTTACACTTCGGGCAGACGTCCAGGTTTTTCTCGAGTTCAGGCTTGTATAAAAACGCCCCGCACTTGGGGCACTTCTTCCACAGCCCTTCCGGCACCCCGGTACGTTGCCGCGATTCCGAGCGAATCTTGCTCGGCATGATCTTATCCAGCCAGTTACTCATGCTTTCATCCTGTCCTTTGATGCCTGGAAGCCGGCCCCTCAGGACGCCAGACTATCCAGGGCTTCACGCATCGGGTGCAACAGATCCTTCAGCGCCTTGGCCAGGGCTTCGGGATCTGTCTGGTGTCGGGCTATTGTATCGACCAGCACGCTTCCGACAATTACACCATCGGATACTTTGCCAACGGCAGCCGCTGTCTCCGCATCCCGGATTCCGAATCCGACACCGACCGGCAGCGCCGTCAGTTCGTGCACATGGGCCACTTTTTTCGCCACTTCATCAACATTGATGGTTGCCGACCCAGTCACGCCCTTGATTGAAACATAGTACACATAACCGGATGAGTGTTCGCTGATTGCCTTGATGCGCTCATCCGTGGTGGTGGGCGCCAGCAGGAAGATTGGGTCCATGTTACGGGCGGAAAACAATGGAGCGACGTCTTCGGCCTCTTCCGGTGGCAGGTCAACGGTGAGGATACCGTCTACACCCGCATCGGCCGCAGCATCCGCAAACGCCTCGTAACCCATGGCTTCCATCGGGTTCAGATACCCCATCAGTACCACCGGTGTGGTGGTGTTGGTCTTCCGGAATTCCTTGACCATTCCGACTACCTGGCGCAGGGACGTGCCGTGCACCAGGGCTCGCTCACAGGCAAGCTGGATAACAGGCCCGTCCGCCATGGGATCGGAAAACGGCACGCCCAACTCAATGATGTCTGAGCCAGCATCCACCAGGGTGTGCATCAGGCTGACCGTCTGCCCCGGCTCTGGGTCACCGGCGGTGATATACGGGATCAGCGCCTTTCGACCCTGCTCTTTCAATGATTTCAGTACGCCTTCAATTCGGCTCATGCCTGCTCCTGATACCTTCAGATCTCAATGCCATCCAACTGGGCAATGGTGTGAATATCCTTGTCGCCACGGCCGGAGACATTGATCACGATCATCTTGTCCTTGTCCATGGTTGCTGCCAGCTTAAGCGCGTAGGCAACCGCATGGGCGGTTTCCAGCGCCGGCATAATACCTTCAACACGGGTCAGCTTACGGAAACCGTACAGCGCTTCGTCATCGGTGACCGAGACATAATTGGCGCGACCGATGTCTTTCAACCAGGAGTGCTCTGGGCCTACTCCCGGATAATCCAGGCCAGCGCTGACCGAATGGGTTGCTGCGATCTGGCCGTTTTCGTCTTCCATCAGGTACGTACGGTTTCCGTGAAGAACCCCCGGGCGCCCGGCACACAAAGGTGCGGCATGCTGACCGGTTTCGATACCCAGGCCACCTGCTTCAACACCGTAAAGCTCAACATTCTCATCAGACAGGAACGGATAGAACATGCCGATGGCATTGGAGCCGCCACCAACACAGGCTACCAGCGCATCCGGCAGTTTACCTGCCTGCTCAAGGGCCTGGCGACGGGTTTCCCGACCAATCACCGACTGGAAATCGCGAACCAGCAGTGGATAGGGATGCGGGCCAGCCACGGTACCGATGATATAGAAGGTTTCATCAACATTGGCCACCCAGTCACGCATGGCGTCGTTCATGGCATCTTTCAGGGTTTTGGTGCCGCTCTGGACCGCATGCACGGTGGCCCCGAGTAGCTTCATGCGGTAGACGTTGAGGGACTGACGTTTGACGTCTTCCGCCCCCATGAACACATGGCACTCAAGCCCAAGCCGCGCGCACACCGTTGCGGTTGCCACACCATGCTGTCCGGCCCCAGTTTCAGCAATAATTCGTTTCTTGCCCAGGAAACTGGCCAGAAGCGCCTGGCCAATGGTGTTGTTCACCTTGTGAGCACCGGTATGGTTGAGGTCTTCACGCTTCAGCCAGATCTGGGCACCACCGGTTTCCCTGGTCAGTCGCTCGGCAAAATACAATGGGCTGGGACGCCCCACATAGTCCGCCAGGTCTTTATCGAAAGTGGCCTGGAATTCGGCATCATCTTTCAGCCGGAGATACTCTTTCTCCAGCGTCATCAACGAGTCCATCAGGGTTTCGGAAACAAACCGGCCACCGAAGGCACCGAAGTGACCTTTCGCATCCGGAAGCGCCTTCAACATCTCTTCAGTCAGTTTTACAGACACAGTGAACCTCTTTCATAAAATCGGATAGTTTGGTGGCGTCTTTCTTGCCCTTGCTCTGCTCCACCCCTCCGCTTACGTCGACAGCCCAGGGCCTGACTTCTTCAATGGCGCGGGCTACGTTAGCAGAAGACAACCCACCGGCCAATATCAGGGGTAACGGCCGGTGCTCAGGAATCAATGCCCAGTTGAAGGATTGCCCGGTTCCCCCATAACGATTCGGATCCCAGGCATCGACCAGAAGGCCGGAGGCCTTGCGATAGTCATCAAAGGCCTTCTCTATCTGACCCTCTTCGCGAACCCTGACCGCTTTGATCCAGCGGCGTCCGAAGCTGTCACAGAAGTCCGGGGATTCATCGCCGTGGAACTGCAACAGATCCAGCGGAACCTGATCCAGCACACTCTCGACAAACCGGGCATCCGGATTCACAAACAAACCGGTCAGCGTGACGAAGGCAGGTATTCGATCCGCCAGCGCCCTGGCGTGCTCAACCGTAACCGAGCGTGGGCTCGGCTCATAGAAAACCAGACCGATGGCGTCTGCGCCGCACCTTACCGCGACGTCAATATCTTCCGGCCGGGTCAAGCCGCAAACTTTCACACGGGTGGTCATGTTTCTGACACCGGTTGTTTGGGGTGAATGTGCGTTGGCTCAATAGGTCCGTTCTCACCGTCGGTGAACCAGGGACTGACGAAACCGGGGCCGCACAGAGCCCTCGGTATTCCGTACTGATCCGGGTAGCCAACATCCACAAGATAGAGTCCGTCCGGTGGTGCGGTCACACCCGCCAACTTGCGATCTTTGCTGGCCAACACCTCACCAATCCATGGTTCAGGCTGCTTGCCCGCCCCTACGGCCATCAAGGCGCCGGCAATGTTGCGCACCATATGGTGTAGAAAAGCGTTGGCCTGAACATCTATTACGACATAGTCGCCCTTTCGGGTTACCGAAATCCGCTCCAGATAACGAACCGGCGTTCTGGACTGACAACCGGCTGCCCGGAACGAACTGAAGTCGTGTTCACCGACAAGCACCTGAGCCGCCCTGTGCATACTGGCAACGTCAAGCGGCCGAAAAGTCCAGCTCACCTGCCCCCGCTGAATCCCGGGCCTTACCGGACGATTCAGAATAACATACCGGTAGCGCCGATAAACCGCCGAGAACCGTGCATGAAAATCTGCCACACCATTGCCCGCCCAGTGCACGGAAATATCATCCGGCAAGGCGGTATTCATGCCCATGACCCAGGAGCGGAGACTCCTCACCGAGGGAGTATCAAAATGAGCCACCTGAAAGCTGGCATGAACGCGGGCATCCGTACGCCCCGCGCACACCAGGTCAACCGGGTGATCAGCAACTCTGGACACGGCCCTGGCCAGCTCGCTCTCCACTGACCGGACACCGCTTTTCTGGAGTTGCCAGCCATGAAACCCGCGACCATCGTATTCAAACGCAATGGCTACCCGACCGTTACCGATCGCATTATCTGTGGTCAAAGGCTGAGAATTGAGAAACAAGGATTGGTCCGTCGAAAAGAGTTCACTGAAAAACAAAGCGCCGGCCTTATGGCCGGCGCTGTTACCGATATCACGAGATTATAACGGATCAGGAAAGATTTTTAAGGAGCTCCTGCGCTTCCGCCTTCTGCTCGTCGTTTCCTTCCAGAGCGACCTCTTCCAGGATATCACGGGCTCCGTCGCTGTCCCCCATCTCGATGTAGGCCCGGGCCAGATCGAGTTTGGTGGCCGCTTCGTCAGTCCCGGCAAGGAAATCGAAATCATCGTCCTCGCCCAATGACTCCTCATCGATATCAAGCGCGGAACTCTGCTCCTGCTTGCCATCCAGCGATTCGGACGCCAGCGGAACCAGATCGTCATCCATGGCATCAGCCTCCTGCTCAGTGGCCTCAGACTCACCTTCCTGAGCCGGCTCACTTGTTGGTTCTGAGTCAGCCGGCTCTTCGCTGCTGAACGCGTCTTCCAGACCAAGCTCTTCATCCAGGGATGCCGCTTCCTGTTCCGGACCTGCGGGCTGCTCGTCAGACTCAGAGAACTCTTCCATCAGGGCGAGATCCTCGTCAGACACATCAAGCTCCAGGTCGTCCAGCGTAGACTCGTCAAGGTCCAGCCCTTCCGGCTCGCCTTCTTCCTCGGCAACCTTGTCCAGTTCGGCATCAAGCTCGTCCAGGAAGGACTCATCCAGGGCATCCACGTCGCCCGACAATTCATCCTCAACGGTTTCCGCGTCTCCAACCTGCTCTGCTTTATCAGACTCATCTTCCAGTCCGAAATCCAGAGTATCCTCTTCCGCTGTCTCAACCGCCGGCTCCTCGGTGGCTTCGTCTTCAAGTGCGGACTCGAAATCGAAACTGAGATCCTCTTCGTCGGCTTTGGCCTCGCCCGAGTCCTCAAGATCCATTTCGAGAGAAGAGAAATCCTGCTCTTCGGAAGTGTCGACGGCGGATTCGTCTTTTTCAGATACCTCAAGACCGGAAAGGTCGTATTCAATCAGATCGTCGGGAGAATCACCCTCCTTCTCGACGTCCGATTCCAGCTCTCCGAACTCGTTCTCCTGCTCAGGCTCGGGACTGGCCTCAAACTCGTCTGCTTTCAGGTCATCGGACAGCTGCCAATCATCATCAGACGGTAACTCGTCTTCCTGACCAGGCTCTTCCTCTGTCGCCACCGAAGTACTGAAGGAATCAGACCGCAGTTGCGACTCAAGGTCGTCGATGCTTGGCATAGACTCGGCTTCTTCAAGACGCTCGCGAAGAACGGTTGCCTGCTCAATAGCGGCTTCGTCTTCCAGGGCCTCAATTTCCCCGTACTGTTTCTCGAACGAATCACGATCCTGGCTGTCCGCGTATACCCCAAGCAGCTTCAACCGGAGATCAGTGCGGCTCGGCTCCCGGGAAATGGCGGTTTCAAGCACCTGTGCTGCCTGATCATGACGACCATAGGCAATGTAGGTGTCGGCTTCGGCCAGGGCGTCAGCGCCTTCCTGCTGATCAACAGCTTCGTCTTCCAGGCTCAGATCAAACGAATCGCTTTCGCTACCGTCCTCGCTGTTGAGCTGGTCGTAGAACGCCTTTTCACGATTGGCGTTCCGGCGTGCAACCAGCAGAAGCAACAGCAAGAGCAGAACCAGGCCGCCACCCAGGGCAATCTGGTACATCGGATTGTTTGAAATGGCGTCAATCACATTACCGGGGAAACCCTTCTCCACGGCGGGAGGGGCAACCGGCGCTGGCTGGCGAGGCTGTTCGCGGGGCTGCTCCGCTGCCGGAGCGGCGGCCACGTCTGCCTCATCGGCTTCCTGCTCTGCCGCTTCGTCGGCGGGTTGCGCGGATTCGGTAGTCGCGACTTCCTCACCGGCGCTATCAACGCCACTGTCGTCTGTCAGCTCATCCGATACGGCCTGCTCGCTACCCTCAGCTGCGGGCATATCTTCGAGTGCTTCTGAATCGTCCTCGGCGACGTCATCAGCACCATCAACTGCCGCCAGTTCTCCGGTCGGCGCTTCGGCCTCGTCGTCCGGGAGTTGATCCGCCGCCGCTGCCTCTTCAGCCGTCATACCCTGCAAATCTGCAAGCTGGCTGTTCTTGAGCTCTAACAGACGCTGCAGGGTGGAAACCTGATCCTGAAGATCAGCCAGGCGACTGTTCAATTCTTCGTTTTCGCGACGCGTGGCTTCCAGCTCTTCCATCGCTACCGCTGAGCCCACGTCGCTGCCGCCCGGCAAATCGCCATCACCGCCAGCGGAGCCACCCTCGGTAACATCGCGAGATTCGCCATCCGCTACCAGCAAGCGCAATTCGTCACCGGCTGCGCCCGCCTGGGTAGGCGCCGGAGCGGATTCAGCCTCTGCGGTACGGGTGGCGTCGACGGTACGAGACTGGAACGCCTCGTTTTGCTGTGCAACAACGCGGTTGGCTTCCGCCTGGCTCCGGCTGCGGATCTGTTCCATGGTTGGAACTCTCAGCACCTCACCACGCTTCAACCGATTGATGTTGCCGCCCATAAAGGCATTGGGGTTCTGGTCCTGAAGGGCCAGCATAACCTGCTGCATAGACACAGAGCTGTCCGGGCGGACACGCTGGGCGATAGTCCAGAGCGTGTCTGATGGACCGGTCGGGCCGAACGTGTCAGCCTGATAGCCCCGGGCAAGTGAACTCTCGGCCTGGGCCTGGCGACGCACAGACTCCTGGCTACGGGGCGCTGCCTGCCTTGGACTTGCTGGCGCTGCCGAAGGCGCACTCACCTGCTCCTGAACACCGGAATCTTCGGCATACACTGGTGGATCTACCAGTACCGAATATTCCCGCATCAGTCGGCCATTAGGCCAGGTCAGCTCCAACAGAAAATTCAGGTAAGGTTCCCGGAGCGGCTCCCGGGAAGAGACGTTAACAACGAGACTGCCGTCGGAAGCGGTAACCACCTCAAACCTCAGCCTGCTCAGAAACTGGTGGCGATCAATGCCAATCCGCTGATAAGCGGCTTCCGGCGCAACATTTACAAATACATCACCGGGATCCACCCCACGACTTTCACGGAGTGATATTTCCGCATCCAGGGGCTCATTCAGCCAGGACTGCAGTTCAATTTCCCCCAGCCCCAACGCCTGAGCGACACCGGAACCGAGCCCTCCCGCCAGCGCCATGGCAACCGCAAGCTTGCGTACCTTCATGCTTTTTCCTTTCCAGTCTCCGTTATTCTTTACTGCTGTATCTCAACAGAATCGGACGAGGTTGGATGACTTCCGTCTTTTTAGTTCTCGTTGTTATATCGCAATTATACCGTTCAGTTTGGCAAGTATTGTTGATAAAGCCTCTTTTATCAATCAATCAGCCGCAATCCTTGCACCGTTTTTTTACCAATCGGGCGGAACTCCTTAACAGCCCTGAAAATAACAGGGGCGGACGCTGAAATCAGCCTCCGCCCCACTCCGGCATACGAAAAACCGGACACAGTTGGCATTAATTACCACTGTGTAACACTATTTAACGTTCCTGCAGAATCCGCAGCATGCGGCGCAGAGGCTCAGCGGCCCCCCACAGCAACTGGTCACCCACGGTAAACGCAGAAATGTATTCCGGCCCCATGGACAATTTGCGAATCCGCCCAATGGGGATACTCAGGGTGCCGGTCACTTTCGCCGGCGTGAGTTCCTGCATGGTGGCATCACGATCATTCGGGATGACTTTCACCCAGTCGTTGGCCTTGGCAAGGATACCCTCGATTTCCGCAACCGACAGGTCTTTCTTGAGCTTGATAGTCAGCGCCTGGCTGTGAGAGCGCATAGCGCCAATACGAACACAGATGCCGTCGATAGGAATCGGATTGTCGCTGCGGCCAAGAATCTTGTTGGTCTCAACGCCCGCCTTCCACTCTTCCTTGCTCATGCCGTTATCGAGCTGCTTGTCGATAAACGGAATCAGGCTGCCCGCCAGGGGCACACCGAAGTGCTCGGTGGGGAAATCACCGGAACGCATGGTATCGGTTACCTTGCGGTCGATTTCCAGGATCGCCGACGAGGGGTCAGCAAGCTCCGACTTGACGCTGTCGTTCAACGCACCCATCTGGCTCAGCAGTTCCCGCATGTTCTGGGCACCGGAACCGGAAGCCGCCTGATAGGTCATCGGAGAGACCCACTCAATAAGATCCTGCTCCAGCAGACCACCCAGGGCCAGCATCATCAGGCTCACGGTGCAGTTACCGCCAATATAATCTTTTACGCCCTTATCCAGGGCGGCATCGATCACGTTGCGATTAACCGGATCCAGCACAATGACGGAGTGATCCACCATCCGCAGGGACGATGCCGCGTCAATCCAGTAGCCGTTCCAACCTGCATCGCGCAGCTTCTGGTACACCGCTGAGGTGTAATCACCGCCCTGACAGGTCAGGATTACGTCCATGCCTTTCAGGATGTCGATATCAAAGGCATCCTGGAGTGCCGGAACGCCTTCTTTGCCTACGTCCGGGGCCGGCTTGCCCGCCTGGGAAGTGGTAAAAAACACCGGATCGATGTCGGCAAAATCGTTTTCTTCACGCATGCGCTGCATGAGGACTGAGCCTACCATGCCACGCCAACCTACAAGTCCAACTCGCTTCATGTGCGACCTTTGAACCTCACATTATGCCCGCCCGCTACCGTTATCGCTGGCAGGGACAGGATGGATGATCCCGCAGTGGCAGCATCGCGCCACTGTCGGGTCTCGGTTTAGCGAATCAGGGCTGACTCAAAGTGCATTGAGAACAGCTTCACCCATTTCCCGGGTTGAAACCTTCTTACCACCGTCTGACATGATGTCTGCGGTGCGCAGCCCCTGATCCAGTACCTTGCTGACCGCCGCTTCAATCGCTTCTGCGGCTTTTTCCTCATTCAGGCTGTAACGCAGCATCATGGCTGCACTGATGATGGTGGCCAACGGGTTGGCAATGCCCTGCCCGGCAATATCCGGCGCCGAACCGTGGCAAGGCTCGTACATGCCCTGCTTTTCAGAGTTCAGCGACGCCGACGGCAACATGCCGATGGAGCCGGTGAGCATAGCCGCTTCGTCAGAAAGAATATCACCAAACATGTTGCCAGTCACAATCACATCGAATTGCTTGGGAGCCCGAACCAGCTGCATGGCGGCGTTGTCCACGTACATATGGGACAACTCGACATCCGGGTATTCACGCTTAAGGTCTTCCATAATCTCGCGCCACAGCACGGTCACTTCCAGTACGTTTGCCTTGTCGACAGAGCACAGCTTCTTGCCGCGTTGCTGGGCCGCTTCAAAGGCGACGCGGCCGATTCGGCGAATCTCAGACTCAGTGTACTGATAGGTGTTGTAGCCCTGGCGCTCACCATTCTCCAGCTCGCGCACACCGCGGGGCTGTCCAAAATAGATACCGCCGGTCAGCTCGCGCACGATCAGGATATCCAGGCCAGAAACCACTTCCGGCTTCAGGGAAGACGCAGACGCCAGTTGCGGGTACAGAATGGCTGGGCGCAGGTTGGCAAACAGCTGCAGGTTCGAACGCAGACCCAGCAGCCCCTTCTCCGGGCGCTTGGCCATCGGCAGGCTGTCCCACTGGGGGCCACCGACGGCACCCAGCAGAATGGCGTCGGCATTGCGCGCTTTTTCCAGGGTTTCGTCCGGCAACGGTGAGTCCGTGGCATCGATAGCCGCACCACCCACCAGGGCCTTGTCAAAGGTCAGGCCAAGATTGAACTGGTCATTAACCTTGTTCAGAACCTTCTCCGCTTCAGCGACGATTTCCGGACCAATGCCGTCACCCGGCAGAAGCAACACATTACGGGACATATCAGAATCCTTGTTTATCAGTTTCCAGCGTTAAACAACCAGGGGGCAGTCTGGCGGCGAGCATCTTCGTAGGCGCGAATGGCATCGGCGTCTTCAAGGGTCACACCGATATCATCGAGCCCATTGAGCAGACAGTGACGACGGAAATTATCGACATCAAAACTGTAAGACTCACCAGAGGGGGTCGTTACTGTCTGAGCTTCCAGGTCCACCGTTAATTCATAACCTTCGTTAGCCTCGGTCTCCTGAAACAGCTTATCAACTATTTCTTCATCCAGAACAATGGGTAACAGGCCATTCTTAAAGCAGTTATTGTAGAAAATATCGGCAAAGCTCGGGGCAATAATCACCCGGAAGCCGAAATCATCCAGCGCCCACGGGGCATGCTCCCGACTGGAACCGCAACCGAAGTTCCTGCGAGCCAACAGCACACTGGCGCTTTTGTATCGATCCTGGTTCAGAACGAAATCCGGGTTCACGGGGCGATTGGAACAGTCCTGATCCGGCTTGCCTTCATCCAGATACCGCAGCTCATCAAACAGGTTCGGGCCAAAGCCCGTGCGCTTGATCGACTTCAGAAACTGCTTGGGAATGATCATGTCCGTATCCACATTGGACCGGTCCATGGGGGCAACAATACCTTGGTGTTGCGTAAATGCGCGCATGGTCTCTCTCCTGTGGATCAGTTCAGCAACTCACGAACATCAACAAAATGGCCAGACACGGCTGCTGCCGCCGCCATCGCCGGGCTCACCAGGTGGGTACGCCCACCAAAGCCCTGACGGCCCTCAAAGTTCCGATTGGACGTGGACGCACAATGCTCGCCCTGCCCCAATTTGTCGGCGTTCATGGCCAGACACATGGAACAACCGGGATCACGCCATTCCAGGCCCGCCTCGATGAAGATCTTATCCAGACCTTCCTGCTCTGCCTGGGCTTTCACCAGACCAGAACCCGGCACCACCATCGCCTGTTTCAGACTGGCGGCCACCTTGCGGCCTTTCACCACGGCCGCAGCTTCGCGCAAGTCTTCAATGCGGCTGTTGGTGCAGGAACCGATAAACACACGGTCCAGCTGGATGTCGGTAATCTTCTGGTTCGGCCGCAGGCCCATGTACTTAAGCGCACGAACAATGCCTTCACGCTTGATCGGGTCTTCTTCCTTCGCCGGGTCCGGCACGCTGCCATCAACACCGGTCACCATCTCCGGAGACGTACCCCAGCTTACTTGCGGCTTGATAGCGGAACCGTCCAGCTCAACTACCTTATCGAATACCGCATCGTCATCGCTGTGCAGGGTACGCCAGTACTCAACCGCCTTGTCCCAGGTTTCGCCTTTTGGCGAGAACGGACGGCCTTTCACGTAGTCAATAGTGATGTCATCCACCGCCACCATCCCCACACGGGCACCACCTTCGATGGCCATGTTGCAGATGGTCATCCGGCCTTCCATGCTCAGGCCACGAATCGCCTCACCACCGAACTCAATGGCGTAACCGGTACCACCGGCGGTGCCGATCTTGCCTATGATCGCCAGAACCACATCCTTGCCGGTCACACCCGCGCCAAGCTTGCCGTTCACCTTCACCAGCATGTTCTTCATCTTCTTCTGAACCAGGCACTGCGTCGCCAGCACGTGCTCAACTTCCGAGGTACCGATACCATGAGCCAGGCAACCAAAGGCGCCGTGGGTTGAGGTGTGGGAATCACCACAGACAATGCTCATACCCGGCAAGGTTGCCCCCTGCTCCGGCCCGATCACATGCACGATGCCCTGGCGCTGGTCTTTGATCTTGAATTCCAGAATCCCGAACTCGTCACAGTTCTTGTCCAGAGTCTCCACCTGGGTGCGTGACACCGGGTCAACAATACCGTCGATGCCTTTGTCACGATCGGTGGTCGGCACGTTATGATCCGGCGTCGCGATGTTGGCATCAATCCGCCAGGGCTTGCGGTTGGCCAGGCGCAGACCTTCAAACGCCTGCGGCGACGTCACTTCGTGCAGCAACTGCCGGTCGATGTAGATCAACGCGGAGCCATCGTCCCGCTGTTTGACCAAATGGTCGTCCCACAACTTGTCGTATAAAGTCTTGCCCGCCATGGTTGCTCTCTCACTCTCTGGGGGTTTCTGTTTATGCTCTCAGTTCGCCTATCTTACTCTTTCGCCCCGAATAACCTCAATTCATGTTTTTCATTCTTTGCATTCCTTTAGGTTATGGGCTTAATATTCCGGTTGTTTAGTGCAAGACGCAACTGGGTAGGTCAGGCTTTTCAAAACACGCCTACAAGCACGTCCATGTGGGCTCGTTTCGGGCCGTCCATGGCCCTCAACGGTTTTGAAAGGCCTGACCTACCCAGTCGCGCCCCATAAATTTTCCGTGGATTCTGTGTAAATCGCACCCTGACGGCATGCTCAACGGTTAACGGAGCAGCTTCACTGAGCCCCTCCCAAAAATCTCGTAGGCCATGGATGGCCGGAGCGAAGCGCACATGGATGTGCTCGTAGCGTTTTTTGGGAGGGGCTCAGTGAAGCTGCTCCCAACTCCAAACAAAGCGGCAAGAGAAGAACCAAAATGGACGCAAACGCCTTAAAAGCCTTCCTGACCATAGTCGACCAGGGCTCCTTCTCAGAAGCCGCCGAAACACTCCACCTGACACAACCGGCCATCAGCAAACGCCTCGCCGCCCTCGAAACCCAGCTTGGCACCAAACTCATCGACCGAAGCAACCGGGAAATCCGCGTCACCGAAGCCGGCGCCAGACTCCTGCCCCACGCACGCAAAATCCTCGATGAAATACACAACGCCCGCCTCGCCCTCAGCCCAAACGCCGACACCGTCGAAGGCGAACTCCAGCTCATTGCCAGCCACCACATCGGCCTTCACCACCTGCCAAACTGGCTAAGGCGCTACCGCCGCGAATACCCACAAGTAACGCTGGACCTTCAGTTCATGGAATCCGACGCCGCCTACCACCAGATGAACAAGCGTAACGCCGAGATCGCGTTCGTCACCCTCAGCGATAGCATGAACCCGGAGTTCCGGATTTTGGTGCAATGGCCAGACCCGATGGCCTTTGTCATTGGCGCGGAGCATCCGCTGGCACAACTGAAACACCCACGGCTTGAAGACCTGGCCCAACACCCGGCCCTGTTGCCGGACACCAGCACTGCGACCTACCGGGTGGTCAGCCGATTATTTCTGGAAGCGAACCAGCCACTGAAACCCTTGATGCCCACAAACTACCTGGAAACCATCAAAATGATGACCAGTGTCGGCCTGGGCTGGAGTGTGCTGCCGGTGAGCATGCTGGACAACAGTCTTCGGGTACTTGACGTTGGACACCCGGTTTCCCGGGTACTTGGCGCCGTTGCGCTGAGTGGCCGGCAATTGAGCAATGGTGCCCGGGCGCTGCTTGAGATTGTGGAAGCGGAAGAAATCAGGAACTGATTAGCGCCCGGTCTCCTCATCAACCTTCGGCATGGGTTGCAAGCCGCGCCAGGTGATCAGGATGGCCACAGCCATGGCGGCAGCGCCACCCCAGAACGCGGCGGAGGTGCTGATACCCTCCACCAGAAAACCGGACATCCAGGCGCCGAGGGCGCCGCCGGCACCAAAGGTCAGACCGCTGTACAAGGCCTGCCCCTGGCCATGGTGATGCTTGCCAAAGAACCCCTGAATGTATTGCACAGAAATCGCATGCAACGCACCGTAGGACGCTGCGTGAAGCAGCTGGGCGAAGATGAGAATGGGCACGACCATGGTCAGTTCGGCAATGAGTATCCAGCGAATCATGGTCAGGAACAGAGCCCCGATGACAATCTGGCGCACACTGAACCGATGCGACAACCGGTGCATCACCAGAAACAGTCCGATTTCCGCCAGCACACCCAGCGACCAGAGCAAGCCAATCGACAGCTTGCCGTAGCCATGTTGTTCCAGATGAATACTGAAGAAGGTGTAGTAGGCACCGTGAGATACCTGCAGCAGGAAATTCATCAGGAAGAAGGCAATCACAGCAGGATGGGTGACGATGGCTTTCAGGCTGCCTTTGGGAGCCGGCGGTTTACGCTCGCCCCGCTCTGCAGGCACCAGAAACGCCGATACCGCGATGCCCGCAAAGACGGGCAACAGCAGCCAGGGCAGATAACTGACCGGAACCCACTCCAGAATGGCACCCACGACAGCCACGGCACCGATAAAACCCACCGAGCCCCAGAGCCGAACCTTGCCGTACTTGTCTTTCCTCGTGCCAAGTGCCCGTAGGGTAATCACCTCATACAGCGGCAGGATCGCGTTCCAGAAGAAGGTGAAGGCCAGCATCACCAGAAGCAGGCCATAGAACCCGGGTTCCATGAACACGCCGGCAAAGAACAGCGAGCCGGTAATGGCGCCAAAACGGACCAATCGCACCCGCTGGCCGGAACGATCCCCCAGCCAGCCCCAGACACTTGGCGCGACAATTTTGGTGAGCTGAATGGTCGCCATCAAAGTGGCGATTTGCAGGTAGGAAAACCCCTGCCCCTCCAGGTAGAGGGACCAATAAGGCAAAAGCCCTCCAAGGAGGGCGAAGAACCAGAAGTAGAGGTTAGACAGCCGCCAGTAGATGGTGTCGCCTCCCTTTGATCAAAGCTGGCCGATGACCGGAGTGCTCACTTCCACATCGCCATTCTGCCCCCGGTGGCGCAGGTAATGGTCCATCAACACGATGGCCATCATGGCCTCGGCGATGGGCGTGGCGCGAATGCCCACACAGGGATCGTGGCGACCGGTGGTAATCACCTCAACCGGATTACCATGCACGTCAATACTCCGGCCCGGCAAACGCAGGCTGGATGTGGGCTTCAACGCAATGCTGGCAACAATCGGCTGGCCGGAGGAAATTCCGCCGAGCACGCCGCCCGCATGATTGGACAAGAACCCTTCCGGCGTCATTTCATCCCGGTGTTCAGTGCCTTTCTGATCAATGCAGCCAAACCCGGCGCCGATTTCCACACCCTTTACCGCGTTGATGCTCATCAGTGCGTGGGCCAAGTCTGCGTCCAACCGATCAAAGATCGGCTCACCCAGTCCCGGCGGCACACCGTCAGCGACCACGTTGATGCGGGCACCGATGGAATCCCCTTCTTTGCGCAGGGCGTCCATATAGGCTTCCATTTCCGGCACCTTATCGGCGTCCGGACAGAAGAACGGGTTCTGATGCACCTGATCCCAATCGTGTTTTTCCGCTTTGATCGGCCCAAGCTGAGACAAATAGCCACGAATGCGAATGCCCAGACGCTGTTCAAGAAACTTGCGGGCGACCGCGCCGGCAGCAACGCGCATGGCTGTTTCACGGGCCGATGACCGGCCACCACCCCGATAATCCCGGACACCATACTTGTGCGTGTAGGTGTAGTCGGCGTGCGCCGGCCGGAACTGCTCGGAAATCTTGGAGTAATCCTTGGAGCGCTGGTCGGTATTCTCGATGATCAGGCCAATCGGCGTCCCGGTGGTTTTACCCTCGAACACGCCAGAGAGGATGCGCACTTCATCGGCCTCACGCCGCTGCGTGGTGTGGCGGGAAGTCCCAGGCTTGCGGCGGTCCAGATCCTTCTGCATATCGGCTTCTGACAGCTCAAGGCCCGGAGGGCAGCCATCGATAATGCACCCCAGGGCAGCCCCATGGCTCTCACCGAATGTGGTTACGGTGAACAGTTTACCAAACGTATTTCCCGACATAATTCAGCACTTTATAAAGGTTTTATAAAATATTTTTTAACTGTTTCTGGCCTGCCACTCGCGCAGGTCGGCAGCCGTTACCAGAAACACGCCATCGCCGCCGCTATCAAATTCCAGCCAGGTAAGCGGCAGGTCCGGATAGGCGTCGTCCATGGCGCCCCAGGAGTTACCCACTTCCACGATTAACAGACCGTTCTCGGTAAGATGCTCTGCAGCCCCGGCGATAATACGGTGGGCAATATCAAGACCATCATCGCCTGCAGCCAGACCCAACTCCGGTTCGTGACGGTACTCTTCCGGCATGTCCGCCATGTCTTCAGCATCCACGTAGGGCGGATTGCTGAGTATCACGTCGTAACGGCCTTCGATGCTCTCAAACACGTCCGAACGGATGGTCTGAACCCGCCCTTCCAGGCCGTGCAACTCGATATTTGAGTCCGCCACTTCGAGGGCGGCCTCGGAAATATCAGACAGATCAACCTCGGCTTCATCAAAGACGGTGGCCGCGCCGATACCGATACAACCGCTGCCCGTGCACAAATCCAGTATCCGCTGAACGGGCTGGCTGCCCAACCAGGGCTGCAGGCCATTCTCCAGCAGCTCGCCAATCGGCGACCGGGGAACCAGCACCCGCTCATCAATATTGAACGGCATACCCATAAACCAGCCTTCGCCCAGAAGATAGGCGATTGGTACGCGTTCATTAATGCGGCGCTCAATGCGCTCAACAATCAGTTCGCGCTCTGTGCGCACCAGGCGCGCATCCAGAAACACATTGTTGTTCTCCAATGGCAGGTGGACACTGCGTAACACCAGCTGCACGGCTTCATCCCACACGTTGTCGGTACCATGCCCGAAATACAACGGCGATGCCGCAAACCGTGACGCGGCATAGCGCAGAAAGTCCCGGATGGTGTGTAGATCGTCAACTGGACTGGTCACAAAAACGTCTTCCTGGTCAGGCTAATGTAGCGCGGCATTATACGCCTATTAAGCACAGGCCTGCAGCCCGCATACAGATTAAAGGGCCAACGGACCGGAACTGCTGCGGCTTTGCTCAAACCGGTCCAGTGCGGCAGCCATACGCTCCCGGCCCAGCTGAATCAGTTCCGGTGCCTTGTGATAATCGTAACTTCGGCTGGCATTCTTGGGGATATTAACCAGGAGATCAGGCGGATACCCGGCAATCTTGTATTGAACCAGAGCACTCTGCATGGTTTCGATGGTCAGGTTCATCACATCAAATTTGCCAATGCCCAGCTTGTCCCAGTCAATGGTCTCGTGGTCATCCCGTTTCTGGTGATGAGCGGCCTTCTCGGGCTCCTCGTGCCGGACTTTCAAATCCTTCTCTTTATGCTTTTTCGCCATCTCCCGGGTGATTTTTTCTTCGGGAGATTCCCCGGTATCGAGTTTCCTGGAAGTCAGGGATTTAATGGCATCCCAGTCAAACCACCGCGAGGCTTTATCCCGGATGGCGTCGACCCATTCATCCATATCGCTGCCGGAGTCTTCATCGGCAAATGCCGCATCGGGAATTCGCCTTGGCTGTTCATCCTCGCCACTCAGGTTGACGGCCATGATCAAATCAGCGTGGGCAGAGATCGTCGGGATAATCGGCAGGGGATTCAGCAATGCACCGTCTACCAGCACCCTGCCATCCAGCACCAGAGGCGTCACAACACTCGGGATGGCAATGGATGCACGGATGGCGCGATCCAGCGGCCCTTCCTGAAACCAGATTTCCTTGTGGGCAAGGAGATCGGTGGCAACCGCAGTAAACGCAATGGGCAAGTCTTCGATCCGGGTGTCGCCCAGAATGTCACGGACCACCGAGAAGACCTTCTCTCCCCGAATAGCGCCGACCGAGGTGAAGGTAACGTCCAGCAGTTTCAGGACATCGAACTGGCCCAGCCCGGTCACCCAGTCCTTGTATTCTTTCATCTTGCCAGCCGCGTACATACCGCCGATAAGGGCGCCCATGGAACAGCCGGAGATAGCGATAATGTTGTAACCCCGTTCCTGCAGTACCTCAATGGCGCCAATGTGGGCGTAACCCCGGGCACCGCCACTACCCAGGGTCAAGGCGACCGTTTTGCCGTTTCCGGTTTGCGAGGGCTTGCGTGCAGAATTGGCCGGAGCTTCGGCCGGCGATACGTCAGAACTTGCCAATACTTTGCTGACGCCATCCTCTGCAGCCGCTTGCTCACTGCCGACCGGTTGGTCGTCTGGCTTAGTGTCCCCGGACATTCCCTTACCTCTTGATTACCAGAATTTCGATGCGGTCACCCGTGCGGTTAGGGTCCGCTACCTGCACCCCAGGCCCGATGGCCAGGGTGCGGACCTGCTCCCGGGAGACGCCGGATTTCGCCAGCACGTCGGCCAGGGCGCCCGCAGCCCTTTCCGCCCTTGCGATCGAATCATTCAGGCTTTCATCATTTTCCAGCGAAGAAAACGCGGCGAGCACCACCTCGGCGCCCTCCTCTGCCGCCCACTCTCCCAACCGCCGGCGATCGGTAGTCGACAAATCAAACCGATGGGTAACACCGCCCTGCCAGGGCACAATAATGGGACCCAGCAACCGTGCAGCAGAGGCCTGAAAGCCGGGAATGTCCGCTCCGGTTGCTACCTGGAGATGTTCAACCCAAACATATTCACGCTGATTGCCACGGGTGACGGTGTACACCAGGGTCAACCATCGGTTGCCATCAACATCCGCCACGGCACCGACGAAGTAGTCCTGGTCCTGATCCCGGCCAAGGAGCCTGGGTTGCTCAAAAATCTGGTTTGCCCAGACGTTGCTTCGACCACAGGCCACTCCGGAACATTCAAAAAGGATCTGGCCGCCTCGCGCCTGAAGCTCGCGACGGTAATGTTCCTGTGCGGCTTTACGGCTCGCATCCCGGTTGATTTCGAATAACTGCCCTTTGCCGTTCACCGGCAGCCTGGCCATGACATCCGAGCGGATCTCTCCGCGTATTTCGCGAACCGGGCTCATAAGCACGAGGTGCCCGGACGACCGAATGTCCAGCGCCGACTGAAGACTCGACTGGGCGAACGCGTCCAGTGGCTCGCCAAGCTCCGAAGCTGCCGCCACTGAGCCGCAAGCCAACACAGCAAACGCCAACAGGCTCCGGAGTTTCATTACAACAGCACGATTATTCATTGAATAGAAACCTTTTTATAGCATGTGCAACCGGCGTGGTGTCACCATCCAGGTGACAATGATGCCCCCCGGGAACGTCCACTGTCGTCAGGTCGGGTATCAGCTCTGCACGCTTGACCAATCCGCCACGGCTGGCCAACAACCCTTCCGACGCTCTTACGAACAGGGTTGGCGTCTGGATGGCGGCCAGCGAGGCATGAACCTGCTCTTCGGTCATCATTAAAGGCGTGGGATGCCTTAACCGTGCATCGGTGCGCCAGACAAAGCCATCTCCTTCAGCCCGCATGTTTCTGGGCACCAGCAATGCTGCAGCCTCGGCGCTCAATGGGCTAAGCCCGCCCTCACGGATCCTCGCCGCCGTCGCCACATCGGGATAGACCGCCGGAGGTGCCGATCCGTTCCGTTTTTTTTGCAAGGCCCGGCGCAACTGGGGGATGGTTTCCTTGGCGGGGCGACTCAGGGCACCCAGGCTGTCAATCATCACCAGCCGCCTCACCCGCTCAGGGAAAGCTGCCGCATACAGGGCACAAACGATACCACCCAGCGAATGGCCCACCAGATCAAGGGGGTACCGTTCGCTTTCCGGGAAATGATGGTCAATCAATTCACTGAGGTCTGCCACATAGTCCATCAGCCAGTAACCATAGCCCGGTGGTCGATGCCCCGAGTGGCCATGACCAGCCATGTCGATTGCGTGAACACTGGCATCGGAGGCCAGCGCTGGCGCCAACCGGGCGAATGTCATGGCGTTATCAAGCCAGCCGTGCACCATAAGTATGGGGGAGCGAACTTCGTGCGAGGGGTCCGTATGCCAGGTCAGGCCGGCAAGGGTCAGGTTATCGAGCGGCCAGCGTGCCTCCCGGCAGCCGGCCGGAATGTCGTGCCCACTGCCGGGTAACACAGTGTCAGTCATGCAAGGCGAGTCCTACATGGTGTGCGTTGGGCGATCAGAGCTCAGCGAGCCTGCCAGGTAAGACTCGATCTTGGTCCTTGCGGATTCATCGTCACCGTTAAACTGGACACCGATACCTGCTGCACGGTTACCTTGCGCTCCTTTAGGGGTAATCCACACCACTTTACCCGCTACGGGTATCTTTTCCGGCTCGTCCATCAGGTTTAGCAGCAAAAACACCTCGTCTCCGAGTTGATATTGCTTCTGGGTAGGAATGAACAAACCACCTTGCCGAATGTAGGGCATATAGGCGGCGTACAGAACCGCTTTGTCCTTGATGGTCAGGGTGAGAATGCCGCTGCGTGCGCCAAATCCTGGGCCCATATCACATACCTTTTACGCTGGAAGTTCTTGTGTCGTTAAACATTGCCACAATGCTTCAGGAATTTCCTGACATTTCAAATCATAGCAGCTGAAATTGAAGAAAGCTCAGCTTGCTTTCCGCTTCCTTGGCATCAGTTCCCGCCAGGCAATCAGAAGCTGGCTGGCCTCCAGTTCCGGGCTGGCATTATATACCGCGGCACTGCGACTTTCCCTGACCAGGTCCAGGAGCTGATGAGCCCGCCACGGCGGATTGTTGTTTGCCAGATAACCAAGCATGTCCGCCGCTTCCGGGTCAGATACTGCCCCCCCCACACTGGCCCGCGCCAGATCCGCGGCCCAGCTTTCAAATAACCAGAGCGAATCGTCCAGGCCAAGGGCCTTGAAGGATTTAGCCGCTTCGCCAACCGGGATCTGCCCTTTCATAAACTGCCGGAATGCTTCAAAGGCCTTGTCCCGAAGGGGCAAAAAATCTCCGAGGGCATAGTCCAGCGCCAACCGCGGTGCATTGCCCGCCAGCATCAGGCTTTTGGCTAAGGTCTCCGCCCCCGGCCGGTTTGCCTCGTCCAGCTCAGCCACGCGGGCAGCCAGCCATTGCCCGCCCTGCTCTGCTGTCGGCAAGGGTATGGTCAGCGCCTGACAACGGGAGCGAATGGTCGGTAGTACCGGCCGACCGCTCTCCTGCAACAGCAGCAACGTCACGTCCGGCAACGGCTCTTCCAGGGTTTTCAGCAACGCATTGGCGGCATTGATGTTTAATTGATCTGCCCGGTCAACAATCGCGACCTTGTGGTGACCAACCTGGGGCGAAGCAACAGCAAACGTGGAGAGTGCCCGTATCTGGTCAACCTTCACCATGCGCGATTTTTCCGGGGTATAAACCCGCAGATCCGGATGACTGCCTGCAGCCATCAGCTCACACTGCTTGCAATGGCCACACGCCACCGCCGCGCCGGATTCTGATTTGGCCGGTGTTTCACACAACAGCAATCCGGCCACTGCCTGGGCCCAGGCGCGCTTTCCTACGCCACGCTCACCCACTACCAGCAATGCGTGGGGCAAACGATCCTGTGCCAGTCGGCTTTGCACTGCCGACCAGGCGCGGGCCAGCCAGGGCATTTCCTGTGCGATGTCAGTCATGTTTCGGCATCCGGGATCCGGTTTCCTGATTGCGTTTGAGTTGACGCTTCATGGTTTTCAGTAGCCGCCTCAGCCGCCGTGTATCGTCATCGGCCTGACGGGTTGAGGCAGAGCTATAGTAATGGCTGTTTACTGTCCGGGCAAAGATCCGGGCAGACTCCGCCACCGATGGCCGGGCCTCGGCCATGCGCTCCGCCAGCACCACCGGAGTTTCGCCACTGCGCACAGGCACACCGGCCTGTTCACACAGCCGGTGCCATGACCCGACCACGCGCCTGAAGCCATCCTGACGGGCTCCCCGGGTCATTGAAAGCGCCGACACCAACCCGGCCACAAGAAGGGCAAAACCAACCAGCCCGGCGGTAATGTAGCCAAGCTCCTTCATGCCAATGCCGCCTGGCAGCCGGGACATCAGGTTCATCTGGCTCTGGCCCTGATAGCCCACCACCCAACGCTGCCAGTGGTAGTTTATTCGGTCGAGCTGCAGCGACGCCCACTGCAAAACCGCCAGATCCCCATACCGCTGGGGAGAGGTCAAATTGTTCTCCAGGAAGGAGCCCTCTTCGGCCATCGCCTCCCGCAATCCGAACTCAATACGATCAGGAGCAATCGCAGCAGTGGGATCAACCCGAACCCAGCCCCGGCCTTCCAGCCATACCTCAACCCAGGCATGGGCATCGTACTGCCGCACAATGAGATAATCGCCCCCGGCGCCGGCATCTCCGCCCTGGTAACCCACCACCACACGGGATGGAATACCAGCGGCCCGGAATACAAAGGTGGCAGCACCTGCGTAATGGGCGCAGAAGCCCCTCTGTTCCTCAAACAACAGGGTATCCACACCATCGTTGGGCATCGCCGGTGGCCGCAGTGTGTAATAGTATTCTTCGTTACGGAACCGCTGCATGAGCTCGTTAACCACCTGGGCCGGGGAATACTGGCCCGCCAGCTCACTGGCTAATGCCCTTGCGCGCGGGTTCCCTTCGCCAGGCAATTGCAGGTAGCGCTGACGCACTGCCTGGGTGAGCTCACTACCCGGCCGGGTTTGCCCGGGGTCTATCGCCAACCGGTAGCGCACCGGGCTGTCTGCGGGGCGACGGAAACGGAACAGGTCTTCCCCTGCGTCAAACACGTTGTCCGACACCGCAATGGAATTTTCCAGAGAGAAGGCCCATCGTTGGTCCGTCGGCTCCAACAGTACATCGTACTGGTTGCTCGCCAGCGCCCCAATGCCGCCATCCACCGCCACCCTGCCCGGGCGTTGAAATGGCTCCCGGTCGCGCTGCCGCCAGGTCTCGCCGTCAAGATAATCGAGAATCAGCCCTCGCCAATAGCGATCCCGATACTCCGGAATCGGACCACCAAAACTCACGCGGAACGCCCGCTCACTGCTCTGGGCCAGATTGGAAATATCGCCGGGGCGCATGGTATCGGAGATACCGCTGCGAGCCTCGCCGGAAACCAGCGGGACGCTCCACAGCGGCGCCATACGCGGAAAGAACACGAATAACAGGACGACTACCGGCAGGGTTTTCACCATCAAAAGTCCCAGCCGCTTCCAACCGGCCTTCAATGACCCCGGAAGATCCGGCGCGTTAAGAACCTGCAGACCCACCAGCAGGCAGGCAATGGCTGCAAACGTCAGCAGGGCCCACAGGATGTCCTGCTGGAACAGGAAGTTTACAGCCGCCAGGTACACCAGAATAAAAAACAGTACATAGAAGTCTCGGGCGGAGCGGGTTTCCAGCCATTTGAGCCCCACCGCCAACACGAAGAACGACGCAGCAGTATCAACGGTAAAGCGGCCCTGAACAGTGCCCAGGTAGACTCCGATCAACACCAGCATAATGCCCGTACGCAACCAGCGCCCCGGCAATCGCACCCGACCACTCTGGGCCAGCCAGCGCCAACCGGCCAGCACCACGCAGGCGGCAATCAGCCACCAGGGTAACCGGTTCCACTGCGGCAACAGTAACAGTGCAAAACTGCCAATCAGCCAGAGTAGCGCAGCGCCAGGAATGGCATCTATCGGTACTTCGGAACGGCGGCTTCTACCAAGGAGCACATCGACCAGGCGGCTCATACGCTGCCTCCCGCCGTAGCGCCGTCCACGGTTTTACGGGTACCAAACGGCAATGCATCCTGCTCTCTCGGCGGCTTTTCGCCCCAGACCGCCAGCGCCCGCAGGCACCGGTCTCCATGGATTGGGCCGGTGTCGGGTTCGATGACCTCCCCCGGCAGGTTCAAACCAAACTTTGCACCTTTCTGTAGCCGGTCGGCCACCAGCCAGGCCAGGTAACTGAGCCTGAGCTCAGTATCCGCGCCCGGGAAAGCGTTGAAATCCAGCCAGTGGGGGCTTCCTTGCTCCCCTTCCCAATCGGCAACCACCATCTGCCCGGAGCGGGCAAACCGTTTCCACATCACCCGCTGGCTCATATCCCCTTCACGCCAGGGCCGAAGGTCGGCATTGTCCTGACCGGCCACCGGCGCGGAAGAACGGGCTTCACTACCGTCATCCACCTGGCTGATTACCTCCGGAGCAACCAGTGGCCTGGGATAGGCAATGCCGGCCGAACTCGGGCGCAACCAGGACCAGGCCTTGAGCAACCCGAATGGAAAACGGGTTTCAATCCGAACCTTGTCTGGCCGAAGGTACCCACGATGGGCTGAGGGGATGGGCAAAATAACGTCCCGGGCCTGGCCAGCCGGCACATGGACACCTTCCAGCTTTGAATCCACAACCGACAGCGCAATGGCAAGCCCGCTATCCTTTCCAGCGGTGACCCGGAATCGAAACGGTACATCATCCCCGGCCTCGCCCTCGCCGGGCTGAATAAGGGCGAGCGTAAGCCCCGAGAGATTGCGATGGGTCTGATGCATGGCACCGACGAACAGGGCCCCGAGAATGAAGGTCAGCAGGTAAATAAGGCTGTTCTGGTAATTGATACCGGTGATCAGCATGATCAGCAGCAGAACACCAAAAACCACCCCAGCACCGGTTGGCAGGATGAAGATGTTTTTCTGGCTGAACGTCTGGCTGTCTCCGCGGGGAACCCTGCGGTTAATCCAGTGCTGCCATCGTTGCCGGAGTTTTCGCGTTATCATGCCCATCAGGCCGCATTCTTCCTCAAAAGTTCACCCGTTATCGGCACGCATCAAACCATATTATCCTGCCGCTCATAAAGCTTTACTGCCAAACTGCGGATTCTGATCACAGACCAGGCACTTTCCGGTTGAAAAACTGTCTGACAAACCGAATACTCCGATAAGGAAGCGTATTGACTGAATAGAGTAGTCTCAGCCGCGCCCCTCAACTGATCCGGTAACGCAAGAGGCTATGCCATGACACGCCCAACACTGCTTGCAACGGCCATCACCGTCACTCTCTCCGCTCCGGCCATGGCCGGCGTTCAGACGATGACATCGGATGAGATGGTGGAAACCTATGTTCAGGATTCCGCAGTCATAGTTGTGCCAAGGGACCAGCAAAGAAACGAAGCGGATCGCCAGCGCATTATCAGGGCGCTGACCATCTCGCCCGGCGAGCCGGTTCTGAGTGAAGCCGAAGAGGAAGCCTACCGCGAAGCGCTCCAGCGCTATATGGAAGATGGCAAGTCCGACGCTCTGAGCAGCGCCGAAGAAGAGTTCCTGCGCAGGGCCCTTCTGCTACCCACTGAGGAGCTGGCCCGGGCCCAACCGCCGGCCAATTTTGCAGAAACCATTCCGCAACTGATCTTCGGTCAGCAGCCGCAAATACCGGACGAACCCTTTACCCAGACCTTTCTTAATGACCAGCTGGGCATTGGTTTTGATGGCCAGAATCTGAACTTCAGTATCGGTAATCCACCGGGCATTGATCGTATTGATATTCCCCACGGCATCAATGAGGGGCCAATCCAACTGACCCCAAGACCCGGTGGCGGCTTCGACCTGTCCATTCAGGTGCCCGACCGCTGATTCAGAGCCCGCATCTTTAAAAATAAAACGGCGACCTGCTTCGGGTCGCCGTTTTATTTAGGCCAGATTTTTTCTAACCAACTAAAAACGCCCCGCAATGCGGGGCGCTCATCACCTACTCAGGTGTTCAGGTCAGATTAGCGACCGTAAACAGCCAGACGAGTGTCGGAGATGGTCAGGTTATCCATGGCGATAGAGCCGATGGAAGCGCCGCCGATCTCGATTGCACCGATGGACATGTCCATGGTGATGTCGTTGATGTCGATACGCAGGACGTCAGTCATAGTGGAATCACCAAGACCATCGCCTTTGTATACATCTACGTTAGCAACGGCGAAAAGGCCGGCAGCGCCAGGGTCACCTTCAAAGAACTGACCGCCCATGATGGCCATATCGCGGATACCAATGCCCAGGAATTCAACATCGAAGTCCATCTGCATAACGTTGAAAGCAACGTCCAGGTTCAGGGTGTCGGTAGCGGTATCAACGCGGATATCCAGAGCACCCAACATACCCCAACCGCTCAGGTTAGATACCAGAGTGGTGCTCTCGCTGCCGTCAGCAGCAACCAGTTCCATGGAGCTGGCAGTCATACCCCAGTCGATCGGCTGACCAGAGATTGAACCAACGTGGATTACAGCGTCACCGTCAGCTTCTACGTCGATGTCGATGTACAGGTCGTCCAACAGGTCGGTGCCCGGACCACCAGCAACACCAGAACCACCCAGAACGATGTCGTTCACGGTGAAGCTACCTTCATCGGTGTACACGAACTGACCGATGCTGACTTTGGTTTCCAGTTCGATGGTCACACCGGCCTGGCCAGTAACGTTACCCATTGCGGTATCGTCAAGGGCTTTCAGGTCAGCGTGAGCAGCGAACGGCATAGCGGCAACGGCAGTTGCCAGAGCAATTTTCTTCAGGCCTTTCATTATTATCTCCTTGTGAAACTCATTTTATTCTTGTGTGAGTTTTTTAAGTGAAGTCCTTTACTTCACGGGTCCATTTAAGATTGTTTTACAGTCCTAGTCCGTGACTCCATTCACAGTCCTTTACGTTACAATTACATTTGGAAACAAGTATCGATG
The DNA here is from genome assembly GCF_003007715.1 of Marinobacter shengliensis. GTDB lineage: Bacteria > Pseudomonadota > Gammaproteobacteria > Pseudomonadales > Oleiphilaceae > Marinobacter > Marinobacter shengliensis. Next base: position 682,944 of record NZ_PXNO01000027.1, on the reverse strand, counting down.
AGTTCGCATTTTGCTCAGGACTTACCGCCTTTACCCTCGTAAAACCATTCAAAAGGTTTTTCCTGAGATACCGGTTCAGCCCAGGAAATCGCTCCGTTGCGAATCTCGTATCCGATTACTTTATTCGAAGACACGCCTAAACGGTGCTCATGTTCTATCACCAGGACTTCAGTTGCGTTGTCTTCACTAACCCTACCCGTATAGAGGATGGCTGCCGCGTTTATCTCCCCTCTCTGGGCGATCGATTTAATGGCTGCCCGATACATCTTTAATTGTGCGACCGCAGGCATGCCAACAGCATGGGCATCAATATTGATGCGCTTTACGGTTTCACCATCCTTCATCAGCATCCAGGCTTTCGGCGTATTGGCGCCAGGTTCTAATATGGCTGACTGATATTCTTCCGTCGCCGCCTCTGACAACCGAATCAGCTGCTGCTGAGCGCTGAGAATAACGACACCCAACTCATCCTCCGAAATTTTTCCATCAGACAGTGGTCCGTCTTGCGGCAAGCCCTCCGCCAGCGAGTGGGTCGCACCCAGGGCGAACAGACTGAACGTGGCAGCAAGTGCGTGTTTTCTGAAGCGAGACATAGGACAACTTCCGTTCTTGTTTTATGGATTTTCAGTTCACGGGCGGCAAAACCCGGTAAGATACGCTCCGGGCTGATCGGCGCCGTATAACCATTAGATCAGCGCCTGTCCTGATCGGACAACGGCCGTTTTGTGCATCGTGTATCATTCTTCCAATTTTTAACGGAGGTATCTTGGCCTTTCCTCTCTGCCAACCGGTTACCCGGCAACAGTACAACCGGCTGTGCGCCCATGCCTCGCAGCATCCCGACTTCGTTTTTCTGGGCAGCCAGGCGTCGTCGGGGGGCCGTGGTGGGGCCAGGGGCTTCAGTTGTCTTGCCGTCGAGCAGGCCATCATCGAGGGCATCCCAGGTAATCGAATCGACACCCCAACGCTGGCCGCTGAACTGGAGGCTCTGGCAGACACCTACCGGCAGCCCGGGATCACCGATGCCGAGGTGCCCTGCCCTCTCGCAGGCGGCTGGGTTGGCAGCATTGCCTACGAGTTCGGCTATGCCAGAGAACCAAGGCTGAACAGACTGGCCGGGAACCTCCGCTACCCGCTGTTTTTCGCCGGACTTTACCTGTGGATGGCCAGTGAGGACCTGGAAAGCGGCGCATGCTATCTGTGGGTCCACCCCCAACTGCCCGCCTCCACGGAAAAAAAGCTGGTCGATTGGCTTGACCACCCTGTTAACGATGATCATGAGCCCTGGTTGATAACCAATCATTTCAGCCCAACACAAACACCCGACATTTTTCGGCAAAGGGTCAATCAGGTAAGGCATTACATTCAGTCAGGTGACTGCTACCAGGCCAATCTGTCCCAATCGTTTGAGGGGCACTACCAGGGCAGCCCCTGGGCCGCCTTCAACGCGCTCAGCGATGCCAACCCGACGCCTTATGCAGCTTTTCTCCGCTTTCGGGGTAACGCGGTAGTCTCAGTATCACCGGAACGATTCCTGGCCATTCGCGAAGGTGTGATTGAAACCAGCCCCATCAAGGGCACTCGTGCCCGGGGTCAGAACCCTGAACAGGATGAAGCTTTGGCGCAGGAGCTACTGGCCTCGGAGAAAGACCGGGCCGAGAACCTGATGATCGTGGATTTGCTTCGTAACGACCTCAGCGTCCATGCCCTGCCCGGCTCAGTCAGTGTGGATGAGTTATTTGCCCTTGAGTCCTACCGCAATGTGCATCACCTGGTTAGCCACATTCGAGCCAAATTGAAACCTGGCATCAGCCCGTTACAGGCGTTATTTGATGCGTTCCCCGGTGGCTCCATTACCGGCGCCCCGAAAATCCGGGCCATGGAAATCATTGCGGAGCTGGAGCCCCATTGGCGCGGCCCCTACTGTGGCTCGGTGTTCTATTACGGACTCGATGGCAATCTGGACAGCAGTATCGCGATCCGAACACTGCTGTGCGAACCAGACGGAACCGTCAGATGTTGGGGGGGAGGTGGAATCGTCGCCGACTCCGAGCCGGAAGCCGAATACCAGGAAACCCTGGCAAAAGTGCAGCCGTTGATGCGGTTTCTGGAGGAACTGAAACGCTGATTTGCGCCACCGGGTACCAATAGCGCAAATCAGCGTCAGAAAAGATCAGGCCGTGTGAACAGCGCTGGCCTTCAGGAATTCCTGCCGCAGATCATCGAAATTGTGCACTGCAGGGAACTGCGGGAACTCGTCAATAACGTTCTGCGGTGCATGGAACAAAATACCGGCTTCTGCCTGACCCAGCATGGTAGTGTCATTGTAGGAATCACCGGCCGCAATCACCCGGTAATTCAGCAACTGAAAAGCACGAACTGACTGGCGCTTGGGATCACGCTGACGCAACAGATAGTTGGTGATCTGCCCATTCTCCGCCACTTCGAGTTTATGGCACAGCAGAGCCGGATAGCCCAGTTTTTTCATCAGGGGCATGGCGAATTCATAGAAGGTATCCGACAGGATCACCACCTGGAAGCGCTCACGCAGCCAGTCCAGGAATTCACGGGCGCCAGGCAGTGGGTCCAGGGTGCTGATCACTTCCTGGATCTCCGGCAGCCCGTAACCGTGCTCGTCCAGAATCCGCAGGCGCTGCTTCATCAGCACATCGTAATCAGGAATATCCCGAGTGGTTGCCTTGAGCTCCTCAATGCCGGTTTTTTCTGCAAATGCGATCCAGATTTCCGGGATCAGTACGCCCTCAAGGTCAAGACATGCGAGTTCCACAACGGTCTCCTGAAAAAGTCATAATTGGCCGGGCCAACAAGGCCCGGGTTGTCTGGGGCGTATGATATGAAAATCCTGGCCGGAATGCATCGTGAATCCCATGGATCACCTTATCAGCGAGGCATAAAGATATAGATGCTCATTCCTTCAAGCTATGAGGCATTTGGTGGTAGCCTTTATTTCAGGTTAGATCACGCCTTTATTCACTCCGTTGATCGCACAGTGGAAAAGCCCCCTGGAGCAACATGACTGATATTGAAAATCTCCGCGCTGAACTCGACGGCCAGAGCCCCCGGGCTATCCTCAAGGCGGCGCTGGCACGCTATGACAACATCGCCATTTCATTCAGCGGCGCCGAAGATGTAGTGCTGATCGAAATGGCCCACAAGTTAACCGACAACCTGCAAGTGTTTACCCTGGACACAGGCCGGCTGCACCCGGAAACCTACGAGTTCATCGAGCGCGTGCGAAAGCATTACGGAATCGAGATTGAAGTGCTGTTCCCGGATGCCGGTGAAGTTCAGGACATGGTGAACCGCAAAGGATTATTCAGCTTCTACGAAGATGGCCATTCCGAATGTTGCGGCATTCGCAAGGTCAACCCTCTGCGCAAGAAACTGGCAACCGTTGATGCCTGGATTACCGGGCAACGCAGGGATCAGAGCCCCGGTACCCGCAACGACGTACCGGTAGTTCAGGTTGATTCAGCGTTCTCCAGCGACAACAAGACTCTGGTGAAATTCAACCCGCTCGCGAACTGGAGCTCGAAAGAGGTCTGGGATTACATCCGGATGTCTGAGGCTCCCTACAACACACTGCACGAAAAAGGCTTCGTCAGCATCGGCTGCCAGCCCTGCACCAGGCCGGTGCTGCCGGGCCAGCACGAGCGGGAAGGCCGCTGGTGGTGGGAAGAGGCCACCCATAAGGAATGTGGCTTGCATGCGGGCAACCTGATCGGCAAATCAGGCTAAACCCATTTTGCACCTGTAAAAAAAGCCCGCACGTCATCACTGACGGCGGGCTTTTCTGTTATTCAGAACTTCAATAAACCGGCAGTTCAATATCCTTGAACAATTCCTGGATTTCTGTGCGACTGCCCTGATGCGCAACCACGTTATCGATCATGTCCTTGGTCAGGTGCGGCGCAAACCTGTGCATGAAATCGTACATGTAACCACGCAGGAAAGTCCCTTTCCGGAACCCGATGCGGGTGACGGAAGGCCGGAACAATTTGCTGGCATCCAGCGATACCAGATCGGTATCCACTTTTGGATCAAACGCCATGCTGGCAATAATCCCCACCCCAAGGCCCAATCTTACGTAGGTTTTGATCACGTCGGCGTCCGCAGCGGTAAACACCACTTTTGGTGTCAGGCCACGGGACTGGAAGGCCTCATCCAGCTTCGACCGGCCGGTAAAACCAAACACGTAGGTCACCAGGGAATACTCCGCCAGCTCTTCCAGGGTCAGCTCCTGCCCTTTTGCCAATGGATGATCCTTGGGCACGATTACGCAGCGATTCCATTTGTAGCAAGGCATCATGATCAGATCATTGAACAGATCCATGCCCTCAGTGGCGATGGCAAAATCCACGGCGCCATTGGCCGCCATCTCGGAAATCTGCATCGGCGTGCCTTGATGCATATGCAGCGACACGTCCGGATATTCTTCAATGAAACCACTGATCACCGGTGGCAAGGCGTAACGGGCCTGGGTGTGGGTGGTGGCAATACTCAGGTCACCCTTGCGCTGATTACTGAACTCCTGGGCAATCTTTTTGATGCCCTCCACCCGGCGCAGTATTTCACCGGCCTCCCGGATGATAATCTCGCCACCGGGGGTGATGCGAGTCAGGTGCTTACCACTGCGGGCAAACACCTCCAGGCCCAACTCATCTTCCAGTAACCGAATCTGCTTGGAGATACCCGGCTGGGAGGTGAAAAGGCTCTGGGCGGTGGCGGAGACATTCAGATCGTGGTGCGCCACTTCCCAGATATAACGCAGCTGCTGTAATTTCATTGAGTCTGTCGCTCCCTGGATGAGTCTTTTACCCGATAATACGCATAAGAATTTATTTTTTCATTCTTTTTGGATATACAATTTAATCTGTATTCAGTGTAGACCAATTACCGGGATTCGCAGCCCCACCAACGCGTTGCGTCACCGCAGCCCTTGACTTGTGTGCGACAAAGCACACAATCCGGTAACAACAATGCGCTGATCTCCGGGAAACCATGCTACTGACCACCAAATTTCTCAGGCCAACACCCGATGCCAGAGCCGTGCGAAGGCACCGGCTGGATGCCCTGTTGGAACCGGAGCAAGGTAAAAGGCTGAACCTGATCGTGGCTCCCGCCGGCTTTGGCAAGACCACACTGGTCAGCCAGTGGTGCGCCCGCAACAGCACCAGTACCGCCTGGCTTTCCCTGGATGAGCATGACGACCAGCCGGTGCAGTTCTGGCAGTATGTTATCGGCGCGTTCAAGCACGCCGGGTTGATGGGGCTTGAAGACAGCGAAAAGCAACTGGCCCGGCAGCAGGGTGACGACCTGACCGCCGCCATTACCGGATTGGTCAATGCCCTGGCCGAAGACCGCAATCCCTGGCACCTGGTCCTCGACGATTACCATGTCATCAGTAACGACGGTATCCACCGCCAGTTGGCCTGGTGTATGGACTACCTGCCCCCTGGCATTCTGGTCACCATCGCCTCCCGCACTGAACCCCCACTGCCACTGGCGCGATGGCGGGTCAGGCGCCAGGTTCAGGATATTCATCCGGGCCTGATGGCATTTTCGGAAGACGAATGCAGAGCCTTTTTCCAGGACACCATGGCGATGAACCTGTCCGAACAGGAGATCCGCACTATTTGCCGGCGCACTGAGGGATGGGTTGCCGCCATGCAGCTCTCCGCCCTGGCCGGAAAAACCGAAGCCCTGAAATCCGGCCACACCGGCCACGAACGGATTGGCACGCCGGATGGCGCGCTGATCAGCGACTATGTTCTTACCGAGGTACTGCACCAGCTCCCGGTCGAACTCACCGATTTCCTGCTGGATACCGCCTACTGCCCTCGTCTGTCCAGCTCCCTGTGCAATGCCGTTCGCCAGCGGGATGACAGCCAGGACATCCTTACTCGCCTGCTTTCCCTGAACCTGTTCCTGATCCCCCTGGATAAACACAACCAGTGGTTCCGCTACCATGACCTGTTCCGGGAAGCTCTGCTCCAGCGGATAGAATCGATCGATCCACAACGGGCGGTGGAGCTGCAGTCACGCACCATTGACTGGTTGCTCAGCCATGGCCAAGTTCAGGAAGGCATCGCCCAGATCGTCAGCCAGAACGACACCGACCGCCTGGCCCGGGTGCTTGCCGAGCATGGTAACAACCTGATTCACGGTGGCTACCACCTGCCGGTACTGGCCTGGCTGGATACCATACCGGCACGGCAACTGGCTGAAAGCCCCCAGCTGCAGATGCTCAGAATCTGGGGGCTGTTCTTCGCCAACCGTGTTGAGGGCCTCGAGCCCCTGCTGACGGAAGTCGAAGACCTGCTCGACCGTCGGGTAGCCGATTCCCACCCGGATGCCGAAGGCGCACTGGCTATCCACAGTGAAATATCCCTGGTGCGTTCTTACCTGGCCCGAAGCAGGAATGACGAAAAGAATGCGTCAGACCTCACCCGTCAGGTACTCAAGGACATCGATCAGATCCAGATACCGTTGAAATCCGTCACCTATTACGGCCTCGGCCTCGACTACTTTGGCAAGGGTGAACTCAACGATGCCGAGGAAGCCCTGGAATCAGCCGTTCACTATGGACAGATAGAGCGCAAGGCCAGCACCGCGCTGTCCTCTGGCGGCCTGTTGGCGTGGATTCAGTACAACCGTGGTGACACCGAGCTGGCCCTGAAAACCACCACCCGCGTACGCAACTGGGTGGATGAGCATTTCGCAGACCCAAGCCAGCCACGGCTTATTTCCTGCTGGCAGAACAGCGCGCTGACCGAAATCTACCGTGAACGCAATGAACCGGAGTTGGCCGCCAGTTACCTGTCTCCGCTGCTAGAGCATGTGGAGAAAGGTACGGAGCCCGGACAGCATGTGGTCATCCAGTACGTACGCGGCCACCTTGCGTTCAGCCAAGGCAAACTCGAAGAGGCCGTTGAATTGCTGGATGACGCTGTCGCCGTTGGCAGCAAGCGCCGTGACCACATCCTGTTTGAGCCACCTGCCGCTTCGGCCCTTCTGGCTCGTTGTTACCTTGCGCTGGGCCTCGCTGATAAAGCCATGACCACCCTGAAGGCGGCCCTGGAAACGCCAGCCACCAACCCCCTGAACCGGGAACAGAACCAGATCGCGCTGGCCCGGGTGCAGGTAGCCCAAAAGGATTACCAGAAAGCGCAGGAAACCCTGTCGGCACTGGTTCCGGTGGCGGAACGCAACGCCCATAACCGACATCTGGTGGAGATCCTGTTGGTGTATGCCGATGCTCTCTCGCAGGAGCATCGCACCGACGAAGCAGCCATCATGCTGGAGCGGGCACTGGACCGAGCCGAAAACGCGGGGTTTTTAAAGCTGTTTGCGGAAGAAAGCCCCAGCCTCCGGGCCATGCTGCTGGACTGCCCCCGACTACGAACACCCGGGCGCTGGAACCGTGAACTGCTGACCATGCTGAAAGACCAGCTATCCGGAAACGCCGACATTGCCATATCCAAGCCCCAATCGGACCAGCCTTCTGAAACAACTGACGGGCTGGCCGAACCCCTGAGCCAGAGAGAACAGGAAGTACTGCTGCTGATTAATCAGGGGCTGGCCAACAAGGACATCGCCATCAGGATGGCCGTGGCGCCCGCCACCGTCAAAGCCCATATCCGGAACCTGTACGGCAAGCTCGGCGTTAGCCGGCGCACCGAAGCCCTGGCCCGGGCACGGGAACTGAGAGTGCTCCGTGAGTAGAGGTGTGACACAGATCACACTTCTCGAGAATTAAACCTCTTCACTACGCCCTTTGGACGATCCGTTTACGCCCCGTTAAGCCCTATTATTCAACCATGGTGAGGTTAACGCCTTGCCGGGAATTCTGAACTTCAGGCCTTCAGACTTCTTGTTCCGCGTTGTTTCGACGCCCGGGTTCGTTTGAACCCCTTTCGATAAGAGCCATCCCCTTTCGGGTTGGCTCTTTTTTTATGGGCACGGCCCGAATTAATGCTCGATGATTCGCCGGAACGGTGGCAGCGCGTCCAGCAGCAACTGGCCGTATCGGCGCGCCACTATACGGCGGTCCAGAATGGTTACCCTCCCGGTATCCTGCTCGGTGCGCAACAACCGCCCCACAGCCTGGACCAGCTTTACGGAGGCATCCGGCACGGTGATTTCCATAAACGGGTTGCCACCCCGCTGGGTCACCCACTCAGCCAGACTGGCCTCGATCGGGTCGTCCGGCACTGAGAACGGCAGGCGGGTGATCACCACGTGGTGCAGATACTTTCCAGGCAGATCGATTCCCTCAGCAAAGCTGGCCACTCCGAACAGCACACTGGGCCGTCCTTCATCAACACGAGAGCAGTGCGTGCGCAACACCTCATTTTTCGCCATGTCATCCTGAGTCAGAATCAACTCAGGGTAATCCGGCGCCAGGGCATCCCTCACCTGCTGCATTTGCCGGCGGGATGTAAACAGAACCAGGGTGGCCTTCTCACCGGCCCAGAGACCTGGTAGCCGCTTGATCAGCGCCTCGGCAAAGCCATCATCGGTTGGCATGGCAACCATAGCCGGCACTTCCACCGTGGCCATCTCGCCATAACGGAAGGAACTGGGCACCACCAGATAACGGCTGGCCTCTGGCAATCCGGCACGGGAACGCAAACGGTCGAAACGGCCCAGGGCCGTCAGTGTGGCACTGGTCAGAACGGCGCCATAGACCCGCGACCACAGCCGGGAATACAACAGGTTGTCCGCCAGCACCGGTGAGCTGAACAGGGCAATATCTTCTGCATGGTCCCAACGTTGGCGCACGGCCCAGCGGGCAGGCGGCGGCCCTTTACGAATGACCGGTGCCGCTTCCACCTGCTCTTCGTTTTGTGGAATGACCGGCCCGGATTCACACCAGGCTGCCCACAGGCGTAGCTGCTCCTCTGCCCGGCTATGGAAAGCGCCAATCACCGGATACCAGGAATCGGCAGTGTCCCGGTCCAGTTCCGGGTCTTTTCGCTCATCAAAGGCACTTTGCAGTTCATCCACCAGAGTGCCCAGGTGCCGAACCAGGCCTGCGGTGACAATCCGGGTCTCCGCCGCCAACTCTGCAACCGCCTCCGGCAGCTCGCCATCCGGGTAACGCCACTGGGCGCTGCGCCGTTCGTCATTGAATTCCCAGCCGGTGTTCTGCTCAACCTCTTCGTAAACCTTGCCAAGGGCGAGATCCAGGTCACGGCCAGACGTACTGATTTTCTCAACCGCCTTGGTCGCCTGGGAGCCGCCAGGTAACCAGGGCTGCATTTTCACCAGGGCCTGAGACAACTGTTTCAGCCACTGCCGTGTGGAGTTTAACGGTACCGACGCAGCAAAATGGTTTAACGCCTTGTCTGGCAGGTGGTGTGCTTCGTCAAATATGAACAGGGCATTTTCCGGTTCCGGCAAAATGGCACCGCCGCCCAGGGCAAGGTCGGCCAACACCAGGTCGTGGTTGGCCACCACCACATCGGCGTCGTCGAGGTCTTTGCGGGCATCGAAAAACGCGCAACTGTCAAAGTAGGCACAATGGCGATTGGTACACTGGCGATGGTCGGTGGTCACCTGGCGCCAGATGTCATCGGGAATTTGCTCTGGCCAGTGGTCCCGGTCGCCATCCCATTCGCGTGAACCGTAGGTGGCGAGCATCTTCTCAAAGGTGATTCGGCTGGCTGCCTCGTCATCCATGGGCTGATCAAGAAGGAACAGGGGCATGGTGTCGCTGTCACCATGGCCCTCGTCGTGTAACCGGGATTCCAGCCGAGACATGCACAGATAACGGCCCCGCCCCTTGGCAAGGGTCCAGCTGAAATCCAGTTTGCTGTGTTTGCGAAGATCGGGAAGGTCCTTCAGAACAATCTGATCCTGCAGCGCCACGGTTGCCGTGGAGATCACCAGCGTTTTACCCAAGGCCTTGGCTACGGGTATTGCTGAGATCAGGTACGCCAGGGTTTTACCGGTACCGGTGCCGGCTTCCACCACACAGGTTGCCGGGGGCGAGGTACGCTGGCCATCGTTGTCGGTGATTTCACCCATATAGCGGGCAATCTCCGCGATCATCAGCCGTTGGCCGTAACGGGCGCGAACGTCCTTACCGGCCAACACATCACGATAAGCCTGCTGAATCTGTTGTTTGACGTCGTCAGTCAGCGCCATTATCGCGGGCTCACCCAGTCTCGTACCGTGCCCACCCGGAAACGTTGGCCAGATTTGCTGAGAATCACGCCATCCTCGGTGATACGCTCAACCACCAGGCTGGCAAAGGTGTCGCCAGGGCGAAGATACTGATTGTTGATCATTACCCGGCTGGCCATGGGGTCGGATGAATAGATATGGCTATTGAAGGTCAAATCAGGAACGCTCTTTTGAAACGACAGCGGTAGTTCTACCAGGTGCGGCACTCTGCCCTGAGAGTCTGCCGGCGTCAACACCCTTTCCCGAACAGACTGGTCCGGAACAATCACCAGGGGAGTTTCATTGCCGGATTCAGCCAGGGGCTCGTCTGCCACCTCAAACACCGGAACCACTTCCCGGGTTGGCTCAACCTGTGGCGCCGCCTCGACCGGAGCAGTTTCCGGGGCCACCGACTGCTGCTCGGTGACCACATCATCCGGATCTGCAGCGCTTAGCGCTCCCTGCGCCACTGTCGGTGCGTCCTCCACCGGGCGCTGAACTGAAGGCTGCGCAGGCCAGAACAGGTACGCCATCACCGCTGCATTGAGCAACAGAGCCAGCACCACCCAGACAACGGGTGATAACGGCTTCTTTTTAGGCCTGTAGACCATCTGTACCTGCTGCCCCAGGTCTGGTGCCTTGCCCTGTCGCCGCTCGGCTTCGGATTTTCTCAACGCATCAAGAATATATGACATAGCCTACCCGCTATTGCCCACACGGGCCGCTAACAGCCGGGGTACATTCGTGCCCAGGTCATTATTGATCTGGATAATGGTCATCGGCCCGGCAATTCCATCCACCGTCAGCCCTTTGGCCTCCTGATACCAGCGCACCTGTTCTTCGGTAGTCAGCCGCTTTACCCGGGCGCTCTCTGCCTGGTTCGGCGATATCCGGTCTGCCAGCTCCATCATCCGCGCTCCCATCCATAGCTGCGCCCCGGAAGTGCCAGCAAAAAAACCATCACCCGACATATACTCGGGCATTCGCCACAGCACCCGGAAATCACCATACCAATACTGCTCTAACTGGCGAAACGGAATCTCCCGGGTTTCACCCGTCAACTCGATACTGGCGGTATCACCCTCCAGAGATCGCAGCACCACATAGCCCGTGTCGCCTCGACCATTGCGAAGGTGCAGAATCGCCGGGCGATCCAGAAACTCCAGGCTTCGTCGGCTGCCCTGCCGTTCCAGGCAGCCAAGGCGGACGCTTCGGGCGTAATCGCAGGCAACCGGAAACTGCCGGGCGTCATACTCTTCGCCCCAAACGCCGAACAGCTGCCCAAACGCCTCGGTCAGCGCTTGGGTGTGGCGTTCAAATTCAAAGGAGGTTACACCAGGTTCCGCTGGCTCCGGAAGCGCATTTGGCTCAGCGGTGTCGAATCCGGGTTCAGCCACCACCGGATCACTGACTCGCTCGATGACGCCGGAGATGGCGGGTGCTTCAAGGTCGTCAGCGAGGGTCTGCTCGGTTACCGGCAGCTGGAACAACCAGATAGTGCCGATGATCGCCACCAGAATCGACGCCGATAGCAACAACAGATGACCTGCGCGGGAAACCTCCCTGCCACCACCGGTGGTCTTCGGGCGGCTGCTACCATGAACTTCCCGAGCTGCCTGGCGGATGTGGTCGGCGGTGATCTGGTGTTCACCCTCAGCATAAGCGCCCAGCAGCGCACGATCACTGATCAGGTTGATCAATCGGGGAATCCCCTGGCTCTGGCGATAGAGTTTCCGGACAGCGGCCGGGCTGAAGATATCTCCGCGCAGCCCGGCCACACTCAAACGGTAACGAAGGTAAGCCGGCAGATCTGCCTGCTCAATGGCATCGAGGTGATACCGTGCGGTCACACGCTGGTTGAGCTGGCGCAATTCGGGCAGCGCCAACATGTCCTGTAATTCCGGCTGCCCCAACAGCACAATCTGAAGCAGCTTCTTCTCGGCGGTTTCCAGGTTGGTGAGCAGGCGCAATTGTTCCAGCACATCGGCGGACAGGTTCTGGGCCTCATCAATAATCAGAACTTTATGGCGGCCAGCAGCGTGGGCCTTGAGCAGTTCCTGATTGATGCCATCCACCAGCTGCTTGATGGTGGCTTCCGGCGCGTGGTCGATTTCCAGCTCGTCGCAGATCGAAGACAACAGTTCCCGGGCAGACAACCGCGGGTTGAGAATCAGCGCAATATCGACATGCTGGGGAGCATTCTCGATAAAACACCGGCACACGGTGGTTTTACCGGTTCCCACCTCACCGGTAATGACAATAAACCCGCCCTGCCCCTGCACGCCATACATGAGGTGCGCCAGGGCTTCCTTGTGGCGATCACTCAGGTACAGGTAGCGAGGGTCCGGTGCGATTGAAAACGGAGGTTCCCTAAAGCCGAAAAAATCGTAGTACATGGTTCCTCAGGATCAGGGTTTAGCCTTGTCGGCTCCGCTGACCAGTCGTAATTCAGCGGCCTTTCGGTTCTGTTGTTTCAGGCGACGAACGCACCGTTCAAGCGTTTTCGAAATGCGTGCGTGGGAGCGAATCATCGAAATTTTCGGCCAGGTTGCGCGCTCACCGGCCAGAATCATCTCACGAACATACTCCGGACTGGGGTTGGACAGCATACGACGGAAGTCCCGGAATGCATAGGTGGGCGCAATCGTCACATCACCGGAGTAGCGCTGGGCCATGATGGTGTACATCTGACCAGCCATCTGCCGCATCAGTTCCGGGCGTACCCGCTTTCTCAGATAATCGAACACACCCTGGCCGTGGAACTGGATCTCGGACTTCACCAGATGCATCGGCAGGCTTCCCAGGGACAGCTTTTCGTCCCGACTCTGCTGGCTGAGGAACGGCACAACATGGGGGTTGGTCTGACTGACAATGGTGAAGTTCACATCGTACAGATGAACTAATCGTTCAATCGGAAGGTCGCTGACCACCGAGCCATCCACAAACTTCAACCGGGGCATGTAGGGCAGCGAATTACCGTAAAGGTCTTTCTTCATCAGAGTAACGGGAGGGAAAATGCCTGGCACCGCGGCACTGGCAAGAGCCGCACTCCACACCTGGATATAAGGCGAGGTGTAACCGCACATCAACCGTGCTTTCTGGTGCGTCTGAACCGGCGACACACTGATATTGATGCTTCGCCCGGTGCGCTGGTAGGCCTCTTCAAAGGTATAGTCGCCGATGTTGGCCCGCAGGCAGGTTTTCAGGGTTTCCTGATCCATCAGGCCATCACCCCGCATGGCGCTCATGATCCCCCGCCACTTCCAGGCGTTGAGGTTGTGGTTCTCGGGCACCAGCATTTCGGGGATTTCCGCGTCAGTATGCACGCCGAGAATACCGGCAATGATGGCGCCAATGCTGGAACCCGCAATCACCTGCGGCAGCAGACCTTTTTCCCATAGCGCCTTGATCACCCCAAAATGGAACATACCCAGACTGGCGCCACCGCTGAGCAGCAGCGTTGGCCGGCCATAACTGGTCAGGGTGTCTCGGAAAAACTGCAGCTTGTCATAGACGGGGAAGCCCGGCACCGGATGATCACACAGGTAATCCAGGGCCTCGCACACCTGGGTGATGTATTCCTCGATCAGGTGCTTGGTGCCAACCCGGGAACGGGTGTAAAGCGCGGGATTGCCCATGTTGCCAAGATCATGGTGGAGGCCCTCCCGGAGCGCTCGCTTCAAACGCTCGAAGTCGTTCTGCTGACGATACTGTTTGATGTTACTGAGCCGGTCATAGATCAGCTCATAGTGGTAAAGGTCAGACGCAAAGTCCTCCTTCCACTCTGCATTGCCTTCCAGAAAATCCAGCTCCAGCGCGGCGGCCTTCCACTGTTCATAATTGGGAGCTTCCGCCAACAACTTGCGGAATCGGGCTATCCTGGGGTCCTTGATCACCTGCGGCCTCCCGGCGTGAACGCTCAGAAATCGTCGAGCATGAAGTCGTCATCATCTGCGAAGGGGTCTTGCGTGATCTTACCATCGTTAATCAGAAATTCACGACGCTGCAGGAAAGCATTACGCACAAACGTGTACCGGTCACCAGAAATAAAGCTTTCTGCCGGGATCAGGTCGGCCCGCTTATCAACGAGCTGCAGTGCCCGCAGGTAATACCACTCGGGACTGCTGACCTCATCCCAGGCTGATGGCAACAGGAACCCGTCAGTTGCCATGCCGGTAAAATAGCGCGGGGTCGCCGGGCCGAGGAGCGGCATCACCAGGTAAGGGCCAGAACCGACCCCCCAGTATCCCAGGGTTTGACCGAAATCTTCCGGGCGCTCGGGTAAGTCAAAGGCGGTGGCCACATCAAAAATGCCCCCGAGGCCAAACACCGTGTTGTAGGTGAAGCGCCCGGCGGCCACCACCGCCGACTCACCCTTCAGCTGCAGCAGGCTGTTGCCGAAGTTGCGAATTTCGGTGAGATTGTTGAAAAAATTGGTAATACCCCGGTCGACAATTGTCGGTGTTACCGTGCGGTAGGCTTGCGCGACTGGCCGAAGGAACCAGCGATCAATGGCATCGTTGAAGGAGAACACCTTCCGGTTCCAGTTCTCGTAGGGATCATCGGTATTGACCGGGGTTGAACCCTCGGGAACCGGCTCCTGCATGTTCTGGGCGTGTAACTGGCCACCGGCACACGTCAGCAGGATCAGAGCGGCCAGCGTGGTCAGGCGCCGGGATAAAAGGTTTCTCATGTTGCTCTCTTGGGTTGTTTAACCTGTTTCAGTTCGTCGACAATACCGGCGTTTGATTATTATTATGAAAGTCATCCGGAGGAAATCAGATGTCAGTACCGGGAAACCCCGTCAGTTCCCTGACCATGTCGCTGCGATGGGGCGATATGGATGCATACGGCCACGCCAATAACACGGTTTACTTCCGCTTCTTTGAAGAAGCCCGGATTGTCTGGCTGTCGTCATTGGAACTGGGTGGCGCGGAAGAGCCAACCGGACCGGTCATTATAAAGACCAGTGCCACATTTCTGAAGGAATTGACTCACCCCGCCAACGTCGTGGTTGAAACATACGCGGACAAAGCGGGAAATACCAGTCTGGATACCTACCACCTGCTGAAAGATTCAGATACAGGGGTGGTTTACGCGGAAGGCTACGCCAAGATTGTCTGGATGGACCGGGCTTCCCGAAAGTCCACCCCCCTGCCAGACACCCTGAGGGCGCTGGCAGCGAGGTAACAGGCCTCACCGATGGCGAACAACCACGCTACCGATGGAATAGCCGGCGCCGAACGAGCAGATCACGCCCAGGTCGCCGGTTTTCAGGTCATCCTTGTGTTTATGGAAGGCAATGATCGAACCGGCCGAACTGGTGTTGGCGTATTCGTCCAGAATCACCGGCGCTTCCTCGACCGTTGCATCCCGGCCGAGAACCTTTCTGGCAATCAACTGGTTCATATTCAGGTTGGCCTGGTGCAGCCACATGCGCTTGAGGTCTTCCGGCGTCAGCTGCAGGGATGCCAGATGGCCCTGAATGGTGTCTGCCACCAGCGGTGACACCTCTTTGAACACTTTGCGCCCCTGCTGGATGAACAGCTTGTCCGGCTTGCCAATACCCGATTCGTCCGCCCGGTTCAGGAAGCCGAAGTTATTCCGGATATTGTTGGAAAACTGAGTCTTCAGGCGGGTACCGAGAATTTCAAAACCCTGGCCAGCCTGGGTGTTCTCTTCCCTTTCCACCAGAATCGCCGTGCAGGCGTCACCGAAAATGAAGTGGCTGTCCCGGTCCCGGAAGTTCAGATGCCCGGAGCAGATTTCCGGGCTGACCACCAAAACGGCTCTGGCGCTGCCGTTTTCCACCGCGTTCACCGCAGCCTGGATGCCAAAGGTGGCGGAGCTGCAGGCCACATTCATGTCATAGGCAAAACCGTCGATGCCCATGGCTTGCTGGACTTCAATGGAAATGGCCGGATAGGCCCGCTGCAGGTTGGAACAGGCAACAATCACCGCATCCACATCTGCCGGGGTTTTGCCCGCCTGCTCCAGTGCTTCCTTACAGGCCACAATGGCCATCTCGCACTGGACTGACGGTTCGTCATTATCCCGGTCCGGAATATTCGGTGTCATGCGCCTCGGGTCCAGGATACCTTCACGGTCAATCACATGTCGGCGCTTGATACCCGATGCCTTTTCAATAAAGGCAGATGACGAAGGTTGCAGGGCCGTCAGTTCACCGCGGGCTATCTCTTCCGCATGTTCATCGTTATACAGCTCTACGTATTGATTGAAGGCTTCAACCAGTTGATCGTTTTCAATAATGGCGGGTGGCGTATACAGGCCGGTTCCGCTGATGACGGCTTTAATCACAATAACCCCACGTCATGGTTGTAATAAGACACTATGCTGTCAGAAATACTAACACACACGGCCGGAATTGCCCGCCTGACCAAAGTCCAGTAGCACCAGAACGGTGCAACCCTTCCTCACACTGGCCCGAGAAGCACCCTGTTCAGGCCCTACACCCGTGTGTTCTGCCACTGTTTGTCAAGTCGCTTGGCCGATACGGTCATCGCCGTGCCCAGTTGTTGGGCAAAGAATGAGACCCGGTATTCTTCCAGCATCCAGCGGTACAGCTCCAGTTCAGGGTCCCGCACACCTTGGCGTTTCTGCTGTTCCAGCTTGGTGGCGTAGCGGGCCCACAGTGGCTCAATGGTGTGCAGGAATTCGCGCTCGCGGCCCATCTCCCTGGGCATTTTTTCCAGGCGAATCAAGGCAGCCTCGAAATACACCCCGAAGCGTTCCAGCCACTGGGATGGCGTGGCCACCAGGAAGCCCGGATAGACCAGGTGCTGAAGCTGGAATTTCAGATCTGCCATGCTCTGCGCCAGCGCCAGGTTAATTTTGCCCTTGAGCTGTTTGGCCACTTTCTGGTAACCGGCCATAGCCTGGTAAAGGCGTTCGTCGGCCTGCTCTAACGCCGGAATAAAATCCCCGCGGTGGGCATCGAACACTCGGATAAAGCTTTCTTCGTCTCTGGGCAGGGTTCCGGGCAGGAAGTGTTGCATCACCGCAGACAACAACAGATCGTCCAGCAGCACCTTCGCCTGTCCTACCGGGGCAAACATCAGCGCGGACTGTTTGAACCGGGGCAGCTTGCGCTCAAGGTCCGCGAGGGTGTTGCCAAACCGGTTGATGATCAGCCGGGCAATACCCCGGCGCAGGGTGTCCTCAGCGGTTAACCGGTCCAGGCAGCGAATGGACCGTACTTGCTTGCCCAGGTCCTCAAGGGCGGGATAGACGGTTACCTGCATACCGCCTTTTTCGGTCTGCACCTGCTCGGGCATATTGCCAAACTGCCAGTCACTGAATTCTTTCGGTGCTCTCGAACGATCATCGTCGCTGGTAGCCGAGGCCAGCGCCGCTTCCGCCCGACCCTCCAGCTTGGCCTGCAAATCGTCGGTATCCCGGCTCTCTGCCACCACTTTGCCTTTGTCTCCGGTTACCCGAAGGTTCATCCGCAGGTGCCGGGGCAATTCGTCCTCCGGCCAGGCTTCCGGATCAATCTGCACACCGGTCATCCGGCGCAGTTGATCCCCCAGTTTCAGGGCAAGGGGCTCGTTGCCAGGCTGCATGTTGGCGAGGGCGGCATCGACGAAATCCGGAACCGGCACAAAGTTACGGCGCAGGGATTTGGGCAACCCTTTCACCAGGGCGATGCATTTTTCTCGCAACAGCCCCGGCACCAGCCATTCCAGCCGGCGTGACGGAATCTGCTTGAGCGCCATCAACGGCACCTGCAGGGTTACCCCGTCCCGCTCGCTGGTGGGCTCGAATTCGTAACTGAGCGGGTACTTGACGCCTTCCCACTCCAGATAATCCGGATATTGCTCCGCTGCGCCCTGGTCCAGCGGGCGCTGCAAGACATCGGCCTCGGTCAGCTCCAGTTTGCGAAGTTCGTCGGCAGACAGGCCCTTCCACCAGCTTTCAAAGTGGCGACCGCTAACAATGTCTTTCGGCAGCCTCTGGTCGTAAAAGGCCACCAACACCTCGTCATCCACCAACAGGTCACGACGGCGGGTTTTCTTCTCCAGGTTCTCGACGGTATCGAGCATCTCCCGATTGCGGGCAATAAACGGAGCCTTTGAGCGGTAATCACCCTCCACCAGGGCGCGCCGGATGAACAGATTCCGGCATTCCTCCGGATCTACCTTGGCGTAGGGAATCCGCCGCTTGGCGACGATATCGAGTCCATAAAGCGTCACCTTCTCGTAACCCATCACCTGGGCACGCTTCTGCTCCCAGTGAGGTTCGAAAAAGTGGTGTTTCACCACATGGCCCGCCAGGGGTTCAACCCATTCCGGCTGGATGGCGGCAACCATGCGGGCGAATACCTTGCTGGTTTCCACAATTTCCGCCGCCACAATCCACTTGGGCCCGGACTTGGCCACCTTCGAACCAGGAAAGATCATCACTTTCCGATTTCGAGTGGCCAGGTATTCCCGCTTCTCAACCTTAACCGCCACATGACCCAGCAAACCGGCAAGAATCGCCTTGTGCATGGACTCATAGCTTGCCGGCTGCTTGTTCAGTGCCAGTTTCTGCTCCCGACAGATCAACGTCAGTTGCCGGTGAATATCCCGCCACTCGCGCATTCGCATCCAGCTCAGGAAGGTTTTCTGGCAAAGCCTCTTTAGCTGGTTCTGGGATTGCTCCTGGCGTTGCTCCTCAAACCAGTTCCAGATATTCAACAAGGTGGCAAAGTCCGATTCCTTGTCGTTGAACGGTGCGTGGGCCTGGTCGGCTGCCTGCTGTTTATCCTGGGGCCGCTCTCTTGGGTCCTGGACACTGAGGCCGGCAATCACAATCAGCACTTCGCTCAGGCTGCCCTGCTCAGCGGCCGTCACCAGCATCCGTGCCAGGCGCGGGTCCAGTGGCAGGCGTGCCATGGTCCGGCCGAGACGGCTCACTCGGCGTTTATCGTCAACAGCGCTCAGCTCTTCCAGCAGCTTGTAGCCATCGTTCACCTGGCGGCGATCCGGCGCTTCCAGGAAGGGGAAATTCTGGATATCGCCCAGGCCCGAGGTGGCCATTTGCAGGATGACCGAGGCCAGATTGGTTCTCAGGATTTCCGGGTCGGTATACTCGGGCCGGTTAAGAAAATCGGCTTCATCATAAAGCCGAAAACAAATACCCGGCGCCACCCGCCCGCAACGCCCCGCCCGCTGGTTGGCGCTGGCCTGGGAGATCGGCTCGATCGGCAACCGCTGAATCTTGGAGCGAACGCTGTAACGGCTGATACGGGCAACCCCCGTATCGATCACGTAACGAATACCGGGTACCGTCAGCGAGGTTTCCGCCACGTTGGTGGACAACACAAGCCGCCGGCCTTTATGGGCCTGGAAAACCCGGTTCTGTTCCTGGTTACTGAGCCGGGAATATAACGGCAATACTTCGGTGTGTCGCAACTCCGCATGCCGCAGCACTTTACTGAGCGCCCGAATTTCCCGCTCACCCGGCAGGAACACCAGCACATCTCCTGGGGGCTGCTTCTCCTTGCGTTCGTGCTGTTCGATCTCCTCAATGGCTGACAGTACGCCGTCGGTCCAGCCCTGGTCACGGTCGTCTTCATCGCCGGTCAGGGGCCGATAGCGGACGTCCACCGGAAACGTTCGGCCGCTGACCTCAATAACCGGTGCTTTATCGAAGAACTCGCTGAAGCGATCAACCTCAATGGTGGCGGAGGTAATGATGACTTTCAGATCCGGCCGTTTCGGTAACAGTTGCTTGAGGTACCCGAGCAGGAAATCGATATTCAGGCTTCGTTCATGGGCCTCATCGATAATCAGCGTGTCATAACGATCCAGAAAGCGGTCGTGCTGGATCTCCGCCAGCAGGATGCCATCGGTCATGACCTTGACCCGGGACGCCTCCGAGGTGTTGTCGGTAAAGCGCACCTGGTAACCGATCTGCTGGCCAACCTGTTCACCAAGCTCTTCGGCGATACGGGCGGCGACACTGCGCGCGGCGATCCGGCGCGGTTGGGTGTGGCCAATCAGCCCACGAACGCCACGGCCATGGTTCAGGCAGATTTTCGGAATCTGGGTGGTTTTACCGGAGCCGGTTTCACCGGCGATGATCACCACCTGATGATGACGAATGGCCTCGCTGATGTCGTCCACCCGATCACTGACCGGTAGTCCCGGCGGAAAACTCGCTGGGCGGTGCAGCGCCTGACGCTGGCGCACCTTCTCAAGCCCCTGTTCCAACCAGTTCGCCATCTGTTCCAGGTCTTTCTGGCCCGGCTTGCCCTTGGTTCGGCCCACTCTGCGGATAATGCGCGCCGCTTCCTGCTGGTTACAGACATCCAGCTGGCTCATAACGGCCTTCACTGCCGCCTGAGGATCAGCAGCCGTGGGTTGGGCGTTATCGGGCGTTGTTTTGTCAGTCATTGAACGGCAACAGACTCATGGATTGATAGATGCATCACAAGGCGCCACAGTCTAGCGGGAAATCCAAACGGTAGAAACACAAAGACCCTGCCTGAGCAGGGTCTTTGTGGGAAGCAGTTCAACCTAAGGGTTGCACCATTCGCCGTTTACTTGGCGTTGGCTTCGTCCCGCAGTTCACGGCGAAGAATCTTGCCCACGTTACTCTTGGGCAGCTCGTCCCGGAACTCAAAGTGCTTGGGCACTTTGTAGGCGGTCAGGCGCTCGCGGCAGAACTCTTTGAGTTCGTTTGCGGTGACACCCTCTTTCGTGGGCACCACGTAGACCTTGACGGCCTCGCCACTCTTGGCGTCCGGAATGCCCACAGCGGCGCACTCAACCACTTTCGGATGGCTGGTTACCACGTCTTCAATCTCGTTCGGGAACACATTGAAGCCAGACACAATGATCATGTCTTTCTTGCGATCAACAATGCGGATATAGCCATCTTCCTGGATCAGTGCAACGTCACCGGTTTTCAGGAAGCCATCGTCAGTGAAGGACTTCTGTGTGTCTTCCGGGCGCTGCCAGTAACCACGCATCACCTGCGGGCCTTTCACACACAGTTCCCCGGGCTCACCGATGGGTGTTTCGTTGCCGTCGTCGTCGATGGTTTTAACCACGGTGGACGGGATCGGCAGGCCGATGGTGCCGATCTGGATGGCGCTGCGGGGGTTGAAGGTAACCACCGGAGAGGTTTCAGTCATGCCGTAACCTTCACTGATTTCACAACCGGTCACCCGCTCCCACATTTTTGCGGTATCGCTGGTCAGCGCCATACCACCAGAAGCCGTCAGCTTCAGGCCGGAGAAATCCAGATCCTGGAAGTCCTCGTTGTTACATAGGGCCACGAACAGGGTGTTCAGGCCAATGAAAGCAGAGAACTTCTGCTTCTGCATTTCCTTCACGAAGCCCGGAATATCGCGCGGGTTCGGGATCAGAACGTTGTGGGCGCCGGCTTCCAGCATGATGCCGCAGTTCAGGGTAAACGAGTAGATGTGGTACAGCGGCAGCGGTGCAATCACCACTTCCTTGCCCTCTTCTACCTGGTCTTCCATCATAGGGCGCACCTGGGTCAGGTTGGCCACCAGGTTAGCGTGGGTCAGCATCGCGCCCTTGGCGACACCCGTGGTGCCACCGGTGTACTGCAGTACAGCCAGGTCGTCCAGATTGATGTCAACCGGAGTGAACTTCTCACGGGCACCGGCACTGAGCACCGCCGGCAGTTTGTGGGCAGTCGGCAGGTTGTAGGACGGAACCATCTTCTTGACGTGCTTCACCACAGCGTTCATCAGGGTACGCTTGATGGGTGAATGCATATCGGCAATTTCAGTCACGATCACGTGCTCAATGCCGGTATGGGGCAGCACTTTCTCCGCGTTGTCTGCCATGTTGGCCAGCACCACCAGCGCCTTGGCACCGGAATCGTTGAATTGGTGCTCCATTTCACGGGTGGTATACAGCGGGTTGGTGTTAACAACGATCAGGCCAGCACGCATGGCACCGAAGACAATCACCGGGTACTGGGTAATGTTGGGCATTTGCACCGCAATGCGATCACCCGGTTTGAGATCGGTTTTGTTCTGCAGCCAGGCCGCAAAATTACGGCTCTGAGTATCAAGATCCCGGTATGTCAGGGTGACGCCAACCGCAGTGAACGCAGGCTTGTCTGCAAACTTCTTAACAGCCTGTTCAAATACATCCACCATGTTTTTGTATTTCTTGAGATCTACCTCACGGGGAATGCCGGCGGGGTACTTGTCTTGATAGAACTGCTCAAAATCCATCACCATCTCCTGTCTGATTGGCGCTATTGGGGAGCCACCGGATGGGTTCAGAAGCTCCCTGATTGTAATGTTTTGCCAAGGCCGAGCTGGTCAAAAAATCAACCCGACAAAAGTCTCAGCCTTAAAAAGTCGGGAGAGAATAGCAGTTTTGTTAACGATGAGGTAGTTTTCGAAGCGTTAAACGGTACAACTGTATACCCCTTTCAAACACTTCTTCCGTCACCGGAGTCTGTGATGAGCGACACCCTGGATACCCTTGAAAATATTACCTATGACGAATTGAACGAGGGCGACTCTGCCACCTTCACCCGGACACTGACCGAAGATGAGCTGGTATTGTTTGCTGCGGTGTC
Source organism: Marinobacter shengliensis (assembly GCF_003007715.1). Classification (GTDB taxonomy): domain Bacteria; phylum Pseudomonadota; class Gammaproteobacteria; order Pseudomonadales; family Oleiphilaceae; genus Marinobacter; species Marinobacter shengliensis. The sequence continues at coordinate 660,177 of NZ_PXNO01000027.1, read as the reverse complement.
GGGCGATGTGAACCCGGTTCACCTGGACTCCGAGTTTGCTGCAGAGTCCATGTTCAAGGAGCGCATTGCCCATGGTATGTGGAGTGGCTCACTGATTTCTGCCGCACTGGCCACGGTTATGCCCGGCCCCGGCACCATTTACCTTGAGCAGAGCCTGGCGTTCAAGCGCCCGGTCAAACTGGACGACACCCTGACCGTCACCCTCACCGTTCTGCGCAAAGAACCGAAGAACCGCGTGGTACTCCAGTGCGATGTGCGCAATCAGAATGACAGCCAGGTGGTGACCGGCGAGGCGAAGGTCATCGCCCCCACCGAGAAAATATCATTGCAAAAGCCACGCCTGCCGAAAATTACTATCGAAAGCTGAGGTCGGGCCCTGTCAGCCCGGGAGGAAATCGATCGGGAATCGAACCTTCCGGGTTTCGACATTATCTGCGCCAAAGTTGAACATCTGTACCCGCATTGCAATGCGTTGCTCCAGGGCCGGGTTACCCAGCTCAGAGCTGACGACCTGGCAGGCAGATACTGAGCCATCCGGCTCTATCACCAACTCCAATGTGACCTTTCCTTCAAGCGTCGGGTCCTGTCGCAGTTCCCGCTGGTAAAGGGCATAAAGCACACTTTTCTGGGTATCGAACACCTGCCGTATATTGCTCATGGCCCGCTCACCTACCGAGGGCCTGCCCTCGGTCGCCGGGGCAACCGCTAGGTCTTCCTGAGGCGCAGAGACGGCTTGCACCGTCTGCTCTGCGAGCGCCACTTCCCGGGCTGGCCCCTCACGGCTCTGGACGCCGCCACTGCCGGCTAACACCCTGGAGCGGTCGTCTTGCGGTTGCTGCACCTCTGCCTGTACATCACCAACGTTGGCGGTCCGGTTCTCGGGCCGGGCTAACGGCTCGGGCGCCTTCAGTGCCGCAAGCCGGTCTTTCATGGCAAACAAACCAGAACGTGCGGCATTTTCCCGGGCCTGCTCGGCCGTCTGCTCCGGGGGTGCCGATACCCTGGGTTCCGGACGGGGTTCCGGGTCGGCCACGACGGGTTCGGCCTCTGCACGCTCGGGCTCGGGTTCAGGCGAGGGCTCAGGATCTGGTACCTCAACTACAACGGGTTTTGGCGCCTCCACCAACTGCGCCAGCCGCGGCGGAATGCGCTCTGCTTCCGACCGTTCCGGTTCAGGTATTTGCAGAGTGGGGATAATCATGGCCGGCAACAGAAACAGCGCAAGCATGACCGCAAGTATCACACCGAAACGCGCGCTCTCCCGTCCATCCCTGCTCCACGGAAGGCGGGCAGTTTGCGTGCTTGGCCTGCGTTCAGCCATTGCGCACCTCCGCCTCTACCGCCAACCGGACCTGCCGGAAATCCTCGTCTACACAGGTTTGCATAATCTTACGCAGTAACCGGTAGTCCGTCTCCTTCCCCGCCATGATGGTGACTTCCAGGCCCTGGTCTGGCACTTCCGCCCAACGGCCCCGGCGATACGCCAGCTCTTCAGACAATCCCGCTATGTGGGTGTCCGAGGCCTCAATGCCGTCCAGCCTCGCCACTTCCCGGCCCTGAACCAGAATGGATCGGCCACTGATCTGCACAGTCAGGTTCTCCACGGCCTCTTTCTCCGCCGTCGAGGTCGGCAAAGGCACGTCTGCCGTATTCTGCATGACCTTCACATCGGAGGAATTCACCATCAGAAAGAACACCAGAATGGTGAAGATATCCATCAGCGACACCAGGTTCAGGCCACCGGCCTTGTGCATCCTGCCGTAATGGCGTTGGCGCAGACGGGCGCGACGCGATGCCTTCATACGCCGCCTCCATCCGCTGCCGCGGCCCGCTGCGCCAGAGTACGATCCTCACCTGCATCCATCAGGGACACATCCGGGAATAACTCAGCCTCGACCACACTGGCGGCAACAACCGCCGGGTAAGAGCGTACCGTATCCATGACCGTTACCAATGTCTGATAATCCACATCCGGGCCCACTTCGAGGGTCACGTCGGTTTTGTCCGGAATGCGGGCCTTGATCTGCTGAAGAATGGCGCTGAGCCCCTGGTAGTCCTGGCTACCATCCTTGACCGGTAGCACTTCAATCAGCCCGCGCTCACTGTCGGCTACTTCCAGGCCGGCGGGAATGACGGTCACCACCAGCCGAAAATTCTCAGAGGCCGGTGCCTGCCCGGCTTCCATGCCGGGGAAGTTCAGCTCAATCATCCGGATCTGGGTGAACACCATGCCCAGTAACAACACCGGCACCAGTACAATCATCAGGTTCAGAAACGCGGTAATGTCCAGATCCGCCTGAGCCGTCAGCCTGCGATGTCTGCGTCTCATATCGCCATACTCCTGTTTACAATGGCTGAAACACGAGGTGCATCAGGCGGCTACCCTGCCAACGTCGGGATCTGACACCATATTCAACAGCTTGACCCCGGCCATCTCGAAGCTGTCCACGATTTCATTGGTTCGTGTTTGCAGCAAGGCGTGGAACAACAACAAAGGAATGGCGGATATCAGGCCAAAGGCGGTCGTGTTCATGGCTACCGAGATGCTTTCCGACAACAGCGTGGCCTTCTGGGCCGGATCAGCTGCGGCAACGGCAGTGAACGCCGCGATCAAGCCAATAATGGTGCCCAGAAGGCCCAAAAGAGTGGCCACATTGGCCAGGGTTGCCAGGTACTGAGTGCGCTTTTCCAGGCGCGGCAGCACTTCCATCAAACCCTCTTCCATGGCGTATTCGATATCTTCACGGCGACTGTTATTCAACAACCGGGAAATACCCGCCCCGAGCACCGAAGCAATGGCACTGTCGGAACTGGTTGCCGCTTTCATGGCCCGTTGGTAGTCCCGTTTTTGGAGGGCGGGCAGAATACCCCGCTCAAACGCCAGGCGGTTGCGCCGCCGCACCGACCCCAGATACAGAAACCGCTCAAGGGTGATCGCCAGCCCCAACGCCAGCACTATGGCAATGGGGTACATAAATGGACCGCCGTCCTGAAAGAATCGAATGATGGTATCGAGCATGCCTTTGTCTCCGTTTACTGCAGGGTCACGGTTGGCCCGGACCAGCCGCATTAACGGCTGGCTCCAGGACCAATGGGTTCAGGGATTCCCGGAACTGGCGATGATTCTCCAGCACCTGAGGGGAAAGGGGTTGGTTAAGCTCCGGCGCCTGGCTATTGAGCTCTGCCCTGGGCCTTCTGGGCAGCGTCGGGTTCTGCCAGGGCAGAATGTAAAGCACCCTGGGGTCATCTTCCCCCACGCTGGCAGACAAGCCGCTCACAGTCAGGGCGGATTGTTCCGGGTCTCCGGCCGTGGCCACCTGGAACAAACCACTGGCCAGCACAACCAAACAGAGGCGAAGAAGATTCCGGCCAATGCTCATTGCAGCCTCCGCTCAAGGTCGGCAATCCAGCCAGCCACCAGCTTGTCTTCGTCAGCGGTCAACGCCCGGTATCGCTGGTAATGGGCCAGTGCCTTATCAAGATCCAACAGATAAAGCTCACTGATCACCGCCAGGTTGTAATGTAGTTGGGCAACGTCCGGAGCCGCCTCCACGCCCTGCTCCAGCAGGTTGGCCGCGTCCCGGAAATGGTTTTGCTGTTTCAGCAAAAGCGCCAGGTTATTGACCGTTGTCGCATCGCTGGGGTCCAGGGCCACCGAGGTCTGCCAGGCCTTGATGGCCCCGGGGATGTCGCCGTTCTCATGGGCGTTCACGCCCTTTATGGCCCATTCTCTCGCCTGCTCCGGCGAATGCACGGGCTGTACCGCCGCTTGACCCGGTGCTTTCCCCGGTCCTGCGGCACAAGCCGTCAGGCCAGCAAGGACAACAAGGATCAGAGCACGTTTTCCGTAGTGAAAGGAGTTACACACCATCGTTGTCCTCCATGTTCCAACTCATCCAGCGAAGTTCACGGTCGTAACGCCCCGGGTGCATCACGGCCAGCGCCTCCAGGCTCTGACCAATCCATTCATCAAAACCCTGGCTGGCAATGCGCCCGTGATTTCTGGAGTGCAATTCCATTGCCCGCTCTTCCAGCGGCCAGGCTTCTTCTTCCAGAAGCATCTGGTATTGCATGGCTTCCAGCTCATTGAGTTCTGCCGGTACCTCAGAAGCCATTAAATCTGCCGCCAGGGTGCGATAGAGTTCGGCCCTTCGGTACAGCACCTCTGATGCCACAGTTTCTCCGGCAAAAGATTCCGCTTCGAGGAAATAGGCCTGGGCCTGCTCCATTGCCCTTTGCTTGCGTTCAAGTGCCCGCTCCAGGGGATGTTCCAGGCGAATAGCCGCAAAGCCCTGCGCCACCGAAGCACCCAGGGCCAGCGCCGCCTTGCCGGCCCACAGCAGGGTTTCTTCTGAGTGCCACTGGCTCGCAGCTTCACGGGTGACCAGCGCCTTTTGCTGGCGCGCTGAATCAATGCCAGATTCAATCAATCTCTGGCGCATGGTCTGCTGTTGCACATGGTCAGCCGCCGTATCCGGATCCGGAGCAACCGCCAGCCAATCCACATACAGGGCATTGCGCTCGGGCAGTTCGCCGGCCTGGTGGTAGAGCGCCGCAGCGCGCAGCCTCAACGGCCATGGGTTTTGCGCACGTTCAGAGGCCGCCATCAATTCGCCGGCTGCTTTCAGAGGTTGGCGGGATTCCCGGTAGGCGTAGACCAGTTTTTCACTGACCTCATCCGTGAGCTCATGGGCGGGGTAGTCGAGCCGGAAACGGTTCAGCTCGTTAATGGCCGTTTGCCATTCAGAAGCCTTGAGCAATGCATTACTGGCATCAAAGCGCGCCCGGATGGCAATCTCGGAATCGGGTACAACGGAATTCACGCGCTGGAAATGGGCGACCGCCACGGCAGTGTCGCCACTGGCCGCCGCTTTCTCTCCCTGCCGGTAGATGGCGGTCGCCAGCTGCTCACGAATCTGCTCCGGTTCATCCTGAGTCGTGGCCACATCAGGCGCCTTGTCCACCAGCATCAGCGCCTGTCGCCAGGCCCGCTCTTCCAGCCCGTACTCCCCCGTCCTCTGACGCACCCGGGCGGTCACCAGCCAGGCGGCATAACGTTCTTCGTTATTCGCCGACTCAAGAACCAGTGTCGAGCGCGCATACGCCAGCGCCTCATCCTGAGCACCAATCTCGTACCAGCGGTTTGCCAGGTCAGCCCTCAAACCTGAAAGCCTGGCGTCCTGCGCAAAGGTATTGCCGAATTGTTGCTCTTCACTGGACAGTTCCGCCAAGACGCCTCGGTCTGCCCCGGCAGCGCTCTCCTCAAGGGTCGATCTCAACACCTTGATAGCAGCCCAACCGGCCTCGGCCGCATCGGCGTATGGCTGGCCGGAACCCCGAGCGCCGTAAGCGGCGCTGCGATAGTTCTCCAGAGCCTTGTCACGATTGCCGGCCTGTAACCGGGCATCGCCGGCCAGGTGCAACAGTTTGCCGGTGTCGCCGGAGTGGCCTGCAAGTACTTCATAGTAGCCAGCCGCAAGGGTCCAATCCTGTGCGGCATAATGGTAATCCCCGAGGAAGCGCGCATAGTCCTGCCAGAGGGCCTGCTGTTGGCCCCTCAACTCTAGATACTCTGGCTGTGATTGGTATCGGGCCACATAGTCTGCCCTGGCTTCGCGAGCCTTGACGGTGTCGCCTGCCATCCGCCAGTAATCCACACTCTGGGCGAGGAAATCCGGGCTGGCTGAATGCTCGGGATAGTTCCCGGCGAACGCCTGGTTGATGCCAACGGCCAGATCAAAACGCCCTTCAAGGGCATGCAAATCTGCCAGCCGGTCGTACAGGAGGTGCGGCCAGGCCACTGGCGCACGGTTGCCAAGCCACTCGGCCAATGTCTCAGAATTGTCAGACCGGGCGGCCATCAAAGCCAGCACCCGAAAACTGTCTTCAATCATGTCCAGGCCAGACTGCGGCGGATCCAGCAACGTGGCTTCACTGGGCAGCTGTTGATCCAGCAATGCCATAAACGTCTCCGCCGACCGGTTCCAGGCCGCAGGCCCCTGTTTGAACTGGCTCCAACCCAGCATGTAACGGGCTTTCATGGCCAGGTCCTGGTGACCGTCACCTTCAATCAACTGCCGATACCCGGTTTCCGCTTCCTGGTACTCGCCGGCGTTATAGGCAGCTTCGGCAATCCGGAACCGGGCTTCCGGCACCAGTGACGAGCGAGGGTACAGGCCCACCAACTGTCTGAGTCGCTGGATGGACTCTTCATGTTGCCCAGTCAGTGCATGGGCTTTGGCCATCTGATAGAGCAACTCGTCGAGTTTTCCGGAGAAGGAGCCACGGGCCAGGATGCTCTCATAGCTGGCCAGAGCCTCTTCATAGACCGCTGACTGCTGCTCATCCGAGAAGCCGATATCCTGGCCGGAACGGTCGCGGATGTTATTGAGGCGATTCAGCGCATCAATACGGACTTCCGGTTCGTCGGACTTCTCGAACAGTTTTTGATAGCGACGAGCCACCTCTTTCGGCGAAATTGCAGGCAGAGGGCGGCTTTCAAACTTGAGAAACACCGGGCGCATATCGCCCAGGGTTTCGCCATCCCTGCCGAGTTCCACACGGAAGGATTCCTGGGCCGCTACGTTCCCACCTTGAATTGCAGATATCAGGATGACAGCGAGCGACGACCGGCGCATAAATTGACGATTCATCGGGCAGCCTCCCCGATGTTTTCCAGCGCGAGATACTCGTAAAGGTGCGCAATCTGTTGTTCGGTTTTATCCAGGGAGTGGGCCATACGCTGCTGTTCAGCAGCAACCAGGGCCAGTGCCTTTTCATCAAGGTATTCAGCAGCCCGGGCGCGGGCTTTGCTCACCCGGGTCTGCAGGGTGGAGATCTCATCCCGCAATCGCCGGGCCTCGGAAAGGGTGTCCTGCAACTGCTCTTGCCTGCCGGCTTCACGACGGGGCAAGGACGACAGACGCTGCCCACCAGACTGAAGCAAACGCTGCAGCTGCCGGAGCCGGGCGATGTGATCTGCACTCAATTGGCGATCCGCAAGCTGTTCAAGTTGCCGGGCTAACGTGTCTTGCTGATCCTGCAACGCGGCCAGTTGGCCGCCCCCACCACCATGATGGTTGTTTTCCAGGGCGCCGATAAATACATCGAGATCATGCTTGCTGCTCTCCAGCGAGAACGCCAGATCATCAAGCCGGGCCACCCGCCCCACCGCCAACTGTCCCTCTGCGCTCTCCAGGAAGCGAAGAAGGTAGGCGAGCCGGGGTTGGGTCAACGTTCGGCTGTCTGCAAGGAACCATTGGGTATCAGCGCCCCGTGCGTCTGCCACCAACGCCTTGTAGGCACCTTCAGCACGGATTCGCTCTGCGAGCGTACCAAGCGTTACCCGCTCCCCTTCGTAGGCTGCGTTGGCAGCAAGCCAGGCTTCACCGGCCTGCCCCGGATAGCCCGCAAGATCGTATCCACGGCCCATTCCGATCCAGGCGTCAGCCACCCCGGGAAACGCCAGCGGGAATTTCTTGGCGCGGTGCCAGCTCTGCATCGCCGCCCGGTGGTTGCCCTTTTCAGACAGCGCGAAACCATGCAGGTACAGGGCCTGTGGGGTGTAATAGCTCTCCAGGGAGACTTTCTCAAGGAAATCAGTTGCCTTATCGTAGTCCTGGTTGCGCACGGACAAATAGCCTGCCCGGAGATAAAGCTGATCGCGCAGATCCGCGCTACGGGCACCATCCGGGTCTTTCGCGGCCATGGCCATGGCAACCCTCAAAGACACCAGGGCCCTTGATGGATCAAGGTCATCCCGGGCGAAATCGGCCGCCAGGTTCATATATCCCATTGCGGCCCAGTAACCGTCGTCCATACTGGCAAGGTATTGGCCAGCAAGATCGGTTTTTCCCTGCTGCCGCTGTGTTTCCGCAAGGTTCAGCAGTGCTCTCTGGCGAACCTCGCCAAATCCGGTTCGGGCAGCCTCCTGATACCACTGCACTGCTTCGACCTGATTACTCTCTGCCTCTGCCAATCGGGCAAGCTCCAGGGCGGCATCGGCGCGATGAACGTTGCTGTTGAACACACGCTCCAGCAACGGTTTCGCCTCACTGGTCTGGCCACTGGCCAGCAACACTCGCGCGCTAAGGTAGTCGGCAGAATCGCCTTTAAACTGGCCAGCCAGAGGAATAGCCTGTGCGATATTCCCGGTGTCCAGCGCAAACCGGGTAACACCAGCGGCCAGCTCTGTCGGCACAGACTCAGATGCGCCTGCCTGAGGCACCGCCAGGGTGCAAAACACCAGCAAAGCCCGGGCAGCGCAATGAACGGTGCGAACAGGTCCCGTCATGATCGGCTACTTCCATTCCTGGAACGTGACTTCCGGCTCGTAGTCCGGAGCCCGGGCATCAAGATTCATCTGCAGCCGCAAAGTACCGGGACGTTTATCAAACCGGTGAACCACCTCACGGCGGACAAAGCGCTTATTGGCAGCCCGGGCGTTGATCACCGTCTTCAGCTGGTGGTTGCCGTCAGCCATATTGCCAACGAATAGCTGCTGCACCCCACCCTGCTCCAACGACGTTCGTTCCGTGGCGCTGTACAGATGGGACGCTACGGGCTGATCGTTGATAAAGAGTTCAACAGAATCAAGATTGAGTGCCTGCCGGTTTCCCAGGGTCAGGAACACCGAGACTCGGGTATCCACCGGGTGCAGCAAGCGTTGCTCAAGGGCATGCACCGATGCCGAATGACGGGTAACGTCCGCCGTCAGGCGGTTGATTTCATCGTCCAGCGATGAAGCTGAAACAGAGCCGAATGCCAGTACGGCAATCATTCCGGATATCCAAAGCCCCTTGGTCCTTGGGACAATCCGGCAGTGTTGTGATTTTTGTTTGCCGAACATAATTTTCCTGCCGTGCGATCTCGGGCCCCGGCACAACCGGGCACCGTTACAATTCGAAATAAAGACTAACACCCGCTAACAACCAAGAACGGTATCCAATTCACCAAATGAAACTTTCACCGGCAGTGGCGTAATAATAAGTGTCGAGTTATTTGACAGAACAAAAGGCGGGAGCGGGAAAGACCGGTCGACATGACCGAGCAAAAAAAGTAACTAATTGATAATTAAAAACTAATTTCGGGTGGCCCAAGGCTTGCTACGGGGAAAGCGGCGGGAGCGCCTTCTGGCAACCCCCGCTTGAATATGCCGAGCTTTGCCGATGCCCTCAACCGCATCGGCTTTTTTTTGATCCACCCACCTCGAACAGAACTACTTGCTCAGGTGTTTCATGGCGGATTCAAGCCCCTCAATGGTCAGTGGGTACATATGATTATTGACCAATTGCTTGGTTATGCCCAGCGAACCACCGCTACCCCAGTAACTTTCCGGTAGCGGGTTCAGCCAAACCACCTTGCGGAAATGCTCCGACACCCGCTGGAACCAGGTGGCGCCGGCTTCTTCGTTCCAGTGCTCGATAGACCCACCGGGATGGGTAATCTCGTAAGGTGCCATGGTGGCGTCCCCAACAAAGATAACCTTATAGTCCGGGGTGTACTTGTGCAGGATGTCCCAGGTGCTCAAGGTCTCATTCATGCGGCGAATATTGTTCTTCCACACACTCTCATAGATAAAATTGTGGAAGTAGAAATACTCCATGTGCTTGAACTCAAGCCTGGCGGCGGAGAACAGCTCTTCACATACTTTGACGTGCGGGTCCATGGAGCCGCCGACGTCGAAGAAGATCAGAACCTTCACCGCGTTGTGCCTCTCTGGCACCATTTTCAGATCCAGGTAGCCGGCGTTGCGGGCGGTGGAACGGATGGTGTCATCCATATCCAGTTGATCTGCCGCCCCCTGTCGAGCGAATTTACGCAACCGGCGCAGGGCCACCTTGATGTTGCGCAGCCCCAGGGTGATGCTGTCGTCGAGATCACGGTATTCCCGTTTTTCCCAGACCTTGACGGCCCGGCCGTGGCGGCCGTTCTTCTGGCCAATCCGGAAGCCTTCAGGGTTATAGCCATTGGCACCAAAGGGTGAAGTACCGCCGGTCCCGATCCATTTATTGCCGCCGGCATGGCGCTCGTTCTGCTCTTCCATGCGCTTCTTGAAGGTATCAATCAACTCCTCAAGGCCACCCAGGGACTCAATCTTGGCTTTCTCTTCCTCGGTGAGGTGCTTCTCGAACTCGGCCCTTAGCCAGTCGTCAGGAATCAGGGCTTCGAGCAGATCGTCCAGGTTCTCGATGCCCTCAAAATACGCCTTGAAGGCCCGGTCAAACTTGTCGAAGTGCCTTTCGTCTTTCACCAGGCACACCCGCGCCAGGTAATAGAACTCCTCCATGTCTGCGAACGCCAGGCGCTGCTGGATAGCTTCCAGCAGGTCAAGGAACTCTCGCAGACTGGCCGGAACCTTGGCCCGGCGCACTTCGAGGAAAAAATCGATCAACATAAAGCGAAACTCTTGCCAGAGATCAGTTGCGGCGACGTGCCATGAACGCCAGCTTCTGCAGCAGGTGAACATCCTGCTCGTTCTTCACCAGGGCGCCATACAGAGGCGGCAGTGCAGAACTGCTGTCCTTCTCCTGAAGCGCCTTGGCAGACAGCTCATCGGCCATCAGCAGTTTCAACCAGTCAATCAGCTCCGAAGTGGACGGCTTTTTCTTCAGCCCGGGCACCTTGCGCACGTCAAAGAACACTTCGAGGGCATCACGCACAACCTGTTGCTGAAGGCCCGGGAAATGCACATCCACGATGTTTTTCATGGTGTCGTGGTCCGGGAAGCTGATGTAGTGGAAGAAGCACCGGCGCAGGAAAGCGTCTGGCAGCTCCTTTTCGTTGTTACTGGTAATGACCACAATCGGGCGTTTCTTCGCTTTCACGAATTCCTGGGTTTCGTATACGAAGAACTCCATGCGGTCGAGTTCCAGCAGCAGATCGTTCGGGAACTCGATGTCGGCCTTGTCGATTTCATCGATCAGGAGCACCACCTGCTCATCGGCCTCGAAGGCCTCCCAGAGCTTGCCCTTGACGATGTAGTTACGGATGTCCTTGACCTTTTCATCGCCCAGCTGGGAATCACGAAGGCGGGATACCGCATCATACTCGTACAGGCCCTGCTGGGCCTTGGTGGTGGATTTGATGTGCCAGGGAATCAGGCGCATACCCAGCGCCGCGGCCATTTCTTCCGCCAGCAGGGTTTTTCCGGTGCCGGGCTCGCCTTTGATCAGCAACGGGCGCTGGAGCGCGATTGCTGCGTTTACAGCCATCTGCAGGTCATCGGTGGCTACGTATTTATCGGTACCGGTAAACTTCATGTGTCTGTTTCCTGTTGGTTACTTTTTCTGATCTTCGTCGTCTTTATCGGTGTCGTCAGCTTCGGACTTGTCCGTAGCCTCGTCGTCCGCTTCTGATTCGTCCAGCTCCGGCAGATCATCAAACTCCGACAAGTCAAAGTCTTCAAGACCGAACTCATCATCGTCGTCTTCCTCTGGCTCTGGCTCTGGCTCTGGCTCTGGCTCTGGCTCTGGCTCTGGCTCTGGCTCTGGCTCTGGCTCTGGATCAGTTTCGGCCAAAGTCTCATCGTCTTCCGGCTCTTCGTTAACCGCATCATCGGCAACGGGAATCTGGTCATCTTCCGTTTCCAGAATCTCATCGCTTTCAAGCGATTCGGTCAGTTCCGGGACATCCTCGGGCTCCCGCGTTTCATCCGGTTCGCTGTCTGGCACGGCCGCTGCCACCACAGGGATCTCCGGCTCTTCCTCCGGCAGATCCTCCAGGGTCTCTCTCTCCGCTGCGGCGGCCTGCTCAGCATCCGCAATGGACTTCTTCTGGCGCCAGGCGAAAAGCCCCAGCCCAATAATGGCCACCAGCAAGGCGGCACCCGCCCCAAATGCCCAAACCGGTATTCCCCACAACGTGCCTTTCTCCGGTACGTGAACCGGTTCAGGTTGTGGCTCCGAGGGCGCTTTTGCCTGTTCAGGCTCAGATTCTGGCACAGGCATTGGTTCCGGGTCCTCGACAGGCACCGGCGCCTCGACCGGTTCTGGCTCAGCCGGCGCCTCGGGTTCAACCTGTTCACTGAGGTCAGGCACCAGAGGCTCAGACACCACCGCCAGCTCAGGCTCCTCGCCCGGCAAAGTGAAAGCGGTCATTGCACTGAATTTCCGGGAGAATGTACCGCCGTCTGCCACCACATCAATCTGATACCGCCCGGGAGCAGGCAGCCGCGTCACGGTATCCCGATACACGCCATCTTCCGGAGGCTGGTCGCCAGACAGCACCTTGGTGCCCCGCCGGCCATCATTGGCGGTGATCGACAGGCTTACCTGCATCACACCCAGAAAATCCCGATTCCTGATCTTCTCGGATTCCTCGAAAAACACGACCTCCAGATTGAACGGCGTTTCTTCCGAGAATTCTGATGGCACCTCACTCACGGCCATGCGCAAGTCACTGACAACCGTCACCCGGCTACCTCGGCCGAGGTCTCCAACAATACGCCATCGCCCGGCGGCCGGTTCAGTTACGGTAATCAGGTCGTAACCCGGCTCCACGGCCCACCGCACGTTGTCTGGCAGATTATTGGCCGTGAACGGCTCGCCATCCGGCTCAGAGAGGGCCAGGCTTCGTGCTTCGGCGTCAGAGCCGCCCGTGAAGATCAAAGCGGTAAATTCCCGGACGCCAGCATCCACCGCAAAGCCATCGCCCTCAATGGGAATCTGTTCTTGCGGTACGGCCGTGTTCAGGGCATCCGCAAACGCCAGGTTGAGCGCTTCAGCGGTTTTGGCCAGTTGAAAGCTGCCGCCGGTTTCCCGGGCCAGGCGCTGCAGAAAGGTGATGTCTGCCAACTCCGACAGGCCGACAGTATGGATAGTGGCGCCTTTGGCTTTCAGGGAAGGCAGCAGGGTTTCAAGGATGTGCCGCTCCTCTTCACGGCTGGCAGCCTCTCCGCCCGGAATATCAACCTTGCCGTCACTCAGAAGAATCAGGTGGGTGTTTTCCAGTGTTCCGCCAGACAACCAGTCGTCGCTGGCCTTTTCCATAGCCAGCCCGAGATTGGTATAGAGGGCCACGGAATTGATCTGCTCGGAACGCTCTATCACCCTGTTACGCCAGGCGTCATCAACAGTGGCGTGGGGTACCAGCATGTTGACATACTGGCCAAAGGTCCAGACACCGGCTTCGGCACCCGCTGGCAGCATCCGAGCCAACAAGCGTACCGCCGGCCGGCGAAGGTTCTCCGGGTCGGTTTCCTTCATAGAGCCGGAGATATCAACAATGATGCGCACGTCGGCCTGCTCGGGTAATGTCAGACCTGAATCCTGGGCACTGGAATGCGCTGGCACAAAACTGGCCAACACCAGCATGAGGATTACCTGAACTCGCTTCATAGCTACCCTTACCTGTCTGATATTTCGCACGTTCTTGGAGTTATTTGCGCACCAGCCGATACCGGACAAGATCCAGAATCCAGACCAACAACATCACCAGAGCGGCAATGCTGAAATTCAGCAGTGCCCTGCCGGCCGCGTCGGCGTCTCCCAGAATAAGTTCGTAACCGGCGAACAACCAGGCGGGAATCCACCAGCCTGCAAGCTCTGCAGACTCTACGGGCGTCAGAAATAAAACAACCAGGGCCGACAGCAGCAACGTCCGCACACCATAGAATGGCAGTATCCGAAACAGCGCTTTCATCATGTAGAACAACACAACGAAAGCGACTGCGTAGGCCGCCCAGAAAATTCCGTAAGCTAGTGAAGCATCAGTATCGATCATTACAGAACCCAGTGAATAATGTGGTCTTCCCAATCCTCTTCCGGCACGCTGTCCTCAGAGACGACTTTGCCTTTTACCGAAACCCCGGCGCGATGCACGGATTCAGGATCACCGGATCGCAAGGGGTGCCAGTCCGCAAGGGGCCGGCCTTCCGCCAACGTTCGGTAAGCACAGGTGTACGGTAACCAGTGGTAGTCTGATACCGTTTCCGGTGTCAGAACCGTACAACCCGGAACTTTCTTCAGCCGGTCAGAATACACGGTACAACGGCAGGTTTGCGTATCCATGTAACCGCAGACCAGGTCGGTGTGGTACACCTCGCCGGTGTCTTCGTCTTCAAGCTTCTGCAGGCAACAAAGCCCGCAGCCATCACACAGAGATTCCCACTCTGACCGGGTCATTTCGTTCAGGTGCTTACGCTGCCAGAAGGGAATCTCTGCAATCATTGTCCACGCTGCTCGATTTTTCGCCGAAAATCAACAATATAAGTTTCCTGCTCTTCCGGCATCTGCAGAAAGAAATCCTTCTCGGCCAACGCCTCCAGCACTTCTTTACCGGTGGTCCTGGCGAGCTTTTTGTCTGGGCTCAACAGCAGATCCATAGCGTGAACCGGCTGCCCGAAGATCGAACGCAAAGCCTCCGGGAGATCATCCCAAACCTGGCCACGGCGAACATAGATGTAGGTATCGCTTTTTTTACTGCTGCGAAACACCGATACAAATTCACGGTCTTTCATTGTACGAGAAGCTCCTCAATTTCCGGGACGACCGGCGCCAGTATATCCCTGCGCCAGCCTTCAAAAAACGGATTACCTGCCATGGTGCCCTCTTCAATAACGCCTTCAAGGCGTTTTCTTGGCGCCAGCAATTCAATGGGTATATCAGTATCTTCTGCCACTTTTCTGAAGCAACGCTTAACCTTTTTGAACAGCGCTTGCTGATCTCGGGTCAGCGGCCTGGGTATGGGCTTCAGATTGGTGTGGTCAGCTTCTCTGGCACCCCGAACCAATTCCAGCAGGTGTTCGCCATAACGCTTTACAATGCCGCCCGGAACGCCCTGGACATCATTGAGGGCTCTGAGCGAGCCAGGGCAGCGCTCGGCAATGGCTATCAGCAAGCCATCATTCAACACTCGGTTTCGGGGGCGATCCAACCGCCGGCACTCCTGTTCCCGCCAAACCACCAAGGCCTGCAGAACCGCCTGCTGTTCCCGATTCAGTGTCCAGCCACCACGAAGTTTCAGGTAGTGTTGCCCGGCGTCCTCCAGGCTGGCTGCTTCATCCGCAAAGCGCTGTGACTCGTCGGCCATAGCCTGTTCCAGCCCGCGCTCGCGCAAGCCGTAGCAAACCCACTCATACACCGGTTGCAAAAAACGGATATCATCCAGGGCATAGCGCTCCTGTTCCGGGCTCAATGGCCTGGCCACCCAGTCGGACCGGGTAACGGATTTATCCAGGGTTTCACCGAACAGGGTTTCCACCAGGCGGGCATAACCCACCGAAAACCCGGCACCGGCCAGTGCCGCGCCAATCTGGAGGTCCAACACACCTTTAGGCATCACATCCAGCCAATGCCGGAACAGCTCAAGGTCTTCGCTCATGGCGTATAACAGCTTTGGTCGCTGGCTATCCGCCAGCATCTCCCGAAACCGTTCGGAGGCCTCGGCTACGTCCGGATCAATCAGCCAGAACTCACCGCCGCCACCCAGCTGCACCAGACCGGGAATGGGATAGAAGGTAGAGACTCGCTCAAATTCTGTGTCCAGCACCACCGGTACCCCGGGCTCGAGGGCGTCCAGCCAGTTGTCCAGGGTATCTGGCTCGCGAATCCAGCGAACAGTGTCAGGGGCCGGGGGAATGGTAACGGCCGGTGCGGAAAGAGTCATGGAGGAACCTGAGACGTTATTCAGACAGGGGCTTTCGGCCCCGGAATGCATGGGTAAGTGTGAAGCCGTCTACATAGCCCAGCTCGCCACCCACCGGAATGCCATGGGCCAGACGGGTGATCAGGATATTCTGGCCATCCAGGCGGTCAGCGATGTAGTGGGCAGTTGCCTCGCCTTCGACGGTGGGATTGGTCGCCAGGATCAGTTCAGTCACACCCTCTTCACGGACCCGCTGTAGCAACCGTTCAATACCAATTTCTTCCGGGCCTACGCCATCAATCGGCGACAAATGCCCCATCAGCACGAAATAACCACCCCGATAATCCCCGGCCTGTTCGATGGCGAGCAGATCGGAAGGGCTTTCCACAACGCACAGGGTGCCGGTGCGCCTTTCAGGCTTCTCGCAGATATGGCAGATTTCGGTGTCGGAGAAATTCTGACAGCTGTTACAACGACGCACACCGTCCATGGCCTGGCTCAGGGCACCGGCTAGCCGGGTGCCACCGGAGCGGCCCCGCTCCAGCAGATGAAATGCCATGCGCTGTGCTGTTTTCTGACCAACTCCGGGCAAGCACCGGAGAGATTCAACCAATTCATCAACCAGGGGGCTGAATGCCATGAACGCTCCTCAAAGACTATGGCGGGCCGGGGCCAGGTTCAGAACGGCATCTTGAATCCGGGGGGCACCCCCATTCCGGACATCATGCCAGACATCTTGTCTTTCTGATTCGCCTCAACACGGCGTACGGCATCGTTAACGGCCGCCGCCAACAGATCTTCAAGAATCTCTTTGTCTTCAGACAGCAGCGACGGATCAATGTCTACCTTGCGAACGTCATGGCGACCGTTCATGGTCACCTTGACCAGGCCAGCACCGGACTCACCCGTGACTTCCGCCTTGGCAATCTCTTCCTGGGCCTTCTGCATCTGCTCCTGCATCTGCTGCGCCTTTTTCATCAGGTCGCCCATGTTATTCATCATCTGTTCATCTCCTGCCTGTCTCGATGGGGCGGATGCTTTCTTCAACCACCCGCCCTTCAAATCGTTCAACAATACTTTTTACCACCGGGTCCTGACGGATCGCTTGCTCTGCCGCTTTCTGCCTGGCTGCCCGTTGCCGTTCTTCCCAGGCGGCCGGGGTGTGAAGCCCTGGCTCACCCTGCTCTATTCTCAGTGAAGTGGCATCACCGAAGCGAGATCTCAAGGCCGCCAGGATTTTTTCTTCATGGCGAGCATTCAGCAGCCGGGCGTGGCCTTCATCCAGCGTTAACACCACGGTTTGACCGTCCATCGCCATGGCACTGTAGCTGGCGAGGTTACCGGGCATGCCAGTAATCTCCAACTGGCGAAAATCCCGTTCCCACACAAATCCGTCCGCGGTTACCGGCTCCTGATTTTCGACAACAGGCTCAACATACGGTTCCACCGGACCTTGCGGTTGGACTTCTTCAAGAACCGGACTTTTCGCGGGCTCTGGCGCCATCTCGCTGGCAAACGCCTCGGGTTCTTCACGCTCCAGGCTCAAGGCCGGGTCGCCGGGCTCTGGATCCCAGGGGGGCGATTCCATCAGGGGTGGCGCAGGCTCTGGTTCTGGCTGTGGTTGCGGCACTGGCTCAGGATTCTGCTCGGGCGCCTGCGTTTGTTCAGCGTCGGGCTCGGGCTTAGAGCCCTGAACCGCCGCAGGGTCGGGTTCCGGTTCGGCGCGCGCCTGGCCCTCGTTGCCACCAGAGGCAACAGTTGGCGGCTCACGGCGATCAGCCCCCGGCCGGAAAGCCAGCATCCGGAGCAGGGTCATTTCGAACCCCATCCGGGCATCCGGCGTGACCGCCAGATCTTTCCGACCCATCAACGCCGCCTGATAGAACAGCTGGGCGTCTTCCGCGCTCAACTGCTTCGCCAGTGACTGAACCTGAGCGGCATCGCCCAGGGCATTGTCGGCACTGCCCGGTACTACCTGTTCCATGGTGACCCGGTGAAAGAGCGATAACAGATCCGCCAGAATGACCGCGTAATCCGGCGCAAAATCTGAAATGCGGCTGATCTCCGCCAGCAGACCGGGGCCATCCCGCTCGACCAGCGTTGTAACGATGCGTTCAATGTCACGCTGGTCAATGGTGCCCAGCATATTGCTGACATCACTGGCAGCCAGGTTCTGGTTGCCGAAGGCGATCGCCTGGTCGGTCAGACTCAGTGCATCACGCATACTGCCGTCCGCCGCCCGGGCAAGCAGCCAGAGCGCAGGCTCCTCAAAGGGAATCTGCTCTTCGGTCAATACGTGCTTGAGGTGGCCTACGATGTGCTCCGGTGTCATCCGCTTCAGGTTGAACTGCAAACAGCGGGATAGCACGGTCACCGGCAGTTTCTGGGGATCGGTCGTGGCCAGAAGGAATTTGACGTGCTCGGGTGGCTCTTCCAGGGTCTTGAGGAAGGCATTGAAGGACTGGTTGGTGAGCATGTGCACCTCATCGATGAGGTACACCTTGTAGCGGCCGCGACTGGGGGCGTACTGAACGTTGTCTGTCAGTTCACGCATGTCGTCAACACCGGTGCGGGAGGCCGCATCGATCTCTATCAGGTCAACAAACCGCCCTTCCAGGATTTCCTGACAACTCCCACACTTGCCACACGGGTTGGCGGTGATGCCTGTTTCGCAGTTAAGGCAGCGGGCCAACAATCGCCCGATGGTGGTTTTACCCACGCCCCGGGTGCCGGTAAACAGGTAGGCGTGATGCAGCCTCTGGTGCTCAAGCGCATGCACCAATGCCTGTAGCACATGCTCCTGGCCCACCATGTCCTCAAAGGTGCGGGGGCGCCATTTTCGGGCTAAAACCTGATAGCTCATGATCCTTCAACTACTCAGAAAATCGAGCCTAACCTTAGCATGGACCGTGATTCTAAAGAAGAAAAGTTGTTTCAGGGAACGTTGTTTCAAGGACAAAGGGGAGGGAAATCTGGGGGTGACCCCATCAGCAATCCCCCGGCACACACATCCACCGCTTCGGCTGCTCCCTTCCGGGCCTGACCGGGTTCACGGTTTCATGTTGCGGGGGCACCAATGGGGCCACCATAACGGCGTTCCGGGACTTTTACCCCGAAAGCGGCGCGCATATTATCAGAAGGATATAAGGACTACAACGGCCTAGAGCGGCAAGGGCACTTCATCCTGCCGAAACCAGCAGGCAATGCTATAACGGGTTCGCCTTGCCGGCAGCACCTCATGGGGCACTTCCTCGCTCAGGAAGAGTACGGCACGGCCAGCTTCCGGGCGCACAAGGCCAATCGCCCTATCCTCTTCCCGTGGGCTGAACACCTGCAATTCGCCGCCGTCTTCCAGGCCCCAGTCGTCATTCAGGTAAAGCACCAGGCTGATCATCCGGGACGCTCGCCCGCGAAAGCTGTCGAGGTGGCACTTGTAAAAGTCGCCGGCCTGATAGGTCGCATAATGCGCTTCATACCGTTTAAGCCCGAGAAACAGCCTTTGATTGAGGCCAGCCATCAACTGGTCCAGAAACCTGAAAAGACTTGCCTGCGGTTCGGTAAACCCTTCCAGCCAGGCAATACTGTCTCGCCGAACGCTGCGATCCTTCACCAGATCCGCTCCACGCCCGATACCAGCCCGGCTCATCGCTTCGGTGCGTTCGAGAATCTTCACCTCATTGAGCAGGGCCGGCACCAAGCCCTCCGGCAGGCGATCAGCAAGATCCAGCTCCAGCCAGGCGTGTTCGCTCAAGTCATCCGCCAACTGATCCAGCCACCGAGCGTCAACACGATCAACGTCGTGCGCGCCCGCAGTACCCGCCAGCGAGCCCTCGCCCACTACCTGGTCGAAATGTCCCTGGCCATGTTCGAGCCGAGGCTCCGGCAGTGGAACAATAACCGCGCTCTGGCTATCAGAATCCATCAATACACCCCCTGAATTTTAGGCTATTGTATGATCAAACTCGCCGGCGCGGCGGATTTAATTTACTCTCTTGGTAAGCAGATACCCTTAAGGAAGTCATCGCAAAGGAAGTCGTCGCACGCTATGTCTGAAAGCAGTAACAAACCACCGGTCTCGGTGACACCGGGACAATGGTCGTTCACCCGCTGGCAAACCATCGGCCAGCTCGAGGCCCTGGAGGTGCATCATCCTCTGTTTCAGGCCACTATTTTTCTTCAAGGCGCACACCTGACTCATTTTTCCCCGCGGGACCAGAACAATTGGCTTTGGCTGAGTGAGCTGGCCAAATTCCAACCGGGCCGGGCAATCCGGGGTGGCATTCCAATTTGCTGGCCCTGGTTTGGCGACCCTGCCAGAAACCCGCCGGAAATCCGCAAGCGGGTTCATGAACCGACTGCACACGGTTTTGCCCGCACAGCCCTGTGGCGCCTGGAGGATGTGCGCGAGAGCGCCCATGAAGTGGAGATCAGCCTGTCGCTGAATGCCAACGAGGATTTCGCCGAGCAATGGGATGGTCACGCACTGGTGCTGGCCACGTTCAGTTTCTCGGTCAGGGGGTGCCAGATTGCACTGACCACCACTAACCTCTCACGCCAGCCACTGGCGTTCAGCCAGGCCCTGCACACCTATTTGCCAACCGCTGACATCAGCCGCACCCGTGTGCTTGGCCTTGGCAACAGTCAATACATAGACACTCTGAAAGACTGGGAGTATTGCACCCAGGAAGGCCCGGTCTATTTCGAGGGTGAGACCGACAGAATCTATGAATCCGGCGAGTCCCTTACAGTGGTGACACCACTTGGCAAACGCAAGCTGACCTCGGTGGGCAGTGATTCGACCGTGGTGTGGAATCCCGGACCGGACAAATCTGCCCGGCTTTCGGACTTCCCCGGCAATGGCTGGCAAAAAATGCTGTGTGTCGAAACAGCCAATGCCGCTGGCGATTATCGGGTGTTGAATGAGGGCCAGAGCCACACTCTGGGCGTACTGATCGGCCGCATCTAACGGCGCCGCAAATCCAAATCCACCAGACAGGGAGCAGGCATGGGCCTGGCATCGTTTCTCAAATCCAGGCTGGTACCAGCCGAACTGGACCAGCAGATAGAGCGAATCCGCAAGCCAATCGGCTCCCTGGGCTACGACCCCTGGGGTTATAACAACGAGGCCATCAAGTACGGCTTCTCCCTTACTCGGCAGATCTACGAGAAGTACTTTCGTGTTCAGGCTTCAGGCGTCGACAACGTGCCCGCCGAAGGCCCGGTTCTGATCATTGCCAACCATTCCGGCCAGCTCCCCCTGGACGGCCTCCTCATCGGCTACGCCCTGGCATCACGAAAAGAAAATCCCCGTATTCCCCGGGCCATGATCGAGCGGTTCTTTCCCACCGTGCCCTGGCTGGGCAACCTGCTCAATGAGATGGGCGCCGTTCTTGGGGACCCGGTCAATTGCGCCAAGATGCTGGAGAACAATGAAGCGGTGATCGTCTTCCCCGAAGGGGTTCGCGGCTCCGGCAAACTGTACCGTGACCGTTACCAGCTCAAGCGCTTCGGTAACGGCTTCATGCATTTGGCGATGAAATACAACGCGACGATTGTTCCGGTAGGTGTGGTGGGTTGCGAGGAAACCATCCCTGCCATTGCCAATATAAAGCCACTGGCCAACGCACTGGGCGTGCCCTACGTTCCGGTGGCACTGCCCGTGATTCTTCCGGCCAAGGTACACCTGAACTTCGGCCCGCCCATGCATTTCGACAATACCGAAATCCCGGAAGAACAGGTGACCGAGCGGGTGGAAGCCGTCAAGGCTGAAATCAGCCGATTGATCGACAAAGGGCTCAGTGAAAGGAAAAGGCTGTTCTGATGACCACCAAACGCAGACCCCACATCCTCGTGACTGGCGCCGCCGGCGCGCTGGCGCAACGAGTCATCAGCCGCCTCAGGGAAACCTGCGACCTGGTCGCCGTGGACTTCCGTGAGCAGGTGTATCTGGGAGACGACATCCCCAGCTATTGCATCGACTTCAATAAACGGGTTTTCGAGGACCTGTTCAGGCGATATCAGTTTGACGGCGTGATCCATCTGGGCCGGATACTGTCCAGCCAGCTCACCCGCATGCGCCGCTATAACGCCAACGTGCTGGGCACCCAGAAGCTGCTGGATCTTTCCCAGAAGTACGGTATTCGCCGGGTGATTGTTCTCTCCACCTATCACGTATACGGCGCCGTGGCCTACAACCCGGCCCTGATTGATGAATCCGCTCCCCTCAAAAGCGCGGGCCTGAGCGCGGATCTTGTGGATTCAGTGGAACTGGAGAACCTGGCCAACATTTACCTCTGGCGCTATCCGGAGCTGAACATCACCATTCTTCGGCCATGCAACATCGTGGGCCCCGGTGTGCGAAATTCCATGAGCTCGCTACTGGGCAGCTCCCGGGCTCCGGTACTGGCCGGCTTCTCGCCGATGATGCAGTTCATCCACATCGACGACATGGCGGATGCCATCGTACTGGCCTGGAACAAACCTGTGAAAGGCGTGTTCAACGTCGCTCCCCAGGATTGGGTAGCCTATCAGCAGGCCCTGAAACTCTGCGGATGCCAGCGCATTCCGCTGCCGTCCATTCCACCCATCGTTCCCAAGGCGATTTCAAGTATTCTGAACCTCAGGAGTTTCCCGAGTTACCTGATGGCGTTCTTCAAGTACCCGGTGGTGATTGATGGCCGAGCCTTTGCCAGGGAATTCGGGTTTACCCCCAGGCGTCAGTTGAAGGATATTTTCCGTTACTATCGGGACAACAAACGGCCAGTGTGAACCAGGCCGGGAAAACACCGATACCCATAGACGGAACCGGGAATTCAGAGCTACCCTGTACAGAATAAGTACAGAACCCAGGTTCAAGGAAAGACCGAATGCTCAGGGACATCAGCGTGATCAGCTACGGTGCGGCGGCGGCATTGTTCGCGGTGCTGTCCGTATTGATCGCTACACGTTATCTCCGGCGGGATCTTGACCGCGCCCTGTTTCTTGCGGCGTTGGTCACCACCTTGTGGGCAAGCACCCTGGTCTCCCAGAGCCTTTGGGGGCACCCCGGCTTTTTCGTACGTTACCTGCTTGAATTGCTTCGAGATACGGCCTGGATCCTGCTACTGTTCGCCATGCTGCGGGATGCTTTTCGCCAGGGCAAGCTCGCCAGCCAGCTCAAAAAAGTGCTTGGCGCCTCCCTCTTCATTCTGATCGCAACCCTACTGACCCTTGGCAGCCTTGAATTTATCCTTGGCGTCGCCCTGCTGGATGGCAAAACCAAAGTCATCGGGCAAATCGCCCTGGCCCTGCTCGGGCTGTCACTGGTGGAACAGATCTGGCGCAACGCCCCGGGCTTTGGCCGGTCCTCCATGAAGTACCTCTGCATTGGTGTTGCCACCATCTTCACCTTTGACTTCTTCATGTACGCCGATGCCCTGCTGTTCGGCAAAGTCGCCGATTCGTTCTGGAATGCCAGGGGCTTCGTTAACGCCGCGTTAATGCCGCTGTTTGCCGTTAACATTATCAATACCCGCAAACAACCGGTGGATTTCCAGCTTTCGCGGTCCGCGGTCTTCCACGTGGGCACCTTCCTGTTCGCCGGCGGATACCTGTTGTTCCTTGCCGTAGGTGGTTACTACGTTCGCGCCCTGGGGGGAGCGTGGGGCGAAGCCATGCAGGTGCTGTTCATCAGCGTTTCACTGGCGTTTCTGGTCACCCTGTTATTGTCGAGGCGAATCCGGGCCAAGCTGATGGTGTTCATCAGCCAGAATTTTTTCGACTACAAGTACGATTACCGGAACGAATGGCTGAGAATGACCCGTGAACTGGCCAATCTGAGCAACGATCCTCCCCTGCCTGAGCGCGTCATCCGGATTCTCGCAGGCCTGGTGGAGAGCAACGCTGGCGCCATCTGGCTTCGCAGCGACCAGGGCGATTACCTGCTGAAAGCCAGCGTTAACCTGGCTACGCCCAAATACACCATTATCGATAGTGATTCGGAACTGGTCCGTTTTTTCACGGATCGGGAATGGATTATTGATCTGAACGAATACCGCTCCGACCCGATACGCTACAACCTGCTGGAAATTCCTGACCCCATCACCAACACCCCAGACGCCTGGCTGATTATTCCCCTGTACCTCGGCAACGAGCTTTACGGCGTTGCCATGGTGGGGCGCCCCTATTCAAAGGTTGAGTTGAACTGGGAAAACTTCGACCTAATCAAAGTGGTAGCCCGACAGACCTGTAATCTGCTCGCCCAGATGGATGCCCAGAACCGTCTCTCGCGGGCCATGCAGTTCGAGGCCGTGAGCAAAGCCTCGGCTTTCATGGTGCACGACTTGAAAACCCTGATTGCGCAGCTGTCGCTGCTGGTTAAAAACGCCCCCAAGCATCGGAACAACCCGGCGTTTATCGACGACATGATCGCCACCACAGACCACGCAGTACGCAAAATGGCCAACCTCGTGGACCACATTCGCAAACCTTCCAGCCCGGCAGAAGAAAACCGTAGCCCGATAAACCTGACCGAACTGGTCCAGGAGCTGATCGCCCATCACAGCCACCGGGCTCCTGCACCTTCACTGCAGGGCAGCCCAGACAACATCTTTGTGTCTGCGGATAAAGAACAGCTGCGGAGCGTGCTCGGCCACCTGTTACAGAATGCCCAGGATGCAACCCCGGCAGACGGCGACATATCCATCAACCTGAAAACCGCCAAAGGCAGCGTTGTGATTTTCATTCAGGACACCGGCACCGGCATGACCGACGACTTCATCCGCAGCCAGCTATTCAAACCATTCGAAAGCACCAAAGGCCTGACGGGCATGGGCATTGGCGCCTACCAGGCCAGAGAGTACATCCTGGAGTTAGGCGGCAATATTGATGTCACCAGTGAGCCAGGCGTTGGGTCTTGCTTCTCCGTCAGGATTCCTCTGCTCACGTCCGAAGCCGAAATACGGGCTGCGGCCCCGAGTGTGCCAATTCAGGAAACCGTACACCCACAGAAAACCGTCAACTAATCGTCGCCCGAAGGTATTTTTCTGAATCAGCATTGCAAAGTGTCAATGTTCAGTTAAGAATCATAACCATGGAAATGCCGGTTCAGCCAATGGTGGCAGCCGTGCCGTACACAGACCAAAGGATTGAGTGTTGTTGTGAAGCAGCTACTGATTGTAGAAGACGACCCCGGCCTGCAGAGCCAGATGCGCTGGTGTTTCAGCGACGACATTGACGTATCTGTTGCATCAGACCGTGAGGCCGCTCTCACGGCCCTTCGGCGCCTTGAACCCCAAGTTATTACTCTGGACCTAGGCTTGCCGCCCGACCCAGGCGGAGCATCCGAGGGCTTTGCGCTTCTGGAAGACATTTTACGCCTGGCCCCCATGACCAAAGTCATTGTGGTGACTGGCCGGGAAGACAAAGAAAACGCGGTCAAAGCCATTGGCATGGGCGCATCGGATTTCTACCAGAAACCGCTGGATGCCGACATCCTCACCTTCGTGGTCAACCGCGCGTTCCGGCTTGCAGAGCTTGAAAGAGAGAACCGTGAACTGGCCAGCCAGGGCAACGGCACCACCATCAAAGGCATTGTTGCCGCCAGCCCTGAAATGCTAGCCATCTGCCGCACGGTTGAAAAAGTCGCCCCTGCAGACGTTACTACTCTGATTACCGGAGAAACCGGCACTGGCAAGGAACTTCTGGCCAGAGCACTGCATGATCTCAGCCACCGGGCTGACAAACCCTTTGCCGCCATCAACTGTGCCGCCATCCCGGAGAACCTTCTGGAAAGTGAGCTGTTCGGCTTTGAAAAGGGCTCGTTTACCGGCGCGACGCAATCGAAGAAAGGCAAGATTGAAAGTGCCAACGGAGGAACCCTGTTCCTCGATGAGATCGGCGACATGCCCATGGCCCTGCAAGCAAAACTGTTGCGGTTCCTGCAGGAACGAGTGGTAGACAGAGTGGGTTCAGTCAAACCCATACCGGTAGACGTCCGGGTGGTCTGCGCGACCCATAGAAATGTTCAGGACCTGATCAGCCAGGGTGAGTTCCGGGAAGACCTTTACTACCGGATCAGTGAAATCACCCTGGATGTGCCAGCCCTGCGGGAACGTGAAGGCGATGCTCTGGTAATAGCCCAGTCGTTGCTGAAAACCCTTGGCAAGCAGCTCGACCGACCCAACCTGTGTTTCTCCGAAGACGCTGTACAGGCCATTAATGCCTATGGATGGCCAGGGAACGTGCGGGAGATGATCAACAAAGTGAAACGGGCCATCATTATGGCTGACGGCAAACGGATTACCGCAGACGACCTGGTGCTCCCCGCCGACGGCTGTGAAGCTGACTACCAGCTAAACCTTCGCCAGGTTCGTGAAGCGGCGGAACGTAAAGCGATCATACAGGCGTTGACCACCAGCAACTTTAATATGGCGCAGGCTTCGAGACTGCTGGGGGTCACCCGCCCAACGCTCTATAACCTCACAGACAAATACCGGATTGAAACCTCCACCGCCTCAAGCGGTGCGTGACCAACCCCAACGGATTCAGAACAAGACCCCGATAAAAGGAAGGAACAGGGCATGAAAATCAGTAACGTTGTAAGAGTGTCGCTGCTTTCAGCTGCCATCGCGTTAAGCCTGACTGGCTGCAACAGCGAGCCGGACATGTCACAGGACGACATTCAGTATATCAGCCACCTTGACCAGGCGCGGTTCTTCCAACGCCAGGGGGAGTTAAGGGCGAGCACCATTGAGGCTCGCAGCGCCATCCAGATGCAGCCTGAGCGCATTGATCCCTACTTCGTCATCATCAACAACCTGCTGACCGCAGGAGATGCTGTTAACGCCGAGCGCCAGCTTGACCAATTCCTGGAGAACCGGTCCGAAGACACCCTTACCCAGTCCCAGATGAACCAGGCCGCGTTAATCCGCGCGGAATCCAGGATATTGCAGGGAAAAACCGCAGAAGCTGTCCAGGCGCTGGATCAGATTAGCTCACCCTCTCGGGATCAGGAACTCAAGGCGGATAACCTGAGGGGCCAGGCCTGGTTATCGGCCGGCGATTTTGATCGGGCCGAGGCAGCCTATAACGATGCCCTTCAACGCAACGATCAAAACGTCACCGCCGCCGTCGGGTTATCCAGAATCGCCGCCGCCCGGGGCGACATTGCCAAAGCCCGCGAACTGCTCAGCCAGGCAGAAACCATCGATTCTGACCATGAAGACATCTGGCTATGGAAAGCACAACTCGCCCACTCACAGGAACAATGGGCCGAGGCAGAGCAAAACTATATCCGCGCACTGGAAACGATTGGCCAGTACGACGTGATGACTTACCGAAAGTACCAGACCATCTCAGCTCTGGTAACGGTTCTTCGCCAGCAAGGCAAATCAGCAGAAGCCTTTGTTTATGAGGAAATCCTTGCCAAGTCCGGGCCCGGAACCATCAAGAGCAACCTTGAAGCTGCAGCCGCCGCCTATAACGATGGAGATCTCGATACCGCTGCTCGCTTTTTACAGGAAGTGCTGAACCAGGCGCCCGGGCACCAGCAAAGTGCCCTGATGCTGGGCGTTATCCGTTTCCGGCAGGGCCGCACTGAAGAAGCCGCCAGCCTGCTGGAACCCCTCGCGGAGATGAACGACACCGACGGTGTTCGCAAGCTTCTGGCCGCAACCAGAATCTCCATGCGAGACCCCCAGGGCGCCAAAACACTGCTTGACGACCTCAAGGATCGCGACAGCGACCCACAAACTCTGGCTCTGGTTGGCATCGCTTCTCTCGCCAGCGGTGACGACCAGAGTGGCCGCCAACTCATCAACAGGGCCCTCGAACTGCAACCGGATAACCACAATCTTCGGCTGCGCTACGCCACCTACCTTGCCCAACGCGAGGACTATGAGGCCGCCATCAGCCAGGCTCGCCAGATTCCAGCAGAGGCTCCTGAATCGACCCAGGCCACGATACTAGTAAGCCAGGCGCAGATGGCCTCGGGCAACCCCGACGCCGCACATCAGGCCTTGGACGACCTGTTAAGCAAAGAGCCGGCCAACGTGGCCGCTTTGATTGCAAAAGGCAACCTGGCCGGCAATACCGGGAACATGGACAACGCCCGGAAGTTCTTCGAGCAGGCACACAAAGCGGCACCCGACAACCCGACGCCTCTGGTAGGGCTCGGTAACCTGGCCCGGTTGCGCGATGATAATGACACCGCCCGAGAACTATATACTCAGGCCGTAAGGCTGGCGCCCGACAACCGCGGAGCACTGCAAGCAATTGCCAACCTCCTGCCCAGAGACGACCTAACCGAGTTGATGCGAAGCATACGCGAGGACAACCCGGAAGCGGCAGGGCCGCGCCTGATTCTTCTTGAGACAGCACTCATTGAGAACAACACCTCCGAAGCCGACGAACTCACTGCCCAGCTGATGGAGCGGCAGCAAGCGGATGCGCCAGCTCCCACCGAGCCACTGGTCGCCACAGTGTACGACGGTATCGCAACGCAAATGGTACAGCGTGGACAAACCGAACGGGCGCTACAGATACTCAATCGGGGCCGCACCTTGTTCCCGGATAACGAAGACATGGCCCTGAAAGTGGCCTCTATCGAATTCCGTAATGGCAATACCGCTGCCGCCAGAGACGCTCTGAGGGACGCAAAACAACACAACCCCGAATCCCCAGGCCCATATCAGCTGGAAGCCAGCTATTACGAGAGCCAAGGTGAACACCAACAAGCCGCTGAGCTCTATCAGCTCGCACTCACCAAACGAAACACCCCAGAGCTGCAAGTTGCCCGAGCCAGAGCACTCAGTAGTGCAGGCCAACCCACCGCGGCACTGGAATCTCTTGAACGCGCCTTGGAGCAGTTCCCGAACAACACCAGAATCATGCTCAGCCTGGCCATGGCACATCAGCAGACGGGCCAACAAGACAAAGCCAAGGCGAGTTACGAACAGCTGGTATCGCTCAGCCCGACCAATGCGGTAGCCCTTAACAACCTGGCATGGTTGTATTACGAAACGGGTGATAATCGGGCCCTGGACACTGCCAGGAAAGCCTACGAACTGGTCCCCGACAGCGCAGCGGTGGCGGATACCTATGGCTGGATACTGTTTGAATCCGGTGAGCAACAACAAAGCCTTGTTGTGCTTGAGAAAGCGCACGAGCTGGACCCAGGCTCCCGCGAAATTGCCATGCATCTGGTGGAGGCCTACAGGGCAGCCGGCAGGGATGACGACGCCAGGCGAATTCTGACCAAGCTGGATAACGAGGCCTGACAGAGGTTAACGCTATAAGCGCGGTAGGCAGATAGCGAAACGTTCCTAAGACTCGGTGGCAGCCCTAACACACTGCAACAATACTTTACACAATGTATCGTTGCGCAAGGAAGGTGAGTTATGGCTGCCAAGAAGATTCTCGGCCTCGGTGTGGTGGTGGTTTTTCTCGGTGGTTGCCAGAGTTGGCAGTACCGGGACATTGAAAAGTTACCACCCACTGCTGCCATTCCCGAAGTCAGCGAACCGGGAAAAGTCGACGCCTGGTACTTTGATGGCATATCAGGCAACAACGTTCAAAGCATGATAGACGCCGAGAAATTCCCGGACTCACCTGACGAAATTACAGAACTCAACCAGTTAAGGCGCGCAGCCAACCGGGCCAACAATTACGGCACCTTGATTCGTGGCTATTTAGAACCCCCCGCAACGGGTGAATACACCTTCTACATTGCAGGTGACGACGAAACTCAACTCTGGCTCTCCCCTTCACAGTCTCCGGAAGATATCGTTCGAATCGCCTCAACCATGGCGACCCCGCTCGATAATTTCACCCGCTACAGCTCGCAAACCTCAGGCACTCATTACCTTGATGCCGGACAAAAATACTATTTCGAGCTGAGGCACAAAGAAGGCGGCTGGGATGACCACTTTACCGTGGCCTGGTCCGGACCCGGGCTGAATCAACAGGTGATCGATGGCCCTTTCCTGCACAGTTTTGCGCAGACAACCCCGGGCACCCAACCGGAACTGACCACCGAAGAAGCCTATGAACTCGGCTACCGTATCGGATTTTTCGATGGTGAAAAGGGCTTGTCGTATAACGCCCAATATCCACCGCTGGATGAAGATGGTGATGGCCTCTACGACAACTGGGAAATCTATTACGGCCTGGACCCGACAGACCCAACGGATGCGATGTCAGACACCGACGGAGACCTGCTTACAGCACTGGATGAATTCTGGGCGCGCACAGACCCCAACCTTGCAGATACCGATGGTGATGGTATCCCCGATGGTTACGAATACGCTTATGGCCTTGATCCCACAGACCCAACCGATGCCTCGCGAGACCTGGATGGAGACGGATACTCTGTACTTGAGGAATACCTTGCGGGCACAAACCCACTGGATCCTGAGGATTTCCCTGCGCCTGAAGCAACCTACCAGCCAGGATACGTTGGCCAGTATTTCACAGGCGTAAACTTTGACAGCTTTGTTTACACTCAGCGAGACACCGCCATTAATTTTAATTGGGGAAGTGGCAGTCCGTCTGCCAATATGCCCAATAATAATTTCAGTATTCGGTGGCAGGGCTGGTTTACTCCGCCGCACGCGGAAGGCACGCGCGAATACACGTTTGCCACAAGAACAGATGATGGTGTTCGCCTGTTCCTTGATGGCAATCTGGTTATCAATCAGTGGAAAAACCAATCCGCCACCACCTATACCAGTACAGCCAGCCTTCCGGCCGAGATACCCGTAGCGGTTACTATGGAATATTTCGAATCAGGATGGGACGCCTCTGCGAGCCTGGTGATATCCGATACAGCCACCGGGCAAAGTCTTAACCCGGAAAACGTGGTGCAAACCCTATCTCTTGATAGCCCGACCAGCGACAGTTCACTCAACGACGGCATAGACGACCTGTACAAGCTCCGATACGGTTTACCGCTGCTGCAACCTGTCGCCGATCAAGTCTTTAATGACAGCGGTATTACCGTGTTGCAGGCTTACCAGTCAGGACTTCACCCGTACACACTTGAGACCGTATCTGAACCGGATGCGCCGGTAACCAGCGAACCATCGGACAATGGCGCCAGCGCGGGCAGCGTCACACTTTCCTGGACCCCGCCCCTTACACGCGTAGACGGCAGCAGTATCTCACTCAGCGAAATCTCCGGGTATTTGATCAACTACGGCCAAGCGCCAACAAACATGCCCCAGATCCAAGAGGTTCCAGCGGGCACAACTGAAGCAAGGATAGAAGGGCTCTCCTCGGGAGCTTGGTACTTCACTATAAGGGTGATTGACACCAACGGACTGAGTAGCGAACCGTCAGATCCAGTTCAGTACAGTGTGCAGTAAAAGAGAGATCGTCGAATTAATTTACATCGCCCAGACTAAAGAAAGAATTAATGCATTAAAATCAATGAGTTAAAATCTGGCACACTATCTGCTTTGGTTGAAGGGTGTTGTAAAAATTCGACCACTCACTGGAGGAGTGACTCAAATGAACAAACTTACACAAGGCATCGCACTGGCAGCCGTAGTTGGTTTTTCCGGTTTCGCACAGGCAGCCTACATTGACGCCGTTGCCAACGGAAATGCCCCCGGCGCAGCCGCCGAGCAAACTGTACCTGGCGATAACGATTACGCAACCCGCGTTGCCGGCACCTGGACTGCTGACGCCCCGCTGTACAGCGTTGGTGACTCAGTGCTGTTCGGGCACAACCTGACCTCAACCTCAGCAGATCCATTCAAGCTGACCTTTACCTATCTGGGTAAAGAAGCTTCAGATAACAACAAGTTTTACTGGGGCGACACGCTGGTATTTGATACCAACAGCACACCAGATGACACTTTCAGCACCGTATTCTACGGCGGCCTGGGAGCCCTTCTGGACTTCAAATTCACTATTCAG
The DNA here is from genome assembly GCF_003007715.1 of Marinobacter shengliensis. GTDB lineage: Bacteria > Pseudomonadota > Gammaproteobacteria > Pseudomonadales > Oleiphilaceae > Marinobacter > Marinobacter shengliensis. The sequence goes on along the minus strand of NZ_PXNO01000027.1, from coordinate 628,695 downwards.
ACTGGCATGGATATTGTGAACGACGCCAACAATGGTGGCCAGTTCAGAACCGCCAGCCCGAGTTCCAGCACCAACTTCAACCTGTTCTTTGTTGAAGACGATTACTTCATCATCAGCCTGGACGATGGCTACGTTGGCGATGATAACCATGACGACATGGTTATTGCCGTTCGTGCATCCAAAGTCCCTGAGCCTGGCACCCTGGCTCTGTTGGGCCTCGGCCTGGCCGGTATCGCAGTGCGTATGAAGGGCCGTAAAAAAGCCTGACATGCAACTCTGTGCTACGCTTTAAAGCCCTGCCTTTGCAGGGCTTTTCTCTTTCTGGTGGTGACCCATGGACATCCTCATCGTATCCGCTAGCAGTGGGCGCGGGTTAGCAAAGGATGCTGACATTCTCCAGTCGGCGATAACATCCATGGGCCATGCTTGTCAGGTAGAACATTTGCCACCAACACCGGAATGGCAAAGCCGGCTATCCCACTACCGGTATCGACTGCTAAGCCGATATCTGCCAAGTAGTGTCGGCAATCTTTACTACACCACTCGCGCAGCCATCGCGAGAACACCGCCACGTCAGGCCAGAGCGGATCTGGTCATCCACCTGGAAAACATCAGGCTATCTTATCTCAACCGCGGCAAATCCCACTGGTTGATACCCAATCAGGAATGGTTTATTGAGTCACGCCTGCCTTATCTTCGGTTTATCGACCGTATTCAGTGCAAAACCAAGCACGCTGTTGGCATCTTCTCCCAGTTCCATTCGAAATCAACCTATCTTGGTTTTACCGGAGCCGCGAAGTCAAACGCGCCGGATCCCGCAGAAAAGGACCTAAACCTGGCAATACACATTGCCGGAAACAGCCAGTTCAGAGGAACAGGCGTGGTTCTGGACTGTTGGTTACAACACCCGGAGTGGCCGAGAATAATGGTGGTGAGCCAACACCTTAATCCCGCCGACTACTCTTGCTCAAATATCGAGATCGCGAGCAATCTAACGGATCAGGAAATTGAAGCACTATGGCAAAAGGCAAGCTTCGCCATCTTACCCTCTGAGGTCGAAGGTTACGGGCAGGTGTTGGCCGAAGCGCTGGCAAACGGATGCGTGACGGTCACCACGGATGCCCCACCGATGAATGAACTGGTTGAAGAGTGTCGTGGCTATCTTGCGGAGCCAGAGAAAAACCAGCCTTTCCGGCTGGGCACCCGGTTTAAGGTTTCAAAACGCAGCCTGGAGAAGGTCATAGACAAGGCGCTCAGCGAATCGCCAGAGCATCTGGATCGCATAGCCCACAATGCCACCCAGTGGTACGATTTCAATCATCAAGCGTTCCTGAGCCGTCTCACAAAGGCCGTCAACGAGCTGGCCGAACAACCTCTAGATCAATCCGGGACAACGCCTCAGGAAAAGCCCGTTCGATAAAGCCCGTCAATGCCTCTTCAGCGTTGCAGTTCTCACAACTAATCGCAGTAATCAGCAGACTGGCATCATCACGGTGGTTGAAAAAACCTGACACCTGCGCCAGCTTGGCCCGCCACTGATCGGTTTCCCACTGGCCCTGTACAAGATAGGTGTAGCCCAGATGTATCCTCTGGCCTGTCATACGGTTGCGTAAGGTAATACCCTGTACCGGGATGTCCAGCGAGTTTGGAACATGAAAAAAGTGCTCGGGCGTCCAAACCTCCCGATCATACAAGCGATTACTGTACTGGATCAGCTCTGCTCTGTGCCGCTGGAATTCATAGGTGAAGACCCCAAAATAATACGTCACTTCAGCACCCTGCCCTGCCCGGACCTCTTCCCGGTCGAACAGTGTTTGAACATACACACGGTCCGGGTTGCGTATCTGAGGTCTCCAGCCCGCCAGTTGCGCCCCGAATACGGGCCCATAATGTTCACTTAGGTCCAGGGCCAACGCCGCCGGTTGAGAACTGACGGCCGACGTCCGCTCTGGCAGCGCAATCCAGGTGGAAAGCCCTGCAATCATGATGACCACAACCGCAATGGCCGGATTTCCGCTCGGATACATGCTTTCCGGCTCTCTAGCCTTTTGTTGCGCAATCGCCAAATCGTCTTTGATTTCGAGACGTCGTGCTATGAAGTAGAGCGGCACCAGGGTACCGGCAAACACCCACCAACCGAAGTTGTCGTGATCATCGATCAGGCTGGACTGCATGTTCGTCTCATAACCCAGATAGATAATAACGAATACGCGAATCCAATTCGCAACCAGCGCAAACGCGGCCCCGAGGCAGAACAAGGTGACGCGCGACCTCAGGCGGGAAAGATACATCTCTCCGTAAATCAGTACCAGCGCCTGCCCAACCAGCAGATAACGCAGGCCGGAACACCCATGCGCGACCTCAAAGGTGCCTACGCCAATCAGGTAAACAAAGACCCCTTCAACCTCAAACTCAATGCTCGCAAAACCAAGAAGGAACTGATTAACAGCGACCGTGATTAACTGGAGTGTCCAGGAAAGGAAGTCCCAGACTGGAACCGTCAGGAACAGGAGCCCAAGGGGCACCAGAAACCACCGTACCTGGCGCCACCCCATCAATACTGCGAAGGCGCTGAGTAACATGGGCACCATCACCAGTTGCTGTAACGCCTGAAGGCGAATCAATCCGCCCAGCCAGTACACCGTTAAGCACACTATGAGCGGCACCAGCCAAAAAGGATAAAAGCCGGCTTTAACCGGATGGATCATTGCTGCCCGGGCAGTCAGGAACAGCGAAACCGCGGCCAACAAAAATCCGTGAGAGTAGGACTCATCCAGTTTGAGCCAGCGCGACACAATCCCTTCAATCGTCGGGAAAGTGACCAGAACAATAAGGCAGAAGGTCGCCAGAAAAGGCCAAAGTTGCCTGACTACCTGCGGACTCGGAATCCATTCCCTGCTCATCACTACACCTGCCTAAAGACGAAAAAATCGATTGACGGAAGACACAAGTTGTTGGGGCAAACAGGCCCGGGCACCATACGCCAGTTTTAACACTGGGGAACGAACATACTCCACTGTGGTAAAAACCACCTGCTCGCCCTGAAAGCGGCTTTTGTAAAACGTATTCTTACCAGAACCGGCCAGTAGATCGTAACCAATCACGGTGTCATCATGAAATGCGGCCTCAATGGCGTAGCCTAAATGCAAGGTGCCCAGTGACAGCTTTGGGTGGAAACGCTCCATAAAGCCCGCCTGCAAGTTGTATACACGGTTGCCCGCCTGTACATCATAGAGCACTGAGACCACCTGCCCCCTGGCCTTCAGCGCCGAGAGCCTGGCTAATTGGCCAACACCCAACCGGCTGAGGAACGTCAGATGAAAGCGCACCGCGTGCCGGTCAAAACAAGGCTTGCCCCAACGCTCACGATGGAACTGGTTCAACTCCTGTAAAAAGCTCTCAGGGTCGTCCCAGGGAACATATTCACCTGCAACTTCGCTTTCGAACACCGCTCGGCGGTTGAACGCCTTCAGGCGGGTGTTCTTTCCCAGTCGTTCCAACCAGCGCCTGTAGCCAGACTCAACTGGAACAAGAACCCCTTCCGCTTCACTTCTGACCAGCCGGGCTATACCCATACTCTCTGACAAGGCCGGCTCCAATAAATTCATGGATCTGGGCGAAGCATCCGCCACAATCATCTCGTCCCAGGCGAACCCAGCCAGATAATCTGTAAGCTGTGACATAATCGGTTGTTGATAGCGGCGATCAACAATTAGCCCAACGTATTCCGTCCGAACCGTCGGCCCTAGCTTCCAGGCGTTACCAATCACATGCAGACGGCGTACCCGCCAGCCCACAGGAGTTCTGACAGACTTCAGATACAATGGAGCAAGACCTACAAGTTCGTTGCACTGGTCGTAGACTCCTAGCAACAGAAGTTCCAGCTCCAATTCCCGGTTCCACGTCTCCCACCACGAAACCTGCCAGGCCCAGCTCATAAACAAAGGATCTGCATCACTGTGCTTGAGCAGTTCTACCCAGTTGTCCTCAAGGTCCAGAAAATCCGCCTCGGAGAGCCTGCGAACCGTAAAACTCACGTTCGCCTCACAGACACGGGGCTAATCAGAGTCTTCATGGCCAAACGCCAAGGGCCGGACCACAGGGGATCGTTTGCCAAGGACTTTCCAAGATCAACCAAAGCAGTTCGGTAACGACCTTGAGAAAGCTCGTAGCGTCCCTTGCGGACAAAAAACCGACTCATCCCATGGCGGGCCTCACCACGGCTCAACGCCTCAGGAAACGCCCCCAGAAAGTTCCGAATGATCTGCTCATTAGCCATTAGACGGCTATCCTTGTCGCTCGAAATCTGATTCTCCATCACCCGGTAATAACCCAGAATTTCAGGTAGATACAGGAACTGGTAGCGCGTTGAAAAACGTAACCAAAGACCATAGTCTTCGGCCAATCGATCGGCGTTATCAAAACCGCCCATTTCTTCGAAGCATCGCCTGCGAGTCATGGTGGTATTCATGCTGATAAAATTATCATGGATAAGCTGAGAGGTAATCCGACCAGAATAGCGCTTCATTCGGTTAACGCCCTGCTCCTTACCGTCCTCATCTATCAGAATGAAATCCCCATAGACGATATCCGCTTCAGGGTTTTCCTCAAAGGCTTGAAGACTCTTATTCAACTTGGTTGTACACCAGGCATTATCTGAATCCAGAAAACAAATATAGTCACCTTTTGCGGCTTCGATGCCTCGATTTCGCGCAACGCTTTGACCTTGATTTTCCTGTTTAAAATATCTGACTCGCGGGTCTGGGGTATACCGCTCCATTACTTCAGAAGTATTGTCTGTCGAGCCATCGTCTATGACGATCAACTCAAATTCCGGCATAGTTTGACTTAAAACACTTTCTACCGCGATATGCAGATAATCTGCTCGATTGAACGTCGGTGTAATGATTGATACCAAAGGCTTTGAATACATGATTGACCTACCTCCGTGTGGTTCAGACCAATATCATTGGAGCAGAGCGAGGGACCGCTAACTGCATTATTAATTTATTTTGGGGGCGTGGCATCACGCTGGTCACGAACCTCTATCGCTCGAGGTTATATCGCCCTTTACATCTGACCAGTTATCTCTCGCAGCGCTTAAAAATTCACCGTCTGAATCACCACCCATAACAAACCACCCGAGCTCACCGGCATCTTTTACACCTCCTAATCCGCGAGACGAATGCACATATAGTTTTGGAGTACTGCGAGTAAGAAAAAAGCCTTCGCTCAAGAAAACCCTTTTCAATGCCGAATCGGACGTTACAGCCAACCAAAGCCTCGCACCGTCATAACGCAAAACTGCAGCTTTCATCATTGATTTAAGCATCGAAGGCCGGTCAGAACACCCAATATAGTCTACCAACCGAACCACACCCTCATGTTCACGTAGCACAAGCATACCCTGCAACTTTCCAGACTCATCTCTAGCAACAAGGAACTCGTACGATGCCAGTGGATGCTTTTGATAACGCCAGTTCAAGTAATCATAAGTACGGCAGACAATTTTTCGATAAGTTGGTGCAGCTTCTTGCCACAGAGCATTCACTTCACGGGCGTTAGGAAGTTCTGATTGGAATGTAAAATTTAATGAAAGGTCGAGTGGTATACGGAAAGCCAATTTCATCATCGACTGTAAGCACTGTATTGCGCGATCTTTGAACGAAGATGCGGTGATGATACGCCTGAATGACCAAACCTCTGCACTCTTTGACCAGCCCATTTTTTCAAGGACAATGGCCGCTGTGGGGCTCACACCAAAGGATAAGATAACAGGAGCACGCTTCAAAAGTTCTTGTTTGATCTCTTTTCCAAGACCTTTGCCTCTAACCCGAGCAGCAACATAGAAATCACAACTCCAGAGTCCCTCAACAACATCCTGTCCATATTTGATTGAAACTGGCATGACGCCATTGAATCCTGACACGCCCTGATCATCCAATTTCACAATCGGGGAAAAGCCGCAGGCTAAAGCTCCAGGATTAGTCTCATATTGCCAGTTCCAGATGTCATTCTTGAAAGGAGCATCAGGGAAAAACTCCAGGATTTGTGCGCGGTGCTCAGGCTTGTATTCACTCACGTATTATCGTTCCTGTCCTGAAAACGCGGAATCTCTCCATTGAATCATTGGTTTTCGATACCAGACAAGCATATAGGATTGAGGAATATACTCCCCTTTTTCGAATAGTTCGTTTCTCGTTTTTGACTTGGCAAGCGCGCTACCCGAATTGTCCGTTCCCAAATGGAAGCGCTCCGCTCCATACTTCAAAGGATCATTTGCCAGGTACGCAAGCCTGGGGCTGACCTTATCCAGTTGAGGGTCGTAAAACCAACTCGCGCCGCAGAATCCCTTGTGATCCGGATTTGCGCTTAACAGGTCAGCGACCAGCTTATAGGTCTTAAGCCAACCCTCTTGGTTAAACCGGCTAAGCAGGCTAGTGTGCGTATGATGCTGAAAGTAGTATTTGTTACCAATGGGCATTTGCAACAGATGACGCACAAACCGAATCCGCTGAGAAAAAGCTCCGAATTTCAGCGGGTGCCGCCATAAGGCACCATGAGTGTCCACAATCCCTGTATACACTGGCATCGATTTACCACGGAGTAACGAGAAATCCTTGTAGAAGGCATCGGCAAACGGATAGTAGTGTCCGTGCTCAGAGGAGATTACCTCCTCATGTATCCGCTCACGCTCCTGTCGCATCTCTTTAATGATTGAATCAGGCACCTTACAAAGCGGACGCCATTCGCTGTCGTCCAGAAAAACCAGTAGCAGGTAACGAGCTAACAGCTCAACGCTCTGTTTCCCAGATTCCGCTTCGACTTTACGGAAAAGCGGCTCCAGGTCTCCAAGCCAAAGATAGCTATGAGCGATCGGCAAGGATCGTGCGACAGTTAATGCCTCCTGCACTATCTCAGCATCGATTAGCTCATTTTGGAGCCCAGTTTTCTTCCCCAGTTTCTGCAACTCAAGAGTGACTAGTTCCATATCGAACGCACCTTACCTCGAATCTGTCTGGCAAATGCCAGAAAGCCCGAGATCTCTGCCAAGAACTCATTATCGCTGATCGTCTGTTTATCCAGATAGCGTCTCAGAGTCAGATAATCATCACCTTCTGACACAAAGCCCAGATTACAGGTAGTTGCTGACCGAATACTCATTTTATTGAGCCAAGGTAGCTGGGCCGGATCCCACTTACCGCTCGGATAACAGAAATGCTCAAGAGACTTACCGGCAATAGGCTCAAGAAACTCGCGATTTTCACTAATTTCACGGTTAGCCTGGTCCTTATCCACAGGGAAAACGTGACGATGTGTGTGAAGCTGGACGTCAACCCCCTTATCCGCAATCATCTGAAGTTGTTTCTGGCCCATCAGCCGAAACATCCCAGCTGTTACCATACCGCCGTAATTCAATTCCAACTTGGCACACAAAGCTTTCAGAATATTTTGGCGGCCATTCTCGTCACAGTTTGCTCTGCCGTAGTTAATTATTCTCTCGCACCACCTCTGCTTCTCCACAGAGTCTTCAAGATCAATATGATCAACCCCGGGTAGCCCGATAGCAGAAAGATCCCCCTTTAAACTCGATCTATCGGTTTTCCAAAACAGATACTGAACCATGACATTAAAAATAGGGGTCTGCTTCTCTGCGTAGTAAGAGGTCACGTAAATAGTCAGCGGATAACCAAATTCCTGACAACATTCGACCAGGGTCTCTGGTGAGTTCAAATAACCATCATCAGCTGTAATCACAATCGAATTAGCCGGCAGTGATCCTTCGGATAACCTGTTTAGTGCATCTCCGAGCCCCAGGACCCGATATCCATGATCCTTTAACAGTTTCAACCTTCCACGAAACCGATCCTCTGTCATAAATACGCCAGGCCACCACTCGTGTTCATCATCCAGCGAGATACCGTGGTAGCAAAGGATCATCAATTTGTGCCGAAAAAGCCGCCGCATCAGGTAAAAAGCACCAGCTCGTCTCAGCATCCCATAAATCCGATCTTTCACACCCTCATCCCCTTTGACACTCGCTAAGCCAAGCCTGGAACATCAAAATGCCCCAAAGCTCAAAACTATAATCTTCCCGGCCAGAAAGATGCTCCTTCCACATCCAGCGCACCATTCCCGTATGCCAATATGCTTGCTGAGCGAGCCGATGCTCGGCCAGTAGCTCCTCCGCCCACTCCCGGAGTGCGCCTCTCAACCAAGCCGCGACCGGTACTGCGAATCCCTGCTTGGGACGGTCAATAAGGTTCCGCGGTACATAACGGTATAGCACAGACCTGAGTACCTGCTTGCCAACACCGCCCTGAAGATTGAGGGAATCGGGTAGCCCCAGTGCGAACGACACGATTTCCGGAGCCAACATTGGAATACGGGTTTCCAGGCTGCATGCCATAGCCGCACGATCCACTTTGGTCAGGATGTCATCTGGCAGATACCAGTTAAGATCTCGCCACATCAGGGTTTTGAGCGTATTTTCCGGGATACCTTCAGCAAGAGTACTGTTCAATCCATAACCGTACTCGCCTGCCGCCTTCAGCGCGATGGCAGGATCTGGCCAAAGGGATACCGACCGGCGGTAAAATTCAGAAAGATCGGAAGCTCCGGCAATCGATCGAATTCTGCACAGCTGATACTGAATTGCCTCTACGCTTCGATGTCTCTGGGAATGCACCAGAGCGCGAACCAGCCGGGCAGACAGCCCCGATGGTAAACTGGCAGCAACACGCTTAAGACGACCAACAGCCGATGAACGGCTATTCCAGGCATTCAGCATGCCAGGGTAACGGGTATAGCCACAAAACAACTCGTCGCCGCCATCGCCGGATAGAGCGACCGTGACGTGCTTACGCGTCATCTGACTAACCAGAAATGTGGGAATCTGCGAGGAGTCCGCAAAGGGTTCATCGTAAATTACAGGGATGTTCGGAACCAAGTCTCTGGCTTCCTGCTCAGTCACATAAAGCTCGGTATGGTCCGTACCAAGATGCTTCGCGACTGCCCCTGCATGTTCTGCCTCATTAAAGCCTTCTTCACGAAAACCAATGCTGAAGGTACGTACTGGCTGACTGGCCATGCTCTGCATGATGCCAACCACGGTAGATGAATCGATGCCACCGGACAAAAAAGCACCGAGCGGTACATCAGATACCATCTGGTCACTGATTGACTGCTTCAGTAGCCTTTCGAGCTCATCGGCAGCACTTTCTAACGTGAACCCGGACCGCTCCTCAAAGCAGGTTTCCAGCTTCCAATAACGTTTGGTCTCCAGTAGCTGACCGGACTGAGGATGATCGAGCTCGAGGCACACATAAGAAGCTTGCGGTAGCTTGCATATACCCTGGTATATGGTGCGGGGGGCAGGAATCACATTGTGGCGCAGGAGCGCAGGCAGGACGGATGTATCAATTGCCCCCTGCCAATCGGGATGTTGGCGTAATGCCCGAAGCTCTGAACCAAAAAGCAGGCTTTCACCCTGCCAGCCATAGTACAGGGGCTTTTCCCCCATTCGGTCCCTTGCCAGATAAAGCTTACGGAACCGCTTGTCTACTAACGCAAAGGCGAACATCCCTGAAAGTCGCTGGAGGGCCGGTTCGACCCCCCAGGCCTCGAATGCTGCAAGCATAACTTCAGTATCTGAATGCCCTCGAAATATCGCACCTTTGGCTTCCAGCTCTTTGCGCAGCAGGCGAAAGTTATATATTTCACCATTGAATGCAATAACAAAACGGCCGGACTCCGACGCCATCGGCTGGGCGCCAAACTTCGAAAGATCAATAATCGACAGGCGACGGTGACTCAGGCCGACGGACAAACTGTGGTCAAGCCATATTCCCGCACCATCAGGTCCTCTATGCTCGATAGCACGCCCCATCTGCTCTAGAACATGTTCATCGTCAGAAAAAGGCTTTGTACTAACAAATCCGGCAAAACCACACATTCCTTATTTCCTTCCCGCCATACGAGCAATCCGGACATTCAGATATGCTCTCTCGTCCCTGTTTAATACCAGTAACCAAAATGCCATAAGCCACGAAATACTGCTCAGCAGAGCGCCAGCAACAATCTCCGAGTAGGAATCGTATGCCAGGAACTCACCCATACCCAATAGAATCAACGCCATTATCCCTGCCGGGGCAAAACCCGGCAGCACCGAAACACGAAGGTACTCCCTGACAGATAGTTCCAGGTGCTTGCATGTATAACTAAGATATAAAGGCACAAAGATGAGCCCCGGTACCACTGAGGCAAAAGCTACACCTTCCAGACCAAAAGGGTGCACCAGAACAAGGCTAAGACCAATATTCAATATCGCGGACAAAGGCGTAAGACGGGCAAAAATTCCATGCTTGTTAATCGCCGTAAGATAACGGCTGGCAAAAGGGTTTATGAATGGCAGAACGGTAAAGAAAACCAGAAACACGATAAGCCATTCCGCCTTCTCACCAAACTCGGGGCCCAGCCAAATCGAAATAAAAGGCACGCCTAACAACAGGGCCCCGGTACCCATGGCCAAAAGAATACTGACAACGTAACGGGATGAAACCAGAAAAACCTGCCGGATGGTGTCGTTCTCTGCCTTCGCGCTCAAGCCGCTAAATAGCGGCATAAAGGCGTGGGTTAGTGTCCACCCGAGATTTCGAATATGCTGAGTCAGGTTCGCCGGGATGCTGTAAAACGGCACCATGGCGGGCCCCATAATCAAGCCGATCACCAAAACATCTGTGGCGTTTTCGACACGGGTGGCGATACCTTGAATGAAAGATTTGAAACCGAAAACAATAAGCTCTTTTAGACGCACCCAGGAGTACGATCGCCAACAGGCCCTAATCGCACCGAATGCCGGGCGGGAAAGTAACCACATGAAGAGCAGGTATTTTATGGAAACCCCAATTGCATTAATGCCTGCTAAAAGCACCAGTCCGTTTTCAGGAGTGATGAACAGATAAAGAAGCGTGGAGCCTACTATAGAATTGATAATCGTGATGTTGTTTTTAAGATAGTACTTCTGGAAACCTTCCAGGTAGCTTTCTGCAACATACCCGGGAAACGAGATTAACAGGTGGGCGCCAATGATGATCAGAAACAGGGTGTATTTCTGGTAGGTCTCACCTTCCGGGGCGATTGCACCTGAAAACCAGACTCCCCAGCAAAAGAAGAATGCGAAAAGAAGCAGCCCGACCATCATCATGAACGCAATTGCGGACATGTACACAGACTGAAGCGCCCGTGAATCCTGCTCCGCGTGGTGTTTCGCGGCATACCGACTGATGGCAGGCCTCAGGCCTAGGTCCAATATCCCCATGTAGCCGATCACCGCGCCAATCATCTCCCACAAACCGTAGTCGTACTTTCCTAGGTTGTGAACGAAGACGGGGGTCATAATAAAGGTGATTATCAATTTAACGATCATCACCAAGACATTTGATCCGGTATTTACGAAAAGGGTTCGAATCATTTACAAACCGCCCGAGAGATTATGGTACAGACCCCGGAGGGTCCGTGCGGGCCTTTCAATTGCGAAACGTTGAACTGCTTCAGGTTGATACTTCCTGAACACGTCTTTGGTTGGGTTTTCTATTTCTTTTGTGATCAATTCGGCGAGCCCCCCGACATCTCCCGGAGAAAAAATTCGAGCGGGTGATCCCGAGACAACCTCACGAAGCCCTATGCAATCTGTCGAAATAAGCGGAACACCCGCCGCCAGGACTTCCATCCCCAGAAGACCACATGCCTCCCAGCGTGAGGGCATGACGACCATATCCATCGCCTTGAGCATTGCGGGCATATTATCGGTTCCATCCATTTGAATAAAGCTGTCGCCAAGCCCCAAGCCCTCCAGATACTCATAATCTTCCCTAATAAACCCTCCCAAACCGAAAGTGACTACCACCGGAAGCGGGCGATCTATCTCATTACACTCCTTTAATAGGGCAACTGCTTCGACAAGTGTTCGAAATCCCTTTTGACCCATAAATCGGCCAAAAAAACCAATAATCGGAATAGATGCTGAAATAGAGAGCTCCTCTCTTATATTCCAGGGAACACCCGCCTCAAAGTAATGCGTATCAACACCATGGAGGATAGGATAAAAGATTGACCTGGGAATACTTGGAAAAAACTCTTGAAAATTACGTGTTGCGTCTTGGGTTACTGTATGTATCGCATCAATTTTTCCGAAGACAGCGGCCATAATATGCTTTTTTATTCTAGATTTTATACTAGAAAATTGAGACGGCAGAAAAACATCGTGTGCTGTCATTAAATGTTTGGGACCGACAATAAAATTTGAGGCTAGCTCAGTTAGCAACCCCGCACCAAACCCATGCGAATGTATAAGGTCATAGTCACCAGATTTCATCTCATTTCTAACAGCTTTTATAAATTCAAGCGGGGCACACCCTGTGTGAATTACTTGCATTTTTCTCGGCGCTACCGTGGTGTTGAGGAAATCTTGAAGACTACCATCAGGATCCGGTGCAACAAGCACAAAATAGTCGTTATTGAACGCTGGCTGCTGATACACGTACCGGAAAAAAGTTTTTATTCCACCGCTTGGCTGCATCGCTGTCATTAATACTTTCATATATAAACCTAGAGTTAGCCGTTTAATTTCCCGGCTCGTCGCATAAACCTTTTTGCCAATGGGAACTTTAACTCTGTAGAAACCACGGGGTCATCAGCAACCGCATTATTTATCAAAATATTATGAAAAGCCAAAGCCAGCCCACCAAACAAATACCAATAATATTGAGACAACCCCCAATAATTTAAACTATAAACTGCATACATCCAAAAGACAGCAATCATCGATTTATTTAACATACGGTGGAAATTAAAAGCATCGCCATCTAAGCCTTCAATCTTTGATTTATTTAAAGATAGCTTTTGATATACCCTAAAAAGAAAGACTAAGAAAATAATCGTCCCAATGATACCAAGCTCAATTAATAGCTCAGCATATAGATTATGAGAAGCCTGTCGACGACCTAAGATGTGCGTTTTTGCCTCCGGAGTTGTACCTAGACCATGCCCCACAATTGGCCGCTCCAGACCTAGCGAAAACTCCCGAACAATTCCATCCAGTCGGCCGTCAACAGTGGTCGCATTAGAGGTCTCCGACTTACCAATTAGAGAGAGATATCGATCTTTTTGATCACCACTCATACTACTCCATCCAAGAAATGCAATAACGATCGAGACCAAAACCAGTCTAAATTTCTGTTTAGACTCTTTAAAAATAAAGAAAGCAATCACTAAAAGAGCAACAAACGCGCCTCTGGATTGAGTAAGGATCAAAGCATAAAGAATTGGAAACAACAACAACAAATATATAACTTTATATTTTAAACCTCTTGACCATAATAAATAGTGTATAAATGGTATTAAAGTAACAATAACGAATCCTAGTTCGTTTGGGTTAATAACATCTGAGGGAGCGCCAGCCAATCTTTGTGAAAACTCACCGTGCCCGATATACGTCTTGCTTCCCCAATATCCCTCAGTAAGGTTGAGAAATAAAGGTTCGAAAATACGAACAACCTGACATCCTAAAAATATAAAAAGAAAGATCTTGAGCCTGCGTTCATCATCAACCAACAACGCCGTAAAGAAAAAAAACACAACAGCCTTCACGAAATCAGAAAGATTATTTCTCAAAACGCTACCGGGCCACTCGACCAAAGGTAAAGAGATAATAATATAACCTATTAAAACTAATAAAACGGATGCTAATCGATCTTTACTCCAACCTGAAATCTTATCTCTCTGAACAAACAAAGAAATAGATATAATTAGCACGAGAAGCAAAGTAGGCCTAATAACACCGTATCCGGGTATTCGAGCAGAAAGATGCAGAAAAAAATCGATCAAAAAATATAAAAATATTACAAATGTAACACTGTTGATAGATCCTGAATTGCCTGCTTTTTTTTGATCACTCACGCCAATTACCGAGACTTTTGGACGGCTAATCATAATAGGTCTCAACTAAATGATTCCGAAGCTGCATTCCCAAAAGCTCAACACCCGAGATCGATTTTAGGAATTGAAACCGATCTGGAGAGCCGGTATGCCTTCGCATGGCATAACGCTGAGCATGACCCTGAGTATCAGCGAACGCTACGGTCGCACAGGAAAATCCAGCTTCTTTAATAAATTTCACTTGGCTGCCAACAAAGTCGTCAGCTGTGCCATTGGGATAGCAAAACGACCTGATAGAATCTCCCAGCTTCTGCCTCAGTTTCTCGGCGCAACCAAAGATTTCATTCCTTGCCTCTTCCATTGACACCCGAGCCAAAGAAGGATGCGTAATCGTGTGCCCCCCGACTTCCAATCCTTCCGCCTGCATTTCCTCCAATTGATTCCAAGATACAGCTCGATATCTTTTTGGCGGAATCTTTGGGAGATCAATTATCCATGCTGCTGCCATTTCATTCAGACATCGTATTTTTTCGGCGTTATCGGCCTGAAGCATCAAGTGATTAATTCTCCAGTACTCAGCTTCGAACTGTTCATCCGGGATGGGCGTATTGATTTGTGTAATGCTGAAGCTAAACTGGCCAGTGGAACATGGTGAATGTTCCAAGAGGTATCTAAGTTGATCGGGCCACAACCAGAGGTCTCCCGAAACGAATCCCGTCGTGACATAGAAGGTGGCCGGCACGCCATATTTCTTAAGAATCGGCCAGGCGATTTCGTAGAAATCTTCGTAACCATCATCGATTGTTATAGCAATTCGGTTCCTCGGTGTACATTGCTTAAGATACAAATCCTCAGCAAGCTCAGAAACAGTGACCGGCTTATAGTTTTTGGCTATGTATTGAACTTGCCATTCGAACATTGCAGCGTCCAAATGTCCGCGCTCCGCGTCTCGGGAAAAACGGTGATACATCAATATTCTGGGGTTCTTCGAAGTAATCAGCCTCGATAATTTATACCCCCCACAACTTCCGGCAAAACGGACAAGGCGAGAAAGATTCACTTTGCCTCCTGGGATGTAAACGACTCGGCATGGCTACCAATAAACGATTCATATAGGCGAACGTGAGCCTCAATCATGTTACTCAGATCATGCCTTTTACTGGCCAGACGATAACCCGCCTCACCCATTTCACCTGCTACATCCTCTTCGTTACGCAATAGTTTGCTGAGATATGAAGCGAGACAGGCTACCTCCCCGCAAGGGTAAACATACCCCGTTCGCGTATGAACGACGGCCTCAGCATTGCCACCTACATTAGATGCAACAACCGGCAAACGTGCCCGCATGTACTCTACAATGGCATTGGAATAGCCTTCGGACTCAGAACAAGACAATCCGACATCCATCGCCGGCAAGATCTCCTTTACATCCGATCGCGCCCCGAGGAAATGGACTCGTTCTTTTACGCCCAGCCGCAGAGCCAGCTCCCGGTATGACCGCTGTTCGCCGGCTCCAACAAGCACCAACTGAGCATCGGGCACAGCATCTGAAAGAATGCTCATCGCACTGATTGCATCACCTATTCTTTTGATCTCACGGAGGTTAGCAACCAATATCGCAAAGCGCCCTTCGGCCGGGAGCCCCAACCGATTCCTCAGAAGCTTTTTTTCCGGGTCTGACAACAGAAAACCTTGAGATTTACCTGTGGGGTAGCCATTGTAGATAATAGAGACTTCGTCGTGTTCGAAATGCTCTTTCTCTATAGTAACGCCTTTCACTGCTTCACTATTTGCAATTACATGGCTTACAAAATGCCGCGTCTTTCGAAGAAGCGTCAGGTATCCCGATGTGTACCAAAACCCCATGTCACGGCGTGAGATAAAAGTCGGGATACCAAGCATCGCCATAATTGGGGGCAGAAGAATTGACGAATCGTTAAAGAAAACGTGGCATAGGCGATAGCCTGCCGCTTTCTTGCATAACGCAAATCGCAATAGCGAAATCCATGTTAATGGGCTCAGTACTTTCGATCGCCCAAGAACAGTGAACGAACAGGGCAAACCTCCCTCGCTCACAAACTTTGAGTTCCTCAAAACCAGAACTTCTGGATCAAAACGATCTGGCGGTAAGTTTTCCAACAACTGCATGAGCTGCCCTTCCGTACCGGCGTAGGGGCTCTCAAAACAATCGATTACATAAAGAATCTTCTTTGGAATTCCACTTTCCATCAAAACAGCTTCCTGGAATTAGTTAATCGCTTCATGACCCCGAATTACGTCGAAGGACCTTTTGGGGTCTCCAATACCAGCCCGCAGTAGATGCGCGGCAGCATGAAAGATACGACCTTGTTTCCAACGAACTTGTGCCATCCGAAAATGCAGAAGCGCCAATCTCTTCCTGAGAACTGATCTTTTGTACGGATAGCGGGACTTGGCTCGGTCTAGAATCTCAAACCCCGCCTTCCAGCGTCGCTCAAGACCAGTTTTACTGATCGACTCTCCGTGCTTTCGATAGAAGAATACTGTTCCTTTAAGAAAAGTGTAGGGTGCTATCTCGGCAATGCGTAAAACCATATCGTGGTCTTGCCCCGCTCGAAATCGCTCTTCAAAGAAACCAGCTTGCTGAAAGACCTTCGACCTCACCATGGCACCACCAGGTAATGCCATGTAACAATCCAAGAGAAGATCGTTGGGATCGCCAGTTTCCTCGTGACTATCGGGGGGAAGCGGAAAAAGATGTTGCCCATTCTCTGACACGGCCATTGCTTGGCCGTACACCATCCCAACCTCGGGGTGCGCTTCGAGATAAGCTACCTGATCACGAATCTTGTCTTCGTGAAGATAGTCGTCACTGTCCAAAATGACGATGTATTCACCTTTCGCAGCCTTCAACCCCAAATTCAACGCAGATGACTGCCCCTTATTCTCGCGATTGGTGTGCGACAGCAACTCAAGCTTTTTGCCGGCCTCATACTTTTGCAGAATTTCGAATGTTCCATCGCTGGATCCATCATCAATAACGATGAATTCGATGCGGGGATACGACTGGCCAAGCACAGACTCCACTGCTTCAGTGATATACTCCGCCCGATTAAAAGCCGGAGTGATTACGGTTACCAAAGGGTTCAAAGATTCACCTGCTAACAGTTAAACGACTACAAACCACCTAACGGCAATATTTCGATCATAATGATTTTTTGGAATCAACATCGTCTTTATAGGTGCTTTTCCACTATCAAACTGACTTATCCGTGGTGACCATGAGTAATTGGTTAGCCCTGAAGACCTAACCGGTGATACCTTTTTGAAACATCAATTTACACAAAATTACAGAGAATAACCACACGTTCGCAGCCCCATTGATCAATTAATCACCAGGCTCTCAATGATCCAGTTCTACGGCGCTGGGCAGGAGAAATCGTGAACAGACGCCATGTATTTTTCACAAAATCAGCTAACATTACTGAAGAGCCACGTGCTAAATGAACACTGTTGAAACGCTTAAGCCTACGGGTGGCATGATGAAGCACACAAACACCATCTCGATAGCAATGCCTTTTGTCATGGCTGCAGCGATTACATATGGACATGGCGCTATTGCTGAACCGCAAATTAACCAAGCAGACCTCTCCAGCAGCTCGATCACGATCTATGGCACCGGATTTGGCAAAAAGGATCAACCCGCTCCTGTACTGTGGGCATTTGGTCAGGACATCCGAGAAAACGGCATTCAGGTTGCTAAGGAAAGAGAGATCAGTTTTGGTAGCCCAGTGCCGGTGGGGAAAGATCCGAGCTCTAGTATTTGGTCCAGCGGAACGGGCGCAACTTTCAGTGCAATCACCAGGACTTCTGACATAACACATACATACCGAGCCAACAACGAAGGTTGGCTAGGCTGGCCTCACGCATTTGGTGGAGGTAACACTCCGTACTCGGACAAAGCCTACATATCCTGGCGAATTAAACCAGCCGGCGACATCAACAGTTACAGAACCGTCCGAATATCAGAAGTTGGCGGCGTGTTTGACTCCGGAAAGGACCCATTCTCTCCCGGGGAGCCAATTCAGATCGTAACCCCTAGTGGGGGTGAAATCAGCGGTAGGATTGTACACTTT
This sequence comes from Marinobacter shengliensis, assembly GCF_003007715.1. Classification (GTDB taxonomy): domain Bacteria; phylum Pseudomonadota; class Gammaproteobacteria; order Pseudomonadales; family Oleiphilaceae; genus Marinobacter; species Marinobacter shengliensis. Next base: position 610,642 of record NZ_PXNO01000027.1, on the reverse strand, counting down.
GATGCGGCCAACTCCCTGGTACACCTCGAAGCAGGGGGACTCCGGTTAACCGATAGTGTTGGAGCTAAGATTATCGGATTGAACAGCAGAGCCTCTGGTGTACTGAGAGGGGATGAATACTTCAGGTCATCGATATCGGGCAAATTCCTAAGATCTTACGAAACAGTCAACCAAGGTGGAACACGATCTATTTTTGTGACGAACAGATGGTTCGCAGTCCAATTCGATAGCAATGGCGATGAATTGCGCCGGGGCTTCGAATCGGAGACTGATACCGGATATGGCGTACCGGACCTATCCAAGACCACGAACTGGAAGCTACTTGAAGCTTTCATAGATCTATCTGGAGAGTATGGCTCAGGCTACATCTCAATGGATAGCAAAGATCAAAAGTGGTTTAAAAATCTCTATATTGGAGAATCGAAGCCCAAAGACGCAGGCCCAACCATATCTAATATAGGCTGGGAGCCCGCGGGTGGCACTGAATCTGTGAATGTGGGTTTGAATTTTGGAGAAATCTATTTCGATACCACACCACAAAGAGTGGTTTTGAGCGACCAAGGCCTATTCTCTATGGTCAAGGGCAATCAAGAGTTCCAATACATCACTGAATGGGCTGATCAAAAGATTGTGGTAGACCTGATGTATGGGGAACTCAATCAAAACGGACCTCTTTTCATCTATGTCTTTGATGAAAACAATAATGTGAACGAAACTGGATTTTGTGTCGCTAATTGCGACGCGGACATGAGCCCCCCAAGCAAAATAGATCTTGGTATCAATTAATTAATGCCAACATGGGTTCGGACCAAGTTGCTCCGGACCCACTCTATCTCCCGCGAAAAATACTATGCATGAATCCACCTCCTCTTCCCAAATAATAAACAAACGATAGAACTAACGAGAAGAAAAGAGATTCCATCGGAACGTCCTTTAGACCTTGCGACCTAATCTGATTTATAAAGAAAGCTAGGGGGCAGAAAATAACGAATACGGAGCCCCAAAGTGCAACAGGGAAACCGGTAAACAAAAAAATTAAAAATGATGCCATAGACAACAAAAATAGAATTACAGTCAAAAAAACCTTATCCTTCAATCCATAATTAGATTTCAAATAACTAGATGCATGCCAAAACTGTCTTTTGAAGAAACCTTTTAGTGTTTCTGGGTATCCAAGATGAACCACATAGCATTCCGCTAAAAACCATAGTTCCAAGCCTTTATCGGTGATATCCACTGACAATTTGGTATCTTCGCCAGCGTTAATTTTCTCATTAAAGCCTCCTAACTGTTCAAATAAGGCTCTATTCAAGATAAAGCTACCTCCTGCAAGAGCCTTAACTCTTCGAGTCTCTTTGGCTGAACTGAGCTTCCATCCTCGCTCAACCCACGATGGCCTATCTCGGAGAAGATATCCGCCGCCTACACCTCCAACCTTTTCATTACCAAGGAACGCTACTGCTTTTGACAACCATTTTTCGCTCGCCACGCAGTCACCGTCAATAAATGCTAAAACCTCACCTTTAGCCTGATTAACACCAAAATTTCGCACACCACCAACCTTTACATCTTCTTTGATGAAGACTTTCTCAGTGAACTTCTTTGCGATACTTACGCTATCATCAGTTGAACCATTATCAACAACAATCACCTCATAGCGATTTTTTGGATAATCTTGGCACACCAAAGAATTAAGGCATTCACCGAGGTTCTTTGACTCATTAAAAACGGGAACAATAATCGAAACGTAAGGAAAAAGAACATCATCTTTCATAGTTTAGAACCAATTAGTATTAATACTTCCAGAACGAATCATAAATTTTGGATAAAATAGGTATGCTTACCTTCACCCATCCCACCTTCATAAATTTCCACTCTGATCTTAAAATGCTCTCTTAACAACAATCTAGATTGCAAGTCAGATTTCAGAAATGTCTCTAGGCCTTCTCGACCGAGACTTGGAGTTTTCGATACGTATACTCCAAATTCACCATAGTCGGTCTGGCTAATAGTAAACTTAAAGCAGTCTCCAGTTTGATCCATGTACGCATTGAGTGCTCGACCAAAAACGACAGCGTGAAATTTTTGATCCGGATTAATATAAGCAAACTGCTGGATCGTTCGGCCGCGGAGTTCATCAATCGTCCAAGGGCTTCCCAACTCGCCACAACCACTGTTGATGATCCCAATCGAGTCTCCCAACTGATAACGTATAAGGTTTTGGGACACCCGAACTACATCTGTAACCAGCGCAGCGCCTTCTTCCACCTCAACCCAGAGCCAGGGATTGACCAAGTGCAGGTGCCCGCTCGTGCATTCAAAGGCAATAACGTCAAACTCGGTGGACCCATATTCCTCAAGAACCGGAGCTCCAAACACCTCTGCGATAAACTTCTTCTGCGCGGGCAGGATCGACTCCGCCGTGCAGATCACGGCTTTTACGCCCCTTGGCTTAAGTCCCTTCTTTTGCGCAATCTGCGCAGCCTCAAGGATGAGCGACGTATATCCATAAAGATACTCAGGGCTCCACTTGACCAATTTTTCAACCGTTTCTTCAGCACCGTTCTCCGCCGGGTAGAACACCTTACGGTTCAACAAAAAATCGCGGATCTTTGCCGTTAGGGAATTGGCTGCCCTACCCCATACTCGCGCTTCTCTCTGACCCAGTTTCAAACCGTGCTTGTTATAGCAATACGCCCGGACGGCAAGCATCTGCGCCAGCTCAGTTCTGGACAGAGAAATATGTGTTGGCTCTCCGGTCGTGCCCGCCGTGTGCCGGGAAAAACCTGATTTCTCAGTACTGCTGGCAGAGGACATTGCTCTTAGATCAGCCTTGCTCATTGGCGGTCTATCCGGCAATTCTGATAAAGAATGCACTGCCACACCCTGTGCATCTTTAGGCTGATTCTTGTTCAGTATACGAGACAGCCGCTGCAGCCTTTCGTTTGGCTCTAATCCCCAAAGGTCCTCTACTTCAGTCTGAAACCTGGCAACATGAAGCCGCAGAATCAGGTAGGTTAAGCGCGCCAATACATACCGAAAAAAGAACAAAGTCTTCAAGATGCCACCACCCCGTTATATACGCGCAGATACTGTTCGGCCATTGATCTTGCAGACAACTCCCCGGAGACTTTATGAAAAGCTCGTTCGGCTTTACGATGAGCGACCTCCGTTTCGTTAAGCATGAAATCTATGGCATCAGCTAACTCTGAAGCAGGATCCTTTACCAGAACGCCGCTATAACCTTCATCCAGAACAAACGGGATCTCGCCAACGTCGGTAGATACAACGGGCAGGCGGACAGCCATCGCCTCGAGCAAGGTGATCGGCAAGCCCTCAGTAGACGAGGAAATGACCAAAGCAGACGAGCGCGCCATCAAAGCAGGCACATTGTCGCAATACCCGGGCAAGCAGACATCGCTACCAAGACCGAGAGCTGCAACCTGGTCCTCCAAATCCTTACGTAGCATTCCATCGCCAACAATCAGCAATCCAGCTTTAGGGGCAGACTTCTTGACCTCACGGAAACTATCAATAAGATGACTGAATCCCTTTTCCTTGGATAGACGACCAACCCCCAGAATCACCGGCTCATGGGTGCTAAAAAACTTTTCCAACGCCTCTGGCAAGGGTTCAGATGCCTTGCGCTGAGTGTCGTCTACCGCCAGTCCGTTTCTTATTGTCGTGAGGCGACGGGGACGAATCAGGCCCGTTGATAGTTCCTTGTTCATCACCGCGCCAACCATGATCACTCCATCCAACCGACTGATCGCTAGTCGATCAAGCAATTCATATACCCACATCCTGGAAAGGCGAGGCGCGTGTACGTACCCGTGCAAGGTACTCACAACGGGAACCTTTCGACTAAACCGACTAAAGAGAGACATCAAAATATTAAACTTGTACCCATGGGAATGGATGATATCTGCGCCCCATTCATCAGCCCACTCACAAATCCTGCGAGTTTCGGACCTATTCAAACCAGGTTTCATTCGCCAAACTGTTATTGGAAGCCCCAAGCGGTCTGCCTCTTTTTCGATGCCCTTGGACTCTATGCCCGGCTCACCCGCACTTAGAATCATGGGATCAAGGCCTTGCGACTGCTGCGCCTCAACCAACGTCAGCAGCATCCGCTCAGCACCATAGAGCCCGCCGCTGTCGATGAGGTGTAAAACCTTTAAACTCACCTCACCCCTTCCTCGGATTCCAAATCACCTTCTTCTCCCCTTTGGAAAACGCAACAAACGCCTGGAAAGAAGCAAGGTTTAACAACATGAAGTAGTACGGCAGCGCATAAAGTGTGGAAAGCGCTTGGCCGTCGTTTTCTTTCTTATGGCCAGACCATGCGAGATACAGAAAAAGTGCATAACCTGTCGCTGCCAATGCATAGAACCCTTTTTCGGGAACCAGATATATGGCCGCAAGCGCAAGGGTTACCATAGGGGCGAATGCGGCGTAGCGAAGTAGTTTGTGGGAGATAAGCTGCCAGGCGAAAATTGGGTCTCCCGCCGGATTCATAAGGTGCTTCATGTCTTTAAGCGCCCATAACGCCCGCAGGCTTACGCGCACTCGCATGCTGAATTCGCTACCGCCATCGCTCAGAGCTTCTTCCTTGAGCAGTGCCTCTGGTTCATAAACAACGCGGTAGCCCTGGTCCACCACTTTCAGAGGTTGAACAAAATCCGGTAATTGATCAGCTCTTAACGGTTGATAGAGCTCCTTTCGCATCGCATCAATCCCACCATCAACCCCAACGATGGAACCAATGCGGGTTTCCTGATCGCGCAGCCAGTTCTCATATTTCATGTAGGCGCTGCAGCCGTCCCCCACCATGGAACCGTCGGCGTGTACGTAGACCATCTTGCCCGTCACGTACCCCACCTGAGGGTCCGCAAAGTTGCGGCACAGCTTTCGGACTGCTTGGGTGTCCCAATGGGAGTTTGCGTCGGAGAACAGCAGAATATCGCCATTAGCTTTCGGTACAAGTGTATTCAGCCCTGCGGTCTTGCCTTGCCTAGGTACCTGACGGAATAGACGAATCGGTATGTCGGCGGCTGCAGCAACCTCTTCCACAATGCGATCGGTGCCGTCTTCAGATTCGTCGGATATCACCAGAACTTCCAGTTTTTCCTGCGGGTAATCCAAAGCCAGCTTGTTTCGGAGCGTGGCCTCGATATCCTTCGCCTCGTTGTAAGCAGCAATAAGAATCGACACCTTTGGTAAATAATCGTCGTTAGCAGCTATGGAGTTGGGCTTAAGCATCGCCAGAGCTTTCACCGCCAACGGGTATCCAAAATAGATGTAGAACAGCAGTGCGAACGACGCCCAGAACACAAATTCCATCATGCGGCTCCTACCGTTTGGAGAGCTTCCGATGGCTTGGTTTGGGTGTCTAGAACGCCCTGGTCTTTCAGAACGCTACTCATGGTTGTAAATCGGAAGTGCCGCAGCAATTTCGCCAATCGCTGTTCGCACACATCCAGATTGTTGTAATGCCGGAATCTGGAGAACCATTTCACATCAAGACGGGGCTGTCCTGGGTCTACCTCCCAGGGATGCAGATAAAACACGAAAGGCTTACCCTGACGATTGATAGAGCCCAGGCCGAACTTGCTGAACCAGTAGGGGAACAAACGGAAGTACCCTCCACCGGCAATCGGCAAGGTGTATCCCGGCAGCTTGAGAGTACTAAGGGGAAACTCCGCCAGCTCATAGCCTTTGTCTGTCATCAGCCGATGCGGCCATCGCGGGGTACCCGGCATGCCATAACGGTCATGGTGCACCGGAAAGATTGAGGAATCCCAGGTAAATCCCTGCTCGGCCAGAATATCCAGGGCCCACCGTGATTGGTTTGTTATGGAGTAGCTGGCTGCGCGGTAGCCGGTTACCGGTTCACCTAGGATGTCTTCCAGAATGGCTTTGGAGCGAATGGTTTCTTCCTGGAACACGTCAGGCGTCTGGTTGTAAATCAGTTGGTGGCTGTAACCATGACTGGCCACTTCATGGCCGGCGTCGGCTATGCGCTTGACCAGATTTGGTGATCGTTCGGCAACCCAGCCCAGTGTGAAAAAGGTTGCCTTTACACCGGCCGTCTCAAATAAACCGAGGATACGATCGGTGTTGGCTTCTACACGATATTCCATGCTGGACCAGTCATCATATTTAACGGCCTCTGCCAACGCAGCCACCTGGAAGTAATCTTCCACATCGATCGTCAGTGCGTTCCTGATTTGCTCTGTCATGGCCATTACCTCAAACACATCCTGTGCCGTTCACCTAAACCGGTACTCCACTCCAACCAACACCCAGTTCTCGTCGTACTCCCGGGTAGGTACATCACTTACTTTTCTTTCGTGCCCGACTTTCGCCACCAGGTTGAAGTCCCGGGTTGCCTGGTACTCGGTACCGGCTTCCAGCCTGAGTGTGCGGTCATCTGCCTGGTCGCTCTGGAACTTGGTGTAGTCATAGCCGATGCCGGCGTAACCACTGGCCAATTCCGTCAGAGGCCTTGAATAGCGCGCGTTAAGCCCGGACTTGTCCTCACGTTCCGGTGACTCCAGATAATCCGCCTGGCTGGCATACACATCAACAGTCAGGGATGACCGGTCTGAATAGCGCTGGTTAATACCGGTAGAGAGCGTGGTAGTTTCAACCGAGATGCTGTCACGCAGGTTGAACTCGAACTCACCAAACCGGATGTCAAAGCTGGAGGTGCGGTCGGTTAGCTCCCGGGCACCGCGCAGGTACCAATCCAGGCTTGGGGTAATGGTGCGTGTGAGGTCCAGCTCGCCGATCAGGCCGTCGCTGCTTTGGGTGGTTGAACCAAAGCGGGTTTCTATTTCGCTCACCCCAATGGCACCAGACAATCTTGTGGTCGCCCATACGTTGGAAAACGTCAGTCTGGCGCTCTTTACATCAACCTCTGCATCGGTGTCGTACTCGGTACGGCTGTATGAGGTGCTCACACCTGCAGTCAGTGTCTGGCTTACGATGTGGTTCCACGCCACAGAGCCGATGTAGCGTTCGCTGTCCGATTCTTCCGGCTCACTGAACTCGACGTTTTCATATCGGGCCGACAAGTTCAGCCAGTTGGTATCGTTCACGCGCAAAAGGTAACGGGGGCCGGTGCTGAATACGTTTTTGCGAGTTCGGTTGTCAGGGGTGTTGCTCTGGGTTGCGTCCTGGTTCACTTCACGCAGGTTGTTGCTGACATCCCAGTAAAAACGGTTCGCCAGTTCGCAATCACCGGTGAAGTCCATCTCACCAAAGGCTTCGTCATCAAAGGAGTTATCGTGCCACAGGGAGTAACCCAGGGTACCGGTAAAGTCTGCATTACAACGGCCGGGGTCAGTGCGATAGCCAGCTCTGATGTAGGCCCGGGTTTCCATATCACTGATTTCGCCGCTACTGGCTTTGCGGGCATTGTCGGTGAAGCGGGTGTCCAGGCCCCCGGTAATCTCAGAGTTACCTTGGGCGGTGGTTGCAGCACCGGAACATACCAGCAAAAACCCGATCGCCAGTATTCTGCTGTGGGGCATCCCTGCGCCCTGCTTGCTATCCATTGATCACCGCTCCCACAAATTTATCCGGGTTGAAAGCCGTGGCAGCATGCTCAGCGGTAGTTGCTGTGATCTTGCCGTGAGGAACCACCAGCATGGCGTAGTCACACAATTCGGTAAGAATCCTAGCGTCAGGTGATTCGGAAATGGGCGCAGTATCCAAAACAATGAAGCGATCTGGGTAGCGGCGGCGAACGGCTTGTAGGAACTGCTTCATTCGGAACGATGTAAAGAATTCCGACGGCGTTTCACGGCGGCTGCCAGCCGGGATCAGTCTCAGCCTCGGGATACCCGTTGGGTAAAGGATTCTGGCGATGTCATAGTCTGGGTCATCCAGGAAGTCGGTCAGGCCCGTTTCTGGCAACACATCAAGCGTGGTGTGCAGGGACGGCTCCCGAAGGTTGCAGTCAATGATCAGCGCGGTTTTCGCCTGGTCAAAGGCAAAGGCTGCGGCCAGGTTGAGCGCTACGAAGGATGACCCAGCCCCTGAAGAGGCACCGCTCACCACGAGGGTGAAATTGTTGCCGCCGGAAAGCTCCAGAAGCTTGGTCCGCAGATCCCGAAACCGGTTAACGAGGGTCCGGTTGCGGGATTCAGGATAGATAATGCGACGTTCATCCAGGTCATCAGGTGTCAGCCGTCTGGGCTCCTGCATCCGCACGATCTGCTTGCTGATGACGTATTTGTCGACAGCGCCCGGCCCCAGCTCAAGGGAGCTGGGTACCAGCATTCTCGAGTCGTCTTCGTCAAAGTGTCCGAGTTCTTGCTTGAGACGTTCTTTGCGCTTCAACCAGAAAGACTGCTCATCCGCACTGCGAGCGCCTTGCTCCTCTGATTGTCCAGAGCGTTGCTCTGTTGGATCCAGTTCGGGCTGATCATTTCGTTGTTCTGGCATCAGATCACTCCCAGTTGGGCGAGCACAACGATGGTGATATACACCGCTGCAGTTAACACGACAAAAATACCGACCATCATGGTGACCCGCCGGTCCCGGCGCTTCTCAAAGGGGGTGCGCACTTCCGGTATTTCGATCAGGACCGGTAAACCGATGCCGTCTTCAAGCTGCTTACGGGCACGAATTCTAGGGTCAACCTGGAGCAATCCAGCAACCGCCCCGAAAGGTGCTGCCAATCCAAGGAAAAGCCCCGCCATGGCGAACATGGAAAACTGAGGGCCAGAAGGCGTTCTGGGGAACTGTGCGGCTTCGTTGATTCGGTAATTCAGGCCCTGCCCTTCTATATCAAGATGCATGGACACCCGCGCTTTTTCCCTGCGCTTGAGCAGGTCGTCATAGATTTCGCGGTTTACTTCCATGTCTCGGGTCAGCTCAGAATATTGAGCTTTATTTGCCTGTATGCGCTCCATACGCTGTGTCTGCTGTTCCATAAGGCGCTGTAACGAGTTGATACGGGTATCAATGGTCGCCATGTCAGCCCGGGTTTTGGAGAGTGCAGCGCTGAGTTCCTGGTAAAGCGGGTTCACTGCCTCTTCGCCATCAAGGGAGGTGGTGCCGCCTTGTTGTGCCGCAGCCAGATCCCGTTGGCGTTTGAGCTCGGCCAGCTGTTCCTGGGTGATAACGATGTCCGGATAGGTGTCGTGGTATTGCAGCCTCAAGGCATCCAATCGCTCTTCCAGTGTCCGAATCCGCTCACGAAACGCATCCTCGGTTCTGCCCTGGCGAATGGTCGGCCGGATGTTGTTGAGTTGTCCCTGCAAGGACCCAATGCGTGTTCTAAGCTCTTCCTTCTCGAGCTGAGCCAACTCCAACTGGTTGCGCAGCTGGGCCATTCTGGAGTTTGCCTCTTGCTCGGTGCCGTCTGTGTTCTCGGAGAGAAATTGTTTTAGGCGGTTTTCGGCGTGGGTCAGTTGTTGCTCGTAACTTTTCACCTGCTTGTCGATGAAGTCATAGGCGTTGCGGCTTTCTGACCGCTTCCGGTCTTTGGTTTCTTCTATGAACACCTGGCCAAGCTTTTGGGCTACACGGAAGGCTTCCATTTGGGAAGTCGAAGAAAAGCCAATGCTGAAGTAGCTATCGCCCCGGGGGCGCACCGATAGCCCACTTCGGATTTTAGCGATGCGCCCTTCCAAAGCATCCGGGTCCATAGAAGCGTTGCGGTAGATCTCCGGGTCTGAAGCCACCCGCTCAATTAAGGTTCGGCTCATCAGAAGCTCTCGGGCCGCCGATGTTCGATCATTTATCTTGGTTGTAACCGCACGCCCTTCCATCAAAGGCGCAATAATATTCCGGTCATCCACGAAGATAATGGTGCCTGCCTGGTACTTATAAGGCCATATGAACCCGGCACCCAGCACCGCAAAACTGACAACCACAAACAACAAGAACGCCAGGCCCTTGCGCTGGCGCACTTCGCGAATAATCTCTTGCGGTAACTGCGATAACGGTAATGCCATAACTACACTCGATTCGAGACCAATGGTTCAGGCAACGTCTGTCAGAAACTGCGTTCCGGGATGGTCAGGATGTCGCCCGGGCGCATGGAATAATTGGTTTCAACCTGGCCCTTGCTCAGGATGTCATCCAGCTTTACAGGGATGGCAACTACCTCGTTACCCACCTTGCGGTACAGCATGGACCTGTTGAGGGCAGCAAACTCGTTGGCACCGCCAGCATTTAGAAACATGTCCAGCACCGTCATGCCACTGCGATGGGGAATAGACACAGGCTGGCGCACAGCACCGGTCACACGCACCCGGTCAGTGAACTCATGGCTGCCCATGGAGGTCACCACCACGCTTACCTGCGGTTCGCGTATGTACTCGGCCAGGGATGCCCGGATTGAGCCGGCAAGTTCTTCAGGCGTTCTGCCACTGGCCTGAACATCGCCAACCAGCGGTACGGATATCTTGCCGTCCGGGCGTACCGGCACGGAGATGCTCAAGTCCTCGTTGCGCCACACAGATACCCGGACAACGTCTGTCGCACCGAGTACGTACTGGTCCACACTGTCGCGGGTATCCAGTGCAAGTGCTCGCTGAATCTTGTCAGGAGAAGATGCGGACGGCCCTGCACAACCTGTTGCCAAAGCTACCGCCATGAAGGACACAAACAGCCCTTGGGTGAGATACTTCCGTGACATCGTATACCCTCTCTTGTGAGGTCCGTGCTGCATTCCATGTTTCGGGAACAGCTTACTCCCGAAACTACCTTGATCCTTTTTTGAACAATACCACTTCTACTGTCTGAATTATAACCAACAGATCAAGAAGCAAACTCTGATTCTTGATGTAATAAAGGTCGTAACGAAGCTTTTCCCGGGTGTCTTCTTCGTTGTCTGCGTAGGCAAAGCATAGCTGTGCCCAGCCAGTCAGGCCCGGCTTTACCCGGTGGCGTTCCGAATAAAACGGAATCTTCTCTGCTAACTGCGCCACGAATACCGGGCGTTCCGGCCTTGGCCCTACAAACGCCATGGTGCCGTTAAGAACGTTAAAGATTTGTGGTAGCTCATCAATTCTGACTTTCCGGATAAACTCGCCAACCCGAGTTACCCGGGTATCGTTCTTTTTTGCCCAGACGGCTCCGTCCTTTTCGGCATCGGTGATCATCGAACGGAACTTATGAACTTTGAAGACTTTGTTATTCAGCCCTACCCGCTCCTGGCTATAGATCACCGGCGCTTTGAAGCCATCTTCCAGTTTGATGGCAAGTGCGGTGAGGATCATGATGGGAAACGTCGCCAGCAGCAGTGTGCCTGCGGCGAGAATATCGAGCGTTCGCTTGCCAGCACCGTAGACAGATGACACGGAGAAACCATCCGAGAACACCAGCCAACCGTGGCTGATCATTTCCAGGGCCACTTTCCGCGATTCCCGCTCATAGAAATTGGCACCGTCAATAATACTGACACCTTCCATTTTGCATTCCAGAAGGTCTTCCATCGGCAAGCCGCGCCGGCGGTCATCTACAGCTACCACGATCTCCCGAACGGGATGGCGCAATACGTAGTCGTGTAATGATGTGGGCAGGTTGATCAGGTGCTGATCACCCACTTCGATGGGTTCGTCCGGAAGTGGGACAAAGCCATCAAGCGTGAACCCCTTGCGGTTGAATGGGGTGGTGAGATCTTCCAGCAGTTGCCTGGCCCGGTGCCCTGCGCCAAGCACCAACACACGGCGTTTGAATGCCTCTTTGCCAACCAGGGCAAAAAACAGGACGCGCACTATGCCTAACGAAAAAATGGCCAAGACCGTGGCGGAGGTAAGCAGGCCGAAGCTGCCCAGATACCAAAGCCAATCATCGGCAATGAAGTAAGCGAAACCGTGAACCGGTATGGCGAGAATCATGGCCATGATGGTTCTTAGCATCATGCCGGACATGCCCTCTTCCACCCGCGACTGATGCACACCCAAGGCAATCATAACCAGCAGGTTAAACAGGGCAAACGTAATGATGGAGGGAAAGACAAAATACAGGTGCTCAAGGAAGAAACCGACTTCACCAAAAAAGCGGAAGAACACCGCCAAACCAAAGGCAAAGCCCATCACGACCAGATCAATCAGGCCAAGGATGACGAAAGGTAAGTGAATATAGTGTCTGAACAACCTGACGTGGGCCACGTCGACTCCTTGTGCGGTTCACACTGCACTGTACTGCCAGCATCCTTTGCTACACACCGTAACAAACCGTAACAGAATTGTACTTCAATCTCCTGAAACTTCAATGAGTCCTTTAAAAACAAAGATCGGAATCTCACAGATGAGATCCCGATCATACGTTTGACCCAAAGGTTTACTTGTTACGGCGACGAACACCCAACAAGCCAGCCAGGCCCAAACCCAGCAAACCAAGCGTACCCGGCTCAGGAACACTCGCCACAGGCTCGTCAGGAATGTCGACGTTGTCGAGGGTTTCACCCATCACATAGGAGTAGCTCAGCTTGACCAGGTCACCCTGGAACAGGTTGCCAATGTTGAACGCCAGGCCGATAACGTTATCGCCATTGCCGTCGTTCTGGCCCGCCAGGTAGGCATCCGGGTCGTTGCTCCAGGAAGAGGTAATACCGGTGTTATGCTCGATCGAAGAGTTTGTGTACAAGCCAAGGGTCAGGCCGGTCTGGGCGCCCTGGGAGTTTACAAAGTCTTCCTCGGCAATGCCCGCGCCGCCTCGGGTGTTGATGGTGTCGAAGCTGCCATAAGTGTTTACGTCAGGATCTGGATCAATCGCCCGCAGGAATTTCAGGCCGGTCAGGTCAGTCAGAGCTTCGATGGACGTCAGGATATCAATGCGCTCGTAATTGTCATTGAAGATGTATTCGTGGGTGATATTGAACATCCCACCGTAGGTTCCACTCCAAAGCACGTGGTTATCGAAGGCGGAACCGCCGCTGATGTCCGTCAGGGAGATGGAACCAATGTTGCTTGGCCACTCATTGTTGTTGTGAACGTTGCCGAACTGATCGGCCTTCACACCAAACATTTCCCAGGGACTGCCAGGAGTCAGATAGTCCTCTGCGCCCCAGCTGCGTGTGCCGCTTGGATCGTGCAGCAAGCCAGGGGAGGTCGTTCCGCCGTAACCCAGTGTGCCGTTGTCGCTGATGGCGGTACGAACATAATCACCTTCCATGATGATAGGTGCTGCCAATGACGTTGCTGAGAAAGCAAGTGTCAGCGCCGCGCAACCTGCCAGCAGTGCCGGCTTTTTGAATGATTCAGGAATACGATTCACTGTCTAATCTCCCTTTAGATAAAAATCCGCGTTGTTGGTCGGCGTTTATAACTACCGGCCAAGCGGTCCGTTCAGCAATAAACTGTCCAGTTTCACGTCAGGCTTTAAATATCAGGGAGATAGAGGAACTTCAGAAGGGAAAAACCGGAGGTGTATCCGGAATGTGTAAAATCCTTCAACACCTCACAGGTCTGACTGTAACGAATCAGAAACAGTCGCCGGGCACCCTCACCCAGCCTTCCATGATAATCCGCGCGCTACGGCTCATGATGGCTTTGGTGGCGGTCCACTGGCCGTTTACTTCTCTGGCCTCAGCACCCACACCCAGGGTTCCGGAGGGGTGACCAAAGGTAACTTCAGTGCGATCTCCGCCGCCGGCCGCCAGGTTCACCAGGGTTCCGGGAATGGCGGAAGCGGTGGCAATGGCCACGGCAGCGGTGCCCATCATGGCGTGGTGCAGCTTCCCCATGGACAACGCGCGGACCAGTACATCGATGTCTGCCGCGTTGATCTGCTTGCCACTGGACGAGACGTAATCCACTGGTTTGGCTACAAACGCCACTTTTGGCGTGTGCTGGCGGTTGGCGGCTTCGGCGATGTCTTTGATCAGCCCCATCTTTACCGCGCCATGGGCACGAATGGTCTCAAACATCGCCAGTGCTTTGGGGTCGCTGTTGATGTCGTTCTGCAGCTCGGTGCCTTTGTAGCCGATGTCTTCCGCGTTCACAAAGATAGTCGGGATACCGGCGTTGATCATGGTGGCTTTCAGGGTGCCAACGCCCGGTACTTCCAGGTCGTCCACCAGGTTGCCTGTGGGGAACATGGCACCTTCCCCATCGGCCGGGTCCATGAACTCGATTTTCACTTCTGCGGCCGGAAAGGTTACGCCATCCAGTTCGAAATCGCCGGTTTCCTGCACTTCACCGTTGGTGATAGGTACATGGGCCACGATGGTTTTCTGGATGTTGGCCTGCCAGATACGCACGGTACAGATACCGTTGTCTGGAATGCGGTCTTTGGCGACAAAGCCGCCATTGATGGCGAAGGCGCCCACCGCAGCGGTCAGGTTGCCGCAGTTGCCGCTCCAGTCCACGAACGGTTTGTCGATGGAGACCTGGCCGAACAGGTAGTCCACATCGTGGTCCGGCTGGGTGGGCGCCGCCAGGATCACCGTTTTACTGGTACTGGAGGTGGCGTTGCCCAGGCCGTCGATCTGCTTCTCGTAGGGATCAGGGCTGCCGATGACTCGCAGCAGCAGCTTGTCCCGTGCTTCGCCGGGCACCTGGCAGGGCTCCGGCAGGTCTTGCAGGCGGAAAAACACGCCTTTACTGGTGCCGCCACGCATGTAGGTGGCGGGGACTTTGATTTGTGGGGGGAAGCTCATGGTGTGCCTCGGGTTTGGAGTCTGGTTCTAAAGTGGGGTCTGACCCCGTACGGGGTCAGACCCCTAAAATCAGCGCTCGGGGTCAGACTATTTCCCTCGCCGCCTGGTTACGCAGCACCTTCAGAAGCGAGGAAATCCTGCGCGAAGCGCTGCAGTACACCACCTGCGGTGTACACGGTGACTTCTTCTGCTGTATCCAAACGGCAGATCACCGGAACACGGTCCACTTCGCCGCTCTTGCGGTGAATCACCAGTTCCAGCCTGGCACCCGGTGCAGCCTTGCCTTCTACATCATAGGTTTCGGTGCCGTCCAGCTGCAGGGTGTGGCGGGTGGTGCCTTCCTCGAACTGCAGGGGCATAACGCCCATGCCGATCAGGTTGGTGCGGTGAATGCGCTCGAAGCCTTCGGCCACAATCGCTTCCACGCCCGCCAGGGCAACGCCCTTGGCCGCCCAGTCACGGGACGAGCCCTGGCCGTAGTCGGCCCCGGCCACGATGATCAGCGGCTGCTTACGCTCCATGTAGGTTTCAATGGCTTCCCACATGCGCATGGTTTTGCCTTCCGGCTCTACCCGGGCCAGCGAGCCCTGAACCACTTCGCCGTTCTCGTCCCGGACCATTTCGTTGAACAGTTTCGGGTTGGCCAGAGTGGCACGCTGGGCGGTCAGGTGATCACCACGGTGGGTTGCGTAGGAGTTAAAATCTTCCTCCGGCAGCCCCATCTTGTGAAGGTATTCACCTGCGGCGGAGTCCATCATGATGGCGTTGGACGGCGACAGGTGGTCGGTGGTGATGTTGTCCGGCAGGATGGCCAGCGGGCGCATGCCCTTGAGTTCACGCTCAGCGGCCATGGTGCCTTCCCAGTATGGCGGGCGGCGGATGTAGGTGGACTGCGGGCGCCACTCGTAAAGGGGGCTCTTGGCCTGCTCGGCAGCATCCAGATTGAACATCGGAATGTACACCTGCTTGAACTGCTCCGGTTTCACGAATTCGCCAACGATGCGGTCGATTTCTTCATCAGACGGCCACAGATCTTTCAGGGTGACCGGCTTGCCATCCTTGTCGTAGCCCAGGGCATCCCGCTCGATATCAAAACGCACGGTACCGGCGATGGCGTAGGCCACAACCAGTGGCGGCGACGCCAGGAACGCCTGTTTGGCGTAGGGGTGAATCCGGCCGTCGAAGTTACGGTTGCCAGACAGCACTGCGGTGGAGTACAGGTCCCGGTCGATAATTTCCTGCTGAATTTTCGGATCCAGGGCACCAGACATACCATTACAAGTGGTGCAGGCGTAGGCCACGATACCGAAGCCCAGCTTTTCCAGTTCCGGCAGCAGGCCCGCTTCTTCCAGGTAAAGGCGGGCAACCTTGGAGCCCGGCGCGAAGGAAGATTTCACCCACGGCTTACGCACCAGCCCCAGCTCGTTGGCTTTCTTGGCCAACAGGCCGGCCGCCACAACGTTGCGCGGGTTGGAAGTGTTGGTGCAGGAGGTAATGGCTGCGATGATCACTGCGCCATCGGGCATCAGGCCCTTTTTCTCTTCTTCCAGGGCCTTGTCCAGGTTAACGGCAATGCCGCGGTCGTGCAGGTCAGACGTGGCAACACGGCGATGCGGGTTGGACGGGCCAGCCACGTTTCGCACCACGGTAGACAGATCAAACTCCAGCACGCGCTCGTACTGGGCTTCGGTCATTTCCGTTGCCCACAGGCCTGTCTCCTTAGCGTATTTCTCCACCAGTTCCACCTGCTCCGGCTCACGGCCGGTGAGTTTCAGGTAGTCGATGGTCTGCTCGTCGATGTAGAACATCGCGGCGGTGGCGCCGTATTCCGGAGTCATGTTGGAAATGGTGGCACGGTCACCGATGGTGAGGCTGGACGCACCTTCCCCGAAGAATTCCAGATAGGCGCCAACCACGCGCTCCTTACGCAGGAATTCGGTAATGGCCAGCACGATATCGGTGGCAGTGATGCCCGGCTGGCGCTTGCCAGTCAGCTTCACACCCACGATATCCGGCAGGCGCATCATGGACGGACGGCCCAGCATCACGGTTTCCGCTTCCAGGCCACCCACACCTACCGCAATAACACCCAGGGCGTCGATGTGCGGGGTATGGCTATCGGTGCCCACGCAGGTGTCCGGGAAGGCAATCGGATGACCGTCTTCGTCCGGGCGGTTCTGGATCACCGGAGACATTTTCTCCAGGTTGATCTGGTGCATGATGCCGTTACCGGCTGGAATCACGTCTACGTTCTTGAACGCGGTGCGGGTCCAGTTGATGAAGTGGAAACGGTCTTCATTGCGGCGGTCTTCGATGGCGCGGTTCTTTTCAAACGCGTCCGGGTCAAAGCCGGGAGCCTCAACGGCCAGGGAGTGATCCACGATCAACTGGGTTTGTACCACCGGGTTCACTTTGGCGGGGTCTCCGCCCTTCTCTGCGATGGCGTCACGCAGGCCAGCCAGGTCCACCAGGGCGGTCTGGCCCAGGATGTCGTGGCACACAACCCGCGCCGGGTACCAGGGGAAGTCCAGGTCGCGACGGCGTTCAATCAGCTGCTTCAGGGAATCGGTAAGGGATTCCTTGTCGCAGCGGCGAACCAGCTGCTCAGCCAGGATCTTGGAGGTGTACGGCAGCTTGGCGTAGGCGCCGGGCTGGATAGCCTCCACCGCCTGGCGGGTGTCGTAGTATTCCAGGTCGGTGCCTGGAAGGGGTTTTCTGAATTCGGTGTTCATAATAATCAGCTCCGCTTTTCAATCGGCAACCAATCCTGATGCTCAGGACCAGTGTAGTCCGCGCTCGGGCGGATGATGCGGTTGTTGGCGCGTTGTTCTTTCACGTGGGCGGTCCAGCCGGATACCCGGGACATCACGAAGATGGGTGTGAACAGTTCGGTGGGGATGCCCATGAAGTGATAAGCAGATGCATGGAAGAAGTCGGCGTTGCAGAACAGTTTCTTCTCGCGCCACATGACTTCTTCACAACGCACAGAAACCGGGTACAGCACGGTGTCGCCTACTTCTTTCGCCAGTTTCTCGGACCATTGCTTGATGATGGCGTTGCGCGGGTCGGACTCTTTGTAAATGGCGTGTCCGAAGCCCATGATTTTCTCTTTGCGTTCCAGCATGCCCATCAGGCCGGCTTCGGCCTCTTCCGGCGTCTGGAAACGCTGGATCAGTTCCATGGCCGCTTCGTTGGCACCGCCGTGCAGCGGGCCACGCAGGGAGCCGATGGCGCCGGTTACGCAGCTGTGGATGTCAGAGAGCGTGGAGGCACAGACGCGGGCGGTAAAGGTGGAGGCGTTGAACTCATGCTCCGCATACAGAATCAGGGAAACGTTCATCACCCGCTCGTGCAGCTCGCTGGGTTTCTTGCCATGCAGCAGTTCCAGGAACAGGCCACCGATGGAATCGCATTCGCTGTTGGCGGTGTCGATGCGCACGCCTTCGTGGGCGAAGCGGTACCAGTACGTGATAATCGCCGGGAAGGTGGCCAGCATGCGGTCAATTTTGTCGTCCTGCTCGCTGAAGTCTTTTTCGGTTTCCAGGTTACCCAGCATGGAGCAGCCGGTACGCATTACGTCCATGGGGTGAGCGTCTTTGGGGATTTGCTCGAGCACCAGTTTCAGGGCGTCTGGCAGGTTGCGCAGGCTTTTGAGCTTGGCTTTGTAGGCGTCCAGCTCGGCCTGGTTTGGCAGTTTGCCGCGCAGCAGCAGGTAGGCCACTTCTTCGAACTGGGCGTTGGCGGCGAGATCGGTCACGTCGTAGCCGCGGTAGGTCAGGCCGGTGCCGGTTTTGCCGACGGTACACAGCGCGGTTTCGCCAGCTACCTGGCCTCGCAGGCCTGCGCCACTAAGTTTCTTTGCTTCAGCCATGTTGGTCTCCCGTTGTTTCTGATTTTTCTGTTAATGAGTCTGACCCCACCGGGTCTGTCCCCGAACGGGGACTGACCCACTTTTACCTCGGTCATTCTCCGGAGTCAGCTGTTCCAAAATGGGGTCAGTCCCCATGCGGGGACAGACCCCTTACTCCGGAGTCTGCTGTTCCAAGGTGGGTCAGTCCCCATTCGGGGACAGACCCTTTACTGTGGAGTCAGCTGTTCCAAAGTGGGGTCAGTCCCCGTTCGGGGACAGACCCCTTACTTCTTCTGAGCAAACAGCTGGTCCAGCTTCTGTTCGAAGTCGTGGTAGTTGAGGAAATCGTACAGCTCCATTCGGGTTTGCATCAGGTCTACTACGTCTTTCTGGTCACCCTTCTCCAGAATGTTCTGGTACACGGCCAGGGCTGCTTTGTTCATGGCGCGGAAGGCGCTCAGGGGGTAGAGCACCATGGCGGCGCCGGCGTCGGCGAGTTCGGAGCGGTTGTACAGCGGGGTGGCGCCGAATTCGGTGATGTTGGCCAGGATCGGGGCGTCGATGGCTTCGGCGAAGGCTTTGTAGTCGCTCAGTTCGTGAACGGCTTCGGCGAAGATGCCGTCGGCACCGGCTTCGATGCAGGCCTTGGCGCGGTCAATGGCGGCTTCCAGGCCTTCTTTTTGGAAGGCATCGGTGCGGGCCATGATGAAGAAGTCTTTGTCCTGGCGAGCATCGGCAGCGGCCTTGATGCGGTCAACCATTTCTTCTTTGGAGACAATCTCCTTGTTCGGGCGGTGGCCACAGCGTTTCTGGGCAACCTGATCTTCAATATGCACGGCAGCGGCGCCGGCGCGTTCCATTTCGCGGATGGTACGGCCAATGTTGAAGGCGCCACCCCAACCGGTGTCGATGTCGACCAGCAGCGGCACGTCCGTGGCGGCGGTAATACGGCGCACGTCTTCTACCACGTCGTTCATGGTGGTCATGCCCAGATCCGGCAGGCCATAGGAGGCGTTAGCGACGCCACCACCAGACAGGTAAATGGCTTGGTGCCCTACCCGCTCTGCCATCATGGCGGTATAAGCGTTGATAGTACCAACGATTTGCAGCGGTTGGTTTTCTTTCAGGGCCTTGCGGAAACGGGCACCAGGGGAGAGTTGGTTAGCCATGGGACATTACCTCTTGGATCAGATTGTTAACACGCCTTCCTGGATCTTTTGTTCGATATTCTGGCGTGCGGCATTGATGTGTCTTTTCATAAGGAATTCGGCGAGTTCGCCATCGCGCTGGGCAATGGCTTCGACGATACGGCGGTGTTCACCCAGCGCCATATGCGGGCGCCCGGCGGAGGTGCTCAACCGGTAACGGTACATGCGCACCATGTAATACAGATCACCCAGCAGCATCTGGGCCAGCTTGGTGTTGCGGCTGCCAGTGGCAATCCGGTGGTGGAAGTCGTAGTCACCCTCGGCCTGGTAATAGGCCTGGCCCTGGGCCTCATCAATCATTTTCTCGTGACTATCCAGTGTAGCTTTCAGGTCGCGGATTTCCTCATCGGTCATCCGTTCGGCGGCCTGGCGGGCAGCCAACCCTTCCATAACTTCACGAATTCGGTACAGCTCCAGCAGCTCTTCGGCACTGACAGATACCACTTTCACACCAGCATGGGGCCGGCGCACCAGCAAACCACGGGACTCAAGGCGGCCAAGCGCCTCTCTCAGGGGACCACGGGTGAGATTAAAGCGGGAGCAGAGTTCGACTTCGCCGATCTTTTCACCGGGCGCAAGGTCACCCATCACGATGGCGGTTTGCAGACAATCAAAGGCTTCATCTGCACGAGTATGTACTTGGGCCGGAGCTTGAACCATGTTTTGTTAACAATCCAATGAGTGATGCTGGTGAAATTACGCCCAACGAGCCGGATTGTCAACAAAATGGAGCAAGCCAAACGTCTTATTGTTTACAGGATGGGGAGGGAATTAAATCTGCAGACTCATGGAAAGCCGCACATCCGGGTGGTCCGGAACAACAATGGCTTCGGTGGTTGTTCCAAGTACCCGGCCAACGCTGACATCAGCACTGAACTTGCGGGCAGAAAGGCCGAGGGACAATTCCCCGGAAGTAACGTGGCCAGACTGATCATGCTGGAACGAGGTGTCGGGAACCCAGCCCCGCAGCACCGACAGCCGGACGCTGGACAGCATTTGGGGGAAAAACGGTACGTTAAAGGTAGGGCTGCGGCTGCCGAGGCGCAGCCAGCCACCCTCCGCAACACTCAGGGATTGGCCGCTATAGCCCGTCGAAAGCGCTGCGCCAGCAACCTGCAGGCGGTGTGATCCGGGCGTATCCGCAGACGCAATTTGATACTGCCCTTCAAGACCCCATTGCCAGTCCAGCATTTCCCGGTCCAGGGACGCGGTAAACAGCATGCGCCCGAACTGTTCGTCCTGGGATTCCTGATAACCAACCGCCGTGCGTTCCGCCTCTGTCTCAATGCCAGTGACAGCCCTGAATCCACTAGAGAGACTGAAGCCGCCCACCAGGTCATGGCGACCCTGGGCTTCAAAGCCCAGGGTGGATACCTCGTAGTGATTTCTGTGGTTCTCATCGCTCTGCCGGGTCCAGGAACGGGTTACGGAGTTATACTCTGCGCGCCCCCGGATACTGTAACCACTGACGGAGAACAGCGGCCGGCTTCCGGTTACGGCCACGTCGCGAATTCGTCCGGCTTTCTGATAGCGGCCCCCCTCAACCCTCGACACTTCATCATAGGCGGTGTTGGTCAGCTCCATGCGGAGCTGGTTGCGCCCTACCGGCAAGCCATAGCCAAACCCAAGGACCTTGCGCTCGTTACTGACGCGATAGGTCTTGGAGTCCGCGTACCGAAGATCAGCCCGATGACTTTCACCGAACATGTTCTTCAACCCAAGGTTCAGTGTGCCGTCAAGGCGATCTGAATCGTCTTTGGTACGCCCTGAAAACTCGAATTTCGACCGTAGCCAATGCTCGCGGGTGGCCTTCAAACGGTCCTGAGCAAACAGGGCTTCCTGGGTGCTGAGAGCATCCTGCTCGGAGAGTGAAAGCTCGCTGGCAACTCCCTGCACCGAAAATACAGTCAGGGCGCACGAAAAGAGTGCAATAACGCCTGTTTGAGGGCCGTGCCGTTTTGGGACCAGCGGATGTGCCATTCAGTACCCGTAGAAGTGTCAAGATCGTGTAAATGTGCTGAAGCTTTGCCACTTTAAAATATGGAGAGCCAGGCAACCACCCTTGTCATCATAATTTTACAATTTTAATGTTTTATTAAATCAGTACCTTATTGAGCCAACTGAAACTATTTTCTAGACATTTCAATCGCTCAGCAGAAGCGGGAAACAGGTCACAGAATTACCAACAATCAACATTCAGAAATGAAATCCTCCAACTCGCGAAACAACTTGGTTACACTTGGCACACTTTGTGGGACGGCTCCCAGCATGCAAGATTCAAACTAAGGATGAACACCATGATCAAAAAGTGCCTTTTCCCGGTAGCCGGCTACGGCACCCGCTTTCTCCCGGCCACCAAGGCCATGCCGAAAGAGATCCTGCCAATTGTTAACAAGCCGCTGGTTCAGTACGGCGTAGAGGAAGCTGCCGAAGCCGGAATCCATGAGTTCGGTTTCGTAACGGGCCGCGGTAAGCGTGCTATCGAGGACCACTTCGACATCAGCTACGAGCTGGAGCACCAGATTGCCGGAACCGGAAAAGAAGGCCTGCTAACCTCCATTCGCGACCTGATCACCAACAACACCTTTGCCTTTACCCGTCAGAACGAGATGAAAGGCCTGGGGCATGCCATTCTGACTGGCCGCAACCTGGTGGGTGACAACCCGTTCGCGGTGGTACTGGCTGATGACTTCTGTGTTGGGCCAGAAGGCGAGGACGGTGTTCTGGCGCAGATGGTGAAACTGTACAACCAGTTCCGCTGCTCCATCGTGGCCATCGAAGAAGTACCGCAGGATGAAACCCACAAATACGGGGTGATTGCCGGCGAGTCCATGAAAGACGGCCTGTACCGCATTACCGACATGGTGGAAAAGCCGGCCTCGGAGGACGCACCCAGCAACCTCGCCATCATTGGCCGGTACATTCTGACACCGGATATCTTCGACATTATCGAACGCACCCCTCCGGGCAAGAACGGCGAGGTCCAGATTACCGATGCACTGCTGGAGCAGGCGAAGAACGGTTGCGTGCTGGCCTACCAGTTCAAGGGCCAGCGTTTTGACTGTGGCAGCATCGACGGCTTTGTGGAAGCCACCAACTACGTTTACGAGAATATCTACAAAAAAGGCAAGTAAACTGACTTACCGGGGCGGTTAACGCCCCAGCAGCTGAAGGACCATGCGCCGGTTTTCCGCGGTTGCCTTGCGGAACCGGCGCAGCAACTCCACCTCTTCCTCTGATAGCTGCAATCGGTTCAGCTCCCGCTCCAGTTCTTTCAACGCTACAGACAAATCATCACTGTTACTGAAGGCCAATCCCGGCAACTCCAACTGACCGCTGTCACCGCCATCATCCATATCCAGCAGTTGATCCAGCGGCGTTTCGGTTTTCAGGCACACATCCAGCAGTTCGCTGACGCCCGGATAGCTCCGCTGCTTGGGATCGGTGGCCTCCCAGCTGCCTACCCGGGCTTCGTCCACACCGCACATATTGGCCACATCCGCCAAAGACAGCTGCCCGGTCTGCCGGAGTTGCCGCAAGCGGCGATGAAAGGACTGCAGGTACCGCATAGCTCAGTGTCCCTGAAAAATTGGCTGGAAAAGTGAATCAATCCGGAAATGTATCGTACATATAGCTTTGCACACAATCTGCCTATACTGAAACCACAAACCAACAAACGGGACAGCCATGGCCACCCTGGATACAGACACTGCCTGGAAGCTCATACTGAATGCCAGCAACCGCAGCAATGTCACCCTTCCCCTGCCGGGAACCACTCAACCAGCGCTGCGGATTAACGGCAAAAGCTGGGAGTTGGTGCATCAGGCAACGGAAGACGCCAGGAATCTGATTTCGCTGTTCCTGCCCCTGTGCCAGCCCATCAAGCGCCCGGCGGGCAACCATGTGATTGGTCAGCTTGGTCAGAGCCTGGATGGCCGCATTGCCACCGTAACCGGTTGCTCCCGGTTCATTAACGGTGACGACGGAATCACCCACCTGCATCGTATTCGTGCCCTGTGCGATGCGGTGGTGGTTGGCGCCGGCACTGCCACCACGGACAATCCACGCCTGACCGTACGCCGCACCAACGGGCCAAATCCGGTACGGGTGGTGATTGATCGCCATGGCCGGGTGCCCCGCAGCCACCACCTGTTTACCGACAACGCAGCACCCACACTGCACCTGATTGCCGGGGACTATGACCCAACCCGAAAACCCGCCAGCATTGGCCAGGTAACCACTATCCCCTGTCTCGGTGCCGCCGACGCCCCCTCACCAGTGCCACCGGAGCATATTCTTCAAGTATTACAGGATTACGGGCTTCGAAAAATCTTTATTGAGGGCGGTGGTGTAACCGTTTCATCCTTCCTCAAAGCCGGGCTGTTGGACCGATTGCATGTCATGGTCGCGCCCATGATCATCGGCAGTGGACGGCCAGCCTTTTCGCTGCCGGAGATCGATCAACTGGATGATGCCCTGCGCCCCCGGGCCCAGTTGGTCAATCTGGGCAGTGACATGCTGTTCGACCTGGCCTTCGAGAGGCGCTGGAATTGATCAGGCGCGCTTGAGAAGCATCAGCGCCCCCGGCCAGCTGGCCAGGAATATCAACGCACCGTAGCCAATACTGATCGCCACCCCCTGCTCTGCCGGTAACCCCACCGCCGGCCAGAGCAGGGCTGCTGCGCCTTCACGGACACCCCAGCCAGACACCGTAATGGGGAGTACCATCGCCAGAAGCAATAGCAGACACAGGGCGGCGGTCAGAACCAGACTGCTGGCATCGGTCGCCAATCCCATACCCAACGCCAACAACACAAACATCGTCAAATAGGTGCCCAAAACGGCAAGGGAAGTAAACAATTGCACCGAACCATTGCGCCAGCCAGCAAAGGCCCGCCTGAGATCGGCGCCCAGGCGCCCAAGGTACCGCCGCAGTGAGGCAAGCCGACCACTGACCCACAACAACCAGATTCCAATGCCAGCCAGGAATGGAGGCAACAGCCAGTATATCGGGCTGAGGGATAATTGGGCCGACACCTGCTGCCCACTGAAAGCGCCGGCACTCCACAGCGCAATTACGGCGAGCAAAACCACCGGAACCAACACCAACTGCCCGGACAGCCGTTCAAGGACAACCGCATGAACCGCCGAAAGCTGCCCCGAACGCCCGGGGGCTCCCCGCCCGCAGGCCCGGCTGTGCCTCCAGGCCCGGTTCACATCGCCCATAACGCCACCCGGCAGCACCTGATTCAGAAAGGTGGCCAGGTAATATTCCCGAACGGCAAAGGTCATCGGCACAGAAACACCCAGGCTGCCGGCGGTGTAACGCCAACGCCAGGCGGACAGAACCACCTGGAAGACAGAAACCCCCAGGGCCAGTGCGATCAGTGAGGGCGGAATGGATCGGAGCCTGGCTATCAACCCGGACAGGTCCACAAACCGCAACACCAGCACCAGGATAATGAGGGTCGCAGCCCACCGAAGCAGCAGCTTTGGCCATGGCTGCTGGCGCATCATGCCGGTAAACCTGAGTCGGGTAACCCGAGTAGGTCCAGGTGATCAACCAACACCTGCAGTTCGTGACGGGCCAACTGATTCTGTCTTTCTTCCAGCCAGGCTCTGATCTCAGCCTGCGCAGCCGGGTTCTGCTGGCAGGCGGCATCCGCCCAACCGGTCATTAGCATGGTGATCAACTCGGCACTCGCGCCACCCTGTCCCAGGTTGAGATGCCATCGGCTCTGTTCTACCGTGACGGTATAACCTGCCTCACGCAGCAGTTTTTCCAAAACCATGGTTGCTTCCGGGCCTAATGCCGCTCCGCTGCCTTTATCGCCATGCTGGTGCTGATTCACCAGCTTCTGTACCAGGGCGTCTGAGGCGTGGGACGGCGCAAGTTCAAAGTGCCCGCTATAGCTCAGTACTACAAGAGCACTGGCTTGCCTGCGCACCACAGCCTGCGTAAAAGCTTCAAGCCATTCCTCGGAGACCAGATCAATCAGGGCCGATGCCGTTACCAGGGCCGCATCATCTGGCAACGCCTCATCCAGGTTGTGCCGAGTCAGTTCCAGCATCACTGGAACAGCAGGCGCATCCAGAGCTTCTACCCGATGGCAGGCCAGCCCCAACAGATGCTGATCCGGTTCAATCAATGTCCACCGCTGGGGCACCGGCAAACGGGGAATCAGATAACCGGGGTTTGAGCCCCGCCCACTGCCAATGTCCACCAAGTGCAATGGATCACCGGCCGGTTTACCGGCGGCTTTCGTGTTGTATTCCACGGTTAGCCAGTTTGCCAGCGTATCCGTCAAGGCCCGGCTTCTAGCGGCATGATCCGCGGGCTCCCGGGCTTCCAGCCACTGGCCAGAGAATCTTGCAGGATCACCCTCATCGCTGATGCCCAGACTGCCGAGGAATTCCCTTGTGGTATCTGACCACTGGCGAATATCTGACCGATGGGCCCGCGCACGTCGCGCCAGATCCGAGAAATCCGCAGTATTCGTCAGGAGAGAGCGAAGTTCTGACGCCAGGGCTGGCACATTGCCGGCCGGAAAATTCCGGGCTCCGGGTTTACCGGTGGTCAACGCCAGCGCGCCGCCATCGGAGGACAACACCGGCAAGCCCGCGGCCAGGGCTTCATCGATGACCATGCCATAGCCTTCGTAGAGCGACGGAAACACGAACAGATCCGCCCGGCGATAGGCCTCCTCCAGCGCGGGTTCCGATAGCTCTCCAAGAAGCTGAACACGATCGGCCAGTCCGTGCCGGGCGATGGCATTGCGAACGGCCTGCGCATAATCCGGATCACGATCCTCCGCCCCCACCAGGGTGCATTGCCACGGCAGTTCCTGCAGGGTGGCGAGGGCATCGACCAGGTGGTGCTGCGCCTTCCGGGGGGATAGATGTCCCACGCACAAGAGCCTCATGGGCTTGTCCAAGCGGTTGCGCCCAATCTGAAAGAACAGGGCGTCCACGGCCGGCTGCGCCGTCGTAATCTTCCAGGACGGCACACCATAATCCTGTTGCACGCGGCGGGCAGTATACTCACTGGTCGTGACCACCCTGCCTACCTGGGCCAGGGATTGCCTTTCAGCTTCCCGAAACCACGTCTGTTGCTCCTGGGATAGCCCGGTCTCATCCGCCAGCGGGTGGTGTACCAGCGCCACAAGCTGCAAGCGTGTGCGGTGGCGCTGCAGCACGTCTGGCATGGCCCCCATGGCTAGCCCGTCAAGCACCACCAACGTGTTGTCCGGTAAAGACGTCAGGAACTCTTGCATGGCATTGGTAGCTGTTTGATCCGGTCTCGGAAAGCACCCAGCGAGCCCCTGAACCCGCGCGTTCACCCCGGCCAGGCGCGATGCCGCCACCAGGCGCTGCACATATCGGTACCCACCGGTGTTCTGATCAGGATCACCGGGAACCACAAACCATAGGTCAGATGCCGGCATGGTAACTGGCCCAGGCCAGGTGCGACTCGCCCAAAGTCACTTTAAGGCCGGCAACCTGCCGGCCCTCTTCACCCAGACGGCCGGCCTGGATGGCGGCCGCCATGCGATTGAACACAACTTGCGCCATAAATTCCGTGGTGGTGTTCCGGCCTTCGAATTCGGGCAAGTCGTCCAGATTCTTCATGTTGAATTCCGAAAGCACCTCTTTCAGCAGGTCAGACGCCTGGCCAATATCCACAATCAAATCGTTACCATCCAACTCAGGTCGCTCGAAGGTAACGTCCACGACGTAGGTGGCGCCATGGAGCCCTTGGGCCGGACCAAAGATTTCCCCTTTAAAACTGTGAGCAATCATCATGTGATCGCGAACGGTCAAACTGAACATGGTATTTCCTCAGGCATAGGTAATTCGATGGCAGAGCGCATCCCCTGTTGGCGAAAATAAAGTTCTGGCGACGGCAGGAAGTTCCTCAAACCGGGATTCACCGCTGATCAGGTGGTCCAGCTCAGGCGCTCTGAGCAACTGCAAAGCCAGTTCAAGCCGCCGGGCATAGTTCCACCGGGGTTGCCGGCGCGGCGGAATCTGCCCCACCTGGCTGGATTTAAGTTCAAGGCGGTTAGGATGAAAGGCATGGCCAAGGGGAACCGTGACCGGTTCGTTGCCATACCAGCTAAGCTCCACAATGCGACCTTCCGGCCCGGCCATGGACAGGGCTGACGACAACCCCTCGCTCCGGCCGGACGCATGAATCACCAGATCGCAATCACGGGCCGAGGCCTCGGTTGTGAACGGAAGCCCCAACGCTTTGGCAATGTCAGCCCTGGACTCATTGGTATCGACAGCCAGCAGCTGTGAGCCGGGGATCTGTTTGACCAGCCAGGCCACCAAAAGACCGACCACCCCCAGGCCAACCACGGCAACCCGGTCGCCTACAGCGGGCTCGGCATCCCAGAGCCCGTTAATGGCGGTCTCCATATTGGCGGCAAGAATGGCGCGCCCCGGCGGCAGATCGTCCGGCAATACGGTGACGGCACTGGCCGGCACGCGGTAGTGCCTCTGGTGGGGGTAGAGGCAAAATACCCGCTTACCCATGAGGTGCTCTGGCCCGCGCTGCACTTCGCCAACATTGGCATAGCCATACTTGACCGGAAACGGAAACTGGCCCTCCTGAAAGGGTGCGCGCATTCGATGGTACTCGCCCGGTGGAACCCGATTGTTGAATACCAGTGATTCCGTGCCCCGGCTGATCCCTGAATACAGTGCACGCACGGTAACAATGCCTGCCCCGGCACTCTCAGGGCAATCCAGCGTCGCCGGCCGAAGCTCCCCCTTGCCCGGGCCGGTGACCCAGAACGCCTGATTCCCGGATGACGTCATAAACAGTCCATTCTCTTATTATCTCCGTAAGCAAAAGCAACTACCCCAAACTATAGTCATAGTACGGGGCCTAACACACGTACCAGTCAGGCTATACGGAAACGCTCGGATATGGATTCGATTCGCCCGGCAACATTTCAGATTCCTGCCACTGCAAGGGAGCTTGGTTGGGCTGCCATATTGCTGTTTTTCGTGTTGCTGTCCGTGCACGAATGGTTCAGCCCTCCCGCCTGGTTCGCTCTGCTGGCGATTCTGATTTTTGCCACCCAGGGGGCCTTGATACTCACTCGATGGCCAGCCCGGAAAAACTTTGGCTGGGCCAACCGCACTACCCTGCTTCGATCTATCCTGGTCGTTTCCCTGGTGGCCTGGGCACCGTTCCTGTCCGCTACCGATTCTTCCGCGTTGTGGATTTACGGCGTGGCCTGCCTCATCGCGCTGATCCTTGATGGCGTGGATGGCAAGGTGGCCCGGGCCACCAACAGCAGCAGTGAGTTCGGCGCCCGGTTCGACATGGAGCTGGATGCTTTGTTTATCCTCGGCTTGTGCGTTGCCGCGATGGCAATTGGCAAAGCCGGGCCGTGGGTATTGATGCTTGCCCTGATGCGTTACGCATTCCTGGCCGCCAGCCATTTCCTGACGTGGCTCAACCAACCGCTGCCGGACAGTTTCCGGCGCAAAACGGTCTGTGTATGGCAGGTTGTTACACTGATGATCGCCATACTTCCCCCTACCCCCACCGGGTTTGCCGGCACCACACTGGCCATGGCACTGGCCCTTCTGGGCTGGTCATTTGCGCTGGATGTCCGCTGGCTCTACCAAAGGAGACACTATCATGAAAACTAAACTTGCCACCGCAACCCTGGCAGCCGCCCTGGTATTCACCGCGCCGCTGCTGCAGGCAGAACCAACCAGGTTCCAGGTGGACGATGAGCACTTCTCCATGGTCTTTGAAGTGATGCACATCGGCTATGCCCCGGTCATGGGTATGTTTCGCGAGGTAAAAGGCGAATTCGTCTATGACGAACAGACCGGGGAACTGTCATCCGGAGAGCTGGCCTTCAAGGCGAACAGCGTATTCAGCAATCATGGTAAACGGGATGACCACCTGCGCAACAAGGATTTCCTGGACACCAGAAGGCACAAGGACATCACCTTTACTGTGACCGGCTTTGAACGCACGGGAGATAACACAGGCGTCGTCACCGGCGATCTCACGCTTCTGGGCAAGACCAACCCGGTGGATGTGGATGTCACCCTCAACAAGGCTGACGTATATCCCTTCGGGCATGAGGAATACACACTCGGTCTCAGTGCATCGACCGTGATCAAGCGAAGCGATTGGGGCATGACCTACGGAATCGACGAAGGTATGGTCGGCGATGAGGTAGTACTGCGTTTCGCGTTCGAGGCTATCAAGGACTAACCCCAACACGTGATAGCGGTCACACTTTAGAGTGAAAGTGGCGCATTGTCGGACAACTTTCATGCCGGTTACGACAAAACTGGCTATGGTTACTCTTTAACCAAAAGCAGTGAAATAACAATAAGAAGGTGATTCTACATGCCTTACAAGGCACTGATGGCCACCGCCGTAGCGGTGGCCAGTATTTCAGGTACTGCGTGGCTGTTGTCCGCAGATAACGACGGCAAGTTCCGTTGGCTGCCTTTCGGCAGCCAGTCTGATCATCAGGAAGCAAGCGCCATGGCGGGAGGCCGCACGCCAGCGACGAGTGAGGTCAACAGTTCGGTCGCGCCTGCGCCCTCTGACAACGCCCTGGGGTTCATGCTCGCCAGCGTTGCAGACGACTACCAGCGAAGCGCCCGCTACCCCGACTACTCGGTACCATTGACCACCGCCCAGGCTGAAGCTTATCAGGGTAACCGGTACCACCCGGTTGAATTGCCACTGGAAGACGACGGCCGCTTCATCGTGACACTCGACAAATTCCGCTTTACCCAGGGTGAGCCCATTCTTGTGGTGGCGTCCCTGAGTGGCCGGCAAGTGTTCGGCGACACTCTCTCGGCGACACTCGAATCGGCCACCCAAAGGGACAAGGCCGACTCAGCCGACCTGCCTGCCACGGAAGACAGCGGCTACTACCAGGGAACAATCAGCTCCGATCATGAGCCGGGCGAATACCGGCTGATTGTGGAAGCCAGGGTTGATGGCAAGCCGGTCCGGCACGTGTCGTCTCTCTCCATTGAACCTGATCTCGGCGACTTCGGCGGTATCGACTCACCCTATGTGTCCGGAAATGACCTGGTTATCCCAGTCCGTTTCGATCCGGACCATGCCGGCTACTATGCGCTGTCCGCCCAGCTATACAACGGACAGCGCGCGCTGGCCCAACTCAGTACTGAAGAATCCCTGAGCGGGGGTAGCGGTACGCTTGTACTCAAGGCCCATGGCAGCGTGTTGGCAAACCAGGACATCGAGGGCCAGCTGCAACTCCGAAACCTGCAGTTACGACAAATGCCAGACCGCCCTGGTGACCGCACCCATTACGCCTTCGGCCCGGACGAAGGCTATGAATTTTCACCGCCGGATCTTGGCAATCTGCGTGACACACCTGCGGTGAACACAGAATCAGAGCAACGGGCGGCGTTGCTGAGGCAGCTGGCCGACAAGTTCTGATAAACAACAATAAAACCGGAAAACGGAGCAAGCAATGATCAACAAAAACAAAAGATGCCTGAGTAAAACTGCATTATCGATAGCGCTGGCAGGCGGATTGTTCGCCACAACGGCGCAGGCCCAACTGGCGGGCCACAATGTGATCCTGGTGCACGGTTTCATGATGGAGAACCTGTCCCAGGCCCCCGCCAACATGCAAGAGGTGAAACAGGCCGGAGAAGACTACTGGCGGGACTACTGGCTGAACCGCGCCGAAGCGCGCATCGACTGGGCCAGTAACGGCCGGGTGGAAGGAGAGATCGCGCAGCAAGCCTACCAGCAGGTTCGACAAATCAGTCAGCAGGGATTGTGCAACAATTACTGCATTGTCGTGACCCATTCCACCGGTGACCTGGTTACCCGCCACCTCCTGGAGAACCAGGCTCGCTGGCTGCAATCCGAAGGCCTGCAACCGCTGAAAATCCTCGCGGTCATGGATCTTGCTGGGGCTGGCGGCGGTACCGAACTGGCCGACCTGGCAGTCAGCATTGCCTATAACGACAGCTGGTATAACTGGCCGGTAAAACAAGCTGTGCGTGCGTTCACCGGGATTGATCCACAGCCCGACAACCTGGGCGTGGTCAATGACCTGCAAACCAACACCGCCCGCAACCTGTCGGTAGGCCCCACGGCTATTCCCCGGCTGCGCTTTGTCGGTGGCGGTTCGTCCTATGGAGGAATCACCAAACCCTTCATTGCCGGCACCGATGACGGCGTGGTACCCACCCACTCCGCCTGCGGCGCCACCACCGCCAGCGGCATAGACTCGTGCTCCAACAGCATCAGTCTGGCGGGCAAGGTAAGCGGGCAGAATGGTCCTTCTGGCCTTTATTACAATCACTACCCGATTCTGATGAGCGAAGGCGCCAACCACAGTGCCGTAAAGGACACCCAAACCGGCAACATCTCCGTGCCGGTGGTGAACAACACTGTGCTCAATGGCCTGCAGATCGACTTTGCCAGCCGCACATACAACCAGCGGGCCTGGTGGCAACTTTGGGGCTCCGGTGACCAGTATGTCGAGGTCCCCAACTCCAACCAGACCAGCATGTCCAACCTGCTGTATACCACGCTCAACAACTGACACCACGGTTGTTGGCCGGGCTCAGGGATGAGCCATCTCCCTCCCTCTCGGTTTTCGCTGCTTTCTTTTTTAGTTCGCAAACTATAGATTTACCCTTCCTTGCACTTCACTCTGCCTGACCGGAGCCAGTTTCTTGATGTCTGACGCTCACAAATCCGATCTGTTGCTGGTTGTCGTTACCCTCCTGGCCGCGATCAGCTGGATGTTTTCTAAAGAAGCCGTACTGATGATGCCACCGTTGATGTTCATGGCGGCCCGGTTTCTGATCGCCGGCGGCGTGTTGGCGCTGATTGCGCTGCCGGCCCTGCGCCGGCTGGATGCCGACCAGGTGAAACGGAGCATGGGCGTCGGCCTGGTGTTTGGCATTGCCATGAGCTGCTGGATACTGGGCCTGTTCCATGGCGACAGCATGGGTGAAGGCGCGTTTCTCACCAGTCTTGGGGTCGTGATTGTGCCAATCATAGCCCGCGTGGTATTCGGTGAATCCCAGCCTCTGAGTACCTGGCTTGCCATTCCGATTGCGGTGGCGGGCCTGGCCCTGCTGTCCCTTGAGAACGGTTTCCGGCCAGATCCCGGCCAGCTGTACTTCGTTGTGGCCGCGTTTATCTTTGCGCTTTACTTCACGCTCAATACCCGCGCCGCCAATCAGCGAACGGTCACCAATAAACGGGGCGATACCATCGAGAAGCGCAAGGTGCCGGCACTGCCCCTGACCGCTCTGGCCCTGCTGACAGTGGGCCTGGTTACCCTGGTGGAGTCCGCTATCAGCGAGCCCTGGGCACCCACTCTCAATAACCCGCCGCCGATTCTGATGGTTTGGGTGCTGGCCAGTGCCATCGTCGGCACAGCCGGGCGCTTTCTGCTGCAGACCTATGCACAGAGCCTTTCAGTACACAGTCACGGTGTGGTGATTCTGGTGCTGGAACCGGTATGGGTGGCCCTGTTTGCCGCAGCCTGGTTCGGAGAGACCATGTCGGCGCTGCAATTGGCAGGGTGTGGACTGATTTTCATGGCTCTGCTGGTAAACCGATGGGGCGCTCTGAGCCGCGCTATTAAAGGCTTCCTGAAACCGGCAAAAACTGCCTGAAAGAGGTTGACCAAGGGGAACGAAATCCGTATATTTCCACCCCGTTGCAGGACACAGGACCATAGCTCAGTTGGTTAGAGCGCTACCTTGACATGGTAGAGGTCCCCAGTTCGAATCTGGGTGGTCCTACCAATTCTGCAAAGAAAGTCAGTTACTTACGGGCCTCGTGAGAACTGGCTTTTTTTATGCCTGCGCGAACCATCGCTACTTACCAGTCATCCTTTTCCTGTTTTTCCTTCTCTTCCAGCTCCGCTTGTCGTTTGCGGATCTTTTCCAGCTTGTGTTCGGGAATTTTCATATTGCTGCTGTCTCTGAGTAACAGAAGACTGCCGATCACCATGCCAAAGGCGAGCAGGATAAATATCCATCCTATTGTGGGCATCGTGTTCCCCTTATGCTGGATCTGTTTCCTGGGCAGCCAACCACGCTGCCCCGCGTACGCCGCTGGAATCGCCGTGTACCGCTGGCCGGATCGGGGTTGAGCATTCGCCGCCAAAAACATACTGCGGCAGCCGCCCCGGCAGGGATTGGTGGAGTTCCGGCACATTGCTCATGCCACCACCCAACACAATCATATCTGGGTCCAGAAGATTGATAACGGCGGCCAGGCCCTTGGCCAGATGCTCAATATAGAGGTCCAACGTCAAACGGCACTTGCGGTCTCCCTGCCGAGCGCCGGCAACAATCTCCAGTGCCGAGGCTTTGTCGCCCCAGGATAGCCAATGGGTCAAGCTGAAGCCGGTACCAGACAGAAAGGTCTCGTTACAGCCAAGGCGGCCACAAAAGCAAGGGCGATCATCCAGCTCTCCCTGCGGTGTCCAGGGCAACGGGTTATGCCCCCACTCACCGGCCACACCATTGGGGCCCGTCAACAGTCGCCCACCCACGCTGATACCAGCGCCGCAACCGGTTCCCAAAATGGCAGCAAACACAACGCCGGCGCCCTTCCCTGCACCATCAGTCGCTTCCGATAATGCCAGGCAGTTGGCATCGTTGGTCAGGGCAACCGGTCGGCCGAGTAGCTGGCGAAGGTCATCCGCCATGGGCTTGCCGTTGAGCCAGGTGGAATTGGCGTTCTTGATACGACCGGTCACGCCAGATACCGTTCCTGGAATACCAATGCCTACCGGTAAGCCGCGTTGGCTGGCATGTTGTTCAGCTCGTTCGATCAGTGATTTGATGGTAGCCAGGGTGGCCTGGTAGTCGCCGGCAGGCGTTGGCACCCGATGCCGAAAGTGTTCCTGGTGGTTCTCATCCAGCAGGATCACTTCCGTTTTGGTGCCTCCCAGATCAATACCGGTCAACCAGCGTTTGGACATTCGTAAAGATCGCCTTTGGTATCGGTTTGCTGCATAAACTGACTGCGCTTTTGGCTATAATCCCAGACTTTACCCATCCTAACCAGAGCGACCATCCCCGACCATGAGACGTACCCTGGACCTGAACGTTTCGGAATCCCAACTTGCCGTCGATGCACTCGCAGAGGCGTCGGGGCTCCCCAAACAGCGGATCAAGGATGCCATGGCCAAGGGTGCCTGCTGGTGGACCCAGAAGGGCAAGCAGGTTCGGTTGCGGAAAGCGAAGCGGGAGTTAAAGCCAGGCACCCGGATTCAACTGTTCTACGATGACCAGGTGCTGGGCCTCAAGCCGGACCAACCTGATCTGCTAGAAGACCTGGGGCGCTACAGCCTCTGGTACAAACCCCACGGCCTGTTAGCCCAGGGCTCACAATGGGGAGATCACTGCAGCCTGCTGCGCCTGGCAGAGGTTGCCCTGAGCAGGCCCTGTTTTCTGGTGCACCGCCTGGACGCCGATGCCGCCGGGCTGATGCTGGTAGCCCACGACAGTAAAGCAGCCGGAGCCCTGTCCCAACTGTTCTCCGGCCGCACCGTCACCAAAACCTACCGAGCGACAGTGACCGGCCAACTGAATGCGGATGACCTTGTCATCGACGCGCCACTCGACGGCAAGGAATCCCTGAGCCGCGTCACCACCCTGGCGATAGATCCCGAGGAAAACACCTCCGACGTACAGGTGCTTATCGAAACCGGGCGCAAACATCAGATTCGCCGGCATCTTGCAGGTATTGGCCACGCCATCGTCGGTGACAAGCTTTACGGCAGCCCCCACCCCTCCGGGCTTTGCCTGAAGGCCGTTCAGCTTCAGTTTGTTTGCCCACTGACCGGGAAAGCAAGAAACTTCAGCACCCCTTCGCAGGATATTAACTAACGCTGTTGGTTACAGCCCCCGCAAAACAATGTCAGCTTTCTATACATATCAGATGCGTCATATCTGGGCTTTTCACCCAGAACCTGAAGAATATCCCGACATCACAGCGCGTTAGGTCTGCGTTAAGCCTTGTGGCACATGCTATGCAAGGTTTACTGATGCCTGCATAGGTGTACCACTCGGGAGTCAGCCGATAAAGCAGTACGGTACGGATGCCCGCCTACAACACTCAGTCTGGATGAGGTAATGATAATGAAACTCAAGCGATTTCTTTCAGGTTTGATACTTTCGGCGGCGGCCGCTATCGCTCCGGTGCATGCCGCTCCAATCCTCAGCGATATTGTCTTTGTCGTTGACGAATCTGGTTCCATGGGAACTGTCCAGGCAAATCTACGGGACAACATCGGGTTGTTTGCCAGCATCCTCACCGGCACCGGGCAAGTCGACGCCCGCTACGGTCTGGTGGGTTACGGTGATAACGCTATTGTGCCGCGGATGGTGACGGACCTGACCGACCCAGCCACGTTTGCCACGGCTGCCCAGGGGCTGAAAATAAACGGCGGTATTGAACCCGGCTACACTGCCACCGCCTTTGCATTGAACGCATTGGATGGCCAGAGTGACCTGTTTTCATTCCGGAGTAATGCCGTCAAGAACATCATCATTCTGACGGATGAACCATCCAATGGTGATACAGCGGCTCGTGGTTCTGTGGGTGGCTCGGCGGTGACCAGTTCTGTGCTCGATGGGCTTCTGACGTCTAATAACGCGCTCTATAACGGGGTTCTTCGAAACACGTCCACTGAGAATTCTTACAGGACCTTGATCGAAGATCATGGCGGAACCGTGTTCAACCTGAACCTGTTCAACACTTCGGATCAAACGATCGTTCAGCAGTTCGTGACCGATTTCGCGAACAAGAAACTGCAGGAAACCCTGGACTTCTGCCAACTGAACCCCACTAACCCGGCCTGCCAGCCGTCCGCATCCGTACCGGAGCCATCTTCCCTGGCGCTGATTGGTCTGGGACTGTTGGGAATCTTTACACGTTATCGCAGGCGTCACGTGGCGCAAGTGGCGGTGTGAGTGCCTGAATAGCCGTGCACCAATGAAAAAAGCCAGCGTTTTGCGCTGGCTTTTTTTGTTCTGATGCTAACCCGGCTTCTACACCTTGTAGAAATCCCGATACCAGTCCACAAAGTTGGCGATGCCCTCTTCCACCGTGGTGTCGGGTTTGTAGCCAACGTCTGTGATCAGGTCATCCACATTGGCGTAGGTTGCCGGCACATCACCCGGCTGCAGTGGCAGCAGATTCTTCTCTGCTTTCTTACCCACACGCTCTTCAATGATTTCAATAAAGCGGGACAGCTCTACCGGGTTGTTACTGCCAATGTTGTAGATGCGGTAAGGGCCTTTGCCGGTGCCAGGGTCTGGCTTCTCGCCAGACCAGTCCGGGTTGGGTTCGGCCACATGGTCCAGGGTGCGAATTACACCTTCAACGATGTCGTCGATGTAGGTGAAATCGCGGCGGTGATGGCCATGGTTGAACACATCAATGGGCTCGCCAGCCAGGATCTT
This sequence comes from Marinobacter shengliensis, assembly GCF_003007715.1. Lineage (GTDB taxonomy): Bacteria > Pseudomonadota > Gammaproteobacteria > Pseudomonadales > Oleiphilaceae > Marinobacter > Marinobacter shengliensis. Next base: position 573,480 of record NZ_PXNO01000027.1, on the reverse strand, counting down.
TTTGGTGAAGATAAACAGTGCCATGTCTGGCCGGCCCCACGGGCCGTAAACGGTAAAGAACCGCAGGCCGGTGGTGGGCAGGTTGTACAGGTGGCTGTAGGTGTGGGCCATCAGCTCGTTGGCTTTCTTCGACGCTGCGTACAGGCTGAGCGGGTGGTCAACGTTGTCATGCACTGAGAACGGCATGGTTTCGTTGGCGCCGTATACTGAACTGCTGGAGGCATACACCAGATGTTTCACATCGTTATGGCGACAGCCTTCGAGAATGTTCATGAAGCCAACCACGTTGGCGTCCACGTAGGCGTGGGGGTTTTCAAGGGAGTAACGGACGCCGGCCTGGGCTGCCAGGTGCACTACCCTCTCGGGTTTGTGCTCTCGGAACAAGGCTTCCATGGCGGCACGGTCGGCCACATCCTGGCGAATTTCCGTGAAACCGGGCTTGTTCACCAGCCGGGCCAGGCGCGCCTCTTTCAGGCTTACATCGTAGTAGTCGTTGACGTTGTCGACACCAATGACTTCGTCACCACGATCCAGCAAGCGATGCGCCAGGTGTGAGCCAATGAAACCGGCGGTGCCGGTAACCAGGATTTTCAAGAGTCCATCTCCCTGATCGGTTGGTTATTACTCAGAATCTCAGACCGGCACTGACAAAGGGGCCGCTGAGTTCTATATCCAGGTTGTCGTCGCCATCGTCATAATCGAGAGATATCTGGCGATAGCCTGCCCGCAACTGCAGCAGCGACATTTCATACTGGCCATACACGTTGAAGTCATAGACCGAGTCGCCATCGTAGGAAATGGCGTTGGCGTCGCCACCCACAGACACACCGGTGAAAGGCAGGTCAAAACGAGCGGCTACGTATACCAGGGGTAACACGGCGTCGGCCTTGGTTTCAGAGAACTGGCTGGTGTCGTTCCTGTTCTGAACAAGTAACTCGCCAGAGAAATCCCGAACGGTCAGGCCAAGATCCAGATTCACCCAGTTATCCAGGATTTCGTAGTACAGGGTCACGTCCAGCTGTTCCAGCTCCAGTTCGGAACGAACTGCACCAGAGACACCATCATAACCTGTGTTCAGCTGCCCATTACCACTCTGCTTCGTGCGGGTATAAGCCAGCCGTACATTTGGCAGCACCGGAACCGGGTGTTCGAAATACGCGGTGAGATTGGCGTTGGAATCGCTGCTGAGGTTGAGGTCCCGCTCCAGGTCTACCCGGTCGCTGCCTTTGGAAGCCTTGCCGGAATAGTCCGCATCCCAGTAGCCAACCGTGGCGCCTACGCCCAGGATATCGGCGGAGACCACTGGAGCCGCGACCATCATGGACGCGCCCATTGCCATCATTAATTTACGCATATCACACCCGTTTTTTGTCGGTTTTTTGTATTCAGTCGAACTGGATACCCAGACGACGCCCTACTTCTTCGTAGGTTTCGATCACTTCACCAAGGCCCTGGCGGAAGCGGTCTTTATCCATCTTTTTACGGGTTTCCTTATCCCAGATACGGCAGCCGTCCGGGCTGAATTCATCACCCAATACGATCTGGCCTTCGCTGCGACCAAACTCGAGTTTGTAGTCCACCAGCAACATGCCGGCGTCATCAAACAGGGCTTTGAGTACGTCATTCACCTTGTAGGTGAGTTCTTTCATGCGCGCCAGCTCTTCAGCACTGGCCCAGCCAAAGCTGACCGCCAGCGACTCATTGACCATGGGGTCGTGCAGGGCATCGTTCTTCAGGAACAGCTCGAAAGTGGGCGGGTTCAGTTCCTGGCCCTCTTCCACGCCCAGTCGACGGCACAGGCTGCCGGCCGAGATATTTCGAACCACGCACTCCACCGGAATCATATCGAGCTTTTTCACCAGGGATTCAGTGCCAGACAACAGGCCCTCGAAGTGGGTCGGAATGCCTGCTGCTTCGAGCTTGTCCATGATGAAGGCATTGAACTTGTTGTTCACCATGCCCTTTCGGTTCAGCTGTTCTTTCTTCTCGCCGTCAAAGGCTGAGGTGTCATCCCGGAACACCAGTACAAAACGGTTCGGGTCGTCAGTGCGGAATACCGATTTGGCTTTGCCCGCGTATAGCTCTTCGCGCTTTTCCATTTAGATCTCCAAAATCGGACAGCGGCCTTGCCGGCCGCCCCGAATCAATACAGGTGTTCAAATAGTTGTGTGAGCAGGTCTGACGCGCTGTACTCACCAGTATAGCTGTCCAACCTCTCAGCTGTGACAAACAGGGCGTCTTCACGCTGTTCAATGTTCACGGTATGGGTATGGCGGGGTTCAGCCTTATTGCTGAACCAGGAGAACCAGCCCGGGGTGCGTTCGTCTTCGGTACGGAAGTCCACGTGGAACCAACGCTCACTCCGGTTGAGGTCCTGGATGTCTGCGCCAATCTCCTCAAGGGAACGGTTCACTTCCGCCCAGGTGCGGCCGAAATCTAGCTCAACGCGCACAGCAACCGCCTGGTCATCTTCAGACAGCAGCCTCACCAATGGCTGGGCAACCATGCCGGATGCCGCCCGGGAGAACGACTTGCTGTCTTCACGCTGTTTCATGAATTCACCAAGCTCGGCCAACAGCGCCTCTTTCCTGCTCTGGGCACGGGTGTCGGATTCCTGATCCGACTGCCAGGCAACGAGCCCTTCAGGCGCGTCATCAAGCTCCAGAATCCGTAGCCGGATTTCGGTCGTCTTGCGTCGAATGCCCGGGGCCAGTCGCATCTGCAACAGCACTCGGGGCTCCTGAGCGACCGGGTCATCGGCCAGCCCCAGCATGTCACGGCTGCGCTTGCTGAAGTTGGCCAGTTCACTCTGGAGGATGCCCAACTGGGGGTTATCGTAGGCCACGCCAAGGCCGGCATCGTTCATCCAGGCACTGGCAACCGGCCACAGGCGGCCGGGCACTTCATTGACCAGAAGCCAGACACGACCATCCAGTTCCTCGATCACGTAGTTCTGATCCAGAATTTCCGAGGTCATGTCCGGTGGGCGCGGGATGGAAGACGGAAACAGCCGGCGTGAATCATCCTTATTGATGCTCCGAACCGGCATGATCTGGCTCAGCCTGGAATCGTCTGCACCCTCGGGCACGTTGATTGGCTCGCCTTCCGGCGCGTGAACGTATCGCTGGGAGCGATCTTCCAGGATGCCACACCCAACCAGGGTGCTGGCCAACAGGAGCCCGGCTAACGGCCGGAACAGGAATGTCTTGGTGTTACGGGCTCTTCCAGGAACCTGCATCGAGTTACTCCGGTAAAACGGGAATCGGTTGGCCTCAGAGAACACCTGAGGCCTTAAGTGCGTCTTCCACCTCGGCGTGGAACTTCTCGCTCAGCGGCGTCAGCGGCAGGCGAATGCCCTCACCGATCATCCCCATGCGATGCAGTGCCCATTTAACCGGAATCGGGTTGGCTTCCAGGAACAGCTTGCGGTTCAGCGGCATGAGCAGGTCATTCAAACGACGTGCCTCGGCTTCGTCACCTTTGATCGCCGCCTCACACAACTGTGACATGGCTTTAGGTGCCACGTTGGCAGTGACAGACACATTGCCCTTGGCGCCGGCCAGCATCAGGTCTGCTGCGGTGGCGTCGTCGCCGGAGTAGACCGCCAGGCGGCCATCCAGGGCTTCGATCAGCTCGGCACCGCGGGGAATGTTGCCGGTAGCGTCTTTGATGGCAACGATATTGGGGATATCCGCCAGGCGCAGTACGGTTTCATTCAGCATGTCGCACGCTGTGCGGCCAGGCACGTTGTAAAGCATCTGACTCATGCCCGGCACGGCCTCGGCAATGGCTTTGAAGTGCTGATAGAGACCTTCCTGGGTTGGCTTGTTGTAATAAGGCACCACCAACAGACAGGCATCGGCCCCCAGCTTATGGGCTTCGGACGTCAGCTCAATGGCTTCCCGAGTACTGTTACCACCGGTGCCGGCGATAACAGGAATCCGGCCATCGACCCGTTTTATGATGTGGCCGATAACCCGACAATGCTCCTCCGGGTCCAGCGTTGCGGATTCGCCGGTGGTACCCACAGCAACGATGCCGTGGGTGCCGTTTTCAATATGAAAGTCCACCAGCTTGTCCAGATCCTCCCAGTGAATGTCACCGTTTGGATGCATGGGCGTGACCAGTGCGACAAGGCTACCCGTAATCATAAAAACTCCGTCCGAATAAAAGCGATATGGTAATGTTGGGCTCGAACTGACACAAGGGAATTAAAGGAGATGTCATGTCATCCGTAGCATTAAACCAACCCGTGCCCGATTTCGAAGTCGAGGCGACCGACGACCAGATTATCAGACTGGCCGACCTCCGGGGTAAAAACGTCGTCATCTACTTCTACCCGAAGGACAACACACCCGGATGTACCACCGAAGGCCAGGATTTCCGGGACAGGATGCCTCAGTTCAGCGAGCTTGATACCGAAATCTTTGGTGTATCCAGAGACGGGCTCAAGGCTCACGCCAATTTCCGGAGTAAGCATCAGTTTCCGTTCCACCTGATCTCGGACAAAGACGAGGCCCTGTGCAAGCTGTTTGATGTGATCAAACTGAAAAAACTGTACGGCAAGGAACACCTGGGCATCGAGCGTAGTACCTTCCTGATCGACAAGGACGGCAACCTGAAACGGGAGTGGCGTGGCGTTAAAGTAAACGGCCACGCCGACGAGGTCCTGGAAGCCGTCAAGGCACTCTGACCTACTCTGATACCGCCGGTGAGGGCTCGGATTCCTTCACCGGCCAGGCAGCAAACACCGCCTTGAGCATGGTGGCCAGCGGAATCGCAAAGAACACGCCCCACAGCCCCCAGATACCCCCGAAGAACAGAACCGCCACGATAATGGCAACCGGGTGCAGATTATTCACCTCAGAAAACAGGATAGGCACCAACACGTTGCCATCCAGCGCCTGAATGATGCCATATACCACCATCACCCAGATGAAGTGGGAACTCCAGCCGAACGCAAACAGAGCGATCACCGCGACCGGAATGGTGACCACGGCAGCGCCGATATAGGGAATCACCACGCTCAAGCCCACCAGCAGCGACAGCAGCGCCGCATAGGGCATGCCCAGGAGTTTGAAAGCGGCGTAAGTGACCACGCCAACGATCAGAATCTCAACCGCCTTGCCACGGACGTAATTGGCGCACTGCAGGTTCACCTCCTGCCAGATGCGAATCATCATCGGACGTTGGGGAGGCAGCATCCGGCCAATGGAAGCGACCAGTACACGTCGGTCTTTCATGAAAAAGAACACCAGAATCGGCACCAGGACCATGTAGATCAGCAGCGCTACCAGGTCTGGAATGCTTGATAGAGAGAACGAGACCAGTACCTGGGTCATATGAGCGACTTCTGCCGATACCTGGCGGTATATGGTGTCTACTGCCTCCATGGAAATCAGATGAGGATATTCCTCCGGCAGGAGCTCAAGGTAAGACTGAAGCTCGCGAATGATTCGAGGTGCTTCACCGGCAAGGTTACTGACCTGCGTCCAGATCAGTGGCAACAGCCCGAAAATAAACCCGACCAGAACACCGAGGAACACCACAAACACGCTGATGATCGCCACCAGTTCGGGTACACCCATCTTGTGCAGCTTGGCAACCAGGCCCTGAAGGATAAACGCGATAATCAATGACGCGATCGCCGGAGCCAGCATGGCGCCGAACAGAATGACAAAAACCGTACCGGTAACCAGAAGCAGAAACAGAATCACTGCTTCTTCATCAGAAAAATACTTGTGGGCTAGACCGCGCAGAATTCTGACCATGAACAACTCCGGAAGATTAACCGCCGCACTTTATCACGAAACGGAATTCGCCGTGATGCTCTGACTGGCTGACCAAAGTATGAGAAGACATTCCAAGCCAGGCCGGGATATCCCGGGCAGAACCCGAATCCGTTGCAATCACTTCAAGCTCTTGCCCGGCATTCATGGCGTTGAGTTCCAGCTTGGTTTTGAGAAGTGGCATCGGGCAACGCAGCCCGGAGGCATCCAGAATTCGATCAGCCATGTTAAGCGAACACCATTACCATTTATCCAATAATCGAGCAGGCATTATGCCGGGGGTGTTACCCTATTGCATCTCAAGTCTTCGTAATACAGATACGAACTTTCCGGGCTATGCTGATGTCAAAGTGGCAAATCCCCACGGGTGTGACTGAAATCCATGAATCGAACTGATCGCCAGAATCCTGTCTGCCGTTTACTGACCACGTTTGCTCTGGCACTCCCCCTGCTGCTCTCCGGCGGGTTCAGCCATGCCCAGGAATCCAGCCTGCCCAGTATAGGCGGCAGCGCTGGCCTCATTTCCGGCCAGCAGGAAGCGGAAATCGGCCAGCAGGTGATGGCGTCTATCCGGCGTTCCGCACCCCAGATACAAGACCCGCTGGTATACGACTACCTGCACGCCATTACCTACAAACTGGTGCCCTCTGCCCCGCTGGATAACCGGGAACTGAAGCTGGTTCTGATCGACAGCCCTGCCCTTAACGCCTTCGCTGTCCCGGGCGGTATCGTGGGCGTTAATGGTGGACTGTTCCTCAATGCCGCAACGGAACAACAGTTTGCCTCAGTCATGGCCCACGAACTGGCGCATTTGAGCCAACGTCACTTTGCCCGCCGCATGGAGCAACAGGAAACCAGCGCACCGCTGACACTGGCCGGGATGATCGCCGGTATCGTGCTGTCCGCGGTTACCCAATCCGATATTGGCATTGCCGCCATCGCCGGCACCCAGGCCCTGTCAATCCAGAACATGCTGGCCTACAGCCGGGCCCATGAACAGGAGGCCGACCGGGTGGGCATGGAGATTCTGGCCAACGCCGGCCTCGATCCGCGCGGCATGCCGGAAATGTTCGAAATCATGATGAGACAGAACCGGTTACAGGGAAATCAGATGCCCGAGTACCTGTCGACCCACCCATTAACCCAGAACCGGGTCGCCGACAGCCGTAACCGGGCGGAACAGTATCCCGACGAACGCATCCGGGATGGCCAGGAATATCACCTGGTTCGTAGCCGCCTGCAGGTGCGTTACGCCTCGTCAGCGCAACTGGCAGTCGAGACGTTCGAGGATTACCTGGCAAGGGATGACGCCAAACGCAACGACGCCATTCGCTACGGGCTGGCTGTGGCCTATCAGCGCAACCAGCAATACGACAAGGCCGAGCGCATACTGCGGGAACTTCTGGACGGCAGCCCGGGCAGAATCACCTTTCAGGTGACCCTGGCCGACGTGATGCTGGACCAGAAACGTTATGAAGACGCACGGACATTGCTGCGGCAGGCATTGGCCAGAAACCCACGCAACTACCCCATCACCTGGACACTCGCCGAAATCGAGATTGCCGACGGCAATGGGGATACCGCCGCCGGCTTGCTGCGGGACCTGGCCCGGCGCCTGCCGGAACGGGAGCAGATCTGGTTACGACTGGCCGAAGCCGAGGGAATGGCCAGGAATATCGTGGGTGTGCACCGCGCACGGGCAGAATACTATGCCTTGATGGGGGACTTGCAATCCGCCCAACGTCAGCTGCGCCAGGCCCAGGAAAAGCTGCCCGCCGGGTCTGCCGAACGGCAGGTGGTCAACGAACGCCTGAACGACATTACTGACAGACTGCAAGCCCGGAGAGGCTAACGGGGATGGTCAGGCGTTTCCGGCAGCTTTCAGGTTCATGTTGGCGGTGAAATCCAGCATCCGGCGCAGCGGGCGCAATGCGTCTTCACGCAGGGTCGGGTCAACCAGCACTTCCTGATCGCCCCGCTCCAATACCGCAAGCAGGTTCTCAAGGCCGTTCATAGCCATCCAGGGGCAGTGGGCACAACTGCGACAGGTGGCGCCATTACCCGCCGTTGGCGCTTCAATCAGCGTCTTGTTGGGCGCCAGTTGCTGCATCTTGTAGAAAATACCGTTATCCGTGGCCACGATGAATTCTTCATTGGGCAGCGTCTGGACCGCGTGAATCAACTGAGAGGTTGAACCGACCACATCAGCCATCTCCACCACCGCGTCGGGAGATTCCGGATGCACCAGTACAGCTGCCTCGGGATAAAGCGCCTTGAGATCTTCCAGGCCCCGATGCTTGAACTCTTCATGCACGATACAGGAGCCATCCCACAACAACACATCAGCGCCCGTTGTTTTCTGCACGTAGTGGCCCAGGTGTTTGTCCGGCGCCCACAGGATCTTCTCCCCTCTGGCATCCAGATGCTCAACAATGGCCTGGGCGCAGCTGGAGGTCACCACCCAGTCCGCCCTCGCCTTTACGGCCGCAGAAGTGTTTGCGTACACCACCACCGTCCGGTCCGGATGTTGATCGCAGAAAGCGGAAAACTCATCCGCGGGACAGCCAATATCGAGGGAGCAGGTAGCCTCCAGCGTGGGCATCAGCACCCGCTTCTCGGGATTCAGAATCTTGGCGGTTTCACCCATGAAACGGACACCAGCCACCACCACCGTAGACGCAGGATGCTGGTTACCAAACCGTGCCATTTCCAGGGAATCGGCAACACAGCCGCCGGTTTCCTCGGCAAGACGCTGGATATCCGGATCTGTGTAGTAATGGGCCACGAGCACAGCATCCTTCTCTTTGAGGGCTGCCTTGATGCGTGCCTCAAGCTCAGCTTTCTCGCTGGCACTCAGGGCCTTTGGCTCCGCTTCGTGTGCCAGATGTTCCTGAACAAGGATACGGTCTTGCGCTCGTGTCATTTCTGGATCTCTGAAGTTACTGTTACCGCGAGAGTATATCACTTCCGGGCGTGTTTTCATGGGGCTGTAACATAGCCTCCCGGGCACCCGGAAAATGAGTACGCCCATGCTGACTAGATGGGTTCGTGAAGCCAAAAAAAAAGAGCCCTGGGGGCTCTTCTTTCCACAAAACCCGTTACCGGGCTTTGTTATTTGGTGGGTCGTGAAGGATTCGAACCTTCGACCAATTGGTTAAAAGCCAACTGCTCTACCAACTGAGCTAACGACCCATAACTGGTTGCCGGCCACGCTTCCGGCGAATACTGGCGCTCAGGACCAATACCCTGAATTTGGTGGGTCGTGAAGGATTCGAACCTTCGACCAATTGGTTAAAAGCCAACTGCTCTACCAACTGAGCTAACGACCCAAACGAGGCGCACATATTACTGATATTTTTTTGCTGATCAACCCCTTTTTACGGGATTTCCCAACTTTTTTCCGAGACAGATCAACAAGCAGACAACCGGATTAATCCGTGAACAAAGTCACGCCTTCTCGAGGTATTTCCGGGCCAGATCCGCAGCACCCGTATTGGGATAATTATCCACAACGCTCTGCATGCGACGTTTCGCTTCGTCTTTTTCGCCCATTCGATCAAGCGTCATACCGAGCTTGTAGACCGCGTCTGGCGCTTTTCGGTGATCACTGAAACGGGTAGCGACAATGGTAAAGGCCTGCTTGGCCTGCTCCAGACGGGGTTCCGCCAGGTACACCTCACCCAGCCAATAATAGGCATTGACGGTAAGGTCCCCTTCCGGATATTCATCGATAAACTCGTACAGCCGACTGATAGCGGTATCAAAGTCTTTCTTGTTCCGGATCAGATCAATGATGTCGTTATAGGTTTTCTGCTCATCCGCACCGGGGGATCGGTAAACCCTGGCCGGCGTTAGCTGGCCACCCTGACCGGATTCGGCTGCACGGCTTGATTCCCGGGTGTCTTCGGCCTTGCGCTCAACAGCCTTGGACAGGTCCAGTATCCGCTGGTCCAGATCCACGTACCGATCCCGGCTTTGCTGTTGCAGGCGGCTGATCTGATGCTTCTGTTCTTCCACCTGCCCTTGCAGCCTGCGCACATCGCTCTGGAGTTGCTGGATCATGTAGAAGAGTTCAGCCGTAGCCTGATTGTTGCCCGACTTGCGCTGGGCTTCAGACTCATTGTTCTGGAACGCGGGTGCAGACGACTGTGCCTGACTGACTCCCGCCAGGCCAAGGCCCAGCGGGAGCAGCACTGTCGCCATGAGCAATTTTCTCATGGGACCTTCCGATCAGTGACTTCGATTACTTGAACACCAGCTCAACGCGACGGTTCTGCGCCCAGGCACTCTCGGACGAACCGCGAACAGCTGGCTTCTCTTCACCATAGCTTACGGTTTCGATCTGGCCACGGGAAGCACCGTTAACAATCAGGAAACGCTGAACTGCATTGGCACGACGCTCACCCAGGGCAAGGTTGTATTCCTTGGTGCCGCGCTCATCGGCATGCCCTTCAAGACGCACGTTCTGGCGTGGATTGTTGGCCAGGAACTGGGCGTGGGCAACCAGAACATCGCGGGCCTCCTGCTTGATCTCGGAGGTATCGAAATCGAAGTAGAACGTAGTGATGTTACGCAATGCTTCCTGCTCAGCCTGCTCGCGCGCGGCCTGACGCTCTTCTTCACTCAGACGAGAGGAAGAGACGCCATCACCATCGGCGCCGCCATAAACGGTGGAACCGCCGTCCTGATCAATGGCGGCCACATCGGAGCCATAAGCACCGTCTTCCATAGTATCGCCGGTGGAGCTACAACCGGCCACCAGGCCCACGGACAACAACATCGCAAACGCTTTGGTCTGTACTGACAGTTTCATGTGTGCACTTCCTTATCGTGATTGGTTTATTGGACAACAACGTGTTCAGCGAACGATAGGGCCCCAGGCGGGCTCACGGACATCACCGTCTGACGCCGGCAGGCTGTACGCCGCCCCGCCATTTGCCGAGACAACCGTGAGCACGCCGGTACCGTTTTGCTGTGTGGCATAAATCAACAAGCGTCCGTTTGGTGAAACGCTCGGCGATTCATCCGATTCGGTTCGGGTAATGACAGATTCCTCCCCGTTTTTCAGATTCGTGCGGGCGATATGGAACGCCCTTTCCCTTTGATGCACGTAATACACATATTCACCTTTGGCATCCGGTCTTGGGCGGGCGTTGTATCGGCTGCCAAAGGTAATTCGCCTTGGTTCGGCACCCGCTCGATCCATGTGGTAGATCTGGGGGCCACCTGAACGATCCGACGTGAAATAGATTCCCCGGCCGGTGTGATCCCAGGCACCCTCGGTGTCGATGGCCCAATGGTTAGTCATCCGGGTCAGGTTACCGGAGGCGATATCAAGCCGGTAGATCTCCGCGTTACCGTCTTTGGACAGGGTCAGCAGCATGGATTTGCCATCCGGTGACCAGGCGGGTGCCGAGTTCAGACCAGGAAAATCCGCCACCTTCTTGCGGTTTCCACTGGCCAGTTCATGGACAAACACCACAGGCTTGCCGGTTTCAAAAGACACATAGGCCAGCTGCTTGCCGTCCGGAGACCAGGCGGGAGACAGAATGGGCTCGCGGCTTTCAAGGCGGATTCTTGAGCGCTTTCCGTCCACATCGCTTACGTGCAAACGATAGCGGGCGTTATCGCCGTCTCCGGTCACCGTGACATAGGCGAGCTTGGTCGAGAACACGCCAGGATCACCGGTAATGGCCTCGTACACCCGGTCACTGATGTGATGGGCGAGGGTCCGAACATTGCTGGCCGAGGCGCCGGCGGTTTCTCCGAGGATGCGCTCTTCCCGGTTTACATCAAACAATTCGTATCTGGCTTCGATACGGTCACCTGAACGGGTCAGTTGCCCCACCAGAACGTAGCGTTGCCCCAGCAGGCGCCAGTCCCGGAAATACACCTCCGAGCGCTGCGAAGGCAGGCTAAGCATTCGGGAGGGCTCAAGCGGGCGAAATTCGCCGCTCATGGTCAGATCTGACTGCACAATACTGCTTACCTTGTCGCCAGCAGGCATGGCACCGCTTTCAGCAAATGGCACCACCGCGATGGGGATGGCGGAATCCGCACCTTCAGTGATGCGGATGAGCAGCTCTGCCCTCGCCTGACTGGCAAGCAGCATGAGAACAACCAGTGCTGCCAGCGCCGTGGTAAAGGGAAATCCCTGACGATAGGAGTCATGTGCGTTCAATGTCATAGGCCTCACCGCAACCGTTGCGGATTGAATTCAATAGTAAACTGACGGAAATAACGCTCAAACGTATCCCGATCTGACGGAATCGGGTACCGGCTCAAAGACCGGACGGCACCCAACGCCGAGTTATCAAATGCTGTATTCCCGCTACTGCTGACCAGCCGGGCGTTAACCAGTTCCCCGGTCGGCAGCAGGGTAATCTGAACCCTGGCCGTCATATCTTCCGTCGCCGATGACGGCGGGTACCAGGCCTGGCTCAAACGCTCACGTATAAGTGCCTGGTACTTTTCGCTTTCCGACAGCATCTGCGCTTCACGTGCTCGAGCAGCAGCGGCCTCCTGTTGGCGCCGGGCTTCCGCCTCCCTCTCTCGGCGGGATTCGTCAGCGAGGGCTTCGAGTTGCTGCTCTCTTAATCTGCGCTCGGCTTCCTGGCGTTTACGTTCCGCTTCCTGCCGGGCAGCTTCTTCCTGCCGCTTGCGTTCGGCCTCTTCCTGCCGACGACGCTCTTCCTGGCGACGTTTCTCTTCCTCGGCTTTGCGCTTTGCCTCTTCCTGCCGCTTGCGTTCTTCTTCAGCACGTTGGCGCTCACGCTCTTTGGCCTCTGCCTCCGCTTTCTGTCGCGCAGCCTCTTGTTCCCGCGCCTGCTGCTCGGCCCGTTCACGAGCCTGCGCTTCCTGGCGCTTGCGCTCTTCCTCCCGCTGCCGCGCCTGTTCCTGAGCCTGCCGTTCTGCTTCCCGCCGGGCCTGCTCTTCCTGCTGACGGCGGCGTTCTGCTTCCTGCTGCTGGCGCTCACGCTCCTGTTGCTGACGGCGCTCCTGTTCGCGATCCCGCTGATCCTGCTCATCCACCACCGGGCTCGGCCGGGGTTCCGGGCTGACCAGCCGCGCAGAAATGGTTCTGGGCTCCGGCTCAGATATCGGCGATGTCCAGGACCAGCCCGCCAGCGCAATCCCGACAATCAACAGGTGTAATGCCACAGACATTACCACTGGCGATTTCAGGGGCGCCGTATCGGTACTGATGGTTTCCCGCTCGTGACCCTTCACAACAATAATGCCACTCTGTTAAGGCCTTTCCTGAGGTGCGTCGGTTATCAGGCCAACCCCGGTTGCGCCAGCGGCCTGCAGCTCAGCCATCAGCCGCACAACCACGCCGTACTCCACGAACTCGTCACCACGCACCAGCACTTCGCCATTGGTACGCTGTGACAGGATGTTGGCCACCTGCTCACGCACCTCGGCCAGCGTCATCGGGTCGCTGCTTCGGTCGCCGATATCCATGTAATAGGCACCGTTGGCGTCTACCGACACGGTAATGGATTCAACGTCCTTGTCTTGCTGGATCGGGTCTGATGTGGTCTGGGGCAAATCCACCTTTACACCCTGGGTCAACATCGGAGCCGTCACCATGAAAATGATCAGCAGTACCAGCATCACGTCGATGTAGGGCACCACGTTGATTTCCGACATCGGCTTGCGTTTTTGCTGGGGCATCAAGCCCATACCTTTCATGCCGCTCATGCCGCTCTCCTCCCTTTATCGACGTGTGCCATCAGGCAGCCTGGTCACTGTTGTGGACACGGCGATGCAGAATGCTCGAAAACTCCTCGGCAAAGGTTTCATAGTTCTTCAGCAACGCATCCGACATGGCAGAGAAACGGTTGTAGGCAATAACCGCCGGGATCGCTGCAAACAGACCCATGGCGGTTGCGATCAATGCTTCCGAGATACCCGGAGCCACCGTGGCAAGCGTTGCCTGCTGCACCTGGGCAAGCCCCCGGAAGGAATTCATGATGCCCCACACGGTACCGAACAACCCCACATATGGACTGGTTGAACCCACAGTTGCCAGGAACGGAAGATGGGTCTCCAGGCGCTCCTGCTCACGGGAAAAAGCCACCCGCATAGCACGCTGAGTGCCTTCCATGACGGCGTCGGCATCGCGACTTTGCTGACGCAGGCGGGAAAACTCCTTGAAGCCGGCCCGGAATACAGATTCCATGCCGGAAAACGGCGTCGGGTCTGCATTCACCTCTTTGTAGAGCTGCCCCAGATCCATGCCGGACCAAAACCGTTCTTCAAAGGCCAGCTGCGCCTGCTTCGCTTTCCGGAACACCTGAATGCGTTGAAAAATCAAAGCCCAGGACACCACCGATGCCAACACCAGCAACAGCATGACCAACTGCACCAAAACCCCGGCATTGGCAATCAGATACCAGACTGAAAGTTCCGCTTCCACTGTGCACTCCCAACTATGTTTGTAGGCTTTTCAATAAACTAAATGGATTTCTTCAGAATTTCTTGCATGTTTTCAGGCAGCCTCTTGGGCTTGCCGGTATCCAGTGCGATGCAGGCCACCCGCACATCGGCCTCGCACAACAACTGCTGGTCTGCCGCTCGCAGCACCTGCTGCCGAAAGTTCATCCAAACCCGGGATGAGGCCGTGGGCTCTGCAGTAACCAGCAGTTGGTCGTCCAGTTTGGCCGGCACTTTATAGTGCAGATTCATGCGCTGAACCACGTAACTTATGTTGTCTTCCAGGCCGGCCCTCAAGCCAACACCGTGGCTACGCACCCACTCGGTTCTGGCCCGTTCCATGTAGTGAAGATACTTGGCATGGAAGACGATACCACCAGCGTCTGTATCTTCTATATACACCCGGATAGGTAATTCAAAGCGCTCTTTCGTACCGTTTTCAGTCAAAGAGGTCATCCTCAGCACCGGATTTCGGGGCCACCACACCAAAATGGCGGTAGGCGCTGGAGGTTACCATCCGCCCACGGGGCGTTCGTACCATAAAGCCCTGCTGAATCAGGAACGGCTCCAGCACGTCCTCGATGGTCCCCCGCTCCTCGCTAATGGCCGCAGCCAGGCTTTCCACACCCACCGGCCCCCCATCAAACTTTTCGATCATGGCCAGCAACAGGCGGCGGTCCATGTGGTCAAAGCCCTGGTCGTCCACTTTCAACATGTTCAGAGCCTGGTCGGCAATGTCGGCAGTTATGTGGCCATCTGAGCGAACCTCGGCAAAATCCCTCACCCGCCGCAGCAGGCGGTTGGCAATTCGTGGTGTGCCCCGGGAACGGCGGGCTATCTCGAACGCCCCCTGTTCATCGATGGTCACCGAAGACAACCGTGCCGACCGTAGAATGATGTGCGTGAGGTCCTGGGTGTTGTAGAACTCCAGACGCTGAACAATGCCAAAGCGGTCCCGCAGTGGCGATGTCAGCAAACCGGCCCTGGTTGTGGCACCCACCAGGGTGAATGGGGGCAAATCCAGCTTGATGGATCGCGCCGCCGGCCCTTCGCCGATCATGATATCCAGCTGATAATCTTCCATCGCCGGATACAATACTTCTTCAACCGCAGCGCTCAGGCGATGAATCTCATCGATAAAGAGCACATCGCCTTCTTCGAGATTGGTCAGCATGGCGGCCAGGTCGCCGGCTTTTTCCAGTACCGGGCCAGAGGTGGTCTTGATCGACACCCCCATCTCGTTGGCAATAATGTTTGCCAAGGTGGTTTTACCAAGTCCCGGCGGGCCGAAGATCAGCACGTGGTCCAGCGCTTCCTGGCGGCCCCGGGCAGCAGAGATGAAAATTTCCATCTGCTCACGAACCGTCGGCTGACCCACATACTCAGACAGCAACGTCGGGCGAATGGCCCGATCATGCACTTCCTCGTATTCACCGGCCTTTGCCGAGATCAGTCGGTCAGATTCAATCATGGCATTATCCGCTTGCTGGGAATAAACAACGTGCCCACAGGTTTGGCCTGACGTTCAAGTTGCCCCAATTGTACAAAGGGCATGGTTGGAGTCACGTTACGCTCTATACACATTGGTGTCATGGGGCGACACATAAAAAGGCCGGGGAGCAAGTTAACTACCCGGCCGGAATCATATTACGCAGGGCAAGGCGAATCAGCGCCTCGCTGGTCATATCTGGCTCAGCCACCTTGCTGATGGCCTTGGCCGCTTCCTGGGGCTTATAGCCCAGGGCAATCAACGCGGCCTCGGCCTCGTCTCTCGCATCGTGACTTGCCTGCGGCGCTGTTGTGGAGCCGCCCGGAGCCGCTGAACCGGGTACCGTCGGGGTGAACTGCCCTTCCAGTTGGCCAATGCGGTCAGCCATATCAATCAGGAGTCGCTCGGCGGTTTTCTTGCCGACCCCCGGCAGCTTCACCAGGGCGCTGACATCGCGGGCCTCAACACAGCGTATAAACTGTTGGGCATCCAGGCCGGACAGTATGCCGACAGCCAGTTTAGGGCCAACGCCATTGACCTTGATCAGCAGCCGGAAAAGATTGCGATCCAGCCGGGAGGCAAAGCCATACAGGCTCTGGGCATCTTCTCTGACCGCAAAATGCGTGTGTAGGGTAACTTCCTGCCCGGTTTCCGGCAGGTGAAAGAAGGTGGTGTAGGGAATGTCGACTTCATAACCCAAACCGGAGCACTCCACCAGTGCGTGGCCGGGGGCCTTCTCTATCAATATGCCTCGGATTCTACCGATCAATGCAGGCCTCCTGGGGCTTGTCTGAGCCTGTTATTGTTGCCGAACCCGCCCGCTTCGCGCTTTGCCACCGCTGCCGGCGAGCTTCAGTATGCTCTGGTTCATGTGGGCATGACACAGTGCGATCGCCAGGGCATCCGCCGCATCTGCCTGGGGCTTGCGGGACAAACCCAGCAGTGCCTGGACCATATGCTGAACCTGGGATTTGTCAGCGCCACCGGTACCAACCACCGCCTGTTTGACCTGGCGAGCGGAATATTCATGGACAGCCAGGCCGCTGTTGGCGGCACTGACAATCGCCGCGCCCCTGGCCTGCCCCAGCTTAAGGGCTGAATCCGGGTTCCGGGCCATGAACACCTGTTCAATGGCGAACTCTTCCGGGCGGTACTCACCAATCAACACAGCAAGGCTATGGAAAATGGTTTGCAGGCGTTCCGCCATGGGCTTTTCACCCACCCGGATACAGCCGCTGTCGATATACTCAATCTGGCGGCCTTCCGCACGAATGATGCCGTAGCCGGTGATTCGTGAGCCAGGGTCTACACCCAGGATGATGGCCATCCGCGCGCCCTCAGAGATCGCTTGAGCAAAAGCACTCAGCCCGGAGGCCCCAGGGGCAACCTCCGGGCTTGCGCATCACTCGTTGTCTTCGGCTTTGTTACCTTCAACCGCTTTGGCTGAGCGGCGCAGGCGAATATGCAGTTCTTTCAGCTGCTTTTCGTCTACCGCACCCGGCGCCTGGGTCATCAGACAGGTGGCGCTCTGGGTTTTCGGGAAGGCGATGACGTCCCGGATGGACGACGAACCGGTCATCAGCATCACCAGGCGATCCAGGCCGAAAGCCAGGCCGCCGTGTGGCGGGCAACCGAACTTCAAAGCGTCCAGCAGGAAGCCAAACTTGGCGCGAGCTTCCTCTTCCTCGATACCCAGGATGCGGAACACCGTTTCCTGCATTTTGCCGTCGTGGATACGGATAGAACCACCGCCCAGTTCGGTGCCGTTCAGTACCATGTCGTAGGCGCGGGACAACGCATTGGCCGGGTCCGCTGCCAGCTCGTCCGGGCTGCAGGACGGCGCAGTGAATGGATGGTGAATAGCGGTGAGGCTGCCGTCTGGCAGTTCCTCAAACATCGGGAAGTCCACCACCCACATCGGCGCCCACTCGCAGGTAAGCATGTCGAGGTCATGACCGACTTTGATGCGCAATGCGCCCAGTGCTTCGTTGACCACGGTGGTCTTGTCAGCACCGAAAAACACGATGTCGCCATCTTCCGCCGCAACGCGCTCCATGATCGCCATGGCCACGTCGTCACCCAGGAACTTGATGATCGGCGACTGCAGGCCTTCGACGCCCTTGGCCAACTCATTTACCTTGATGTAGGCCAGGCCCTTGGCCCCGTATATGCCGACAAACTTGGTGTAATCGTCAATCTGCTTACGGGTCAGCGCACCACCCTTCGGCACACGCAAGGCTGCAACACGGCCTTTCGGATCTTTCGCGGGTCCGGCAAAGACCTTGAAGTCCACGCCTTCCACCAGGTCGTTCACGTCTTGCAGTTCCAGCGGAATACGCAGGTCCGGCTTGTCGCTGCCGTAACGCTGCATGGCCTCGGAATACGGCATGCGCGGGAATTCCGGCAGCTCGACATCCAGCACGTCTTTGAACAGCGCACGGATCATGTCTTCGTTGAGCTTCATCAGGGTCTCTTCATCAATGAACGAGGCCTCGATGTCGACCTGGGTAAACTCCGGCTGACGGTCTGCCCGCAGGTCTTCGTCACGGAAACACTTGGCGATCTGGTAGTAGCGGTCAACGCCAGACACCATCAGCATCTGCTTGAACAGCTGCGGCGACTGGGGCAGCGCGAAGAAGGAACCTTCGTGGGTACGGCTGGGCACCAGGTAATCACGGGCGCCTTCGGGGGTGGCACGG
The DNA here is from genome assembly GCF_003007715.1 of Marinobacter shengliensis. Lineage (GTDB taxonomy): Bacteria > Pseudomonadota > Gammaproteobacteria > Pseudomonadales > Oleiphilaceae > Marinobacter > Marinobacter shengliensis. Next base: position 555,064 of record NZ_PXNO01000027.1, on the reverse strand, counting down.
GTCAGGATCGGTGTTTCCACATCCATGAAACCGCGGCTATCCAGGAAGTTGCGGATGTAACTGGTTACCCGGGAACGGAAACGCAGACGGTTGATCATTTCCGGGCGGCGCAAATCGATGAAGCGATAGCGCAGACGAACGTCTTCACCCACATCTACGTGCTCGTCCAGCGGGAACGGCGGCGTGGCAGCGGCGTTCAGGATCACGACTTCCTTACCCAGCAGCTCCACCTGGCCGGTCGGCATGTTGCTGTTCTCGGTGCCCGCCGGACGGCGACGCACGCGGCCGGTGACTTTAACAACAAACTCACTGCGAACCTTCTCCGCCAGAGCAAAGCTCTCAGGGGTGTCAGGATCGACAACCACCTGGGACATGCCATCCCGATCTCGCAGATCCAGGAAGATAACCCCACCGTGGTCCCGGCGGCGGTGTACCCATCCACAGAGAGTGACTTCCTGATCGATGTGGGATTCGTTGATCCCACCGCAATAGTGACTGCGCATATCGGTTCCCGTTGTATCTGAATGTGTTCGCGTTTAATGAAAGCGTCTGGGCAAGCTGATGGGGATGGCTTTCCGAAACCGTGCGGAGCCATGGATGGCGGAGCCGAGCGTACATGGATGTATTCACAGCGTGTTTCGGAAAGCCATCCCCATCAGCTTGCTTGCAGCATTTTAGAGGCCGCCCGCAAATGCCAGCGACCATAGCCGAAAAGCCGCCCATTATAAACACAATGACTGTGAAAATCAGGCGTCCCCAAGCAGAATTGAAGCCAGATATTGAACGCCGGGATGACTATCAAAAAACCGGGGGCTAGAATGCATGGTTTGAGCGGACCATGGAGTAAGACGTTGGCCACCAGAGCGGAACAAAAACTGAAAACCCGACGGGCTTTGATGGATGCCGCCCTGGCACAGTTGAGCGCGGATCGGGGCTTTGGCAGCCTGAGTTTGCGGGAGGTTGCCCGGGAAGCTGGCATTGCCCCCACTTCCTTCTACCGGCATTTTTCCGAGCTGGATGAACTGGGTCTGGCACTGGTCGATGAAGGCGGTGTTGCGCTGCGACAGTTAATGCGCCAGGCGCGCAAGCGAATAGCCCGTGACGGCAGCGCCATCTCGACATCTGTCGATACGTTTATGGAATATCTGGGCAACAACTCCAACCTGTTCCGCCTGATGCTGCGCGAGCGCACTGGGGTATCGAAACCGTTCCGAACCGCCGTCAAGGCCGAGATCGATCATTTCGTTACGGAACTGGCAGATGACCTTGGACGGTTTGCGGATGAACAGAACAAGCCTCTGGCCGATGCCCGGGTTGTGGCCGAAGCCATGGTGACACTGGTTTTCAATCAAGGCGCGGAGGCGCTGGATGCGACGCCCAAGGAGCGGGAGGAACTAAAGCACAAGCTCAAAACCGAGCTGCGGATGATTCTGGTGGGCTCCCAGACCCTGGCGCAGTGGCAGCAGGGCCGGGAATAAAACCATTGAAGTTCAAGCGAGGTGATGGAGCAGCGGTTTCAGCTTCTCTTTGACCTGCGCCAGTGCAGCCCCTTCATAGGGCACCGGTGGCTGCTTGCCCCACACAGGGCCTGGCCAGGCCTGGTCACCTTCAAAGCGCACGATATGGTGCAAATGAAGCTGCGGCACCATGTTACCCAGCGCCGCCACATTCATCTTGTCGCCACTGAAAAGCTCCATCATGCCCCGGCTAAGCGTGGAGGACTCTTCCAGCAACCGCACCTGTTGCTTATGGTCCAGCTGGTAGATTTCCCGGATGTCCGGCACCGCCGGCACCAGAATTATCCAGGGCCAGGTGCTGTCGTTCATCAACAGAATTTCGCACAGGCGGCTGTAACCCAGGTGGTGGGTATCTGCCGCGAGCCTTTCGTGTAGCTGAAACATCACCGGCCCTCTCGATCAGCCCGCGGAATGAAACTGGTTACGGCCGCGGCCGATGGCGTAGTAAACCAGACCATGGCGCTCGAGCATTTCCGGCTCGTACAGGTTTCGACCATCGAAAACCGCTGGCTGTTTCAGGGCACCGGCAATCAGGTCGAAGTCCGGCGAACGGAATTCTTTCCACTCGGTACAGATGGCCAGCACATCGGCACCTTTCAAGGCCTGTTCTTTGGTGCCACACAGGGTCAGGCCTTCGTGGTCACCGTAGATGCGCTGGGTTTCTTCCATGGCTTCCGGATCAAACGCCTGCACCGTAGCGCCGGCCTTCCAGAGATTTTCCATCAGCGTCCGCGAGGAGGCTTCACGCATGTCGTCAGTGTTCGGTTTGAAGGCCAGGCCCCAGACCGCAACCACCTTGCCTTTCAGATCACCCTGGAAGAAGTGGCTAATCTTGTCGAACAGCACGTGTTTCTGAGCGTAGTTAACGGCTTCTACCGCATTCAGCAACTTGGCCTCGTAATCGCAATCACCGGCCGTCCGGGCCAGGGCCTGTACGTCTTTCGGGAAGCAGGAGCCACCATAGCCGCAGCCAGGGTAGATGAAGTGGTAGCCGATACGGGGGTCGGAACCAATGCCCCGGCGTACCGCTTCGATGTCGGCACCCAGGCGTTCAGCCAGGTTGGACATTTCGTTCATGAAGCTGATTTTGGTGGCCAGCATGGAGTTGGCAGCGTATTTGGTCAGTTCCGCCGAGCGGATATCCATGAAAATCATCCGGTCGTGGTTGCGGTTGAACGGGTAATAAACCTCCCGCAACAGCTCCGCCGCCTGTTCGCTGTCGGTACCCACCACAATGCGGTCCGGCTTCATGAAGTCGTTGATGGCGGCGCCTTCTTTCAGGAATTCCGGGTTGGAAACCACGTCGAAATCCAGCTCCAGGCCGCGCTTGTCGAGCTGTGCACGCACCGCTGCCTTGACCTTGTCACCGGTGCCCACGGGTACGGTGGACTTGTCGACCACCACCTTGTAGTCATCCATGTACTGACCGATGGATTTCGCCACCGCGAGCACGTATTGCAGATCGGCAGAGCCGTCTTCGTCCGGCGGTGTGCCCACGGCAATGAACTGCAGGGTGCCATGTTTGACAGCCTGTTCGGTGTCGGTGGTGAACGACAGGCGACCGGCTTCCACGGTGTGTTTAACGATGCTATCGAGGCCTGGCTCGTAAATCGGAATCTTGCCGTTCTTCAGTTTCTCGATCTTGCCCTGATCCACATCCATACAAAGCACATCGTGACCAACATCCGCAAGACAGGCACCTGTTACCAGGCCCACGTATCCGGTTCCGAAAATCGTAATCTTCATTTAAAAGTTCCTGAAAATCGTTGTTTGAGAGTGTTATCGAGAAGCTTTTTTCTTCTGCCAGACCGCTTCCCAGGCCAGGGCGGTGCGCACGATGGTATTGAGGTCATCGTAATCCGGCTGCCAGCCCAGAACATTCTTGATTCGCGTGTTGTCGGCCATCAGTGCCGCCGGGTCGCCGGCGCGACGGCCGGTTTCAGTTACCGGAAAATCGACACCGGATTCCGCCTTGACCACATCAATGACTTCTCGCACGGTAAAGCCGCGGCCGTAACCACAGTTGAGCACCTGAGACTCGCCACCGCCAGCCATGTAATCCAGCGCCATCACGTGGGCCTTTGCCAGGTCTTCCACATGGATATAGTCGCGGATACAGGTGCCATCGCGGGTTTCGTAGTCAGTGCCGAATACACTCATGCCCTCGCGCTGACCGGTCACACATTCGCAGGCCACTTTGATCAAGTGCGTCGCCTCCGGCGTTGCCTGCCCCAGCAGTCCCTCCGGATTAGCGCCGGCCACATTGAAGTAGCGCAGGATAACGTAGCTAAGGTTACTGGCCGCAGCCAGGTCCATCATCATCCGCTCGCTCATCATCTTGGAGGCGCCATAGGGATTGATAGGTGCCAACGGCAGGTCTTCTGTCAGCACCGTTTCCTCTGGCATGCCGTAGACCGCCGCGGTGGAAGAAAACACCATATACGGCACCTGGTGTCGCTCAACCGCTTTCAACAGATTCAGAGTGTTACGGGTGTTATTACTGTAGTACTTGAGGGGATTGGCGACAGACTCCGGCACCACGATGTTCGCTGCAAAGTGCAGCACCGCTTCGAACTTATGGGCGGAAAATACGGCTTCTATCGCGTCTTCATCCGCCAGATCGGCTTCCACCAGCTCCCCGGCGGTTACCGCCCAGCGATAGCCGGTAGAGAGGTTATCAAACACCACAATGTCGTGGCCCGCTGCTGCCAACTGACGCACAACGTGGCTGCCGATATATCCGGCACCGCCGGTAACAAGAACTTTCATGAGTCTGTGCTTCCCTTCCCTGAGTGTTGTTGGCGGCGCTGCCGGATTTCCCGACGGCGCCGGCTGAAAAATTCGGAGATCACCCGACCGCACGGTTCGGCCATCACGCCCCCGCAAACCTCTACCCGCCAGTTCAGATGCGGCTCTTCAAGGGTTCTTCTGGCCGACTCGACGGCACCCGCTTTGGGCTCAGCGGCACCATACACTAACCGGCTGATACGACCGTGGACAATAGCTCCCACACACATGGTGCAGGGCTCCAGGGTTACATACAGCGTAGCACCCGCCAACCGGTAGTTCCCCACCCGAGCCGCAGCATCCCGCAGGGCTCTGATTTCCGCATGGGCGGTCGGGTCGCAGTGGGAAATCGGGGCATTGAAACCCGCCCCAATCTCCCTGCCATCCAGAACAACAATGGCGCCAACCGGCACTTCACCGGCTGCCCCGGCCTGGGCGGCAAGCTCCAGTGCCCTGGCCATCCAGCGCCGATCTTCCGGAGTGTCGTTCACTATCCCTTATCCCCTGCCTCGACTTACTCCCACTCAATCGTCGCGGGTGGCTTGGAAGAGATGTCGTAGGTCACACGGGAAACGCCAGAAATCTCGTTAATGATCCGGTTGGAAACCGTTTCCAGCAGATCATACGGCAGGCGCGCCCAGCGTGCAGTCATGAAGTCCACGGTCTCCACAGCCCGGATGGCAATCACGTATTCGTAACGGCGGGCATCGCCTACCACACCGACGGATTTCACCGGCAGGAACACCGCGAACGCCTGACTGGTCTTGTGGTACAGATCCGCACGGTGCAACTCTTCCAGGAAGATGGCATCGGCGCGGCGCAGGATCTCTGCGTATTCCTTTTTCACTTCGCCAAGAATACGGACACCCAGACCCGGCCCCGGGAACGGGTGGCGGTAAACCATGTCGTAAGGCAGGCCGAGCTCAAGGCCAATCTTGCGAACTTCGTCTTTGAACAGCTCCCGCAGCGGCTCAACCAGTTTCATTTTCATGGTTTCCGGCAGGCCACCCACATTATGGTGGGACTTGATGACATGGGCTTTACCGGTTTTGGAGGCGGCAGATTCGATCACATCCGGGTAGATGGTGCCCTGGGCCAGCCAGTTCACGTCTTTGATCTTGGCGGCCTCGGCATCAAATACATCAATAAAGGTGTTGCCGATGATTTTGCGCTTCTGCTCAGGGTCGTTAACACCCTTGAGCTTTGACAGGAACAGGTCTTCGGAGTCGGCACGGATGACTTTAACGCCCATGTTGCTGGCGAACATGTCCATCACCTGATCGCCCTCGTGCAGGCGCAGCAGGCCGTTATCCACAAACACACAGGTGAGCTGGTCGCCGATGGCCTTGTGCAGCAAGGCGGCGGTTACCGAGGAATCCACACCGCCAGACAGCCCCAGCAGAACCTTTTCGGAGCCTACCTGCTCACGAATCTGTCGAACGGCGTCATCAACAATCTTGGCCGGTGTCCACAGGGCCTCACAGCCACTGATATTCAGGACAAAGTGCTCGAGAATCCGCTTACCCTGGAGGGTGTGGGTCACTTCCGGATGGAACTGGACACCGTACAGGTTACGGCTGAGGTCCTGCATGGCGGCAATCGGCGCGCTCTCGGTAGAGGCTAAAAGTTCAAAGCCTTCCGGCATGACAACTACTTTGTCACCGTGGCTCATCCAGACGTCGAGCAGGGATTCACCCGCAGGTGTCAGGTGGTCGGTAATGTCCTGCAGCAGAGGGCCCTTGGCCCGGACTTTCACCTGAGCGTAGCCGAATTCGCGCTTCTCAGAGCTGGCAACACGGCCGCCCAGTTGCTCCGCCATGGTCTGCATGCCGTAGCAGATGCCCAGAATCGGAATGCCTTTGTCGAACAGCCCTTCCGGTGCACGGGGACCACCCAGTTGGGTTACCGATTCCGGACCACCCGCCAGGATGATGCCTTTGGGATTGAACTCGTTGAGTTCTTCGTCTGTTACGTCAAAGGCCTTGATTTCACAGTACACGCCGATTTCGCGCACACGGCGGGCGATCAGCTGGGTGTACTGGGAACCGAAATCAAGAATCAGGATACGGTGGTCGTGAATGTTCTGAGCCATGGAGTCCTCGGGCTTTAAAAAAACAGCGCGGCCCGGAAACCGGGCCGCGTCAAATCAGGCAGTTTTTAGCCGATTCGGTAGTTGGGAGCTTCTTTGGTGATGGTCACGTCGTGCACGTGGCTCTCACGCATCCCGGCGTTGGTAATGCGCACAAATTCCGGCTTGGTACGCATCTCATCCATGGTTGCACTGCCTGTGTAACCCATGGATGCACGCAAGCCACCCACCAACTGGTGCACGATGTTGCGCATGGGGCCTTTGCAGGCCACACGGCCTTCAATGCCTTCCGGCACCAGTTTTTCAATACCTTTGCTGGCGTCCTGGAAATAGCGGTCGCTGGAACCCTGCCCCATGGCACCAATGGATCCCATACCACGATAAGCCTTGTAACTCCGGCCCTGGAACAATTCCACTTCACCCGGAGCTTCGTCAGTACCCGCCAGCAGGCTACCGATCATGACGCTGTGAGCGCCCGCTGCGATGGCTTTTGCGATATCACCGGAGAACCGGATACCACCATCGGCAATCACGGGTACGCCGCGCTCTTTCAGCGCCGCTGCCACATTGGACACCGCCGAAATCTGCGGCACACCAATGCCGGCGACAATGCGGGTGGTACAGATGGAGCCGGGACCGATGCCCACCTTGACCGCATCCGCGCCGGCATCAGCCAGGGCAATCGCCGCACCCGAGGTGGCAATGTTACCGCCAATCACCTGAACATCAGGGTAGTTCTGCTTTACCCAGCGAACCCGGTCAATCACACCCTTGGAATGGCCATGGGCGGTATCCACGACAATCACATCCACGCCGGCTTCGGCAAGCGCTGCAATCCGGGCATCGGTATCGCCACCGGTGCTCACCGCCGCACCCACTCGCAGACGGCCCTGCTCGTCTTTGCAGGCCAGCGGGTAGTCTTTGGCTTTCTGGATATCCTTGACGGTAACCAGGCCCCGCAATTCGAATTCGTCGTTCACTACCAGAACTTTCTCAATGCGGTGACGGTGCAGCAGTTCCTTGATTTCCTCCAGGCTGGCACCCTCTTTGACCGTAACCAGCTTTTCCTTCGGAGTCATGATGTCACGCACCAGGGTATCCATCCGGCTTTCGAAGCGGATATCACGCCCGGTGACGATGCCGACCAGATCAGTGCCGTCGACAACCGGAAGGCCGGAAATGCTGTTGGCCATGGTGATATCCACCAGTTCCCGAACCGTTGTCTCCGGTGTGACGGTGATCGGATCTTTCACCACACCACTTTCATATTTCTTGACCTTGCGTACGGCAGCTGCCTGCTGCTCCACTGACATGTTCTTGTGCATGATGCCGATGCCGCCTTCCTGAGCCATGGCAATGGCCAGCTCGGCTTCAGTGACCGTATCCATGGCCGATGACACCAGCGGAATATTCAGGGTGATGCCTTTGGTCAATTGAGTCTTCAGCTCCACCTGATGAGGCAGAACTTCGGAATATCCGGGCACGAGGAGAACGTCGTCAAACGTGAGGGCTTCTTCGGCAATACGCAGCATTTGGGTCCGCCTTTTGAACATGCTAAGTTTGGAAATTCCATGCTGTACCCGCGGCGGCACAGCAAAGCAAAATCCTTAATCGATCTATTATAAAGTGGTGCCAACAGACAGTAAACCGCGAGGTTTTTGGCGTTTGGTTGCATCTTTTTGAATTTCCGTTATTTTTACCCCTCTCTTTCGGCTATTGCGTATGAATAATCACGGAGCGCGCCCTTTGATACCCCCTTATCCGGATTCCCGGCCCCGGGCCCTGTCGGTCAGTGAACTCAACCATCAGGCACGCCATCTGCTGGAAACCAGCTTTGTGCAGGTGTGGGTGGAGGGCGAATTGTCCGGATTTTCAAGACCTTCCTCCGGGCACTGGTATTTCTCCCTGAAGGACCAGAAGTGCCAGGTACGCTGTGCCATGTTCCGGGGTGCCAATCAACGCCTGCGCACCCTGCCCCGTGAAGGCGACCAGATTCGCATCCGCGGCAAGGTCACACTCTACGAGAACCGGGGCGACTACCAGATCATTGTCGAACACCTGGAGCCGGCAGGGCTGGGCGAATTGCAACAGGCCTTTGAGGCCCTGAAGATGAAACTGCAATCGGAGGGCTTGTTTGACCCGGCCCGAAAAAAACCGGTTCCAGCCACACCGCGCCACATTGGCGTGGTGACCTCACCCACGGGTGCCGCCATCCATGACATATTGACCGTGCTGGCCCGCCGCTGCCCGGCCATCCCCGTCACCCTCTACCCCACAGCAGTTCAGGGCCAGGCCGCCACAGCCGACATCGTCAACGCGATCCAGCGCGCCCAGCAACACGGCGTGGCCGATGTATTGATCATCGGGCGCGGCGGCGGCTCACTGGAAGACCTGTGGTGTTTCAATGAAGAAGCAGTAGCCCGGGCTATCGCCAGCTGCAGCATTCCAACTGTCAGCGCGGTGGGCCACGAGGTTGACGTGACCATTGCCGATTTCGTGGCAGACCTTCGCGCCCCGACACCCTCGGCGGCCGCTGAGAAGGTTTCCCCGGACCAGAGCCACTGGCTGCGCCGGCTGAACGAGCAGGAACTGAGGCTGAGTCAGGCGGCGCGCCGGTTAACCCAGCGCCTGCACACCCAGCTTGGCCACCTGTCTGCGCGGCTGCGGGACCCGCGCCGGGAGTTGCAGGAAAAGGCGCAGCGCATGGATGAGCTGGACGTACGGCTGAACAAGGCGATCGCCCAGCGACTCATCCAAACCCGGGTAAAAGCCGATCACCTGACCCAGCGCCTTGCCACCCAATCCCCACGCCGGACACTGATCACCGCCCGGGACCAGGTGACCCGTCTCCACGAGCGGTTGGAGATGGCAACCCGCCACTACCTGAAGCAGCAACAGGAACGTTACCAATACAACGCCCAGGCACTCCACGTTGTCAGCCCGCTCGCCACCCTGGGGCGGGGTTACGCGATTGTCAGGGATGAGCAGAACCAGATTGTTCGTGACGCCAGCCAGCTTGGCGAAGGCTCCGCCATCACCGCCCGGCTGGGCCACGGCAGCGTTACGGCGAAGGTGACGGAGATCAATTCCAACGGGCATTAAACGGACAAAAACGGCCAACTACGCCTATGGTCTAGTAGCCCCTGTTTCTAAAGCTCCTACAGTTGTGCATAACAGCCACAGAACAATAACAGCACAACTGAGGTGGAAAGCATGACATACCACTCCGAGTTCCGCCGGTCCATCGACCAACGGGATGACTTCTGGCGCGAGCAGGCCCAGAACATTGACTGGATCGAAACCCCGAACACCATCTGGCAGGCACTCGATAACGGTCACGGCCAGTGGTTCCCCGATGGCCTTCTGAATACCAGCGACGTGGCCCTTGACGCCAACATCCGGGCGGGCCGTGGTCAACGGACAGCCCTGATTTACGATTCGCCGGTGACCAACAGCCAGCAACACTTCACCTATGACGAATTACGGGATGAAGTAGCCCTGTTTGCCGGCGCCCTGCGTGCTCGCGGGATCGAGAAGGGTGACCGGGTCATTATCTACATGCCAATGATTCCGCAGGCAGCCATTGCCATGCTGGCCTGTGCCCGCCTGGGCGCCATCCACTCAGTAGTGTTCGGTGGGTTTGCTGCCCACGAACTTGCCGTGCGTATTGAGGATGCCAAGCCCAAGGCGCTGATCACTGCCTCCTGCGGCATTGAAGTCACCAAGGTCATTGAATACAAACCGTTGGTGGACAGGGCCATTGAGCAATCCAGCCACAAGCCTGAGCTATGTGTGGTGTACCAGCGGCCGCAAGTCACAGCCAACCTGTCGGAAGGACGGGATTACGACTGGAACGACATGACCGCCAATGCGGAGCCAGCAGACCCGGTGCCAGTGAAAGCCACCGACCCGCTTTATGTACTTTACACCTCCGGCACCACCGGCAAACCAAAAGGCGTGGTGCGGGATAACGGCGGCCATGCCGTGGCCCTCAAATACAGCATGAAACTGGTCTACGACGCCAAACCCGGCGATGTCTTCTGGGCTGCGTCAGACGTGGGCTGGGTGGTAGGCCACAGCTACATTGTCTATGCGCCTCTGTTCGCCGGCTGCACCACCATCCTGTATGAAGGCAAACCGGTGAAAACTCCGGACGCCGGTGCGTTCTGGCGGGTAGTCCAGGATCACAAGGTGAACATGCTGTTCACCGCCCCCACCGCCTTCCGCGCGGTACGCAAGGAAGACCCCGAGGCAGACCAGCTAAGCCGCTACGATGTCTCGTCGCTAAAACGCATTTTCCTGGCCGGCGAGCGGTTGGACCCGCCCACCTACGAATGGCTGAAGGAACACACGGGCCTGCCGATTCTCGACCACTGGTGGCAGACCGAAACCGGCTGGGCCATCTGCTGCAACCCGGTAGGCATTGAAATGATGACCACCAAACCGGGCTCGGCGACGGTACCGTCACCCGGCTTCAACGTGCAGGTCGTCGATATGGAAGGCAGCCAGGTACCGGCCGGCGAACAAGGCCAGATAGCCGTCAAACTGCCCCTGCCACCGGGGTGCCTGATGACCGTATGGGGCGACGACAAACGGTTCCAGAGCAGCTACCTGAATCCGATTCCCGGCTTTTACAGCTCCGGCGACGGCGGCTTTATTGATGACGACGGCTACGTGTTCATCATGGGCAGGACCGATGACGTGATCAATGTCGCCGGACATCGCCTGTCCACCGGCGAAATGGAAGAGGTGGTGGCTTCTCACCCAGCAGTCGCGGAATGCTGTGTTGTAGGCGCCCACGACGACATGAAGGGCCAGATCCCGGTCGGCCTGGTGCTGATCAAGGACGGCGCAACCATAGACCAGGATGAACTGGAAGAAGAACTGGTAGAAATGGTCCGCGACAAGATTGGCGCCATAGCCTGCTTCCGTCGGGCCATGGTGGTAGAGCGTTTACCGAAGACCCGGTCTGGCAAGATTCTGCGCCGCGTGATCCGCCAGATTGCGGACGGCGAAGAGTACAGCGTACCCAGCACCATTGATGATCCTGCCATTCTGGAAGAGATCAGCGAGAAATTCGTGCGCTGACCTACCCCACCCGTGTACACGGACCACAACACAACTCTGCCTCAAAGACCGGCAGAGTTGTGTTTCATCCTTATGACAACCCATTGTTTTTTATCAATTAAAATCCCGACACTGATCACTAAAAAAACAATTGACGCCCCCCAAAGTCGGTCTATACTGAAAATTGCTGTGCTCTTCTGCAGCGGTATTTGACGAATGCGCTACAACGTCCTGCCCAGGCTTCGCGTTGCCCCTTCCTCAGTACGCTCCGGACGACTCAGCATCGACGGCTTCCGCTCAGGCGGAAACCGCGTTTGTATGGATCCAGAGTCTGTGCGAAACAAGAAGGTCCCGTGAGGGCAAATTTTCAGAAAGACAGGAAAGATCGATGTCCGATACCAAAACTGGCCACGTGAAGTGGTTCAACGAATCCAAGGGCTTTGGCTTTATTGCCCAGGAAGGCGGCAGTGACGTTTTCGTTCACTACAGTGCAATCAACTCCAACGGTTTCCGTACCCTGACAGAAGGTCAGCAGGTGCAGTTTACCGTTACTCAGGGACCCAAAGGCCCCCAGGCGGAAAACGTAACCCCTCTGTAAGGGCAAAGGTTTACCGCCGGATGCCCCTCACGGGCAGACGGAAAACAGAACGGCCGGCAACTTTGCCGGCCGTTCTGCGTTCTGGCGTAGACAGAACCGGCTATCAGACCGCTTCCGCCGCTTCCGGCGTCTTTGCTGCCGGCATATCCGTACCCACCGCCTGAGCCACTGCTGAAAACAGCGCCTGCAGGGTTGCCGAGGTGGTATCTTCCGCCAGGGCCGCTGCGCTGCAATGCTGACCATTGGCGGTCAGGCGAATACAGGCCAAGGCATTGGCGTTGGTGCCCTCGCCCAGGGCAAACTCATCGTATGCCTCTACCGCCACCGTGACGCCAAAGCGCTTGGCCAGGCCGTCAGACACCGCTTCAACCGCACCCAGGCCGCGGCCTTCAAAGGTCACGGGAGAAGTGTCGCTACCGACCACCACTTCTGCACGAACACCCTCTTCGTCCCGGTGCAAATCGTAGGAACGCAGTGACCAGTCTTCATGAACCTTCAGGTAGCGGTCTTCGAACAGGCGGTGGATGGTGTGGGAGTCAATTTCGCCACCGTTGGTCTCGGCTTCTTTCTGGACCACCTTACTGAATTCGATCTGCAACCAACGCGGCAGGGTAATGTCGTAGTCCCGCTCCAGTACATAAGCAACGCCACCCTTGCCGGACTGGCTATTGATGCGCACCACCTCCTCATAGCGACGACCCACATCGAACGGATCGATAGGCAGGTAGGCCACGTTCCAGGCGTCGCCCTCGTTGCGGCGGGCCAGGCACTTACGGATGGCGTCCTGGTGGCTGCCAGAGAAGGCGGTGAACACCAGCTCGCCCGCATACGGATGACGCGGGTGGGTGGAAATCTCGGTACAGGCTTCCACCACCTCGGTAATTTCCGCCATGCCGGACAAGTCCAGGGTCGGATCAATGCCCTGTGAATACAGGTTCATGGCCATGGTTACCAGATCCATGTTGCCAGTGCGCTCCCCGTTACCCATCAGGGTCCCTTCAATTCGGTCAGCGCCAGCCATCACGCCCAACTCAGCCGCAGCCACCGCACAACCCCGGTCGTTATGGGTATGCAAGCTGATGCTGATGTGCTCGCGGTAGCGGATGTTCTCGCAAATCCACTCCACCTGGTCCGCAAACACGTTGGGGGTCGACATCTCTACGGTTGCCGGCAGATTGATAATCACCGGCTGCCCCTGATCCGGACGCCACACGTCGGTGACCGCATCAATCACTTCCGCAGCGAAGTCCAGCTCGGTGCCGGTGAAGCTCTCCGGGGAATACTGGAAAGTCCAGTCGGTGTCCGGGTAACGGGCTGCGATCTCTTTCACCAGGGTGGCGCCGTTGACAGCAATCTCTCGGATGCCGGCTCGATCGAGACCAAATACCTGCTCCCGCTGCACGGTAGACGTGGAGTTGTACACGTGCACGATAGCCTGTTTTGCGCCCTGCAAAGCCTCGTAAGTGCGTTCAATCAGTTCCGGGCGGGCCTGGGTCAGCACCTGGATTTTCACATCGTCCGGAATCCGGTTTTCTTCGATCAGCTTGCGGCAGAAATCAAAATCCGGCTGGCTGGCGGCCGGAAAACCAATTTCGATTTCCTTGAAGCCAAGCTTGACCAGCAAATCGAACAGGCGCTGTTTCTGGGCAACGGACATGGGCTTGATCAGCGACTGGTTGCCATCCCGCAGGTCGACAGCACACCAGGTGGGTGCTTTCTCGATGACCTGGTCCGGCCAGCGGCGGTCTTTCTTGGCAACCGGTTTGAAGGCGACGTATTTACGATGATCAAAGGCCATAAGGGAACATTCCTTTCGCTGTTCGTATCAATGGAGAGAGTGTAACGCCCAAACCGCGCTATTTGGTTGCTATTTTAGCCCAAAACCGTTATTCATAAGCCACATATTGCCAACAAGTCAGGATTTACAGCATATGATTGCGAGCAATGACAAGGCGCTGGTCAGAATTGACAAAACTGACCGGAAAATCCTGGAACAATTGCAGAAGGACGGCTCACTGACCAACCAGCAACTGGCGGAGAAAGTCGGGCTTTCACCCTCCCCCTGTCTGCGCCGGGTGCGGGCGCTTGAAGACGCGGGCATCATAGTGCGCACGGTGACGATTCTGGACCACAAAAAACTGGGGTTGTCGCTGACCGCCATCATCCTGATTGGCATGGACCGACATACACCGGAACGCTTTGCCGCTTTCGAGGAACAGGTGGCGGTCTTTCCCGAGGTTCAGGAGTGCTACCTGATCACCGGCCAGAGTGCCGACTACATGCTGAAAGTGGTGGTGCCAGACATGGACCACTATCACCAGTTTCTGCTTAATCGCATTACCCGGATTCAGGGTGTCAGTGGGGTGCACTCCAGCTTTGTACTGCGGAGGGTAATCGACAGTACCGCCCTGCCCCTGGGCTATCTTTCCTGACGGGCCAGCTCTGCCAGGTAAGCCCTGGCCATACACTTCAATTCCACCACTAACTGCTGCCCCTGGTCGTCCGGCAGGGTGGCTGCGAGCCTGAGGATGGTTCCGGCAGATCGGGGCAACAACAGGCTGGCGGTCCAGCTGCGTTCCTTCGGCAACGCCGGATACTCCTGCTGGAGCCGGGCATCCAGGTCACGGGCGTTGCTGTAGAGTTCCCGCAGATCCAGTTCCCGCAGCTCGGGCATGGACTCAACGCCGCTCCAGATTGCCGAGTACGCAGGTTCGGTGCGGTAGAAGTCGTAGAACTGATCAATCAGCACGTCCACGGCGTCATGCAGGCTCAGCTCTGGCAGCTTTTCCCGCATCGCGGTTTCCATTTTCTCGACATGCCCCTCAGCAATGGCATGAACGATGGCCGCCTTGTTCGGAAAATATCGGTATAGGGAGGCTAACGACATGCCAGACTGCCGGGCAATGGCAGACATACTGGTGCCATCCACACCATTCTCATGAAAAATGGCCGCGGCATGGCTGAGGATATTGCTCACCCGCTCCCGACTGCGCGCCTGAACCGGTCGCCGGCGAGGTGTTACGTCGATAGATTCGTCAGTCATCATCTGTACCTTGTGAAGCAGGCTCCGTACAATAACGTCCACTTTACGACAAAGAAAGGCAGAAGCAGGCCAGATGCCCTGCCAATTAGTCTTAACCCCCACTTTTCAATAAAGCGGAAGACACGATGCGAGCAAGCCGTTACCTGATTGCCACCCAGAAAGAGACACCTTCAGATGCAGAGATTATCAGCCATCAGCTGATGCTGCGCGCCGGAATGATCCGGAAGCTGGCCGCCGGCCTCTACACCTGGTTGCCCATGGGCCTGCGCACCCTGCGCAAGGTGGAACGAATTGTTCGCGAAGAGATGGACAAAAGTGGTGCCCAGGAAGTTCTGATGCCAGCGGTACAGCCTGCCGAACTCTGGCAGGAATCTGGTCGCTGGGAGCAGTATGGTGGAGAACTGCTGCGCATGAATGACCGCCACGGCCGGGACTTCTGCTTTGGCCCGACCCACGAAGAGGTCATCACCGACCTGATCCGCAACGAGCTGAAAAGTTACAAAGAACTGCCGGCTAACTTTTATCAGATCCAGACCAAATTCCGTGATGAGCGCCGCCCCCGCTTTGGGGTTATGCGGGCCCGCGAGTTCATCATGAAGGACGCCTATTCCTTCCACCTGAACGCCGCTTCGCTGGATGAGACCTATCAGGTCATGCACCAGACCTACTGCAACATCTTCGATCGCCTCGGGCTGGATTACCGGCCGGTGCAGGCGGATTCCGGTGCCATTGGTGGCAGTGCCTCCCACGAGTTCCATGTGCTGGCATCCTCCGGCGAAGACGCCATCGTATTCAGTACTGAAAGCGATTACGCCGCCAACATCGAAAAAGCCGAAGCCATCGCCCCTGCGGGTGATCGCCCGGCTCCTGGCGAGGCCATGACCGAAGTGCACACGCCAGGCCAGAAAACCATCGAAGCCGTTTCCCAGTTCCTCGGCCTGCCGGCAGAGCGCAGCGTGAAGACCCTGCTGGTCAAAGGTGAAGCCGACGAGAACGGCGAGTCCGGCCTGGTTGCACTGATCCTCCGGGGCGATCACACCCTGAATGACATCAAGGCAGAAAACCTGGACGGCGTTGCCGAGCCGCTGACCATGGCCACCGATGAAGAAATCGAAAAGGCCATTGGCTGCAAACCCGGCTCTATCGGCCCGGTCAACCTGGCTGTGCCTGTGATCGTCGACCGCAGCGCTGCCCACCTGGCAGACTTCGTGTGTGGTGCCAACAAGGACGATTACCACCTGACCGGTGTTAACTGGGAACGCGACGTACCCCTGGGCCGGGTAGAAGACCTGCGCAACGTGGAGGAAGGTGATCCCAGCCCGGATGGCAAGGGTACCCTGGAGATCCGCCGTGGTATCGAGGTCGGCCACATCTTCAAACTGGGTAACAAGTACAGCTCCGCCATGAACGCCACCGTTCTGGATGAAAACGGCAAGACGGTGATCATGGAAATGGGCTGCTACGGCATTGGCGTTTCCCGTATTGTGGCCGCGTCTATCGAACAGAACCATGACGACAAGGGCATCATCTGGCCAGACGCCATCGCTCCGTTCCAGGTGGCCATTGTAACTCTCAATGCCCACAAGAATGCGGTAGTGGCCGAAGCCGGCGAGAAACTCTACAGCCAGTTGCGCCAGGCGGGTTACGACGTACTGCTGGACGACCGTAACGAACGCCCGGGCGTCAAGTTCGCCGATATGGAATTGATGGGCATTCCGCACCGGTTCGTGATTTCAGAGCGCGGGCTGACCGCCGGCACCCTGGAATACAAGGGCCGCCGTGATGAAGAAAAACAGGACATCCCGGTGGAAGAAGCGCTGGCGTTCCTGGTGAAAGCCTCCCCGAAGGGCGGCCTCTAAGGCCGCCCGATCATCCCCTGGGCTGCCTGAAAGGGTAGCCCGGCGGTTTCTGATCAGCCACGCTAACGGGCGCCAACGACCCCCGGTTCCATTTCAAGCTCAACCCCGAAGGTTTCCTGCACAGACCGGCGCACCTCGTCCGCCAGCGCCAGCACCTCGGCACCAGAGCCCCCCGAGTGGTTGATCAGCACCAGAGCCTGTCGGTTATGAACACCCACCCGGGTATTGCGAAAGCCTTTCCAGCCAGCCTGGTCAATCAACCAGGCCGCAGCCAGTTTGACACCCTGCTCTACCGGATAGAACACCACGTCAGGAAAGCGCTCCCGTAACCTTTCATACGCCGCCTGAGTGATCACCGGATTCTTGAAGAAGCTGCCGGCGTTAGGCAAGACGGCGGGATCCGGCAGCTTGCGGTGCCGCACCGCCATCACCGCTTCAGCAACCTCCAGAGGCGTAAGGGCGTTAACATCGGTATCCCCCAGATAATCCTGAAGATCCCGGTAATCCAGCTTTAATGGCAAGGATCGGGAAAGTTTTAACCTGAGTTCAAGGATGATGTAGCGGCCAGGCTGCCGTTTGAACAGGCTGTCACGGTATCCAAACTGGCAATCGCCGGCGGCCAGGGTAACCACACCCCGGGTAACACGATCCAAAGCTGTCACACTTACCAGGGTATCGCCAAGTTCAACACCGTAGGCACCAATGTTCTGCACCGGCGCAGCGCCGGCGGTGCCCGGAATCAGAGCCAGGTTTTCTATGCCGCGGTAACCCGATCGGGCAGCGTATAAAACCGCCTCATGCCAGTTCTCACCAGCCCCCAGAACCAGTACGGCTTCGTCGCCGTTTACTTTTTCCCAATGCCGGCCCCGAATCTGTATGTGCAGGACGGCACCGTCAAAATCGCCGGCGAACACAAGGTTACTGCCACCACCGAGAATAAGGGTGTCCAGTTCGCGGGCCTCAGCCCAGGCCAGTGCCGCGGTCAGGTCATCCACGCCGGCAATCCGGATCAAATAACGAGCCCGTGCCGCAATCGCGAGTGTATTCAGCTCACGCAGATCAGCATGCTCGGTGACCCTCAGCGCGCCATTCAAGCCAATCGCCCCCGGATATCCTCCAGTAAGCCTTGACTGGCTTCGTGAATCAGGTCAAGCACTCGCTCAAAACCGTCCTCACCGCCGTAGTATGGATCCGGCACCTCGGCCTGGCCGGACTCACCAAACTCAAGAAAAAGGCGAGGTTCGGTGCCGCCATTCTGGTGCCAGATATCCCTGACATCGGCCAGGTTCTGCCTATCCATAACCAACACGTAATCAAACCGGTCCAGGTCTTCAGCCACAATCTGCCGGGCCCGCAAGTCACTGATATCAACACCGCGACGGTCTGCCGCCGCCATGGCCCGGGCATCCGGTGATTTACCAATATGCCAGTTACCGGTGCCACAGGAGTCAATGTGCAGGTGTTCTGTCATTCCCTGCTCAGTGACCAGTTGCCGGAACACCCCTTCCGCCGTTGGCGAACGACAGATGTTACCCAGACAAACAAACAACACACTGACCTGGTCAGGCATAACCTCCTCCTGCTTCTATCAAAGCCCGCACCCGGGCCAGATCCTCTTCGGTATCGACGCCCGGTGCGGGCGGTCGATCAGCAATATCCACGTGGATGTGAGCACCGTTATACAAGGCCCGGAGCTGTTCCAGCGCTTCCACCTGTTCTGTCGGTGCCGGCGGCCAGCTGACAAACTGGCTGAGCACACTGGCACGGTAGCCATAAATGCCAATGTGCCGGAAGTAACCAATGCCTTCGGGTAAGTCTACGTCCGCCACCGACGCGTTGGCGGGCCAGAAGTCCCGCGCCCAGGGGATGGGTGCTCGACTGAAGTAGTGCGCCATGCCCCGGCTATCGAACACCACCTTCACCACATTCGGGTTGAATACCTGCCGGGCGTCGTGGATACGCTCGCACAGGGTGGCAATGCTGGCTTCAGGGTAGTAGTCGAGATTATCGGCCACCTGGTTGATCAGCGCCGGCGGTATCAGCGGCTCGTCACCCTGGACGTTAACCACCCGGTGGTCCGGGTCCAGCCCCAGTTTTCGGGCAACCTCCTCAAGCCGATCCGTTCCACTGGCGTGGTGTGGTGACGTCATGACTACCTCGGCACCGAATGCCTGGCACGCTGCCTCAATACGCTGGTCGTCGGTGGCAACCACGACCCTGCTCGCCCGACTTTCCTGGGCGCGTTCACATACGTGCTGGATCATCGGTTTGCCGGCAATCATGGCCAGAGGTTTACCGGGTAACCGGCTGGATGCGTAGCGGGCGGGGATGACAACGGTAAATGACATGCGGATGCGTCCTGCTGGCGGGTGTGTCAGTGCTTATCAAGCCGTTCGTCAGTACTCAGGGTACGGGCCTCTACGGCCAGCATGACAGGAATTCCCTCACGAATCGGAAACGCCATGGCGTCCTGGTAACAGATCAGCTCGGTACGGGCATCGTTGAGCTTGAGTTCACCCTTGCACACCGGGCAGGCCAGCATGGCCAACAGTTTCTTATCCATGGTTGGTTCTCTCAGTATTTTGTTGATGCAACTGCCCAGAGCAGGCTCTGAGCCGTTCCAGAAAGCGATGTTCAAAAGGTTCCGACAGACAGGCATCCACCGTCAATACCCAGGCGTTATCGGGGGCAAAGCCCCGGCATTTGACCGAATCCTTCGCGGTCATGACCAGCCACTCGCCAGCGCTGGAACCAAGGTCTTCCGGGCGGAAGCGGTGATGATCGGGAAAAGCCGCTTCGGTGACCTGTGCTCCCAGGTTCCTCAGTGTGTCAAAGAAACGTCCCGGGTTGCCTATTCCGGCAACCGCACGCACTGACCGGCCCCTGAGCTCTGAGGGCGCCAGAGTCTGCCCGGAGTTCAGGTTCACCAGCGACGCCGGCTGCAGTGACATGGCATGGATCTCTGGATGCGCAACGCCGGCAAACTCGTCGATCTGCTGACCCGACGGCGGGCACTCTTCACCATTGAGAATCACAAAATCCACACTCGAGAGCCGTGTTACCGGTTCGCGCAGGGGGCCCACCGGAATCAGGGCACCGTTACCAATGCCCCGGCCGGCATCGAAAACCGCCAGTTCAATATCCCTGGGCAAGCGGTAATGCTGCAAGCCATCATCACAGATCAGGACATCGCCGAGTTCCTGCTCCAGGGCCCAGTGCCCACCGCGACAACGGTCGGGATCGACCACCACCGGGCACCCCGTGGCCAGCGCCAGCATCAGCGGCTCATCACCGCAGACCGATGCCGGCGTGGTGTCTTTTACCAACAGAGGATAATGATCGCTTTTGCCGCCGTAGCCCCGGCTCAGGATAACCGGATGCCAGCCGTCCTGCTTCATGCGTTGCACCAGCCGGGCGGTAAGGGGGGATTTGCCGGTACCACCTGCGGTGATATTGCCAACCACTACGACCGGCACGGGTAAGCTTTCATTGCGGGCCTGCCAGGCTTTCCGGCGTTTCGATTCAGACACCACACGGTACAGCCAGGCCAGTGGGCCGAGGATGGCCAGGGGCTTGCCCTGGCCATACCATAAGCGGTCAATGCGGCTGCTGCTCATGCATGCTCGCTGAACTGGATCTGATGCAACTGGGCATAGGCGCCATCTGCCGCCAGCAATTCCTCATGCGTGCCGGATTCGACAATATGGCCTTTGTCCATCACCAGTATCCGGTCCGCCTTTTCGATGGTGGACAGGCGGTGGGCAATGACCAGCGTCGTCCGGCCTTGCATCACCGTCTCAAGGGCTTCCTGAATATGCCGCTCCGACTCTGTATCCAGTGCCGAGGTGGCCTCATCAAGGATCAGGATCGGGGCGTTCTTCAGCAGTGCCCGGGCAATAGCCAGGCGCTGGCGCTGGCCGCCAGACAACATCACACCGTTATCCCCAATCATGGTATCCAGGCCTTCCGGCATCCGGTCGATAAACTCCAGGGCATGAGCCTTGGCGGCGGCTTCCCGGATTTCTTCACGACTGCAGTTGCGCAAGGCACCGTAGGCGATGTTGGCGGCAATGGTGTCGTTGAACAGCACCACGTTCTGGTTCACCAGAGCAATCTGGGAACGCAAACCCTTGAGCGAGAACTCCTTGAGAGACCTGCCATCGATTCGGATGTCACCCTCGGTGTACTCATAGAATCGGGGTAGCAGGCTGACCATAGACGATTTACCACTGCCCGAACGGCCGACCAGTGCCACACTCTGCCCGGCCGGCACGCTCACTGAAATGCCGTCCAGGACATTATCCAGTTGATCACGATAGCGGAAGCACACCTTATCGAACTCAATATGGCCTTCCACACGCTCTGGGGTGTATTCGCCGCGATCTTCCTCTGGCTGCTCGTCCATGGTTTCAAACACGTCATAGGCCGCAGCCACGCCCTTCTGAATCTTGGCGTGCACCGAGGTTACCTGGCGAATGGGCTTGGCCATGGTCGTCGCCGCGGTAATGAAGGCGATTAACTGGCCGGTACTCATCTCACCACGGATTTCCGGAGACAACATGGTCCAGACCAGCGCGGCAATGGCGATAGCTACCAACACCTGGATGACCGGCACGCTGATGGCCTGAGTAGAGGCCATTTTCAGGCTTTGTTTGAGGTTCTGGTCGCTGACTTCCCGGAAGCGTTCACGTTCGTAGTCTTCCCCCCCAAAGGTTCGCACCACCCTGTAACCGGATATGGATTCTGAAGCCACGTGGGTGATATCACCCATCGACCCCTGAATACGCTTACTGATTCGGCGAAAGCGCTTGCTGGCGTAATTCACCACCAACCCGATCACCGGCCCCACGGTCAGGAACACCAGGGTCAGCTTCCAGTTGGTATACAGCATAAAGCCAAGCAAGCCGACGATGGTCAGGCCTTCGCGGAGGGTGATGGTGATGGCGTTGGTTGAGGCCTCGGCCACCTGCTCCACATTGAAGGTAAGCTTGGACACCAACCTGCCAGAAGCATTGTCATCATAATACCGCGACGGCAGTGTCATCAGGCGATCGAACACATCATTACGGAGGGCATTGATTACCTGCCGCCCGACGTAACTGATGAAGTATTGACTGAAAAAGGTGCCCACCCCCCGCAAGGCGAAAATGCCGACAATCAGGCCCGTCAAGAACAACCGGTTCTGATCCGTCGGATTCTCAATGGCGGTAATCACATACTCCATGGCAGCTGCCATGCCTGTGGAGGCCGCAGCATAGATAATGTTCCCCAGCACCGCCAGGGAGAACGCGAACCAGAAGGGTTTGACATAGGCGAGCAATCGTTTGTAGGTTGCCCAGCTTCCGGTTGGCGGTACCTTCAGCGGTTCCGGCCTTGCATCGATCACGGATTCTCAGCCTCCCGCTCTGTGGTTATGCTCAGTTTCGCAAACCCCAGGCGGCCGGCCACATCCATGGCGCGCACAACGTATTCATGGGGAGTTCTGGCATCGGCCGTAATGATAAACGGCAAGCTGTTGTCTCCCTCAGCTAATTCCCTGACACCCCGCTCAAGGGTTTCACGCCGATTATTGACCAGGGTCCTCTCGTTCAGGATGTACTGGCCCTCAGCATTGATCACCACATCGATCTGCCTTACCTCAGAGGGCGAAACCGGTTCGCCGCTCGCCTCGGGCAAATCCACCTGCAGGTGGCTTTCCCGGGTAAAGGTGGTTGACACCATAAAGAAAATCAGCAACAGGAACACCACATCGATCAGTGGCGTCAGGTCAACCCCGACCTCCTGGCTTCTCTGGCGCTTGAACTTCACGGTGTTCAGGCTCCTTCCACGTCGATTTCACGGTCGCCATGAACCACTTCCACCAGCTTGATGGCTTCCTGCTCCATGTTGACGACCAGCTCATCAACGCGACGAATGAAGTAGCGATGACAAATCAGGGCGGGAATAGCCACGCTCAGGCCCGCGGCCGTAGTGATCAGCGCTTCCGAAATACCGCCAGCGAGATTACCGGCGTTACCCACGCCCGCCAGCTGAATTTCCGCAAATACTTTGATCATACCGATGACCGTACCCAGCAAGCCCAGCAGCGGTGTAATAGTGGCAATGGTACCGAGGGGGTTCAGGAAGCGTTCCAGATCATGGATGACCTGGCTGGCTTCATGCTCAATGCTCTCTTTCATGATCTCCCGGCCGTGCTTGGCGTTGATCAGCCCGCCAGCGAGTATACGGCCCAGCGGTGAGGAGCCCTGAAGCGCCTTGAGCTTGCGCCCGTTCAGTTCTTTTTTCTTGATCCAGCGCCAGAGTTCGTTAATCGATTGTGGGGGCGCTACCCTGGAGGCTCGCAGAGTCCAGAATCGCTCCAGAACAATGGCAAGCGCCAGGATGGAACAGGCAACAATGGGCACCATCAGGATGCCACCGGCTTTCAACAGCTCGAACACGCTTGATCTCCCTGATTAATTACAAGCCGCGCTACTTTAGCATAGCTGCCGGTTCAGGCCACACCCGGAATGTCACGGTATTTTACATTGGTCACGGGTCAGCCCCGGACCCTGGATCCAAAACGGAACCGTGTGGCGTAGCTCACTGATTTTCGGGCCATGCTTACTCAAGGTAATGACGATCTCTCCGGAGCAGGCGGTGTTGAGTGGGCGAGCATTCGCCAGCTGGTACCGGGCCACCACATCAGGATGGGGGTGGCCGTATCTATGCCGATAGCCCGCTGTGTAGATTACCCAGTCGGGCGCGACACGATCGATCCACGGTGCAGAGGACGATGTTTTGCTGCCGTGGTGCGGCGCAAGCACCAAGCGGAAATCCACTGCCTTGCGCAACCACGGCACCGCGCCGGGGGCAAGCATCTCTGCCTCTACCCGTTTACTGATATCCCCGGTAAGCAGCACGTCAGAACCACTGGCGGGATGGTGAACCCGGACCACACAGGACGCATCGTTTCCGGTGCGCTCGGCTTGGGACTGCCAGAATTCGAACACCACCCCATGCCACTCGAACGGCTCTGACCGACACTGTCCTACCGATTTCCCCGGCACTTCGTCCAGAATCCCGGCCACGACTTCCGGCTCACCGCTCTGTATCTGCCCCACATCTACGGCTTGTACCAACTGTACCAGGCCACCGGCGTGGTCACTGTCACCGTGGCTGATTATCAGACGATCAAGTTTGTTAATCCCCAGGGCCCGGAGGTTCGGAAGCAGTGTCGAGTCAACAGCCGAAAACACACCCCGTACTTCCGGCCCTGTGTCGTAAACCAGTGCCTTGCGCCCCACACGCACCAGAACAGACAGACCCTGGCCGACATCCCAGACACGAAGTTCCGGCTCCACCACCTCTGGGTTAATGGCGGCAGGCCTTGTCAGCACCGCCGTGACCGCCCAGGCCCCGACTAACGCCACGGTCATCAGGCGAAAAACCCTGTCAGGGAAACGGAGCAGCAGAACGACGACAGCCGCCAACAATGCCAGCAAAAAGGGTGATGCCTCTGGCGTTAATACGGACACTGGAGCCGTCAGTTGCTCCACCCACTGCAGCCAGGCCATCAACGGGCCCAGTACTGCATCGAGCAGCAAACTTACCCAACCCGTCACCGCGCCACCAGACACCAGCACCAACAAAGCACCTGCGAACAGCACCGGCATCACAACCAGCGATACCCAGGGAATCGCCACCAGGTTTGCCACCAAACCGGCCAGCGGCTGGCTCTGCCCAAGCCCGGACAACAATGGCCACAAGCCCGCAAAAACCGCTACCTGTGCCAACACCAGCCCCTTGAGCCAGCCGGGGCCTGCCAGACGCCCGCTGAATATCGCCAGCAAAACCGCCACTGCACCAAAGGACAACCAGAATCCCTGATCCAACGGCGCGAACGGGTCAAGCAACAGCACCAGAAACAAGGCCGCGCAGAAGGGCCGCCAGACACTGGCCTCCCGGGCCAGCAGCAGGTACCAGCCGCCAACCAGAACCATGATCAGGGCTCGGCGGGTTGGTACGGTAAACCCGGCAACCAGTGCATAGAGAAGGCAACACAGGATAACCAGCGCAAAGCCTGCGGTTCGCCTGCGCCGCTCATCCAGCCGGTGCGCAGACACTGACAAAGTGATTCGGCGGCCAACCAGGCCGGCACCAACCGCCACCAGTCCCAGGTGCAACCCTGATATCGCCACCAGATGAATCGTGCCCGTGGCCCGAAGCGTTTGCCAATGCTGATCGGTGAGATAACCGCGGTGACCAATCAGTAACGAGGCAATCAACGGGTATTCACTGGCATCGGAAAAACGCTGATGAACCTGCTCAGCGACCGTTTGATGCCAGGCGTGGTACCGGCAATGCCAGCCGCAATGGAGGTCCTGGTCCAGGGCGACCGCCCGAACGCTTCCGGTTGCCCGGTACCCTTTCCTGAACAGCCAATCCTCATAGCGAAACCCCTCGGGGTTCAGGTTGCCGTGCGGCCGTTTAAGGACCACCTCCAGCCTCAGCCGATTGCCGGGCAGCGCCTGATCATTCCGGCCATACCAGGAGAGACGCACTCTGCGAGGCAGTACCAGTGCGGCGCCCTGTTGGTCGTCACTGTGCCAACTGACAACACACACGCTGAAGCGTAAACTGTTGAAACTGCCAGGCTGCGGAAGCTCACAAACATACCCTGAAAGTTCCAGACGCTTGCCTTCCATCCCCGCTGGCAGCCGTTCCGCCAGGCGCGCTTCCGAATGCCAACCAGCCCAGGCCAGACCCAGCAAAACCAGCGCCATTAATCGGGCCAGACGGCGCATGGCGCCATGACTGATCAGGAGAGACACGCTAACCGTTATCATCCCGGCCAAAAACAGCCACCAGGACGGTGGTAAAAGCGTTAGTTGATACAGTAAGATAACGCCGCACGAGAACGCGACAATGCCGGGCGCGCCGACTACGCTGTGTTCAGGCGTTTGGTGAGTATGAAACAGACCGGACAATCCTTGTCCTCCAGTGCATTAGCCCGGCGCGCTCAGGGTGCCGGAAGTTATCCATTCCGAAGCAACAGGCCGAACTTCCTATGCCCAAGAAGTTCATGAAACGGTATCTGCCTTCCCCGGAAAAAGTGCAATCCATCGAATCATTGCGCTTTCTGGGCGATATCCTTCATGAACCCAACCTGTGGCACATCAACCGGCACAGTGTGTCTCGCGCCTTCCTGATCGGGCTATTTCTCAGTTTTATCCCGATGCCATTCCAGATGGCGGCAGCAGCAGGCATGGCCATCTGGATCAATGCCAACCTGCCGTTGTCCGTCGCCCTGGTCTGGATCAGCAATCCGTTGACCATGCCGCCCATCTTTTACTTTAACTACAAAGTAGGCGCCTGGATTCTGGACCGCCCCGTGCTGGCTTTTGAATTCCAGCTCTCTTGGTCCTGGCTGAGCAGCCGCCTGATGGAGATTGGCGTGCCGCTCTATGTCGGGTCAATTGTGGTCGCGACCGCTGCGGGTTGCAGCGCCTATCTGATCATCCAGTACCTTTGGCGGCGTAAAATCCGCACAGACTGGCAGGTTCGGCGCTTTTCAAGAAAAGCCTGCAAGAAGGCCCGTAATCAGGCTTCCTGAACCAACCGCCCTTGCTCCAGTCGCAACACCCGGCCGAGGCTCCGCGCCATTCGCATATCGTGGGTGACCATCACAAAGGCAATGCCAGACTGCTCTCGTAAATCCTCAATCAGAGCCCTGATACCCTCGCCGGTATGTTCGTCCAGGTTACCGGTTGGCTCGTCCATCAACACACATTGGGGCTCGTTGACCAGTGCCCGGGCAATGGCCACCCGCTGGCGCTCACCGCCTGACAGCTCCGAGGGCTTATGCTTCAATCGTTCGCCCAGGCCAACCCGGACCAACAAGGCTTCTGCCTTTTGCCTGGCAACCGCGAGTGACTGCCCCCCCAGCGCGCAAGGCATCATCACATTTTCCAGCGCTGTGAATTCCGGCAACAGATGATGGAACTGGTAGACAAAGCCAAGGTGGCCATTGCGGAAACGTGCCCGGCCGGCCTCCGACAACCGGTGAATATCCTCACCACAGATATGAATCTGGCCGGATGATGGCCGGTCCAGGCCGCCAAGCAGGTTCAGCAACGTGGTTTTACCAGCACCACTGCTGCCCACGATGGCAACGGTTTCGCCTGCCGACACTTCCAGGGAAATGTCGGAGAAAATCGTCAGTGTCTCGGGGCCCTGGTCGTAGGTTCGGGTAACCTGGCGGCAGTCGATGACCAAAGGCTTGCTGGTGGTCATTTCCACTTCACTCATAACGTAACGCCTCTGCCGGTTCGACCCTGGATGCCCGCCATGCCGGGTAAATCGTTGCCAGCAGGCTCATCACCATTCCGGCACTGCTGATGATTGCCACATCCTGCCACTGCAACTGGGACGGCAGGTAGCTGATGAAGTAGACGTCGGCACTCAGGAACTGGTGCCCCATCAACCCCTCAAGCCAGGAAATGAAAGCGCTGATATTCAGGGCTCCGAAGATTCCGAGCGCGGTTCCCATCAGGGTGCCAAAGATACCTATTACAGCGCCCTGAATGATGAAAATTCGCATAATGCGCCCGGGTGTCGCCCCCATGGTTCGCAGAATCGCGATGTCTGCGGTTTTGTCGGTGACTACCATGACCAGGGTGGAAACAATATTGAAAGCGGCCACGGCCACAATGAACATCAGCAACAGGCCAATCATGGTCTTTTCCATCCGGATAGCCTGGAACAGGTTTCCGTGAGTACGGGTCCAGTCCGACACGTAGTAACGCCCCCCCAGATCCTGCGCAACCTGATTGACCACGCGCGGGGCCGCGAACAGGTCATCCACGAGCAGGCGCACGCCCTCGGCACGGCCACCGGTTCGCATCAGGCGGGCCGCATCATCCATATGAATCAGCGCATAGTTGCCATCCAGCTCGGCACCGACACTGAATATGCCTTTGACGGTAAATCGTTTGAGTCTCGGCAGTACGCCGGCCGGGGTTACCGAGGCCTCGGGCAGGACAACCGTCAGCTTGTCTCCGACCTGGAGCCTGAGGCTGTTGGCCATCAGCCGACCGATGATAATGCCGAATTCTCCCGGCTTGAGTTCATCCAGGTTGCCTTCAATGAAGTGATTCTCAATGATCGATACCGTGGCTTCCTGCTCGGGCACAATGCCGCTTAGCATCACTCCCCGAACATCACCTCCGCCAGTCACCATGCCCTGGCCCTGGATAAAGGGCGCGGCCGCCAGTACCCGTGGATGCTCCTGTACGCGGCGATCGATCTCTTCCCAGTCTTCCAGCGGGCCCGACGCCCCCTGAATCGTGGCGTGGGGCACCATGCCCAGAATGCGCTGCTTCAATTCCCGGTCAAAACCATTCATGACGGACAACACGATGATCAGGACCGCCACGCCAAGCATCAGCCCGAGCATGGAGGTCAGGGATATAAAGGATATAAAGTGATTACGTCTCTTGGCTGCGGTGTACCGCAAGCCGATATAGAACGATAAGGGTCTGAACATGGGGAGGTGCCTGTCGCTACCTTCTGGCCTGTCGTGGTTTGGTACCCCGGATCACTCGCGAGCCTCCGGGAAACTGCTAAACTACTCTTTACCAATAAAATTTCAGCCCGCCGGAGACAGAATGCCAGGCTCGCCTATCACGCCACCGATCACCGATGCCAAAGCCGACCGACGCGAGTATTTCCGGATCGAGGACCGTATTGGCCTTGAAATCCGCCGTCTCTCCGGGAACGCTGACAGCGAGCAGGATGATCCGTTCAATGGATCGCCACTGGAAAGCCTCAAAGCTGAATTCCGCCGGCTGGACCAGGACGTAAAAGCACACCTCGCCAGCCTGGCGGAACGTGACCGGCTACTGACCGGATTAATTAAATCCATGAACAGCAAGCTCGACACGCTGGCGCGCATTATCGCCTTTGAGCAAAATCCGTTGCAACCGGAGGACTGGCAGGATGTGACTCTCAGCGAGGGTGGCCTGTCGTTTTTCAGCAGCACCCCTGCCTGGAACCAGGGCGACCGTATTGCGGTACGTATGACACTGCCACCGGAACTCTATCAACCTCAAGCCATTGCAGAAGTTCTGAGCGCAGAGGTGGATGATCGGGGCGGAGCAAGGGTTCACACCGAGTTCGTTCAACTTGACGACAGTAGCCGCCAACAAATTGCCCGCCATGTGATGCGTTGGCAAATCCGGCAGCGGCAAAAAGAGTAAACTTTGAAAAAACACTGACTTTTGCCCGTTTTTTCGGGATATTACGTTTTATCCATGTCCTGCGGTATCGTTCGCGGGAACCAGGCATTAATGGAGAACCCAATGAAGAACAAGCGAAACCTGATCACCGCCGTGGCATTGACGTCCCTTATGTCGGCCGGCCTGGCATCCAACCTGCACGCCGAACAGCTGAAAATTCCCGTTGGCAGCCAGGCCGATCGCAGCCAGGTCAGCCTGCCGACCACCGGCATGACCCAGGCCTCGGTTCGCAACCGCTGGGGCGCTCCTCAGGATATCCAGGGGCCAGTAGGTGAGCCTCCAATCAGCCAGTGGCACTACTCCAATTTTATCGTCTATTTCGAACACGACCGGGTGCTGCACACTGTCGTCAAGCGCAACCGCTAATCCCCTCCGGACAAAGGTTCAATTTTCTCCGCCCATGGCCTGACGTTGTGGCAATGGTCAGATAGAATGGCGGCTTTTGCGAACCAAGGTGACAAATACAGTGACATCCAAGCGAGTGTTGCCTGCGGAGTGGGCGCCCCAAAGCGCAGTCATGTTGACCTGGCCTCACCCGGGCACTGACTGGGCTCGGATAATGAACGAAGTCGAGCCAGTTTTCCTGAATATTGCCCGGCAGGTGCTTCGATTTGAGCATCTGCTGATCAGCTGTGAATTCGTGGCACGGCTGCAGAAACTCGGCCAGGAACTGAACCATTTCGCAGAAGAGAATGGCCTTCCGGGGCGTGTGATCACCGTCCCGGCACCCGCTAACGACACCTGGGCGCGGGATCATGGCCCGATAACGGTCGACACCGGCGACGGCCTCACCCTGCTGGACTTCCGGTTCAACGCCTGGGGTGGCAAGTTTCCGTGGGAAAAAGACAACGC
Organism: Marinobacter shengliensis; assembly: GCF_003007715.1. GTDB lineage: Bacteria > Pseudomonadota > Gammaproteobacteria > Pseudomonadales > Oleiphilaceae > Marinobacter > Marinobacter shengliensis. The sequence continues at coordinate 524,974 of NZ_PXNO01000027.1, read as the reverse complement.
GCTTAACCAGCACCTGGCGAATGCCGGCGCCTTCGGCAACCATCGTTTGCAGTCTGTGGACTTCTTTCTGGAGGGCGGCTCCATCGAATCCGACGGCCAGGGCACGGTCCTGACCACCAGCGAATGCATGCTGACACCGTCCCGAAATCCCTCCATGGACCGCTCGGCTATTGAACAGCTGCTGTCGGAACTTCTGGGGGCCGATCGGATTCTCTGGCTGAACCACGGCTACCTGGCCGGTGACGATACGGATAGCCACATCGACACCCTGGCTCGATTCTGCGCCCCCGACCACATCTGCTACGTCACCTGTCCGGACGCAGCCGATGAACATTACAGCGCGCTGGCGGCCATGGAAGAAGAGCTGCAGGAGTTCCGACAGAAGGATGGCAGCCCCTATAAACTGACTGCCCTGCCCTGGCCGGATGCCATCCATGATGAAGACGGCGATCGCCTGCCCGCCACCTACGCCAACTTTCTGATCATCAATGGCGCGGTTCTGTTGCCTGTGTACGATGTACCGCAAGACCAGGAAGCCATCCGAATCATGGCCGGCATTTTCCCTGACCGGGAGATTGTTGCGATCAACTGCCGCCCGCTGATCCACCAGCACGGCAGCCTTCACTGTGTCACCATGCAGATTCCCGCAGGAGTGGTCACGCTATGACTAGCCGGCCCGAGAACCCGCAGCTGAAGATTGCTGCTATCCAGCAAAAGTGTACCGACGACAAGGCTGCCAGCCTCGCCACGTCTGAGAAACTGATCCGTGAAGCCGCCAAGGGCGGCGCACAACTGGTGGTGCTGCAAGAGCTGCATGCCACGCTGTATTTCTGCCAGACAGAAGACACAGACATTTTTGAACTGGCGGAGCCCATTCCCGGCCCCACCAGCAACCGGCTGGCAGACCTCGCTGGCGAACTGGAGATTGTCCTGGTCGGCTCCATCTTCGAACGGCGCATGAACGGCGTCTACCACAATACCTCCGTGGTGTTTGATACCGACGGCAGTCTGGCTGGCATCTACCGCAAGATGCACATCCCCGATGACCCGGGCTTCTACGAGAAATTCTATTTCACTCCCGGAGACGCCAGGGTCAATGACGGCCGCAGCGGCTTCACCCCGATCAATACCTCTATCGGAAAGCTCGGAGTTCTGGTGTGCTGGGACCAGTGGTACCCGGAGGCAGCCCGCCTGATGGCACTGGCCGGTGCCGATATCCTGATCTACCCCACCGCCATCGGTTGGGACATCACCGACGACCCCGAAGAACAGGCCCGGCAGCTGGAAGCCTGGGTCACGGTGCAAAGGGGCCATGCCGTTGCCAACAACCTACCCGTTATTGCTCCCAATCGTGTTGGCACCGAACCGGATCCCACCGGCCAGGGTGATGGCATCCGATTCTGGGGCAACAGCTTCATCTGTGGCCCCCAGGGCGAATTCCTGGCCAGGGGAGATGACCACAGCGAGTGCATTCTGACAGCCACCCTTGATCGCAACCGTACCGAATCCGTTCGGCGAATCTGGCCGTATCTCCGTGATCGTCGCATTGATGCCTACGAAGACATTCTGAAACGGGTACGGGACTGAGGCCTGCATGAAACAAAAGATGGACAGCGTTGTTACCGAACTCAACAAAATACTGTTGGGCAAGGACACCCAGGTTCGGCTGGCCCTGTGTGGATTACTGGCCCGCGGCCACCTGCTGATCGAGGACATTCCCGGGATGGGCAAAACCACCCTGTCCCACGCCCTGGCCAAGATCATGGGCCTGAGTTATCAGCGCATCCAGTTCACCAACGATCTGCTACCCGCCGATGTTCTGGGCTATTCCATGTATGACAAGCAGGCCGGCAGCCTAGTATTTCATCCGGGCCCGATTTTTGCCCAAGTTGTACTGGCAGACGAGATCAACCGGGCCTCGCCCCGTACTCAAAGCGCGTTGCTGGAAGCCATGGAAGAGCGACAGGTGTCCATTGAGGGCGAAACCCGGCCACTGCCCTCGCCGTTTTTCGTGATTGCCACCCAGAACCCCATCGAACAGGGCGGCACCTTTCCGCTGCCCGAATCCCAGCTTGACCGCTTCCTGATGCGCCTGCGCCTGGGGTATCCGGATCCGAAGGCCGAGCGGGAACTGCTGGAAGGCGAGGATCGCAAGACCCTCACAGACAGGCTCCAGGCCATCCTCCCCCACGACCAACTGCAGGCACTGCAAGGTGCCGTGGACGAGGTCACTGCCAGCCCGGCCCTGCTGGATTACCTCCAGCGTCTGCTCGAACAAAGCCGTCGCATGCCCGGCCTGCTGTATGGCCTTTCCCCGAGGGCTGGCCTCGGTCTGCTCCGGGCCGCCAAAGCCTGGGCACTGATGGCAGGCCGCAACCATGTGTTGCCAGACGATATCCAGGCGGTTTTCCCGTCCGTTGCCGAGCATCGCCTCGAGCAGGGAGAGTCCGGCAAAAGCAAAGAAAGGGTCCGGCAGCTGCTGACCACCGTCTCAGTACTTGAATAATTCCGCAATGCCCATATAGCGAAGCTTAATTGGCCGCATTATCGGAAACGAATGGCAGCCTGGTTATTTCATGTTAGCCTTTCGACTTCTTAATTAATCAACAGTCCGCACGGCCGGACTGAACCTGACTCCTAATTACCAGCGAGCATTCCATGAGCGAAACCCGACACTCACGACTGATCATTCTTGGCTCCGGCCCGGCCGGCTACACCGCTGCCGTGTATGCGGCCCGCGCCAACCTGAACCCAACACTGATTACCGGTATTGAAGTGGGCGGTCAGCTCACCACCACCACCGATGTGGACAACTGGCCGGGCGATAACGATGGCGTTCAGGGCCCGGAACTGATGCAGCGCATGCAGATGCATGCTGAACGCTTCGAAACCAACATTATCTACGACACCATCAACGAAGCTGACCTGAACAACCGCCCGTTCCGGCTGAAAGGTGATGGCGGAGAGTACACCTGTGACGCCCTGATTATCGCCACAGGCGCATCTGCCATGTATCTCGGGCTGGAATCCGAGGAGAAGTTTAAAGGTCAGGGCGTGTCGGCTTGCGCCACATGCGATGGTTTTTTCTACCGGAAACAGAAAGTCGCGGTGATTGGTGGCGGCAATACGGCAGTGGAAGAGGCTTTGTATCTCTCCAACATCGCTGACGAGGTGACCCTGGTTCATCGCAGGGACAAACTGCGAGCCGAGAAGATCCTGCAGGATAAACTGTTCGAGAAAGCAGAAAACGGCAATGTGAAGATTGTCTGGAACCATACGTTGGACGAAGTTCTGGGCGATGGCACCGGCGTTACCGGCATGCGCATCCGGAGCATGGAAGACGGCAGCACTCAGGATATGGAACTGGCCGGTGTCTTCATCGCCATTGGCCACAAGCCCAACACCGGCCTGTTTGAAGGCCAGCTCGAGATGGATAACGGTTACATCCGCATCAATTCCGGGCTCAATGGCATGGCAACCCAAACCAGCATTCCCGGCGTGTTTGCCGCCGGCGACGTGGCTGATCATGTATACCGCCAGGCGGTTACTTCTGCCGGTTTTGGCTGCATGGCCGCCCTGGATGCTGAAAAATTCCTGGATCAACAGGACTGATCCAGGTAATCGCAACATGACGTCGCTACCCTGGCTGGACCCGGATCAGCTCTGGTTCCCCCCGGCAGACGAAGCACTGGACGACCCGGACGGCCTGCTGGCCCTGGGTGGCGACCTGTCATCAGAGCGACTGTTGCTGGCTTATCGCAACGGCATCTTTCCCTGGTTCAGTGACGACCAGCCCATCCTCTGGTGGTCGCCCAACCCACGGTGCGTGCTCTTCCCCAACGAGATTCATATCTCCCGTAGCCTGCGGCGCACCCTGAACCAGCGTCGTTTCGAGGTCACCGCCGATCAGTGTTTCAGCCGGATCATCCGCCTTTGCGCCAATACCCGTGCCGAGGGCACCTGGATCACCGATGACATGGTCACCGCGTACACCAGGCTACACCGGCAAGGCATCGCCCACTCCATTGAAATCTGGAATCAACAGGGCGAGCTGGCTGGCGGCATGTACGGCCTGGCCCTGGGGCGATGCTTCTTCGGAGAGTCGATGTTTTCTCTGGAGACCAATGCCTCCAAAGTGCTCATGGTACACCTTGCCAACCAACTGGCGGTCTGGGGCTACCAGATGATGGACTGCCAGGTTGAGAGCAGCCACCTGCTGAGCATGGGTGCCAGGGCTATCCCGCGGGCGGAATTTTTATCTATACTCAGGGCATGTGTGGATCGGAAAGCGGATCAGCCAGACTGGACATTCACCTGGCGCTGGCCTGGCCCGGAGGCATGAATGAGCAACCTCAGAACCCTGGTTTTCTTTGCAACACCAGCCCATGATTGCAGCTACCTGCCAGACCGCGAAGCCACCACCATGTTTGTGGACCCACGGGCCCACATCGACAAGAAACTCTACAGCCAGTTGACGGCCCTTGGCTTTCGTCGCAGCGGCTCACATTACTACCGCCCCCACTGTGAAGACTGCAATGCCTGTGTACCTGTTCGCCTGAAAGTGGATGAGTTCAAACCTGATCGCAATCAACGGCGGGTGCTGCGCAAGAACCAGGACCTCAGTTGCAGACTGGTGCCAGCCGCCTTCAGCGAGCGCTACTATCGCCTCTATGCCCACTATATAGAAGAACGCCATGAGGACGGAGACATGTACCCACCCTCCCGGGAGCAGTTCATGTCGTTTCTGGTAGAGGGGGCAACAGACTCCTGGTTCCTGGAGATTTCCCTGGACAGTGAACTGGTGGGGCTGGCCGCCGTGGATCTGCTGGACGATGGCCTGTCGGCCATCTACACCATATTCGCCCCGGAACTGGAACACCGAAGCCTGGGAACCTTTGCCGTGCTCTGGCAAATTGAAGAAGCCCGCCGGCGGGAATTGCCCCATCTTTATCTGGGGTACTGGATCAAAGAATGCCGGAAAATGAACTACAAAACCCGCTTTACCCCGATCGAAGCCCTGCGCGACGGCCACTGGCGAGAGATGCAATTGGACTGATTTTTGCCAAACGTTAAGAAATCAGGCAGAATTGCGCAATTTAAAATCACCGAAAGCATTCCCGAACGAGGTTTTTACTGAATGGCGAAATCAGATGTCATTGAAATGGAAGGGGTTATTATCGACACCCTTCCCAACACCATGTTCCGCGTTGAGCTGGCCAACGGTCACGTTGTAACCGCTCACATCTCAGGAAAAATGCGCAAGAACTACATCCGCATCCTGACAGGCGACAAGGTCAAGGTTGAGCTGACTCCCTATGACCTGAGCAAGGGCCGCATTGTGTACCGCGCCCGTTAATGCTCCAGTGACATCTGAAAAGCCCCGCTTCTGCGGGGCTTTTTTGTTAGATCTGGTAAGTCGGGCGTTCGCTGACCATCATTCGCGGTTCTGATCCGAGCATTCCATGGCACCCGGGTTTGTATAACAACGTATCTTGCGCAGAATCGTCATCATATCTTCGTGATAAACAGCGGCGGCCAACTGGGCCTCTTGCCCTTTATTCGACAGTAGATCTATGCGTACCTGCCTGAGCATTTCCTGATACTCCAGCATGTCCTCCGGACCAATATCCACCCACCGATCACTTGGTATACGGTCCTCGAATTGCCGAATAACCCTGATGGCATCAGGATAGAGCCGGGCCATCAGTTTCCGGGACTCCCGAACAAACTCGGGACTGAATGCACCTTCCCGCGCCACCAGCTGTATTGTCACCTGACCGACTGGGTAGCGAATGATGCCACCCCGATCGCCTGCCCCACGGAACATTTCAAGCACTTCCCAGGCCGCTGCCGGCGCATAGCTCATGTCAGCCTGACCTGAGTTGAAAACCCGGGCAAAGTTCGAGATCTTCGCCGGCACCGGCTCGGCACCCACAAACTCCACCATATGTCGGGCATCATGGTGGCCTTCAAAAACCGTGATGCGTTTACCCTTGAGCGCTTCAACGTGGTTAATGGCCCGGTCATTGACGAACAGGTAAGCCGCGCCCATGGGCGCGACACCAAGCACCTCATAGCCATCCTGGCTCAGGTGCCTCGCGATACGCGGGCTGGCAAGACCATGCAGCAAGACCCGCAAGTCTTCATAATAAGGTACAGCACCGATGGCGCTGATCGAACCGGTAAAATCGTTGAAATGCCGCACCCCCATATCGGTGAGTGCCACCAGGTCACACTGGCCCTCGCGAAAGTCCCTGATGGCCAGGTCTTCATCGGTGTAGGGCTGCATCACCAGAGATGTACCTGCGGAGACTGCGCCGCGCTGGTAATCACGAAGTAACTGATAGACAAAGCCGTTAGCGCCGGCCACATCAAATACGCAGAACTGCTTTCTTTCGGTAGCCGCCAGTGCCGGGCGAACCAGGAGCACCAACAGACCAAAAATCACTGCCAGGGTAAGGGAGAATTGACGGAACGTCCTCATTGGGCTGCTTCCTTATCGTTGTTATTGGCAAACCGTGGCAAATCACCACGCATTCTTTGCCTTAAACTGACAGAAGTTGCCCTGAAATGGATTGACAGCACGGCCAGGCGCTGGGGCATGCTTCGGTCAACCGGTTAACAGCCAGCCCACCTGCACCAAGACAGCGCCCGTCAAGGCGCACCACAAAAAAAACCGCTGCCGGACATAGCCCGGCAGCGGCTTCCATTACCAACGATTGCGGTCAGACCGCTTCGGCTGGCTCGTCCTCATAGTCAAAGACCAGTTCATCGTCCTTCAACTGAATGAACACGTCCCCGCCCTTCTCCGACAATCGGCCAAACAGGATCTGCTCAGCCAGCGGCCGCTTGATCTTGTCCTGAATCAGGCGAGCCATCGGTCTGGCACCCATGGTGACATCGTAGCCCTTCTCTGCCAGCCAGGATTTAGCCGCATGGTCCACGTGCAGCACCACGTGCTTCTCATCCAGCTGGGCCTGAAGTTCGGTCAGGAACTTGTCGACTACGTGGGTGATCGTTTCCTTCTGCAGGTCGGCAAACTGGATAATGCCGTCCAGGCGGTTACGGAACTCCGGCGTAAAGGTCTTGGTGATCACTTCCATGCCATCGGTGCTGTGATCCTGCTCGCTGAAGCCAATGGAACGGCGAGCCATACTCTCGGCACCGGCGTTGGTAGTCATCACCAGAATCACATGGCGGAAATCGGCCTTCCGACCGTTGTTGTCGGTCAGGGTGCCGTGGTCCATCACCTGCAGCAGCAGGTTGAACACTTCCGGGTGCGCCTTTTCAATTTCATCCAGTAACAACACGCAGTGCGGGTGCTTGTTAACCGCCTCGGTCAGCAGGCCACCCTGGTCATAGCCGACATAACCGGGAGGCGCACCAATCAGCCGAGACACGGTATGCCGCTCCATGTACTCAGACATGTCGAACCGCACCAGCTCAATGCCAAGCACCTTCGCCAGCTGTTTGGTCACTTCTGTTTTACCAACCCCGGTTGGGCCCGCAAACAGGAAGGCGCCTTCCGGTTTCTCCGGCGCTTTCAAGCCGGCACGGGCCAGCTTGATCGCCGTGGCCAGAGATTCGATGGCCGGGTCTTGTCCGAATACCACCATTTTCAGATCGCGCTCAAGGTTACGCAGCAGATCCTTGTCGCTGGTGGACACGTTCTTCGGCGGAATCCGGGCGATGTTCGCGACCACGTCTTCGATGTCGGTAACATCAATGGTCTTCTTGCGCTTGTCTTCCGGCTGCAGGCGCTGCCTTGCGCCGGCTTCGTCGATCACATCGATGGCCTTGTCTGGCAGATGCCTGTCGGTAATGTAGCGGTCCGCCAGCTCAGCAGCCACCCGAAGCGCCTTGTCGGTGTACTTCAGGTCGTGGTGCTTCTCGAAGCTCGGCTTCAGCCCTTTGAGAATCTGGTAGGTATCCTCGACACTTGGCTCGTTCACATCGATCTTCTGGAAGCGACGTGCCAGAGCACTGTCTTTCTCAAAGATGCCGCGGAACTCCTGGAAGGTGGTGGAGCCGATGCAACGCAACTCCCCGGAGCTCAGCATGGGCTTGAGCAGGTTGGACGCATCCATCACCCCGCCCGAGGCCGAACCTGCTCCAATGATGGTGTGGATCTCGTCAATAAACAGAATGGCGTGATTCTGCTTCTTCAGATCACTCAGCAAGCCCTTCAGGCGCTTCTCAAAATCGCCCCGGTACTTGGTGCCCGCCAGCAGGGCGCCCATATCCAGGGAATACACCACCGCATCGGAAATGATCTCCGGTACCTGGCCATCCACAATTCGCTTGGCCAGTCCTTCGGCAATAGCGGTCTTGCCAACACCGGCCTCGCCCACCAACAACGGATTGTTCTTGCGACGACGCACCAGTATCTGGACCACACGCTCTACTTCGTGCTCGCGACCAATCAACGGGTCGATGCGGCCCTGACGGGCCTGCTCGTTCAGATTGGTGGCATAGCTTTCCAGCGGCCTGGACTGGGAGCCTTCCTCGCCGGCCTCTTCATGGGCAGCATGGTCCGCGCCTTCCTGGTCTTCCGCGCCCTGAACCCGGGAGATACCGTGGGAAACGAAATTGACCACATCAATCCGGGCGATGCTCTGCTTCTTCAGGACATATACCGCCTGGCTCTCCTGCTCGCTGAAGATAGCCACCAGTACATTGGCACCGGTCACCTCTTTTTTGCCAGAGGACTGGACGTGGAATACCGCTCGCTGCAGCACGCGCTGGAATCCCAGCGTTGGCTGGGTTTCACGCTCGCTGTCTGTGCTTGGAATTAATGGTGTAGTGGAGTCGACAAATTCGACCAGTTCATCTTCAAGGCGCTTGAGATCTGCACCACAGGCTTTGAGGACACCCACCGCCGATTCGTTATCGAGGAGAGCCAGCAACAAATGCTCGACCGTCATGAATTCATGGCGCTTATCACGGGCATTTTTGAAGGCCGTATTCAGCGTAATTTCAAGATCTTTGCTCAGCATGGGCCACCCCGCCGTCTATCAGTCCGCACGTTCAATCTCGCAAAGGAGCGGATGCTCGCATTCCGAAGAATACTGGTTCACCTGTGCCGCCTTTGTTTCCGCGATGTCACGGGTATATACCCCACATACGGCTTTTCCCTGCGTATGGACGAGCAGCATCACCTGCGTCGCCTTTTCTTCGTTCATTCCGAAGAACTTCATCAGTACATCCACCACGAAATCCATGGGTGTGTAGTCATCGTTCAGGAGCACAACCCGATACCGGGCCGGGCGCTTCAGAGCTGGCTTCTCGGGCGCAACACTAACACCTTCATGACGCCCGGGCTGTTCGTCCTCCCCCTGATTAAATACTAGTAGAGAATTCTCAATTGTCCGCATGGTTCTGTTTACCGGTTATTCGGTTTCCTGACTAAATGTGGTTGCCCGCAACCCGGTTTTCAAGCGAAAGCCCGGTTCAAGCGTGAGTTATTTATCAGTACGGACATGATACCGCTTCCGGACCTTGTTGAACCACTCATTCGGCGACTACTGCCCCTTGACTCGAGCCCGGGTTTGGCCGACAGTTAAGGTGCATTGTAAAATAATGTAAACCTGTGCAACCGGCATGTAACAGCAAGCGACACCTGCCATGCCGAATCGCACCATTTATGACCCGGCCCGTCCGGGTCTCAGGCAGCAATTCCAATAATAAGAGTGACAGCAAAGGAACAGGGGAGTTCATCATGCCTAGAGGCAAGGTCAAATGGTTCAACAACGCCAAGGGATACGGCTTTATCATCGAAGACGGCTGCAGCGATGACCTGTTCGCCCACTTCTCTTCGGTGCAAATGGACGGCTACAAAACGCTGAAAGCTGGCCAGGCGGTCACCTTTGAGAAAAAGCCCAGTGACAAAGGGGTGCACGCCGTCAATATCGTTCCTGACGAAACTCAGGCGAAGCAGCCCTCTGAAATTGGGGGCAAGCAGTCTGAGCCGTCCTCCCGGGACCAATCGTCAGGCCGGGACGGATATCCGCCCAGAGCCGTTAACGCCTGAGAAGGCGCCTTGGCCAATCACTCTCACCTGCCAGTTCAGCTGGCAGGTACGTTTTTTTATGCTTTTTTCACAGGGTTTTATCCTTTACGCTTGCCGCTTTCGAGCACCCGTTAGCGAGACAGGACCCCGTGCATGGCGGAGCTGATTCTTTTCAACAAGCCATTTCAGGTATTAAGTCAGTTCACCGACGAACGCCAGAACAACCCCCGCGCAACACTTGCCGACTGGATCAAGAAACCCGGCTTCTACCCCGCTGGCCGGTTGGACTACGACTCTGAAGGCTTGCTTCTGCTGACCAATCACGGCCCCCTGCAACATCGAATTGCCGCACCTGACAACAAAATGCCAAAAACCTACTGGGTTCAGGTGGATGGTGAGATTTCCCAGCAGGCCATTGAGCAGCTTTGTCAGGGTGTCAAGCTGAAAGATGGGTTAACCCGGCCCGCTACAGCCCGCCGAATGAACGAACCGACCGTCTGGCCCAGGGTTCCGCCCGTCCGGCACCGGGAAACCATTCCGACCAGCTGGCTTGAGCTCACCATCACCGAAGGCCGTAACCGCCAGGTACGGCGCATGACAGCAGCCGTTGGCCACCCTACCCTTAGACTTATTCGGTACCGGATTGGTGACTGGACACTCGACAATCTCGAGCCCGGGCAGTATCGGCTTGAGACCGTGCACCTGCCTGACAGCCCCGCAACCGGCAAACCGAAACCCGGCCGCCCGAAATCCCGGCCGGTCAGACACAGGAGACCTCGTTAACCATGACCTGGAAACCCCATGCCACCGTCGCCGTTGTGGTCGAAAACGAACAGGGTCAGTTCCTGCTGGTTGAGGAAATCAGCAACGGCAAAGTGGTGTTCAATCAACCAGCGGGCCACATTGAAGAAAACGAAGCCGTGCTGGATGCGGTGCGCCGTGAAACCCTGGAAGAGACCGGCTGGGAAGTGGAGCCTCAATTCTTTTTGGGCGTATACACTTATAAAGCACCGGCCAACGGCGTTACCTATCACCGCTTTTGCTACGCCGCCCGCGCGACAAAGCAGGTCACCACGGAGCTGGACACCGGCATTATCCAGCCGCACTGGCTCAGCATTGAAGAAATTCGGGGACTCGGCGACAAGCTCCGCAGCCCTTTGGTGCTGCGCTGTATCGAGGATTACCGAAATGGCCGGCAATTCCCCCTTGATGTAGTGGTGGATGACCAGACGTAACCACCACAAGATGATAAAATCGCCGTTTTCAACCGGCTACCGAAAGGCTCATGATCCAGAATCCTGACTCCAGTACTCCCAAGAACACCCGCGTGATTGTCGGCATGTCCGGCGGCGTGGACTCCTCTGTTGCCGCCTGGCTGTTGAAAGACCAGGGCTACCAGGTGGAAGGCCTGTTCATGAAAAACTGGGATGAAGACGACGGTACTGAGTACTGCACCGCCATGACCGACCTCGCCGATGCCCAGGCAGTGGCGGATGCCATTGGTATCAAGCTGCACACCGCCAGTTTTGCGGCTGAATACTGGGACCGGGTGTTTGAGCACTTTCTGTCAGAATACAGCGCAGGGCGCACCCCCAACCCGGACATCCTGTGCAATAAGGAAGTGAAATTCCGGGCGTTTCTGGATTATGCCGTCACCCTGGGTGCCGACTACATCGCTACCGGCCACTACACCCGCCAGCGCCCTCTTAATGATGGCACTGGAAAAGCTCAACTGCTGAAGGGTCTGGACCCCAACAAGGATCAGAGCTACTTCCTGCACGCGGTGTCTGGTGACCGTATTGCGCGCACCCTGTTCCCGGTAGGAGAGCTGGAAAAACCGGAAGTTCGCCGTATTGCCGAGGAACAAGGCTTTGTTACCCACGACAAAAAAGATTCTACCGGTATCTGCTTCATCGGCGAGCGCAAGTTCACCGACTTCCTGAAACAGTACCTGCCGGCCCAGCCCGGCGACATCGAAACACCGGATGGCAAAGTGATCGGCAAACATCAGGGCCTGATGTATCACACCATTGGCCAGCGCCAGGGGCTGGGTATCGGCGGCCTCGCGGAATTTGGTGACGAGCCCTGGTATGTGGCTGAAAAAAACCTGTCCCGCAATGTACTGATTGCCGTTCAGGGCAAGAACCACCCACTGTTGTTTTCCCGCGGCCTTGTGTCTGGCGCCATTGACTGGGTGGCCGGTGAGCCGCCCGCCCAGAGCTTCCGCTGCAAAGCAAAAACCCGCTATCGCCAGCCAGATCAGGACTGCGAAGTGACCGTTATCGAAGGCGGCGTCAAAGTGGTCTTTGACGATGCCCAGCGGGCCGTCACCCCCGGCCAGTCAGTGGTGTTCTATCAGGGCGATGTCTGCCTGGGCGGCGGCGTGATAGAACACACCTGGCGGGATGGCGAAGCGCTGCCATCACGGCTGGAGCTAACTGTCGATGCAGGGGCCCGCGCATGAGCAAATCCCTGCACGACCAGACCCTGGCGTTGGCTGGCCTGTTCCAGGCCGCAGCACTGGTGCGGCAGATTGCCCATAATGGCAGCTGTAGCGACGAGTCCCTGGAAACCTGCATACGCTCTCTGTTCGCCACCGATCCCGCGTCCACCCTGGATGTTTACGGGGGCGAATTGTCCGACATCCGTGAAGGCCTGGAGGCCCTGTCTACCTCACTGGCGCAACAGAGCCGCCCACAGGATGTCGAGATACTGCGCTACGTGCTGAACCTCGTTCATCTTGAGTCCAAACTCAAGCGCGACGGCGACATGCTCGATGTGATTGGCAGCCGGATTGAACAGGCACGGCATACCGCCAGCCACTTCGGATACACCCACAGCAACCTGATCGGCAATCTGGCGTCCATTTACACAGACACCATCAGCACGTTCCGCCTACGCATTCAGGTCAGCGGCAACCCCCAGGTGCTGCAGCGGGAAGAAAATGCAGCGAAGGTCCGCGCCCTGTTGCTGGCTGGTATCCGCTCGGCAGTGCTCTGGCGTCAGAGCGGCGGCCACCGCTGGCAGCTGATCTTCAAACGCAAAAAGGTCATCATGCACGCCCGGGAGTTGCTGCGCTGATTCGCGGCGCCCTCTGGTGTATCATTAGCGCCTTCATATATTTCCGATCCGATTTTTCTTTGATGAACTGAGAGGTTTTCGATGGAACTCACCGCCCTGACCGCCATTTCCCCGGTCGATGGCCGCTACGGCAGTAAAGTCAGCGTATTTCGCAGCATCTTCAGTGAATACGGGCTGATCCGTAACCGGGTAACTGTCGAAATCCGCTGGTTGCAGAAACTGGCCGCTCACCCGGCCATTACCGAAGTGCCAGCATTCTCCGACGAAGCCAACGCCTTCCTGGACAAAATGGTCAGCGAATTCAGCCTGGCTGACGCCGAGCGCATCAAGGACATCGAACGCACCACCAACCACGATGTCAAAGCGGTCGAGTACCTGATCAAAGAAAAGATCGCCGATGTGCCCGAGCTGCACGCGGTGACCGAATTCGTTCACTTTGCCTGCACTTCCGAAGACATCAATAACCTGTCTCACGGGCTGATGCTGCGCGAAGGCCTGGACCACGGCCTGTTGCCGGCCATGGACAAAGTCGTCGACAAACTGGCCGAACTGGCCAAGGAACATGCCGAACAGCCCATGCTGTCCCGCACCCACGGACAAACCGCGTCTCCCACCACCGTCGGCAAGGAACTGGCCAACGTGGTGTATCGCCTGCGCCGCCAGTTGATGCAAATCCGCGAAGTGGAAATCATGGGCAAGATCAACGGTGCGGTCGGCAACTACAACGCCCATCTGTCCGCCTATCCGGACGTGGACTGGGCAGCCAACGCCGAAGAGTTCATTGAGAGCCTGGGGCTGGACTGGAACCCGTACACCACCCAGATTGAACCCCACGACTACATCGCCGAACTGTATGACGCCATTGCCCGCTTCAATACCATCCTGATCGATCTGGACCGGGACATCTGGGGTTACATCTCCCTGGGCTACTTCAAACAGAAGACAGTGGCCGGCGAGATAGGCTCCTCCACCATGCCCCACAAGGTAAACCCCATCGACTTCGAGAACTCCGAGGGCAACCTGGGCATCGCCAACGCGCTCTTCAGCCACCTGTCTGCCAAGCTGCCAATCTCCCGCTGGCAGCGTGACCTGACCGACTCCACAGTGCTGCGTAATCTGGGCGTGGGCTTTGCTCACAGCCTGATTGCCTATGAGGCTACCCTGAAGGGCCTGGGCAAACTGGAAATCAACCCGGCCCGCCTCAACGAGGACCTGAACAACGCCTGGGAAGTGCTGGCCGAGCCAATCCAGACCGTGATGCGCCGTTACAACATCGAAAAACCCTACGAAAAGCTCAAAGACTTGACCCGTGGCAAAGCCATGAGCCCGGAAGTCATCAAGAATTTCGTGGAAACACTGGATATTCCGGAGCACGCCAAGGCCGAACTGCGCGCCCTGACACCGGACACCTACATTGGTAATGCCGTCGAACAGGCCGGCAATATTTAACCTGGAGCAACACCATGGACATGCTTGGCGGACTGACAGCTTCTGAATTTCTGCGGGACTACTGGCAGAAGAAGCCGCTGGTTATCCGTCAGGCATTTCCCGGCTTCCGGTGTCCGGTCAGTCCGGACGAACTGGCCGGGCTAGCCTGTGAGGAAGCAGTGGAATCTCGCATCGTGATCGAGAACGATGCCGGTAAACCCTGGCAACTGCACAACGGTCCTTTCAACCCGGACCGCTTCAGTGACTTGCCGGAACAGGACTGGACCTTACTGGTTCAGGGCCTGGACCACTGGGTACCGGAGATTGCCGACCTGCTCGACAACTTCCGCTTCATTCCCAACTGGCGTCTGGATGACATCATGGCCAGCTACGCCCCGAAAGGTGGCAGCGTTGGCCCCCACTACGACATGTATGATGTTTTCCTGCTGCAGGCCCAGGGCCACCGGCGCTGGACGTTCGGCGGCCACTGTGACCATACCTCGCCGAGAGTAGAAGGCACCCCACTGCGCATCCTGAGCAGCTGGGATGGCGAGGAAACCGTCACCCTGGCCCCGGGCGACATGCTGTACCTGCCCCCGGGTATTGGCCACCACGGCGTGGCTGAAGACGACTGTATTACTCTGTCCGTGGGTTTTCGTGCCCCGACCATCGATGACTTGCTCACCAGTTTTACCGATTTTCTCAGTCAGAAAGAAAAAGCCGCCGAGCATCTGGATGACCCGGACCTTCGAGTACAGGACAACCCCGGTACCATCGGCCCGGAGGTCATCAACCGCCTGGACACCATCATCCGTGAACAACTGGGTGATCGCCGCAACCTGGCCCTGTGGTTTGGCCAGTTCGCCACCGCTCCCAAGAGCCTGGAAATTGTGGTGCCGGCGGATGAACCTGCAGAAGCAGAAGATCTGGCTGAAGCCATCCGCGCCGGCGAGCAACTGCGCTGGAACGAGGGTTCCCGCTTCGCCTATCATGAACTGGACAGTGAAACTGCCCTGTTTGTGGATGGCGAACAATACCTTCTGAAAGGCGATGCCCGGCCACTGGCGCCACTACTCTGCGCCAGCGCCAGGATGAATATGGCCGCGCTGGCAGAGTTTGCCGGCGACGAGGCCTTGCTTGGCCTGCTAACCAATCTGTACAACCAGGGCTCGGTGTATTTCGAGTAAGCCATGAACCTGAGATTCCGAAAATACAGCTGGCAACTGGCGCCATCATCCATCAGGGACATCCGCCAACGGGTGTTCGTTGAGGAACAGCAGGTGCCACCGGAGCTGGAGTGGGACGACACCGACGAGATTGCTGACCATTACCTGGCGGTGGATGACAGCAACACACCGGTGGCTACCGCTCGCCTTTTCTCCACAATGGAGGAAACCGGTTACATCGGTCGTATGGCGGTGTTACCGGAGTATCGTGGCCGGGGGGCTGGTGATGCCCTGCTCAGACACCTGCTGGCCGAATCCGCTGGTCGCTTCCAGGAACTGAAACTCTCCGCCCAGCAGCACGCCACCGGGTTCTACCAACGCTTCGGCTTTCACATCTGCTCGGATATCTATGATGACGCTGGCATTCCCCACCTGGATATGCGCTGCCTGGCTCCCACACTGGCCAGTCATCCAGGTGATCAACGCGCGAAGCCACTGATTCTTGGCGAGGATTCCGAAAGCTGGCTGTTCGGCGATGAAAGCACCATGCTGGAATTGATGGACTCATTGGTAGCCCAAGCCGGCCAACGCATATGGCTGTATGACGACGTGCTTGATCACGGCCTCTACGACCGCTACCCGTTACGGGAACTGATCTCTGCGGTGGCTCGCCGGCACCGGCTTAGCGAAGTGCGCATCCTGATTCACGATAACAAGCCGTTGGTTAAACGCCGGCACCAACTGGTAGAGCTGATGCGCCGGCTCACCAGCCGGATTGAGCTGCGGTTGGTCAACACCGATTATCCGATGGAAAACCAGCCGTTCCTGCTGGCAGACCGTGAGGGTGTACTGTACCGCCACGATTTCAATAAGCCGGAAGGCTTCGCCAATTTTGCCAACCCGGGCCGGGTCAAGCTCATGGAGGAAGCCTTCCAGCGCATGTGGGATGCTGGCCGGGGCTCGCTGGAACTTCGGGAACTACCGCTCTGAATGCAGCCCCGGGGTAGCTTGTGGCGACTCAAATCTGGCACCGAAGGGTGCAAACTCCTCGTCCACTTCTTCCGCCACCTCGGCAATCAGCTTACGCAACCATTGATGATCGCTGTTGTGCTGCAGTAATGGACTCCAGGCCATTTTCAGCTCGAACGGCGGAATCTCGAACGGTGGCACCTTCACCACCAGGTTCGGGTTGTCTTTCTGCAACCAGGCCGCGCGAGATGGCAGAGTGGCAATCAGGTCATGCTGCTCCGCCAGCAACATGGCCACCTGATAATGCCGGGTGAAAACCGAGATCTGCCGCTTGCGGCCCATTCGCCCCAAGGCTTCGTCTACCCACCCCAGCCGCTGGACATCCTTGGGGTTCACCCCCACGCCCACACCAAAACCGGTTTTACTGACCCAGATATGGCTGGCATCCAGGTAGGTATCCAGGGTAAACGGCTCTTTAAGAATGGGATTACGGGCATTCATCAGGCAGGCAAAATACTCGATCCACAAGGTTTTCTGGTGGAACGATTGAGGAATCTTGTCGAAACGGTTGATGGCCATATCCAGCCGGCCCTGCTCCACATCCAGAAAGCTCACGTCGCTGGGGGTCAGCACGTCCAGGGTAACGTGGGGCGCCTCCTGGCGAATCCGCCGCAACACCCTGGGCATCAGACAGGATTCCGCGTAGTCACTGGCCATGATACGGAATACCCGCTGGCTCTCCTGGGCAGCAAAGGGGGTTTTCTCCTGCACCGCCTGTTCAATGTCCGACAGAATGCCACGGACCAACGGCTGCAGTTCCCGGGCCCGCTCCGTGGCTGTCATGCCTTCACTGGTACGCACCAGCAACGGGTCGCCAAACAGATCCCGTAACCGGCGCAAACCGTTGCTCATAGCAGGCTGGGTGATGCCCAGATGATTGGCGGCCTTGGTGACATTGCGTTCACGCAGCAGCACGTCAAGGTATACAAGCAGATTGAGATCTACCCGGGAAATGTCCATGCAAAAAATCCTGGAAAGCAGAGTGGCGGCACCGGTCTGGCCCGCCCACACATTCACCAGACCAATATACAGGAAACCCACAATTCATTAAATGAATGAAGTATTTCCTGTACTTACAACCGGAAACGGACGATTGCCCAGATTTCTGCTAGGCTTTCAGGGCGTTACCCAATAATATCTGACAATTAGAGGCGCGCCCGCAAAGGCGGTCCGTTCACTGTAATCCGGAGCCATTACCGACACCATGGATACCACCACCATTGTGCTGCTGCTCGCGGCGATCGTCACCGTCTCACTGGTCATTATCGTTATCAGTCAGATGCGTGAAAAGGCGCGGATTGAGCGGGTTCGCAAGATGACCGCCCGGGAAGACGAATACAATCGCGCCTACCGCCTGTTCTCGGAGATTCCGGCCCAGTACCTGTCTCCCGACCTCAAGCTGCTGCTGCTCAAGCGCATGGAGGAATCCTGTCACGATCTGGTCGCGCTTAAGTCCGAGCAACCGGTCAGCGAATGGCTCGACACCATCAAACAGACCAGGAAACAGGTACTGGAGAACAATGATAACCGGGCATCGGTCAGAATCGACTCCCCGGAGAAAGCAACCTACGTCAAAGAACTGCTTCAAAGCCTGTTCAAAATGATTGAGGCCATGCACAAAGCCGGCCGGCTCGACACCGCCAGCGCCAAAAAGCACCTGAAGCATGTGCTGTTTCTGGTGCACAAGACCCACGCCGACCTGCACGTTTTCCAGGCCCGGGACCATATCCGGCAGAACCAGATCCGCAAGGCTATCCATGCGTACCACCTGGCCAGCACGGAAATGGGTAAATCCAAAGATAATCCGCTGGCCATGAAAGCCGTCAAGAGCTTCAGAACACGCATCAAGGAGCTTGAAGCCAGCATGGCCGACGGCACCACACAAACCGAGAGCCACTCAAAGCTCGACCGGGAATGGGATAACTTCTTGCAGGATGATGGCACCTGGAAGAAAAAGGCTGATTACGACGACTGAGGAACACGCTTTACCCCATTGACCAGCCACAGGGACGACCATTCACCGTGTTAAAGAGCTTCCGGCACAGACTTTCCTACCGCCTGACCCGCGACACCGTACTGGTGGCCATGGCTCTTGGCCTGATTCTGAACCTGATTCAGATCACCCTTGATTATTTCTCGGCGAAAGACGCCATGGAACAGGACATCCGGGCGCTGATCGAGATCAGCAACAGTCCGGCGTCCCAGATTGCCTACAACATTGACGTGAGGCTGGCCGAGGAACTGCTGGATGGCCTGTTACGCCACCCGGCGACCATAGACGCGCGGATTGTGGACAGTGATGGCCAGACCATGTCGGCCGCCAGCCAGAGCAGCCCGATCTCCCGATACCGCTGGACCAGCGACCTGCTGTTCGGTTCCAGCAGTGTCTTCAGCACAGAACTCCAGGTACCCCAGTTACAGGACCTGCCATTGGGCCATCTGGTTGTCACCATCGATACCTGGCACTACGGCTGGCAGTTCCTGCAGCGGGCAGTCAACACATTCGTCATCGGGCTGTTCAAGAGCCTGGTGCTGTCAGTTGCGCTGCTTGGCATTTTCTATTTCGTGCTGACCCGCCCCATGCTCAACGTGATTGAAGCATTGAGTCGGGTCAGGGCCAGCACCCCGGAAAAAGTCCGGCTGCCCGTGCCTGCCAACCATCGTTTTGATGAAATCGGCACCATGGTTGGCATCATCAACCAGCACCTTGAACACATGGAAGGCAGCGTGGCCCAGTTG
Organism: Marinobacter shengliensis; assembly: GCF_003007715.1. Taxonomy (GTDB): domain Bacteria; phylum Pseudomonadota; class Gammaproteobacteria; order Pseudomonadales; family Oleiphilaceae; genus Marinobacter; species Marinobacter shengliensis. The sequence continues at coordinate 505,522 of NZ_PXNO01000027.1, read as the reverse complement.
AGGGCAGCCGAAAGCGCCATGAAAAACTACTCCAGCCAGCTGGAGCAGGAAGTTGAAGATCGAACACGGGAAATTTCGGAAAAGAATCAGGCCTTGCAACGGGGTAATCGGGCGTTGGTTCGTGCCAAGGAAGACGCGGTGCGACGGGCTCGGGCACGAGCCAACTTTCTGGCCAGCATGAGCCATGAGATCCGCACCCCCCTGAACGGGGTGCTGGGAATGCTCGGGCTGGCGCTGGAAAGTGAACAGGACGCTGGCCAGAGAAACCGCCTGGAGATTGCCCTGAACGCCGGTGAAAGCCTGCTTGGCCTGCTCAATGACATTCTTGACATCTCCAAGGTCGAAGCCGGAAAACTCAATCTCGAGAATATTCCGTTCAGCGTTCGCGACCTGGTAGAGGAATGCTCAACTCTTCACGCCCAACAGGCTCGCCGCAAACACATCAATCTGGTCAATGAAACCGACCCTATGCTACCCGAGCAGTTTCTGGGCGACCCGACGCGCACGCGCCAGATCCTCAATAATCTGCTCAGTAACGCGGTCAAGTTTACCGACGATGGCCATGTCAGGGTGCGCACCACATACTCCGGTGGAAGTCTTCGCATGGAGGTTATCGATAGCGGCATAGGCATGTCCAAAGAAGGCTTGCACCGGATCTTCTCACCGTTTTCGCAGGCCGACACCGACACCACCCGGCTGTACGGCGGCACCGGTCTTGGCCTGACGCTGTGCCGCCAGCTGGTGGAACGTATGCACGGGCAGATATTGGTGGATTCCAGTGAGGGCGCCGGTACTCATTTCACCGTCACCCTGCCCCTGCCGGTGCATGAACCCGCACACCCGACACTGCCAGAAGCCGCTGCCACCCGGCTTTGCGAAACAGGTGTTGCCATGGCCATACCGCAGGATCACCCGCACCGGCTGGCGATTGAATCACAACTGCGAGCCTGGGCTATCCCGGTCAGAAGCGCCAGCCGTCATCCAAAGGGCATCTTGCTGGTGGCCGCAGAGCCAGGCGACGAAGAGTGCAAGGCCTTTGCCGATGACTGGCAGGGAATGGGCGTTATCCTGGCAGACAGCACTGGCTCAATCAGTTCCGGGCGTCCCGGTCAGTTTATTCTGCCGCTGCCGCTCAGACGCACTGAACTCTACCACTGCCTGTGCGCCGCCGCAGGATTGCCGGACAGCGGCAGTTCAGAACCGCTGGATCAATCAACCAGGGCTGCGAGAACCGAGAACCAACTCACCCTGCTGCTGGTCGAGGATAATCAGGTCAATCAGCTGGTCGCCAGCAGCCTGCTGAAAAAGCTGGGCCATCGGGTAGACCATGCAGAGAACGGCCAGAGGGCATTGGAGGCGTTGCAAAAGCGCCGTTACGACCTGGTTCTTATGGATTGCCAGATGCCCGTTATGGACGGTTACGAGGCAACCCGGGCCATCAGGCGCAACCCGGAATGGCAAAACTTGCCGATTATTGCGGTGACCGCCAATGTTATGCAGGGTGATCGGGAGGATTGCCTGGAAGCCGGAATGAACGATTACATCACCAAACCCTATAAGCGTGAGGAGCTCAGGGCCGTTATCAATCGCTGGGCCCCGAGCGCTCCAGAACCTCAAGCAGACTCCTGAGCTCCTGCCGCAGGGTGACCAACCGCTCTGGCGCTACATCAAGGCCGCACACCAACTGCATGGGTACCTCGCGAGCCTGTTCCCGCAATCGCCAGCCGGCTTCCGTTAAACTCAACCGAACGACCCGCTCATCACTTGCCTGCCGGCGCCGGGTGAGCAGACCACGCTCTTCCAGCCGCTTCAAAAGCGGCGTTAGAGTGCCACTATCCAAGCGCAGCCGGGCCCCTATATCCGATACCCGGGCGGCCTCTCCTCCCGGGCCATGCTCCCAGAGCGCCAGCATCACCAGATACTGCGGATAGGTCAGCCCCAGCTCAGCCAGCACAGGTCGATACCGCGCTGTAACGGCCCGATTGAGGGCATAGAGGGCAAAGCAGATCTGGTTATCAAGCGCCAGCATCTGATCATCACCGTTCATGTCAGAGCAGCTTCTCGATATCGGAACGAATGTCAGCGGGTTTAGCTGTGGGTGCGTAACGGCGGATAACCTGCCCGTCGCGGTTGACCAGAAACTTGGTAAAATTCCACTTCACCTTCTCCGACCCCATCAGGCCCTTGGCTTCCCTCTTCAAAAACTGGAACAGCGGATGCGCGCCATCCCCGTTCACGTCAACCTTGGCAAACATCGGAAAGCTGACACCATAGTTCAGGGAGCAGAACTGACTGATGGCATCATCGTTTGCCGGATCCTGATTCATAAACTGGTTACAGGGAAAGCCCAATACCTCGAATCCCTGGTCACCGAGTTCCTCATGCAGCGCTTGCAAGCCCTCAAATTGAGGTGTGAAGCCACACTTTGACGCGGTGTTCACAATCAGCAAGACCTTTCCCTTGTAATCCGCCATGGAGGCTTCATTGCCCTTAATGTCACGAACACTGAAATCGTAAATGGATTCGCCAGACATACGTTTACTCCTGTCGATGATTTGCATGATTTTATATTGTGCACAATATAATTTTGCAAAGCCACACTCAAAAAAGTCTTAACGGGCCAGTGATCCAGAGTTCACTTTCAAAAACCGCCGCAAACTATCCGTATTTGCCCACAATTCAACACATTTGCCCCTGTTGCCCCGGGGCTCCCCTCCGCTAGAATAGGATGCTTCCGTTTACCGGAACCTCTTTCAGACTGTTTGTTAAGGACGCCAGCGACCCATGCAGAACTATTTCAAATCCGCCAAGCTCGATAATGTGTGTTATGAAATTCGTGGCGTGGTTCTGCGTGAGGCGCGTCGTCTTGAAGAAGAGGGCCACCGCGTCCTCAAGCTCAACATTGGCAACCCGGCGGCGTTTGAGCTGGACGTGCCGGAAGAAATCCAGCAAGACGTCATCTACAACATGCATCAGGCCCAGGGATACGTGGAGTCCAAGGGGCTGTTCTCTGCCCGTAAGGCCGTGATGCATTACTGCCAGCAACGGGGCATTGCCAAGGTCGACATCGACGACATTTTCCTGGGCAACGGCGTTAGCGAGCTGATCGTCATGTCCATGCAGGCACTGCTGAACACCGGCGATGAAGTGCTGATTCCGGCGCCGGATTACCCGCTCTGGACCGCCGCTGTGACCCTCTCCAGCGGCAAGCCGGTGCACTACCGGTGCGATGAGCAACAGGGCTGGTTCCCGGACATTGATGACATCAAGAAAAAGATCACCCGTCGCACCCGGGCCATTGTGCTGATCAACCCCAATAACCCCACCGGTGCGGTTTATTCGGAAGAGCTGTTGCAGCAGGTCATCGAGCTGGCCCGGCAGCATAACCTGATCATCCTGTCGGACGAGATCTATGACAAGATCCTGTATGACGGTACCCAGCACACTTCCATTGCCTCACTGGCTGACGACGTGCTGTTCTTTACCTACAACGGGCTGTCGAAGAACTACCGGGCAGCCGGCTACCGATCGGGCTGGATGATCATCAGTGGCGCCAAACACCGCGCCCGGGACCTGATCGAGGGCATTGAGATGCTCTCCAACATGCGCCTGTGCGCCAACGTACCGGCACAGCTAGCCATCCAGACGTCTCTGGGTGGCTACCAATCCATCAACGATCTGGTAGCACCTGGCGGCCGGCTTTATGAACAGCGGGAAACTGCCTGGCGAATGCTCAACGACATTCCTGGCGTTAGCTGTGTCAAACCCCAGGGTGCACTGTACCTGTTCCCGAGACTGGACCCGAAGCACTTCCCGGTGGTCAACGATGAAAAGCTGGTGCTCGACCTGCTGCTGCAGGAGAAAATCCTGCTGGTTCAGGGCTCCGCCTTCAACATTGATGACAAACAGCATCTGCGTGTCGTTTTCCTACCTCGGGAAGATACACTGGCAGACGCCATGGGTCGTCTGGGCAACTTCCTGGAGCATTACCGCCAGTAACCGGAGCTGCTATGGCTGACATACATGTCGAGGAGTTTTACAAGGACGTCGCTATTGCGCTGATCCAGCTTTATGCTGCCTTCCCGAGACGGATCAACCTGTTCGTGGAGGACATCGCCGGGCCGGATGAGCCGGATGAATTCGGCCTGCACAGCAAACGGCACATGGCCTGCTTCGGAGCGCTGCTGTGGCTCTCGGAAGAGGGCTTGCTGCGCTACGTTGACACGATTCGGCAGGAAGCGCTGGACCAGGCGGTACTGACCCGCGAAGCCTTTATACGCCTCAGCGCCCCGGCTCCCCAGGCGTTGGTACGTGAGTTGAACGCCTCCAGCACTGAAGCGGAACTGCCGCCTTCCGTACAAAAGGACCTTTCAACCTATATCCACCTGCTGAGGTCGGCCCTAAAGAGTGGCAGTTCCAGCCGTATCAGCCTGGCCGTTCAGTCCTCCTTCTTCAATGAGACTGGTGCAGGGCGCTTGCATTAAATCCAGGTAAGGCTCTTGAAGGAGTGAACCCGGACCACATATATCGGTCAGAAAGGCAACCACTTTCAGGGAACGTTAATACGGGAATAGACTATGCGGATTTTGTTGTTTCTGGCCACCAACCTGGCCGTCATCCTGGTCGCAAGTTTTACCTTGCGCCTGCTGGGCGTTGACAGCTACCTGGCCCAACAGGGCATCAATTACGGTTCGCTCTTGGCGTTTGCGGCCGTATTCGGCTTTGCGGGTGCCATCGTCTCGCTGCTGATTTCCAAACCCATGGCCAAGTGGAGTACCAAGGCCCGGGTTATTGACTCGCCCAGAACCCCAGCCGAGCGCTGGCTGGTGGACACCGTGGCAGAGCTGTCAAAGAAAGCGGGCATTGGCATGCCCGAGGTGGCTATTTTCCCCGCCTCCCAGTCCAATGCTTTTGCCACCGGCTGGAACAAGAATGACTCGCTGGTGGCCGTCAGTGAGGGGCTGCTGCACCGCTTCAACAAGGATGAAATCCGGGCTGTACTGGGCCATGAGATTGGTCATGTGGCCAATGGTGATATGGTCACGCTTGCGCTGATTCAGGGTGTGGTGAACACCTTTGTGATTTTCGCGTCCCGGGTCATCGGCTCCTTCGTAGACCGGGTGGTGTTCAAGAACGAGAACGGCCATGGCATTGGCTTTTTCGTGGTCAGCATCGCGGCCGAAATTGTCCTTGGCATACTGGCCAGCACCATCGTGTTCTGGTTCTCCCGTCGCCGGGAATTCCGGGCTGACATCGCAGGCGCTCAGCTTGCCGGTACCGGAGCGATGATCAGCGCGCTGGCTCGCCTGAAGCAGGAAAGTGAAGTGCCGGATCAAATGCCCGACACCCTCCAGGCCTTCGGTATTAACCGCGGCGCCCGGGCCGGCCTGGCAGCCTTGTTCATGACTCACCCACCACTGGAAGATCGCATCGCGGCCCTGCAGAACGCCAGGGTGTGACAGAAAACAAAAGGGGGCGCTGTCTGCGCCCCCTTTGCGTGCGAACCAGGCAAATCTTGGTCAGATCTTGAGTTTACAGCCCAGCGCACGGAACCCGTCCTGGAGCGATTTACTGGTCCCTTTGAGCTGAACCTTCAGGCTGGAACACTCCCGGCGCACCGGATAGTCCCGGCGCAGGCGGTCAAACGCCACCGCCCGTTGCTCCGGATTTCCCCGCATGGCCAGTCTCAGCCTGGCATCATCCCGCCTTGGGTCATAACAGACCCGCAGTGCCGTACGAATGGCCTCATCTTCCTCGGCTGAACTGGTAAACGAGACTTTGCTGACCGCTGGTTCAGGTAAAAACTGGCCTGCTTTCTTGCGTATGGGCAGGCCCAGGAACTGACACAGCGCCCGATAAACCATTTCCGTGCCCTGCATCTTGCCTTCCAGGCTGTACCCGGCAATATGGGGCGTCGCGAGCCATACCTTGTCCACAAGATCGGGAAGTATCCCAGGCTCATGCTCCCAGACATCCAGGGCCACCAGCGGTGCATCAGCCTGTTCCAGGCTGCGCATCAAGGCCTCGGAATCAACAACTTCTCCCCTACCACCGTTGATCAGCAGTTGATCGGCGCCGATCAACGCCAGCTCCGAGTCAGACACCATGTGCCAGGTGGCGTGGGGCTGATGGCGGGTTAATGGCGTATGCAGGGTAACCACGTCACACTCCAGCGCCTCAGCCAGACTGACAAAAGGCGGCTCAGCCCCCGGTTCCCGTTCTTGCCTCGGCGGGTCACACAGGCGTACCTCAAAACCAAGGCGTTCCAGGCATTGAGCCAACTGGCCACCGACATTACCAACGCCAACGATACCAACCGTCAGGGATGTCCAATCGTCCAGCCCCCGTCGTTCAGCAAACAGCGATACTACCGACAACACATATTCGGCCACACTGCTGGCGTTGCATCCTGGGGCGGCGGCAAAGCCGATGCCCTGCGCCTGCAACCACTCCAGGTCAATATGGTCTGTGCCAATGGTCGCAGTGCCCACAAAACGAACCCGGCTTCCTTCCAGCAACTCACGGTTAACGCGGGTCACCGAACGCACCAGCAGGATATCCGCATCCTGCACCTGCTCACGACTCAGCGTTCGCCCTGTAACCCGGCGTATTTCTCCAATATCACCGAAGAACGCGTCCAGTAAAGGAATGTTCTCGTCCGCAACGATCAGCATAACCTGGTCTCCATTACCCTAAATCGCCCTGTACCAACGCGACTCAGTTGCGCCGGGGCCGCGAACCGCCGCGCCCTACCGGCCCGCGGCCGCTCTGGGGGCGGCGCCCACCGCGCTTGCGAGTGATCGGCGGGTTATCCATGGTGGCCATCAAGTCTTCGTCTGGCACCGCGGTTTTCAGCTTCTGGCTGATGTACTTCTCGATCTCGGGTAAGGCAAAAGAGTCGTCTTCTCCGGCAAAGCTGACGGAAACACCGGTCTTGCCTGCGCGCCCGGTACGGCCAATCCGGTGTACGTAATCTTCGGCGTTCTCAGGCAGGTTGTAGTTGAAGACATGGGTCACACCATTAACGTGAATGCCCCGGCCCGCCACATCGGTGGCAACCAGCACCTGGATCTGCCCCTTTTTGAACTGGTCCAGGGTTTTCAACCGTTTGTTCTGGGCGATCTCACCAGACATCAGGGACACTTTCACGCCCTGATTCTTCAGATCCTCCTCAAGATCCCGGCACTGGTCACGACGATTGGCAAACACAATGGCCTTCTCAACCTCCGGACGTTTGAGGTAGTTCACCAGCACAGGCAGTTTGTCGTCGTCAGACACCAGATACACGGTCTGCTCTACCCGTTCGGCGGTTTTCTGCTCCGGCTCGATCTCCACGAACTCTGCATTTTGGGTCCACATGGACGCCAGGTTCAGAACGTCCTGGTTGAAGGTGGCGCTGAACAGCAGGGTTTGGCGATCTTCTTTGCTGGTGCACTTGCGGATGATACGTTTGACATCCGGGATGAAGCCCATATCCAGCATACGGTCTGCTTCATCCAGGATCAGGATGTCGATCTGGTCCAGAAACACGTCTTGGGAGCCCAGGAAGTCGATCAGCCGGCCCGGAGTTGCCACCAGAATGTCGACAATCTCGTTCTGCAACTGCTCACGCTGCTTGTCGTAGTTCATACCGCCCACCACGGTAACCACATTGTGGCCGGTGTACTGGCACAGTTGCTCTGCGTCCTTGGCAATCTGCATCGCCAGTTCACGGGTTGGAGCCAGGGCAAGCACTCTGGGCTCAGAGGCAAAACGGTCTTTTTCATCCACCGGTGTTTCAAGCAGAGTCTGTATCGCGGTAATCAGGAAGGCTGCTGTTTTACCGGTACCGGTCTGGGCCTGGCCGATCAGGTCTTCGCAAGCCAGGGTCCAGGGCAGGGTTTCGGCCTGAATGGGGGTGCAGTATTCGAATCCGATTTTACTGATGGCATCCAGCAGGCGCTTGTCGAGATTCAGATCGCTGAAACGCAAATCGCCGGTATGTTTTGGGTCAGATGTCATAAAGGCTCTAATATCCTTGAGTGGTCGTATTCGGGAGCCGTGGGCGCCACGCGGCGCTTGTCCTGATGCCAGCAATGCTGGATTCTGTCGGCCGTCCCGTAGAAAGACTTGAGTGTATCGAAAAATTGCTGGGCTCTGGATGGCAGGCCGCAGGCCAGATATCGGGAAGCCTGCCCACAAACGTTATCGCGGAAAGCCGGCTCATCGGCCGCGCCACTGCCGGCAAGGTTATCAACGCTGATATGAAAGCGGGTGCCAGCTGCCAGGGAAAACAGCCATTCAATGGCCTGGGGTTTTACCTCCACCTGTTCGAACGCCTGCTGCTGTTCCAGGCTACGCCCATCCGGACAATACCAGTATCCGTAATCGTGCAATGTGCGCCGATGCTCACCGGCTATACACCAATGGGCAATTTCGTGGAGGGCACTGGCAAAAAAACCGTGGGCAAACACTACCCGGGCAAGTCCGTCTGGCTCGCTGGCAGGCAGGTACTCCGGTTCGTCACTGCCCCTGACCAGAATGGTCCGGAAGGATTCCCGGAACAGGTCGTTGAACAGCATGATAAGATCGTCTGGATTGTGATTCATCGGTTGGCTATTGTGCGACTTTAATGCAGGCAATACCAGAGGGAACTTTGCCACGGCGATGATGTCATTGGCAGCAAGGCAACGGGCCGTGATACCGCCCCTACTGGAAACACCCAGGATAACGAAGGATTCATGACAGCTATTCCGGACTCCCAACAACGATTGCGTCAACCGGTCACCCAGCTCGTGGCCTTACTGGCACTGCTATTTGCCCTGCTTCCGGCCTCCGCCCTGGCCTTTGGCAACTCAGGAAGCTCCCTGTTTGGCGGCGGCAACAATGGCTTCCTGCCTGTAGACGAGGCGCTGCCCTTCAACCACAGCACGGAAGGCGACAGCGTTGTCCTGTCCTGGAATATTGCCCCGGAACACTATCTCTACAAAAGCCGTATACAGATTACCCCGGTCACTGATGGCGTCAGCATTGGCGAGCCCGAGTTCTCACTGCCCGGGACCCTGACCGAAGACGAATACTTCGGCGAGATGATGGTGTTCTTCGATCCGGTCGAGGCCCGGGTGCCGGTCATCCTTCCTGAGGGTATACAGGAAGCGGAACTGCAGGTGACCTACCAGGGCTGCGCAGAGGCGGGTCTGTGTTATCCACCGCAGACGCGGGACGTTCTCTACTATCCCGGCAAGAACGGCAACCAGGGCAGTTTATCCACGTCGGCAGACAGCGGCGGCTCCGGCGGCAGCGCATTCAACACGGCCGATAACACCTCATCGGCAACCGGCCTGGCCGGATTACTGTCCAGCCAGTCTATCTGGATGATCGCCGGGGTCTTCTTCCTGCTGGGGCTGGGGCTGACGTTCACCCCGTGCGTATTGCCCATGGTGCCGATTATTTCCACTATGGTCTCCGGCCACAACACCCGCACAACCGGCCACGCACTGTTACTGTCCGGCAGTTATGTGTTGGGCATGGCGCTCACCTACGCCGCCGCTGGCGTGATTACCGGCTTGCTGGGCGCCAGTTTCAACCTGCAGGCACAACTCCAGTCACCCCTGGTGCTCGGTGTCTTCGCGGCGTTGTTTGTGGTGTTTGCCCTGGCGATGTTTGACCTGTTTGAGATTCAGCTACCCAGATTTATCCGCGAGCCGCTGAACGATGCCAGCCAGAAGCTGACCGGCACCCGGGTGATCAGTATCTTCGGCATTGGCTCATTGTCGGCACTCATAGTGTCGCCCTGCGTCTCTGCGCCTCTGGCCGGCAGCCTGCTTTACATTTCAACCACCCAGGACGCCGTCATCGGTGGCGTTGCCCTGCTTGCACTCGGGCTTGGCATGGGTGTTCCACTGATTCTTGTGGCCGTCGGCGGTCGCAAACTTCTGCCTACCTCAGGCCACTGGATGACAACCGTCAAACATTTTTACGGCGTCATGCTGCTTGCCGTTGCCATCTGGCTTATCGAGCGGATGGTGCCAGCCTGGGCCGGCCTGACCATGTGGGGGCTACTGGTCGCCATCACAGGCGTTCAATTGGGCGCTTTTGATGCGGCCAGGGCTGGCTGGGAACGCACACGCAAGGGCCTGGGCCTGGTGATGTTCGCCTATGGACTGGCGCTCCTGGCAGGGGCTTTCAGCGGCGCCAATGATCCACTGCGGCCGCTGGCACCGTTTACCGCATCTGCCGGCCAGGTTCAGGGCGGCGCCAGCCATGCAGACTTCCAGCGCGTCAAGGACCCACAACAGATTCGAGCGATGCTGGCCGATGCCCGCGCCAACCAGCAACCTGTCGTACTCGACTTCTACGCGGATTGGTGCGTGTCGTGTAAAGTCATGGAGCGAAACGTATTCAGCGACCAGGACGTAATCCAGGCGCTAGCACCCTACACCCTGTTGCAGATCGACATGACCGACAACACCCGTGACCAACAGGCCCTGCTGGATGAACTCGGATTGTTTGGTCCGCCGGCCATCCTGTTCTATCGAACCAACGGCGAGGAACTACAGGAAGCACGGGTGCTCGGGGAAATGAACCGCAGGCAGTTCCTTGACCATCTTGGCAAGGTGGCCCAGGAAAGCTGAGCGGTCTGCTCAGCTTTCACAGCGGCGAATCAGGAAATGGAATTCCCCTTTCAACTCCTGTTGACTCAGCAGATCATGGCCCAGGAACTGGCAAAAACGGGGGATATCCCGGGTTGTTGAAGGATCGGTCGCCACAACGCGCAACACTTCCCCCACGCCAATATCGTTAATCCGGTTGTGCAGCATCATTACCGGTTCCGGGCAGAACAGCCCTCGAGCGTCCAGCTCGGCTTGAAACTCCAGGGTTGTCACAACAGCCACCTCCAGTTCTCGTGATTTTCAGAATCCAGTGCTAAATTATTGTTTACAGCAACGAAAATAAAGGACCAATTGCATGATTCGGGTTTTGATTGAACGACACATCGCAGAGTCTCTGGAAACCGCCTACGAAGAACGTTCACGCTTGGTACTGCAGCAGGCCGTCAGTACACCCGGTTTTATTTCAGGTGAGACGCTGGTCGACAGCCATGACCCGAACCACCGTATCACCCTTGCCAACTGGCGCTCCGAAGCTGATTGGGATCGCTGGTACCATTCCCGGGAACGGCGCGAGCTGATGGCAGAACTGGTGCCCATGATGGACCGCGATGAAATCATCACGGTTCTTGAACAAAGCCCTATGCCCTGAGCCACTCCGGCTTAGTCCAGGCGCTCGATAAAACAGGTGATTTCCTCTCGATCATGATAAAGGTGGCGGGCCCGTACATGGCAAGTCAGGCCCGCCTCCTCAAGACCACGCACCAGGATGTCCTGGCATACCAGCCATTCGTCGTAGCGCTTCTTCATCGGTAACTTCAGGTTGAATACCGTGTAACGGCAAAGCCTGTCTGCCAGCCAGTCCACTGCCATCCGGGCTGTGCGGCGCGGCTTATCGACGATGTCGCAAACCATCCAGTCGACCGCCCGCTTCGGGCGCCAGGCATAGCCATCCGCCTCAATGTGCTCAACATGCCCGCTGGCCATCAGGTCCGGATTCATCGGACCATTATCAACAGCCGTCACCATCATACCCTGATTCACCAGTTGCCAGGTCCAGCCACCTGGCGCGGCTCCCAGATCGACGGCTTTCCTGCCACCACCCAGGTAGTCGAGCCAGCGATCCTCCGGCAGGAATACCTTCCAGGCTTCCTCGAGTTTGAGCGCGGAGCGGCTGGGGGCCGAGGCGGGCAATCTGAGCCGCGGCACGCCCCCTGGGAACGGCGACCGGTTACCAGCGAGGCTGTACCCAATCACAGCCGTGCCAAAGTCTGCCAGCAGTATTTCCAGCCGTGCTCTGGTTTTTGCATCCGCCGTTTCCTGAAGCAATCCCGCGCCCCGCAGGCCCTTGGATAACGGCGCTACCCATTTTCGGGAAAAGTTGCCCAGGTCCCGGTCCTCGTTGTTCTCCGGTAAACGCACCTCTACCCGTGCACAGCCAGTGCCATTCCAATCCTGATCTCGCAGAAAACCGACCACGGCCCCAACCCGATCCTGGACTGGCAACGCGCAATCGCCCAGGATAACGAACCAGTCCCGGACAAATACCAGTTCGTCCAACGGCAGGCGGCCCATCAGCTCCTCCGGGCTTTCCTCACTGCCAATGGTAAACCGAACCAGCCCGCTATTCCTGACCGGCTGAAAGTAACCAAACACGCCTTTAAGGGCTGCCTGATCCGTCACTTCCTGGCCCGCCTCGGCTTCGAATCCCGGGCGGCACACCAGCATAACCTGTTGCATCTATCACCTTTTCATTCAAAATTGTCAGGAATCTGACACCCTGACAAACAAGAAACTTGAACCTGTTTAACAGCAGGATTTGTTTACGCTGGCTACACTTCCGCCTTCATTCGACATGGGATTCCGGTGATGACGCCTAGATTCTGCGCCCTGCTGATGCTTGGCATGCTGGCCTTTGCCAGCATTATGCCCGGTCACAGCATGGCAGCGGAACCATGCCCGGTCCTACAGGCGACCAACTCCGAAGCCCGGAGCGCGATTAATCATCACCTGTGCTTCCATTCCGCCCGCCCCGGCGAGCCAGCCCACGCTGCGCAGAGCGCATCAGAATTGCCGGCCGACATGCCCTGGACCCCCGCCAACGGCCATGATCTGGTGTTCAGCCATACTGATGCCGTGTACTGGATTCAACTGACCGTCCATAACCCTGGCGCCAACCGCACGCTCTGGTATCTGAAGCTTAACTACCCGCTGCTGGACGAAATCACCTTCTGGCAGCACAGCCACCAGCCGGGCACTCCGGATGTTGTCACCGAGGCGGCGCCACCGCTGGCCACAGGTGACTCACTGCCGTTTGCCACCCGAGGCATAGATTACCGCTATTACCTGTTGCCGGTCACGCTGGATCCGTCCGAACGGCGAACCATCACCATCCGGGTTCACAGCAGCGGAGCGCTGAATGTGCCCCTGGCCCTGATGACACCGGAAGAGGTCATTGCGGAAAGCAACCACCTGACCTTGATTCACGGACTTTTTTACGGAGCGTTGCTGATTCTGGCCGTCTTTAACCTGTTGCTATTCTTCAGCTCCGGTACCCGGTACTACTTCTACAACTCTTTCTATATCAGCTCCATGGCGATGTTTCTGTTTGCCATGGGCGGCTTCGCGAATCAGTATTTCTGGCCGGAGAGTGCACAGCTGGCGAACCTGTCGATCCCGCTCACCCTGGTCATCTGCTCAGCCGCCATGGCGCTGTTTGGCTGGTCTTTTCTTGATGTCAGTGCCGGGACGATTTCAGAATCCGTGCTTCGAGGGTTGGTCTGGTCTGCTGTGGGCTTCGTCACCCTGACCTTCCTGCTACCCTATTCCAAAGCCATCCTGCTGAATACAGCCCATGCACTGGTGGTGATTGCCGCGCTGTCGGTCATTGCGACTATCCGCTGGCGCCAGGGCTATCTGCCCGCGTTCTGGTACATTGCAGCCTGGATGATCATGGTGGTTGGTGCCCTGGCTTATGCGCTGGCAGCGTTCGGCTACCTGGGCGACTACCTGGCCCGCGAAGTCATGATGCAGGCCGCTGTCGGGGGTCAGGTTATCCTGCTGAACTATGCCATGGTGCAACGCTGGCGCCTGCTGAATCAGAGGTTACTGGATATTGAACATCAGGCACGCACGGAGCTGGAGTTCAAGGTTCACGAGCGCACCGCACAACTACGCAATACCATGCGGGAACTTGAGCAGGCCAACCGGAAACTGGCATCCCTCAGCCTGAACGATGCCCTGACCGGACTACACAACCGCCGGCATATGGATAACCTTTTACCGGAACTCTGCCGTGAAGCCCGTAGAACCGGCCAGCCATTGTCGCTGGCGCTGGTTGATGCCGATCACTTCAAGCGAATTAACGACAGCTGGGGCCATGATTTTGGTGACAAATGCCTCAGGCACATAGCCACCTGCCTGAAGGATCAGATCAAGCGACCACGGGATGTCGCGGTCCGTTTTGGTGGTGAAGAATTTGCCCTGCTGTTACCGGGTACAGACGCCACCGGCGCTTCCAAATTGTGCCAGGATATTCTTGAAGCGGTGCGGGACTCTCGCATTACCGCTCCCGATGGCACAGTCATCAGCCTTACCGTTAGCGCCGGCATCGCGGAACTGGGCATCGAAGAACAGCCAGACGGTCTGTTCCGACGCGCCGATGAAGCCCTCTACGCCTCCAAAGCCGCCGGCCGCGACGCGATCACCCTTGCTCAATGCAGTTCCGAGCCCGCCAGTAACTCCTGAATAAAACGGCCGGTTTCGCTGGCCGCCTGCTCGATGAGGGTTACCTGGCTGCCGGGATGTCTTGCCGGCGTCTGAAAATCATGGTTTCCGCCATCCAGCCAGCGCAGCCGGGAAAGCCCCGGCATCTCGCCCTGGGCCGCCACCTCCTCCGGCTTGCCGAAAGGGTCCCGGGTTCCCTGGATAATCATCATCGGGCAGCCAACGGTCGAAAAATGATCAATGCGCCACCGATCTGGCTTGCCCGGGGGATGGAAAGGGTAGCCATAGCAGATAACCCCGGAGATATCCGGAGCATTGTCACTGGCCAGCATTGACGCCACCCGACCACCCATTGACTTGCCTCCAACCAGAATCAGGCAATCTTCGCCCACCTCATCTCGCACCCGCGCCACTTCGGCCCGGAATGAATCCAGCAACACAGGCATTCGGTCCGGTGGCCGCTTGCGGCCGTCTTTCCGCCGCCGAGCCATATACGGGAACTCAAACCTGACCGTTGCAACCCCATGCCGCTCCAAAGCTTCAGACAGATGCTCCATGAAAGGAGAGTCCATGGGCGCGCCGGCCCCATGGGCCAGCAACATGACACTTTTGACCCCTTTTCCGTAGCCTTTGGTCTTAATCCGTTTCACAACATTCAACTCCTCGCTGTCAGGGGGTATCATTAGCAACCGAGCAGAAACCTTCAAGGTGCTTTTGTAACGCGGTTCAAGCCCTGCAAACTGTTGGCCAAACTGCTGATTCCAGCGGATTTGACGAATGTCAGGAGTTGACCTGAATCATTGCAAAGGCCTAATGGTTTCTCCATACTTGCGCCCGCATATTTCCCCATCCTAAACCCATTGGTAAGGCTATGAGCACAGTAAATGCAAACCTGACATACAACTACAAGGTGGTGAGACAATTCGCCATCATGACAGTGGTATGGGGTATTGTAGGCATGGCTCTGGGTGTGCTGATTGCAGCACAGCTGGTTTGGCCATCCCTCAACCTCGATCTGCCCTGGACTCACTTCGGTCGCCTGCGGCCGCTGCACACCAACGCCGTCATCTTCGGCTTTGGTGGAAGTGCCCTGTTTGCTACCTCTTATTACGTTGTACAGCGGACCTGTCAGGCCCGCCTGTTCTCCGATGGTATGGCAGCGTTCACATTCTGGGGCTGGCAGGCGATCATTGTATCGGCCGCCATTACCTTGCCACTGGGCATCACGTCTTCCAAGGAATACGCAGAGCTGGAATGGCCGATTGATATCGCCATTGCCATCGTGTGGGTAACCTACGCGCTGGTATTCTTCGGCACCGTGATGAAGCGCAGCACACCGCACATTTATGTGGCCAACTGGTTCTATGGCGCATTCATCATTACCGTTGCAGTTCTGCACATCGGTAACAACATGGCCCTGCCAGCTACCGCCTGGAAATCCTACTCGGCATACGCGGGTGTCACTGACGCCATGATGCAATGGTGGTACGGCCACAACGCCGTTGGCTTCTTCCTGACCGCCGGCTTCCTGGGCATGATGTACTATTTCGTACCCAAGCAGGCGAACCGTCCGGTCTATTCCTACCGCTTGTCGATCGTGCACTTCTGGGCGCTGATCACCACCTACGTGTGGGCCGGCGGCCACCACCTGCACTACTCTGCCCTGCCTGACTGGGCACAGACTGCGGGCATGGTGATGTCCCTGATCCTGCTGGCTCCGTCCTGGGGTGGCATGATCAACGGCATGATGACCCTGTCTGGCGCCTGGCACAAACTGCGTACCGATCCGATCCTGCGGTTCCTGGTTGTCTCCCTGTCCTTCTACGGCATGTCCACCTTCGAAGGCCCGATGATGTCCATCAAGACCGTTAACGCACTGTCCCACAACACTGACTGGACCATCGGCCACGTGCACTCCGGTGCCCTCGGCTGGGTAGCCATGATCAGTATCGGCGCCGTGTATCACCTGGTTCCGAAGCTCTGGGGCGTGCAGGCCATGTACAGCACAGCGATGATCAACGTGCATTTCTGGCTCGCGACCGTCGGCACCGTACTGTACATCGTTGCCATGTGGGTAAACGGTATCATGCAGGGCCTGATGTGGCGTGCAGTTAACGAAGACGGCACGCTGACCTACAGCTTCGTTGAATCTCTGGAAGCGTCCTACCCCGGCTATTTCGTCCGGTTTATTGGTGGCGCCATCTTCCTGACCGGCATGCTGATCATGGCTTACAACGTGTACATGACCGTACGCCAGAAAGAAGCCGCAGCACAGGACAACGCTGCCGTTCAAGCGGCGTAAGGGGAGAGACCAGATGAGACACGAAATTGTAGAAAAGAACCTTGGCCTGATGATCGTCCTGATTGTGGTGGTCATCAGCGGCGGCTTTCTGGCCGAAGTAGTGCCCTTGTTCTTCCAGAAGGATGTGAACCAGCCCGTTGATGGTCTGGAACCGCTGTCCGCACTGGAACTGGAAGGCCGGGACATCTACATCCGCGAAGGCTGCCACGTGTGCCATACCCAGCAGATTCGCCCGTTCCGGGCGGAAACCGAGCGTTATGGCCACTACTCCGTGGCGGGTGAGTTCGTTTATGACCGCCCGTTCCTGTGGGGTTCCAAGCGCACCGGTCCTGACCTTGCCCGCGTGGGTGGCCGTTACTCCGATGCCTGGCAGCGCCAGCATCTGTACGATCCGCGCAGCGTGGTGCCTGAGTCCAACATGCCGGCTTTCCCCTGGCTGTTTGATAACCGTGTGAAGCACACCACCATCGAAGCTCGAATGAGAACACTGCAGACCCTCGGCGTGCCTTATACCGATGAGCAGGTAGCAAGTGCTGCCTCAGACATCGAAGGCAAGTTTGAAATCGAAGCACTGGTCGCATACCTGCAACAGCTAGGTACTGTGATTTCAGACAAACGGTGATCCCATGGATATTAATGAGTTACGCGGCATACACTCGCTGGTCATCATGGCGATTTTTCTCGGCATCATTTGGTGGGCGTTCAGCGCCCACCGAAAGAAGGCGAATGAGGAAGCCTCAAAGCTGCCCTTCTCCGATGACGACGATGAAGTAGCCAAGCGTACGCTCGAACAGGAAAAAACGGAGAAGAAACAATGAGTACCTTCTGGAGCATCTGGATCAGCGTGATCGTGCTCGGTACCATCTTCGGCTGCTGGTGGCTGCTTTGGGCCACCCGCAAAAGCCAGACGACCGATACCGAAACCGACCGCACAATGGGCCATTCCTTCGATGGCATCGAGGAATACGATAACCCGCTGCCAAAGTGGTGGTTTTACCTGTTCATCGCAACCTGTGTGTTTGCACTTGGATACCTGGCTCTCTATCCGGGCCTGGGTAACTTCAAGGGCATTCTGGGCTGGACCTCTGCCAACCAGTGGGAGGCGGAAGTAGCTAAAGCCGATGCCAGGTATGGTGAAATCTACGCCCAGTTTGGTGATACCCCGATCCCGGAGCTGGCGCAGAACGAAGATGCCATGAAAATTGGCCAGCGTTTGTATGCCAACAACTGTTCGGTGTGCCACGGTACTGCCGCTCGCGGCCAGGTGGGTTTCCCCAACCTGACCGACGACGACTGGCTGTGGGGCGGTGAACCTGACCAGATCTGGCACAGCATTGCCAAAGGTCGTCAGGGCAACATGCCGGCCAAGGGTGTCATGCCCAACATGACCAGCCAGCAGGTTGATCAGGTGGTTAATTTTGTACTCAGCTACAGTGGTCGTGAGCGGGATGCCGAGGCTGCAAAAGCGGGTGAAGCGGTTTACCAGCAGGCCTGTGCGGCTTGTCACGGTGCCGATGGAACCGGTATGACTGCCATGGGTGCGCCCAACCTGACCGACAATATCTGGCTGTACGGCTCTACCTACGAGTGGATCCGGGAGACCGTCGAACACGGTCGCCAGAACGAAATGCCAGCTCAGGAAGGCCGTCTGACAGACGATCAGATCCAGATCCTGGCAGCCTACGTTTACAGCCTGTCAAACTGAGCCAGACCGGCCGGGAGCATCCCGGCCCGGTCTTCTCAACCCTGCACCTGCCTCGCGGGTGCAGGCTTGAGAAGATCAGCTGACCCTCGAGGCCCGCTCCCAGCACGACACCTTTCGGGAGATACCCATGAGCAATGAAATTCCGGTCACCCAGGTAGACCCTTCCTCCGAGCCTCCCAATAAAAACAACAAGCCGGAAACCGTCGATCTCTACGCCAGCCGTAAGAAGATTTACGTCAAGGAAGTCAAAGGCACGTTCCAGAAGATCCGCAACGTGAGCCTGACGCTGCTCATGGGCATGTACTTTCTGTTTGTCTGGCTGACACTTGATGGCCAACCCCTTATTCATTTCGACCTGCCGGCACGGGAATTCCACCTGTATGGCGTAACCTTCTTCCCCAAAGACTTTTTCCTGCTCTCGGGCATGCTGATTATCTGTGCCTTTGGCCTGTTCTTCATTACCACCCTGTTTGGCCGGGTTTGGTGCGGCTATACCTGCCCCCAGACCGTCTGGACCTTCATCTTCATGTGGATTGAGGAGAAAGTTGAGGGTAGCCGCAACAAGCGCATGAAGCTCGACAAAGCCCCCAACTCAACGGAAAAGGTTACCAAGAAAACCATCAAACACAGCTTGTGGCTGTTTGTCGCTCTGGCAACGGGCCTTACCTTTGTAGGTTATTTCTACCCGATCCGGGAACTGATCATTGATCTGTTCACCCTTCAGGCCAATGGCTGGGCCTATTTCTGGGTAGCGTTCTTCACTGTCGCCACCTACCTGAACGCAGGCTGGATGCGCGAGCAGGTTTGCCTGTACATGTGCCCCTACGCCCGTTTCCAGTCTGTCATGTTCGACCCGAACACCCGAATTGTCTCCTACGACCCAAACCGGGGCGAGCCCCGCGGTGGCCGTAAGAAAAGCGTCAATCCCGCAGACGTGGGCCTGGGTGACTGCATTGACTGCGGTCAGTGCGTGCAGGTATGCCCCACAGGTATCGATATCCGCGATGGGTTGCAGTATGAATGCATTGGCTGCGCGCTGTGTATCGACGCCTGCGATGAAGTGATGGAAAAAATGGATTACCCCAAAGGGCTCATCCGATACACAACCGAGAACGAACTGGAAGGCAAGACCTCCAAGCTTCTGCGGCCGAGAACCTTTGGCTACGGTGCCGTTCTGGCTCTGATGATCGGAGCGATCATTTTCACTCTGGTCACGCGGGTGCCGGCCCAAATGGACGTACTGCGTGACCGTGGCGCGCTTTTCAGCTTCAACGGCGAAGGCCACGTTGAGAACTCCTACACGATAAAAATCCAGAACATGTCGGAGGTTCCCCAGACCTTCAACCTGTCGGTTGAGGGGCTTGAGGGCATCCGGATTCTGACAACAACCAACGTCACAGTTGCCAGTTCTGAAATCCGCTCGCTGCCGACCGTCGTGGATGTTCCGCCCGAATCCATCCCGGACACCAATAACACCATCCGTTTCTATGCGGAGTCCGAAACAGATCCATCACTTATTCTGGAAACTGAAAGCCGTTTTGTTGGTCCAAGGCCGCGATAGGATATCGTGAGCCGAGACCCGATACACTGACAAGAGTTGATAGCGTAATGACTGACAATACCCCCGTAGCGCCCTGGTATCGCCAACCCTGGTTCTGGTTTTTGACGATATTTCCGATCGCGGCAATTATTTCCGGTATGACCATCCTGACGGTGGGCAGCATTCTTTCTCCTTCCATGGTGACGGATGACTACTCCCGTGAAGGGCGTGGCATCAATATGGCCATCGCACGGGACCAGAAAGCCCTGGATCTTGGCCTGAAAGGCGGACTGACCGTGGACGAGCGCTCTGCACGCCTGACGCTGGAAAGCAAAGAAGGCGCAGCAGACTATCCGTATCTGGTTCTCAACCTGTACCACCCGACCATGTCGGAGCGGGATCGCACCATCCAGTTTCGTCGAATGGCCGCCGGAGAGTATACCGGTAACCTGATTGAGGATATGGACGGCCGCTGGTACTACGACCTGCAGGGCCCGGACAACGACTGGCGTGTAAAAGGCGAATTTTGGCTGCCGGCGTCCGACAAAATCGCCCTGAAAGCGACCAGTTCTACCCAGGGGTGAGTGCCCTGAAGTGCTTCCATTGCGGTGAGCCAGCGGACGGCCATCCGCCGATAACCTTGGAACTAAACGGCGAAACCCGGTCCTTCTGTTGCCAGGGTTGTAAGGCTGTGTGCGAAACCATTCATAACGAAGGGCTCACAGGCTTCTATCAATTTCGCACGGAACCCGCCGTCACCCCACGGGAGCTGACCCGCTCAGAAACCGATCGCCTGAAGGAGCTGGACCACCCGTTGGTCCAGAAATCTTTCGTCGTCCCTGTAAAAGGCGGGCAGGAAGCGAACCTGCTGATCAGCGGCATCACCTGCGCGGCCTGTATCTGGTTGCTGGAGAACCACCTCAAACAACACCCTGGCGTTCAGGCTTTCTCGATTAATCACAGTACCCAGAGAGCGCGCCTGGTGTGGGCACAGGATCAGACTCGCCTCAGCGATCTGCTGATTGCCATCCACCAGCTTGGCTATACCGCTCGCCCCTACCAGGCCGACGAAGCCGAGCAGACCCTGAAAGCCGAACACCGCACCATGCTGATCCGGTTGCTTGTTGCCGGCGCCGGTTCGTTCCAGACCATGATGCTGGCGTTTCCGCTCTATTTTGAGCTAATTAGTGAGTTATCTGCAGAATACGTCAGTTTCTTTCGGTGGTTCAGCCTGATCGTGGCAACGCCAGTGTTGCTGTACAGTGCACGACCGTTTTTCGAGAACGCGTGGCGCGACCTGACCACCAGACATCTGACCATGGATGTGCCCGTGGCCATTGCTATCGGCCTCGCCTATGTGGCCAGTGCCTGGGTCACCGTGTTCGGTGGCGAAGAGGTGTATTTCGAATCCGTATGCATGTTTACCTTTTTCCTGCTGCTAGGGCGTTATGTCGAAGTGCAGGCCCGTTACCGCGCAGGCCTGACAGGCGGCGCCCTGGCCGGATTCCAGCCAACCGTCGCCGCGATGGTACGCGATGGCGAAACAGATCTGGTACCGGCCCACGAAGTCAAACCTGGCGATATTATCCGTGTACGCCCGGGCGAGACATTGCCGGTGGACGGAGAGATTGTTTCCGGTGAGTCCACCCTCAACGAAGCCGCCCTGACCGGCGAATACCTGCCTGAGTCCCGGGGGCCCGGCGATACCGTTCATGCCGGTAGCATCAACGGCGAGAATCCGCTGGATATTCGGGTGGTCAAAGCCGGTGCGGAAACCCGGCTTTCCGGAATCCTGCGGATACTGGACCGGGTGCAGTCCGAGAAGCCCCCCGTGGCACGCCTGGCAGATCGCATCGCTGGCAAGTTTATTCGCCAGGTGCTGATACTGACGCCCCTTGTCTGGGGTGGCTGGGTTCTGGCCGGCGCCGGTAACGCCTTCGACATCGCCTTGTCCGTGCTGGTGGTTACCTGCCCCTGCGCCCTCTCTCTCGCAACACCAACAGCACTCACCTCGGCCACCATGCGTTTGCGGAAACTCGGCTTCCTGCCCACCAAAGGCCACACACTGGAATCCCTGTACAGCATCGACACCGTATTGTTCGATAAAACCGGCACCTTGACTCGTGGCGAGCTGACTCTGACTGGTAGCCAGGCCTTCGGTGACATGGACCAGGCCAGCTGTCAGAAACTGGCAGCCGGCCTGGAAAAACACTCCGAACATCCGATCGCCAGAGTTTTTCACGAATGTGCATCGGTGGCCGTGGAGAATGTGAACAACCATCTGGGCGGAGGTTTGTCTGGTACTTTTAATGGCAAGCCCGTGTTTATCGGTCACAAGGCGTTCGTTGAGCAACACACTTCCGCTCCGCCCCCCCAAGCGGACATTGCTTCCGGCATGGAAATCTGGCTCGCTACCGCCGACCAATGGCTTGCCAGCTTCCAACTGGATGATCAAATTCGCGAAGATGCCGCTCAAGCTATCAAGGCACTTAATGCGGCAGGTATACGAACCCTGCTTCTCAGTGGTGATCGATCAGCACACGTACAGCAGGTTGCCGAAGCACTGGGTATCGAAACGGCGATTGGCGAAGCCTCACCGGAACAGAAGCTGGCCGTGCTCGATCAGCTTCGCGATGAAGGTCATAAGGTAATGATGGTGGGCGATGGCCTCAACGACCTTCCCTCCATGGCCGGTGCGGGTATCTCGGTCGCCATGGGCACCGCCGCCGACTTGACCCAGCTAAAAGCCGATGCGGTGCTGATGAATGGTCAGCTGATGCAAC
This sequence comes from Marinobacter shengliensis, assembly GCF_003007715.1. GTDB lineage: Bacteria > Pseudomonadota > Gammaproteobacteria > Pseudomonadales > Oleiphilaceae > Marinobacter > Marinobacter shengliensis. Next base: position 482,877 of record NZ_PXNO01000027.1, on the reverse strand, counting down.
TGCTCGAGGCGATCAAGGCAAGCCAGCAGACCCGCAGGATCATTCGGCAGAATATGCTCTGGGCGCTTGCCTACAACGTCGCCGCCCTGCCCCTCGCAGCAGCAGGCCTGGTCACCCCATGGATGGCGGCCATCGGTATGTCTGCCAGCTCTCTTGTGGTCGTGCTCAATGCCTTGCGGCTTGGCACATCCTCAAAGAGGTCCGGCCAGGAACCTGATACAGTTGGCTCTCATGCTACGGCTTGATACCGTAATCATCTACTTATCGTTTAGGAGCCCATCGTGCAGATAGTCATGTTCCTGGTCCCCCTGATGCTGGTTCTGGTGGCGCTGGGGGTGGTGCTGTTTTCCTGGGCGGTGAAGAACGGCCAATACGATGATCTGGAAGGCCCTGCGCACCGGATTCTCTACGACGACGACAAAGACATGATTCCCGACGAAGCTCGTCAGGATAAAGTCCGTCCAGACGAAACCGACTCCGAGCCTTCTTCGAAACAGAGCGACCCGGAAGACAAAGCCTGAATGCAGCCTGAACTCTACCTCAGTTACTCCAGTGCTTTTCTGATCGGGCTGCTGGGAAGCACTCATTGTCTGGGGATGTGCGGTGGGATCAGTGCCTCGCTGTCGATGGCCCTGCCGGTGGGCAAAGGGTTCAGGCTGCGCCAGACAATTATGTTGCTGGCCTTCAATCTGGGCCGGGTTGGAAGCTACGCGCTGATTGCGGCCTTGATTGCCATTTTCAGTACCAGCGCAGCGGGCCAATGGCGCTGGGCAGCTCTGTTGTTGATGACCATGGCCGGGCTGCTACTGATCTTTATGGGGCTATCGATGGGCCAATGGTGGCAGGGAATTCGATTTGTAGAGAAGGTGGGGGCCCCGGTGTGGAAACGCCTGGCCCCGCTGACCCGCCGCTTTATTCCCGTCAACAATTCCGGCCAGGCCCTGGCCCTGGGTGCGCTTTGGGGCTGGTTACCCTGCGGTCTGGTTTACAGCACCCTGGGCTGGGCGGCGCTGCAACCCACGATTGGCGCTGCCGCCCTGACCATGCTGTTCTTCGGTCTTGGCACCCTGCCGTCGATGCTGGCCACCGGTTACGCCGCCAACTGGATTCGCAACCTTCAGGGCAACCGGGGTTTCCGAAAAGTCAGTGGCGCGCTGCTTATCCTTTTCGGATTATGGACGCTGCCGTTCCAGGCGCTGATGCACTGACCACCCCTCAGAGATTCAGCACATCCAATCGGCCGTAGTCCGGCTCAGGGCTGGCTGTCTGCACCGCCTGGCGCTTGCCCCCCAACCGTTTGCCTTCCTTGAAATCGTATAGATTCGGATCAGCGAGATGCGAAGGCTCCACATTGCACAACGCCCGGAACATGGTTTCCAGCCTGCCCGGATGCTGCTTGTCCCAGTGCTGGAACATGTCCTTGATCACCTGACGTTGCAGGTTCTCCTGAGAGCCACAAAGGTTGCACGGAATAATGGGGTATTCACGCAGTGTCGCGTACCGGGCAATGTCTTTCTCGCGGGCATACGCCAGTGGGCGAATCACGGTATTGCGGCCGTCATCACTGTGCAAGACCGGCGGCATGGACTTGAGTTTGCCCCCGTAGAACATGTTCAGGAACAGGGTTTCGAGCATATCGTCCCGGTGGTGACCCAACGCAATCTTGGTGACGCCATGCTCTTCTGCAAAATTGTAGAGAATTCCCCGGCGCAAGCGTGAACACAGTCCGCAAGTGGTCTTCCCTTCAGGGACTTTTTCCTTAACAATACTGTAGGTATCTTTTTCGATGATGTGATACTCGATACCAAGCGACTTCAGGTATTCCGGGAGCACATGCTCGGGAAAGCCCGGCTGTTTCTGGTCAAGGTTCACAGCAATCAGCTCGAAGTCGACCGGCGCGCTTTTCTGAAGGTTCAGCAGGATATCCAGCATGGCGTAGGAATCCTTGCCACCTGACAGGCAGCACATGACCTTGTCGCCGGCTTCGATCATCGAAAAATCGGCAATGGCCTGCCCGACTTCCCGGCGCAGGCGTTTCTGCAGTTTGTTCAGTTCCAGTTTCTGGCGACGATCCTGCTCAGAAACAGCAGTCAGTTCGGGATTGACGGTCATTGCTTGGGACATACTCTCGCACGTTCACAGGATAAGTGAGCGGGCAATTATACGCGTCACAAAGTATCAGGGACAGGATAGCAACATGGATATGTTGAAATTGAGCGACGACGTTGGCGGAAAACGGGCAATGAACCGGATCCGCAACCGCAATGCCATACTGGTCGCGGCCAGGGAGTGCTTTCGCGAAAATGGCTACGACAACTCCACCATCCGTGACATGGTCCGCAGAACCGGTCTGGCAGCGGGTACCTTCTACAATTACTTCTCCAGCAAACAGGACATCTTTGCCGCCCTTCTGACGGATTTCCTGAGCCATCTCAATGAAGACATGAGCCGCTACCGCCGGTCCGCCAGCACAACTCGCGACTTTATCTACTACGCCTACCTGGCTCTCTATTCCGCCACCGCCAGAGACCCGGTGATCTATGAGCTGGCGCACCAGAACCAGCGCGCGTTACGGGACCTGTTCGGCTCAGACATTCTGGGGCTGGCCATGTTGTCTCTGGAAGAAGACGTTCGTGATGCCATAGCCCGGGGCCTGCTGCCAGATCTTGACCAGGAGTACCTGTGTGCAGCTTTCTTCGGGGTCGCTTACGACATCAGCACACTGGTGGCCAGGCGCGCGCATCAGGAGCCGGATCGCGCCCAGCAGGAGGCCGAGAAAGCGGCCAGGTTTTGCACAGATCTGTTTCTGGGCGGACTGCCCGCCATGGCCGAGCTTTCAAGCCAGGGCTGAGTCGCATACCATGGAGTCATGATGACTTCCCCAGACGTGACCGCAAATAAACCGGATACCACTATCGCCAGCTCAGAACTGCGATGGCTGGAGCAGCACACCGAGCACTTGCTGGTGGCGGTAGAGCATGAGCTACGCCAGGTGGGACCAACTGGCTTGAGTGAGCTGGAACTGATCAAGGCGCTTCAGGCAGAACCCTGGACGCTGATTGGTCGTGTCAACTTCCACGAACCGGATCAGCTCTACCCAGTGCATTTTCTGCTCTTTCACGTGCTCTACCGACTGCGGGACCAACTGGCTCCCGCCGGAGAATCCCTGCTGATTTCACCGTTGCGCCTGACTATCACCAAACAGCAAACCGTTGCCGGTGATGGATTACCGGGGGAAGAAGACAAACTCAGGGCGTTCTATCTGGATCTGTCCCAGTATCATATGCCCGAAGCAACCATCCACCAGATGATGGATGACTTCTGGCGCGGACAGTGCCGCACGCGGCCAAACCTGCCGGCGGTATCAGAGGCTGCCGGAACACTCGGTTTTACCGAACTGCCTGAACACTTCTCCCCGATCAAACAGCGATTTCGCAAGCTGGTGATGCAGGCTCACCCGGACCGGGGCGGCAATACCGAAGCAGTCCAGAAACTTAATGAGGCCTTTTCGGTCTTGAAAGCACACTACGCATAATCCATCTAACCGATATTCAGGACAGACGACGATCATGATCAAACGGTTTACGTTCCTTATGATGATCACCGCCCTCTCCATGGCGGGCGCCAGCGCAAGAGCGGATCTGGTGGTTCTGCAATACCATCACGTGGACGACAGCACACCGGCATCAACCAGTACCTCCCGGTCACTGTTTGAAGCCCAGCTGCAGATGATTGCAGACCTGGAACTGGAGGTGGTGCCCCTTCTGGAAGGTACCCGGCAGGCATTGGCCGGCGAGCTGGATAGCCGCCAGCAGATTGCCATCACCTTTGACGATGCCTATGAGTCCGTCTACAGCACCGCGGCTCCCCTTCTCGAACGTTTCGACATGCCCTATACGATTTTCGTGAATACTGATGCCATCGGTTCAAGGGGCTACATGACGTGGGATGAACTCAGGGAACTGGGTAGCCATGAAAGCGTGACCATTGCCAACCACAGCACAGACCATGGGCACCTGGCACGCAAGATCGATGAACCCGAAGCAGTATGGAAAGAACGGGTAACCCGCAGTCTTGATGTTGCCCAGAAGGTTCTCAAGGAAAGACTGGGCGTTGAAGAGCCCATGTTTGCCTATCCTTACGGCGAGTATGACCAAGCCCTGGAAGCCAAACTCTCGGACAGAGGCTGGTATGGCTATGGGCAACAATCCGGCGCGATTGGCCGTTGGTCCCACGATACGCGGCTTCCCAGGTTCCCCATGGCCAACCCATACGGCCAGCTTGGCAGCCTGAAAGACAAGCTATTGAGCAAAGGCTTCCCCGCCCCTGCCAAGGACATGCCGGATGGCATACTGGATAAGAACCCGCCCCTCCTGACCTTCCCACTGGGCGACAAGCTGGATGCCAACCGGCTCACCTGCTTTGCCACCGGCCAGGGTCGGATCGATTTTGATGTAGTAGATGGCGTTGTTCATGTGCAGGCACCCAAAGCGGGGCAAAGCCGGCGTTTTCGCTACAACTGCACCCACCCCGCCGGCCAGGGCAGCTTCTACTGGTTGTCACAACAATGGCTGGACCGGTCGAAACCCGAAGACTGAAAAGTTAATCCTCAAAGGTGGCGATACCGAACTCCCCGAACCGGACGTGTGGTATCGCCTTCGGTCCCTGGCGGGTTTCAACCACCGTTTGGGCCTGCAAATCCTGTTCGCGGGTATAAAGCAACAGCCAGTGCTCGCCCTGGCCCGGGAATACCGGCACCCAGGCTTCCAGATATCCTCGTTTGCGCCAGGTCTCAGGTGAGTAATCCATGACCAGATCGGTCACCAACCGGATTGGGCGCAAATCCTCGTCAAGAAACGCCAGGCTTGGAATAACAAGACCGTTGTGGTGATAACTTCGTATTCGGGCGACAAAGGCCGCTACAGAGGACCGCGCTGGCAGGGCGATCAACTGGAACGGTGATCGGCCGGTGTCAAAATCATTCTCCGGTGACGACGCTTCAAGCCGGACAGCAAACTCACGCCCGCCCTGCCAGGTCTGGCTGGAGCGGGATGGCAAGCTGTCACAACACTGGCGACTGAATGCATCAAACTCACTTTCAGGCTCCTGCTCGATGCCCAGTATGGCAAAGGCATCGGGATCGTAACCCTCCACCGGTTCGGCATAGCGGCCTTCACTCCGGTGATAAACGCTGGCCGGGCTCAGTTCCACTGGGGCGGCAATCAGGCCCTTCTCAACGTCGCTACGGGTGTCGGGCGTAAAATAGCTGACACGCACATTGCCGTCGGCATCCCGCCAGGTGAAATAGGGTTGTCGCTGACCCGGCCGAAGATTTCCGGCTTTGTTGAGTTCATCGCCATCGGGATAGCTGTCGAGGGTGTATTCTTCATCCGGCTCAAGCGCTGGTTCCTCCCGCTCGGCGGTGCGCCGGGCGCCCTCCGCCTGCGAAGATGTCGGCCTGGCTTCGGCGTCCGGAATGCGGGTGTACTGAACACGCCCCTGCTCATCCACCCATGAGAAATAGCCCTCCCGCTCCCCTGCGGGTGTTCCAGACGATTGGCACCCCATCATCACCATCGCTGCCATGAATGCCGTCAGGCATCTCAATTGAGCCGTTGTCATACCCGTTTCCCGCCAGCAACAATCAGAACTTGGTCCGGAAGCTCAGCCCCGCCATGACCACCCGCAACGAGGTTTTGATATCCAGCCCGGCATAGGGGTTATAGATGATATTGGTGATGTTGTCACAGTTCACGTTGCAGCTGGTATTGGCCGGAATGGTTTCAATGGACTGCAGGTAGGACAGGTTCATATCGATCTCGGTATTTTTGTCCCACTTGTACCCCATCCCGATGCTGTAGAGATTGGCGCCACCGAACGGTGCCATGATCGATCGCTGGTCATCGGGAATGACTGAGTCTCGAATCTCGACACCGGCCCGTAGATCCAGTCGTGATGACGCATGGAACTCAGCACCAAATGCCCAGTTCCACTGACTCTTGAACCCCAGCGGCAGTCGGAGAGTGTTTGGCGTTGCATTGTCGGGCGACAGAATCCGCGCCGCGTTCAGGAATTCCAGATTTCGGTCAAAGCGGAACACGAAGGCATCCCACTGGGCGTAGTCTGTCCAACCCACATCAGCATTCAACGTCAGTTTGGGGTGAACATCGACACTGATACCGGTCTGGAAATGCTGTGGGTAGACCAGATCCATGCTGACATTACCCGCTTCCCGGGGTGCCCCAGACGGCAGGCTCAGGATGGCAGAGGTAATAGCCCCCAATACCGAACCGTTAACACTCTGCCAGAAACCGGACCAGTCGTCGGTGTACTGGATCTCGAACGTCCCTTTGAGGTTCATGTCCGCTTCAGAGGTATAGCTTGCCCCCCAGCGAAACCAGTCGTTCGGCTCCCAGAGCACCCCCAGGGTGTAGGTTGGCGATATGGTTTCCTGAACATTGATGCTCAAAGCACCAATATCATCCCAGGGGCCCACGTTACCGCCACACAGGGCCAGCCAGGGCTGCAGGGGCTCATCGCCACTCTCACAGTTGAACGCATCCTGAAGCACTTCCGCAACACCCAACAACATGTTGGGGGCCCGCATATACTGATCGGCGGCAATACCCATGTGTGACAGGTGAATACCCGCACCCACCGACCACTGGTCATTGATTTCATAACCAACGCTTGGCGACAGATAGGTGGTGCGCTGCAAAGCCGTGGCCTGGGGTTGGTAACGGCCCGGATCATCCTTGTCCCGATAGAAACCTGCAGCCAGCGGCAGGTAGAAAGCGTTGGCAAAGGTCAGTTTTGACCCCGGAGGATTGATGCTGATGCCCGCTGACGGCGCAACCGCAGGGCCCGGTGGCGCTTTCAGAATCCCGAACCCCGGAACGTAGAGTGCAACATTGTTGGTATGACTGTGGGTATTGGCCACGGGATCCCGCTGTTTTCCCGTGTTCGGGTCGATTTCAAGTCCGTCGATACCGAAGATTTCATAACCATCCGGAGCAATAAAGTCGGCATCGATGTCCAGGTAAACACTCAGGAGGTTTACCTCAAGTTGCCGGTCTTTCAGTTTGGTCAGGCCCGCCGGATTATAATGGATGGCCATGACACCGGGTGGATCCGCTGTCACGGCATTGCCCAGCGCCAACGCCTTGGGATGGATGGTGAGATTCTGGGCAAGCTGCGCCTGTGCTCCACATGAGAGTGTCGCGGCGATGACGGCCCCCAGAAGCTGCTTTGTTTGGCTGAAATGTGCCATGAAATTCGTCCCTTCCCTTAAATCGTCTGCAGCTTCAATCACTCTTTGAGGCCGGAGAAATTAATGGGCAGGGATACACCCAGGGAGAAATCCGGAGCGTCTTCAGTCAGCCCGATGCCCAGGCTGGTGTTGACAATGGTGGTGTCACTCACCCGGGTACCCAGAGACATACTCAGAAATCCGGTCATCTGATCTTGCGCCACCGCCTGATCGCCATTTCGGAAGGTGAGCACGGTTTCGTCGCTGTAACTGAGCTGGGCTGAAATGCTCAGGGAAATGTCGTAAGACAGTGAGTAGGCAAAACCGGCGGAACCGGACAACCCGAAGCCGGGCTCAACCTTGGTCAGCAAGCGGGCGCCCCGGACCTGCTCCAGACCATCTTCTTCAATATTGTAGGTAGCACTGACCGAGCCGAAGACCACCACGGGATCCAGCACCTTGGACATACTGAGGCCGCCGCCGATGGAGTAATAACCACTTCCCGTGGACAGCTGCTCCTTGATGTCAATTTCATAAGGGCTGACACCGGTTTTTGAGGTCAAGGTTCCAAAGAAGGTGGTCGATACCTTGCCCGGCACGTAAGCGAACGGCTGCCAGCGGCCGGTAAAAGAGATGTCGCCGAAGTCATACACGGACAATTCGTCCTCGGTGTCGTATTTCACCACCAGGGGAATACGCGTGCCGATGGTCAGGTTATCCAGCAGGCCGTAGTCGTATGAGAAAGCGTTGGTGAAGTTGTGCGTGGCTGTGGGCACAACATCAAGATTCCTGACCGAACCATTGGTAATGGCTAGATCGAGACGCTGGTCACCGGTGTAGGAGTAGTCAAAGGAATAGTTCAGGGAGTGAGTGCCCTTTTTCTGCAGCGAATAGTTCTTTTCCGCCGCCTGGAACACTTCCTCCAGCTGCCTTGTGGCATCCTCATCGCCTTCCTGACGGGCCAGCGCTTCCCGCGCCTGATCAACATTGCCATCCTGCGCCACTGACATGGCCGGAAGCAGACCCGAGGCGGAAACAAGGATAAAGCCTCGCACTAACCAACGATTCATCCTGACTCCCTACTTTTATTGGTTTTATTCCTGTTCCGGGCTTACCACCCGAAAAATTAGTTGCGGCGGTAGTACAGCTGTTTTCGAGTATTCTCTACGCTGCCGTCCGGGTTGTTTTTCTGACGTTCGAGCACATTCTGGATACGTCTTTCGGTAGATTCATGGAATACAGGCATTTGCTGTAACGCCAGCAGGGTCATTGTCTGGTCATCCACAAATCGCAGATCTTCTTCTTTGAGTTCAAGGTTATCCAGCGGCTTGTCGCTACCCGGAAAAACGATAAACAGAACGTTGTCGTCCCATTTTTCTTCGAACTGATCGAGCGTGAAGGAGATGTTGCCAACGGCAGGATCCGCCAGGTATACCCGCCCGTCACGAATGGTCCTGAGCACCACAAAATGCTTGAAACCGGCGTGATCGATGGGAACGATGGCGGGGTGGTCCAGCTCCATGAGGTCATCAATCTTGGCCCGGAAGCCACCGGAGGGATAACCCAGGGCAGTGACCAGTCGTTTCATGTCCAACATTGAAAACGCCCGGCGCTGAACAATGCGCTCACTTTCACCGTAGTGGAGCAATCCTTCCATCACCTGACGTTCCGACAGGTTTCTGCCCAGATAGAAATTCAGGACGGTTGTCAGGGCCGCACTGCCACAGCTGTAGTCGTACGCCTGACGCACGATGTTACGGAATTTCTGTTCAACCAGAGGCTCAACGCGAACATCAGAACGTAGCAGCGCCGGACTGGTATCCACGTTCTGCTGGATAACAATCGTACCCCGATCAAACGGCTCAACCTCGGTGGCTTCCTGCACCATAGTGAACGTGAGAATGGATCCGGCCAGCACCAGCAGCATCTTGGAAAGTCCCTGTTTTTATTAGACGTGCAACTTATCGGGTTACATGTTGTTACGGTACGATACCGAAATCGCGACTGGCTTAAAGATAACTGTGCCTCAAATCTGTCGCTGCAGAAGGGGCCTGACATGGATGGACTGAGAACTGGTTCAAGGCTCAAGGTAGCCGGCAACACCCGCCTGTTCCCGAAGGTATCGGAAACAGGCAGGTGGGAAGGAAAACCGATGGGCAAGGTACCCCATCAGAGGGTAAAGACAATCCCGAGTAGCAGGTAGCTGAGCAGGGTAACAACGATGATGCCGATAATGTTCAGGGCAAAGCCGGCACGAATCATATCGGCAATTCGCATATGGCCACTGGAAAACACAATCGCGTTGGGCGGAGTCGCTACCGGCATCATAAAGGCACAACTGGCCGCGATGGCCGCAGGCACCGTCAGCAACAACGGCGACACACCCTGCGACATGGCCAGGGCACCCAACAGGGGCAGGAACGCTGCGGCGGTGGCGGTATTGCTGGTCACTTCCGTCAGAAAAATAATGACGGTAGCCACCAGAACAATCATAACCAGTGTCGGCAACTCCCCGGCAACACCAAGGCTTTGGGCAATCCACTCCGCCAGCCCTGAGCTACTGATAACACCCGCCATGGCCAGACCACCACCGAATAGCAGGAGCACACCCCAGGGCAGCTTGTTGGCCGAATCCCAGTCCAGCACAAACACCCGCTCGGCGGTGTTAACAGGAATAACAAACATGGCAATGGCAGCCGCAATCGCGATACCGGTATCGCTGAGCCACGGCATCAGGTTGGCGGACAACAAAGGCCGGAAAATCCAGGCGGCCGCCGTGACCAGAAACACCAGGGCAACCAGCTTCTCACCCCGGCTCATTGAGCCCAGTTTCGCTAGCTCATTCTGAATCATCTCCCCGCTATCTGCCGAGCCACCAATGCCAAAATCCTTCCGGGTCAGCCACCACCAGGCTAGCACCAGCATGACCACCGACACCGGTACACCCAGCAACATCCATTGGGCAAAACCCACGGAAATGCCTTGATTTTCGCTCAGGTACGCTGCCAACAAGGCATTGGGCGGTGTCCCAATCAGGGTGGCAATTCCGCCAATACTCGCCGAATAGGCAATGGCTAACAGCAAGGCGGTTGCATAGCGCCGCACACCCTCAGGGTTGGAGCTATCCATCATCGCCACCACAGACAAACCTATGGGCAACATCATGATGGCCGTGGCCGTATTGCTGACCCACATGCTGAGAAATGCGGTGGCCAACATGAACCCGGCCACCTGGCGCTTGGGCTGGTCACCCACGGCCCTGAGCGTAAGCAGGGCTATTCGACGGTGCAGGTTCCAGCGCTGCATGGCCAGCCCCAGGGTGAAGCCACCCAGGAACAGGAAAATGATCGGATTAGCGTAAGGTGACGTCGCCTGACCAATCGACCCCAGCCCCAGGGCCGGAATCAGAACAATCGGCAGCAATGCGGTCGCAGGAATCGGGATGGCCTCGGTTGACCACCAGGTGGCCATCAGCAACATCAGCCCCAGCGCCGCCCAAGCCTCCGGGCTCATGGTCTCCGGCGCTGGCACCAGAAGGGTGACAAGAAGAAACAGGACACCCAGGAAGAAACCGATAACCTGGCTTTTGGGTAAACCCCGAGGCTTGCTCTCCGAAGACTGCGTTGCTGTCATGTATTACCCCCTGGTTTGGGACGATGAACTGGCCTGCTCAATCAGCGGCGCAATCTACACAAACTGTGGTGTAGGGCAACACCTGCAAACGTCTGGGGTCAATTTCCTCACCACACTTCTCGCACTCGTCCCCAAGACCGTTGTTGATACGATCAAGGGCATGGGCAATCTGAACAAGCTCTGCCCGGGTTTCTACTTCCAACGAATCCACCACTTCGTCGTTCTGGGTCTGGCTAGCCTGCTCTTCAAAATCCTTGTCAAGGGCTCCGGTCTCCCGGCGCTGATGAGCCTGATAACGCACCAGCCTGGCTTCAAGGTCGGCCTTCAGGGTTTCAAGTTCAGATTTACGATTGCTCATGGCCATCTCCCGGCGGGTTGTTATTGGTCTATACCCTAGAGAATATGCTGAATCGGGGTTTGACGCCTGTCAAAATCGTGTCATTCCCCATACGGTAGACTAGCTGCTCAGTCATCCCATATACAAAGGAGTTGTATTAAATGAGTACAGATCTTTTCGAAAAAGCCAACCGCCTGAACCAAACCCTGTTCGCCCAGTTCAGCAAAGCTACCGAAATGCAGATGGAAGCCTTTCGTCGCTATGCCGACGTTGCCATGGATCAGGCCCGCAAGGTATCCGAAGTACGCGACCTGGATGGCCTGAAGCAGGTAACCTCCGAACAGGCAGAAACTCTCAAATCACTTAGCGAACAGTTCACCAGTGACTGGAAAGCCTGGCAGGACTATCTCACCGAGACCCGTGAGCAGGTGCAGAAAGTGTTTGAGGCCGAAGCCCCTGAAACCGCCAAAGAGAAAGCCCCGGCCCAGAAATCTGGCGGTAACAAATCCGCAGCCTGATTCATTAACAGCTGCAACGGTCGGATTGGCACTGCCTTTCCGACCTTTTTATATCTGTTGCCAGGAGGCGCCATGTTTGGTCTGGATTTGGTCAGTAAAACCGCAAACCAGTTGGTAAAGGCGTTCGATGACAATGTCCGCCAGGGCCAGCAACAGTTGGAAAAATGGCTCGGTGACACCGGCCTGGTAGACGACACCAAGCTTTCTACCCTGAGCGAGATGTCGGACGCCTATCGAACTATGGCTGAAGACCTTTTGCTTCATCCGTTGCGGTTTGCCAGCGCGGAAATTGACCTGGCCAAAAAGCACCTGGGCCTGGCCCGTTACACTCTTGCCCGCCTGACTGGCAAACCCGCTGGTCCGGTTGTTGAACCCGACCAGGACGACCGCCGATTTCTGGCCGAAGACTGGCAGAAACATCTGCCGTTCGACGTACTTCAGCAGGCCTACCTGATCAATTCGAAAGCCTTCCTGCAATGGGTTGAGAATATGGAGGGGTTGCCTGGCCCAAGCCGGGACCAGATGTTGTTCTACGCACGCCAACTGACCAGTGCGTTGTCACCATCCAATTATCCGCTGACCAACCCGGAAGTTCTACGTATTACCTGGGAACGCAAAGGCATGAACCTGGTTGACGGCATGCGCAACCTGGTTGAAGACCTGCGCCAGAACCCGAACCTGTTCAATGTGGGCATGACCGACCGCTCGGCGTTTGAAGTGGGCGGTAACCTGGCCACGACCCCAGGCAAGGTGGTTTACCAGAATGAGCTCATGCAACTGATCCAGTATACGCCGACGACCAAAACCGTCGCCCAGAGCCCGCTACTGATTGTCCCGCCCTGGATCAACAAGTTCTATATCCTGGACCTGACCGCCAGGAACTCCTTTATCCGATGGCTGGTAGACCAGGGCCAGACGGTTTTCGTGGTGTCCTGGCGCAACCCGGGGCCAGCGCAAAAGGACAAAGGCTGGGAAGATTACATGACCCTGGGGCCACTGGCTGCCATGGATGCCGTCAGAGAGGCAACTGGCGAGGAGCGGATGAACGCCATCGGCTACTGTATTGGCGGCACCCTGTTAGGCTCTACCATGGCCTGGCTCGAGAAAAAACAGCGCAAGCCAATTGTCAGCACCACCTACCTGACCACGTTGCTGGATTTTTCTGATCCCGGCGGTATTGGTGTATTTATCAACGACCACTCGATTCGTGGTATTGAACGCGCCATGGACAGGAAAGGGTATCTGGATGGCCGCGCTATGGCCTTTACCTTCAACCTGCTGCGAGAGAACGACCTGTTCTGGTCGTACTGGACCAATAACTATCTCAAAGGCCTGAAGCCCGCCGCGTTTGACCTGCTCTACTGGAACACCGACGGCACCAACCTGCCCGCTCGAATGCACAGCTACTACTTGCGGGAAATGTACCTGCACAACCGGCTGGTCGAGCCCGATGCCCTCAGCCTGGCTGGTGAATCTATCAACCTGGCCGAGATTCAGGTTCCGTCATTCTTCCTGTCTGCCCGCCAGGACCACATCGCCAAGTGGAAAACCACCTACGAAGGCGCCAAGGTTTACGGAGGCCAGGTCACTTTCGTACTGTCTGGTTCCGGACACATCGCAGGAGTTATCAATCCACCCTACAAGGAAAAGTACGGCTACTGGACCAACGACGACCTGCCAGCGGAAGCCGACGATTGGTTCCAGTCCGCCGAGCACCACCAGGGTTCCTGGTGGCTGCACTGGAAAACCTGGATAGCGAACTTTGAAGGCCCTCAGGTGCCAGCGCGGCAGCCCGGAGACGGCAAGCTTGACATCCTGGAGGATGCGCCGGGCAGCTACGTGAAAGTTAAGGCAGCGGAGGCCGGTCGTTGCTAAACTGGAGCGGTGATAAAACGCTGATAAAAACAGGATTATCGATGGCGCAGCCGCTCCCCATTTCCCGCATTATGTACAGCGGGCTTTTACTGCAATGTAGTCCTCAAACCAGTATTGCCGACGCAGCGGCGCGAATGTCGGAAAACTCCGTTAGCTCGATCCTGATCGCGGACCAGGACCACGTGATCGGCATCTGGACAGAACATGATGCCCTGGCACTGGATTTCAGTGACCCCGACCGGTTCAACCAGCCGGTCAGCACGGTGATGAGCTCTCCGGTTCTGACCTTACCCAGCACCATGGACGCCGGCCAGGCAGCCATCAGATTGAGAGACAGCGGCAAGCGACACTTCCTGGTCGTCGATGAAAATGAAGCGCCCGTTGGCATCTTGTCCCAGACCGACCTGGCGCTCAATCAGGGGCTGGAACCCTACCTGAAACTCCGGGAAGTCCGGGCCGTGGTTGCCCGGCCACCCTTGTTGGCCAATGGAACCCAATCACTCGCTGAAGTAGCCAGCCAGATGCACCATCACCACGCAGATGCGGTGGTGGTGACTTGTGGCGATGGTGAACTGGGCATCCTGACCGAAAGGGATATGGTGCGTTTTATCGCCCGCCACACCAGCAACACTCCGGTACATGAGCTGGCGACGCGCCCCCTGCTCACCGTCAACGAAGAAGACCCGTTGATCCACGCCCGGGATTTGCTGATTGATCACCGGATACGGCACTTGGCGGTGGTCAACCTGAGTGGTGAAGTGACCGGTCTGATCGGCTACCAGGATATGCTCGCTGGCGCCGAACAGATGTACCTGGATGACCTGCGGGAAGCGCTCGAACAGCGGGACCAGGCGCTGGCAAAGTCCCGCCGTACTCTGCAGCTGGCCGAGAGGGTTATCGAATCCTCGTTCGAAGGCATTATGGTGACCGACAAGGATGTCAGGATCGAGTTCGTGAACCCGGCCTTTACCCAACTGACCGGATACAGTCCGGACGAGGTCATCGGGCGCACACCAGAGGTACTATCCTCCGGCCGGCACGATGCGGAGTTCTACAAGCGCATGTGGCAGTCCCTGACAACCCATGGCTACTGGCGCGGTGAGATCTGGAACCGGCGCAAAACCGGCGAGCTTTACCTGGAACTCCTGACCATCACCGCCATCACTGATGATCACGGGCAGACCACACACTACGCCGGCCTGTTCACCGACATTACCCAGAATCGCAAGAACGAAGAGCAGATCCGCCAGCTCGCCTACTACGACGCACTCACCGGCGTTCCCAACCGGCGACTGCTGGAAGATCGTCTGGAACATGCCATACGCCACGCACACCGAAAAGACATGTTGCTGGCGGTGATGTTTATCGACCTGGACCGGTTCAAGGAGGTCAACGACACTCTTGGACATGCGGTCGGCGACGAGCTGCTGCTTCAGTTTACCGCCCGGGTACGCGATTACCTGCGTGAAGACGATACCCTCGCGCGGCTCGGCGGCGATGAGTTCATTGTGCTGCTGCCGGAGCTCGACAAGCTTTCGGACGTCACCCAGGTGGCGGAGCGGTTGATCGAGCTGAACAGGAAACCTTACATTATCAATAACGAAAGTATCCAGATCGGCTCCAGCATCGGCATCAGCCTGTATCCGGAGGATGGCACTACCGTTCAGGAGCTTCTAAACGGTGCCGATATCGCCATGTATCGTTCCAAACGCGACGGCCGGAACTGTTACACGCTGTTTGCGCCCAGCGCTGTCGAAAGCGCCTGATCAGCGGCGATCCAGGTAGCAACCCGGATGCCGCTCACACCATCAACTCGACAACAGCTCGATCGGATAACGAATGGTGGTTTTGTCTACCCCTGGCCGTGCACCAAAATCCACCAGCCGCAACCGGTTGCAGATTTTGTTCTCGAGTGCCGGTTCATTGAGCGTTGACTCCACTACCGAACAACTGGAAACCGCTCCATTTGGCTCAATGACCAGCTCTGGCGTGATACTGCCCTGGAGCGAAGGTTTTCGGCGCAACTCCCGATTGTAAATGCTGTAGATGGCGGACTTGTTGGCATCCATGGTGCGGCGCAGTTCCTCGCGGCTACGGGATTTCGAGGCAGTTTCCTGCTGCTCCCTGCGCACTGTCTCTTTTACCGCAGCCACACGTTCAGCCTCGGCCACCTCCACGCGCTTCCGCTCTGCCAGGGCGAGCTCACGGGTTTCCCGGGTCAAGGCGGTTTCGTTCACGCCACTACTGCGGGTGTTTTCAGTAGCGCGGGCCGCCAGGGTATCACCGGCCTTCCTGGCGATCGGCTCGGCGGTATTGGTAACCGGACTATCCAGCTTGACCGATTCCGCTAGCGAACTGATCTTCGAGAGCTCATTACCCATGGCCAGAATACCGGTGTTTTTCGCCTTTTCCCGAGCCTTGGCCACCTCTTCCGGCTTGGGTTCTGGTTCTGGCTTCTGAGCCACTTCCGGTTCTGGAACAACCGGCGTGGGAGCAGGTTCGGGTTTTGGCTCAGGCTTCGCCTGCTCCACCGGCTTTTCCTCAGGCTTTGGCGGCTCCGGTTCTGGCAACACCGGCTTGGGTGGCTCTTTTTTCTCAATAATCAGCTTCGCTAGCTGGGGCGGCAAGGCTTCCTGTTCCTGCCGATCCTGTTCCGGCAACTCTACCCAACTCACATAGCCCGCGAAAACCAGAAACAGGGGCACGACGACAACCGCCGCCGCCAACAGTCGCTTGCGCTCTCCCCTCTCCTGATTCCAGGGCAATCCGTAGCGATAATCCATTAGCCTCAGGCCCCCTGTTCCGTGCGCTGATTAACCGCCAGGGAAATGCTGGCAAAACCCGCATCCACACAGGTGGACATGATTTTCTTGAGCAGCTCGTAAGGAAGTTCCCGGTCCGCAAGTATGGTAATCGGGCGACCTGCATCCGGCGCTGGCGCCGACGAACGGCTGGCCTGGTAGTCGAGCTCCTGCTTCAGGGATGGCTCAACCTGCCCGTCGAAGGTCTGGAAGGCGTCACGTTTCACCACCAGTCGACCGTTTACCAGAATATCCCGGTCGGTCACGGTCAGTGCCAGTACATCACCCGGGGGTTGCTGGGCAGTGGAATCAGGCAATTTGATGGTGCTGTTCTGGTTGAGAACCTGTACATCAGACGACGAGTTCACCATCAGAAAGAACACGAGGATGGTGAAAATATCCATCAGCGACACAAGGTTCATCTTTCCCTGGCTCTTGTTGCGCCGATAGTGGCGCTTCAGACGGCGGGCCTTGGCGGATTCTTTCATGAACTCACCTCCGCGGATCCCGAGGCCTGGGCAGGCGCATCACCGAGCGAGATTTCGGGGAACAGTTCTGCCTCAACAACACTGCCAGCCACCACGGCTTCATAAGAACGCACGGTGTCCATCACGGAAACCAGTGACTGATAGGAGGTCTGCCGGGACGGCATGATGACCACATCCTTTTTGTCCGGCACACGGCTCTTGATTTCCTTCATGACATCCTTGAGCAGACCGAAATCATACTCACCCTCGCGCTGGGGGATGTTCTTGATAACCCCGCCCTGGTTATCCGCAACGACCAGCCGATCTTCATAGATCACCACCTGGATCTGCAGTTCTTCAGCCTGCTCTACCGACAAGCTCTCGCCGGTCGGGAAGTTCAGTTCCAGAACACTGGTGTGGGCAAACACCATGTTCAGCAGCAGTACCGGCACCAGCACAATCATGAGGTTCATGAATGGCGTGATGTCGAGATCGGCCTCACTTTGTAGGCGACGATGCTTCCGTCTCATGGCCTGATATCCTTCTGGCTGGTTATCAGGCCGGGCTACCGGCCGGAGTCGCTACCTGTGCCGGCGCGCCGACATTCTGGGGCTGTGGTTGGGCGCCGGGTTTATAGCCAGAGCCGTCGCTGAGAAGGTTCAGAACCTTGATGCCGGCCATCTCGAAGCTGTCGACGATCTCATTGGTCTTGGTCTGCAGCAGCGAGTGGATCAGCAGCATAGGAATGGCCGACATAAGGCCGAAGGCGGTGGTGTTCATGGCGACCGAGATACTCTGGGACAACAGGCTCGCCTTCTGGGCCGGGTCCGCTGCGGCTACTGCGGTAAAGGCGGCAATCAAACCGATAATGGTACCAAGCAGGCCCAGCAGCGTGGCGATGTTGGCCAGTGTTGCGAGGTACTGAGTGCGCTTCTCCAGACGGGGCATGACATCCAGCAGCCCCTCTTCCATGGCGTATTCGATTTCTTCGCGACCCTGGCGGCGGGCCAGGCGCTGAAGACCAAAGCCGATCATGGTCGACATGGCACTACCGGACTCCTGGGTATAATTCAGGGCCCCCTTCAGATCGCGCTTGGCAATCATCTGGTGTAGTCGGTTGAAGTCCCGACGGTTGGTCAGTTTCTGGGCGGAAAGGTAGACATAACGTTCAATGGCAACAATGAGTCCGACAATCAGCACAACGGCGATCGGAAACATAAAAAAGCCACCTTCCTGGAAGAAGCGAACGGCGGTATCGATCATTTTCTGGGCACTCCATGGTCCGGTTTTCAGATCAGTCTAAGCGCGTAACTCCCCTGCAAGGGTAAGTTCGCGAAAGTCTGTGTGAGGGTTTGTTTAATATTGCGCAGGAACACACTCGGGATGCGACAACCATCACAGTCTATTCCCCATCTGCTGCCTGGGTCTGGCTGATGAACGCTTCGTGGTACCTGATAAAACGCTGAAACTCGTAGCGCTCCAGGGGCCGAAGGCCCTGATCGACCATCAGGCGTTCCTCCGGCCCACGCAGCTCATCCACTTCAGGCGGCTGCCAGGGCACCAGATACATCACCGTAGGCACTTCCTGATCACCACGGATGCGTGTGCCCTCAATGGTCACAACGCCCAAGGTGTCCTGGGCGTATAGCATGGGCGCCGTGGGTATCAGGACGGTGACTGCGAGAGCGATTAGCGCGGTACGTTTCATATCACCTTTTCCACATCAGATTCTGTTCTTCGCATCGAAGATCCAGTCTTCCAGTCTCGGGTCCGGCTCGCTGGCAGCCGATTGATAACGCTCATAGAGTTCAACCGCATCCGCAGGTTTCCCCAGGTAGATATCAAACAGGAAAGCCAGATTAAGAATCGCGGGCGCATAATCCGGATCCGCGGCCAGCGCGGCGCGGTAATACCGTTCTGCCTCATCGAATTCTCCGGCGTGTCGGGCAATCACGCCCAGATGATTCAACACCTGGACATGTTCGGGATTCACCGCCAGCACACGCTCAAACCATTGTTTCGCGGTATCGGTCTCTTCTTCCTGGAACGCCATGATGCCAAGGTTTGCCATGGGTCCGGACTTATCGGGATAGTCCCTCGACAGTTGCTCGAACCGGGCCCTGGCGTCGGTAAGGTCGCCCTGCTCCATGGCCTGAACCGCTTCGCTGAATGAGGCGTCAAGGACAGCCTGCTCAGCTTGCCCACCAGACTCTGGCGGCGTTGGGGCTGTCACGCATCCAGCCAATGTGACGATCACCAAAAGACAGAGCCCTTCGGCCTTAATCGAGCTCATAGACAACCCCCGAGGTCACTTCTTCCTTCCGGTAACGCCCCGGCAACAGGACTTTCAGGGCCTCGTAGCTGCGCTGAACCCACTCATCGAATATGCCCTCCCGGGCCCGCCGGATGTTCTGCTCGTGAATATCGATGGCGTTGTCCTCAAACGGGTAGGCCTGTTCTTCCAGGAGTAGCTCGTACTGAGCCAGTTCAAGCTCGCTCAAACCGGTGGGGCGCTCCGAGTCCATCAGATCGGCACCAAGGCGTCCATAGATATGGGCGATCTGGTAACCCGCTTCGGTGGCAAACGACGAGAGGCCGTAGCTGGCTGTTTTCTTGTAGGCATTGACGGCCCTTTCGAGTGCATCGGTCTTTGCCGTCATGCTCTCGTTCAGAGGCAGCGTCAGGCGGATGCTGTCATATCGGGCAAGGGCATCGCGGGCGAGCATTGCAGAGGCTGATGCCGCAAGGTAACGCATGCGATCGTCAGATGCGTCCGGGCTTTGGTCCACTGTTTCCATTTGCTTGCGCAACCAGTAATCCCGTTTTTCTGCATCACCTTCTTCCTGATAGAGCTCAGCCAGTCGATTGGCTGCTTCCATGTAGACATCAGCGGGTTCGGGATGGCGGTTGGCGTATTTTCGCCAGGTGTCGATCGCCTTTTCCCGGTTGCCGGCCTGGTCGTACAATTCTGCTGCAATTAACAGATTTTCCCTTCGCTCTTCCGGCGTTGTCGCCAGGGTCACCATTTGCTGAAGTTCGTCGGCTGCCCGCTCCCATTGCTCGGTTTCACGGTAGGCCAGCGCCAGTTTTGCCGGGACCGTATCAATCAGTTCATGGTCCGGGAAAGACTGCCGGAAACTGGTCAGCACACCGATGGCCTGATCCCAAAGGTTGGCGGTGATAAGGAGGGAGGCAGCGTCATATTCCGCATTTGCCCGCAGGACGGATTCGGGAACAGTGGTGCCGACTCGCAGGAATTCGCTGACCGCAGCCTCCACATTGCCGGCATCAGCCAACTGCTCTGCCTGCCGATAGACAGCTGCGGCGAGATTTTCGCGCACCCCGCCCCTGCGTTCATCGTCTTCAGTCATTGTCGCCAAGGCATCTCGGTAAGCCTGTTCCGCCTCTGCGTATCGCGCCAGCTCGGACACACTGTGGCCATATAACAACAAGGCTTCGGTCGTTAATCTGGCCGGAGGCGCGGGCTGCCAGGTAACAAGGCGGGCCGCCATGTTGACGGTCTCTTCCCAATTGTTCTGGTCAAACTCCCGCTGCAACGCGATGTAGTACACCGCCGGAGCCCGAGGATCGCCCGGAAACGCGTTTGCAAACCTCAGTCGATTCAACTGCTGTAGCTCCCGATAGGCCACCTGCTCCGATACGGATTGGTTGCCCCATGTCTTTGCATATTCCCGGAAGGCCAGTACCGAAGCGTAACCTGCCTCAGCTGCCCGCTCGGGCACCCTGTCATCGGGGTAGTCATAGGCAACCCGCTCAAACGCTGCGATGGCGGCCGGCCAGTCTTCCAGCTCCAGATGGGCTTCACCCAGGAGAAAGAGACGCTCAGGTGTACGGGGATGATTCGGGAAGGTAGCCGCAAACTCGGCGTAATAACTGGCAGCTTTGCGGTAGTGATCGTCGGCCTGCTGATCACCCGTGGCTTCCCCTGCCAGCAGGTACTGACGGTCTGCCAGTTCTGGCAACAGCTGTTCCAGTTGCTGTTCGATAAAAACGATCGCATCGGGGCCCGCTGACTGCCAGTAATCGCTGTAGAGTCCGTAAAGGCTGACAAAGCCGGCCTTTCGTTCAGGGATGGTGCCGGTGAAGCCGGCCAGCTCCAGGGTATCGATAATCCGGATGTGGTAGCGCGGTGCCCAGGGGCTTGCCGGATGGTCTTCTATAAAGGCTTCAAAGACATCAATCGCGTCACTGTATTGTTCCCGCTCGAGCAAGAGCTCGCTGTAGCGGTCGTAGACCAGTATTTCATACGGACGCCCACCCGTCTGACGGAACAGCGCCTGGAGTGTTTCCGCACCGTCGAGGTAAGACAGTGACAGCCCCACCACCCTGAACAGATCTTCGATAAGGGTCTGGTTCCGCTGATCCACATCCGCAACCGGTTGCCCCTCAGGCATCACCAGATCAAGCACCTCCACATAACTGAACAGGGCTTCCTGGTATTGCGCCTGCTTGAACAGGCTCCAGCCTTTCATGTAATGGGCGTTCACCAGAAACGAGGCGTCGGCCATGCGTTCCTGGCTGGCCTGGGTCACCTCGTCAAACGCCCGCTCAGCATCCCGGTACCGGCCGTCAATAAACAGCAGATCGCCGCGCCGGAACTGGGCTTCAATCCAGTAGTCCGAATCGGGGTAACGTTGAACCAGGGTATCCAGGGCATCAAGCTGTTGAGGCGTCGCACCCCGAAGCTCCCAGGCCCTGGCAAGCTGATAGTAGATCTGATCATTGCCTTCGCGCTGTGGATATTCCGACAGAAGACGCTGGTAGGCTTCAATAGCATCAGAAAGCTCATCCACGGCGGTATCGGCCATTTTACGCTCCGCCCGCTGGAACTCCAGATCGGCCAACCGATGCCGGATGGTGACCTGCTTCCGGGGATCGTCCACAAGGGGCAAAAGTGCCTTGTAACTCTCCACCACCGTCTCGATGGAGACATCGCCCGCCGGGTCGCTACCAGATTCACTACTGTCACTGGCTTGCCGGGTTTCGGTCGCCGGAAGCGCTGCCAGAGTGCCCTCACGGACCCGGGGCATTTCCTCGTTGCCGGCTGGCATCATTGACTGCAGCATCTGGCAGCCACTGGCCATGATAAGGGTCCCGGCGATGACAAGTCCTTTCACGATCTTTCCAGGCATCCGGTTACTCATCACCGGCTCCTGCGCTTTGCGATGCACGGAATAGCTGGTCCGCCAGCCTCGCCTGGGCATGACGGGAAGCCAACAGATAACCGTTAAGCTCCTCCTGCTGGGCGACAAGCATTGTGTCTACCTGGCTCAAGAGGGCTTGCCGGGCCTTCCCCAACGCATCGGCAACCTCTGCCCCGAGGGTCGCGAGTTCCCGTTCACTGGAAGCGATGCGTTGGGCCAATTCAGCATGGCGGGCGTCGTCGGCCATCAGTTTTTCAACCCGCTGCCGCTGGGCCTGAAAGCGATCCATTTCGCGATCCAGCTCCCGCAACTGTTTTTGCGCCGCCCAGCGATTCACGCCATAGTCATCCGCAACCCACCAGTCGAAGTAGGCGCGCATCCTCTGATAGGTCGCACGCTGGCCGGCCGTGGTCGTGTCGTCGGGCAAGCCCGCCAGAGTTTCTTCAACGTCATCGAGCTTGTCTCTCAGTGCCTTCTGTTTCGAGGTCATGAAGAACCCGGCGTCTTCTTCCGTCAATGCCCTGGAAATCTTCTCATTGAATTCCTGGTGCAACTGCTGCCATTGGTCCGCCTGCTGGTTTTCCAGCGCCCGACGGGTTTGGGCAATTCGAACCTGGCGCTGTTGTTCACGGGTTTCCAGCATGATCCGGAAGGATTCGAACCGTGACTGGCGTTCGGCGATGAAGGACTGCATCCGGTAGAGCTCGTTCAATTCGGCAAGAGCCTGCTGGAAGGTTTCCGAAGCCAGCACTTCGGCCATGCCGAAATCGACTGGCTGTACCCGCAGCCGTCCATAGGAATCGGTGAGAATCCCGTCGCTATCACGGCTGAAATCGAGCTGGGCCATCAGGCTCTCTTCACTGAGTCTATCCCGGATCTTGTCGAGCTCCTCGATACGGGACTGGTAATGGTCGGCTGCCTTTTGAAAAGCGGGCAGTGCACTCTCGGGCCGGTTCATTTGCTCAAGCACATAGGCCCGGGCAAACGGTACCTGTTGGCGCCAAGGCAAAAACAGCTCGCGCTTCGCGAGGGTATCGAGAGCATCAAGTGCCCGCTCCGGCCGGCCCTGCCCGGCCGCGGCTACGGCATAGTCAAACAGGGCCTGATCGGCGAACACCCCATTCAGGGGCATTTCCCCAAGAACCCTCAGGGCTGCGTCGAACTGGTTACCCCTGAGATACAGTCGGGCAAGTGACAGGCGGGCCCGGCTCATGAGTCCCTGGCGTTCGGCCTCTGGTTCGTCAAAGTCGGTAGACTGATCAATGAGGGAGATGAGTGCCTGCAGTTCCGCTTCGGCCGCAACAGCGTCCCCTGCAGCCAGGGAGGAAACGGCCGAATTGTACCGCAGGTAAAGGGACCAAATATCAGTGTCTTCCAGCTGCGCCTGGAGCGACGCCAGTTCCGTTTCGTCTCCGAGCCTGGCCGACATCATGGCCAGTCGGGCTTGCAGATAAATCCACTCACGGAACAGGTCGTGGTTGGCCCTGGCCAGTATGTCGCCATTCACGCGCTCCAGATTCTCGCTGGCCAGCTCATGGTCACCTTCCAGGTAGAACACCTTGCCCAGGTAGAACCAGGCCTGATTGCGGACATCGGCCGAAAGCGTGCTGCCGGCGCCATCAGCACCGAGTAATTCCGTGAACAATCGGCTGGCCTCACGGGCCATGCCCCAGGACAGCATGAGTCCGCCTTCAACCAAATCAGGGTGATCACCATGCCCTTCAATGCCGCCTTGTTCCCGGGCAACCGCCAGCTGGGTCAGAGCCTCAAGGGCGTTGCCTTGATGGTATTCATAAAGTGCCCAGCCGTACCGAAGGTCGTGGGCACGCTCGGGTTGGGGCTGCCCGGCCTGAATCTGGGTTGGCGCAATGATGGTCAGCCACAGCAAAGCGCCCGTAAAAACTATCGGGCGTCGACCTGACGGCTGGCTTACTTTCAATCCCACGGCGCGCCTTACTCCCACTCCACAATGGATACAGAGGGCTGATAGTTGGAGGAGCGGTCCTCAACACGGATTTCCAGAGCGGAGGTGCCAGTGCCCTTTTCAAACTCCAGGGACGCGGCCTGCTTATAAGGCCGCTCATCCGGCCCGATTCCCTCAACGAACGCCGTCATCCGGTGGACGCCGGTTTTCAGGTTGCCCACGTACAGACGCTGCATGCCGCCGCGTTCAAGTGCTTTCACCTGTCGCTCCGTGTAGAGGTGAGAGGCAACGATCTCATCGTCCACCTTCAGCTTCACTGCATCCAGCTTCAGGAACTTCCCGGTATCCACACTGAGAAACACGGCAACCTGAGTACTGGCCGGAAAAAGTAAATCCTCTTCGAGGATAAACAAGTCGCGATTCAAGCGAATGACCTTTTTTTTGAGAGCCTCCACCTGCTCAGCGACAGCGGTGTCGTTGGTCTGTGACTCCAGATCCGTCTGGGCCAAAGCGGGGAATGATAAAGCGAGGGTCAATGCCGCCAAAAACGCCGAAAATCGATGGTTCAAGCAAGTGGCCATGGTCGTTCTTCCTGCATGCTCAGTATTCAAGAATCAACGACGCCCGCGTTACGTAGGCATCGAATGAATAAAGGGGTTCGTCACCAGGGAGAAAGTCCCCCGCTGCGGTGACATCCCGGAAGTTGTCATATTCGAAATTCAACCAGTCCACCAGAAGACTGAACTGCAGGCGATCTATGCCCGGAAGAGACGTCTGTTTCCATTCATACACCGCGCCTAGTGCCAGGGTTGTTCCGGAAAGCGAGCTAAGCTCCTTATCCCGTGCAAGGTGGGTCTGGGAGTTCTCGAAGGGGAAAAGGTCGCTGTAAAAATCCGCCTCGCTCTGGCGGTAGTAACGAACGGAAGCCTCAAGGGTCCAGTGCGGGTTCAACCCGTGTACGTATCCAAGTTCAGCGGTATGGGCAGTGATGCCCCAGGTATCCGAAAAATAGCGGTATTCACCTCGGAGCGACGCTCGGTAAGGCAGGTAATAGAGGGCACGGACCGCGACGGAGGTACTTGTGCGGGTTTCCGGATACCGCTCCGGCTGATAGAGAAACGCCGTGGAATCATTGGGATCGATATAGCGGTTCTGACGATACGGGTTCTGCAGGAAGCCCTCATCCGTGACGACCTCAAGGTCGAGACCTATCAGACTGTTGCGGGTAATAATCTGGCTCAGACCCAGTTGATAGTTTCGACGATCGGCTTCCTCGCTGAACGAATCGTTGCCAACCCGGCGCACTTCGTCCCAGCCGCTGGCATAGCCCATGGTCAACGTGGACATGCCCCCGAAAAATTCCTGGCTGACAGAAAAATACAGAGTATTGGCTTCGTAATCGTTTTCGCTACTGTTGGTAAAGCCGAGACTGAGAATGGATTTATCATGCAGGTAATCGATACCAAAGGTGTACTCCTTGCGCTCTTCCTTGTAAGGGCTGGCTGTAGCGAGAACGTCTACGGAGGCAGCCGAAACAGAATCGACATAGTACTGTCCAGATACGGAAACCTGAGGACCGATACTTTTGCGCACCAAAACGGATGGCCCGTCGATAACCATGCCACCGCCCTCGTAGCGGTGGTACAGGACATCCACGTTATCGACCGGGAGGGTTGCCGCAATGGCTTGATGCCCAAACAGCGCCAGCAAAAAGAGCCCGGACCGCACTAACCGTTGTCTGTCAGTTGCAGCCACAACCACCTCCCGAGCCGCCTTCCGCTCCCCGTGCAGACTCCCGGGCCTGATAGACATGGTGCATGTAGGAATCCGCTGTGCCGTGACGACTGAGGCTCATGACCGGATCCGCCAGATTATCGCGCTCATAGGGTTTCACCCACGGCTTGACTGAACTGCACCCAGAAACCGCAACCGTAGCGACCAGGAGGGCGGAGACAGTGAAGATCGACACACTACGCATATACGTCCCGTCCGAAAATTACTCGCGCACCAGTTCGCGAATCTGCTGTTCGTACTCGTCTTCGTAGCCCGGCTGGTATCCGTAGTGGATATAACGGGCATTACCATCGCGATCGATCATCACGGTGGTCGGCATGGCCTGCACTTCATACAGTTCACTCACCGAGCTCTCCGGATCGTAGAGGATCGGATAATTCACGGGCACCTTGTCCAGGAAGCGATGCGCCGCATCCCGATTCCCGTCCACATTGACCGCGAGAATCGTGAAACCGAGATCCTTGTATTGGCTGTACAACTCATCCATCAGAGGCATTTCCTGACGGCAGGGTCCGCACCAGGAAGCCCAGAAGTTCAGCATCACCACTTCCCCACGATGATCCTCCAGCCTCAGGTTCTCCCCGGAACGGCTTTCCAGGGTAAAATCCGGAGCCGGGACATTGATAGCTTCTGCGCCTGCCAGCGGGCTGAGGCAAGCCAGGATGCCCGCTGCTGCCAGTGATCTTATGGATGCTTTCATAACCATTGCTCCTGTACTCAGAAAAAGACCGACAGGCCAGTGCTGACCTCGGTGTTCATGGAGGTTTTCTCGGCTCCAAGAACATCTATTCGGTAGTAGTGCTGCCGCAAGCCAATATGAACGGCAACGCTGTCCGTCAACAGCACCTGATAGCCCGCCCCCACGTTCAGGGTAAACCGGGTATCACCGGCAAAATCGGTGGCGCCGGCGCCTGCGATCAGGTAGAAATTGGTGTTGAATGCGTAGTTCTCGGTGAGGAAGGCCTCACCCGGAAGCACGTTGTAACCAAGGTTGATGTTGTAATACCTGTAATCCCGCTCACGATCGGTGAGCACCTCCACGTTACCGGCCAGCTTTTCGAAACTGGTCTCGCCGCCCTCTGCGAAGCCTATCCCTGCCTCGAAAAAGAAGGACTCACTGAAGTGGTAGGTGAGTTTGCCGCCATAAAGCAGTGACGACTCAAAGTCTTCGATATTAAGCACGCCCACAAAAACGCCGATTTCAAAATTCTCGGTGTCAATCAACGCCTCAGTGACCGGCACCGGGGTAACATCCGGCTCGATCAAGGGACGGTCATCCTGGGCCTGGGCCCCCATGGCTATGCATAGCCCTGCCCCGAGGCACAGCGGTTTCAGAAAAAGATGCTTAGTCCGATTTTCCATTCTGTCGCTTCTTCGTTGGTGGACCGGGTAGTGAACACTTTGTAATCCTTCACCTCGGCACGGATGAAATATCGATCGGTGATGTAAGCCCGGATGCCAAAGCCAGCATGGCCGACACTGTTATCCCGCTCTTCTGGCTCAGCCAGGGTGGCCTTGGGATCAACCCAGAGATGGCCGACCCCGAGCGTGAAAAAAGGGGATACCCGCCAGTGCGGAAAAGGCTGATGCACCAGGTTCGCATTGACCATGCGGATCTCGGAGGCGTTGCCCAGAATCTGCGAGGCCCAGAGCTCGGCGGAAAGGTTCCTTGTCATCCAGAAACCGCCATAGCCTGCCGTGACAGCGGCACCATCAAATTCACCCATCATCAGTCCGGCTTCGACTCGCCGGTTATTGAATGAATCGAAATCCGGTACCTGAAGGTCCACAGGGTTTCCTGTGGCATCCACGGTCCGGGCGATATCAGCAACGGCGACCCAGCCTTCCCGGCCACGGGCGTCCGTTACTTTGATCCAGTTGGTCTTGCGTTGAAGAATGGTCAGCCATTCCCCTTTCTCGCTATTGTGGAAAACCGGGTAGCCAGTGGCCGGGCCGGTCCGCCAGGCAACGTAGGGCTCGGTCACCTGCACCCGGGCAACGCCATCGTCGCCCTGACCCCACAGCCAGCCAGCCCAGCTCTGGGTCGGCAAAAACAATACTAAAATGAGAATGGCAATGGGCATGGCGCGAGTATCAGTCCTTGGATCAGTCTTCCGGGGCATCAAAGGGGTTGTTGAAATACTGGCCGCCAATATCCAGCCATTCTGCGATGAGTCGAAGCTCGGCGGGCGTGAGGAAATCCCTGTGTGAACCGCCCTCTGCAAATACGTCGAAGAAATTACTGGCACGGGCGCCGTTGACAGACATTGAGGCCTGAACCGGAACCGTCACCATGATCGGCTGCACATTTCCTTCGGCATCCAGGATCGGGTTGCCTTCTTCGTCCTCCAGCACTTCTCCAGAGTCCACCAGTACATCCACCAGCGCACCGTTCACCAGTTCCTGCTCGTTGTCCGGGAACAGCAGTTCCCGGTAGGCGTTGAAGTGAAGCGGTTGCGCCGGTGACGGGCCGTCGCCGAGGTCCAGCTGCCCAGCTGGCACCTGCTGGGCGCCTGCGGCATCCGTATTGGTGTGACAACCGGTACAGGTGTAGTCATCCACCACCGCCATTGTGTCCGGATCCAATACCTCCCGATTGACACTCCAGAGCGGATGAATGTGCTGCTCATAATTGACAACGATCCTGCAATTCGACGCCCAGTCGGCCGCGCAAACGCCCGAAATAGGTGGAGGAGTCTGCAGATCGGCGTAGGCATAGACAAAGCTCTCAGGCTTGGGATCCACGGCATCACCGGACCACTCATCGGCATAGATCACATCCGGCGTCGGCCGGCGAATATCATTGATGCGGGCAAACAACTCGGCCATGGTTTCACCCATATCGGCAAACAGACCCGAGTCGGTATTCGGAAACGGAAGGCCGGTGGTCGCTGCCCCACCCCAGACGGATCCGGGGCCGGCACCCGGTCTGCCGTGGGGAGTCGGACTGTTCGGATTATGGCAGCCTGCGCACTCGAGGGTCTCGCCAGGACGCACCATCAGCCAGTTCTGATGCCTGGCACCAATCCGTTGTCCCTGTTCATTCAGTACGCTGATGGCGAATGCGACATTGGCCGGCACGGCCACCTTCACGGAACCGTCCGGTTCTATCGGCACATAACCCAGGATTTCCCGCATTAGCTGGGCCCGGCTGCGGCCAAAAGCACTGTTGTCGAAATCCCGGACGTTTCTATCTGGGATAGCCACGGGTTTTTCCAGGCGCAGGAATCTGGCCGGGCGATCCTCCGGTGGTGTCTGCAGCGGATCGGCCATTGCAGCAATACCAGCCGGTGTGGTGTCCACCCCGTCTATATCGTAGACACTGCGAATGTGCAGCACCCCGTAACCGGCATCCCCCAGAGCCCCCTCTTTACCCGTAAACTGGGATTCCGGAATAAAGTCTTCCAGAGGACGCTCCTTCATCAGGACCGCTTCATCAAACTGGATGCCTTCAATAGGGGGAACCACCGGCCGCTGGGTTTCGCCATTGATATCAAGTAGCCACAGACCGTAAACCGGCTCTGCGGGTTGATAATCTTCCGATTGCAGGCGATCTTCCGTGCAATTGACGATTCGATCAGTTGCTCCATCCCGCAACCGGCAGGGTGTCCAACTGACCAGGTAACGGTTGGTCCCATCCAGTAACGGTGAAACGGATGCGTAACTACCTTTCAACGACAGCTGTCCATCCAGGCCCACGCCGGGAACCAATGATTGTTGGCCCTCCCCTTCGGTGCCATCGATACGCAGGTTGGCCTCAACAAATTGGGCAACATCAACTTCCGCCGGAACGGACGCGTAGTCCTCGCTCTCAAACGGCCTCAGCTGCACCAACAACTTACCGTTGTCGGACTTGCGGGGCTGCAGATACTGAACATTGTTCGCTTCTGGCACAGAACCGTGAGAATGACGACCGTAAAGATAGCTCAGCCCGGTGCCGTCGGGGTTCACGCGGTAGAGATTTACACCATTGTTTCGGGTCTGGCCCGCATTGTCCCAGCGGCTGAAAATAATGGTGCCATCATCCGCCACCATGGGGTCGAGGTCGTGACTCTGGTTGAACGTGATCTGTTGAATATTCTGGCCATCATCATCCATCACATGCAGAACAAACGCCGGGTTATTACCCGCCTCCTCCAGACCTGAGTACTGGGGCTTACCTTCATCAAGCAGCACCGCCTTGGAAATCCGCTGACGGGTTGATGAGAAAACGATTCTGCCATCAGGAAGATAGGCTGGCGCAACGTCCTGCCCGGCCCGGGCAGTAACATCTGAATCAATGACACGGCGCAGGCCGTCGGTACCAACGTCATATTCCCAGATATTCCAGGTTGGCTGATCCTCGTCATCGGCGCCTTCGATTTCCGGGGCGCGCATGGCGAACAACAATCGGGAGCCATCATGGGATACGTGGAGATCTTTCACGTCGTACCGCAACCGGCCACTGTCATCGAGGAATTGTGGCCCGGTGAACGCCCTGGAAGCGATATCCCGCGTTTCGGCATCGGCGGAAGCCCTCGCCTTCAACAATAACCTTGCACCGGGACGAAAAGCGGCGGGGTCCGCCAAGTTGTCCTCCACCAAGGTGCCGGTGTTCTCGTCAAACAGCAGGGCCCGTTCGACGTAAGCTACCGGGGTTTCGACAACGACCGGATCTGACTGCTGGCTGTCGCTGCCAGAGAGACAGCCGGAAAGCAACATTGCAACGCCCAGCGAAACCGCAACGCGAGCAGCGCAAAAAAAGGAGGGGGAGCCAGGAAACTTAATGTCCAACGTTACAAACCCTGTTTCGGATGACATTCCATGACATAAATTAAGTCGGTTCCGCGGGCAGGCTCCAAGGCTTTTAAGTAACCTAATGTAATAACGTGGCCTACGACTCAAAACGGAGGATATAGCAAGCCGTAAACTTTTAACAATTGTCAAAAAGCATTAATGTGCGAATGCTAACGATCACCGAGGGAAAGGACATGACCGCCCGGAACAGGATCAGAAGCCTGCTCACCAAGGCTTGCAGTACCGCCGTTCTCGTTGCATTGGTGTCTGGCCAGGCAGGCTTTGCCCAAGCTGGCCCCAGGGAACAGGCCAAACGAATCCATGACCGGATTGCCGGCGTGCCCCCTTCTGCCGATGTTCTCGACGACATGGAAAGCGATATCGTTTCGGGCAGAGCGATTGAGGCAGCCTTCACTGCCATGCAGGACAGCGCCTTCTACGACGTCACCCTGAAGAATTTTGCGGCTCCCTGGACCAACGAGGCAATGTCGAAGTTCGTGCCCCTCAATGATTACATCGCCACGGTGATCGGCCTGGTGCGGGACGGGCAGGACTTCAGAAAAGTCCTGTATGACGATGTGTTGTATATCGGAAATCCTTCCCTGAATCTGCCGAACTACTCCACCAGCAACAACAATCACTACGAATCCCTGGAGAACAGCGGAGCCAGCCTCAGGGACCATCTTGAGCGGGTGAACCAGTCCACCTACACCGGCCTCCCCCCTTCTGCGACCGCTGGGGTGATCACATCTCGAGCGTCAGCCCGGGCGTTTTTCAGCGCCGGTACCAATAGGGCCATGTTCCGTTTCACGCTGATCAATCACATGTGCAACGACCTGGAACAGGTTGCAGATGTCACTCTGCCGCCCGACCGCATTCGCCAGGATGTTTCCCGCAGCCCCGGCGGTGACAGCCGGGTATTCCTGAACAACTGCGTTGGCTGCCACACGGGTATGGACCCCATGGCTCAGGCGTTTGCCTACTATGACTATGAATATAACGCCAACGCCGACCCTGACGGAGAACTGGGTAGGCTCGTTTACAACGCCATTGGCGAAACGGATCCGGAGACCGGCTCCAGGGTTCAGGCCAAATATCACATCAATGCGGCAACCTTCGAACAAGGATACGTGACGCCGGACGACAGATGGGATAACTACTGGCGCCAGGGCGCCAACCGCCGCCTTGGTTGGGATCCGTCATTGCCGGGTTACGGCAATGGTGCCAAGAGCCTGGGCAGGGAGTTCGCCCACTCCAACGCCTTTGCCGAGTGCCAGGTCAAGAAAGTGTTCGAGAATGTCTGCCTGCGACCTCCCTCCAACGGCGCAGACCGTTCCCAGGTACGCAGTATGGTCACCAGCTTCGCAAGCCAGGGTTACGACCTGAAGCAGGTATTCGCAGAATCCGCTGTGTACTGCATGGGGGAGTGAGGACGCTATGACAACACGTAACGGAATTTTCATGAGCTCCCTTAGATCGGTGCTTTCAGTCATCGCCCTTGCGTTCCTGCTTTCGGCCTGCGGCGGCGAGTCCACGGAACAACTGCCGAATACCTCCCAGAATCCCGGCACGATTACCTACAACGGGCCGGCTCCCGCAACGGATGACGTCGCCAATTTCAAACGGACCGTATGGGATAATCTGGTCACCCAGGACAAATGCGGTGCGTGCCACGGCTCCAATGGCCAGGCTCCGACGTTCGTCAACGAGCTGGACGTTAACCTGGCTTACGCTCAGGCGAACTCCATTGTTAACCTGTCCGATCCATCCCAGTCTACGATGGTGACCAAGGTGGCCGGCGGCCACAATTGCTGGCTCCAGAGCACCTCGGCCTGTGTGGACATTCTCACCACCTATATCTCAAACTGGGCAGGCGGCTCTGGAGGCTCAGCCAAAACCGTTGAACTCCGCGCTCCAGCGCTCAAAGAACCGGGCGCTACGGTTGCACTGCCCAGCGATCCTGGACTGTTTTCCAGCACGGTATACCCCGAACTCAGACAGTATTGCAGCGACTGCCATGCTGATGGTGGCCAGACCCCCTACATTGCCAGCGCCGACGTGACCACCGCCTACAATCAGGCGAAAAGCCGTATAGATCCGATGAACCCGGGCGCATCCCGACTGGTAGAGCGCCTGCGCTACGACTTTCACAACTGCTGGGGTGACAACTGCGAAGCCTCAGCTGATTTGATGGAGTTAAAAATTCTTGAAATGGTCCAGGACCTGAGCGCCCAACCTGTAGACCCCTCACTGGT
Source organism: Marinobacter shengliensis (assembly GCF_003007715.1). GTDB lineage: Bacteria > Pseudomonadota > Gammaproteobacteria > Pseudomonadales > Oleiphilaceae > Marinobacter > Marinobacter shengliensis. The sequence goes on along the minus strand of NZ_PXNO01000027.1, from coordinate 450,083 downwards.
TACGAGCAAAGCTCTCAACCTCCAGGCAGACGGCCTGCTTGCCAATTCCGGCGGCCGCTTTGAAGACAACGTGATTGCCCTCTACGAATTCAAGTTTGGTGAAGGCCAGACCGCCTTTGACACCAGCGGCGTATCGCCTGCACTGGATCTGACCCTGAGCGGCAACGTTGACTGGGTTGGGGGCTGGGGCATCGACCTTGGCCCCGCGGGCGAAAACGAGCAGGGCTTCATGATCCCGGCGGGCAAAGCTCAGGGTAGCACCACCGCCAGCCGGAAGCTGCATACCCTGCTGACCGCCTCCGGCGAATACAGCATAGAGGCCTGGGTTGCCCCGGGTAACATCACCCAGGAAGATGCCCGCATTGTGACCTATTCAGGCTCGTCCACCACTCGCAACATAACGCTGAGCCAGTCGCTCCAGCGTTACGAAGTGCTCCATCGCAGCACCACCAGTGATGAGAATACGGCGTTCGCCACCCAGGACGCCGACATGCTTCTGCAGGCAACTTTGCAGCACGTTGTGGTGAACTACACCCCGGCGACCGGGCGTCAGATCTTTGTGAATGGCGTTCCAACCGGTGATGTCGACCCGGACGACGGCGGGCTGTTAACGGAATGGGACGACAGCTTTGCCCTGGTACTGGGCAACGAGACCGATGGCAACTCACCCTGGCAGGGCGCGATCCGCATGGTCGCCATCCACAATCGTGTGCTGACACCGGAGCAGGTCCAGGCCAACTTCGAAGTCGGCGTTGGTCAGAAGTTCTACCTGCTATTTGGCGTTTCTCACCTGATCGACGTGCCGGAGAGTTTCATCGTGTTCGAAGTCAGCCAGTTCGACAGCTACGCGTACCGATTCACCAGTCCTTTCTTCATCAGCCTGGATGACTCCGCCGAGCCATCAAACATTCCACTGCGAGGCATGCGACTGGGCATCAATGGCAAGGAGGCGACTGTCGGACAGGCCTGGGCCAATCTGGACGTTGTTCTGGACAGCGGCAGCTATGAACCCGGCACCGGGCAACCGCTCTCCTCCCTGGGCACTATCATTGCTCTGGAGAACGGCCCCGGGAACGACGAGTTCTTCCTGACCTTCGACCAGCTGGGCGGAAACAGCTTTGCCCGTACCGAGCCTGTTCTGCCGCCTCAGCCAGAACCCGCTGACCTGCCACCATCGTCGGAGATCGGTCTGAAGACATTTGACGAGATCAACGAGTCCATGTCGCGGATGACCGGCGTTGCCACCACCCACCCGGCGGTCTTCAGCACATACACTACCGTAAAGCAGCAGTTGCCGACGGTAGAGACGATCCAGGGCTTCCTGTCTTCCCATCAAATGGCAGTCACCCAAATGGCTATTCAATACTGCGACGCCCTGGTTTCCAGCGGGCAATTAAGGGCTGAGATGTTCCCCGGGTTCGATTTCTCCGCCCCGGCCAGCACCGCATTTGATCACGGCCGCAAGAGCCTGGTTACCGGGCCTTTACTGGCCCGCTTCGTGGGCAGCAACCTGGCCTCACAGCCCGATGATAGCGCCATCGAAACAGAGATAAGCGCGCTCATGGACAGACTGACGAGCTGTGGAGAAGGTTGTGCGCCTGACCGCACAGAAACGGTCGTTAAGGCAAGCTGCGCGGCTGTGCTTGGCAGCGCCACCACACTGGTTCAGTAGAGGAAGCCCATCATGTTCATACGCAAATCACGTAAGAAACCTCTGGCCAATGGCAGCCCACTACTCCATGACGACCACGGCAGGCCGAGGACGCGTCGAGAGTTTATCTCACAGGGTCTGATGGCGGGGTCGGCGACAGTGTTCGGTGCTTCCCTGTTCAGCCTGTTCGGCAACCCGCGAATGGCAGCAGCAGCGCTTTCAGATGATCTGAACACGCTGAAAGAAAGCTGTGGCATAGCGGTTCAGGGTGCCGGCAAGATTCCGTTTATCTGTTTTGACCTGGCAGGCGGCGCCAACATTGCTGGCTCCAATGTACTGATGGGCAAGTCCGGCGGGCAAATGGACTTCCTGAGCACCGCAGGTTACAACAAACTAGGGCTACCCGGTGACATGCTGCCCAATGACCCGGCGTTTGTTAACACCGAACTGGGCCTGGCGTTCCATTCCGACAGCGGCTTCCTGCGCGGTATCCTGCAGAGCACCAGTGCCGGCACCCGCGCGGCAATTGACGGCGCCATTATTGCTGCCCGTTCAGAGAACGACACCGGCAACAACCCCCACAACCCGATGTACGGCATCCATCACGCGGGTGCCGACGGCTCCCTGCTCTCTCTCATAGGGTCCCAGAGTTCGGAATCCGGCGGTAACTCGTTGGCACCGATGAACCTGATCAATCCGGAGGTTCGACCCACCAAGATTGACCGGCCCTCAGACGTTACCGGTCTGGTGGACGTAGGCGATCTCATCGGCATTCTTGACCAGCAAGATGCTGTCGCCGTCATGGAATCCATCCAGCGCATCAGCGACGCCAAGATGAACCGGGTCAATACGGGCATCTCTACTGATGAAGTCGTCAAGGACCTGGTCCGCTGCGGCTATGTAAAGAGTGCCGATCTCGCCGACCGATTCGGCAATCCCGCAGACCTTGATCCAGAGCTGGATCTCGAAATCGTTGGCCCCACCGGCATTTTCAACCGCGATGAGTTCAACAACAACCGGGAATTCCGTAAAACCGCCTCTGTGATGAAGCTGGTTTTAAACGGCTACGCCGGTGCCGGCACGATCACTATTGGCGGCTACGACTACCACACCGGCGAGCGTGGAACTGGCGAGCGCCGTGACGAACTGGCAGGCCGATGTATGGGTGCATGCCTGGAATACGCGGCCCGGGTGGGTATGCCGTTAATGCTCTATGTGTTCAGTGACGGTTCGGTGTCGAGCAACGGCAGGATTGACGATTCCGCGGACGGTCGCGGCAAGGGCGAATGGACCGGCGACAACCAACAGACGGCCGCCTCCTTCTTCCTGGTTTACAACCCTGGTGGCCGCCCCACTCCGATTCGCAGGCAGATCGGCTTCATGCGTTCGGATGCATCGGTGGAAACTGCCTCCAGCCCGGCGGCCAACAACGTCAACCAACTGGTCCAGACCGTGTTACTCAACTACATGGCATTGCATGGTGAACAAAACCAGTTCGGAACCCGCTTCAACGGCCACGGGCTGGGCAATGGCACCTCTCAGGACAGCCTGATTGCCTTCTCCAACGTGGTGAACGGTACGATTGGCAGTTAATCCGGACCGCTCGTTCCGCCCTGGTCTGATTGGGGCGGAACGAGGCCTTCTGACACGTGCATCATGCGCTGATCATCGATAACCACCACATCGATACCCGCCAGTCGCTCAACCATCTCCAACCCCCTCGCGGGTCCGAGCACAAACACCGCCGTGGAGAGGCCGTCGGTTGTCAACGCGTCCTCGCCAATAATGGTCACGCTCTGCACACCCTGAACCGACTTTCCGGTCTCGGGAGACAAAATATGGTGGACCCGGTCGCCCGCTTCATCCACGAAAAACCGCTCGTAATCCCCGGAGGTGGATACCGCCGTATCCTTGAGGGGCAGGACCACTGCGTTACGTCCTTCCACACGTGGATCCCGGATACCCACGTACCAGGGCCGTCCCCGCTTGTCGCCCAGTAACCGCATGTCGCCACCTGCGCTGAGCCGGGCATGGCGTATGCCAAGGCTGACAAGGCGCTTGGTTCCCAGGTCAACGGCATAGCCCTTGGCAATACCGCCCAGGTCGACCCGGATCCCAGCCTGGCGGAATTCGACGGTTTGAGCATCCTGATCAAGAATCACATCCCGGAAATTCACCTGGGGCAGGCCAGATCGAAGTTCCTCCTCTGTCGGCCTTTTCCCGGCTCTGAAATCGTAAAGGTACCCGACTGAACCAAAGGTGATGTCGAAGGCGCCATCACTGAGAATCGATACCTCCCGCGCCTTTTCAAGCACCTCGAACAGACCGTCACTGACGGCAACCGGACCATTGGCGGCGTTGCGGTTGAGTCGGGAAACTTCCGAGTCCTCCCGATAGCGGCTCATCTGCGCATCAACCTGATGAAAAACCGCCAGTACCTCCTCCCCAACCCGGTCCGCCAGCTTTTTGTCCTCTGTCCAGAACTCCAGCTCGATAGGTGTCGTCATGGCGGTGTCTGAAAACCGATACCAGTCAGCGCTGGCCGGCATTGAAAAGATGGCAAGCCCCGTTGCCACCACGAGAAACGGAAGAGTCGATCCAAGTTCGAAGGTCCAACGCTTGATAGTTACCAAGATCTCAATGGCTCCATTACATTCAGCGATGCCCAGGTTGGGCGAATCCGGGAAGTATATCGGTTTTTTTACCTGCAGCTGAAACGATGCATCGCAAGGACAAAGGCGTGAAAACGCCTTTGTGGACGCCGTTCAAACAGCCTTGAACCAGGGCTGGGTATTGGCTATCAGTCAGGCAACCTCGCCTGAGACCTGAAACTGTCCCGTCAGCCTCTGCAGCTTTGCCGCTGCGGCGTGCGTTCGCTCTGAGCTCGCAGATAGCTGTTCTACCACGCCACGCATGGCCGCCGCACTTTCCGAGACGCCGTAGGTCTGCTGACTTTGCTCGCGGTTCGTTTGCTCAATGCTGGCAATGGCCCGAAACAGCTTGCCAACCATATGATGCAAGTCCGAGCTGTCGTCGGCGGCAGCTTCCGCTTTGGCCAGCCGGTTCTCCATTTCCGAAATCCCCTCCTCCATAACGGCCACGGCCCTTTGTGTCTCGTCTTGCACGCCTTGCAGACGCTGGCCAATCTCTTCCGTTGCCTTTGCTGTGCGGCTGGCGAGCTGGCGCACTTCATCCGCGACTACGGCAAATCCGCGGCCTGACTCCCCGGCCCGGGCGGCTTCAATCGCCGCGTTCAGGGCAAGCAGGTTGGTCTGGGCTGCAATGTCATTGATGACCAGGGCAGTTTTGCTGATTTCCTCAGTGCGATCATTGGCAGCCCGGATTCCATCGGCTGAACGAGTGATCACCGTCCGGATGCTCCTTGCCTCCTCACTCACCCGGGCAAATTGTGCCTGGGCACGGCTGACCACCGCATCCATGCCTTCCCGCATTTCCTCGGCGGTCGTTGACGCGTTATTGATTTCTTTTTCCTGAACACCGGCACCGCGCACCATATCGTCGATATGAGCCAGCACAGACTGAACCCGCTCATAGGCGCTGCGATTGTGGGTCACCATCTGGTCACTGGCTTGCCGGGAGTCTGCGGCCAGCGTCAACACCTGGCCCACCATGCCATCCAGGCTGTCAATAAAGCTGTTGGTCCAGCGGGCCAGGTCTCCGCTCTCATCCCGGCGCGTCCGGCTCAGGTCAATCCTTTGCCGCAAGTTACCTCCGCCCTCGGCAATGTCACGGATGATATCCCCCATGGCGGACAACTGCTCCGACACCGGTTTGACAGAAGTGGATCTGAAGATCATCACCATGGCGAAAATGGCCAGGGCATTGATCCCGCTTTCGAGCCATACCGACACCTCCAACATGGACGATGCAAGATTCACCAGCCACAGCGCCGCGGCCAGCAAGCCCAAACGACTGGATAACCGCCAGCTGATGGAGCGCCGTCGGTACACCTCTTCCAGATCGCCTTCACACATCATGCCCCAGGTATCAGGCGAACCAGGCATCTGAAAGGTGATGCCTTTGCCAATCACCGGGATGTGTCGATAGTCGGAATAGCCCGGGTACAGCACGTACAGGTTCTCACCATTGGCAATGGTCTCCCTGACACCGGGGTGCAAGCGGCCGGTTGCCGGATCGGTAAACCGTATCTCGAATTCAGTGTGCTCCCGAATACGCACCACACCGAAGCCGGTTTCTATGCCGTCTTTAAGGTTATCGCCGTGGCTGAAGGTGGCATCTTCGAAGCGGGATCGGGACAGCGCCGTTCCCGGCGAGATGGACTTGTCAAAACGACTGTCGATCATGAACAGGTAGTTGTCGCCGGACTCCTCAAAAACGTGTCCGGCCTCACGCTGAATTAGATCGCTCATCACATCATTGGGAATTCGCGCACACACAGCTGCCCGCTGGCCCCCGGCCAACTCGATAGGCTGATAGAACATCAGAGTCACCGCATCGTGAAACCGACTGGTAGTCTTGCCCAACGACGCCGTTACCGGGTCCCGGTAGGGACCATGCAGGAAACGCTCACCCGTTCCCCTCAGGACTGCCTCCGGAGCCAGGTCGCGCTTGCCGTTGCGGACAGGCACGCTGGACGCAACAACCTGGCCATCCTCTGCCACCACAAACAGCTCGGATATCTCCCTTAGCCGGGTGGAGGTCTGGGCAATAGTCTCCCCCAGGGCTTCGGGGTTCTTGCCATACAGGCGGCCAGCAACGGATTCCAGAAACGACCACTTGTGTTCAGCCCACCCAATCAGGGCATCACGTCTGGTTCTGGCCAGGTTCTCGAATATCTGTTCATTGGTCTCGTACATGTTTCGGTTCAGGAAACTGGACCAGCGCATGGCCAGCTTTCCGTTACGCCCAAAAACAGGCAACCAGGAACGCTCACCGGCAGACAGGTTCATGTTGTAGCTTTTCAGAGTCATTTCAGGATTCTCCAGACCGGACATCGGAGCAGAACAGAGTTATTCGCCCCCTCGGAACCCTGAGACCTCAGCAAAGATCGGGCCTGCCAGCGCCCGAACGCCCAAACGTGAGCCAATTCACACTACTCACCCTGGAACACACAGATTCCTGCGCACCAGGTTGGTGCACACACAGGACATGACGCAAAATCACGCACCATTTTCGCACAACCTGATGCATATCAAGACCCTACAAATTGTTACGCCAAATTCCACTTAAGTCCCATTGTTGAGCTACCAACGAGGGCAGACACTAATCCTGCTTGATCCGAACAACAAAAATAACCCGCATTCGGGGTCCAAACCGTTGGAGGCCAACCACAATGAGTTTCAGAAACTTCCTGCTCACGGCATGTCTACTGCTGCTGGGCAGCTCGGTAGTGTATGCAGAAACACTCAAGATAGGACTCAACTACCCTCAGACTGGCCGCTACAAAGACCAGGGGCTTCAGCAACGACTGGGGGCTTTCCTCGCGGTTGATGAGATCAATCGAGCCGGCGGCGTGATGGGGCAGCCCCTGGAACTGGTTATCCGCAATTCCCGCGGTGAACCCGACCAGGGCGCACAGAACACTGCCGAGCTCATCGACCGTGAGGGTGCACAGATGGTCTTTGGCGGAGTATCCAGTGCCGTTGCCATTTCATCAGGCAAGGCAGCCAGGGATCGCAATCGACTCTATTTCGGCACCCTTACCTATTCCAATGCCACCACCGGCAGTGAAGGCCACAGCCATATGTTCCGGGAACCCTACAATGCCTGGATGACCGCCAAGGCCTTGAGCCAATACCTCAATCGCCACCACGCAGACCAGAGCTACTTCTACATCACTGCCGACTACACCTGGGGCTGGTCAGTGGAAGAGTCTGTGCGAAAGTTTTCCAACACCGAAGACACAGAACAGCATAAAGGCGTGAAAACGCCCTTCCCCCGGGCGCTGATTACTGACTTCCGGGTGGCCCTGGAGCAAGCCGCCGAGAGTGACGCAGAAGTACTGATGCTGGTGCTCTTTGGCGACGACATGGTCAGAGCCCTTAACGCCGCCTATGAGATGGGCCTGACCAAACGAATGCAGGTTGTGGTGCCAAACCTCACCCTGGGAATGGCACGCCAGGTCGGACCAACCATCATGGAAGGGGTGGTGGGCGCCGCCCCCTGGGTATGGAACCTGCCCTATGAAAACAACTATCAGCGGGGCAAAGATTTTGTTGAAGCTTTTTCCAGCCGCTACGAAATGCGCCCATCCTCGTCTGCCGCGTCGGCCTACAGCATTGTTTACCAGTATAAAGCCGCCGTCGAACGCGCCGGCACCACCAATACCCGAGCGGTCATCCGGGAACTTGAGGGGCATCGCTATAGCTTCCTGAAAGACGAGCAGTACTGGCGGGCATTTGACCACCAGAACGTGCAGACCGTCTATGTGGTGAAGGTAAAGCCCCGTGAGAAGATCATGGCGGACCAGTTCAGCTCGGACTACTTCGACATCATCGATTCCATGCCCGGCGACGAGGCCGCCCAGACCAGGGAAGAGTGGGAAGCTCGCCGCCGTGAAGCCGGCAAACCGGTTTCACTCTGACCCGGCCGGCCCCGGGGCATCCTGCCCACGGGGCGGCCATTCAGTGACGCCGTCGCTTTACCCCCTGCGTTCATTCTCTGATAATCAGCATTCACTCAAAGGATGATCAGGGGCAAGCAGGCGTGTTAACAGGGCAAAGCAGTCAACGAATGGAAGCAAACGAACCGTCAGGCGTTCCTGACCAGTGCGATCTGCTGGTTATCGGCGGCGGTGTTAACGGTACCGGTATTGCCATGGACGCTGCCGGGCGTGGCCTGAACGTCATACTGTGCGAGATGAACGATCTGGCATCCGCCACCTCATCAAGCAGCAGCAAGCTGATCCACGGCGGGCTTCGGTACCTGGAGCATTATGAATTCCGGTTGGTCCGGGAGGCCCTGGCCGAGCGAGAGGCGCTGTTACGCAATGCGCCACACATCATGTGGCCCATGCGCTTTCGCCTGCCTCACCAGCCCCACCTGCGCCCGGCCTGGATGATTCGTACCGGGCTGTTTCTTTACGACCACCTGGCAAAGCGGGAAATGCTGCCTGGCTCAAGGGCCATCAGCTTTGACCAGAACTCTCCCCTGAAACCCGACATTACCAAAGGTTTCGAGTACTCAGACGGCTGGGTGGACGATGCCCGACTGGTGGTGCTTTCCGCCCGCAAGGCGCAGCAGAAAGGCGCCACCATACTGACACAAACTCGCTGCATTCAGGCGAGCCGCCAGGGCCCGCGCTGGAAAGCGGTTCTGGAAGATACCCGAAGAGATCGCCAACACACCGTTCACGCCAAGGTGATCGTCAACGCCACCGGCCCCTGGGTCAGCCAGCTGTTCGGCGATAGCTTCGGCATGCAGGCCCCGAAACAGATACGGATGGTCAAAGGCAGCCACATTGTGGTGCCCCGCCTGAACGCCGACACCGAGGCCTACATCCTGCAGAATCAGGACGAGCGAATCGTCTTCGTCATCCCCTACGAAGAACACTTCTCCCTCATTGGCACCACCGATGTGGATTACGAAGGCAACCCGTCCGAGGCCCGGATATCACCGGAAGAAACCGATTACCTGCTGACCATCGTCAACCAGTACTTCCGTCGACAGCTTGGGCCGGAAGATGTGGTGTGGAGCTACTCCGGTGTCCGGCCACTGATGGATGATGAACAGGGAACCGCCCAGACTGCCTCCAGGGACTACTCCTTTGAGGTAGACGAAGAGGACGGCCAGCCGCCCCTGATCTCCGTTTTCGGCGGCAAGATCACCACCTTCCGGAAGCTGGCCGAGGCGGTGACCGACAAAGTATGCGAGTACTTCCCAGGCGCCGGAAAATCCTGGACCAGGCAGGCCATTCTGCCGGGCGGTGACTTTGGTAACCAGCAACAACTGGCGGCGGAGCTTGAGATTAACTACCCGTGGCTGAACACCGACAGTATCCGCAGATTCGTGCGCTGTTACGGTACCGACAGCCATCAGATCCTGGCCGGCTGCAAATCCAGGGATGACCTCGGGCACTGGTTTACCGACACTCTCAGCCAACGGGAGGTCGATTACCTGGTGACGCGGGAATGGGCTGTTACTCCGGAAGACGTCCTTTGGCGAAGAACAAAACAGGGGCTCTACATCAACCAGGCGGAACTCCAGAAGCTAAAAGACTACCTGCAGTCCCAATTCAGCCTGGAAATGCTAGAGTGTGCTTCCTGATCACAGTGATTGACTAATACGTTTAACCCTGGCTCGGCCAGAGGACAATAATAAGATGTCTGAGAAACCGTTCATGCCAACCACACCGGCGCCATCAAACCTGACCTTTATTGCCGCTAAAACCAGCGCCCCTTTGCCGCCGGCCGGCTTGTTAGCCCGGGAAAAATTTAACGACCTGCTGCAGACCCAGGAGCCGGTCTCCCTGTTGCTGGTTCACGCTCCTGCAGGCTATGGCAAAACCACCACCCTGGCCGAACGCCTGGATGAGCTGGAGGCAAAGGCCGCATGGTACCGCCTGGAAAGTACCGACAACGACCCCGTCCGGTTTGCCGGGTATCTGGCCCATGCCCTTGATCAGATTGTCGATACGCCGGATATGCCTGCGTTTGATCCAACAGAGGGCCAGCAGGGTCACGGTCTCGAATCATTTCTCACAGAACTTCTTGCCGGACTGCCACCTTCTGAAGATCCCAGTTACCTGGTGCTTGATGACTACCAGGTCATCACCAACCCGGAGATTCATCAAGGGCTCCGGTTCCTGCTGCGACATCTGCCGCCCTACCTCACTCTTGTTGTCATATCCAGAACACTTCCGCCCCTGGGTGTTGCCCAGCTCAGGATGAAGGGGCAAATGATTGAAATTACCAGCAGGGATCTCGCCTTTGATGCCGATGAGGCGCAAAGCTACTTCGAGCAACGGCTGCCATTTGAGGTTTCCCGGGAAAACATCGAGCGGGCGGTTCGACGGGTAGAAGGCTGGGTTTCGGCGCTGCAACTGTTGTCTGCCTCCGCCCGCACCAGCATCGAGTTCAGTCATTTTGTCGACCAGCTTGACCAGGGTAACCAGCACATTTTTGACTACTTTGACGAACTGGTCGGGCAGGACCTGAGTGAACAACAACGCTCCTTCCTCCTGCGCACCAGCATCCTTGACCGTTTCAACGCGGGCATGGTCATGCGGGTGATGAACGATTCCGATGGCCAGGCACTGCTCGGCAGCCTCCTGGCCATGGGGTTGTTCATCACGCCCGTTGATAACAGCGCGCTCTGGTTTCGTTATCACCAGCTGTTCTCCGTCTACCTGCGGCACCTGCTTGCCAGTACCACACAGGAAAATCAGAGAGCCTTGCACCAGCGCGCCACCGATGCGTGGCTGGAGCTGGACCACGCAGAGGAGGCCGCCCGGCATGCAGTCGCCGCAGAAGACCCGGAGCGCATTACCCGGGTTCTGAATCAGCATGGCCGCAAGTTCTTTACCGAAGGCCAGTTCACGCTACTGCAACGATGCCTGGACGCCCTGCCCCAGAAAATCATTGCAGAAGATCCAACACTGACGTTGCTTCGGGCCTGGGTAGCCCAGGGACAATACAAGTTCGACGAGGTAGAAAACTGGCTATCCGCCGCTGAGACCCAACTGAAAGCGGTCATGAGCGAGGAGTCCCAGCGGACAGTCCATGGCGAATTCAGTGCCATCAGAGCCCAGGTGGCTATGAACTATGGCGACAGCGACCGCGCCCTGGCATTGGCACGGGAAGCGGTAGCGCAAGACGCCGCCTACCTGCCCACCTCACGGGTTGCAGCTGCTTCGGTTCTGGGTGAAGCCCTGTTTGTCCGGGGCGAACTGCAGGAGGCCTTGACCCGGATGCAGGAAACCGAACATATGGCCCGGGCCCATCAGGCGCACCAGAACGTGATCTGGGCCCTGTGCCAGCAAAGCGAGATCAGCGTGGCAATGGGGCTTTTACAAAAGGCCTACAACATTCAGGAGCGGGCATTTCAATATGCCGAAGAGAACCAGCTGAACCACCTGCCCATTCTCGAGTTCCTGTTCCGGATCCGCAGTCAGGTGATGTGGGAATGGCATCACCTGGAGAGCGCGGAACGTTGCGCACTCCAGGGCATAGAGATTCTGGAAGCCCAGGGCGAACGCTGGTATGTCCAGAGCTACACCACTCTGGCCAAGGTTGCACAGGCCCGCGGCCGCCAGAGCCTGTGTGCGGACTACATCGCCAAGGTCCAGAAGATGCTCGCCGCTGGCGACTACCATCTGGATTGGGTTGCCAACGCCCATGCCACCATGCTGACGTACTGGGACGCCGTGCGGGACCAGGATGCCATTCAGCGTTGGCTGACCATTGCACCACCGTGTAAACCGGAGGCGGCAACCAACCATTTCTATCAGTGCAACGGTCGAAACCGGGCCCGTGCCCTGATGAGTCTGGGCCAATATCAGGACGCCCGGCCAATCCTGGAGGCACTGACCAGCGTTGCCGGCCAGATCGGCCTGAAAACCGACCTTAACCGCAACCATATCGCGCTGGCCTATCTGTTCTGGCAGATCGAAAATCGCGAAAAGGCTCTGGAACACATGCGCCTGGCCCTGGAACTTGCCAGCACCACCGGCGCAGTGGGAAGTTTTCTGCGCCTGGGCAAGGTGCTGATCGTCATTCTCAAAGCGCTGATCAACGACGGCCTGATTGAGGGCATGGAACAGCAGCGGGCCGAGCGCCTGATTCAGCTTGCCCAACAGCAGCGGGATTTCAGCCGGGCGATCCGGATTTCCCTGGACGAAGCCATCATCCAGGACATCATCGACCGGCCGGATGTGCCGGAACTGATTCGCACCTCGCCCCTGACCCGACGAGAGTGGCAGATACTGAGCCTGATTCATGCCGGCCTGTCCAACGACCAGATCGCCGAGCATCTTAAAGTGGCTTCCACCACGGTGAAAACCCACATCCGCAGCCTGTACCAGAAGCAGAACATCAGCCACCGCTCGGAAGCGATTGAACTGGCCAAGGACCTGCTGAGCAAAATCCAGGGGGAGTGAGCCGGTCTCGGCTCCTCCGCCCTTCACGGCCACTACTACCCCATACGCCCCGCTACGCCCCCCTCCTCCCCCCGGCTACGCCGACAAAAACACGGGCAGGAGGATGAACCACCCAAGGCAACATCGCACCATGGCAGGTGTATTGATCGGTGGGGATTCGCCTCCATCGCACAACAAGAACTTTTCACCACCAGGGTGTAAGTGAGGCAAGATGAGCAGAAATCCGGACTGGTGGCGTGGCGCCGTTATCTATCAAGTGTATCCACGCAGTTTCTATGACTCTAACGGCGACGGTGTAGGCGACCTGCCCGGGGTGACCGCCAAGCTGGACTACATCGCCAGCCTGAATGTGGATGCCATCTGGCTGTCCCCGTTTTTCACCTCTCCGATGAAAGACTTTGGATACGACGTCTCTGACTACCGCAATGTCGACCCGATATTCGGAACCCTGAAGGATTTCGATGAACTGATCGCCGAAGCCCACAAGCGGGGCTTGAAGATCATGATCGACCAGGTGCTGAGCCACTCTTCCGACCAACACCCCTGGTTTGTGGAAAGTCGCCAGTCCCGGGACAATCCAAAAGCCGACTGGTATGTGTGGGCCGATCCCAAGCCAGACGGCTCTCCGCCCAACAACTGGCTGTCCGTGTTCGGCGGTTCCTCCTGGGCCTGGGACAGTCGCCGCAAGCAGTACTACCTGCACAACTTCCTGGCCAGTCAGCCAGACCTGAACTTCCACAACCCGGAGGTTCAGGAACAGGTGCTGTCCGATGTGAAATTCTGGCTGGACCGGGGAGTTGACGGGTTCCGCCTGGATGCCATCAACTTCTGCTTCCATGACCGCAAGCTGCGAGACAACCCGCCAAGCAAGGCATTGCAGGAAGGCTCCATCGGTGTTCGCAAGGAAAACCCCTACGCCTACCAGCATCACAAGCATGACAAAACCCAGCCGGAGAACCTGACGTTCCTGAAACGGCTACGCGTGCTGCTGGATCAGTACCCGGGCACCACGACCGTGGGCGAGATCGGCGATGATGATTCGTTGCAAACCATGGCAGACTACACCAGTGGCGGTGACAAGCTGCACATGGCCTACTCGTTTGACCTGCTGACCGAGCAACATGGTGCCGACTTTTTCCGCAAGACCGTGGACACCATTGAACAGAAACTGACCGACGGCTGGCCGTGCTGGGCTATTGGCAACCACGATGTGGCACGGGTGGCCACGCGCTGGCAGGCCCGCTCGGAACAACAGCTCAAAGCCTACATGGCCATGTTGCTGACACTGCGGGGCAGCGTGTGCATCTACCAGGGTGAAGAGCTTGGCCTGACCGAAGCGGAGCTCCAGTACGAAGACCTCGTGGACCCTTACGGCATCAACTTCTGGCCAGAGTACAAGGGCCGGGACGGCTGCAGGACTCCCATGGTCTGGCACCACGAAGAAACCCACGGCGGCTTTTCCAGCACCAGCCCCTGGCTGCCCGTGTATGATGATCATTACAACGCCGCCGTTGCCCTGCAGCATGCCGAAGATAATTCCGTGCTCACCGCCTACCGGAGTTTTCTGGGCTGGCGTCGGGAGCAGGCTGTCCTGCTGGAAGGAGACATCGAATTCCTCAAGAGCCCGAAGGACACACTGGTGTTCGTCAGGAGTCTTGGCGAGGAACGCTTGATCATCGCTCTGAACCTGAGCGAGACCGGAAATACCGTGACGCTGCCGGCGCAAGGCTCTCCCATGACCGGAACCCCCGATTTCATCGGCGGTCAATGGCACGGCAAACAACTGAAACTGGGGCCCTGGGGTATTGAAATCGCCAGGCTCTGACGGGTGACCATCGATCAAGAAGATAAACGCTATGGCCAGTGTAACCCTGAGAAATATCTGTAAAAGCTATGACGACGCCCAGGTAACCAAGAACGTGAACCTGGACATCGATGACGGCGAGTTTGTGGTGTTCGTCGGCCCCTCCGGCTGCGGCAAGTCGACACTGCTGCGAATGATTGCCGGGCTGGAGGACATAACCACCGGCGACTTGTACATCGGAAATGGCCGGGTGAATGACCTGCCCCCCAAAGAACGGGAAGTGGGCATGGTCTTCCAGTCTTACGCCCTCTACCCCCACATGGATGTGGCGGAGAACATGGCCTTCGGCCTGAAGCTCGCGAAAACCCACAAGGACGAAATCAACCGGAGGGTTCAGGACGCCGCCACCCTGCTGCAACTGGACAAGCTCCTGGAGCGCAAGCCCAAAGACCTGTCTGGCGGCCAACGCCAGCGGGTCGCCATCGGCCGTACCATCGTTCGGGAGCCGGCGGTGTTCCTGTTTGACGAGCCGCTGTCCAACCTGGATGCCTCGCTGCGCGTTCAGATGCGGATCGAAATATCCCGCCTGCACAAACGCCTGGGCGCCACCATGATTTATGTCACCCACGATCAGGTGGAAGCCATGACCATGGCCGACAAAATCGTGGCTTTGGATAACGGCTGCATTGCCCAGGTGGGCAAGCCCATGGAACTCTACCACTATCCGGCCACCCGCTTTGTGGCGGGCTTTATCGGCTCACCGAAGATGAACTTCATCGACTGCCAGGTGGCTTCTGCCAGTAACCAGTCGGTCACCGTGACCCTGCCGGGTGACCATCAGCTGGAATTGCCGGTGAATGGTCATAACCTGCTTGAGGGCGAAAACGTCACTCTGGGTATACGTCCGGAACACCTGACCGAAGACCAGGAGGCCGACATGTACCTGCAAGGTGAGGTTCACGTTGTCGAGCGTCTGGGTTATCAGACCCTGGTGCACCTGGACGTTAGCAACGTGGAGGGCGTGCTGACCATGCGCACCGATGGCGGTAACCCCGTTCAGGAAGGCGCACCCATGACTCTGGGGCTGAATGCCAACAAGTGCCACCTGTTCCGGGACGACGGCACCGCCTGCCCCCGCCTCTATCAGGAACCGTGCATCGACTTCTAGGGCCCTGCCCGCTTCTGATTTGATCTGCAGTACACTCTCCTTGGCCGGTGTTCGTTACCGGCTTTTTTGTTCCCCCTACCTTGACCTCACTGGTGACAGCCGGCCGCACGCCCATGTGGGAGGCCCTTTCCAAAACACGCTGTGAATACATCCCTGTACGCTCGGCTCCGCCATCCCTGGCTCCGCACGGTTTTGGAAAGGGCCTCCCACATGGGCGCGCTACATCAGGCGATAGGCAACCGGACTCAAGGGCCTGTGCACCATCCTGTTAAGTCCACAAAAAAAAAGCCCGGTCAGCAGGGGGGATAACTCTGACCGGGTCGCGAAAGATAACGCGGGAAGACGCAGGTCGCGTAAGGAAGCCGTGCGGGATCTTCCGCTACGGCCTGGGAGAGCGGGCCCTCGCGGGCCCTGAGAGCAACAACAAAGCTAGCCTTTGACACCACCGGCGGTCAGCCCGCCGACAATCCACTTCTGGCAATACAGGAAAATCACGGTGATCGGCAGACCAGACAACACCGCCGCCGCGGCAAAGTCGCCCCACAGGTAGTTCTGCTCGTACAGGTACTGCTGAGCACCCACCGCCAGGGTCAGCTTGTTGGTATCCACCAGCAGCACCGAGGCCATCGGGTATTCCATGATGGTCATGATGAACGCCAGGATGAACACCACCACCAGAATGGGCACAGACAACGGCAGCAGGATGTAGCGGAATGCCTGCCAGGTGGTGGCACCGTCAACGATGGCGGCTTCCTCCAGTGACCGGTCGATGGAATCGAAGTAGCCTTTAATTGTCCAGATGTGCAGCGCCATGCCGCCCAGAGAGGCCACGATGACGGCACCATGGGTATTCAAACCCAGCCAGCTGACATGATTGCCGATCTGGTCGAACAACGCATACAGCGCCACCAGGGACAGCACCGGCGGGAACATCTGAAAGATCAGCATGGATTTGAGTACTGCGCCTTTGCCCGCAAACCGCATGCGGGCGAAGGCATAGGCACTGGTGGTAGACAATGCCAGAATCAGAATGGACGAAACCACCGCCACCTTGATTGAATTCCAGAGCCAGAGCAGCACAGGAAACGGCGGTTGGGTAGTAATGCCGGCGTCGTCTGTGTAGGGAATACCCAGCGCCAGATACCAGTGTTCCAGCGAGGGATTCTCCGGCAACAGGCTACCGGAGGCAAAGTTACCGCTGCGGAAGGAGATGGAAATCACCATCAGCAGCGGGAACAGAATCACCGCGATAAATGCCAGCATGCCCAGATGGGATGCCAGCACACGGTATTTAGTGGAGCGCGGTTGAACCATCGCCATGGGAAGCTCCTTATACCTTGACCTTGGACAGTTTCAGGTTGATCAGCGACAGCGCGCCAACCACCAGGAAGATCGCTGTGGCGATGGCAGCCGCCAGCCCGAAATTCTGCCCGGAATCCTGGAATGCAATGCGATAGGTGTAACTCACCAGCAAATCGGTTGTGCCAGCGGGCGTGCTGGCTCCGATAATATCCGGTGCGCCACCGGTCAACAGGGCAATCAGAACAAAGTTGTTGAAGTTGAACGCAAAACTGGCAATCAGCAACGGCGTTAGCGGTTTGATAATCAGCGGCAGAGTGATGTTGAACAGATTGCTGATGGGCCCGGCTCCATCCATTGCCGAAGCCTCATAGAGATCCCGGGGGATAGCCTGCAACAGGCCCATGCACAACAGCATCATGTAGGGATAACCCAGCCAGGTGTTGACGATAAGAATCATCGAACGGGCCAGGGCCGGATCACTGAACCAGTCCGGGCGAACACCGAACAATCCTTCCAGAACCAGGTTGATCTCCCCGAAGTTCTGGTTGAACAGACCTTTGAATACCAGAATCGAGATGAAGGCGGGCACCGCATAAGGCAATATCAGCATGGTGCGGTAAAAGCCCTTGCCTCGAATCTGGTCCCACTGCAGCAGATTGGCCAGCACCAGCCCAAGCGCCAGGGTAAACACCACCGTCGCCAGGGCGAACGACAGCGTCCAGACAAAAATCTGCAAAAAGGGCCCGCGAATACTGGGGTCGCTCACCACTTTCAGATAATTGTCCCAGCCAATATTGACTGTCCAGCCCGGAGAAATGGCATTGCCATCGGCGTCACGGTAGAACCCCGTCTCGTGGTCCGGAAAGTAGGTCACGCCGGTTTCGTTATTGGTCAGGGTTTCGTTATCGTGCAGCGTAAACCGGCTGTGTATCGCCGCGAAGGAGCGCAGGCTCGCCAGGCTCAGCTCCCGGCCATCTTCGGTGACCAGCTTCAGCTTCGACAGGTCGCTCCGCAGCTGGATGATGTCGCGGATGGCCAGAGGCTCGCCCTCCGGGAGGTCCGCCGATGGCAATACCGGAAAACGGGACTCTTCCGTGCCCAGTTCAATGGGGGGCGACACCAGGTCCTGATGGACGCCGTCCAGGTACAGGACATAGCCTTGATCCGTCTGAAACAGCTGGTAGTCATAGCGAACCGACTCGGATTGATAGGTCCGGCCAAGCAGGTTTTCTTTCACCTGGTCAAAGCTCAGAAGATTGCTGGCGCTGTAATTGGTGAAACCGATGCCCACTGTGTACATCAGCGGGAAGATCACAAAGACGCCCATACCGGCGACCGCCGGAAATATGTAACGATGCGCATAGAGTTTCCGGCTGACAAACACTGCCACGGCAGAGGCGGTCAGTACCAGAAACAACATGGCGAACACAAATTCGCGCTGGGCGTACAACGCCAGGATCAGGTAGAGCGCCGCTATCAGCAATGCCGCCAGCGTGCCCCACTTCAGGAATACTCGTGTCATGGAGTGTCTGCTATCAGTCGCGGAAGGAGACAGGGTTTCCGTTATCATTGTAGTCAGCCTGTAGGTTGCCGTCGCCTCGGGGCAACGGCTTCATCACTCAGGGTCCGGCATGACAGGCCGGGCAGGTATTATCCTGCCGCGGCGCAATCACAGGCGATCAGCGGGTAATGCGCTGGGCCGCGGAGTTGAGGGCGTCTTCCACTGACTGGCGTCCAGAGGTAATGTTCTGAAGTGCCGGTCCCATGGAAGACCAGAACGCACCCATGGCCGGTACGTTAGGCATGGGCTCACCCAAGCGGGCGTTCTCGAACGTAGCCTTGATGTTGTCATCGGAGGACAGTTCCTCCATGAATTCCCTGTTGGCCACAGCACCCAGGGGAACATCGTCGTTCACCATCTTCAGGCCTTTCACCGACAGCGCGTAGTTCTCAAGGAACTCAACGGCCAGGTCTTTATTGGGGCTTGCAGAATTCAGGGTGGCGGCCATCACACCAACCATGGGCTTGCCAGGTTTGCCATCAATGGCCGGGATGGTGGCCACCCCAAAATTGATACCGCTCTTGCGGAGGTTGGCCCAGGCCCAGGGGCCATTGATCATCATCGCCGTCTCGCCTTTGTTAAACGAGGATTCCATGGCACTGTAATCTGCCCCACGGGGCATGACACCCTCTTCGATCAGCATCGCCAGGGCCTTGGCACCCTTCATGGCACCGTCGTTGTTAACACCGGTATCCTTCACGTTAACGCTACCGTCGCCATTGTTGCCGAAGATATAACCACCAGCAGCGGCCAGCATCGGCCAGGTGAAGTAGGTGTTGTTGTAATCCCACAGGATGGCTCGCTTGCCATCTTCTGCCAGTTTCTTGTGAATCGCAGGGATGTCTTCAAACGAGGCGGGCGGCTCCGGCAGCAAATCCCGGTTGTAGATCAGGCCGATGGATTCAACGGCCATCGGGTAGCCGTACATCTTGCCGTCCACGGTAACGGCTTCCCAGGTGAAGTCGTAGTTGGCATCAATGATATTCTGGGAGGGCTGGATTTCGGAAATAATGCCGCTCTGAGCCCACTCGCCAAAACGGTCGTGGGCCCAGATGAAAATGTCCGGGCCGTTTCCGGTCGCGGCCGATTGCTGGAACTTGTCGGTGGCGCTGTCCGGGTGAGCCACCTCCACCGGAATCCCGGTCTCTTCGGTGAACCAGTCGCCCACCTCCTGTAGGCCGTTGTAGCCTTTGTCACCGTTAATCCAGATCAGTAGTTTGCCTTCTTCAATACCAGCGAAAGCGGGTGATCCGGCACCCAGGGTGGCGGCCATCACCGAAGCGGCGAGCGTGCTGCGAATAAAAGTTCGACGATTCATCAGGTCTTTCCTCTGTGTGTTCCTGCATTTTTGTTCTTGTCCGGCCTGCCAAGAGGTCGCCTGGCCGGGCTTGCCGCAAAACCTTCTTTTGCGAGTGTTCAAACTGTGTTGCAAATCCGGGAAATAAGCATCACCCCTTATATCATTCCCCGAGGCGTAGAACGGGGGAGTAGTAGGGAGTAGAAAATTCCTTCTACCCGTCACTCCATGAGTCTGGTTTGATGTGCCCAACAACAACGACAATCCGACCTGGAGTCCTTGCCATGGTTCACATTTCTTTGCCGCTCAAACGCCGGTTTCTGCTGTCTGCCTTTCTTGGGCTTACTGGTTGTGCCACCACTGTTGACGGGCCGGCTCAGGCCATTCCCGGCCCTCCGGCGCTCAATGATAGCAACGTTTTCTGCGAGGCTGCCCGGACTGAGTTGGTAATTCCGGTCGGCGGGGCCTTTGCCGAGGGTACTCTGGTAAGGGATTTCTACACCGGCAACACCGCCCGCGTTCGCGATGGCCAGGTTACGATGACTCCGGATGAAAATGCCGAGGGCCTTCTATTGCTGGAGCCGGTAGACGAGACGGTACACGCCTTTACCTGGGCCGGCGCCACCGTCTACTTCGCGGTGACCGACAGGTTTGCCAACGGCCGCACCGATAACGACATCAACTATGGCCGGCAGAAAGACGGAAAAGACGAGATTGGCACCTTCCATGGCGGCGATTTCGCCGGCCTGACCCAGAAACTGGATTACCTGGCTGATCTGGGCGTCAACGCCCTGTGGATTACCCCACCCTTCGAGCAGATGCACGGGTGGGTTGGCGGTGGTGACCGGGGCGACTTTCGGCACTATGGCTACCATGGCTACTACGCCCTGGACTTCACGGTGCCAGATGCCAACTTTGGCACCCGGGAGGAATTCCGGGCCCTGGTGCAACAGGCCCATCAACGGGGTATCCGGGTGGTCATGGATGTGGTGATGAACCACCCGGGCTACAGCTCCCTTCAGGATATGCAGACCTTTGACTTTGGCGCCCTGCACTCGGGTTTTGAAAAACACCTGCCGGAGCACTGGGGTGACTGGCGCCCGGAGTCCTGGGAAAACCATCATGCCTATCACGCCTTCATCGATTACGACCACGCGGACTGGCGTAACTGGTGGGGCAAAGACTGGGTGCGGGCCGGTATCGCCGATTACGACACGCCACCCAGCGCATCCGTCGACCCGATACGTGGCTCCCTCGCCTTTCTGCCGGACTTCAAGACCGAATCGACCAAGCCCGTGGAGCTGCCCGTCTTCCTGCGCAATAAAGAGAACAGCAGGGCGGAACACCTGGACAACGCCACCGTTCGCGAGTACCTGATAACCTGGCTCACGGAGTGGGTAAGGGAGTTCGGTGTTGACGGCTTTCGGGTAGACACGGCCAAGCATGTAGAACCCGACGCCTGGCGTGAACTGAAAGCGCGGGCGCAGGAGGCCCTGGACGATTACCGAGAGAGACACCCCGGCACTGCCCTGCCCTCCGAGGAATTCTGGATGGTCGCCGAAGTATTTCCGCACTCGGTTCGCAAGACCGGCTACTTTGACGCAGGCTTTGATGCTGTCATCAACTTCGATCTGCAGGCAGAGGCCAAAGCAGGCGCCCGATGCCTGCAGGCCATGGAGCCCGTCTACCGCGAATACGCCGGTAAGCTGCACGGCGATGACCCGTTCAATGTGCTGAGTTACATTTCGTCCCACGACACCAAACTGTTCGCCCAGATTGCCGGTGATGACGATACACTAAAAAAACGCGCGGCCGCCGCCCTGTTGTTCACGCCAGGGGCAGTCCAGCTGTTCTACGGTGACGAGTCCGGTCGTGCCTTTGGCCCCACCGGCTCTGACTCTCATCAGGGCACCCGCTCTGCCATGAACTGGCAGGCCATAGAGGCTGGCGAGGTTTCCGACATCCTGAACCACTGGCGCACTCTGGGCCAGTTCCGCCAACGCCACCCCGCCATCGGTGCCGGGGAGCATAAGCTGATCAGCCAGCAACCTTATGTGTTCTCACGACAGCATGGGGATGACACGGTGGTCATCGCGTTCGGGAGTGACTCGTTGTGACCACCAACCCCTACCTGCCGGATACGCCCCTGATCCTTGGCATGATGCGCCTGCTGGATCACCCGGACCTGCACGCGCCGGCCGCGCTGGCCGACTGGATTGAGCGCCAGCTCGACCGCGGGCTGTCGGTGTTTGACCACGCCGATATCTACGGCGACACCGAGTGTGAGCGCCTGTTCGGCAAGGCCCTGGCCCGACGCCCGGGCCTGAAACACCGGCTCAGGGTAATCACCAAAACCGGCATTGTGCATGGTCACCAGGACACCAGCGTGTGGTGCACCAAGCACTACCGCGCCGAGGGCGGGCATGTGTCTGCGGCGATCGACGCGGCGCTGGGGCGATTACAGATGGAACAGATCGACACCTTCCTGATTCACCGGCCCGACCCGCTGATGGCAGTGGAATCGGTGGCCCGGGCCCTGGAGAATGCGGTTGAGGCGGGCAAGGTTCGCCACATCGGGGTGTCCAACTTCCTGCCGGAACAGTGGCGCTGGTTGCAAAAGAACACGCGGCTGCCGCTGGTGTGCAACCAGAGCGAACTGTCCCTGAGCCACAGCGCGCCCCTGTTCGACGGCTTGCTGGAAGCCACCCTCTCAGACCATCTGAAATGGCTGGCCTGGTCTCCGCTGGGCGGCGGCCGGCTGGCTGAGGCCCTACCGGACACCTTGCTGGCCTCTGCAGGGGCGCAGACAGGGCTGGACGACACCGGGCTGGCCATCGCCTGGCTGGCCGCGATTCCGGGTTCGCCCATACCGGTGCTCGGCAGTCTCCGGGACAGCCGGATTGAATCGGCCCTCAAAGGATGCCAGACCGTGCTGCCGCGCCCGCTCTGGTTCGCCCTGCTGGAGGCCATCCGTGGCCACCGGGTGGCCTGAACCGCAGGTTGCCGGTCAGAACAGATAGTCTGTGGTCAGAATCGTCGAATGCCGGTGGCGGACGATGTCCGTCACCAGATCCTGATTGCCTTCACTGGCCTTGGTGGCCACCGTGGTGCGGATCGAGAACACCCGCAGCGCATCGGACACCGACAAGGTACCCTCGGCTGAATCCTTGCGGCCATTGAACGGCAGGGTGTCCGGCCCGCGCTGGCACTGGGCGTTGAGGTTGATCCGGCCCACCTGGTTGGCCATTACGTCAATCAGGGCGCCAATCTGTTCCGGATCACGACCGAACAGGCTCAGCTGCTGGCCGTAGTTGCTGTCCCGCACGTGTTCCACCACCTCACTCAGCTCAGAGAAACGGACCACCGGAACCACCGGGCCGAACTGCTCCTCACGATAGATGCGCATCTCCTGGGTAACCGGGTACAACAGGGCCGGGTGGAAATAGGTGCCATTCACGCCACCGCCGCCGGGGTTCACAACACGAGCACCCCGGGCTTTGGCGTCGTCCACCAGCGCCGTCAGGAACTCGATTTTGCCGGGCTCCGGCAGCGGGGTCAGCGATACCTCCGGCTCCCAGGGCATACCCGGGGCCAGCTCACTGATCGCCCGGGACAGCCGTTCAACAAACGCCTCGGCCACCGAATCGTGGACGAACAACAGTTTCAGCGCCGTACACCGCTGGCCATTGAACGACAAGGCGCCCGCCACGCATTCGCGAACCGCCAGATCCAGGTCCGCATCCGCCAGGACAACGGCCGGGTTGTTCGCATCCAGCCCCAGCACCGATTTCAGGCGGTGGGGTTTGGGGTGCATCTGCTTCAGGGCCGACGCGCCTTTATGGGTGCCTATGAATGCAAACAGGTCCACCTTGCCGGACTGCATCAAAGGGCCGACCGTGTCCCGGCCCCGGCCGAAGATCACGTTGATCACCCCGGGCGGGAAGCAGTCGCGGAACGCGTCCAGTAACGGCCCGACCAGCAGAACGCCGTATTTGGCCGGTTTGAACACCACGGTATTGCCCATGATCAGCGCGGGAATCAGCGTGGTGAAGGTTTCGTTCAACGGGTAGTTGTACGGCCCCATGCACAGGGCCACGCCCACCGGCAGGCGCCGGGTCTGGGCCACCACACCCCCGACGATCTCGAAGCGGGACGAACGCCGGTCCAGCACCTTGAGCTCATGGATGGTGTCTTCGATGTAGTCACAGGTGCGGTCAAACTCCTTGCAGGCATCAGCCCAGGTTTTACCGATCTCCCACATCAGTAATTCAACCACCGATTCCCGCTCAAGGCGCATGCGCGCCAGAAACCGTTGAACGTGCTCAATTCGCTGTGCCACGGACATGATCGGCCATGCTCCTTGCCCCTGACCGTAGGCCTCCACGGCCGCATTGAGCGCTTCCATCGCCGCCTCTTCGTCCATAAGAGGCGCCCGGCCGACAACCAACGGCCTGGGTGTTTTGCCAGGTTCGCTGCTCCGGACACTGACCGGGCTGAACACTTCGGCAAACTGACCGTACCAGGGACGCAGTTCGCCCCGGATCAGTATGTGGTCCAACGACACGCCTCCACCATCCCGGAATTTCCGGGGAACGTCGGATTCATGAGGGAAAAAGGTGCCCCGATTCCAGGGGTACGACGGGGCCATGACCGCCGTATCGGACTGTGGAGTCATATAGCGCTCACCTCCCCAGTTACTCCCGACGCATCCGCCAGGGCCCCAGCGATTGCCCCAAACTCATCCGCGTGCAACGAAGCGCCGCCAATCAGGCCACCGTCAACATCGGCCAGGCTGAAAATGTCATAGGCGTTCGCCTGTTTCACACTTCCGCCGTATACAATCCGCAGTTCCTGGCCCAGATCGATGGAGGCTTCCGGAGCACTGCCCGCTACAAACTTGCGAATCTTCTGATGAACTTCGGATATTTGTTCCGGCGTGGCAGTCTGGCCTGTACCGATCGCCCATACAGGCTCATAGGCAACCACTGCATTCGCGAAGGCGGCGATGCCGACCTCGTCAACCACCGCTTGCAGCTGCTGTTCAATGACCACCGAAGTCAGACCTGATTCTCGTTCAGTCAGGCTTTCACCCACGCACAATATCGGAGTCATTCCGGCAGACAGAACTGCCCGGAACCGGGCCGCCACCTCCTGACTGCTTTCATGGAACAGCACCCTGCGCTCGGAGTGGCCGACAATCACGTACCGGCACCCCATTTCCTGCAACATGGTGGCACTGTTTTCACCAGTGTAGGCACCAGACACATAACCCGCCGCATTCTGGGCGCCCAGCATGACCCCCGTGTAGCCGAGCAGATCCCGCACCTGGAACAGGTATGGTGACGGAGGACATATGGCCAGATCAATCGCCCTCCGGAACAGCCGCAACCGGGGCAGCAAACGCACCATTAGCGCCTGATTCGCCTGCAGACTACCGTTCATTTTCCAGTTACCAATCAAAATCGGTTTTCTCATGTCTCATCTCCCTTGGATTGCAGAGGGCTTAGGCATCCAGCGCACAACGAATGGCTCCAACGCCCGGATAGAACGCATGGGAGCCAAGATCCTGCTCAATCCAGAGCAGTCGGTTGTATTTAGCGACCCGGTCAGACCGGCACAAAGAGCCGGTTTTGATCTGTCCGGAGCGGGTGGCCACGGCAAGGTCTGAGATGAACGTATCTTCGGTTTCGCCACTGCGGTGGGAAATAATCGTGGTGTAGCCAGCATCATGTGCCATGCCAATGGCGTCCAGAGTCTCGGTCAGCGTACCGATCTGATTGAACTTGATCAGGATTGAATTGGCGATGTCCTGCTTGATGCCCTCCGCGAGAATGGCTGTGTTGGTCACGAACAGGTCGTCGCCCACCAGTTGCACCCGGTCCCCGAGTTTGTCAGTCAGCAGCTTCCAGCCCGCCCAGTCGCTTTCATCCATGCCATCCTCAATCGAAGCAATCGGGTAATGACGGGCCAGTGACAGCAGGTAATCCGCAAAGCCCTCGGAGTCAAACCGCCGGCCGGCGCCTTTCAGGTGGTACTCGCCGTCGATGTAGAATTCCGACGCCGCGCAGTCCAGTGCCAGCACCATATCGGTTCCCGGGCGGTAACCCGCTTTCTCAATGGCCTCAAGAATCAACTCCAGGGCATGCTCACTGGACGACAGGTTGGGCGCAAAGCCGCCCTCATCTCCCACGGACGTGGACAGACCGCGTTTTTTCAAAAGTGCTTTCAGAGCGTGGAAGGTCTCCGCCCCCATGCGCAGCGCATCACCGTAACTGGGCGCCCCCACAGGCTGAATCATGAACTCCTGGATATCCACGGTATTATCAGCGTGTGCACCGCCGTTAATGATGTTCATCATCGGCACCGGCAAAATGTTGGGTGAGGAGCAGCCATAAAGGTCTGCCAGATAGCGATATAACGGCTGCTGGCGGTAATTGGCAGCGGCGTTGGCCAGCGCCAGGGACACCGCCAGAATGGCGTTGGCACCAAGTTCAGATTTGTTCGGAGTGCCATCGAGATCGCACATTTTTCGATCGAGCACCAATTGGTCAAGAACCGACTCGCCAATCAATGCCGGGGCAATGCGCTTATTGACCGCCCCGACCGCACCCAGAACGCCCTTGCCGGCATACCGGGACTGGTCGCCGTCGCGTTTTTCCAACGCTTCCCGGGACCCGGTGGAAGCGCCTGACGGAGCTCTCCCACGACCAACCACACCATTGCGCAGTTCGACGTCCACTTCCACTGTGGGGAATCCCCGGGAGTCCAGAATTTCCCGGGCATAAATCGCTGTTATTTGTTGCATGGCACTGTTCCTGCACTCAATATCATTTGTTTTCGAACTTTTGTTTTTCTTTGCGAACACATTATTGATGATAATATTCGCAAACGAACATCCGCAAGCGAAAAAGGACCCCGTAACAGATCGATTTGTTATATCAACCGTGGCCGATCTATTACTGGGTAGTTTCAGCCGACCCTGAACTGCCGGGTCAGGGATTCTATGTGACTGACCGACGCCTCCAGCCGCTCACCAGTGGCCACCAGTTCCTCAATGCCGTCCAGGTTCTCGGTGGCTGCGCCGCTGATTTCATTGACCTGCTGCGCCACCGACTGGCTGACACTTTCCTGCTCATCCATACCATGGCGGATGCGCTCCGCGCCCTGATGAATCTGGCCCATGGCGTCGCGGATACGAACCGCGCCGTCCGAAACGCTCTCCATCACATCGCGCACGGATGCCAGGCGTTCAAAGCTGGCGTTCATGGAGGCCACCGTTTCGGCCGCCTCATGCTGGAGGCCCTCCACCAGCTCCCGGATAGTGTCAGTGCTATCGGTGGTTTTCTGCGCCAGCCCGCGCACTTCATCGGCTACCACGGCAAAACCACGACCGGCCTCGCCGGCCCGGGCTGATTCAATCGCCGCATTCAGAGCCAACAGGTTGGTCTGGTTGGCGATGTCGTCGATGGCCGCGGTTATGCGGCCAATATCGAGCGATGCCTGCTCCAGTTGCCGGAGCTTGGCAGCGGTGCGTTCGGTATCGGTCTGCAGGGCAGCCAGGCTGGCCATGCCACGCTCGGCTGCCGCCTGGTTATCCGCAACCTGCTCGTTAACATCGCTGACCAGCTCATGGGTGGTGCGCACGGAGTCCGCCACTTCCCGGGCTGAGGCTTCCATTTGTGTCATCGCCGCGGCAATGGCTGCCAGATCATCAGACTGCCGTCGGGTACGATCCTTGAAATCCCGGGCGAAGCGTGAGTTGTCGGTGGCAATCACGGATATGTCGGTACCGGCCTGTTGCAGGCTCTGAATCACGGTACCCATGGCACTCGTCAATTGCGCCAGTGACGCCTTCAGGCCGATGAATTCACCGGATGCCCGGAAATCCGGCGATTCCGAGTAATCGCCACTGGCCATGGTGGCCAGGTGTTCCTGCGTCTGTTGCAGCGGCCGGCTGATCATCCGGCCAAGCACGAACGAGACCACAGCGGCAAACACCACCAGGGCCGGCAACAGCACCATCACCAATTGCACCGCCGTCTGGGCAGAGGTATCAAGATTTACGACCGTAGCTGCAGCCACATCGGATACCACCGTCCCAAGCTGTTCCAGCTCCGATGCCAGCTCCTGCAGGTTCAGCTCCACGTCAGCAATGCGCTGATCCAACGTCAGCTTGCTTTGTCGGAACCCGGAGTACTGGCTAATGATGCCCTCGTCCTGATTGATGGACGCAAGGAACGAATCCATCAAAGACGGCAGACCCTCAAGCCTGGGCACCTCCTCTGCCAGCGCGCTCATATCCTGCTCTATGGTCACCGTATTGAAGCGCAGATTCTCAACGATAGCGTCCAGGCGCTCTGCGTCGTCCGTGCTGACCATTTGCATGATCAGCAGTTCCATGGTGGTCAGGTTTTCCATGACGGTCGTGAACAGATCGCGCACGTAAATGTCGCGCCCGGCCGGCTCCGTGCCTTCACGCACCAGCAGTCGTTTCATCTCCGCATTGTTGGCCAGGAAGGATTCCAGCCCGGCTTCAACCGCGCTGGCCACGGATAATATAGAAGTCTTGAGTTCAGCCAGGGTGGTCACCGAGGCCTCCAGGGACGCCAGCCGATCGCTTGCCGTTGACCGAAATTCGGCAACCGAGGCAAGGTCCGAAGGTAGTGTGCCTTTGACCAGGTTGTGCAGGCCTTCGCGCATGGCTTGCACCCGCACTGTTAATGCCTGTTGTTCTTCATTGAGCTGGCTTTCCGTCTCCGCTGAGACCAGCGCCAGGGCAAGGATACCGGTCTGTGACCGAAGGGTTTCAAGGTGCTGGATACTCTCGTCCAGAGGAAAGACGTCCGATGTCAGTTGTTGGGTATTGGTGGAAAATGCCGACAGTACCTTGAGGTTAAAGCCGCCGAGCAACGCCATGATCAGGCACAGCAAGCCAAAGCCAACGTACAGCCGGGTAACAAGGGACATTCTATTCATTGTTATTCACCCCTTCCGCCAGCTCGGACGCTGACGGCAAAAACACGGTGAAAAAGGGCCGGCAGGATCACCCCGGGGAGGGGGCTACCTTGAAATGCTTGAAAAGGGGGGGGGATCAATAAGCAACCGGCCAAAACCCACCGTGACAACGGTGCTCAGCCTGCCGCAAGCGGAGAGCGTCGCTGCGGCAGGCCTCGCTCTTCAGGAGCCAGCCTTAGTTGGCCTGCTCCCAGGTCTTCAACAGCTCATCATAAGCGATGGTCTGCCCCTGCGGTTTTTCGTTCTCCAGCCTGGGCTTGGGTGATCCCGGCTGGTCAAACCAGTACTGTGGGTCGCGCGGCTCGTTGAGTTTGGGACCACAGTTTGGCATTACCTTGGCACGCTCCAAACGCTGCATCAGGCGATCCTGTGCCTCTGCCAAACCATCCAGAGCCGCCTGAGGAGTAGCCTCACCACTGGCTGCCTGGGCGATGTACTGCCACCACAGCTGGGCCAACTTGGGATAGTCAGGTACGTTGGTGCCGGTCGGCGTCCACTGTACCCGCGCCGGGCTGCGATAGAACTCCACCAGGCCACCCAGCTTCGGCGCCATTTCGGTCATTTCATCAGAGTTGATGTCAGACTCGCGAATCGGCGTCAGACCTGCAATGGTCTTCTCCAGTGACACAGTCTTGGACACGGTGAACTGCGCATACAGCCAGGCAGCCAGGCGACGCTTCTCAGGAGTGGAGTTCAGGAAAGTCCAGGAACCCACGTCCTGATAACCCAGCTTCATGCCCTCTTCCCAGTAGGGTCCACGGGGAGAGGGAGCCATGCGCCACTTGGGCGTGCCGTCTTCGTTCACCACTGGCAGACCGTCTTCGATCATGCTGGCGGTAAAGGCGGTGTACCAGAAGATCTGCTGGGCCACATTACCCTGAGCCGGAACCGGGCCCGCCTCGGAGAAAGTCATGCCCTGCGCTTCGGGCGGTGCGTAATCTTTCAGCCAGTCCACATATTTGGTGGTTGCAAAAACCGCAGCCGGGCCGTTAGTGGCACCGCCACGACTGACGCTGGCACCGACCGGATGACACTCCTCAACCCGAATGCCCCACTCGTCCACCGGCAGACCATTAGGCAAGCCCTTGTCGCCGGCACCGGCCATGGAGAACCAGGCGTCGGTGAACCGCCAGCCCAGGGACGGGTCTTTCTTGCCATAATCCATGTGCCCGAAAACACGCTTGCCATCGATTTCTTTCACGTGAACCGTGAAAAACTCCGCAATGTCCTCATACGCAGACCAGTTAACCGGTACACCCAGGTCGTAGCCGTAGATGTCGCGGAACTGCTTTTGCAGATCCTCACGCTCGAACCAGTCGGCACGGAACCAGTAGAGGTTGGCGAACTGTTGTGACGGCAACTGGTAAAGCTTGCCATCGGGGCCGGTGGTGAAATCCAGGCCAATGAAATCATCCAGGTCCAGGGTCGGCAAGGTGAAGTCCTTGCCTTCACCGTTCATGATGTCCTCAACGGCGACCACTTTCCCGTAGCGGAAATGGGTACCGATCAAGTCGGAATCATTCACGTAACCGTCGTAGATGTTCCGGCCGGATTGCATCTGGGTCTGCAGTTTCTCGATCACGTCCCCTTCCTGAATCAGGGTGTGGGTCAGCTTGATGCCGGTGATCTCGGAGAAAGCCTTGGCCAGAACTTTGGATTCGTATTCATGGGTGGCAATGGTTTCGGAAACCACATTGATTTCCATACCACGGAACGGCTCAGCCGCTTTGGCAAACCACTCCAGCTCTTTCAATTGTTCTTCCCTTGACAGGGTTGACCGCTTGAATGCCTGGTCTACCCACCTCTCAGCTGCTTCGGCATACTGATCGGCCATGGCCTGAACGCTGATGCCCATACCAGCGGCGCCAATGGCTGCACTGAGCAGCAGGGCTTTCGGATAGTTATTGTTCTTGAACATATCCAACCTCGTTGATGTTGTTTTTGAAGAGGCCTACCTGCGTTGGCAAGATGCCTCCGCGTTTATAGCGCGCTTGTCGCTATCCGGTTACCGGATTCGACACTGACGAATCCTGATTTTCGGTCCGCTCTGATCGAATACGATCATAAATGAAAAAATAGTTCGTTTTCGAAATCTTTACAAGCTTTTTGATCTGTTTTTTTTAACGGTATGTCCGGAGCCTGACAGGCTCCGGACATACCGGTCTCAGCCCCAGCGCATCAGCACCAGAAGCCACGCCACAGAGACTGCCAGAGCTACCCAAAGGGTAATATCACTGACCGCAAGAAAGGTCAGATGAATGTAAGCGGCCGACAGCAATCCGATGAAAAGGCGGTCACCTCGGGTGGTCGCGATGGGCAGAAAACCTTTCCTTTCCGAACATGGCGACACAATTTCATACACCGTCATGACCACCAGAATGCAGGCAATGACTGCAAAGAAAATGGCAACAGACGGTGTCCAGTTCATCCAGTCAATCATCTGTGCTCCTCCTTATACCCGGCCCAGGGCAAAGCCCGTGGCCACGTGATTACGAACAAACCAGATCACCAGCAGGCCCGGGATGATGGTCAGTACACCGGCTGCGGCCAGTACACCCCAGTCTATCCCGCTGGCCCCGATGGTTCGGGTCATAATGGCGCCAATCGGTTGCGCGTCAACCGACGTCAGGGTTCGGGCCAACAGCAGTTCCACCCAGGAGAACATGAAGGCGAAGAACGCCGTCACGCCGATGCCCGAGCGGATCATGGGCAGGAAGATCTTCACGAAGAACTTGGGAAAGCTGTAGCCATCAATATAGGCCATTTCATCGTATTCGCGCGGCACACCAGACATGAAGCCCTCCAGAATCCATACCGCCAGCGGCACGTTGAACAGGCAGTGTGCCAGCGCCACCGCAATGTGGGTGTCGAACAGCCCGATGGACGAGTACAGCTGGAAGAACGGCAGCAGGAACACCGCAGGTGGCGCCATCCGGTTACTCAGCAGCCAGAAGAACAGATGCTTGTCGCCCAGGAACTTGTATCGGCTGAACGCGTAGGCCGCCGGCAAAGCAACCAGCAGCGTGATCACCACGTTCATGGACACGTACATCATCGAGTTGATGTAACCGTTGTACCAGCTGGGATCGGTGAAGATCACAATATAGTTGTCAAAGGTAAATTCCTGGGGCCACAGAGTAAGCCCCCCCAGAATCTCCTTGTTGGTTTTGAACGACATGTTCAGCAACCAGTAGATCGGCGTCAGTAACAGCAGGATAAACAGGGTTATCCCGATGGTTTTACCTCGTGTCTGTTGCATCGCAGGCTCCTTATTTTTCTTTGTCTGCGTGGGTGATCGCGGTAAAGAACAGCCAGGAAATCAGCAGCACGATCAGGAAATAGATCAATGAGAACGCCGCCGAACGCCCGAGATCAAACTGGCCAATGGCCATGGTCGTCAGGGTCTGGCTGAGGAACGTGGTTGAGCTTCCCGGACCGCCACCCGTCAGTACGAACGGTTCGGTGTAGATCATGAAGCTGTCCATAAACCGCAGCAGGAAGGCGATAATCAGTACGCTTTTAAGGCGCGGCAGCTGGATGTAACGGAATACCGCCCATTTTGACGCGCGGTCGATCTCCGCCGCCTGATAGAAGGCCTCCGGAATGGCCCGCAAACCCGAGTAGCACAGCAGAGCCACCAGGGGCGTCCAGTGCCAGACATCCATCAGCAGCACCGTCAGCCAGGCGTCCAGCGTGTTGCGGGTGTAGTTGTACTCGAAACCCAGGGCATTCAGGCTCCAGCCAAACAGACCGATATCGCCACGTGCGAAGATCTGCCAAATGGTGCCGACCACGTTCCAGGGAATCAGCAGCGGAATTGCCAGCAGTATCAGGCACACTGAGCTTTTGATGCCGGATTTCGGCATCATCAGCGCGACGCCAATACCCAGGGGAATCTGGATCAGCAGCACCGCGCCGGAGAACAGAAACTGGCGCACCAGTGAATTCTGGAGTCGCTCATCACTGAGAACCTCCTTGAACCACTCGGTCCCGACAAAGAAACCCTGCCCAGGACCAAAAATGTCCTGCACTGAGTAGTTCACCACGGTCATCAGCGGCACCAGGGCCGAGAAAGCCACCAGGAGGAAGACCGGCAGCACCAGGAACCAGGCTTTGTTGTTAGGTGTTTTCTGCATCACTTCTGCTCCTGTACCAGGAATTCGTCCACATAGAGCTTCAGCCACTGGCGGGGGAACAACAGATAAATCTGCTCTCCCTGGGCGGCACTGAACTCCTCCGGCTGACGCACTTTCAACTTCTCGTGATCGAGCTGCACGGTCACAATCTTGTAGGTGCCAAGGTCTTCCACATCCACCACAGTGGCCGGGAAAGTGTCGTCTGACGGCAATGAAGACACCTCGACAAACTCCGGCCGGATACCGATCTTGATGTTCTCGGACTTCAGCCGCTGCAGCAGCTCAACCTGCCAGTCATCCAGTGTGACCACGGTACTGCCGAAGCAGACGCCCCGGGGGCAACGCTTGACCTCGATGAGGTTCATGCCGGGGCTGCCGATGAAGAAGCCCACGAAGGTATGGTTCGGCTGCTCAAACAGCTCGGTGGGGGTGCCAAACTGAACAATCTGGCCGCCGTACATCACCGCTATCTTGTCGGCAAAGGTTGAGGCCTCGAGCTGATCGTGGGTGACGTACACCATGGTGATGTCGAACTGCTCGTGAATCTGCTTGAGCTTGCGGCGCAGCTTCCACTTCAGTTGCGGATCGATCACGGTCAGAGGTTCGTCAAACAGAATGGCGGAGACGTCTTCCCGCACCAGGCCGCGGCCCATGGACACTTTCTGCTTCTCATCCGCCGTCAGGTTCTTGGCTTTCTTATACAGCTTGCCTTCAATCTCCAGCACTTCGGCGATTTCATGCACCCGGGCCTTGACCTTCGATTCCGGCACCTTGTTATTGCGCAGCGGAAACGCCAGGTTGTCGAACACGGTCATGGAGTCGTAGATCACCGGGAACTGGAACACCTGGGCGATATTGCGATCCCGGGGAGACAATTCGTTGACCCGCTCGCCGTCGAACAGAATGTCCCCTTCAGACGGCTGCAACAGCCCGGAGATGATGTTCAGCATGGTGCTCTTGCCGCAGCCGGACGGCCCCAGCAGAGCGTAGGCACCGCCTTTATGCCACACGTGGTCCATCTGGCGAATGGCGTAGTCATCCGGGCCAGACGGGGTGTCGGTGTAGCTGTGGGCCAGCGATTTCAGCGTTATCTCAGCCATCAGAGGGGCCCTCCTGTTACCTGGGACGGTGTATGCACCAGTTGCTCCTGCTGATCGAACACGAACAGGCGGTTGATCGGCAGATAGATCTTGATCGGTGCGCCGGTGTGGTACTGGTGCACGCCCATCAGCTGCAGCACCATCTCAAAATGGCTGTTGCGTACGTGCATGAAGGTCTCGGAGCCACTGATGTCGCTGAGCTCCACATCCATCGCCATTTCCAGATCATCCTCTCCGGTGGGTACCAGGCCAATGTGGCTGGGGCGAATGCCGAACCAGTAATCGCCCGGCGCAAGCTGTGACAGCTCCTGGGTCAGCGCATGGTGGGAGTACTCGTCGAAGGTGACTTCGGTGGCGGTCACCCGGCCACGGATCAGGTTCATCGGTGGCTCGCTGAACAGTTGTGCAGCCAGGGTGTTCACTGGAGCCCGATAGACGTCCATCACCGGTCCGCTCTGGACCACCCTGCCCTCATGCAGCAATGTGGTGGTACCACCCAATGCCAGCGCTTCGTTCGCCTCCGTGGTGGCGTATACCGCGATGCACTGGCGCTCACGGAACAGCTCCCGCAGTTCGGCCCGCAGTTCTTCACGCAGTTTGTAGTCCAGGTTCACCAGGGGCTCGTCGAACAGGACCAGAGTGGCGTCTTTAACCAGCGCCCGCGCCATGGCCGTGCGCTGCTGCTGGCCACCAGACAGCTCCAGCGGGAACCGCTTGAGCAGCGGTTCGATGCGTAGCATGGCGGCGGTTTCCCTCACCCGGCGGTCAATTTCCGACTCCGCCATTTTGGCCAGCCGCAAAGGCGAGGCAATGTTTTCGTAAACGGTCAGGTTCGGGTAGTTGATGAACTGCTGGTAGATCATCGAAATGTTGCGTTCCTGAACGCTCTGCCCGGTCACATCGGAGCCGTTGTAGACCAACCGACCCTCTGTGGGCTGGTCCAGACCCGCCATCAGGCGCATCAGGGACGTTTTCCCCGCCAGCGTGCGGCCGAGCAAAACGTTGAAGGAACCTGCCTCGAAGGTCAGATTGGCGTTGCGGATGTAATCCACGCCATCGACCTCGCGGGAGAGATTCTCCAGTATCAAGGACATAATCTTTCCTTTTTGTTCTTGTTGAAACGTAACCCGGCCCGCTGTGCGCAAACCGGACATTCGATTCCGAATCGACTTAGGCAAACACCGTACCAAAGGCGCCTAAAACGTACGCATTACCACGTACTTTATTGATTTCAAAGTAATAAAAACTTTACTTGCGTGATCGTATTCGAACATTCATTTTTCGTTTAACAATAATTTGTTCATTTTGAACATTGACCTGAACAGGTTTTGCGCACATGATTGAACAGTCTTACCGTCGATTTGCACACATCATTGTGGCTATCAGGCGCATTGACGACTAACCGAACAACAAAACGAAACCGATCCCGGTACCGACTCACCAGCCCCGGGGAAATGAGCAGGACCATGCCAAAAGACCGCTATGCCGACTATCGGTCGGTCATTTCCGACTCCTGGAACCGATGCATTGCGTTTGGCCTTGACCATGACCATCAGCCAGCAACACCTGCACCTGCAGACGGCGTGTTGGCGGAACTTGAAACCCGGTTTCAGGAGCTGCGTACGGCAACCGAAGCCGAAGTCGCGCCCTATTACCGCAATGTGCTCTCGAACAGCCGATGCCTGATCCTGCTGGCGTCCATGGATGCCACGGTGTTGCAGCGCTGGGGCGATGAGCGGATCACCGATACCCATCTGAAGCCCTGGTTTCAGGTGGGTGCCAACTGGCAGGAGCAGACCTGCGGTACCAACGCCATCGGAACCGCCATTGCCACCGCGTCGGCGGTCCAGATCCAGCGCAACGAACACTTCCTGAAGGTACACCGAAGCATCATTGGCTCTGCGGCACCGATCTTCGATGCCACTCGCCAACTGGCCGGGGTTCTGAGTGTGTTCAGTGACGCCTATCTGCCCCAGGCCCACACCCTGGGCATGGTGCGCCTGCTCTCCCAATCGGTGGAAAACCGGCTGATTGCAAAACAGCACGGGGAGGAATACATACAGATCACCCTCAACACCACCGCCGATAACTTTGACAGCCCCTGGTCCGGCATTCTGGTCACCAACGATGAGGGCCAGGTGGTGGCCAGCAACCAGCGGGCGGATCAGTTACTGGGCACGGTCACCCTGGGGGTCAGTCTGGACGACCTGTTCACCACCCACCGCAACCACATTCTCGGCCATCCGGAACACCAACCCTTACAGTTGCTGACCCACAACAAGGTTCGTCTGAGCGCACGGATCAAACACCCCACCCGGATTCTGGATTCGGCAGCAAAAGCTGTCCCGGATACACCGGCCGACCCGGCACCCAGTCCAGACCTGATTACCCTCGACCGGCTTGAGTTCGGCGAGCCCTCCGTTCGGCGCTGCGCAGAACAGAGCATGAAGGTTCTGGACCGGGACGTACCGCTGCTGATCACCGGCGAGACTGGCGTAGGCAAGGAAGTGCTGGTAAAAGCACTGCACCGTGCGTCCAGACGCCGGGAACAGCCATTGGTGGCCGTCAACTGTGCGGCGATTCCGCCGGAGCTGGTTGAATCTGAGCTGTTTGGTTACGAGGCAGGCGCTTTCACCGGCGCCCGGGCACAGGGTGCACAGGGTCTGATCCGCAAGGCGCACAAGGGCATACTGTTCCTGGACGAGATTGGCGAGATGCCATTGGCCGCGCAGTCCCGCCTGTTAAGGGTGCTTCAGGAGCGGGTGGTGACACCGGTTGGCGGCACCAGCAGCGTACCGGTGGACCTGCTGCTGGTCACTGCAACCAACCGACCATTGTCGGAGCGCATTGAGACCGGCCATTTCCGGGCCGATCTGTATTACCGGATCAACGGTCTGTGCGTGCGGTTACCCCCCCTGCGGGAACGGGCCGATAAACGGGCTCTGATTCAAAGCCTGTACCTACGGAACCGGGAGCCGGGGCAACCGGAGGACTTGTCGCCAAAGGTACTCGCCACCCTGGAAAACCACCCCTGGCCGGGTAACATTCGCCAGTTGGTCAACGTGTTACGGGTGGCCGTGGCTCTGGCGGACGGCAATGATATTCAGTTGTGGCACTTGCCGGAGGATTTCCTGGCGCAATACGACGCCACGCGGGATAACACCCCGTCACAGCCAGCACCCACGGCGCCGGAGCCCATCGAGGTTTACCGGCCGGGCATCACCCAGCCGGATGCGGTTGCCGAGGCCGGTGAGCCGTCGCAGATTCTTCAGGTATATCAACGCTGCAACGGCAATGTGTCCCAGACCGCGAAGGCACTGGCGATCAGCCGGAATACCCTGTACAAGCGCCTTCGCGAGCTGGGCGTTCGGTAATCAGAGCTTCTGGACGGCCTGAATCCAGCCATCGTATAACTGGTCACGGTGCTCTTTGGTCATCACCGGCTCAAAGCTTCGGTTACACCGCCACAGGCTGGCCAGCTCTTCCAGAGAGCCATAGACCCCGGCCTGCAGGCCCGCCAGATAGGCGGCCCCCAGCGCAGTGGTTTCCACCAGTGACGGCCGGTCCACCCGGGCACCGAGAATGTCTGCCAGGAACTGCAATACCCAATTGTTAGCCACCATGCCACCATCCACGCGCAGAGTGGTCGGGCGCAAGCCGTCTTTCTCCATGGCTTTCTGCAGGTCTTTGGTTTGGTAACACACCGATTGCAAGCCGGCAGTGACAATCTCCTTAATGCCGGTATCCCGGGTCAGGCCAAAAATCGCACCGCGGGCATTCGGGTCCCAGTAGGGTGCTCCCAGCCCGGTAAAAGCGGGCACCAGATACACACCGTGGTCGACCGGTGTACCCTCTGCCAGCGGCTCGGTTTCGCAGGCATCGCGTATCAGACGCAGACCGTCCCGTAACCACTGGATGGTGGCGCCGGCAATAAAAATACTGCCTTCGAGTGCATAGGTGGGTTTGCCATTTACTCGGTAGGCAACCGTGGTCAGTAACCGGTGTTCCGATTGCAGCGCCTGATCTCCGGTATTGAGCATCAGGAAACAACCGGTGCCGTAGGTACTCTTGGCCATGCCGGTTTCATAGCAGGTTTGCCCGAACAATGCCGCCTGCTGGTCGCCAGCAATCCCCATCACAGAGATGCCCTTGAGCGGACCTTCCAGGGCGATTTGTCCAAAGTCGGCAGCAGAGTCCATCACCTCAGGCAGCAAGGACACCGGAATTCCAAACAGCTCCAACAGCTCTTGGTCCCATTCCTGGGTATGGATATTGAAAAGCAGTGTGCGACTGGCGTTGGTGGCATCAGTGCGATGCACCTGGCCGCCGGTCAACCGCCAGAGCAGGAAAGTGTCAACCGTGCCAAAAGCGAGTTCGCCCCGCTCTGCCCGTTCACGAACCCCGGCCACGTTCTCCAGAATCCAGCGGATTTTGGTGGCGGAAAAGTAGGGGTCTACCAGCAACCCGGTCTTGCTGCTGACCCAAGGCTCCAGGCCTTCGGCCTTGAGAGATTCGCAATACGAGGCGGTGCGCCGGTCCTGCCAGACGATGGCATTGTAGACGGGTTCGCCAGTCTTGCGGTCCCAGACCAGTGTGGTCTCGCGTTGGTTGGTGATACCAGCAGCAATAACCTGGTCGCCGGAAACGCACTCCTCGTTCATCACAGCGTGACAGGTTTCGACAACCGAATTCCAGATATCCTCTGCAGCATGCTCAACCCAGCCACTGGCAGGAAACTGCTGTTGGAACTCCTGTTGTCGGGTGGCGTGGATGTTGCCCTGCAGATCAAACAGAATGGCCCGGGAACTGGTGGTGCCCTGGTCAATGGATAAGATGTACTGACTCATAGCATGCATGTCCTCAGTTCTTATTTTTTCGTATTTTTACTTTTTTGAACATTTTTTCCAAGCAATTTTCACCATGAGAGCTCGGATTTACGTCTTATCACGGCAAAAAAGCTGCATAACCTGCTGAAAAGCACTAAACTTTAATCTTAAGTTCAGCCGCGCAAGCGCGTGGAGGTACATTCACACACGAACGGAGGAAGGTTGCATGGCACAGCGGCGCCGGCAGGATCTGATCATGGAGATGATCCAGAAAAACGGTTTTGTCACTACCGAGCAGTTGGTTGACCAGTTCAACGTAACTCCCCAGACCATCCGACGCGATCTGAATGACCTTGCCAAACAGAAGAAACTGCGCCGGCACCACGGTGGCGCAGGCATCGATTCGAGCACCGTCAATACCGCCTACCAGGCTCGCAAGATCATGGATCTGGAAGCAAAAGAACGCATAGCCGAAGCCTTGGTGGCACAGATTCCCGACAACTCCTCCATGTTCATCAACATCGGTACCACCACCGAAACCATCGCCAAGGCGTTGCTGGAAAAGAACAACCTGCAGGTCGTGACCAACAACCTGCACGTGGCGTCGATCCTTTCAGCCCGAGAGGATTTCCACATAATCATTGCCGGCGGTGAGGTACGTCATCGTGACGGTGGCATTGTGGGCGAAGCCACCCGGGATTTTATCAATCAGTTCAAGATGGATTTCGGTATCATTGGTATCAGCGGTATTCACAGCGACGGCTCATTGCTCGATTTCGACTACCGGGAAGTGCGTGTGGCCCAGTCCATCATTTCCAACTCTAATCAGGTACTGCTGGCCGCCGACCACAGCAAATTCGGCCGCAATGCCATGGTTCGTCTTGGCAGCATCACGCAAGCCGACCATGTGTTCACAGACGAGCAACCGCCGGTGGAAATCCGCCAGCTACTCAAAGAGCACAACGTCGAACTGCACATCGTCTAACCGCCCGGCAACGGCTGTTCGGTTTTACCTACGCTTCTGATTGCCCTGCCTGTTGCTCGGTATTGGTGCCGAGCGAACAATGTGACCGCCCTCTTCTTTTCGTTTTTTTTCTAATTTTTCCTTTACGAATATAAAAAGCTTTCGCATAATGACGCTATAACGAACATTGAACAGGTTTAAGTGCGCATTGAAACACACCGCACTTACGGATTGGCGTCAGGAGATGACCAAAGATGACTACGGAGCACGAACAGTTTGACGTTGTCGTTGTCGGTGGAGGCGTAAACGGCACCGGCATCGCGATGGACGCCGCCGGTCGCGGCCTCAAGGTTCTTCTGTGTGAAATGAATGACCTTGCGTCAGCCACCTCATCCAGCAGCAGCAAACTGATTCACGGTGGCCTTCGCTACCTGGAGCACTACGAATTCCGGCTGGTGCGTGAAGCCCTGGCCGAGCGGGAATCGCTGCTGCGCAACGCGCCGCATATCATGTGGCCGATGCGCTTCCGGCTGCCGCACCGCCCTCACCTGCGCCCGTCGTGGATGATTCGCGCCGGTCTGTTTCTTTACGATAACCTGGCGAAACGGGAAATTCTGCCGGGCTCACGTTCCCTGCGCTTTGATGAGAGCGACCCGCTGAAACCGAACATCACCAAGGGCTTTGAGTACTCAGACGGCTGGGTAGACGATGCCCGCCTGGTGGTCCTGACTGCGAAGAAAGCCCAGCAGTACGGCGCCCGCATCCTGACCCGGACCAAGTGCGTCAGGGCAGACCGGGGAGCCGACAGCTGGACGGTAACCCTGCGGGATACTAACTCGGGCAAAGAGCAGGTTGTGAAAGCCAGGTCGATCGTGAATGCGTCCGGCCCCTGGGTAAGCAGCCTGTTTGGCGAAACCCTGTCGATGCCGGCCCCGAAAATGATTCGCATGGTCAAGGGCAGCCATATTGTGGTGCCGCGCCTGAACAAGGGCACGGAGGCCTACATCCTGCAGAACGAGGATGAGCGCATCGTGTTCGTGATTCCCTATGAGGATCAGTTCTCATTGGTGGGCACCACGGATGTGGACTACGAGGGTGACCCCAGGAAAGCGAAGATTTCTCCGGAAGAGACCGATTACCTGCTGAACATCGTGAACGATCACTTCAAACGTCAGCTCACACCGAACGATGTGGTCTGGTCGTACTCCGGCGTCCGTCCTTTGATGGATGGCGAGGAGGAGAATGCCCAGAAAGCGTCCCGTGACTACACCTTTGAGGTCAGTCAGGGCAAGGGCATGGCGCCGCTGATTTCGGTGTTCGGCGGGAAGATCACCACGTACCGGAAGCTGGCTGAGGCGGCGACGGACAAGCTGTGTCAGTTCTTCCCGCAGTCGGGCGGCCGCTGGACCAAGGCGGCGGCGTTGCCCGGTGGCGATTTTGCTAATCACGA
This sequence comes from Marinobacter shengliensis, assembly GCF_003007715.1. Classification (GTDB taxonomy): domain Bacteria; phylum Pseudomonadota; class Gammaproteobacteria; order Pseudomonadales; family Oleiphilaceae; genus Marinobacter; species Marinobacter shengliensis. Next base: position 408,732 of record NZ_PXNO01000027.1, on the reverse strand, counting down.
CCAGTTGTTCGGAGATCTGTGCAAGCGGTTCCCGAAGCTGCCGGAGAAGTTGCTGAGCCGGTTCGTTCGAACTTATGGCACGACGTCTTACGACATTCTGGCGGGCTGCACCACGGTTGAGGATCTGGGGCTGCATTTCGCGGGTACGCTGTATGAGCGCGAGGTGACGCACCTGGTTCGGAATGAATGGGCGATGACGGCGGAGGATATTCTGTGGCGTCGCACCAAGCAGGGGCTGTACGCCACTGAGGCGGATGTCGAGGCGCTTGACCGGTTCCTGATGAAATCTGTGGTCCCTATGACCCGAAACGTTGCTCTCCACCACAGCGCCTGATCTCTCTCAGGCATCTTTGCTCCGGCCGGGTGATCCCCGTCTGGAGCCTTTTTGTGCCCGTGTTTTTTGGCTTGCGAGTAGTGGGTCGGTCAGGGGGAGGAGTCTCCCAAAACACGCTGTGAATACGTCCATGTACGCTCGGCTCCGCCATCCATGGCTCCGCACGGTTTTGGGAGACTCCTCCCCCTGCCCTCCTTGAACTTTGCGATATGTCTGCAAGAAAAAAGGGCTGAGGAATGAACCCCACCCCTTTTCGATACCGCCACCTCTTCGGAGGCGACCCGTCCTGATCAGAACGTCAGCTGCGAACCAAAGATGATCGCGTCGTACTCGCCGGCACCGCTGCGAGTGCCCAGGGTGGTGTACTCGGCCATCAACGTCAGGTTGTCGGTGGCGGCGTAACGGGCGAACAGCATGGTCAGATCGGTGTCTGCGCCGCTGCCGTTGAAGTCGTCTTCGCCTTCACCATAGCTTACGCCCAGGGTGGTGCGGTTGATCTTGTAGGTGGACTCCACGTACCACTGGCTGGCGTCTTCTTCGTTCGGGTCCAGCCGGGCCGCGAAGACGCCGTTGCCGGTGCCCTTTGTCATGGCGTAGTTGCCGCGCACCGTCAGGTCACCCAGTGACACCGAGCCGCCGAAGTCGATACCGGACATGGTGTAGTCACTGAACGCGCCGGACTTGGAATCGACGTCCTGAGTGAAGCCGCTGGACCACAATGAGAAGAGGTCAGTGGAGTACACCACGTTGGCTTCGATTCGGGGCATGGTGTACTCGGCATCAGCCGCCAGTGCGAAGTCGGTTTCACTGACTTTGGACGGGCTGAACAGACCCACCTTGAACTGCAGACCGCTCAGGTTGTTGGAGGTGTACATCACCCGCGGGGTGAAGTTGGCGTAGAAGTAACCATTACCGATTCGGCCGGCGGTGGCGGCTACCTGGTCTGGGCCGCCGATCAGGCCGACGCCCAGGCCGCTGCCGTTGTCGCCGATGGCGGGTACGCCGAAGATGCCGAAGCCTTTACCGATATTGACGGTACCGAAGTCGCCGGCCACGGCGATTTCAGATACCCGGCTGCGGAAGTTGGCTTCGGCGTCGCCCGGGGCGATGTCGGCGTTCATCTGGAAGTGGCCGGATACCTGCAGGCCGTTCTGCATGGGGGCGTAGATGTTGGTTTGCAGGGTGGCCGGGTTGAAGCCGGTGGTGATGGTGAAAGAGTCCTCGTCCGTCGGCTGATCATAGTTGCCAAACACGGCGAAAATGGGGATATGACCGTTGAAGCCGGCTTTCCAGCCGTTATCGCTTTCGAATGACAGCTCAGCGGTTGCCGGCGCACTGACGCCAAAAGCCACCAAAGACAGCGCAGCCGCCAGCGGCGCTTTCCGGTAAGCACGGGTGTGTGTCGACATCAAGGTATTGTTTTTCTTACTCATGTTAGCTTCCTGTTTTTGTTGGTGCTGGACCTTGGTGCTGGCCGACCGCACCGAACCACCAGAGCGGATCGTGATCGATGCTGGGCAGCCAACGGTCGCTGCGTTTCCGGATGTTCGCTTTATGGCCGGAAAGTTCGCAACAGAACAAATCTAACTCTGAAATCTTCAGATGAAAAGTTATGAGATCGAAAAAATTTTCGCTTTTACAACTAAAAGGCCCTGAAATACGACAGAAAATTAAATCAAGTCATTGTTTAAAAACTACTTAATTGTCATTTTAGAATTTTTGATTTTTTTCGTTGACGAACACTAAAAGCGAACACTATGATTCAAATTGTCCGTAAACCAACAAAAACAAGAGAACGCCATGAAAACTCGGTTGCTGCTGATGGCCTTGGCCATCGTCTGTGCTTCACCGGCGTCATCCGGTCCTCTTTTCGATGCTCTGCCGGCTGGCAAGCAAACACTGATTCACTCCCTGATCGCTGAGCAATTCCCGGAATCGACGCTGAGCAAAGAGGCCCAGGCTGAGGAGCTGGCCTGGTTTGCCCACGCGGCGGCGTCGCTTGACGGCGTGTCCCTGTCAGCGTTGTCGGAACAACTGCCCACTCACGACTACGAAGCGACGGTACTTGCACCTGCGTTCTCTGCCCTGACCGGCATCAACGTGACACACGACCGAAAGCCGGAAGGCGAGGTGATCCGCCAGATCAACCTGCAAAGGATCATGGCGGCGAAGGGGCTGTATGACCTGTTCGTTAATGACTCGGATATGATCGGCACCCACGCCCGCAGCGGCTGGGCACTGTCTTTGACGGATTTCATGGCGGGCGATGGCAAAGCCTTCACCCTGCCCACCCTGGGGCTGGATGATTTTATCGGTCTGGACTTTGTTACTGGCCCGGACGGCGATCTTTACCAACTGCCGGACCAGCAGTTCGCCAATCTGTACTGGTTCCGTTATGACTGGTTCCAGCGGCCGGAACTACGGGCAAAGTTTCTGGCGCTCTACGGGTACGAGCTGGGCGTTCCGGTGAACTGGTCGGCTTACGAGGACATCGCCGAGTTTTTCTCAGTGCACGTTCAGGAGATCGACGGCGAGCGGGTCTACGGCCACATGGACTATGGCAAGCGCGACCCGTCCCTGGGCTGGCGCTTTACCGATGCCTGGCTGTCGATGGCCGGCGCCGGCGATGTGGGCAGCCCGAACGGTCTGCCGGTCGACGAATGGGGCATCCGCATGGAGGGCTGTCACCCGGTGGGCTCGTCCATGGCGCGCGGCGGTGCAACCAACAGCCCGGCGGCGGTTTACGCCCTTGAGAAATACATTGACTGGCTTGATCGTTTCGCACCCCCGAATGCCCGCGACCTGAACTTCTCGGAAGCCGGGCCGGTGCCGGCACAGGGACACATCGCCCAACAGATTTTCTGGTACACCGCCTTTACCTCTGACATGACCCGCCCGGATCTTCCGGTGGTGAACGAGGACGGCACGCCGAAATGGCGGATGGCACCCTCACCCCGCGGCGCCTACTGGCGGGATGGTATGAAGCTGGGCTATCAGGATGTGGGTGCCTGGACGATTCCCCGGGCCATGGGCGTCGACCGCCAGCGGGCCGCCTGGCTGTATGCCCAGTTCACGGTATCCAGGACGGTGTCGCTGCAGAAAACCCTGCACGGGTTGACGCCCATCCGTCAGTCCGACCTGGAGTCTCCGCAAATGCAGGCGCGGGCGCCCATGCTGGGTGGTCTGGTGGAGTTCTATCTCAGTCCGGCCCGGGATGCCTGGTCACCCACAGGCATCAACGTACCGGACTACCCGCGGCTGGCAAAACTCTGGTGGCCCAATATTGCCGATGCGCTGTCAGGCAACCGCACACCCCAGGAAGCCATGGATAACCTGGCGGCAGCCCAGGACCGCGCCCTGGCAGTGATTGAGCGCAACTTTCTGGCGGGCGAATGCGGGCCGAAAATGGCCAATAGCAATGAATTACGCGGCGCAGACTACTGGCTGGCCCAACCCGGAGCCCCGAAACCGGCGTTGGCCAACGAGAAACCCAGCGGGCAAACGATTCGCTACGAAGAACTGCTCGAATCCTGGGGCATGAGTGCCAATTAACGCAGCAGCGCCTTCACCCGCGCCTGCAACTGCGGAATCACCTCCTGTTCAAACCAGGGGTTGCGGCGCAGCCAGAGGTTGTTACGCGGGCTCGGGTGCGGCATGGGTAACTGGCGGGGCCAGTATTCCCGCCAATGCTCGACATTGGCGGTGACCTTCTTGCGGCCATCCGGCAGATGCCATGCCTGGGCATACTGCCCGATCAACAGGGTCAACTCGATATTGGGCAAACGTGCCAGCAGGGCTTCCCGCCAGGTGTCCGCACATTCAGGACGTGGCGGCAGGTCACCGGATTTTCCGGTGCCGGGGTAGCAAAAGCCCATGGGCAGGATGGCCAGTTCCCGCTCGTTATAGAAGGTGTCACGATCAATGCCCATCCAGCCACGCAGCCGGTCGCCACTGGGATCATTGAACGGCAGGCCGGTGTTGTGGACTTTGCGCCCGGGCGCCTGGCCAACGACCAGGATACGGGCTGACTGACTGAGCTGCACCACCGGGCGCGGCCCCTCGGGAAGGACATCGGCACAGAGCGTGCAGGCGCGAACACGGGCGACAAGCTCGGGGAACGTCAGTTGGTCCAGTTCATCCGGCATGGCCAGTTTCCTCGGTCTGGGTCTACGTGGCGCGCGTTCGGACAGCCTCTGCGCGGGGCAGTCAGACCTCCGGATTACCCAGAGCTTCAGCCGCACCCAACAGACCGGTGTAGGGCTCCGTCACGACGTAGACAGGGGTGGATTCCAGCAGTGGCCGCATTCTCCCCTTATCCTCAAAACCGCTCCGGAACGGACTCTCCAGAAAGAAATCGAGAATGCGCGGAAGAATGCCGCCACACAGATACACACCGCCCAGACTACCCAGAGTCAGCACGCCATTACCAGCGGTCCGACCCAGAATCTCGCAAAAGTGCCGGAGACTTTCCCGGGCCAGCGGATCCTCATTTGCCACCGCAGCAGCAGTGATCTTCTCCGGGGCATCCAGTGGCGCCGGCAAGTCCCTGATCTCGGCCAGGGCCTGATAAAGGTTGAGCAATCCCTGGCCGCACAGAATGCGTTCTACCGATACCCGGCCGAAGCGAGCCCGAAGTATCTGAAGCACCTGCATTTCCAGGTCATCGGTCGGCGCATAGTCGACGTGGCCGCCTTCGGTCATCAGGGGGACCCAGCCGTTACGGATGGGCACAAGACCCGACACGCCAAGGCCCGTCCCCGGCCCCATCACCAGCCGCGGACGACGGGGGTCGCCCGGGCCACCGCAGACGTGTACGAGATTGGCTTCCGGCACATGGGGCACGCCCAGGGCCATGGCAGTAAAGTCGTTGATGACCTTGAACGCCGACCAGGCAAACTGCCGGCGAACCTCTTCGGTATCAAAGCGCCAATGATTGTTGGTCATTCGAACGTGAGTACCACGGACCGGAGATGCAACCGCCAGGCACGCCTGGCCAACCCCTTTCACTCCAACACGCTGGAGGTAATCCACCACGGCAAAGTCCAGGTTTTCGTAGTCACGACAGGCAAGCACCTCGATTTCCCGAGGTCGCACATCGCCCTGCGCCACCAGAGCAAAGCGCGCGTTGGTACCCCCGATGTCGCCAACCAGCGAATACAGCTTGTCTGTCATGACTCGTGATTCCAGAAAAAACTCGCCCCCTGTTCCGGGTTGCTGGCCGACCGACGCAGCCAACCGAACAGCTCCCTGCCAAACCCGTGATGATAGCCGCTAATGTCCGCCTTTTCAGGCTCGCGGACGGCAAGCTCCTGGCCACTGACTTCAATACTCAAGGTACCTTTAATGGCATCCAGGCGGATGAGATCACCGTTTTGCACCCGCGCCAGCGGGCCGTCATCCAGGGCCTCAGGGTACACATGAATCGCCGCCGGCACTTTACCGGAAGCCCCGGACATCCGCCCGTCGGTCACCAGGGCCACCTTAAAGCCACGATCCTGGAGCACCCCGAGGTAAGGTGTCAGCTTGTGAAGTTCCGGCATGCCATTGGCTTTCGGGCCCTGGAAGCGCACCACAACAACACAGTCTTTATCCAGATCGCCGGCCTCAAACGCAGCCTTCAGTTCGTTCTGCTCATTGAACACGACGGCGGGTGCCTCAATCACATGATGTTCCGGGGCAACCGCAGATACCTTGATCACCCCCCGGCCAAGGTTGCCATCCAACACTTTCAGGCCACCATCAGGGGCAAAGGGCTCATCCGCGCTGCTAAGCACTTCTGGGGCCAGGCTTTTCTCAACGGCAGGCTTCCACACCAGGCGCTCGCCTTCCATTTCAGGCATCTGAGTGTAGCGCTCCAGACCCTGCCCCACGACAGTCTGCACATCATTATGCAGATAGCCGCCCTCAAGAAGTTCCCGAATCAGGAACGGCGTGCCGCCGGCTTCATGGAAGGCGTTGATATCTTCCTGCCCGTTCGGATAAATGCGGGTCATGGACGGCACCACCGACGACAGCTCCGAGTAGTCGTTCCAGTCAATGATAATGCCGGCGGCGCGGGCGATCGCAATCCAGTGAATGGTGTGATTGGTGGAGCCACCGGTCACCAGCAAGGCCACCAGCGCGTTGACGATGGCTTTCTCATCCACCATATCGGCCAGCCCCAGATCTCCACCGTGGGGCCTGGACAGCTTGATCACCTGTTCGGTGGCGGCGCGGGTCAGCGAATCCCTCAGCGGCGTGCCCGGGTTGACGAACGCTGAACCCGGCAGATGCAGCCCCATCACCTCCACCAGCAACTGATTACTGTTGGCGGTGCCATAAAAGGTGCAGGTGCCCGGGCTGTGATAGGACTTGCTTTCCGCTTCCAGAAGCTCATCCCGGCCAATTTTACCCTCTGCATACAGCTGGCGGATGCGCTGCTTCTCTTTATTTGGCAGCCCGGACGGCATTGGGCCTGCAGGCACGAGAATCGTCGGCAGGTAGCCGAAGCTCAGCGACCCAATCAGTAAACCGGGTACGATCTTGTCACAGATGCCCAGCAGCAGGGTGGCGTCAAACATGTTATGGCTGAGCGCCACCGCCGTGCTCATGGCAATGGTATCCCGGGAAAACAGACTCAGCTCCATGCCCGGCTGGCCCTGGGTAACACCATCACACATGGCCGGGGTGCCGCCAGCAAACTGCGCTACAGAGCCCATGCCGTGGGCGGCCTCGCGGATGATGTCCGGGAACCTTTCATAGGGCTGATGGGCCGAAAGCATGTCGTTATAGGCCGAAACGATGGCCACGTTGGCCTTGTTCATAAACTTCAGGGTGTCTTTGTCGGCCTGGCTGCACGCAGCAAAACCATGGGCCAGGTTCCCGCAGGAGAGTGTGCTGCGGTGGGGCGATTGGGCCTTGAGCGCGGCCATCCGCTGCAGATAGTCCTGGCGGGTGGCGCGGCTGCGCTCGATGATGCGCTGGGTGACCTTGTCTACGATGGGGTGCATGGCGAACTCCAAGTGGGCTTTTGCAGTGATGGGGCACCGCAATCCGTTTGTTATGACTATCGTCTTTGTGAATGTAATTTTACCTATTTATTTTACTCTTTGAACCCATCAAACGTTCATTTTTCGTTTTTTTGTTGTTATATTTACTACATCGCAAACCGTAATCGAACAAAAAACAGCCAATACAGGAGTCGAGTCATGACCATCCGCATTGCCATCAACGGTTTTGGCCGCATCGGCCGCAATGTACTGCGCGCACTTTACGAAAATGACTACCGCAAGCAACTCCAGGTGGTCGCCATCAACGACCTCGGTGATGCCGAAACCAACGCCCACCTGTTGAAGTATGACAGCGTTCATGGTCGCTTTGACGGCGTCGTCAGTCACGACGCAGAATCGCTGACCGTCAACGGCGACCGTATCGCCATTACCGCCATCCGTAACCCGGAAGATCTGCCCTGGAAAGACTATCACGTGGATGTGGTGTTCGAGTGTACCGGGCTGTTTACCCAGCGGGACAAAGCCGCCGCACACCTCAACGCCGGCGCCCGGAAGGTGATTATCTCCGCCCCATCCGCAGACGCCGATGCCACCGTTGTCTATGGCGTTAATCACCGGGAACTGACTGCCAGGCACGAGATCATTTCCAACGCCTCCTGCACCACCAATTGCCTGGCACCGGTGGTCGCTGCCCTGCACAAGACCGTGGGCATCGAGAGTGGCCTGATGACCACCATCCACTCCTACACCAACGACCAGAAACTGAGCGACGTTTACCACTCTGACCTGTACCGGGCCCGGTCTGCCACCCAATCAATAATCCCCACCAAGACCGGTGCTGCCGCTGCCATCGGCAAAGTTATCCCGGACCTGGACGGAAAACTCGACGGCCTGGCCGTCCGGGTTCCAACCATCAATGTGTCGCTGGTGGATTTTGGATTTATTGCCAACCGTAATACCAGCGTAGCCGAGATCAATGAAGCCGTCCGCGAAGCCGCGCAGCACAGCCCGATACTCGGCTACAATACCGAAAAGCTGGTCAGTATCGACTTCAGTCACAACGCCCTGTCCAGCGTGTTTGACGCAAATCATACCCGGGTTATCGGCCGTCATGTAAAAGTCATGGCCTGGTATGACAATGAATGGGGCTTTTCAAACCGCATGCTCGACAACGCCATCGAGCTTATGAAAGCCGCTCAGTAACACCCAATAAAGGATCCACATCATGCTCAGGCGCACCAAAATTGTCGCCACACTCGGCCCCGCTACCGATACCCCGGAAGCCCTGGCCGCCATTATTGCAGCCGGGGTAGACGCCACCCGGCTTAACTTTTCTCATGGCAGTGCTGATGAGCATATCGCCCGGGCCCGGCGGGTAAGAGAAACAGCCGCAGCCCAGGGGCGCTTCGTCGCCTTGCTGGCCGACTTGCAGGGCCCGAAACTGCGAATAGCAAGGTTTGCCGAGAACAAAGTGACTCTGGTGGCCGGCCAGACCTTCGTCCTGGATGCCACCATGGACAAAGCAGCCGGCACCAATGAGCGGGTTGGCATCGATTACGAGCAACTGATCGAAGATGTAGAACCGGGGGACATTCTGGTCCTGGATGATGGCCGCATCGAAATGGAAGTCCAGAGCGTGGATGGCCACAGCATCACATCCCGGGTTCTGATTGGTGGCCCGCTTTCCAACAACAAGGGCCTGAACAAACGGGGAGGCGGCCTGTCTGCCGAAGCCCTCACCGACAAGGACAAACAGGATATCGTCACCGCGGCCCGCCTGGGCGCGGACTATGTCGCCGTCTCTTTCGTTCGAACGGCCGATGATATGCACATCGCCCGGAAACTGCTGCAAGACGCCGGCTCAAATGCCGGGCTGGTAGCCAAGATCGAGCGGGCCGAACTGGCCCATGATGAAGCGGCACTGGATGCCGTTATTCTGGCGTCCGACGCTGTCATGGTTGCCCGGGGTGATCTGGCGGTGGAAATCGGCGATGCCGAGCTGGTTGGTGTTCAGAAACACATCATCTCCCGAGCGCGGGTATTGAACCGGGCGGTGATCACGGCCACCCAGATGATGGAATCGATGATCACCAATCCCATGCCAACCCGGGCAGAAGTGTCGGATGTGGCAAACGCCGTGATGGACTACACCGATGCAGTGATGCTGTCGGCGGAAACGGCCGTGGGCGACTACCCCACGGAGGCCGTTGAAGCCATGGTGCGCATCTGCCTTGGGGCGGAACGCCACCCTTCCATGCATCAGTCCAAGCACCGGATCCACGAGAGCATGGAGCGGGTTGATGAGGCCATCGCCCTTTCGGCCATGTATGCCGCCAACCATCTGGAGGGCGTTCGCGCCATCATCTGCATGACCGAAACCGGCGCCACTCCCAGACTGATGTCCCGCATCAAGTCCAGCCTGCCGATATTTGCTTTCTCACGGCATCACTCCACACAACACCGCGTTGCCCTGTTCCGCGGGGTGCAAACCGTGCCTTTTGATTCCGCCAAGATTGCCAACGAGCAAACCAATGCCAATGCCGTTGCCGAACTCAAACGCAGGGGCGTGGTGAAGGAAGACGACCTGGTAGTGATTACCAAGGGTGATTACGTCAACGCCCAGGGAGGCACCAACACCATGAAGATTGTCCGTGTTGGAGCCGACATTCGCTGACGTCGGGCCCGAGCAACGCAGCTTGATAGCAAAAAGCCCACTCCTGAAAGTGGGCTTTTTCATGCCTGTGGGCGAGCAACATCACTTTAGCCGATCAAGACTGGCCCGCGCCACTTCGGTGATCACCTTCCACTCCCGGCGCTGGATAGCCTCTGCCGGCGTCAACCAGGAACCACCCACGGCCGCCACATTGGGCAGCGCGAGGTAGTCCCGCGCGGTATCCTGGTTAATCCCGCCAGTCGGGCAAAAGGTCACGTCCGGGAAAGGGCCCCGAAATGCCTTCAGCGCCGGCATCCCGCCCGACACCTCGGCCGGAAAGAACTTGAATTCGCGGTAACCCAACGAGTAACCCAACATCAGCTCGGAAACCGTGGCAATACCCGGTAACAATGGCGCCTCGGAGGTTAATGCAAACTCCAGGATCGCCTCGGTAACGCCCGGTGTAATCACGAACTGGGCGCCCGCAGCCTCCACTTGCCGGTACTGGGCAATACTGGTTACCGTACCCGCGCCAACCCACGCCTCGGGAATGGCTTTTCGAACCTGCTCAATCGCCCGCACCCCATGTTCAGTTCTCAGCGTAATTTCCAGCACCCTGATACCGCCATCCACCAGCGCACGACACAAGGGAATGGCATCTTCCAGTTCGTTGATGGCGATTACCGGCACCAGCGGCGAGGCACTAAGTACAGCCTGAACACGGTCTCTGTGATAATCGGAAAGTTGTGTCATCTATGTCTCCTGCATGCAGTTACTGACCGCTTTGTTTCTTACTGCCTCGTCATCACGGACTCCAGAACACCTTCAGTCCCGGCTTGAGAAATGCCCTGACCGGCATGGCCATAATGGCCTCTGGCCTGGCCATGGCTGCGGTCAGGGTGTCCAGCTTGTCATCCCCCTTCAGGTGCAGGGCGGTATACCTGGCACCGGCCAACACCGGACGCGTCAAGGTAATGCGCTGCTGGGCCTGGGACAGCGGGTTCATTGCCAGGACCAGATCCCTGGACTCCGGGTCCATGGCCTCTGGCAACTCCGGCGCATCCGGGAACAGAGACGCGGTATGACCATCATTCCCCATACCCAGGATCAACACATCCAGCGGCAGCTTTAGCCCGGCAAGTGCAGAGCGAACCCGTGGCAAACCCTCCTCAGGCGTTGCACCAACCTGTTTCAGCGAGAGAAAGCTGGCATCAGAAGCCTTGTTCTGCAGCAGATTCTCGCGCACCAGGGTGGTATTGCTGGCCGGATCTCCCTCGGGCACCCAACGCTCATCGGCCAGGAGCACATCCACCCGTGACCAATCCAGATCCACCTGTGAAAGTGCCTTAAAAAACGGCAAAGGCGTGGACCCACCGGAAACCACCAGGCTCGCCCTGTCAGCTCTCTCCAGACGCTGCACCAGAAAACGGGCGACATCAGCGGCAAGGGCTTCAGCCACCTGTTGAGGATCTTCCCCCGCCTCCAAAACCACACCATCCGGCAGGCGAATATCAGGCATCTTCATACCAGCTTCTCCCATCCCGGGTAATCATGGCGATGGATGCCACCGGCCCCCATGTTCCTGCGGCATAGCGCTTTGGTGGTTCGCCGCTGTCATGCCAGTTTGCAATAACCTGATCCACCCAGCGCCAGGCGTACTCAACCTCATCACGACGTACAAACAGGTACTGATTCCCCTTCATCACTTCCCACAGCAAACGTTCATAGGCATCAGGAATTCGGTCGGTTTCGAATGTCTCCGAGAACGTCAGTTCCAACGGCCCCTGGCGAAGGCGCATACCTTTATCCAGCCCCTGGTCCTTGGTGAGAATCTTCAGGGACATGCCCTCATCGGGCTGCAGGCGGATAATGAGTTTGTTATTGGCCAGATGCTTCTGGTCTGGATCAAAGATGTAATGGGGCGCCGGCTTGAAGTGGATAATAATCTGGGACAGCTTTTCCGGCAGCCGCTTGCCGGTACGGATATAGAACGGCACGCCAGACCAGCGCCAGTTGTCGATCTCCGCCTTCAAGGCCACAAAGGTTTCCGTCTCGCTGCCCTTGTTAGCCCCCTCTTCTTCCAGGTAACCCGGTACCGGCTGGCCGCCACTGGTGCCTGCGGTGTACTGGCCACGAACCACGTGGCTGCCCATCAATTCCGGGGTAATCTGCTTGAGCGCCTTGAGCACCTTCACTTTCTCGTCGCGAATGCTGTCCGCGGACAGATCCGCCGGCGGATCCATCGCAATCAGGCAAAGTAACTGCAGCAGGTGATTCTGGATCATGTCCCGAATCTGGCCGGCCTTGTCAAAATAACCCCACCGCCCCTCGATACCCACGCTTTCCGCAACCGTAATTTCCACGTGGGAAATGTGGTTCTGATCCCACTGGGAAGCAAAGAGGTTGTTGGCAAAGCGCAGGGCAATCAGGTTCTGAACGGTTTCCTTACCCAGATAGTGGTCAATCCGGAAGATCTGATTCTCGTTGTATACCTGCCCCAATTCGTCATTGATCACCCTGGAGGTTTCCAGGTCGTGGCCAATGGGCTTTTCAACCACGACTCTCGTCCGCTCATTGCAGCAACGGGTTGCCTCCAGATTGCGGGCAATCACCCCGTACATTGATGGCGGAGTTGCCATGTAGACAATCAACTGGTTATCCGGCTCGTCCCGCCAGTCCCGAAGCGCCTGGTAGCCCTCCGGGTCACTGAAGTCGAGACGCTGGTATTCCACTCGCTGGAGAAAAGCCTGCGCGATATCCGGGTCAAACTCCTCGGACTTCACGTGCTTTTTCAGTTTCTCCAGCAGCTGTTCTTTCACCTTGTCCGTGCTGGCCTCGGTTCGCGCAACGGCAAGTACGCGACTGCCAGGCGCCAGCAAGCCCGCCCGTTCAAGTTGATACAAGGCCGGGAAGAGTTTGCGCTGGGCAAGATCCCCCAGCGCCCCGAATAGCATTAGGTCACAACGGGTAGCGGTACGGTTGACCATCGGTTCCTTCTCTCAGTTGACAGCGACACCAGTCGCCTAAAAGGCATTATGTAGTAATTTTATAAAAATAATGACAGCTTGACCGGCATTTTCCAAGGGTATTTTTCATTAGTTGATATTTTTACTACACCAAAAAGTTCATAAACACGGTATAATCACTACAATTTCCGACAACGATGGCTCACCCCGAGGGAGTACCCAAACATGGCCGCAAACCATGCGCACCGTGACGACAATCTGCTGGAAGACATTCAGTCCCGGCTCGACAGCCTGAACAAATCTGAACGCAAGGTCGCGGAAGCCATCCTTCGTGATCCCAGCGCAGCCACTCGTTACAGCATAGCTGCCCTCGCCCGCGCTGCCGATGTCAGTGAACCCACGGTGAATCGTTTTTGCCGGGGGTTCTCCGCCACTGGGTTCCCCGACTTCAAAATCCGCCTCGCTCAGAGCATCGCCACCGGCACCCCGTACGTCGGCCAGAATGTTGAGCCAGACGACACCGTGGCAGAGTTCGCAGACAAGATCATGCTCAGCACCATCGCCAGCCTGGACAAAGCCCGTCAGTCCCTGGACCCCAAAGCCCTGGGCACCGTCATTGACTACCTGATTCAGGCCAAACAGATCAACTTCTTCGGCATGGGTGGTTCAGCCTCCGTTGCTCTGGATGCGCAACACAAATTTTTTCGTTTCAATATCCCGGTCACCTCTTACGACGACGCCCTGATGCAACGCATGGTCGCCGCCGGTGCCCAGGTAGGCGATGTCATCGTCTTAATCTCCTACACCGGCAGAACCAAAGAGGCCGTTGAGATTGCCAAGGTGGCACGTGCCAATGGTGCCACCGTGATTGGCATCACAAATCCGGAATCTCCGCTGGCTGAATGCTGTACAGCGGTGCTTGGCGTAACCGCTCCGGAGGACACCGAAGTCTATATGCCGATGTCCTCCCGCATCATCCACCTGACCGTGATCGACATTCTCGCAACCGGCGTGACACTCAAGCGCGGAAAGGATTTCCTGAGCCATCTCAAGAAGATAAAGGAAAGCCTCAAGGCTACCCGCTATCCGCTGGAGTAGTCACCCATAGTACTCGACTGCACCATGCAGACATCCTCCGGCAGGGGCGCAGCCATCTACGCCCCTCCTCCCCCCTGAAACTCACCCCCCAAATTCCCCGACTCGGAGGATGCACAAACACGCGGCTTGAGGAACCATGAAATCCGGTTTCCCAATGTCTGATTGGCAGAAGCTGCAATCAAGGGAACCGGAAGCCTGACCGGGACCTAGGAACCGGAAATTCCGCTTCCCTGACATGCAAGAATGACAAAAACACAGGACTCAAACGATGCACAATAAAAAGCCTCTCTTCGCTAGCAAGCTCCCACTGGCAGCTGCCATCACCGCAGCGGTCATGGCAACACCGGCCATCGCGGTGGACTTCCACGGCTATGCCCGGGCCGGAGCCTCCACCAATATCGGCAGCGGCGGCGAACAAACCTGTTTCGGCAATGGCGCCAGCGGTCATTATGTAGGCCGCTTGGCTGACGAATGCGACACCTATGCCGAGCTGTCACTGGGCGACGAGCTGTTCAGCCAGGACGGCAAAACCTTCCGCATTGATTCCATGCTTGCCTACAGCGCTGAGCCCCAGGGCAACGATTACCAGGCACTGAATGGCGGTAACAACATCAGCGGTATCGACTTCGCCAACGAAGAAGTCACCCGCAACAACGCAGACCCCTTCGGCGGCGGTGAGATTGCCCTGAGACAGCTTTATGTGTCTGCCAAAAACGTCGTCGAGTCGTTGCCCGGCGCCACCCTCTGGGCCGGCAAACGCTTCTATCAGCGTAAAGACATCCACCAGATGGATCTCTTCTACGTCAACAACTCCGGCTACGGCGCGGGTATCGAGAACATCAAGGCTGGCGCCGGCCACCTGTCCGTTGCCTATACCAATGCCGACACCAGCGACGGTGATGGCCTGGTGCAGAACAACAAAGTTGACGTTCGCTATGCCTTCCCCGTTGCCGGCGGCCACACCCTCGAGCTGATCGGTATCTACGCCATGGCGGACCTGACCGACCAGCAGAAAGACGCCGGCATTGAAGACGAGAACGGCTACTTTCTCACCGCCGAACTGTCTTCAGGTGTTATGGGTGGCTTCAACAAGTTCGCCGTGCAGTATGGTGCTGATTCCATGGGCTTCGCCAATGCCGAAGGCAGCAGTGGCGGGCGAGTGGATAACGGCAACGTTGCCGGCTACTTCGAGTCCAGCTGGCGCGTGCTCAACCACGGCGTGATCAAATTGGGCAATAACTGGGACCTGGGCCATTCCGTTGTCTATGAGAAAGCCAAACCCCATGATGCCGGCGCCCGTGATGGTGAGCGCCTGAGCATCATCGCCCGACCGATCTACAACTGGTCAACCGTAATGAGTACCGCGATTGAGATCGGCTACAGCGATACCGACCGCCCCTGGTTCACCGAATCCCAGGATCTCGGGAAAGTGGCCATCGCCCAGCAATGGCAGGCCGGCCCTGGCTACTGGGCGCGCCCCGTTATCCGCGCCTACGCCGCTACCTTCTTTGGGGATGAAGCCGAGGCCGCACGCGGTGGCGAGGGTATTGATGGCGACATTCAGATCGGCGCCCAGATCGAAGCCTGGTGGTAAGGCTCTAAACTCCACACGCTCTACTTGGACCTCCTTCAGGGCCGGCATTTGCCGGCCCTTTTTTTGCTCCTCGCCCAAGGACATCTACGCCCCGCTGCCACGTACGGCTACGCCCCGAAAATCCGCTCCCGGAGGGATGTCCTCGTGCACGCTTCACGCAACCATGAGGAAGATCCGGAGCGGATCTTCCACCAACAAAAACAATTGGAAAGAGGATGTTGACAATGCCTGACCATAAACGGCTCACGGGTGGCATAGTGCTGACCCTTGCGCTGGCTCTTACCGGCTGCAACTCCGGCAGTAGCAGCGACTCTCCGGCCAACGGCGGAAATACCGGCGCTGACGGCCTGCTCGAACCCGGGGCCAACGAGGCCCTGCTCTATTACAAGCGACCAGATGCCAGCTATGACGGCTGGGGCCTGCACCTGTGGAACGACGCCGGCGCTGGCTGTGACGGCCTGGCCGATGGTGTGCCGACCGACTGGGACAACCCAAGACTGGCCGACGGCATCAGCGACACCTACGGCGCCTATTACCGGATACCCATGCGCGAAGCCGGGGACTGCCTCAACTTCATTGTCCACAAGGGTGATGAGAAAGATATTGGCGGCCAGGACCACCGCTGGCACTTCGGTGCGCTCGGCAACCGCATTTTCACCGTCAGCGGCAGCCAGCTGTTATCCAGTACACCGATCGAGACCGACGGTATTACCATTGCTGGCGCCAGTGCCCATTGGGTGGATCGCAACACCCTGGTATTCCGGGACACCGGAAATCTGCCACGGGTTGAACTTCGCTATGACCACAATGCCGGTATTAACGTCAGCGACTCCGACACCCTGAGTGGTGGCAACATAGTGGAACTGACACCCACCACGTTACCTGAAGCCAGTGCAGACAAGTTCCCCCACCTGGTGGATTGGCCGGCCTACGAGATCAACGCTGACAGCGAAACGATCAAAGCCGCGTTAAAAAGCCAACTGGTCGCCGCAGCCTATAACAGTAACGACGAGCTGGTAACCGCCACTGGCGTGCAGATCCCCGGGGTGCTGGATGATCTGTTTGCCTTTAGCGGAGAGCTGGGCGCCATCGTCGACGCAAGCTCCGTTACCTTTTCGGTCTGGGCACCAACCGCCCAGAACCTGAAGCTTCATGTGTTCGATGAAGCCGGAAATCTCCTGCCCGGATATCCGGCCGAGATGATCGAATCCGACGGGGTGTGGAGCCATTCAGGAAGCCGCAGCGACCTGCTGGAGATGTATTATCAATACGAAGTCTCCGTTTACCACCCGAGAACCGGCGCCATCGAAACCACCCTGGTATCCGACCCTTACGCCCTCAGTCTCTCGGCGAACGGCCAGTACGCCCAGGTGGTGGACCTTGGCGAAGACTACAAGCCATCCGGATGGGACAGTCTTACGATTCCAGCGAGGTCAGCGCCGGAGGATGTCGTGGTGTATGAGGTGCACGTTCGCGATTTCAGCGCCACAGACGAAACCGTTGAGCCGTCCCATCGTGGCAAATACAAAGCCTTTACAGCCCCTTCTGATGGTAGTGTCGACAGCGTCGCACACCTGAGGGCCCTGGCCGAGGCTGGTGTAACTCACCTGCACCTATTGCCTGCCTTTGATATCGCCACCGTGAATGAGAACCCGAATCAGGTGGTCGATATTCAAGACGATTTCAACCGGCTGTGTGAGCTTTCTGAAGCAGCCGCCAGCGAGTTTTCTGAATACTGTGCAAGCGGGCAAACGATTCGCCAGGTTCTGGAAGGGTTTGACCCACTCACCGGTCACGCCCAGGCGCTGTATAACACGTTCCGCGACCTGGACAGCTTCAACTGGGGCTATGACCCGGTTCACTTCACCGTGCCGGAAGGCAGCTATGCCACAGAAGCCCAGGGCCCTCAACGCATCACCGAGTTCCGGGAACTGGTGATGGCAGCCTCCGACTTGGGCCTGAACGTGGTTCTGGATGTGGTCTACAACCACACCAATTCGTCCGGTCTTGCCGACAACTCGGTTCTGGACAAGCTGGTACCCGGCTATTACCACCGCCTGAACCCGGAAACCGGAGCCGTCGAGCAGTCCACCTGCTGTGAGAATACCGCCTCTGAGCACACCATGATGGAAAAGCTGATGGTGGATTCCCTGGTCACCTGGGCCCGGCACTACAAAATATCCGGGTTCCGGTTTGATCTGATGGGCCACCACATGCTGAGCAATATGGAAAAGGCCCTGGCGGCGGTGCAGGCGGTCGATCCGGACACCTATTTCTACGGTGAAGCCTGGAACTTCGGCGAGGTGGCCAACAACGCCAGAGGCATTAACGCCATCCAGACCAACATGGCCGGAACCGGTATTGGCTCCTTCAACGATCGCCTGCGAGATGCCGTACGTGGCGGTGGGCCCTTCGATGGGGGTGATGCCATTCGGGCCAATCAGGGGTTTGCCAACGGCCTGTTCACCTACCCCAACGATCGGAACACAGGCAGCGAGGATGAAAGAAACCGGTTACTGCAGATCAGTGACTGGATTCGTGTGGGCATCGCCGGCAGCCTGGCAGACTACCCGTTTGAGACCGCCACAGACGAGCTGAAAACCGCGGCCGAAATTGACTACAACGGGCAGGCCGCCGGTTACACGGCAGATCCCCAGGAAATCATCAATTACGTTTCCAAGCACGACAACCAGACTCTCTGGGACAACAACCAGTACAAAACCGACTACGCCGCCAGCACCCTGGAGCGGGCGCAGATGCAGGTTGTTGCCCTGGCCGTTCCGATTCTCAGTCAGGGCATCCCGTTCCTGCATATGGGCTCCGAGCTACTGCGTTCCAAATCCATGGAACGGGACAGCTATGATTCCGGGGACTGGTACAACGAGGTGGATTTCAGCTTCCAGGCCTCCGCCTGGAATCGCGGCCTGCCCCGCCAGGACAAGGATGGCTCTAACTGGGACCTGATCACCGAGGTCATCACCTCCGCTGGCAGTCACGCCAACCCCACTCCGGCGACGATCAGCTACACCAGGGATCAGGTGCTGGAGCTGCTAAGGGTGCGCAAGGAAAGCCCACTGTTCCGGCTGCAGACCGCGGAGGACATCAAGAGCCGCCTCAGCTTCCTCAACACCGGCTCGCAGCAAACTCCGGGGCTGATCGCGTTCAGCCTGCTGGATGACGGTACCGCCGGTTTGCCGGAGCTGGACCCTGCCAATAACGAGATTGTGGTGGTGATCAACGCCAGCAACACCACACAGACGCTGAACCACACCCTGGACGGGGATTTCTCCGTCAGGGCCGATACCTCCCCTGCCCAGTCTGCGGCTGCCGACGCTGGCGAGTTCCTGGTGCCCGGGCTCTCGGTTGCGGTATTTGCCCGCTGACCGGCGGGCCTCAACACAGCCGGCCATGCCGGCTGTGACCATTGATAACAAGGAGAACAACATGAAAAAAGTACTTGGCAATCTGGCACTGGTCTCTGTGCTTGCCATGACCGGTTGTGCCACCACCGGTGGTGAACGTGACTATAGCCAGTCACTGTATCTGCGCGGGCAGTTTGCCTGGTGGGATGCCCTGCCCGAATACAAGGTCAAGAAGGTCGACACCGGCGTCTACCGAACGGAAATCGAATTAAAGGCTGACGGCCAACCCTATGAATTCAAGTTTGGCGATGCCAACTGGAGCAATGGGACCAACTGCGGTTACCTGTCCGAGAAAGACGACAAGGAAGTAACGCTCAACACGCCGGTTCGAGCGAACTGTTCAGCCGTGTTTGAGAACTTCCGTTTCACGCCACCGGAATCGGCGGTATACGGCTTTTATTTCGACGTCACCGGTGAGACTCCCACGGTGTACATCAAAAAAGCCAACTGATTCCCTAACACGTAAAAAAAAGGGTGCCTGATGGGCACCCTTTTTTAATCACTCTTGATCGCACCCGGGAATCAATCCCTGTCGACCTCCGCGGTGTTTCTCAGGTATTGCTGATAAGCCATGTACTCACGCTGGCCCTCGAGCTGGGTCAGGAATTGACGCAACTGCTGGTATTCAGCGCCATCTGTATCCACCGCACCTTCGTTTACGGCATCAACCAGAATGATCGCTGCTTCACGCTGGCCAACGGCTTTGGCCATGGAAGGATTACCTTCGTCCGGGCGTGGCATGGCAAAGGCACGCTGAACCACAAATCGGCTCAGGTTAGCACCGTCTCGCCCCTGGTTCTCGAAACGCTGCCAGTCACCGGCATTCAGCGATTCGGGATCGTCTCCCGCCTCCAGGGCAGCCATCAGCTCATCCACTCTCGCCTCAAGCACCTGCCGGGTCTTGCGCGCTTCCAACATGGCGGCAATGTCGTCACGAACATCGGCCAGCTCACGCTGACGAGGCTCGAAATATTCGCGGACGCGAGCCACCACAGACGCATTGTCACCAACATCGATCAGTTCGGTATTGAAACCGGCCTGCAGTACGTCATCGGAAAACAGCTGACGCACCAGCCCGGCGTGATCGAAAGGCGCGGCTCCACCCTCCCGGGTTACCCCGTCCACTTCCCGCACGTCCAGACCAAGCTCTGCGGCAGGGCCCGCCAGATCGTCCGCCGCGTAGGCTGCGTCCGCCAACTGGGCACGCACTTCAGCAAAACGCTCGCTGGCACGGCTACGAGCCAGTTCATCACGCAGCTCGTCCCGCAACGACTCAAACGACGGCACATCGGAACGACGCACGCCCTCCAGTCGGATCAGGTGAATACCAAAGCTGGTTTCAACAGGGCCGGACACTTCACCGTCTTCCAGGGCAAAGAGCGCGTTCTCGAAGGCCTCATCGTAGACACCACGGCCGGCATAACCCAGGTCACCACCGTCACGGGCGGAAACCGTATCAGCGGAAAATTCCTCGGCCAGGTCCGCGAACGATTCACCTGCCTCCAAACGCTCCTGAATGGACGCGATGGTGGCTTCAGCGTCGCTACCGTCTTCAATCAGGATATGGGCAGCGCGCCGCTCCTCACGGGCGTATTCTTCGGCCTGCTCATCGTAAAAGGCCCGCAGGTCTTCCTCGGAGATTTCGATCGCATCCGCCAGGGCGCCCAACGACAGCGTAATGTAAGCCGCGTTAACCTGCTCGGGCTCACGGAACTGATCGGCGTTGTCGTCGTAAAACGCCTGAATCTCTTCCTCGGTTACCGTAATCTGCTCAGACAGGGAGTCTGCGTTGACGGTCAGCACACGGAAATCGCGGGTCTGATTCTGGATACGCAACAGTTGTGCGGCGTTTTCACTGGTCACAATACCGGTCTGCGCGATGGACGCACGAATCTGGTTGACCACGTAGTTCTTCCGCATGTTCTCGCGGAATTCACCCACGCCCATGCCAACATTGCGCACAGTCGCCACAAACCGGTCACGGTTAAACTGACCGTCTACCTGGAACTGGGGCATCTGGGTAATCAGCGCATCGATGTCGGCATCCGACAGCTCCAGTCCCTGAGCCTGGGCGTCGAGGGTCAGCACCCGCTCCTGGATCAGGGATTCCAGCACATCCCGACGGATCTGATCTTCATCCAGCATGGAGGGATCCGGGCTGTCCATCTGCATGAGCCGCTGCTGTGTTTCCAGCTGCACGGTGCGCAAAAACTCCCGCTCGGTGATGGAGTCTCCGTTAACAGTGGCCACTTCCGGCTCACCGGAAAAACCGCCAACAATGGCGTCCATCCCCCAGATTGACAGAGAAATGATCAGAAGGCCGATAATAACCTTTGCAATAGTACCCTGGGCGTTATCCCGAATATCTTGAAGCATGTTGTTCCTGAATCCCTGTTCAAGGTCGTGCTGGTGTTATTGGTGAGGCGGCTGCACTTTAACGTAAAAAGGCGCACCCTGTCCGGAATGCGCCTTGAATTCTTGCGGCAGCTTTCGCAAGCGAAAGCTGCCAAAGAAAGAGCCTTTACTTAACGGCGTCTTTCAGGGCCTTGCCTGCTTTGAATCCAGGCACTTTAGAGGCCGGAATCTTGATTTCAGCGCCAGTCTGCGGGTTGCGGCCAGTACGGGCGGCGCGCTCTTTCACAGAAAAGGTACCGAAGCCGATCAGGGTAACCTGATCGCCTTTCTTCAGTGCTCCAGTGATGGAGTTGGTCATGGCATCCAGCGCACGGCCAGCTGCAGCTTTGGAGATATCTGCGGACTCTGCAATTGCATCGATAAGTTCGGACTTGTTCACACTAAACCCCTTCGATTTCAGGTTGAAGATGTTATAGGTCGGTTTGTTTTTCGAGGACGTTCCCGACTATCGCATATGCGGTCGGAGAATTCCATTCTTCAGTTTTCTTATTCCTTTCGGTAGTACACCGGTGTTCGGAATAGGCACTTACTGCGCGGGAGCCCTTGGTATTGGCTGCTTCACGGCGAAACAGTTATACCAACGGGCTCTCAGGCATGTCAACAACTCATCGGGGGTTTAATGTGTATTTATGCGCTCGGCAGCATCGCCGGCGTCATCTCCGGCTTTCGACGAGGCGCCCTCTTTTGCCGAATCGGCGGTGCGCGGTTCCGGCTGGTAAGCCAGTGCAATGTCCAGAACCTCGTCAATCCACTTCACCGGACGAATCTCAAGAGAGTCTTTTATATTGTCCGGTATCTCTTTGAGATCCCTGACATTTTCATCGGGAATAATGACGGTCTTGATGCCACCCCGATGGGCTGCCAGCAGCTTCTCCTTGAGCCCGCCAATCGCCAGAACTTTACCCCGAAGGGTAATCTCACCGGTCATGGCCACCTCGGCCCGGACCGGAATTTTGGTCAGTGCAGACACCAGCGCTGTGCACATGCCAATACCGGCACTGGGGCCATCTTTTGGCGTTGCACCCTCAGGTACATGCACGTGGAGATCGTGCTTTTCGTGGAAGTCATCGGCAATGCCAAGGCCAGAAGCCCGGCTGCGAACCACCGTCAGGGCCGTCTGAATCGACTCCTGCATGACGTCCCCCAATGAACCGGTCTTGACCACTCGACCTTTACCTGGGGTCAGAGCACATTCGATGGTCAACAACTCGCCACCCACCTGGGTCCAGGCAAGCCCGGTCACCTGACCAATCTCGTTCTTCTCTTCCGCCAGACCATACTTGAATTTCTTGACGCCGGAGTAGTCCTCCAGCATCTCGGGCGAGAGGGTCACAGAGGCCTTGTCGTTGGCCTCTACGTGCTCCCTGACCACTTTCCGGCAGATCTTGGCGATTTCCCGCTCCAGGCCCCGCACACCCGCCTCACGAGTGTAGTAGCGGATCAGGTCACGCAGTGTCTGTTCGGGAATCTTCAGTTCGTCCTTGCGCAAACCGTTCGCCTTGATCTGCTTGGGCAACAGGTAGCGCAGAGCGATATTGACCTTCTCTTCCTCGGTGTAGCCCGGAATCCGGATGATCTCCATCCGGTCCAGCAGGGCCGGCGGAATATCCATGGAGTTGGAAGTACACACGAACATCACGTCAGAGAGGTCGTAATCCACCTCCAGGTAGTGATCGTTAAAGGTGTGGTTCTGTTCAGGGTCCAGCACCTCAAGCAGGGCAGACGCCGGATCACCCCGGTGGTCCATGCCCATCTTGTCGATTTCATCGAACAGGAACAGCGGGTTCTTCACGCCAACCTTCGACAGCTTCTGCAAAAGCTTGCCTGGCAACGCGCCGATGTAGGTTTTCCGGTGGCCGCGAATCTCTGCTTCGTCCCGAACGCCGCCCAGGGCCATCCGGGTATACTTGCGGTTGGTCGCCTTAGCGATGGACTGCCCAAGCGACGTCTTGCCTACGCCGGGAGGCCCAACCAGGCAAAGCACAGGCCCCTTGACCTTCTTCACACGGCTTTGCACTGCCAGGTACTCAAGGATGCGCTTCTTCACCTCATCCAGGCCGTAGTGGTCCTTATCCAGGATCTCACGGGCCTTCTCCAGATCGTGACGCACGCGGCTGCGTTTTTTCCAGGGCACCGCCAGCATCCAGTCGATGTAACCCCGCACAACGGTGGCTTCCGCTGACATGGGCGACATCATCTTCAGTTTGTTGAGTTCTGTTTCGGTTTTCTTGCGCGCCTCTTCCGGCAGGCCCGCTTCCTCGAGCTTCTGCTCAAGCTCTTCGAAGTCGTTATTGCCTTCGCCCAGATTGCCCATCTCTTTCTGGATGGCCTTCATCTGCTCGTTCAGGTAATACTCGCGCTGGCTCCGCTCCATCTGTTTCTTGACGCGTCCGCGAATGCGCTTTTCCACCTCAATCAGGTCGATCTCACCGTCCAGCTTGCCCAGCAGCAGGTCAACACGCTTGCGAACGTCCAGCGCCTCCAGCAGTTCCTGCTTCTCGGGAATACGCATTTCAAGATGGGCCGCCATGGTATCCACCAGGCGCTCCAGCTCCTGAATCCCCGTCAAGGCATTGGAAACCTCTGACGGCACCTTCTTGGACAGCTTCACATACTTTTCAAACTCGTCCATCAGAGTCTTGGTGAGCACATCCTCTTCGCGCTCAGGTAAAGACTCTTCTTCCATCAGAATGGCCTGTCCTGACAGGAAATCACCCTCGGAAATATCGGTAATGCTGGCCCTGGCATTGCCCTCAACCAGCACCTTGACGGTACCATCCGGCAGACGAAGCATCTGCAGTACGGTGGCCAGAGTACCCATGGAGAAGACATCCACGGCACCAGGCTCATCGGTTGAGGCGTCTTTCTGGGCGACCAGAAGGATTTCCTTGCTGCCCTCCATCGCGGCTTCCAGTGCCTGGATGGACTTCTCCCGGCCCACAAACAACGGGACCACCATGTGCGGAAACACCACCACGTCCCGCAGCGGGAGTAACGGGTAGTCTTGCACGGTTTCTTCAGATATACGGGTCATAGGGAATCCTCTGACAGCATTTTATTCAGCATATCACCCATCATTGGGGCGGCGGCGAAAATTGCAATCTTTTTACGAAAGGAACCGATGGGCAGGAACAGCATTCAGCGTCATGAAAAAGGGGCGATAGTCGCCCCTTTTCAATGCACTGCCAAATGACCTCAGAACTCAGTCAGTCCTCGGGTACCGCCTTGGCATGGTCGCTGCTTGCGTAGATCTTGAACGGCTCGGAGTCACCGCTGATGACGCTGGCATCAATCACCACCTTGGAGACGTCATGTTCAGATGGAATCTGGTACATGGTATCCAGCAGTGTGGCTTCCATGATTGAACGGAGGCCCCGGGCGCCGGTTTTACGCTCCATCGCCTTGCGCGCCACGGCACGCAGTGCGTCTTCCCGGAAGTCCAGCTCCACGCCTTCCATATCAAACAGTTTCTGGTACTGCTTGGTCAGCGCGTTCTTGGGCTCGGTGAGGATCTGCACCAGGGCTTCTTCATCCAGCTCAGTCAGCGTAGCAACCACCGGCAAACGGCCAACAAACTCCGGAATCAGGCCAAATTTCACAAGATCCTCGGTTTCGACATCACGGATGATGTCACCGGTATTCTTGCTGTCGTCCTGGCTCTTCACCGTTGCGGAAAAGCCTATGGAACTGCGCTCCGAACGCTCCTGGATCACTTTCTCCAGGCCGGCAAAAGCGCCACCGCAAATAAACAGCATGTTGGTGGTGTCTACCTGCAGAAACTCCTGCTGCGGATGCTTGCGACCACCCTGGGGCGGAACCGACGCGACCGTACCCTCGATCAGTTTCAGGAGCGCTTGCTGCACACCCTCACCCGACACATCACGGGTGATGGAGGGGTTATCGGATTTACGGGAAATTTTGTCGATTTCGTCGATATAGACAATGCCGCGCTGCGCCTTTTCTACATCGTAGTCACACTTCTGCAGCAGCTTCTGGATGATGTTCTCGACATCTTCACCCACATAGCCGGCTTCGGTGAGCGTGGTGGCGTCTGCAATGGTGAACGGCACATTCAGCATCCGGGCCAGCGTCTCAGCCAGCAGGGTCTTGCCACTCCCGGTCGGACCGATCAGCAGGATGTTACTCTTACCCAGTTCAACGTCGCTTTTGCCTTCGCCATAGCGCAGACGCTTGTAGTGGTTGTAAACCGCGACAGACAACACAACTTTGGCGCGATCCTGGCCAATCACATATTCGTTCAGGGTCTCGCGGATTTCCGCCGGCGTGGGAAGACGATCGCTGGCCTCTTCCTGGGCGTTTTCCTGAATCTCTTCGCGAATAATGTCGTTGCACAGGTCAACGCACTCGTCGCAGATGAACACCGAGGGCCCTGCAATGAGCTTACGGACTTCATGCTGGCTCTTTCCACAAAACGAGCAGTACAGCAACTTGCCGTTATCGTCGCCTCTGCCGTTTCTTTCATCTGCCATTGAAATACCTCTGTTCTTCGTTGGTCGGCGCAATCAAACAATACGCCGACCAGGGATGATGCGATGACTTTCAGTATTATTTATTCGGTACGCGCTTATCAAGTATTGTATCGATCAACCCGTACTCTTTCGCCTGCTGCGGATCCATGAAATTGTCGCGGTCAGTGTCGCGCGCGATGGTCTCGAGATCCTGGCCGGTGTGCTCCGCCAGCAAGGTGTTGAGGGTATGGCGAATCTTCAGGATTTCGCGAGTATGAATCTCGATATCCGTCGCCTGCCCCTGGTAACCACCCAGCGGCTGATGAATCATCACCCGGGAATTCGGCAGGCACGCCCGTTTACCCTTGGTGCCCCCTGACAGCAGGAAGGCGCCCATGCTGGCCGCCTGGCCGATACACAAGGTGGCAACATCCGGCTTTACAAACTGCATGGTGTCGTAGATGGACATACCAGCAGTCACAGAGCCGCCTGGGCTGTTGATATAAAGGTGGATGTCCTTGTCCGGATTTTCGGATTCCAGGAACAGCAGCTGAGCAACGACCAGGTTTGCCATGTGGTCTTCGACCGGGCCAACCAGAAAAATCACCCGTTCCTTGAGCAGCCGGGAATAGATATCAAAGGAACGCTCTCCGCGTGCCGTCTGTTCAATTACGATCGGCACCAGACCGGCGTTGGTTATCATTGTAGGGCCATCAAACGGTTTCTGCGTCATGTGCGCCTGAACTCCTTATGGACAATGGGCATGGACTCCTGTGGCAGGATATCCGGAAGTGATCGTCAGGATACCCTTATACTCTGCCACCAGTGAGCCCAGATGAAAACAGCCGGACACGCCGGCTGTTTCCAGAAAGCGACTCCGGGCCAGGCCCGGGGCCATCAGCGCTGGGGCTGACCGGCCTGAACCGCTTCTTCGTACTTCATTTTCTTCTCTTTCACTTTGGCCTGACCAAGCACATAGTCCACCACGGCATCTTCCAGAACAGATGACTCGATCTGAGCTTTCTGGTCCGGGTTGTTGGTGAAGTGCGCAACAACCTCTTCAGGCTGTTCATACGTAGATGCGATCTCCTGGATCTTTTCATCCACCTGGGCCGGCTCGGCCTTCAGGTCGTTCTTCTTGACCACTTCCTGGAACAACAAACCAGTCTTCACGCGGCGCTTGGCCTGCTCTTCGAAGATTTCCTTGGGCAGCTGCTGGAAGTCAACCTGGCCACCGAAACGCTGAACGGCATCCTGGCGCAGGCGATCAATTTCCTGATCCACCAGGGCAGCCGGAATCTCCAGCTCGGTGGTTTCCAGCAGTCCGTCAACAACGTCGTTCTTGACCTTGTTGGACACCGCCTGCTTGAGCTCGCGCTCCATGTTTTTCTTCACTTCTTCACGGAAGGTCGCTTCGTCTTCGGCTTCAATACCGAACTTCTTGAAGAACTCCTGGTCCAGTTCCGGCAGCTGCGGCTCTTCTACCTTGTGGATCTTGATATCGAACTTGGCAGGCTTACCAGCCAGGTCTTCGTTGTGGTAGTCCTCGGGGAACTCCACTTCGATTTCCAGATCTTCACCGGCCTTACCACCAACAATGGCCTTTTCGAAGCCCGGGATCATCTGACCAGAACCCAGAGTCAGACGATGGCCTTCAGCGGCGCCGCCTTCAAACTCTTCACCTTCGATGAAGCCTTTGAAGTCGATGGTCAGAACATCTTTGTTCTTGGACTTGCGCTTGACTTCTTTCATGGTGGCCTGCTGACGACGCAGGTTGTCAATCATGGTATCGATGTCTTTGTCGGTCACTTCAGCAACCGGCTTCTCTACCTCAACCTTGGACAGGTCGCCCAGCTCGATTTCAGGCAGCACTTCGAAGATGGCCACGAACTCGAGGTCTTTGCCCTCTTCCATGGTTTTCGGTTCAAACTTCGGCCAGCCAGCCGGGTTGATATCCTGCTCCTGCAGTGCCTTGATGTAATGGTCGCGCATGGCCTCGCCAACCACTTCCTGGCGAACGCTGTCACCGAAACGACGCTTGACCACGCTCATGGGCACCTTGCCAGGACGGAAACCGTTCAGGCGCACGGAACGGGCAGTTTCCTGCAGGCGTTTCTGAACCGCCTGATCGATTTCCTGGGCGGGCACACCAATCGTCATGCGACGCTCGATGTTAGAGGTCGTTTCAACAGACACTTGCATGGAAGTTCCTCAAATTACAGATTCTGTAGGTGAATGAAAATTAAGACAAAACCCTGTTCAAAGCGACAAGCCCGAAAGGGACGCAAAATTAAAAGCCGGTAGTTTATCACGGTTTACCCCACCGAGAGAATCACCCGGTAAGGCTGAATATCGCTTTGAGACCAGCGCCACAACCGACATAGATAAAAATGGGGGCATTACTGAAAAAAGAAAGGGTGGTGCGAGAGGAGAGACTCGAACTCTCACGGGTTGCCCCGCTGGAACCCAAAAGAGACACACCCTTATAAACCCCTTGTAAATCAGCATATTACAGGATTACTTCAAACTAAAAATTTACATTTTTGTGTCATTCTGGCACAACTTTGACACCCTTCAGGCACCCTGTTTAGCTGCTATTCCTCCTTCCTTTATATGCGTCAAATCGTGGCCACATATACGTCAAATCGTGGCTATTTTCGGGGGTAGGGTCAATCAAGACGGTAGCACCTCTGCTAACGAGTGGGGCGTTAGATCACAGAGAGCCCCGGATGCGGTTAAAGGTGCACTGGTCTGCGGGGCCCCAGAGGTGGTCAGTAGCAAAGTCACCCGTAAGCTGATGGTCGGTACTAACATCAGTATTCCCGTATCTATCACCGTACAGGCTCAGCAGGGTATGTCAGATGACGAGGCACGCAAGCAAAGCCGCGTAATGGGCGCAAGTTCCGAAAGCCAGATACGCAAGACTGTAATGGATATGCCCCTTCGGATGATGAGCTGTATAACCGTTTTCAACACGATGGATAGATAATCTGTCGTGCAACTCTCTAAGCAATTCTTTTTATTATAAAAGGAAGCCATGAGACACAAGGATGTGTCTTTTTCGTGCCAAACTTTCGAAAAATGCACCATAACCGGGGTATCTGGTAGTCTTCTATCAATCCGTATACACAGCATGGAGATACAACCGGTGTCATTGGACGTGATAAAAACACAGATGCGGCATTTTCTGGCGTCGAAAGAAGAAGAGGTTTTAGCTATCCGGGGTGATTGGGGGGTAGGTAAAACTTTCACATGGGATCAGACCTTACGCGAGGCTCAGGCGTTAAAACAATCCGGCGAAGACCCTAACGCTATCGGATTGAATTACTATGCCTACGTGTCACTTTTCGGTGTGTCTAGCCTACAGGATTTAAGGACTGAGATAGCTTTCAACAAATTAAATACAATTGATCTAAAACACGCAGAAGGCGTAAGGAAATTTCAGCAGGCATCCGGTAAATTCTTACCCAAAATCGTTACGCAAGCGCTTAAATATGCCGGCGTCAGTGCCGGTACCTTAGTTGATACCATGTTTGCGTCTATGTCTAACTCAATGATACGTAACACCATAGTTTGCATCGACGATTTTGAACGCTGCGACATTCCAGAAAAAGAAACTCTTGGCTTTATCAACGACCTTAAATGCAAACGTGGCTGCAAAGTTGTCTTATTACTTAATGAAAAACAAACCAAAGATTTCAAAAGCTATCGAGAAAAGGTAATAGATTACGATCTAGAGTTTAAATTACACCCATCTGAAACTAGGCAGCTTCTAAAATACGAGGTTGACGACGGGTTAATTGACCTAGTATTTGATCATTGCCAAAAGCTAAAAGTTACAAACCTACGAATAATAATAAAAACCCTTAAGCTATTAGAGCAAGCAAGAACAAGCCACAATTTAGAGAGCTATGGACTAGATTTACAAATTCAGTTCGTCAATACGCTTACTTTAGCAAACTACTGCTTTTATGGTCACGACACCAACACGCCAGATATAGGTTTTCTACTTGACCTAGAGGCCAGAAGCTCTACAAAGGTACTTCGATTGCTTCAAGACCAATACAAGGACGATAAAGTTACACCGGATCAAAAAGAAATAAATGAAAAATATAAAGTGTGGGACGATTTATTAATTAGATACGGATACCAAAGCACAGACAACTTTGACGAAGCTATAATAATGTCTGTCATATCTGGCTACATAGATAAAGATGAATTTAAGATAGTGGCGAAAGCAAAAGACGAAATATATAAATTTGAAAGCTCATCCAATGACATAAACGATGCAATAAATGCTTTCTACACATTGCTGATGAATGAAGAAAATCTAGAATTTCGCTCAAAAGAATTAATAAATTGCCTGATAGAAAATATTGAGAATGTAAGGCCAAAGAAACTAAATGATGCATACAAGATATTAAAGAGGATAGGAAAAAAAGAAGAAGCCAAAGAAATTATCAACCGATATATTGCCGTAAATATCGGACAGCACCACTATTTTTCTTTCGAAGATTCAGCACGGCGTTTAAGTTGGGACGATGACTTGAAACCCCTAATGGAAAAAGAATACAAATCAGCGATTAAAGTGCGCCCCGCGATAGATACTTTCAAAGCGATTATTTCACAGGACAATCCAATACCGTCAGAGCTAGACATAGAATCTTTAGAAGACCTAACATCAAATGACATTGAAGAGTTAATAAGGAATCATGAGGTTGGAAAACTGAAAAAGACTATAAAATTACTATTGGAGCTAAATGCTCATGACATGAGGTTAAGTCACATTTACACCAATACAATTAGTGTTTTACAGAAAATAGCCTGTGAATCAGAGCAAAAGAGAATGCTAGTTGAACATTATGGTATTCCAATGGACAACAGACTTGATGAATAACATTAAAAGAAAAAGGGGCATTCAGCTCCTTTTCAATCACTTTTTCCAGCTTGCTACAGTGTCAGCCCCGTACTTTACACGCCACTCTTTCAGCGTCTTATGGTTACCACCAGCGGTAACTACCTTTTCGCCCGTGTGAGGGTTAGTCCAAGTACTGGGAGTACGCTTAGAGCGTCCGCCAGGTGCTACCTCACCACCAATAATCTTAGCTACATCCTTAGCGTGTTTGGCGTGTTCATCCTTAAAGCTTTTCAAGCGCGGCTACACCCACCATCAAGGCACCTGAGAAGCCACAGGAGACGTATTTAAAAGAAAGTTGACCCCAGGTAGCACCATCCCTATAAACGTTCCCAGAAGGGCCTACAGGACCTGCCTTTTACCTACAACCAGCCATAAAAAAAGCCTCTAGATCGTCTCTAGAGGCTTTCTCAAATCAGACCGAAAGACGTTCAATCTGAATCTAGACCCTCAATGTTTGGCAGGACGTACTGACACTGATTGGCACATTTTGAATTCACACTCAAAAGGCCCTGCTCTACCAAATCCCGTAAGCCTTTGATTTAAAAGTGGTGCGAGAGGAGAGACTCGAACTCTCACGGGTTGCCCCGCTGGAACCTAAATCCAGTGCGTCTACCAATTCCGCCACTCTCGCGTATCTGGCACTGTACCGAAACGACCCAACGCCGTACAGACAGGCAGAAGAACAAACAAGGGGAAAAGTGGGGTGGACGAAGGGGTTCGAACCCTCGACCGCAGGAGTCACAATCCTGAGCTCTACCAACTGAGCTACGTCCACCACATCAGGGAGGTGCCTTTGGCGGCACTCACTACTGCTTGCTTCAACTTTGCTGGTTTGGCGATCCGGTCCGGACTCACGACTTGATGGCGCGCCCGGCAGGACTCGAACCTGCGACCATCCGCTTAGAAGGCGGATGCTCTATCCAGCTGAGCTACGGGCGCTTGACCGTTCGCCCACCTGAATATCCAGAAAATGGTCGGGGTAGAGAGATTCGAACTCCCGACATCCTGCTCCCAAAGCAGGCGCGCTACCAGACTGCGCTATACCCCGTTTCGACTGAACAACAAGTGCCTCAGCAAAGTTGGCGCGCATATTACCGGCGGCTGAGGCATCCGTCAACAACGATTTCAAAAATCATAGAGATAACGTTGCCTAAGAAGACCCGGGCAGGCACAAAAAGTTCCCCAAGGAGCTTTGCCTGAGTCCCGGTTCAGCGCATTGGCGTAAATGCCGAAGCATGAGACAATGCCCGGCCTTCACTTCTTCACTATTCATGCCCAACCGACAAGACGGAAACATGAGCGCCAAACTGATTAACGGAAAAGAGATCGCCGCCCGGGTTCGACAACAGGTGGCTGCGGGCGTACAGGCCCGGAAAGCCAAAGGCCTGAGAGCACCCGGCCTGGCAGTGGTTCTGGTGGGCAACGACCCCGCCTCCCACGTGTACGTGGGCAATAAACGCAAAGCCTGCGATGAAGCGGGCATTCTGTCGCTGTCCTATGACCTGCCCGAAGACACCTCTCAGGCGGCCCTGGAAGCACTGATTGATGAGTTGAACGAAAACCCCGCGGTAGATGGCATCCTGGTTCAGCTCCCCCTGCCCTCGCACCTGGACGCCGACCCGATCCTGGTGAAGATTCGCCCGGATAAAGACGTGGACGGGTTTCACCCCTACAACATCGGCCGCCTGATGCAGCGCAAGCCCTGCCTGCGCCCTTGTACACCGGCCGGCGTGATCACCCTGCTCGACTCCATAGGCACGCCCTACAAAGGTCAGCACGCGGTGATTGTGGGCGCCTCAAACATCGTGGGTCGCCCCATGAGCATGGAACTGCTGCTGAAAGGCGCCACGACCACCGTGTGCCACCGGTTCACCGACAATCTGGAGAAATTTGTGGGTGAGGCGGATATTCTGATTGCCGCCGTCGGCAAGCCCGGCATTATCAAAGGCGAGTGGGTAAAACCCGGCGCCACCGTGATTGACGTGGGCATCAACCGCATGGACGACGGCAAGCTCTGCGGCGACGTAGACTTCGCGGCAGCCGCCGAACGCGCCGCCTACATCACCCCGGTCCCTGGCGGCGTAGGCCCCATGACCATCGCCACCCTGCTGGAGAACACCCTCTACGCGGCGGATGTGCTTCACCGCTAGCTGTCTGTCAGGGTCTGTCCCCAAAGGGGACTGACCCACCTTTGCCCGTCCCCGCCCCGAAGCTCGAGCCCATGGATCTAAAAAGGGTCAGTCCCCATTCGGGGACAGACCCCAATGCCAAAGCTCGAGCCCATGGGTCCAAAATGGGTCAGTGCCCCAAGGGTCTGTCCCCAAAGGGGACTGACCCCCTTTTGCCCGCCCCTGCCCCGCAGCTAGAACCCATGGGGCCAAAATGGGTCAGTCCACGAGTGGAAGTCAGCAAAGGTGGGTCAGACCCCGTTCGGGGTCAGACCCGAAAAAAAACCCGCCGGAGCGGGTTTTTTTGAACGCGGAGCAGATTACTGCCCGTACTTGGCCTTGGCCTTCTGGCGGTAGGCGTGCAGAAGCGGCTCGGTGTAACCAGCCGGCTGCTCACGGCCTTTCAGAACCAGATCCACAGCTGCCTGGAAGGCGATGCTGTCGTCGAAGTTCGGGGCCATGTTGCGGTACGCGGCATCACCGGCGTTCTGCTTGTCTACTACGGCAGCCATGCGCTTCATGGTTTCCATGATCTGCTCTTCGGAGCAGATACCGTGGTACAGCCAGTTGCACAGCAGCTGTGAAGAGATACGCAGGGTCGCGCGGTCTTCCATCAGGCCTACATCGTTGATGTCCGGCACCTTGGAACAGCCCACGCCCTGGTCGATCCAGCGTACAACGTAGCCAAGGATACCCTGGGCATTGTTGTCCAACTCCTGCTGGATGTCTTCCGCGCTCAGTGAAGACGGATCGTCCATCACCGGAACCGTCAGGATGTCGTCCAGAGACGCCCGCTGACGGTTAGCCAGCTCTTTCTGCACATCAAACACGTTCACCTGGTGGTAGTGGGTGGCGTGCAAGGTAGCGGCCGTCGGCGACGGAACCCAGGCGGTGTTGGCGCCAGACTTCGGGTGGCCAATCTTGGCTTCCAGCATGCCGGCCATCAGGTCAGGCATGGCCCACATACCCTTACCAATCTGCGCAACACCAGACAGACCCGCTTCCAGGCCGATATCTACGTTCCACTGCTCGTAGGCGTTGATCCAGGTGGCCAGCTTCATCGGGCCCTTACGGATGAACGGACCCAGCTCCATGGAGGTGTGAATCTCGTCGCCGGTGCGGTCCAGGAAGCCGGTGTTAATGAACACGGTGCGATCTTTGGCAGCGTGGATACAGGCTTTCAGGTTCACCGTGGTACGGCGCTCTTCATCCATGATGCCCACTTTCAGGGTAAAGCGCGGCAGGCCAAGCGCATCTTCAACACGACCGAAGAATTCGTTGGTGAACGCCACCTCTTCCGGACCGTGCTGCTTGGGCTTAACAATGTAAACAGAGCCCTTGGTGCTGTTCTGGAACTTGCCATCAGCCTTCAGATCGTGAATGGCGATCAGTGAAGTGACCAGGCCATCCATCAGGCCTTCCGGAATCTCGTTACCGTCTTTCAGCAGGATGGCCGGGTTGGTCATCAGGTGGCCAACGTTACGAACGAACAGCAGGCTGCGGCCCTTCAGGGTCAGTTCGCTGCCATCAGCACCGGTGTAGG
The DNA here is from genome assembly GCF_003007715.1 of Marinobacter shengliensis. Taxonomy (GTDB): domain Bacteria; phylum Pseudomonadota; class Gammaproteobacteria; order Pseudomonadales; family Oleiphilaceae; genus Marinobacter; species Marinobacter shengliensis. Next base: position 374,163 of record NZ_PXNO01000027.1, on the reverse strand, counting down.
TGCGGTCGCCGTTCATACGGCGAGTCATCATCTGGCCGCCCTTCTCGAAGGACTCTTCCAGGTCACCTTTCATCAGGCCGAGCCAGTTCTTGTAGGCTACTACCTTGTCGTCTGCATCAACCGCCGCAACGGAATCTTCGCAGTCCATGATGGTGGTCAGGGCGGATTCCATCAGCACGTCTTTGACGTTGGCACCATCGTCTTTGCCGATCGGATGGCTGGCATCGATCTGGATTTCAAAGTGCATGCCATTCTTCACCAGCAGAACGCCAGTGGGGGCATCGGCGGCACCGGTGTAGCCAACAAAGCCGGACTCGTCTTTCAGGCCGGCGACTTCACCATTCTGCAGTTTCACCGCCAGTTTTCCGCCGTCGATGTAGTATTTGGCAGCATCTTTATGGCTACCGGAAGCCAGGGGCGCAGAGCCGTCCAGCAGGTTGCGGGCCCACTCGATGACCTTGGCACCGCGAACCGGGTTATAGCCGCGACCTTTATCAGCGCCATCTTCCTCGGAAATAGCATCGGTGCCGTAGAGGGCATCGTACAGGCTACCCCAGCGCGCATTGGCGGCGTTCAAGGCGAAACGGGCGTTCATCACCGGAACAACCAGCTGCGGGCCGGCCATGGTAGCGATTTCCGGATCTACGTTGGCAGTAGAGATTTTGAAATCGGCAGGCTCATCGACCAGGTAACCGATCTCTTTCAGGAACGCCTTGTACTCGGCCATGTCCAGCTTCTGGCCCTTGTGGTCACGGTTCCAGGCATCCATCTTTTCCTGGAGGGCGTCACGCTTGGCCAGCAATTCGCGGTTGCGCGGAGCCAGTTCGTTCACAATTTTGTCGAACTCGGCCCAGAATTTGTCAGCGTCAACACCGGTGCCCGGGATCGCTTCGTTATTTACGAAATCGTACAGATTCTTGGCGATCTGGATGCCGCCAACTTGAACGCGTTCTGTCATCGTTGCTTGCCTCAATGGGTTTGTAGTTCCCGACTCCCCTTCTAGCGCCACGGGCGCGGGGCATTCTGATTTGAGCGCCGCATTGTACGTGAAATTCCCTACAAGGTCATTCCCATGCAGCACAATGCGGCTTTAGGTGTAATGGTGCGAGTCAGGCCCGGCGCCAGGTGGTGCCTTCGCGACTGTCGTCCAGAATAATACCCTTTTCGAGCAGCTCATCCCGGATACGATCGGCCCCAGCAAAATCTTTCGCTTTGCGGGCATCGGCGCGGTCCTGAATCATGGCCTCAATATCTTCAGCAGTCAGCTCACTACCGGTATCGGCCTGGAAGAAAGCTTCCGGGTCTTGCTGAAGCAGCCCCAGCACGCCACCCAGACGAACCAGAATGGCTGCGCTGCGCTTGGCCTGCTCGTCATCGCCTTCACGGCGGTGATGATTGATGTCGTTGGCCACGGCATGCAAGACCGCGATGGCACCGGCGGTATTGAAATCGTCGTCCATCACTTCGGCGAACCGGCGATCGTGGTCGGTTTCCGGCACGTCACTGTCCTTGGCCGGGGTAATACCCCGCAGGGCATGATACAGCTTGGTCAACGTCCGCCCTGCCTCAGCAAGACTTTCCTCGGAATAGTCCACCTGGCTGCGATAATGGCTGGAGACCAGAAAGTAGCGCACCACTTCCGCCGGATACTTTTCCAGGATCTCACGGATGGTAAAGAAGTTGCCCAAAGACTTGGACATCTTCTCTTTGTTCACCCGAATGGCGCCGGCGTGCATCCATGTATGTACAAACTTGTGGCCGGTGGCACATTCCGACTGGGCAATTTCGTTCTCGTGGTGCGGGAACAGCAGATCCGGCCCGCCGCCGTGAATGTCGAAGGTGTCGCCCAGGCACTTGGTGGACATAGCCGAGCACTCAATATGCCAGCCCGGTCGGCCATCGCCCCAGGGAGACTGCCAGCTAACTTCGCCAGGCTTGGCGGCTTTCCACAAGGCAAAATCCGCAGGACTACGCTTGGCTTCCTGCACATCCACCCGAGCACCGGCCACCAGGTCTTCGAGTTTTTTCTTGCTCAGTTTGCCGTAGTCCGGGAAGGAATCCACCGCGAAATACACGTCACCGTTATCAGCCGCGTAGGCATGGTTGCCCGCAATCAGCGTCTGGATCATGGCGATGATATCGTCGATGTAGGCGGTAGCCCGCGGCTCATCGCTGGGAGCCAGCACACCCAGGCGCGCTTCGTCTTCATGCATGGCGTGAATCATGCGGTCGGTCAGGTCGGTGTAGACCTCACCATTTTCATCGGCCCGGCGCAGGATCTTGTCGTCGATGTCGGTGATGTTACGCACGTAAGTCACATCATAGCCACGGTGGCGCAGGTAACGGGTAACCACATCGAAGGCCACCAACACCCGGGCGTGGCCCAGGTGGCAGTAGTCGTAGACCGTCATGCCACACACGTACATGCGCACCTTACCCGGCTCGATGGTCTTGAACGCTTCCTTCTGCTGCGTCAGCGTATTGTAGATACGCATTACTTGCCTCCCTTGCCCCAGGAATCCCGAAGTGTGACTGTCCGGTTGAACACCGGCTTGCCGGCCTTGGCTGTCAGCTCCTGATCACAGAAGAAATAGCCCTCGCGCTCGAACTGATACGGTAAATCGGTCCTTGGCTCGGCCAGACTTTTCTCAACCCGCGCGCCCTTCAGCACCACCAGAGACTCCGGGTTCAGGTGATCCAGGAAGTCACCTTCCTTGTCGCTGTCCGGGCTCTCGTGGTTAAACAGTCGGTCATACAGGTTAATATCGGTTTCGATGCTGTCATTGGCCGATACCCAGTGAATCACGCCGTTAGGCTTGTAACCTTCCGGGTTCACACCCAACGTGTTCGGATCGTACTCGCATTTGAGTTCAACGATCTCACCGCTGTCATCGCGCACCACCTCTTTACAGGTCATCACGTAACCTCCGCGCAGACGCACCGCCTGCTCCGGCGCCAGACGTTTCCACTTACGCGGCGGCTCCACCTCGAAGTCTTCCCGGTCGATGTACAGAGTCTGGCTCCAGGTGACGTCCCGCTCACCCATCTCCGGCTTCTGCGGGTGCACCGGCAAGGTCAGGGTTTCGGTCTGATCAGCCGGGTAGTTGGTGAGAGTCACTTTTAGCGGGCGCATGACGCACATGGCGCGGGGCGCCCGGTCGTTCAGGTCTTCCCGGATGGCATACTCCAACATACCTACATCAACGGTACCACCAGCTTTGTTAACACCGATCATGTCGCAGAAGCTGCGAATGGATTCCGGGGTGTAACCACGGCGGCGCATGCCGGAAATTGTCGGCATACGCGGATCGTTCCATCCCTCTACCACATGTTCGTCCACCAGGCGCTTCAGCTTGCGTTTGCTGGTGATGGTGTAATTCAGGTTCAGCCGCGCAAACTCAATCTGGCGCGGATGGCACGGAACGGTGATGTTATCCAGCACCCAGTCGTACAGGGGGCGGTGGTCTTCGAATTCGAGCGTACACAGGGAGTGAGTAATCCCCTCCAAGGCATCAGAAATCGGGTGGGTGAAGTCGTACATCGGGTAGATGCACCACTTGCTTCCGGTCTGGTGATGGTCGGCGTAGCGAATGCGGTAAAGAATCGGGTCCCGCAGGTTGATGTTCGGGGAGGCCATATCGATCTTGGCCCGCAACACCAACTCGCCGTTCTGGAACTTACCGTCGCGCATGTCCCGGAACAACTGCAGGCTTTCTTCCACCGGGCGGTCCCGGTATGGGCTGTTCTTGCCGGGCTCCTTCAGGGAACCACGGTATTCAGCCATCTGCTCAGCATTCAGTGCACACACATAGGCCTTGCCTTTTTCGATCAACTCCTCGGCAAAGGCGTACAGCTGGTCAAAGTAATCTGAGGCGTAACGTACGTCGTCCGCCCACTCGTAGCCCAGCCACTCGACGTCCTGCTTGATGGCATCGATGTATTCCTGACTTTCCTTTTCCGGGTTGGTGTCGTCAAAGCGAAGGTTACACTCGCCACCGAAGGTTTGCGCAATACCAAAGTTCAAGCAGATCGACTTGGCGTGACCAACGTGCAGGTAGCCGTTGGGCTCCGGCGGAAAACGGGTAACGACCTTGCCAGTGTGCTCACCCTTGGCGATGGCGTCTTCGATCAGGCTCTGAATAAAATTGTGGGCTTTCTTCGACTCGGCGCTCATACAATCTCTGTCAACGGGGAATGGATCCGGGGAGCACGGTGCAGGCTCCCTTAAACCGCCTATTATACTCACAAATCGTTGCCGGACTCATGCACAGGACGAAACTCTTGAGTACAATGCAACCTTCAGACCCACAACCCCTATTTAACAGGACGACCTGATGATTCTGCTGCAGACCAACCACGGTGATATCAAACTGGAACTGGACTACGAAAAAGCCCCGGAAACCGCAAAGAACTTTGAGCAGTACGTTCGCGACGGTTTTTACGACGGTCTGATCTTTCACCGTGTTATCAGCAACTTCATGGTTCAGGGCGGCGGCTTTGAGCCGGGCATGACCCCGCGCAAAACCCGCGAGCCCATCCAGAACGAAGCCGACAACGGCCTGAGCAACATGGTCGGCACCATCGCCATGGCCCGAACCATGGACCCGCATTCTGCCACTGCCCAGTTCTTCATCAACGTGGAGAACAACGGATTCCTCGACCACACCGCCAAGAATGCCGAGGGATGGGGCTACTGTGTGTTCGGCAAAGTGGTTGACGGCATGGAGACCGTAAACAACATCCGCGCCGTTCGCACCACCATGCGTGCCGGCCACCAGGACGTGCCATTTGAGGACGTCATTATTGAAAAGGCCGAGGTTCTGGAGGACGCGTGACCACGCTGTTTATCTCGGATCTGCACCTTGAGGAGTCGCGCCCGGATATTACGGACGCGTTCCTGACGTTCCTGCGAGAGAAGGCAGCAGGGGTTGAGCAGCTCTACATTCTGGGCGATTTTTTTGAGGCTTGGATTGGTGACGACGAGCGCACACCGCTCCAGGAGCAGGTTGCTGGCGCCCTGAAGCAACTCAGTGACAGCGGGACGGCCATCTTCCTGATGCATGGCAACCGGGACTTCCTGATCGGAGAAGATTTCTGCCACCGGTCCGGCGCCACCCTGCTGGACGACCCGACGGTGATCGATCTGTATGGAACGCCTACTCTGCTGCTGCACGGCGACAGCCTGTGCACTGCCGATGTGGAATACCAGAAATTCCGCGCCAACATGCGCAACCCGCAGATGCAGAAGATGATGCTGGCCCGCCCCCTGGAAGACCGCCAGCAAATGGCAAAGCAATTACGGGCGCTGTCGATGGCCAAGAACCAGGGCAAGGCGGAAGACATCATGGATGTGACGCCAGAGGAAGTAGTCAAGGAGCTCGAAGCCCACGGCGTTCAGCTGATGATTCATGGCCACACCCATCGTCCGGCCGTGCACCACCTCGAAGCCAATAACAAACCAGCGCGCCGGATTGTGCTCGGTGACTGGCACAGCCACCTTTGGTGGCTGGAAGTACAGCCCGGCAAGGAAGCTGAGTTGAAAAAGCAGCCCCTGCAGCCTTAATGCCGCAGGGGCGCCCCTTCCTCAGGCCTTACCCGTCGGTGGGCTCCCGATAGGTTTCCAGACGGCGCAGCCAACCCGGCAACCAGCGTTCCCGCTCTATGGCCTGCTCTGCCAGCTCGGCGCGCCGGGTAAGCACCCGGCCCGCGGCCACCCGAAAGCGATCCAGCGGGCGAAGCCCCGGGCTCTTATCCATAGCCTGCAAGACCTGCAACAACCCCCAACCTTCGCCCTCATAGCGCTCCGTTTCTGAAAGCCCTTCGCCCTTGAAGTTGACGTAGTCCATCAACGCGTAGACACCACCGGGCGTTTGCCCAAGCTGCCACAAGCGTTCCCGAATAACCGGCCGCTGCGCTTCGGGCGCGGCATTAACCACCGTTTCCAGGGAGCGGGCGGCGCGTTCCTGGATAAAGCGCACCTGATAACCGCGGGTTTCATAAAGGAGTGCCCGCAGCGCCTTTACCTCATCGGTCGCACTCGAACTACTGAGAAAACCGGCACGGTCTGGCCAGGGCGCGCCTTGGGTGCGGGCGTCTTCCAGCCAGCCGGGAAGCTGCACACCGCGATCAACCATAAAGTCCAGAAGCGCCGGGAAACTCTCGGTAAAACGTCCGCTTTCGCCCTCCGGATACCAGATAAAGTGGCCAATCCCCAACGAAGGAAACGCTTCGCCCTCATTCCAGTGCACCAGGCATTCATGCCGCCCGGCACATTCGTTTCGGAAAATTCGTTCTCCAACCCAGGCCAGCTCTTCGGCCGTCAACGTCATGGCCTGTGCCTGCTCCAGCACCTGGCCCGACACTCGCAGCAACCGCCCATCGGCTGAGTCGGTCAAGAGATACAGGGCGCCGTCGGGCCCTTGCCGCACATCGCGGATACGCTCACCAAGCTCAGAAAACAGGCGCTCGCTTTCCACAACCCGGCCCTCGCTGAGAACAACCCGATGCACACTCTTATTGGCCAGGGCGCCGACAAACAGGTTGCCTCGCCAATGGGGGAACTGATGGCCGTCATACAATGTCAGGCCCGATGGTGCGATGGACGGCGTCCATGACCACAGGGGTTGCTCGGTACCCTCATATCGTTTGAATGGCGTTACCATAGCACCGGTATAGTCACGGCCATCGGTGGCCAACGGCCAGCCGTAATTGCGCCCGGCCTGGATCAGGTTGATCTCGTCACCGCCACGGGGGCCGTGTTCGTGAGCGATGACCCGGTCATTACCGGCATCGTAGACCAGCCCCTGAACATTTCGATGCCCCAGGCTGAAGATCTCCGGCAGAGCGCCGTCCACCTGTACGAACGGATTATCCGCCGGAATGGAACCGTCCGGATTCAGTCGCACGATGGTGCCCAGATGGCTGGACAGTTTCTGTGCTTCCTCCCGGAAATCGAAGCCATCCCCCAGGGTTACCAGCAAGGTGCCGTCGGCCAGCCAGGCCATGCGCCCACCGTAATGGGCATCACCATATTTACCCGGCCTGGCCCTGAAGATTTCCCGCACTTGCATCAGTTCGCTTCCGACAAGCTGGCCACGGGCGACGCACAGATGATTTTCCCGAACCGTGCCACAGGCATAGGCGAGGAACACACCACGACGGCGATCATCCCCCGCCCTGCCATCAAAGCCGGGCTCGAGTAGCACATCAAACAATCCGGCCTGGCCGGAGGCGAATACGTCCGGGACACCCGACACCTGCACCTGATGCCCATCCGGCGACACTTTTTTCAGTTCTCCAGCGCGCTCGGTCACCAGAAAATCACCCCCTGGCAGGAATGCCAACGACCACGGGTGATCAAGCCCTTCAGCGACCACGTCTATCCGATAATCGGCCGCTTCCTGGGCCAATGTCGGCTCCGGAGCGCCCACGCCGGCCAATACCAAGAAAGGTGCTATCAGACCATGACGGGCCACGGTCATGGTCAATTTGCCCGTCAGTTGCGCAAACACCCATCCCGCTACCGCTGCGGTCCCCAGCATCGCCAACAGCCCGGGCAGGGTTCGGGTTGCTGCGATCAGTGTCGGCATGGGCGCCAACACATCAACCAGGGCCAGCGTTGCCCACAACGCAAGAGCTCCACCAAGGGCATACCAGAAATCCCGGTAGGGCCAGCCCAACAACCGGAGCAATCCCGCAGTTACCAGGAAGCCCGGAACCAATGCAGCGGCCAGCAGCACCCCATAGACGGGCGCGAACCCAACCAGGTCCTGCCCCATGACAACGAGGCGATCCACCAGGCTGAACGAGGCCCCAAGGGCCGACAACGCCGACAGGTTGAACTGAGTCTGCACCAGACTGCCGAGAAACGCGCCGCACACCACCGCGATGGCTCCCGCAATTACGATTTGGACACTTTTTTTCATTCCCCTGCGCTTCCCGTAGTGATGATTTTCTGACAAAGGCTCTGATAACGAAGGAATTTTCAGAAACTTCCCGGCCATCTGATCCGTTACCTTAGCAAGCTCCAGCGGTTGAAGCACAAGCCTCTTGCCTCATACTGTTCATATAACGCAACTGACACGAGTGAACCCTATGACAGGGAACCGGGCTTCTCTTGCAGCCTGTTTCATACGCACCTTCTTCCTTGCCTGGATCTGGCTGGCAGTGATTCGCGGCCTGCTGATCATTCAAAGCGGGGTACTCCCGAGCCTGCCCGGTACCCTGGGCGGCGACGTTGCCGGGGCTTTTTTGCTGGCCGTATTCCTGCATCTATCCGTTGGCGTTGTCCGCGCCCTGTTGATCACCGCCCTGGGCGTCGCACTCTATGTGGCCGGCATGCACCTGACAGCCCATGGCACGCTTTTCCAACTGGCCTTCGCCGGCAAGGGTATGGACAGTACGTTCATTACCGGCAGCCTGCTCAACATCTATCTGATAACCCTCCCGGGCTACCTCATGCTGGCCTGGCTGTTGCACTGGCTGCATCGAAAATGGGCGCCCACCACAGAGCGTGCGCCAGTCCTGCTTATCAGTTCCGCCGTTCTGGTCACCGGCCTCTACACTCTGTCGTTTCCGAGCCTGACGACACCCGCCAATAATGTGGTGGCCAGCACCGTCGCCCAGGTTCCAGGTGCGTTGCTCAATCCGGTTGGCACTGCTATCGGTGACGAAACCACTGAACTCAGTGAGCAACTGGACAGACGAACAAACTTTTTCCACCAACAAACCAGCAACTTTCAGAATCCCGAGCCACCCAATGTTCTGTTGATCATGATCGAGGGGCTGTCCGGAGGCTACCTGCCGAAAATCAGCCAATATCACAACCTTCAGCCCATCGTCTCTCTCGACACTCTGGAGGCGACGTTCGACGCCTTCGGTTTCCGGGTCTACAACAACGTGCTGAGCATGGAACGGCAGACGGATCGCGGCACCTTTGCCCTGGTGTGCGGGCGCTACCCCGACTTGCGCCGGCCATCGGAGAAGATGTTGGCCGTCGCGGAAGACAAAGCCAATCCCGACTGCCTTCCGGGGAAGCTGAAAGATCAGGGCTACACCACCGCTTACTGGCAAGCTGCGCCAATCGAATACATGAAAAAAGATCAGTTCATGCCCCGGGCGGGCTATGAGAACGTTACCGGCGCAGAGGCATTTGGTCACGCGCAGGAACAGGATGGCTGGGGACCGCCAGACCCGACGTTCTTCCCGGACATTGCTGAACGCCTGAGTGAACTGGATAGCCAACCCGGCCCCTGGTTTGTCACAACCCTGAATGTCGGCACCCACCATCCGTTCAACATCGGACCAGAAGCCGAACAGGAACTGGAAGCCGAGCAGGCCAACCAATCTCCTGCTGAAGAAACAACGGGGCTCCCTGCCACCCAGATGGCTCGCAAAAAGGCCATGGTGGTCATGGCCAACTCCCTAGAACGCTTTCTGACACAGCTTGAGCAGGAAGGACTGCTAGACAACACTCTGGTGATTGTCACATCCGATGAATCCGGCGGCTTTGTTCGCGACGACCATGAGACCTTGCCGCTGAACAGCAACCTCGGCGTGCTGGCCATACGCTCGCCGGGCCGGCCAGACCTCAGTGAATTCGCACCGGAAAACCGGATTGTTGCCCAGTTCGACATCCCGATGACCATTCTGGATGCTACGGGCAACGGCCACCTGGCCGGGGACATGCTTGGCCGAAGCCTGCTGTCTGAGCCGACGGAGCCTGCTCGCGACCTGATGCTGGCCGACACCTACACCGGCATGAAGTACTTTCTCCGGGAATCCGGCACCCTGCTCGCCTGTACCGAATTGACTACCCGCTGCAGCAACTGGGCGTTCGATCCAGACAGACTGTTCGGAAGCCTGCAACAAACCGAAGACGAACCCTTCCTGTCCTTCGATGAGCGCCTGGCACTGCTGGAGAAAGCCACACTGCTGACCCAGGAAGGCGAATAACGTGCTACCCCTGCTAAGACAAGGCTTGGCCCTGTTCCGCCACCATCATCGGTCATTGCTTGCGCTCTACCTGACCTTCACCGGTTTATCCATCGCGGTATTTACACCGCTGATTACTGCCGCGGTGTCTCTGCTCAGGCCACTCACCGGTGACGCGGCCATCACAACCGGTGGCCTGCTGGACTTTCTGGCATCGCCGGGCGGCGTGCTCTGGCTGCTGGTAACCCTGTTACTTGCAGCGGTACTGATCGTCCTCCAACTGGCCGGGGTTACTTTGATCGCCGCCCAGACTGGCAATCACACCTCGAGGGCAGCCATCCGTGCCTTGGTGGGGATTGGTCGGCGCTTGCCGCAACTGGCTCTACTGGCCATCATTCAAACCCTGGCGCATTTGTTGATTGCCTTGCCATTTCTGGCGGCCATGGGCTTCGCCGCACATCTGTTGCTCAACAACTTCGACCCTTACCTGCTAAACCTTGAGCGCCCACCGATTCTCTGGTGGTTCCTTGGCTTCTGTCTGGTCATGCTGGGTGCCATTGTGGTGGCCAACGGCACCCTGTTTCTCCGCTGGATTCTTTCCATCCCGGCCCTGATGCTGGACCAACAAACACCGATGGCGGCCCTTCAACAGAGTGCCCGCGACACCCGCGGCGCTCATCGCGAAACGGTCGGTCTCCTGTCGCTTGGTATTGTCGCGGTGCTGGCCATGCCGGCCGTGGTAACGCTGGTGTTTGATTTGCTGGCGGCCAGTGTGTTCAGGGTTGTGCCAGCGAAAGCCAGTATCCTCTTGCCCGTGGTTATCCTGTTGGTGGGGAGCTACCTTCTCGTCAGTCTTGCCCTTACCTTCCTGGCCAGCTCGGCACTGGGCACCCTCATCGTCGCCCGCTACAAAGCAATACCCGGGCGCAAGCTGCAATGGCAGCAGCCGTCTCCGGACCGACAGGATGCAAAAACCGGGCGCCGGCTTTGGCTGCTCGAGGTCGTGATCATCGCGCTGGTACTGACCCAAAGCGTCCAAGTGGTCAACTCGCTGAACCAGCAAGACAAAGCGACCATAACGGCCCACCGTGGCAGCGCCTTCAAAGCTCCGGAAAATACTCTCAGCGCCATACACCAAGCTGTAGAGGACGGTGCCGACTACGTTGAAATTGATGTCCAACTGACCGCAGACGGCGTACCAGTGCTCTGGCACGACCAGGATATGGCGAGGATATTCGGAAAGCCGGAACGGATTGGCGATGTCCGGTATGACGACATCCATCATCTGGATGCCGGCTCATGGTTTGGTGATCACTTTGCCCATGAGCGTATCGCAACGCTGGAGCAAGCGGTCAAGGCCACCCGTGGCCAGGCCCGACTGTTTGTTGACCTGAAACCGAACCGCAACGAGCGGGCACTGGTAACCGCCGTTGTCCAGACCCTGCAAGAAAATAATGCCGTGGAAGGCACTATCATTGCAGCAGCTGACTGGCCCAGCCTGGAACTGGCAAAGCAAATGGAACCGGGCCTGAAAACCGCGTTGCTGGCACAGTTCGTGGTAGGCCCCTTGTGGCAGGATCGTTACGACATTCTGGCGCTGCGCCTGAACCGGGCCACCCCGGCAGCGGTCGCCAGGGCGCACAAGGCGGGCAATGAGCTGCATGTGTGGACTGTCAATCAACCGTCCGACATGGCACGCTTTCTCGATATGGGCGTTGATAATATCATTACCGACCGCCCGGATGTGCTGGCTGAGCTGATGGCAGAGCGCGCGGCGCTCAGCGATGGTGAGCGCCTGGCAATGCAGATCCGCAACTGGCTGAGGTAGACCGCAGCAGGCCCAAAGGCGGTTTACTGCTCCACAAACGCCCGTTCAATAACGTAGTGGCCCATGTCGCCGCCGCGAGCCTCACGGAAGCCCATGTTATTGAGAATGCTGCAGGTGTCCTTGAGCATGCTCGGGCTGCCGCAAATCATGAAGCGATCCTGCTCCACATCAAAATCGGGCAAACCGAGATCACGGGTGATCTTGCCAGTCTCCATGGCATCGGTCAGGCGACCCTGGTTGCGGAAGGGCTCACGGGTGACCGTCGGGTAGTACAGCAATTTGCCGTGCACCATCTCACCGAAAAACTCGTTTTCCGGCAGGTCCTGGATATCCTGCTGGTAAGCCAGCTCAGACACATACCGTACCCCGTGGGTCAGGATGACCTTGTCGTAGGCTTCATACACCTCAGGGTCTTTGATAATACTCATGAACGGCGCAAGCCCGGTGCCGGTGCTGATCAGCCAGAGATTGCGTCCCGGCAACAGGTTATCCAGCACCAGGGTGCCGGTGGGCTTACGACTGACCAGAATTTCATCCCCCACCTGAATCTTCTGCAGTCGTGACGTCAGTGGGCCGTCCGGAACCTTGATCGAGAAAAACTCAAGCTCTTCCTCATAGTTGGCGCTGGCGATACTGTAGGCCCGCATAAGCGGCTTGCCGTCTGTTTCCAGACCAATCATGACAAAGTGCCCGTTCTTGAAACGGAACCCCGGGTCCCGGCTGGTCTTGAAACTGAACAGAGTATCGTTCCAGTGGTGAACGCTGGTGACCGTTTCTTTCATCAGATTACTCATGGCAGCCTCGTTGTTGCGACTTCATACAGGTTATATGGGAATTCAATGGGTAAAGTTTAACCCGACAGGTTAAATCGACAAAACAGGCAATACTCATATATGTGTTCGATTTTATAGATATACATCGATAACAAACTGACCGGGGTCATGGTCTTCAGGTTACTCCTGAACTAGCCTGAAAGAAATTGGTCCCAGAACAAACAACCACCAGGGAGAACACCATGCTCGATCACCTGATTCTGACCGTGGACTACACCAAGGAATGGGAACAGGCTATGGAACAGCTGCCAGCTTTGCTCAAACTCCTGGGCACCCGGAAGATTACGCTCACCTATGTCCTGCAGACCCATAAACGACTGCATCCGGACGACACCGAAGGCTCGGCTACAGAACGGTTACGGAGGATCGGGGAACACCTCAAGAACAGCCTGGGCATAGAAACCGCCACCCACGTTTCCAAGGGTTTTGTTGCCCAGGAAGTCCAGGCTCTGGCCAAGAAACTCAACGCCGACGGCGTCGTAGCGTGCAACCGCAGCCATCGGGCAGCCAAGGAACTGTTCTTCGGAAACACCGCCCTGAACCTCGCCCGAATGACCAAAGTTCCGCTCTTGATCATTCCGGTCCAGGACGAGCCACCGGCGGCCGAAGAGGAGATTTTGCTTGCCACCGATGGATCAAAGGCGTCATTCAATGCCCAGGCAGTCTTTGAAAAGCTCATGGCCAACCAGCGCACCGGGCGCGTGGTATGGGCACATTCCGAGGAGCCGGAACAATCTGATGAAGCCACGGAACAGAGGATCAATGAACTGGCAGAGCGTCACCCAAACGTACACCGGAATATCCTGACCGGCCGGCCGGTGGACCAGATCCTGAAAACCATCAATGACACCCGCCCCCTGTTGACCATTATGGGGAAACGGGGCTCAACACCCATTCAGGAGATCATGATCGGCAGTACCACGGAACATGTGGCGGCCGGCAGCCCCTACCCGGTACTGATGATCCCCTGAACCGGCCATCACGGTTGTGTTGGCGGCAGTGACCGGCTAACGTATCGATCAGACAGGACATTTTCTTTCATCTATCCGGCCTGATCGATTATGAAGTACAGCTTCCGCCAACTCGAGGTCTTCCTCGCCGCCGCCCATTTCCAGAACATCACCCGGGCGGCGGAATCCCTTGCCATGTCGCAATCCGCGGCCAGCAGTGCCCTCAAGGAGCTGGAATCCCAGTTCGATATCCAGCTGTTTGACCGGGTGGGCAAACGGCTGCAACTGAATGAGCTGGGCCGACTGTATCGGCCGAAAGCCGAAGCCCTGCTGGCTCAGGCGAGGGAGCTGGAACAGGCCTTCAGCAAACACTCCGAGGTCGGCGCTCTGAAAGTGGGTGCCACACTCACTATCGGCAATTACCTGGCGGTAGGCGTGATGGCCGAGTACATGAGCTCGCCAAACCACCCGAAAGTCTCTCTGGAAGTTGCCAACACCAGCACCATTGCAAGACGGGTTCGAGACTTTGAACTCGATATCGGTTTGATCGAGGGCGAACTGCAGGCGTCGGAGCTGGAAGTGATTCCCTGGCGAGAAGACCGGCTGGTGGCCTTCTGCTCCCCTGACCACCCGCTGGCCGGCAAGGGCGAACTGACCGACGACGATCTGCGCGCCGCCACCTGGATTCTCCGGGAACAGGGCTCCGGCACCCGCCAGAGCTTCGAACGGGGCATGCACGGGCTACTGCCAGACCTGAACGTGCTACTGGAACTGGAACACACCGAGGCCATCAAGCGGGCAGTAGAAGCCAACCTGGGCATCGGCTGCCTGTCAGAGGTGGTCCTGGCCGACGCCTTCAAACGCGGCAGCCTGGTGCCCCTGGCCATCCCTCACCGCCAGTTCGACCGGCACTTCTACTTCATCCTGCACAAGCAGAAATACCGAAGTGCGGGGATTGCCCGGTGGATGACGCTGTGTGAGGAGCTTTAGAGATTTTTTTTCTCTTTTGTCCGTGAGCGTCTGTGAATGTCCGTGGCGAAGAGTCAGTAAGCGAGAGGCCCACTGTGAAACCGGAATTCCGTATCCGGCTCTTCAATCAGCTTCTGCTCGATGGCCATAAACTCCGCCACCCGATCTTGCACCGGGCCACCGTTGGCCCGCTGTGCCAGCACCAGATAATCCTGGTAATGCCGCGCTTCAGATTTCAGCAAACTGTTGTAGAACTCCGCCAGCTTGTCATCAAGGTGCGGCGCCAGGGCGGCAAAGCGTTCACAGGATCTCGCCTCGATGATGGCGCCTACAATCAACACATCCACCAAGCGGCCAGGGTCATCATTGCGAACGGCTTCACGCAGGCCTGCAGCGTAACGGGCCGGCGAAAGATGTGAATAAATCACCCCCCGCTTCTTCATGATCGCCAGCACCTGCTCAAAATGCCGCAATTCCTCCCGGGCCAGGCGGGACATCTTGTTGAGCAGATCGGTGTTGTCCACATAGCGGTACATCAGGCTCAGCGCGGTGGAGGCCGCTTTCTTCTCGCAGTGGGCGTGGTCAATCAGCATCACATCCTGATTGGCCAGCGCATTCTCAATCCACTGTACCGGCGTGCGGCAGGGCAAAAATTCGTGTATCTCTTTCAAGGCGTCATTCATGGCTTCAGCAGCAGTCTGATTCATCAAGCGCGGCAGTATAGCGCAGCTAGCAGATCTCTCCGACCTCTGTCCAACTTAACTTTATAAGGGGTTTCCTATAGAATGCAGCGCCAGATCAAGGAGTCTCTGAATAAATCCTGAAACCCCATCGGTGATTTGAGGCGTTATTCAGAGGCTCCTGCGGCCTTTTCGCCAAAAAACCTCCCGCCAGGCAAGCTTGCCTCCGGCGCGGGACATTCCAACTGATGAGGGTCCATATCGTGTTAGAAGCCTACCGTGAACACGTTGCCGAACGTGAAGCCCTGGGTATCCCACCCAAGCCCCTGAACCCCGAGCAGACTGCTGGTCTGATCGAGCTGCTGAAAAACCCGCCGGCCGGCGAAGAAGCCACCCTGGTTGACCTGTTGGAAAACCGCGTACCACCGGGCGTGGACGAAGCAGCTTACGTTAAAGCTGCGTTCCTGACCGCGATTGTTAAGGGTGAAGCAACGTCTCCTCTGATCGACAAAAAGAAAGCTGTGCAGCTGCTGGGCATGATGCAGGGCGGCTACAACATCGCGACTCTGGTTGACCTTCTGGACGACAGCGAACTGGCCGAGCTGGCCGGTGAAGAACTCAAGCACACCCTGCTGATGTTCGACGCGTTCAACGACGTTAAAGAAAAGATGGACGCTGGCAACGCCGTTGCCAAGTCTGTGGTTGAGTCCTGGGCCAACGCCGAGTGGTTCACCAAGAAGAACAAGGTTCCCGAAAGCACCAAGATGGTGGTGTTCAAGGTAACTGGCGAAACCAACACCGACGACCTGTCTCCGGCTCCGGATGCCTGGTCCCGTCCGGACATCCCACTGCACGCCCGCGCCGCTTACAAGATGGAGCGCGACGGCCTGAAGCCCGAAGAGCCCGGCGTAACCGGCCCGATGAGCCAGATCGACGAAATCAAATCCCGCGGCCTGCCGGTTGCTTTCGTCGGTGACGTAGTCGGTACCGGCTCTTCCCGTAAGTCTGCCACCAACTCCGTTCTGTGGTTCTTCGGTGACGACATCCCGGGCGTGCCGAACAAGCGTGCCGGCGGTGTGTGTATCGGTAACAAGGTTGCCCCGATCTTCTTCAACACCATGGAAGACGCTGGCGCCCTGGTATTCGAAGCACCGGTCGACAACATGAACATGGGCGATGTGATTGAAATCCGCCCGTACGAAGGCAAGATCCTGAACGAAGCCGGTGACACCATCTCCGAGTTCAAGTTCAAGTCTGACGTGATCCTGGACGAAGTTCAGGCTGGCGGCCGTATCCCGCTGATCATCGGCCGTGGCCTGACCGCCAAGGCCCGTACCGCACTGGGCATGGGCGCAACTGATCTGTTCCGTCTGCCAAAAGATCCGGAAGCCGGCACCAAGGGCTTCACCCTGGGCCAGAAGATGGTCGGCAAGGCCTGCGGCCTGGAAGAAGGCCAGGGCGTGCGCCCGGGTACCTACTGCGAGCCGCACATGACCACCGTTGGTTCCCAGGACACCACCGGCCCGATGACCCGTGACGAGCTGAAAGACTTGGCGTGTCTGGGCTTCCAGGCTGACCTGGTGATGCAGTCGTTCTGTCACACCGCCGCTTATCCGAAGCCGGTAGACGTAGAAATGCAGCACACCATGCCGGACTTCATCCGCACCCGTGGCGGTGTTTCCCTGCGTCCGGGCGACGGTATCATCCACTCCTGGCTGAACCGCATGCTGCTGCCGGACACCGTAGGTACCGGTGGTGACTCCCACACCCGTTTCCCGATGGGCATTTCCTTCCCGGCCGGTTCTGGTCTGGTTGCGTTTGCTGCTGCCACCGGCGTTATGCCGCTGGACATGCCGGAATCGGTTCTGGTTCGCTTCAAAGGCGAAATGCAGCCGGGCATCACCCTGCGTGACCTGGTACACGCCATTCCGCTGTACGGCATCAAGCAAGGCATGCTGACCGTTGAGAAGAAGGGCAAGATCAACGAATTCTCCGGTCGTATCCTGGAAATCGAAGGTCTGGAGCACCTGACCGTTGAGCAGGCGTTCGAACTGTCTGACGCTTCCGCTGAGCGCTCTGCAGCCGGTTGTACCATCAACCTGTCTGAAGAGTCCGTGGCCGAGTACCTGCGCTCCAACATCACTATGCTGCGCTGGATGATTGCCGAAGGTTACGGCGATCCGCGCACCCTGGAGCGTCGTGCCCAGCAGATGGAAGAATGGCTGGCCAATCCGAAGCTGATGCGTGCTGACAAAGACGCCGAATACGCTCACGTGGTTGAGATCGACCTGGCCGACATCAAAGAGCCGATCGTTTGCTGCCCGAACGACCCGGACGATGCCAAGTTCCTGTCCGAAGTGGCTGGCGACAAGGTGGACGAAGTGTTCATCGGCTCCTGCATGACCAACATCGGTCACTTCCGTGCCGCCGGCAAACTGCTTGAGCAGCACAAAGGCCCCCTGAGCACCCGTCTGTGGATGTCTCCGCCCACCAAGATGGACCAGGCCCAGCTGATGGAAGAAGGCTACTTCAACACTTACGGCACCGCCGGTGTTCGCACCGAGATGCCGGGCTGTTCCCTGTGCATGGGTAACCAGGCACGTGTAGCGCCGAAGTCGACTGTTCTGTCTACCTCTACCCGTAACTTCCCGAACCGTCTGGGTGATGGTGCCAACGTGTACCTGACCTCTGCGGAACTGGCAGCTGTGGGCGCGGTACTGGGCAAGCTCCCGACTCCGGCGGAGTACATGGAGTACGCCAAGGACCTGAACAGCATGTCCAAAGAGATCTACAAGTATCTCAACTTCGACCAGATGGACGAGTACACCAAGAAGGCGTCTGAGGCTTCTGTAGCCTGAGACCCTCCGAGGTAACTTACCTCTGATCTGAAAACGCCAGCCTTCGGGCTGGCGTTTTTTTGTGTCTCTAGTTTGGAGTTGGCTGTCTCTGGCATTCAGGTTTCGGAGTGTGCTGGCCGCGAGGTGGGGGAGTCTTTTCTTCCGGGAAAAACAACTCGCTTCGCTCAAACATCTTTTTCCCTGCAGAAAAGACTCCCCCACCCCGCCGCCAGCGCTGAACCATGTGCAGTTTTCAGGTACAAAAAAAGGGCTCCCCGCAGGGAGCCCTTATCAGATCACTGAATAGTATCAGTGACTGCTGTTACCGCTCGATATGCTGGTACTCTCCAGCATCGCTGGTAGCCAGGGTGACTACTACGATAGCGATGAAGGCGGCGATGAAGCCTGGGATGATTTCATAGACGCCCGGGCCACCCATGAAGCTGCCGTTCCAGCCCAGAGCAATCCACGCCATTACCGTGACAGCACCCACGATCAGACCAGCAAGTGCACCGGCACCGTTGGTACGTGACCAGGTCAGGCCGAGAATGATCAGCGGGCCGAAGGCGGCACCAAAGCCTGCCCAGGCGTTACTGACCAACGCCAGAACCTGAGAGTTGGGATCAGAAGCAATGAGCGCTGCAACCAGACCCACCGCAACAACACAGGCACGGCCGATGTTCACACACTCCTTGTCGGAAGCCTCTTTACGCAGGAACAGGCGGTAGAAATCCTCGGTCAGGGATGAGGAAGCCACCAACAGCTGACTGGAGATGGTACTCATAACCGCTGCCAGCAGAGCCGCATACAGGAAACCGGTGATCAACGGGTGGAACAGCAGGTCCGCCAGGATGATGAAAATGGTTTCCGGGTCCGCCACGTCCATACCGTTACGGATAGCATAGGCCCGACCGAAAACGCCCAGGGAGATGGCGCCAATCAGGGAGATGGCCATCCAGGACATGCCGATGTTACGGGCCACAGACACTTCGTGCACGGTGCGGATCGCCATGAAACGCACAATGATGTGCGGCTGGCCGAAGTAACCCAGACCCCAGGCTACGGCCGAGAGCCAACCAATCAGTGTCAATCCTTCGGTCCACGATAGCAACGTTGGGTCAACGCTGTTCAGGGTTTGAGACGCCTGAGCGAAACCGCCGCCGCCTTCACCAAACAATACCACTGCCGGCATCAACACCAGAGCCAGCATCATGATGCAGCCCTGTACAAAGTCGGTCATGCTCACCGCCAGGAAGCCGCCAACCACGGTGTACGCCAGAACCACACCCAATGTGATCACGATGCCCACGCCGTAGTCGCTTAACCCGCCGAAATTAAAGATGCCCGCAAAAGCACTTTCGAACAGCTTACCGCCGGCAACCAAGCCGGAGGAGGTGTAAACCGCGAAGAAAACAACAATAACAATCGCCGATACCGTGCGCAGCGGCAATGCTTTGGTTGGAAATCGGTTGGCCAGGAAGGCCGGTATGGTCAGGGCATTACCGTAGTGAACAGTTTGTTCACGCAATCTGGGTGCAACAATCACCCAGTTGATGAACGCGCCCACAAACAGGCCGATACCGATCCAGGCGTCCGCCAGGCCGGTAACAAACAACGCCCCGGGCAAGCCCAGAAGCAGCCAGCCACTCATGTCGGAAGCACCGGCCGACAAGGCCGCTACTTTGGGGCTGAGCCCACGTCCACCCAACATATAATCTTCAGCTGTCGCCGAGGCTTTCCGCATGGCGTAAACGCCAATGCCGATCATAATCGCAAAATACGCAAATAGACTGATCCAAACGCCAATAGCCATAAGGCTCCTCCGGTTTATTGAGTCGGACTGAGTCCGCTCTTAAGGCACAGGTACCACATCACTGTTGGTTGACTGGCCGTTGTTCTTGTTTACCCAAAATCCATCCGAATTGGAGCGAGGCAAGCCCCCGCACAGCCACTCCTTCACTATAGTTATTATTCACACCTTTACGACCAGGATTGCCGAGCAAAAAGTGCGATTCTACAGATGCATTAAGTTAGTATTACTACGGACCTACGGCTTACAAAATCCTACGATTCTTTTGCATAATCCTACGGGACTACCGAATTTACCGCCCAGTTCAGGCAACACTTTCATTAATCTGCAATCTGGAGGGTGTTGTGCCCTTGTATTTGCGCAACGCATTGGTCAAGGCACTCTGGGAGGAGAACCCGGTTCGGTAGCTTATTTCCGACACCGAGAGAGACGATGAAGCAAGCAGGTGAGCGGCCTGCTCAAGGCGGGTCTGCAGCAGAAACTGATGAGGGGTTATGCCCGCCACCTCCCGAAAAACCTCATGGAATCGACTGACACTGAGGCACGCCTCACTGGCCATTTCCTCGACAGTAATTTTTCGATGCAGGTTGGCCAGGATATAACGTCGGATCACCTCTGGGCTGATGCTTGCCCGGCTGGAAGACTGGACCTGACGGTCCACAATGCGGTCCGCCATGCAGTAAAGAATACTCGAAGCCAGATGCTGCTGCAGGGTGAGGTTGTCTGGCGCGCGGTCAAATTCACCGGCGGTAAACTGGACCAGCCCCTGTAACCGGCTGTCCATCTGCAGGGTGCGCGGCTTCTCGAAAAACCGCATCATCCGTTCGTAATCCGCATGGGCCGGCGTATTGATAGCGGGGGTGAGCGGGTCAAGATTGATCACCAGAACGTGGTTCTGATCATCGCCACAGTAATCGTGGCTTGCCTCAGTGGGCACAACACAGGCTTTCCAGGTATCCAGGTGAGCCCCGGTGCCACCGACACTCAACTCAGCCTCTCCCCTCACCCCGATGACAATCTGGTGGTGTTCGTGCCGATGCTGGTGAGCGGCGATGGGAAGCTTGAGAAGTTTTGCGTTGAGCATTAATGCTGCCGGCCGTTAACTGAGAATGTACATCAATTAAAGCAGAACATTACAAAAAGTGCACGAAATCGACGCAACTATGGCCGTACTCCGGTTAATCAGGCGGATTCCGCCATTTTAACCAGGGCAGCCAACAACGCCGACACACTGGCCGATACCTGCTCCAGCGGCAATGCTGCATTAACCACATGGTAGTTGCCAGGCATCGCCGTAGCCCGCGCCAGGTAGGTATCGCGAATGCGCTGGAAAAAGGCCAGGGTTTCCTGTTCAAATCGGTCGAGCTCTCCCCGCTTTTTCGCCCGGGCCATACCGGTTTCCACGGGCGCATCCAGCAGGATGACGTGGTCTGGCCGTACCTCACCCTGAACCAGGGTTTCCAGCAACGCGATACGCTCGGCGGGCACACCCCGGCCGCCGCCCTGATAGGCAAAGGTGGCATCGGTGAAGCGGTCGCACAGTACCCACTGCCCCTTGTTGAGGGCCGGAAGAATCCGGTTATGCAGGTGCTGGGCCCTCGCTGCGAACATCAACAGCAATTCTGTGGTTTCATGAACCGGCTCCTCCCGGGGCGACAACAACAACTCCCGGATGTTTTCCGCCATAGGCGTGCCACCGGGCTCTCGGGTAACGATAAAATCGATGCCGAGGTCCTTGAGGGTGTTCGCAGCGTTTTCCAGTTGTGTGGATTTGCCAACGCCCTCGGTGCCTTCGAAGGTAATAAAACGGCCTCTGTTGTGCATCATTCTTCCCGGCTGTTGTTCAGGGTTCCCGGTGCCGGAAACGAGCGGTAGCCCTCACGGCGATTCAACTGATACTCCCTGACCGCCTTCTGGTGCTCCGCCAGGGTTCGGGAGAACTTGTGGCTACCATCACCACGGGCAACAAAGTAGAGGGTATCGCCGTCCTCCGGATGCAAAGCGGCGTGCACAGAGTCCCGCCCGGGCAGCGCAATCGGTGTGGGCGGAAGACCGTTGATTCGGTAAGTGTTATAGGGGGTGTAGGTCTGAAGGTCGCTGCGGCGAATACGCCCCTGGTACTGGTCCCCCATGCCGTAGATAACGGTGGGATCGGTCTGCAGCCGCATTCCTTTTTGCAGTCGCCGCACAAACACGCCCGCCACTTCCCCACGCTCCCAGGGCACACCAGTTTCCCGCTCAACAATAGAAGCCATGATCAAGGCTTCATAAGGGGTATCGTAGGGCAAACCTTCGGCCCGGCTCTGCCATTCTTCCTCAAGCACGCTCACCATACGATTGTGGGCACGCTTGAGAATATCCAGATCAGACTCACTGGAGCTGAACATGTAGGTATCCGGAAAAAACCAGCCTTCAGGATGCTGATCTTCCGCGCCAACCGCCGCCATGACCTGTTCATCAGTCCAGTCACTGGTGACCTTTTTGAGCCGCTCAGAACGCGCCAGCGCAGCACGCATGTCGCGGAACGTCCAGCCTTCGATAAACTGGACCGACCAAAGCTTTACCTTACCTTCGACCATGGCATCTACCATGGCCACTGGTGTCATGCCGGGCAAGAATTCATAGTCACCCGCCTTGATCCTGGTCTGG
The DNA here is from genome assembly GCF_003007715.1 of Marinobacter shengliensis. Lineage (GTDB taxonomy): Bacteria > Pseudomonadota > Gammaproteobacteria > Pseudomonadales > Oleiphilaceae > Marinobacter > Marinobacter shengliensis. Next base: position 351,674 of record NZ_PXNO01000027.1, on the reverse strand, counting down.
TCCGGATAGAGGCGGCCATAGAGCCTGAGCCAGAGCGCATCCGACACATAGCCTTCATTCTCCAGCTGCCGTGCCACCCGGCTGAACCCTGTGCCTGCCGGCACGTTAAACAGCACCGGCTCGTCCAGTGCGACGGGTTGCTTCAGGGTTTGCAAACCCTGCCAGGCCCACAAGCCACCGCCGGCAGCAGCGAGCACGAATACAGCAACAACAACGATCAGTAACTTCTTGAACACGCGAATCAATCCAGTCTTGCCGGTGAACCGACGATTGTCGCAAGTCGCTGGTCAACAGGCAAATCGTGCCCGGCCAGATTGCGAACCGGCACCACCCCGACAACACTGTTGCTGAGCCAAAGCCCCTGACAGCCGCCGCCCAACAGTGTATCAAGCGTCAGTGGCATCTCCCGGAATTCGTGGCCGGCGATTCTCAGCCGGTCAAGCACGTAACGACGCATCACACCCGCAACCGCCAGGGTTGAAGCGGGCGGTGTCAGCCATACGTCTTCAAACAGCATGAACAGATTGGTCCGGGTGCCTTCCACCACATGGCCATCACGATTGCTCATCAGCACTTCAAAGACATCCCCTTGAAGTTCCCTGGCCGCCATCACCTGCTCAAGTCGGTTCAACGACTTGATCCCGGCCAGAAGCGGGTTCACTGTCAGCGGAACACGGGAGAAGTCGGCCACCACACCTTCCGGCCCGGGAACACTGGGGAAAGCGGAATGGGACACAATGAGAGACGGCTTCATGCGGGGCTCCGGGCGGTAGCCCCGCCCACCCGAACCACGGGTGAGGGTCAGCTTGAGCACCCAGTTTAAGGACGGGTACAGGCCGGAATATCGTTCCAGGGCGCGAGCGCAGGCTGCCTCAAGTTCCGGGCGCGCCACCGGGATGGCAAGCCGGCCGGCATCACGGACCATCCGGTCAAGATGATAACCCAGCAGGCTGGCCTTACCGCCCATGATGGCAATGGTCTCGAACAGACCATCGCCGTAGGCAAGGCCCCGGTCTCCCGGTGGAACACCACCGTCTTCAGCCCAATACAGATCAAACACAGTAGGGTCAGTCTTCGTAACGACTTACAATCAGCGTGCCGTTGGTGCCGCCAAAACCGAACGAATTCGACAGAGCAATCCGGACGTCCGCCTCTCGGCTCTTATGCGGCACCAGGTCCAGATCACAGCCCTCGTCTGGCTCGTCCAGATTGATGGTCGGCGGCAAAACCCCGTCACGCACGGCCAGTATCGAGAAAATGGCTTCGACAGCGCCAGCGGCCCCCAGCAAGTGGCCGGTCATAGACTTGGTGCTGCTCATGGCAAGCTTGTGTGCGTGCGCACCAAACACCGACTTGACCGCTGCCACTTCCGCTACATCCCCGACCTGGGTGGAGGTGCCATGGGCATTGATGTAGTCGACCTGTTCCGGTTGCAGACCTGCGTCACGGATGGCGTTGACCATGGACCGGCCGGCACCTTCGCCACTGGCGGGCGGCGCCGTGATGTGATGAGCATCATCGCTCATACCAAAACCGATCACCTCTCCATAGATGGTGGCTCCGCGAGCGCGAGCATGCTCCAGCTCTTCCAGCACGACCACCCCGGCACCGTCACTCAATACGAAACCGTCACGGCCTTTATCCCACGGACGGCTGGCTTTTTCTGGCTCATCGTTACGGGTTGATAAAGCACGGGCCGACGAAAAGGCCGCCACGCCAGAGCGGGTTGTTGCCATTTCCGAGCCACCAGCCAGCATGACATCCGCATCGCCATAGGCGATGGTCCGGGCAGCGTAGCCAATATTATGGGTACCTGTGGTGCAGGCGGTGACAATGGCAATATTCGGCCCCTTGTACCCAAAGCGAATGGCAGCATTGCCAGAGATCATGTTGATAACCGAGGCGGGCACAAAAAACGGAGACACCTTACGGGGGCCGGATTTCTCCATCTGGATCACGTTCTTCTCGATGTACTCCAGGCCACCGATGCCGGATCCGATGGCAATACCAACCCGCTCCTTGTCGAGATCGCCAAACTGCTCCAGGCCACTGTCGTCCACCGCCTGCTGGGCAGCAATCAGTCCGTAGTGGATAAAGGCATCCAGTTTGCGCGCCTCCTTGCTGGACAGGTAGGGTTCAATATCAAGATCCTTTATCGCACCTCCAATACGGGTGCCATAGTCAGTTGCATCAAACCTATCAATCAGCCCGATACCGCTGCGCCCTGCCCGGATGGCAGCCCATGACGACTGTACATCATTCCCCACCGGAGACAGCATTCCCATGCCCGTGACAACAACCCGTCGTTTACTCATAACCCTGTTCACCCGATTATTCCGTGTAACATCCAAACACTGAGACTTTCGTTCCACCAATAAAAAAGCCGTCCTTCATCAACCCCAAAGGACGGCTTTAGCCTGGCTATCTGATCAGCAGAGTATCAGGTGTGCGCGACGATGTAGTCGATCGCGTCCTGAACCGTGCCCAGCTTTTCGGCCTCTTCATCAGGAATTTCAGTCTCGAATTCCTCTTCCAGGGCCATAACCAGCTCAACAGTGTCCAGTGAGTCAGCGCCAAGATCCTCTACAAAAGAAGATGTGTTCTGAACCTCGGACTCTTTCACGCCCAACTGTTCACAAACAATCTTCTTAACGCGCTCTTCAACTGTACTCATAATGTCCTCACTTTATGTGTCAACCAAGCAACTCTATGGCTGCCAGTTTAGTTTAAACCCTACCTGCAAACAAGCAGGGATTCTGTCAAACATGTTGTGCGACAAGGGGTTGCACATCAGCCCGCAACGGGCTTAACCCATGTACATGCCGCCATTCACATGAATGGTTTCTCCGGTAACGTAAGCAGCGCCTTCCGATGCCAGGAACGCCACCACCGAGGCAACCTCCTCCGGTGACCCGAGGCGACCAGCCGGTATGATTTCCAGCATAGCCTCACGCTGCTTATCGTCCAGTTTTTTGGTCATATCCGTGTCAATAAAACCGGGCGCCACGCAATTGGCGGTAATGCCACGGTTGGACATCTCTTTCGCCAGGCTACGAGTGAAACCCTCCACCCCGGCCTTGGCTGCACAATAATTACCCTGCCCGGGGTTGCCCATACCGGCCACCACCGAGCTGATGTTGATAATCCGGCCCCAACGGGCCTTGGCCATGCCGCGAAGCACCGCCTTACTGGTGCGATACACACTGGAAAGGTTGGTTTCCAGCACGGCAGCCCAGTCATCGTCTTTCAGACGCATCAGCAGGTTATCACGGGTGATACCGGCATTGTTGACCAGGATCGCAGGCGCACCGGATTGTTCAGTCAACTGCTTCAGGCCCGCTTCAATACTTTCCGGTTCGGCTACGTTCATCACGATGCCATAACCCTGGTAGCCGGCTTCTTTCAGTCCACTGGTGATGGCCTCTGCGCCGGCTTCACTGGTCGCGGTACCAATGACTTCTGCACCCTGCCGGGCCAGCTCATGGGCAATGGCTTTCCCAATACCACGGCTTGCACCGGTAACCAGCGCAACCTTGCCTTCCAAAGACATAAACAACTCCGTTTATCAGGACTGGCCGAATGCCGCCAGGGCGCCGGCCAGAGAATCGGGATCTTCAATACCGTGCACCGGCAAACCGCGCTCAATCCGCTTGATCAACCCGGCAAGCACTTTACCAGCACCGCATTCAACCGCAACCGTCACTCCTTCATCACTGAGCGTGCGGATCGAGTCCGTCCACAACACAGGAGAGTATAGCTGCTTCAGCAGATTGCTCTTGAGCGTGTCTGCGTCTTTGACAACAGTAGCATTCACATTCTGGACCACCGGGATGACAGCATCGTTAAACCGGACATCTTCCAGGGCTTCGGCCAACTGTTCGGCAGCACCTTTCATCAGGGCACAATGGGACGGCACACTCACCGGCAGCGGCATCGCCTTCCGCGCCCCGCGGCCCTTACAGGCTTCAATAGCCCGCTCAACGGCAGCGGCGGAGCCGGCAATAACCACCTGCCCCGGGGCGTTAAAGTTCACCGCAGCCACCACATCGCCCTGGGCCGCCTCTTCACAGGCCGCAGCAACGTCTGCGTCTTCGAGCCCCAGAATAGCAGCCATGCGACCTTCACCGGCAGGGACAGCATCCTGCATAAGTTCGCCACGAAGCTGAACCAGTTTGACTGCTTCAATGAAGTCCAGACTTTCCGCGGCCACCAGCGCGCTGTACTCGCCCAGACTATGACCTGCGACGAAATCAGGACGTGGCCCATCCGAGACACACCACTGGCGCCACAGGGCAACACTGGCGGTTAACAGGGCCGGCTGGGTAACCATGGTCTGATTCAGCTCTTCAGCGGGACCGTGCTGGCACAGGTGCCAGAGATCGTAACCAAGAACGTTAGACGCCTCATCGAAGGTTTCGCTGATCATTGGCCACGCCTCGGCAGCATCCTTAAGCATGCCGACCGATTGGGAGCCTTGTCCGGGGAAAATAAACGCTGATTTCATAAGCGGAATCTTATCGTCATTGATGGGTTACTGGAGATTAGCCAATAGTACAATTCAGGCCAATTATCCGCGATTAACCCTGAAAATGCGGGTCTACTTTAGTCGGGACCCGACCGGGACAGGCATCATAACATCAGATCATCGAGTCTTTCGTTGATCCTTCGTGGCACTTCGAGCTCCACTTCCCGAACGGCCTGGCGAATAGCGGCCAGCATGGCGCGCTCGTTGGCATTGCCATGGCTTTTAATGACCACACCCTGGAGCCCAAGCAGGCTCGCACCGTTATGACGGGACGGGTCCATCAACTGAAGAAGGCGGCCAATAATCGGTTTTGCCAACCAGCCCACAAAGCGACCATAAAGCGAGCGGGTAAATGCCTGCTCAAGAAGCTCGATCAGCAACCCGGCGACACCTTCGCCGGTTTTCAATGCAATGTTGCCGACAAAACCGTCACAGACTACTACATCGGCGACATCCCGAAACAGGTCACTGCCCTCGACATAACCAATGTAATTGATGGTGTCGCATTGGGCTAACATATGGGAGGCAAGGCGAACCTGCTCGTTGCCCTTGATCTCTTCCTCGCCAACATTAAGCAAAGCAACACGAGGCTCAGGCTGGGCACAAATGGCCGAGGCCATGAGCGACCCCATCAGCGCATACTGATACAGGTTCTCCGCCGTGGAATCGACATTCGCACCGAGATCCAGAACGTGGCAACGGCCACGGAGGGAAGGAATAAGTTTGGCGATGGCCGGCCGTTCAATACCGGGATACATGCGGATAATCGACCGGCCGAACGCCATCAGGGCGCCGGTATTGCCAGCACTGACACACCCCTGGGCCTCGCCGTCCCGGACAAGCCCGAGCGCAATAGCCATGGAGGAGTTTTTCTTATGACGAATGGCGTGGGAAGGGCGCTCGTTCATGCGTACCACATCCGCCGCCTCAACGATGCGAATCCGTTCGTGCCCATCAACCAACAAGGCCTCGAGCTCGCTCCGGATTCCCACCAGAACAAGACTCAAGGCCTCATTTTCACGCACTGCTTCCAGCGAAGCATGAACCACCACCTCGGCGCCACGATCACCGCTCATGGCGTCGATAGCAATGGTGACCGGTTTACTCACCGCTCGTCCATGCGTCACGGGTCAGAAGGGTATCCCGACGATCTTACTCGTCGCGAGCCTCAACAACCTGCTTTCCGCGGTAAAAACCGTCCGGAGAGACGTGGTGACGACGATGAACTTCGCCGGTGGTTGCGTCTGTAGACAGAGCGGCGGCGCTCAGTGCGTCGTGCGAACGGCGCATGCCACGCTTGGAACGGGTCTTGCGATTTTGCTGTACAGCCATGGTTATGCTCCTGACCTATTTACGAAAACGTTAATGCTTTGTCGTCTTGAGACCCGCCAGAACACTGAACGGGTTATCTTCTCTTTTCTTTACCTCTGGCTCACTGGCAACGTTTGATGGTTCCAGTGCCTCCAGGTCTTCCTTTGCCGGGCATTCGTCCCTCTCATGGAGAGGAAAGGGTGGTAATACCAGCAATAGCTCGTCTTCCACCATGGCCCACAAGTCTGCGCTGAAGTCCTCGAACAGAAAGGGTTCCAGTGCTTTCGGCAATCGTTGGGCCTGCTCATCGTTGATGACCAACCCGAGATCAAAACGGGATTCCAGTGTCGTATGCATATCAGTCATGCAACGCTGGCACTCCAGTGTGACCGGCGCAGACAGCTCGCCCGACACAACCCTTCGGCGCTCACTATCCTGATAAAAGGACAGCTTAACATGGCATTCACTGCCATCCTGCAAGCCAGGAACTGCTTCTCGAAAACGAGCGAGACCCCTGAGTGGAACTACCCCCTCAAGTGTTCTGTTCTGCTCAGCCAACCGGATAGGGTCAACGGATTTCGGCAGTTCGGCGATCGGCGCTTTAGACATAGGCGCGCAATTTTAGGGGCGCGACCCGCCTCTGTCAAAGACTTAATCCACTTTCTGTCGGGGGTTCCGCTCCGTGTAGGGGTATTTTACGATATGGACCGGTAAAGCTGACAGATTCATCAATCCACCATCTCTATAAGGCAGCCATGACCTCACCCGGCCTTTTGCTAGCGTCATCATCCCCTTACCGCAAACGCCTGCTCGACCAGCTCGGCCTGCCCTTTGAGACCGCCAGCCCGAATATCGACGAATCGCCGCTACAAGGCGAACTACCGGATGCCCTGGCGGTTCGACTGGCCACCCAAAAAGCCCAGGCGCTTGCACCGGAGCACCCCGGAAAACTCATCATCGGCTCGGACCAGGTCGCCGCCCTGCCGGACGGCACACTGTTAAGCAAACCAGGCAGCCATGAGAGGGCGCTTGAACAACTCAGCCGGAGCAGCGGGAAAAGCGTGCATTTCCTCACCGGCCTGGCGGTGCTCGACACCCGGACAGGCGTTCTCGAACACTGCTGCGAAACCTTTATTGCACATTTCCGCGACCTTACCAGGGAGGAAATCAGCAACTACCTGCACCGAGAGCAACCCTATGACTGCGCTGGCAGCTTCAAGATGGAGGGGTTAGGCATAACCCTGTTCAAGGGGTTGGAAGGGCGAGACCCCAACAGCCTGATTGGATTGCCACTGATTGCCCTGAACGAGATTCTGATCCGGCTCGGTAACAACCCACTGCTACACCCCGAACCATAATCCGGGGTGTAGCAGGCCGTTAACGCAATTCGAGGCGCGATTCCAACATACGGGTAGCGACACCCTCGCCGACCGAGACGCCCAACTGGTCCACAAGCTCACGGAAGGGCGAGCGACGGCGACTGTAGTCCACCAGCTTCTCCTCACCCACCAACTGACGGGCCACCCAGGAGGTGCTGCCCAGCCCGTCCACCAGCCCCAGCTCAACAGCTTGCTCGCCACTCCACACCAGACCGCTGAACAACCGCTCGTCGTCTGCCAGGCGTTCACCCCTGCCCTCTTTTACGGCACTAATAAACTGCTGGTGAGTGTTTTCCAGCACGCTCTGCCAGAAAGCAACATCTTCATCGCGCTCAGGCGAGAACGGGTCAAGGAAAGCCTTGCTCTCTCCGGCAGTATAAAGGCGGCGATCCACACCGATTTTGTCCAGCATTTCACTGAACCCGAATCCACCGGCAATAACGCCGATCGATCCCACCAGGCTGGCCCGATTGGCGTAGATTTCATCAGCCGCCGCCGCGATGTAATAAGCACCAGAGGCGCCGATGTCCGAGATAACCGCGTAGACCTTCTTGTCTGGGTACTCTTCCCGTAGGCGTTTAATTTCATCGTAGACGTAGCCTGCCTGCACCGGGCTGCCGCCGGGGCTATTGATCCTTAACACCACTGCCTTTGAGCGCTCAGCCTCAAAGGCATTGCGCAGTGATGTCACCAGGTTATCAGCGCTCGCCAGCTCGTCTGCGGCAATAGTGCCCCTGACCTCCACCAATGCGGTGTGGTGACCGGCAACAGAATCAACACTGTCACCAAGAGGCGAACGTATAAAGAAAAGCAGCGCAAACAGGTAACCAAACGTCAATATCTTGAAAAAGATCCCCCAGCGACGGCTTCGACGCTGCTCTGCCTGCAGCGACATCACCAGCTTCTCGATCAGTCGCCAGTCGCGCCCCGATTCCGGCGGCAACGCCGGCTCTTTACTGCCAAACAAACCTCGCTTTCGCGCCGGCGCACTCTGCTCAGGCTCTGCAGGCTTGTCACCCCAGCCCGGCTCCTTATCCGATTCCCAGTCACTCATCCGCTATTCCTTAACCACAAACGATCATAGCCCCAGCGTACGCCGAAGCTCATCAACAGAACTCACTACCGCATGGGGATCATACTGTTCCAGCACGTCACGCTTATGCACTCCCCACTCAACCCCGATCGCCGGCATACCAATACGGCGAGCCATATCCAGGTCGTAGCGGGTGTCACCGATCATCACCGCCTGCTCAGGCCGGTAACCGTAGAAATCCAGAATTTCCTCAAGCATCAGCGGGTCGGGCTTGGATTTGGTTTCGTCAGCACACCGGGTAATGTCGAAATGGGTGCCCAGCCCGCTGGAGGTAAGTGCCACTTCCAGACCCCGGCGGCTCTTGCCGGTGGCCACCGAACAACTCCGGCCGGAGCCACGCAAGTCGGCCAGTATGTCCGCCATACCCTCGAATACGTTCTGGGGCGTGGTCACTTTCTGGAAAAAGTAACCCGCGTAACCCTCCCGAATCCGCATCATTTCCTCGCGACTCAACCCCGGGTACAGACGCTCCAGAGCCTCGATCATGCCCAGCCCAATAATATCCCGATAGGCTTCGCGCTCCAGCTCCGGGTACCCCAGCTCGGTTGCAGCCTGGTGCAAGCTGTCTGCAATATGGTCCACGGAATCAATGAGCGTTCCGTCCCAGTCAAAAATAACAACCTTTACATCCATCAATAACCACCCTTGCTACGCTGCTCAAGCTCTTTGAGCACCTTGGCGAATGGCTCATCATACGGCGCTTCGAGGCTCATTGCCTCATCAGATCCCGGCAATGTGAACTCGAGGGCCCTGGCATGAAGCATCAGCCGCTGCCCACCGATGGCCCGAAATGCCTTGAGACTGGCATCGTCCATATATTTGTCATCGCCGGCTATCGGGTGACCAGCCGAGGCGCTGTGTACGCGAATCTGGTGCGTGCGACCGGTTACTGGCGACGCCTGCACCAGACTGTACCCCTGGTATTGCTGCAAACAGCGAAACAGCGTCAGCGATTCCTTGCCTTCGGGACTTACTTTCACCCGCCGCTCGCCATTCGGCATCTCATAGCGCAGCAGCGGTTCATCAACCCGACCAATGCCTGCTGGCCAGGTGCCCGCCACCAGGGCGTGATAATGCTTACGAATGCGTTTGTGCCGCAGTTCATCCTGGAGAAAACGCAACGCCGACCGTTTTTTAGCCACCATCACCAAACCGGACGTATCCCGGTCCAGCCGATGCACCAACTCCAGGAACTTTGCCTGCGGCCGGGCCGACCTGAGCACTTCGATCAAACCAAAACTCAGGCCACTGCCACCATGAACGGCAATACCCGAGGGCTTGTTCACCACCAGCATATCGTCATTTTCAAAGACCACCGCCGCTTCCATAACCGATTGCACCCGATCACCGGGCGTAGGCGACTCCGGCTTGCTCTTCTGGACAATCGGCGGAATGCGCACCACGTCGCCAGCCTGAAGGCGGGAATCCGGCCTTACTCGACCTTTGTTAACCCGCACCTCACCCTTGCGAACAATTCGATACACAATGCTTTTCGGCACGCCCCGCAGGCGGGCGAGGAGAAAGTTGTCAACCCGCTGGCCGGCCATATCCTCGTCCACCGTCACCCACTGGACACCCTTCTGCACCTGGCCTGCCGGCAACTCTCCGCGATGCCCATCAGAGGACACCGGTCCTGCCCGGCCCGATCCCCCACGGGACGGATTGCCGCGTTTTGGCGGCTGACGACGGGCTACTGGCTTGCGCGACATGGGATACCTTTTACTGGGTGATAAACGCGGGATTGAACGAACACCGCTTTACTGTTATATTCCGGCGTGCTCTGCCGTTTGTCTACGGCCTGACGAACTCTGGTCAGAAGCCGGAGCGGCAGCAGTATACCGACACTGATTAAGAGATTGAACGCCGAAGCCCAATCATTACCGGGCCCGGCGTGAAACAAACTCCCGGACCACAGGGCAGACCCAGAGAGGCTGCGGCCTGCTCCGGGAGAGGAAAAACCGACCGGAAAACCGTCGGGCGACATCGCGAAGAATCACTACCATGCAAACCCGGGCCGTCCAGCAAACCAATACGACGTGAGACCCAGGAGTTTGTGTGAACCTGAAAACGGATATTATGCGTCAACAGACACTCACCCTATTCGACCTCTCCCTGCTGTCAGGCAGGCGGATCGTCGGCGGTGGTCTCAGACTTACAGGATCAAGCCCCATAAGGGTCTGATCCGTCTGGCCGCCGGCCCGCCCTGCTGTAACAGGGCCCGCGGCACGCACATCCCGCTTCGCTGATGCGAATCCCCCCGGTTTTCTGTCACTAACAAACGACAGGAACCCTTTCTTTCCATGAAAAGAATGCTGATCAATGCAACTCACCCTGAAGAGTTGCGCGTAGCTCTGGTAGACGGCCAACGGCTTTTTGACCTGGATATCGAATCCAGCACCCGCGAACAGAAAAAAGCCAACATTTACAAAGGCCGGATCACCCGTGTAGAACCCAGCCTTGAAGCGGCGTTCGTCGACTTTGGCGCAGAGCGTCATGGCTTCCTCCCGCTGAAGGAAATCTCCAAAGAGTACTTCAAGAAGTCTCCCGGCCAGATCGAAGGCAAGATCAACATCAAGGACGTCCTGTCTGAAGGGCAGGAAGTCATCGTACAAGTTGATAAAGAAGAGCGTGGCAACAAGGGCGCAGCCCTGACCACCTTTATCTCTCTGGCCGGCCGTTACCTGGTGCTGATGCCCAACAACCCACGCGCCGGCGGCATCTCCCGCCGTATTGAGGGTGATGACCGTTCCCAACTGAAAGATGCCATGAACGGCGTACAAGTGCCTAAATCCATGGGAATCATCGTACGCACCGCTGGAATTGGCCGTACCACCGAAGAGCTCCAGTGGGACCTTGATTACCTGGTACAGTTCTGGGAAGCCATTACCCAGGCGGCTGGCGAGCGCAAGGCGCCATTCCTGATTCACCAGGAAAGCAACGTTATCATCCGGGCGGTTCGTGACTACCTCCGCCAGGACATCGGCGAAGTCCTGATCGACGCCGACGGCGTTTATGAAGATGTACTCAGCTTTGTACGCGCTGTGATGCCCACCTTCGAGAACAAGATCAAGCTGTACAAGGATGAGATCCCTCTGTTCAGCCGCTATCAGATCGAAGGCCAGATCGAAACCGCGTTCCAGCGGGAAGTGAAGCTGCCCTCCGGCGGCTCCATCGTGATCGACCCCACTGAAGCACTGGTCTCCATTGATATCAACTCCTCCCGGGCCACCAAAGGTCACGATATCGAGGAAACTGCCCTGCAGACCAACCTGGAAGCGGCAGAAGAAATCGCTCGCCAGCTGCGCCTGCGGGACATGGGCGGGTTGATCGTTATCGATTTCATCGACATGACACCCGCCAAGCACCAGCGCGAAGTCGAGCAGAAAATGCGTGAAGCCCTGGAAATCGACCGGGCCCGCGTTCAGGTCGGCAAGATTTCCCGCTTCGGCCTGCTGGAGATGTCACGTCAGCGCCTGCGCCCATCACTGGGTGAAACCCGCAGCGAAGTGTGCCCGCGCTGTGAAGGCCAGGGCACTATCCGGGGTATTGAATCCCTGGCCCTGAGCATCATGCGACTGATCTACGAAGAGTCGTCCAAGGAAAAGACTGCCGAAGTCCGCGCCATCGTGCCGGTGTCCGTGGCTACCTTCCTGCTGAACGAAAAACGCAAGCAGTTGGCCGACATCGAGGCACGCCAGGGCGTTTCCGTGGTGGTTGCTCCGGTGCCAAATATGGAAACACCGCACTTCGAGATCATCCGTCTGCGTCAGGATGAAGCAACCCCTGAGCACATTGCCAGCCATCAGGTTGCTCAGGAATACAACGAGCGGGAAGAAGAAAGCGCCGAAGTACAGACCACCGAAAAGCCGGTTCGTGAGCAGGCTGCCGTGAAGGCCATCCGCCCCACAGCCCCTGCCCCGACAGCACCCCAGGCCGCCGCTGAACCTGCGGAGCCAGAAGAAGGCCTGTTCCGCAAGCTCGGCAAGAAAATTGCCTGTTTCTTCCGCGGTGAGCAGGAGCAAACCGACACCAAACAAGCCGCCGGTAACCGTGACCGCGCCGGAGACCGTCGTAACCAGGGCCGCCAGGACCGCCGCAAATCACGGGTAGCCCGTGACGACCAGCGCCAGGGTGGCAATCGCACCGGAAACGACCGCCGCCAGAGTGGCCAGCCAAACCGCGCTGATGATAACCGCAACCGTAATCGCGGCAACCGCAACGATGACCAGTCCCGCGGTGCCCAGAATCGTTCAGGGCAGCAGGACAAGGCCGGCGATAACCGCGGCGCGGACACAAAAGGCAGTGAGAACCGTCGGGACAACCGCAAGGACTCACAGGGTCGCAACCAGAACCGCAATCGTCCGCAGCGCGATGCGAAAGACCAGAAAGACAATCGCGAACCGCAACAAGATGCCCAGAAGGCGCCGGCCGAGAACAAGCAGGGTGGTGACGACAAACGTCGCAAGCCACGCCGCCAGCGTAATCGCGACGGCTCACCTGCCGAGTCTCCGGCCAGCACACCGGCCGCTCGCAAGGCAGAACGCAGCGAAAGGCACCAGAAGGATACTCAGCCCGAGAAAGGCGTAGAGACCGATAACGAAGAGGCGAAGCAACAACCAGCCCAGCAACCGGTTGAACAGCCCAAGAAGGTTGAAGCACCGAAGAGCGCTGCCTCCGAAGACAAGGCCACGGTGGAGACACCCAAGGCTGACAAGCAGGAACAACCGAAAGCCGACAAGGTGCCGGAAGAGAAAGCCGAGCAACCTGCCCAGCCGGCAGAGCAAGGCAACCAGGCTGACGGCCAGAAGGCGAGCGAAACAACCGACGCCACGGCTGACGCCGCGAAGCCGGCTGACGCGCCTGAATCCGGTAACGCCGAGAAGGACAAGGAGCCCAGGGAACCCCGCAAGGCTCGCCCGGCAAACCGTCAGCGCAAACCGAAAGCCGCAGACAAGGCTGCAGATAGCGCTAATGCTGAAGCGCCGGCCACCAAGACCGACAGCGAAGCAAAAGCAGCAGAGCCAACTGACAAGCCGGAAGCAACGCCGAAGCCCGAGAGCAAGCCTGCTGAAGCGACGGAAGCTTCAAAGACCGAAAGCAAGGCAGCAAACAGCGAAACGGCGAATGCCCCGAAGGCTGAAAAGGCAGAGCAAGCTGAAACTGCCGAAAAGCCCGGGGGTGAAGAACCAAAAGCTCAGCCAGAGAGTCCCGAGCCCGAGGCCAAGGCTGACCAGGCAGAACCTGAAGCTGAGTCTAAGACTGACGCAGAGCCCAAGGCAGAAGCAAAAGCCGAAGATGCGCAGAACGCCCCCACACAGGACGAAATGCCAGACGTTCCGGTCACTCCGGGCCGTGCATACAATGACCCACGTGAGGTCCGTAAGCGCCAGCGTGCGGCCGCCGAAGCCAAGAAGGCCGGGAGTAACTGAATATGCTGACCAATTCGGATATCGAGGCGCTGGAAGACATACTGTTCGCCGAGCCCTGGGGAGATGAAGCCCTGGATTTCTTCGGGTTCCACGGTGTGGTGTGTGCCAGCGTTATCGGCCCGGTCAGCCTGGAGGCGGAAGATATCTTCCGCCTCGCCACCGGCGCAGACACCCTGCCGGACGGCAAGGTACCGGAGGTCTTCGCTCACTGCGTGAAGGTATTGGCTTCTGATATGGCCCATGCCCTGGACATGGGGCAACCCCTGGAATTGCCCGAACCGGAAGATGGCGATCCCATGAACGCACTGGAAAACTGGTGCGCCGGGTTTGTTGATACCTTCCTGGAAAATGAAGAGGCCTGGCTCGATGCCGCCAGCGAGGAAGACGTCGCGGACCTGATGGTGCCGATGCTTACCCTGTCCGGCCTGTTCGAGGACGAGGACTTCCAGAACGTGCGTAACGATGAGAAGTTATCAGGTCGCATGGCGGAAGCCATTCCGGATTCACTGACGGACCTCTACCTGCTGTTCCACGCACCGGACTAAGCGCTCACCGGTTGCCTGAAATGATGCCAGACGGGCTCCAGCCCCTCTGGCATTTTCATGATACGGCCCAGCTCACACCAGGGCGCACCGGGAAAATGAAAGTCGCTGCCCTGAGACGCCAGCAACTGCTCCCGTCTTGCCAACTCTGCCACAAAACCAAGATCACCACTGGACTGCCCGGATACCGATACCTCAATGGCCCGACCACCAGCCCGGCGAAAATCCGCTGTCAGTTCACGCAGGCGGGTTGCCGTCAGCCGGTATTTTCGGGGATGCGCAAGCACAGCGATGCCGCCAGCATCAGTGATCCATTGCACCACTTCAGATAATTCGGGCCAGCAGGCCTTCACATCACCGGGCTTACCGGAGCCAAGGTAGCGTTTGAACGCATGGGCGGTCTTTGGCACCACCTCGGCGTCTACCAGAACCTGGGCAAAATGCGGTCGTCCGGGCACATCGCCTCCGGCCAGGGCTGTCGCTTTCTCCAGCAACCCGTCAACCTTCAGGCGAGCCAGCCTATCGGCAATCAACCGCGCTCGCTGCCACCGGTTCTCGTTCTGCTGCGCCAGCGCCTCCAGAAAGGCCGGATCCGCTTCATCGAAGTCCAGGCCGACCACATGAATGGTGTGGCTGCGCCAGACACAAGACAGCTCAACACCGCTAATCAGTGACAGCCCCAGTTCCTGCCCCCGGGCGCGAGCCTGAGCGAGACCAGCAATGGTGTCATGGTCGGTCAGTGCAAGATGGCTGACACCCTGCTCTGCTGCCCGAGCGACCAGGTCCTCCGGCGTTAACGCACCATCGGATGCGGTGCTATGGCAATGCAGATCAATGCACGGTTTCGGGTCTTGAGGTATAGTCACAAACAGTCCTGAACTGGGCGATAGCCGCCAGTGTACCAGTGTTGGCTATCCGGCCCTAACCAAACCGAGATTTGCACCGGAGCACCCATGTATTACGCCATTATCAGCGAAGATGTCCCCAACAGTCTGGCCCTTCGGATGACCGCCCGCCCGGCTCATGTTGCGAGGCTGGAAGCACTGAAAGCCGAGGGGCGTTTACTGGTAGCCGGCCCCCACCCGGCCATCGACTCCCCGGACCCGGGCGAAGCCGGGTTCAGCGGCAGCCTGGTCATCGCCGAGTTCGAATCACTGGAACAGGCACAGGCGTGGGCGGATGCCGACCCGTACATTGAAGCAGGGGTGTATCAATCCGTTACCGTCAAGCCCTACAAGGTTGTGCTGCCCTGAGCTGGTGATAGCGTAACCAGACAACAGCACTGCATGAGCGGATTGTAACCCGCGATTGCTTGAATACCCGTCACTGTGTGACAAAATTGCGTGTTTGAATGACCGTCAATAGACCATACCAGGGAACGTAATCCGTGACATCGCTCCGTCTTCTTCTCAGCCTTTTGCTTATCATCGCTTCGGTTTCCGTCGCTCAAGCCCGCACCGTATGGGTTGACGACAAGCTCTACCTGCCCGTTCGATCCGGAGCCGGCTCCCAGTTCCGGATTATTGAAAACGCGGTTCCCAGCGGCACACCGCTGGAGGTGCTGGAAGTAGGCGATGGTTACACCAAGGTGAGAACTCCCAAAGGCACTGAAGGCTGGGTTTCAAGCCAGTATCTCAGCAACCAGCCGATTGCCGCTGACCGGTTACGACGCGCCACCCAGCAACTGGAGCAGGCGCGATCGGAGCTCACGAGTGTCCGCGAGCAGTTGTCGGCCGTTACGGAAGAACGTGACAACCTGCAGAATGCCGAAAGCAGCCTTTCCAACCGCGCAGGTGAACTTCAGGAAGAACTCACCCGAATCAAGAATATCGCGGCGGACTCCATCAACCTGGAGCGACGCAACCGGGAGCTGCGCGAGGAGAATCAGAAACTGCGTAACGACCTGGAAGTACTGACGGCAGAGAATGAACGGCTTGAAGCCAGCAAGGATTCCGATTTCATGCTGCTAGGCGCCGGCCTGGTGCTCGGCGGTGTTCTGCTGGCCCTGCTCATTCCGATGCTCAAACCAACAAGAAAAACCGACAACTGGGCCTAAATGCCATGAAAGACTACTCGGAAAAACGTGACTTTCACCGGATGCAGGTAAACAGCCGCATTGAAATCACCAATGCCAGGGGCGATACATTCACCGGCATCTGCCGGGACCTGAGCGCCGCGGGCATGCAGCTGTTTATTGACGAGGCTGTCGCCGTGGGCAGTGAACTCAGAACCCGCCTGGAAGGCGCAGATAACCAGCTACCCCCGCTGGAGACCGTGTGTGAGGTCATTCGTTGCGAGCCAGAGGGCGAAGGTTATCTGATCGGCGTCAACATCACAGAAGTTACCCAATAAAAAACGGCGGCCTTCTGGCCGCCGTTTTTTATTTCTCCAGGACACCCCCGGGTCAAACCAGGGGCTTCTCGGATACGATGATGCCATTGTTATCGGCATACACGTAATGCCCCGGGTGAAAGGTCACGCCGTGGAAAGTAACCGGAATGTTCAGGTCACCAATACCACGCTTTTCAGTCTTCCGGGGAACCGTGCCCAGGGCCTGCACACCCAGGTGGGTCTGGCCAATTTCGTCCACATCCCGGATGCATCCGTAAATTATCAGCCCGGCCCAGCCATTCTCTGCGGCTTTCTCCGCCAGCATGTCGCCCAGCAGCGCATTGCGCTTGGATGCACCACCATCTACCACCATTACCCGACCGTTGCCCGGCAGGCCTACCTGCTCCTTGACCACGGAGTTGTCTTCAAAGCACTTCACGGTAACAATTTCGCCGCCAAACTGGCGCACACCACCGTAGTTATTGAAGCCAGGCTCAACCACCTGCACTTCCGGAAACTCGTCGCACAGATCCGGCGTAATGATCTTGCTCACCTGCTACTCTCCTTTTCCGAAATGTTAGCGTTTTCCGAGATACTCGCGCTCAGTCAATCTTCTCGTCAGCCAGGAAGAACCAGGTATCCAGCACGGAATCCGGGTTCAGGGATACCGTATCGATACCCTCGTCCATCAGCCATTTGGCCAGGTCCGGATGATCAGACGGGCCTTGGCCGCAGATGCCGATGTACTTTCCAGCCTTCTTACAGGCCTGGATAGCATTGGACAACAGGGCTTTGACAGCATCATTCCTCTCGTCAAACAAATGCGCAATGATACCGGAATCCCGGTCGAGGCCCAGAGTCAGCTGCGTCAGATCGTTGGAGCCGATTGAGAAACCATCGAAGTGCTCCAGGAACTGCTCCGCCAGAATCGCGTTGGCCGGAAGCTCACACATCATGATAACGCGCAGGCCGTTGTCGCCACGCTTGAGCCCGTTCTCCGCCAGCAAGTTAACCACCTGCTCCGCCTCGCCCACGGTGCGTACGAACGGTACCATAACCTCAACGTTGGTCAGGCCCATGTCGTTACGAACCTTCTTGAGCGCCCGGCACTCCAGCTCGAAACAGTCGCGGAAGGTTTCGGAGATATAACGGGATGCGCCACGGAAGCCCAGCATCGGGTTCTCTTCGTCCGGCTCATACAGGGTGCCGCCAATCAGGTTGGCATACTCGTTGGACTTGAAGTCGGACAGCCGCACAATCACTTTCTTCGGCGCAAATGCTGCGGCCAGGGTCGAAATACCTTCAACCAGCTTATCGACGTAGAAATCCACCGGGGAGGCGTAGCCGGCAATACGCTTTTCGACCGTCTGCTTGATATCACGGGGCAGGCCGTCGTAGTTCAGCAACGCCTTCGGATGTACACCGATCATGCGGTTGATGATGAACTCAAGGCGAGCCAGGCCAACACCTTCGTTGGGCAGCGCCTGAAAATCAAAGGCCCGGTCCGGATTGCCCACGTTCATCATGATCTTGAACGGAATGTTGGGCATGGAATCCACAGTGTTTTCCCGTAGCTCGAAGTCCAGGGCACCTTCATAGATCATGCCAGTGTCGCCTTCGGCACAGGATACGGTGACGTCCTGGCCATCTTTCAGCAATTCGGTCGCATCGCCGCAACCCACAACCGCAGGAATACCCAGCTCACGGGCGATGATCGCAGCGTGACAGGTACGGCCACCTCGGTCGGTGACGATGGCGGAAGCGCGCTTCATCACCGGTTCCCAATCCGGGTCGGTCATGTCGGTGACCAGCACATCGCCGGGTTGAACACGGTCCATCTCGTTAATGCTGGTGATAATCTTGACCGGACCACTGCCGATCTTGTGGCCGATGCTGCGGCCTTCCACCAGCACCTTACCGGTCTCTTTCAGCAGGTATCGTTCCATCACGTTGGCAGAGGCGCGGCTTTTCACGGTTTCAGGGCGGGCCTGAACAATGTAGATCTTGCCGTCGTCACCGTCTTTGGCCCACTCGATGTCCATCGGACGCTGGTAGTGCTTTTCAATGATCATGGCCTGCTTGGCCAGCTCTTCCACTTCCGCATCGGTAATGGAGAAGCGGTTACGGTCTTCCTGCTCCACTTTGACGGTTTCCACGAACTGGCCTTCGCCCGGCTCAGAATGGTAAACCATCTTGATGGCCTTGCTGCCCAGGTTCCGGCGCAGCACCGCCGGGCGGCCAGCCTCAAGCGTAGGCTTGTGCACGTAAAACTCATCCGGGTTAACCGCGCCCTGAACGACCGTTTCACCCAGACCGTAGGACGAGGTAATGAACACTACATCGCGGAACCCGGATTCGGTATCCAGGGTAAACATCACACCGCTGGAGGCGGTTTCACTGCGAACCATCTTCTGGATACCCGCCGACAGCGCCACCAGCTTGTGATCAAAGCCGTGGTGAACACGGTAGGAAATCGCCCGGTCATTGAACAGGGAAGCAAACACCTCTTTGACCGAGGTGCGAACCTGCTGAAGGCCAGACACATTGAGGAAGGTTTCCTGCTGACCGGCAAAGGAGGCATCCGGCAAGTCTTCTGCAGTGGCAGACGAGCGAACCGCCACAGCCATGTCTTCGTTACCATTCTGGAGTTTCGCAAACGCCTCTTTCAGGGCATTATCCAAGCTATCGGGGAACGGAGTATCAACAACCCATTGGCGAATCTGGGCGCCAACACGAGCAAGCTCGTTAACGTCGTTTACATCAAGGGCATCGAGCGCCTGGTCGATTTTGTCTTTCAGGCCATCGGTGGCCAGAAACTCGCGGTAGGCATAGGCAGTGGTGGCAAAACCACCGGGAACGGTAACGCCTGCATTGGCGAGATTACTGATCATTTCACCGAGGGAAGCGTTTTTGCCTCCAACCCGGTCAACATCGGACATTCCCAGGTGGTCAAACCAGATGATGTAATCTTCCAAAGCACGTCTCCCTTGAGTCTGTGTAGCGCGGAGTCTCGAATCTGGCGTGTATGATACTGTAACCTGCGGAAATTACCTAGGGAGCTTCGGAACAACTCCCGGCAATCAGCCAAAACCAAACCGGATACAGCCATGAAAAGAACCGCTTTTTTTATTTCGGACGGCACAGGCCTGACGGCGGAAGCACTCGGCCATGCCTTGCTTGCCCAGTTCGAGAAGATCGATTTTGAACGTATAACCGTGCCCTATATTGATGATGAAGAAAAGGCTCATGACCTGGTCAAACGCATCAACAAGGCTGCGGAGGTAGACGGTGCCGCGCCCCTGGTTCTCGATACCATCGTTAACAGCAGTATCCGGGAGATCATCAGTACCGCCGACGGCTTCATGATCGACATTTTTGGCACCTTCCTGAGCCCACTGGAGCAGGAACTTAACTCATCGTCGTCTTACACCGTGGGTAAGTCCCACGCCATCAATAACGAAAGCAGTTACGAGCGCCGGATCAACGCGGTGAATTTTGCACTGGATAACGACGATGGCGCTCGCACGCGACACTATAACGAAGCGGACCTGATTCTGGTGGGCGCCTCCCGAAGCGGCAAAACGCCGACGTGCCTGTACCTTGCGCTTCAATACGGCATCAAGGCGGCAAATTACCCCATTACGGAGGAAGATCTGGAGGATCAGAAACTGCCTGCGGCTCTGCGCCCCCACAAAGAGAAGATCTTCGGGCTGACGATTGAACCGGAACGACTGGCAACCATCCGGAATGAACGGCGACCGAACTCCCGCTACTCATCGATTCAGCAATGCATGCACGAAATCGAGGAAATTGAACTGATGTACAAGCGGGAGCGCATCCCCTACCTGAACACCACGGCCTATTCGGTTGAGGAGATATCCACCCGCATCATGGTCACAACGGGACTGAAGCGCCACCGGTAACACCGGTGGCTCAGCACTTGCCTCAGAGTTCCTGAATAGCCATACCGAGGCCTTCAGCCACAGCGCGGTTATCCGGGTTGGTAACCACTGCCACACTGGCGTTTTCCGGCACCAGCCAGGTATCAGCAACCCGTTGCAGCTCGTCCAGCGTCACCGCGAGCACTCGCTCCCGGAACCGGGCCCGCTGCTCCGGCGTGCGGCCAAACAGCTTGTTATGGAACGCGTGGCGAGCGGCACCGGCGGGTGACCGCGGGCGGTCCAACTGGCCGATAACACCAAGGATGGCCTCTTCAAGGGACTGTGCGTCGTGCTTTTCCGTGCGCAGCCAGTTCAGAGCACCGTCGAAGTCATCAAGGGTTTCCGCCAGCCTCGGGTCTCGGTATGAGAAGAAACGGAATACGCCATTGACACTGTCCTGGCCGGCACCGCCACCATAGGCACCTCCCTTTTCCCGGATAGCGCGGTGCAGGTAGCCATTGCGCAGGAAACCTCCCAGAACCGTCAGCGCGGCAGCATCCGGATGGTCCACCGCAACGGTGCTGTAGGCCTTGGCACAGAAATTCACCTGCGTTGACGTCAACCAGGCTTCACGGGTGCTGTAATTGACTGGCGCCATGGCCCAGGCGTCGCCTGCCTGGCCGGAATCATCCTGCCAGCAGGATTTGAGGTCATCCAGCATGGGCGCCAGCTGCCCGTCTTCGCCAATCAGCAGGAACTGCCGGTGCCGGTTGCGGATTTTGTCGTGCAGCGCCGCCAGGCTGTCACAGAATTCAGCCAGGGCTTTGTCATCCTTCAGGGATTTATCCAGCTCTTTGGTGCCACGGATACCCGCCAGGCCACCCAAACGGAAGGTCAGCCAGGAGCCGGCACTCAACCCTTGAGCCGCAGCGCCCATGGCCAGAGCGTGGCCACTGCCAGTCACGGCCTGCTCACGGCGCGCCCGCACCTGCGCAATAATCTCCCGGACACGCTCTTTCTCATCAAACCGGACGCCGGTGTATACATCCTTCAGTAACTGGGTAAGGGCCTTGCTGTTGCGGGCCAGGGCCTTGCCGCTGAAGATCAGGTAGCCGGACACGTCCTGGACATCATCAATACGCCCCTTGGCACTGAACGAGGCACCAATGCCGCCGGATTCCGCGGAAATCCTGTCCTGCATCTGCAGGTAGTCCAGATCACCACAACCCACTTCGGAAACGAGGGTGGTGTAATAAGGCAGTAGCAACAATTCCTGCTCAGACAGCGCCGGTACCGGCAATACAACCTGCTGATACACCAGGCCATTGGTGCCCCGGGAATACACGGTTGCTCCGATTTCGGCATCGTAGCTGCCCTCTGGTTCGGGCATCTGCAAAGGTACATCGGCCAAGCCAACCTTTGGCAGAATGGAATCGTCATCTTTACGCAGCTGGCGTTGTTCCAGGGCCTGGGCACGCTCCACAATCGCCTTCACTTCTTCCTCGGTCAGGCTGGCTTTACGGCGCGCCAGAGCCTCACGAATGGCCTGCTGGTGATGGTTCTCCAGCTTTTCATCCGGGCGCAAGGTCAGGGTCACCCGGTGAGGGTTGTCCAGCAGCTTGCGGCGAATCAGGCCCGGCACGTAGTCCGGATCTTTGATTTTCTCACGCAGGGTGGCCAGCACCGGCTCCAGATCCAGCAGCTCCACCGGGTCACCGCCGTGCACCATCGGCGCAATAGCGCTCATGATCAGCTGCAAACCGTAGGGGAAGCTGTCGCCGGCAATCTCGCGCTGATGCAGTTCCAGCTGGTGAAGAATGGCCTCCAGGCGATCCTGGCTGATGCCCTCTTCCACCACGTTCTGCAACGTGGTTTCTACCAGGGTCTCCAGATCTGCGCGTTTCTCTGGCTCGCTACCTTCAATGCCGCAAACAAAGGTCATTTCCCGGTTGGAATCTTCCAGGCCACACATGGGTGACGGCGCGTGGCCAATACCGGTAGTTTCCAGGGCCCGCATCAGCGGTGAGGCACTGTTTTCCAGCAATACGGCAGACAACAACTGGCCTTCCAGGTTTTCCTGCAGGTCAAAGCTGTGGCCCAGCAACCAGCCCATCACAATGTGTGTTTTGTTCTCTGTGCCTTCGCCGTCATTGACCGCATAGCCCTGCTCTACCCGCAGCGGCGCGAACATGCGCTTCTCGTCGTGTACCGGCAGCTCGATTTCCAGCCGATCAAACCGCTTGAGCGCCAGCTCCTCGAACTTTTCATGGTGCTCCCGGGCGGGAATATTGCCATAGGTAGCAAAAATGGCGTTGCTCGGGTGGTAATGATGCTTATAGAACTTCACCAGGTCATCGTAGGTCAGATCAACAATATGATCCGGCTCACCCCCACTGTTGTAGTGGTAGGTGGTGGTCGGGAACAGGTGGCTGGTGAGGTTCTGCCACAACTGGGAGGTAGGCGCACTCATGGCACCTTTCATCTCGTTGTAGACCACCCCGCGGTATACCAGGTCGCTGCTTGGGTCGTCCGGTTTGTCGAATTCCAGACGATGGCCTTCCTGGGCAAAATCCAGCGGGTCCAGCTTTGAGAAAAACACCGAATCCAGGTACACCGACAGCAGGTTGTCAAAGTCCTTGCGGTTCATGCTGGCAAACGGATAGGCGGTCCAGTCGCTGCTGGTGAAGGCGTTCATAAAGGTGTTCAAAGAACGCCGGATCATCATGAAAAACGGATCGCGGACCGGATAACGTTCGCTACCACACAGCGCCGTGTGCTCAAGAATATGAGCCACCCCAGTGGAATCCATCGGGAAGGTACGCAGCGCCACAAAAAAGACGTTCTCGTCGTTGTCCGCCGCCAGGTGAAGGTGGCGGGCGCCGGTTTTCTTATGGCGATATTCCTCAACCTCAAGGTTCAGCGTGTTGATCCGGTGACTGCGAAGTTTCTCGAAGGCCGGGTGAATTGCGTTATCGGTCGCTGCAGCCATTAAGACAATCCTGTGTATTGAACAATTGGAGAATTACAGGGTAACACGTAGTATCAGATATGATGCACGGAACGGACTCAACAAGGTAGCCTGCCGCATTATGACAGACCGCACCCCCAAGCATATCGACGCCCCGGAAGTAGCCGCCTGGTGGGCGGAAAGACGCCAGTACCTGGAGCGAATCCGCAAGGTACCGGAAATAAAACAGCGCTTCTGGCGAGAAGTTGCCATTTACCTGCTGCGCCGCCTGCTATGGTCGTTCGGGTTCTTCCCGATTTTCATCGCTTTCTGGCTACCGTTCGTTCTGTCCAGTTTTAATCCGGTGGTGATGGCGTCGGATATGATCCCCCTGCTGCAAGGGTTTGTGAATTCGAACCCTGAACAACAGGCCACCACCATCAGCACCTTGACCATTGCCTGGCTGTCGATCGGTTCTTTCTTCCTGGTTTTCGATTTCGTGCTGACGCCATTTCGGTCACCGTATCAATACGAAGCCGATGTGTACATGAAGTCCTGGGAGCAGCTCAATCATGACCAGCTTCCGGACAAAATGTGATTTGGCCAGCATTCTGGCTAACTTCAGACACTTTCTGTTACATAACGTTGCAGACAGTGGGTAAGATGAAACCATAAGAAAGTATCCGGTAAGTTTGGATCACGAGGTTTCGTCATGGTCGATTTCAGACCACTACTGTTCGTAAACGCCCTTGCGTTAATGCTCCTGGTTACCGCCGGCTTTGCCTCGGTTAGAAAAGACGTGCCCGAGGTAACCGTTCCCGGCGTGACCGAAACCATAGCCGCGGCGGCGGAGCCGGTCTTGGCACCAGAGCCACGGCCAGCGCCGGCACCTGCCTTACCGGAACCCGAACAGCCCTCGCAACCGGTATCTGAAACCGCCAGCGCCACACCCTTCACCCTGCCCCCCATGCCGGAACAGCCGGAGATGGTTGCCGTGGCAGAGCCGGTTTCAGCCATCAACACCCGGCTGGACACTCCTCTGGCTGAACGCCCGGTTCAGCAATCAACCCCGGAACAGGCAAAAGAGCCGCCGCCACCGAGCACTGGCAAACTGGTCTTGCGCTCCAATGTGGTGGGCGACCAGGTCACGATCAACGGCAAGACTTATGGCGCCACCCGGCTTGATCTGGAACTGAAGCCTGGGCGCTATGACGTAACCATCGAAAAACCCGGTTACCAACCCTGGACCGACACCGTTGCACTGACCGCAGGCCAGGAGCTGACACTGGTGGGCCGCCTGGAAGCCTACACCACGGTCAATTATCGCAACGGCGAATGGGTTGGTGGCGTAAGAACCGGCGACGGCACCTGGCAGGATGAGGCCGGCCTTCGCTACGAAGGACACTTTGTGGACGGCAAGTTCCACGGCACCGGTAAGGCCTGGTACCCCGACGGCAGCAGATACGAGGGCGACTGGGACAATGGCGAGCGCCACGGTGAAGGCCAATGGCGCAGCGCTGATGGCTCCGCCTATACTGGTCAGTTCGAACGGGATCAGTTCCACGGCAAAGGCACCCTGACCCTGGACAAAGGCGACATCCTCACCGGCAACTGGAGCCGCGGCCGCATGAATGGACATGGCTCGCTCACCACTGCTGATGGCATGCTTTACGTTGGTGGCTTCCGCAACGACGAATTCCATGGTCAGGGCGCCCTGACCTACCCGGACGGCCGCTCCTATGAGGGCGAATTCTCCAACGGCGAATTCCACGGCAAGGGCTCAGAAGTGTTTGCCGACGGCAAGAAGTACGACGGCCAGTACATAGAAGGCAGATTCCATGGAAGGGGCCTGCTGCGCAACCCGAACGGCAGTTCGATAGAAGCTACGTTCCGGCATGGCGAACCCTACGGACAGGTGCGCCTGACCACTGCGGCTGGCGAAGTCTTTACCGCCCGCACCACAGAACCCGGTGTGTGTTATCGGGACAAGAGTTATCGGGCAACGCAATGCCCGCAACTGGAAGGCTGGTAACCACCCGGCCGCAGTAACCACGTGTTTGCAGTAACAGGTTGAGGTAGTGACATGGCAATCAAAAACGCTCTGCTGGTGGACGACTCTAAAGTAGCAAGATTTGCGCTCAGCAAACTGCTTGAGGGTCGGGACATGGAAGTAAACATGGCGGGCTCTGCCGAGGAAGCACTGGACTTCCTGAAAAGCCATGATCGCCCGGACGTGATCTTTATGGACCACCTGATGCCCGGCATGAACGGCGTTGAGGCCACCAAAGCCATCAAGGGGAACCCGGATACCGCCGGCATCCCCATCATCATGTGCACCTCGAAGAAGTCCTCCTCGTTTGTGGAAGAGGCCCGCAATTTCGGGGTGTACAACATCCTGACCAAACCCCCGCAAACCGATGGCCTCAGCCTGGTTCTGGACCAATTGGCCAGTGACGTGGAACAGGGAACACTGCCGCCCACGGTTACCACCGCAAACGACGCCGAATTGCCGGATACTGAAGACGAACTGTTGCACATACCCACAGATGCCTCAGTGGAGATGTCACCGAAAGGCGAACTCGGCGCTAACGGACATACCAGCCCGAACGTGGTGCCACTGACCAGCGACCTGATCGAGCAGATTGCCCGTTCTGCGGTAAAAACCCACATCAACAACCGCCTGCACGAACTACTCAGTGACCTGTTTGACGAGCAGTTTGACCACCTGAAGCGGGCCCTGGACGAGAATCGGAGCAAACAGGACGCGGCCATTGAAGAACGGCTGAACGAACTCACCAAGCTGCTGGATGACCGCACCCGCAACCTTCGGGATGACGTTGCCGCCGAGGTCAACCTGAGCCTGAGCCAGGAACTGGCCCGGCTGAAGAAGGAACTGTCGAAAAACGCCGGCTTCACCGCTGAGCACATGGCAGAGCTGAAAGACCACATCACCAGCGTTCAGACCATCGACACCGAGTTCTGGCAGACCCTGCAGTCTGAGGCCATTCAGCAGGCCCACGAAATCTCCCGTGAAACCGCCGAAGACATTGCCCAGCGCACCATTGATCTGTATGTATCGCAACAGCGCTCTGCCAACTCCCGCATCTACACGCTGGGACTGGCGGTCAGCCTTGGCATATTCACTGTGGGTATTGCCTGGCTGTCAGGTTTGTTGGGCTAATAACCGCCTGACTTCCTGCCAACTTTCCGGGGTGTCAACATCCGGTTGCACCCCGGCAATATCAATGGCTCCAGCGGCGGCACGATTCAGTACCCGCCCTGCCCCGGCGTCGCCCGCCAGAGCCACCACTTGCGGCCACAATGAACGGGGTATCCAGGCAGGCACCCCCACACGATCCCCGTAACTCGCTCCCCATGGCCGCTCGGGCTCAGCGCGGGCCTGCGCTGCCAGCTGTTTCAACCCTTCGGGCGCCAGCAGCGGCTGATCTGCCAAGACTACAAACACACCCAGAGCCTGCCGCCCCAGTTGATGGATACCCGCCGCCAGTGATCCGGCCAGTCCTTGCGACCAATCCGGATGATAGATCCAGGCGCCCGGCTGCAGCGCGCAGCGGTATCTAACCAGGGGGTAACCACAACCGGCCACTACCCTGACCTGTCGGGACAACAAGCGAGCCTGCCCAACGGCCCTGGACAACAACGATTCACCACCCGGCAGCATCAGGAGTTGCTTCGTGCACCCCATCCGTGAGGCTCGCCCAGCGGCCAGCACCAATGCCGGAAACTGCTGATCGTGGGAAACATCGTTGCTGGTTAAGATATCGTTCTCCTTGGTATGCGGGAATCCAGGCAAGCCGCAGTAAACTGCTGAATCACCCGATTTTTGCTAGAATTCCGCCACCATGCAACCAAATCAGCCGGACCACCCATGAACCACCTCTTTGTCGACAACATCACCGTGATTGACTTTGCCTACCTGGACCCGGCCCGGGGCCTTGTGGGTGAAAGCTGGATTACAGACGTAGTCCTGGGCGGTGAACTGGACGACCAGGGTATGGTGTTCGATTTCAGCCTGGTAAAACGCACCATCAAGCGGGTAATCGATGAACGGGTCGATCACCGATTGGTGATTCCACGTGGCTATGAAGGCCTGAATTGGGACGAAGAGACACCAGATGCTTTCATTTGGAACCTGACCGATGGCAGCCGCATTGAACACCGCTCCCCGGACGAAGCCGTGGTGTGGCTGTCATCTGACCGGGTAGTGCCGTCTGCCGTGGCGGCCCTGCTGGAAAAAGAACTGAAAGCCGTTCTGCCTGGCAACGTCACGTCGGTTGAGATCAACCTGCGGGAAGATGTGATTGAAGGCGCTTACTACCACTACGTGCACGGCCTGAAGAAGCACCTGGGCAACTGCCAGCGCATCGCCCACGGCCACCGCTCTCCCATCCGCATAGACCGCAACGGCCACCGGGACTACGACCTGGAAAACCGCTGGGCCAAGTTGTGGAAGGATATCTATGTTGGCACCGAAGAAGACGTGACCCGGCGCTTTGTTGGCGAAGACGGCGTTGGCTACATCACCTTCGAATACGAAGCCAACCAGGGCGAATTCGCCCTAACCCTGCCGGAAAGCCGCGTATACATGCTCGACACCGACACCACCGTGGAACTCATTGCCGCCCACATCGCCGACAAACTGAAGGCAGAGTTTCCGGAAGACGAGATTCGGGTGAAGGCTTATGAGGGGGTTGGCAAGGGGGCGATTGCTTCTCGGGTCTGCCCCAGGGGTCTGTCCTAAGGGTCTGTCCCTTTGGGGACTGACCCACCTTTGCCCGTCTTGAGCACCACATTAGAGCCCATGGGATAAGCAGACCGCCGCCATCAGAAGGGCGGGGTCAGTCCCGCAGGGACGGACCCCTTTGTAGCCTTCACGTTTGGTGTCATAAAAAGGGTCAGTCCCTATGCGGGGACAGACCCCTGGGACTGACCCTTTAAAACCCTGCGGGTTTTGAGTAAGCATAAAAAAACCGCCCGAAGGCGGTTTTTTTATGGCTATCCGGTGGACTAAACCGTCAAGCCGAATTGGCGTCCCCTAGGGGGTTCGAACCCCTGTTGCCGCCGTGAAAGGGCGGAGTCCTAGGCCACTAGACGAAGGGGACTAGAAATTGGTGGAGCCAAGCGGGATCGAACCGCTGACCTCAACACTGCCAGTGTTGCGCTCTCCCAGCTGAGCTATGGCCCCTCAACGGATGCGTATATTAAGGATCCGCCCTTGGGGCGTCAACACCCGATTCCGCTTTTTTTAAAGTTTTTTGAACATCCCTGTTCGCGTCGTTCAATTAACCAACAAACCGCTCATCAAATACCCAGGGCGGCGTATTCCTTCTCTACTTTCTTGGTTTCTTTCTTGGAAAAGCCGCCCATCACATCCAGGGCATGACGCAAACGCGAGCGGGTCATGTCCGGGCCAAGCAGGGCCATAGAGTCCATCACCGACCAGGAATTCGGGGTTCCCGCAATGGCCACGAAGATCGGGAACATGAAATCCCCCATCTTGAGTTCCAGGGCTTTCGCCAGGGCCTTGATGTCAGCAAAGATGGTGTCCTTACTCCAATGGCGCTGGGCCTCCAGCTTCCACAGGGCGAACTGTAGCACCCGCTTGACCTGGCTTTCATCCAGCTTGTTATGGGCAAAGTCTTCTGGCTTCAGGTTCAGCATGCCGCTGAACATAAACTGGGCCATGGGCGCTACATCAGAGAACACCTCTGCCCTGCCCTTGATATGCGGCACCAGCGCTTGAAGGTCGTCGCGATTGAACCACCACTGATGCATCCGCTCCATGAACTGCTCATCGCTCAGCTCGTCACGAATCCACTGGCCGTTCAGCCAACGCAGCTTTTCCACATCAAACACAGGACCGCCGAGGGATACCCGCTGGATGTCGAAGTTCTCGATCATCTCATCCAGGGTGAACTTCTCACGCTCATCCGGCATGGACCAGCCCATCCGGCCCAGATAGTTGGTAACCGCCTCCGGCAGAAAACCCATGCGCTCATAGAAGTTGATGCTGGTGGGGTTCTTGCGCTTCGACAACTTGCTCTTGTCCGGGTTACGCAGCAGCGGCAAGTGGCACAGCTCCGGCATATCCCAGCCAAAGTACTGGTACAGCAGCTTGTGCTTGGGCGCAGAGTTAATCCACTCCTCACCGCGCAGCACATGGGTAATGCCCATCAGGTGGTCGTCCACCACATTGGCTAGATGGTACGTAGGCATGCCGTCGGATTTCAGCAGAATCTGGCAATCCACCTGGGCCCAGTCGATCTCGATGGTGCCCCGGAGCATATCCTGGATCTCGCACACGCCTTCATCCGGCACTTTCATGCGGATAACGTACGGATCACCAGCATCCAGGCGGCGCTTTACTTCTTCCTGGGGCAGCTCCAGGTCACCTTTGATGCCCGGGTTAAGCCCCTGGGCCTTGCGCTCTTCGCGAATGGCATCCAGCTCTTCCGGGGTGCGGAAGCAATAAAAGGCGTGGCCGGCCGTAACCAGGTCTTCCGCGTACTGACCGTACATGTGCTTACGCTCAGACTGGCGATAGGGGCCGTGTGGGCCACCCACATCGGGGCCCTCATCCCAGTTCAGACCCAGCCAGCGCAGCGCCTTGAGAATATCCTGCTCGGATTCGGCCGTGCTGCGGGCCTGGTCGGTATCTTCAATGCGCAGAATGAATTGACCACCGTGCTGGCGAGCAAAGCACAGATTAAACAGGGCCACGTAGGCGGTACCAACGTGGGGGTCGCCAGTGGGCGACGGGGCAATTCGGGTGCGTACAGTCATGAAACCATCCTGAAAATAACTGACCAGTGAATAAAGCCGGCATTATAGCGGCCATGGCTGGTTTTCGCATGATCCGGTTTTGCACCACGTACCTGAAGTGTAATATTATAACGTATCGCAAAACCCATCAGGACAGTCCTTCACCATGCAGATCAAAGCGTCTTACCTCGCACTCGGGCTGAGTGCCCTGGTTGCCTCGACTCCAGTCGCAGCAGCCAACATTGTCACCTCCATCAAACCACTGGAACTGATCGTCAAGGCGGTGGCCGGTGACGACGCCAAGGTAACCACCCTGGTGCCAGCGGGCTCAAGCCCCCACAACTACACCATGAAACCGTCCCAGCGCAGGGCCCTGGAGCAGTCCGATGTGATTTTCTGGGTAGGACCGGAGATGGAAACTTTCCTGAACCGGCTGCTGAGCGGTCGGGAATTCCAGGATCGCGCCATGGCCTTCATGGAAGGACCTGAAACCGATAAGGAAGAGGATCATCACGACCATCATGATGATCACCACGGCCACCACGATCATCATGACGATCATGGCCACCAGGAAGACGCGCATGCCCATCATCACCACCATGACCATGGCGACGGCGAAGACCCACACATCTGGATTGATCCTGCGCTGGCACTGGAGATGGCAAAAGACGTTCGTACCAGGCTAGCCACTCTGGACGGCATGAGTGCCGACCAACTTGATGCCAACCTGGCGCGGTTTGAAGAAAGCCTGGCCAAGGCTGAGCAGGACATTCGCGCGCGACTCAGCGGCGCAAAGAATATCAGCCTGTTCGCCTACCACGACGCCTTCACCCGTTTTGCTGAGCATTACGGCCTGACTCTGGACGGCGTACTGACCCTGAACCCGGAATTGTCCCCCGGTGCCAGGCATATCGCCGAAGTTCAACGCAAGCTGCAGCAAGCCAACCAGCCCTGTCTGCTCACGGAACCCCAGTTCAACCGGCAGTGGTGGCGCTCCATCACCGATGGCCTGGATGTCACCTTCAGCACCTGGGACCCGCTGGCCACCGATATTGAAAGCAATGTGGAAGGCTACATCAACTTCCAGTACAGCATCGCCGACGCGGTTACCAACTGCCTGCCAAAATAACCCCACCTGGCTCAGGGCCCGGCCATCCGTATAAACCGGCCGGGCCTCAATTGCACGTTGCTCTTTTCAGACACAGCGGGTAGATTTCAGATTATTGTCTATTCCCGTGTGATGAGTTCATCGTGAACAAACCAAGCACCAGCATTCACACATTCCCTCCGGCACTGCGGTCTTCTCTTGTGAACACCGGCAGGGCTTCTGTCCGTCTCTGATTTCGCTGAATCCCCCCAACACCTCCCCGGATTCAGCTCTTAACCAAACATACCTGAACCTTTTTCCGGAGATTACTATGTCTGATTTACCTGCGATTACTGTTGCCGAAGAAGATTACAACCGCCTCAGCACCCTGCTGGAGCGCATGGCCGGCAAATCCGCAGTGGCTGATGGCCTGGAGGAAGAACTGAGCCGTGCAGACCTCAAGCCGCTGGCAGAGATGCCCGAGGGCGTGGTTACCATGAACTCAATGGTACGATTTGTAGACGAAGACGCCGGCAAAGAACACGAGATGATGCTGGTATACCCCCACGAAGTGGGTGACGCGGACCACAAGGTGTCTATCCTGGCCCCGGCCGGTGCCGCCATGCTGGGCCTGAGCATTGGCGACAGCATTGAATGGCCAATGAAAGGCCGCAAGCCGATTCACCTGAAAGTTGTCAGCGTTACCCGAAAAGCATAAGCAATTTCCTTTACAAATATCAGCACTTGATATTTCTCCAAAGGCTCGACAGCCTCCGGTGTTAGGCTTCCACCAAGCTAACCGAATAATCCAAGGAGGCCGTATGGCAGAACAGCGTCACCAGGACTGGGACCCCAGAGCCAAAGACGTCCAGCAGAATCAGATCCGGGCCTACGATGACATGCGCCAGACCTGCCCGGTGGCCTGGAGTGACTACCAGCAGTGGACGCTGTTCCGCCACGCCGATGTGATGCGTGTTCTGGAAGACCACGACACCTTCAGCAATGCCGTCTCTGCGCATCTTTCCGTGCCCAACGGTATGGATCCACCCGAGCATACCCCCTACCGCAAAACCATTGAGCCGTACTTCGCCCCGGAACCCATGGCCCGTTTTGAGCCTCAATGCCGGGACGTCGCCCGGAGGCTCGTCAATGATCTGCAAAAGAACCAGCCGGTGGATGTGGTCAACGCCCTCAGCCGCCCATTCGCCCTGAAAATCCAGTGCGCCTTTATGGGCTGGCCCGACAGCCTTCACCAGCCATTGGCGGAGTGGGTAATGAAGAACCACCGGGCAACCCTGGCCGCCGACCGTGCCGCCATGGCGGAAGTGGCAGAAGAGTTCGACGGCTACATCCGTGATTTGCTGGATAGCCGACGCCAGGCTGGCGAGCAGGCACCGGATGACGTAACGACTCAGCTGATGCAAGAAAAGGTCAATGGCACCCCCATGACCGACGGGGAATTAGTCAGCCTGTTACGCAACTGGACCGTAGGCGAGCTGGCCACGATCTCCGCCAGCATCTCCATCCTGACCAACTACCTGGCCCACTACCCAGCCCTGTTGAACGATCTCAAGGCAGCGCCCGAACAGCTTTCCGACGCAATCGACGAAATCCTGAGGATGGATGCCCCGCTGATCTCTAACCGGCGCATCACCACCCGCGACGTGGAGATCGGCGGCCGCCACATTCCAGCTGGCGAAAAGATCACCCTGCTGTGGGCCTCGGCCAACCGGGATGAAGACACCTTCGGCGACCCGGACAACTTCTGCCCGCACCAGAACGCCCCGAAGAATCTGCTCTACGGCGCCGGAATCCACATCTGCCCCGGAGCACCGCTGGCGAGGATGGAACTGAAAATTTTCATGGAAGAACTGCTAAAGCAAATTACTGGCATAGAAGTTGTCGATAGCGACACCCCTGAGCGGGCCATGTTCCCCACCGGCGGCTTCAACTACCTCCCCCTCCAATTTTTGGGGTCAGACCCCAAGACATTTTGACCGGCTAAATGTAATGTGTGGCGGTATCTGAGTACCGGGGTCTGCCCCCAAATTAGACAGGACCGCCCATGACCAAGCCAGATAACCCAGGCCCCGCCACCCGCATCATTCACAACCGCCGCCACAAGGATGCGTTCGGCAGCCCTTACTCGCCGGTGTACAACACCACCACTTACCGGTTCGAGAACACGGCAGCCTTGCTGGATGTGATCGAGAAGCGCACGGAAGGCAACCTGTACACCCGCTGGGGCACCAACCCAAGCATCAATGAGTTGGAACAGGGCCTGGCCGGGCTGGAGAATGCGGAAGCGGCACTGGCGTTTGCTTCTGGCATGGCAGCCATTTCTGCGACGGTTCTGACCCATGGCCGCAAGGGCATTGTGTGCGTGGGCGATTTGTATGGTGGCACCCAGGAGTTGCTGAAAAACCACTGCATGGCATTGGGTATTGATGTGCAATTCCTGTTCAGGGAAGAGCTGGCGCAACTGGAAAGGCGGTTGGATGTGCCGGGCAAGCTGGTGTACTTCGAGACACCCGCCAACCCGAATCTGGCGGTCCTGGATATTCGCGCCATTGCCGAAATCGCCCACCGCCGCGGTGCCCTGGTGGCGGTGGACAACACCTTCGCCAGCCCCATTAACCAGAACCCGGTCAATCTGGGCGCAGACCTGGTACTACACAGCGCCACCAAGTACCTGGGCGGACACAGCGACCTGACTGCCGGCGCACTGATGACCACAGCAGAGCTGGCAAAACCGGTTGCCGCCTGGCGCAAGAACCTCGGCCAGCTAATCTCCCCGGAAACAGCGGCCCTGCTCTCCCGCAGCCTGCGAACCCTGCCGATACGAATCCGCCAGCACAACGAAAACGCCATGGCGGTGGCTCAGGCGATGGAACAGCACCCGAAAATCACCAAAGTCCACTACCCCGGCCTGCCCTCCTTCGAAGGCCACGAACTGGCCAAACAACAAATGACCGGCTTCGGCGGCATGCTCAGCATTGAAGTGCAAGGCGGCCAACAAGCAGCCGAACGTGTGGCGGATTCCCTGAAAGTCTTCCTCCTGGCCACCAGCCTTGGCGGGGTAGAAAGCCTGGTCAGCCAACCCAGCGCCACCAGCCACCACAGCCTGAGCCGGGAAGAACGCCTCAAACGCGGCATCGGCGACGGCATGCTACGCCTGTCCGTAGGCCTGGAAGACGCCCAGGACCTGATCGCAGACCTTAACCAGGCCCTGAAATAACCTTTGGGGTCAGACCCCAGGACATTTGGAGGGGCGAAATGTCTTGGGGTCTGACCCCAAAAATGGGTTTAGTCCGGCGTTCGTGGGGTGGCTTTGCGGTATTCGCCGGGGGAGCAGTTCATCCAGCGGCGGAAGGCTCGGGTAAAACTGGCGGTGTCTGTGTAGCCGAGGTGGATGGCGAGTTCGTCCAGTTTCATGGCGCTGTTCTCGAGCAGCTGTAACGCCAGTTGGCGGCGTTCTTCTTCCAACAGCTTGCGAAAACTGGTGCCCTCCTGGTCCAGCTTGCGCCGGAGACTGCGGGGAGACATGGCCAGGGATCTTGCCACCTCATCCAGCGATGCCACCAGCCCCAGTGGCCCGAGTAACTGCTGCCGCACCTGTCCGGCAAAGCCTCCAGATTGCCGCCGCTCAAGTTGCTGACGACATTGATGATCAAGCACTTGCACCAGGTGCGGGTCGAAGGTGGGTAGTGGCCGATCAGCATCGGCTCGCCGGATAACCAAGGCATTGCGCGGCTTGTGAAACGTCAACCTCACGCCGCTCAGCTCCTCAAGGCAGGAGGCATAGGCCAAAGGCTCGCCTTTCAGTTCGATCGCCTGCACATCAAACCCTGCCAGGCTCAGCTCTTTGAACAGATTCAGCCCCGTGGCCAGATCTCGCTCCAGCAAAAACTGGCGTAAATGCCGGGGAACATCGTCAGCATCAAACGCAACGCCGAAGTCATCACCCTCCACGAACGTGGACATCTGGCAGTAGGCGGTGCTGAGCGGTAGGTACCGTAAGGCTAATGCAGTGGCATCCCGCAAGGTACGGCTGGTGCGCAAGGCGAAGCCCCATATACCGAAGGTCGCCACGTTATACTGCAGGCCAATCCGGAACCCCAGAGCGGGCGTGTCTGGCAGCGCCAGAATTACGTTTTCGATCAGCCGCATTTCCTGGGCGCGGGTAATCAGGCCATCTGCAGCCTGCAGGTCTTCTTCAGCAATCCCGGAACCCAGCAAACAGGTCTGGCGATCCACACCTTGCCGGGCGGCAAAGTTGATCATGACCTGGCTAATGGTGACGGGGTGCAGAAGCGTATCGGAGTTTGACATAGCCCGGGAGTATGCCCCGCCGCCGTGAACCCGACAAGCGCACAAAGTGCCAAGGCCATTTATGCCTGTTGATTGGCCGAAGCTGCCCTGTCTGCACTGGCGCCGGGCGTTTACTGTGGACACTGTCCGAACCAACCGGAGAGTCCGATGACAGAAGACCTGACCACACTGAACAAGCAGGCCATCGCCGCCGCAAAAAAACACATGGGGGAAGTGGCCTGGCCCACAGTGGCGCTGACCTTTGCCACGGTGGGGGCTTTCGCGCTTACGCTGGCTCTTTTCGCCACCGGGCTGCTACCCGCTTGGGCCGCCACCCTGCTGATCGGTGCGCTGACGTATTTCTCCTACACCCCGCTGCACGAGGCCGTTCACAACAATATCCACGGTGAACACGACCAACTGACCTGGCTCAACCATTTGTGCGGGTATCTGGTTGCGCCGCTGATTGCCGTGCCCTACCAATCTCACCGGCTGGAGCACTTCACCCATCACCGCTACACCAACCAGTCGGATAAAGACCCGGACTTCCTCATCAGTGGCATGGGCAAGGGGCCTTTCAGCGCCCTGCTGACGGTACTCAAGTTCCTGTGGGTACAGAACACCTTCTTTGCCCGTCAACATTGGGGCAACGCATCCCGAAGGGAAAAAGTCATCTACTGCACCGAGCTGTTTGTCTCCATCGGTTGGCGAATCCTGTTTCTGTCGTTGGTCAGCCAGAGCGGCGCAATGGTGGTTGTTCTGCTCGGATACTTGATTGGCGGCGCCTTCACCGCCTACTGGTTTGCCTATCGGCCGCACCTGCCGTACAAAGAGCCCAAGCGCTACCGCAACACCAACAGCCTGATCATGCCCACCGCTATGAAGCCGCTTGAGTGGTTCTGGCTCGGGCAGAATCTGCACTCAATCCACCACCTGTTTCCCAGAGTGCCCTTCTACCGCTACCACGCACTGCATCGCGAAATAGAACCGGTTCTTCGGGCCCACGGCACTCCCATCATCGGCATCTTCAACCGCCGCCCGCAGTAATAATTTGGGGTCAGACCCCAGCACATTTGAAGGGGCGAAATGTCTTGGGGTCTGACCCCAACTTGAATCCCGGGGGCATTGCCCCAATAATGGAGAAACCTCCCGGGAACATTTCCATGAACAGAAACCTTGCAACACAGTTACCGCCCTGGCGCCGGATGGTGTCCGGCTTTGCCGTGGCTGTGTTTGCGCTGGTTCTTCTTTGTTCGATCACCCAAGCGCACGCTCAGCCGAGCCCGGCGGGCAAGGTTGTTGTCAATCACCTGGACCATCTGGTGGTTGCCAGCCACAACCCGGCGTTGGCGGTGGCAGACACCGGCTCAGCGGAAGACGAGCCCTTCATTGATTCCCCGGAGCACCTGGCCCGGCTTTTTGGCGCTGTGCTCTGGTCGCAGTCCCGCTCTCCGGTACCGGCAGCCGACTACCGCACCGAGCGAGCAGCGTCCCTCGCTGATTTCACCACTCCGCCCCTGCGGGCACCGCCCATCGCCTAATCCTCTGTACAGAACATCACGCAGACCGGCCGTAACGCCTGTCTGACCGCGACCCTGTTTATCAAGGATTACCGATGAAATCATTACGTTCACGGGCCATGGTGTATGGCCTGGTGATTGTGCTCGGGCTACTGAGCGCAATGCCGAATCTGTTGCCGGCCAACCTGGCCGACAAGTTCCCGGACTGGTACCTGGAGAACACCCTGTCACTCGGGCTCGACTTGCAGGGCGGCTCGCACCTGCTGCTGGAAGTTGACGCCACCGAACTGCTCGCCAACAACCCGGGCCAACCGGAAGACCTGCTCCTCAAAGATGCCGTAGAACGCAGCCTCGAAGTGGTACGCCGGCGCCTAGACGAAACCGGCCTGGTGGAGCCCAGCATTACCCGCCAGGGCAAGAACCATATCCTGGTGCAGATGCCCGGTGTGGCCGACCCGGCTCATATCCGCGAACTCTTAGGCACCACCGCCCAGATGACCTTCCATTGGGTTGCCAAGCCGGATGAAAGCCGGCGCTCCGCCGTTCTCCGGCTAACCGACGCCACTGGCGAACAGGAATATGTGCTGGAGAAACGGGTAGCCATGCAGGGCGAACACATCAGCGATGCCCAAATGGCCTTTAACCAAGACACTACCGAACCGGTGGTCAACTTCAAACTCGACTCCGAGGGCACCCGCCTGTTCGGCGACATGACCCGCCAGAACATCGGCCGGCCACTGGCCATCGTGCTGGACAATCACGTGATCACCGCGCCGGTCATCCGCAGCGTGATTGCCGGCGGCAGCGGGGAAATCAGCGGCTCCTTCACCACCGCGGAAGCAAGCAATCTGGCCCTGTTACTGAGAGCCGGCGCCCTGCCCGCACCCTTGCACGTCATCGAAGAACGCACCGTAGGCCCGGACCTCGGCAGCGATGCCATCGCCATGGGGGTGAGCACCGGCCTGCTCGGCGCAGCCCTGGTGATCGCTTTCATGCTTGGTATCTATGGCCGCTGGGGGTTGATCGCCTGTGCCGGATTAGCCGTGAACATCGGCCTGGTTCTGGGATTGCTCAGTATACTCGGGGCCACACTGACACTGCCGGGCATTGCCGGCATCATCCTCACCATTGGCATGGCGGTCGATGCCAACATCCTGATCAACGAACGCATCCGGGAGGAATCCCGTAAAGGCAAAGTCGCCTGGATGGCACTCCGGGAAGGCTTCGGGCGTGCCTACAGCACCATTCTGGACTCCAACGTGACCACCCTGATCGCCGTCAGCCTGCTGTTTATGTTTGGCAGTGGCCCGGTAAAAGGGTTCGCGGTAACCATCGGCATAGGTTTGCTCACCTCCCTGTTCACCGCCGTCGCCTTCAACCGCCTGGTCATGGAATGGTGGATCAAGGGCCGGGAGCGGGAGCCGCTCACCATTGCAGGGTTTGCCTGGCTGGATCGCCTAAGCGAGAGGGGCGTCAACTTCATGAAAGGCCGGGTGATTGGCCTGGTGCTGTCTGGCGTTCTGTCGATTGCCTCCATCGCCCTGTTCATCCAACCGGGCCTGGATTACGGCGTGGATTTCACCGGCGGCACCCTGGTGGAAGTGCGCGCGCCTTCTGTCTCTGTGGATGAGTTGCGAACAACCCTGCAAAGCCAGCAACTGGGCGCTGCGTCCATTCAGGAGTTCGGCCAGGACGGTGATTTCCTGATCCGGCTCCCGGCGGATGCCAGCTCCAACACAGGCGCGGCACACCCGGTAGACGCCCTGAAATCCGCCGTCACCAGCCTGCAACCGGATGCCAGCTTCCCGAAAGTGGACGTGGTCGGCCCGAAAGTCAGCGGCGGCTTCAGCGATGCCACCATCCTGGCCATCCTGTTGGCAGGCGCCGGCATGCTGGCCTACCTGTGGATTCGATTTGAATCCCACTTCGCCCTGGCCGCCACCATCACCATCGCCCTGGACCTCACCAAAACCATCGGCTTCTTCGCCCTGGCCGGTGTGGAGTTCAACCTCACCGCCGTGGCCGCCTTGCTGGCCCTGATTGGTTATTCCGTGAACGACAAAGTGGTGGTGTTCGACCGTATCCGGGAAAACCTGCGGCAAACACCGGACATGCCCATGCTGGAATTGCTAAACCGCAGCATCTCCTCCACCCTCACCCGAACCGTGTTCACCTCCGTGACCACCTTCCTGGCACTGTTGCCCATGGGCATCGCCGGCGGTGCTGCGGTATCCAGCTTCGCCCTGCCCATGCTATTCGGCATCGTGATCGGCACCAGCTCCTCCGTGTTCATCGCCTCACCCATTCTCTACTACCTGAGCGAACGCCGAATCCGCAAAGGCCTGGCCCAACTACGGCCCACCGCCGAGGAAATGCGCAAAGAACTGGAACTGATCCCATAACCTTTGGGGTCAGACCCCCGGACATTTCACCCAACGAAATGTCTTGGGGTCTGACCCCAATTTCAGCGGCTGACCAGGAAGTCGGCAAATTTTCGGGTGAGGAAACCAGGCAGGAGTTTGTTGGTGAACCACAAGCTGCGGGCGCGCCAGCCGGGGATGATCATGAATCGTCGGCGGTCAATGCCCTTGCGGATCTGTGCCACGGCATCCTCAAGCTGTAAGGTGCCGGCCATCAGCTTCAGGGCTTCCGTCTGCTTTGGGCGATTGAGACGCTCGGCCTCTACCATCGGAGTTTCCACCTCTGGTGGGCACACCAACGATACATCAACACCCTTGGCTGCCAGCTCGATGCGCAACACCTCGGCCAAGCCAACCACACCGTACTTGGACGCACAGTAAGCCGCATAGCCGTAACAGCCCACCAACCCCGCCATTGAAGCCACCAAAACCAGGTGCGAACCAGCGGCCATATGGGGCAGTACGCCAGCCACCACATTACGAGAGCCAATCAGGTTGATGTTGATGACCCGGGCATAGGCGTCGTCATCGATAGCCTCAAAATCCGCAGCAATGGCAATGCCCGCGCAATGAATCACCACATCGGGTTGCCCGCCTTCAGCGGCTTGGGAAAAGGCGATTCTCACCTCACCCGGTTTGGTGACGTCCATAGCAAAGGCGCGCACCCGTTCTGGCCCGGCAATAGCCGACAGCTCCGCTACCGCCTGCGCGGTCGGCTGAACATCGAACAACGTAACGACCGCCCCCGAACCCAGGTATGTTCGCGCTAAATGAAGGCCAATGCCGCTTGCACCGCCGGTGATATAGACCTGCTGCACCATGAGGTTTCTCCGGGTTGTCTTGTTATACCCCCAAGCATATCGCCCCCGGAAATCGCACCCCATGCCCCGGGCGCCCATATGGCAACCGACGGCGGGGCTATTGACCAGCCCTACAGACTGTGTTGCCCGCCCCATTTGTACTATTCCCCGTGCTTACCGATTGTGAAACACTTGACCACTTTCATGGCACAGCAAAGGAGCAAACCATCACAATGGCCGTAACATCCGTCGCCCTGGTGGCACACGACAACAAGAAGAAGGAACTGGTTGAATGGGCGAACGAAAACCGCACCCGCCTTGCGCCGCTGCGTCTATACGCCACCGGCACCACCGGCCGCCTGCTCAAAGAAAGCCTGCAACGTGAAGACCTGCACTCCCTGTTAAGTGGCCCTCTGGGTGGCGACCAGCAAATCGGCGCCAAGATAGCCGAGGGTGAAATCGACCTACTGGTATTCTTCTGGGACCCACTGGAACCCCAACCCCACGACCCAGACATCAAAGCCCTGCTGCGCATCGCCGCCCTTTGGAACATCCCGGTTGCCTGCAACCGCGCCACCGCAGAGTTCGTGCTGACCTCCGCCTACATGACCGACGACAATCACCGGTCACAAAAGCCGGATTTTTCCGATTACACCGGCCGCAAAGTTCGTTAACAGAAAGTCACAGGCATTTGCAGGATTTGGAACTAGTATTCAGATAAACCCTTCAAGGGAGTAGAGGGGAAATTTAATGCATTCCAGAATCCTTTTTATAGCCGCGGCGCTGGCCATCGCCAGCATGGCACCGGCCACCGCCTATGCCGATGGTCACGAGAGCAGTATTTATATTGCTGTGATCGACGACATACCCAGCACCACCATGGCGGTGCGATTACTGGAGGTTGCCTATCAACGCCTGGGGCTGGAGATGAGAACCCTGGTGGCACCCTCCCGGCGCGCCCTGATGATGGCAGACAACGGCAAGCTGGATGGAGACTTGTTCCGCATTGAAAGCGTAGCCGCCGATTATCCAAACCTCATACAGGTGGACTACCCGCTGCTGGAGGGAGGATTGTTCGCCGTAATGCGCGACCCCGCTGCGCAAACCCTGCCGGAACCAGGCGATGAACCGCTTCAAGTGGCGGTGCGCCGCGGCGTCATAATTGCCGAGCAAACCGCCGAAGCGCTGGGTATGGAGCCGGTGCACACTGAAAGCTACGAACAGATCAAAATGTTGCTTGAGCGTGGGCGTGTACAGCTGGCTCTGATCTCCGACATCGAGGGGCTGTCGCCACTGGCATCCGATAGCTGGAACCAGTTTGCTGTGCTGCCCGAGCCGGTTATTCACTTCCAGCTTTACCACTACGTGAACCGCCGGCACGGCAACCTTGCCCGGGAACTGGCACGGGTATTGGCAGAGCTGGAGCGCGAAGGCGTGAAAGACGACATCCGGGAACGTACGCTGGAGGAACAGGTAAACGGAGATTGGTAAACGGGCCACCCCGCTGAGGCGGCCCTATACGGCATCAGGAAGCTTTCTTCAGCTTCTTCTTCAGTGACTTGATCTTGGCTTCGTGCTTCTCGATCTTGGCTTTGCGGGCGTTGATCTTTTTCTTCAGGTTTTTCTCAACTTTCTTGGACATAACTGCCTCCTGGTTGTCATTGGCTTCCGGTTGGTAGCTACTTTCATTGTAAGTGGGGTTTAGGGGAAGGCAAGGCAACAGAATTAAGCCCGGTACACAGCGATCTCCCACCACACATCGGCACGGTTCAGCTGATCGGCACGCGGCCTATCCGGCAAAGGCACCGGCATAACGGCCCGGTGGCGGGCAAAGCTATCCAGCTCGGCTTTTGACACTTCGTAGAACTGGCGCTCACCATCCCCCGGTCCGTGTCGCAGAGTGATCACCAACATGCCAGACGGCGCCAGCAGTTCAGTCAAAATACGGAACGCCCGCTCTCGAGACGTAGGCGGCAGGTGCATCCACACCGCCGACACCAGCACCAGATCAAATCGGTAACTGAGTTTGCGGATTTCGCTCAGGTCCGGCAGGGCATCGTCCACCCACTGGATACTGCGATGAGCGGTTGCCACCTCGCCCAGGCGGCGCAATTCCGCTGCCGGTTCCACCGCCACTACGTCCCAACCACGCTCTGCCAGTGCCAGTGCATCTCGGCCGCTACCAGCGCCCACATCCAGCGCCAGACCGGCTTTCTTGTCCAACTGGGGAAGCCAGTCGCGGTGGACCTGTTCGAAGGTCAGGGACTGGTATTGGGTGAAGAATTTTGGGGCGTTTTTGTTGTAGGGACCGTAA
Organism: Marinobacter shengliensis; assembly: GCF_003007715.1. Lineage (GTDB taxonomy): Bacteria > Pseudomonadota > Gammaproteobacteria > Pseudomonadales > Oleiphilaceae > Marinobacter > Marinobacter shengliensis. Next base: position 309,001 of record NZ_PXNO01000027.1, on the reverse strand, counting down.
CTCATGCCACCGCCAGCTTAGCCGCCTGATGCCACATAAAGTTTGGCATCGGGGTTCGGAGTTTCCAGGTAATACTCATGGGCTGGGAACCAGTGTGAGACACGTAATCCACCTCACCATAATTCACAAATCCCATCGTGCGACCATATTCGTCTTTCGCCTGCTCTCTTACAAACAGGAACAACCGCTTGTTGAGGGCTTGGTGTTGAATATAGCCTTTCCCTTTGCCCCGGTCAGGCCGGGAACTGTTTTGCGACTGCCAGTGAAACAGCTGCTCGCTGATCGCGTAGTCGTGGTACATGGTGGTTGGTGAGAACTGCTTTTCGTTTTTGTCCAAGGTGACAAACAGCAGCTCGATGTTCTGATCCGGGATGACATACACGCCTTCCCTCGATGGTGGCTGGTGCTCGAAGGTCATGGCACCAAAGCCAACCAGAATCTGCTCTCGGGAATAGCGGGCGTGCAATCGCAACGGCACTTCCTGCAACCCCGGCATGGCCAGCTGTTCGTGCTTTGTTTTCGTCAGTTTCCAGTCGAGCACGTCCACCAGCTCCTGCTCCAGCCCCAGCTTGCTGAGTTCTGCCAGGCTTTGGGCAAGCGAATCAAATTCCAGCTCCGGCCCTGTTTTCTGCCAGAAATCGTAATGGCACATAAGGGCTTGGCGATCGTTGGCGTTATCCCAGCTAAAGCCGGCTTGGCATAGCTTCTGGAGGAACAGCAGATACTGGTGATCGTCACAGATCAGAATCCGGTTATAGATGGCCTTCTTCGCGAGCTTGAACGGCGAATCATCGGCTACGTATTCTTCTTTCGCTTTGCTTACCAACTCTGCCCAACTGCCCCGTTTGTATAGTTCGTTCAGGTCGATATGAGGATGATGGGTTAAAAAGTTTTTCAGCGTGAGAGGCTGCGTGGAATGCTGAGGAAACTGACGAACCAAAGACACCAGCCGCTTCATGGTCAGCGTGGCTTGCCGTATGTTGCTCAGCACCATTTCCTGGGTTTTCTTGGTGAGCTCAATCCGGCAACCCAGCGGTGCATGCGGGAAGCCCTGCTTGAGTTCCTCCGTAATCGAGCGTTCTGACTTACCCACCAGTGCCCGGAATTTGTTGGCAAAGTCGTACTCAGGCCGGGAGTTGCCCACGAAATCCAGAACCGTGCAGCAGTCTTTATCGTCTGCCAAACGCAGTCCACGGCCGAGTTGTTGCAGGAAGATGGTCAGGCTCTCGGTTGGACGCAAGAACAGCAAGGTATCGACTTCCGGAATATCGACGCCTTCGTTGAATATGTCGACCACACACAGAACGTTGATTTGCCCGGATCGAATGGCTTGCTGCTTTTGCTGGCGCTCGTGGCTGTTGTCACTGGTGAGCACATCCGCTTTGATACCGTGCAGTAGGAACTGTTGCGCCATGAAGTTTGCGTGGTCATGACCCACACAGAAAGCCAAAGCCTTCATACTTTCGATATCAGTGATGATTTCCCGCAAGCTTCGCAGAATCTTTTTTACGCGATTCTGGTTGTGCGTATACAAGTTCGTCAGCTGAGCAATATCGTAACGCCCACGACTCCAAGGAATGGTGCGCAGGTCGGTGTCATCATCTATTCCAAAGTATTGAAAGGGGCAAAGGTGCCGACGGTTAATAGCTTCCGGCAAGCGGAGTTCGGCGGCAATCACACCGCCGAAGTCGCTGAGGATATCCTCATTGTCATGCCGCTCTGGTGTGGCAGTTAGCCCCAGCAGTATCTCAGGCGAAAAGTGCTCCAGTACCGCCCGGTAACTGGATGCGGCAATGTGATGCACTTCGTCGATCACGATGTAATCGTAATAGTCTTCAGTGAGCTTTAGCTGATCCAGCTGGTTGTTTAATGTCTGGATCGACACGAACAACTGGCGGTAGTGCTCTGGCAACTGGCCGCCCACCCAGAGTTCGCCAAAGGCATTGTTTCGCAGCACGCCTCGGTAGGCTTCGCGGGCTTGCCGTAGGATTTCTTCCCGGTGCGCCACAAACAGAAAGTGGGCATTCGGTTTTGCTTTCAGGAACCGCTGAAAATCAAACGTCGAAATCAGCGTCTTGCCGGTGCCTGTGGCGGCCACCACGAGGTTTCGGAAACGCTGATGCACGTCCCTCTCGACAGATAACTGCTCCAGAATGTCCTTCTGGTGGGCGAACGGGGTGATTTCGAAATAGTGGGAGACACCGGGAACATCCAACCCTTTTTGCTGCTTAAGAGCTCGGTTTAGCTTTTCAGTGCTCTCCGCCTGCCCATCAAAACCCTCAAATTCGTCTGATGCCCAGTACGTCTCAAAAGTGCTCAAAGACTTGTTGATGATGTGAGGAATTTCTTGCGAGGTGATCTTCAAATTCCACTCGAGGCCGTTGGTTAATGCCGATCGGGACAGGTTAGATGAACCAATGTAACCCGTGTGAAAGCCAGTGTTCCGAAGGAACAAATAGCTCTTGGCGTGAAGCCTTTCGCGCTCGGTGTTGTAGCTCAGTTTCACTTCGGTATTGGGCAGGCTGGCCAGATACTCAACGGCTTTGGCATCCGTTGCCCCCATGTAGGAGGTGGTGATGATTTTCAGCTCACGACCACTGGTGGTGAAAGCTTCCAGCTCTTTCCGGAAAATGCGGATGCCGGCCCACTTGATGAACGACACCAGCCAATAAATCTTGTCTGCGGACAGAATCTCACGTTTGAGCTCGGATTCCAGTGACAAGCCGGCATTGCTGCCAGAGAACAGCTCGCTCTGCGTCAGGCCTGTTAGCGGAAAAATGTCTTCTACGTATTGTTTGAGGTTGGCAGCAACAGGGTTTTCCAGCTCGTAAAGCGCGGTGAGAAGCTTGCCTTGGCTATCGAGAAGGTTTTCCTCAAGAAAGCCTTCGTCAGAAATCTGGCTCTTGAGCCACATCAGCAGCTGGTTGGAGAGTTTGATTTGCTCTTGCAGCCGATCATCGCCCGACGGCACGGCTTCAATGGCAAATTCAAGGATGCTGGAAAGGAATCGTGACAGCCACACTGAGGCTTCGGCGTTATTGAGCTGGCGTTCACCGACGTAGAACTTGTCTCTGTCCAGTCGACTCTCGACGAGCTTGGTGATTAGCTGCTCGTAAATTCCAGTTTGTTGCATCCATTACATTCCGTGTTGACGACGACCATCGGCTAAACGCTGAGATCGCTGACTGTCATGATTGCTTGCTAACGAACTCATCATCGAACCTTAGCCTTCAAGGCTCATATTTCCAAGAAATTCCACAAGTTTTGCAGAGCAGGCAACCTTGGCCTTTCACTCTGAGGTTCAAGCCCGCACATTATCCAGATTACCCTTAACCCATATCGAAAATCCCTGTTTGCCTTGATATTCATCAGTGTTTACCATCGCGCCCCTTTCAATTAATGCACCAAATCAGGGCAAGCCAAGATCATGGGACGCAGGAACGAGCAGCTGCGCTGGCAGCTGGCCAAAGGATTGCTGAATGCACTTCATCTGGAACGACTGGCCACGCGGTACAGTCGAACCACGGTTATGGCTGTGTTCAATCTGATCAATGGTGGTTTCAGTATTGCGCTGGTCTCTTTTGTTGCGCTTGTCACCCAGGAAGCGTTTATCTTTCCCTCGCTCGGCGCCACCGCCTTTATTCTGTTCTATGTGCCCATGGCCCAACCCGCTTCACCAAGAAACACCCTGTGCGGACACCTCATTGGCGCTCTCACTGGGCTGTTCAGCCTGTACCTGTTCGGTTTGCAGGATCAGCCGTCTGCTTTTATGACGGGTGTCGACTTGCCTCGGGTGGGCGCAGCGGCCCTGTCTCTGGGGCTGGCCAGCTGCCTGATGGTGGTGTTCAGGGTAGCGCACCCACCAGCGGGCGCTACGGCGCTGATCGTTTCCCTGGGGCTGATGCCAGACCCGGTCCAATTACCTATACTGATGGCCGGTGTCGGCTTGCTGCTGGCGCATGCTTTTGTAATGAATCGCTTGGCCGGCATCCCCTACCCGCTGTGGTCCACAGCAACAGCAGGGCCCGTCATGCAGGATAGGAAAACGTCATGCTGAACTTTCTGGGAACAGATTTACCTATCATTCAGGCGCCCATGGCAGGCGTTCAAGACAGCCGGCTGGCGGCAGCGGTTTCCAGTGCCGGCGGGCTCGGATCGCTGCCTTGCGCGATGTTGACCGCGGCTGCACTCCGGGCAGAGCTTGAAGCCTTGAAAGGCAGCACAAACCGGCCATTCAACCTGAATTTCTTTGCCCACACTCCACCAGAACCCGATACCTCAGCGGAAAAGTCCTGGCGGGCGGCGCTGGCGCCCTACTATAGGGAATACGGGTTGGACGAAGGCGTTATTGCCAATGGCCCCGGGCGGCAACCCTTCAACACCGAGATGGCTGCCATTGTGGAGGAATTCCGGCCAGCCGTTGTGAGCTTCCATTTTGGCCTGCCTGCGCCCGAGTTGCTGCAACGGGTCAAAGCCGCTGGAGCTACGGTGCTGTCATCGGCTACCACGGTAGAAGAAGCCCTTTGGCTGGAGGGCAACGGAGCCGACGGCATTATTGCCCAGGGGCTTGAGGCCGGTGGCCACCGGGGTATTTTCCTGACAAAGGACATGAGCACGCAGATGGGAACGTTTGCCCTTTTACCCCAGGTGGTTGCTGCGGTGAGTGTGCCGGTTATTGCAGCCGGTGGCATTGCCGATGCCAGGGGCGTAAAGGCGGCACTGGCACTTGGCGCTGCGGCGGCCCAGGTGGGCACGGCGTTTATGCTGTGTCCGGAAGCCACAACCCGGGCGGTTCATCGCGAGGCGCTAAAGAGCGATGCGGCCCGGCACACGGCCATCACTAATTTGTTCTCCGGGGGCCCGGCAAGAGGCATTATGAACCGAGTGATGCGAGAGCTGGGGCCGATATCAGCCCTGGCTCCCGCTTTCCCATTGGCCACCAACGCCATAGCACCATTGCGGGCGGCCGCCGAGGCACAGGGCTCCGGGGATTTCTCGCCTTTATGGTGTGGGCAGAATGCCGCTGGTTGTAGGGAGGTTTCGGCTGGGGCTTTGTTAAAACAGTTGGCCGAAGATCTTTGAGGGGCTCGGGGTGAAGGCTTGGCCTTCACCCCGAGGAGATCGGATTTAGGGAATAAAGCCGATGGCGCTGCAGTCGTCAGTGCTGTCTACGATCTGACCGTCAACTCTGATTTGCACTGCGTCATCATCTTCAGTACTTGTGCCAAAAAGAATCTCCGCCACGCCATTGCTGGCTATCCGGAGAATGCCTGAGGCCGGGCAAGCTTCGCCATTGTTAATTTTTACAACTTGGGGAGTCGATAGCTGGATATAGCCACCAATGGCAGAGCCTATCAGCTTACCTTTGGTTGTGAAATCCACGGTAGCGTCGTTACCCTCCAATCGAGTTTCCACTTCGGTGATGGCCGCGTATCGATCACCAACCTTGAACTCAAACACATCCACGGTATCAATGAAACTGGCGAAACTTCCGGCTCTTGAATAATCGGCGTCAGCCCGTCCCCTTATTTTGATCTGTTCAGAATTCGACAACCGCAAACCTTCGATGCCATAGGTCTCAGAGCCCTCCAAAACGAAATCGGCCTCCTCGTCACCGCTAAAAGTGGCAACAAATCGATAGTCGCCACTGAGGCTAACGCTACCGAGCACTTGAGTGTTGATGACACAATCCTGTAATAACCATTTATCATCAATCCTGCCATCAGCACCCTCATCAGTCACAGTGGCAGTGCCACCTTGCTCACAGCTGATCGTGTCTGATGAGCCCGAATGTTGAGTTCTAAGGCTTTCCATCACCTCAAGGATCAGCGCCTGCCCCGTATTAATATCATCTTGTAAGCCCAGGATACCGCGAACATCCGACTCCGGACCAACCTCAACCGTTTGCTCCGCCAGATTATCGTTATCCAGAGTCAGGTCTGGCCCGTCAGAACCGCCACCTCCGCCGCCGCCACAGGCCGCCAACAAGGTAACGCTGGATAACACTGCCAAGCCACGCACACCTTTCCTTACAGCAGTCATAATTATTCCCTTTGTACAATCACACCAACACTATGTGTCTCGTCGGGCTAATTCCTTAGCCCACTACTTGCTTCTATATTCAAACACAGTTCGGAGACCGCTTTACAATAATGGGTCACATCGTCAAGTATGGAAAGCTGACCTGGCCAATCGGTATTAACTTAGGAGTCTTCATGTCGGAACAGCCTTTCCGTTTTCGCTTCCGGGTGCGCTATGGCGAATGCGACGCCCAGGGCGTGGTGTTCAATGCCCGCTATGCAGATTTCGTGGATATTGCTGTGAATGAGTATATCCGCACGCTGTTTGGTGATTACCAGCACCTGCTTGATCAGGACCTGGACATCCAGGTAGTCAGCATGACCGTTAACTGGAAAGCACCAGCGAAGTTTGACGATGTGCTGGAAGCCCGCATCAAGGCCGGGCGGCTGGGGAATACGTCTTTCACGCTGCACCTGGAATTCTTCCGGCACGGTGACGGGCAGTTTATCGCCGATGCAGACATCACCTACGTGCTTATCCAGCCTTCAAAGATGGCCAAGGCCGTCATTCCAGGCAGCCTGAGAGACAAGCTGGAAACCGGTGCGCCCGGGGTGCTGATCAGCCATGCCGGAGAGACTGTGTAGTAATTTATGAGAAAATCGATCAAACGCTCCCTGGCGCTGATTCTGACACTGCTGATGGTGGGCATTGCCTATCTCTGGCTGACCTTTGTCAGCAGCTTTGGCTATAACCCAACGGCGGAGCTGCCTGCCATCGACGAGGACGAAACCTATTCGGTGTTTGTGTACGGCACCCTCACCCGGCCCTGGGTGCGTTGGCTGGTGACGGGGCGTGCCGGCAGCAGCGAACTGGCAATACTCCCGGGTTTTCGCAAGGAAAAACTGGATATAAAGCCGGACGCTGATGCCAGCGTAGCCGGAGAGGTGATTGAAGTGAGCGCTAGTGAATTGCGGGCATTGGACAGGTACGAGCGGCTAGGTGTGCGCTACGAAAGGGTGGAGTTAACACTGCAGGATGGCCGATCAGCCTGGGTGTACAGGCTGATGGAGCCACTGATCCTTGAGCTGGAGTAGGCGTTATTTCTTCACCCACTGGCCATTGACCTGAACGAACTGCCCGGCCGGTGTTTTCTCGATAGCTTTCTTGCCAGCCACAGTTTCCACCTGAGTAACCGGTATGTCGTGCCGCTCGGCAATACGGGCATATTCATCCCGGCGCGCGTTGTTGATGGCCTGCACCACCGCAGGCGCATCGCCTTCTGCGCGCACCACTTCCAGGTATCCGGTCGGCGTTTCGCCCACCAGGCCCTGCTGTTTGACGGTTTCCAGTTTCTGCTTGGCTTCTTCCAGGCTCATGGCGAGCGCCGGCAGTGCCATGCCGATGGCCAGAAGGAAGGCGCCCAGTTGCATCAGTCGTTTCATCTTCAACCCCTTGATCTGCCCTTGGTCAGGCCGCTGTTGTTCAGAACAGGCCTTTATCACTGAACAGTTCATCCACTTCCCTGTCCACTTTAACGTAGATCTCGTGCTGGATTTTAACGTTCAGGTTCACGGTAATCGGCTCTTTCGGTGCCGCCATCTGTACGGTTGGCGTGCAGGCAATGAATGCCAACGGCAGGACCGATATCATCAGAACTCTCATCGCCAGCGGCCTGCGTGACCGCCACACATTGATCATGGTTTTGCCTCCTGCCCGGACTGTTGCAGCCGCTCCCGAACGCGTTCGGTAACCGCTTCGTTCACCCTGCCGCTCAGCTGTAGGCTGGTTAACAGCGCAGGAATGTCTTCTTCAAGATTGATGTTCAGCACCACCGGCTGGCCGCCGCGAACGCCCGGGCTTTGTCCTTCCAGCCGCAGGCCTAACATCAGCTTTCCATTCTTATCGTAGTCTATCGTGCTATCCAGCACCGAATAGTGAAAGTTTTGCAAAGCTTGCACCACCAGGTCCACGGCCTGGCTACCGCCCAACATGGCCTGAAGGCGCTCGCCCGGTAACCGCAAGCGGCCGCCCGGAACAATAGCCGCCATGGCGCCTTGCTCAACCTCTACCGATGTGCCGGAGATTATCAGCGGTATCCGGCCGTTTAGCCTGCCGGTGCCCTCAAAGCCTTCGGCCGGGTAAACTTCTAGCAGCCGTTCAAGCGATAACTCGTAGACGTCCAACGGGACGTTAACGGGATGATTGGCCAGATCGAAGGATTGCGGTGCGACTCTCAGGCGGCCATTGAGAAATTCGGCTGTGGCCTGCTGAATCTCTAACTGGCCAGTGAGCGGCTCGGCGGCCGGCGCCCGATAATCCGCCAGCAACCGCACCGGACCTATGCCAATACCGGAGTTGATCTGGGCAATCGTGATGTCGCGCAGGCGGGCAGCCAGTGTTTCGTCTTCAAGGCTGAACAACAAGCGGCCGCTCATATCGGAAAACGCGGTTCGATCGAAGACCCCATTCACCCCCGCCAGATTCAGCCGGGCATCCAGTGCGAGGGGGGCATCCGGTTCCTGCCGAAAGCTGGCGGCCGCCTCAAGCTGACCATGGTTTAACGTGAGCAACGAGGGCCACTGGGCGAGTGTATCAGCGAGTGCCGTGCCGGCTTGTTCAGCGGCCATGGCCATAGCTACTCGGCCAGCCATGAACTCCCCAGTCCGGCTTCTCAACACCACCTCCGCCAACAGGCCGGAATCTGATCGCAGCTGGCCCTCAAGGCTGAGATCAGACACAGCGCCACTCACCCGCCCGTCGAACCGCCAACCCTGGGGTTTCAGGCTGGGGTGTTGCAAGTCTTCAATCTCAATGGTGACCAGGCCAGCCACCGCAGTGCGGTCCACAAGGGCTTCGACGCCACCGAGGTTGATGGTGACGGTTACATCGGTCAGATCCAGCTGCACGTTATTTAAGAAAACCGAAGAATCTCCGGCGTTCTGTGCAAGGGTGGCGGCCGTCAGCCTTGAACCGGGTTTAAAACGGACGATAACCGCCTGGTTGTCTGCCTCAACCGAGTTAACCACCTCAGCCCGGATGCCGGTCACGCGCCAATCCGCAGTCTCGATATCCGGCAGGGCAATGCCCATTCGCCCCTGCTGCAGCAAGAACGACCAGTCCAGCGCGGAAGCTGACGGCACCCACAGCAAGCAGGCCAACAGGATGATCAGCGATCGCCATGGAAATCGTCCGCGCGGGATCAATACAACACTCCTTTGCTCACAATCAGGTAGTATGTGCCGATAAACGCTGGCCATGACCATACAGAGCCAGCAAGTTGAACCGGGCACAGAAACTTATATGAAGATACCAAAACGATTACAACCCCTCGTTGATGAAGGCATGGTGGATGAGGTGTTGTACCAGTTGATGAGCGGCAAGGAAGCCCAGGTGTTTGTGGTGCGCTGCGGCGACCAGGTGCGTTGCGCCAAGGTATACAAAGAGGCCCAGAAACGCAGTTTCAAACAGGCCGTTCAGTACCAGGAAGGCCGTAAGGTACGGAACAGTCGTCGCGCACGGGCCATGAGCAAGAAAACCCGCTATGGCCAGAAAGAGCAGGAAGACGCTTGGCTGAACGCCGAAGTAGACGCCCTCTACCGCCTGGCGGACGCCGGCGTTCGCGTGCCAGAACCTTTCGGTTTTGTTGACGGCGTGCTGCTGATGGAAATGATTGCCGACAGTGAAGGCAAGGCCGCGCCCCGGCTGGACGACGTTACCCTCACCCCCGAACAGGCCCGCAGTTACCACAGCAAGGTGATTGCCGACGTCGTGCGCATGCTCAGTGCCGGCCTGATTCACGGCGACCTGTCCGAATTCAATGTTCTAGTTGATGCCACCGATCCGGTCATTATCGACCTGCCCCAGGCGGTTAATGCAGCTGGCAATAACAGCGCGGAGCGCATGCTCGAGAGGGATGTAGACAACATGCGCCGCTATTTCGGCCGCTTTGCCCCGGAACTGCTGAATACCGATTATGGCAAGGAGATCTGGGCGCTTTATGAAGCCGGCGACCTGCACCCCGACAGCCAGCTGACTGGCTGCTTTGAGCACGACACCGAAAGCGCGAACGTGGATGAGCTGCTCGATGTAATTGAAGCCGCCAAGGAAGAAGAATGGGAGCGCCAGGAGCGCCTGCGGGATGCCGAAGACGAAGACTGACGTTGCCACCGGGCATTGTACGAAAGCCGGAGGGCCCTGCGGCGTTTAATCGTTTAGAATGGCAGGATCAATCTGCGGACCGACAAACATCTCGTTCCCTCATCTCTGCGATCCGTAAAAGGTACACCATGCTTTCAGAACGTTTTTATACCGTCCAGGACGGACGCATTGTTATTACTGCGCCCCAGGCCAGCCATTTTGCCAAAGAGATTGCCGGAGACTTCAACCCTATCCACGATCCGGACGCCCGCCGTTTCTGCGTGCCCGGTGACCTGCTGTTTGCCATTGTGGTCGGGCGCTTTGGGTTATCAGAGAACATGACGTTCCGTTTTCGCAATCTGCTTGGGGCAGAAATTCCCCTGGAGTTCCGGGAAACCGGTGACGACACCATCGAAGTCTGCGACGAAGCCGGCAAGGTCTACCTGGAAGTGAGCCGCAGCGGTGCGGTAATCCGAGACGAGCAAGTGATTGATGACTTCACCCGCGCCTACGTGGCGGCCTCTGGCAAGAATTTCCCCCACACGCTCAAACCACTGATGGAATCCCACGGGGTGATGTTTAACCCGGACCGCCCCATGGTGATGTATGAAAGCATGAGCGTGGCGATCAATAAACAGGACAATCTTCAGCCAGACCTGGAACTGAACAAGGCGGACCTGGAAGTGGCGGGCAAGCGCGGCAATGTGACCCTCTCGTACCACTTGATGTCTGATGGCAGCTCGGTTGGTGAAGTGTCCAAACGCCTGATGCTGGGCGGGCTCCGGGAATACTGCCCGGAGGCCATGGCTGGTATTGTTGAGGAGTTTTACCGGCTCAAGGCCCGTGGTACCCGGCTGGGCATGGAAAACGCAGATTAATCGCCCTCAGCAACCCGCTCAAAGGTGTGCAGGCAAACATCTACCGTGAGTGACAGGGAGTTCAGGGCAGCCGCCCGCTCCCGGCCTTCCGCGTTTGCCCGGTAGAAATGGGGCGTCATCGCCAGAAGGTCTGCGATGGGCTCCGCCCCCGCCAGATGCAGTGAAAACCGAACATCTTCCGAAGCCACTCGGCGAAATCCTTCCGGGGCTGGCATCACTTTCTTCGATTCGCTCCGGATTTCAGGATAGATAATTTCCCGCAGCTCCCGCAGGTGATCCTGCCCTGCGTCCACCTGAATCAGCTTGCCGCCCGGTTTGAGAACACGGCCGAATTCCGGGTACACGGGAAAGCCAAACAGGCAGAGAATACGGTCCAGTGAGCCAGGTAGCACCGGCAGATTCGCATTACTGCCCACCACCCAGCTCGGCCGTTTGTCTTCACGGGCCGCCGCCAGTACTGCCCATTTCGAGATATCCAGGCCCAATAGCGCCAGGGAGCGCTCATCGCCCGCCGCCCAGGCCAGTTGCCGCAGGTAATAGCCTTCACCACAACCGGCATCCAGGCAACTCAGTGTGGTGCTGGCCGGCGCATCGTCCAGCGTTGCCCGCGACACCGCCTCGGCAATCGGCTGGTAATACCCTGCCTCAAGAAACCGCTGGCGTGCCGCCACCATCACCTTACTGTCACCCGGGTCCAGCGAACGCTTCTTCTGCACCGGCAACAGATGCACATAGCCCTGCCGCGCAACATCAAAATTATGGCCACTGGCACACCGCCACGAACCCGACTCCCGCTGCAAGGCAGCGCCGTCCAGGGGGCAGGCTAAGGCGTCAAAGGCAGTGATGGTCATTCAATATCCTGTTGTCCGGTTCATCCACCGCGGATTATACATGCTGGGGTCAGACCCCAAGACATTTCGCCCGGTCAAATGTACTGGGGTCAGACCCCGGTACATTTTGTTACATTCGGGGATGGCACTGGGAGCCCCCTCGCAGCCTGCTTATTAGGGGTATTCCTGATAAACTAGGACGCTTGGATTTTCGTATGATCTGCGCCATTGCCGTTTACAGGTAGCTCTATGTCTTTTGTTCCATCGCCGATTCCATTTGCCGCCGATTCCGGCCCTTCCCGCCGCTTCTGTGTGGCCCCGATGATGGATTGGACAACACCTCATTTTCGCTACCTGGCGCGAGTTCTGAGCCGCCGGGCGTTGCTGTATACCGAGATGGTGACCACCGGGGCGTTGATTCATGGGGATACCGAGCGGTTTCTGCGCCATGATCCATCCGAATACCCACTGGCGCTGCAGCTTGGTGGCAGCCATGCCGGTGAGTTGGCTCATTGCGCAAAGCTGGCGCAGCAGTTTGGCTTTGATGAAGTGAACCTGAATGTCGGCTGCCCCAGTGATCGGGTGCAGAACAACATGATCGGCGCCTGCCTGATGGGCCATCCGGATAAGGTGGCGGAAGGTGTGGCAGCGATGATTGCGGCCACGGATCTGCCGGTCACCGTCAAACACCGTATTGGCATCAACGGCCGCGAATCCTGGGATGAGCTGTGCGAGTTTATCGAAACCGTTGCTGCAGCCGGCTGCAAGACGTTCATCGTGCACGCCCGCATTGCCATTCTGGAGGGCCTGAGCCCGAAGGAAAATCGCGATATCCCACCGCTGAAGTACGATTGGGTGTACCGTCTGAAACAGGCCTACCCTCACCTTGAAATCATCATCAACGGCGGCATCAAAACTTTTGAGGATTGCCATGAGCACCTGGCCCACACCGACGGCGTGATGCTGGGCCGCGAGGCCTACCACAATCCCTGGCTACTGGCCGACGTGGATACCGAATTCTTTGGTGAGCCGGCACCTGTCACCAGCCGTCATGATGCCCTGCGCGCCATGTTTCCGTTCATCCAGCAGGAACTGGACCGTGGGGTGTACCTCACCCACATGACTCGCCACATCATGGGATTGTTCCTGGGCCAGCCGGGCGGGCGGCAGTTCCGCCGACACCTGAGCGAGAACGCCAACAAGCCCGGTTCCGGCCTGGAAGTGGTGGAGCAGGCTCTGGCCAAAGTCAGGGAACCGGAACTCATTACGGAAAGTTGATCATCCCCATACCTTTTGTTGTCTTGTTCCTGTCGTAAGCTGCCGTTATTGTAGGGGTTACAAAGGTATTCTGGAGCTGGGTACCGCCATAACACCGCACAACCGGGACGACAGGACGAATGAATAGCAAGCTGGACCAACTGAAGACCATGACCACTGTGGTGGCCGACACCGGCGACCTTGACGCCATTGCCCAATGGCGGCCGCAAGATGCCACCACTAACCCCTCACTGTTGCTGAAAGCCGCAGCCTCGGACGCCTACCGCCCGATGCTGGACAAGGCCGTTGCCTTTGCCAGTCAGCGCGGGGGCTCTACCGCCGAACAACTGACCATCGCCACTGACATGCTGGCGGTGCTGGCCGGTAAAGAAATCCTGAACCTGATTCCCGGCGTCGTTTCCACAGAAGTAGACGCCCGGCTGTCGTTTGACACCGGTGCCACCCTGGAACGTGCACGCCGGTTGATCGACTACTATGACCGCCAGGGCGTAGACACCAGCCGGGTGCTGATCAAGATTGCCTCTACCTGGGAAGGCATCCGCGCCGCTGAGCAGCTGGAAAAAGAAGGCATCCACTGCAACCTTACCCTGCTGTTCTCCTTTGTACAGGCTGCCGCCTGCGCCGAAGCCGGTGCCTATCTGATCTCTCCGTTTGTAGGGCGCATTCTGGACTGGCACCTGGCCAGCACTGGCCGCGACAGCTACCCGGCGGCGGAAGACCCGGGCGTGCAATCGGTCACACGCATCTATAATTACTACAAGGCCAATGGCTTCAATACCGTGGTGATGGGGGCGAGCTTCCGTAATACTGGCGAGATTGAAATGCTCGCCGGCTGCGATCGCCTGACCATCAGCCCTGCCCTGTTGCAGGAGCTGAAAGACGATCAAGGCGAATTGCCCCAGCGCCTGAACGCGGGCCGCGCAAACACCGCCGACAAACCACACCACGTGGACGAGAAGCGGTTCCGCTGGGAATCCAACGAGGATGCCATGGCCACCGAGAAACTGGCCGATGGTATCCGCCGGTTTGCCGCAGACCAGATTGAACTCGAGAACCGGGTACGGCAGTTAGCGATCGAGGCTGCCTGATCGACACCCCAACCTATAGCCAAGGGGCGCTGTATGATTGATCGCCTGAAAAAACTGTTTGCGGTGCCGGAATCCGAGCCTGTGCAAACCGACGCCCACCAACTCGCTGTGGCGGCCACAGCCCTGATGGTGCAGCTTGCCCGTGTCGACAGTCACGAGGACGAGCGCGAGCTGAAGATTATTGTCGATTGCGCCGTTCAGGCCCATCAGGTTACCCGGGAAGAAGCAGAAGAGATTCTTGCCGACGCCCTGGCCCACGCAGAGGATTCCACGTCGTTGTATGAGTTCACCGGACAGATCAACGACCACTTTGACCAGCCCCAGAAACAGGCCCTGCTGGAAAGTATCTGGCGGGTGGCCCTGGCAGACGGCCGTATCGACAAATACGAAGAACACCTTATTCGCCGGATTGCGGACTTGCTGCATCTTAATCATCGGGAATTCATGCAGGCCAGGCACAGGGCGGAAGACGCCGCCGGTTAACCCCAAGGAGATTCCATGTTAGCCATTCTTCACCCCAACACAGAACTGGACAGCGAAGCCTACCGCCAGACCATGCACTACCTGGAAAACCTGCCTGGTGTCAGTGTTCGGGTACACGAGGTTCAGGGTGCCAGCCAGCGGCTGACAGAGATTTATCTGTTGGGCGACACCAAAACACTGAACAAGGAAGAGATTGAAGCGCTACCCGCCGTGGAGCGCGCCATCCGAATCTCTGATGACTACCGCATTCTGGGCCGCCACAAAGACGATCACCGCCAGAGCGGTTTCACCTACAACGGCGTCGAGTTCAGCCAGAACAACCTGAACATCTTTGCCGGGCTATGTGCGGTAGACGTACCCGAGCACGTTGAGCAGATGATGCAGGCGCTGGAGGACAATGGCGAGGTCTGCACCCGCATGGGCGCCTACAAACCCCGCACCAACCCATACTCGTTCCAGGGGCACGGCAAGGGCTGCCTGCCCTGGGTCTTCGAGAAAGCCGGCAAGCATGGCATCAAGGTTATTGCCATGGAGATTACTCACGAAAGCCATATCGAAGAGATCGATAACTGCCTGGAGAAACTGGGCCGGCCCACCGGTGTGATGCTGCAGATTGGCACCCGGAATACCCAGAACTTCGAGCTACTCAAAGCCATAGGCCGGCAGAAAACCTACCCGGCACTGCTCAAGCGCGGTTTTGGTATTACCCTGAACGAGTCGCTGAACGCCGCGGAGTACCTGGCCAGTGAGGGCAACGCCAACGTGATTTTCTGCCTGAGGGGCATGAAAACCGAGGCCGGCCAGCCGCACCGAAATATGGTGGATTTCGCCCACGTACCAGCGGTAAAGCGCCTGACTCGCATGCCGGTGTGTGTAGACCCGTCCCACTCCGTGGGCAGCCGGGACCGCTCACCGGATGGTATTCTGGACGTGATGCACGCCACCGCCCAGGGCGTGATCGCCGGCGCCAACATGGTGCTGGTAGACTTCCACCCGAAACCGGAGAAAGCTCTGGTTGACGGCCCTCAGGCCCTGCTGATGAAAGAGTTGCCGGCGTATCTGGAAGATATTCGCCTTTGCCACGACACCTGGAAGAAACGCCAGGCTATTTACCAGACTCTCAAGGATAGTACTGCAGAATGATCGTTTATGGTCACCGCGGGGCCAAAGGTGAGGCTCCAGAAAATACCATGCCCGGTTTTATCCATGCCTATCGGCATGGTATCCGGCACTTCGAGCTGGACCTGGTGCTGTCAAAAGACGGCGTGCCGGTGCTGGTGCACGACCTGACGGTAGATCGCACTACCGGGCAAAAGGGCAATGTCGGCCATTACACGGCCGCCGAGCTGGCCGACATGGACGCTCGGCGCAACACCAGCGCCTGGCCCCGCAAAGTGGGCATTCCGACTCTCGAAAACCTGCTCGACCAGTTCGACGATCTGGAGCATCTGCAGCTGGAAGTGAAGAAGGACAACCGGGCCCGCCTGAACATACTTTGCAATCGCCTGACAGAAGTGATCCAGCGCCGGAACCTTTACCAGACCGCCGCCGTTACCTCATCCGATCCCTGGTTCCTCAGGGAACTGAGGCGCCGTGACAAGAACCTCCGGATTGGCCTTGTGGCTGAGCGAAAGTTCCCGAAGCCGCTGAACCTGGCTACCCGCCTGGGCTGTGAGTATTTCTGTGTGAACTGGAAGATTCTGAATGCCGACATGGTTGCCCAGGCCCACAAGCGTAATATGCATGTGTCCACCTGGACGGTGAACCGCATTCACGACATGCTGAAGCTGGAAGAGATGGGCGTAGACAGCATTATTACCGACTACCCTACAAGCACACGGATGTTCTTCGACAACCGCGCCAGAGCCGTTCTGAGCTTGCCAGCAAAGGAAGGAATGCCCGAGCCGGCATAATACCGGCGCCGGTACGGAACTGACCGGATCAGAAGATCCGGTTCAGGCCGTTCAACGCCGCCACCCGATAGGCTTCCGCCATGGTCGGGTAGTTGAACGTGGTATTGATGAAGTAGTTCAGGGAGTTCGCCTCCCCTTTCTGGTTCATGATCGCCTGGCCGATGTGCACAATCTCAGCCGCTTGGTCACCGAAGCAGTGAATACCCAGAATCTCCCGAGTCTCACGGTGGAACAGGATCTTCAGCATGCCCACCGCTTCACCCGTGATCTGTGCCCGCGCCAGGTCCTTGAAGAAAGCCTGACCAACATCGTATGGCACTTTGGCTTCTGTCAGCTCCCGCTCGGTTTTACCGACGGAGCTGATTTCAGGAATTGTGTAGATACCCGTGGGCACATCATCCACGTATCGGAAATACTCGTCCTGGGTGATATCTGACGAAGCCGCACGGCCCTGGTCATAGGCTGCACTGGCCAGGCTCGGCCAGCCAATCACATCGCCCGCCGCGTAGATGTGGTCCACCTCGGTACGGTAGTGGTCATCCACTGCCAACTGGCCGCGGCCATTGGGCACCAGGCCCACATTCTCCAACCCAAGGTTTTCCGTGTTGCCACTTCGCCCGTTGCACCAGAGGAAGGCATCGGCGCGAATTTTCTTACCAGACTGCAGGGAAAGCACCACACCGTGGTCGTCGCCCTTCACCGATTCGTACTGCTCGTTATGGCGAACCAGCACACCGTTGTTGCGAAGGTGGTAGCTGAGCGCATCGGAGATTTCGTCGTCCAGGAATGACAACAGGCGACTGCCCGGGTTGATCAGGTCAACCTTTACACCCAGCCCGGCAAAAATGGAGGCGTACTCGGAACCGATAACGCCGGCGCCATAGATAATCAGGGTGCGCGGGGTGTGGGACAGGTTCAGGATGGAATCAGAGTTGTAAATCCGGTGATGGCGGAAATCCACATCGGGCGGCAGATACGGACGGGAGCCAGTAGCAATAATGGCCTGTTTGAAGTGGATGGTCTCCACAGACTTGTTGCCACGGATTTCCAGCCGGTGCGTGTCGACAAACGACGCACGGCCATTGATCAGGTCTACCCGGTTACGGGAATAGAACTGGGTGCGCAGCTTAACCTGCTTGCCGATGACCTTCTGCGCGTTCTGCAACACCCTCGGGAAGGAAAACCAGCGCGGTTCGCCGATATCCCGGAACATCTGATTGGTGTTGAAGGTGATGATCTGCTTCACCGAGTGACGCAGCGCCTTGGATGGAATGGTGCCCCAGTGCGTGCAGTTACCGCCCACCGTCGGTTTGTCTTCAATGATGGCGACTCGCTTGTTGTGCTTGGCCGCGTTCATTGCCGCCCCTTCACCGGAAGGGCCGGCGCCAATAACGACGACGTCGTAATGATGCTCTGCCATGTGCGCAGTGACTCCTTATCTACGCCATAAAATGCGTAGTTTTATTTATTGATGAGTGTCGCTTACTTTTCTGTGCGCGAGGCGTCGTAGGCCAGGTCTTCCGCTTTCTCAGAGGCCCCGGTCTCGCTGCGGCTTTCCTCACACTTCTGCGTGTTACCGCCACAAATATCACAGGACTGGCTGATGCCCAGGGCACCAATTCCACCGCAGGTGCCGCTGATGGGCTTACGGCCAAAGATGACGCCAATCGACATGCCGGCAATCAGAATGCCCACAATGAACAAAACGAGAAGAAAGGTACCCATACTGACCTCCTTTACTGAACCACGAAGGAAGAGAAAGCCGGTGTTTCATGCACCTCAAAGCCGCTCTCGCCTCGCACGATGAAATAAGCAGGAATATTTTCCCGCGTTGCCAGCGCCCGTGCCCGCTCATAACCCATCACGGTGAATGCGGTGGCTAGAGCGTCGGCAGTCATACTGTCTTCGGTAATCACCGTCACAGACGCTATCCTGTTGGTGATCGGCTTACCAGTCGATGGATCTATTGTATGCGAGTAACGCTGTCCATCCGATTCGTAATAGTTACGATAGTCACCGGAGGTTGCCATCGCATGCTGATCCATGGCCACTATCTTGCTGACCTGCCTTGCCTGTTCCGATGGCTCTTCAATGGCCAGGCGCCAGGCACCGCCGTCAGGTTTCCGCCCATTGACCCTCACCTCACCACCGATCTCTACAAGGTACGCCTGCACACCTTCACGGTCCAGGTAACGGGCCACCACATCGACAGCATAGCCTTTGGCAATCCCGGACAAATCGATGTACTGGGGCTTTTCGCTACGCAACGCCATGGCCTCTGCGTTCAGCTCGAGATAGCGGTAGCCAGTATCTGAAAGCGCTTTCTCAAGGGCCGCGTCGGACGGGACGGTATCAGGCCGGGCATCCGGCCCGAAGCCCCAGAGATTGACCACGGGACCGATGGTGATATCAAACGCCCCGTCGGTCAGCTCGGCAATTTCCTGGGAACGCTGTATCACTTCAAACAAGGCCGGAGAAAGCTCCGTCCACTCCGACTGGTCCTGTTTGCGATTCAACCGTGACAACTCGGAATCCTGCTTCCAGGTTGACATGGACGCATCCACCGCTTCCAGCTCTTTCTGAATACCCTGAGCCAGAGTCTGCAGGCGTTCCCTGTCTTCTGGCAATACGACGTTTATGTGATAGGTCGTTCCGAAGATACCTCCGGAAATCTCCCAGACTTTTTCCTTTTCCTGAAACGAGCAACCCGCCAGGGCAGCCATGATCAGCGTCATAAAGACGCCGACCACAACCACCCTGACGGGTCCAAACATGCGGGATGTCATCTGAGCCTGTTAACCTCCGAAATCATCCAGCATGATGTTTTCGTCCTCAACACCAAGATCTTTCAGCATCTTGATGACGGACGCGTTCATGATTGGGGGCCCACACATGTAGAACTCACAGTCTTCCGGAGCCGGGTGGTCCTTCAGATAGTTTTCGTACAACACGTTATGGATAAAGCCGGTAGGGCCATCCCAGTCGTCAGTCGGAAGCGGATCTGACAGGGCGCAATGCCACTCAAAGTTCTCGTTCTCTGCGGCCAGACCATCAAAGTCTTCCACATAGAACATTTCGCGCACACTGCGGGCACCATACCAGAAACTGATCTTGCGCTTGGAATTCAGGCGCTTGAGCTGGTCAAAGATGTGGGAGCGCATGGGCGCCATACCGGCACCACCACCGATGAACACCATTTCCGCGTCGGTCTTCTTGGCAAAGAATTCACCGAATGGCCCCATTACAGTGACCTTGTCACCCGGCTTCAGGTTGAACACGTAGCTGGACATGATGCCTGGCGGGTGATTGGTGCCCGGAGGCGGTGTCGCAATACGGATGTTGAACTTCAGAAGTCCCTTCTCTTCCGGGTAGTTCGCCATGGAGTAGGCACGGATGGTGTCTTCCTTGTTGATCGCCTTATAGCGCCAGATATCGTGCTTGTCCCAGTCTTCGTGGAACTCTTCCTCGATATCGAAGTCCTTGAAATCGATTTCGTAGGGAGGGCACTCCAGCTGCACATAGCCACCAGCGCGGAAGTCCACTTCCTCGCCTTCCGGTAGCTTCAGTACCAGTTCTTTGATGAAGGTGGCCACGTTATGGTTAGACACCACCTCGCACTCCCACTTCTTCACGCCAAAGAACTCTTCCGGTACTTCGATCTTCATGTCCTGTTTTACAGGAACCTGGCACGACAGGCGCCAGCCTTCTTTTTCTTCACGGTTGGTGAAGTGGGTCTTTTCAGTGGGCAGCATGGCGCCGCCACCTTCCAGAACCTTACATTTACACTGAGCGCAGGTGCCACCGCCACCACAGGCAGACGACAGGAAAATGCCGTTGCCCGCCAGGGTGTTCAGCAGTTTTCCACCTGCTTCCGTTTTCATGGTGTGTTCCGGGTCGTCATTGATTTCAATGGTGACGTCGCCGGTGCTGACCAGTTTTGAGCGCGCTGCCAGGATCACCGCCACCAGTGCAAGCACGATGACGGTAAACATGACCACGCCAAGAATAATTTCTGTATTCATGGTCTCGCCTTCTCGTAGTTATCCGATGATCCGGGTGCGCATTACAGCGAGATGCCGGAGAACGACATAAAGCCGAGCGACATCAGGCCGACAGTGATGAAGGTAATACCAAGGCCACGCAGGCCGTTGGGAACATCACTGTACTTGAGCTTCTCGCGGATACCCGCCAGGGCACCAATGGCGAGGGCCCAGCCCACGCCGGCGCCAAAGCCGTACACCACACTCTCACCAAAGTTGTAGTCACGCTCAACCATGAACAGTGACGCACCCAGGATCGCGCAGTTAACGGTGATCAGCGGCAGGAACACGCCCAGCGCTGCGTACAGCGACGGGATGTACTTGTCGAGAACCATCTCAAGAATCTGCACCAGTGCCGCAATAACACCGATGTAGGTCAGCAGTCCCAGGAAGCTCAGGTCAACATCTGGCAGACCCGCCCAGGACAGGGCACCTTCACGCAGAACGGTATTGAAAATCAGGTTGTTCACCGGCACAGACAGAGTCAGTACCACAACCACCGCAATACCCAGACCAATCGCCGCTTCTACCTTTTTGGAGATCGCCAGGAAGGTACACATCCCCAGGAAGAACGCCAACGCCAGGTTTTCAACGAAAATGGCCGTAACCAGAAGACTCAGATAATGATCCATTAGAAGGCCTCCCGGGTTTTATGGGCTGACATCTTGAAATCAGGCTCTTCAACCTGATCCGGCTTCCAGGTACGCAGTGCCCAGATGCCCAGACCGATGATAAAGAATGCGCTCGGCGGCAGCAGCATCATGCCGTTCGGCACATACCAGCCACCATCGTTAACCGAGGCCAGGATGGTGAAACCAAGCAGTTCACCAGAGCCGAACAGCTCACGGAAGAACGCCACGAACAGGATCGCAATGGAGTAACCCAGACCGTTACCGATACCATCCAGGAAGCTCAGCATCGGCGGGTTCTGCATGGCAAAGCCCTCGGCCCGGCCCATAACGATACAGTTGGTGATGATCAGACCAACGAATACCGACAACTGCTTGCTGATTTCATAGGCATAGGCTTTCAGTACCTGATCGACCACGATTACCAGCGACGCAATGATGGTCATCTGCACGATGATCCGGATGCTGTTGGGAATCTGGGTACGAATCAGC
Source organism: Marinobacter shengliensis (assembly GCF_003007715.1). Taxonomy (GTDB): domain Bacteria; phylum Pseudomonadota; class Gammaproteobacteria; order Pseudomonadales; family Oleiphilaceae; genus Marinobacter; species Marinobacter shengliensis. The sequence continues at coordinate 287,212 of NZ_PXNO01000027.1, read as the reverse complement.
GATACCGCCAGGTTTGAAAAACCGGTTACCGCAATAACCGAAGCACACATTACCAGCGTAACGCTCAGGCTGGTGGTCACCGCCAGCGCCGAACAGATCCCAAGAATCTGCAGGGCGATGGGGTTGTTACTGAAAATCGGTTCAAAAAGAACCTTCTTGGCTGATACGTCAGACATGATCAGGCCTCCCCGTCGCGCAGATTTTTCAGGAACGGCGCGAAACCGTTCTCACCCATCCAGAAGTTGATCAGGTTCTCGACACCGCGAGCCGTCAGCGTTGCACCAGACAGGGAATCAATCTGATGCTCGCTGTCCGGATTGGCACCGCCTTTGATCAGGCGGATCTGGGGCTCACTCTTGTCGTCACCGTAGATCTTCTGGCCAACCCACTGGCTTTTCCAGCGAGGGTTGTCTACCTCACCGCCAAGGCCAGGCGTTTCCGCGTGGTCATAGAAGCCCAGGCCTTCGATGGTGTTCAGATCACCTTCCAGTGAAATGAACCCATACAAGGTGGACCACAGACCAGGGCCGTGAACCGGCAGCACCACACGAACCAGCTCACCATCCTCTTCGAGGATGTAAACCGTGGCTGCGTGGGCACGACGACGCAGATTGGCGGTGTCTTGCTCACCCGACAGGCGGGTAGACATGTTCGGATCACCGGCAGCGCGGTACTGGTTGTAGCTCAGTACATCAGGCACGCCAAGCTCTTCCGGGGTGGTGAACCGGCCAGTACGCAGGTCAACCAGGCGCGGCTCGAACTGACCAAACAGTTCTTCGATACGGGCCCGATTGGCGCCAGACTCAGCCATGCCGGCGGCCTGAAGGATATTGGACTTGATGTCCAGCTCCTGGTTCAGGGCCTGCTGCGGGCGCAAGGATACAGCTGCAGCAGACACAATCACAGAGCAAACGATACATAGGGCGAAAGCGACCTGAATGGTCTTTCCGACCGTCTCTTTTTTCTTAGCCACGTGCGAGCCTCCGTTTGATGTTGGCCTGAACCACGTAGTGGTCCATCAGCGGGGCGAACAGGTTGGCGAACAGAATGGCCAGCATAATGCCTTCCGGGAAGGCCGGGTTGACCACACGGATGAGGATGGTCATCACACCGACCAGAATGCCAAACATCCAGCGACCGGTATTGGTCATCGCAGCCGATACCGGGTCTGTCGCCATAAACATCATGCCGAAGGCGAAGCCACCCATAACCAGGTGCCAGTGAGCCGGAATGGCAAACATCGGGTTAGTCTCGGACCCGACAATGTTCAACAGCAACGACATGCCGATCATGCCGATCAACACCCCGCCGACAATGCGATAGGAGGCGATCTTCATGGCCAGGAGGATCAGACCACCAATCAATATAGCAATGGTGGACGTCTCACCCATGGAACCCTGAATGTTACCCACGAAGGCATTCATCCAGCCGATCTGGGTTTCCAGTGCTTCCAGGCCGCCAGAGGCAGCCCAACTCAGAGCCGTTGCGCCACTGAAGCCATCAACTGCAGTCCAGACAGTGTCGCCGGAAATCTGCGCGGGATAGGCAAAGTACAGGAAGGCACGACCAGTCAGGGCCGGGTTCAGGAAGTTCTTGCCGGTACCACCGAACACTTCCTTACCGATAACCACACCGAAGGTGATACCCAGGGCCACCTGCCACAGCGGAATGGTGGGCGGGCAGATCAAAGCAAACAGTACGGAGGTTACGAAGAAGCCTTCGTTCACTTCGTGACGACGCACGGTGGCAAACAGCACTTCCCAGAAACCACCCACCACAAAGGTGACGGCATAGATAGGAATGAAGTAGGCCATGCCGTAGACGAAGTTGTCCCACCAGCCGGCACCGGCGCCGGTCACGGCCAGGGCGGTGATAAAGGCTTCACGCAGGCCGCCATCGGCAATCATGGCATCCGGGTTGGCTGCCAGGAAATTGTTGGCCTGAAAACCAATGTTCCACATACCGAAGAACATGGCAGGGAAAGTACACAACCACACAGTGATCATGATGCGCTTGAGGTCTACGCCGTCACGCACATGGGCCGTGGTGGAAGTTACTTTGCCAGGGGTGTAGAAAATGGTATCAACGGCTTCGTACAGGGCATACCAGCGCTCGTACTTACCACCCTTTTCAAAATGATGCTCGATTCCATCGAGAAACTGTCGGATAGCCATCGTATTATCCCTCGATCTCGATTCGGGTCAGGTTCTCGCGGAGAATCGGACCGTATTCATATTTGCCGGGGCACACAAAGGTGCACAGCGCCAGATCTTCTTCATCCAGCTCCAGGGCGCCAAGTTTCTGTGCCACTTCGGTATCGCCAACAATCAGTGCTCGCAGCAGCTGAGTCGGCAGGATGTCCAGCGGCATCACCTGCTCATAGGCACCGACAGGCACCATGGCCCGCTCACTGCCGTTGGTGGTGGTGGTGAAGTTGAACAGCTTGCCACCGGTCAGCTTGGACAGGTAGATGTTCAGCACCGAGAACTTGTTGGTGCCCGGAGACAGCCAGCCAATGAACTCACGCTTGGTGCCTTCTTCCAGCACCGACACCTGATTGGCAAAGCGGCCCAGGTAGGCACAGGGGCCGTCACCACGACGACCGCCGAATACCGAGCCTGAAATGGCACGGACGTCGCAATCAGTGGCGATCTCGCCATCCAGCAGTTCCGGCAGGCTGGCACCCAGGCGGGTACGAACCAGGCGGGGCTTCAGGGCTTTAGGGCCACCGATAGCCACAATGCGCTCAACCGGCACTTCACCGGTCTCGAACAGTTTGGCGATATCGATCACGTCCTGATAATTGATGCTCCAGACAGTCTTGCTGGCTGAAACCGGGTCCAGGTGGTGGATATGGGTGCCCACATTACCGGCAGGGTGCACACCATCGAACTGGTGTACTTCGATGTTGTCTGCTTTTGGTACAGACACGTCGGAGCCGGGCTTGCCGGTCACAAATACCTTACCGTTGGTCAGGCGGGAGATGATGGTCAGGCCTTTTTCGAACGCCTTGCTGTTCTCGCCGATAATAACGGTAGGGTCTGCTGCCAACGGATTGGTATCCATGACAGAAACAAAGATGGAGTTCGGTGCGGAGTCGATTTCCGGAACCTTGCTGTAAGGCCGGGTGCGGAACGCTGTCCACAGACCGGATTCAACCAGGTTATCAACTACCTGCTGGCGTTCCAGGCCGGCAAGATCGGAATCGTTGTAGCGGGCATAGGTTTCCGCCTCATCGCCATCCACTTCGATGACAACAGACTGGAACACGCGACGCTCACCGCGGTTGATTTCTTTCACTACACCGGCTGCCGGTGAAGTATAACGAACGCCTTCGGTCTTCTTGTCCGTGAACAGCAGCGTACCGCGCTTGACACGGTCTCCCTCTTTCACAGCCATCGTCGGCTTCATGCCGTTGTAGTCAAAGCCGATCAATGCCACGTGGCGAATCGGTTTGCCGTCAGTAATGGTCTGTTCGGGAGCGCCGCTGATGGGAAGATCCAGGCCTTTTTTGATCTTGATCATTAGCCTCATCCAATCATCAGAAACTTTTCTGTGGATTTTAACGCCCGGCCCCGCCGCTCGGGGGTGAGAATATGGGTGCCAGACATACCCAAAATCGCGCCAATTATAGAGATTAAGGAAACCTATTTCCACCGGTAAGGAAAATGGTTTTATCCCTCCAAAGTAGTAAAAAAGCCCCGGCAGCTCACGCTACCGGGGCCTTTTGATCCGACTTGACTGAAACAGACTTAGACTTTAGTCACGTGCCCGCTTCGGAAAGATCGGGTAAGTTACGCCGGCCATCTGATTGACACAGCGGATAACCTGAGCGCTGTAACCGAACTCGTTGTCGTACCATACGTACAGAATCAGGCGCTTACCGTTGGCGATGGTGGCTTGGGCATCGACAATGCCCGCATGGCGGGAGCCTACGAAGTCTGTGGATACCACTTCCGGGGAATTCACGAAATCGATCTGCTTCTGCAACTCAGAGTGCAGAGCCATGTCGCGGAGGTAATCGTTCACCTTCTCTACATCCACGTCTGACTTCAGATTCAGGTTCAGGATGGCCATGGACACGTTCGGCGTCGGCACCCGGATAGCATTACCGCTCAGCTTGCCCTTGAGCTCCGGCAGCGCCTTGGCAACAGCCTTGGCCGCACCTGTCTCGGTAATAACCATGTTCAGTGCTGCGCTACGGCCACGACGGCTACCCTTGTGGTAGTTATCGATCAGGTTCTGGTCGTTGGTGTAGGAGTGAACGGTCTCAACATGGCCATCTTCAATGCCGTATTCGTCGTTGATGGCCTTCAGCACCGGTGTAATGGCGTTGGTGGTGCAGGAAGCCGCGGACAGGATCTTGTCTTCATCGGTAATCCAGTCGTTGTTGATACCATACACGATGTTCTTGATATCACCCTTGCCCGGCGCTGTCAGGATCACGCGACTGACACCCTTGGACTTCAGGTGCAGACCAAGGCCGGCTTCGTCACGCCACTTACCGGTGTTGTCGATCACAATGGCATTGTGGATGTCGTAGGCGGTGTAATCGACCTTGTCGGGGCCATCGGAATAGATCACCTTGATAAAGTTGCCATTAGCGATCAGGGCGGAGTTTTCTTCATCAACGGTGATGGTGCCATCGAAGGGACCATGCACGGAGTCACGGCGCAGCAGGCTGGCGCGCTTTTCCAGATCGTTTTCGGCACCGCCCTGGCGAACCACAATGGCTCGCAGGCGGAGATTGTTACCACCGCCGGCTTTTTCAATCAGGATGCGGGCCAGCAGACGGCCGATACGGCCAAAACCATAGAGCACTACGTCTTTGGTTTCGTTCTGGGCGTCCTGCTCTGACTGACTGGCATACTGGCCAACCACCGGGCCGATTTCACGCTTCAGGAATTCGGTGAGGTCACCGCCTTCAGCCTTGAACTTGACCGCCAGCTTGCCGATGTCCACGTGGGCGCGACCAAGATCCAGCTTGTCCATGGCCTGCAGGATCGGCAGCGTGTCGTGAACGGACAGCTCGCTGTTCTCAACCTGACGAACAAAACGATGGGCACGGATGATGTCGATCACCGACTGGTTGATGATCGCCCGGCCGTATACCGACGTAACAACGTTGTTTTTGCGGTACAGGCGGCCAATCAGCGGGATCATCGCTTCGGCGGTGGACTCTCTTTCTGTCCAGTTGGACAGGTGCTGGTTGATTTGTTCGTGACTCACGGTTGGAACCTCGTATAGCACTGGGAATAATTTTAAGGCGCACATTATCCAACTTAAGACGCCCGACGGCAAATAGCGATTTGTCGGTACCAGCCATGACACTGAAACCCCCGAACGCTAGAATAGCGCCGCTCGGTTCCAGACGCGCTAACTCAGGAGATTTGACAGCTCATGCCCCAAGGTTCCGCCCGTGCGGCCTCACCCGCCCCGTTGATTGCCCCGACGCTGCCGGATAAAAGCGCCGACCACCGCAAATGGGGCCAGCTTCACGGTTGCAGTGACGCCCTGGCCATCTGCGAGAGCGCCAAGCTGCATAAAGGGCTAACGCTGGTGGTTACCCGAAGCACCGATGAGGCCATCCGCCTGGAGCAAGCCATCCGGTTTTTCCTGAACCTGCCACCGGAAGAAGACGGCGCTACGGTGACCGCAGACGGCCTCGAACTGTTGTCGCTGCCGGACTGGGAAACCCTGCCCTACGACCTGTTTTCACCCCACCAGGACATTACTTCCAGGCGTATCCGCACCCTGCACCGGTTGCCATCCACACGCCACGGTGTTCTGGTGGTGCCCGCCCGCACCCTGATGCATCGGCTGGCGCCGCCAAGTTACCTACAAGGCAACACCCTGCTATTAAAAGTAGGCCAGAGCCTGGATATCGACAGCTGGCGCATGCAACTGGAGGCTGCGGGATATCACCACGCTGAAAATGTGTATGAGCACGGCGAATATGCCGTGCGCGGGGCGATTCTGGACATCTACCCCATGGGCTCCAACCTGCCCTACCGGATTGACCTGTTCGACGACGAAATCGAAACCTTGCGCACGTTTGACCCGGAAACCCAGCGCTCCATTGACCGAATCGAACAGATCGAACTGCTGCCAGCCCATGAGCTCCCCTGGCACAAGGAGGCCCGCTCCGGCTTCCGCAATCGTTGGTTTGAACACTTCCCCCATGCCGACAAAGACGCTCCGGTCTATCAGGACGTCAGCAACGGCATTACCCCGCCAGGCATCGAATATTACCTGCCATTGTTCTTTGACCAGACCGCCACTCTGTTCGATTACCTGCCGGCCACCACACTGGTGTTTACCGCAGACGGCCTGAACGATGCTGTTGCGGCTTTCGATGCGGAAACCCGCGCCAGGCACGAGGACCGCCGGCACGACCGACTGCGACCGATTCTGCCGCCGGCCGAGCTTTTCCTGCTACAGGACGAAGTGTTTGGCCAGATCAAGCGATACCCGCGCATCACCTGCACCCCCGACGCCATGGACGGCGCCGGCACTGCCAATTGCGGCGCCACACCGCTACCGGATGTCGCCATGGATGGCCGGGCAGCAGACCCAGCCGGGCGCCTCAAGCGTTTTATCAAAGATTTCCCGGGCCGCGTGCTGATTTGCGCCGAGTCTTCCGGCCGGCGCGAAGCCCTGATCGAGAACCTGCGGGATCACAAGCTAAAGCCTGTCACCCTCAGCGGCTGGCAGGCATTCACTGAAAGTGACAGCGCGACCCTGGCCATCACCATCGCGCCGATGGAACAGGGAATGGTGCTACCGGAGCAGAACCTCGCCCTGATTACTGAAACCGCGCTGTTCGGCGAACGGGTTCTGCAGCGGCGCCGGCGCGAAAAACCCACGGAAGTGGACGACCACGGCTACCGTGACCTGTCCGAACTGCGTATCGGCTCGCCGGTGGTGCATATTGACCATGGCGTGGGCCGTTACAAAGGCCTGGAAACCATCCATGCCGGTGGCCAGGCCGATGAGTTCCTGACCCTGGAATACGCCGGTGGCTCGAAACTCTACGTTCCCGTTTCCAGCCTGCACCTGATTTCCCGCTACGCCGGCACCGACGAAGAGCACGCGCCCCTGCACAAGCTCGGCACCGACCGCTGGAGCAATGCCAAACAAAAGGCCCTGGAGAAGATACGCGATACCGCCGCCGAGCTGCTGGACGTTTACGCCCGCCGAGAAGCCCGCAAAGGCTTCCAGTTTGAAGACCCGAAAGAGGCCTACCGGGCGTTCGCCGCAGGCTTCCCGTTCGAGGAAACGCCGGACCAGCAAGTGGCCATTCAGTCGGTGTTCGAAGACATGACCGGCGAGCGCCCCATGGACCGCCTGGTATGCGGTGATGTGGGCTTCGGCAAAACCGAGGTAGCCATGCGTGCGGCCTTCCTGGCGACTTGGTCAGGCAAGCAGGTGGCCGTGCTGGTACCCACCACCCTGCTCGCCCAGCAGCATTACGAATCCTTCCGGGATCGTTTTTCCGACACTCCGGTCACCGTGGAACTGCTCAGTCGTTTTCGAAGTGGCAGCCAGACCACCAAAGCCATGGCCGCTATCGAGGAAGGCAAGGCAGACATTGTGATCGGCACCCACAAATTGCTGCAGGGCGATGTGAAGTTCAAGAATCTGGGTTTGGTCATTATCGATGAGGAGCACCGGTTCGGTGTTCAGCAGAAAGAGCGGCTGAAATCCCTGCGGGCGGAGGTGGACATGCTTACGCTGACCGCTACGCCGATCCCGAGAACCCTGAACATGGCCATGGGGCACCTGCGGGATCTGTCGATCATTGCCACGCCCCCGGCCCGCCGGCTATCGGTGAAAACCTTCGTGCGCCAGCGTGAAGAGGCCATGGTGAAAGAAGCCATCCTGCGGGAAATCCTGAGGGGCGGTCAGGTGTACTTTCTGCATAACGATGTGTCGACCATCGAGAAAACCGCCGAAGACTTGCGCCGGCTGATCCCCGAGGCCCGAGTGGGCGTGGCCCACGGCCAGATGCGCGAACGGCAGCTGGAACAGATCATGTCAGACTTTTACCACAAGCGCTTCAACGTGCTGGTGTGCACCACCATTGTGGAAACCGGCATCGACATTCCCAGCGCCAACACCATCATCATCGAGAGAGCCGACAAGTTTGGCCTGGCCCAGCTGCACCAGTTGCGCGGCCGGGTTGGCCGGTCGCACCACCAGGCCTATGCCTACCTTTTGACGCCACCGCCCAAGAGCATCTCCAACGATGCCAAGAAACGCCTGGACGCCATCGCCGAGGCTCAGGATCTGGGCGCCGGCTTCATGCTGGCCACCCACGACCTGGAAATCCGCGGCGCCGGCGAGTTGCTGGGCGAGGAACAGAGCGGACAAATTGAAAGTATTGGTTTCACCCTCTACATGCAGTTGCTGGATGAGGCGGTAAAAGCCATTCGCGAAGGCCGTACCCCGAATGCGGAACTGCCGTTGAGCCACGGCACCGAAATGAATCTGCGCATCCCGGCATTGATTCCCGACGACTACCTGCCCGATGTGCACAACCGCCTGATGCTGTACAAGCGCATTGCCAGCGTACAGACCGAAGATGAATTAAAAGAACTTCAGGTTGAGATGATCGACCGCTTCGGATTATTACCGGAACCGGCCAAGAATCTGATCAACCAGACCCGGCTGCGTTTGAAAGCCGAGGCCCTGGGCATCGGGAAAGTGGACGCTGGCAAGGAATGGGTGCGACTGGAGTTCGGTGCAACCACACCGGTGGACCCCCTGGTGCTGGTTAAAAAAGTGCAATCCGCGCCGGACACCTACAGGCTGGAAGGCGCCAACAGCTTCCGCTTCCGGCTGAATGATGATTCAACCAGTGGTAAACTCGACGCCATTGCAGCCATGCTCACGGAATTGACGCCGGGCAACAAGCCAGCCAAGGCGTCGTGAGCAAACAACGACTCAGGTGGAGTAAGACTCTTGCAAGCCCAGCAATTCTGTTTACGGCACACACTGATCGGTGCCCTTCTGGCAGCAGCCCTCATGCTAGCCCCGACCGCCCTGATGGCCCAGAGCCAGTCAGGCAATACACCCCGGGACTACTACCGAGCGGAATTCGTTATCCTGGAACGACTGGTTGACCCGTCCGGCATTGAAGAAAAAATGTCCGGCAAACAGGTTGAGCCCACCATTCGGCCCGACAAAGCCCTGTGGGTAGACCAGGCCGATGGTCGCCGGCAATCCGATCTGAAGCTGGTGCCACAAAGTGAGCTGCACCTGAACCAGGCTGCCCGACGGCTTGAAAACAGCGGTAACTATCGGGTACTGGCGGCCACGGGCTGGTACCAGACTTTCCCGCCCGATTACGACGGCGAGCCGCTTGAGATTGCGCTGGGAGACTGGCTACAGGAAGCGGGCCAGCGAGCTGTGGAGGGTCATATCACCATTGACCGGCAACGCTTCCTGCACGTGGGCATTCATTTGAATCACTGGATGATTGACGAGAGCGCGCCGCGAGTTATGCAGGTAACACAGAATGTTTCAGAAGACGCCATGGAGCCTGGCGCCTCGGAAGCATCAGACCCATGGCCAGACACAGAAGGCGACGCCAGCTTCGGCCTGTCCGAGACAACCACGTCGGCTTCACCACTTCAACTGGCCACCTGGATCAGGGAAACCCGCCGCATGCGCAGTGAGGAAATCCACTTCATCGACTCCCCCACGATCGGCGTGCTGGTGTTTTTCAAGCGGGTGGAGTGAGCTCCCCAAGCTGACCAAGACCGGCCATTGAGCGCTCAAGGATCAACCGGACCCCGGACATTCCCTGCTCAATGGCCGCTTCAATCTCGGCCATGGTAATGATGTGGTCGGATTTGCCCGCCGCCCAGTTCACCACCAGGCCCAGACTCACGTAACGCATTCCCAGTTCCGCCGCCAACACCGCTTCCGGCATGCCGGTCATACCCACGATATCACAGCCATCACGCTCCATTCGGCGTATCTCTGCTGCCGTTTCAAGCCGCGGCCCCTGGGTGGCGCCATAAACACCAAAGTCCGAGAACGGAACCGCCGCCTCCTTTGCGGTGGCAACCAGTAACGCCCGGGCCTGCTCGTCGTAAGGCCAGGTGAAATCAATGTGGGTGACGTGCTCCAGCTCCCCTTCAAAGAAGGTACTCGGCCGCCCCCAGGTGTAGTCAATCAGTTGATCCGGAATAACCACATGAGCCGGCCCCATGTCAGGGTGAATACCGCCAACGGCGTTGACACCCACCAGGGTTCGAACGCCGGCATCATAGAGCGCCTGGATATTGGCCCGGTAGTTCACCTGGTGGGGCGGAATCCGGTGCGGGTTACCGTGTCGGGACAGAAACATCACCTTCTGTTGCCCCAGCACGCCATGAACCAGGGCGGAAGACGGCTCCCCCCAGCGGGTGGATACGGTTTCCTCACCCACAATGGTGAGATCACTGAGGCTGGTCAGCCCGGTTCCACCAATGATACCAACCGGCTTGCTATCAGCGACTGCTGTCATTCTTGCTCTCCACCTGTTTGCCTGCGCTTTGCTCCCGATTATCCTCATTTCCCGGCTCGGATACTGACGACTCCTCGCTGTCATTGCCACTAACCCTCACGCCATCGGGAAGGTGCAGTGTGCGGGTCGGGAAGGCCACTTCGGCGCCATGGCTTTCAATAATGTCACTGATCTTCAGCAGAACATCCTCTTTGACCTCATGGAACCGGACCCATTGGGTGGTTTTGGTAAAGGTATAAACCATGATGTCGAGGGATGACGCATTGAAGGCCAGAAAATTCACAATCAGCGTCTCATCGGCGGCAATATCCTCATGGCTCTTGAGCATGTCACGTATTTCATCCACGATTTTCTTCATGGCGTGAACGTCTGCGTAACGAATACCGATGGTTTCCGAGATACGGCGATTGGTCATCCGGGATGGATTCTCCACCGCAATGGTAGTGAAGGCCGCATTGGGAACGTAAAGCGGGCGTTTGTCGAACGTGCGAATGGTCGTCAGGCGCCAACCGATGTGCTCCACCGTACCCTCAATATTCCTGTCCGGGGAACGCACCCAGTCGCCCACTTTAAAGGGGCGGTCCAGATGGATGATAAAGCCACCGAAGAAGTTGGCCAGCAGGTCTTTCGCCGCAAAACCCACGGCGATGCCACCCACACCACCAAAGGCTAGAACCCCGGAGATGCTGAAGCCCAGGGTCTGCAATGCGGTCAGAGCCGCCGTGATGATGATCACTGCCCTCAGCAGTTTGCTGATTGCGTTCACCGTGGTGTAGTCCATCGGTTTGCGCATTTTCATGGGCGAGATCAGAATCTTTTCTGCCTCTTTGACCAGCCTGAGCATGGCCCAGACCAACACCCAGACAAATCCGATCTGCAACAGCGTACCGTTCGCCTTGAAGATTTCAGCATCGGAGAAGTGATGGGCCACCTCAGCTGCCCAATAGACCCCCTGCAACCAGATAAACGCCACAACCGGCTTGCGGGCGGCATGGAGCACAGCGTCGTCCCAGAGATTACGGGTGGCACTGAACTTGCTCTCCAGGGCAACGATCACGCGGGATGCAATGAATGCCGCAGTGGCCGTTGCAAACACCAGCATGAAGATCAGAATACCGGCACGCCACCCTTCCGAAAGCATTCCGAAATCTTTTATCCAGCTGTTCAAAATGCTTAATGTTTCTCCGATCATCGTATCCCTCTGAACGTCAGTAATTAAAGAATCAAGACCCGTGTGCCCGGCGCAACGCGGTCAAACAGGTCCGCAACGTCCTGATTGCGCATGCGAATGCATCCATGGGAGCGGGCAACGCCCATAGGCTCGGTATCCGGAGTGCCATGGATGTAGATAAAGCGGCGAAACGTATCGACCCCTGGCCCACGATTACGCCCCCATTCACGGCCGCACAGCCAGAGAATTCGGGACAGGATCCAGTCCCGGTCTGGGTGCGCCGCGGCCAACTCCGGCGAATAGCGCTCACCGGTGGGCCTGCGCGCGATAAACACCGTGTTCAGCGGCAGGCCGCGGCCGATCATGGCCCGCACATAGTGTTCACCGCGAGGTGTGCAACCGCTGGCGTTACGCTCCCCGGGACCATTCAGGGCAGTGGATATCCGGTAACGGGCTAACGCCTGCCCGCTGGAATCCACCAGCACCAGGGTCTGGTCGGTGATGGAAATCTCAATGTGCGAGATCAGGCTGGATGGTGTGTGTACAGGGGGCACGGCTCCCTCCGGTTAAAAACCAGAGGGAAGCCTACCCGAGGCGGGGAACCTCAGGCAACAGAGACTTTGCTCTCAGGTGGCGGAGTCAGCAATTTATCGGGCGCTTGCATGCCGGCTGCCAGGAATGGCACCAGCCTGGCGGCAATCTCCTGCACGGAGGTTTCAACACCCAGTTTGTTCTGCAGGATATCCCGCAAAGCATCACTGCTGGACATGGTGAACGCCGTGGCTCCCAGCATGAACTGGATGCGCCAGTAACGGTCAACGGCGGTGAGTTCCGGCGTAGCCTCTTTGAGCAGTCGCATGAACCGGCCAAACGGCTGGCTGTATTCCTGCTCCAGGAACTTTCGCAGATGGCCCTGGGACTGGGTGTAAGCCAGCCCCAACAGGCGCATGAAGATGGAAATGCCACGCTCATTGCGCTGGGGCATCCGTATGGCACTCTCAGTGAGCGCCCAGAGGGTCTGGTTTAGCGTGGGGGGATTGCCGTCACACCGCTCTTCCAGGTCGTCGAAGGCGGTTTCCAGAGTCGCCGAAAATGGCGTCAGAAATCGGGCAAAAACCGCGTGGATCAACGCGTTTTTAGACCCAAAGTGATAATTGACAGCGGCCAGATTTACTTTAGCCTTACTGGTGATCATCCGGAGTGATGTTTCGGAGAACCCCCGCTCGGCAAACAGCTCCTCAGCAGCGTCGAGTATGCGGTCAACGGTATCAGACTGCGCCATGTTGTTTTCAGTGCCTCTAGCAAACGTCTGTTTGAAACATACGTTTGAAGACCCACCATGTCAAGTTCGCTCGGCCGGCACCGCGGCAACCGATTGCCAACCCTTATCGATGGCTTCCTGATTACCATCGAAAAACGCCTGCTGAACGCGGCTGTACGCCTTTTCTGCTTCCAGCATGTAAATCAGATACAGGCGCACATACTCCCGCCGGACAAGTTGCCTGGCCAGAACCCGCTGTTCACTCAAGCGGATAATATCGCTGAACCTGGGATGCTTCAGTGCGGGGTTATACTCCGCCATCCTGGCGCATTGCCAAACCAGCCCCTCCTTGCCTTCCAGATGCTCCACGTGCTTCCGGGCATCACGCAGCAGGCGCTGCCGCTTAACCACAAGGTCCAGATAGGACGGCTTCTCAGTGTAGATCCGCCGGATGATCGGCACTCCCAGCAACAGGATGATAACGAAGGCTCCAAAGCCACCACCGGCAATCCAGGCCGGGATGAAACCGGTGAGCCCGGAGAGAAAAATGGTGGCGGCCACCAGTGCACTGAACACCCACAGGTCGCGACTCCGGCGGGCGGCAGCCATCTGATAGTTGGTTGGCCAGTCAGACATCGACAACAGGTCGAAATCCATCAGCAGCACCCGATCACACTGGCGCAGCATCAGTCTTAGCTTGCGCTGCTTTGATTCCGCCAGCGCTTTCTCTATGTCACCCTGTGACTCGCGCCCTGCCTCGTTGTCCTGCTCATCACCCCCCTCCTGTTCGGCGGGCTCCGGGGTTCGATCAGACTCCGACCGCGCCGCCTCTGATGCTTGCAGAGCCGCAGTGCGCTGAGCCGAGTTCAGGGCAGACCCCGCAGCGTCGGGCACCGGATCAGCCGCACGGCCCGGCCTCAGGACCGCGCCCGGAGCGTTGGCATCGTCTGTCAGGTTCTTTGCGGTTTGCTCAGCCATGAGGCCACCTTATCGGTTCGTTCCTTTTGCAAGTATCGGCCAATACGACTGTTTCTTGAATGTCCTGTTTGCCGACGCTTGTTCAGCGGGCTTTCTTGGCAACCGAACCGGCCACCGGTATCCTTGCTCGATCAAATCAGGGTTCAGGAGCACCACTATGTTTACCGGTATTGTTCAGGGTATCGCCAAAGTCACCGAGATTATTGCATCACCGGGCCTGAATACTCTGGTTATCGATTTTCCGGGGGCACGGGTTGAAGGAGTAACTATCGGGGCTTCGGTCGCCATTAACGGAACCTGCCTGACAGTCACTCGCCAGGACGGAACCCGCCTTTATTTTGACGCCATGCAGGAAACCCTGCGCCTGACCACACTTGGGGAGTTATCCCCCGGAGATACGGTAAACTTTGAACGGGCAGCGCGCATTGGCGATGAAATCGGCGGACATCTGCTCAGCGGCCACATTCATACCACGGCCACCCTGGTCGACATCGTCCGACCGGAGAACAACGTGACACTGTGGTTTGAGATTCCAGCCGAGTGGGAAAAATATGTGTTCCCAAAGGGCTACATTGCCATCAACGGCGCCAGCCTGACCATCGGCGAGGTGCGGGAGAACCGGTTCAACGTGCACCTGATTCCGGAAACCCTGCGCGCCACAACGTTCGGGAGCGCAGAACAAGGGCAAAGGGTGAACATTGAGGTAGACAGCCAGACCCAGACCATCGTAGACACCCTGGCCCGGCTTGGCTACGACCGGCCGCCGACAGCAAGGAGCTAGGGGGTCACAGGCAGGCTTCAAAAACGACGAAACGCGGGCTTGCCGCCCGCTGCACCACGCTGCTGAAATAGCGTTTCAGGGAGCGATGATAGCCCAGGTGGCGATTCCCCACCATCAATAAGGTGCCCTCGGGTTCCAGGTGCCGGGCAGCATCCCGGAATAGCCTCAAGGCAATGTGATCGCTTACTACCCCACCCTCATGAAACGGTGGGTTGAGCAAAATCAGCTGATAGTTTCCCGCGCCTCTGTCGACGCCGTCGGCATGGCAGACGCTGGCCCTTGCCTCAAACCCGCAACGCTTCAGGTTATGCCGTACACTCGCCACAGCCTGGGCAGACACATCGGCAAATTCCACACGGATATCGTCGCGGCAGGCCAGTGCCGCCAACCCTAGAATACCGTTGCCGCAAGCCAAATCCAGTACCCGGGCACCACTTGGGAGCCGGGCAACGGCAGGGGCTACAAGTGGCAGTAATTCACGGGTGCCAATGTCCAGACGGTCCCGGGCAAACACCGCAGGCATGGCCTCCACGGCGACTGGAACGTCCGGAACGGAATAACCTTTCCAGAGCCCTGACCAGCCCGCCAGGCTTGCCTCTCCCCGGCGACAAACCACAACACGCGCCTTTTTGCGCGCCGGCAGAACGGCTTCGGTGGGCATGGCTTCGGCAAATACATCAACACTGCGATCTGGAAGGTGCTTGATCATGCCCCCGGCAAGCAGGCAGCCATTATCGGCCAGTGCGGAATTCACCCAGCGCAGCAGCCACGCCAGGTATTCGCTTTGACGGGGCACACGCATGACGATCAGGTCAAAGGGCCCCTGCGGTGGATTCAGCCAACTGGCCAGCTGCACCGCGGAAGGTATATCGGGATTCAAAGAGATGTTAGCGCTCAATGCGCCACCCAGAACTGCGCTGTCCGCTACCGATACCGGTGCGTAATCAGACAACCCGAGCGTGAGTGCGCCAAACTGGTCATCCACCACCAACACACGATCGCCGGCGTGCTCACGGCGTAGGGCTTCGTCCAGAAGCAGCTCATCCGCTGCATCCCAGGCACGTAAGTTCGGGTCACTCACGCCGGGGCGACAGAGCACTCGCTGACCAGCAGAGAACTCTAACGTTGCGGTTGTCATTTTGGGCACTCTGTTTCAGGTTTGATGAAAATGACCGGTTTTAGGCTGTTTACTCTAGAAAATAATCCTAAGTTAGAGCTGTTCACGCCGAACACCCTTTCCGGTTACGTCGTCCGGCTCTTCACGCCCGGACGAACGGCACTTTTCCGGAGATACACTTTTGCCCCTTACCCCAGGGGCTTTTTTTATGGGCGCAACCCGGCACTGGCGCGGCGAAAAGCCCGATAAACCGTAAAGCGACGATCCTGAGCCAGTCGCTCTACCGGCCCGATATGCCGCTGGATGTCACCCTCGTAGGGCAGGAAACTGTTTGCCACCAGTCGCAACTCCCCTCCGGGCACCAGGTGGCTGGCCACATCCCGGAGAAACTGCTCGGTCATGGACGTGTCGGTTTTGACCCCGCTGTGGAACGGCGGATTGGTCACTACCGCCTGCCACCGCCCTCCCAGGGTCGAAAGCCCATCGGCAGCGTAGATCTGGCCATGCAAGCCTGCCTTGGCATAGGTGGCTTCGGAACAAAGCACAGCCTGGGCCTGGACATCCACACCGTCAACCGTCACCGGTGAGCGCCCATGCCGTTTGGCAAAGCCCTGCAACCAGCTACCGATCACGCCCGCACCACAGGCAAAGTCGAGCACGCGCTCCGCCTTCAAGGGTGACTCCGCCAGGGATTCAAGCAGCATCCGCGTGCCCGCATCAAGCTCCCCCTCACTGAATACCCCCGGCAACCCAGCCACGGCGATTTCAACGCCTGCACACTCGAGCTGGCTCCAGCTAATCCATTCACGAATATCAAACACCGGCATGGGCTGACTATTGGTGCCGACCCAGACCTGACAATGCCGGGCACTGTCCACCTTGCCCGTATCGGAAGCCACTTCCTTGAACTGTTTGGCCGCACCACCGATGCCCTCTTTCTTCTCGCCAATCAGCACCAACCTCGCGCCCTCACACCCCAGAAACCGAGCCATTGTCAGACGCAAAACCAGCTCCGCACGGGCCTTGGGCAGAAAAACCACAACGGTGTCGTAACCTGCGGCGGCCAGGCCATCGGTGTCGTAGCCAAAACAGGCGTGCCAGCCAGACCGTTGTGCCAATGCGCTGTATACGCCCGCATGCTCACTCATAGCCAGACCACTGTCACCGCATTGAGACAGTACAAGAGGCTCGGTAACACCCAGCAAGGCAATACGCCCCTGCAACAGATCGCGGTTACGAAGAAGAACGTCGTGGGTATTGGTCAGTGCAGACATGGATAGCAAGCCCGTTGGAGATCGTAAAAGGCGCTATGCTAACCGGAAAAAAGCCCTGAGTCTGCCATCGCGGCACATCAGGGCTTTATCAGAAAGGGAAACGGAACGGTCAATCAGAACACCAGTGGGCACCTGGTGAAGGCCTTACTTGTATCGAGCAACCGTGCCGACACGCAGTGCATCTTCCGGTGACATTCCCCAGTCTTCCTGGGGGCGAGGTTCGCTTCGCTTGCCGTCCTGCCGATTGCTACTCATAGACGTGCCCGCGTTTCTGCGAGCTTCGATTGCACTCAGGGCCTTTTGCATCAGTTCTTTCATGGTCACCTCCCTCATTACTACAGTAGCTACTGTACCAAACACAGGGGTGACCATCTGTGATGACGCCAAGGGTCAACAAGTGACGCCCGTCACGATTCTTTGACACTTTTTGACATTTAAAGTGTCATGTTTTTTGACGACCTGACCGGACCGGTCGCTCCACCAGCGCCTGAAGGTTTTTCAGACGAACCTTCTCACGCTCCTCCTCACCGGTGATCGCCAGCCCCATGTCACGCAGCAGGCCATCGGCCACATCGTAGACAAACCCGTGGACGGTCAGGGGTTGGCCACGGCGCCATGCCTCCAGGAGAATGTTGTTCTGGCACACGTGAGCTACTTGTTCCAACACGTTCAGTTCGCACAGGCGGTCCACCCGGTCCTCAACCGTCGGCAAGGCATCCAGAACGGACTGGTGGCGGTCCCGAACATCCTGTACATGGCGCAGCCAGTTTGAAATCAGGCCAAAGCCCTCGTTCAGCAGCGCTGCACGCACCCCACCGCAACCATAGTGGCCAACAACCATGATGTGTTTGACCTTCAGCACGTCAATCGCAAACTGAAGCACCGACAAGCAATTAAAATCCGTATGCACCACCACGTTCGCCACATTGCGGTGCACGAACAATTCCCCCGGCATAAGATCGACAATCTGGTTCGCCGGCACCCGGCTGTCTGCACACCCGATCCAGAGATATTCCGGTGCCTGCTGGTTTTTCAGGCGCTCGAAAAACTTCGGATCGCCCGCTTTGATACCGTCTGCCCAGGCACGGTTTTTCTCCAATAAATGTTGCAGGTGTGGCATTCACACGTCTCCCGGCATTGATTCCCGCCCGGGATTGAACGGGAATCAACGGCATAACGCAATAGTCAGTTGGTCTTGGCGTCTTCGGGCGACTGATGCATGGTGCTCTGGGCCAGGTCCAGAAGCTCCCGCAAGGCTACTGAAAACATTGCGTATTCGGGCTCCCGGGCACTCTTCAGCTCGGCCAGCATGGCTTTCCAGCGGTCAATCATGGGCTGATGCTTCACCTGCCAGGCATCCACACTGGCCATAACATCCTCGGGTTTTCTGGCCAGCTTAAGAACGCCGGTCGTCAGGGCCCGCTGCTGCCAATCCAGATCTTCCCGAAAACTCTCACGGGCCAGCGCCTGCCAATGGGAATTCGGTGTCAGCACCGCAATCGAGTTGGCAAACCAGTTAAGATCAAGCCGCTCACCCAGGTCGTAGTAGAGGTTGGCCACGGTCTTGAGTGGCATACCGGTTGCCTCCTGAGCTTCAATAATGCCCAGGGATGAATACAAATATCCGGTACCAGCCAGTACCTGGGCAAGGTCTTTTGGCAGGCCCGCACTGGCCAAGTCCGAATGGCGTTTTTCCCAGACGGCACACGCCTGCTCACCCAGGTACTCTGGCAGGCTGGACGTGATCGCCCAGACACTGTCGGCAAAGCGTTCCATATGGCTCTGGATATTGAGCTCTGCCCGGCGATTGCGAAGCAGCCAGCGCACAGCCCGTCGCATCAGGCGCATCAGGTCCTGCATCAGTTCTATCTGCAAACTGGCCGACACATGGTAATCCAGTGCTTCAATGCGGTCCCACCAGTTGTCAATGCGGAAGACGTCGCGGGCAATAATCCAGGCCAGGGCAATGGATGCCGCATCCGCGCCCGTTGACTGGTTCAGCCGCTCGACAAAGGTGATACCCATGTGGTTAACCATATCGTTGGCAATCTGCGTCGCGATGATCTCCCGCCGCAACTGGTGCTCGCCAAGCTCTGAGGAAAACCGCTTGGTGAGTTCCTTGGGGAACACCTTGTACATTTCCCCGGCCAGCAGCGGGTCATCCGGCAGGTCGCTGTCAATCAAGGTCTGTTTCAGGTCGCCTTTGACATAGGAAATCAGCACCGACAATTCAGGTCGGGTCAGGCCCTTCTTGGCCAGTTTGCGTTCCGACAACGCTTCGTCGTCCGGCAGAAACTCCAGATCCCGGTTCAGCTTGCCCTGACCTTCGAAGGTATTCATCAGCCGGCGATACTCCTCCAGGCGTGGCGCCGTATCGATACTGGCGATGCTGATGGCCTGGGTCTGGCGGTAGTTATTCTTGAGCACCAATGCGGAAACATCGTCGGTCATTTCTTCGAGCATGATATTGCGCTGCTTGCCGGTGAGATCGCCCATGGCGACCGCACGGTTGAGCAGGATCTTCATGTTCACTTCATGGTCCGAGCAATCCACACCGCCAGAGTTATCGATGAAATCGGTATTCAGCCGACCGCCTTTCAAGGCGTATTCGATGCGCCCGAGCTGGGTAAAGCCCAGGTTACCGCCCTCTCCGACCACCTTGCAGCGCAGCTCACCGCCGTTGACTCGAAGGCCATCGTTGGCTTTGTCGCCTACATCGGAGTGGCTTTCAGAGGCAGATTTTACATAGGTGCCAATACCACCCACCCAAAGCAGATCCACTTCCGCCTTGAGAATGTGGCTAATCAGCATATTGGGCGGCACACGGTCGGCCTTGATACCCAGCAGTTTTTTCATCTCCGGGCTGACCGGAATGGACTTGGCGCTCCGGCTGAATACGCCACCCCCCTTGGAAATCAGCTTGGCATCGTAATCGGTCCAGGCTGAACGGGGTAACTCAAACAGCCGCTTACGCTCCTTGAAGCTCTTTTCAGCATCCGGGTTGGGATCGATGAAAATGTGAATGTGGTTGAAGGCCGCTACCAGTCGTGTTTTCTCGGAGCACAGCAATCCATTACCGAAAACGTCGCCGGCCATGTCGCCAATACCAATGGCAGAAAATTCGTCTACCGCGGGGTTGATGCCCATTTCGCGGAAGTGCCGCTCAACCGACACCCAGGCACCCCGGGCGGTGATGCCCATTTTCTTGTGGTCATAGCCATTACTGCCACCAGAGGCGAACGCATCGCCCATCCAGAAGCCGTATTCGGCCGCCAATCCGTTGGCAATGTCCGAGAAGGTCGCCGTGCCTTTGTCCGCAGCAACCACCAGATAGTGATCATCGTCATCGTGACGGATAACCCGCTGCGGCGGCTCAATGGCCGAATCCACCAGATTGTCAGTGATATCCAGCAACCCGCGAATGAATGTTTTGTAGGCAGCAATACCCTCCGCCTGGAACGCCTCGCGGTCCGAAGGATCTGGCAGGCGCTTGGCCACAAAACCACCTTTCGCGCCAACAGGCACGATGACGGCATTCTTCACCTGCTGGGCCTTGACCAGGCCCAGAATCTCAGTGCGATAATCCTCGAAACGGTCGGACCAGCGCAGGCCACCACGGGCCACTTTACCGCCACGCAAGTGCACACCCTCAACCCTCGGCGAGTAAACGAAGATCTCGAACATGGGCATGGGCAACGGCATGTCCGGTATCCGGGTTGGGTCAAACTTCACGCTGATGTAAGGCTTCGGCTGACCGTCGGCATCCGGCTGGTAATAATTGGTGCGTAACGTGGCCTGCATCAGTTCCATGAACAGCCGCAGCACCCGGTCTTCACTGAGATTCTCAACTTCATCAAGGCCGGCATTGAACTCAATCTCCAGCTTCTGCTGGGCCGCTTCGCACTTACCCCGGCTCTGGAACCGGTCCGGATTGAAACGGATCTCAAACAACTCCAGCAGTGTCCGGGTCAGATTGACGTGGTTCACCAGGGTGTTAGAGATAAACGTCTGACTATTGGAGAAGCGGATCTGGCGCATATAGCGGGCATAGGTCCGCAACAACGCGATTTCCCTCCAGCTCATGTAGGACGACAGCATCATCCGGTTGAAGGCGTCGTTCTCCGCCTCACCGTGCCATACCCGGCGGAAAAGCTCCTCGAAGATCGGACGAATGCGATGAATGTCGACCACGCTGCCGGAATGGGCCTGCAGGGTGAAATCGTGAATCCATACCGTCTTGCCGGTACGGTCGATGACTTCGAAGGGGTGCTCTCCGATGACGCGGAAGCCAAGATTGTCGAAAATCGGCATCACATCCGAGAGGGGTAGCGGCTCATCCGGATAGAACAGCTTGAAGTGCAGGGTGCTCTCGTCTTCCTCCAGCGCCCGGTAAAAACTCATGGCCAGGTCATCGTTACGGGCCGAGGCGACAATGTGCTCCAAATCAATAGCCGCCCGCCGGGGAGAGAACATATCGGTATAGCTCGCCGGGAAGCCACCGGCCCATACCCGGTACATCTCGTTACCGTATTCCTCTCCGTAGGCTTCACTTAGCGCCTCATACAGGCCATCACGCCAGGATTGCGCCAGTTCAATGACCTTGTCCCGGATTTCCGCCAGCGGCAACTGCCGGTTTTCAACCTGTGGCACCCGGATGGTGAACTGCACACGGGCCAGCACCGATTCGGAGAAGTGGGTAACGAATTCGATGTCTTCCGCTTCCAGCCGGTCCAGCAGTACCTGCTCAACCTTCAAGCGCAGCTCGGTGTTGTAGATATCACGGGGGAAGAACGCCAGACAGGTCACGAACTGGCCGTAGACGTCTTCGCGCATGAACAGCTCAATTCGACGGCGCTCCTGGATGTACAGGATACTCTTGGCCACCCGCAACAGTTCGTCGGTTTCAATCTGGAACAGTTCGTCTCGGGGATACAGAGTGAGTATCTGCTCCAGCTCCTTGCCTGCGTAGTCGTCGGTCAGGAAACCGGAACGTTTCATGACACTCTGGAACTTCCGACGCAGCAGGGGGATTTCATCCGGCCGCTCGTTGTAAACCCGGGCCGTGTACAGCCCCAGGAACCGCCGCTCGCCAACCACTTCCCCTTTGCTGTTGAATTTCTTGACTGCGATGTAATCAGGGTACGCCGGGCGATGTACCCGGGAACGCTGGGCCGACTTGGCAAAGATGAAGATATCGTCCGTGCGGGTCATCTCGTGTCGGGTTCGCTGGGGCAGCTCATTCAGGCGAACCTTGTCAGGGCGCTCGTTGTTAACCCGCAGAATACCCAGCTCCGAATTTTCCACCCGGCGGACCACCATGCCCTGTTTGTCCTTCGCGAAGTCATACTCGTCATAGCCCAGGAACGTGAAGTGATCTTCCACCAACCACTGCAGGAAGGCCTTCGCCTCCTGCTTTCCTTCGTCACTGATGCCAGCCGTCGTGGCCTCGAGTTCGGAAAGAATCTCACTCACCTTGTTTTTGACAACCGGAAAGTCCTCCACGGCAATCCGCACTTCGTGGAGCACATTCTGCAGGGCATCCTCAAGGTTACGCAGATCTTCCGGCGCGCTGTGCCGGTCTATCTCCAGGACAATAAACGACTCGTAGGCGGCGCCGGCCGTCGCCTTTTTAGTGGATAACAACTTCTTGAGCTTGCCATCCTTGTCCCGCTGCACATTCAGGATCGAGTATTGAATCGAGTGCGTCCCGATCTCACGCTGATTAATGGCAATTCGTAGCGAATCAATCAGGAACGGGATGTCAGGGTGCAGGATGAAAATAACGGTATGAGTGGACTGCCATCCGTCGCTTTCCAGATCGGGATTGAATACTGAAACAGGTGTCGCCTCGGCATTACGTTTCTGGATAAACTGCCACGCCGAAAGCATCGCACCATAGGTATCCGAAAACCGGCGACTCACCAATTCCTCGAGAGGAACATGCGCATAATGCTGTCGGGCGAATTCCGCGATCTTTTTTGCCTCGGTCTTCGCAATCTTCTCTGAGAACGCATCGGCCAACTGTTCAAAAAACTGATCCTTGCTGGCGATTGTCAGCGCATTCATATCCAACCTCTGGTTTGTGTGAAATAAACGTAATCAGGGTATCGTCACATAAGCATAGTCAAGCCCTTGATTTTTGCCGGCCAGACACCAAAACTGCGGCAACTACTTACGCAGAATTTCGTCCCGCGCCCGCTGGACTATCAAGAACCAAGAGCAAAGAATTTCATGTCGTTACAGCAAACGTTTGGTGACCTCCGAGCACAACTGGCAAAACGCATCATCGGCCAGGAGAAACTGGTAGACCGGCTGCTGATTGCCTTGCTGGCTGATGGCCATTTACTGGTGGAAGGTGCCCCCGGCCTGGCCAAAACCACCGCCGTAAAAGCACTCTCCGACCACCTTGAGGGTGATTTTCACCGTATCCAGTTCACCCCGGATCTACTGCCCTCCGACGTCACAGGCAGCGAGATCTATCGGGCTGAGACCGGCCTGTTCGAGTTCCAGCGCGGGCCCATCTTTCACAACCTCGTGCTGGCCGATGAAATCAACCGCGCACCGGCCAAGGTTCAGTCCGCCCTGCTGGAAGCCATGGGTGAGCGCCAGATCAGTGTTGGCATGCAGACCTTCGCATTGCCCAAACTGTTCATGGTGATGGCCACCCAGAACCCGATCGAGCAGGAAGGCACCTACCCGCTGCCGGAAGCCCAACTCGACCGTTTCCTGATGCATGTGGTGATTCACTACCCGTCTGCCGATGCCGAGAGACAGATTCTGCACCTTGCCCGCAGCGACTACCGTCAGGGAATCCCGAACGTAGACATTCGTCTAACAGAGGATCAGGTGATGTCTGCACGTCAGGCGGTATCGGATATCTACATGGCAGAACCGGTTGAGCAGTACCTGTTAGCCCTGATTCTCGCCACCCGGGATGCCGCCAGCCTGGACCCGGAACTGGCCCGCTGGACCGCATTCGGCGCCAGCCCCCGTGGCACCATTGCGCTGGACCGTTGCGCCCGCGCCCTGGCCTGGCTGGACGGCAGGGATTACGTCACACCGGACGATGTCCGGACTATGGCCTTTGATGTGCTCCGGCACCGGATTTTGCTGACCTTTGAAGCCGAGGCTGAAGGCATGACCGCAGACACCGTGCTCCAGCGACTGATTGACCAGGTTCCGGTGACAGCCTGAAGTTACCTGCAGCAGGAGGCAGTAACGACAGCATGGCTAACGCAATTCCCGCCACCCACATCACCTTGCAAGAGCTGGTGAGACTGCAGGCTGACGCCCGGGCACTGAAGCTGCCTTCGGCACGGCCGGTGCGGTCCCGCCAGTCTGGCCTCCGGCAATCTCGCCAGCGAGGCCGTGGAATGACCTTCTCCGAAGTTCGCCAGTATCAGCCCGGGGACGATATCCGGAGTATCGACTGGCGGGTAACCGCCCGGCGTCAGGCTCCCCATACCAAATTGTATGAAGAAGAACGGGAGCGGCCGGTTCTGCTGATCGCTGACCTGGGCCCAACCCTGTTTTTCGCCAGTGCCGGCGCCTACAAGCAGGTACGTTGTGCCCAGCTCACAGCATTGCTCGCCTGGCTTGCGTTGTGGGCCGGTGACCAGGTAGGTGGACTGGTGTTCAACAGTGAGAAACTGGAAGTACTGCGCCCGGCACGGCGTCAGAAATCGGTACTGCGCCTGCTGGACCAGGTGGCCGGCCTGCAGCACCGGTCTGACTCACCGCCCGCCCCGTCCGCCGCTAACGAACACCGGCTTGATACCGCACTGGCAGAGGCCCGCCGGGTGGCCCATACCGGCAGTCGGATTTTTGTGATCAGCGATTTCATGACGGTCACAGACACAACAACCAGCCTGTTGGGTGCACTGGCCAGGCACAACAGCGTCAGCGCCATCCGTATTCTTGACCCTCTGGAAAACGAGTTACCACCTAGCGGGCGTTTCGCCGTTGCCGGCCCGGATGGCCCCATCTGGTTCGATGCCTCCAACACGGCCTTCCAGAGGGCATGGCGCGAAAAAGTGGCCTCCCACGAACGGCAGCTATCTGACTGCTTCCGCACCTCCGGGGTGCAGGCAGCCACGGTACTGACTCAACAGGAACCTGCCGCCGCACTACGTATTTTGCTGGGCCCGGGAGGTCGCATCGGATGAACGAACAGGACCCACTGGCCCAACTGCGGGATATCCACCTTCCGGACACCGGCGGAATCTGGCCGCCGGCGCCCGGTTGGTGGCTTCTGGCAATCGTGTGCGCCGTTGGTCTTGCGGTCGCGGTAACGCTGTGGCGGCGGCAGCGCCGAAAAACCGCGTGGCGCCGTGAGGCCCGCCGCCTGTTGACGGACCTTAAGGCCCGCGCCAGCAAAACCCCTGAGTGGTTTGGTGAGCTCAACACGTTCCTGAAACGGGTGGCCAGGCAGGTGCACCCCAACCAGAATCCGCAAGTCATGTCCGGTGAGCAATGGATCGCCTTTTTACTGGCGGCCGCGCCTGACAACCGGATAGCTTCCCGCCCGCTGGTGGAAGCCATGGTCGCCAGCACCTGGCAACCCAGCCCAACCGCCGACCCAAACCAGGCGCTGGATTTCGCAGTCCTCTGGCTGGAGGCACAGATATCATGAGCCTTGCTTACCCCTGGCTTCTGTTATTGGCGCTTCTGCCTCTACTGTTTCTAGTCCGCCGACACAGCAAACAGGCCGCCGATGCCCCGGTTATCCCTGTCGGCCATTGGCTTTCCGGGTTACCCGGCGTCAGCAGCAGTGGCCAGGCGACACCCCGCTGGCGGCGACTGCTGTTGTTGCTGGCCTGGCTATGCCTGGTGGTGGCCATTGCCAGGCCCCAGCATGTCGGCGAACAGATCCAGATGCCGGTCAGTGGTCGCGACCTGATGCTGGTGGTGGATATCTCCCCGAGTATGGATGAGAAAGACATGGTTCTGCACGGTCGTGGCATAGACCGGCTGGAGGCGGTAAAACGAGTACTGGATGAATTTATTGACCACCGGGAGGGTGACCGCCTTGGGCTTATCCTGTTCGGTACCGAGCCCTATGTGCAGGCTCCCCTGACCTTTGACCGGGAAACCGTACGCACCTTGTTGCATGAATCCGGCATCGGCATGGCGGGGCGGGCAACCGCTATTGGTGATGCCATCGGCCTGTCGGTCAAACGACTGCGCGACCGGCCCCACGACCAAAGGGTGGTGGTAATGCTGACAGACGGCGCCAACACAGCAGGCCAGATCACGCCGGACAAAGCCACCGAGATTGCCCAGGCAGCAGGCGTCAGGGTCTATACCGTCGGCATCGGAGCGGATTCCATGGTCCAGCGAGGCCTGCTGGGAACCCGACGGGTCAACCCCTCCCGCGACTTGGACGAAGACCTGCTGACCCGAATGGCCGAGCAAACTGGCGGGCGGTACTTCCGGGCCCGCAGCCTGCCGGAACTTGAAATGATCTACGACAGCATCAACCAACTGGAGCCCATTGAACAGGACGGGCAATTCTATCGCCCCGTCACCGAACTTTATGTCTGGCCTGCCAGCGCAGCGGCCGGCCTCTGGCTGCTCCTGCTGGCGACACGGCTTGGCGGGAGTATCCGGCACAAGGCAAACGACCCGGGGGCAGACCATGGCTGATTTTCACCTGATCCGGCCGCTGTGGCTGCTGCTGACGCTGACCATACCCCTGCTGTACCTGATGCGCCACCGGCTGCGGCACGGTGGCACCGGCTGGGAGCACTATATTCCGCCAGCGCTGCTGAACCCTTTGATCCGGCGTCAGGGTCAGCAACCAGGGGCCCGGACCATCTCTCCCTTGCTGCCACTGAGCCTCGGCATCCTCGCCCTGTCGATAGCACTTTCAGGCCCCAGTTGGCGCCAGGCACCAACGCCGTTGAAACAGCCCGAAGACAGCCTGGTGATTGTACTGGACCTGTCGTTATCCATGTTGGCAACGGATGTTGAGCCGGACCGTCTGACCCTGGCCAAACGCAAGATCCGGGACATCCTCAGTCTCCGGGAAGGAGGCCTGACCGGTCTGTTGGTGTATTCTGGTGATGCTCATGTGGTGACACCCCTGACCGAAGATCGCCGCACCATCGAGGCAATGCTCAACGTGCTGGAGCCAACCATCATGCCCGCCCAGGGCAATCGGGCTGACCTCGGAATAAAGCGCGCTGTCGAGCTTCTGGAGCAGGGCGCTCCTGGCCAGGGCCGGATTCTGCTGATTGCTGATGACGTACCGGCTCGGCACCACAACGATATCCGTGCCCGGTTGCAAGGCACCCCGTACAGCCTGAACACTCTGGTAGTGGGCTCCCGGGAGGGCGGTCCCATTCCCCTGGCCAAGCGAGGCTTCATCAGGGATAACGGAAATATTGTCATCACCCGGGCCGATCCGGACAGCCTTGCCAGACTGGCCCGGGAAAACCGTGGGTTCAGCCACGAATTGACTCTGGGTGACACCGACATCCGGCAACTGCGATTGCAACCCGAGGTTAGTGATGACTGGTCCCGGGGTGAGGATGGTCTGACCGTTAACCGCTGGCAGGATGATGGTTATTGGTTGTTGTGGCTTGCACTGCCCCTGTTACTGCTGGGCTGGCGAAAAGGGGCGTTTGCCGTCTGCGCAATGGCCATACTGCCACTGGCCCTGACTCCCCGCCCGGCAATGGCATTTGACTGGGGCGGGTTCTGGCAGCGAGAGGACCAGAGAGGTCCGGAGTTGATCGAGCAGAACCCGGCGCGGGCCGCTGATCTGCTTCAGAAACCAGGCTGGCGGGGCTCCGCCCTGTACCGGGATGGCAGATTCGATGACGCCGCCCAGGCCTTCGCAGACCAACCGGGCGCTGTTGGCCATTACAACAGAGGCAATGCCCTGGCCAGAGCCGGACAATTGAAGCAGGCTCTTGATGCCTACCAACAGGCCCTGGATGATCATCCCGACTTCGAAGATGCCCGGGCCAACCATGAGCTGGTCAAGCAGTTGCTGGAACAACAACAGGACTCAAGTTCGCAGAACGGCGATCAGAACCAGGATAATCAGGACCAGCAGGACAGTTCCGGTGACCAGAGCCAGGATTCACAGCAGGGCGAAGGTTCAGAATCGGAACAGAACGATCAGGGCAATGACCCCGGCCAGTCCCGGCAGCCAGATGCTGATCAGCCCGATGACACCGATCAGAGCGATGGAGAGCCCGAACAGGACACAGCCGAGGGCGAGCCGCAGGAACCGTCTGACAACACAGAGCAGGACACCGGCGAGCAGACCGCCGAGGCACCAGCAGCCATCTCTGAGCAGCCCCTCACCCAAGGCCAGGAGCAATGGCTCAGACGGATTCCAGACAACCCGGGCGGACTACTGCAGCGCAAATTCCTGCAGCAACACCAACAACGTCAGACCACACCGGACGAGGGCGACACACCATGGTAAAACGCTTTCTAAGAACCATCAGCCGTCTGGGCTTGCTCGTGTTGCTGACAGCCTCTTCGGCCTTGGCAGACACCCTGTCGGTGGAGCCAGACCGCACCCAACTGTATCAGGGGGAAGTCCTTACACTGACGGTCAAAGGCTCGATGAAAATCGACATCAACCTGAACAACCTGTTCAACTTCGATCTTTCTCAGTTGCCATCACCGGATATCGAGAAGGTTGAACCGGATTTCGAAATTCTTGCCCGGAACCAGCGTTACAGCGTGCAAACGGTCAATAACGACATGGTTGGCGAGATTACCTGGACCTACCAATTGGCGCCCACCCGCACCGGCACCCTGACCATCCCGGCGTTGACCTTCAAGGACACCAGCTCATCCCCTGTCACCGTTGAAGTGACCGACGGCACCCCACCCAATCAACCCGCCGCGGCCAGGGACAGTTTTATTGAGCTGGCAGCGGACAAAGCCGAGGTGTATGTTCAGGAACAGCTGGTGCTGACCATCCAGCTGTTTTTTTCCGGAAACCTGATTCGAGGCGAGCTTTCAGAGCCCGAACATCCCGACGCAATCATCGAGCCCCTGGGCAAACAGCGGGAATACGCTCGCTACCGCGATGGTATTCGCTACCGGGTGGTAGAGCGACGCTACGCCATTTTCCCGCAACAACCGGGTGAGCTGACACTACCCCCCATTCGTTTTGAAGGACAAGCCCGTGACGCCTCCGGCCAGCTCCGCTTTCTGCGGGACCGCCAGGAGCTTTTCGACGTACGGGTGAAGCCGGTACCAGACAGCTATCCCGCCAATCAAACCTGGCTACCTGCCAGCCAACTGAACCTGACCGATGAAGGACTGCCACCCTCCGGTGAACTTCAGGCGGGCACCAACCTGAACCGAAAACTGACACTGGAAGCCGTTGGCCTGCCGTCCGAAGCCCTGCCGGCACTGCCCCAGGCGGTACCCGATGCCATCCGCAGCTACCCGGAACAGCCACTGAGAAACACGGAAACCACCACAGACGGTCTGCGCTCGACCCTGCAACAGGTCTCTGCCCTGGTGCCGGTGCAATCGGGCGAGGCTGTGCTGCCGGCCATCCGCATCCCCTGGTGGAACACCCAGACCGACGAGCTCGAATACGCGGAATTGCCAACACGCCGTTACGCCATCGCCGGTGGAAGCGCCGTGGTCGCCGCGCCCTTATCTGAGTCCGGACCAACGCCGGACTCGCTGCCGGAGGCAACTGTGACTACGCCATCTGGCGCTGCCGGGGTGTCACCGTGGTTCATCTCCAGCCTCGTTCTGGCAGGCTTGTGGCTGGCCACGGCGGGGTTGTGGTGGTACTCCCGTAAGCGGCAGGCTCCAGCACATCACGAGAGTCATCCGGAGGATGCAAGCGAACGACAGGCTTTCGCCAAGCTCAAGGCGGCCATTGATGGCCTCTCAGCCCAGACCACCGGGCTCATGGTGACATGGGCAAGACTGCGATTTCCCGGTCAGGATTTCGTCACTGTGGAGGATGTCATCGACTTTAGCGGGGACCCGGGCCTGGCGAAATCGGTCGGGCGGTTTCAGGAAAGGCTGTTCTCCAATCATTCACCATCCCATGGCGACCTAGTAACCAAAGAGCTGACCAGGTGCCTGGAAGACCTGAGAAACCGTCAGGCGGTCCCGACCGACACAGCAGGTTTGCCGCCACTGTATCCGGCCGGCCTGTCACACTGACGGAGCCGGCCGCAGGGAACTCGGAGGCTCAGTTGGTGAGTTCCTGATTGATCACCAGATTCACGGGCTCACCTTGGGCATCCGCTGACAGCACCTGCGCCTCTACCCTGCCCTGCCAGTCTCCTGGCTGCGGGTTGACACTGCCGCTACGGCTGAGGCGCGCAATAATCACTACGTCCTGCTCGGCCGAAATGGTGGTTTCCGGAGACATCGCATATCGGTCATCCAGCCGGATATCCGCCGGCAAGGCGCCGGCGGTCAGACGGGCAACCGCCACCGGTGCCCCCTGGCTGGTACCCGCTGACCGGGCAAAAATGAACAATGCAGTATCGGCAGGGACCTGGTCCTGCAGATCTTCATCCAGCGATACCCGCAAAGAAACACCCGGGCCACTAGCCACCTCTGGTTCGGAGCGTTGCTCTGACGCTGGGGACTGCTGCCCCAGGCGCCGGTAGGACTCGTCAATGCCACCGCGAATTGAGGCAATCTGCGGGTGATCCGGCGCTACCTCGACAATCCGCTCCCAGTAGTCAATCGCCGCCCGATAGTCCTGCTGGCTGAATGCGCTGATGCCAAGCAATCCCAAAGAGTTCACCTCATCCGGGTTGAGCGATTGCGCCGCCTCAATAGATTCCAGAACCTCCGGAGTCAGCTCACCCTGGGTGGTAAAGAAAAGAGCTTGTGCGGCAAGACCGTGGGCGACAGCGCTGGATGCCGGGTCTTCTTCAACAACCGACGCCAACCGTTGGAACGCTCGGGCCGCATCTTCATAGCGTTCGATGCGCATGTAGGTCTGGCCCAGCATAGCCCAACCGTCAGCATTATCCGGATTGGCCTCCAGTCGGGTGCGCAACTGCTCGGCCAGTTCCGATACCCGGGCCACCTGCTCACCATCAGACGCATTCATCTCCTGCATGGTCAGGTACTGCTCAAGCTGCTCCATGGCTCCCCAGCGATCATAGGCCAGAAACGTACCCGCAGGCAGCAACAGGACTGTCGCCAAGCCCACCACCATCGCGCTTCGGCGCCCCGGAATGCGTTTCTCCGGCACCGCATTCTCCGGCACGTCATCCAGCATGGCACCTGCCAGCTCGTCTTTGAGCAGTCCATAGGTTTCGTCATCGAGAACACCCGACTCATGCTCGTTATCCAGCTCTTTCAGCCGGCTGCGATAGGCAAGCAGATTCTGGTTTCTCAGATCGGTTTCCAGTCTTGCTTTCGAACGATGAAAAAAGACCGGGTACAGTACAAACGCCAAAGCCAGGAGAATGAGTACCGTTGCGGCAATCCAGAATGTTTCGGTCATGGAGATATCATCACAGTTGAAAATGTATTACCGGAATCAGCTACGTGACGACTGATCCTTGTCAGCCAGCATCTGTTCGACTCGTGCTTTTTCCTCCGGGCTCAGCGGCGGCTCGTTCGAATCCCGCCCCCGGGACCTGAGCACCACACCCGCAACAATCAGCAGGCCACCAAACACCGCAATGGCAGGAAATGCCCAAAGTATGATGGTTCGACGATCAACCGGTGGTTTGTATTTGACGAACTCACCGAAGCGGTCAACCAGAGAGCCAACAATCTCGTCATTGGTGGCACCTGCCTGCATCATCAGGTAGACCTGGTCACGCATATCCTTGGAGATAGGCGCGTTGGAATCCGCTATGTTCTGGTTCTGGCACTTGGGACAACGCAACTCAGCAATCAGGTTTCTGAAGCGCTGCTCCTCAGCCTGGGTATCGAAATCGTAGAATTCGGGTGGCGCCTCTGCGTAGACAGGGAGTGCAAACGCCAGCAGTGCTGCCAGGATCACAGTCATAAATCGCATCAGCTATTCCCCTTGGCCTGATTGATCACAGGTAACAGGATCTCTTCCCACACCCGCTCGTTGACTACGCCCACGTGGCGGTAACGAACCACTCCCTGGGCGTCAATAACGAAGGTTTCCGGAGCGCCGTACACCCCGAGATCAAACCCAAGGGTACCCCGTGGGTCGAAAATAATGGTCTGGTACGGGTCGCCCAGGCGACCAAGAAAACGGAACGCATTTTCTTTCTGGTCCTTGTAGTTCAACCCGATGATGCGAATCCCCTTTTCGTTGGCCAGCCACATCAGATCTTCATGCTCATCCCAGCAGGCCGGGCACCATTCGGCCCAGACGTTCAGCAAGGAAACTTCACCCCGGAACAGGGACTGGTCCAGCATTTCCCCTGGCTCCCGCAGGTTTTCCAGGTTGAATTCCGGTACCGGTTTGCCGATCAGGGCCGACTCCAGTTCCGAGGGATCCTTGCCAATGCCGGAGGCCAGCAAGATTCCCACCACCAGGGCAACCACCAGGGGCATGAAGAGCATTACCCGTCTCATGCGTTGGCCTCCGCAGGCTTACTGCCCGAAGCGTCGGCTTCACCAGTCGATGCGACGTCTTTGGCCTCTGATCGGACTCGAATGCGGTATCGTTTGTCTGAAATGGCCAGGAAACCGCCGATGGCCATGACCAACGAGCCAAGCCACAACCAGCGAACCAGGGGCTTGTACTGCAGGCGAATGGCCCAGGCTTCATCGCTGATGCGCTCACCAATAGCGATAAAGACATCCCGGAACAATCCGGCGTCGATTGCCGCCTCGGTCATGACACTCATGCCCACCGGATAGTGACGCTTTTCAGGGTGCAGGTTGGCAATGTGCTTGCCATCCAGGAACACGTCGAATTCGCCGTACTCAGCGGTGAAGTTTGGCCCCCGCCGATCACCGATGTAGTTGAACACTACAGTGTAGTCACCAACTTCCGCTGAGCCACCCGGCACCATACGGACATCCCGCTCAATGCCATAATTGGACACCACGGTGGCCCCTGCAATGACCATTGCCAGGCCAAGGTGCCCGAAGACCATGCCGTAATAGCTGCGGGACTGGCGCTTCAGACCGTACCAGCGGCCCATTTTCGATGCGGACTTGTCCCATAGATCCCAAGCCGTGGCCATAGTTACCCAGACCGCGGTGAATACGCCGGCAAAGGCCCAGGGGACAAAGCCGCCATACACCAGCATCACTGCGGTGGTAACCAGCACGCTGACCGCCAGGGGCCAGAGCAGCTTACGGGCCAACCAGCCACCGTCGGTGCGCTTCCAGCGTGAGAAGATCCCGGCGCCCAACAACAGGCCAGTGGCCACAGCCATAGGGCTAAACGTGGCGTTGAAGAACGGTTCACCGATCGACAGCTTGCCCAGGTTCAGGTAATCCAGCACCAGCGGGTACAGGGTACCGATCGCCACCAGCATGGTTGCCGCTACCAGCAACACGTTATTCAACAGCAGGAAGATTTCCCGTGACAATGAGCCATAGCGGGAGCGAACGTGCACCACCGGTGCCCGGAAAGCATACAGGGTCAGGCTGGCGACCACGGTGATGCCCAGCAAGGCCAGCAGGAACGTA
Source organism: Marinobacter shengliensis (assembly GCF_003007715.1). Taxonomy (GTDB): domain Bacteria; phylum Pseudomonadota; class Gammaproteobacteria; order Pseudomonadales; family Oleiphilaceae; genus Marinobacter; species Marinobacter shengliensis. The sequence continues at coordinate 253,521 of NZ_PXNO01000027.1, read as the reverse complement.
CCCCGCTCGGGGTCATTGGCAAAGGAATGGACCGAAGTCAGCACACCGGAACGGACCAGGAAAGCACCCAGCAAGCTCAGCGAGAAGGTCACGATGGCCAGAAGCACGGTCCAGCTTTTGAACACGCCGCGCTTTTCGGTGACCGCCAGCGAATGCATCAGCGCCGTGCCGGACAACCAGGGTAGCAGAGAGGCATTTTCAACCGGGTCCCAGAACCACCAGCCGCCCCAGCCGAGCTCGTAATAGGCCCACCAGCTTCCCAATGCGATCCCCAGGGTCAGGAACGCCCAGGCCACCGTTGTCCACGGGCGGGACCAGCGGGCCCAGGCGGCATCCAGTTTACCGTTTATCAGTGCCGCGATGGCAAAGGCAAACGCAACTGAGAAGCCCACATATCCCATATACAGCATGGGCGGGTGAAGAATCAGACCAATATCCTGCAGCAACGGGTTAAGATCGCTGCCATCAGCCGGAATGTTCGGCAAAAGTCGGTCAAACGGATTGGAGGTAACGATAATGAACAGGAAGAACCCGACACAGATCATGCCCATCACCGACAATACCTGAGACACCATGGTAGACGGCAACTTCCGGCTGAATACCGCAACGGCCAGTGTCCAGCCCGCCAGCATCAGAATCCACAGCAGCAGGGAGCCCTCATGCCCCCCCCAAACCGCACTGAACTTGTAGTACCAGGGCAACATGCTGTTGCTGTTGTTGGCGACATAGGCAACCGAGAAGTCATCCACCATGAACGCATGGGTCAAAACGGCAAAAGCCAGGCCGGTAAAAACAAACATACCGGTCGACAGCGGGCGGGCAAACGCCTGCAGGCTGTCACGGCCAGTCAATGCCCCGGCTAACGGGACAACAGAAAGGAGTACTGCCAGCAGCAGCGCGATAATAAGTGCAAGCTGTCCGAGTTCCGGATACATCGGGTTCCTCCAGCAACAGGGGGTCGGAGTCGTTGATTAGTAAGCGGTGGATTCCGCGGCTTTCTCTACGTCGGCAGCCTGGTGCCTGCCTTTCGAAGCCCGTTCCAGGGCCTCGGCTACTTCCGGCGGCATATAGGTCTCATCGTGCTTGGCCAGCACCTGGTCAGCAACAAACCGGCCTTCCGCGTTGAGTCGCCCCATGGCAACAACGCCCTGACCTTCGGCAAACAGATCCGGCAGGATACCCACATACTCCATGGCCACGGAGGCGGAGTAATCAGTTACCCGGAATTCCACCTTCAGGCTCTCCGGATCACGCACCACGCTGCCCTCTTCGACCATGCCGCCAGCCCGTATGCGAACATCCACCGGCGCCTTGCCATCGGCGATTTCACTGGGGTCGTAGAACAGATTGATATTCTGACGCAAAGCATAGGTAGTCAGGCCAACGGCAATGGCAAGCCCGGCCACCAGGAACAGCACAATGGTCAGTCGCTTTTTACGAATCGGATGCATGAATTACCTGCTCTTCAGTCTTGGGGAATTTCAACTCGGGTAAAGCTTGCCGCTGCTTTGCCCGTTGCCTTGGCAGATGCCCGGCTTTCTGTGTCATGTCTGCGCTGGCAATCTTCCAGGGCCGATTGATTTCGTTTCACCGACCAGATCATCAAGCCGGCAAGCAGAACGGCAAAGACCGCATAACATACCCATACGTAGGGTCCGTGGCCTTCCATCGCAATAAATGCTGAGAACGAATCAAACGCCATCGGTCATTTCCTTCCTGCCAGTACCATGTCTTTTACCCACCGGGTTCTCTGCTCGCGGATCAGAATCTCGGTCTTCATCCGGATACAGGCCAACCAGCCAAACAGCAGGTACAGCCCCAGAACGGAAAGCAACAAAGGCACCCACATTTCCATGGGCATGGAGGGCTTTTCGGTCAGCTTGAAAGTGGCGGGCTGATGGAGCGTATTCCACCAGTCTACGGAGTATTTGATAATCGGGATATTCACTACCCCCACCAGGACCAGGACGGCGACGGCGCGGGCGGCAGATTTTTCATCGTTGATCGCCCGGTCCAGGGCAATGACACCACCATAAAGGAACAGCAGTATCAGCATCGAGGTGAGCCTTGCATCCCACACCCACCAGGTTCCCCAGGTTGGCTTACCCCAAACCGCGCCGGTAAACAGGGACAGAAAGGTAAAGATCAGGCCAACCGGAGCAATGGCTTTGACAAACACATCCGCCAGCTTCATGCGCCAGACCAGGGTCACGACAGCCGCGACCGCCATGGAAATGTAGATGGACTGAGCCAGGAATGCACTGGGCACATGGATGAAGATAATCCGGTAGCTATTGCCCTGCAGGTAATCCTTGGGTGCAAACGCCAGGCCCCAAACCAGCCCCGCTGCCAGCAGGAGCAAGCCACCGGCCAGAAGCCAGGGCATAAACCGGGTCGCAATCCCGAAGAACCACTTGGGGGAACCCAATTTGTGAAACCATTGCCACATCAGTTGGTCACCGTCTTACTGTTCATTTTGCCAGCGGGCGTGCCCCGGGGCGTTTAACTGTTGGACATGCTGATCCGCAACGCTGCCGCGGACGCGAACGGGGCCAGTGTCAGGGCCAGCACCAGAAATGCCCCCATCAGGGCCAGGTAGCCGGCCACCGGCGCACCCTCAGCCGCTGCCGCCACCGTGCCGGTACCGAAAATCAGCACGGGAATGTACAGCGGAATAATCAGTAATGACAAGAGCACGCCCGCAGAGCGTAGCCCCAGCGTCAACGCTGCACCAATGGAGCCGATCAGGCTGAGTACCGGCGTGCCGATCAGCAGCGTTAGACATAGAATTGCAACAGAGTTCCCGTCCAGATGCACCATAACGCCCAGAACCGGGGTCAGCACCACCAATGGCAGCCCGGTGAGCATCCAGTGCGCCAGTGTTTTTGCCAGGATAAGCAGGAACAGGGGCTGTGGCTGCAATACGAGCTGCTCCAGGGTGCCGTCATCAAAGTCGTGCCGGAACAGATGATCAAGGGACAGCAACACCGACAACAACGCTGCCACCCAGAGAATGCCCGCCCCAGACTGTTTCAGAAATCCTATCTCGGGGCTGACACCCAGGGGAAACAGGGTGACAACCATGACGAAAAACAAAAGAGGATTAAGCAAATCCTGCCGCTGCCGGAATGCGACCCGGACATCACGAGCAAATACCGCCACCATGGCACTGAGCGGCCCGACGCCCTGTTCCACCGGTTTTATCAAAGGGTGAGCCGAGCTATTCATCACACTGCCCCCCGCCCAAGGTAATACGCCCCATCCCCTCAACCTGAAGGTCATGGTGGGTGGTGACCAGAATGGCGCCGCCCTCTGCCGCTCGTTGCTTGAGCAGGGTTTCAATGGCCTGAACGCCATCCGCGTCGATGGCAGTAAATACTTCGTCCAGCAACCACAGGGGTTCGTCGGCAATCAGCAACCGGGCCAGCGCGACCCGCCGCTGCTGGCCTGCCGAGAGGTTGCGACAGGGAACATGTTCATACCCCGCCAGGCCAGTGCCGGCCAGGGCCTGGGCCAACACCTCGTCATTGACCGGGCGGCGTCCCGCCATCAGTGCCCGCAGGTTTTCCATCGGTGTCAGCAATGGTTTGATACCAGGCCGATGGCCCAGGTACAGGGTGTTTCGGTGAAACGACTCGCGATCATGCCCCCGGGGTTGCCCGCACCACAGAATGTCTCCAGACCAGGCATCGTTCAAACCCGCGAGAATACGTAACAGAGTGGTTTTACCTGAGCCATTGGGGCCCTCGACACGGGTGAGCGTACCGGGCACTATGGAGAAAGACAGGTTTTGGAACAACAGGCGCTCATCCCGTTCACACTCGAGATCAACCGCCTGTAGTAACGGCTCGGACATCGTGGCCCCGTTTCAGGACGAAGGATGCGCAGCAGGCATCGGGTGCATGGATGAAGGTCACGCAGGTACCAACATGAAATCACGGCATTCACAGCCAGCGCGGCGTATTATAACGAAAGCGTTACCGGAATACTCTTGCCCGACATCAAATCCATGACAATGAAGCTGAACGGCGGACAACCTCCAGTCAAAACACCGGACGCGCCTGCGGCCCGGAGCTCATCCGGGCAGGCTACCCCTGAACTTCGGGACGGTGCAACGTCTGTGCCCCGGGCAGACCCGCTCAAATCTGCACAGCAGCAGCTAATGCAACTCCGGCTCAGCAATAATGAAACCGCCCTGGCCCGTGTGGCCGACATTATTCAACAGAAAGGTGGTGGCCATGAACTGCTTCTGGAGTTGCGTGGTCGTGCCCTGGCGGTCTCGACCGGCCCGGATTCCGCGGGCCTGTCCGCGGGCGATCTGATCAAGGTGATGCGGGCCGGCAACGAGCTGCGACTGCTTGGCAAACTGGCCCCGGGGCCAGATGCCAGTATTGCGCGGGCACTGGCCCAGAGGCTGCCCTGGCAACAGAATTTGCAGGCCGGGCTCGGGCAACTGCTGCAAAGCCTGACCAGTGGATTGAAGCCTGGGCTACAGCCTGGCCAACCACCGGCCGGGAATGCCACCCAGCCCTTGCCTGCCCTGGCCCAGCAACAACTGCAGAACCTGCTTGCCAGCCTACCCCGCTCGGATGCCCTGGCACCCGGCGTGGGCAAGACCGATGGTATTGCCCAACAGGTCCGGCAATGGCTAACCGAAAGTGGTGTTTTCGCAGAATCCAGGTTGTTGCATTCCAGCCAGGCCCAGGGTTGGCCGACCGATCTGAAGCTGGCCCTGGCTCGGGTTGCAGGTGCACTCCTGGCTGCACAGGGCCAGGGGCCCGAACACTTCAATCGGCTGACCCCCCTTGCCAGTCACGACCTGGTTCAATCCCCTCTGCAATTCCCGAATTTCACTGCTTCTTCATCATCCAGCACGGCCGAACCTATATCGGTGGCACAGGCCCTGCGCCTGCTGGCCGGCATGCTGAACCGGATTACCGTCAATCAACTCCATAGCCAGGTGCTTACTGCCAGGGCCGGTGCCGAACCCGGCACACCCATCAACACGCTACTGATCGAATTGCCCTGGCTGACGCCGCAGCAGGAACCACGAATGGCTCAACTGCGGCTGGAACAGTACGAAAGGGACGAGGAGTCTGCCAGAACCACCGGTCATGCCACTGTCAGTGAATGGCGACTGGCGCTTTCCATGGATCTGGACGAAGCCGGGCCGCTTCACTTCGACGTTTCTTTCCGGTATCCATCCGTCAGTGCACAGGTGTGGGCAGAGAAGCAGAGCACCCTGCGCCAGGTACACGAAGAACTGCCGCTGCTTCGGCAGAGCCTGACCGACCTGGGGCTAGAGGTAAAAGACCTGGATTGCCGGCGCGGCAGCCCCCAGCGTACACAAACCCGACTGGAACACCGACTGGTGGACACCAAGGCATGAAGAACAAACAGACTGACACGGCCATACCGGCAGCCGTCGCCCTGAAATACGAAGGCGAACGGGCACCGGTTATCGCAGCAACCGGGACCTGGGAACTGGCGGAAGAGATTATCCGCATCGCCAGGGAGCACGACGTGCCGCTGTATGAAAATGCCGAGTTGGCCAGCATTCTCGCCAGACTGTCGTTGAACGAGGAAATCCCGGAAGAGCTTTACCGGGTGATTGCGGAAATACTCGCTTTCGCGTTTCACATTCGGGGCCGGACGCCCGGAGACGCCCGGCCAACCGAGGGCAGCGCTTCAGTTGATCAGTGAGCGAAGGGCCCAGGCCTGCTGCCAGTGATCCCCTTTGCGGGGCGCCACTGCGGTCTCGAAATAGTGCTTCAGGCGCCGCCGGTCTTCCGGCTGATCCTTGAGTGCAGAACCAATGATGTGGTGCATCAGGTGCTCCACAGTCATGGCTCCGCCACCGTAGTACCAGGCGTTCAGACTGGCCGCGTGGGCCACCGAGACAGCTTCGGCGGTTGAAAGGGCGGCGCCAGCCAGGCGGTCGGTGCTTCGTCCATCCAGGGTCTGGCCGTTGCGCAATTCGTGAAACAGCGTCACCAACACCTCAACCACTGGCTCATCCAGCGCCACCTCGACACCGGCACGCCGATTCGCCTTGGCTACCTCACGAAGGACGACGTCCATTTCATCAGCCAGGTAGCGGATAGGCCGAATTTCTTCGAAATCCATCCGGCGCTTGAGGGCGGCACTCATGCTATGCACACCCTCATCGATGCTGTTCGAGGTCGCCACCAGATTGAACCCTTCCCGGGCCAGGATGACCCCTTCCTCCCCGGCCAGTTCCGGAATCACCACAACCCGGTCAGACAATACCGACAGTATGGCGTCCTGCAACGCCTGGGGGCAGCGGGCTATCTCTTCGAAGCGAACCAGGCGCCCTTCCATCATGCCCCGTAGCAGTGGTGTTGGCACCAGGGCGTTCAGGGTGGGTCCTTCACTGTGCAGAATCGCTTCGTTCCAGCTGTACAAGAGCTGGCTAACCTGGCTGATGGCGCCGCCCTGAAGTGTCAACGTGGAGTTGCCAGAGATGGCTGCCGCCAACAGCTCAGACAGCCAGGACTTGGCCGTTCCCGGCTCACCAACCAGCAAACAACCACGGCTGGTGCACAGGGAAATAATAATACGGACCACGACACCACGATCGGCAACGAACTTGCGCTCGATGCCAAGCGTCTCATCGCCCAGCAGGAACTTTTCCACCCCACGGGGAGACATTTGCCAGCCAGGCGGAATCGGGCCCGGATCCATCGCGATCAGTTTTTCGAGCTCTTCCCGATAGGTCACCTCGGCCGGTTCCCGCTGGGCCGAACGGGCAGCTTGTTTGTTCTGTTTCATCCGATACTCCTGCGACCGCCGCGAACTTCCGGTGCCATCCGCTCTCTCGGTATGATGCGAGGCAACTCAGACAACGGGATGATCCCCTCAATAACGTGATCCAGCGCGCTGTCCCGCATGGTTACCAGACCGGCATCCAGTGCCCGCCAACGCAGCTCACCGATCGGTGGCTGGCTGGAGATGGCGTTCCGGATATCGGATTCCACCTCCATATACTCAATAATGGCCACCCGCCCCTGGGTGCCACGGCCGTTGCATTTGTCGCAGCCTTTGCCCTCGAAACAGCGGAAGTCCGCAGGGGCGCCATCCGGGAACACCTCGGCCATAATGGCAGGGTCCGGTTTGGCCGGTTTGCGACAATGTTTGCAGATGCGCTTGGCCAGACGCTGCGCAATCACCGCCAGCAGCTCACCGGCGATGGAGTTGGGGTGAACCCCGAGATCGTACAGGCGCTGGAGTGAATCCACGGCGTCGTTACAATGCAGTGTCGACAGCACCACGTGCCCGGTCTGGGAAGCCCGGATAGCTTCCAGAGCCGTCTCCTGGTCCCGGATTTCGCCCACCAGAATGACATCCGGATCTTCCCGCACGAAGGCTCGCATGGCATCAGCAAAGCTGAAACCAATGTCCGCACGCACGCGGGTTTGCTGGATGTTCTCAATGGAATACTCGATGGGATCTTCCACCGTGATCACCTTACGGCGGCCGTCATCGGCAAGGGTCTGCAAGCCGGCATACAGGGTTGTGGATTTACCCGAACCAGTCGGGCCGACCACCAGCACCAGGCCTGCCGGGTTATCCAGCAACCGTTGGTAGCGGCTGCCAATAGCGGGAGACATGCCGAGCTCGGCGATGGTCATGGCCCGCCCGGTCTGGGGCAATAACCGGATGATGGCATTTTCGCCATGCAACGATGGCTGGGTCTGGATTCTGAGATCGTACGAGGTATCTCCCAGCTGCAGGCGGGAGCGCCCGCCCTGGGGCAAACGGTGTTCGGCAATATTGAGTTCGGCCCGCAGTTTGATCACGTTGATCACACCCCGGATTTCACGGGCAGATAACTGATACTGCGGCAAGTCGCGCAACTCTCCATCCACCCGTAACCGGATTCGAACCCGGTTTTCGTAATGCTCAATGTGAATGTCGCTGGCTTTCTCACTGACCGCGTCCAGCAGGATGGCCTCATACACCGAAACCAGATAGGGGCTGATATTCCGGTTGTTACCCTTATCCTCACCCAGCAAGTCCCGGGAGCGTTCATTCTCGTTTTCCGGAACGGTCTTGCCGTGCTCTGCGACAAACCGGCTGCCTTTGACGGTCAGATCCAGTGCTGACCAGATTCTTCGGAAATCGGTAGGCGTGACCAGCAGGCACGTGATCCTGTGCCTGGGTGTCAGGCGCTCGAGTTGATCGGTGTGGGCGTCAGGGTCATCGGTGACCACGGTCAGGCTACCGTCTTCCTCTGCCACCGGGATCATCCGGGAAAGATCGAGGAAGGTACGGGAGAACCGTCTGAACAGCTCGGTTTGCAGGCTACCAAGCACTTCGTCAGCATCTGTAAAGGTCATTCCCCGCTGTTGGGCCAGGGACCGGTAAAGATCAATCTCTTCCAGGTTCAGCTTGCGCCGGACCACATCCAGAATGCGTTCGTTCTTCCCGGCCGCTTCCGCCCGGGCCTGCGCCAGAACCGCTTCGTCCACAATCCCCAGATCAATCAGGATCTGTTCGGCATTGCGATTGAAATCCACCCAACCCAGGGTTCGAACCCGCTCAATTCGGGTGCCACTGCGCTGAAACATGGCCAGGCTCGGCACCGGGCCCGCCCGGCCTTCCAGGCACACCAGTTTTCCGCCATCCCGCAAAACGGTCACCATCGCCGCCGGCTCGGGAATAAAGGTGGTGCACAGGATCAGGTCACATAGCTCGTCGGTTGGTATCCCATTACCCGCGTCAGCAACCAGCACCTCGACGTTGTGCTTACCTCCGAGGGTAAAACGCTCTCTGGCCTTCTCGGCAACGACCGGATTACGATCAACGTAAAGAACACGGTAGGCAAGTTCAGCGAGCACGGCGGTGAGATAGCCCGACCCGCCGCCAATGTGCATGACCACGTGGTCAGGCTCTATTTCCGGGCAAAGTGCCAGCAGATGTTCAACGGTTTCTTCTTTGGGAATGGAATGGCCAGTAATCGAGGGGCCAATATCAACACCGGAGACGAACGCCCGCCGGTCTACAGCATTGAGAGCCTCGGCGGCTCTCGGGTAGAGTTTCTTCATTCAGCAGCGCCTGTGACAGCTTTGGATCAGGCCGCCTGACGTTTCTTCAGTGCTGACACCAGTTCGGCCTCGGGGCGGGATATTCCGCACGTATTCATAAGATCGTCGATATCTGCACCAAGATCAACCAGGCGCGCTGCTTCGTCGTAGGAAATTCTCAGTGGGTCGTTCTGGCGCATTTCATCCAGGGCATTACGCAATTCGTGCAGTTGCCGTTCGCAGGCCACCAGGCGCTGGCCGACGCCCATGCTGCCGCTGGTCGTAGCGTGCAATTCACGGCCCAGGGTGTCGCATCGCTGTTTTGTTGAAGCCCGCAATGCGCTGATCTGACGCCCGTGGATGACACCCTGAACCAGGACCAGGCCAATCGCGACTGCAGTCAGGCCCCAGGGGAGCCAGGAAGGAATGGTATAACTCATGACAGACGTCTCCCTTGTGTGTCACCACGGAAGACGTCCATCGGGAGCGCTGGAAGGAGAGGCCCTTACAGCGATGCGATTTCAGCCCACTCGTGGTCTGACAACATTTTGTCGAACTCGACGAGAATAATCAGCTCGCCATTCTTGTTGCACACGCCCTGGATAAACTTGGCACTTTCCTCGTTACCCACGTTCGGTGCAGTTTCAATTTCACTGGCCTTGAGATAGACCACCTCCGCCACTGAATCCACCAGAATACCCATGACCTGGCTGGAGGATTCCATCACTACAATTCGCGTGGCATCCGTCACTTCTGCGTCCGCCAGGCCGAAGCGCCGACGGGTGTCAATAACCGTAACCACGTTGCCCCGCAGGTTGATGATGCCCAGCACGTAATCCGGGGCACCCGGTACCGGAGCAATCTCGGTATACCGAAGTACTTCCTGGATCTGCATCACGTTGATGCCGTAGGTCTCATCATCCAGGCGGAAGGTCACGTACTGCAGTACCTGATCATCCTGGGCCTGATTTACTTGTCCGCTCGGGGATGCCATAGCGCTCTCTCCTTCTCGGCTGCCCGGCGGGCAACCTGATCGTCAAAAATTCATCATCAGTGCCCAATACTATAGTTAAGGGCACAAACCGTGCCAGCCTTGCACGGTTTCTTTCAGTAACCAATCTGTACAGTTTCCGCCTGTACGCGGTCACCTCAACTCAACTCAGATCCAGATGGTGCTCCCGCTCGGCTCTCACCAACAGATGCGCCATGGTTCTGACATCAATCAACGCGCACATGTGATCAATCACGGTTCCAGCCAGCCAGGGCCGCTTGCTACGCGCGGTGCGCCAGCGAACCTCATCTGGCTTGAGGGTGAACGATTGGGCAACATCGTCACAGGCCAGGCCCCAATCGCTGTCATCCAGACGGATCACAAACCGATAATTATCACGGGCACCGGCAGGAACCCGCCCAGCCATAATCCATTCTGCGGTGTCGACCACCCGCAGATTATGGTCACGATCCGGGCGAATGCCCATGTACCACCGGGGGCTGCCGGGAATGGGCCGGATTTCTTCTTCAATCCGATGAATGGCACCAAGCAGGACCAGGGGTACCGCAAGCTGCAGGCCCGCCACCGTAAAAATCAGGCACTCAAACGGCCCATGGGACCACTCTGGCCGGGTCGGCGGTTCCGTGCTGGCTGGCACCGGCTCCGGGGTGGTTGCCACTGCGACCTCCGGCTGCCGAACCTCTTGCACCTGAGGCAGCACAACCTCAGCGGACACCGGCGGTGCGGGCGGCGCCTTCTCGATAACCGGGGCAGGCTCCCGTTTCACTATCTCGGCCGTTTTTTCCCGGACTCTGGCTATGGTTTCGGTCTTGGGTTCCGGCGCAGGCTGAACCTTTTCGGGTTCTTGCACCTGGGCACTGCTGGTTGCCGTGTGCAGAAGTTCGTCGAGGTAGCTGGCGATCGCCGCATCAGGCGTGGCCAGCTGTGCCATTTTTTTGTCAGCCATGCCGCCGCTCCTTCGCGGTAGCGGTTAACGCCAGAACATCGTCAAGCAGGTGCCGGTAGGCTCGAACGCCATGGGTGTCTGCATCCAGTGCCGATGGAATAACACCGGCCTGGCTGGCATCCCGGAACTTGGTGTCCACCGGAATGGCAAAACGCCAGAGCTTATCGCCGTAGGTTTTACGCAACAGATTCAGGCTCTTCACTGAGGCCTGGGTACGGCGATCGTAGAGCGTGGGCACAATGGTGTACGCCAATTCGTTCTTCTGGGAACGCATGATCATTTGCAAGGTGTGCAGCATGCGCTCCAGGCCCTTGATCGCCAGGAACTCGGTCTGTACCGGAATGATCAGGTGCTGGGCCGCCGCCAGGGCATTGACCATCAACACGCCCAACGACGGGGTGTTGTCCAGTATCACGTAGTCAAAGTCATCCCAGAGTTGCGCCAGGGCCCGGGAAACAATCAACCCCATCCCCTCCACGCCAATCATCCGTCGCTCAAGGGTGGCCAGGGCTGTGCTGGCCGGCAGCAACGACAGATTCGGACAACTGGTCTCGGTAATCAGCTGGGCAGGCAAGCCATCCGGCACCTTGCCCTGGTGCTGGAACAGATCGAAGACGCTATGTGCCAGCGAATCGGGGTCATACCCGAACCAGCTGGTCAGAGAGCCATGGGGGTCCAGGTCGACCACCAGCACGCGTTTGCCGCGTTCGGCCAACAACCCGCCCAGGGCTACCACCGAGGTTGTCTTACCTACACCACCTTTTTGATTGGCTACAGCCCAGATTCGCACTCTTGTCACTCCAGTTTGGCTATGCCCGACGGAAATACCGGCCGCTATTGACCATATCGGCACGCGGGCCCGAAACTTGACTGTCCGCTGTCCGTTTTACGCGGCAAGCCTTTGCCGATCCGGATGATAAAAAGACTGTAATACAGGAAGCGTGCCAGTTCGGCCATACGCATCTGCCACCGGCAGATTAGCGAACGGCACCACGAATACTGGCGTCTCGGGAAATCAGAAGCACAACCCGGCGATTACGGCGCCGCCCTTCCTCGGTGTCGTTTCTCGCTACCGGCTGGTACTGGCCGTAACCCACCGCCGCCAGACGTTCGGGCTCTACACCTTCCATCATCAACATACGAGCCACGGCCGATGCCCTGGCGCTGGAAAGCTCCCAATTGGATGGAAACCGGCTGGTTCTGATTGGCTGGTTATCGGTAAACCCCTCCACCTTGATGGCATTATCCCGGTTGCGAAGCACCGTCGCGATCTTCTCGATCACCTGGAACGCGTCATAGTGAGGTTCGGCGTCGCCACTACTGAACAGCATGCTGTTTGGCAGGTTGAGTTCCAACCACTGTTCATTGGTTTCCAGGCTGACCACGCCCTGGCTGATCAGTTCATCAAACTCCATAGTCAGTTGATCTGCCATGGTTCTGAGGGCTTGTGTGCGGCTTTCGGCATCCAGTTGAGGATTGCGCGGCGCCTCGGTGACCGGCGGGGGAATAACGTCTTCTGGTGAACTGGTCTGGGCCCGCAGTGGCTGGTCGCCCACCTGGACAGGCTGCACCGAGCGCTGGGGGGCGTTAAACACGCCTGTCAGGGTTTCGGACAGAACTTTGTATTTACCCTCGTTAACGGAAGACACCGAGTACATGACAACAAAAAAAGCGAACAGAAGCGTGATGAAATCCGCATAGGAGATCAGCCAACGCTCCTTGTTGTGCAGGTCATCCTGGGGTTGTCTGCGCCGACGCATAGGCTAGTCCGTCCTGATTACTGCAGGAAGCCCCGCAGCCTCAGTTCAATGGATTTCGGGTTCTCACCCTCAGCGATGGCGATGATGCCATCGATCATCATGTCTTCGTAGCGGGTACGTTCCTTGACGATACTTCGCAACTTGTTGGCGACAGGGAAAAACAGCAGGTTGGCCAGGGCCACGCCGTAGATGGTGGCTACAAACGCGGTGGCAATGCCGCTACCCAGAGACTGCGGGTCTTCAAGGTTGGTCATCACCTGAATCAGGCCCATGACCGCCCCAATGATACCGATCGTCGGCGAATAACCACCCATGGCTTCATAGATACGCGCCGCCTCAAGATCCCGCTGCTCACGGGATTCCAGATCCACTTCCATAATGCTGCGGATGGCTTCCGGCTCAGCGCCATCAACCAGCAATTGCAGCCCCTTGCGGGCAAATTTCTCCGGCTCCCGCTCTGCCAGGCCTTCAAGGCCCAGCAAACCCTGCTTACGAGCCTTGACGCTCCAGTCGATAACCTTGCCAATACCATCTTCCAGGCTGATATAGGGCGGTACGAATACCCAGCGAATCTGCGTCATGGCCCGCTTGAGCATGGGCCAGGAGGTTTGCAGAATGGTGGCCGCCAGTGTGCCCCCAACCACAATCAGCCCGGCGGGCCCGTTGAACAGGGACCCGACCGCACCACCTTCCAGCAGGTTGCCACCCAGGATGGCTACAAACGCAAGGATGATACCCAGCAGGCTCAGAATATCCATCAGCTCACGCCTTCAACCAGCCGGGGGCCAACTTCATCAAGCGGCAGGATTTCGTCACTCAATCCGGCCTTGGCAACGGCCATGGGCATGCCGTAGATGACCGAGGATTTCTCATCCTGGGACCAGACCACTGAGCCAGACTGCTTCATCATCCGGCAGCCTTCCTTACCGTCTGCTCCCATTCCCGTCAGGATGACGCCCAGGGTTTTCCCCGGGAAGCTTCGGGCGAGAGAACCGAAAGTGACATCCACACAGGGTTTGTAATTCAGCCGTTCGTCACCCGGCAGGATCCTGACTCTCGCCTGACCGCCACGATTTTCGATCATCATCTGCTTGCCGCCAGGCGCCAACAAGGCATGGCCAGGCTTCAGGATATCGCCATCTTCGGCCTGCTTGACCTGAATACGGCAAAGTTTGTTCAGGCGCTCGGCAAAAGCCGGGGTAAAGCTGGCAGGCATGTGCTGAACCAGCACAATGGGAGCCGGGAAAGAGGCCGGCAGCGCGGTCAAGACCTTCTGTAACGCCACCGGTCCTCCCGTGGAAGTGCCAATTGCAACCACGCTGTAATGTCTTGGTGCGGCTTTCCGGGAGGGCCGTCTTGGAGTTTCCGGCTCGCGGGTCGGCTCTGGCTGGACTGGGGCCGGGGCTGAGCGGTCGCGGGTTACCGGTCTGGCGGGCCGCTCTGGAGGCTGCGGGGCAGCCGGGCGCGTAACCCCGGGACGCGGAGCTGCCGGGCGTGCAGCCGGGGCCGCAGAACGACCGCTGGGCTTGCTGCCTGCCACGTCAAGAATCCGATCGATGAGGATTTTCTGAAGTTGGCTGGTATCCCGGGCAATTTCCTCGAAGTTCTTGGGCAGGAAGTCCACTGCCCCGGCTTCCAGGGCATCCAGAGTAACCCGCGCACCCTCATACGTCAGAGATGAGAACATCAACACTGGGGTCGGGTGCTTTTTCATGATTTCACGAACCGCCGAAATACCATCCATCACGGGCATTTCGTAGTCCATGGTAATCACATCAGGGCGCAGCTTTTCAGCCAGCTCCACCCCTTCACGGCCATTGGTTGCCGCACCAACAACCTCGATTTGCCCCGAGGCCGTGAGGATTTCCGTCAGCCGTTTGCGAAAGAACCCTGAATCATCAACGACCAGGACAGAAACTGTCATCCATTTCTCCTAAACAATCCTGCATGTTATCTGCCCCGGGACCGCTAACCGTAATGTTGAAGAAGGCTGGGTACGTCAATAATCAGGGCAATGCGGCCGTCACCGGTGATGGTGGCCCCGGCCATACCGGGCGTACCCTGTAACGCCCGCCCCAGGGGCTTGATCACCACCTCTTCCTGGCCGATCAGCTGGTCCACCACAAACCCGACCTGCTTTGTACCCATGGCCACAATCACCACATGGGCGTTTTCCGGCTCTTTCTGGCCAGCCGCGCCATGTACCAGCCAGCGCTTGATGTGGAACAACGGGAATACCTTGTCACGCACCACAATGCATTCCCGGCCATCGACGATGTTCGTTTTCGACAGATCCAGATGGAAAATTTCAACCACGTTCACCAGGGGCAAGGCAAAAGACTGATCGCCCAGCATGATCATCAGCGTAGGCATGATCGCCAGGGTGAGCGGCACCTTGATAATAATGCTGGTGCCCTTGCCCTGTTCAGACACGATGTTGATCTGGCCGTTAAGTTGGCCGATCTTGGTTTTCACCACGTCCATGCCCACGCCTCGGCCAGAAACATCGGATATCTGTTCCTTGGTCGAGAAACCGGCGGCAAAAATCAGGTTAAAACACTCGTTATCAGTCAGTCGATCTGCGGCGTCCTGGTCGTACAGTCCTTTCTCCACCGCTTTTCGGCGCAGAACATCAGGGTTCATACCCGCGCCATCGTCAGAGATGGAAAGCAGGATATGATCCCCCTCCTGTTCCGCAGACAGGGTCACAGTGCCTGCCCGGGGCTTACCGGCCTTTTCCCGCACCTCTGGCATTTCAATGCCATGATCAACGGAGTTTCTGACCAGGTGAACCAGCGGGTCGGACAGCGCTTCGACCAGGTTCTTGTCCAGGTCGGTTTCTTCCCCGTGCATCACCAGGTTGATTTCTTTCTTCAGCCCTCGGGCCAGGTCTCGTACCACCCGTGGGAAGCGCCCGAATACCTTTTTGATCGGTTGCATGCGGGTCTGCATGACCGCCGCCTGCAAATCGGTGGTCACCACGTCGAGGTTGGCGACCGCCTTGTGCATATGTTCATCTTCGCTCTCGGAGCCCAGGCGCTGCAGGCGATTACGGACCAGTACCAGCTCACCCACCATATTCATGATGTCGTCAAGGCGCTTGGTATCCACCCGCACGGTGGTCTCGGCTGCGGGCGCCGCATCTCTTGCCGGGGCGGAGGGGGCTGCCGGCTTGGCTTCCTGCCTGGCGGGTTCCGGCTGTTTTGGTTCCGGCTTCTTTGGCTCAGGCTTGGCCGCAGGCTCAGGTTTGGTCTCCGCTGCGGGGGCCGCACCAGGGCTCTTGCCTTTGCCATGCAGCTCATCCAGCAGGTTTTCAAACTCGTCATCGGTGATCAGATCATCGCCAGTGGATGATTTTGCCGGCTCTTCTGGTTCCGGCTCCGGCGGGGTGTCGTTATCAACAACCGGGGGGCCAGCAAACTGGCCTTTACCATGCAACTGGTCCAGCAGGGCTTCAAATTCGTCGTCGGTGATCTCGTCGCCGTCTGACCCGGCGTCGTTGGCGGAGGTGTTTTCCGGTGCGGCCGCCGGCTGTTGCTCTGCACCTTTTTCATCGGCCAGGGCATCCAGCAGTTGCTCAAACTCTTCGTCGGTAATATCGCCGGAATCATTGCCCGCACCGGCGGCAGGTTCGGGTTCTGGCGTTGCCGGTGCCGGCGCTGCCGTGTCGCCTTCCGGCTTGGCAAGTTCATCCAGCGCAGCGATCAATTCGTCCGGAGCCGGAGTCGGCTCTTCACGGTTACGAACCTGATCAAACATGGCGTTGACGTGGTCCAGAGCTTCCAGCACCACGTCCATCAATTCGGATGTGACCTTGCGCTTGTGGTTACGGAGGATATCGAACACATTTTCCGCAGAGTGACAGCAGTTGACCAGCGCTTCGAGCTGCAGGAACCCGGCACCGCCCTTGACCGTGTGGAAACCACGGAAGATGGCGTTGAGCAGGTTGCTGTCATCCGGATGCTGCTCAAGATCTACCAGCTGCTCGGACAGCTTTTCGAGAATCTCGCCGGCTTCAACCAGGAAGTCCTGCAGGATCTCTTCGTCGGCATCAAACGCCATGCGTCACCCTCTATAATCGTTCAGAAACCGAGACTGGATAACAGGTCATCAACGTCGTCCTGCCCCGAAACTACATCATCACGCTCCTCAGCCTTGATCTGAGGCCCTACCCCTTTTTCGGCCGATTCTTCTTTTTCTTCAATCTGGTGCACGGTGCCGGTGAGCTGGTCCACGTGGCTGGCCATCACCACCAGGCCAAGCAGGTTCTCTTCGACTTCTTTCACAAGAGCCGTGACTTTCTGGATAACCTGCCCGGTAAGATCCTGGAAGTCCTGGGCCAGAAGGATTTCTGACAGGTTGCTGTACAGGGTATCGGAATCTGTGGCCAGGCCCGCAAAGAAGCGATCAATGCGGCCGTACAGCTCCCGGAATTCTGCCGGCTCCATTTCCCGACGGCGCAACCGCTGCCATTCGTCTCGCAGGGCGGTCGCTTCGTCGCGCATGGTATGCGCCACCGGCATGCTTTCTTCGACCAGGTCCATGGTGCGATTGGCCGCCTGGCTGGTCATCTGGACAACGTAGGCCAGCCGATCCGAGGCATCGGACATCTTGGACAGGGCTTCTTTCTGCTCGGCACTGCGGGCGTCTATCTGAAAATTCCGGATAGCCTCGTGCAGGCTCCGGGTCAACCGCCCCACTTCCCGATAGAGGCTCTGGTCGCGAACTTCACTAAGCTCGTTGATCACCGACATCGCACGGGCGTAATCGCCGGAACTGATGCATTCGGCCAGTTCGGAGCTTTGCTGCTGGAGCTTTTCGGTTACCTCCGGGTCGAGGCCCTGATGGTTCTCGTTCTTGTCAGTCATGACAGCCATCCGACCTCTGGTTACTGGATTCGCTCGAAGATCTTCTCAATCTTTTCCTTGAGAACGGCAGCGGTAAACGGTTTGACGACGTACCCGTTAACGCCGGCCTGCGCCGCCGCCACAATCTGGTCACGCTTGGCCTCCGCGGTTACCATCAGCACCGGCAGATTCTTCAGGTTCTCGTCTGCCCGCACCGCCTTGAGCAGATCAAAACCCGACATGCCAGGCATGTTCCAGTCGGTCACCAGGAAGTCGTACTTGCCGCTCCTGAGCATGGGCAATGCAGTGTTGCCATCGTCCGCTTCATCCGTATTGGTGAAGCCAAGATCGCGCAGCAGATTCTTGATGATTCGCCGCATTGTGGAAAAGTCATCCACAATGAGAATTTTCATGTTTTTGTCCAATGGGACCTCCAGTCAGTAACACCCGGATTTCATTAAGCCTTTTGAAAGTCTAGCAGGCCGCTGCTTTAACCGCTTATTGTGTGGTGTTTGGCCGCGTTGTAAAGCGCCGGTTACCAAAATCTACACAGTTACGCGCCGCGCGGTCAGCGCCGGCCCGGTTTATTCTGGCTCGTCTTCCCGCCAATCGGACAACCGCCCCCTGAGACGAAGGGCCGCCTGGCTATGAATCTGGCTGACCCGGCTCTCGCTGACGCCCAGCACCGCGCCGATTTCCTTCAGGTTGAGCTCTTCCTGGTAGTAGAGGCTCAACACCAGCTTTTCTCGCTCAGGAAGCTCTTCGATTGCCTCTGCCAGGCTTTTCTGGAATGCATTTGATGAAATGCCATCCAGGGGATTATCGCTGGCCTCTGTTTCTTCTATCGGCAGCTCCCCGGATTCATTGAGCTCATCAAGGCTAAAAAGTCGGCCACTGTTGGCGTCTGCCAGGGACGCATGATATTCCGACAGGTCAATGCCCAGCTCTTCGGCAACATCGACATCCTGGGCCTCGCGCCCGGTGCGGTCTTCCACGGTTTTGATGGCTGCCGCGATACGGCGGGCATTGCGATGAACAGAGCGGGGAACCCAGTCGCCCTTGCGGATTTCATCCACCATGGCACCGCGGATACGAATGCCTGCGTAGGTTTCAAAGGTGGCACCCTTGCCGGTTGAGTATCGTTGCGCAGCTTCCAGCAGGCCAATCATGCCGGCCTGCATGAGATCTTCAAGCTGAACCGAGGCCGGCAAACGGGCCATCAGATGAAGGGCGATTTTCTTGACCAGCGGCGCATGCTCCTCAATCAGCTGAGAGGGGCCTTTTGCGCCAGCCTGATGGTAGATTCCCAGGTTTTTCGCCAATGTCATGTATCCGGTTTTCTTATAGGACTGGATTCAGATCAGACTTCGACGAGCCGCTCCACGAAAAACTCCAGATGCCCTCTTGGCGATGATGGCAGCGGCCAGCTGTCCACTTTCTCTGCCAGGGCACGGATCGCCAGCGACGCCTTAGCCCGTGGATAGGCATCCAGAACGGCCCGCTGCCGCTGAACGGCTTTTTTGACGGCTTCGTCGTAAGGCACGATACCTACATATTGTAGTGCTACATCAAGGAAACGCTCGGTGACACGGGTCAGTTTTTCATACAGATGCCGGCCTTCCTGCTCATTTCGCACCTGATTCGCCAGAATACGGAAACGGTTGGTGCCGTAGTCGCGATTCATCAGTTTGATCAGGGCATAGGCATCGGTAATGGAGGTAGGCTCATCGCACACCACCAGCAGCAATTCCTGGGAGGCCCGCAGGAAACTGACGACCGACTCGGAAATACCGGCTGCTGTGTCAACAATCAGCACATCAATCTGGTCACCCAGCTCGCTGAAGGCGTTGATCAGCCCTGCATGTTCCATCGGGCTCAACTGGGTCATACGCTGGGTGCCGGACGATGCGGGGACAATCTTGATACCACCCGGGCCGTTGACCAGAACGTCCTTGAGGTCGCACTCGCCACTGAGCACATCCTGCAGATTGCGATTGGCGGTAATGCCCAACAGCACGTCGATATTGGCAAGGCCAAGGTCTGCATCCAGCAACACCACCCGCCGGCCTTTCTGGGCCAGCGCGATACCGAGGTTGACGGACACATTACTCTTGCCGACACCGCCCTTGCCGCCGGTAACCGCAATCACCTGAACCGGATGTGGTCTGCTCATACTGTTATCAGTCTCTTACTGCGTTCTTGTGTGGGCACAAACGGCAGCGCACCGGCTGTACCACCGGGCCTCAGGCCCCTTCTGCAACGGCCTGGCCGTGCTGCATTGTTTTCAGGCGTTCTACGCCCAACCGCACCAGAGGAATGGCCTCTGCCCGGTGCAGGTCTTCGGGAATCTTCTGGCCATCGGTATACCATGCCACTGGCAGGCCGGTTTCCATGACAAAGCCCAAAGACTCACCCAGTGTCAGCGCTTCGTCAATCTTGGTCATGACGCAGCCTGCAAGGTTTGCCATCTTATAGCAATGCCACACGGATTTCATGATGCGCGGCTGGCTGGTGGCAGACACGACCAGATGGGTACGGATATTGTGATCGCTCCGGGCCAACTCCGCCAGCTGTTCCTGATAACCGCGATCCGAGCTGGTCAGCCCGGCAGTATCAATCAGAACCAGGTGCCGGTCTGACAATTCGTCCAGAATGTCATCCAGGGAATGACTCTCGTCCACAACCCGGACCGGAACATTGAGAATACGGCCAAACACAAACAGCTGTTCATGGGCTGCCACCCGGTAGCGATCGGTGGTGACCAACGCCAGGGAATCCGGCCCATGCTCCAGTACATATTGGGCTGCCAGCTTGCCAATGGTGGTGGTCTTCCCAGACCCGGTTGGCCCCACCAGCGCATAGACGCCGCCGGCCTCAAGCCAGTCTTCCCGAGCGGTACGTACGCCGGTGGCCAGCATCTTCAGGGATTGCTTCCAACCGTCTTCCAACCTGCCGGCGCGATGCTGACGAGACAGCGAGGTTGCCAGCTCCGCACCCAGACCAAATTCCTGCAGCCGCTCTGCAAGCCTCTGCTGAACCGCATTGGATGCCGCGACTGCAGGCTTCTCGGGTACCGAGGTACGGCCGCCGACCATCTCTCTCAGGGAGTTGATTTCCGCTCTCATGCTCGCCAACTCATCCGAGTAGCCCGCCTCTGGTCGGCCACCCGCATTGCCCACCGAGGTCGATCCACCAGCCAACTCACCTGACCCGTCGGCAGCCGGCCGGTCATCAGCCAGTGCACGATCATATTCCGCGCCGACACCCGCCCGCTTCTCCCGCACTTCGCGAATGCGACTGCGCGATCGGTTCAACTCTTCTTCCAACCGACGATGCTGGTCTGCCTGCAGCTCCGCCAGGCGCGAGCCGTTGGTGGCCTGTGCCGCTTTCTCGCCAAGGCGCTGGCGTGCCATATTTTCGTCATAGTCCAGGGCCGTCACAATTTCGACGCCTCCGTCCACCCGGCGATTGGACAAAATAACGGCATCCGGCCCCATCTCATGACTGACCTGTTTCAGGGCTTCGGCCATGGTCTTTGCAAAAAACCGTTGTACTTTCATAGCGTCTCATCCTCCACCGGCGTGCCCGAATCGGGTGTTCGCCTTGCCCTGCCGGCCTTACTGGCCAACTGAGGCGACTATCGTTATCTGTTTGTTATCCGGAATTTCCTGGTACGAGAGCACATGCAAACGCTCTACCCCATAACTGGCAAACTTTGCCAGCACTGGCCGCAAGGGCCCGGAAACCAGAAGAATCGCCGGCTTGCCCAGCATTTCCTGGCGCTGAACACTGTCCTGAAGAGACCGCTGCAGCTTTTCCACCATGTTGGGCTCAAGCACCAGGCCAATATCTTCCTGTCCGCCGGATTGTTGACTCTGCTGAACAGACTTAAGCAATAACTGTTCCAGATCGGGATCCAGAGTGATCACCGGAATCTCGGCATCGTTGCCACAGATGCTCTGAACGATCATTCGGCGAAGCGCCTGGCGAGCCAGGGTGGTCAACAGTTTCGGGTCCTGGCTTCTGGGGTGCACGTTAACAATGGCCTCGGCAATGGAGCGCATATCCCTGACCGGCACTTCTTCCCGGAGCAGGTTCTGCAGTACCCGCAGCAGGACGCTCACGGAAATCGTCGTAGGCACCAGCTCCTCCGCCAGTTTCGGAGCCATTTTCTCCAACTGGTCCAGCCACTTCTGGGCCTCTTCATGACCGATAAGTTCATGGGCGTGCTTTTGCAGAATCTGGTTAAGGTGGGTAGCCACCACCGTGCTGGCATCCACCACGGTATAGCCCAGGGTCTGGGCCTGGTCTTTCTTGTCTGGCTCAATCCAGATGGCATCCAGGCCAAAGGCCGGATCTTTGCCTGCAATGCCTTCCACCTTGCCAAACACCTGGCCCGGATCAATGGCCAGCTCACGTTCCGGGTGAATCTCCGCCTCGGCAATGGTCACCCCCATCAGGGTAATGCGGTAGACGTTTGGCATCAGGTCCAGATTGTCCCGAATGTGCACTGACGGCATCAGGAAACCCAGATCCTGAGACAGTTTTTTCCGAACCCCCTTGATGCGACTGAGCAGCTGCCCGCCCTGGGATTTATCGACCAGAGGAATCAGCCGGTAGCCCACTTCCAGACCAACTATGTCAACGGTCGCCACATCATCCCAGCCCAGCTCCCGGGTTTCACCGGGCGCCGGCAGCGCCTGTCCTTCTGCGCCGGACCGATCCTGAACCACCTCGCCACCGGCACGGGGCGCTCCACCAGCCATGCCGCCACGACCGGCGTAAACGCCCTCTTCTTCCACAGTCTGGCTTTGCTTTTTCCAGATCAGCCAGGCCGCACCGGCGGCAAGGCTGCCCAATCCCAGGAAGGCAACATGGGGCATGCCCGGAATCAGACCCAGGATAATCAGGATGACTGCGGCAATACCGATGGCCTTGGGCGCGTTGAACATCTGATGAATGATCTGCCCGCCCATGTCCTGGCTGGCCGTTACCCGCGTTACCATGATGGCAGCGGAAGTAGACAGCAACAGTGATGGAATCTGGGCAACCAGGCCGTCACCAATGGTCAGCAGCGCGTACCGCTGCATCGCCAGGCCAAAGTCCAGGCCATGCTGGAGCATGCCGATCGAGATACCACCAATGATATTGATCGCAAGAATCAGCAACCCCGCAATGGCATCGCCCTTTACAAACTTGGACGCACCATCCATGGATCCATAGAAATCGGCTTCCTGGGCAATCTCCGAACGGCGGCTTTTGGCCTCGTCCTGGTTGATCAGGCCCGCGTTCAAATCCGCATCAATGGCCATCTGTTTGCCGGGCATGGCGTCCAGGGTAAAACGGGCACTGACTTCCGACACCCGGCCGGCACCCTTGGTGACTACCAGGAAGTTGATGATCATCAGGATGGCAAACACCACCAGACCAACCGCATAGTTCCCGCCAATCAGAACCTCACCGAACGATTCGATCACCTTACCGGCAGCATCACCACCTTCGTGACCGTTGAGCAGGACAATCCGGGTAGAGGCAACGTTCAACCCCAGGCGCAGGAGCGTGGCAACCAGCAGTACCGTCGGGAACGACGCGAACTCCATCGGCCGAAGCGCGTACACACACACCAGCAGAATGACGATGGACAAGGTGATGTTGAAGGTAAAGAACACGTCCAGCAGGAAGGCCGGCATGGGCAGGATCATCATGCCCAACAAGCCCATAAGCATCAGTGGAATACCGATACTGCCCCGCGTCAGGGTTTTGACGTTACTCAGAACTAACGCTCTGTCCATGCTGGATACTTCTCCGCTCTGCCGTGCTTTTCAGAACTGTCAGGGTCGAAAATCTGACGCGGCGCGCCAATCTGGGAGAGTTATCGCAAGAACCGTACCAGGCCTTACAGTTTTTGATATTTACCGCACGACCAGCGCCTGACGCGGGCGCCCAGATACGGTATCCTTGCGCCATTTATTGCATCCGAAATCAAGCCCGAACATTCGAACACACAGGTGACCCCAATGCCGATCCACGAAGTGAAGCACCCCCTGATCCGCCATAAACTCGGCCTGATGCGCCGCGCCGACATCAGCACCAAGAATTTTCGTGAACTGGCACAGGAAGTTGGCGCACTTCTGACCTACGAGGCGACCAAAGACTTCAACCTGCAGGAAAAAACCATTGATGGCTGGGCCGGGCCGGTGACCGTGGAACAGATTCACGGCAAGAAAGTCACCATCGTGCCGATTCTGCGCGCTGGCCTGGGCATGCTCGACGGCGTGCTGAGCCTGATCCCGGTGGCACGAGTGAGCGTAGTGGGCCAGATCCGCAACGAAGACACCCTGGAAGCTGAAACCTACCTGGAAAAATTGGTGGGCGAGCTGGACCAGCGCATGGCCCTTATCATCGATCCGATGCTGGCCACCGGTGGCTCCATGATCTCAACCATCGACCTGCTCAAGAAAGCCGGCAGCACCGAAATTCGGGCCCTGGTGCTGGTGGCCGCGCCGGAAGGCGTCGAGAAAGTGCTGGAAAAACACCCGGACGTTTCCATCTACACCGCTTCTGTTGATGAGCGACTGAACGAGAAAGGCTACATCCTGCCTGGCCTGGGTGATGCCGGTGACAAAATCTTCGGCACCAAGCAGAAGGACGTCTGAGCATGCAGGAACACACCCATGAACCCGTATGGAAGCAGGCACTAGCCGGCTCCCAGATGCTCCTGGTCGCCTTCGGCGCCCTGGTATTAATGCCCCTGATCACCGGGCTGGACCCCAACGTGGCGCTGTTTACCGCCGGCGTCGGCACCCTGATTTTCCACGTGGTCACCGGCGGCCAGATCCCCATTTTCCTGGCCTCATCCTTTGCCTTCATCGCGCCGATCATCGCCGCCAAGGGCCGCTTCGGGCTGGAGGAAACTCTTGGTGGCCTGATGGCGGCGGGCATCCTGTACATCATCCTGGCCGGCGCCGTGCGGGCACGGGGCACGGGCTTTGTCACCCGCCTGCTGCCGCCCGTGGTCATCGCCCCGGTGATTATGACCATCGGCCTGGGACTGGCATCTGTGGCGGTGCATATGGCCTCTGGCCGCACCGGAGACGGCGCCGCCGAACTGGTGCCCTACAACACCGCCATCGTCATCGCCATGATCTCCCTGGCCGTCACCATCGTCATGTCGGTCTGGGCCAAGGGCATCTTCCGGCTGATCCCAATCATGTTTGGCGTTATCGTTGGCTACACCCTGTCCTGGTTCGCCGGCATTGTAGACATTACCCCGGTCCAGGAAGCCCCCTGGTTTGCCGTCCCCAACTTCGTCGCCCCCGCCTTCAGCTGGGGCGCCATCCTGTTCATGATCCCGGTCGCCATTGCCCCGGCCATCGAACACATCGGTGACGTACTGGCCATCGGCAACGTCACCCGCAAAAACTACCTGCAAAAACCCGGTTTGCACCGCACTCTGCTGGGCGACGGCCTGGCCACCAGCGCCGCCTCCATGCTCGGTGGACCGCCCAACACCACTTACTCAGAAGTCACCGGCGCCGTGATGCTGACCCGAAACTTCAACCCGAAAGTGATGTGGTGGGCCGCCGGTACGGCCATCGTCCTGGCCTTTGTCGGCAAGTTCGGCGCAGCCCTGCAGACCATCCCGGTTCCGGTTATGGGCGGCATCCTGTGCCTGCTGTTCGGCTCCATCGCCGTGGTCGGCCTGAACACCCTGATCCGCCACCAGGTAGACCTGTCCCAGTCCCGTAACCTGGTGATCGTTGGCGTAACCCTGGTGTTCGGTATCGGCAACATGGTGATTGGAACGCTGGAAGGTATTGCTCTGTGCGCGGTTGTCGCGATCGCCTTGAACCTGATCCTGCCAGGCGAGAAAGAAGCCTGGGGTAAGCGGATTCAGGAGCCCAAGGCTTAGTAGATGAATGTGGTCAGGTCGACATTGAATTCGGCCTGACCTCTCCACCAATAGCTGTCAGATTTCCATCCTGGCCTTGTCCGATACAATTCACGACCCCTCTGATTCCTATACTGGCCAATTCTGTCGCGAGCCGTCGGCATGGCCTCCCAAAAATCTCGAAGGCCATGGATGGCCGGAGCGAAGCGCTCAGGGACGAGCTCGTAGCGTTTTTTGGGAGGCCATGCCGACGGCTCGCCGCGCCAAACGATCAGGCTACAATAAGAACCAAACTCCAATATCAGATATCGCGCCGCATCTCCGGCGGTATCGGAAAATCAGGCATACCCGGTTTGGCCCCGCGCCCCTTGCGGAACTGCCGAAGCTGGAACACATAAGCCAACACCTGAGCAATGGCCATATACAAGCCATCGGGAATCTCCTGCCCCACATCGGTATTGTGATACACCGCCCGGGTCAGCGGCGGCGTCCTCAGGATCTCCACCTTGTGCTCACGGGCAATCTCCATAATCTTGAAGGCAATCTCATCCGCCCCCTTGGCCACCACCACCGGCGCTCCCATCGAATCCTGGTTGTACTTTAACGCCACCGCATAGTGGGTCGGGTTGGTAATCACCACATCCGCTGTCGGCACATCCTGCATCATCCGGCGCTGGGCCATCTCACGCTGCAGCTGGCGAATCTTGCCCTTTACCTCTGGTTTACCCTCGGTGTCCTTGTACTCGTCCTTCACCTCCTGCTTGGTCATGCGCAGTTTCTTCTGGTGGTCGTAGATCTGAAACGGCACGTCAATCATGGCAATGATGATGGTGGCACAGGACAGAAAAAAGAAGCTCCAGCCCAAAGTCCAGACCACATGGGCCATGGCCGGGACAACGGGCTCCTCAGCGATCGCAAGCAGGTCCTCAGTGCGCAGATTGAGAATCAGGATGGCCACCGCAAGCACCAACCCCACCTTGGCAATCGCCTTGACCAGCTCAATGAGGGAGCGCATCGAGAACATCCGCCCCAGACCCTTGATGGGATTCATCCGGCTGCCTTTCGGGGCAATCGCCTTGGCGCTGAACAACAAACCACCAATGCCAATAGAGCCTGCGATGGCCGCCACCAAGAGCATGATCAGAATGGGAGACAAGGCAAATGCAGCTGCCTTGGCAGAAAGTATGAGTTGAACACTCATGTGGCGGGTGTCGTAGATCGCGGCGCGCTCAATCACAAAGGCATCCCGCATGATGCTCTCAAGGGTTGCCCCAAGACTGCCTCCAAACATCAGAAGGCCGCCAGCACCAGCCAGTAACACCGACATGGTGGCCAGCTCTTTTGAACGGGCAGTCTGGCCGTCCTCCTTGGCTTTCTCAAGTCGTCGGGGGGTCGGCTCTTCGGTTTTCTCCTGGCTGTTATCGTTCTCTTCAGCCATGGCTATGGTTGCCCTTGCAGCTGTCGCATGAAATCGAAGGTTTCCCGGGTGTATTGCTCAAAGTGCGGCAGAAAATTGGCATGCAGCACCCAGATAGCAAACAATCCAAAAATCAGGCCAATGGGGAAACCCAGGGCAAAAATGTTCATCTGCGGGGCGGCGCGGGTCATCACGCCAAAGGAGATGTTGACGATGAACACGGCAGTGACGGCCGGCAGCGCCAGCAGAATGGCCGACACAAACATCCAGCTGATCCGGTGGGCAAGGTCCCACACACCCGCCTGGCCAAGCCCCTCCATGCCAATGGGCATGACGTAGAAACTCTCGATGAACACTTCGAACGCCACCAGGTGGCCGTTCATGGCGAGAAACAACAGAGTGATGGTGATGGTGTAGATTTGCGCCAGCACTGGCACGTTGACGCCATTGGCCGGGTCCATCATAGAGGCAAAGCCAAGACCCATCTGCATAGCGATCATCTGGCCGGCAATCACGAAAAGCTGCCACAGGGCGGTCAGCGCAAACCCAAGCCCAACGCCGATCAGGATTTGCTGCAGGGTGATCACAACGGCATCCGCACTGAACGCCTCAACCTGGGGAACTTCGGGAATCAACGGGGCAATGAGGACCGTCATCAGCAGGGCCAGCCCCAGACGCACCCGTGCGGGCACCAGCTGGGTGCCAAAAACAGGGATAACCATCAGGAAACTGGCCAGCCGGAACAGCGGCCACAGGTGCTGGCCCACCCATTGGCCGATCAGGTCTGCACTGAACTCCGCCGGTACCATCCCGTCAGCCGATCAGGAAAGGGATGCTGGATATCAGGCGATTGGCATGATCGAGCAGCAGGGTCAGCATCCACGGGCCGAGCGCAATGATCACTATCAGTGTGACCAACAGGCGAGGTAGAAAGCTCAGGGTCTGCTCGTTGATCTGGGTAGCTGCCTGGAAGGTACTCACCACCAGACCGATCACCAGACCCGGCCCGATAATGACAGCGGCAAGCAACACGATCATCCAGAGCGCTTCGCGCAGAATATCGATCACGGTCTCAGGGGTCATGGTTGGCCTCCTATATCCCGTAACTGGCGGCAAGGGTGCCCATAATCAGGGCCCAGCCATCCACCAGAACAAAGAGCATTATTTTAAAAGGCAAGGAGATGATGATGGGCGACAGCATCATCATACCCATGGCCATCAGAACACTCGCCACCACCATATCGATGATAAGAAAGGGTATGAACAGAATAAACCCGATCTGAAACGCCGTCTTGAGTTCACTGGTCACAAATGCCGGCATCAGCACCCAGAAGGAAACGTCTTCGGGGGTTTCATACTGCACATCGGCGATGCGCATAAACAACGCAAGATCCGACTCCCGCGTCTGCTCCAGCATGAACCGGCGGAACGGCTGGCTGGCCAGCTCCACGGCTTCCAGGGAGGTGACCTCCTCCTGCATGTAGGGCTGCAACCCCACCCGGTTGGCCTCTTCCAGCACCGGCTTCATGATAAAAATACTCAGGAACAGTGCCAAACCCAGCAGAATCTGGTTGGATGGCGTTGCCTGCAAACCCAGGGCCTGCCGAAGAATGGCGAAGACCACGATGATACGGGTGAACGATGTCATCATCATCAACATGGCGGGCAGGAAGGTCAGCGCTGTCATCAGCGCCAGGATTTGCAGGGTTACCGAGTATTCCTCGGTTCCGTTTTCTCCAGGCTGCACCGTAAAGGCCGGAATGCCTGGCAGGTCGGCAAAAGCCGCGGGCGCCAACAACAACCCGGGGAACAGCACAAGCAATGGCAGACAGCGTTTGAGCAGAGCCACGGTCATAGCGTCAGTCTTTCCTTTCCGGTGCCGACCAGGACTTGCCGATCATGCCCTGTAACCGGCGGGCAAACTCACCAGTGGGAGGGTTGGCGGAATCCACAACCGGGTGGTCGAATACCTGCAGAGTTCGAATGGTGGAAGGGGTAATACCCAGCAATATCTGTTGGCCACCCACCTCTACCAGGGCAATCCGCTCCCGGGCCCCGATGGCCAGCACAGAGACCACCTTGATCGCGTTGTTATTCATGCCGGTCATGCCGTTCATACGCCGGATCAGCCAGGCACAGCCGTAGATCACCGCGACAACCGCCAGCAACCCGAGGCCCAGGCTGACAATGGTCCCCAGGGTATCCGGCGCGTTTCGGCCAGCGCCCCGCGCCGGCGCACTGGCCTCCTCGGCGAATGCTGGAACAGAAAAAACAAGAGGCAACAGGCCGTTCAGAAGCCGCACCATGTTACTTTTGCAACCGTTTGATGCGCTCACCCGGGCTGATCACATCGGTCAGGCGGATACCGAACTTTTCGTTCACCATCACAACCTCGCCGTGGGCAATCAAGGTGCCGTTCACCAGCACATCCAGCGGCTCACCCGCCAGTCTGTCCAGCTCGATCACGGAGCCCTGGTTAAGCTGCAGCAGGTTGCGGATTGGAATCTGGGTGTTGCCCACTTCCATGGAAATGGTCACCGGAATATCAAGGATTACGTCGATATCCGGGGCATCCCCACTGCCACCCATACCTGCGTCATCAGGGAACTCTTCCATCGGGGCGGTACGTACACTCTGCCCTGGCTCTTCAGTCTCCTCAGCTTCGGCCATGGCGGCCGCCCATTCATCCTCGCGGCCATCGGTATCGCTTTCTTCAGAACCGCCGGTTTCCTCCATGGCAGCTTCCCATTCAGCAGCCAGCTTTTCGTCTTCGCTGAGCTCCTTGTCGTCTTTCTTGTCGTCCTCAGCCATTGCGTCCCACCTTCAGTTGTTTCTTAACCTTGGGCAATGTCGCCCGCTCATGAATTCTCAGCGCCAGCTTTCCGTCACGGGTTCCCAGTGTGGCCTTGTAGATCGGAATTCCGTTAGCGGTGACCGTCAAATGCTCGGGTACCTCCACAGGAATCACATCCCCGGCCTTCATCTTGGCAATATCCCTGAGGGAGATCCTTCGCCGGCAAACCGTTGTATTGATCGGAACGTTCACTTCCTTGATATCTTCCTGCAGGGCGTTGACCCAACGTTCATCAACATCGTCGATATCGCTCTGCACCCCGGCATCCAGAACATCCCGAATGGGCTCGATCATGGAATAGGGCAAAGCAAAGTGCAGCTCGCCACCACCGCCATCCAGTTCGATATGGAAGGTACTGACCACCACCACTTCACTCGGGCTGACAATATTGGCCATCGCCGGATTCACTTCCGAACTCAGGTACTCGAACTCCACCTGCAGGACGGCATGCCAGGCTTCCTTCATGTCGTGGAAAACCTGGTTCAGCACCATCTGGACAATGCGGGTTTCAGTGGGCGTGAATTCACGGCCCTCGATCTTGGCGTGCCTGCCCTCCCCGCCAAAGAAGTTATCCACCAGCTTGAACACCAGCTTGGCGTCCAGAACGAACAGAGAGGTGCCACGCAGCGGGCGCACCTTGCACAGGTTGAGACTGGTGGGCACATACAGGGTGTGAATATATTCACCGAACTTCATGATCTGCACGCCACCGGTGGAGACGTCAGCATTCCGGCGTAAAAGGTTGAACAGGCTGATGCGGGTGTAGCGGGCAAAGCGCTCGTTGATCATTTCAAGGGTGGGCATACGGCCACGGACGATACGGTCCTGACTGGCCAGGTCGTAGTTCTTTACGCCGGTTTCATCAGTCTCTTCATAGGTATCAATGTCGCCGTCATCCACACCGTGGAGAAGCGCATCAATTTCGTCCTGTGACAATAAATCCTGCATACCTGACCCTGCCCTGAGATTCGTTTACCCGATCGGGTACCTATTGCACTACAAAGTTTCTGAATAGCACACGCTTGATCGACGGCTCACCTTCTTCCTCAAGCACCTGATTGACGGTCGCCAGCAGCTGCTCTGCGAGAGCTGACCGCCCTTCCGGCGTTTGCAGCTCACTGAATTCACTGTTCCCCAAAACCATCACCAGCTGGCTGCGAATCAACGGCATGTGCGTTTCCGCCGCGGCCAGGGCGGCTGGGTCCGACGCTTCAAGTGACAGGTGAACCTGGGCGTAGCGCTGGCGACCCTGGGCCTGAACTGTCGTCACCAGAGGGCGCTCCAGGTCAATATAGCTGCTGGCGACAAAGGCCGGCTCTGACGTTGATGCCCGCTCGCCTTCACCGCCACCCGGAAGGCCACCCCCGAGGAACCAGAGCGTTCCAACGACCGAAAGCGCAACCGCCAGAACAATGATCACCACCAGCATGATGATGAGCTTCAGTTTACCTTTCTTGGCGGGTGCCGGTGCAGCAGTGTTCTCAGCCATAATGTCCGCTTTGTCAGTTTTTTGTCAGTCAGGCAATCTGCACCTGACTTTCCATGATTAATGCAAGGGGCGGGCCAGAACTCCCATCCCCCCGGTTCAGAACCGCAGTTTAGCGTTGCCGGAGGGGATGGGCAAAGAGGATTGGAGAGTTAACGGAAAGCGGTCAGAAAACGAACAAAATCAGGCAAACACATCCACCTCACCCTTCCAGCCCAGGTCGAGGCCAGCCATCTCTTGCAGGGACTCATCAGTATCTCCGGCCAACGGCCCGCCACTCTCACCAGCCGACGCATGCTCTCCGGAACCATCTCCCTGCTCACCACCCTGTCTGCCGGGCTGGTCGGAAACATCAAACTGACTCAGAGACAAACCCTGCTCCCCCAGCATATCCCGCAGCCTGTGGGAGTTGAGTTCCAGCTGCTCCCGTACAACCGGGTTGGCGGCATGCACGGTGATGTTGGCCTGGTCATTCTGTACCCGAACCTTTACCTCCATCGGTCCCATATCCGGTGGCGTCAGGTGAATTTCTGCCACGGACATGTTTCGGGCGGTCAGCCAACTGAGCTTGCCCATCACCTTGTCGCCCCATTCCGCCTGTCCCACGGGCACTTCCACCGATGTGGCATACCCCTTCAGGGGCAAAGCGGCCTCTGCCGCCAGCCGTGCGGGTTGCGCTGCCTGTTGTGAAGCAACCTCCAGGGCTGCCTGGAATCTGGGGGCAGACAACAGGTTGGCGGGATCAACCGGTCTTGCACTCTCACCGGCCACGCCGGCAGACAACAGGTCGGTTAATTGCGTACTCAGATTCATGGCGGTGGTCGCCGGGCCTTGTTGTCCGTTCTGGCCATTGATGGCGCCTTGCATGCCAGCCATCGGCATCAGGGCGGGATTCATCAGGGGATCGGCATCGGTAGCCGGCAAGGGATTGCCTGCGGGCACCAGCAAGGACTGCAGGCTTGCGAAGGTCATCGGCACAGAGTCGATCTGAGAAGGCTCTTCCTGTTTGGCCGCAGTGCGCTGTGAACCGGGCTCTTTAGCCTCTGTAACCGGGGAGCCCGGCTTGTCGGCACTTTCCGAAGCAGCGGACTCTTTGGGCGCATTGGCGTCTTTCTTGTCGGCACGCCGGGCTTCGCGCTTGTCCTGAACCGCGCGGTTCTGATCCTGTCGATCTGCCTGCTTCTGGTCCAGACGCTTTCTTTCCGCGCGGGATACCTCGTCAAACCGCGACTCAGAGCCGGAATCCCGATTGCCCGCCGGTTTGTTGGTCGCTGTGTCCTTCTGTGCCCCCGGAGCTGGCGCCTGGGGAAGAATCATCTGCTGCATGGCAACCTCTTGCCGCTTTATCAACCTGTATTGCCCGCAATCGGGCTCTGAGTGGAAGATTGCAAAAGAGATGCCAGAACAAGCCTCAGGTTGATTCACCGAAGGATTTCAGCCGTGTGGTTACCTCTGAGAATTCCACCTCTATGGCTTCTACAATGGGTTCTGCTTCATCCAGGTTGCCAGCTTTACCCGCCTGCTCCGCCTCCATACACAATGCCCCGAGACACGGAGCACCGATATTGATACAGCTGCCCTTGAAACTGTGGGCCGTTTTGGCGAAGGCATCGGCGTCGCCTGCTTCCAGGTTCTGCCTGAGGCTGTCCAGGCGCGTTCGCGAGTCTGCCAGATAGGTCTGAATCAATACTTCAAACTCATCTTCCATGACATCCTGCAATTCAGCCAACGCCTCTTCGTCAAGATGTGGTTTGTCAGTCATCTGCAATCCTCTGCGTATCGTTGTGGCCGGAAGGCGCATTGTCGGCGAGTGCGGTTGACTCCCAATCATAAACGATTTCTACATGATTGCCGCGCCCATGCACCCTCAACTGCCGGGTCATCCGGCGCAATAGTTCAAGGCCGCGGCCCGCGTAACGTGTACCGGGCGGTAACCTCTGATCCAACACCTTCTCAGAATAACTCTCAAAATCAAAGCCCTGCCCGCTATCCTCACAAACCACATGCAACCGACCGCCGGTATCCGTGGGCTGATGGCTCAGGGCAAACCGGATATAGTGGCCGTTGGTATGGGCCAGTCGACGTCTTCTTTCTTTGTAGTAGTGGCCAAATCCGTCGGGGGATGTTTTCCAATCCGACGGCAGTTCGAGCACGCCGTGTTCCAGGGCGTTGTTGTAGAGCTCGGACAACAGGGTGTAAACCTCACCGCTCTTGCGACGAAGACCAGGGACTTCCATACAAATGTGGAGCAGTAGGGGTAGCGGATTGAAATCCGCTAGCGTTCGCTCTCGCACTTCATAGACACAGTGCCAGTCGACCGGCCCGGACAGCGCCGATTCCGGCGCCCGGTCATTCCGTGCCTGGAGCTGTTCGTGATGAATGATTTCCAGCGCACACAGCGTCAGATCATCCGCGGCATCCGGTTTTCCGGTGAACATCCGGATGTGCTCCATCAACGCATCAAAGGGCTCCTTTGGTGGCTCAAGATCCGCCAGAACCCGGTGCACGCCTGCTTCCCCGAATTGCTCACCCCGGACATTCCGTGACTCCGAGAAGCCATCAGTCATGATGACAACCTGGTCACCAGGTTGCACAGGCAGTACCGTCATGGAGGCCTGGAACTGATCGGGGGCCTGAACCCCCAACGGCAAATGCCGGGAGGGGATGGTCAGGTGCTTGCCATTGGCACGCACCAACCAGCCATCCGGCAATCCGCCATTCCAGGCGCGCAGCTGGCCCAGCTTGAAATCAGCATCCAGCATGGCCCCACAACAGAACATCCCCACCGGCAGGATCTTTTTCAGCTTTCGATTGATCTCAGAGAGAATGTCCGCCGCGCCAAACCCCTTGGTTGCCATGCCGTAGAAAATCTCGGCAACGGGCATGGCGCCGATGGCCGCGGGCAAGCCATGGCCAGTGAAATCCCCCAGAAAAATCAATGTACCGCCCCCGGGACGTTCCGCCGCAAACAGTACGTCACCATTGAAGACAGACAGCGGGGAAGCGTGATAGCGAATATGGGGGGCATTCAGGCATCCGGTATGGGCAACGTTGTCGAATACCCGCCGAGCGACCATCTGTTCCTCTACCAGTTGTTCGTGCTGCCGGCGGATCTGGTCCCGCTGGTCCGATAACACCTGGTGCATCTTGCGCATGCGATTGAAGGCATTGATCTTGGCTTCCAGGATCACCCGGTTATAGGGTTTCACCAGAAAATCGTCACCCCCAGCCTCCAGGCAACGAGCCAACTCACTGGCATCGGACAGAGAACTCAGGAAGATCAGGGGGACTAGACGTTCACCGGCCAGGGCCTTGATCTGCCGGGCCGCCTCCATGCCATCCATTCTGGGCATCAGCGCATCCAGCAGGACAATATCCGGCTGCTGATCACAGAACAGGGCAACTGCCTCTACGCCGTCCCTGGCCTCAACAACCTGATGACCAAGTCGCCGAACCAGGGCAGAGAGGATCAGCCGGTCGCTGTCGCTGTCTTCAGCGATCAGTACCTTCAGGGCGTCGGCCTCAGCCGATGCTGAAGAGTTGCTCAAAATTGGAGATAGAGAGGATGCGCCGGACATCGCTATTGCAGTTCTCGATTGAGATACTGGCACTGTCTCCACCGGCATGGTCCCGCAACAGGAGCAACATACCCAGGGCGGAGCTGTCGAGGTAAGTGGTGTCGGAGAGATCGATCACATAACGGTTGACGCTGGCATCACTGTGCTCATAAGCGTCACGGAAGGCCTGATGAGTGCTGAAATCAAAACGGCCCTCTACCCGGATTGTCAGAGTCTGACCGTCGTCACTCCGGCGAGTTTCTATTGGCATTCCGTCACCCCCCGGCCCCTGTGTTCAACGATCATGGCAGTTCTCCCCGTTCAGCTTGTACCGTATCTGGGTAAGCATAGCCAAGTTAGCGAAAAATGCATCTGACATTACTGATTGAGATCAACCCGGCATGTCATCGGTTTCGGCGGGTGAAGGCGCGGCCAGCGGCTTCATCCGCCAACTTCTGATCCTTCATGTCCTGGTCCCGCTGTTCCTGTTGGCGGCAGGATTCAATGTACTTTTCCATACCCCGACGCCTCTCCCAGGCCTGCTGCCACTCTTTGCGGCGAACCTCGAACACCTGCTCGGCCTGCTGCAACTGGCGGTTCTGTTGGGCAATCACCTGATCGAGCTGGGCAATAAAGGCTTGCCAGGCCTGCAGGCGAGCCACGGGCACTATCCCCTGCTGGTTGGCACGGATCTGGTCACGGTATTCCTGCTGATAGCGTTCGAGGTTCTCCACCTGCTCCCGATGCGCTTCAGCCTGCTTGCGGGCCTCACCCATGCGCTCCAGGGCTTCCTGCTCCTTTCGTTCTTCCAGGGCGAGTACCGGTTCCAGCCGCCTGGAGCGCAACATCAACCTTCACCACGCTCAGCGGCGGGGTTATGGACGGCGGTCTTGCGCCGTTCTGGCGAGCGGCGCTCCGGAACCACGTCCAGCAACTGCTCTATGCTCTCGCTCAAGGGGGCGGACTCGTTCAGCCCCTGTTGCAGGAATTGCCGCATATTACCGATGTGCTGAATAGCAAAGTCGGTTTCAGGGTCAGAGCCCTTGACGTAAGCACCCACGCTAA
The DNA here is from genome assembly GCF_003007715.1 of Marinobacter shengliensis. Classification (GTDB taxonomy): domain Bacteria; phylum Pseudomonadota; class Gammaproteobacteria; order Pseudomonadales; family Oleiphilaceae; genus Marinobacter; species Marinobacter shengliensis. The sequence continues at coordinate 217,639 of NZ_PXNO01000027.1, read as the reverse complement.
TCAGGTCCCGAGCCTGCTGGTAACGGGAATACACCTGTTTGAACCGCTGGGCGCGGGAGAAATGTTCGGCCTCGGTAACCTGAGGCATTACCCGACTGATAGACGCTTCCACATCGATGGCCGGGTAATGGCCCTCTTCGGCCAACCGGCGGGACAACACAATATGGCCATCCAGAATCGCCCGGGCAGCATCGGCAATCGGATCCTGCTGGTCATCTCCTTCGGTCAGAACGGTGTAAAAAGCGGTGATGGAGCCACCACCTGGCCGTCCGTTACCGGTGCGTTCAACCAACTGTGGCAATTTGGCGAAGACCGAGGGCGGATAGCCTTTGGTAGCCGGCGGTTCCCCCACGGCCAAGGCGATTTCTCGCTGGGCCTGGGCATAACGGGTAAGAGAATCCATCAACAGCAGCACCCGTTTACCCTGATCACGATAGTACTCGGCAATACGGGTGGTCAGCATGGCGGCCCGCAGCCTCATCAGCGGTGAATCATCCGCCGGTGCAGCCACCACAACCGAGCGGGCCAGACCTTCCTCGCCCAGAATGTCCTCAATGAACTCCTTGACCTCCCGGCCCCGCTCACCAATCAAGCCAACCACGGTGATATCGGCGTCGGTAAACCGGGTCATCATGCCAAGCAGCATACTTTTACCCACACCGCTGCCGGCGAACAGCCCCAGCCGCTGGCCCTGGCCCACGGTCAGCAAGGCGTTGATCGCCCGGATACCCACGTCCATGGACTGGCGCACGGGAGCCCGGTTCAGCGGGTTGATGATGTCTCCGGTCAGCTGGACCCTGGCTTCAGCCTGCAAAGGCCCTTTGCCATCCAACGGATCGCCGGCACCGTTCACTACCCGCCCCAGCATTTGCGGGCCCACCGGCACCAGGCTGGCCGACGACAGCGGAATCACCCTGGCGCCGGGCTTCAAGCCTTCGATGGCCGTTAGCGGCATCAGGTAAACCTTGTCTTCCTCGAAGCCAACCACTTCTGCTTCCACACTGCCGCTGCCTTCACCCTGAATGATGCAACGATCACCCACCACCATCGGGCAGCCAACACACTCGAGCGTCAGGCCCACCATGCGGGTCAGTCGACCAGACAATTCCGGTTCGGGTTCAGCAACAATGGCGCCCTGAAGCTGGCGCAGGCGTTCAGCCAGGCGGTAGGTCATCGTCCTCGCCCTGCTCTGGTGCGGCATTCTGCAAATCGGTCTCGGGACTGGTCATGTCGGATTCGCTCAGGACGTCCCGATGAAAATCGCTCCGGTCCCCCATGATTGAACCCAGCTCTTCATCTTCGGCGCCGGCGTGATTACTCAACTGCTCCTCAAGCATGCCCTGTACCGCTCGCTGAAAGCGTTTTTCAACGGTGTAGTCCACCAGACTGTGGCGAGACTCTACTTTGCATCCGCCAGGCATCAGGGTGTCGTCTTCAATGATCGAGGGGCTGACCTCCAACCGTTCGGCCACTTCGCGAACCGGCTCAAGGTCATCCGGGTGAATATGTATTCGAAGGTTGTCCGCGGTGGAAGGCAAGGCCGCGAGGGCCTTACGGACCACGTGGCGAATCTGGGAAGAGTCCAGGCTCAGCTCCCGGTAAACCACCGCCCTGGCCAGCACCGTGGTCAGGTTGACCAAGACAGATTCCAACTCTTCCTCATGACGCTGGATCGGCAACAATAGCTCACCCAGCAAATGCTCCAGGCGATCAACCCGGGATTCCACTTCCTTTCGAGTCGCTTCTTGGGCCTGCTGCTGGCCCTGTTCCCGACCTTCTGCTTCACCGGCCTGAAGCCCCTGCTGATGACCGTCCGCTCGACCTTTCTCGAAGCCGTCCTGGTAACCCGCCTCCCGGCCTTCCTGAAAGCCGTCTTCCCTGGCCGCCTGGCGAATCTCTTCAAGATCCCCCGCCGTCAGCGGTTTAACTTCCTGCTCTTGAACCACCTGATTGCCCCGCTCATCAAGCAGGGGAAGTTCCCACCGTTCCCAGGCGGTCAGCTGTTCTTTTGGAATACGCTTGGTGTCCTGGTCGGAATCTTTCATCACATCATTTCTTCACCGGCACCGCCGAGGGATATCTCACCGGCTTCTGCCATACGGCGGGCCACGGTAATGATGTCCTTCTGGGCAGCTTCCACTTCGCTGACTTTCACCGGACCTTTCGCTTCCAGATCGTCCTGCAGAAGCTCAGCAGCGCGCTTGGACATGTTTTTGAAGATCTTATCCTGAACTGCGTCATCAGCGCCCTTGAGCGCAACCACCAGCACTTCCGAAGATACTTCCCGGAGCAGCGCCTGAATGCCGCGGTCGTCCACTTCCTTGAGGTTGTCGAAGACAAACATCAGGTCTTCAATGGTGGAGGCAAGGTCCGGGTCCATGTCCTTGATGGAGTCCATCAGGTTGCCTTCAATGCCACGGTCCATGAAGTTCATGATATCCGCCGCCCGCTTGACACCGCCTATTCGGCTGGTCTGGGCTGCGGAACCGCCAGAGAACTGTTTTTCGAGGATGTCGTTGAGTTCCTGCAGGGCCTGGGGCTGGATGCTTTCCAGAGAGGCTACCCGCATCATGACATCAAGCCGGACTTTTTCATCCAGGGTTGCCAGAATTTCGGCGGCCTGGTCCGGATCAAGGTAGGAAATGACGATGGCCTGAATCTGTGGGTGTTCGTAACGGATAATATCGCCAACGGCCCGTGGCTCCATCCATTTCAGGGTATCCAGGCCCGTGGTATTGCCACCCACAAGGATCCGGTCAATCAGGCTGGCGGCTTTGTCATCGCCCAGGGCCTGGGTCAGCATGGCCCGGATGTAATCGTCGTTACCAACCCCGAGCCCGGTCTGGCCGCCCACGGCCTCGACGAATTGGTTCAACACAAAGGTAACGTCGTCTTTACTGATGTCCCTCATCTGGGCCATGGCAACGCCCACGCGCTGGACTTCTTTCGGGCCCATGTGTTTGAGCACCTCGGCGGCGTCTGCTTCACCCAGGGACATTAACAGTATGGCCGCCTGCTCCACACGCGGAATCTTGCGCTGCTGTTTTCTGGGGGCATTATCCCCCTGGAACTGAGCATTCTCTTCAGTCATCGACATTCACCCACTGGCGCATGACCTGAGCAACCCTGGCCGGGTCTTCCGCAATCAGGCCTTTGAGAGCATTCAATTGCCTATCATAACTGTCTGTGGCACCCGGCAAAAGCAGATCATCCTGGGCTGACATGGCGTCTCTGAGAGCGTCGCCGCCCTCGATGCTGTCAAGGCCACCATAGCCGCCACTATCGGAATCATCACCGCGTTCTCTGGTTCCCGCGCCAGAAAGGCTCTTGAGCGTGGGCCGTAACAAGCCCAACACCAGAATCAGAATCACCAGACCGGCCAGAATCTGTTTCATAAGATCCCAGAACCAGGGCTGTTCCCAGAATCCCGGCGTGTCAAACTCCACCGCATCTTCCGGTGAAAACGCCGTGTTCATCACCGTCACACTGTCGCCTCGGGCTGCCGAGTAACCGACCGCATCCCGCACCAGCATACTCAGGCGCTGAAGTTCGGATTCCGGCCAGGGCTCGTAGCTAACCTGCCCGGTTTCCGGGTTCACCACCTTCATGTCATCCACTGCCAGAGCAACGGTTACCCGCTTGATACCGCCCAACTGCTGACGGGTATAGCTGACGGTGCGGTCCAGTTCGTAGTTTCGGGTGGATTCACGACGCACATTCACCGGAGGTGCCGCCGGAGCACCATCGCCTTCCTGGCCCGCTACCTGTTCGGGCACGGTTGCATTGCCCGGGGGCTGGTTGCTGAGCGCACCGGGAATACCGCCATTCGCGCCGGCACCGCGTTGTTCGCTCAGCTCACGTTCGCTGCGCACCGCCTGCTGTTCCGGGTTGTACAGTTCTTCCGCCCGTTCCACGGCGGAGAAATCGAGATCTGCGGTGACTTCCGTTCGGAAGCGGCCATTGCCGACAATCGGCGCAATCATTGACGCCACCCGGCGCGTCAGGCGGTCTTCAACCCGCGCCGTATACTCGTACTGGTCTTTCATCTGGTCGGCATTGGCCCGGGTTTCGTCCCCGGTCAGCAGATTGCCGTTCTGGTCCACCACCGTGACCTGTTCCCGGCTCATCATCGGCACGCTGCCGGCGACCAGGTTAACAATGGCACGGATCTGTTCCTGTTCGGGCCGGCGACCGGCAAACACTTCCAGGAACACCGACGCCGTCGGCTCCCGGGCATCGCGGATAAACACCGAACGCTCGGGAATGGCCAGGTGTACCCGGGCATTGCGCACACCACGCATGGTGGCGATGGTGCGGGCCAGCTCACCCTCGAGACCACGGCGATAACTGATGGTTTCCATGAACTGGGAGGTACCCAGCCCCCGGTCCTGATCCAGCAACTCGTAACCGATGGTGCGCCGATCGGTCACCCCTTCGGCGGCCAGTTTCAGGCGGGCGTTATGAACTTCATTGGAGGGAACCAGAAGCGCGCCGGTGCGCGGGTCCATACGGTACTTGATGCCATTGCTGTCCAGAATCGTCGTGACATCCTGAGGGTTGTAGGCAGAGAGATCCCCCACAACCGGCTGGTAGTTGGGCTCCTGGGCCCAAAGCACCACGGCAACCCCCAGCGCAACACTGGCCGCCAGGCCGACCATCAGGCCAACCTGTCGCAACAGGTTCAGGCGGTTGAAACCCAGCAGAAGGTTGCTGCGGCTTTCAGGTGCATCCGCATCCTGGGTTGCCGGCACGTCAGAGGCAGTGGTTTGTGCTGGTACGCTTGCCATGCGGGTGCTCCGTTATCAGATCGGCATATTCATGATGTCTTCGTACGCTCGTACCACCCGGTTACGCACCTGGGTGAGGGCCTCGAAAGACACACTGGATTTCTGGGCAGCAATCATCACTCGGGTAATATCGACATTGGGGTCTCCCATGTCGTAAGCCGTGCGCAGGTCGTTAGCCTGCTTCTGGGCATCATTCACACTGTTGACCGCATTGCCCAGCATATCGCTGAAACTGGGAATTTCCCGGGGTTCCTGAACGTTGCGCGGGCCGTCAACACGGCCACGAACCGATTGATCCTGCTCAATACGCTGGTTCTGCATCATCTGGGAACGCAGGGAACGGATATCTGACAGAACGCTGTTGATGTCGGCACGTTGAACCATATTTCTCTCCACACTAACCAGGCTAAGCCCTCGGGCTTCACTTGTTCGTTACATGGAGAGGACTAAGCAAATGGCAGGCCAGGAACACTTTACCTTTCTAATTCAATAGATTGAGGATCATTAATGTCAGAGGGCGTTAATCAGTGACGGACATTTGACGGAGACAGGTAGCAAGGACAGGCGCATAAAAAAACGGCACCCCGTAGGGTGCCCGAAGGAGTATAGGTCTCGACAACAAACAAAAACGGCTTTTAGGCCAACGCAAGTTCGGACTCAAGGTCGATTCCGGCATCGCGCATCTGGGCCAGCTTGTAGCGGAGCGTTCTGGGACTGATCCCCAGTTGCTCTGCGGCCCGGTTACGACGGCCCCGTTCTTTCCTGAGCGTCTGGATAATAATACGGAACTCCTGCTGTCGCAGATCATCCCCCAGTGAACCGGCCTCGTGAAGCTCTTCACTGAGCGGTTCCGGTGCCGACTCCATCGGAACGGACTGGCTGGGTTCGGGCTCTGACGGCTGGTGATGAATCTGTGGTGCGACACTGTGCAAACCCGGTGAACTGAAATCGGCCCGGCCAGTGATCCCCAGCTCCAGGCACAAATCGCCCTCGTGAATCACATTGCCCTGCTGCAACACCAGCGCTCGCTGAATGGCATTATCAAGTTCACGAACATTACCAGGCCAGCCATGGCTGATCAGGGCCTTGCGGGCATCCTCCGCCAGGGCGATACCGGTAAGCTTCATTTTCCGGCAGTGCTTCTTGAGCAGGAATTTGGCCAGCGGCAGTATATCCAGCGGCCGTTCCCTCAGAGGCTGCCAGTGCATGGGGAACACCGTTAGCCGGTAATACAGGTCTTCACGGAACTTGCCCTCACGGACGTAATCCGCCAGGTCGCGGTTGGTGGTTGCCACGACACGAACATCCAGCGGGATGGTTTTTCGCCCGCCTACCCTCTCCACTTCACGCTCCTGCAATACCCGTAGGAGTTTAGACTGCAAGCCAAGCTCCATTTCGGAAATTTCGTCCAGCAGGATGGTGCCGCCATTGGCCTGCTCAAACTTGCCCGGGGACGACGCCACCGCACCGGTGAAGGCCCCTTTTTCATGACCAAACAGTATGGCCTCAAGCATGTTCTCGGGAATGGCGGCACAGTTAATCGCCACAAAGGGCTGATCTGCCCGGGGCGACTGCTGGTGAATATAGCGGGCCAGCACTTCTTTACCGGTGCCACTCTCACCGGAGATCATGACCGTGGAATCACTGCCGGCAACTTTCGCCGCCAACTGGAACATTCTTTTGCTGATAGGATCTTCCGCCACCGGTTCGTCACCGGATTTGGGTTTTGCTCCGCCAACCACCCTGGTGACCGCCTCCACCAGAACCTGAGGCTCGAAGGGTTTGACCAGATAATCAATGGCTCCGGACTGCATGGCAGACACCGCGTGGCTGATCTGGCCATAGGCAGTGATCAGCATCATCGGCAGCCCGGGATAATGACGCTGTACTTCCGCCAGCAGCTCGTGACCAGACATTCCCGGCATGTTGACGTCGCTGACCACCATATCGACGGGGTCGCGAGCCAGGGCGGCAAGCGCCTCCTGGCCGCTGGCAGCTTCCCGCACCCGGAACTTTGCCAGCTCCAGGGTCGTGACCAGCGCCTCCCGCAGGTCCCTGTCATCCTCAACAATCAGAATCTGGGCCTTCGCCATGGTATCTGCCTCCAACGTCTATTCGTTATGCTCTGTCGGCCAGGGTCGGCAGCTGCAGTGTCGCCACTGCGCCGCCCTGCTCCGGCGAGAAAATAGAAAACCGGCCGTTATGGGCCTTGACCACCGCCTGCACCACGGCCAGGCCTAGACCGGTGCCGTGAGACTTGGTGGTGTAAAATGCTTCGGTGATCCTTCCAGACTGCTCTTTCGAAAAGCCCGGGCCATTGTCCAGCACCCGTATCTCCATACCTTCAGCGGAGGACGCCAGCTGAACTTGCACGTCGGTGGCACCGGCTTCCAGGCTGTTGTTCACCAGGTTCATGCAGGCGCCGACCAGGGCATCGCGGTTGCACATCAATCGGCACTGGTCATCTATCCGGCTGTCCAGTGTCACATCAATACCACTGGCGGGTTTCAGGCCCTCGACGGCCGCTGACAGGGAGGCCACCAGCTTGCCGGCCGACAACTCCTCCGCCAGGCGGGTTTCGCCACGGGCGAAAATCAGCATGTCCCGCACCTGCTGCTCCAGGTGAGTCAACCTCGACATCAGTCGTGAAGCGCACCGCTGACGCAGCTCTTCGTCCAGATCCGGCTGGCTCAGGTGACCGCCGTATAAAATGGCGGCAGACAACGGAGTGCGGATCTGATGGGCCAGGGACGCCACCATCCGGCCCATGGCAGACAGGCGCTGGGCATGTGCCAATTGCGACTGCAGCTGCCGGGTCTCGGTCAGGTCGGTTAACAGAATCAACTGGCCGGGCTGGTTTTCCATGGTCCGGATTTCAATGCTGACGCGCCGGCCATCTTTGAGGGACACTTCGTGACCGTCATCGCTGCGGGGAGAAAAGCAGCGCCGGATAACATCCACCCAACGCTCGCCATCCAGGGGCTCCCCCAACAGCGCAATGGCCGCCGGATTGCACTGGCTGACCACGCCTTGCTGATCCAGCACCACCACGCCAGCCGGCAGGGCCTTGAGCAGAGTCGACAACCGGTCTGCCAACTGTTCCTTTTCCTCCAACTCCTGTTGACGCTGAAGCGTCTCGTGGGAGAGTTCACCGGAAAGCTGGTTTACGCGGGATTCCAGGGTTCGGTAGGAGTCGGTAATCTGCCGGGACATGCGATTAAACAACTCAAGCGCAGAGTCCACGGCCTCATCACCCTGTTGTGGAAACAGAGCGGTGACCTTGTCATTAACATCAGCAGCGGCATTGGCACCTGACTTCTGGTGACCGGATTCCATGGCAACGCGTGCGTGACTCATAACCTTCCCCCTGACGAGCCCTGACCGGGCCAACGGATCTTTCGTTCAGGTTTGGTAAAGCCAACACTGTGCCAACTTGAATTTTATTATATTTTTTAGAGTGTTAAGAAAAATACAAACTGGAGACCGACAAGTTTCCGTCGGTCAGAAATGCGAACGGCGCCGAAGGTTACAAACCTTTGACGCCGCTCAGGGGGAGCGATCAACCTTCGTCTGACTCTTCCCGAAGGCCGTATTTTCGGACTTTTTCCACCAGGGTGGTACGGCGGATTCTGAGTTTCTCGGCCGCCCGCGCCACTACGCCGGCAGCTTCATCAAGCGCCTGCTGAATGAGCTGCTTCTCCAGATTGGAGAGGTAATCCTTGAGATCGATACCGTTCACCGGCAACAGGGCCGGCGCATCCAGTCCTACCAGACCGGGAATGGCCGATGGCATGCCGGTGTCCTCTACCGGACGATTCTCGTCATAGTCGTCCACGTAGCGGAACTTCTTGGGCAGCTCCTGCACACCAATCACGCCGTAGGGATGCATGATCGCCAAACGCTCCACCAGGTTCGCCAGCTCCCGCACGTTACCCGGCCAGTCATGGCGACACAAGCTCATGATGGCAGCGGAGTTCATCCGCAGTGAGCCGCGCTTCTCTTTCTCCATCCGGGAGATCAGCTCATTGATCAGCAACGGTATGTCTTCAACCCGCTCTCGCAGCGCCGGCATTTCAATGGGAAATACATTGAGACGGTAATAGAGGTCTTCCCGGAAATCGCCGGATTCAATCATGTCTTCGAGATGCTTGTGAGTGGCGGCAATCACCCGCACATCAGCAGACTGGGTACGGTTACTGCCCACACGCTCAAAGGTACGCTCCTGCAACACCCGCAGAATCTTAACCTGCATGTTCAGCGGCATATCCCCGATTTCGTCCAGGAACAGGGTGCCTCCTTCGGCCAACTCAAAACGCCCTACCCGGGCGGTAATGGCGCCGGTAAAGGCTCCTTTCTCATGCCCGAACAGCTCGCTCTCCAGCAACTCTGCGGGAATGGCGCCGCAGTTGACCGGCACAAAAGGCTTATCCCGGCGGGAGGAATGATAATGCAGGTTACGGGCGACCACTTCCTTGCCAGTGCCGGATTCACCGGTGATCAGAACGCTGACGTCTTTATCAGCCACCTGTTCCATCAACTGGCGCACCTGCTGAACCTTGCGACTGGTGCCCACCAGACTGCGGAACAACTGAACACCCCGCTGCTGCCCCCGCTCCTTGCTGCGACTGAACTGGTCGTGGTAGATCTGGGCCCGGTAGAGTGAATCCACAAACTTGGTGTAGTTCAGGGGCCATTCCATCCTGGCGATAATGCGGTTCGCATCGTCTTCTGACACGCCCTTGAGGTCCGGGTCACCCACCAGAAGAATCGGTAGCCCCTGGGCCAGTTTGCACACTCTCTGAACATGCGCGGTGCTGGCGGCTTCTTCTCCGTTGATCACGGCTACGCCGATACTTTCTTTGGTCTGCTCGTCGTCACTCTCCAAAAGCGCCAATGCTTCGTCACCGGCCAGCACCTGCTCTTCGCCGACAAATTCGAGAATGGTGATCAGGTCCCTGCGCCTGGAGTCATCCTCACTCAGCACCAGCACTTTGTTATTTTTGGACATTCACGAGAATCTCTTTGGGAATTTGTGCGGTATTTAAGACTGTATAAGCTCAGGAGTCAATTTTATGACGCTATCTTTGGCGGTTTGTTGAAACGTTCTGATAAGCACGGGCCGCCGTACGGTTTTCATTGACGCCCTTGAGCGATTCCCGGGCTTCATCCCGGGCCTTGACCGCAGCCTGGTTTGCCGCTTCCACGAACTGATTCAAAGCGTCCAGGCGGTCCCTGATCAGGGCCGGATCGATGCGCCCCTGTTCCAGCTCCACCATTAACGGTTCAATTGCGGGTTTAACGCGGGCATTCAGTTCCGCAAGTTGCTCCCAGTCTTGGGCAGCGAGGGCCTGGTCCAGCTCGGACCGGAGTTGATCAAGACTTTCAAGAAGAGCCTGGGGGTCTGCCATGGGATGTACTCCACATTTCAACAGGATGTCGGAGCCTGGCAGTCGGTTGAGGCGGGTGCTGCCCATAAGCAGGCAGCACCCGGGGAAGGTTTACCGGCGCGCGGCCCTGCGGGCGGCGGCAGCGGTAAATTCGTTGCCCCGATACCCAGGCTCAAAATTATAGGCCGGGTAGCCGTTATCCAGGCCATCGATGTAGTAACGCTGTGCTTTCAGATCATACGTCATTTCCATGGTGGTCCAGAAGACCGGCACACTGTAATAGACAATGTTGTGTGCTTCGGATACACGCCAGAGTTCGCCAGCCTCGTTATATTCTTCCGTGGCCAGAATCTGCCAGCTGTCCTCATCAATGTAGTAAACGCGGCGATCATAGATATGGCTGATGCCGGTGCGTCGCTTCGCCTCGACTACCCACACCCGGTGAAGCTCGTATCGGGTCAGGTCCTGATTGATGTGGTTCGGCCGGATCACGTCATTTGGACGAACACTTTCATCGTGCAGTTTGTAGGCGTTGTAGGGAACGATCAGTTCACGCTTGCCCTTGAGTTCCCAGTCGTACTGGTTAGGGGCACCGTTGTACATGTCCTTCTGGTCGACTGAACGCAGTGACGATGAGTTCGGCAGATCCGTCTCATAGGCCAGATTCGGGGACCGGCGCAAACGGCGGGAACCGGAATCGTAACGCCATGCCAGTCGCGGTGAGCGAACCTGGTCAAGGGTTTCATGAACCAGGGTAATAGTGCCAGCCAGGCTGGACGGCGCGACGGTTTCGGTTTTCAGGTAGAAAATCTTGTTATCAATGTCTTCCAGCTCAGCACCGGGGCGACTGTAGGCGAAGAAATAGTCGTACTGGTTAACGACCGGGTTGAACGAGCCGTCGCGCTGCGGCGTAGCCGATGCACTGCGGAACGACAGTTCCTCACCCCGGTACCGGAGAATATGGTTCCAGATCGCTTCCAGGCCGTTCTGTGGAATGGGGAACGGACTGGTCATAATGGTGTCTCGAACACCGTTACCGTTATCCAGAAGTTCAGCTGTCAGTGCGTTCTGGTAAAACTTCTCGTAGACATGCTCGGGGAACGCTGCTGTTCGGCGGGCCTGGTACACCGGCATGAAAAATTCCGGGCCGTATTGCTCCAGCATCTGAATGTGGCCGTCCGACAGTATGTCCCGGTACTGGTCCAGATTGTCACGGGTAATAACGTACAGCGTTTCGTCTTCCGGGAACGGGTTAATCTCTACGGTGCCTTCGCGCCAATTGGCCGGGGGTGAAGCCAACCCGCCAGTCCAAGCCGGAATGGTGCCAGACTCGTTACCCGCCCGCTCTGCACCCACCGGCGTGAGATCATTCTTCAAACGCTCGGCCTCTGCCGGCGACACCTTTGCCAAGGCCGGACCTGAACACCCCAATACCGCCGCTGCAATAGCAGCAATTATCCGGTTCCGCATCCTTATTACCTCCAATAATGGACCACAAGACGATCAAAGCTTGTTCAATCTGTGCGCCTTTTTGCCAGTTTCAAACGACCGTTTCAAGTGATTGTTTGTAGTTTCTTGTGAAATGCAGCTATTACGGGGAGCCCAGGGGAGGAGAAATTTGCGCGCAAAAATGATAGACTCTGGCGGTTGTTCTGATTGGACTCTTGAACGCTCACGTAGTGCGGGTGGTAGATGGCATCACAATGGTACTCACTGGTAGCCCAAAAGCTTTTTCTGGCCAACACCTTACTCGCCAGGCTTGAGTCGGACACCAAGCGCTCCGCTGCGGAAACGGAAGCGCTGTCTCAGGGCTCCGCCGAGCTCCTGCTACGGGCAAGGCGAACGCTGCTGGTGATGATTGCGCGATACCATCAGCACAAAGCCGAAAAACCGCAGACACTGGCAGAACTGGAAACACTGTTTCCTTACGAGGTACACGAGACCCGGCTTTTGAGAGAACTGGCGGACACATCGGGAAGCTGGTGGAACCATCTTGACCAGGTTGAATCGGCTTTGAGCCAGCCTCCGACCACACGCAAGAATGTTACAGAAGAGAATATCATCGCGGTTTCAGTCGAACAGGGCCCGGACCGTTCCGCCGCCACACTCAGAAAGACCCTGGCGGCCATGACTGAACTGGCCAAACGGCTTGAGGAACAACACAGCGAGTGGTAGCCCCACCCTGTTGGCAAAATTCCCACACCGAATCGAATACACCAAGACAAAGGTTGAACGAATGTCACCATCGTTTTTTGAAATCGTACAACTTGCCAATGGCGACTATGCCTTGCGCCGCATTGATGACGACGCAGCGCCGTTGGTACGCATTTCCTTCTCGCAGGAGGCCAGGGAAATGATGGAAGATCGCGACATGAGCGTTGCCAAGGCGATGATTGCGGCAGGGATTGAGGCCGCCGGCAATATCGCACACGATATTGACTGGGACGATGACGACAATGATCTGGCCGAACCCCAGCCCCAATACACCCTCCACTGAACTCCTTTACCGATGACGCAGCACCACGCCGTGGCTGCTACCTTGCGCCGAAGCCTTTTGAAGGGACTCAAAGGCTGAACGCCCGAGCTTGTTAGTCCAGAGCACCACCGCATGACAGGTACCGGCACTCAAAGCACGCTCAGCCAGCTGCTGTGCTGAGTAATCGTTGGTTGAGCGCAATACCAGCAACTCACTGGCCACAATACCGTGCATCTTCTGCCACTTGCCAACCAGGGACTGTGGCGGGTCAATCAGAGCTAGCCAGCGCTTTTCCTGGTTCAGCTGGGTGAGCATAGGGAGCAGCAACTGGACGTTCTCCACCTGGCCTTCAGGAAGAATAATTTCCGTCACGTTACCGCCAAAATCCTTGGTTCCCCGACCAACGTCTGACGATGAGTGAAGGGCTGTGGACCGTGCTTTTCCTGTAGACACCGTGCGGGCGGGCATGATGGCCGCCGGCTGGAACGCCATGTTCTGAGTGAAGCTTAACTGTTCCATTGCTCACCTACCTGCGCTAATCGTTTCTTATTGCTGGTTATCAATGCAAATCTGATCGGCGGATCACGCCCACACCCAGACCTTCGATAAACAACTCCTGTTCAGCCAGATCAATTTCAATCGGGGCAAACTCTTCGTTTTCCGCAATCAACCAGACCTTTGAGCCGTCCCTGCGAAACCGCTTTACCGTCACTTCTTCACCAACCCTGGCAACAACCACCTGCCCGTTATGGACATCCTGAGTGCGATGCACTGCGAGCAGATCACCGTCGAGAATGCCAATGTCTTTCATGCTCATGCCGCGCACCCGGAGCAGGTAATCGGCGGATGGCGAGAAAAATTCCGGCTGCAAAGTGCAGTGCTCTTCAATGTGTTCCTGGGCGAGAATCGGGCTGCCCGCCGCAACCTGGCCGACAACCGGTAACCCCGGGTCCTGCTCCACTTCCGGCAGTCGAATCCCCCGGCTGGCACCGGGCACCATTTCGATGGCGCCTTTCCTGGCCAGGGCCCGCAAGTGCTCCTCTGCCGCATTGGCGGAGCGGAACCCCAGTTCGGCAGCGATTTCTGCCCGCGTTGGCGGGTAACCGGTTTCGTCTACGTAACGCCGGATGATATCCAGCACCTGGGACTGTCGCGCGGTCAGCTTCATGCATGTACTCCGGGTTTTTCATCCTGGTTTTATATACAGTGATTTGACTATATACAGTGTTTTATCCAGTGTAAAGCCCGATTGAAATTTTCTGCCATGTAATCGGGCCGCAGCATATCGGTGTGTTATGGTTTAAGTCCGTGAATTATATGGATGCAAGGTGCCAATGAATTCGACAGAGCGTTGTGCGATGCCGGAGCGGCTTCGTAATCACCATGGAGAAGAGCGTAGAGTTGGCGTGGAGATCGAACTCTCCGGACTGGGCTACGATGAACTGGTCGAACATGTCGCCCGCCTGCTCAAGGGCACCCCGGAGCTGGAGTCGCGTTATGTCACCAGCCTGGAGACTGACGCCGGAACCTTCACCATTGAGCTGGACTCTGATCCCGTGAAGGATCTTGACCTGGCGGACGAACGCCTGCCCGAGTCAATCCGCGAGCTGGGCACCCACGCCATGGATGTCATCGATTTTGCTGCAGAGCGCATTGTGCCTCTTGAGATTGTCGGGCCGCCTCTGCCCTTTTCCAGACTGGACCTGATAGAGGAACTGGTAGACCAGCTTCGCGACCTTGGCGCGGAAGGCAGCAGGGAAGCGATTTATTTTGCTTTCGGCCTGCAACTCAATCCCGAACTGCCGGACCTGGAACCCGCAACCATTGTCACCTACCTGCAGGCCTTCGCGGCACTTTATGACTGGCTCAAATCCCGGCATCAGATTGACATAAGCCGAAAATTTACCACTTACATCGAGCCCTGGAGCAGCCGTTACACGGATATGCTGATGGCGGAAAATTACGCTCCCGACCAGGCCTCGCTGATGAAAGACTATCTGAACTTCAACCCGACGCGGAACAAGGCCCTGGACCTTCTGCCACTGTTTGCACACATGGATTCAGAGCTGTTGCACGACTATGTGGACGACCCGAGAATCAAGAGCCGGCCGACGCTGCACTACCGGTTACCCGATTGCGATATCGACAACCCCCGATGGCATTTCTCCACGGTCTGGAACGACTGGGTGGTACTGGAGCAGATCGCAAACCATCCAGAGCACCTGAAAGAGCTCAGGGAACTGTTCCGCGAAGCCCAGACATTCAGTTTTCGCAACCTCACCCGCTCATGGCGTGACACCACGGAACAATGGCTTGAACAGCGCGGTTATGTCTGAGACCCAGGAAGCACCAGAATCGCCGGGGATCACCATTGGCATCAGCGGCCCCGCCCGGCGCAGCACCGCCCACAGACTGATCAATCTGGGCCTGCGGCTGCACGGTGCCCACACGCACTACATTCGCCCCGGATCCAGCACGGACGTCTCCCTGCTCGATGGCCTGGTGCTGTCTGGCGGCACCCACGTGCACCCCAACCGCTATGGCCAACAGCCACAAGTGACCGCAAGATACGACCTGAAACGGGACGAAACCGACTTCAGGCTGCTCAAGCAAGCCGAGGAAATAGACATTCCGGTACTGGGTATATGCCGCGGCGCCCAGTTCATCAATGTCTTTCATGGCGGGTCGCTGTGCCAGAACGTGACCCCGCTGCGAATGAAAACCCGTCACCGCCCTTTGCTGCTCCCCCTTCAAACAGTCCAGCTGGTCCATGACAGCCGGATAGGCCGGCTGATGCACAGCACCCTGATTGGTGCGAACCGTATTCACAGCCAGGCGATTAAACACCTGGGGCGGAATCTCAGGGTTACGGCACTGGACAACGACCTGTTTGTGCAGGCCATCGAAAACACCGGGCAACAATGGTTGATGGGGGTTCAGTGGCATCCGGAATACCTGCTGTATCACACCGGCCACCGGCGGATTTTCAGCCACTTTGTGCACGCCGCCCGGGCTCGGAAACTGGAGCGGCTGCAAAGCCAAGATATGGCCTTTGGCCAACAAGGAGACTGATCATGAAAAAATACACCAAAGCCTTGGCCGCAACGGTGTTCGTGGCTTCATTCGCGCCACTGGCCGTTTCCGCTGGCGAAGTGAGCCTGAGTGGCGAGGGCAGCATTCGCTACACTCCGGACAGCGCCCGTTTGCAATTTACCGCCAGTGCCGAGCACAACCTGCCAGAACGGGCTTCCGATCGCCTTTCCGAGACCATGGAGCAATGGCGCAAGGCCATACAGGGCATGCGCGACCAACTGGTGGACTACTCAGACGCGAACGTTAACCTGTATACCCGGTCGTTACCGGTTCAGGAGCGTGGGCAGCAACCGGAGAGAATGGCGGTGGCAAGCCAGACGGTCAGCTTTTCCATCGACAATCTTGAACTTCTGAACCCCCTGTTGGAACAGGCCCATAAGGCTGGTCTGCAATACCATCTGAGCGAACACCAATTCTTCCATTCCGACGAGGAGCGCCTGCAACGCCAGGCACTGGCGAGGGCAATCGAGGATGCCCGCAGCCGGTGTGCCTTTGTGGCGGAACAGTTGGGCAAAACCTGTGGTGAGGTCAAAACCATCAACATCAATGGCGGGCACCGCCCGATGCCCATGATGATGGCGGAAGCAAGAGCCGCCAGCGACACCGTTTCCAGTATCGCCCCCCGGGAAATCCAGGCCAGCGTCAACGCCACCTTCAACCTGGACTAACAACCGTCGATCAGAAATCCCGGGTGTAGAAGATATCCAGCGAGGCGGCCAGGCCATTGGCCGCCTCCAGATAGAAATACCGGCCCAGATCATAACGCAGTGCGACCGTGGTGATCGGTTCGAATATCCCGACGCCGTACCTCAGGCTCAATTCATCGGTTATGTATCCGCTGGCCACCACCGAAGCCTCATCCCCGGAACCTTCAGTTTCCAGGGTGAGATTGCGAATGCCCAACTCGTCTCCAATGCCCTGGGTCAGGCGGCTTGCCTGGGTCAGCCCCAGCGACAGAGCAGCTTGCGCCATCTGACCGTCGTCACCGCGGCTTTGAGGCGGGCGGCCCAGAATGATGTAGGACAGCGCATCGCTTTGGGGCATGGAGGGTTCTGAGAATACCTCGGTTTCAGGGGCGTTCACGGGGCCGCTAAGCCTGATACCGGCAACAACAGTGTCTACCCTGCGCACTGCCTCGATGTCCAGGTAGGGTTCTGTCAGAGCACCAACAAACAGGATTCGCGCTCGCCGCAGTTCCAGATCCTGCCCAAATGCCTGGTATTGGCCATTCACCAGTTGTAGCGCACCCCGGGTATCCATGTCGTTGCCAATCCGCAGGGTCCCCTCGAGATTCCCGGTCACACCGAAAGCATCAAACGCTACCCGGTCTTCGCCGACCACCACAGTCACGTCCATCACCATACGCCGGATGGTCGGTTCCTCGGTTTCAACTCCGACAATCACCTCATCTTCGGAGATAGAAACCGCTGACTCCGGAAGCCCCTTGATCTCGATCTCACCACGGGGTACTTCCACACGCCCCGACACCGAGAGTTCACCACTGCGGAAAGCAATGGTGAGGTCTGGCCCAACTTCAACCCGGGCATAGGGTTCGAAATTCACCGGCAGCCTGTCGCCAACAATCGACAGCTCAATCTCTGGCTCCTGCTGCCAATTGATCATCCCCGAAAGTTGCCCGCTACTGCGGTCGTTACTGTTCCAGCGCCCGCTGATATCAGCGGAATCACCGAGAAACTCGAGCACCAGAACCACATCATTCAGTGGGAGTGGCAGGCCCGGATCGTAAAAACGACCATTCGTAAGAGCCAGCTCGCCATGAATCATGGGGCGTAACAATGGGCCGGTAATCTCGCCCTGGCCGTTAACCTGACCTCCAATCTCTTCCACCCCGGCAAAGGCGGAAGCAAAAGCCAGATCCAGTGAGTTCAAGCTGAAACGGCCCTGTACCGGCCGCTCTTCGGCCATTGGATCAACCGCCAGCTCCGCAGTAAAATCGCCCAACTCTGGCCCCCGCAGGGCAACTGACAGCTCAGCTATGCTGGGCTGAAGATGGGCATCGACGGTCAGGCGCTCATGACTCAGGGTTTCCCAGTCATCCAGCACCAGAAATTCAAAGGTTCCCTCACCGGCATCCAGTGTGATTCTGCCATCCGGACCAGCGTCGGTCAGTGACAGGTCAACATCGGCATCCAGGCTGGCACTCCAGCGGAAGGTATCAGGCAACAGCGGCTCTAGGGCAGTCGTCGGAAACTGGCGAATCTGGAAGGCGATATGGGCATCCGGCAACAACTGTTGATCTTCAGCGCATACCGAACTGTCCTGCCAGCGCCAGCAGTGAGCGCCGAGGCTCAGGTTGCCTTCTTCGGTGTAGGAAAGTTCCGCCGGAGACTCCAGCTGCCACGTCTGGCCCGGGCCGGGTATATCGATTTCACTGCGGTTCAGGGCGCCCTGCCAGGCATCCAGGCCCTCACTCAGGGCGCCGGCGAATACGGCAAGCAGGGTCGCCTCACTGTGGCTGGCATTGACGGTTAGCTGATGCTCACCCCGGGTACCTTCAAGGCGCAGAGACACGCTTTCCAGCTGTTGATCAGCGGCACGAAACTCATTAATCTCCAGTGCTGCATCCAGCACACCGCCTGTGGCCAGACTGGCATCAAGATCCACGGCCTCAATCTGCAACAGATCCTGCCAGCTCAATCCGCGGCCAGCCATGACAAGCTCGGCGGTGGGATCATCCACGGTGCCAGCAAACTGCAGGCTGGCTTCCAGTTCACCAGCCAGACCTTCGGCAAACATCGCCGGTTCAGGCAACAGGACGGACAAGTTACCTGCCAGTTGGCTGCCGTAACGACCCTGCCCTTCAACACGGTTCTCACCCACGACAAGCACAAGATCATCCACTTGCCATTCGCGACCGTCACTGACCAACTGGCCCCGGGCGCGAGCATTGTTCCCCTGCCATCGTCCCTGCAGATTCCAGCCCGCCGTCATTCGGGGCAATGCATCGTCCTGAAGCCGGCCTTCACTGGTTACGTTGCCGTCCAACCGGGACTCCAGCATAGGCACCCAATAGCCCGGATTGAACTGATCCAGAACCAGGGCAGCCTGCCAAGCCAGCTGGGAAGAAAAATCGAGCTCGGCTTCACCAGACAGGGAACCCGCTCCGGTCGTCATGTCGAGCTGGGTGATACGGACAGCCTGCGTATCGCCATCAAGGCGGGCCTTCAGCTCGGCGTCCCCAAGGGGACCGGCAACCCGGGCGTCAAGATCCGCCTGGTAGCGGTCTTCCTGGTAACTTGCCCGACCTTCCAGACGGTTCAGCGAAACCGGAGGCTCGTCCAGCTCCGGCACCAGGCTGTACCAGGGGAAGCGGTCCAGGGCCAGCCCCACATCAGCGGCCAGACCATCGGCCCAGGAGGCTTCGCCCTGCACCTCCAGGGTTCCGGGTGGCTCACCGCCCTCCCGTTCCGGGCCGGCCATGGACAGTACCAGATCTGTCGCCTTCTCTGTGGTGACCAATCCCTGGATAGAAGTCTGGATATCACCCTCGGTACCCGGCAGTAGCGCCTGGGTGCGGGTCCTGAAACCGTTGGCCAGGGAACCGTCAAGGGTTAATCGCCAGTTCTTCAGCGTCAGTGTTTCCGGAAGATCATGATGGGCAAGAAAACGCTCGGATTCGAGTCTGATGGACGCTGGCAAACGGCTTTCCAGCGGCTGAACCTGCCCCTGTATATTCGCATTAAGATAACCACTACTGGCACCTTGCAACCGCAAGTCCCTGACGCTGCCACCCAGGTTAACGGTGATCTGCCAGTCATCTCCCGATGGCGGCGGCAAGGATACGTCAACATCAATATCCAGGGGCCAATCCCGCCGCATGTCAGCGCGACCACTCGCCGATACCCGTATCTCGTCCAGCTGATACAGCACGTGTTCAAGCTCCAGGCTGGCACCGGAGGCCCGGGATTGCAGCTCAAACCGGTCCCAGATGGCTCCGTCATTGACAGTCAGCGGCCCCAGGGCAACATCCCCGATCACCACTGCCAGCGGCAGGTTAATCCTGGGAAGGCTGATATCACCGGAACTTTCATCATCAGATTCAGAGGGCTGCAGGGTCACTGCAATCCGATCGGCCTTGAGCGTGTCCAGGCAGATGGTTTTTTCGAACAGGCAAGTCGGAGACCAGTCTACTTCCGGAGCCTCAACCACCACGCCCACACCATAGCCGTGCCATTCAAGGCGGTCGGCCTGCCACTGGCCAAGCAGGGAGCCTCGGTCGGCCTCGGTTTGCAACCCGGGAATCTGATCAATGGTCCAGGCCGTTCCCTTTTCGGTATGCAGGGCCAGCAAAATCAGCCCAACGAGCACCAGGGGCAAAAACAGCAACAATGTGACGACCAGCAACAGCCAGAACCACCAGCGCCGGCGCAGCGGCTTTTTGTGTTTCTTCGGCTGACCTTCAGCCTGCTCTGGTGGCACCGGTGGATGATCGGTCACAGCTCTGGCCCCATGGAAAAGTGAATACGCCAGCCGCCGCCAAACTCTTCGTCCAGGCCTTTCGCCAAATCCAGACGCAGCGGCCCTACCGGGCTCACCCAGCGAATCCCCAGGCCGGCACCTGTCGCCAGCCGGTCAAACACATCATTCACCGCGTTGCCCTTGTCGACGAACGCCGCCACCCGCCAGTTCCGGACAAACTCGTACTGATATTCGACACCACCGACCAGCTGAAAACGGCCACCAACGGCTACACCGTTGTCATCACGGGGCGACAGGGTTTCATAGCCATAGCCCCGGACGCTCTGATCACCACCGGCAAAGAAGCGCAATGAGGGCGGCACATCGGAAAAACTGTTGGTCGCCACCCCACCGAAGTTGAAACGGGTCAGGAACCGGTGATTATCAGCCAGGGTATACAGCCCCCTGGCCAGCACATTCACGTGCAGGATGTCCGCGTCGGAAATGATTGCACGGTGGGCACCGGTCACATCAAACTGCAATCGGTAGCCCCGGGACGGGTCCAGGGGCGAGTTGGCCTGGAGTTTGGAGTAACTGAGCCCCGGCAGCAACAGGCTGGAGTTGCCCCGCTCATCTTCGCCAATTTTGAAGCGCTCGCCTTCCCATCGAATGGACAACACCTGCATCCAGCCGGTATCCAGCCGATGCCGCCACTGTTGCCCCAGCGTCAGCCGTTCCGATTCCACGTCTTCGATATGCTCCCGCTGGTAACCCGCGCCCAACCGTAGGGAGTCCGACATTGGGGGATCCAGTGGAAGTTCGTACCAGCCGCTGACATTCTGACGCAGCTCCGAAAGCTCCGTGTCTGCGCCACGGCGATGCCCCATTGGATTAATGTAGTGCTCACGCCAGTTGCCCCGAAAGCGTGGCCCAACGTCTGTTGAGAAGCCAACACCGGCGCCTACCGACCGGGGCGGCCTGGGGGTAAGGCCAATATCCACCGGTATCACTCCATCCTCTGCCCGGTTCGGTGAAGCATCAATATCCACACCGGAAAAGTAACCACTGTTGGACAGATCGCCGTTGAGCTTCGCCACTTCATCGGCGTGGAAAGGAATGCCTGGTTCAAAGGTCACAAACTGGTTCAGTAAACCTTCGTCAAAACCGTGGCCTTCCAGGAAGGTAACCGCGCCCAGGCGATACCGCTCTCCGGTACGGTAGTGCAAGGTAATATCTGCGTGATTCTCGGACGGGTCTACTTCCAGTCGGCGGGTCACAAACTCACCGTCAAAGTAACCCAGACGTCGCGCCCGATTCTGTATGGCCTGCCGAAGCGTGTTGTAGCGGCCATGATGAAGCACATCTCCTTCCGCCGGCTCTTTCGGAATCTGATCAACCAGTGCCGGATCTTCACTGCCTGGCCCCTCGATCAGCACTGACCTGGAACGAATGCGGACGGGCTCCCCCGGCACAACCGTCAACACCAGCTCGGCCAGCCCATCCGCATTTTCAGTGACTTCGAATGTGATCACCGGATTGTAGTACCCCAGGGCCCGAATGGCCTGTTCAACCTGGGCTATCGCCGTGGAGGCGTAACGGCGCAGGCCATCGGCTGAGCGGCCTTCTACCTCACCCACAAAAATCCGGGCATTGTCTCTCAAGTCACTGTGATCGCCCTCAACCTCAACCCTGACCTGACTGGCATGGCTGGCAGACGCGCTCAACAGCACCGCAAGCCCGGTCAGCTTCAGGATTCTCTGTATGTGATGTCGGGGTAACAGCATGCGGTGTTTGGGTTTCCCACCTGGATGATTGACGAATCCCTGAGTCAGGGGGTGAGTTTACCGATAGCGGATGCGCGCTTCTACGCCTGGCGCGCCAAAATCACAATTGACCACAATGCCATCAGGGAATGCTACACCTGCCAATGGCCATTGTGACCTACGGAGCCATGCTCGGTTCCACGTGGTGCGATCAATCAGACAACCTCAGGAGTTCAGCGTGACCAGGGATCCAATCGGACTTGCACTCTCGATCATGAACCGGATATCCGGCAACCCTTTGCTCGATCGACTGGGCTTGAGATCTCCCCTTGAACGTACGGCATACCAAGGCACTCGGACCGGTTTCCGGACCATTGCCCTGGCGGGCCGTGAGTTCAAACGGGTTCGCAACTGGCTACCCCGGAAGCGACTGCCACCCGGGGCCCCAGGCGACCTGTTTGACCTTAGCCTCGACGACGACCAGCAAATGATTGTCGACAGCCTGAAACGCCTGGCCCGGGATGTCCTCAGGCCCGCAGCCCAGGAGGCCGACGAACAGGGCCGATTGCCTGAAGCCGTTAAACACGAGGCCGCTGCCCTTGGCTTGCCCATGTACGCGGTACCCAGCGAATTCGGTGGGGTGGCCGAACAGCAGTCACCGGTGACCAGCGTGCTGATTGCTGAGCAACTGGCCTGGGGCGATATGGCTCTGGCAATTCGGCTACTGGTACCCTTCAGTGTCGCCCAGGCGATCAGTTGCTGGGGCAATGGAGAGCAACAGTCCCGCTATCTGCCGGCCTTCTGCGAGGATACGCCTCCGGTGGCCAGTCTCGCCATTGACGAACCAACGCCGCTGTTTGACCCAATGCAACCATCCACCACGGCTACCGAGACCGACCAGGGCTACCGGATTAACGGCGAAAAATCGTTTGTGATTGCAGGCGCCGAGTGCGAGTTGTTGCTGGTCTCGGCTGCCCTCAATGGCACACCCCGGGTCTTTATTATTGAAACCGCTGGCCTAAACCTGGCAATAGCGGATACCCCGGGGATGGGGTTGCGCGCGGCGGAGGCCACCTCAGTCCGGTTCGACAACCTGGACGTACCGGCCGACGCACTGCTCGGCGATGACGATTTCTGTTTTCAGGCTTTCATCGACAGAGCCGCCCTGATGCGCTGCGGCCTGGCCATCGGTACAGCGCAGGCCGTGCTGGATTATGTCATTCCCTACTGTAACGACCGTCAGGCCTTTGGCGAGCCTATCAGCCACCGGCAATCGGTGGCGTTCATGATCAGCAATATGGCCATTGAGACCGACAGCATGCGCATGCTCACCTGGCGCGCCGCCAGTAGGGCCGAAACCGGCCGAAGCTTCCACCGGGAAAGCTGCCTGGCCCGCTTGCTGTGCAATGAGAAAAGCATGGAGATCGGAACCAACGGCGTCCAGCTACTCGGCGGCCACGGTTTTGTTAAAGAACACCCGGTAGAGCGCTGGTATCGGGATCTTCGCTCCACCGCCACTCACCATGGCGGCGTTCACGCCTGACACCAAGGACATTCGCTATGAATCTCGACATTCCTGGAAAGTTTGCACCGATTGTTCATCAGGCCCAACAGGTGGCCCGGGAAGTTTTCCGACCGATTTCCCGACATTATGACCGCGCCGAGCACGCCTATCCCAAGGAACTGGATATGTTCGCCTCCATCATGGATGGCATGAACGATGGCGCGGCCGATGGTGGTGCTGGGGCTGGCCGCCTGGCCCGGTCCGCCGGAGACACCGGCACCGGCAACCAGAATGGCACCAACATGAAAACCGTTCTGGGTCTCACGGAACTCTGCTGGGGCGACGTTGGCCTGGCTCTGTCCATCCCTCGCCAGGGTTTGGGTAACTCCGCCATTGCCGCCGTTGCCAACGAGCAACAGCTTCAACGGTTTGGCAAGACCTGGGCAGCCATGGCGATCACCGAACCCGGTGTCGGTTCGGATTCCGCCGCCATTCGGACGACGGCCACCAAAGACGGCGACCACTATATTATCAACGGTGAGAAGATCTATGTGACCGCCGGTGAAAGGGCCAATGCGGTTGTGGTCTGGGCCACACTCGACACATCCCAGGGCCGGGCCGCCATCAAATCATTTGTGGTGGAGAAAGGCACACCCGGAATGACCGTGGAGCGACTGGAGAAGAAACTGGGAATCCGCGCCTCAGACACGGCCGCTATCCGTTTTCACAATTGCCGGGTTCCGAAAGAAAACCTGCTGGGTGATCCCGAGATCAGCGTGGACAAAGGCTTTGCCGGCGCCATGCAAACCTTTGACAACACCCGACCGGTGGTCGCTGGAATGGCCATCGGAGTGGCTCGGGCCGCCCTGGAGCGCACTCAGGAAATTCTGAAGACAGCAGGATTGGACCTGGCCTACCAGCAACAAAGCTGGACAACCACCGCCGCTGTCCGGGAACTGCATTTGCTGGAAGCGGAACTGGAGGCCGCCAGGCTACTGACGCTCAGAGCCGCCTGGATGGCCGACAACGGCCAACCCAACTCCAAAGAAGCGTCCATGGCCAAAGCCAAGGCCGGCCGGGTGGGTAACCAGATCACGCTCCGCTGCGTAGAGCTGTGTGCATCACTGGGGTACCAGGAAACGGAACTGCTCGAAAAATGGGCCCGGGACTCCAAAATACTCGACATTTTCGAAGGCACCCAGCAGATCCAGCTTCTGATCATCGCCCGACGATTACTCGGAAAGTCGTCCTCCGAGCTGAAATAAGCTAACCTGTCAGGGACTTATATTATGCCCCTGACCAATGACAGGTAGCCCGGATGCTCAGGATTAACCGCGAAAACCTTCGGTCCAGCCATCAGTTGATCTGGTTCCTTATCGATTTCCTGATGCTGGGCCTACTGATCATCAACCTGGCCTTTATCATCTGGGACTCGATATACAGTTTCGTTGCGATTCAGAACCTGCTGGAAGAAAACCTCCCCGCCGTCAATGCGATCTACCAGCCGATCCATGAACGCTTTATTTTCTATGATCTGATCTTCGTCTCCATCTTCCTGACCGAGTTTTTTGTCCGCTGGGGCTACTCCGTCAAAGCCAAGGTCTACGACCGCTGGTATTTCTACCCGTTCATACACTGGTACGATCTGGTGGGCTGCATCCCCGTTGGCGGCTTCCGCTTCCTGCGGGCGCTGCGGATCATTTCGATCATCTACCGCCTGCACCAATACAAGATCATCGACTTCACCAGCACTCGCTTGTACCAGTTTGTGTCGTTCTACTACGAAGCCTTCATGGAAGAGTTATCAGACCGGATTGTTCTGAAGGTTCTGAGCGGCGTTCAGGATGAGGTAAAGCGTGGTTCGCCCCTGTTCGAACGTATCCAGACTGACATTCTGTTCCCGAGACGGTCCATGTTGTCGGATTGGTTATCGGAACGCGTCGCCCTGGCTGCGCAGCACGGCTATATTCCCAATAGAGGTGCCCTGCGAGTCTATCTGGAAGACCGTGTAGACAACGCCCTGAAGCAGAATCTTGAACTGTCGAGACTGAAATACCTGCCGGTGGTTGGCCCAACCATACAGGACACGCTGGAAAATGCCGTTGGCGATATTGTTGCAAACGTGATCCACCAGATCCTGGAAGATCTGGCGTCTTCCAGCAATCACGCTTTTATCGAAGATATTGTGAACGTGATGCTGCCGGAGCCGGGAGAAGAGAAAGGAGCAGACCAGGAACAAGAGGCGTTGATCAACCTGATTCTGGAAGTCATTGACGCCATCAAGGACCAGGTACGAGTGAAACACTGGCGGGCAAACCTGCCGTAATCTGTCCCCCCGGACAAATACCTTCAGAGCTTGCGGATAATAGCCTCACACAACTGGTCCTGATTGAAGCCCTCCCCTTTTATGGTCAGGTCTGCATAGCGGGTATAAAGCGCGAAACGCTCCTCGAACAACTCGGCCAGAGACTGGTCCGGCCGCCGTGAAATCCCCCGAAGGCTGTAATCGCCAATACGGTGAATCACCGTCTCCAGTGAAATGTCCAGGAACACCACAGTACCGTTGCGCTTCAAATGCTGCATTGCAGCATCACTGTACACTGCACTGCCGCCGGTACTGATAACCTGATTGTGAACGTCCAGCGCCAGCAGCACCTGCTCCTCGATCTGACGCAAGGCCACATAGCCGTCCTGATCAACAATCTCCTGCAGGGTACGGCCGGCCTGCTCCTGAATCAGCAGGTCGGTGTCGATGAACCCCATGCCAAGGCGCTTGGCCACCAGCACACCAATGGTGCTTTTGCCACTGCCGGGCATGCCGATGAAAATCAGATTGCGGCCAGTAGGATCCACCATCACACCCGATCCTCCGCCGCATGGCAGGCGGCTGCGGTAAACAGGACATCGGTGGAGGAATTCAGGGCCGTTTCAGTGGAATCCTGCACCACGCTGATTACAAACCCGATGGCCACCGCCTGCATGGCAACCTCGGCGGAGATGCCGAACAGACTGGTAGCCAGAGGAATCAGCAACAAGGAACCACCTGCCACTCCGGACACGCCGCAGGCTGCAACCGCGGATACCACGCAAAGCAGCAGCGCCGTTGGCAAGTCAACCGGAATGCCGAGCGTATGGGCTGTGGCCAGGGTAATCACCGAGATGGTAATGGCTGCTCCGGCCATATTGATGGTTGCCCCCAGCGGGATAGAAATCGCGTAGGTGTCCGGGTCGAGTTTCAGGCGCTCACACAGGTTGAGATTGACCGGAATATTGGCGGCCGAACTGCGGGTAAAAAAGGCGGTAATCGCGCTCCCCCGCAGGCAGGTAAACACCAGGGGGTACGGGTTCCTGCGTGTGTAAGCAAAGACGATCAATGGATTGGTCACCAACGCCACAAACAGCATGCAGCCCACAATCACGGCCAGCAAATGACCATACTCGAGCAGGGCCGCCACACCAGACTCCGCCAGGGTATTGGCGACAAGGCCAAAAATGCCCAAAGGTGCCAGCCGGATGACCAGCTTCACGATACCGGAAACAGCGTCAGACAAATCGTTCAGAACCGACCGGGTAGCATCGCCGGACTGTCGCAACATCAACCCAAGGCCGATAGCCCAGGCCAGAATGGCAATGAAGTTCGCATCCATCAGTGCCGTGACCGGATTGGTAACCACGCTCAAAACCAGGTTCTGCAGAATCTCAACAATACTGCCCGGCGGATTGCCGGCCACTTCCGGCATATCCAGAGTAAGCTCAGAGGGGAACACAAAGCTGGCAACAACGGCCACCACAGCGGCCAGCAGGGTGCCAACCACATACAGCAACAACACCCCGCGAATGTGGGTAGGTTGCCCCTTCTGATGGGCAGCAATAGCCGACGCCACCAGTACAAATACTAGAATCGGCGCCACGGCGGTCAGAGCCGAAATGAATAATTGCCCAAGCAGCGATACTGACCGCGCCGCCTCTGGCGCAACAATGGCCAACAGTATGCCGGCAACAATGCCGATGGTAATTTGGGGGATCAAGCCCATTTGCAGTAACGGGCGGAGGAAAGCGGGCAGCCGGCTGGACATGTAAAAGCTCCTGTTTGTTGACTAAGGGGCCGTCCACCAGGCGGGCACACCCATCGGCGACCTTCAGATCGGTAAATCGTATTTTTTGGATACAAAAAGCAAAAAGGCAGATCAGTTAGTACTGATCTGCCTTTTTTATTGGTAGCGGGGGCTGGATTCGAACCAACGACCTTCGGGTTATGAGCCCGACGAGCTACCAGACTGCTCCACCCCGCATCAAACTGGCTGTTTACCGGGTCACCCCGATCAACGTGGCGCGAATAATACGGCGTGAAGTTGCCCCTGTCAAAGGAAATTACGGTTTTCCCGTAACTTAGCGTTCCAGAATCGCCGTCACGCCCTGACCACCCGCCGCGCAGATGGAAATCAGGCCTCGACCACTGCCCTTTTCTTCCAGCAATTTGGCCAGGGTTGCGACGATACGACCACCAGTGGCGGCAAACGGGTGCCCGGTTGCCAGACTGGAGCCTTTCACGTTCATCTTTGCCCGGTCAATACTGCCCAGCGGCGTGTCCAGGCCCAGGCGCTCCTTGCAGAAGACCGGATCTTCCCACGCCTTCAGGGTAGACAATACCTGGGCGGCGAAGGCTTCGTGAATTTCGTAGAAGTCGAAATCCTGCAGGGTCAGGCCTGCCTTCTCCAGCATGCGCGGCACGGCATAGGCCGGCGCCATCAGCAGGCCCTCTTTCTTGTCCACGAAGTCCACCGCTGCCACTTCAGAGAACGTCAGCCAGGCCTTCACTTCCATATTATTGGCTTTTGCCCACTCTTCACTTGCCAGCAACACGCAGGAGGCGCCATCCGTCAGGGCGGTGCTATTGGCAGCAGTCATGGTGCCGTTTTCACGATCAAAACAGGGCTTCAATGTAGCCAATTTTTCAAGGGTGGTATCCGGGCGCAGGATGTTGTCTTTATCCAGACCCGCCATCGGTGTCAGAAGATCCTCAAAGAAGCCCTCGTCATAGGCCTTGGCCAGCTTCTGGTGGCTTTCCCAGGCCAGGCGATCCTGGTCCTCACGGGCAATATTCCACTCCTTCGCCGTGACCTGACAGTGATCCCCCATGGACAGTCCGGTACGCGGCTCGCCATTCTCCGGAATCTCCGGCATCAGGTGGCCAGGGCGGAAACGGCCAAGAATCTTCAGGCGCTCCTTGGCGGTTTTGGCTCGGTTCAGGTCCAGAAGAATCTCCCGCAAGCCCTCACCCACACCGATGGGCGCATCCGACGTGGTATCGGTACCGCCGGCGATGCCGCATTCAATTTGCCCAAGAGCAATTTTGTTCGCCACCAGAATGGCTGCCTCAAGCCCGGTACCACAGGCCTGCTGGATATCATAGGCCGGCGTTTCCGGTGCCAGGCCCGAGCTCAACACCGACTCACGGGTAAGGTTGAAGTCCCGGGAATGTTTAATCACCGCACCAGCGACCACCTCGCCCAGCCTCATGCCCTGGAGGTTGTAGCGATCCACCAGGCCCCGAAGCGTGGATGTCAGCAGCTCCTGATTACTGATTTTGCTGTAGGCGGTGTTGGAGCGGGCAAACGGCGTACGATTACCGCCAATAACAGCGACGCGGCGAATGCCGGGCACCTTTTTGGTAGCCCGAGAACCGGATTTCGTGCCAGTACGAGTGGTTTTTGGTGCCTGTGCCATAGCAAACTGTCCCTTCAGTGGTGATCATAAGTGGTTTGATTCAGGTTAGCCCAGAGTCTAGCGCCTGGCGCCCGTTGCTCATTGGCAACTCTGACAACGCCATGACTGAGTTGAGTCAATCCAATAACTGGCAGAAGCTTTACCCTTTGGGCTATTTCATACTCAACCAAACTCACAAGGAAGAACATCATGTCTGACCTCTACCTGAAACTGGTTAACACTCCGGTTGGCAAAACCGCCGCACAGTCGCTGGGCTTGCCCTCCCCGGCGCCCCTCAGCCGCCTGAAGCGGGTCGACCAGCCATTTATTGAAGGCGACGTATTGATTGGCGCAGGCGCCGGTGCCCGCGCTATCGCCACCCTTGGCTCAATCATTGGCGCCAGCCCGGCGGGCCTGCACCATGCCACGGGTATCGAAACCCTGGCGGACTCCGCTCAGGCGGGCAACAAAGCCAAGGCGCTGGATGTGTCCGGCGAAGTGAACGGAAAGTTCTCAGCCCTGGTATTCGACGCGACCGGTCTCAAAAACCCTCAGGAACTACGTGCTCTGTACGACTTTTTCCATCCGACCATCCGCAAACTGGCCTCCAATGGCCGGGTGCTGGTGATAGGCCTGGACCCTCACACCTGCCGGAAGGCACCCCAGGCCGCCGCCCAGCAAGCCCTTGAAGGCTTTGTACGCGCCGTTGGCAAGGAAATTGGCAAGAAGGGCTGCACGGCCAACCTGGCATGGATGGCTCCGAACGCCGAGAACCAGCTGGATTCCACGGTTCGCTTCTTCCTGTCTGCACGCTCGGCTTATGTTTCCGGCCAGGTGGTGCGTATTGGCAAAGCAGAGGAAGCCAAAGCCACCAACCCGGTGGCTCCGCTGGCCGGCAAGGTAGCCCTGGTCACTGGCGCCTCCCGGGGCATTGGCGCAGCCATTGCAGAAACCCTGGCCCGCGACGGCGCAACCGTTATCGGCCTGGATATCCCCCCGGCATTGGAGGAACTGCAGAAAGTAACCGACGCCATCAAAGGCAAGGCGCTGGCCTGCGACATTACCGAAGAAAAGGCACCCAAGCTGATTGCAGATTTCATTGAAAAAGGAACCGGCGGGGTGGATTTTGTGGTTCACAACGCCGGCATTACCCGCGACAAAACCCTCGGAAACATGCCAGCGCACTTCTGGGATATGACGATCGCTGTCAACCTGACTGCTGAGGAGTTGATCGATGAAGAACTGGCCGAGCGCAAGCTGATGCGCGACAACGGCCGTATTGTTTGCATTTCCTCCATCAGCGGCATTGCCGGCAACTTCGGCCAGACCAACTATTCCTGCGCCAAGAGCGGTGTGATCGGTTATGTGGAATCTATGGCAAAGCACCTGAAAAACGGCATAACCATCAACGCCATTGCCCCCGGTTTCATCGAAACCCAGATGACCGCCGCCATGCCATTCACCATCCGCGAGGCGGGCCGGCGAATGAACAGCCTGTCTCAGGGCGGACAACCGGTAGACGTTGCAGAAGCCATTGCCTGGTACTGCAACCCGGCTTCTGCCGGCGTTAACGGCAACGTTGTGCGGGTGTGCGGGCAGTCGCTGATCGGCAAATGATGCCGGACCTTGCACCAACCTGAACGACGAGAAACCGGGGGCATCGAGCTCCCGGTTTTTTGTATCGGGGAAGCGGTCAGACTTTCCTTCAGGCGAAAAAAAAGCAGATCCGTTTGGATCTGCTTTTCTTCACATCTGGTGGGTGGTGCAGGGATCGAACCTGCGACCCTCGCCTTGTAAGGGCGATGCTCTCCCAGCTGAGCTAACCACCCGGGAAAAAGTTGGCGGAGCGGACGGGACTCGAACCCGCGACCCCCGGCGTGACAGGCCGGTATTCTAACCAACTGAACTACCGCTCCGCATCGGTTCAACGCTGCAAATAAACGCCGAACCTGAAACCGCTTGAAAATGGTGGGTGGTGCAGGGATCGAACCTGCGACCCTCGCCTTGTAAGGGCGATGCTCTCCCAGCTGAGCTAACCACCCACTTCGTGGCCTTACTGTTCTTCAGGCTCAAAGCGGTCACTTGTTGCGCTTAGCGCTTGTTGATTCAGCATTGCTGCATCAACCAAGTGAGACGCGCATTTTAAGCATTTCACTCACCGTGTCAAATGTTTTCCGGAAAATTCATGAATTTTTTCTGACCCGGCATTACCTGAGCATTTATTAATCAAAATCAGGGGCTTGTGTGCCGTTTGCGCCCGCCAGGAAAGTCGCGCACCTCCCCGGTTTTCTGGCCCGCCTGCTCGCCCTTCTGACGCAACGCCAACTCACTGACTTTGTCTCTCCGTTCATTCGGTATCGCCTGACTGGCCAGCGAACGGTTGAGATCATCCAGCTTGACCCTGACATCCCGCCAGGACTCTTCCAGATAGGGCACCAGGCGCCCCGCCACTTTCTCGAATCGAACTACCAGATTATCTTTGAGCGACATTGTTTTTATCTCACCGCAGTCAACCAACTCCAGTGTAGACAACCCTCGCTCAGAAAATCCACCAGCCGCCGCCGGATTCCTCTTCACGGCGCCGCTTACGCTCCAATTCCAGCTTTGCGTAATCCCGCTCCAACGCCTCCAGCTTCTGATCCGCCTCCAGGGGCTCTGTGGGGCCACCACCGAACGGCCAGTACCAGGAGGCAGACTCATACTTACCCTGCTGTTTCAGTTGCTCAACCTCAAGCTCCCGCTCTTCCTCCAACGCCGCCTTTCGCTTCTTGTAATCCATGTCTTCATTGACCTCAACAATGGAAGCACCAGCATGATTCGGCGCCAGCAGGTCGCTGTTGAGGAACAGGGTGGAAACAATCTGACCGGACTGCATGGCGTAGTCACGGGTCACCAGCTGCAGATCGCCACTGGCCAGGGGATGATCCGGGTCCAGATCCGGATGGCGCCGCTCCGGCTCGGTCAGCTCGTTGTAACGCAGGTAATAGATCTTGCCGGGCTCAACCCGCAGCGTGGCATCGGCAATCAGGCTCAAGCTGAACGAATTCAGCCCCTCCAGTCCCAACAGCGGCCTGCGCATAGCAATGTGGCGCTCACCGGGTTTCACCTCAAGCCAGGTGTAGCTGTTGTTGCGGATGTTGAAGTAGTGCTTGTCGTCGATGTAGACGCTGGGCGACTCGATCTCATCCGCAGCCCATTGGGAGTGAGTGCGGTAGAAGTAAAGAACAGCATTGCGCTGATCCCAGGCATCGGTGTCGATATGGACAAAGTCATGCCCCGACACAGGATGCAGGAAAGCCCCCACACTCTTGCCAATAGATTGATAGATGGTACAGCCGGAGAGCGCCACCACACACAACAGGGCGATAGCGTTCCGAAGGTAAGGCACTCGTTTTTTCATTGTTATGCACTCTTCATCCCTATCGAGTTAGCCGATGATAACAACTGCCACTCAATAGAAATGAGAGCTACCGCAAGGGATGAATACAAATCGTTACATTCACCCCCTACACCTTGGAAGCCGAGTCTTCTGGAGAAGGCAAGAGCCTAGTTTCCGGAAACCTGCGAGCGAAGCTGGTTAACCTCTTCGGACAACCGGACCAGCCGGGAAGTAAGCTGAGACCGCGACGCATCCACCGCATCAACGGTTTTCTT
Organism: Marinobacter shengliensis; assembly: GCF_003007715.1. Taxonomy (GTDB): domain Bacteria; phylum Pseudomonadota; class Gammaproteobacteria; order Pseudomonadales; family Oleiphilaceae; genus Marinobacter; species Marinobacter shengliensis. The sequence continues at coordinate 184,850 of NZ_PXNO01000027.1, read as the reverse complement.
GAGCTCAGACAGCTGATTCCTCAAAGCCCGGACCTCGCCGTCGCCCGCCATGGAGTCCACCTTCTGTTCCAGCGCGGCAATCTGGCCTTCCATGCCACTGATCCCCAGCTTTTGCTCCTGCTCAAAGCGCCTTATCCGGCTCTCAACCACCTGGTCCACATCACCGATCTGCTGACTCAACCGTGTCAACTGCTGCGTTGCCTCCTGGTTCGCTCGCTCCAGCGAAGCGACGGAATCGTCAAGCCGCTGCCGCACCTGCGCCACATCCGCCGACAACCCGGTGCGTGCCTGCTCCAACGATGAGGTCAAATCAGACGCAGCCTTGTTTGCCTGGGCAAGCTGATCATCAACATCCGCCAACCTTTGCTGGTGCTCATCAAGCCGTTTTTTGTTGCGCTCGTTGGCAATCACCCAGAGTTTACGGATTTCACTGTCTGCGGAATCCAGGCGCTCGTCATTAGCCGCAATCTTCTCCTCCAGGGAAGCTCCCCGCTCCTGCAGCGACTCCCCGGTTTCTGATAACTCACCCTCAAAGCGCGCCAGCGCCAACTTACTCTGCCGAGCCCAGTAATCCGCCTCTTCCAGCTGCCCCTCAAGGGCTTCAATACGCTCATTCTGAAAATACCAGCCGGCACCCGCGCCTGCGGCCACGACCACCAACAAAAGCCACATCAACAACCCACCTCCCGGGCCGCCACCGCCAGACGTCTTCTCCGGTTTTGGGGGCTTAGGAGGCTTCTGCCGGTTACTGGCGGATTTACCTTTTTGCCCATCAGGCTTTCTGGGCTCGGCGCCACCAATAGGGGGCTCAGCTCTCAGCTCGTCATCGTCCGGGCGAATGGGTTCCATTACTACTCCTGAATCGGGATGGTCAAAATGTCAGCCACGATAATACCCGTACTTAACAATCCGTTAAAATGAAGCCTTTTAAAGATTACCGGAACCACGCCCGCCCTGTGTTGCATGGTAGGTAGGCAAAACATACAATGGCCGGCTTTCCAATTATCACAGGACAGTTGCATATGCAGCCGCTTGTAGGACTCATCATGGGCTCGAAATCCGACTGGCCCACCATGGAACACGCCGCCGACATGCTCGAAAAACTCGGCGTCGCCTACGAAACCCGGGTGGTCTCCGCCCACCGCACCCCCGACCTGCTCTTTGACTATGCCAAAACCGCAGCCGACCGCGGCCTGAAAGTCATCATTGCAGGCGCCGGCGGTGCAGCTCACCTACCCGGCATGGTTGCCTCCCAGACCTCTCTGCCAGTCCTGGGCGTTCCTGTACAATCAAAGGCCCTGAACGGCCTGGATTCGCTGCTGTCTATCGTACAGATGCCTGGCGGCATCGCCGTTGGCACGCTGGCCATCGGCAAAGCGGGCGCCACCAACGCCGGCCTGCTGGCAGCACAGATTATTGGCACGTCTGACGATGGCGTCCGAAAGGCTGTTGACGAGTTCAGAGCAACACAGACACAAACAATTCTGGATAACCCTGATCCAAGAGATCAGTGAAGCCAACTCCCAAGGCTGGATGAGCAGTTCGGGGAAGGCTTTCCAAAACTGTGCGGAGCCATGGATGGCGGAGCCCAAGCGCCCCATGGATGGGCTTGAGCGTGTTTTGGAAAGCCTTCCCCGAACTGCTCACACCACCAATGTCAGAGCCGAAACCGTGGCAGGAGAAATTACATGAGAATTGGTGTACTTGGCGCCGGCCAGCTAGGCCGCATGCTAGCCCTCGCAGGCTACCCCCTGGCCAAAGACTTCGTGTTCTATGACATGTCCGGCAGTCCCAGCGCCGGCCTTGGCGAAGTCATCATCGACCGTGACGGCCAATACCTGGACGACTTCATCTCCCGGGTGGACCGCGTTACCTACGAATTCGAACACCTGCCCGTCGCCGTGGCAGAAGAACTCGCCAAACACAAACCCGTGCATCCCTGCCCCAGGGCCCTGGAAGTTTGCCAGAACCGCGAAGCCGAAAAGACCCTGTTCGGCCGCCTGGGCATCCCCACACCCCAATGGCAAATCGCAGACAGCGCCGAGTCACTCAAAGCCGCTGCCGAAGAACTCGGCTGCCCGGTGGTTGCCAAGTCCATCACCGAAGGCTACGACGGCAAAGGCCAGGCAGTACTGAAAACACCGGAAGAAGCACAAGCCGCCTGGAGCAGCATCGGGCACCCACGGGTGATCGTCGAAAAGTTCGTCAACTTCAAACGTGAAGTATCGATTATTGCCGTGCGCGCGGAGGACGGCGACCTGGCCTTCTACCCCATTGCCGAGAACACCCACCACGAAGGCATCCTTCGTTATTCCATTGCTCCCGCGCCTGCGCTTCAGGCACACATTCAGCAAGACGCAGAGAAATACATCAAATCTCTGCTGAACGAATTGAACTACGTGGGCGTATTAACCCTCGAGCTTTTTGAGACCGATGACGGCCTGGTGGCCAACGAAATGGCGCCGCGAGTACACAACTCCGGGCACTGGACCATCGAAGGTGCCATGACCAGCCAGTTTGAAAACCACATTCGCGCTGTCAGCGGCCATGCCCTGGGCAACGTGGCAGCCAGAGGGCTTAGCTGCATGATTAACATCATCGGCGAGCATGGAGACATTGAACGCATACTGGAACTGCCCTACGCTCATGTTCACCTCTACAATAAAGGTGAGCGCCCGGGGCGCAAGCTGGGACATGTAAACATTCTGGCCGACAGCTACGAAGAACTGGTGTGGCGGGTCCGGAACTGCGCACAGTTCCTGCCCGGCAGCCCCGAGTTTACAAGCACTCTTACACCAAGGGGTTGATTTAGCTCAAATCGCCCCTATATTGCTGTGACGTACACATTCAACATAAACAGAGAGACAGGGAGAACGACCTCATGGCATTTGAACTTCCCGCACTGCCTTACGAAAAAAACGCTCTGGAACCGCACATGTCCCAGGAAACCCTGGAATACCATTACGGCAAGCACCACCAGACCTACGTCACCAAGCTGAATGGCCTGATTGACGGCACCGATAATGCCAGCAAATCCCTGGAAGACATTATCAAGAGCGCTAGCGGCCCACTGTTTAACAACGCTGCGCAGGTGTGGAACCACACCTTCTTCTGGAACTGCCTGAGCCCGAACGGCGGTGGCGAGCCCACTGGCGCTGCCAAAGAAGCGATCGAGAAAGCGTTTGGTTCTTTCGAAGAGTTCAAGAAAGAATTCAACGACAAAGCCGCCAACAACTTCGGCTCCGGCTGGACCTGGCTGGTGAAGAAGGCCGACGGCAGCGTAGCCATCGTTAATACCAGCAACGCGGAAACTCCGCTGACCGGCGCTGACAAGCCGGTACTGACTGTTGACGTTTGGGAACACGCCTACTACATCGATTACCGGAACAGCCGCCCGAATTACCTCGAAGGCTTCTGGAACCTGGTCAACTGGAATTTCGTTAACGAAAATCTGGCCTGATCACAGAGTAGTGCCGTCGGAAGCTGCCCGGCCGCTTCCGCCTGAACGCCCGCCAGGTCAGCCTGGCGGGCGTTTCTGTATCCAAATGCGACGAAACCGCAACAAATCGATACACGCCCACCCATGATTATTTGAAAAAATCGGCCATACTCCATGCAGTTGCAAAAAATCTGAACCATACTGTCGTACACGGCAGGCCTGACCCTGGCGCCTGCACCCAAGAACAATCCGGACAGATGAGCCACAAGACTCGGAATGCAAACCGCCTTCAAAGTTGAAAATCACCTGGGATACCGAATCCTGCGCTGGGTGCTGATTGTCGCCCTGTTGACAGGCATCCTGGTCAGCACCGTTCAGGTTGTTCTCGACGCCAGGCGGGTATCCATGGAACTGGAACGCCAGGCCAACCAGACCATGGCAATGGTTCGTGACGCCGCCACCCAGTCCGTTTTCAGTATTGATGACACCCTGGCCCAGCAAGTGGTTGATGGCCTTTTCGCGCTGGAGCCCATTCACCTCGCTCGCATTTCCCACCCGGATGGCGACCAATTGGGCGGCCGGCTCAGGCCGCTGCAAGACCGGGCATTCCGCCCCATTACCGACCCCATTTTCGGCAGCATTCGTGAATACCGCGAAAGCCTGCACCGAGGCACCAGCCCAGACACGATCTACGGCTACCTTGAATTGCACTACGACACTGCCCCTATCGCTGAGAACTGGCTGAACCGGGCATTAATCACCTTTGGTTCAGGCATTGCACTGGCACTGATTCTGGGCCTTGTACTGTTCGTGGTGTTCCACCTGGTACTTACCCGCCCCCTTTTGCGCATTGTACAGTCCGTTCGCACAGTCGACCCGGCACGGCCCGACGACCGGCTGATTGCGGTTCCGGACGGACATCGGGCAGACGAGCTTGGGCTATGGGTGAACGCCACCAACAATCTTCTGGTATCTATCGCTGAGAGCCAGAAAAGGCATCAGGAAGCCGAAGATCGGGTCAATCGCCTGGCACGCTATGACACTCTGACCGGGCTACCCAGCCGCGACGCATTCATGGAAGACCTGCAACACGACATCGTGGCTGCCAGGGAATCCCATGGCACACTGGCATTGACGGTTTGCGGCATTGATGACTTCAAATCCGTGAACGAACAGTGCGGCTTCCGAACTGGCGACACCATATTGCAGACCGTCGCCAGTCGCCTGACCGCCAACCTGCCTTCGGAACGGTTCAGTGTTGCCCGGCTGGGCAGCGACCAGTTTGTGGTTGTTGAGAAGCGGCTGCGCGATGGATTTCAGGCGGCCGATACCGCCGAAAAGATTCTGGGCAGCTTCGCCACCCCGATCAACGCCGGCAACCACCGCATATCCATGACGGCTACCCTCGGTATTGCCTTGTTCCCCTCTGATGCTGACCAGGCCGACCGTCTTCTGCAAAGCGCCGAACAGACCATGGCACTGGCCAAACAGAATGGACACAATCATTTCCAGTTCTACGTAGCCAGCATTGATCAGGAAATCCGTGAACGCAAACAGCTTGAGAAAGACCTGAGCAACGCCCTCGCAAATCACGAGTTCCATCTGGTCTACCAGCCTCAGATCAACCTTGAGACCAAGCGAATTATCGGTGCAGAAGCGCTGTTGCGCTGGGAACATCCCGAGCGCGGCATGATCCCCCCGGACCACTTTATCCCCGTTGCCGAGTCCAATGGTGCCATTGTCGAGATTGGCCAATGGGTGCTCGACCAGGCCTGCTGGCAAGCCGCCCGATGGGCCAGTGAAGGCTCACCCCTTAGAATTGCTGTGAACCTGTCTGCTGTTCAGCTTCGCCAGGAATCAATCGTCGATGACATACTGAACACCCTGAAACGCCACAGCATTCCCGCCGGCCGGCTGGAGCTTGAGGTCACCGAAACCAGCTTTATGACCAATCTCACCGACGCCGTGGCCAAGCTGCATCGCCTTCATCGTGCAGGCATCAGCATCGCGGTGGACGATTTTGGCACCGGATACTCATCCCTCACCTACCTGAAGCAGATGCCAGTTCAGCACCTGAAAATCGACAAGCAGTTCATTCGGGACTTGCTGGTCAACGAGGAAGACACACGAATTGCCAACACCATCATAGACCTTGGTAAAAGCCTGAACCTTACCGTCGTGGCCGAAGGGGTTGAAACCGCTGAACAAGAGTACTATCTGAGCCAGCGTGGCTGTAAACTGGCTCAGGGGTACTTTTTCAGCAAGCCACTGCCACCCAAGGAATTTGAGACGTTTGTACAGACTTTCCATGCCCGTATCGTGGAAAATAACGCCTGAACCTTTCACCCTGAGGAGTAGTCATGGGAACGACCGTCATCGGCCTTGTTGTTATTGCCGTTGTCATACTTTACCTGGTGTTTATCTACAACAACCTGGTATCGCTGCGTAATCAGTTCAAGAATGGCTTTGCGCAGATTGATGTGCAGCTACAACGCCGCCATGACCTGATTCCCAACCTGGTGGAAGCCGCCAAAGCCTACCTCGTTCACGAAAAATCCACGCTGACCCAAGTGATGGAAGCCCGCAACAACGCAGTCAGCGCCCAGAAAGACGCGGCGAAAGACCCGGGAGATGGCACCAAAATACAGCGATTGGGCAGTGCCGAGAACCTGCTGACCAAAGCCCTGGCAAATTTCTACGCCGTCTCGGAAAACTACCCGGAACTGAAAGCCAACGAAACCATCCAGCAATTGATGGAAGAGCTCTCCAGTACCGAAAACCGGGTAGCCTTTGCCCGCCAGGCCTACAATGACGGTGTGATGACCTACAACATTTTCCGCGAGAAGTTCCCGAACAACATTGTCGCCGGCATGTTTGCCTTCAAGGAAACCGCCCAGCTGCAACTGGAAACCCCGGAAGCGCGCCAGGTACCAAAAGTCAGCTTCTGAGGCCTGAATCATGGCAAACTCCGGTTTCTTCCAGCGCCAGGCCCATGCCCGGCGCAATACCGGCCTGTTAATCGTACTGTTCCTGACAGCCGTCACCCTGATTACCCTGGCCGTTTGTCTGGTCGGTTACCTTGTCACCCGCAGCCAAACCTCCGCTCTGCCCTTCCATTACTGGCTCACTTCCAGCCACGGACTCACCACCGCACTTGCGGTGGTGTTGCTTATAGGCGTTGGCTCGCTGGTTCGCTGGGCAGACCTGGCTGGCGGCGGTAGCCGGGTGGCCAAAATGGTGGGCGCCCGTCCGATTGAGCCCGACACCAAAGATGCCGAGGAACGCAAACTTCGCAATATCGTGGAAGAAATGGCCATCGCCAGTGGCGTGCCCGTGCCAGACCTTTACGTGATGGGCAACGAGACCAGCATCAACGCCTTTGTGGCAGGCTACACGCCTGGTGAGGCCGTTATGGTGGTTACGCACGGCGCACTTACCCACCTCACCCGAGACGAGCTTCAGGGCGTGGTGGGGCACGAGTTCAGCCATATATTGAATGGTGATATGCGCATTAACGTCCGGCTGATTGCGCTGCTGGCCGGCATTCTGATGCTAGGTCAGATTGGCCAGTTCCTGCTTCGGGCAGGTTTCTACAGCGGCGGCCGAAGCCGAAACCGGGATGGCCGGGCGCAGGCTGCAATGGGCCTGATAGGTTTGGCCCTGATGATCATCGGCTATGTGGGTGTGTTCTTCGGCCGGCTGATTCAGGCAGCGGTATCCCGGCAAAGGGAAATGCTGGCCGACGCCTCATCCGTACAATTTACCCGTAACCCCGAAGGCATAGGCAGCGCCCTGTTCAAGATTGGCATGAAGGGCGGCTACCTGGACACCACCAGCCATGCCAGCGATATGAACCACATGTGTTTTGGTGAGTCGGCACGGATGAAGTTCAGCACCCTGCTCGCGTCCCACCCGCCCATCAACGAACGCATCAATGCGATCCAACCGGGTATGCTGGCACGCTTACGCAGCCGCCTGCGAGACACTGAACCAAGCCAAAAGCTGCGCCAGGACACCTCCAGAACTGCCGGTAAAGCGGGCCTGAACGACCTGGTCAATCAGGTTGTGGCGCCTGCCAGGGGCCGTAGTAGCTCATCACCGGTGCGCTCTTCCCTGGCACCCAATACGCCACAGCCGGCTGAAAAGCTGTCCACACGGGTAGGCACCGTCAGCGCCCAGAGCGAAGCCTTTGCTGTCCAGCTTCTGGAACAATTGCCATCCACCTTCCGTAACCTGCTCTACACCCGCTCCGGCGCGATTCAGCTGTGCTATGCCCTGCTGATCTTTGATCTCTCGCCGAGCATCCAGAAACAACGACTGACGCTGTTAACCGAACACCCGCTACTGGGCGCTCAGCCAGAACTGCTGGACAAGATGCTGCCAGCCCTGGCAAGGCTGGGTGAAACTGCACGCTTCCCGGTACTGGAACTGGCCATGCCGGCATTGCGGAAACTGGACCCGGAAGAACGCGACGCCCTGCTTGAAAACGTTCAGAAGCTGGTCGCAGCCGACAACCGGGTGAGCCTGTTCGAGATGGCCCTGACCACCTTCCTGAACCGGCATCTCGGGCTTGGCGCAGAACAGGTTGTACCGGTCAAATACAGGAACTATCGCCAGGTGATGCCGGCCCTGCGGCGCCTGCTCAGCCTGTTCGCCCGCGCCGGCACCGACACCCCTGAGGACGCAGACAAACTGTATCTTGAAGCCATGGCCGGCTTTGGTACCGGTCAGGAAGAAAGCAGAGCCGGGAAGGTGTCCATGCGAGAACTGAGAGAAGCGCTGGAAATACTGAATCGGCTGTCGCCGCTACTGAAGCCCGCCGTCATCGACGCCTGCGGCTACTGCGTGACCCACGATGGCAAGGTGGATGTTCGGGAGTATGAATTAATGCGGCTGGTGGCAGACCAGCTGGATTGCCCGATGCCTCTAAGGGGTCTGTCCCCGAACGGGGACTGACCCACCTTTGCCCGTCTGTTGCGACCAAGTCTGACCACGTACGTAGCCCGCCAAGATGGGTCAGTCCCCATTCGGGGACAGACCCTGGGGGACAGACCCACTTTTGCCCGTCTGTTGCACCCCAGCCTAACTACCTACTGGGCCTTCCAAAATGGGTCAGTCCCCATGCGGGGACAGACCCTGGGGGACAGACCCTGAGGGACAGACCCCTTGACCCTATTGCCTACGCCCCTGGAACAGCATATCAACGGAGGGCGGGTCTTCCGGGGCGGGCAGGCCGAGCTTTTCGCGGACTTCAAGGTTTACGTCCCACAGCTGGTTAAACTTCTCGGTAGTGGCAGCCACGCTCTCGTCTTTGCCGAGCATAATGGTCGGCCTCAGGAAGACCAGCAAGTTGCGCTTGATGCGGGTTTCAGATTCCGATGAGAACAGGCGCCCAAGCAACGGGATATCCCCTAGCAGCGGCACCTTACTCTTGTTGACCTGGAAGTCATCCTTGATCAGCCCGCCCAGAACCACGGTTTCACCATCATCGGCGAGCACAGTGGTTTTGATCTCACGTTTGTTAGTAATCAGATCGGAGGCGCCGGAGACCGTCGTGGTAGAGATATCCTCGGTGGTCTGCTCGACCACCAGCCGAACCAGGCCGTCGGCACTAATGGTCGGTGTTACTTTCAGGGAAAGGCCCACATCACGGCGCTCAATGGTGGTAAACGGGTTGGTGGTTCCATCACCGGTGACCGTCGACTGCCCTGTCCGGAACGGCACGTTCTGGCCCACAATAATCTCGGATTCCTGATTATCCAGGGTAATGATGCTCGGTGTCGAAAGCAGGTTGGCAGCGGATGAGGAAGACAGCGCCTGAATCAGAATACCCCAGGTGAGACCGTCCCGATCCCGCTGGCCAGCGCCAACGGTAATGCCTCCGCCCAACTGCGGCAGGGTATCGCCTACCAGCGCACCAATCACCGAGTTCAGCCCCAGCATGCCCTCACCACTGGTAAGGTTAGTGCCCATTACCGGGAAAGCGTTGGCAGACTCATCACCAGCCGCCAGTTGGACACCCAACTGATCTCCCAGCTCGTCACTGATCTCGACAATCGCCGCTTCAATCATCACCTGAGCCCGGCGCACATCCAGAGCGGCCACAATTTGCTCGGCTTCCTGCATCAACGACGGCTCGCCACGGACAACCAACGCATTCAAACCTTCATCGGCGAACACCGAGAAGCTTGCGGAACGGCTACCCGATGAGCCACTGCCCCCGGAACCACTGCCGGTACTCGATTCCCGCACCACTTCGCCCATCACGCCCTTTAGGATTTCGGTCAGGGCTTTGGAGTCAGCGTGCTTGAGTCGGATGACTTTTGTCGTGCCGCCAGTTGCCGAGGGCTGATCAAGCTGGCGAATCAAGCCCCGCATTTTGTCACGAAAAGTCTCGTCGCCCCTGAGAATCAGCCGATTGCTTCGCTCATCCGCAGTCACACTGTACTTTCTCGCGGAACTGTCACCGCTACCACGACGCAATTCATCGGGCGCGAGTTCCTGCAGGAGTTTGACCATATCGCCCACCCAGGCTTCCCTGAGCTGGATAACCTCAACCTCGTATTTGGAAGGGCTGTCCAGTTCGCGAACGATCTGCTCAATACGCTGGATATTGGACGAATGGTCACTGACAATCAGCGCGTTAGCTGCTGCCACGCCGGCCAGATGTCCATACTTGGCCACCAGCGGGCGCAGGATGGGCACCAACTCCAGGGCATTGGCATTATCAATTTGGATAACCCGGGTAATCAGCTGTTCAGATGGGGTAACCTCGAATCGATCCAGAATCTCGGCAGACTGCTTTGCATCCACCTGCTGGATGATCTTGATCACTTCTTCCCCGGGAATGGCGGTGAAACCGTGCACATTCAATACCGCCAGGAACAGATCATAGATTTCGTGCTTGTTCATGGGCGCACTGGACAGTACGGTCACCTTGCCCTTAACCCTGGGGTCCACCACAAAACTGTACCCGGTAATATCCGCCACCTGAGTGACAAAAGCCCGGATGTCCGCATCCTTGAGGTTCAACCGCCAGGTTTCATCCTGTGCCTGAGCCACCGATAGGATTGGCAACAGCAGAAGAAACACGAGGGTCCGGAGTACGTTGGTCTTGTGGTTATACATCTGGCGATATCGTCCTGTTGTAATGTTCCCGATCAGCGCCACTGCTCGGGTATGGCATAGCTGACGGTCAGTATGGAGCCGTCTCGTTCTATCTCGATATCCAGCTGGGCCTGGCTTCGCCAGTCTTCCAGCAGGGATTTGTCCTGTTCTACATCACCCAGGCGCTGACCGTTAATGGCAGTAATGACATCGCCCTGGCGCAGATTGACCGCATTGAGCATCGGGTTGGAGCCATCGTACACATACCCAGAAGCGCCGCTGTCATCCGCTGGCCGTAAGCCGTAAGCCGCCAATGCCGCCGCCCCTTCTGCATCCAGCTGCTGCCTGGCCCCGGCCAGGAAATCATCGGGCGATTCTGCCGCCTGAACCGGTGCGTCCGCAACCATTACCGAAGAGTCCAGCTTCTCTTCAAATGCGAGTGACTCATAGCGGCCACCACGCCGAATCAGAATGCGGTCTGATTCCACCTCGGCCAGCTCTGCATTACCGGGCAGGGTTTCACCTACCCGGTAATACTCGGTTTCACCATTGCTTCCGGCAACTATAGCACCGGAGTCTTCCGGCCGCTGCCCTATCAGCACCCCCTCGAGGCGCAACCGTAACCCGGTTTCCGGTGCGCTGCGGCGAACAACCTCTGCCACACCGGCCTGCTGCTCTGGCCGGCCGAAGAATTCGTAACCGGCGATGGAAGCCTGGGGTACCCGGTTCTGGGCGCCAGGTTGGCCACCCAACTGTGCCGGGACATCCGGAACCGGCCGATCAGACCATGCATACAGCCAGGTCAGTTTGGCTGCCGAAATACTGAGATAAACCACCAGGGCGACCAGAATAATGTTTGCCAGGGCTCTGGATAGACGCTCCTGATGATGTACTGCCAATCCTGCCACGTCAGAACCCTCCCGGCAGTATTGGCTGACGAACCCGGAACACCACATCACCCGGGCGCGCACTGTCGGGCCATGGCTGCTGCGCCAGGTCAACCATGCGCTTATATACCCTGAGCTCCATCATGCCGTCCCAAAGAATACTGGCATCCGCAGCTGGGCCATCGCCGCCCTGCTCCGATACCGTCAAAGCAACGCCACCCTCGGTGGTATCTACATTAGCCTGCATAGGCGGGAACTCTGCCTGCCCGGTCTGATTCCCCATAGGCCAGGTAACCAGCCCTCCATTCCAGCGCCCGACACCGTCGGCTTGCTGTAATCGGGTATCCGCGAAGACCAGGCGTAGTCGATCGATACTGACGTCCCCTTCAATCATCGCTCCGCCGCTCTGGCGAATCAGATCTTCGAATTCCTCTACCGCTATTCGGCCGCGGGCCGTCACATCCAGGTTACCCGGCCAACCGATACTAGCAGTTCCCTCCACCCGGGATTGTGACGACGCCAGGGAAATTCCAATCGGTAACTCCAATCCGGTCAGCGAGGGCCACCCCAACGTCCACTGCACCCGGGCCGGAAAACCGGCAACCACAACGCCTGCGGCGCCATCCCAGAGCCGACCCGACACCTGTTGCACCACTACCTGCGGTGGCAACTGGACATACCGGGAAGCCTGATGCCAAACCCATCCCGCCGGCACCCACAGCACCAGAACCACGCCATACACCAGCAAGCCAAGCAGCAACATCAGCAGGATCTTGGCAGGGCGCAGGAAAGGCTTGGCTTGGGGTTCAGTCATTGAGTTTTGCACGTTAATGAACGGGTAACCGAGTCTAACAAAGCCATTGGGCAACTTCATGACAAAAATAACGAAAAACCCCGCACCAGTGTGAACCAGCGCGGGGTTTTTCAGGGGTAGATCGGGCCAGACCTCAGAAACTGAGATCTGGTCGGGACCTGGCCGGCATTACATCATGCCGCCCATGCCTCCCATTCCGCCCATTCCACCCATGTCTGGCATACCGCCAGACTTCTCGTCTTCAGGCTCGTCCGCAACCATCGCCTCGGTGGTGATGATCAGGGATGCTACGGAGGCAGCCGCCTGCAGGGAAGAACGGGTGACCTTGGCAGGATCCAGGATGCCCATTTCCAGCATGTCGCCGTACTGCTCGGTTGCGGCGTTGAAGCCGAAGGAACCTTCGCCTTCTTTCACCTTGGCAACCACAACAGAGGATTCACCACCTGCGTTGAATACGATCTGACGCAGCGGCGCTTCCATGGCACGGCGCAGAATGTTCACGCCGGCTTTCTGCTCTTCGTTGATGGCGTCTACCTTGTCCAGGGCCGCAATGGCGCGGATCAGAGTCACACCACCACCGGCTACGATGCCTTCTTCAACGGCAGCACGGGTGGAGTGAAGCGCGTCTTCAACACGGGCCTTCTTCTCTTTCATTTCCACTTCAGAGCCGGCACCAACCTTGATCACGGCAACACCGCCAGCCAGCTTGGCTACGCGCTCTTGCAGCTTCTCTTTGTCGTAGTCAGAGGTGCTGTCTTCGATCTGCTTGCGGATCTGCTCAACGCGGGCTTCGATATCGCCCTGAGCGCCGGCACCGCCGATCAGAGTGGTGTTTTCCTTGGTCACGTTAACACGCTTGGCAGTACCCAGGTCATCCAGAGTGGTGTTCTCCAGGGTCAGGCCTACTTCCTCGGAAATCACGGTACCACCGGTCAGGATGGCGATGTCCTGCAGCATTTCCTTACGACGGTCACCAAAGCCAGGTGCTTTAACCGCGTTCACCTTAACGATGCCACGCATGTTGTTCACAACCAGAGTGGCCAGGGCTTCGCCTTCGATGTCTTCGGCGATGATCTGCAGCGGCTTGCCAGCCTTGGCAACAGCTTCCAGCACCGGCAGCAGTTCGCGGATATTGGAGATTTTCTTGTCAACCAGCAGGATGTACGGGTCATCCAGCTCGGCAGACATGTTGTCCTGGTTATTGATGAAGTACGGGCTCAGGTAGCCGCGGTCGAACTGCATGCCTTCAACCACGTCCAGCTCGTCTTCCAGGCCACGGCCTTCCTCAACGGTAATGACGCCTTCTTTGCCTACGCGCTCCATGGCGTCTGCAATGATCTTGCCGATGGTCTCATCACCATTGGCGGAGATGGTGCCAACCTGGGCGATCATACGGCTGTCGTCGCAGGGCTTGGCCATTTCACGAATGGCTTTAACGGCTTCAGCCGTCCCCTTGTCGATACCGCGCTTCAGATCCATCGGGTTCATGCCGGCAGTCACTGCCTTGATGCCCTCATTGACGATGGACTGGGCCAGAACCGTTGCGGTAGTGGTACCGTCACCAGCGGTTTCGTTGGCCTGGGAAGCAACTTCCTTGACCATCTGCGCGCCCATGTTCTCGAACTTGTCTTTCAGCTCGATTTCCTTGGCCACAGACACACCGTCTTTGGTCACGGTCGGAGCGCCGAAAGACTTCTCCAGAACCACGTTACGGCCTTTCGGGCCCAGGGTTACCTTGACTGCGTCTGCCAGGATGTTTACACCTGCAACCATGCGTTTGCGGGCGCTATCACCGAATTTAACGTCTTTTGCTGCCATGTCTTCTATTCCTGTTCGTTAAACCGAAGTTGAATAAGATCGGATTAATGAGCGTTCGTACTTATCGCTGCTGCGATCACTCAAGCACGCCGTAGATTTCGCTTTCGCTCATGATGAGCAGCTCTTCACCGTCAACCTTTACGGTGTTACCGGCATACTGACCGAAGACCACGGTGTCACCCACCTTGACCGCCAGTGCACGGGTTTCGCCGTTGTCCAGAATACGGCCATTGCCCACAGCAACTACCTCACCCTGGGAAGGCTTCTCTTTGGCGTTACCCGGCAGCACGATGCCACCCGCAGTTTTCTCTTCTTCTTCCTTACGGCGTACGACAACACGATCGTGTAGCGGACGAATTTTCATTGCTCGGTTTCTCCAATAGTCAGATTAATGTGGCAATGACAATTGCATGTTAAAAGTGTCTGGCCGGAACCCCGGACCGGACAAATTGCCCCGGCATCCAAGCCACTGATAGACAGCAGTTTTCAGCCTGAGACGAATCTGTGGTGAGTTAATGGGGTTGCCACCAACGTTTTCAACACCCGGAGCGAAAAAAATTTCACTTTTTTTCGTCGCCCTCACCGCGCTCCCGTGCACGCTCAAGGCGTTCCCGATCGCTCTCCGTCTGATCCTGATATTCACCTTCAATAATGTCGCCATTGGCATCCCGATCAAACGGCCGCTGCGGCCCGAACGGTCCGTGCCCTTCAAACGGGCCCTGCCCGAATGGCCCGGCACCGCCGCCAGCACCAAAATAAAAGCTCCGACTCTGGCCGGCTACCGTCATTCGCCTCAAAGCCTTCGCCGCGAGCCAGTGCCGGGACCCCGGCAGCAAACAGGCAAACCCCACCGCATCGGTAATAAACCCCGGTGTCAGCAACAAGGCCCCGCCCACGGCCAGAATCAGCCCCTCAGCCACTTCCTTCGCCGGCAATTCGCCGCTGTTCAAGCGCTGGTTCGCCCGCAACAACGTGGCCAACCCCTGCTGGCGCAACAGCCAGGCGCCAATGACGGCGGTCAGCAGCACCAGCCCGATGGTGTTCAACACCCCGATCAGGCCGCCGACCTTGATCAGAACCACCATCTCGGCGATGGGCAGAATAATGAAAAGAAAAAGGAAAACGGGCAAAATGCCTCCTTATAAAAACGATGCAGACACACAGAGAACGTAAACCACCTCTGAACTTAATTAGGGCAAACCATGAAACTTCAAGATTCAGTGATCGCAATCACCGGCGGCGGCCAGGGCCTCGGCCGCGCCATGGCAGAATACCTGGCAGCCAAAGGCGCCAGGCTCGCGCTCATCGACCTGATGGAAGACAAACTGACGGAAGCCGCCGACGCCTGCAAACAAGCCGGTAGCGATGCAAAAACCTATGTCTGCAACGTCGCTAAAGAAAACGATGTTGAGAAAACCTTCCAAGCTATCATCAACGACTTTGGCCACCTGAACGGTCTGGTAAACAACGCTGGCATTCTGCGCGACGGCCTGATGGTGAAATTCAAGGACGGCAAACTGGAAAAACGCATGGAACTGGCCCAGTGGCAGTCCGTCATTGATGTAAACCTCACCGGCGTATTCCTGTGCGGCCGCGAAGCCGCCACCCGCATGATCGAAAACGGTGACCAGGGCGTCATTATCAACATCGCCTCCATCTCCCGCGCCGGCAACATGGGCCAGAGCAACTACTCCGCCGCCAAGGCCGGTGTCTCTGCCCTGGTGCCGGTCTGGGCCAAAGAGCTGGCCCGCTATGGCATCCGCTGCATGGGCATCGCCCCTGGCTTCATCGAAACCGAAATGACAGCCTCCATGAAACCCGAAGCCCTGGAGAAAATGACCGCGGGCATTCCGCTCAAGCGCATGGGTAAGCCGGAGGAAATCGCCTCTGCCGTGGCGTTCATCTTCGAGAACGACTACGTCTCCGGCCGTATGATCGAAGTGGACGGCGCACTGCGTCTCTAGTGCGCAGACGCATGAGGCTCTGAATGGACGAGTTCGACAAAGAACCGACAAAAGAGCAGAAAATCTGGCAGGTAGTGGCCGCCATTCCGCAAGGAAAAGTGGCCAGCTACGGCCAGGTCGCCGCCATGGCCGGCCTGGGCCGCCAGGCGCGCTTTGTTGGCCGGGCCCTGGGCAAACTGCCCGCCGGCCACAGCATCCCCTGGCACCGGGTTATCCGCAGCAACGGCCAGATCGCTTTTCCTGGAGGCACAGAAACCTGCCAGCTTCAAACCGAGAAGCTGAGACTGGAGGGGGTGGAGGTGTATAAAGGAAAGGTAAAGATGAAGGACTTTCAGTGGCAGCCCTGAGCCGAACGCCCAAGGCTGCCACCGAGACTAACAAAGACTCAGATCAAACCGCTTTGGCAGCAATGATCTTGTCGTGCCACTCAACCGGGCCGGTCTGGTGCACGGAGCTGCCACGGGAATCCACCGCTACGGTTACCGGCATGTCTTCCACTTCGAACTCGTAAATGGCTTCCATACCCAGCTCTTCGAAGGCCACCACTTCGGCACCCTTGATCGCCTTGGATACCAGGTAAGCCGCACCGCCCACCGCCATCAGGTATACCGCGCCGTGCTTCTTGATCGCATCAATAGCAACCTGGCCACGCTCGGCTTTACCGATCATGCCGGTCAGGCCGGTTTTCTCCAGCATGGTGTCGGTAAACTTGTCCATACGGGTGGCGGTAGTGGGGCCAGCCGGGCCAACCACTTCTTCACGCACCGGATCAACCGGGCCCACGTAATAGATGAAGCGACCTTTCAGATCCACCGGCAGCTCCTCGCCACGCTCGATCATATCCACCATCTTCTTGTGGGCGGCGTCACGGCCAGTCAGCATTTTGCCAGACAGAAGAACAGTTTCACCGGGCTGCCAGTCTTTCACGTCTTCCGGAGTCACGGTGTCCAGATTTACACGGCGAACGTTCTCGCCCACTTCCCAGGTGATTTCTGGCCAGTCGTCCAGGCTCGGCGGTGTCTGCAGAGACGGGCCAGAGCCATCCAGCACAAAATGCGCGTGGCGGGTAGCGGCACAGTTCGGAATAATCGCCACCGGTTTGTTGGCCGCGTGTGTCGGAAAGTCCTTCACCTTCACATCCAGAACCGTGGTCAGACCACCCAGACCCTGGGCACCAATGCCCAGCTCATTGACCTTCTCAAACAGCTCCAGGCGCAATTCTTCAGAGCGGTTAGACGCGCCACGGGCCTGCAGATCGTGAATATCGATTGGGTCCAGCAGGGCTTCCTTGGCCAGTTCCATCGCCTTCTCGGCAGTACCACCAATACCGATACCCAGCATACCAGGCGGGCACCAGCCGGCACCCATCTGGGGCACCATCTTCAGCACCCAGTCCACCACCGAGTCAGACGGGTTCAGCATGGCAAACTTGGACTTGGCTTCAGAGCCGCCGCCCTTGGCTGCCACGTGCACGTCTACCGTGTTACCCGGCACCATTTTGTAGTGGATGATGGCGGGGGTGTTGTCCTTGGTGTTCTGGCGCTTGCCGTCCGGGTCGGCCAGCACGGAGGCACGAAGAACATTGTCCGGGTGGGTGTAAGCACGGCGCACGCCTTCGTTGATCACGTCGTCCAGCGGTATGTCGCACTCGAATTTCACATCCATGCCAATGTTCACGAATACGGTCACAATGCCGGTGTCCTGGCAGATCGGGCGATGGCCCTGGGCACACATCCGGGAATTAATCAGGATCTGGGCCATGGCATCCTTGGCAGCCTGGGACTCTTCGCGCTGATAGGCCTCGTACACAGCCTGAATAAAATCCTTGGGGTGATAGTAGGAAATAAACTGCAGCGCATCGGCTACGCTTTCGATCAGGTCGTCCTGGCGGATAACAGTGGTCATAGTCGCCTCATCAGCTTTCTGATTATCGGAAATGTGCGGAGCCACCCTGGTAGCCCCTGCTTGTATAAGGATGCGTGAGTTTACCAGAAATGAACTCGATAGGACTCGACAAACCCGCCAGTGCCCACTATTTTTCAGAAAGGCCACTCCGACTGTGCGAGGAGGGATTCCGAAAGCAGAATCACACTTTTGGCTGATCAACACTTGCCAGACTGTCGCTATAGTCAAAGCTACAGAAATTGGCTCAAGTGCTGGCTACAATTTCAGACAACGAACGAATTCGTAAAAGCAGAACAGGCAAAAGCACGGAATTCAGGGGCCGACCGGTTCCGTCTACGCCGGATATAACGACACAACAACAGGAAAAGGTTCCACCCATGTTCAAGAAAACTCTAATAAGTCTTGCCGTGGCTTCTTCCCTTGGGTTGACTGGTTGCTTCGATAGCGCCGGCGATGGGGGTAATGCGAATCCGGATTATAAGATCAGCAATCCAGATTTTACTGGGAAAACCTGGCCGGTATTCAACCCTCTAACTGGTCAAATCCCTGTTCCATCGGACCTCAACTTCGACCAGCAAGCTGCAGATGGCTCTTTTGGTGTAGCTGGCGATATGACCAACCCTGTCATCGCCGCATTAAATAATCTCAGTGGGGCGTCTACGGTGGCCCCTGCAGTGGTAAGACTTAGCGGCGACATCGACGCTAGCACGGTAGACTCCAGAGCATTTATCCCCAATCCTGCTGCTGGCCAAGAAGGGCAGCTGCCTGTAATACCGAACCCTAATCAGAATGTATTCCTTATTGAGGTTCAGTACGCTAGCGGAGAACCCGTTCGTGCGCTTGGCATCGGCGAACCACCGACCATTCCTTCAGCAATTACTTTTCAAGTTGCCGCCGGGCAGAATCCACTGGGTAACGGCCGAGATCTAAGCGGGCGGGATCAAGGCGCAGCGATAGCTCACTTGGTCGAACTCGCCAATTCACCAGCTTATGACCACGATGTGCTTGAGCTTGATGGCGACTCCGCGATCAGAATTCGACCCAACAAACCACTAAACCCGCTTAGCAGGCACGTGGTCGTTATCACCAACGGTATCAAGGACATCAGTGGAGAGGCGATCGTTGCCTCTCCAGCTTATCAAAACCTGACCGACGAAAATCAGCCAGTTGGAAACTCCGCTCTCAATCCAGTGCGGACCTTGATCAACAGCTTCTGGGAAAACATCGGCACCAACTACTTCGCTCTCAATAACAGCTCTCGCGCAGCGCTTGGTATGCCGGCATTGACCGATAGCAACATCGCTCTTTCTTACAGCTTTACCACCAGCGAAGACAAGAAAGTCCTAAGTCACATGGCGAATCCGGCCAACTGGATCTCCGACCAGCTCCGACGCTCTGTAACCGTTGGTGCCGCCTCAGCTGCGGTTAAGGACGGAGCCAGCGACTTCGCCACCGTGTTCGGGGCCGTTAGTACTGCTCTGGCAAACTTCGAACCAAGCATTGCTTTGGAAGACGATGGGCTGGCCCCATGCGACGAACCGCCTTTTGACACACCGCTAGGCTCGTTCGACGATCAATTCAACTGCGTTGGCGCACTGGTGAAGTTTTCACTCGATGGCGTTCTTGCAGACGCACAGCTGTCTTTCCCTCAGCCCAAGGCCATTGAGAATATTGGCATTAACAGCACCAATGATGCGCTTTCGGTTTCTGCGGTACTCTCTTCTTTGAACGTTCAGCCAGGCCAAGTGGATGTGCATCAAGGCTTCATTGAGCTGCCACAATATGTCGCCGTTCCGGACAGCACTCAAACCGGGTCAACTTCAACTCTTAGAACTGTAAGCTGGCGCCCTGACGTTCCGCTTGCAGCGGTGCTCGGTGAAGCGCTGGGGGCGACAATCCCCCAGCAAGACGCTGATGTTTCAAATGTATTGAACTACAACTTTCCTTTCCCAACACTGCAAGGCAAGGTCGAAGTTCCAATGCTGGTCATTACTCCAGCTGACGCCGACCCGACAACAGCTGAGGGCGATCCACTGATCCCAGTGATCTTCCAACACGGCATCACCACCGACCGCAGCGCAGCTCTTGCGTTCGGCACTCAGCTCGTTGCAGCAGCACAGAGTGAGGGCCTGAACTTAGCGGTTTTCGCAATCGATCAACCACTGCACGGCGTATCGCCGTTCACCAGAGATGATCAGGAAAGTCTCGCTTTGACATTGTTGGTCCAAGGCGGCCTGGTGCCTGCTCCAACTGAGGATGAGAATGGGGATCCAATTGTTACTCCGCAGGTTCAGGCAACTATTGACGCAATTATTGCGAGACAGTTCCCCGGATTGGTTCTTCAGTCGATCGCTTTCGACACCTCAGGGGAAACTCCAGTGGTTCAGTGTGAGGCAGCCCTCCACGAAGGCATTGCTCCCTCCGCTGAACGGACCTTCCAAGAGGCAGTGGCGAACGTCCTCTCTATTGAGGGCAATGAGACACCGCAATGCGGACCAGAGGCCGCTCAAAGTCTTGGTGGTGCCTTCTCTCTCGACAACACTGTCGCAAATGCTGGAAGCACCATTCCTGGCCTGGCGGCGGCTAGCACAGCAACAGGCGCTGTTGAGGGTATCAATGAGCGCCATTACGGCTTCACCGCCGGTCCTGATGGCAACCCGATAGCCATGAACTTCGAGTCTGGAGTAGGTAGTTCAGGATCATTGTTCATCAACCTCACAAACTTCATGAACTCACGTGACGTTCTGCGTCAGGGTGCAATCGATCTGATGAACCTGACAGCCACGATCAATAGCCTAGAAGGAGTCACCAAAAACGGCGTGACGTTCATTGGACACTCTCTTGGCACGCTCAACGGCGGCGCTTTCGTCGGCGCAGCCACAGCCAGTGGCAATCCGGACTTGTTCGTTGCCGGAGCCCACCTACTGACACCCGTAGCAGGCACGACTCGCTTGCTGGAAAACTCGCCCAGTTTCGCGCCCACGATTTTGGGCGGTCTGCGGGCAGCTGCGGGCCTTGAGCAGGGCGACGCGAATCTGGAGACTTTCTTCTACGTAAATCAGGCCATGCTGGACTCAGTTGATCCGATCAACTTTGCTAATGAGCTTGCTGTTTCGAACACAGTTCTTGCTCAAATAGCCGGTGATCGCACAACGCCAAACGCTGCGGATGTCCGGTTCGGTGAGGACAACGCTCCGCTGAACATCACCTTCCCGAATGGCGTTCGAGTTCAGTCGCCGGCAGCTCCCCTTTCGGGCTCTGAAGCTCTAGCCTTCGTCATGGGAGCTACCCCAACCGACCTGCCACTGAACCTGCCGATGATCACCAGGTATCAAGGTGGCGTGCACGGCACACCGGTCCTCCCGCAAGAGAGTATCGCAGAGGCCGGTGATGTACTGAAGGATCGCTCTATCGCTACAGGCGGAGAAGTCGTTAGCAGTGCAGAAGAAGCTCAGGCAACATTTGGCACGATGATTGCTCAGACAATTGCCCTGATCGGCACAGTAAACGCGCCGCCGCAGGACTAATTGATCCGTTAAAACAATTTGAACTAGGAAGTATTTGAGCTCCCTTACAACCCAAGCCCCCTGTAGTTAACAGGGGGCTTTTTTCTTTTAGTCCCGCGCCTCCTCCCAATAGTACTTTCCAGACCATGGAAGTAAGCGGCCACCTTAACCTACTCCTATTTCAAGCCGTTTTTTCGTTGGCATTTGTCGTTAGTTGCATGCTCTCGGCGTAGAAGACGTCATCACCAACAAGACCGCTCAGCATCGCTTGGATGACATCCTCACCAAAGATCGCCTGTTAGAGGCTGCTAGCACGAAGTCCACGCCAGCATTTCTAGCTCGGCGTAAACGCATAGGGAATCTCGTCTGCAAAGTTGAGTCGCAAGTACAAGGAATAGGCTACGTTGACCTGTCACCCAATACAGCTGCTGCTCCCTGAAATGCCTCTCAGGCTGTCCCCCAAAAAACAACTTGAGCAACAAGAGTACCAAAAGGGTTCCCGGATGCATTCCAGATCGATGTACTCATCAATTTTGCTGAGCGTAGTAGGTGGTTGTCTAGGAACAGCGATCGTGACTCACGACCTCTAATTCGTGTTATTGCAGAGCCAGCCCTTGAGCAGGGGGCAACCTCAGAAACGTCGATGCCCCAATTACAGCCCCCCGCCGCGATGGCGAGGGCCTGTAATCTAAGGCGGCCTTTTCGGTCGCTTCTTTTTCATATCTCTAACTATCAAGAACACGGGCAGCCTTTGTTAACAAGTCCGCCCTTCCCATTTTACTCGGTCATGATCTGGACTGTCCCGTTGGGAATGAGATTCGCCTCAATCTCACCATTACTGAAGTACAGCTTCCGATAATCCTTCTCCGAGTAACGCAATCCCTGATCATTGAAGTATGGTGATCCCTCATCACTCGACTGGGAGTAGCTCACCAGTCCATAGGCCTGAGGGCCCTCGTCTGTGAACTCCAGACCGAAATGCCAACTGGTCCCTCTGGCCATCAACCAACCTTCGCCAGGCTGATCAGAAAGCCCCGCCGTGTTACCAATGGTCGAAGGGGCAATCCTTGGAAATACCGTGTCTTCGGCAACAGGCGAGGCCACTACACCAATCGCATTAAAGGCGCCATCGATAGTCCCGTCACCTCCATGCCAGGGAAACGACTGAAGCTGCTCAACTGGGGTACCACCAGGCGGCACTCCACCGCTCGGCTGATAGTATTGCACCTGTCCGAGCGCCACATCGTAGGCAATTCCAACGGAATCCAGAGCTTCAAGCCCTTCGGCAAGCGCTATCAACATTGCATCATCCGCCGTACCTTTAGTAGCTTCTGACGGCGACGCGGGGGTTGCAACGGGATCGCTAGGATCAAACGGAACGGTCAGGTCCGCCCCAAAACTGTTCCGGTAGTTAGCAATAAATACCCGGAACACATGGGCGCCAACGCTATCCACATCATATACGCCATTCCAGTCCTGCAGGACATCACAGGCCTCCTCCACAGCCCTGGAGCCACCGCCCGAAAGATTCACGGGGTCGCTACCAATCAACGTACAACGGTCCCGCAACTCGGGCAGGAACTCCTCTGCGTACCAGGTACGGTTGTTGTAGATCACGTTGATCAGATCAATCGCCCCAAACTTCCCATCTTGCCCAGCCGGCGCGCCGGCAGCAAATCCCGGATCAGAAGGGTTTTGCAACATTTTGATGCCGATACGGGTTCTTGGGTTCAGGGGCGTTTCTTCTGAGCCGAAGAGGGGGGAAAACCCTGTCAGGAAAGCATCCGGGTTGGTTGCCCAGTAACTGTCATTGGAGTTTTGCACCCAATCGGTACGAAGTAACTGAGGTCGTTTTTCATAGGGCACCAAACCGCCGCATTCACCCTCTACCCAATCATCGCGGGACTTACTTCCATCCAGCAAAGTCAGGCCTGCATTAAAGAGCTGATTGTATTCGGGGCTGACCTTTCGCTTAAAATCTACAACCGCCAGCGCAGCATCCGAAAGATGCGGCACCGAGCTGCTGTCAATGTAATAGGCGTTGCCCTGATCATCCGCGTAGGTGGTATTTGTCCAGAATGTGGTGCCGCAATTCTGGAACACTTGCCGGAACTCAGCCAAAGTACTGGCCCGGCTCATTTGCAGCCAGGTATCCAATAGCCGCTGAGTGGAGGCATTCGCATCCCGATAGGTGTATGCAGTACCCGCTGCGCCCCAGGCGGGGAGGCCGCCGCTGGTTACCGCATCAGCGGCCAACATAGGGCCATACTCTGAGAAGTAGAACGTCTTCTCAAGAATAGTTGGTGTTGGAGAGCCGTTGTTCACCTCGATTCTGTAGGTTTCTGAGGTTATGGGCCGCTCCTGACCATCCTTCAGGTAAGTGAAGTTATCGCCGTCTTTGAGTTGCAACTCATATAACGTAAAACGGCGGCTCGTGGTTACCGTATGAGACCATGCCAGATTCTCATTGAAATTAATCAATGGAATCGCGGTACCCAAAAGCCCCGCTCCGTTGGTATTCAGGTAGCCAGGAACGGTCATCTGGACTTGGTATAGCCTCCTATGGCCGGTGTAGGGAAAATGCGGGTTTGCCAGCAACGCACCTTTACCCTGCTCCGTCAGGTCTCCACCAACACCCCAGGCGTTACTACCAAGCCCGAAATCCTGATAATCGATTTGATTGGCCGCGTTTGACGTTGCGTTTGCAACCAGTTTCCGAAGCATTTCATCGGAAGAGGTATCTCGTGAGGCCGCATTCATGACCGGTGTTGGAGAAGGTGATTCGCCGTCCGGCACTGCCAGGAATACTGCTCCCGTGGCAAACAAAGCACCACTGGCGTATTGACCGACGATCCGGTAATGAGCAAACAGATCAACAGGTGTGATCTCTTTTACCCAAGGTTGATTCCGGCACTCTGGAGGCAAATCTGCCGACTCTGTTTCTTTCACATACTTATTGTAGCCAGCGGCAAATCCCTCGATGAGGGCTCTGGTCTCACTACTGAGGCTCGGATATTCAGCTTCGGCACCACTCAGAATTTTCTGGGCCTTGAAGCTGAAATCGTTGATGATGTTGATATCTCCGGGCCCAGGCCCAAAGTACTTTGCTCTTTCACTCCTGGCCTTGACGATTGCCTCCGCCAGCAAACACACATTGTCCTGTGTTTGGGCGTAACCCGCGCCGAATGCCGCCGATGCGAGGTTGTCGGCTTTGACGTGAGGCACGCCATTGG
This sequence comes from Marinobacter shengliensis, assembly GCF_003007715.1. Classification (GTDB taxonomy): domain Bacteria; phylum Pseudomonadota; class Gammaproteobacteria; order Pseudomonadales; family Oleiphilaceae; genus Marinobacter; species Marinobacter shengliensis. The sequence continues at coordinate 160,177 of NZ_PXNO01000027.1, read as the reverse complement.
TGGTCCTGCGAATGGTAGCGTTGAACTTACCGTCTGCGGGGAATAGCGTTTCGTCGACACTTGAACCGGAACCCGATGAGCTGCCGCCAAAACAACCGACTAACAACATGCTGGAAGCAAGCATTACTCCAGCAGCTTTCAACACCCCCAGGTGGGCGTGTTGAGAACTATCGCTTAGCCATCTCATAATAAATCGTCCATTGTAATTGTTGGATAGGAGCCAAAAACCTGACTCACTATCACAAATTAGCAGACGACTTTAGTTTTTGCCCGCAAATGAACGCCAATTCACTCTTTAATCTGACGCCGCAACATGCCGAATCGGACAACCTAACTGCTGCTGCCCCACACCATCCCCCCGATCCCTCTCAACCACCATCCTCCGCGCCACAATCTGCGGATGCTCCGCCGCCTCCTCGATCGTCAGCACAGGCTCCACACAAGCATCCACCTCGGCAAAAATTGCCCGCCAATCGGCAAACGTTTTCGCTCCAATCTTCTCTTTAATGGCAGCCTTCAACTTCTGCTGATGCTCAGGGTTCTGGCTCAGGGCAAAGCTCTTCACCTCGCTGAGTCCGAGCGTGTCACACAACCGCGCGGAGAACTGCGGCTCCAGGCTGCCTACCGACAACCAACGGCCATCGCTGGTCTGGTAGTAATCGTAGAAGGTGCCGCCGTTGAGCATTCCACTCTCCGGCTTCTGGGGCTGGCCGCCGGCCAGGGCGGCGGCGCCGGCCATGGCGTTGAGGGAGAAGGCGGCGTCGGTCATGCTGATGTCGATGAAGGCGCCCTGCCCGGTTTGTTGGCGCTGAATGACCGCAGCGAGAATGCCCATCACCGCGTGGTGAGAGCCGCCGGCCACGTCGGCAACCTGTATACCCATGGGTGGTGGGCCGCTGTCGGCGCGGCCGCAATGGCTGGCGACGCCGGAGATAGCCAGGTAGTTGATGTCATGGCCGGCGCGGTCTTTGTAGGGGCCGGTCTGGCCGTAACCGGTGATGGCACAGTAAATCAGATTCGGGTTGATGGCTTTGAGGGTTTCGTAGCCAATGCCCAGCCGATCCATCACACCCGGGCGGAATTGCTCCACTACGATGTCGTAGTCTTTGACCAGTTCTTTCACCTTCTCCACGCTCTCAGGCTGTTTCAGGTTGAGCTGGAGTGTCTGCTTGCCACGACTGAGGTACGAGAAGGTGGTGCTGAACTTGCCATCAAATGGGGGCATTACCTTGGCCAGGTCTACCCTGTCCGGCGCTTCCACACGCAACACTTCCGCGCCCATGTCGGCGAGCATCATGGTGGCGTAGGGGCCGGGTAACAGGGTGCTGAAATCGAGTATTTTCAGGGTGTTCAGTGGGCCTGCCATGGTCGTCTCCATTGGTTGATCTGAGGTATTGTTAGTACTTTGGCTCATGCTGCCGGGTTTTGCAGAGGGGGCCAACTGCCGGTTCCTTCATTCCCATTGGCAGAATCTTCCATCTTTCGCGAAATCAGATGGTTGCATTGTCCCTCGGGGCACTTATGATGAACATCGTTTCCATCAATGGCACCGGTTATGTCTACCCTTACGGTTTCAAAGCATTTCGTTGAAGCATCCCTCTCCGGCGCGGAGCGCCTGGGGCTGGATAGCCGTGCGCTGCTGCAGGAGGCCGGCATTTCGCCGGATTTGCTGCGCATAGACATGGCCCGGGTAAGCAGCGACCAGTTCAGCCGGCTGATGCAGGTGATCTGGAACCGCACCGGTGACGAGTTTATGGGCATGGGGCCGCGTAAGGCCCGCACCGGCACCTTTGCCACCATGTGCGCCCTGGTGATTAATTGCCAGACGCTGGAAGAAGTCTACGAGCAGGCGTTCCGCTTCTCCCGCCTGTTTGAGCCCATGGTGAGCATGGAACTGGAAGTTAACGAGGACAACGCCCGGCTGGTGGCCCGTATCGAGGGCGAGATTCACGACCCAAGCTATTTCCTGCGCGAGAGCATCCTGGTGATCTGGCACCGCCTGGGCAGCTGGCTGATTGGCCAGCCGGTCGAGCTGGAGAAGGCGGAGTTCAACTATCCCCGCCCCGAGCATGGCGATGAGTACCGCCATATCTTCCATTGCCCACTGGCGTTCGACTCCGACTGCATCGCCCTCACCTTCAGCAAGCGTTTTCTCTCCGCCCCGGTGATTCGCGACAAGCCGGAGATGCGCCAGTTTCTGAAAACCTCGCCTGCGGATCTGTTATCCCGGCCGGACGAAAGCAACACCTGGACAGGTAGAATTCGGGGGCTGATTGGCCGGGATTTTTCCAAGCCCATGCCGGATTTTGACTGGATTGCCCAGGAGCTTCACACCAGCCCGCAAACCCTCAGGCGGCGGCTCAAGCAGGAAAATACGTCGTTCCAGGAGATCAAGGATCTGCTGCGTCGGGATATGGCCATTTACTACCTGAGCCATCAGGAGCTGCCGATCAACGATATTGCCGAGCGGGTGGGCTTTACGGAGCCGTCAACGTTTCACCGGGCCTTCAAGAAGTGGACCGGCGTCACCCCGGGTGCCTGGCGGGAGGGCGAACGGGGTGACCTGGCCGAATAACGGCCAGGACCTTGCAATCAGTGCGGATCAGGAGCCGGAACTGCCCTGCTGCAGGTTGCGAATCAGTCGGCCCAGGGTCAGGGCAATCTCGTTCACCTGGTTTCGGCTTTGAGCCAGCTGGAACAGCCGGGAGCCATCCCTCGGATCATAAATCCAGCAGGCGCCTACAGCGGGCTCACAGTCCCAACGGGGCTGTGGGTTTACGCCAAATACCGGCAGCGAAACAGACTTCCGGACGGTTGTATCATCGGTGTTCCGGGTGATTTCCTGAATGTTCAGGTTACCGTTGGCAACGCTCACCCGGTACCGGATGTCTGCTGGCCGGTCCAACCGCACCACGGTTTTGTCCCTGCGCCAGCCGGCGGTTTCCAAGAGGGCATTGAGATGGATGGTCAACGCCTCCCGGTCTGAGTCGGCCAGGTACAGCTGGCGCAGGCTTTTCAGCTCCTGGCCGCCCGCCGGTTCGATAATGGCCACGGGCTCTTTGGCTTCGCCATTGCCGTTGGCCAGCGCCCGAACGTTGGCGCGATTTTCTTTCTCAATATCGGTGATCAGCTTCAGTGAATGCTGGTAGTGCTGTCCATCCACTCCAGCCCTGCTCACATAAGCTTCCAGGGCTGCCCGTGCCTCGTTGAGGTGGCCGGCCTGCAACATTGCTCGGCCACGGTAGTAGAAATAATCCGCCGGCTTTTCGGTTTCCATCTTCTGCAGACGGTTCAGGTATTCGCTCGCCTCACCCCAACGCTCCGCCGCGACGGCCTCTTCGGTAGCCAGCATCAGGCGGCGGATCTCATGTTCAGGCGCCAACGACTGCCCGTGGGCAGAAACCGTGGCCAACGAGGCCACCATTGCCAAGCCGACCATTAACGACCGTCCACCGGCCAGGCTTAAAATTCTGGGTGACAACATACCGCTACTCCTGATTGTCATTTGTGCCTTCTTCCAACACCTCAGGTGCGTCGCTACCTGCGTCTGTAGGTGCGCCAAGCTCGGTATGCTTCGGCTCGCCGGAATCGGCATCTTCGTCATCCGCATCCACCTCGGCCTGGTCCACAATGGCCTTGGGTAGCTCCTTCTTAACTCGAACGCCAAGCTCAACAAACCGGTTGGCCTGGGAGATCAGATTACCACGGCCACGAGTCAGCGTATTCATGGCGTTGTCATAGGTGCCCTGAGCCGTGTGCAGCTGGGTGCCCAGGCGCTCCATAGCCTCCACAAACACCCGAAGTTTGTCGTAGACCGCGCCGGCCCGCTCGGCAATCCGCCGGGCGTTCTGGCTTTGCCGTTCGTAACGCCAGATGTTTTCAATGGTCCTCAGGGTTGCCAGCAAGGTGGTGGGAGTCACCACAATAATCTTTCGCTCAAAGGCTTCTGCGAACAGGTTCTCGTCTTGTTGGAATGCTGCCACAAAGGCTGGCTCGATTGGCATGAACAGCAGCACGAAATCCGGAGAATGCAGGCCATTAAGCTGGCTGTAGTCTTTCTCACTGAGGCTTCGGATATGGCTGCGCACCGCCTCTACGTGTTGCTTGAGGGCTTCGTCACGGGCGCTGTCTTCCTCGGCCACTACCCACTGCTGGTAAGCCAGCAGTGACACTTTCGAGTCTACCACCAGGTTGCGCTGGTCCGGCAGATGTACGATGACATCGGGGCGCATTAGCTGGTTGTCTTCGTCCCGGTAGCTGCCCTGGGTTTCGTATTCCACGCCCTTGCGCAGGCCTGAGCGTTCCAACACTCGCTCAAGAATCAATTCCCCCCAGTTGCCCTGAACTCTCTTGTCGCCTTTGAGGGCGCGAGTCAGGTTGGCGGCTTCCTCGGTAATCTGGCGGTTCAGATCCTGCAGCGATTTAATTTCGCTTCGCAGGGCCTGGCGATCCCGGGTTTCGGTGGTGTATACATCCTCAACCCGTTTGCGGAAGTCCTGGAGCTGGTCCCGGAACGGGTTGAGCAGGGAATCCAGGCTGGTTTTCGACTGCTGACTGAAGCGCTCACTTTTCTGGTCAAAGATGCGGTTGGCCAGGTTCTCGAACTCCTGTTTGAGAGCGTCCCGGTTTTTCTCAAGCAGCTCCATTTTTTCCGCTGCCGAGCGGCGCTCTTTGTCCAGGGTCACCTGTTGTTCCCGGAGCTCCACTTTCAGCTGGTTGAACTCATCGCTCAGGCTCTCAGCCCGCAGTCGGAGATCCCGGTTCTCCTGCTCCAGCTGGCTTAACCGGTCCCGGCGACTGGCCAACTCCGAATCTGTAGAGGCCAATCGGTTCTCCAGACTGGTGGCTTTCTGGCGCCAGGTCTCGATACTGTTATCCCGCTCCAGCAGGGTTTGCCGCTGCTGCTCTATCTGCTGTTCCAGATGGCTTACGTGTTGATGGTGCAACGCCTGAGCCTGATCCGATTCGCGCAACCGAGCATTCTGATCCGACAGTTCCTGTGCCTTCAGATCCAGCGCGGCACGAACTTTGCGCACTGTCATAGCGGCCCAGACCAGGCCAGCAAACAAGGCGACGCACGCCACCAGAAGCGTGATAATCCAGCCGGCCAGCCATTCGGGGCGTAGCTCCATAAGATTGGTCAGGGTATCGACCACAGCGTGAAACTCCTTTCGTAGCGTGTTAACACCAAAGATTTTCAATGGTTAGTGTTAGCGGACCAGTCTACCCCAAGCGCGGAACTTTTTGCCCGTTAAACCCTCATTACCTGTGCTGATCTCAATTCCGCCCTCGACTGATCGGCATTTCCGGCAAGTGACGGAATCCGGCTCTTTACGGCTAACGTAAATTGCTCTACAAGGAACAAAAGGATCTCTCAACGGCGCAGGGTTCCGAACCCTGAACGCGCCAAGGCAGGACCAGCACATGCTCAAGGCACTCTGGAGAAAACTGGGCGTAGATAACATGCCGGCAACAGGTGCGGGATGCATGGATGACGCACTTTGCACCTCAGATGCGCACTCGGGGCGCGAGTCTGTACGGGTATTGCCTCACATCACCCACACCGGCGAATTTCACCTTGAGCGCCTGACCCAACTTCTCAACTCTCGCTATGGCCAGTCAGTGCCCACAAATGAACACAGCGCTGTGAGCGACCAGACGCTGAAAGACATCGTAGGCTTTGCCTCCCGCATTCAGGATCAGGATATCCAGCGCGAACTGTTGCTGTTCTATCTGAATTGCTCCCCGGTGATCCAGGAATTTCTCCGCTCGGAAACCGCCCTTGGCCAGGAACAACTGATTTCACCCTGAGTCGATTTTCAAGGCCTTAACCAACTGTAAAGTATTCACACAGGTCACGTGTAGTATACTTTGCCGCCTGATTCAGAAACACATTCACAGGCTGCATTCATAATCGGTCGCAGAAACCGCTTCCGCAGCCAGCTCAGGGGAAATCAATGGGTTACAGGTTCTTCCAGCCTCGGCGCTTCCTGATGTTCGTTATTCCAACCATGGCGCTTGTGATCACCGGCTGCTCGGCAGATCGTTACTTCATGGTCCCCAAAAATAACATGGAAGACCTGAGAACGTCGGTACAAACCCAGAGAGCCACGCAGGTGACGATGGAAAACAACGCCACCGTGCGGCATGAACAACTCCTCCACAAAAGCGACGCTGCCACACAAACCATTCTCGATGCTATCGCTACCCAGGTTGAAAGGCCCGTTTGCCCGCCAGCCGCAGCACCGGTTTGCCCTGCAGTTGCAGAGAACCAGGGGCGCGCCGACAGGCTCAAAGGCAAAGTGATTGTGGGGGAAATAGAGAAGTTTTACCTGGCCGGCCCCGGGCACATCTACACCGCACGCATTGACAGTGGCGCAGAGACATCCTCGATTCACGCACGTAACGTCAAACGTTTCGAGCGGGATGGCAGCAACTGGGTACGCTTTGAGGTACCTGTGCCCGGTGCGGACGGCGAATGGGTCACCATGGAGCGGGAGATATCGCGCCGTGTTCGGGTCATTCAGGCCAGTGCCGAAGAAGCCGAACGGCGCGTGGTGGTGGAGCTCCAGTTTGCCATCGGCGACCACCAGCAAGTGGCCGAGTTTACCCTGGCCGACAGGACTAACCTGACCTACGAGGTACTGATTGGCCGGAACGTTTTGCGGGATGTCATGCTCATTGACGTGGGTAAGGAATACGCCACGGAACTTCCTGACTCCTACCGCAGGCGAGCGAATAACGGAGATGACTCATGACCGTCCGCTCCAGAGCGCCGTTCTACGCATTTGTTCTGCTGCTGATCGCCGCCGGCATTTCCATTGCCACCTGGCGGCACATCGAGCTTGGCGTCCCCTGGATGACGGGCGAGCAAAGGCCAGTCTGGATGATCGAAGCCCGGGTGGACTTTGTCGGCCAGGATGAGGCGGCACAGATAAGCCTGCACATTCCCGAGCAACCGCCGGGGTTCAGCATCCTCACCGAACAAGCAGCGTCCCCGGGCTATGGTTTCTCCATTATCGAAACCTCTGGCAGCCGGCGCGCCGAGTGGACCAAGCGGGATGTCTCCGGCCCCCAGACACTCTATTTCAAAGCCCAGTTTGTGCCTGATGACAGTGCCGGGGAATCCGCGCGGTCACGAAAACCGAGGCCAACCCCCACCTTTTGGGAAGAACCCCAGGCTACCGCAGTCCGCGAAGTACTGCGCCAGGCTAACGAACGCTCCAGCTCTCCGGAAAGCCTGACACGGGAGCTAATCCGGCTGCTTCAGCCTGACAGCCGAACCCAGAACACCACCCTGCTGGTGGCTGACGACAACTACCTGCAAATGCTGGTTCGAATGCTGAATCATGCTGGCATCCCAGCCCGCACCGCCGACGCACTCAAACTGGAAGATGCCCGCCGCCGTCAGCAATTGATGCAGTTCCTGCAGATACATAACGGTGACCGCTGGCTCACCTTTGACCCAAGAACCGCCGAACAGGGGGTACCGGAAAACCTGCTGCTGTGGCGCCAGGGGTCGGAGTCGCTGCTTGATGTGGTGGGCGGCGACAACTCCCAGGTAAGCTTCTCCATGCTCCGGCAGACGGTGCCCGCACTTCAGCTGGCCACCCTGGAGGCCAACAAGAACGGCCTTGGGGTATTGGGGTTCTACCAACTCCCGATCGAAGAGCAAAGCATGTTCCGGATGCTACTGCTACTGCCCATCGGGGCTCTGATCGTGGCATTTATGCGGATTGTCATCGGGGTTCGCACCTCCGGCACATTCATGCCCGTGTTGATTGCCGTGGCGTTTGTTCAGACAACCCTGGTGCCCGGACTGATCGCTTTCCTGTCGGTAGTCGCTATTGGTCTGCTGTTACGAGGCTATCTCTCCAGCCTCAACCTGCTTCTGGTTTCACGAATATCTGCGCTGATCATCCTGGTGATCTTCATCACCGCCGGACTCAGTATTATCGGCTATCAAATGGGCTTCAATACCGGCATGACCGTCACTTTCTTCCCGATGGTGATCATTGCCTGGACCATTGAACGAATGTCCATACTCTGGGAAGAGGAAGGTGCCCGCGAAGTTATGGTACAAGGCAGCGGCAGCCTGTTTGTCGCAATTTGTGCCTATCTGGCCATGAACACGTCGCTGGCCGGGCACCTGACATTCAACTTCCCGGAACTGCATCTGGTGGTGCTGGGATTGATCCTGCTGATGGGGCAATACACCGGTTACAAGCTCAGCGAATTAAGGCGCTTTACCCCGATGAAGGCCTACGACTGATATGGACTGGATTTCCCCCAGAAAACTGAAAAAGCTTGGCATCCTGAACATGAACCGGCGAAATGTGGACTACATTTCCCGGTACAATGAACGGGAGTCTTATCCGCTGGTTGATAACAAGCTGAAAACCAAGCTGGCAGTCAGCGAATACGGCGTCAAAACCCCGGAGTTGTTGCAGGTAGTTCGCCAGCAACACGAAATATCCCATTTTCGGGAAATTGCCGAGGGGCTCGCTGGCTTCGCCATCAAGCCCGCCAAAGGTTCCGGTGGCAAAGGCATTACCGTGATCACCGGGCGAGATGGCGATGACTACGTCAAGGCCTCTGGCGCCCGTATTTCCGTGGCTATGCTCGAACGCCATCTGACCAACATTCTGGCCGGCCTCTATTCCCTGGCAGGAACGCCAGACGTCGCGATTGTGGAAGATCTGGTACAGTCCACCCCCTCCCTCGCCAGATACTCCTTCCAGGGCGTTCCGGATATCCGCATCATTATCTTCCAGGGTTATCCGGTGATGGCCATGCTGCGACTGGCCACCAAGGATTCCGATGGCAAAGCCAACCTGCACCAGGGAGCCGTTGGTGTTGGCCTGGACATAGGCACCGGCCGCAGCCTCAACGCGGTTCAGTTCAATCGCCCGATCACCCTGCACCCGGACACTGGCCTGGCATTGGAAAACATCCAGATTGACAGCTGGGAAGACATGCTGGAAATGGCGTCCCGATGCTATGAAGCCACCGGGCTGGGCTATATGGGCGTAGACCTGGTGGTCGACACCCAGAAAGGCCCCCTGCTGCTGGAACTCAACGCACGCCCTGGCCTGGCCATACAGATGGCTAACGGGGAGGGGCTGTTACCCAGGCTGAGAAACATCGAGGCCCTTAAGCGCCCTCATTTCAGCCCCAGGGAGCGTGTTCAGTACGCGATGGGAGCTTTCGGGAAATTCTGACAAGCGGCAGGCCACAAAAAACCGGAGCACTAAGCTCCGGTTTTTTGTGGCCGTGAAGGCTGCTCCGTCAGAGCAGCTCACCGCGTTGCAACAACAGTTTTCGTTCGTGTGTCAGGCCTTTCAACAGGCCCCATGTCATGATCAGCAGCACGACAGTGAACGGCAGGCCGGCACTGATGGCCACCGCCTGAATGGCCCCCAGGGCGTCGTCACCGCCACCAAAGATCAAGGCTGCGGCAATCGCACCTTCCATCACCACCCAGAACACACGCTGAGCCGTCGGTGCATCGGTCTTGCCACCGGCAGTAATGCTATCGATGACCAGTGAGCCAGAATCCGACGATGTCACGAAGAACACCAGCACCAGAACAATACCCACAAAGGAGATGATTCCGGTCAGCGGCAGGTTGGCGAACATCTGGAAAGTCGCCAGCGAGACTTCTGTCAGGCCGTCCTCTGCCAGTGCACCCATGCCTTGCTGGATCTGATCCAGGGCGGAGCCACCAAACCCACTCATCCACACGGTGGTAATCAGGGTTGGGATGATCAGTACCGCAGTTACAAACTCGCGCACTGTCCGGCCCTTGGACACCCGGGCGATAAACATACCCACGAACGGTGACCAGGAAATCCACCAGGCCCAGTAGAAGACAGTCCAGCCCTGGAACCAGGCCTCGTCTTCACGGCCAAACGGATTGCTCAGAGGCACCACGTTAGCCACGTAGGTGGATGACGTAATCCAGATGGTCTCGACGATGGCCAGGGTCGGGCCAGCGAAAATCACGAAGGCCAGCAGGACGCCAGCGGTGACCATATTGATGTTACTGAGCACCTTGACGCCGCCATCCAGACCGCGAAGCACCGAAATCAGCGCCAATGCCGTGACACCAACAATAATGGCCATCTGAACATTGATCCCGGCGCCCATACCAAACAGGTAGTCCAGGCCCGAGGCAGCCTGCTGCGCACCAAAGCCGAGGGACGTCGCCAAACCAAAGATGGTGGCGACCACTGCCAGCACATCAATGACATGCCCAGGCCAGCCCCACACTTTATCTTTCAGGAGCGGGAAAAAGGCTGAGCGGATGGTCAGGGGCATGTTCTTGTTGTAAGCAAAGAACGCCAACGACAAGGCGACCACAGCGTAGATTGCCCATGGGTGCAGACCCCAGTGGTACAGAGTCGCGCCCATGGCCATGTTACGGGCCTCGGCCGAGTTCGCCTCTACATTGAACGGCGTCTCATACCAGCCGGTGTAGTAAGCCACGGGTTCTGCTACGGCCCAGAACATCAGGCCAATCCCCATACCCGCTGCGAACAACATGGCAAACCACGACATTGTCGAGAATTCCGGCGTTGCCTCCTGACCGCCAATCCGTATTTTGCCTACGGGCATGAAGATCAGGGCCAGGCTAACCACCACAAAGATGTTGGCACTGATCAGGAAGAACCAGTCAAAGGATCCGATAATGTCCCACTTCATGCCGTCCAACGTTTCCTTGGCGGCTGTCGGGAACATCAGGGTTGCTATGACAAACAGCACAACAATGACTGATGTGACCGGGAATACCCAGTTATGGAGGTCCAGTCCAAACGGTCTTATGTTGTCCTGGCCTGCGACGTAATCCGTCTGATATTCGTCTTTCACTACCTCGCCCACGTTGGCGCCTCCTGGTCTGGTGTGACGATTGAATATTCGTTCGGGTTCATTAGCTGTGAATCTATCCTCATAGATTACAAGCTAGTCATCTTATTATTTTGAGCTCAAAACATCAAAAGTTGACATGTGTCATCACTGCACATTCAAGCATAGACCAGATTTCAGAAGCGAAAGTACAACCGGACATCTATCTGAACCCCTCCGCACTGCAAGCCGTAAGATATACTTGAACCCACGCCAATTTGGCGTGACCCGCACCGACCACAGAGGTATCCATGCCGAAAACCACCACCTTCCCGCTGCGCTACTCGGCCTATGTAATCAGCATTGCCGGTCTGATCATTTCCTTACCGATCACTTTGTGGGCAGGCGCTGGATACGTTATTCCATTGATTTTCGCTGGATTGACCACCCTGGGAACCTGGGATTTGCTTCAGAGAAGTCATACGGTAAGTCGCAACTATCCGATCATGGCGAACTTTCGCTACCTGTTTGAGTCCGTGGGGCCGGAAATCCGGCAGTACTTCATCCAGTCAGACACCGAAGAACGGCCATTCTCCCGGGAACAACGCACCATTGTTTACCAACGGGCCAAGAACGTACTCGATAAGAGACCGTTTGGCTCACAACTCGGCATGTATGAGGAGGGGTTCGAATGGATGAACCATTCCCTTACACCAAGCAAGTTGAGCTCCAGCGACTTCCGTATTGTGATCGGCAAGAACTGCGACAAGCCCTACAGCGCCAGCGTCTTCAACATTTCCGCCATGAGTTTTGGCTCGCTGTCTGCCAACGCCATTCTCAGCCTGAATTCCGGTGCGCGCAAAGGCGGGTTCTACCACGACACCGGCGAGGGCTCTATCTCCCGTTACCACAGGAAGCCAGGCGGCGATCTGGTTTGGGAAATTGGTTCCGGCTATTTCGGCTGCCGACATCCAGACGGCAGCTTTAACCCGGATATGTTCCGGGAAAATGCCTGCATTGATCAGGTTAAAATGATAGAGGTCAAACTATCCCAAGGTGCCAAACCCGGCCATGGCGGCATTCTGCCCGGTGAAAAAGTAACCCAAGAGATTGCCGAAGCCCGAGGCGTTCAGGTCGGCGAAGACTGCGTATCCCCGGCAAGCCATTCCGCTTTTTCCAACCCGGTAGAGCTTCTGGAGTTTCTGGAGCAGCTTCGCGAACTCTCCGGTGGCAAGCCGGTCGGTTTCAAACTGGCCATTGGTCACCCCTGGGAGTGGTTTGCCATTGTCAAAGCCATGCTGGCAACCGGCAAGAAGCCTGATTTTATTGTGGTAGACGGCGGCGAAGGAGGAACCGGTGCCGCGCCCCTCGAGTTCATCAACCGGCTGGGCATGCCCATGACCGAAGCCCTGTTGCTGGTACACAACACCCTGGTAGGCACCAACCTTCGGGAAGACATCGCCATTGGCGCCGCCGGAAAGATCACCTCGGCCTTTAACATTGCCCGCACCCTGGCACTCGGTGCAGACTGGTGTAACGCCGCTCGCGGCTATATGTTTGCCCTGGGATGCATCCAGGCCCTTAACTGCCATACCGGACGCTGCCCCAGCGGGATAGCCACCCAGGACCCACGCCGGGGCAACAAACTGGACGTTCCCCTGAAAAGCGAACGGGTATTCAACTACCACAAGAACACGCTGGACGCCCTTCAGAACCTGCTGGAAGCATCTGGCCTGAAACACCCCTCCGAACTGGGCCCCGAGCATATTGTCCGGCGCGTCTCCAAAACGGAAATACATAGCTATCTGGACCTGTTCCCGTTTCTGGAACCCGGCGCCCTGCTGGAAGGCAAAACCGGCCTGACGGTATTCGACAAATACTGGGAAGAAGCCCGGCCCGATACCTTTGAGCCGCCGGAATTCATCCTGAAACTGCGGGAAACCAAACTGCGATAATCCGCCGAAGAAAATCGCCCGCTCCCTGTTTATTTTTACCGTGGGCTGGTGTAGACTTCGCTCCCGCTAAGCCACTGAGATAAACCTCTTTTCTTGGTGGGCAGCAGTTTACGGGGCGTAGCGCAGCTTGGTAGCGCACTTGCATGGGGTGCAAGGGGTCGTAGGTTCAAATCCTACCGTCCCGACCAGAATTCCCTACACAAAACCCGGGCCGAAAGGTCCGGGTTTTGTGTTTCTGGAAAACAGTCTGACAAGTATTGATGTTCGATGCTTGTCAGACTGCAACGTTACTCCGTTTCGTCCACTTTTCTCAGCGCCGCAAAAGCAGTCCCACCATTGCCAACAACCTTCTGGACGTTAGTGAGCTTGTCTTTCACCGCGCTGCTGTCCCCTCCATTTTGTTCGCGTCCCCAGGTAACCACAGAACCATCCGCTTTAAGCGCCGCAAACGCCGACCGGTTTGAAGAAATAGTGACTACGTCCCTGAGTTTGTCCTGCACTGCACTGCTATCCGCGGACGGGTAATCTCCCCCCCACGTAACCACCGTTCCATCTGACTTGAGTGCGGCAAAGGCAGCGGTGGTGTGAAAAATAGCAGTCACGTCCGTTAGCTGGTCGTGCACCGCGCTGCTGTCGCCTCCAAAAGCCGACGCGCCCCAAGACACTACCGAACCATCTCCTCGGAGCGCGGCAAAGGCATTCTGAGTACCAACAACCGATCGAACGTCCGTCAGCTGGGCTTGAACTGAGCTGCTATCACCCCCGCTAATTGACCGGCCCCAAGTCACCACCGAGCCATCCTCCCGGACCGCCGCAAAGCCCCAACCATTAGAAAAAACAGACTTTACATTGGTGAGCTTGTCTTCAACCGCGCTGCTGTCGCCACCTTTTGCCGGATCACCCCAGGTGACCACCGTGCCATCCTCCTTTACCGCGGCAAAGGCTGCCGGGCTGGCAGCGATGGCCCGAACATTGACTACATCATCTTTCACCGCGCTGGCGTCCCCGCCATAGAGGGCATCACCCCACGCGACGACACCGCCGTCCTCTCGGAGCGCAGCAAAGGCCCGCCCAGTAACATGATCGGCATAGTTCCAGGCAGAATGAACGCTCCGAACATTGATCAACTCGTCTTTCACATGGCTGCTATTGCCTCCGAGGGCAGGGGTGCCCCAGGTGACAACGCTGCCATCTTCCCGGATCGCGGCAAAGGCGCCATTGTTACCCGTGATACTCTTCACGTTAACCAGTTGATCCTGTACCTCGTCACTGTTTCCACCCGCCCAGGCTCCCCAGGTAACCACTGTGCCATCCCCTTTCAGGGCCGCAAAAGCCCGGTTGGCACTGGAAATATCCACCACATCAGTAAGCTGGTAACGCACCGAAGAACTGTCCCCTCCATACTTGGTAACTCCCCAGGTGATTACCTCTTCTGCTGGGGCAACCACTTTTATCACCACATCGTCGCTGACGATTTCCTCACCGAGGCTATTGGTTAGCTTAGCTCGCGTCTGTGTCTCCCCGAGCTGGATCCCAAAATACGGAAGCGAGATAGAGGTAACCACACCACCGTCTTCAGCACCACTGCCAACTGAGACCATCAATGGGCTATGACCAGTCCAGCCTACATCTTTAGTGATATCCCGGGAGCTGCCATCGGAATAGACACCGTTTGCGGTTATAGTTGCTGTACCAAGAGCGTACAGTTCCACTGAGGCCGGTACTTCGATGCTTTCCAGTACCGCCCCGATCACTGTCAGGGTAGCTGACCCAGTCATCGGCGCTCCGCCTGCCGGCGAGGGGTAGGAGGCCGTGATATTGGCAACCCCCTCCGTCACGCCGGATGCTTGCCCCTTGGCAATCACCGTCGCAATGCCCGTGGCATCTGAGGTCCAGCTAAGATTAGCGTTGCCCGTCACGTCCTCTTTTGAACCGTCGGTCATGGTGACGGTGGCAAAGAACGCTTTTTTATGCCCCACCGGCACCTCGGCCTCAGCCGGGGTCACCTCAAGGCTCACCACTTCCGCCTGGGTCACTGTCAGGGTCGCCGATGCCAACAGGGTAACTCCGTCAAACGTGCCGGACGCCTTGAGGATCGCAGTGCCCACGTCTTCGCCCGTGGCCCTTCCATCCCGCTGAATAGTCGCAACGCTGGTTGTGTCAGAGACCCAGCTGATTGCCGGGTCGCTGGTGACCGAGCGCGTCAAACCATCTGAATACTTCAGGTTGGCGGAGAACGGCTGTTCGATTCCTTTAGCAATGCTGGCTATCGCCGGCGACACGCTCATCCTCAATGGTATCGGGGCCGTGATGTTCAACATTATTTCGCCATCCACGGTCACGCCGTTAATGGTGGTACTGGCCGTGACCGATACCTCGCCAACGGCGTGACCAACCGCCTGACCATTGTTGTCGGGCTGTCCGGTGGTAATCGTCGCGATGCTGGCATCTGAGGTTCGCCAGCCGGTGGCCGGATCGTTAGTGACATCAAAGGCATCGCCATCAGACATGAGCGCCACTGCCTTGAATTCAGTTGTCACGCCAACCGGACTGTTCTTGCTTTTCGAGGTAACCTGCAATCGCTCGATCACCGCCGAGGTAACCGTCAAAGCCACTTCATCCCGCAGAATCAAGCCATCAGGCGTTTCATAGGACGCTCGAATTTTAACGGAGCCCTGGCGCTCGCCGGTGGCCAAACCCAAAGCGCTAATAGTGGCTATGGCCCCATCTTCTGATGACCACTTCGTGTTGGTATCACGAGTAATGTCGTACGTGGTGCCATCAGACAGCACCGCCGTCGCTGAGAATTGCTTACCAAGGCCTGCGGGCACGGTGTCCGAGGGCGGGGTCACCTGCAGCGACTGAACGATGGCGGGCTTCACCGTTACGGTAACCGAATCCGACACCGTTGAACCGTCCTTATCCACCAACTCTGCGGTAATGGTAGCGGTGCCCGGGCTGCGCCCGATCAACCGACCTTCGCTGTCAATGGTGGCGACATTCTCATGTTCTGACGCCCAGGTCAGCCCCGGATTCGTCGTTACACTCACGACCTGGCCGTCGTTCTGCACAGCGTCTGCCTGCATTTGAACGGTCAAACCCACTGCTACGGTCGCGTTTTTAGGGGTGACAACCAGCGACGCCACCTGCCCGCTCCGAACACTGGGCACCTCGCCCACACTGGGCACCTTACCAAGACCAGAGTCTCCACCGCCACAGCCGACCAAAACAGCACTAAATATGGATAACAAATAGACCCAAACGACTTTCATATTGACGTTCATTGATTACCTACCTGTCCGCTGGTTACTTTCCGTGTCTCTCTAACCGTGGTGGTAAACCGCACCTCAACCCGGCGATTTTTGGCGCGCCCTTCGGGGCTGTCATTGCTGGCAACCGGGTTCGCTTCGCCCAGTCCCTTAACGCTCAGACGGGAAGGCACAACCCCCTGCTGCTCGAGGTAATCCGCCACCGATTGCGCGCGCGCCTCTGATAACCGCAGGTTGTAGGCCGCAGGCCCCGTTGAATCGGAGTAGCCAATCAGCATAATGGCGCCCTGATCGTGCCGTTTAATCTGATCAACCAGTGGCAGAAGGGGACTAGTGTCCTTGATAACGGCTGAACCAACATCAAACAGGGCTTCTGAATCGAAGACGCGTGTTTTCTCAACCATCACGTAGCGAGGGGCTGGTGCAACCGGCATCTGAGGTTCCGCCTTGGGCTCCACCACAGACGCCATTTCAACCGGCGCATGAGCCGCAGGCGCCTGTTGCCCGAAGTGATAGGTCACACCCAGCGAGGTGAAGTGCAGATCCGCCTTGTCGGTGGCGTTGTTGCCTACACCATCAATAAACTGGTATTCGCCGCGCAGCGACCAACGCTGGGACAGGCGATAGTCCACACCCACCGATGCCATCGGGTTCCAGTCACGACTTTTTAAGGTGTCAGGCCGCGGCGAATAGGTTTTGTCAATGCGCTGATAACCGCCTCCAAGCCGAGTAAAGAGTTCAGCATTGTCGGTCAGTGGGTAGCCCAGTTTGACAGCCAGCTCTGCGCCATAAGTTTCTGCCTCTACTTTGCCAGCAGGGTAGCGAGAATCCGGCGTGCCATAAGACGTTCCACCCGCTTCCAGGCCCAACCAGTCATTGAACTGATACCCACCATAAAGCCCATAGCCAAAGGTGTCGTTACTACAGCTCAGTGAGTCTGATTCGCAGAAGCCATGAAAGGACGCCCACCCTGCGCGGACGCCCAGATAAGCGTGACCTTGCCGACGATCAGGCTGTGGCCTGTCAGAGGTGGTTTCCTGGCCTAAGCCGTGCTGCGTGGCAGCCTCAGCGTATACCTGGCCTCCAACAAGCAAGCTAACCGCTGCTCCAAAAAGTGTTATCCGTTTCATTGACCATTTCCTATATTGATTTACTTATCGGCAAACTGTGCCGGCCCTACAAAACCATTTTCAGCTGGCAATACATGCATCTCGAAAGTTCAACGAACTCGCGAGGGAACTTAAGGCTTGTAACTATTTCAGAGAAATAGCTTGCTTTGCGATAAGGTATATAGAAACAGAAAATGAATATATAAGATTATTCTCAAGTTAACGTTATTCTGGCCAATCTCAACGGACAACTATTTAAACAAGCCAGAATTAGAAGCCATCTAACATTAAAAAAACAGAAACCTTCTTAAAAATAAATATAAAACTTGATTACTGATTTTCAGTTGATAAACCCGGGGACGATGATAGCAATAGCACTAAACAAGCAACTGACTAATGAGCTTTGCAAACCATCAATATCGCAACAATGATGCCGATAAATAGCCTGCAAATATATGTGTGCAACCAGCCACCCCATTACAGATGGCCGTTTAGGCGGTCGTCGAATTCAAGAATAAAGCGGCTCAATGGCTTTGAGCTTTCGCGGTCCAATTGCGCACCCACAATGATATCCTTTTGAAAAGATTACTCAGTCGTGGGCAGTTACACAATTTGGTTTACAGCCTCATTTCATTGGGGGAAGTCCATCCAGAACGGTGCAAGTAGAAGTAGTAAACTTCTCTTGTCGGCCAATGCATCGAAGAAACTACCTTTTCTTCGCCCCATAACTTCTTGAGATATTAAACTTCGGCTAGATCTTCTTGGCTTTTACGGTTTGGACAATCAGCAGACGAATCATTCAGTAAGTTACCTATACCGAGATGAAACAACTCTCGTGCATGAGGTACCAACAAACCCCAAGCCTCTTTCTTTTCAGGGCCATAATGTGGCGCTGATACACACGCTTTACCTTATTATCTTCAGTATGGTTAAGGCAACGTTCAGCCACCTCAGGCATAAGTCCCTGTGCAGTCATTATCGTGCCGGAATCTGACGAATTTGGATAACACCATCGAGAATCCCCGGCTGGAGCCGCCAAGTAATTCTTGACCGTTCACTAGAACTGCAAGCCGGTGGTAATCATCACTGCTGCGGCTCCCAGAAACGAAAGCTCTGAGGATACATGCTGCCCTCGAACTCCGACTGCAGGAATGATAGCGGGCGCTACGCCCAGGTGATTCAGCGGAATCTTGTCCCGATACTCGCCCCGATACCCGTGCATCAGCCCACCGGTCACCTTGGCAAACACTGGCCCCGGCCCGAAATCAAAGTACCGGCCGGTGAAGACATACGCTGAACGCTGACTGAAGGAATTCAGAAAGCTTGCTCCGCCAACCACCCAATCGTCCTCACGGGCATATTCCAGCGAGACCAGTTTCTGGTCGTTGTTGTGTTCCGGTTTGGGATTGTGGTGGGTTGTGAAAACGCTGGTCTGCAGCAACCAGCGGGATTCATTGGCGTGCGCAGTATTGGCTGCGAGAACCACAATCAAGAAAATCAGTAATCTGGTCACGGAATAGCCCCTCATTTCTGCAGGCTGAATGGTAACCACCCGAGTACCGAAGTTCAATTTGCAAAGGATTACGGCTTGAACAGCTTTCGCCCTATGGGTAGCGCGGCGGCGATGGCAACACCGGAGGCGCCGAACGCCAGTGCGAAACCGCCCAACTCCAGCAGAAGTCCGAACATCAGCGGTGCCAGAAAGTGGATGGCGCGGTTGGCCATCAGTCGCATTCCCAGCGCACCGGAGCGCTTGGCGCGGTCAACCGACTCCGCAAGAATAACCATGGACAAAGGCTGGGTAAGTCCTGAGCCGATACCGACCAGCACCGCGAGCAATCCCATGACGACAACCTGCTCCGTTGCACCCAGAAGCGCGATACCTGCAGACACAGTGACCAGTGACAAAAACACCGTATTCACACGGCCGCCGGCGAGCTCGATGATCGACGCCATGAACGGACGAATCACCATGGACACCCCCGCCCTGAGGCTCACCAATATCCCGATGATCACCGGGCTGATTGCAAGGCTCTCCAGATAAACTGGAAGGTAACTACCGTAAACACCGAGGGCAAACATGCCCAATACTGTCACCAGAACCGACAGCTGTACGCCGCGATTCGATTGCATCAAAGCCCACTGGGCCCGGAATCCTGCCTGCTTTCGAGTAACCTGAATGCGTTCAGTGGCCTGGCCGGTCAACCAGAATCCTACCACGCCGGCTACCAGCGCAAACGCTGCCATCACCAGAAACACGTAGGCCGTTCCGCTGGCGTTCAGCAACAGCCCTGCCAGAAGTGGGCCGATCACCTGTCCGCCGGAAAGCCAGGTGGAGTACCAACCAAAATACTTCTCAAGGCGCGGACCCGCGCCCAGGTTGGCAATAATGGTCTGTGCCGCCAGAACCATCTGGAGATGCGCCAGACCAACCAATAGCTGTCCCAGGACCAATCCACCAAAACCAGGCCAGAGGTGCATGGCCAGAAGCCCCGCCACCATCAAGCCGGCACCGGTTATCAGCGTTGCCCGACCACCGAAACGGCTGACCACCCCACCCAGCGGAATAGCCAGGGCCAGGGGTAACAGATACTGGGCACTCAGAACCGCACCAAGGACCAAGGGAGAGGCGCCCAGTTGCAAGCCGTAGACCGGTACCACGACGATTAGCATGGAGTAGACCACGAAACAGAGCGTCAGCGACAGGCAGACTGCGCAGAAGGTTTGAGTGGCTTCGGCTTCGGTGGTTTTGCTGGGGGCGGGTGTGTTCAATGGTGTTCCGGTAATGGGTGACGTGAACTCGGGAGTGGGTATGGTAGCTTGGGAATGGGGAGCTGGCTACGGGGTCTGTCCCCGGACGGGGACTGACCCCAAACGCACCAGGTATCGGGGGTTTGGAGATGGACCGAGGTAAAAGTGGGTCAGTCCCCATTCGGGGACAGACCCTTCGGGACAGACCCTTGCAGACCCTACTCGGCAGAGGCGATCAGGCTGGCGTTGCCGCCGGCGGCGGTGGTGTCTATGCACAGGTGCCGTTCGATCACGTAGCGCTGGTCCAGTTTGTGCTCGGTGATGATGGGCAGCAACGCACCATCGCGCCGGGCGAGGGCCTGGCGATATTGCTTGAGCAGAGGCTTTTCGGCCACGCTGGTAATGGCGGCATAGCCCTCAAGCTGGGTCAGTGCATCCGGAGCGATCACGCCGTCGGCGGCCACTACCGGCAGGCCGGCTTTGATGGCATCCGCCAGGGCTTTTTCGGCACCCGGTGCAATCACAACCACCTTGTTGCCCTGTGACAACGCAGTGCCAGCCTGCTCTACCGCAGACTCCGCATCCGGCCCCAGGCACAAAATGGTGCCACGGGCATGGCAGGACAGGTGGTTCTGTTCGCCGGTTGGTCCTGGCATTTCTTCATAGCCCAGATCCAGAGGCGCCGGTACGTTCTTGAACCAGGGGCGCAGAGCTTCTTTACGGCGATCCGCCGCCGGTACTTCGGCCTTTTCCAGCTTGTCGATCAGCTTCTGAACCTTGTCAGCCCCGAGTACCTTGTTGCTGGACTCCGACCGCTTGTGGACCACCTCCGCTCTCAGGAAGCGACGCACGTACTGCGGGCCGCCGGCCTTCGGACCAGTGCCAGACAAGCCCTCACCACCAAACGGCTGGGACCCGACGATGGCACCGATCTGGTTCCGGTTAACGTAGGTGTTGCCCACCTTGATGCGGCTGGCAATGTGCTCAATGCGGTTATCTACCCGGCTGTGAATGCCGAAGGTCAGGCCGTAACCCTTGGCGTTCACCGCATCCACAACCTTGTCGATGTCTTTAGCTTCAAACGTAGCCACGTGCAGAACAGGGCCAAAGATTTCCTCTTCCATTTCCTCAATGCCACTCACCTGAAGCACCGCAGGGGAAACGAACAGGCCTTTCTCGGGCACCTTGATCTTCTTCAGCAGCTTGCCTTGCTGCTCGAACTTCTGGCAATGATCGTTGATTTTCTTGCGGGCATTCTCATCGATCACCGGGCCAACGTCCGTAGACAGCAGCCAGGGGTCGCCAATGCCCAGCTCTTCCATGGCGCCATAGAGCATTTCCAGCAGGTTGTCGGCGATGTCTTTCTGCACGTACAACATACGCAGAGCAGAACAGCGCTGGCCAGCGCTCTGGAATGACGACGCCAGAACGTCCCGCACCACTTGCTCGGGCAAGGCGGTGGAATCCACGATCATGGCATTCAGACCACCGGTTTCCGCCACCAGTGGCGCGTCCGGCTCCATGTGCTCGGTCATGGCTTTGTTGATGCGCTGGGCAGTCATGGTAGAACCGGTGAAGCACACACCATTCACCCTGGCGTCGGAGGTCAAACCAGCACCCACGGTGGCACCGGTGCCCGGCAGCAACTGGATCGCCGCCTTGGGAATGCCCGCCTGGTGCATCAGTTCAACCGCCCGTACCGCCAGCAGTGAGGTCTGCTCCGCCGGCTTGGCGACCACCGCATTGCCTGCCGCCAGGTTCGCCAGGATCTGGCCGGTAAAGATGGCCAGCGGGAAGTTCCAGGGGGAAATACAACAAACCACGCCAAGGGCCTCGCCCGCGTCTTTGTAACGGACACCTTCGTTGGCGTAGAACATCGCGAAATCCACCGCCTCACGAATCTCCGCCACCGCGTCCAGCAGGGACTTACCGGCTTCCCGGGTGGTCAGGGCAAAGAGCTCGTGTACGTTCTCTTCATACAGGTCGCCTACCTTACGGACCATCTCGGCGCGATCCTCCGCAGACAGCGCCGACCACTGCTTGAACCCGTCCCGGGCAGCGTCCAGGGCAGCAGACACGTCCGCCTCGGAGGCGTAGGTAATGTGGCCGACCAGATCATCCGGGTTGGCCGGATTGCGCACCTCAACCACTTCATCACTGGCGGGCTCAACGGCCAATACCGGACCGCCGTGCCATTGATGACTCTTGTAACGATTGCGGCCCTCGTCGATTTCCTCAACGGTTACCGGGTCGGTGATGTCCCAACCTTTGGAATTACGGCGTTGCTCACCAAAGAGCTTCGACGGATGCACAATCGCCTTGCTGGACAGGTTGTGCCCCAGAGTCTTCACCACATCAATCGGGTCTTTGGCAATCTCTTCCGGAGTGATACTGGTGTCCACAATCTGGTTCACGAAAGAACTGTTGGCACCGTTCTCAAGCAGGCGGCGCACCAGGTACGCCAGCAGATCTTTGTGGGCACCAACGGGAGCATAGATCCGGCAAGGCACACCGCTGTCTTCAAGCACCTGGTCGTGCAGGGATTCACCCATACCGTGTAGCCGCTGGAACTCAAACTTGTCGCGACCCAGGCCTTTCGCCAGCTCCAGCACCGCCGATACGGAATGGGCGTTGTGGGTGGCAAACTGGGGGTAAATCCGGTCTGTCATGCCCAGCAACTGCTTGGAACACGCCAAATACGACACATCGCTGCAGGCCTTGCGGGTAAACACCGGGAAGTCCGACAACCCCATCACCTGGGCCCGTTTAATTTCGGCATCCCAATAGGCACCCTTCACCAGCCGCACCATGATCCGGCGATCCAGTTTCTCAGACAGTGCATAGAGCCAGTCCAGCGTCTGGGACGCCCGCTTGGCAAAGGCCTGGACCACCACGCCAAAACCGTCCCAGCCTTTCAGTGACGGTTCCGACAGAATCGCTTCAATCACATCCAGGGACAGGTCGAGCCTGTCCTGCTCTTCCGCGTCAATATTGAACCCCATATTGGCCGCTGCGGCCTTCTGGGCCAGTTTCAGGGCCCGGGGCATCAACTCATTCATCACCCGCTCTTTGTTACCGTACTCATAGCGGGCCAGCAGTGCGGACAGCTTTACCGAAATACCCGGATTGGTGCGCACATCACCTTCGCAGCGCTTGCTGATGCTGTCGATAGCATCGGAGTACGCCTGGTAGTAACGCTGGGCGTCGGCATCGGTACGGGCAGCCTCACCCAGCATGTCATAGGAATAGGTGTAGCCTCTTGCTTCCTGGGCCTTGCCACGCTCCTGCGCTTCTTCGATATCCCGGCCCAACACGAACTGTCGGCCCATTTCTTTCATGGCCTGCCCCGCCACGGTACGAACCACCGGCTCGCCAAGGCGCTTGACCAGTTTGCGCAGGGTATCCCCCACGCTCTGGCGCTCGGAGTCCTTCAACAGGTTACTGGTCATCAACAAGGCCAGGGTGGCCGAATTGATCAGTCCGGATTTGGCCTTGCCCACGTGGGCGCCCCAGTTACCGGATGTAATTTTGTCTTCGATGAGATCATGGATGGTCAGGTTATCCGGAACCCGCAACAGCGCCTCGGCCAGACACATCAAGGCCACGCCCTCTTTGGTGGTCAACCCGTACTCAGAAAGGAATTTTTCCATAATGGTCGGGCGGGCACTGCCACGGACGCTGCGAACCAGATCGGCCGCCCGGGCAGAGATCGCCACCCGAGCGTCATCGGAGAGCTGAGCCTCAGCAATCAATCGATGAATAACCTCATACTCGTCCGCCAGGTAGTTGGCACGGATGGCCTTGCGAATGTTATGAAGCTCTGGCGTCATGGATTGCTGTGGACTCATGGGGGATACCCTCCTGCTTATTGGAATACTGTCCGCATTTTAACGAAGCCGCTATATACTATTTACCTATTCAGGTAGAAATTGGTTTACCTTTTTCCTTTTTTGGATTGAAATTACAGAATCATTACCCCTAATTCAGGCCAAGAACAGGAATTATTGCCTGGGCACAAAAAACAGACCGACTTTCTAAAAGGATAGCAGCCATGGCGGATCTGGACAGGATTGACCTCTCGATCATCCGGGAACTACAGAAGAACGGCCGCATAACCGTGACAGACCTTGCCTCCCGGGTAGGCCTCTCCAAGACTCCCTGCCAGATCCGGATGCGGCGCCTGGAGGAGCAGGGCTACATCACCGGCTACAGCGCCATGGTGAACCAGACCAAGCTTGGCTTGTCGCACGTAGCTTTTGCCCAGGTCACCCTGAACGACACCAGCAGCAAGGCGCTGGCGGCGTTCAACACGGCGGTTCGGCAAATCTCCGCAGTTGAGCAATGCCATATGATGGCTGCCAACTTCGACTACCTTCTTAAAGTCAGAACCAAAAACATGGCCGAGTACCGGCAAGTGCTTGGCGAACAGATCTCCAGCCTGCCCCATGTGCTGCAAACCAGCACCTTTGTAGTAATGGAAAGCGTTAAAGATCGTGGCCTTTGAGGAACAACGATGAACACTCTTGACCAGGCCACCGCCCAACGGATCGTGGACCGGGCCATGCCCGTCATTGGCCACTCGGTGAACGTGATGACACCGGAAGGCATCATCATTGCCTCTGGCGATTCACGGCGGGTAGGTGAAATGCATGAGGGAGCCAGAACCGTCGCCAAGACCGGAAACCCGCTAGTGATAGAGGAGGCTCAAGCGGGTGAATACCCGGGGGTCAGGCCCGGGGTTAACCTACCCGTGGTGATGGCCGGATCGGTAGTAGCCGTTGTCGGCATTTCCGGCACCCCCGATAAAGTGCTGCCCTACGCTGACCTGCTAAGAATCACGGCAGAACTGATCCTGGAGCAGGCGGCACTGATCGAAGTGACCCGTCACCGCCGGAACCAGATACAGAATACCCTTCAGGCCCTGCTCGACGGTGAACTGGTTCCCGAGGACTGGCCACAACAAATCGGTCTGGACATTCATAAGCCAAGAATTGCGGTTGTACTGGCGGCGAATAAGGCAACCTCACCCTGGCCACCCGATATGGCTACGTTGTCCCGAGACCTCGAACGCACCGAGCCCGAGGCTCTGGTGTTACTTACCCGACAGCGACACCTTGCCTTCTTCTTTACCGAACGCCCGGCCGCAGAAGCCCTGAATGCAGCCTTGGGGCGCATTCCTGCAACGAGCCGGAATTCAGTGTCTGCCGCTACCGGCACGGTATTTCACAGCAACCTGAAAGCCTGTTATGAGTCGGCCGAAGCTGCCCTGAAGGCAGGTAAACAGCGCCAGCCCTCGGGTGGGCATTTCTCATTTCAGGATTTTCCACTGGCGGCACTCTGGCAAAGCCTGAGCCCCGGCTGGCAGCAACTCCAGCTTAACCAGGCCATTCGCCCTCTGCTGGCCCACCCGCGCCGGGAGCAATACCTCAAAACTCTGAGAACCTTTATAGAGGCAGACGGAGACATTCAACGCTGCGCGAGCCAGCTGCACCTGCACCGGAACTCCGTTCGCTACCGGCTCAAGGGTATTGAAACCCTGACCGGCTGGTCCCCTTTTCGGCTGGAAGACTTGCTGTTTCTGTATATGGCTATGGAAAATCGCTGACCAAAATTGTTCAATCGCACAATTTTGTCGCACAAAAATAGATCATCTCTGGTCAAATGAATAACGAACAATGGGCAATCACCTTTTACACTTAGCACCACAAGACCGACCAAAAGAGTCGGATAAAAACAGAGCCTTTCTGGAGATTGCCAATGCATCTGGTGCTGATTCTGGTCGCGGTCATAATCTTTATTGTGTTCGCCACCAGCCGACTGAAACTGAACCCCTTTATTACCCTTCTGCTGGCCTCTTTCCTGGCCGCATTTGCTTTTGGCCTGCCGCTGTCGGAAATAGAGACCACCATCCGCGCCGGCTTTGGAAATATTCTGGGATACATCGGCCTGGTGATTGTTCTGGGCACCATTATAGGGGTGATTCTTGAACGCACAGGGGCCGCGATTGTGATGGCGGAAACCATCATTAAACTGCTGGGCCAGAAGTTCCCGACACTCACGATGTCTCTGGTGGGTTTTATTGTATCGATACCGGTATTCTGCGATTCAGGCTATGTCATTCTGAACAGCCTGAAACGCTCCATGGCCCGCACCCTGGGCGCATCCCCGGTCGCCATGACCGTTGCCTTGTCTACCGGCCTGTTTGCCACCCATACCCTGGTACCGCCCACGCCAGGCCCCATCGCCGCCGCCGGCAATCTCGGATTGGAGAACAATCTTGGCCTGGTCATCGGTGTTGGTCTGATCTTCGCCATCATCGCGGCGTTGGCCGGTTTGTTCTGGGCTTCCCGCTGCAAGAATATGACCAGCACCGAGCTGGAACAGGCTGAAGAGGCCTTTGAAGAAGCACGCCAACACTATGGCGAACTCCCCTCTGCCGGTAAGGCTTTCGCGCCCATCTTTGTCCCTATTCTGTTGATCTGCATTGGCTCAGTCGCCAGTTATCCTACCGCCCCGCTGGGTGACGGACTGCTCTACGAGATACTGAATTTCCTGGGCAAACCGCTTAATGCCCTGCTGATTGGCCTTGGCTTTGCCCTTACGCTGCTGCAAGGCAAAGGCAAGCTGAACGAGTTTGGCCGCCATACCAGCAAAGGGCTGGAAGTGGCCGCCCCAATCATTCTGATTACCGGTGCCGGCGGTGCTTTTGGCGCTGTGTTGGCGGCCACCCCCCTGGGCGACTATCTGGGTGATACGCTGTCCACTCTTGGCCTCGGCGTTCTGATGCCATTCATTGTGGCTGCCGCTCTGAAGTCAGCCCAGGGCTCCTCAACCGTCGCACTGGTCACCGCGTCTGCACTGGTTGCGCCGTTGCTGCCCCAACTGGGTCTGGACTCCGACATGGGCCGGGTTCTGACTGTCATGGCCGTTGGCGCAGGCGCCATGACCGTGTCCCATGCCAACGACAGTTACTTCTGGGTCGTGTCCCAGTTCAGCAAGATGACCGTCGCTACGGCGTACAAGTCCCACACCACGGCAACACTGATCATGGGCCTTGTGACCATTGCCGCCGTGTGGCTCACTTCTCTCGCGGTACTTTGATATGCGGATTGTGATTGCTCCGGACTCCTTCAAGGAATGCCTGGCCGCCGAACAGGTGGCCCAGGCGATTGCCCGGGGCTGGCGACTGGCAGCCCCGGATGACCAGGTTGTGACGGTGCCGCTGGCCGATGGCGGTGAAGGCACCACCCGGGCGCTGACGGAAGCCCGTCAGGGGCAACTTCACACGGTGAAGGTCACCGGGCCCATGGGTGAAACCGTCTCAGCTCACTACGGTCTGGTTAATGATGGCGAGATTGCCATTGTTGAGGTCGCCGAGGCCAGCGGCCTGCACTGCGTGCCGGCCCGCAGCCGAAATGCCCTCACTGCATCCAGCATTGGCACCGGTGAGCTGATACTGGCTGCCCTTGAGCACAAGCCCAAAACCCTGATCATGGGTCTGGGCGGCAGCGCCACCACGGATGGTGGCGCCGGCATACTACAAGCCCTCGGGGCACGCCTTCTGGATAACAGTGGCCATCCCATCCCAAGCGGCGGCACCGGCCTGGCAAAACTGGCCAGCCTGGACCTGGCCCCCGCTCTGAAGCGATTCGCCGGGGTAAACCTGGTTGTGGCCTGCGACGTTAACAACCCTCTGCTGGGGCCGAATGGCGCGGCAGCGGTGTTCGGGCCGCAGAAAGGCGCTGACTCCCGGCAAGTGGTGGAGCTGGATCGCAATCTGGGGCACTTTGCCCGCCTGGTGGAACAGCAAGGAATGGATATTGCCAGTTTTCCGGGCAGTGGCGCAGCGGGCGGAATCGGCGGCATGGTCGCGGGCATTCTGGGGGCAGAACTGCGCCCGGGGATAGAGCTGGTGATGGAAACCGTGGAGCTGGAAAGCCATCTGGCCCAGGCAGACCTGGTGATAACTGCCGAAGGCGCAATCGATTCCCAGAGCGCTTACGGCAAAACCCCTGCCGGCGTCGCATCGCTGGCAAAAAAATACGGTGTTCCGGTGATTGGCCTGGCAGGGAAACTGGGGGCAGAACTGGGAGAATTGCACCGCTTGGGGTTATCCGCTGCCTTCTCCATTACCCCTGCCCCGATGGAGCTTCAGGAGGCCTACTCCCAGGCCGCCGATAATCTGGAAACAACCGCAGGGCAGCTGGCCCGACTGGTGCACAGCGTTTCAGGCAGGCGCTAGCTTACCGGCAAGCCCCGTGAGCTCAATCTTGCCACGGGCCAACCTGACCTGATCCTGCCGTTCCAGCTCCTTCAGCAGGCGGCTGACCACTTCTCTAGCCGTGCCCAGCTCAATCCCCAGCTCCTGATGGGTAATGGCCAGCACCCGCTGGCCATGACTCGCCCGCGCCAGCAACCACTCTTCCAGGCGCTCATCCATCCGGCGAAACGCCACCTCCTCCACCAGCAACATGAGATCGTCGAGGCGCTTTCCGTAAGACTCCATAATCGCCAGCCGAAACTCGGCGGACTGGTCCATCAGCCGGTCAAAAAGCCCTCGAGGGATGATCGCCGCTTCCGCCTCTTCCTCAACGATGGCCTCGGCCCGGTAGCCACGGCCGGTCATCAGGCAGCCAATCGACAAGGTGCATATATCATCAGCACCCATCCGGTACAACACGATGCCCTGCCCGGAAACGCCGGTCATCTGGACCTTGATGCTGCCATCAAGCACCAATGGCAGCCCCCGGCAATGCTCCCCGGCGCTGAAAAGCACCTGCCCTGGAGGAAATTGCATAACACTGATCGACGTCAGCGTGTCTTTGCGCAGGCTTTCGTTCAGGGTTTCCAGAATACTGTGTTTCGCCATTATTGGCTCCGGACGCTTATCTCGGTTAGCTGTGTGACTTTATCACTGAACGCGCGTCGCCGCAGGCCTATAGTGTCAGCATCACCCGACATCAAACAGGAGAGACAAAGATGACGGTAAACATGGGTTCAGCCGACCGGATTATTCGCGCCATCGTTGGCGTTATTCTGATTGCCCTGGTATTTGCAGGACCACAAACGGCCTGGGGCTGGATTGGTGTGGTGCCCCTGGCGACCGCTGCCATTGGCAACTGCCCCGCCTATTCCCTGCTGGGCATCAAAACCTGCAAGACCAAATAAGCGGATTATCCTCGCCAGAAAGCGAAAAGGCCGGAATGGATATACCATTCCGGCCTTTGCTCGACTGCTTCCGCTATACGACCCGAGGCAATTAGCGGGCAGGAGTATTCAGTACATCCAGAACTTCTTCCAGCTCGGTGATCATCTGCCGGATCAGTTGCTTGTACTGGGAGGTGTCGTCCTTTACTTCAGAGCTGCTCAGCTTCTGCTTGGCACCACCGATGGTGTAGCCCTGATCGTATAACAGGCTACGGATCTGACGAATGGTGATCACATCCGCCCGCTGGTAGTAACGACGATTGCCCCGGCGCTTGACCGGCGACAACTGGGGAAACTCCTGTTCCCAATAGCGCAATACGTGGGCTTTTACAGCACACAGATCGGCCACTTCACCAATCGTGAAATAGCGTTTCCCCGGAATGGCGGGGAGCTCGTTGTTATGACTCGGTTCCAGCATACGCTTCTACTTTCTGCTTCAGTTTCTGACCTGGTCGAAACGTAACTACGCGTCGTGCACTGATGGGAATTTCTTCACCCGTTTTCGGGTTCCGTCCCGGGCGCTGCTTCTTGTCCCTGAGATCGAAGTTGCCAAACCCCGACAACTTCACCTGCTCGTTGTGGCTGAGTGCGCCTCTGATTTCGTCGAAGAAAGCTTC
This sequence comes from Marinobacter shengliensis, assembly GCF_003007715.1. Classification (GTDB taxonomy): domain Bacteria; phylum Pseudomonadota; class Gammaproteobacteria; order Pseudomonadales; family Oleiphilaceae; genus Marinobacter; species Marinobacter shengliensis. The sequence goes on along the minus strand of NZ_PXNO01000027.1, from coordinate 130,424 downwards.
TACCATTTCCTTGGCCTCACGCTTGTTAAGACCCAACTCCTCATACAAGCGCTCTGCCATGTCCGCTTTCGTCAAAGCCGCCATTTCTCAACTCCTCAGTGTTGCCCCCAGCTCTTCTTTCAAGGCATCAATAACGCCGTTGAAGAGCGAATGCACTTCATCTTCATTGAGCGTGCGTTCGGGATGCTGCCAGAACAAGCTGAGTGCCAGGCTTCGGTTGCCTTCACCCAGGCTTTCGCCTTCATAGACATCAAACACACGCAACGCCGTAAGGTGTTCACCAGCATGCCTCCTGGCCACATGCTCAACCTGGGCGAACGCCACATCGCTCCCGATAATAATAGCCAAATCCCGCCGAACTTCCGGAAATTTTGAAATATCTTTGAAATTAGGCACATATCCGGTAACGATCGAGTTCAAGAATAGCTCAAACATCAGGATCGTGCCATTAAGTTCAAGATTTTTCTGAACTTGTGGGTGCAACGTGCCCAACCAGCCCACATGTTCACCGTCACGCAACAATTCAGCGGTCTGGCCCGGGTGCAGCGCCGGATGCTGGCTGGCAATAAACTGGATCTCGATACCCAGTACGCGGAACAGGCTCTCCAACTCTCCTTTTACATCAAAGAAGTCTGCAGTTCTGCGACCGTTTACCCAGTTTTCCGGTGCCTGATTGCCTACCACTACACCGGCCAGCATCGGCTGCTGGTCGATCTCGCCGTCATTTTTCTCAAACCTGAGACCGGTTTCAAACAGACGGATGCGGGGCTGCTGGCGGTTCTGGTTGTGCACCACCGTCTTCAACAGGCCACTCCACAGGGTAGTACGCATCACTGACAAATCCGCAGAAATCGGATTGGCCAGAGCAATGCCTTCCCGCTCTGGATCGATCAGCTGTTGTACCTTCGGATCAACAAAGCTGTAGGTAACTGCCTCCTGGTAGCCCTGCGCCACGAAGAAGTTGCGAATGGCCGACAACGGCCGCACCGCCTCTTCTCTCGCCCGCAAGCCAAGCGAACCCGTTGGCTCGGTCACCGGCAGGTTGTTGTAACCGAAGATACGACCGACTTCCTCGATCAGGTCTTCTTCGATGGAAATGTCCGGGCGGAAGCTGGGCACGCTGATGCGCCAGCCGTCTTTCAGTAACTTGTCGATATGCAGACCAAGACGGGACAGGATTTCTTCCACCGTGGTGCGGTCAATCGCCAGGCCGAGCACGTCAGCCAGGCGCTTTTCCCGAAGATCGATGACCCGGGCCCTGGGCAGATGCTCCTGGCTGGCCACTTCTACAATTTCGCCGGGCTCGCCACCAACGATCTCCATCAGAAGGCGGGTTGCCCGTTCCATGGCATCACGAGCCAGTTGGTAGTCAACACCACGCTCAAAACGGTGGGAGGCATCGGTATGCAAACCATACTCCCGCGCCTTTCCGGCCAGGGTAATGGGGTCAAAATAAGCCGACTCCAACACCAGGTCCCGGGTTTTCTGGCTGACCCCGGAGTGTTCCCCACCCATAACGCCGGCGATGGCAATCGGCTTCTGGTGGTCCGCTATCAGGAGGGTTTCCGGAGTCAGCTCAACTTCCTGACCATCCAGCAGCACCAGTTTTTCGCCTGCCTTGGCCATACGCACAATGATACCACCACTGATCTCATCACGATCAAAGGCGTGCATGGGCTGGCCAAGCTCCAGCATCACGTAATTGGTGACATCCACTGCAGCATCAATGGACCGGATACCGGAACGGCGCAGCTTTTCCTGCATCCACAGGGGTGTTTCCGCCTGCAGGTTGACGTTACGCAGAACGCGGCCCAGGTAACGGGGGCAACCTTCCGGCGCCTCTACGCGGATATCCGGCACTTCCGAATGCACCGCTTCCACCGGGACAATCTCTGGTGCCTCTACCAGCAGGCTGTTCAGAACACCCACTTCCCGGGCCAACCCCTTGATGGACAAGCAATCACTGCGGTTCGGAGTGAGGTCAACATCAATGGCGATGTCGTTGAGCTTCAGGTAATCCGCTACGCCCTGACCAACCGGCGCATCCGCAGGCAATTCCATGAGGCCATCGTGATTTTCAGACAGTGCCAGTTCGGATTCGGAGCAGAGCATGCCTTCGGAAGGCTGGCCACGCAGCTTGGCTTTCTTGATCTTGAAGTTACCGGGTAACACCGCACCAACCACCGCAAACGGCACCTTCAGGCCGGCGCGCACATTGGGAGCGCCACAAACCACCTGAACGGTATTAGTACCGTCACTCACCTGACACACACGCAGCTTGTCAGCATCCGGGTGGGGTTCGGCGGAAATCACCTCGCCAACTACAACACCGCTGAACTCCCCGGCCACCGGCTCAAAGCCATCCACTTCCAGCCCGGCCATGGTGATCTGGTCCATCAATTCCTGGGATCCAAGGTTCGGGTTAACCCACTCGCGCAGCCACTGTTCACTGAATTTCATCGTTCTTGCCTTGTCCTGATGCGGTTTATGCGGTTGATTCTGAGCTCTGCGTACGTCGTCCTGCCCCTGGGCTTAACGGAACTGACGCAGGAAACGCAGGTCGTTTTCGAAGAACATGCGCAGATCTTTCACGCCGTAGCGGAGCATGGCCAGGCGTTCAACGCCCAGACCAAAGGCAAAGCCACGATATTCTTCGGCATCAATACCGCAATGCTCGAACACTTTCGGGTGCACCATGCCGCAGCCCATCACTTCCAGCCACTTGATGCTGCCGTCTGCTTCCCGGCCCCACTCGATATCCACCTCCGCGGAGGGCTCGGTGAACGGGAAATACGACGGACGAAAACGTACTTTCAGATCACGCTCGAAGAACACCCGCAGGAATTCTTCCACCGTGCTTTTCAGATCCGCAAAGCTGACGTTCTTCTCAACCAGCAACCCCTCCACCTGGTGGAACATGGGGGTGTGAGTCATATCCGAATCGCAGCGGTACACGCGGCCCGGGCAGATCATCCGGAATGGCGGCTTGCCGGCTTCCATGGTACGGATCTGAACCGGAGAGGTATGGGTCCGCAGCAGAGTGCCGGGATTGAAATAGAAGGTATCGTGCATGGCACGGGCCGGGTGATGCCCGGGAATGTTCAGCGCTTCGAAGTTATGGTAGTCATCTTCGATTTCCGGCCCCTGCTCCACGCTGTAACCGGCGCGGGCAAAGATCTCTTCAATACGCTGCAGGGTGCGGGTGACCGGGTGCAAGCCCCCCAGGTCCTGGCCACGGCCGGGCAAGGTCACATCAATGGATTCGCTGGCCAGCTTCGCCTCTATGGCGGCTGTCTCAAGATCTGCCCGGCGCGCATTGATAGCTTGCTCAACCTGCCCCTTGGCTTCATTGATCTTCTGGCCGGCGGCAGGACGCTCCTCCGCAGAGAGTTTACCCAGGGTTTTCGCCTGCTGGGTGATCACCCCCTTCTTGCCGAGGTATTCCACGCGAATTTGATCAAGTGCCTGAAGGTCGCTCGCGTTTTCTACCGCGTTCAACCCGTCCTGAACCAGTTGCTCCAGGTTTTCCATTGACCCTGCTCCAAACCAGAAATGGGGTAGGTTAAAACAAAAATAGGGGAAGAGCGTGCCCTTCCCCTATCAGAGGGCGCATTCACGATGACATGAAGCACCCGGATCGATCAGTAATCGATGAAAGAGCTTAAGCGATCACAGGGATGCTTTGGCCTTCTCAACCACAGCGGCAAACGCCTGCTGCTCGTTCATGGCCAGATCAGCCAGAACCTTACGATCGATTTCAACATTCGCCTTCTTCAGGCCAGCGATCAGACGGCTGTACGACAGGCCGTTTGCACGGGCGCCAGCGTTGATACGGGCAATCCACAGAGCGCGGAAAGCGCGCTTACGGTTGCGACGGTCACGGTAGGCGTACTGACCAGCCTTGATAACCGCCTGCTTGGCAACGCGGAATACACGACTACGAGCGCCGTAGTAACCCTTGGCCTGCTTGAGAATCTTCTTGTGACGACGACGTGCTACCACGCCACGCTTTACACGAGCCATACTTTAATCCTTCTACCTTTACTTTCTAAGGAACGTTTCGCGCGGCTGGATCAGCACGCGGTCATGCGCTTGATAGATGCAACATCCGACTTGGCGATGAGCTTGGTGCCGCGCAGCTGACGCTTACGCTTCGGGCTCTTCTTGGTCAGGATGTGACTGGTGAAGGACTGCTTGTGCTTGAAGCCGGTGGCGGTCTTCTTGAACCGCTTGGTAGCTCCGCTTTTGGTTTTCATCTTCGGCATTTTTAAAACTCCGCATTCTATTATGAATAAAAACAACTGTGCCCCTGAACGACAAATCCCCCGCCGCTGCGGGGGACCCGTGCTGGGATCAGGTTCACTTCTTCTTGCGGGGAGCCACGATCATGGTCATCTGCCGGCCTTCCATTTTCGGCCGCATCTCAACCGTTGCAAGTTCTTCGATGTCGGTTTCAATCCGAGCCATGAGTTTCATACCAATTTCCTGGTGTGCCATCTCACGGCCGCGGAACCGAATCGTGATCTTGCCGCGATCCCCGTTCTCAAGGAAACGTACCAGGTTGCGTAGTTTGACCTGATAATCCCCTTCTTCCGTTCCTGGTCGGAACTTCAGCTCTTTGACCTGCGTCTGCTTCTGCTTTTTCTTGGCAGCCGCCTTGGCCTTTTTCTCTTCAAAAATTTTCTTGCCGTAGTCCATTATCTTACAGACGATCGGATCGGAATCCGTAACCTGCACCAGATCAAGGGTGGCTTCTTCCGCCATGCGGATCGCGTCCTCGATGGGTACTATCCCGACCTGATTGCCTTCGGCATCAATCAGACGGACTTCAGTTGCGTCAATGTTCTCATTGATAGGCGCTTTTGGAGTACGCCCACCCCGATTCGTTCGCTGTTTAATAATCAGATCTCCGTTTTGTTTCTGCCTTTTCGGTCGACGTCAGCTGCAAGCAGCTGTTCAAACTCGTCGACAGACATGGTGCCCAGATCTTCGCCTTTGCGAGTTCTTACTGCAACGGCGTTGTTCTCGATTTCTTTATCGCCAACAACGATCAGGTAGGGAACCTTGTTAAGAGTATGCTCGCGGATTTTAAAGCCGATCTTCTCGTTTCTCAAGTCAGCATTAACCCGATAACCCAAAGAATCCCACTTTTTGGCCAGATTCTGACAATAATCACGCTGGTTATCGGTAATATTCAGCACCGCAACCTGTGTCGGAGCAAGCCACGTGGGGAATGCGCCTTCGTATTCTTCGATCAGTATACCGATAAACCGCTCAAAAGACCCGAGAACCGCCCGATGCAGCATAACGGGAGTTTTCCGCTCGGAATTATCGGCCACATATTGGGCACCCAGGCGGCCTGGCATTGAGAAATCCACCTGAACGGTACCACACTGCCAAACCCGGCCGAGACAGTCTTTCAGGGAATACTCAATTTTGGGACCGTAGAAGGCACCCTCGCCCGGCAACAATTCCCAATCAACACCCTCGCGGTTCAGGGCTTCTTCAAGAGCAGCCTCCGCCTTGTCCCAGACCTCGTCCGAACCTACGCGCTTCTCCGGGCGAGTGGACAATTTGTACAGAATCTCGGTAAAACCGAAGTCCTCGTATACTTCGTGCAGCATTTTCATGAACGCCGACACTTCTTCCTGGATGGCGTCTTCTTCACAGAAGATATGGGCATCATCCTGAGTGAATCCACGCACCCGCATCAGGCCATGAAGAGCCCCGGAGGCTTCATTTCGGTGGCACGAGCCGAATTCTGCCAGGCGCAGCGGCAGGTCCTTATAGCTTTTCAGACCCTGATTGAACACCTGTACGTGGCACGGGCAGTTCATGGGCTTGATGGCGTAATCGTGCTTCTCGGACTCGGTGGTGAACATGCCATCCTTGAACTTGTCCCAGTGCCCGGACTTCTCCCAGAGCGTGCGGGACACCACCTGCGGTGTTTTGATTTCCTTGTAGCCATGCTGGTGCTGCTTGGCCCGCATGTACTGCTCAACTTCCTGGTACAGGGACCAGCCATCCGGATGCCAGAACACCATGCCCGGAGCTTCCTCCTGCATGTGGAACAGGCCCAGCTTCTTGCCAATCTTTCGGTGATCCCGCTTTTCGGCCTCTTCCAGGCGATGCAGATAGGCTTTCAGGTCTTTCTTGTTACCCCAGGCCGTGCCGTAGATACGCTGCAATTGTTCATTGCTGGTATCACCGCGCCAGTAGGCACCCGCAACCTTGGTGAGCTTGAACGCTTTCAGCTTGCCGGTGCTGGGCACGTGAGGACCACGGCACAGGTCAATAAAGTCACCTTGACTATAGAACGATAGATCTTCCTCACCGGGGATATCCTCGATGATCCGAACCTTGTATTCCTCACCCATTTTTTCAAACAGTTTGACCGCTTCCTCCCGGGACATGATGGAACGGGAGACCGGCAGGTCCTGTTTGGCGAGTTCTTCCATACGCTTTTCGATGCGCGCCAGGTCTTCGTTGGTAAACGGGCGCTCGTATTTGAAGTCGTAGTAGAAACCGTTTTCGATCACCGGCCCGATGGTTACCTGGGCGCCGGGGAACAGATCTTGTACCGCCATGGCCATAAGGTGTGCCGTGGAGTGGCGAATCACGTCTACGCCGTCTTCATCGCGCTCGGTTACGATGGCCAGATCCACATCGTTTTCGATCAGGTAGCTGGTATCCACGAGTTTGCCATTCACTTTTCCAGCCAGGGCGGCCTTGGCAAGGCCTGCACCAATATCGGCGGCCACATCATGAACGGTAACGGGTTCGGCAAAACTGCGATGACTGCCATCCGGCAGGGTAACGACGGGCATGATTCTCTCCTGATGGTTTCTCAGCGGTGATCTATACCAAAGATCACATGGTGTCCGGGCTCCGTGATACAAACCACGGGCCGGTTTGAGGGCGAGTCTAACAGAAAAAAACCCGGCAGCAACGCCGGGTTTTCACTAAGTGCCATGAGCTTTACGCCGCTTGAGGTGATGCGTCCTCCCTGGCTTTGCGCTTGAGCTGGCCAAACGCCACCAATCCAAGCATCAACAGCGCGGGAATAAACATCAATTCCCTCGGTGGCCGGTCGAGCTTTGCCTGAACTGCTTCGATATTCCAACCAAACTCAATACCGGCATCTTCCGCAGCGCTGCCAAAATCGACAAAATTCACCGCCAGCACGTCACCCTGATCGGACACGTCCAAACCGACAGCTGACAGCCGTTCCTCCGCTGACCCACCAGCCGGAATATCGAGCTGAACATAAGTGGTCACGTCACTGCCATCCAGCCCCATGCCCGATACCCGGAAAACCGTTGTGTCATCAACCGGCACCGTCTCGACGTACTCCATAATCGCACTGCCCTGCCGCTCTTCATAAGGCGGATAGATCATGTCCCACCAGAACCCGGGCCGGAACAAGGTGAAGGTAATCAACAGCAACAGCAGGCTTTCCCACTTGTAGCTGCGGGTAAACCAGAAACCCTGTGTCGCGGCAGAGAACACGAGCATGGCCGTTACCGCGCTGGCCACGGTAATCAGCAGGTCGACCCACCCGGTCAGGCCAATCAGCAACAACTGGGTGTTGAAGATAAACATGAACGGCAGGATGGCGGTACGGATATCGTAGGTAAAACCCTGAATACCCGTTCGGATGGGGTCTGCGCCCGAGATAGCCGCCGCCGCGTAGGCGGCCAGACCCACGGGCGGCGTATCATCCGCCAGTATCCCGAAATAGAACACAAACAGGTGAACCGCAATAAGCGGCACGAGCAAGCCATTCTGGGCGCCGAGGGTAACGATGACCGGCGCCATCAGTGTCGATACCACGATGTAATTAGCCGTGGTGGGCAAGCCCATCCCCAGTATCAGGCTGATCACTGCGGTGAAGATGAGCATTAACAGCAGATTCCCCCCGGAGAGGAACTCTACAAACTCTGTCATCACCAACCCGATACCGGTGAGGGTTACTGTGCCAACCACGATGCCAGCGGTGGCCGTGGCAACACCAATGCCCACCATGTTGCGAGCGCCGGTAGCCAAAGAGTGCGCCAGATCAACAAAGCCACTGACAAACTCACGGAGCACCTGGCCGCGGCTGCGGAAAAGTGTTTTCAGCGGGCGCTGTGTTATCACGATAAAGATCATGAACAGGGTCGCCCAGAATGCAGACAACTGCGGCGAAAAGCGCTCTACGGTGAGGCACCAGACAAGCACCACCACAGGCAGGAGATAATAAAGGCCGGTTTTGACGGTAGGGCCCACCTCAGGCAATGCGCCCATCGCCTTTTCGGGATCATCGACTTCCAGCTCGGGAAACCGGGTGGCATAGCCAACCAGACCCACATAGACCGCAACAAGCAGCGGCCCAAGCACCCAGGGCGCCGCCTCGCCAAGAACATCCTTGGTCCAGCCCACACCATAGTAAACCGCAAAGGTGAGCACAATCAGGCCGATCAGAATCACCACCCAATTCAGCATTCGCTGTGCCAGGGAGGGACGGTTCGGCCGCTCCATGCCTTCCATCTTCAGCTTGCAAGCTTCAAGGTGAACAATGTAAATCAATGCCACGTAGGAAATCAGAGCCGGTAGAATGGCGTGCTTGATCACTTCCAGGTAAGAAATGCCCACGTATTCGACCATCAAAAACGCGGCAGCGCCCATGATAGGCGGTGTGAGCTGCCCATTGGTGGACGCAGCAACCTCGACAGCACCCGCCTTGGTAGCCGGAAAGCCAACACGCTTCATCAGCGGAATCGTGAACGTACCCGTGGTGACCACATTGGCAATCGATGAGCCGGAAATAACACCACTCAAACCACTGGACACCACCGCAGCCTTCGCAGGGCCACCACGCATATGGCCAAGCATGGCGTAGGCCACCTTGATGAAGTAGTTGCCGGCTCCGGCACGTTCAAGCAACGCACCAAAAAGTACGAATAGAAACACAAAGCTGGTGGATACACCCAACGCCACCCCGAAAACACCTTCGGTACCCAGCCATTGATGAGACGCCAGCTTGTTGAGGCTGACCCCCTTATGGGCAATGACATCCGGCATGTAAGGGCCGGCAATCGAATAGGTGATGAACACCGCCGCGACGATGGTCAGCGGCAGGCCAAGGGCCCGTCGAGTGGCTTCAAGCAATAACACCAGACCTCCGAGCGCGACCCATAGATCCATGGTAATCGGCGCACCCGGACGGGTAGAAAGTTCGTTATAGAATACGAAAAGGTAAGATGCGGAGAAAGCAGCCGCAAGTGCCAGTATCCAGTCGTAGACCGGTACTTTATCGGCGTGTACTCCCTTGATCATGGGGAATGCTGAAAACGCCAGGAAAACCGCAAATGCCAGATGAATGGAGCGGGCTTCCGTGGAATTGAAAATGCCGAAGTTCAGAATGAACGGCAGCGGTGATGCAATCCAGAGCTGAAACAAAGACCAACAAAGGGGCACGATAAACAGGATGACAGATGCCGGTCCGGTGAGAGCCCTGCCTCCGGTTTCTGTCTGCAACAGCTGATCGACCTTGGCGGCGTCAACACCCGCCCCGGTACCGGGGTCGTTCTTCGCCATAGAATGTACCTGTGATGGGAGATAACCTGGTTGGAATCAGCAGGGCGGGCCGGACGCCCACCCTGCCGGCGACGTGCCGGATCAGTCGATCAGGCCAGCCTCACGATAGTACTTGGCTGCACCCGGATGCAGAGGCGCACTCAGGGCGTCAGAGACCATCTCTTCCTTCTTCAGGTTACCGAACGCAGGATGCAGGCGCTTGAAGCTGTCAAAGTTCTCAAAGACCGCTTTAACCACTTCATAAACCACATCGTCTGCCACATCGGTTGATGACACAAAGGTTGCTGCCACACCGAAAGTGGTTACGTCCTGGTCAGACCCACGGTACATTCCACCCGGAATAACCGCCTTCCGGTAGTACGGGTTGTCGTCAATCAGTTTCTTGCTGGCCGCGTTATCCACGTTTACCAGGACACTGTCGCAGGAGGTGGTGGCTTCCTTGATGGCACCGGAGGGGTGGCCAACGGTGTAGAAGAAAGCATCAATGTTGCCATCACACAGAGCCTGGGACTGCTCCGCCGCCTTGATTTCCGCCGCCAGGGCGAACTTGTCCATACCCCAGCCCATTTCGTCCATCAGAACTTCAGCGGTTGCGCGTTGGCCGGAACCCGGGTTGCCCACGGATACCCGCTTGCCCTCCAGGTCTTCAAAGCTCTTGATGCCAGAGCCCTTGCTCGCTACCACGGTGAACGGCTCCGGATGCAGTGAGAAAACAGCCCGCAACTTCTCGTTCTTGCCGGCGTCTTCAAACTGGCTGGTGCCGTTGTATGCGTGGAACTGCCAGTCGGACTGGGCCACCGCCAGATCAAGCTCACCCCCGCGAATGGCGTTCAGGTTGTACACGGAACCACCGGTGCTCTCGACAGAGCAGCGAATACCGTGTGCTTTCCGATCCATGTTCACCAGCCGGCAGATGGCGCCACCAGCGGGATAGTACACACCGGTCACGCCGCCTGTGCCGATGGTCACGAAGCGCTGTTCCTGGGCGGAAACGGCTGTCGATGCGGCCCCGAGGCTCACGGCGGCAGCAACGGCAAACGCGGACGCTTTGAGTTTTAGTGTCATGTGTGCTCTTCCTTCTCTTCTTGGTCTTTATTGTCAGTTGCCCGTCTCAAAGTGCGGGCAAACATCCCGGTCGTTTAAGAACATAGACCACTTCGGGCCATAAATAAAGAATGCATTAGCTCGCTAACCGTCTGACCCAGCAACAAAAAAGCCCGCGAGTGCGGGCTTTTTTGCAGTTCTGGCGGTTATTTCGCCGCTCTTGCCTTGGCAAGCATTTTGTCTGGGCGCAACAGGAACCGCGCCAACGCAGGCAGCAGCCAAATAGCGCCCACCATGTTCCAGAGGAACATGAAGAACAGCAGGAAGCCCATATCCGCCTGGAACTTGATCGGCGAGAAGATCCAGGTCACCACACCAAGACCCAGAGTCACACCGGTAAAGATAACCGCCTTACCGGTTGAGCGCAGAGTCTCGTAATAGGCATCCTGGAGCGTCTTGCCCTCCAGCAGGAACTTCTCAAGCTTGCTGTAGATATAGATACCGTAGTCGACACCGATACCTACCCCCAATGCGATCACCGGCAGGGTCGCCACCTTGATACCGATACCCGAGACCGCCATGATTGCCTCACACAGGATGGAGGTCAGGCCCAGCGGAATCACGATACACGCCACCGCGCGGATCGACCGGAACGTCAGGAAACACAGCAAGCTCACCACGCTGTAGACCAGCAGCAACATGATGTCTTTGGCATTGGCAATAACTTCGTTGGTAGCGGCCTCAATACCGGCGTTACCTGCGGCGAGCAGGAAAGTGTGCTCGTCGTTGTTGAAGTTATCGGCAAACTCCTCAACACGGTCAACCACAGTCTGCAGGGTTTCCGCCTTGTGGTCTTCCAGGAACACCAGCACCGGCGTCAGATCACAGGTGGTGTTGATCAGACCTGCCGGGGCCTCACGAATGGAGGCGTTGATGATGGTCTGGTTACGGGAGATCTCATACCACTTCCAGCTACCCTCGTTCAGAGCCTTGGTCACCATCTTGGAAACATCCGCCAGGGAAGCAGAGCTCTGCACGCCCGGAGTGTTCTGAAGCTCCCACTGAAGGCGATCCATCGCACGCAATACGTTGTACTGGGTGCACTGTTCTTCCTGGGTTTTCACCATCACCACCAGAACGTCGGCACTGGTGGAATAGTTGTTGATGATGAAGGAGTTATCCTTGTTGTAGCGGGAATCCGGGCGCAGCTCCGGCGCTCCCTCGTCCAGATCACCAACCTTCAGGTCCTGCTTGTAGTAAAGACCCAGACCAAGACCAATCACCGCAATCAGCAGGGAAATTGGCGCCACTCCGGGATGGGAGAAGTACGACATGACCCGCCATTTGCGATCCTGTTTTTCCCCGTGATTCTGCACATGCCGGACACCGCCCTTGGAGATACCGATGTAAGACATGATCAGTACGTGCAGCACCAGGTTGGTGATGATCACGAACGCCACACCCAGGCCCGCCGCAATAGCCAGATCCCGGATTACATCGATTTCGATAAACACCAGGGTCAGGAAGCCGAAGGCATCGGAAATCAGGGCCAGCATGCCCGGAATATACAGGGCCCGGAACGCGAGCCTGGCTGAGGTAATGGCATCGAACCCTTTGCCTGCTTCAACCGCCATGGCGTTGACAATCTGAACGCCGTGACTGATACCGATCGCAAAGACCAGGAAAGGAACCAGCACCGAGTATGGGTCCAGCCCGTAGCCCAGCAGCTTGAGAGTACCGAGCTGCCAGAACACAGCAATGATCGACGTGAACACCGGCACCAGGGTGCCCGCAATGCAGCGGGAGTACCAGAACAACAGCAGCGTGGTCAGCAGGATGGTGATCCCCGCAAACCAGGCAATGGAGGCAATACCCTCAATCAGATCACCCACTTTCTTGGCGAAACCGACAATGTGGATATTGACGTTAGGATTTTCTGCTCCGTACTTATCGCGAATCTTTTCTTCGAGCTGGCGTGAGAACTCACCATAATCCAGCGCTTCGCCGGTTTCCGGGTTCTTCTCGTACAGCGGCGCGTAAACGATGGTGGAACGGAAGTTATCGGAAATCAGGCGCCCTACTTCGTTGGAACGCAGGATATTCTGACGTAATTGCTCCAGGCTTTCACGGGAACCGTCGTAGCCATCAGGAATGACCGTACCACCCTGGAAGCCCTGCTCTGTTACCTCTACCCAGCGTACGTTGGAAGTCCACAGCGACTTTAGGCCGGAACGGTCTACCCCATTCAGGTAAAAGACCTCGTCAGTAATCTGCTGCAGGGTTTCCATGTACTCGGCGGTAAAAATATCGCCTTCCTCCACGGCCACCGCAATCCGGACAAAGTTACCCAGGTTCTCCAGATCGTCCCGGTGTTCGAGCATATTGACGATGTAAGGATGCTCAAGCGGAATCATCCGCTCGAAACTCGCATCTGGCTGGATCTTGACGGCGTTATAGCCAAGGAACAGCGTCAGAATGAAAAACGCAACCAGGATCGGTGCCCGGTTATTGAAAATCAGCCGCTCGAGAAACGGCTCCGCCTTTGGCGTTGTCAGGTAATGTTCACCCCTGTCGTGCATCGGGTTAGACATTAAAAAGCCCCTCTATCCATTAATCTGTTGATGCCACACCAGGGCGTTAATTCGGATTCCGGCCACGAGCGTCGGTGAATTTGACACCGCCCTCGCCAACCAGAAGAAGATCGGTTCCTTGCAGGGGAACAACGGCCATCACACCTTCCCGATCATTACGGAAGTACACGCGGAAGCTTTCGCCGCCATTGGTACTCATAAGCACGGCGCCGCCATTGCCCACCAGGGTAATCCTGCCGTCGTCCGCAACTGCACCGTTATTGATGGTTGCACCGCCCTCGTTGGGAACCACCGTCCAGCTGCGGCCAAGGTCGGTCGAGCGGAAGGTGTTGCCCCGCAGACCAAACGTCAACACTTCGTTAACCTGGCCAGTACCCATAACCCCAAACAAAGATCCCTCATAGGGGCTTTCACGGCGTTCCCAGGTATCGCCACCGTCCACCGACACGTGGATCTGCCCGGCTTCACCAACCGCTACCAGGGCACCACCGGTAACCTGAGTGATGCTGTTGAGGTGAAAGTTCTGAGGATTATCCAGGTTCGGCGCCCAGTCTTCCCAGTTTTCGCCGCCGTCCTGGGTTCTCAGGATCATGCCGTAAGCACCTACCACAAACCCGTGGCTGTCATCTTCAAACCAGACATCCAGAAACGGGTTTACCGGCCCGACATCCTGGTCTGCCTGCATGTTCTCAAGAGTAAAGAACAGGTCGTCAAGCGCCCACTCCAGATCCGTTTTCTCATCGTCTTCAGCCTGTTCGATCTGTTCTTCCAGTTCGGCAATTTGAGACTGCTTGCTTTCAATAGCCAGGGTTGAAGCCTGATTACCGTCCAGCTGCAAGGTCCAGTTCTCTCCACCGTCCGACGAATGCAACACCACGCCGCTATGACCAACCGCCCAGCCGTGCTGTTCGGTGCCGAAGTCCACGGCGTTGAGTGTCAGGGAAACCGGCACAGCCCCCTGCACCCAGGTGTGCCCCTCATCATCCGAGAAGATCACGTGCCCACGCTCTCCAACGGCAACAATCCGCTCACCGGCACGCGTTGCGTCATTCAGCAACGATTCCGGCGCCAGCAGTGTCGGGCGGGAAGGAGTTTCAAGAATATCTGGCACCGCAAATGCCGCGGGGGCTGCCAGTACCATGGAGAACCCCAGACAGGCAGACCCCAGTGTCTCGCATATGAACCTATTAGCCATTCAAATTGCCTTTACGTTGATTGTATCTTGTTGCGTTATCCCTGAGCCTCGCAGAAGCACAAACAAACCGGCAGCCATAAGGCCGCCGGTATATCTGGCACTACTACTGCCACTCCGGGATCAGACTGTGCGCCGAGTCCTTAGCGCACACTCCGCCGACGCAGCGAGGCCGGTGAGAAATAACGTTTATTCGGTACATCGTCGGTAAACACCCGAGTACCGGATTCTTCCGTATCCAGACCCAGCACGTGGTAACGGCGAGCCTGAAGGTCGTGGTACACGTCCAGCACTGTCCACACGCCGGGCAGCTCATAATAGTTCTTGGGGATACCCATGGTCACGCGCCACAGCTCTCCACGACCGTCGTACTGGTCCAGCAGCACGGTATTCCAGCTGTCCGCATCCACATAGAAACGACGCTTACCGTAAATGTGCCGCTCGCCCTGCTTGAGGGTGGCTTCGACCACGTGCACGCGGTGCAGCTCCCAGCGGGTCAGATCAGGATTCAGATGGGAAATACCCAGAATCTCGGAATACGGTGTGCCTTTTTCGCCAATCCGGTAGTTGTTATAAGGGATGTATACTTCCCTCATACCCTCGTAGTTCCAGTTGTAGCGATCCATGGCACCGTTAAAGATATCGGTGTCATCCGCGGTGCGCAGGTTATCGGCCGCCGCGATCGGGGAATCGTACCCGAGGTTAGGGGCACGACGAACCCGCCGCTGGCCAGCATTGTAACCCCAACCGTTGCGAGGGTTGATAATCTGGTTGAGTGTCTCGTGGATCAGAATGGCACCGCCGGCAAGGCGGGGCGGAGACTGGGTGAACGAGAGGTAGTAGAAAATGATGTTATCGAGATCGGCTTCGCCGCCTTCCGGGTTGTAGAAGTTAAAGAAAGCTTCCTGCTGCGAGGTCACCAGACCATAATCACCGTTGGTCTGAACCGCCACTTCACTGGAACGACGGGTAACGGAAATACCGCGCCACCGGGTCAGATGGTTCCAGACCACCTGCCAGGCTTTTTCTTCATCGGTACCGTGCAGGATCGGGAACGGGTAACCGCCAAACGCTCCGCTCAAGCCCTCGGCCTGTCCGACAATTTCCGCGTTGACTGCGTTCTTGCGGGTATTCTCGGCAACCCAGTCGGGCACGGCATGGGTGCGGCGCGACTGGTACACCGGAATACGGAATGTGGTTGGGTAGGTACGGAGCATGGCCCTGACGCCATCGGTCAGGTACTCGTCGTACTGCTCCATGTTGGAGGCGTTAATCGTGAACAACACCTGATCGTCCGGGAACGGGTTGATGTGGTGCTGCCCACTGCCTTCGTAACCAGCCGGGGGCTCTGTCAGCCCGCCAGTCCAGGCAGGAATGGTACCAGCGTCATTGCCAGCCTTGATGGACCCGAAGGGCGTCAGGTCCTGACCGAGGCGGTTTGCCTCAGCGGCAGACACACCGGCGTGAACCGGTGCAGCTGCAAACGAAAGCGCAAGCAGCCCGCCCAAAAATGCGTTCTTGTTGTATCTCATTGTGCAACCTTAAATCCGTCTGGGAGCCTCTACAGGGCTTTATTGTTATGGTCTGACGTAATCGCAGACTTTCCATCAGATTAGCCGATTGAGCAACATTGTCTATCGACCGAAAGTGCGATTTTGTATCTGGCTGTGACGACGGCTTTACAATCACAGCCAGGGTACGAGCCTGGGTCAGTCCGCCAGGCTCTTGTGAACCACCTCGTACACGTCTCGTGAAAGCTCGTTTTTGTCACGAATCCGCTCAAGGGCGGTCTTCATCTGACTGCTGTATTGCGGTGAAAACTTCTTCCACCGGGTAAGCGGAGACACCAACCGGGCAGCAATCTGCGGGTTGCTGTCGTCCAGTCGACACACCTGGTCCGCCAGGAACCGGTAACCACTGCCATCCGGTTTATGGAAAGCTGCCAGGTTCTGGCCAGCAAACACCCCGACCACAGAACGCACCTTGTTGGGGTTCTTCCAGTCGAAGGCCGGATGCTCCAACAACGCCTGGATCTGCGGCAACTGCCCTGCCCGGTCGCTGGACGCCTGCACCGAGAACCAGAGTTCAACCACCTGCGGGTCATCCTGGAAACGCCCGAAGAATTCTGCCAGGGCCCTGATCCGATCCGATTCAAAACCGGAATTCACCAGGGCACGCAAGGCGCCGAGCCGGTCCGTCATGTTATCCGCCTGCTCAAACTGCTCAACGGCCAGCGCCCGCCCCTGCTCATCATCAATGTGCAGCAGCCACGCCAACGCTGTATTACGAAGGCTGCGACGGGCGATGGCACCCGGCGTCAGCTGATAATCGCCCTGACCAGCGTTGCGCTGATAACAGGCCAGCAGGTCATCGCGGAGCGCCTGGGCCAGATGCGTCAGAACCCGCTCCCGGGCGTCATGAATGGCCGGCACGTCGGCCTGCTCGGAAAGCTCGATCAGATAGGCTTCCGAAGGCAACAGCAGCATCTTGGCCACAAGCGCCTGGTCCAACTCGGTATCGTTCAACAACAGGCGATAGGCTTCCACCAGCCGTGGTTCAATTTCCGTGCCCTGAGGCGCGTCAACCAATGACTGGATAACATCGACCGCCAGTTTCTGGCCAGCATCCCACCGGTTAAAGCCATCCGGATCATGACTCATCAGGAACAACAGCTGTTCGCGGGTCCAGGGGTAATGAACCCTCACCGGGGCGGAAAAATCCCTCAGCAACGACGGCACCGGCCGCTCCTTGAGTCCATGGAACTCAAAGCTGTGTTGCGTCTCAGTCAGTTCAAGCACCCGCTCAACGGGACCGTTGCTGTCCTCCGCGCCCATATTCAGGGGCAACGGCTGCCCTTCGGAATCAAGCAGGCCGATCGCAAACGGAATATGCTGCGGCTTTTTCCCGGACTGCCCGGGCGTATCCGGAATCGACTGCCGGATATCCAGTCGATACACACCTTGTGCCTCATCGTAATGATCCGCTACCGCCAACACCGGCGTGCCCGCCTGCTCGTACCACAAACGGAACTGGCTCAGGTTGCGCCCGGAGGCATCTTCCATTGCCCGAACAAAGTCATCGGTAGTGACGGCCTGGCCGTCGTGGCGGTCAAAGTAGAGGTCACTGCCCTTCCTGAACAGCTCGGCGCCGAGCAGGTTGTGAATCATCCGCACCACTTCTGCGCCCTTTTCATAGATGGTCAGGGTGTAGAAGTTGGAGATTTCCATGTACGACGCCGGCCGAACCGGATGCGCCATGGGGCCGGCATCTTCGGCAAACTGCGCAGTGCGCAGCAAGGTTGCGTCTTCAATCCGTTTGACGGTGGGCGACCCCATATCCGCCGAGAACTGGGAATCCCGGAACACCGTAAAGCCTTCTTTCAGGCTTAGCTGGAACCAGTCACGGCAGGTAACCCGGTTGCCGGACCAGTTATGGAAATACTCATGGGCAACAATGGCTTCGATGCGCTGGAAAGCGGCATCCGTGGCCGTGTCCTGGCTAGCAAGCACGCAGGATGAATTGAAAATGTTCAGGCCCTTGTTTTCCATGGCCCCCATATTGAAATCATCCACCGCTACGATCATGAAGATATCAAGATCGTACTCACGGCCGTAAACCTCCTCATCCCAGCGCATCGAACGCTTGAGCGCATCCATGGCGTAATCGCACTTGCGTGCGTTGCGCGCCTCCACGTAGATACGCAGATCTATGTTGCGACCGGAACAGGTTGTAAAGGTGTCTCGTTTCTCAACGAGATCTCCCGCCACCAACGCAAACAGGTAGGCTGGTTTCGGGAATGGGTCTTCCCAGGTGACAAAGTGACGGCCGTTCTCAAGATCACCTTGCTCAACAGGATTACCATTGGACAGCAATACCGGGTAGGCGGATTTATCGGCTTCAACGCGGGTCTGGAAGCGCGCCATCACGTCCGGCCGATCCGGGTAATAGGTGATACAGCGGAAGCCTTCGGCCTCGCACTGGGTGCAGAACATGCCCGATGATTTGTACAACCCTTCCAGGCGAGTGTTGTTCTGCGGCTCAATCCAGGTGACTACGGTCAGCTCGAAGACCTCCGGCACCGCTTGGACCACCAGCTTGTCGCCCTCATTTTGGTATTCATCGCTGGCCAGGGGCTGACCGTTCAAGGCCAGAGATTCCAGAGTCAGGCCGTCGCCATCCAGCTCCAGCGGGGCGCTGCTCTGCGCAGCGGCGGGATTGCGGCGTATGGATAAGGTACTGTGCACCCGCGCGCCGTCCTCGAACAGTTCAAACCTCAGGCTTACATGGTCCACCAGATACGCCGGCGCCTGGTACTCGCTCAGGTAGATGGTTTGTGGCTGATTGGTACGCATTCACTCTCTCCAGACGGTAAACTTCCGCGCTCAGTCAAGAACCCGGAACCGGACTTCGTAGCCGGTAAATTTTCGAATATTGATCACACCGGTATTGAGCATCAGGTACTGGCCCTTGATCCCCTCCAGCAGCCCTTCGACTTCCGGGGTTTTATCCAGATTATGGGTTTTCACTTTCGACGGCCACACCTGAACCGGATAACCGAGCCCAAGTGAGGCCTCGTCCACAACCCGGATACTGTCCTCACCATGTTGCGCCCGTAATTGCGCCAACTCGTCTTCAATAAGCTCCAGCATTTTCCGGCGCTCCTGAACCAGGTCCAGCTCTGGCACATCGCCCTTGAGCATCGCACGCCAGTTGGTCCGATCCGCCACATGGCTCTTGCACGCCACTTCCACCAGACCGGACAGGTAACGGCTGGCTGCCCGCAGCATGGGAATGGCTGTTACCGCGCCCTGGTCGATCCAGCGAGTCGGCACTTGCGAGCCCCGGGTAATACCCACCTTCAAGCCACTGGAATTGGCCAGGTAGACCACGTGCTCCACCATGCAATTCGCCTCGCCCCACTCGGGCTCCCGGCAAGTACCCAGATGGTAATGGCACTTCTCAGGACTCATGATGCAACTGTCACAGGCAGCGAGTTTGCGGAAACAGGGATAACAGTAGCCCTGGTTGAAACTCTTCTTGGTGGTGCGGTCGCAGTGGATGCAGCGAATCACACCGTCAAAGTCCAGTCGCACCTTCTGGCCAATCAGGTCGTTCAGGGGAATGCGGGTGTCACCCACGGCCAGGGTGTAGGCCACCGGATCGCCGGCTTGCGCCGGCATCTTACGCAAGCGGCCGGTTACATCAATTGACTCGCTCAAACCTTGACCTCGACGAACTGGTCTGGATCCACATCGTTGCCGTTCTGGCGATTTTTACGAAACTGCACGGACGGATCACAGGCGGTACCGGCTTTCTCGCCCCGGTCCAGATAGCCCACCCGCTGCTCTTCGGGCACATTGTGTTTGTTCTCGTAATAGATAACCGCTTCCAGGCTGATTTCCCGCTGCTCTCGGGTCATTGCCCTTCCATCAGGCCATTTACCAAGCTCGATAGATTGCTTGAGGTTCCGGTATACAGTCGGATCCAGCCGTTCAATGAGTTCGTCGTAGGTCATTACCCACCTCCTGAAAAATCATTCATAAAAAAATCGGCAAATCCGTTTGACAGATGGAAATGATAACAATTATCATTATCTCACCAAATGACGACGGTCGTATCATTTGGTCTCTCTCATCAGGAGCTATAAGCTCTTTTAATGCCCCACCCTTTGGTGGGGTTTTTTTTATGCCTTCACCGAAACCGCCCCCGGGCGGGCATCACCGCTGCCAACGCCAGACCACCCACAAAGCCTCCCAAGTGAGCCTCGTTAGCCATCCGGCCCAGGCCAATCATTTCCGGGATAGGCGTAAAGCCGATCACCATCCACACCAGGGCAAAGGTGACCAACGCAGGTGGAAACTGGAATCTGGGCCGGCGTTGCTGGCTCAGCCAACAGTAACCCAGAATGCCATAAACGACACCCGACAAGCCTCCGAACAGGGGGCCAGACACCAGATACTGCAACAGATTGGCGGACAGACTGGTTACCAGGAACAGCGCCACCAGGCGGGCGCGACCATCAATCCATTCAATCTGGCTGCCCAGAAACCAGAGCATGACCGAGTTGAAAATGATGTGGGTCCAGCTGAAATGCAGGAAATCCGGCGAAATCAGGCGCCACAACTGCCCGCTTGCCACTGTCGCAGAGAGCGCATCCAACCTCCCGCCCAGGGAACTGAACAGGTCCCAGGAATAGTGCCTCGGATCGACGATCATCATGGCCGCGGCCAGGGGGTTCTGCCCCATGGATGTCAGCCACACCATGGCAACGGCGATGCCGATCACGCTCACAACAAACGGTGCATGCCGGGGAGCCGGCTGCCAGCGCCCGCTGGGGGTAATCGGAGATGATGTATGTTGGTCCAAACTAACCTCGCTGATACTTAGCGCGCCACGCTGTCTTCACTGGTGGGATAATCCGGCTGCTCGGGACGATCCACCTCTACCCAGACAAACTTGTCGCGGGAAAGTGCCTTTTCATCATCCAGCCGATAGGCCACCAGCTTGCCGTACTTTACGGCGCTGTAATCGATACAGGCCACATTCGACTTCAAAGGTGCCGGCTCACCATCCATCCAGTAATGCCCGACGAAGACCGGCGGCGCATCCAGCGGGTAAGTAATCAGTTGTTTACGCTCATCCTCCCGCAATCTCATGGACGCCACTTCCGGTGGTAATGGGTCTGGCTGGAACACCACATCGGCGTATGTTTGTGGGTTGTCGGCCCAGAACTTGGTGCGGAAGAATTCCCGAACATAGCCATCCCGCCCGGTAATCTTGACCCCTGGCGGCAGGCGCAAGTCAGTGCCACGCAACAAGGTGTCCATCACCTGGCCGGCGAAAGATTCGATGGCGGCCGAGGCATGAAGAAAGTCTTCATCAATACAGGCACCGCCCTGATTCTGCCGGAACTTGTCTATCAGATCCTGATCCCAGCAGGCATGCACCACCCGGAAGTGCTCCTCTTCGATGAACAGCGGAATACTGTAAAACCACTCCAGAAAATCGTTCCACTCATGGGGATACGCATCGAACTGCTCAAGAGTTTCCTTGATCAGGCGGTCATGGCGAGGGTTGTGTTCGCGCAGGAATTGCTTGCCACTGCCCGGCCGCGCCCGGGTGCAGTAGCCGAGGGCATTGTATTCATGGTTGCCCATAACGATGCGGGCGGCACCGTGCTCCACCATATCCCGCACCAGATGCAGGGCCTCACGGATTCTTGGGCCCCGATCGATGATGTCGCCAATAAAAATGGCCTGGCGCCGGGGATGCTGGTAAATGCCGTTCTGTTTACGATACCCCATCTGCTGGAGCAACCGCTCCAGGGTGTGGGCGCAACCGTGAATGTCACCAATAATGTCGTAACCGCGGCTCGCGGTTGAAGTCTGTCCCGCCATAATCAACTCGCTGCTATTTCGCTTGCCCAACCGAGCTTGTCACGGCAGGTGGCATAGAAATTGTGATCGGTCGGGTGGATCAGACGGATCTTGAACGGCTTTTTGGTAATTCGGATGATATCCCCGGGCGCACAGGCAATGTTCATCTGGCCATCAAAGCTGACTTGCGGGTAGGTTTCGTTGGTTTCACCAATCACCAGTTTGATTTCACTCTTGCCATCGACCACGATCGGACGACTGCTCAGGGTATGCGGGAACATGGGCACCAGCACCACAGCATCCAGTTTCGGGTGCATGATGGGACCACCTGCTGACAGGGAATAGGCGGTTGAGCCGGTGGGCGTGGCAACAATCAAGCCATCGGAACGCTGGCTGTAAACAAAGTGGCCATCAATGTAGAGGTCAAAACCGATCATCCGGGTAGACTTACCGGGGTGCAGCACCACATCGTTCAGGGCAGAACCGTAGCCCAGGGGCTGGCCATTGCGTTCCACATGGCCATCCAACAGGAACCGCGATTCCTCGATATATTCACCCTCAAGCACCCGGGCCAGGCGCTCTTCGAGGTCAGATGGAGAAATATCCGTCAGGAAGCCCAGGCGGCCGCGGTTGACCCCCAGAATCGGGATCTTGGATTTGGCCAGTTCACGGGCAGCCCCCAGCAAACTACCGTCCCCGCCCACGACAATGACCAGGTCGCAGATTTCGCCCAGCAGTTTTTTGCTGGCGACCTGCAGGCCATGGCCCGGAAGCATGGTGGAGGTATCTTCCTCGATGATGACGTGGTAGTTGTTGGCCGTCAGGTACTGCTTGAGCTGCCGCAGAGACTCAACCACCTTGACGCTGCCCATGCGCCCGACAATGCCGATATTCCTGAACTGATCCATGAAGTATCCCGTGGTGTCTGAATGAGACAGGAAAGGCATGGCCCCTCCTGTTCTGTAACGAACAGAGCCACAGTTTAACGAATCTCAGGCAGATACTGAAAAAAGATCCGCGTCAGGACCGGTGCTGCTCGCAATGATCATCTACCCCTGGCTGGAATTCCGCCGGCTGGGTTACCCGCATGATCGGCTCACCGCAGGCATTTCCGTCACTATCCACGTGGCGGCAAACCGGGTGTTCGTAGTGTGCCAGCCAGTCTTTGTAGGCCGGCTCGTTCATACCGCAACGCTCGGCGGCATAGGCCACCGGGTTGCCAAAATAGGTATCGATATCGTCGTAAGGCAGTGTGATATGGCCCACGCCGGGATGATAGGCAACCAGGAATACGGACTGGCTCTGCAACTGTTCCAGCAGCGAATCCTCGGGTGGTACCTGGTGGCGAAGCTCGTGGTTTTCCTGCTCAAGGGCAACAATTTTGTCATCCCGAAGCTCCAGCTCCCTTTGCTTGCGCTCCAGCTGTTCATGTAGCAGAACGGTCTCGGCGTCAGCATGAACGTCCTTACGCTGGCGGGCGTCGCCCTCCGCCATTTTTTCCTGCATGGAGAGATATTGTTCGTTGCGCTGAGCCAGGCGCTGTTTGAGTTGTTCATTGCTGATCCGGGTGCGCTCGTATCGCTGTTCCAGATCTGACATTTCGCTGCGCAAAGCCTGCATTTCGAGGCGATGCTCGCGCTGGAGGTCAGCCAGGGAGTCCCGGTGCACACTTTGGAGGGTTTTGATTCTGAGCCGCTGTTCACGGAGGATCTGGGCAACGCGGGCCCGGTCACGGTTATCCTCTACTGGCTGCTCCACACTCGCCGTGGTCAGAACCGGAATATTCTCTTCTTCCGGTTCCACTTTCTGGAAACGCAACGTATTGGCTTCAACCGCTTTGCGGATCAACTGGAAGTGGTTACTACCCGGCGTCATGTCCGGGTCCCAGAGTTCCTCGGCAAATGCCGGATCAGGGCACTGACTCCGGCAAACCAGCCGGATAGCACCACCGCCCATATCTGGCCCCTTGGCGCCTTTCTCTGCCAACGCCTCGATAGGCACATTCCAGTGGCTGTCGGCCCGCCCCTCGTCATCAAACCAGATGCGGAAGAAAACCAGCGACCGAACCGTCAACTCCGGTGAAAGGTTGACCAGCACCGCCCGAACATCTGTCTCGGCAAGATCAGACAGGCCAACATAGCCGTCCAGAAACGCGCCGAATTCAGACAACCGCATCTGCCGGGCCACCTGACTCCCCTCCATAAAGAAAACCGCCGAATACCCGTCGGCTGCCTGCCCGGCATTAACCATTCACTTTCTCCATGCTTCGGAAAACTCTTGTTATGGACGCCCGATGCGGGAAGAGAGTTCCATCCCCCTCCCGCGCTTCACCTCCATAGTCTAGCCAGACCTTAACCGAAACACAGAGAAAAACTGCAACGTTTTGTGATCAGATCTCCGCTGCCAGGCGGCTACCCTGATCAATGGCCCGCTTTGCATCCAGCTCTGCTGCCACATCGGCACCACCAATCAGATGCACCGGCAAACCGGCTGCTTCCAGGCCTGCCTGCAACTCACGCAGCGGCTCCTGACCAGCACACACGATGATGGTATCCACCGGCAACACTTTATCCTCGCCCTGCTCGGCACCTTTCGGTGTGATGGTGATGTGCAGGCCTTCGTCATCAATCTTGCGATAGCTGACGCCGGGCACCATCTGCACGTTGCGGTGCTTGAGAGAGGTACGATGAATCCAGCCGGTGGTCTTGCCCAGGTTCTTGCCAACTTTCGAGGCCTTACGCTGCAGCAGGTAAACCTCCCGCGCAGGCTCAGGCACCTGAGGCTGAACACCCTGAATACCGCCACGGTGTTCAACCGTCAGATCCACGCCCCACTCCTTCATGAAGTGCTCGGTGTTCAAAGAAGGCGATTCACCCTTGTGGACGATGAATTCAGACACATCAAAGCCGATACCACCTGCGCCGATGACAGCAACTTTCTGACCAACCGGCTTGCGCTCCAACAGCGCATCCAGGTAGCCAATCACCTTCGGGTGATCAATACCTTCGATCTCCGGTGTGCGTGGCTCCACGCCAGTGGCCAGGACCACCTCATCAAAGCCACCGGCCTTAAGATCCTCTGCCGTAACGCGAGTGTTCAGGCGCACGTCAACGCCGTGCTTGTCGAGCATCACCCGGAAATAGCGCAGGGTTTCGTAAAACTCTTCCTTGCCCGGAATGCGCTTGGCCACATTGAATTGGCCGCCCACCTCGCTGCCGGCGTCGAAGACCGTAACCTTGTGCCCACGCTCCGCGGCAACCGAGGCAAACGCCAGGCCTGCGGGGCCAGCACCAACCACCGCAACCGACTTCGGCGTAGCCGTCTTCACATACGCCAGTTCGGTTTCGTGGCAGGCACGGGGATTGACCAGGCAGGACGTCAGCTTGCCGCTGAAGGTGTGATCAAGACAGGCCTGGTTACAGCCGATACAGGTATTGATCTCCTCGGCACGATCTTCCACGGCCTTGCGCACCAGATCAGCGTCTGCCAGGAACGGGCGAGCCATGGACACCATGTCTGCATCGCCTTCCGCCAGAACCTTCTCGGCGACGTCCGGCATGTTGATCCGGTTGGTGGTTACCAGCGGAATACTGACTTCACCCTTGAGGCGGGCCGTTACCTTGGTGAAGGCGCCACGGGGCACAGAGGTAGCGATGGTCGGCACACGGGCCTCATGCCAGCCGATACCGGTGTTGATAATGGTGGCGCCAGCCTTCTCGATTTCCTTGGCCAGATGCACCACTTCTTCCCAGGTACTGCCGTCTTCGATCAGGTCGAGCATGGACAGGCGATAGATGATGATAAAGTTCTCGCCCACGCGCTCACGAACCCGGCGAACAATTTCAATGGGCAGGCGAATGCGGTTCTCGTAACTGCCACCCCACTGATCGGTGCGGTGGTTGGTGTGTTTGACGATGAACTGGTTAATGAAATAACCCTCGGAACCCATGATCTCCACGCCGTCGTATCCGGCGCGCTGGGCCAGGGCGGCACAGTTCACGTAGTCGTCGATCTGCTTCTGGATACCGGCTTCGTCCAGTTCTTTGGGCTTGAACGGGTTGATCGGCGCCTGGATAGCTGAAGGTGCAACCAGCTCAGGGGAATACGCGTAACGGCCCGCATGCAGGATCTGCATGCAGATTTTGCCGTCGGCCTCATGCACCGCCTGGGTAATCACCTTGTGCTTGTCGGACTCCTCTTCCGTACTCATCTTGGCTGCGTGCTGAAACACCGCACCTTCGGTATTCGGGCCAATGCCACCGGTTACAATCAGGCCAACGCCACCAAGGGCACGCTCGGCGTAAAACGCAGCCAGACGCTCGAATCCGTTTTTAACCTCCTCCAGGCCGGTATGCATGGAACCCATCAGTGTGCGGTTACGCAGGGTGGTAAAGCCAAGGTCCAGTGGTTCAAGCAGGTGCGGGTACTTGCTCACGCCCGGTGATGCAGCCATTGGTAATCTCCTCATCGATTGCGGGATCGGGCAACCATCGCGCCCGTTGTTATGGCCTCTACACTACCCAGCTCCCGCCAGCGCAACAATATCCAAAAAGAACATTTTATTATCCCCGGATTACACCGATAATACGATCATGACCGATGCATCCAGACCCAACCAGAATTCGCTGGGCGACATCAGCCTGCTCTATGCTTCCGTGTTGCTGCGTGCCACTGAGGCCGAGGGAGGCGATGCCGAAAAGCTGAAATCCCAGTTCCATCTGAACGACCCTGAGCTGGCCGCGCCGGAAGGACGCATCAGCATTCCGAGGTTCATGCGCCTGGGCCAGGCTGCCATCGCCACAACGGGCAACCCCGCCCTGGGCCTGCGCATGGGCGCCCTGACCCGCCCCATCGACGCCGGCATTGCCGGCCTGGCCGCAGAAACCGCCGGTTCCGTACACCAGTCCCTTGCCACACTGATACGGTATGCGCTGCTAAGCAGCCGGAACTCCAGAGGCGAGCCAAGTCTGGCGGCTGAACATCGTAAGGCCTGTTTCTATTCGATCAGTCCATACAACCAGTACAACTACTTTGTGGTGGACTCCATCCTTGCCGCCTGGACCCAACTGATCAGACACATGACCGGCCGCTACGACATCCTGGAACGGGTGCGTATTGAGTACCCCTCGATCGGACTGGACGAGGTATTCGAGAGCTGGTTTCGTTGCCCCGTGGAATTCGGCGCGAAGGAAAACTCGATTCGCGTGAAGGAGAGCATTTGGCTTCAGGCACCGAGCCAGGCGCACCAAGGTATGCACGAAAAACTGACCTCCTGGTGTGAACAGGAGCTGCAGCAGATTCGCAAAGGCTGGAGTGTGGCTGACAGGGCCCGGTACCTGATGACGCCGTTATTGCGGGGAGAAACACCCACTATTGAAACCCTGGCCAACCGACTGGGAACAACACCCTGGACACTGCAACGACAGCTTGCCAGTGAGGGAACCGGCTTTCGGGAGTTGCTGGATAACACTCGACGACAACTGGCACAAGACTATTTGCAGGAGACCAACAGTTCGCTTTCGGAAATCGCCTGGCTATTGGGATTCGCGAACCCACCAGCCTTCCACAAGGCCTATCGGCGCTGGTATGGCATAAGCCCGGGAGAATACCGGAAACACATCAAGGGAAGTAACTAAGGTAACGCAAGGGGGGGGATAAAATGGCGGAGCGGACGGGACTCGAACCCGCGACCCCCGGCGTGACAGGCCGGTATTCTAACCAACTGAACTACCGCTCCGCGTTTGCTGCCTAACAGCCTGTTTGCTGACTGCTCGGTGACAACGAGGGCGCATTATAAAGAGGCCCCCGTTTATGTCAACGCTTTTACTGAACTTTTTTCAGATTTTTCCAAACCCCCGGTTACATGGCGTCAACCATGGCATCCTTGCCCTGGGCCGTTTTCCGGTATTCGATGGGCGTCATACCAGACCAGCGCTTGAAGGCCCGGTAGAACGTACTGGGTTCGGAAAAACCGGTGAGGTACACAATTTCATCAATGGACTCATCGGTGGTCGCAAGGAGCT
Organism: Marinobacter shengliensis; assembly: GCF_003007715.1. Classification (GTDB taxonomy): domain Bacteria; phylum Pseudomonadota; class Gammaproteobacteria; order Pseudomonadales; family Oleiphilaceae; genus Marinobacter; species Marinobacter shengliensis. Next base: position 102,619 of record NZ_PXNO01000027.1, on the reverse strand, counting down.
GCCGCGCCAGTCGATAGCGGAAATCCGCCAGCACCTGGTTGAAGCTGGTTTCCGCCTCGGTGAGCCGGGTGCGCAAGGTTCTTGGTTTGATACCCAGCCGTTCCGCAACGGCATCCAGGGTCACCTCGCCGCTGTCCAGCAGCTCGGCGATGATGCGCTCCACCTGACCGACAATGTCTTTTTTCTCTAGCCGCGCCACCTGTTCACTGGCAAAGCGCTCGTGCAGCGCCAACAGTTCCGGTTCGGCGTGGGGAGAGGCGTGGGACAGCATCGCAGCGGGGAAATACAACCGGTTTTCTTCTGCGCCAAAAACCACGTTACAACCCAGAACCTCGCGCACGTGCTCGGCCCCCTGCTCGCGCCCGTGCTCGAACTCGATTCGTGATGGGTAGAAGTTGCCATCGGTGATGGACTTGAAGAAGGTAATCAGCCCCTGTACGAAACATTCATTGAAGTGCTTGAGCTTGCGAATCTCATCGGAGGCGGCGTCCAGCACCATGCAGGCTTCTTCGCCTTCAATGAAGAAATCGGTATTGGCGGCATCGCTCAGCAAGCGCTGATAGTTCTGAGCCCGGCGCAGTCCCTCTCCGAAGGTTGGGCTGCTGAGAAACAGGTATTCGAGAACCTGGCCCTTGTAGGCGGGCAACAGCGGCCCCAGGTGCAGGCCTATGTCCGGGTCGCCGGAGACATCCTCCACCACCTGCCAGAAGTAAAGCTGGGCGCTGTGGGGAGTGCGAAGCTGGTCTGTGTAGACGTAGTTCTCGTCAACGCCGAGGCGGCTGAATATGGCATCGGTATCGATACCCTTTTTCTTCATCGCCTCATAAATCAGGCGCAACATCACGCCCGCATCACGTAGTTCCTGCATAGTATCCCGCTATTTTATTTATATGGTTACTACTTTGACCCACCGGACAGTGCTCATGGCACGGCGGGTCAATGCCCGATCTGGAGGGGTTTGCCAGACTGCGAGGCCGCCACGACTTTCGTCTTACATTAGAGCATATCAGGCCACAGACGCACAGTTGTACCAGAATGTAGAGAAAATCGGTAATTACGTTACTGATTCACGGGAAATTACCCGGCCGAGCAGGCCAACAAGGGAGATGAATACCATGACAGAACCACTGATTTATCGCAGCACCCCACCCTCTCTGCTGCCCATGTTCGGCAGAGCACTGCTGCCCAAATCACACAAGCCCGGTGCCAACACAAAAATTCCGGAATTGCAGGCTGAGCTGCTGGGCGTGGCTACAGATACGCCGATGTTGTCCCGCTATCTGAACGTGTGCGGATTCAAGCCTGGCTCCACCCTGCCCATGACCTGGCCGCACATCCTTGCTTTCCCGCTGCACCTGAAATTGCTGACCGACAAACGGTTTCCACTGCCCCTGCTGGGCCTTGTGCATCTGCGCAACACCATCACCCAACACCGACCCATCCAGACCGGCGAAAACCTGGATATCCGGGTTACGTTGGGCAATCAGCAAAGCACGGAGCGCGGCATCGAGTTCGACCTGATCACCGAAGCGCGCTCTGCGGGCCGGCTGATCTGGGAGGAGGTAAGCACCAACCTGTTCCGGATGGCAAATGCAGAAAGTGGCAAGCCAAAAGCGCAACCGCCCAAACTCGAAACCTATCCGTTCAGCGAGTCTATTACGGCACCGGAGAACCTTGGGCGACGGTACGGCCAGGTATCCGGGGACCGCAACCCGATTCACATGCACGCTTTGAGTGCCAAAGCCTTTGGCTTCCCAAGGGCCATTGCCCACGGCATGTGGAGCAAAGCCCGGGCGCTGTCATTACTGGAACAGCAGGCCGACTGGCATTCCGGCCCGGTGCGGGTGAGCTGTCAGTTCAAGAAACCCCTGTTTCTGCCCGGCACCGCCCAACTGAACTGGCAGACCGCCAGCGACGCCTGGGATTACCAGCTCCTGAACAGCAAAGGCGATGCGCCACACCTGAGTGGTCGTATTGAATGGCTATAACGGCGGGATAAACGCATCGATCTGGCCGCTCGACGCCAGATCAATGCTCAATCTACTGCGCAGGGCTTCCCCTCAGCATTGGCAACAGGCAGCGTGAAGTAGAAGCAGGCACCACCCTCTTCCGGACGCTCATAGCCAATGTCGCCACCCTGGGCCTGAATCAGGGACCGGCAGGTGGCCAGACCAATGCCCATGCCTTCATCCTTGGTGGTGTAGAAGGGATGAAACAGCTTTTCCTCGGCATCCTCCGGCACACCCACCCCATGATCGAGCACCTGAATGCGCACACACTGGTCACCGCATCGGCGGGCGCTAACTTCCACAGGCGTGGATGATTCGGCACTGCGAGTGGCTTCAAGGGCGTTACGGATCAGGTTAAGGGCAACCTGCTGCACCTGAACCGGGTCCGCCAGTACGTCTGGCAGGTCATCTTCAACGCGGACATCAATACCGCCCTCGTTGTTCCTCATATCCACTTCCGCAAACTGCCGTGTATCCTCCAGCAGCACCGGAACAGACAGGACTTCCTTACCAGTGGCAGGCTTCTTCATGAACCGTCGGATGCGGCGAATAATCTCACTGGCCCGGTGCGACTGGGCTTCGATCTTGTCGAGGGTTTCCTGAAGCAACACAAGGTCTGGTTGCTCCTTGGCCATCATGCGCTTGGACACCCGGGCATAATTGGTGATAGCGGTCAGCGGTTGGTTGACCTCGTGGGCAAACCCTGCGGCCATCTCACCCATGGTGGTCAGGCGTGATGTGTGGGCCAGTTGATCCCGTTGTTCCTGGACCAGTGCCCGCGCTTCTTCCAGGGCCAGTTCGTTATCCAGTTCCACGGTAATATCCCGGAACACAACCACCGCGCCATGCAGCTCGCCGTCATCCAGCTTGGGCGTGGAACGATACTCCGCCGGGAAACCGCTGCCATCGGCACGCAACAGCCGGATATCACGCTGGTTTTCCGCCACACCTTGCCGGCAGGTGGCCATCACCGGCAGGCTGTCCTGGCACTCCGCCGCCGTCGAAAAGTGCAGTTCAAAAAAACTCTTGCCGATCAGGTCTTCCGCCGGGCATCCCATAATCATGGCGGCTGCGGGATTGGCAAATTCGATGATGCCGTTCTCGTCCAGGCCGTAGATACCCTCGCTGATGGAGTTCAGGATGCGCGCCTGATCGCTCTGCAGCTCGCGGTTCCGGGCCTGGAGTTCCCGCTCGAGGCGAATCACCTGGGCGTGGGTTTTAACCCTTGCAATCACTTCCAGGGACTGGAATGGCTTGGAGATGTAGTCTGCACCACCCAGGCTGAAGCCTTTCACCTTGGCCTGCAGGTCGTCCAGGGCTGACAGGAATACAACGGCACAATCTGAAGTTTCCGGATCGGCTTTCAGGCGCTCACACACCTCATAGCCGTCCATTTCCGGCATCATGATATCCAGCAGAATCACTTCCGGATGATGGCGGTGGGCAAGGTCCAATGCTTTCTCGCCTTCGTTGGCGATCAGAAGCCGGTAGCCTTTGTCTTTCAGGGTCTCGTAGAGGACTTTCAGGTTCTGCGGGTTGTCATCAACCAGCAGAACCGTCACCTCGGAGTTCTCACTGACAACTTCAGTCATAGAAACATGGCCGGTTAAAAACGTCATTGTATGATGACGACACCGACAGACCTAGTCGATAAGTTCCTTTACGGACAGAACCATACGCACCAGATGTGCCAATGAATGGGTGCCCATCTTGTGCATCACACGGGACCGGTGAATCTCAACGGTGCGCTGGCTGATCTCAAGCTCGATGGCGATCACCTTGTTGGCCTGGCCCGCAATCATCCGATCCATGATTTCACGCTCACGGGGTGTCAGGCTCTTGATACGGCGAACGATCTCCTGGCGTTCATCCAGGGATTTCCGCTGCTCACGATCCTGCTCCAGCGCCGCCTCGATCTTCTCCAGAAGAGCTTCCTCGCGATAGGGCTTCTGGATAAAGTCGACGGCACCTTCCTTCATGGCATCGACAGCCATAGGAACGTCGCCATGCCCCGTCACGAAGATAATGGGCAGAATCGAATGCTTGTCGTTGAGTTTTTTCTGCAACTCCATGCCGTCCATACCCGGCATACGGATATCCAGCACAATGCAGCCCGCCATCTGGTCAGAATAATCTGCCAGAAAAGAGCCGGCGCTTTCATAGGTTTTCACCGGCTTGCCATCGGATTTCAGCAACAATTCCAGTGAATCGCGGACGGCCTCGTCGTCCTCTACCACATACACAGTCTGCTGGATATCAGTCATGGATCTGTTTTCTCCTGTCCGTTTTATTATGGAGCCGGTCAGTGGATGGACGGATCTTTGTGATCGTCCCTGGCATGTTCCTGCCGTTCATGTTCCCGCATTTTCTCGAGCCGTTGCTGGATAATGCCAAAAACGCTTTGCTTGGGGTACCTGCCTTTGTCATCGGCCTTGCCCGCCGGTTTGCCAAGCAACAGTGTAATGGCCTCCTCCACACGGGCAACCGGGTATACAGCAAATTTGCCCGCCTTGGATGCCTTGACCACTTCGCTGTCCAGCATCAGGTTCTGCACGTTGGTGACCGGAATAATCACACCCTGGGAGCCTGTCAGGCCGCCCTTTAGCTCACAGGTGGCGTAAAAGCCTTCGACCTTTTCGTTGACGCCGCCGATCGGCTGCACCTCGCCAAACTGGTTCACCGAGCCGGTAATCGCAAGATCCTGCCGCACCGGAATACCAGACAGTGCAGAGATCAAGGCGCACAGCTCGGCCAGGGAGGCGCTGTCGCCGTCCACTTCGCCGTAGTTCTGCTCGAAGGTCAGACTGGCCGACAGGTGCATCGGGTCATTCACCGCAAAATGGGAGGCCAGCCAGGAGCTGAGAATCATCACGCCCTTGGAGTGGATATTGCCACCCAGCTTCACGTCCCGCTCGATGTCCATGACACCGCCATCACCATAGTAGCAGGTTGCGGTTACCCGGTTGGAAAGACCAAACTCGAAACCGCCGGTCGACAGCACCGACAAGGCGTTCACCTGACCGACGCAGGTGCCGGTTGTGGTCACCAGGGTGGAGCCGTCCCGAACCGAATCGTAAAAATGATCCCGGATACGGCTGCTACGGTAACGGGCACTCTCCAGCGCGCGCTCAACGTGCACTTCAGAGATCAGTTTGGCACCCGCCTGTCGGGCCCAGAAATCGGATTCCCGTAAAAGGTTGGCGATGTCCGCTGCATGCAGCGAGAGCCTGTTCTGATGTTCGGCCATGCGAGCGCTGTGCTCGATTATACGGGCCACCGCTTTATTGGTGCAGTGCAGCAGCTTCTTCTCCACCACCAGACTGGCAATGAACTTGGCATACAGCAGCTGGCTCTCCTCGGTACGGTACATCTCGTTTTCGAAATCGGCCGTCACCCGGAACAGCTCGGCAAACTCGGAATCGTATTCCTGCAGCAGCATCCAGGTTTCGCGATCGCCAAACAGCACGATTTTAACATCCAGAGGTACGGCTTCCGGCTCAATGGAAATGGTCCCTGAAAGCGTCAGCTCCCGCTCCAGGGAATTGATCTGCAGGGTGCGGGAGCGCAGGGCGCGCTTCAGACCGTCCCAGACAAACGGCTGCTCCAGCACCTTGATGGCATCCATCAGCAGGTAACCGCCATTGGCCTTGTGCAGACTGCCCGGTCGAATCAGGGAGAAGTCGGTGAACACGGTGCCTTTGAACGTGACGTTCTCCACGTACCCGAACAGGTTGTGGTAGGTGGGATTGTCTTCCACCACCACCGGCACTTCATTGGTTTTCTGGTGCACCAGCACATTGATCACGTAGCGCCGGGGCGTTTTCTTGTCCAGTGAGGCGTAGGCGATCGCCGCCTGCTCTTCATCGTCCTCAAGGAAGATATCCAGGTTGTCGACCAGATCTTTGCGAACGGCTTCAAGATAGGAAACCACGTCTGGCTGGTCGTTGTAGCGCTTGACCAACTCATCAATCTGGTGGCCCGAGATGCCTTCGAGGGTTTCCTGGTTCAATGCCTGTTGCTTCTCGGCGTACTCCTGCTCCCAATCGGCCAGCTTGCGAAGGGCCTGGCGGAGCTTCTTTTCAAGGGCGTTGATGGTGTCTTCAAACTTGTCACGCTGCTCGTCGGTCAGCGCCTGGAAGCTCTCCACGGTGTGGGGTTCATCACCATTCATGGCAACCAGCCGATAGCCACCCGGTGTGGTTACCGTGAGGCTGACTTTCTTGCGCCGCGCCTGCTTGGCGACTTTCTCGAGCTCGTCTTCCTGCTTTTTGCCGTACTCGTTCTTGAGGTGCTCGGAGCGCTCCAGGAAACTGTCACTGTCAAACGTCTGGGGAATCACCTTCACCAACCGGGACATCAGCTTGTCCATGTCCTGCTTGAGCTGGGTACCCATCCCTGCCGGCAGTTGCAGCAGACGCGGATTGCGTGGCTCGTCGAAGTTGGCCACGTAACACCAGTCGTGGCTCTGCTGTTCGGTATCGACGTGGTGTTCCAGGTACCGGAGCATCATGGTGCGCTTACCCAAGCCATTGCGACCGACCGCATACACGTTATAACCACCGTGGGGCATGGCGAGCGCAAAACGCACCGCTTCCTGGGCGCGGTTCTGGCCAACAATCTCGGCCAGCGGCTCCAGTTGCCGGGTGGTTTTGAATGGCAGATCTTTAAGAACGCAGGCTTTGTAGAGCTGATGCAAGGGCAATGACTTCAAGTTCGATTCCCGTTGAGTTCGGTTTTGAGTAGTAACTGTCGCTCGCATTGTAGTGTTTGAGCTTCAAGCTGTCGCCTATCCGCGCCGCATTTATCGGAAGAGGCCGGATTCGTGACAATATGCCAACCGGGTCACAAATTCCCCCTTGGTCATTTTTCAGGCAGGCCGTCGATTACTACACTTCCATGCCCGGACGGATTCCGGATACAACAAGTACAATACGGGTGATGGTCAAAGCAATGACGAATTATTCCGCAGATCGCCGCATCAAGGATCGTTTTTCGGCGTCGTGTCTCAGGGTGCAACTCCGTGAGAGGGCGTTCTTTGGTCGCGGGAAGCAGCCAGTGGCGGTAACCTGCCTGGACCTCAATCGTTACGGTATGGCGGTGCTGTGCCCTCGGCCGGTAGACTCCGGGGCGCATTTGTTCCTGGATATTGAGGGTAAATACATCAGCGAGTCGCGCATTGATGCCCGAGTGGTGTCGTGCCAGCCGTTTCAGACGGGCTTCCGTGTGAGTCTGCAGTTCAGCTACTGTCTCGACAAGAAAGGCTACTCGAGAGCGATCGACAATGCGCTTTCCCGGATTGAGGGTTTTTACAACCGGTTCGCCAGTTAATCTGATCAGGCCAGCATCCAGGCTGGCCGCCACGTACATGCCCAGTTCCTCGCACTGTTGCTCGAATTCATCCCTGTAATCTCCCCTGCACAGCAATGGCTCCTGTATGCGTTTCCAGCGTAATCCGGTGGTGATGCTGTCTATGGCGCGGCGGGTGCCGGTGCCGTCGTGGCCGGCGCGAATGTAGTAGGCAAAGGGCAGTCCCTGGGTTTTCTCGAGGCAGGGGTAATAGCTTCGGTCAAAGAAGTCTTTGAGGGCGCCGGACATGTAGCCGAGGTTTTCGGTGGTGCCGAGGATGATGGCGTCGCAGGCGAGGATGTCTTCGGGGCCGGCATCGAGTGGGGCTTTTACCACGACTTCGACGGCTTCGATGTCGGGGTTACGGGCGCCTTTTTCTGTGGCGTTTCGGAGTTTCAGGGTATTTGGGGATGGGGCGTGGGCTACGATGAGTAGTCGCTTCTTTTTCATTTGGGGTCCGACCTCCCATGTCACCGCTCATTGGTGCGAGGTCAAGCCAGGGGAACTTCCTCCCGGGAAACGCTACGAGCACATCCCTGTGCGCTTCGCTCCGGCCATCCATGGCCTCCGAGATTCCCGGGAGGAAGTTCCCCTGCCCCGACCACCAGTCACTGCAGATCGCCGTCCGGCATATTATCAACAGCGCACATTATGAAATGCTGAACGTAGAGATTACAGCAACTCGCCGCTCGCTTCCGCTGGCGCTTCTGCCGCTTCTTTCTTCACCGGCTTGGGCATCAGTTTGTCGCGAACCTTGGCTTCGATTTCGTTGGCGATGTCCATGTTCTCTTCCAGGAACTTGCAGGCGTTGGCTTTGCCCTGGCCGATTTTGTCGCCGTTGTAGGCGTACCAGGCGCCGGATTTGTCGACGAAGCCTTCTTTTACGCCCATGTCCAGAACTTCGGCCATGTGGTAGATGCCCTTGCCGTACATGATCTGGAACTCGGCCTGTTTGAAGGGCGGAGATACCTTGTTCTTGACGACTTTTACGCGGGTTTCGTTACCGACCACTTCGTCGCCCTCTTTGACAGCACCGATGCGGCGGATGTCCAGGCGTACGGAGGAGTAGAATTTCAGGGCGTTACCGCCGGTGGTGGTTTCCGGGCTGCCGAACATGACGCCGATTTTCATACGGATCTGGTTGATGAAGACCATCAGGCAGTTGGCGTGTTTGACGTTACCGGTCAGTTTACGCAGGGCCTGGGACATCAGGCGGGCCTGGAGGCCTACGTGGCTGTCGCCCATCTCGCCTTCGATTTCGGCTTTCGGTGTCAGTGCGGCAACGGAGTCGACGATGATCACGTCGATAGCGTTAGAGCGCACCAGCATGTCGGCGATTTCCAGGGCTTGTTCGCCGGTGTCTGGCTGGGACACCAGCAGGTCGTCTACGTTTACACCCAGCTTTTCCGCGTAGATGGGGTCGAGCGCGTGCTCGGCGTCGATGAAGGCGCAGGTTTTGCCGGCCTTCTGGGCTTCCGCAATCACCTGCAAGGTCAGCGTGGTTTTACCGGAGCTTTCCGGGCCGTAGATTTCAACGATCCGGCCGTAAGGCAGGCCGCCAATACCCAGGGCTACGTCCAGCCCGAGGGAACCGGTGGATACCGCTGGAATGGCTTCACGGGGCTGGTCGCCCATTTTCATCACGGCACCTTTGCCGAACTGGCGCTCAATCTGGCCGAGTGCTGCGCTGAGTGCTTTCTTGCGATTGTCTTCCATTGGTACCTGACCCTCATTTGCCGGGGCTGCTGAGCCGCGATTGGGCCGACAGCAGCGAAATTCAAAGCGATGACACCGGAGGCATCCAGTGTTTTCCTGTATATTTGAACAGTATTAAAACATAAGCCTTCGCTGAGACCAACCCCTGCCCGGGTGAAAAACGTCACAGTGTTTTCAGAAACTCCGTAACCCCTTGCAGAACATACAAAACCGACTTTCGGCGTACCTGATCCCGGTCGCCGTCAAAGCACTGCGTGCTGGTTTCGATGCGGTCCGGGCCGGTGCCCCAGGCGAACCATACGGTGCCTACGGGCTTTTCATCACTGCCGCCGCCAGGGCCGGCAATGCCGCTTATGGCCACGGCTATGTCAGCGTCCGCAGCGCGGATGGCACCGGCGACCATCTGGCGAACCACTGGCTCGCTCACCGCGCCATATTCGGCGAGCACCGATTCTTCAACCCCCAGAATGGCCTGTTTCGCCTCGTTGCTGTAGGTCACCAACCCGGCCATAAGGTACGCAGACGACCCCGCCCGGTCAGTCAGCACTTTGGCCACCCAGCCGCCGGTACAGCTTTCTGCGGTGGCGATGGTTTTACCGTGCTCGGCGAGCCATTCACCCAGCGTGTTTCCAGCGCTCTCCAGTTGTTGGTCAGAGGCCTGCATAACAATCTCCCTGTGTCTGTTGCCAAACCCTTCGTTTCATCACGGGCATTATTTTCTTACAATCCCCGCTTTCACCCAAAAGTACGATCAACCGGACAAACCCATGTCAGTAGCCCAGACCGATCTTTCCAAGCACACCCCGATGATGCAGCAGTACCTGAAGATCAAGCGGGAACACCCGAACGAGCTGGTGTTTTATCGCATGGGTGATTTCTATGAGCTGTTTTACGACGACGCCAAGAAAGCAGCGGAACTTCTGGACATTACCCTGACGGCCCGGGGCCAGTCCGGGGGCAACCCCATCCCGATGGCGGGCGTGCCTTTCCATGCGGCTGAAGGTTACATTGCCCGCATGGTGCGCGCAGGTCAATCCATCGCTATTGCTGAGCAGATTGGCGACCCGGCCACCAGTAAAGGGCCGGTTGATCGTCAGGTGGTGCGCGTGGTGACACCGGGCACCCTGAGCGACGAGGCGTTTCTGGAAGACCGGCGGGACAACCTGTTGGTGTCGATTTTCAGTCATAAGGAGCAGTTCGGCTTCGCGTCGCTGGACATCTCCAGTGGCCGGTTTGCGGTCGCAGAGCTGGAAAGCCTGGAAGCTCTGCAGGGGGAGCTGCAGCGCCTGCGGCCGGCGGAGATTCTGATCAGCGAGGACTTCCCTTACAGCGATGTGCTGGAGGGCTTCACCGGGGTTCGTCGCCAGGGCCCCTGGTTGTTTGAGATGGATTCCGCCCGGCGGGTGATTACCCAACAGCTGCAGGTTAAAGACCTGACCGGTTTTGGCTGTGAAGACCTGCACCTGGCGATCTGCGCCGCCGGCTGCCTGCTGCAGTACGCCCGGGAAACCCAGCGTACCGCCCTGCCCCACATCCGCAAACTGACCCGCGAGCGTCGGGAAGATGCGGTGATCCTGGACGCCGCCAGCCGCCGCAACCTGGAAATAGATACCAACCTGATGGGCGGCCAGCAGTACACCCTGGCCTGGGTAATGGACCGCACGGCCACGGCCATGGGCGCCCGGGAGTTGCGCCGTTGGCTGAACCGGCCGCTCAGGAATGTGGAGGTCGTCCGCCAGCGCCAGCAGGCGGTGTCAGCTTTGCTGGACGGCTTCCATTACGAGCCAATCCACGATCTGCTCAAGCAAGTGGGTGATATCGAGCGGATTCTGGCCCGAGTCGCGCTGCGCTCAGCCCGCCCCCGGGACCTCGCACGCCTGCGGGATGCGTTCCAGACCTTACCGGGGCTGCAGGAGGCTCTAAAGCCCGTTAACTCACATCACCTGGTGAAGCTGGCCACGGTTATTGGCGAATACCCGGAACTGGCGGACCTGCTGGAGCGGGCCATTATTGACAACCCGCCCGTGGTGATCCGGGACGGCGGCGTGATTGCCGAAGGCTTCGACGAAGAACTGGACGATCTGCGCAACATCAGCGAGAACGCTGGCCAGTACCTGCTGGATGTGGAAACCCGCGAGCGCGAACGCACCGGCATTTCCACGCTGAAAGTGGGCTACAACCGGGTGCACGGTTACTACATCGAGATTAGCCGGGCCCAGTCAGACCAGGCGCCGGTGGATTACATCCGCCGCCAGACCCTGAAAAACGCCGAGCGGTTCATCACGCCGGAACTGAAAGAATTTGAAGACAAGGCCCTGAGCGCCAAGAGCCGGGCCCTGGCCCGGGAAAAAGGCCTGTACGACGACGTATTGGAAACCGTCGCCGAGCAGTTGGCACCGCTGCAGGACGCCGCCCAGGCCCTGGCGGAACTGGATGTGCTCAGCAACTTTGCCGAGCGGGCCACCAGCCTGCGTTTCACTGCTCCGGAATTCACCGAAGAGCCGGGCTTTGATGTGGAGGAAGGCCGCCATCCGGTGGTGGAACAATTGCTCGACGAGCCCTTCGTGCCGAACAACCTGCTGATGGATGCGAAGCGGCGAATGCTGGTGATCACCGGCCCGAACATGGGCGGTAAGTCCACCTACATGCGCCAGGCTGCGTTAATTGCCCTGCTGGCCTACACCGGCAGCTTTGTGCCCGCCAACCGGGCGGTGCTGGGGCCGGTAGACCGGATTTTCACCCGCATGGGCTCTTCCGATGACATTGCCGGCGGCCGCTCCACGTTTATGGTGGAAATGACCGAAACCGCCAACATCCTGCACAACGCCACCGATCACAGCCTGGTACTGATGGATGAGGTGGGCCGCGGCACCAGTACTTTTGACGGCCTGTCGCTGGCCTGGGCCACGGCTGAGCACCTGGCCAAGGACATTCGTTGCTACACCCTGTTCGCCACCCACTACTTCGAACTGACCCAACTGGCGGATGATCTGGAACATGCGGTGAATGTGCATCTGACGGCCACCGAGCACGACGACTCCATCGTTTTCCTGCACAATGTACACGACGGCCCGGCCAGCCAGAGTTATGGCCTTCAAGTGGCCAAATTGGCGGGCGTGCCCCAGGATGTGATTCGCAATGCCAAGGCGCAGCTCGCGCATCTGGAAGGCAGCGCCGGCCCGTCCAAGGGAGCTACAGGCGGTACCGCTGCAGCGCCATCACCAGCCCCTAAAACGGCTAAACAACCGGCTGCCGTGGAATCGGTGTTTCAGGGCGATATGTTTGCCAGCGCGGAGCCGAGCGTTGTAGAGAACGCCTTGCAAAAACTGGACATTGATGGACTTTCACCACGGGATGCCCTCAATCAGCTCTATGAGCTGAAAGCTTTGCTGGCAAAATAACAGAAAACTGGGCCAAACTTGATCTGTGTAATAAGGTTATAGCAGCCCAACGCTTGCGGCTGCGGGGGGCGCTCCCTACAATATCGCGCACAAAATTATAGATGGGGCCGGAACATCAGGGCTCCTGATGAGACCGATTACTTTACGAACCAGGGATCTGACTATGGCGTTTATCGTTACTGATAACTGCATCAAGTGCAAATACACCGACTGCGTGGAAGTCTGCCCGGTGGACTGCTTCTACGAAGGCCCCAACTTTCTGGTGATTGACCCGGACGAGTGCATAGATTGCGCCCTGTGCGAGCCCGAGTGCCCGGCCGAGGCCATCTTCTCTGAAGACGAACTGCCGGCGGGCCAGGAAGCGTTCGTTGAGATCAACGCCGAGCTGGCTGGCAAATGGCCGAACATCACCGAGAAGAAAGACCCGCTGCCAGACGCTGAAGAGTGGGACGGCAAGCCTGACAAACTGAAGTACCTGGAGCGCTAAGAACCTCCAGCATTACTTCAACAACAAAAAGGCCGGACGACAAACATCGTCCGGCCTTTTTGTTTGAGCCCGGGTCTTGACGGGCTCAGGGCAAGGAAGCCGCCAAACAGACTAAGCCAGCAATTTCTTGGCTGCTGCAGATCGATAGAATGCTCCCAAACGCCGGCGTACCAGCGCTTCGAGGTAGCCCTCCTCGGCCAACACCTCCACGATGTGCAGCGCCAGGGATTCCACTTCGGTCACGATAACCTCTCGAGTCACCCCGACATCCTGCAACAGGTCCATGACCGGGCGATCGCCATACTTGGCAAAAAGATGCTCCACCACCGCCCTGGCGCAGCCTTCAAAGTAGCCGGTTTTCCGGAAATTCAGCCAAAACTCGTACCCCATCACCACGAACTCCTGCAACTCCACATCGCCCAGCCCCTCTTTAAGCTCGGCAATGGTGCGACCTTCCAGGGATACCCAGGCAGCCATCACGGTATCTCTCAGTTCATCATCAGACAGCGCCTTGTGCAGGAATTGTTCACTGCGGGAAATCAGCCCCGGCAAACTGTCTGCCAACCAGGCCTTGATGCGCCGCTCGAACGTTTCGTCCAGCCCGGGCACCGCCCTATTGGCCATTTTCTTGCCGAACTTCATCATTGAGCCAACACCAGGCACAGACCGGGTAATCAGGTTGTCTTCATAGAGGTAATTGACCAGACCGTGGTAGACCACGTTGGACACCAGCTCCTGGTAGACCGGGTGCGCCATGATCTCGGCAATAATGCGCTCACGTTGGTGACGCAGCTCCAGGGCTTCTTCGATGAACCCGCTGGCCTGTTCACGAGACAGGATCTCGCCCAGGGTGGTGTCAGACTGGACCGAGGCATTCATGACCTCGGTCGCCATTTCTGCGGCCAGCTCCGGAATACCGGCGTCCAGCTCCATATCCACCACAATACGCTGGATCACGCCCATCACCTGGTCCGCGCTCACCAGTCGTTTCAGGGTGACACTGCCCGCGTGATCGAGCAGTTCGTCCACCTCGTTATCGATGAACTTTTTCAGTTTCGCCCCTTTGAGAGCAGACATCTCATGTTTGACGTGTGCTTCCAACAAAGTATCGGCAAGGCTTGGGCTTGTCTTTGACATAAACCGGGCATCCTTTTGGCTAGGGTCCTGAACGTTGCCAACGAGGCTAACACGAACTGGCCTGGCGCGGGTTCGCCGGAATTACCCCGGCTGGGGCAATGCAGGGCCAGTCTGGGCCGACGGGCCTGGAGGCTACTGGAAATCGTTGAAGGTATGGGGCTCGGCGGCCAGGGCCAGGCAGATACTGCCCGGGCCCACGTAGATGGCACTGGTAATACCCATTTGTGACAGCAACAGCTCTACCCCATTGCTTTCACAGGCATCGCGCAAGCGATTCAGGCCTGGCAGATCTTCGATCTCCGTCCAGGTCAGGCCGCAGGACAAGCTGACGTAAGGCGTCAGTAAACCAGCCTCCACCCGGGCGACCGCGTAATTCATTACTTTCTCGACTGCCATATCAAAGTTACGGGTTTTAACCACGGGTTTGCCTTCGGCACCCTGGCCAAAGATCACCGGGACAATGTTCAGGGCCTTACCCAGGAACGCGGCAAACGCCGAGACGCTTTTGTCACCACGGCGCCGGGCACGCTCGCGTATATAGTGCAGATCTCGGGGAATCACACAGGTATAGATCTTGTCGGTAAACGTCTCGACCTCATGCCGAAGGGCATTCTTGGAAAGCTTTTGCTCAATCAGTTTCAGAGTATGGGCCGCCAGCAAACCCTGCCCGGCAAAGATCTGTTTACTGTCGATCACCCGCATGGAGAACTTGCCATCCCGGCCAGCGGCCTTACGGGCCTCCTCGTAATGAGCCATGACCGAGTTCATGGCTTCCGCGGCGTTCTGGAAAATCTGGCTACGGCTTTTGGTGACGGTTTCGCAGATGGCCACATCGAACTCGGTCACGATCTTTTCCATGAACAGGTCATGGATCTGTTCGGCAGTGTAGGCTTTGGTTTCCGCTTCATGACCTTTGCCCAGCAGGCCACTTTGATAAAACTCCTGGGTACGAACCGGGCAATGTTTATCGGTGTAGGTCTGGCCGTCGATAATAGCGGTTACCGGCAGAACGAACAGGTCGTGCTTGCGGGCAAAGTCATAGGGCAGGTCACAGGCGGAATCTACAATCAGGCCTACTCGCATGCTGTGTGTCTCCGGGTGCGGGCAACACCTCACATGGGCATGCCCTTTATTGTCATTATTTTTGTCGGACTACAGTTTTGCACAGATTGGTGAAAATTTCAGCACCCACCTCAGGCTGTCAAACCTCCAGTTCTTTCAGGTTATGTTCCAGGAGCCGCCGGTTGTCTTGCTGCCATGGGTGGAAACCTTTCCGGAAGTAGGCCAGGAATTCCGGCAGGCACTTGCGCAGAACGCCGGGCTTCCCCCAGAGAAAATTCAGCCCGCCTAACCAGGTTTTCAGACTCCAGAGCTTGCCATCCGTCTTCAGCAGGCTGCAGGTGTTGATGAAGGTGTACTTGAAGAAATTCCAGGTGACAAACAGAAAGACAATCCGGCGCAACCGCTCATTGCCAACGCAGGCCCGGTATACGTCGAACGCCACCGACTTGTGCTCGGTTTCCTCAATGGCATGCCAGCGCCATAACCTCTGCATTGTCGGCGTAGCGCCCTCCATCCACTCGGGGTGACTGAGAATGGCGTTGGCCAGCACGGCGGTGTAGTGCTCTGCACCACAGGTGCCCGCCAGTTGGCGGCTGGGCGGCAACCGCCCTACCCAGTCCATGTGCTTGCGGAAGCGCGCGTCGAGGGCATCGATATCATAGCCACGGGCTTTCAGGGCTTCGTTGTAATCTTTGTGCTCTCGGCTGTGCAGGGCTTCCTGGCCGAGAAAGCCTTTGATCTCTTCCTTGAGCTTAGGGTCGGTAATCTGGTCCCGGTACAGGCGAACGGCGTTAATGAATTGCTGCTCTCCGTCGGGAAACTGCAGCGACAAGGCATTGAAGAATGCGGTGCGGAAGGCATCGTTGCCGTGCCAAAGGGTTTTCAACTCATCCCTTACATCAAAACGCAGATGCCTGGGTTTGACGGCGACGCCGTCCGGTGTGGAACTGATGGTCATTTCGGCCCCCTGTTGTCGGTTTGTTGTTATTAAAGCACTCGACATCGGATAAATTTTCACCAGTTCGGCCAGTGTACCCCCGTATTCCAGATAACCGGAAGGGGCCAGCCTGACAAATTCGACAATTTGTCATGAAATGACAAACTGTCAGCACACTGGCACAAACAAAAAAAGGGAGGCATCAAGCCTCCCAAGGACACACAGTGGGTTGGTGCCGCCATCTTCATAGCGGCACCGGGTTCAGTGTTACTGGCTCTTCTCGGCGCCCGGGGCCTCCGGGTCGGAAGTGAATTTCAGTAAATGAGTGCGTTCGATCAGGTAGTAGAGAACCGCACCGGTCGCCAGGCCCCAGCCTGCGCCATACACCGCCAGAACCACACCCATGGTGCCGGCAATGCCTCGCTCAGTGTTGTTCTCCAGCTGCTCCAGGCCCACCATCAAACAGATGTAACCGGTCAGCAGCAGGGTCAGCGACAGCGCAATCGGCAGCACCGGCTGGAAGAAGCTCACCAGCGGCAGGACAAACAGGGCAATAAAGCCGGTAATCCAGAAAGTACCACCACCGCTGTAGATGGAATCCATGGCGTTACGGCCATACTTGTAGCGTTCGGCCATGGTGGCGGTGACCGCTGTCCAGATTGGACCAGCAAGGCCAGGGTATGGCGCAAAGAACGCGTGGCCACCGTTACGGATAGCAGTTACCAGGTGAACACGGTCAATGCTGTTGTCGATGTCTTCGTCTTTACGCAGGTGGTCGACACGGTTCATCAGGGACTGCCCCACCACGATATCGCCGAAGGCAATCACGTAAGCGATAACCGCAGTCGGGATCGCATACAGGAAGATATTCAGATCCGGGAAACCTACGGTAAACGGCAGGTAGTTCCACAGCTGGTCAAAGGCCGGCTTGGTGATGCCCCACTGCACATCCGGTACAGCGTATTCACCAGTGGCAAAACCAACCAGGATCGCCACAACCATGCCCGGCACCATGCCGTAGTTGGCAATCTTGCGGGCAATATTGCTCTTATCGACGAAGCCCTTGAAGGACACCGAGAACATCAGGTAAAGACACACCAGGCCACCGACAATCAGGGAAATGGGCGTGTTGGCCAGACGGCCACCAGCCTCAATTTCGCCCATCAGTGCTGCAATACCCGCACCGATAATGATACCGCCCTTCATGGAGCGCGGAATCCACTCAACCAGTTTACTGCCCAGGCGGGTAACCCCCAGAATCAGGAAGATCAGGAACACCAGGAATTGCAGGGCGAACAGCGCCTGAATGGCCTCCGGGCCAGGCTCGTAGTCCGAGAGGAACAGCAGCACCACAGGAATACCCGGGGTTATCCAGCCGGGAACCAGTGGCACGCCCAGCAGCGCCGGCAGCATAAAACCGATACCGCAGATCACTACATAAGCCAGGGCCACCTCGTAGGGTACGCCGAGATAGGTTTCAAGCAGGGGAATCATCGCCAAACTGACCACGAACATGATCAGGGCCTGGACCATCTCTGCGAACTCCCAACGATAGTGGACGAACGGCAGACGGATTTTGAAAGGGCCCGCGGGCCAGAACGGCTGTTCTTCACCGTTTTTTCTGTGGAACATTTGCATTGCATTACCTCCGGGCACGCCGGTAAAGGGTGCCAGTCAATGTTGTTTTTGTGACGAGGTGTGGCGGCACCGAAAGATGCCGCCGTTCAGGGGGATTAGTTCAGATCTTTGGCCTGGTCCCGCAGCACGAACTTCTGGATCTTGCCGGTGGATGTTTTCGGCAGCTCCGAGAAGACCACGGTTTTGGGCACCTTGAACCGGGCCAGGTGCTCGCGGCAGAAATTGATGATGTCTTCTTCAGACACATCCCCTGCCTCTGGCTTGAGGGTGATGAAAGCACAGGGCGTTTCGCCCCATTTCTCATCCGGGCGGGCAACCACCGCCGCTTCCATCACCGCCGGGTGGCGGTAAAGGGTGTCTTCCACCTCGATGGTGGAGATATTCTCACCGCCGGAGATGATGATGTCTTTCAGGCGGTCCTTGATTTCCATGTAGCCGTCTTCGTGCCACACGGCCAGGTCACCGGTGTGGAACCAACCACCCCGGAAGGCTTCTTCCGTGGCACTGGGGTTCTTCAGGTAACCTTTCATCACGGTATTACCGCGCAGGAAGATCTCGCCGATGGTTTTGCCATCTTTCGGGACCGGCTGCATGGTGTTGGGGTCAGCCACCATGGTACCGCCCAGGGTGTGATAACGAACGCCCTGGCGCGCCTTGATCTGGGCACGCTCCCGCAATGGCAGTTCATCCCATTCGGACTTCCAGGCACAGACGGTGACCGGGCCGTACACCTCGGTCAGACCGTAAACGTGAGTCACCTTGATACCCATTTCTTCGATGGAGCCAATCACCTGGGCGGGGGGCGCCGCGCCGGCGGTCATGGACTTCACTTCGTGGTCGATACCGGCTTTCGCTTCCGGAGACGCGTTCAGCAGTGCGTTCAGAACAATCGGCGCGCCGCACATGTGGGTAACCTGGTGGTCACGGATCAGTTGCAGGATCTTCTCAGGGTCTACCCGGCGCAGGCATACGTGGGTGCCAGCCATGGCGGTGATGGTCCAGGGGAAACACCAGCCATTGCAGTGGAACATCGGCAGGGTCCACAGATACACCGGGTGCATACCCATGGACCAAACGGCCTGGTTACCCAAAGCGTTGATGTAGGCGCCGCGATGGTGATAAACCACACCTTTGGGGTTACCCGTGGTGCCAGAGGTGTAGTTCAGGGAAATGGCATCCCACTCATCGGCCGGGAAGCTCCACTGAAACTCGGGGTCACCCTCCTGCAGGAAGGCTTCGTAGTCGAGGTCACTGACCTGAACACCCTCGCCGTACTCAGGGTCGTCCACATCAATCACCAGGGGCTTGTGCTCAAGGTGACGAATCGCATCTTTAACGACCTGGCCGAATTCGCGGTCGGCAATCACGACTTTCGCTTCACCATGCTCCAGCATGAAGGCAATGGCCTCGGCATCCAGGCGCACGTTCAGGGTGTTCAGTACTGCGCCGATCATGGGCACGCCAAAGTGGCATTCCACCATGGCAGGAATGTTAGGCAGCATCACCGCCACGGTATCGCCCCGGCCGATACCCCGGCCTTTCAGGGCAGAGGCCAGACGCAGGCAACGGTCATAGGTTTCTGCCCAGTTACGACGGATGGCACCGTGGATGATGGCCGGATAATCCGGGTACACACTGGCGGTGCGCTCGATAAAATCAATGGGGGACTGAACTGCGTAGTTGGCATCCCGGGGCGCAAGGCCCTGGTCGAAGATCGAAGTCATTGGCGTGGTCCTCTAACTCAGATGTTGTTCTTATGGCATATTCAGAAGAATAGCCAAAGCAGCTATACTCCAGATTGCCCGAAATGGTAGAAGATAGAACAAATACTAGAAACTCTACTATGGTATTATAGGATTACTACTATAACTTTATGAGCAACCCTAAAAAAGCCCGCGTTTTCAGCCAACTGGTCCCTAATGACCCACAACCCACTCTCGTGGTCGGTCGCACATTAGAGGTCCTGGCCAGTAATCATGCGGCCGATTCCCTCGTCCAACGCGCAGAACTGGACCATCCGGAGCACCTTTTACCGGTGAACGCGGCAGCGCTTGTGAAATCAGCCCTGGAACAGGGGCGAGCCATTGAAAACGTGGAATCCCGGTTTGCCGACCATATTTTTCTGTGGAGCTTCATTCCGGATCCAGACAGCGGGGAAGTATTGGTTCGGGGCCGTGATGCCACCAACGATATCCTCACCCTGGAAGAAGCCGTTCGCTCCAACCGCCTTTACCGGCTGATCACCGAGAACACCACAGACCTGATCTCGCGGCATGCCCCGGACGGACGATTCATTGATGCCACGCCAGCGTCCTGGCGCCTGTTGGGCTACTGGCCGGAAGAGCTCCGGGGCAAGGCCCTGGAAGAGGTGTTCCAGGGGGAAAACGTGGCCGAGCAACTGGCCCTGACCCGCCACCGGCTGCGGGAAGACGGCTACGCCACCATGACGCTGGAGATTATTCACCGCAACGGCAGCCGCCGCTGGTTCGAGATTGCCAGCCGCGCCATCCGGGAGACCTATACCGGCGCCGTGGTGGAGGTGATCAGCGTATCCCGTGACATCACCGCCCGGGTGGAATCCGAGGAGCAGAACCGGCTGCTGGCAGATGAACTGGCCCACACGGCCCGCCTGGCTACCCTGGGTGAACTGGCTTCCAGCATTGCCCATGAGATGAATCAGCCACTGGCGTCAATTGTGAATTTCGCGTCCGCCAGCCAGCGCTTTCTAAAGGAAGCAGACCAACATCCCGAGAAGCTGCTGAAGGTAGACGACGGCTTGCAAAAGATCGTGCACCACGCCAACCGCGCTTCCGAGGTGATCAAACGTCTTCGGGCGTTCCTGCGTAAAGGCCAGAAGCGCATGGGCCCGGTATCCCTGAATTCGGTGATTACCGAGGTTGCACGCCTGTGCCAGTGGGAGGCAGAGAAGAACGGCGTCCGGATCTATGAGAACCTGGCCGCAGACTCTCCCACCATCACCGCAGACCCGGTGTTGCTTGAACAGGTGTTGATCAACCTGATCCGTAACGGCATCGAGGCCAATGTGGAAGCCGGGGCAGACAAAGACAGTGCAGGCCCTTCCCGGATTGTGGTCAGCACCTGCGTCAACGACCAACAGGAAACCCTGATTCAGGTCATCGATGAAGGCCCGGGGCTGGACGACGAAGGCATACGCCAGATGTTCCAGCCGTTCTACACCAGCAAGGCCAAGGGGCTGGGACTTGGGCTGTCCATGAGCCGTTCCATCATTGAGGGATTTGGCGGCTTTCTGGATGCCACCCGCACAGACACCGGCGGCCTTTCGCTGATCTGCCGGTTCCCTCCCGGCAACAACCGATGCACCCACAAACCAACCCAGGAGTAAGCCCCCGATGTCTGGTACCACCCAGTCAAACGCCAACACCGTTTACGTTGTTGATGACGATGCCGGTATGCTGGAGTCCACCCAATGGCTGTTGGAATCGGTCGGGCTTGAAGTCAGAGCCTACAGTGATGGCCGGCAGTTTCTGGATGCCGTGGAAGACCAACGCCCGGGTTGCGTGATTCTGGATATCCGGATGCCCGGCCTTGGCGGGCTGAATGTTCAGGAAGAACTGCAAAAACGGGGTTTGGAGATACCGATTATTTTTGTCTCTGGCCATGCCGATGTGCCCATAGTGGTGCGCGCCTTCAAATCCGGCGCCTTTGATTTTATCGAGAAGCCCTTCAATGAGCAGTTGTTACTGGACAGCGTGCAGCAGGCACTACAGGCACCCGCCGAACCCGAGCCACCCGTTCGCTCCGATGCGGATACCGAAGCACTGATCAGCACCCTCACCCGCCGGGAACGGGATGTCTTTCTGCCCCTGGCCCAGGGCTACACCAGTAAGGAAATCGCCGAACAGCTGGATGTCAGCGTTAAAACCATCGACCTGTATCGGGCTCGGGTAATGAAGCGCCTGGGCGCAGAACGGCTGCCGGATGTCACCGGCATTGCCATTGCCGCTGGACTGCTCGACCCGGCAAATCTCAGAACCGGTCCGGGCTGACCCCCGACTGCACCTCCCGGGCGATGGCGCCCAAGCGGTCGACCGCGGCTTCAATCCGGCCGGTCCAGGGATTGCCGCCGTTCAGCCGCAGGCAGTTGTCGAACTTGTTGGCGGTGGAGAACATCCGCCCCGGGGCGACGTTTATATTCTCTCCCCGCGCCCGGTGATACACCTCGGTACCCGACACCCCCTCCGGCAGCTGAACCCAGAGCACAAACCCGCCCTGGGGCCGGCTCACCGCAGTGCCCTCCGGAAAGGTTCTGGCAATAGCCGAACGAAGCCGGTCTGTGGACTCCTTGTAGTGCTGCCGGGCCGAGCGTAAGTAACGGTCATAACCACCCTGTTCCAGAAAATGGGCGACTGCCAGCTGCGGGATGGTGGAAGTTGCCAGATTCACAAAATATTTGTGTTGCCGGGCGGCGGCCATATGCCGACCGGGGATCATCCACCCAAGCCGCAGCCCCGGAGAGATGGTCTTGGAGAATGAGCTGCAGTAAATCACGTTATCCGCCAGGTCAAAAGCTTTGGCCGGGCGCGGGCGCTCGCCGGTATGGAAAAGGTCGCCGTAAATATCGTCTTCAATCAATGGCACCCCGGCAGCCGCCAGCATGGACACCAGCTGCTGCTTGCGCTCGTCGCTCATCCGGGCACCCATGGGGTTGCTGTGGTTCGGCACCACCACGCAGGCTTTCAAGGGCCACTGCTCCAGGGCAAGCTGCAGGCCTTCAAGACTGATGCCGTCTGACGGGTGGGTGGGGATTTCAATCACCCGCAGGCCCACCACTTCCAGCGCCTGCAGGATGCCGGGAAACGAAGGTGACTCCACGGCGACGATATCCCCGGGTTGGGTCACTGCCCGCAGGGCCAGAATGATGGCCTCCTGGGCTCCGTTGGTGGCAAGCACATCATCTGGCGCAATGGGCACTCCGATGGTGGCCATTCGCTGCGCAATCTGGCGCCGGAACGATTCCTTGCCCGGAAACGCATAGTCGAGGGTTTCCAGGCCTCGCCTCGCCGCCCATAACGTGCTCTGCTGAATCTGCCTGACCGGCAGGTAGTCCGGGTGCGGAATGGCCGTGGCCAGGGGCACCATACGCTTTTGTTCATCGGCACACAGGTCCAGGGTCATTTCCCGGGCAGACACCGGTACCGGACGACTGCGCTGTTCCGTCATTCTTGGTTCCGGCAAATCCCGGGCTGGCCGGCGCACGAAATACCCGCTGCGTTCCCGGGCCTGCAGGTAACCTCGGGCTTCCAGAGTCTGGTGGGCCTGCAGCACGGTTGAAATACTGACACCGAATTGCCGGCTCAATACCCGCACACCGGGCACACGCTCCCCTTCCCGGTATACACCATCAAGGATCAGCGCCTGAAGCTGGTCCGCCACCTGGTTGTAGAGCATGCCCATCGTGTTCTCCGCCGTGCCGTGCTTTATAAGCTCTATTCCACCAGAACCGACGCCACTATGAGCAGTACAGTTTCCCGGCTTTTTCGGCAGTACAGTTTCCATTTTTCTGCATCTGTACCGATTCAATAACACTGTAGCTGAATCTGTTATGGAAATCCGATGAAACCAATAATGGTTCCTGAATCAGAAAAGGAGTTTCATCATGGCAACGGCAACCATCCCAAAACCCGACTCGCGTTCACAGCGCCCCGTTCACCACGCCACCCGGAACGATGTACTGGGCCTCTATGCCACGGGGGGCACGCCAACCGCCGGCACACTGATGACAGCCATGCAGGCCCTGGCCCGTGAGGGCATCCGTGTGATACCGGTTGGCAACCGTCACTGGGTTCTTCGGGGCGCCGCGCCGCTGCCAGAGATTCACTGTTACAGTGAGCAGGAGCTACATGGAATCTCAGTCTCACCAGCCAGACGCGTTCTACTAACAACCCACAAGGACAACCCATGAAGACCGATATCTACCAGGTGGATGCTTTTACCAATGAACTGTTCCGGGGAAACCCTGCGGCGGTGATGCCCCTGAACAGCTGGCTTCCGGAGCAACAGATGCAGGCCATTGCCCTGGAGAACAATTTGTCCGAGACCGCTTTCCTGGTGCCACTCCCGGAGCAGGATGATGCGGATTTTCATATCCGCTGGTTCACCCCGACGGTAGAGGTGCCACTGTGCGGACATGCCACCCTGGCGTCGGCCTGGGTGGTGTTCAACCGTCTTGGCTGGCAGCAAGACAGAGTTCGTTTCCAGTCGAAAAGTGGCCCCCTGGCGGTTACCCGCCGTTCCGATGACTGGCTGGAACTGGACTTCCCCAACCTGCCATTTGAACCCCGACCAACCCCGGAGTTAATCCGGAAAGCGCTGCCAAACGCCCCCGAACAGGCGTTCTACGTGCCAAATGACACCAACTACATGGTGGTTCTGGACTCAGAATCTGCAGTGACCGAGGCTGCCCCGAACCTGGGATTGCTGGCAGAACTGGGCAATCAGGGGCTGATCGTTACCGCGCCAGGGACTCAGTGCGATTTCGTCAGCCGTTACTTCGCCCCAGGAGCGGGTATTGATGAGGATCCGGTAACCGGCTCCATCCACAGCGTACTGGTGCCCTACTGGGCTGAACAGCTCGGCAAACAAACACTGGAAGCCCGCCAACTCTCTGCACGCGGTGGCGTTCTGCGATGCGAGCTCAGAGGTGACCGGGTAGCGATCGCCGGCCAGGCGGCGTTTTACATGGAAGGGGCCGTTTACCTGCCCTGAGGCTGATATACTGCCCGCCATTTTCA
Source organism: Marinobacter shengliensis (assembly GCF_003007715.1). GTDB lineage: Bacteria > Pseudomonadota > Gammaproteobacteria > Pseudomonadales > Oleiphilaceae > Marinobacter > Marinobacter shengliensis. The sequence goes on along the minus strand of NZ_PXNO01000027.1, from coordinate 78,113 downwards.
ACGAGTGGTGGGCAGTTCTATGGCAGGTTCAACATCCCGGTACGATGTCATCATCATCGGCGCAGGCGCTGCCGGGCTGATGTGCGCGGCCACCGCCGGTTATCGCGGCCGCAAAGTACTGGTGCTGGATCACGCCAACAAACCGGGCAAAAAGATCCTGATGTCTGGCGGTGGCCGCTGCAATTTCACCAATCTGAACAGCACGCCTGCGAACTTTCTCTCCGACAACCCGCACTACTGCATCTCCGCGCTAAAGCGCTATACCCCGCAGGATTTTGTGGAACTGGTGGACCGCCACGGTGTGGAGTATGAAGAGAAAGCGCCGGGCCAACTGTTCTGCAAAGACAGCGCGAAGGACATTCTCAACGTGCTGCTGACCGAGTGCGAATGGGCCGGCGCCGAGATTCGCATGAACACGTCGGTGTCCGACATTCGGCAAGCAGGCTCGGGCTTCTCCCTGAAGACCCGTGGTGGCACACTCGGTTGCGAATCCCTGATCGTAGCCTGCGGTGGGCTGTCGATTCCCACCATGGGTGCCACCGGCTTTGGTTACGAGATTGCCAGGCAGTTTGGCCTGAGCGTGCTGCCCACCCGCGCGGGGCTGGTGCCCTTCACCCTGCACCCGGAACTGAAGCAACAACTGGCGCCGTTGTCTGGCGTTAGCTGCCCGGTGGACGCCCACTGTCACCAGCAACACTTCCGGGAACCCATGCTGGTCACCCATCGCGGCCTCAGTGGCCCGGCCATGCTGCAAGTGTCCAGTTACTGGCAGCCAGGCGATGCGGTACACATCAACCTGCTGCCGGCTGAGAACATTCACGAAGACCTGCTGGCCCTGCGCAACAGCAAGCCGCAATCCACCATCGCGCACTATCTGAACCAGCACCTGCCAAAACGATTCGCCCAGGCGTTTAACGACCTGCACGGCTGGAACGGCCCACTGCAGGGGTATCGCAACCAGGAACTGGAACAGGTTGCCGGCACGCTTGGCGACTGGACCATCAAGCCGGCAGGTACCGAGGGCTACAGAACCGCCGAAGTGACCCTGGGCGGTGTGGATACTCGCCAGCTATCCTCCAAAACCATGGCGGCCCTGGAGCATCCGAACCTGTACTTTATCGGGGAAGTGGTGGACGTTACAGGCCACTTGGGCGGGCATAATTTCCAGTGGGCGTGGGCCTCCGGTGTGGCAGCAGGCAACGTGGCCTGACCGCTGGCCTGAAATAATTCAGATTGAGACAAACATAAATACTTTTAGACAAAGCTGACAAATCAATAATTGTTTATAGACATTCTTAGAATGCGTGCAATTTCATTAAAAGGGAATGGTCGGAGCTATGCCCCGAAAGATCGGGTTTCTCAGTCAAAGCAGGCCCACACGCGCGGGCCCATCTTTAACCATCGAAAGATGAAATTAACCGGATGATGGCGGCACCTCTCCAAGGAGCGCGTCGACAAGGCCGTCATAATCAAAACCCTGAAGACTGTCGTAGTCGATGTAGAGTCCAGACCGTTTGTAGTGAGCATCAGAGATGTACACGAAGTCTCCCCTAGTCCTGACCTCCTGATCCCATCTCAAAAGCAGCCATGTGCCCAGCTCTATGCATCCCGAAACGACGTGAATAGACTTGAGCCCTCGAGTAGGCTCGAGGGATTCCAGAAACTTATCGTGCAATTTCGAAAGCCTCTCTAGTTCCCGTGATTTACTTTTGTCATCCATATAACGCTCCTCTTTGCTATCCAAAAACAAGTATAAAACCCTCAAGAAAGCCAACTGGTAAAACCCTCATTATTCCAAAACGATATATAGGTTTTTTTGAGCCATCAAAAAAATACCAACAAGCGAACACATTAAAAAATCAAAGACCATTAAATACATATACTTAACTGACCTTTATTTTTTATTAATTTAAATCACGCCCATTTATTTTAATTGAAATTAAATCAACAACTTATGAAAATAAAGTATTTAGAATAAGGACCGGCCACTGGTAGCATATCGCCAGACAAATGGGTGGTCAGAATGAAGAAAAGAAAAAACATTACTATAGACGATAGGAATAGATGGGTAACCAAATGGGAAAAAGAATGGAGTGCCGGAAAATACGAACCTTTCATAAAAACCGGGGATGTAGCCTCATTTGGAACAAAACACAAGTGCCAGGGCATTAAATCCAAAAGAGTTCATCATTTCCTGTCGACAAATGAATACCTTTTCTTTGTCTTATTAGAGTTCCGGCCAGAAGTTATTGAGATATACGAACAGTTTCCACTTCTTCCTGTAACAAGGACGCGACTTATTTCGGAAGCCCTAGAGATAAAGCATCCAAGGTATATAAGAACGACGACGAACATGATTCTTACAACGGATTTTCTTGTCAAACTTGATAGTGGCGAATGGAAGGCCTATTCCGTCAAGCCTGCCAAGAGCATAGGAAACAAGCGAACCGTCCAAAAGCAAATCATGGAGAAGACCTACTGGGAGTTACAGGGAATAGACTGGTGTTTAGTGCTAGACCGAGATATCAAAACGACTGCTAGCGCCAATCTCAGCCTTCTAAGGCATTACGCCAGTCCGCCAACTGAAAGCTCGGAAATAATAACAAGCTGGAAGCATGTATTTTCAAAGAAGTTGTCAGCAAGAAATCGATATCAAACTAGTGAGATCATCAGAAAAATTTCAGAAGAACTTGGAATAGATTACACAGCCTCATCTTCAATATTTTTTCATTTACTCTGGCATCGAGAAATCGGTTTCGATTTAAACACTCCAATTGAACTCGAAAAAACAGCTTCTGAATTAGGTATTTTTTGTCAGTGATTAGCATCAACACATTACTTGTACCACTAGAACCGAACGCTCGGAGCCCACTTTCAGAAGCGATGATAGTCGTATTCAGTGACTATCCTACGAACCGCGTTTTCCTGATGAATTACGAAAACAAACCAAGGAAACCCAGTCTCTTCCCCATGACGACCCTACTTTCTTGGATTGAGACAGACCTCATTACAACGGCGGAGATGAAGCTGGAAGCATTATACTATTTAGCTGATTCACAGATCGGAAATAACTCGCTCGAAAAACGCAACAAAATATTTAACGCGATATACCCAATAATCGAGAACCTGGAGGAATTTCTTTTATCAACGTACAACTCCAAATTGGTAGCGGAGGCTGCTCAGAAAGCCGGTGTGACGAGGTACCAAATCTACCAATGGACATACCTATATTTACGTCGGGGACAAACCAAAAACGCACTACTGCCGAAGTATCAGCGTTCAGCAAGTAAAAGACGAAGATCAACCGGTGCAAAGCTGGGCCGCCCCCCACGCTCGCCTAACCAGCCTCATAAAGTAAAAACCCCTGAAGACGAGCGAAACCTGAAGAGGGTTTTGGAGAAATACTATTTTGTACCCGGGGCACCACCATTACGTGAAGCATACGAAAAGTTTCTAGCGCTACAGTATTCTGCGGACAGGTACCTACTTCCAAATGGGAAAATAGAGTTCCGACTGCCTCAAGGCGAAAAGAACTATCCCCCGCTAAGCCAGTTCAAAAGCTGGAAGGACACTTTCGTAAGAGAAACTGGGATTAATCCTGAACGCCTGAGAATGAGCAAAAGTAAGTACGACAAAGACCTAAAAGGCAGATCGGGCGATCATGTTCGGGCCAGTGGCCCAGGAGAAGTTTATCAAATAGACGCAACAGTAACCGACATCTACCTAGTTTCTCAGTTTGACAAATTTAGGAAGCTGATTGTGGGCAGACCAACCCTCTATTCTGTTGTGGATGTATTCTCCGAGGCCATTGTAGGCATCCTCCTTACGTTGGCACCACCCTCATGGCATGGAATGGCGCTTGCTCTATTCAATGCCTTCCGATCCAAGGTGTCATTCTGCGAGGAAGTGGGCGTCAAGCTCATCGATGAGCATGTATGGCCAATGGCAGTGCCATGTATAAAGCTGCTCGGCGACAACGCTGAATTGAACTCGGAGCTTTCGGAGAGCCTCCACCCGGATTTGGGCATTACAGTTCTTTTTGGACGCCCCTACAGAGGAGACGACAAAGGATTGGTCGAAAAATCCTTCGACCACTTCAACAAGAAAACAATATCACGCCTTCCGGGATTCGTTACAAAAGAATCAAAAACCAGGGGTGTAAAGGACCCGAAGCTCAGCGCGGCCATAACACTGCCGGAGCTTTACGATCGCCTGATCGACTACATCCTCCACCACAACAACATCCAAGAATGCTCGCCTGATTTACTTAACCAGCAAATGGTGGCTGATGGCGTCCCTCCACGTAGAAGGGATATTTGGAATTGGGGCCTCAAAAATCGCCCGTTCACGGGCAAGGCCGTCCCAGAGGAACACTTATACCTGCATCTATTGGAGAAGGGAGAAGCTTCCGTGCATCGAGAGGGGGTCTACTTCAGAAAGTTCTGGTACGTCTCCGATTGGGCGCTCGCGAGTGGACTCCAGAACCAACTATCCAACCGCAATCGCGCCAAGAAACTTGATGTTCGCTTCATGCGTCACAGTACGGAGCACATTTATCTTTGCACTCCAGAGGGCCTCAAGCTCGCCACTCGGAAATCCAGTTTCAACAGGTTCGAAGGGTGTTCCTTCGATGAAGCCGAGAGCCAGCTTTCTCGTGAACACAACGAGCGAGTTATGAGAATGCCCGAGGTCTTGAGTTCCGAGCTGTCACTGAACGAAAACACACGAAATCTGATTAAGGAGGCACAAGCCTCGCAGGTAAAACTAACCACTGCGGAGATTAAGAAACAATCACTAACTGAAAACCGGCAATTCGAAATAGGGCAAGAACAGCAACGAGAGCGAGAGCGTCTCCGAAATGCCACGTGGTCAGTATTCGGTCTTTCCGAGGAGCAAGAGCCTGAATCGACAGAGGAAAATCAAACCCTGCAACAGGAATCCAAGCGCAACACCGCACACCAAGATGCAATGAACAACCTTTTCGGGAGCACCGATGACCACGACAGCTAAAGCAGAATACTCACCACAACGGTTGGAAGAAAACCAGGGTAACCCGCTCATTGAAGCTATTCCGCGTCGGCTTTCGCCTGATGGGCTCATCACTGCGGTAGCCAGACTACCGGGTTTCGAGCCTGCTCAGCGCGATTGGGACGATTTCGACCGAGAACTTCTCATCAAACGTTTAGAGCGCTGCGTTATTCCGCTCTCGGTTTACCAAGACGTCTACGCAACCATGTACACAACGTTAATTGCCGGGTATCAGGACAGAAACCCAATGTTACCTGCGAGTCGGGAATGGCTTTATGGAGTAACACAAAACGTCCAGATCAACAGCAAAACGACAGCGGACTCGATACTCATAACCGGCTTGTCTGGAGCAGGGAAAAGCACGCTCATAAACAGTATCTTGTCGTGCTTCCCGCAGATCATTGAGCATGAAAACTACAACGACGAACCCTACCTACAAAAGCAACTTGTGTATTTGAAGGTCGAGATTCCACCGGATGCGGTTCGAAAGGCGTTATGTTTGAGCTTCTTTTTTGCTTTGGATGAGGCACTCGGAACCAACTACTACGAGCAGTATAGCAACAGCCGGAAAGGCATTAGCGAGTTGGAAACTGCTATCCATCAGATCTGTGCAAGTCATTGCGTCGGAATGATTATTATAGATGAGTTTCAAAATCTAAACGTTGCGAAGGCAGGAGGTGACGAAGTCATACTCCAGTTCTTCGACTCGATAACCAACAACGCAAAAATCCCAATAATTAAGGTCGGCACGCCAGCAGCTCTGCGTCTTTTCAGCGCAAAATTCAGGTCGGGAAGACGCGCTGGAAGCGCCGGGTTTTATGAACTGGGGCAGCTAAAGTATGACGAACCGGATTGGAATACCCTTGTCCGCGCCGTTTGGAACTTCCAGTGGGTGAAAAAACCCAAGCGACTAGACCAGAAACTCGAGAGTACACTTTACGAGCTTTCCCAAGGAATTCCGTTCTGCCTTTTCAAACTTATGCAGCTTGCAAACCTTGAAGCAATCTCAGCAGGAAAAGAATCCATTTCAGATTCAACCCTGAGAAAAGTCTACAAGCAACACTTCGGATTGTTGAGACGTGCTTTATCTTCCCTGCGCAAGGGAAATCCCAGCCAGTACGAGGATCTGCTTCCAGTTTCAGTCTGGGTTGGAGGCGCGACCAAATCAGTGCCGATCGTTCATCTCAATAACTTGGCAAAATCAGAAGATTTCCGGGGACCCGCTGCCAAACAACTAAAAAATCACATCGATGACGTGATCACCGAAAATAATCTATCTCCGACGATAAAACACAAACTTTTGAGAGTACGCGCGGACCTTAACGCAAAAATTGCAGAAGGCAAAGGCGCGGAGCTTCTAGGTGTAGAGGCTGAATAGAATGACTTCGTTTTTCCCCGCTTTGATGCCCGACGAGCACTTGTTCTCCATTTTTGCCCGATATCACCAGATTGCAGGCAACTCTACGATCGATCGCACGAAAGAACAGCTCGGATTGGCGGCAGGCCCCATGAAGCCGCAGGACATTTCCAACCAAACCTTTCATACGGCGCTCAAGACTGCCGCAACCTTGCTCAGGCAACCGCTGAGCAAGGTTGCTCGGGGCCACACGCTCGTTCCACTCTCGAGGCTATCCCTACCATCTAAAATCCAAGACCAATTGCTCAGTGCTTGGGATAACGATCAATCTTCCATTCCTGCCCCCAAGACTCTCATGAATGACCGAATGCTCACATTCGACAAGTCTTGGAGGTTCTGCAACGAATGCATCAAGACGGACACGCGAGAAGTGGGCTTCGGTTACTGGCACCTGAGTCATCAAATACCGTCAATCATGCGGTGCAAAATCCATCAGGCACCGCTACTCAGCTCTGGGCTAAAAACCCTAAACGATTTCCAGCTACCTCGAGATGCCCACGAAAACACTGTCCAAGGTAGTGCCACTTTGATCGAGAATCGCTGGGAGTGCTGGCTAATGGAATTATTCGCGAGCTGTCAGGCGTCTGGCAGCTGGGTCGGCCTTGAGGTTCTTATAGCAACCTTTGAAAAGGTCTGGAGAGTACCTAGAAAGCCCGGATGGGCAAGAGCCCAAAGGTATGAGGAAATCCTTGGTTACGTAGAGGACGTTGCGAGCATACCGCTACTGGAGACAATCTTCGAATTCTATCAGGGCGACCGATTAACCTACCGGGGTAGAGCGCGACCAAACTTCATCCGAACAACCTTTGAATCAACGGATCCCAAAATACGGCACCCCATTTATTACCTACTACCGATCTGGGCTGCGGGCTTATCGCCTCACCCCGCCGAATGGTCTCGCGAGCTTTGACGATATGACCTGCTCAATTCATATCCAGCCGTTGCCAGAAGAGACTGTTTATAGCCTCGTTAGCCGATACCACCTCCTCACAGGGAACGCGAACGAGTCCGCATCTTACTCAGCGCTGTATTCGTCCCGTAGAGCCAGGATCAACGCCTATTTACCGTCGCATCTACAGAGAACTGGGCATTACTTCAGGTTGTCGCCTGAAGCACTACTCTGGAACCACACGCTCTACCCTCTATTCGCGAGTTTCATAACGCCGAAAAGGGCTCAGGAACTAAAACGTGCGATGTTTCTGAATTTTGGCAGCCATGTAGGCGAAAAGGCGGGGCTCCCTCAGTCGAAGCTCAAGTTTACGACCGGCCACAAGCATTGTCCGGTGTGCGTGGCCGAAGACTTGAAGCAGATAGGCGTTGGATACTTCCGAAACAGTCACCAACTGCCCGGCGTGAATGCCTGCCCAACCCATGCATCACAATTATTCTGTACAGCCATAAGTGACTTTTCGCTAGATCGTTCATTGATTTTGCCTCGCTCCGACGTGAATGCACTCCCCGCCGACAACGCTTCGGTGAAGCTTTCCTGTTTTGGCGCTTCCGTAATCCAGCAGCTACAAATTCGGCAACGATTCCCCGATTACCGAAGAGCCTATAGAATCCAGCTGAATAAAAAAGGCCTGTTAACCAAAAACGGCAATGTGCGTATCAGGAGAGTCATACCGGCGCTGAGAACTCACTGGGCAACACTGGAAAAAACCTGCACCCACCAGTTCGAATGTACGGACCAGTTACTAACATTCGAATTCGTAGGCCCTCTTCTGCGCGCAAAGACACATTTCCCAACACACCCCATCAAACATCTGCTTTTCGCAGAATGGCTGTTCGAGGGAGATGCTAATTTGTTTTGGGACGCCGACGAGGAAGAACAGCTCATCCTCCCTGGCTTTGGAGTGCCAACTTCTGGAAATAGCCACACCCATGGAGATGATTTTTTCAGCAAGCGGGAGACGCGCCGACGCTCCATCCGTGACTATATGGACGGACATCCATTTGCGATCCGGAAAGACATCAAAGCAGCAAGGAATTCGGACTTTTTCTGGCTTTACCACAATGACAGGGATTGGCTAGAGCGGCAGCTGCCGTCACCGATGCCACCGCAACGCCCAGAAAAAAACTGGCATGCCCTCGATGAAAAGGTGTGCAAAACGGTTAAAGAGCAAACACTTCAACTATCAGAGCCAATATCCGTTTCAGAGCTAGACATCTTGCTTGGCGGGCATCGCTGGCTCACAAAGTTTCTGGGAAACCTGCCAAAAACCCACAACCTCATTAAAGACCAGCTCGCCAAAGGAAACCTCAAGAAAGTGGGTCAACCGAAATAAAAATCCACAAATCAAGCAGTTTGGTGACGGCAGACATTACATGTTGAAATTATCCCTAAAGTCGGAGAAGATTCTGGCTGCGAGGTTGACGCACGCTGCCCACTATAGCGAACCCGGACGGGACAACCCTTAACAACCTTTTCTTACGCTCTGATTTTCTCCGCGAATCATGGCAGTGGGCACCATAACTTTCGCTAACAGAGGAAATACTCATGAGTGTAACGACCGTTGTTTCGTCTAAAACCGTTCAACAGCTCAAGCAAATAGCTAAGCAATACAAGCGCCGCCTATCGATCACCCATACAGAGGCATTGGAACTCGCCGCTCAAAAAGCAGGTTTCGCAAACTGGCACCAGGCCACACAGGCCAACGTTCTTCTTCAACCCGCAGAAAAGGCCCTGAAGTCCGGCGCAATTATCGGCATGGATATGAAGGATGGAATGGACTCTTTCGACTCAGTCACTGAGGACGGGACGTTCATCTACGATGAGTTTCTTCCCATGGTCTGCGCCCAATCTTTTCGAAAGATGATGTGGTCGGGCCCAGACCCAGATGATGAACTTGGCCGGCTTCCCTCTGAGACCATGACCAATGACGAGTTCGAGGAATGGTTTCACACCAACCTTCACGACAACATGTATTTCCGCCTGAGTGAAAAGGTCTCCGTCGAATCACTGGATCAGGTGCTCAAACTACTTGATGAAAGATCGTTCTGGCCTGCGTTTTACGTGTGGTTCCAAGGCAAACTCTATGAGTTTGAAAAAGGTTATGAAAATCCACTTCCTGTTTTCGGAAGCTAAGTAGCCCTCCAATGCTTGGCTGCATTTCTCTGCCGCCAAGCTATGAATTCGCAAGGACATCGAAATGGCAATTCAAACCGCTACCTATGCAGAAGCCTATGAAGAACTTTCCTCAACCATTGAATGGATTGAAAGCCTCGGGCTGGATCCTAATCGCGGAAGAATCCGTCAGTACCATAGAAATCTCGGACATTGGAAAGATAACTACCTGTCCGACAATGATGAGGCCGTTCGAAACGGCTTCGCCGAATTCATCAATGCAATTCAGGATGCAGATGACTTGGTAGCCGTATTTCGGAAGTTCCACACCCTGCCACCGAGCCAGCTCGAATCGATCAAAGAGAAGCTGTCCAAGGCGCTCAATGGTCCTGTCAGGAGGCAAGATGAGCAGCCCCGCACCACTATTGCTCGTAACTTTCTATTTGAAGCCCTTGTTGCAGCCCGGTTGCATCACCCTGAACGAGGCGTGACGGCAATGCTCGATGCGAAAACCGACACAGGATTCAAGGCATGGGATAACAAGGTCTGGATTGAATGTAAAAGAATCACCAGTTTCGACAAACTCGAAGCAAATATTCGCGATGCATCCAGGCAGCTTGAAAGGGCTTTCAAGCGAAACCCCGGCAGCGCTCACAAGGGGCTGGTGGCCATCGATATCTCGAAACTTGGGAATGACGGAAGCAAAATCTTAGTCAAGCCTGATGAAGACACTTTACGCGCTGATATGGCACGTCATATCGAAAACTTCATCAAACAGCAAAGACACCAATGGGAGAAGGTTTATAGAGAGCGAGACAAAAGGATTATGGGAACACTGGTTCGGCTCTCGACAATGGCAAGCGTCGAAGAAAAGAACCTGCCGACGGTTGCCACTGAGTGGATCATAAATCCCAGGGACCGCCTGCCCGAACCAGATCAAAACTTCCTTCAGCAGCTTGCATCAGCTCTGGACTCTGCATAAAACTCAAGCTCCCATAGCGTTCGAATTCCACCAAGGGCATTTTGAAACGCATCCCCTTTCTGCCCTCCAGATTTGCTACCATCTCCAACAAGAAGAAATACAGAATGAGAGCACCCAAACACTATAGCTCTCTCCTCCGATTCGAGCAGTAACGGATTATTCAGCACCCATGACACTGATCAACCTCAAGGACCTCGAAGCCCACCTTTGGCACGCCGCGCATATCATCACCGGACCCATCGACGCTTCTGACTACAAGACCTACATCTTCCCGATTCTGTTCTTCAAACGGATCTGTGACGTCTACGACGAAGAGTTCGCCGACGCCATGGAGAAGGTTGGAGACAGAGACCTGGCCGCACAGAGCATGTTCCACCGCATTCAGATTCCACCTGAGTGCCACTGGCAGCATGTATTTGAACAGACCAAAGACATCGGTCAGGCGCTCAAGGACGCCTTTCGCGGGATTGAGCTGGCGAACGACAAACTCCACGGGATATTCGGGGATGCGAGCTGGACCAACAAAGACCGTCTGCCAGATGAATTGCTGGCCACGCTGCTGAACCACTTCAACCAGGTTAATCTTGGTGTCCGCAGCGTACGTGATGACGACATGGGGCGCGCATACGAATACCTGATTAAGAGGTTTGCAGACAAAGCCAACAAGAAAGCTGGGGAGTTCTATACGCCACGAACCATCGTCCGGCTGATGGTGAACATCCTTGATCCCAAGGCAGGAGAAAGCGTCTACGACCCGGCTTGCGGTACGGGAGGAATGCTGCTCGAAACCATTCACCACGTCCGTGAAAATGGCGGCGATCCGCGCTTACTCAGGATTAAAGGGCAGGAGAAGAACCTGACCACCGAGGCCATCGCGAGGATGAACCTATTCCTGCATGGTCAGGAAGATTTTGAAATCGTGCGAGGCGATACACTGCGGCAACCCAAATTCTTGATTAATGACCGACTCGAAACATTCGATTGCGTAATCGCCAACCCTCCTTTCAGTCTCAAAGAGTGGGGGCAAAACCTCTGGTCGAGCGACCCTTACGACCGAAATGCATACGGACTAGCTCCGAAAACCAATGGTGATTTTGCTTGGGTTCAGCATATGTTTGCTTCCCTCAACGACCAAGGTCGCATGGCCGTTGTACTCCCCCATGGAGTTTTATTTCGAGGGGGCGCAGAAGGCAAAATCCGAACAACGCTTCTGCAAGAGAACAGAATCGAGGCCATCATCGGCGTTGCGCCTAACCTGTTTTACGGCACCGGGATACCGGCCTGTATTCTTGTGCTGCGCAAACAGCGCCCAGCCGATCATCAAGACCATGTGCTGGTCATTAACGCAGAAGAAATTTTCACCAAGGGCCGAGCACAGAACACCTTATCAAACGCTCAAGCCGACCAAATCTTCGAAATCTACAGCGATCAAGAGGCCTCTGGCCCCGCTGGGCAACCAGTTGAAGGCAAAGCTCGTTGGGTTCCACTGTCTGAAATTGCCGAGAACGACTTCAATCTGAACATTGCGCGATACGTTCAAAATCCTCTTGAGGAAGAGTCAATCTCTGTCGAGGAAGCTTTGAAGGATTTTCAGGAAAAACTGACTGACCTGGAAAAAGCGGAGCAGGAGCTTGAGGAACTATTGGTAAAGGAGGGCTTCGAGCTATGAACAAACGACAGTTGGAAGACCTTCTCTGGGGCGCTGCCGAGTTCCTACGTGGCCAGATCGATGCGTCTGACTACAAGCAGTATATTTTCCCTTTGCTTTTCTACAAACGCCTTTCGGACGTCTACCTAGACGAGTATACCGAGGCATTAGAGCTAAGTGACGGCGACGCTCACTACGCCACGATGCCCATGTTCCACCGATTTGATATTCCGGAAGAGGCACGATGGGAAAGGGTCCGCAATACCAGCAAAAATATCGGTGAAGCTATCCAGAGCGCCCTCAGGCTCATCGAAGCTAAGAACGAGAGACTGCACGGCGTATTTGGTGATGCCCAGTGGACGAACAAAGAACGCCTGCCTGACCACCTTCTCGCCGACCTCATCCAACACTTCAGCAAAATCCCGCTGGGCATCAAATCGGCCAATCAGGACGATCTGGGTGAAGCCTATGAATACCTCATTAAGAAATTTGCAGATGACTCTGGCCACACGGCTGCTGAATTCTACACAAACCGGACCGTAGTCCACTTAATGACGAGGATTATGGGGCTTAAACCCGGCGAGACTGCTTACGACCCGACCTGTGGTACTGGAGGCATGCTGTTAAACGCAGTTATGGATCTTCGAAGCCAGGGAAAGGAATGGCGATCAGTAAAACTCTTCGGCCAGGAAGTAAACCTGCTCACCTCCGCCATCGCCCGCATGAACATGTTCCTCCATGACATTGAGGAATTTGACGTTCTGCGCGGTGACACGCTCGGCGATCCCAAGTTTGTAGAGAACGATCGGCTCAAACAGTTTGATGTCATTTTTGCGAATCCACCCTACTCCATCAAAAAATGGAACCGTGACAAGTTTGCCGCAGACCCGTATGGCCGTAATCTTTACGGAGTGCCTCCTCAAGGCTGTGCCGACTACGCGTTTTTCACCCATATCATCAAGAGCCTGAAACCTGACACCGGACGTGCCGCCATGCTTTGGCCTCACGGCGTATTGTTCAGGGACTCCGAGCAAGGCATACGCAAACAGGTTATTGAATCGGACATTATCGAGGCAGTGATCGGATTAGGACCCAATCTCTTCTACAATTCGCCGATGGAATCATGCGTTGTGGTACTTAACTCCAACAAATCAGGTGAGCGAAAAGGCAAGATCCTATTTATCAATGGTGTGGACCTTGTCACACGCGAGCGCGCACATAGTCGTTTATCAAATGATGACCTCGAATCGCTATGCGCGGCCTTCTTTACGCCTGAGCAGCAAAGTGGCATCACCGCTCTCGTTGGCATAGATACCATTGAAAAAAACCTGTTTAACTTATCGATACCCTTGTATGTGCAAACACCCGACAACCACGAGGTGCCTGATGCTCAGCACGCTATTGAGGCATGGAAAGTCAGCCGTGTGCAATTAAAAAAACAGACTAACGAATTATTCGAAATCCTTTCGAATCAGGTATGTAACACCGCATGCAAGGCGGAGCAATAAATGACTGACCAGGTAAAACTGAAGGGCTGGAGAAAAGTAAAGTTTGGTGATATTGCCAAAAACATCTCTAAGAGAGTCGAGCCCAGCGAAACAGATCTTGATATCTATATAGGGTTAGAGCACCTTGATCCTAATAGCTTGAGGATTAAGCGCCACGGCAACCCAGCTGATGTTAAAGGTCAAAAACTATTGGTAAAAAAAGGGCAAATCATCTTCGGAAAGCGGAGAGCGTATCAGCGAAAATTAGCTATTGCGGATTGCGATTGCATATGCTCGGCTCATGCTATGGTCCTCGAACCAAAGAAAGAAAAAATAGTCCCGGATTTTCTACCCTTTTTTATGCAGTCTGACGCGTTCATGAAGCGCGCAAAATCAATTTCAGAGGGTTCACTTTCGCCAACAATTAAATGGAAAACACTTGAAAATCAGGAATTTCAATTACCCGACATTGAGAGTCAAAAGCGAGTGGCTGCAATTCTTAAACAGGCTCTAAAAGTCTCTGAAAAATTTGACTCTTTGACCACGAGTGGCCAGTTATTAATAAAAAATTTACGGCACCATCTCTTCTCAAATAATAGTATTCCAGAAAATCTCGGATCACCTTCCAAAACGTGGAAACAAGTTCCGCTGTGGGAAGTTGGACATTGGCAAAGTGGGGGCACCCCATCGAAATCAAAGGAGACGTATTGGGACGGAAATATTCCGTGGTTCAGTCCTAAAGATATGAAATCTCCGGAGCTGAAAAAGTCTTTATTAACAGTTACAGAAGAAGGAGCCCGGAACGGCACTCGCTCTGTGGACGAAAATACAATCCTTATTGTCGTTAGGGGAATGATTTTAGCACATACCTTTCCTGTGGGGATTACGCACCAAACATCGACATTTAATCAAGATATCAAGGCGTTGGTCTTATCTGAAGACTTTTCACCTAGATTCGTTCTGCACTGGCTCATTCATAATGCGGATCTTTTTCTCTCTAAAGTCACGACAGCAACTCATGGGACTTGTCGGCTAAGTACTGATGTTTTCAAGCAAGTACTAATCCCCAAGCCCCCTAAGTTTCATCAGGAAAAAATTGCAAATTTGATAGATCAGACTTTAGAAATCGTTAATTCAAATCACAAGAAACATATTCAAGATTTGAATAAGAGCATCGCTAACGCATTTTTATTTGACTAGGCCCTATATGTTTAACGAACAAACCGTCACAGAAAACGGAATCATTGACCGCTTGAAAGGATTGAGCGGAGTAGATTGGAACTACTGCCACGGGGAAAGCCTGCCAAAGCAAGCACAAGATATCTTCGTCGATGAATGGCTCAAAAACGCACTTTGTTCGTTAAACCCCGATGTCGCCAGGCAGCCCGACTACGCAGATGAGATTATTTACAAGCTACGCGGCGTGGTACTCGAAGCTCGTCATACCGGTTTGGTGAAGGCCAACGAAAATTTTCAAGAGTGGTTGATGGCCGATAAGACCTTGCCCTTCGGCGAGAATGGCGACCACATCACCATCAACCTGATCGATTTCGACAACATTGAAAACAACCACTTTGTCATTGCGCAGCAGGTGCACTATATCGCTGCCACGGAAGTGTTCTTCGATATCGTGCTCTATATCAACGGTATCCCGCTGGTTGTTGGCGAAGTCAAAACAGCAACGCGCCCAAGCGTCACTTGGCAGGATGGTGCCGCTGACTTCATCGGTGGCACCAAGCACTACTGGAAGAACGCTGAACCCTTCTTCGTCCCAAATCTGTTGTGCTTCGCCTCCGAGGGTCGGACCTTCGCGTATGGTGCGATAAACGCTGGCCCCAAAGATTGGGGGCCCTGGCATACCACTGAACAGGAAGAAGAGCAGCTCACGGGCATGGCCTCAGTCCTTGCAAGTGTTGAAGGATTACTGAACCCTCGGACGCTGCTTCGGATACTCGAATCCTTCGCTCTCTTCTCAACCATCAAGACCGGCAAAAAAACACCACCAAAACGCATCAAGCTGCTTCCCCGTTACCCTCAATTCGAAGCTGCCAAGCAAATCGTCGACCGCGTCAAAAGCGGTTACCCCAAAAAGGGTCTGATCTGGCACTTTCAGGGCTCCGGCAAGTCCCTACTGATGCTTTACGCGGCTCGTATGCTGCGAGCCGATAATGACCTCAAAAACCCCACCGTTCTGGTGGTGGTGGATCGGCGAGACCTTGATAGCCAAATAAACGAAACATTTGGCGGTGCCGACGTTAAGAACCTCGTTAAGGTGCAAAGTTGCAAGAAATTGGGCGAGCACATTGAGCAGGACAGCCGTGGCATTTTGATTACGACCATTTTCAAATTCCAAGATGTCGAGATTGATGAAAGTAATCCAAAAGGCCTGAATGACCGGGACAACATCATTGTGTTGGTCGACGAAGCGCACCGGACCCAAGAGGGCTCCCTTGGTGACAAGATGCGCTGGGCCCTGCCGAACGCACACTTCTACGGCCTGACAGGAACGCCGATTTCAAGCATCGAGCGAAACACCTTCAAGCTGTTTGGTGCGGACGAAGACCCCGGCAGATACATGAATCGCTACAGCTACAAGCAGTCCATCCGCGACGGGGCTACCGTACCAGTGAAATTCGAACCACGCTTGGCCGAGCTTCGCGTCGATAGAGCCTCAATTGACAAAGAGTTTGAACGGCTAGCTGAAGAACACGGCTTGGACAACGATGAGAAGACCGCGCTGTCTACGCGGGCGGGCAAGTTGGCAGTAATGCTGAAAGCCCCGAAGCGTATGGAGGCGATCAGCGACGACATCGTTGACCACTTCACCAGCCACGTGAAGCCGAAAAAATTGAAAGGCATGGTGGTTGTTTACGACCGAGATGCCTGCGTTCAGATGTATTACCTACTCGGCCAGAAGCTTGGTTTTGACGCCGTCGAAGTGGTGATGAACGTTGATCAAGCTCCGATTAAAGCGAAAGGCGGTGGCAAAGATGGGAAGGAAAACAGAGACTGGCGTAAATGGAACAAAGAATTGGAACTACCGATAACGGAGGCGGACTTTCAGCGTTGGCAGGAGATTGACGGAGATGACCAACTACAAAAAGACCTGATTGAGTCCTACAAAGATCCAGAGAACCCTCTCCAGCTTCTCATTGTTACTGCAAAACTTCTCACTGGTTTTGATGCTCCCATTTGCTACTGCATGTACCTGGACAAGCCACTTCGAGACCACACCCTCCTCCAGGCTATGTGCCGTACCAACCGTCTCTACGAAGCAAACGGTGTGCGCAAGGGAATGGGATTGATCATCGACTATCTTGGTGTGTTTGAGAACCTGCGAACGGCCCTCGCTTACAACCCCGACGAGATCGAGGGCGTTGTTGAAGGCATCGAACGCTTTAAGGAAATGCTTCCAGAGCAGCTGAAAAAGTGCTTGGCGTTCTTCCCTGGAGTGGATCGATCCCTTGAAGGCTTTGAGGGCATCATCGCGGCCCAGGATTGCCTGCCGACCAATGAGAAACGAGACGAATTTGCCGCCGCGTTCGGCGTACTCAGCAAACTCTGGTCTGCGATCAATCCAGACCCTTTCCTCGCGCCCTACCGCACCGACTACAAATGGCTTGCTCAAATTTATGAGAGCGTTCGCCCCGTTGGACAAACTGGCGCTCTGGTCTGGGCCGCGCTCGGGCCTGAAACCATCAAAATGATTCACGAGAACACCGATATCAACCGCATTCGCAACGATATCGATGAGCTGGTGATGGACGAGCACGCCATTTTCACGCTCACTGAAAAGGAGCAAGAGAAACGTGCGCGCAGGCTCGAGATTGATTTAATGGGACGACTTCGCGGTAGCGGAAATCCGGAATTCGTCGCGCTCGGCGAGCGCCTAGAGAAGCTCAGACAGCAGTACGAGGCTGGAGTTATTAAGGCCATCGATTGGCTCAAAGGCCTGCTTGATACCGCCAAGGAAACGGTTGAACTTGAGAAGCAGACTGGTGAGCGCACGGTCACGGAGGAAGACAATGTACAGGCGCTCACCAAGCTTTTCATGGAGACAAGGCCTGATCGGACTCCGAAGGTTATTCAGGATGTTGTCGAGCAGATCGACAAGATCGTCAAAGCAACCCGATTCGATGGTTGGCAGAACTCTGCGAGCGGACCGAGGGAGATCCAGAAAGCTTTGATGTTGACGTTAGTTCAGTTTGGGCTTGGCAAGGATAAAGAGCTATTCAACAAAGCCTATGAGTACATCAAAGGCCACTACTGAAACTCTCGAACAGTTTTTTCACACTTCCGTTATACGCCAAAAATAAAAATGACGTATAACCGAAAATAAAAATTTACATTCAACGACTTAGAAAAAATTATTGATCTTAGAGCAAAAAAGCCATTTAAAGCTGGACTAACCTCAGTGCAGAGACACACCCCGCGCCAATGATAAGCTTTTGGCGCAACCCCAAAACATGGAACGATGCGGAATGAGCGAGCATCAATATTACGAAGTGGACTTTGAAGCAAAATTCGAAGGCGAAAATTGCCCAGTAGTTGTGCTTGAGGGTCCAATACCAGCCCGGCTGAAAGGCCTCTCACTAATCGGGGAAGACCTAAAGCAGGTCAATGAAATCCTTGGTGAGTTGGTAACTGACGAGACTGCCTCGGTGTCAAAACAAAAAGGTCTTTTATTTGGAGCCCTCGCACTGTACGGCAAATGCTTTACTCAGGCCAAAGGCAGAGGGACCCAACTCAACGCTGAAAGCTTTTTCAAAAAAGCGCCCATTGAAATTCAGGAACGCCACAAATGGATGATGCGACTCAGGCACCAGTTCGTCGCTCACGGTGGAGATGCTCAAGAAGAGCAACTGAAACTCTTCTTGGTTTTAAGTCCCAATGAATCCAAGAAAAAAGTACTCAACCTTATTGGGCATGGCGCATCTGCTCATAATCTTGAGGAACACCTGATAAAGCAATGTCGAGAGACTGTGGATTTCGCTATTCAGAAGGTCTCGAAGCAAATCAACGAGCTTCAAAACAAGCTTCTTAAGCTTTTCGAAGGAGAAGGTTTGGATTGGGCATACCAAAATTCGATTAAGCGCTCAGATCTATGATGAAGCTTTTCAATCCCAATCAAACAGATTTCAGGGTCCTTCATGAACCAAACGGAAATTGATGTAAAGTTCCACGACGCCACTGGGCAGCTTTTTGAATTCCAGGGCATCCGCGCCCTCCAAGAATTTCTTAGAAAGGAACAAGAGTTCTGGGTGGAGCAAACACGTCTCATCGACTCAGAAGGTAGCGCCAAAGGAAAACAGAACAAGCATACTTTCCTCTCTTCCAATAAACAGCTGCAACCAATCGTTCAGATGATTGATAGCTGGCTCCCGCAGCTTGATTCTTGGAATTCTGACAAATGGACACAAGAAGTCAGAAACCTTAAACAACAAGTCCAAAACCTGAAGCCACAATGGTTCTGGAGTGGTCATCCGGCATGTGACCAGTTCATCGCCCTTCAAAAGGAATACGGTGCCGATGCAGCAGATGCGTTTTTCGCTATAGTGTTCCAATCTAGTGTTAAAGCGACCTCTCGCGAGGCTTTCATTGGCTCTCTGGTTGGATACGAGTTTTTCTTCCAGGATTCTGATCTGCTAAGACGCCGAAAATCTGAAAAAGCTGCCTTTTCACGTCTTAGAGATAGCCTCTCCAAATCTGAGAAAAGCCTTATTGATGAAGTCGAATCTTTTAAAGCCGATTTTTCTGAATGGGATAGAGAGACCCGAGCCAAGACTGAAAGACTTTACGATCTCAACAAAAGGATCGGCGAGCGCAGGCTCCGACAACACGACAAATCCTTTCAAGAACACCTTCACAACTGGAACGAGAGCATCGCTGATCTTGAGTCGACGTATGAGGAAAAGCTCAAGCTTGAGAAACCAGCCCAATACTGGAAGAGGGCTGCGGACAAATATCGAACTCAAGGTCGATGGTGGGCAGCAACTCTTCTCATAGCCCTATCAGCCGGGCTTCTCGCAATAGGAGCGTTTTTTCTGTCCTGGTTGGAAGGCCAACAAATAGGCGTGTCGTTGAGCACTCTTCAAGGTATAGCAATTTTCGGGACGTTCGGTGCAGTGTTTGCGTTTCTTGTTCGCGTTCTCTCTAAGCTCGTATTCAGCTCCTTTCACCTAATGAGAGATGCTGAAGAGCGGGAACAATTAACGTATTTGTACTTGTCTCTAACCAAAGAAGCAGAAATCCATAAGGATTCCAGGGATGTGATCCTTCAGGCACTGTTCAGTCGAACTGACTCCGGATTGTTGGGTGGCGACTCCTCACCAACAATGCCCTCGACATCAGACGCACTGCGGGTTTTATCAAGGAACCGGGGAAGTTGATGAAAAGACATGGGTTTAGTATCGGAAGATATTCTGGAACATAGGCCTGGCGAACGGCGAAACCACCAAGACTGAGAAGGATCGCACCCATGCGTAGATGCTCGAGATTCCTAATATTTATCAGCTCGCTCGTGATCACTGCCCCAGTTTATGGGAAAGATCCTCTTAGCGGTGCTTTTGGAATAGAGTTCGGAGAGCGACTATCAGATCTGGCTCATGATCTAGACATTGGAATGTCCAACATGGACGGAAGCTTTAAAAGCCCCCACTAGTACTGCATGGAAGATGCTGAATGTTAACTGCGGACGAAATTCATACCGAACTGAAAAAGCTTGGTTGCGACATTAAGCCAGGTGAACACCACCCTTTCTACGCTTACGAACATTATGTTGGAAATGACATTTATCTCTACGTAAAGCGGAAGGTTAAGAAGGAACCGCTTGTTCTTCCGCCTCGAGGTGGACAGATAGGCCGTGATTTAAGAAATATTGCGGGCCTACATATTTCAGCCCAACCGAGCAAGAACTCCAACTATCGTCGTTTCCCGAGGCGCAATGGGCAGTCACAATTTGGTTATCCCGCAGAGGTAGCTAATGCTGATGTGTTGAAGGAAGTTGTGAGCATTTTAAGAGGCCAGCAAACCGATTCTTCTCTTACAGAGAGAGACGATGTTCAGCCAAATAAGGAAGACGCAATGCAATTTCCTCTCAATCAAATTCTCTTTGGTCCTCCCGGCACTGGAAAGACCTACCGCACAACCGACTTAGCTGTTCAGATCGCCGATCCAAAATGGTATGTGGAGAACGGCAACCAATCTGACTCAGAGGATAATCGGGCTGCTCTCAAAGCGCGATTTGACGAGTTAGTCCAGGAAGAGCGAATCAGGTTTACGACTTTTCACCAGAGCTTCGCCTATGAAGACTTTATCGAGGGTATCCGAGCTGAGAGCGATCCTGAAACGGGCGAACTTCACTATCCAGTGCGAGACGGCGTTTTCAAGACGCTGTGTAAGAACGCCGACAAACGGGTCATCGCCCATCAAACGATTTCACCAGACAGCCTCGCCGATAGAGCTGTCTGGAAAATGTCTTTAGGCAACTCTCAAACGGCAGAAGCCGGTGAGGTTTTCACAGAGTGTCTCGAAAACGACTACGTTCTTCTTGGATGGGGCGAAGATGCGAATTTCTCAGGTTGTGACGATTTCGAATCGGTTAAAAAACGATATCTAGAGCACAACCCGTCTGAAAAGCAGGAGTACGCCTTTCGTGCCGTAAACACCTTCCGAAACCACGTAAAGGAGGGTGACCTGCTGGTTATCTCAGATGGGAACTCCCGCTTCCGAGCCATAGCCGAAGTTACTGGCCCCCATCGAACACTTGAGGAGAAGCCAGATTGCTTCCATCAAGCCCGCAACGTTAAATGGCTTCAGGTTTACGAAAGCTCTCGTCCAGTTAGTGAGTTATATGATAGCCAGTTTACTCAGATGACCTTATACAAACTGAAGCCCTCGAAACTGAAGACAAACCGATTACTGGAGATGGTATCGACAGATTCTCCTGAAGAAAACGCACCACCGCATGTTCTGATCATCGATGAGATCAACCGAGGCAACATCGCCCGAATTTTTGGCGAATTAATAACACTCCTTGAACCGAGCAAACGAGCTGGAGCTTCTGACGCGCAGTCGGTGACACTGCCATATTCAAAAGAGCAGTTCTCAGTGCCGTCCAACGTTTTCGTCATTGGTACGATGAACACAGCCGACAAATCCCTGGCCCAACTGGACCTGGCACTTCGTAGGCGTTTTAGCTTCGTTGAAATGCTTCCTGATCCCGGCAGCTTGTCCGACATCAGGGTTCACGACATTCGGCTTGATACGCTTTTGGATATGATCAACCAGCGCATCGAAGTCCTGCTGGACTCTGACCATCAGATCGGCCACGCCTATTTCATAGAATTAGCAGGCATGGAATCGGAGTCAGAACGACAGGCGGCTCTCCGGCACATATTCCGCGACAAAGTCATCCCTCTGCTTCAGGAATACTTTTTTGAGGATTATGAGCGTATCGGTTGGGTCCTGAACGATCCTGCCAAAGCTCCCGAGCATAAATTCATTATTCCAGGAACAACTGGTGCTAATGCCTTTACGCGCAACTTAACCGATCTTTTCCCAGGGGAAATTGCAGAACAGTTGACCGATAACAGGTTCAAGATCAACGAAAGCGCTTTCGATGAAGCAGAAGCGTATCAACAGATCGTTGGAATGCATCGGTGATTCAGGTTCGCGAGTATGCCGTCCTCACCGCTGATCCTGAGGCCAACGCGAGTATGGATGTTGGGCGGGTCTCAGGTGCAACGTTTGAGTGGCTTATCGACCTGCACAATCAGTGGGAGCAAGATTCCAAGTTTGTCATGCGGAACGGCAAGAAATACCTAAAGCTGGGGAGCTACGTCGGTTACCTCCAAAGCCCCTCCGGTGAAGGCATCGAGATTCTGCCAAAAACTGAATTTGCCTCGCCAGAAGAGCCTGAGTCGCTGCGTATGCTTTTGCAGGATATGCTTGGATGCTCTGCGTCACTGGATGGCCGTGAAGGGGACTCAGCAGATCTCAAGCGCGCTGAGCTACCCATTCACGAATGGATTATTGCCCAGTTTCTCAATCAGCTGACCCACCTCGTGAAGCGAGGTCTCCGATTCGATTACGAAACCGTCGAAGAGGAAAGCAGGTTTATTCGCGGTCAGTTGGATGTAGGCAGACAAAGTCGACAATCCCCAGCACGGGCGACTTGGTTCAATATCCGCCATGACGTATTCACCCCAAATAGAACCGAAAATCGTCTGCTGAGAACCGCACTGGATTACGTGCTAAAGCTCACCAAGAACGGACAGAACTGGCGGGTGGCAAACACGCTGTCTCACCAACTGTCCGTTATCGAGCCTTTCAGAAAGCCCCTGCCACAAATCGGTCAATGGCAGAACACCAAGTTGATGCAGCCTTACAAAGCCATAAAGCCCTGGTGTGTTTTGGTTCTCGAACGGCTAAACCCCAACTTTCAACACGGCCTGCACAGCGGCATTGCGATGCTGTTCCCGATGGAACAGCTTTTCGAAAACTATGTGGCTCACCACATCAAAAAGCGGATGCGCTCTGGTTCGTCACTGACCTCTCAAGCGGCAAGCCAATGGTTGATACAACACTCTTCGGATGGGGGCCCTGAGAAAACCTGGTTCCAGTTGAAACCTGATCTGCTGGTGACTTATCTCAGTCGCAAGAGCGTGATGGACGCCAAATGGAAGCTTTTGGACTCGACTCAGAACACATCGGCTGAGAAGTACGGCATTAAACAGGCTGACCTTTACCAACTTTTCGCTTATGGGCACAAATACCAGAACGGATATGGCCATATGCTTCTGGTTTATCCCAAGCATGCGGCATTTCAGGAACCTTTGCCAAAGTTCAGTTTCAGCGAAGACCTTCACCTATGGTGTGTGCCGTTCGACTTGCATGAAAAGCAGTTAGAGGTTGGCGAGTGGTCTCGTTTTTTCCCGGCGTTGACTCATCGCGAGTCAACGGGGGCGGACAGTGCTCTAAATCAGATGCTGGAATCAATCGACGATGTTGCACGAGCACTGGGAGGGAAAGGTAGCTCAGACCTTGCACACCGGCTCCAGCTTCACCTCGGCCTCGAGGGGACGCTCACTCTGCTTAGAGGGGACCAGATTCACAAACACTCTGGTGATCAATTCAACGACTGGTCAGATCAGAATCAAGTAGTCGGTTTCTTCTATGACGTTCCAGTTCCTACAAGTAACCAGAGCGTTGGGACCGGGATGCTCTTACTCCCTCTCCGAACCGACCAATTGCTCCGCAGGCTGGAGTTGTTGCTCAAACGGTATCAGCGACAGGTTTCGGGCGCGGTCCCAATCAATTTAAACGGCGTCATGGCCAGAGTAGAAGAAGCACTTCGACTTTCGCTCGCTAAGAAAGAGCCGAAATCCTAGACCATACGTCCAATCGGATAGGAGGAACTCTGGCGAGGATATTCTAGGAGTCACCGGTGGAAACGTTGTTGAGCGTGTTTGCAATACACAGCAAAGTGCTTCCCGTGCGCACCCAATATCTGTAAATTCATAGACTTAAATTAGTGATTAATGCCCTGTTACAGCAGGCGGAGCAGCCGTGACGACCGGAGCGCTACGACGGTTAGGAATCTGCTTTATGTAGAACCGAGCAACAAGGATTAATTGAAGTATGGGACTGATGTTTAACGGTAGTTTTGATGAGCTTGCCACCCGACTATCTCCGCTGGATGGCGAATGGGACGAGACTCAACAAGACCGAAAAGTTTTTCGCCTAGATGGCGGCATCATGAATTGGTTCGAGCCTTCCGGAACAATCTCATTCCAGGGCAAGCAGAAAGGTAAATCACTCCTGGAGAGCAAAGTTCCAGAACTGATAAACAAGTGCGAGAAAAGCAAAGGCTTACAAAAACGGATTTATCAGCTGGTTGAAGCCGTCAGTGATGGTATGTTCGAGCGGGAAGAGATTATCGCAGTATCCCTTCTGGGTGCGCTATGCGGTCAGAACACATTTCTTTTCGGCCCTCCCGGTACAGCGAAAAGCCTAATCTCAAGACGCATTGCCTGCGCTTTTCAACGTCCAACGTATTTCGAGTATCTGATGAATCGCTTCAGTACTCCCGAAGAGGTGTTTGGGCCCGTTTCCATCAAAGCTCTCAAAGAAGACCAGTACACACGGAAAACTGAGGCTTACTTGCCAAAAGCCGAGTTCGCATTTCTGGATGAAATCTGGAAGTCGAGCCCGGCAATTCTAAACACTCTTCTAACATTGATAAACGAACGGATTTTCCGCAATGGAGAAGTGACCGAGCCGACTCCACTGAAGGCACTGATTGCAGCCTCTAACGAGACTCCTGAGGCTAACCAAGGGCTGGAGGCATTATACGATCGCTTCATTATTCGACTTCTTGTGGGCCCTATTAGCCAAAACGAGCATTTTGATCGTCTTCTCAAGAGCAAACCTACCGAAGCGAATGTTGCCATTCCCGAGGGACTAGTCGTTAAACCTGACGAGTGGGTCGAGTGGAGGCAACAACTTCATAACGTTCACCTCTCATCAGAAACCCTGACCATCATCCACTTGATCCGAGCAGCTTTGGCTGAGACGTCAGGTGAGTTAGACGTTTACGTTTCTGATCGACGGTGGCAGCGTGCCGCGATGCTGATGAAAGCATCCGCATTTTTCAATGGGCGCGCAGAAACGAACCACAGCGATGCTGTACTTTTGAAACACTGCCTCTGGACTCATGAAAAAAATCGTCAGGCAGTGATGGATGTTGTTACGGATGCGATCAAAAGCTCAGGTTTCGACAGCGGGTTCAATCTTGCTGAAATCGACAGAGAAAAAGAGTCACTTGACAAAGAGATACAGAAAGAGCTGTTTCACTCCTCAGATGTATACGAAACGGTCACTATCCAGCGCAAAAAGTTCTTTAAGCGCCGGGTCGTCTTTGAGTTGTTTTACAACGAAAGAGTCCAAAAAGACATTCTAATTCCAGCAAGCAAACTAAAAACCACCGATAGCTTCACCCCGCTCGACGAACGTGGCAATGAGCTAGAGGACTATACCTGTCAATTCGATGGACAAGGTACTTGTCGGATAAGCTGGAATCGTCGAAGAGATCAAACCGTAAACTTCAAGCCGAAAATTCTTTACCACAAAGGCGACAAAAAAGCGGAGGTCAATACCCGTCTCGTTGATTCCTTGGCTGAATCCGTTGGAGTAATTCGTGCAAACCTAATCGCAATTCTCAAAAAAGTTGAGAAAAAGCGTTCAGGCTATCAAAAAGCCCTTCACTCTCCATTCGTTACAGAAGAGAGTGTCCAACTGGCACTCACCGGCATTGATAATCAAATTGACAGCCTGAAGCTGCGGATCAAGGACTGCGAACGATTGGAAGAGTTATGTCAATGAGACGTGCTGAATATGCCGCTGAGACTATCGGCAACGTTGTCTTTGATCAGTATCCCAAACTTGTGGGAGATTCGCCTACAATTTCAAATTATGTCAACGAACAGCTCGACCAATGGCAGACAGCAACTTCTAAAAGCCTGCAAACAGATTTTCCGTTTAACCATCACGCCACCAAGCTTGATGAATTCGTCACGACTGTTGAAACCGGCGAGTTATCCCAAGCCCATATCAATCGAGCGATAAATGATTTCACTGAATTTTGTCGCGCAGCCAAGCACCCGCCTCAACAGTCATTCTGGAGTCAGATTGGCAAACCCGAAAAGAACGCCGGCAGCCAACCCAAAGAAACTCAAGATGACATTGCCCTCAATGGTCGCCTGTTGCTTGCCTCATGGCAAAAATACATGGACGAAACTCGCAGTGAATGGGAACTTAAAACTATTGAGGCGCGCCGCAAACAGTTTTTGGAACAGTTAAAAGATATTCTCGATAGACTAGAGCTGTTGCAGCAGAAGATCGAGACTCTCGGCCTCAATCCCGGCCTTCTACTGGATCTTTCAAAGGGGAACCTTTCTGCTCAGGACATCGAGCAATTTACTCGTTGGGCAACGTACCTACAAAACGATGAGGGCGCTCAGTCACTTTGCGAATTGCTCGGCAAGATTCGGCAAATAGAGCTATCTGAGAGAATAGAACGGGTCCAGCTCGAAGAAACGCGGATACTCCAATTACCCGATATCAATTCTCGAGAGGAAATCGTAGGCATCCGTTTGGGAAGGGATCTGGAGCACATACTGCCGAGCGAAAAAGCTCTTTTGGCAGACGAGGATACCGCTATTCTATTCGATTTGAAGTTCGTTGAGTCACGTCTCATGTGTTTCGAGATGCAGGGCATCCAAGACGTGAAAGAAACATTAGAGATCGAAGCTGACCGCCAGGTCGAGGACGAAGAACAGGAAGGGCCAATGGTTATTTGTGTCGATACCAGTGGCTCCATGCATGGGATGCCGGAAACCATTGCCAAAGCTGTCGCCATGTACCTCTCATCCAAAGCTCGAGAAAAAAAGCGCCACTGCTACTTGATCAACTTCTCAACGGGCATTCATACACTTGAACTGTCAGACGAGATGGGTATGGCCGCTCTCATAGACTTCTTGAAAATGTCGTTTCATGGCGGCACTGATGTAGCTCCTGCTCTTCAACATGCACTAAAGACCATGAAGCGTGACAAGTATAAGAAAGCGGATCTGCTTATCATCTCTGATTTCATTATGTCAGAGCTTCCTGATGAGATGCTCCCTGCTATCGAAGAACACAGGGCACATGGGAATCGGTTCTACTCATTGGTCATTGGTCCATCTTTTATGAGTCAGAGACTGGAAACGCTCTTCGACCGGGAGTGGATTTATGACCCAGAGCGAAGTCGCATTCAGGAGTTACTGACTTTCCAAAGTCGGATAGTGGAAGATAGAACCTAAGCCCCTCACAAAGAGGGCAAACAAGGTCATTAAGCGGGCTTGGAAAGCAACTCGCCCAGAAAATTATCCGTTGCTTCCACTAGGTCTCTGATAAAACGGATATGTTTTCGTAAATCTTCTCGTGTAACGGCATGGGAACTTGGCTGGCCAGCGACTGGTCGCCAAGACCGATGCGCAATGTCACCGCGCTTTTTCGCAATTTTGTTAAGTTCACTTTTTGCGCGGCCAGCATCGAAGTGATTCCAAACCCACGCTTCAGTAATGTCGATGTCCAGGTACTTTTTGAAAATTGCCTTTATTCGATCTGTGCTTGGTGTATGAAAAAACTTCAGGTCGTTCTCAAGCGATGATCTATAAAACTTCACGAGTGCACTTTGTTCTGATCCCACGCCCGATACTGCATTCGCG
Organism: Marinobacter shengliensis; assembly: GCF_003007715.1. Lineage (GTDB taxonomy): Bacteria > Pseudomonadota > Gammaproteobacteria > Pseudomonadales > Oleiphilaceae > Marinobacter > Marinobacter shengliensis. The sequence goes on along the minus strand of NZ_PXNO01000027.1, from coordinate 50,217 downwards.
GCTTCGACAATTCGATCCTCTACATAGGTCTCCAACGCCGCCAGTGCCATAACAAGGCTTGCGCGCTTCAAAACCTCGGCCTCCGGAGGAGGTGGTTTTTTGTTCAGGGCATCAAATAAGTTAAACAGGTCAGCCGCGTCTTGAATTGCATGTTGGAACGTCTCGAATGCTGAAGATGTCATCTTAAACCTTTAATACGATTGAACAGTTGCGCCTCTCGCTCATCGACGCTTGGAAAATGTCAGCCTTGTCAGAACTCACAGGGCCGGAAACACTCGGAATGAATAATCTGCAATATTGGACAGTTCCAGATGGTTTTATAGCCCATCATTTGGGAGCCAAAGTTCAGGTCGTTGTCCAGTTTCAGTTTATTTGCCTTCATGGCCATGAGAAACCAAAGAATCTCCATCACCGGAACACAGACGAAGCAGCTCTTTTCCCAATTCTGTAATCCTTACGTGGTTCGGGTCGGAAACGCCATCTACTGTATCTGAGATCGAAAGAAGATTTAGCCTCTGTAAATTGCCAACAGCAATCCGGACATCCTGTGTTGGCTCCGGAATTCCGTCCTGAAACTCGTCCATTGCGGCTGCTTTTTCTGGTAGGTAGCCCAGATAAGATCCTGGGTTTAATATGTTCCATTGATAACCAGAGTTTTGACCTGCGACTCCAATGACTTTCAAAATCCGCACATCGAGAGACGTCATGTCTTCCAGAATGCTTATAAATGCCCGTCTGAGCTGAACTTCAACTGTTTCATCCGCAGCGTTCACCAATACCGTAGCCCACATATCTTTAAGGTAGTCGTCCTCTTCAAGCGACGCGGCCTCAACGAGCGGCACAGCGAACTGCAACGAAAGCGTGCGAGAGGGAGCAGATAATCCTCGCTGAGCCAGCTTTTCATTGGCTTTATCTATGAGCCGGACCTGATTTTCCCATCTGATGTAACGTAGTTTGTCTTCGAAGATTCCCACTGCCGTAGCAATGGGAACACCGGCAACATCCGAAATAAACTTTCCCATCCTTTCTAATGCACGAATTGCAGTGTCCGTGGTTTTCGCAACTTCCTGAACTGCCTTCGCCTCCTCAGACATCCTGGCCACCGACAACCTGATTTAACCATGCATCCGACAGATTAAGTTCTTCCTTAACCAAAACAGGATCTTTGATTTGAGCCATTAGGAAAGTGAGGGTTTCGAACAGTTCAGGACTCAGAAGGTAACCGACAGGACGACCTTTAGATACGACAGCAACAGGTGCATCTTCGAAGCAACGAGCTGGACCTCTTGAAAACTCTCGGAGGGTGACGTGATTTTCTGCTGGTAATAACTGCTTGATCGACTTGCTCATGACCGCTCCCTTTCACTTTTCTTGACTGGCAACATATTAATCTCCCAGTGGCTAAGCCTATCACGACTGACGAGCGCTCGATCTCGTGCGAGATGTCCTCAAGCGCGGGCTGGTGGAGGCCAAGACAACTACTTGCTACAACTATAGCTCCGTCATAGACATGAAAGTTGTATTTCTCAGTTCGGATGCAGCCCGAAGCACGAGTGCCCTATTGCCTTGAATCTTGATCGCCAGCGGTGCAAATCGGCCCGAATAGTGACGGGACACAGATCCAACGAAGGACTTGACAAAGACGACCCAATGGATCAATTTACCTTGACAAGACTGATCTGGAGGTAGAAAAATGATCGGCCCAAAAGTTATTTAATTTTAGCAACTTACCAGACAAACACTTCACGAATCTGCGCCTTAAAATTCTCTGAGAATGAAGAGGAGAACTAGAGATGGTTGGTCCACGAGTTTATTAGTTTCCGCAGCTTACACGACACATACTGCACGCAGCAGCCTCTGAAGAAGCTCGCAGAGTCATGCGCTCCACCACTGTCGGTAACGGCGTGGTCAACTTGTTCAGGACCGGCATCTTCTCTCACCTCGCCCCGAGCGACTCCGCGTTAACCCCCTAACCGCTGAGCCTGTCTCGACTGTCAATTGCTCAATTTCGTTCGATTTGGCTTTTCCCGCATTCTGATCTTGGCAACAAAACCTCCTTCTTGTAACTATAGTTTTCTCAGGACAATGGGGTTGTACTGCTCCGTTTGGATACGAGCCAAGACCGCCATGCTGCCATTTAAGAGTTCATTCGAGCCGAAACTACAATCTGTCAGATCTGGCCATTAAGCAAGCGAGGATGTCTCCAATGGAAATCACCCGGCAGGCGCTCTACGAGGCTCTCTGGTCGACCCCGAGGAGAGAGCTTGCAACAGCTTGGGAAGTCGACCCAAACGCAATTACTTATGCCAGTAAGCAGCACAACATTCCTCTGCCGAACCCAGGGCACTGGACCTTAGTGTCTATGGGCAAGTCACCTAGCCAACCGTTCCTGACCGGAGACCCCGAAGAAACCGTCGCTCTCGAGGGTAAAATCCGGAAACCGAATAAGAAAAAGCCAACGCCGGATAACCCAAAAGCTCGCATGCAGAGGGCTAAGACGCCTAACCGGACATCCCCTCCTGCGAGCGAACCTGTCTCCGCGAATCAAAGTCCGGCCATGTCAATTTCAGAGACTCTACCAACCGTTCGAAAAGCCTATAAGACCTACTCTTCACCAAAAGCAGCTCGTGATTACAAGTACCAACATGTATTACCAGGTTCAGCCGATGTGATCCGAATAGCCGTCATGCCAGCAATGGTGGAACGAACACTTTTGCTTATGGACGCCATTCTTCGCGAGTTCCAGAGGAATCAGTGGAAAATCCAGATCCCCTCAGAAAGAGATCGAAGTAAGAACTCATTATTTGTGGATGGAGTAGAGATCCTATTCACGATTACAGAGCATCGTCGACAAGAACGAGTGAAGTCTGAGCGCAGGTGGACGACCTGGGAATACCGCTATCACAGCACTGGTACCTTGAGATTCCAATTCGGCACCGGGTCGTGGATGCACGAAATCAAAGACAACAAACACAAAAAATTGGAAGAGCGAATTCCAGAAATCATCGAAGGTGTTTTGGAAGAGGTAGCGCGAGTAAAACAAGTCGAAATTGACCGAAAAAACAGAGAACGCATTGAGAGGTTGGAAAGTCGCCTATCAGACCTGGTGCGCAAAGCTCTTCATTACAACAACCAGTGTGGGCAGAGACTAAACCACGGTATTGCTCAGCACGAAGAGGCCATGCGGATCAGGAGGTTCGTCGGCGCAATCAGAGAAACTAGCTGTCCTGATCAACGTTCCAACGAACGAGAAGATTGGCTGACCTGGTTGGCAAGCAAGGCAGACACTATGGACCCAATAAAAAACCAAGGTTCTTTCGACTTCTCAGTCCCCAAGGGCTTAGTGGCGCATGTCTCTTCAATGATCGATTCAGACCTTGGCGCATATTCACCACTGAAAGAGTTAGATCTAGAGGCTTCAATCTCAAAAATAGTGCGGCGGATCGATCTCCAGGACAGCTGGAAATACAGATAACACTAGTACCCGCGTACAACCGCCATCCAGTGTTCCAAGACGAGTCTGGTCAACCAAGGTTCAGTTCCTGCCGCTGCCCCGAATCACGACACAGGCATAAAATTACGTAACACGTTGACGTTAATGGATTTATCGATTTATAACAATTATTTTTAAAATGTCTAATTTTGAATTACCAATTATTGGAACTTTTGAATCGACAACCATGCGGCCTAGAGCCGTACAATGTCTAAAAAGGAATTAAGAGGGATCAACCGCCCTCAGAGATACTTCTCGATCGACAGCCATGACAACATCCGGGACGCCGCCCGGCGCCAGAATCCGCTCTCGGGTTCCTGATAAACCTCCCCATCCCGGGATTGCCACACCAGACTACCCTGCTCGTTCAGGCTCACCCGCCAGCTGTTCTCCGGCGCCATGGCGCGCTCAATATCTTCGGCTACCGCATGCGCCAGTTGCGGGCTGCGAATCACCAGCACCGTTTCGCCGTTGAGATAGATCGAACGCAGGTTCACGTTGAACGAGCCAATAAACAACGTTTCCCGGTCAAACACCACGGCTTTGGAATGCAGGCTGACCACACCGTTATCACAGGCTTGTTCATTGGCCACCCAACGTTTACAGGCTGGCGCATCAGGGCGTAACTCGTACAGGTCAAAGCCTTGCTCCAGCATGTCACGCCGCCAGCGGGCGTAGCCGGAATGATTGGTGACCAGATCGTTGGTGGCCAGCGAATTGGTGATCGCCGCTACCTTCAGCCCGTGGTTGCCCAGATTGTCCAGCCCGTTCAGCTGCTCGTCTGCCAGAATCAGGTAGGCAGACTCAATCAGAATTTCCTTCCGGGCCGATTCGATCAGATCAAACAGGGCCTTTGCGGTGTTTCGCGGTTTGTCCGCCGGCGCTTCCAGGTCTTCCGGTGGCGGATCGAACACCAGCTCGGCCTCCGCCTTCACCATGTCAGCGAACCACCCTGCCAGCAGGGATTCCGCCTGGCCCCTGCCCTGGGGCACGGGCGCAGCAAAAGGCAGCGGCTCGGTGGTGGCACGGCTGAGTCCGGATAAGCGGTCACCTGCACGCTCCGATTCCGGCAGCTCATACAATTGCCCCAGCGGGTAGGACCACGGGCTTTGCCAGTAGGCCTCAAAGTTATCGGTCATGGCGCCAGCCAGCGGCCCGAGCACCATGACGTCGCGATCCCGGAAATTCAGTTCCTGGTGCTCGTCAAAGTACTCATCGCCAATGTTGCGGCCGCCGGTGATACCGACATTGCCATCCACCACAAAGGTCTTGTTGTGCATGCGCCGGTTGATGCGGTCGAAGTCGGTGATGAACGACAGCCAACGGCCAACGCCCTTGCGGGAAGGAGACGGATTGAAAATCCGGATGCTGATGGCCGGGTGGGCCTCCATCATGGCAAACAGGGATTCCTTGCCGGCCACATTGATGTCATCCAGCAACAGGCGAACCTGCACGCCCCGGTCTGCCGCGGCTACCAGACGGCCAGCCAGGTACCGGCCGCTGGCATCGTCGTTCCAGATGTAATATTGGGCATCAATGCGCTGACTGGCGGTTTCAATCAGGGCGCTGCGAACCACAAAGGCATCGCGGCCCGTGTCGAGCAGCCCAAACGCAGAGAGTCGGGATTCGGGATCAAGGTGCATCCGGCGCTGATCCGTTGTGAAGGAGTCTGCCACCGAGGATACCGCCAAAACCGGGCCATGGTCGACCGGCGGCAATCCCCTTGCGCAGCCGGCAAGCAGCCCCGCAAACAATAACAGGCTCAGCCTGGCGATCAACGGGACTACTTGCCGGGTCAGCATGGCCGGGGGATTCCTTGTCAGCGAATGATAACCAATGGTTTTTTAGCGGTTTTCAGCATGGTTGTGGTGGTACTGCCCACCAGGAACTGGCGAATTCTGGAATGGCCATAAGCGCCCATCACCAGAATGTCGATGTCATGCTCCTCCTGGTACGCGTGCAATGCAGGTTCTACATCCCCGGCGCGAATGGCCAGGGTGATATCAACGCCCAACCCGGACAACATCTGCTCTGCCTTCTTGAGCTGCTCCCAGCGGTCGGCGGTATCCGGGCCAACCATCACCAGGTGCAGGGGCATGCCTTTGAGTACCGGGCTCTGGGCAATCAGTTCCACACCCCGGAAAGCGGTGGGGCTGCCGTCGAACGCCAGCATGGCACTTTTCGGTTCACTATAGTCATCCGGCACCAGCAGGATGGAGCGATGCACACTTCGGATGACGGTCTCCAGCTGGCTGCCGATGTGGATATCACGGTCAGAACTGCTTTCACCGTGCAGCCCCATGACAAACAGGCGGGTCTCTTTCTCAAGAGCCACCAACGACTCAGTCAGATTACCGTGGCGCTGGCGCTTGACGGCCTCCTCCGCACCGGCGGACTTCACCCTGGTTTCGGCTTCATCCAGCATGTGATGGCCGTGCTCCAGCGCCAGTTTGGCCCGCTTTCGGTCCAGTTGCGCCAGTTCGTCCAGCAACTGCTCACGGCTGCCAAGCCCGATGTTGCCCGCCAGATCCGGCTCCGCCGGGTAGCGTTCTTCGTCCAGAACATGCAAAAGCATCAGGGGCGTTTCCATGTGCCGGCTGGCCCAGGCTGCGTAATCGCATACTGCAGGTGCTGCCCGGGAGCCATCGATACAGGCCACTACTCGTAACATACTTGCCTCGCCTTGGTTGTCCGTCTGCTCGTTATTGTGGCTGCGAATGTCGTTCTTTTCATTGCTGTCGATCATTGTCAGTGACCCATCAGACGGTCGACGGCATCCGGCTTATCATGAACACCGAAGCGGTCAACGATGGTGGCGCTGGCCTGGTTCAGGCCAATTACCTCAACATCAGAGCCTTCACGGCGGAACTTGATCACCGCCTTATCCAGCGCAGCTACGGCGGTGATGTCCCAGAAGTGGGCCCGGCTGAGATCTATTACTACATTATCGACTGCTTCCTTGAAGTCAAAGGATTCCAGGAACTTCTCTGACGAGCTGAAGAACACCTGACCTACCACGGTGTAGCGACGGGTCTCGGTGTTTTCATCCAGCTCGGAGGTTACCAGCATGTAGTGGCCAATCTTGTTGGCAAAGAACAGCGCCGCCAGCAGCACGCCCGCCAGCACACCAAAGGCCAGGTTGTGGGTAGCCACCACCACAATCACCGTTACCAGCATCACGATGTTGGTAGACAACGGGTGCTCCCTGAGATTGCGGATGGAATCCCAGCTAAAGGTACCAATGGAGACCATGATCATCACCGCCACCAGCGCGGCCATGGGAATCTGTACCAGCCACTTGTCCAGAACCAGCACCAGAATCAGCAGGAAGACACCGGCGGTGAGGGTCGACAAACGGGTGCGCCCACCGGATTTCACGTTGATGATGGACTGACCAATCATCGCGCAACCGGCCATGCCACCCAACAAACCAGAGCCGATGTTGGCAATACCCTGGCCCTTGCACTCACGGTCACGGTCACTGGTGGTGTCGGTCAGGTCATCCACGATGGTGGCTGTCATCAGCGATTCGAGCAGGCCGACGACGGCCAGAGCTACCGAATACGGCAGGATGATCATCAGGGTTTCAAGGGTCAGCGGCACGTCCGGCCACAGGAAGATGGGCAGGGTATCCGGCAGTTCGCCCATATCCCCAACCGTGCGGATATCCAGGCCCATCACCATGGCCACAAGGGTCAGGCCAACAATACACACCAGAGGCGATGGAATCAGCTTGCCCACGGTGGGGATCAGCGGGAACAGGTAGATAATGCCAAGGCCAGCGGCGGTCATGGCATACACATGCCAGGTCACATTGGTCAGTTCCGGCAACTGGGCCATAAAGATCAGGATAGCCAGTGCGTTCACAAACCCCGTGACCACAGACCGGGACACAAAGCGCATCAATCCACCCAGTCTCAGGTAGCCTGCGGCAATCTGGATCACACCTGTCAACAGGGTTGCCGCCAGCAGGTACTCAAGGCCATGCTCCTTGACCAGGGTCACCATCAGCAAGGCCATGGCGCCGGTTGCTGCCGAGATCATGCCTGGCCGGCCGCCCACGAAGGCGATAATCACGGCGATACAGAAGGAGGCATAGAGCCCCACTTTCGGGTCGACGCCGGCAATGATAGAAAAGGCAATGGCTTCCGGTATCAGCGCCAGCGCGACAACGATACCGGCGAGCAGGTCGCCTCTAATATTGGAAAACCAGTTTTGCTTGAGTGATTGCACCATGATTGGGGATATCCAACTGAACAATGAAAAATAAACGACTGCCATGCACACGGGCACGGGCGGGTGTCAGGAAACCTGAAAAAGAAGTCTGGGCGAGGCCAGTTAAGGGAGCATGAACGCTATGGCGGAAGGATCGTCACGGTTTTGAAAGGCTTCGTGTTGATGAAAGTCAGATTACTGTCGAATCGGGGCGGCGAAGCTTACCAGAAGCGGGACAGGAAAGTAAGGCCGCTCATCCCCTCGCAGCCTTGCACCTCAGCCGGCCTTGCGAAAGGTCAGGTTATACCGGCAGGTTCCGGTCAAAGGGTGGTGGCCCGCTTTGAGTGTCAGCACGCCGTGATAGAACAGCCGGGCCGGCCCTCCCCAAACCACCACATCGCCGTGCTCCAAGGGGATTTTCAGGGGCTTGTCTGATCGCCTCGGCCCGCCAAACTGGAAGGTTATCGGCAAACCGAGGGAAACGGAGACAATGGGCCAGGAGAAATCCTGCTCGTCTTTGTCCTGGTGCAACCCCATGCGGGCGCCGCGCTGATAACGGTTGATCAGGCAGGCATCCGGCACAAATCCCCGATACCCCGCCGCCTCGGCAGAGTTCCGCGCCAGCGTTATAAAGGACTCGGGGATCTCAGGCCAGGGCAGACCGGATTCCGGATCTGTCGACTGGTACCGGTAACCCGACCGGTCTGTCACCCAGCCCAGTTCGCCGGCACAGGTCATGGCGGCCGACATGCTGTGGCCGCCGGGCGTTACCATATGCCGAAACGGCGCTTTGCTGGCCACCTCACCAATGGCCTGCACCAGATCCGGGGCCGTGTTCCGGGCAAACCGGCGCAATACCACAACGCCCTCACCCACCAGTTCCTGCCAGGGTTCAGCATCACTGAAATCAAACAGATCTGTTGTCATAACCTGATCATTTTCATCAACATTCAAAACACCTCGGCGGTCAGGGTCTACACTCAGGATACCTGTTTTCCATTTAAGGCTCGCCCATGCTGCCGAACCGCCAGACCGCACAGGTGTCGCTCGCTTTTCTGATCGCGTCCGCCATCACTCTGGGCATGCTCATTCTCACCCTTGTGCTGGTGGGCCAGAGCTTTCGCGGCATGGAGCAGGCCAAACTAACAGCGGCAGAGGCCACGGCACGGCAACTGGCCACCAGCGTGGATGACCGCATCAACGCCATTACCCAACCGCCCTCCACCGCGCTGGCGGTGCTCCGACATGACCCGTTAACGGCGGCAACCACACTGGATCAGCGCCTTGAGCGGCTGCCGGTACTGGCCGACATCCTGTCCAGCAGCGCCATCGTCAGTGCTATTTACGCCGGCTTTGGCGACGGCGATTTCTTTCTCTTCCGCACCTTGAGCAGTTCAGGGTCCGTGCAGTTTCCGGACGCCCCCACTGGCAGCCACTTCCTGTTGCAAAGCCTCGAACGGGAAGGTGAGCAACGGGTTGGGGTATGGCGTTTCTATGATCAGGGGCTAAACCTGATTGAGCATCGGGTGCTGGAAAGTTATGACTACGATCCCCGCCAACGGCCATGGTATCAGGCAGCCCAGAGCGTCAGCGAACTGCAGCTATCCGCGCCATACGTCTTCTTTACCACTCAGGAAACCGGGCTGACACTGTCTCAGCGGGCCAGTGCACAGCCTTCCACGGTCCTTGGCATTGACGTTACGGTGAATGATCTTGGCGCCCAGCTCGCCCAACTGCGCCAGACGCCTGGCAGCCAGCTCGCCATCATCAATGATCAAGGGCAGTTACTGGCCAGTTCAGAGTTTGAGCAAGAGGCCGGTGCCGTTATCCAAACGGCCCGGCTGCAGCAAACGGAACGGGGCGTCGGCGGTTTTTCCGCAGAGGGGCGTGATTGGTATGGCGTTGCCGTGGCACTGGATGCCCTGCCGGATGAGTCACTGTCGATTGTGATTGCCATTCCCTCTGATGAACTGCTTGCAGAAGTCTGGGCCGCATTGGCCAGGCAAACCCTCATTGCTGGAGCCATCGCCCTGCTGTTGCTGGTCATCGGCTGGTTTATGGGGCGCCAGGTGGGCAAGCCGCTGGAGCAGCTGACAGACAGAGTCAGCCAGCTGTCACGCTTCCGATTCGATACCAAGGTTCGTTCCGAGTCTCACATCCGCGAGGCGTCGCAGTTGAGCATTGCGCTGGACGACATGGCCCATACCATCCGCAGCTTCCAGAACATTTCCACCGTACTGAACCGCGGCCAGGACCTGAACCAGCTGCTGCAGGATATTCTCGAGCAGATCGTTAGTATCGTGGGCCAGAAACGCGGTGCGATCTACCTGTTCAACATTCACGATCACAAACTAGAACTGACCGTGAATGGCGGCCTTGAAATACCCAAGGCACTCAGGTCTATTCCCCCTGCCGCCGATGACAACGAACTGATCCGTATTCTGCGCAGCCACATTCCCGGCCACTCGGTGTTTGCCATTCTCCGCAACCGCCGCCGCAAACTGATTGGCGTGTTGATTATCGAGATCGAGCACGGAGACAAAACAGAACTGAGCGATGATCTGATCCAGTTTGTCGACGAGATTGCCGGTTCTGCCGCCGTTGCCATCGAAACCCGTGAGCTGATCGAAAGCCAGCAGACCCTGCTGGACGGCATCATTCAACTGGTGGCCAACGCCATCGACGCCAAATCACCCTACACCGGGGGCCACTGCGAGCGGGTGCCCAAATTGGCACAGATGCTGGCTGAACAGGCTGAGAGCGCCAGTGACGGCCCGTTTGCACGCTTCAGGATGTCCGAAGACGAACGTTATGAATTCCGCCTGGCCGCCTGGCTCCACGACTGCGGAAAGATAACCAGCCCAGAATATGTGGTTGATAAGGCGGTCAAGCTTGAGACCATTCACAACCGGATACATGAAATCAGAACCCGTTTTGAGGTATTACACAGGGATGCCGACATCCAGTTCCTGAAGGCGTGCCTGGAAGGGAAAGATTCTGACGAGGCGCGGCAACAACGGGATCAGTTGCAAGAAACCCTGCAGGAGGAATTCGCCTTTCTTGCGCGGGTCAATCAAGGCAGCGAATCCATGTCGGATGACGATGTCGCGCGCATTCACCAGACTGGCAGCCGCACCTGGCTACGGAACTTTAACGACCGCCTGGGCTTGTCCGACGACGAACAGCAAGCGCTTGAACACCAGCCAACACCCGAGCTACCCGTTATGGAAACCTTGCTGGCAGACAAACCCGGCCACTTGCGCAGTTGGGGCGACCGTATTCCCCCGGTGCGCAAAGACGATCCCCGCAACCGCTGGGGGTTCGATATGACCTTGCCGGAGCACGCTTACAATCGGGGTGAGCTACACAACCTCACGGTGCGTTATGGCACCCTCACCGACGAAGAGCGATTCAAGATCAACGAGCATATCGTGCAGACCATTTGTATGCTGGATGCCCTGCCGCTGCCAGATCGGCTGGCCAACGTGCCGAGGCTCGCCGGCACCCACCACGAGCGAATGGACGGTCATGGCTACCCCTGCAGGCTGACAGGTGAAAAGATGAGCATTCCGGAAAAAATCATGGCAATCGCTGATGTATTCGAAGCCCTCACCGCGGTAGACCGCCCCTACAAACGCGGTAAAACCCTCTCCGAATCCTTGGGGCTGATGGCGGTTATGGTGGACAAGGGGCACCTGGACAAGGACACCTTTAACCTGTTTTTGCAGTCCCGTATCTGGCTGACCTACGCGCAACAGCACCTGCGGCCGGAACAGATTGATCCGGTGGATGAAAGCCTGTTCATGAAGCTCTGACCAAAAACACGTATATTCTACGGACTGATTTACTCGCTAAGGATATCTGAATGCTGTTCGCAATGATTTTCGGTGGCCTGATCGGTTATGCCTTTGGCCGGTTTCCGGGATTTCTGGTGGGGGCTGCCATTGGCGCATTCCTGTTCCAACGGATGAAAAGCCGGCTGATAGGCAAGATTCAGAGCCTGCAAAACAACTTCGTTGAATCTGTGTTTGCCGTCATGGGCGCCCTGTGCAAGGCCGACGGCGTGGTGACCCGGGACGAGATTCAACTGGCGGAGGCGATGTTTGAACGGTTTCGTTTGAACGAAGAGCAAAAAGCCATCGCCCGGGACGCCTTCAACCGTGGCAAGCAACCGGATTTCGACCTGGACGCGGAGCTCAACCGCTTTTTGCAGAACTCCGGCCGCCAGCCCGCGTTTCTGCAGATGTTCCTGCAGGTTCAGGTGTCGGCGGTGGCCGCGGATGGCCAGGTGCACCCGGCCGAGCACGAGATGCTGGTGCGTATTGCCCGGGGCCTTGGCCTGCCAGAAAGCCAGGTAGACCAACTGGAAGCCATGCTGCGCGGCGCCCATGCCGGGCATGCCGGCGGCAGCCCGAACTACTCCTCGGGGCAGCAGATTGAGGACGCCTACAAGGTATTGGGGGTATCCGCCTCTGCCTCCGATGCCGAGATCAAACGCGCTTACCGCAAGCTGATGAGTGAGAACCACCCGGATAAACTGGCCGGGCGCGGCATGCCCGAGAGCATGCGGGAGATGGCGGAAGAGCGCACTCGTGAAATCAGCCACGCCTACGATGTGATCAAAGACGCCCGAAAACAGGCATCCTGACGACAGACGTCAGAACCAGCGGGGCACCCTTGCCCGGTATACCTCATAGTCCTGGCCAAAGCGCTGAGCCAGGGCTTTTTCTTCCTCTTTTGCCTGGCGGGTAATCACCAGCACACCCGCCACCAGGCAAACCAGCGAAAACGCACTGGGCAATGCCAGAAAAAAGCCCAGCTGCCCGGTCATAACCGCCAGAAACAACGGATTTCGGGAATAGCTGTAGGGGCCTTGAGTCAGCAGCCTGGCCTTATCTGCAGTGGGTGCGATACCGGAGCGCCAGTCTTCGTGCATATACGCCTGCAGGTAATTCACCGCCGTGAACGATGCCAGCAGTAACACCGCACCGGCCAACAGAACCGGCCCGTGATACAGCCAGGCAAATACCCCGAGCCAGCCATCCAGGTCGACAAAAATCCGCGCCAGACACACCAGAAGAATCGCCGCCCGAAAGACATTGAAGATGTGGCGATGCCACCAGGTCGCTTTACCCCGGGCACCGTAATGAATGTGACTGAACCCCATACGGGCGTATAAGCCCAGTGTTCTGGCGGAGAACTGCAGGCCAATCATCAGAAAAAAGATGCCGAGAAACGTTCGGACAGCGGGTTCAATCAGATCCATTTATGCATTCTGGTTCAACAGGTTGGCTATCAGCTTACTGTCTGATTCCGGTTATTGAAAGTGATCAGAATCAATCACCCGTTCGCTGGTTTTAACGGAGCATGTGACGCGATACCCAAAATGACATGCCATCACGTTTTCAGGTGAGTTATCGTTAGACGATCTGATCAGTCTGGAGTACACCATGCAGTCCGAACACCAAGGTCCATTCCATTGCTTTCGTGATGATGCCATGGGTGAGGATGACGCAACCGCCCTGGCGGCGCGCATTCGTGCTGGTGAAGTGTCAGCGCTGGACGTCACGAAAGCCGCCATTGAACGGGCTGAAATGGCACAGCCGGTGATCAACGGACTGGTTGCCACGGATTACGACCGAAGCCTTTCACTTGCCCGGAGCCTCGAAAAGCCTGAGGCCCCGTTTGCCGGTGTGCCCACGTTTATCAAAGACAACACCGACGTTCAGGGCCTGCCAACGCGCCATGGCTCGGCGGCCGTGCCCAGCAATACCGCCAGCAAAACCAGCCCGTTCGCTGAGCAGATGCTGGCACAGGGCTACCTGTGTCTGGGCAAGAGCACGCTGCCGGAATTCGGCTTTAATGCCACCACCGAGCCAGCCCATGGCGCCGCCACCCGTAACCCCTGGAATCTGCAATATTCCTCTGGCGCCTCCTCGGGTGGCGCTGCGGCCCTGGTGGCCGCCGGCGTTGTGCCTGTGGCCCATGCCAACGATGGTGGCGGGTCTATCCGAATCCCGGCGGCCTGCTGTGGGCTGATTGGGCTGAAACCCACCCGGGGCCGTGTGGTGGATAACGAGGCCGCCAAAACCCTGCCCATCAATATTGTCAGTGATGGAGTGGTCACCCGCTCTGTACGGGATTCCGCAGGCTTCATTGCAGCCGCGGACGAGTATTTACGCAACCCGGCCCTTCCCCGGGTGGGCCATGTGCAGGGTCCGTCAGGAAAGCAGCTGAGGATCGGAGTGGTTCTGGACTCGGTGACCGGCCACAAAACAGACCCGAAAACCCGCAAAACCGTGGAGGCCACCGCGCGCTATCTCGAGAAACTCGGGCATATCATCGAGCCGATGGATGCGCCCATTCCAGCGTCTTTTCCGGACGACTTTGCACTGTACTGGGGATTGCTGGCCTTCGGCGTGAAACTGCAGGGGCACAAGTTGATGCACCCTCAGTTCGATAAGCGGCAAGTTGACGGACTGACCAACGGCCTGGAGAGAATGTTCCGGAAGAAACTCTGGAAATTGCCTGCGGCGCTCTGGCGACTCAAGCGCTCGCAGCACGACTATGCGCGGCATATGTCCCAATACGATGCCGTGCTGACCCCGGTACTCGGCCAGACGACACCGCCACTGGGGCACCTGAGCCCGACAGTGCCGTTTGACCAGCTGTTTGACAGGCTGACCCGGTACGTCTGTTTCACTCCGTTAGCCAACACCACCGGGGCACCGGCCATCTCCGTACCCATGGCACTCACAGACGCGGGCCTGCCCGTTTCCGTTCAGTTCATGGCTCGACACGGTGATGAGCGCACCCTGCTGGAACTGGCTTACGCGCTTGAAGCCGACCATCCGCTGCCCCTCATCTCACGCCTGGGCGATATTCGCTATGCGGGTGATGTGGCACTGATGGCCTGACCCTGATGCCGGTTAGCCACTACCCGGTTTCTGCCCTGCCCCTTGGCCTCGTAGAGTGCCTCGTCGGCGCAGGAAAAGATGTCCTTGGTGGCATCGGCACGGGAAGGTGACACACTGCACACGCCAATACTGACGGTCAGGTGGAGCATTTCACCGGACACCCGGAAGGCGGTCTTCTCGATTTCCTTCCGAATCCGCTCTGCTACGCGCTCGGCACCATCTCCGGGAGTATCCGGCAGCAGTACCACAAACTCTTCCCCGCCATAGCGGGCAGCGAGATCCTGGGGGCGCGTCACGTGGCGCTTGATGCACTGGGCCACCATTTTCAGACAATCATCACCCACCAGATGGCCGTAGGTATCGTTGAATTTCTTGAAGTGATCAATATCCAGCACCAGCAGTGACACGACTTCCTCAAACCGGTAGGCATGAACAACCGATGACTGGAACGCCTTGTCGAAATGCCCCCGGTTTTTCAGGCCCGTTAGCGGGTCTGTGGCATTCAATTCCAGCAACTGCTCGTTCAGGGTTTCCAGATCTCGGGTACGTTCCTGCACCCGCTCTTCCAGCATGGCGTTGGCCTCCTGCTGCACCCGCAGCGACTTCTCCTGAGCCAGGCGAGCCTTGCGTTCTTCACGCAGGAGCCTCTGCTGCGCGGCAAATGAACGCTTCTTCTCCCGGTTCAGGCGGTCTGCCAGGGCCAGTGAGAGCAGGATGACACCGAGTGCCGAGCCCACCTGAGTGGCATTCTCTGTCAGCAGGTTGCGCGGCAGGAAGGTGAACTTGTTCAGGGCCAGTACAATTCCCCCAGACAGCATGAACACCCAGGCAACGGTGTAATAGCGAGCCGCCGGGTCTTTCTTGATCCAACGCACCACGCTCAGCACCAGCATGGTCGAACAGCCCACCGCAGCGATCAGAATGGTGGGCAGAATCATGTGCTTGTAGGGAATAAACAGACCTGCCCCAGCCATCAGGCCAGCGGCCATGATCATCGCCATGGTCCACCGGTTCAACAACGGGTGATTCTCACGGGTAACGCTGATAAAGCGGATACTGAAGGCCCCACCAAATACAATCACCAGATTCAGAAACACAATAATGGACTGATCGTTCCACCAGGTGCCTTCCGGCCAAAGGTACTGGAAACCAACCCCGTGAAGACTGGCCAGAAACAGGGGCATGGTGGTGATGTAGCCAACGTAATAGAGAAAACTGCGCTCGCCGACGGCCATGAACACAAACAGGTTGTACAGGATCATCACCAGGACAATGCCGTAATAGATGCCTTCGAGCATACTTCGGCCCTGGTCTGCCGCATAAAATGCATCCCGCTCCCAGAGTGTCAGTGGCACCTGCATGGAGCTGGTGGTTTCCACCCGGAGGTATACCGTAACTGTTTCATTGGCTGGCAACAGCAAAGGCACAACGAAATTACGGTGGTGAATTGGGCGGTCGTAGAAGGGCCGTTTGTCGCCGAGCAGCAGGGGTTCCTGGGCGTCAGGGAGATAGACCTCGATGTGGTCCAGCACCGGGTAACCGATTTCCATGAAATTGACGGCTTCCACTCCGGCGACATTGGTCACGCGGAAACGAAACCAGTAGATGTCATTGCCATAGCCGAAGTTTGGGCTTTCACTGCTGCCACCGGTCCAGGCCCCATCGGGTAACTGGGACACCTCAGCAAAAGAGACTGGCCCGCTCTCCAGCCAGTAATCCACGTGCGGGGCCAGCTCCAGACGCTTCGAGTGCTTGTCCCAGATGGCAGCCTCTGCCAGCACTGACGATGGCAGCAAAAGACTGAGGGCAAGAATGAGCAGTAACGAGAGTCTTGGCACAGTGGGCCTCGGGTATAAGCGTTTAGTGTAGTTATGTGCTTATCAACGAGTATGCACCAAGCTTGGGCGCGGCGCCTGCCACTTCTACCAATCGACGCAAAATGACAAAAAAAGATACACAATGGTTATTAATCAAACACTTTTGACAAATTGTTAAATTGGTCATCAGGAAAAATTTCAAGTACGCGCAGGAAGTTCTGCTGCGGGCTCGAAACCAGTGTAAGCGGTTTACCGGTAACCGGGTGTTTCAGGGATAAACGGGTGGCCGCCAGCATCAATCTGCCCTCGCCAAACCGCTCGGCAAAATACCGGTTATGGCGCCCACGACCATGGTTGGCGTCGCCAATAATGGGATGGTTGATGTGCTTCATGTGGCGCCGCAACTGATGCTTTCGGCCGGTTTTCGGGTATAGCTCCACCAGGCTGTACCGGCTGGAGGGATAGCGTTCAATGGCCACCGGGATCTCAGTGGTCGCCAGCCTTCGGAAGTGAGTGAGCGCTTCCCGCACAGGCTGTTCGGCTCCACGTAAACGCCGGTCTTCCGGCTCATCTTTCAGCGGGTGGTCAATCACCCCGGTCTCGGGCGCCCACCCCCTCACCATCGCCAGATACGTTTTCTCCACCTCACCCGCCATCATGGCCTGCCCAACCAGCCGGGCAGTCTCCGGATCTCTGGCAAACAGCAAAACACCCGAGGTAGGCCGGTCCAGGCGATGCACCGGGTAAACATGCTCGCCGCCATTCAGCGCACGGGCGTATTGCAGGGCAAACTCGGTTTCGTGTTTGTCGATGGGGCTTCTATGAACCAGAAGCCCCGCCGGTTTGTGGACCGCCAGCAGCCACTGATCGCGATAAAGTTCGACAAGAGGGTTGTCGGCGAATGTCATCAGGACTCCCGACCGAACAACGCCCTAACCCGCTGGCCGGCTTTCTCACCCAATACCAGCAACGCCGGCGTCAGGAGCAATGTCAGCAGGGTGGCAAAGGCAAGGCCACCGGCAATGGCGCTGGACAGCTGTGTCCACCACTGCGTTGAAGGGGCGCCCAGCCCGAGCGATGGCTCCAGCAGGTTGACGTTGACGCCCAGCACCATGGGCATCAGGCCCAGAATGGTGGTAATGGCAGTCAGCAGCACCGGCCGTAAACGCAGGCAACCGGTTTCCAGAGCGGCCTCGTAGGCGGCCTTGCCCTCCTTCTTCATCTGGTTGAAGGTATCAATCAGGATGATGTTGTTGTTCACCACAATGCCCGCCAGGGCAATGATTCCCATACCCACCATCACCACCCCGAAGGACTGGCCGTTGACCAGCAAGCCCAGCAGCACGCCGGCGGTCGACAGCACAATCGCCGACAGGATCAGGAAAGTCTGGTAGAGGGAATTGAACTGGGTTACCAATATCAGCAGCATCAGGCCCACGGCCACCAGGAACGCTGTGGTCAAGAAAGTGGCCGCCTGCTGCTGGTCTTCGTTTTCGCCGGCGAAGCGAACGCTTACCCCCTCGGGCGGCTCTGGCATTTCGGCCTGCAGGCTGCGCAAAACCTCATCCATGCGTCGGCCCGGGGCAACATCGGATTTGATGGTGATGGTGCGCTGGCCGTCTACCCGGACAATGGAGCCGGTTTTATCACCCGGTTCGAGGCTGACAAATTCCGACAGTGGCACCTGGCCGCGCGGGGTGTGGATGGTCTGGCGTTGCAGGTGGTCCAGCTCCCGCCAGTTGTTTGGAACCCGCACGGCAATGTCGACTTCATCCCGGACATCTTCCGGCCGGTAGGTGGCCAGCACCAGGCCATTGGTGACCAGGCGCACGGCACTGCCTATACTCAACACGTCGGTACCGAAGCGGGCCGCCGCTTCCCGGTCTACCTGCAGGCGCCACTCGATACCCGGCAGGCTGCGGTCATCCTCGATATCGGCGAAGCCACCCAATGCTCGCATCTGCCGCTGAATCTCATCCACATACTCATTCAGCTCGTCACTGTTCATACTGCTGACCTGAAGCTCTATGGGCTTGCCCTCTGCCGGGCCACCTTCCTGCTTGCGAAACTCCAGCTCGATACCAGGGATATCCCTGGTTCGTTCTCGAAAATCCTCCAGAATGTCGGTGGCGGTGCGGCGGGTAAACCAATCGTTGAACTGGAACTGCAAAACCCCGATGACATCCGGCGCCAGCTGGCTGCTGGTTGACAGCATGGAACGCGCATACAGAGCTTTTACTTCCGGCATATTCTGCAAGCGCTGCTCCACCTGGCGCACAATGGCGTCTCTCTCCCACACAGACAGATCGCCCCGGGCGCGCACCTGCACCTGGGCAGAATCCGGTTCCACGCTGGGGAAAAATTCCACGCCGTGGTTGAAACGGCCATAGGCCGCGTAGATCAGGATAATCACTCCCAACGCACCCAACAGGGTCAACCCCGGGCGGCGCAGTAAGGTGCCAAGGGTATTGCGGTAAATGATCATGAACCGCCCTTCCGTGGCGTCCTGGTGCACACGCCGGCCGCCACTGACACCGCCCATCACTGGCAGGAACACCAGAGCCATGGCCAGCGAAGCGATCAGACAAATCAGCACCGTCATCGGCAGGAACTTCATGAACTCGCCCACAACTCCAGGCCAGAACAACAGGGGTACGAACACCGCAAGCGTGGTGGCGGTTGAGGCTATAACCGGCCAGGCCATTCGCGAGGCTGCTTCTACCCAGGCGGTTTTCACCGGCTGACCATCGCTGAGGTTCCGATCCGCCAGCTCAGACACCACAATGGCGCCATCCACCAGCATGCCCGCTACCAGAATCAGGCTAAACAGCACCACGATATTGAGGGTCAGCCCCATACTCCAAATCACTAGAATACCGGTCAGGAATGCGCCCGGAATGGTCAGACCCACCAGGAACGCGGAGCGGGGCCCCATGGTGGCAATGACTACAATGATGACCAGCACGATGGCGGTCATCACGTTGTTCAGGAGGTCAGACAGAATATCCCGAACTTCATCGGACTGATCCATGATGTAACGAATGTCCAGAGTGTCTGGCAGACGTGGTCTGGCATCGTCGATCAGCGCGCGGATTTTCTCGATGGTTTCAATGATGTTGGCGCCTGAGCGTTTGGACACTTCCAGCACCAGTGCCGGCTCGCCGTTAATTCGAGCAAAACCGGTAGGGTCTTTGAAGGTGCGCTGCAGCATGGCCACATCGCCAAAGGTGACCACCGAATCGCCGTCTACCTTCACCGGCATCGACATCACATCCTCGATGGTTTCGATCACTCCCGGTACTTTCAGGGCCATCCGGCCATTGCCGGTGTCCAGGGAGCCAGCGGCAACCAGCTGATTATTGCGCGTGACCAGAGAGGCCAACTGGTCGAAGTCAATGCCGTAGCTCTCCAACACCTGGGCATCCACCACAATTTCCAGAAGATCCTCGCGGTCACCGCCAATGTCGACTTCCAGAACTTCCGGAATCGCTTCGATGGCATCCTGCAGGCGACGGGCAATGGTGATGAGCTCACGCTCGGAGAGTGGGCCAGACAAACCGATCGACAGCACGGGAAACAGGGAGACGTTGATCTCATTTACCCGGGGCTCGTCGGCTTCCTGGGGCAACTTGGTGCGGGCTGTGTCCACCTTTTCTCGGACATCCTGCAGCGCTTTGTCGGGATTGAAGCCTGCATCGAACTCCAGCATCACCGAGGCGTGACCTTCCGAGGCATTGCCCCGCATCTCCTTGATGCCCTCCAGAGATCGCAGTTCCTGTTCCATCGGCCGCACCAATAGCCGTTCGGCGTCTTCGGGGCTGATGCCCTCCAGGGTCATGGATACATAGATCATGGGTATGGTGACGTCAGGGTTGGATTCCTTGGGAATCGCCTGATAGGCCGCCATGCCGCCCAGTAACAGAAACAGGAACAGCAACAAGGTGGTGCGGCTGCGGTCCATGGCCGCCGAAATCAGCGCTCGCATGGCCGTTAACCCCGCCGATCCGAGCGATCAACGGGCTCGACCTGTTCACCCTCGGCCACAAAACCGCCACCACGGGTAATCAGGCGAATCCGCTCCGGCAGGCCAGACACCCAGGCACCGTTGGTGGATACGCTCAACAGCTGAACGTTCTGGAAGACCACAGCGTTGCTGTCATTCACATACTTCACGCCGGGCCGGCCGTCATCGTCCAGGCTCAGATACGCCGGTGAGATAAAAATCGCATCCTGCTCGGGCAACCGGATATTCAGGTTGGCGGTGCCCCCGGCCGCGCGTTTCTGTTCGGGATTCTCCACTACAATTTCAACGGCAAAACTGCGGGTTTCGGGGCTTGCCGCGCTGGCAACAAAACTGACCACGCCGGCCAGCCGTGTGCCATCCAGAAGATTAACCTCCACGGCCTGCCCCGGCTGAACAACTTTCACAGTTTGCTGTGGAATCCTGCCGGTGGCTTTCAGCCGGTCAATCTGCACCAGCTCCAGCATCGGCGTACCCACCTGCACCAGATCGCCCTGCTCCACATCTTTACGGTTAACCACGCCGTCAAACGGGGCCTCGGGCCGAAGGTGCCTAACCGCAAGTTCCGCAGCCGCCAGCTCCGCCCGGGCCGCCGCCAGGTCACTCTGCAGCCTGAGAATGTCGGTCTCCGCCGCCAGGTTGTTGGCCCTCAACCGGCGCGCGGCGGCAAGATCAGCCTCCAGCTTTTGAATGTTGGCGCGCCAGCGCTCTACAACGGCGTCCCGGCCATCAACAGACAGCTGCAACAACTCCTGCCCGGCACGAACGCTTTGCCCCAGCTCTACCTGCATTCGCTCAACCGTGCCGGCTACCCGCGCACCCACCATCACCGAACGCCAGGGCTCAAGCTGGCCCTGTAGTTTCAGGGTTGGTTGGTAACGGGTTGCTTCAAGGGTCTCAATTTCAACCCGAATCCTATCTGCATCCTGCACCTGTGGCTCATCCGGTGCCTCTTTACTGGCTACCTTTACATCGCCAGTCGCCATCCAGACAACCAGCAGCACAAGTATCAGAAGTGACAGCCCGAGAGAGCCCAATTTTGCTTTCGTCATGTAACACTCGCCACGGAATCGTTCTTATTGGTGGCCCTGACAACCCACGCTCGGCGGGCGAGGCCACATTTCCGGCAATAAACGGTTGCAACCGGATTTAAACGTGGGTTAGATTCTACACACATTGTTTGAATCAATTCAGAGCA
The DNA here is from genome assembly GCF_003007715.1 of Marinobacter shengliensis. Taxonomy (GTDB): domain Bacteria; phylum Pseudomonadota; class Gammaproteobacteria; order Pseudomonadales; family Oleiphilaceae; genus Marinobacter; species Marinobacter shengliensis. Next base: position 28,556 of record NZ_PXNO01000027.1, on the reverse strand, counting down.
GACTGTCGATTTTATGAATCTCAACGCAATGGTTGTCATCGTGAAGCTAGTCCTGGTGGTCGTGGTACCGTCCGGGGGCTTTTGCGTGGACAATCGGGTGAGATAGCGACAACCTGACAAAGACACCAGAAACCCCCGGCACCGAAAGGTCCCGGGGGTTTCTTTTTTTGCGGCAAAGAAAAAAGGGAAAAACGAGCATGAACGGCGCACAGCACATTCTTGAAGCGTTCCACCGCCACAACATCCATACCGTATTCGGCTATCCGGGTGGCTGCATCATGCCGCTATACGATGCCCTGGTGGACGATGTGGGTGTGGAGCACGTGCTGTGCCGCCACGAACAGGCGTGCGCCCTGGCTGCCGATGGATATGCTCGGGCCAGTGGCGAGATCGGCGTTTGCATTGCCACCTCTGGCCCCGGCGCCACCAACCTGATCACCGGCGTTGCCAATGCCTATATGGATTCCATCCCCATGCTGGTGATCACCGGGCAGGTTCCATCCGGATTGATTGGCACCGATGCCTTCCAGGAAACCGACATTCTGGGTATGACCCTGGGCATCGTGAAACACAGTTACCTGGTGGACGATGCCGAGGCCCTGCCCGCCATCATGGAAGAAGCCATTAACCTGGCCCAGAGCGGCCGGCCAGGACCGGTATGGATTGATATTCCCAAAGACATTCAGTTAACGGAGATCGAGGCGCCGGCTGCTGCAACCTGCGCTCAGCCAGATCCGCTTTGCCCGGAGATTTCCGACGCCCTGGCCATGCTTTACTCAGCCAAACGCCCCCTGCTCTACAGTGGCGGCGGCGTATCTCTGGGCCGTGCTGAAGACAGCTTCCGTGAATTTGCCAACACTTCTGCCTTGCCGGATGTTGTGACCCTCAAGGGGATTGGCAACCCGGGCAAGAACAATCCTCACAGCCTCGGCATGTTGGGCATGCACGGCTCCCGGGCGGCCAATAAAGCGGTTGATGAATGCGACCTGCTGCTGGTTATCGGCGCCCGCCTGGACGACCGTGCCACCGGCAAACTGGACGGCTTCGCGCCCAACGCCCGGATGATTCACATCGACGCCGACGCCGCCGAGATCAACAAGCTGCGCCCGGCAGACCTGGCCCTGCGGGGTGACCTGAACCGGATATTACCTGCGTTCACCGAGGCTTTGAAGGAAAAGCCACTGGCCATTGCCCACTGGCAAAAGCAATGCAGAACCTGGCACACCACCAGCGGCTTCCAGGCGGCGGACAACGAGGAAGCCCTGGCGCCGATCACCGGCCCCGCGTTTATCCGCCAGCTTTCACGGATTACGCCGGATGATACGGTCATCGCCTGTGACGTTGGCCAGCACCAGATGTGGGTTGCCCAACATTACGAATTCGACCACCCACGCCACCATCTGACCAGTGGCGGCCTGGGCACCATGGGCTTCGGCCTGCCGGCGGCCATTGGCGCCCAGTTTGCGAATCGTCGCGGCACGGTCATCAATGTCACCGGTGATGGCTCGTTCATGATGAACGCCCAGGAGCTGGCCACCATTCGCCGCTATAACCTGCCGCTGAAGCTGATCATTCTGGATAACCAGTGTCTGGGCATGGTGCGCCAGCAGCAGGAGTTGTTCTACAACAACCGGGAAAGCCACATCAATCTGGACGACAACCCGGATTTTGTGGCTATGGCGCGGGCGTTTGATATCCCGGCCCTGCACATTGAGCGCACCGATCAGATTCGCCGGGGCATTGAGACGATCCTGGCTTACGACGGCCCGATGTTGCTGCACGTGGCCATCAGCCGGGAGGAGAATGTCTGGCCGATTGTGAAACCCGGCGCCAGTAACCGAGAGATGATTGACGAGAACCGTCGCACTTCCACCAGCAAGGAGCACGTAGCATGAGCGCGCAAGCACAAACAGCGTTACCGAGTTATACCTTGAACTGTCGGATGAACCAGGAGGCGGCGGCGCTGGAGCGGCTTTGCCAGGTGGTTCGGGTTCGGGGGTTCCAGATTTCGCGTATGTCTATGGAGTCTGCCGATGACTACCTGGATATCGCCCTGACCCTTTCCGGCAGTCGGCCTATTGCCATGTTACGCTCTCAGTTGGAGAAGCTGCATACGGTTGTGGATGTGGGCCTTCAGGAACAGGCGGCTTCGGCTCGCGCTGTTTCTGCCTAAGGGTCTGCTTGGGCTCCCAGACTTCCGGTTGTGGGGGCGGGCTTGCGGGGTGGCTGTTGGATTTTTTTTGGAAAAACAACTCGCTTCGCTCAGACATCTTTTTCCGGCAAAAAATCCAACAGCCACCCCGCGCCGACGGGCAGTTCTGGTATAGGGATTTTTGCCTGCGGCGTTTGTTGGAATTGTTGCACTTCTGGGTTTTGTGGTTTTTGCTGGTTGGATGACTTTTCTTTTGATGGGAGGCACTTTTATGACCACGGACAAACGACGTCGTTATTCCGCACCGGTGGTGGATGGTATTAACAAGTCTGCCAGTCGCGCGATGTTGCGTGCGGTGGGGTTTCAGGATGAGGACTTTCGGAAGCCGCAGGTGGGTATTGCCTCTACCTGGAGTAATCTGACGCCCTGTAATATGCACATCGACGGTCTGGCCCGGGAGGCGGCCAAGGGTGCAGATGCAGCGGGAGGCAAGAGCCTGATTTTCAATACCATCACGATTTCAGACGGCATTGCCAACGGCACGGAGGGGATGAAGTATTCGCTGGTGTCGCGGGAGGTGATTGCGGACTCTATTGAGACTGTGGCCGGTTGTGAGGGTTTTGACGGGCTGGTGGCGATTGGTGGCTGTGACAAGAACATGCCGGGTTGCCTGATGGGGCTGGCGCGGCTTAACCGGCCGTCGGTGTTTGTTTACGGCGGTACCATCATGCCCGGTGAGAATCACACCGATATCATTTCGGTGTTCGAAGCGGTGGGTGCCCATGCCCGCGGCAATATGGACCTGATTGAGGTGAAGCAGATCGAGGAAACCGCCATTCCGGGGCCGGGTTCCTGTGGGGGTATGTACACGGCCAATACCATGGCCTCGGCCATTGAGGCCATGGGCATGAGCCTGCCGGGCAGTTCGGCGCAGAATGCGGTGTCTGACACCAAACTGGCTGACTGCGAAGCCGCTGGTGCAGCGGTACTGAAGCTCCTGGAAGCAGACATCAAGCCTTCCGACATCATGACTCGTGAGGCTTTCGAGAATGCTATTACAGTCGTCATTGCCCTGGGCGGTTCCACCAACGCGGTGCTGCACCTGCTGGGCATGGCCAGTACCGTAGGTGTGGAGTTGTCGCTGGATGACTTCGTGCGCATTGGTAAACAGGTGCCGGTACTGGCCGATTTGCGCCCGTCTGGCCATTACATGATGTCGGAGCTGGTGGCCATCGGCGGTATCCAGCCGTTGATGAAGATGCTGATGGAGCGGGGCCTGCTGCACGGCGACTGCATGACGGTGACCGGAAAAACCCTGGCTGAAAACCTCGCGACAGTTACCCCCTACCCGGAAGACCAGCAAATCATCCGGGCCTTTGAAAACCCCATCAAAGCAGACAGTCACTTGCGCATTCTGTTTGGCAACCTGGCGCCGGAAGGCTCCGTGGCGAAAATCACCGGCAAGGAAGGCACCCACTTCTCCGGCAGGGCACGGGTATTCCATTCAGAAGAAGAAGCGCAGGAACGCATCCTCGACGGTACCGTGGTGGCCGGCGATGTGCTAGTGATCCGCTACGAAGGCCCCAAAGGCGGCCCCGGCATGCGGGAAATGCTCAGCCCAACTTCCGCCATCATGGGCAAGGGCCTGGGCAGCGATGTTGCCCTGATCACCGACGGCCGGTTCTCCGGCGGCAGCCACGGCTTCGTGGTTGGTCACATCACCCCGGAGGCGGCCGTTGGTGGGCCGATTGCTCTGGTAGAAGATGGCGACACCATCACCATTGATGCAGTCAACAACTCCATCATCCTGGAGATCTCCGACGAGGAAATGGAGAAACGCCGCCAAGCCTGGACGCCGCCCGAGCCAAGATTCACTCGGGGTGTTCTCGCCAAGTATGCCCGGGTGGTCAGCTCTGCATCTACGGGGGCCGTTACTGACCTGCCCTAGTCCCGCTTGGGCTGCTAGCCTTCCCGGTTTGCGGGGTGGGTTTGGCTTGGGCTCCTAGCCTGCTGGTTTTACCGGTACCGTCTGGCTTGGGCTCCCAGCCTTCCGGTTTGCGGGCGGGCTTGCGGGGTGGCTGTTGGATTTTTTTTGGAAAAACAACTCGCTTCGCTCAGACATCTTTTTCCGGCAAAAAATCCAACAACCACCCCGCGCCGACGGGCATTGGCGGGTATTCGCTTGGTAATAGCACCGGTATTTTTTGTACCAAACAAGGAAATGATCGAATTAGTGCAACGCTCTCTTCAAACCTGAGGTTGCTTTAGATTCTTTTTGCCCTTGGTATTCCTGTGCTGCACGTCGGTAGGGGGGTATGGGGTATTTTTCTGGCAGGGAAAAAGATGTCTGAGCGAAGCGAGTTGTTTTTCCCAGAAGAAAAATACCCCATACCCCGCGTACCCGCCCCATAACCAGAAGGCTAGGAGCGGGCAAACTCAAAATTACCAGGCCTTATAGGGCAGGAACTTCCCGTTAAGTGTAACCACCACCCGGTCACCCTTGGGGTTCTCTTCCTTCTCGATATCCATGGTGAAATCAATCGCACTCATAATGCCATCACCAAACTTCTCATGGATCAGCTCCTTCATGGTGTCGCCATACACACCCACAATCTCGTACAAACGGTAAATCAGCGGGTCCTGGGGTACACCGCCTTCCCAGGCTTTCTTCGGGCAAACCTGCAATGCTTCTGCCACCGGCTTGTCCAGGCCCAGGGTTTCGCACAGGGCGAACGCCTTGTCTTCGGTGAAGCTGTTCATGCCCAGGCAGGCTGAGGTGGTGAACACCGGGGACATGCCAATGGATTCAGCAATCGCTTCCCAGGTCATGCCCTTGCTAACTTTGGCTTCCAGGATTTTTGCAGTCATCAGTTCTTTGTTCATCATGGTTATTTCCTCTTGTGGACAATCAACATCAAGCATTCACCGCTCGCGCGGTGGTTTCGGTTTTGGTCTCGGATTCGGCCGGCACCGGCTCGGACGTCAGCTCATCGGTGCTGGGGTCTACTACTCTCGGGCTGCCATCCTGCTCCGGCAGCGCTGAACCACTTCGATTCACCAGAAAATCCACCAGGTAATGGCGAATCTTCTGGTGGGCAGGGTTCTGGAAGATCGTGGCCCGGGAACGCGGGTGCGGCAGGTTTACCTTCACGCTTTCGGCAATGCGGGCATTGGGGCCGTTGGACATCAGGAAGATGCGGTCAGACAGCAGGATGGCCTCGTCCACATCGTGGGTGATCATGAACACGGTCTGGCGGGTTTCTTCCCAGATTTTTACCAGCTCGTCCTGAATCACCCCGCGGGTGAGGGCATCCAGAGCCCCAAAGGGTTCATCCAGCAACAGCAGCTCTGGCTGGGTGGCGAAGGCGCGGGCGATGCTCACCCGCTGGCGCATACCGCCAGACAGCTGGGAGGGCTTGCGGTCCATGGCGTGGTCCAGACCGACCATTTTCAGGTATCGCTCGCTGTGTTCTCGCACCTTCTCTTTGGACCAGCTGGGCCAGCGAGCCTTCACAGCAAAGATGATGTTGTTCAGGGCGGTTTTCCAGGGCAACAGGCTGTAGTTCTGGAACACCACGCCGCGCTCAAGGCCCGGGCCTTTCACTTCTTTACTGTTCATCACCACGTTACCGGTACTGGCCTCGTCCAGGCCGGCCAACACGTTAAGGATGGTGGATTTGCCGCAGCCGGAATGGCCGATGATGCACACAAACTCACCTTTCTGAAGGGCGAATCGGATATCTTCGAAGACCGTCAACTCACCGCCCTGCCTGTCCGGGTATACCTTCGACAATCCATCTACTTCCAGGAATGACTTACTCATATCAATTCTCCAGTCGGAGGGTTCTGGCGGGCGCCAGACAACCGGCGCCCTGCCCGATCATTCTTTGTATTCAACCAGCTTCTGAGCCTTGCCCAGGGCCAGGTCCAGCAGCATGCCCACCACCCCGATCATCAGGATGGAGAAGATCACACTGGCGAGGTCCAGGTTGTTCCACTCGTTCCACACGTAGTAGCCAATGCCGGTTCCGCCCACGAGCATTTCGGCCGCCACAATCACCAGCCAGGCGATACCGATGGAGATGCGCATGCCGGTGAGGATGGTTGGCGCTGCTGCAGGTAGAATCACCGTAATCGCAGTCTTGAACGGATTGAGCTCGTGGGTGCGGGCCACGTTGACCCAGTCCGACCGCACGTTGGCCACGCCGAAGGCGGTGTTCAGCAGCATGGGCCAGATGGAGCAGATGAAGATCACGAAGATGGCCGACGCATCCGAATCCTGGATGATGAACAGGGCCAGCGGCATCCAGGCCAGGGGCGAGATGGGCCGAAGCACCTGAATGTACGGGTTGAGCGCTTTGTACATCAGCGGCGACATGCCAATCAGAAAGCCCAATGGCAGGGCAATCGCCATGGCCGCCAGATACCCCGTCAGCACCCGGTAAACCGAGTAGGCCAGCTGAATGCCGATGCCTTTGTCGTTGGCGCCGGCGTCGTAAAACGGGTTAGACAGCTCCGCCCAGGCCACTTTGATGACTGCTGATGGCGGCGGCACACGAGATTCTGACCCCGAGACGCCCATCAGCAATTCATACTCTGACGTAGCCTCCGTCGCCGCGGGCGGCTGGGTGGCCATTTCCCACATGCCAAGTGCCAGGATCAGGAAAGACACCGACAGCAGTGCTGCCCTCACGTTCAACGAGGCCATGATCAAATCCTCCCGATGGCGAAGCTACGGGCATACTCTTCCGGGGTTTCCGGATCAAAGGTTTTGCCCATGATGGTGTGGGTTTTGTAGGTTTCGGTGGGTGCGCTGTACCCCATCTCGCGCATCAGCTTGCCGGTTTCACCTGCCAGGTAGACCTGCTCAGCGATGCCCTTGTAATCCACATCGCCCTCAATGTAGCCCCAGCGTTTCATCTGGGTGAGAATCTACACGCCCATGGAATGCCACGGGAACGGGTCGAAATCGATGCGGTCGGGCACGTTCTGCACCTCGCCCAGGCCATCGGCGTAGCGGCCTGTCAGCACTTGCTGGATCACCGGTACCGGCTGGTTCAGGTAGTTCCGCGGGGCAATGGCCTCGGCGATCTCTTTGCGATTTTCAGGCTCATTGGAGTACTGGGTGGCGTCGATGATGGCGCGCAACAGAGCGCCGTAGGTGTTCGGGTTCTGGCTGGCAAACTTCTGGCTGCAGGCGAAGGCGCAGCATGGGTGCCCTTCCCAGATATCCTTGGTGAGCATGTGAATGAAGCCAACCTTCTCCCAAACCGCTCGCTGGTTGAACGGGTCTGGTGACAAGTAGCCATCCAGGTTACCTGCGCGCAGGTTGGCGACCATCTCAGGTGGCGGAACCACCCGGATCTGAACGTCTTTATCCGGATCAATGCCGTTTTCAGCCAGGTAATAGCGCAACAGGAAGTTGTGCATGGAGTATTCGAACGGCACACCAAACTTGAAGCCCTTCCATTGCTTTGGGTCACGCTTGTCCATGTGATCCACGTGCAGCACGATGGCCTGGCCATTGATGTTCTCCACCGCGGGCATGATGAACGGCTCCGGCGTGGAACCGGCGCCCATGGTCATGGCCAGGGGCATGGGAGTGAGCATGTGTGAGGCGTCGTATTCGCCCGCCAGTGACTTATCTCGGGCGACCGCCCAACCGGCGGTTTTGGTGACGGTGACATCCAGGCCATAGCGCTCATAGAACCCCATCGGAGCGGCCATAATGATGGGCGTGGCACAGGTGATCGGCACAAAGCCAACGTTCAGCTTGGTTTTCTCCAGCTTGCCGAGCGACTCCTTCACAGCCGCCTTGGCTTTGTCCATGGGGAACACAGAGCCCAGCAAAGCGGCTGCGGTGCCTGCCCCCATCATCTTCATAAAGCTGCGGCGGCTGTGATCGTTATGGCCGAACACGGAGCGCACCACAGCGCTTTCGATGGCACGGTCCATCATGGCTTCGGAATCCATCCCGGCCGCAGAGCCTGTGGCTTGCTCGCCCCCTGTCTGGCGAAGGTTCAGCGATACAGACGGCAGGCTGTCACCAGGCTTACATTCCGGGCAACCACAGGTTTTCGCGTGGATCAGTGACTGGTCGCCGTCAAACGGGTTTCCAAGGCTTTTGGTTGTCATGGTGCACTCTCCCTACTCTCAGATAGTTTTTTGCACTCTTGCGGTGCAACTAAGACTCTGGTTCTGCCCGGCCAGGATTTGGCCTTGGCAAACAGCACGTTCTGAGATGACTATTGCGGGGTTCGTGCCAACTTTATGAAAACCTCTACCTCATTGTTTTTATGGGGTTAAATACAAACGACTGCTAACCCGGCGAACTACGATATTTCGTAGACCACGATTTCTCGTAGCGAGCGCTTCGATTTTTCGTAGTTGGCACAGGCTTTGTTTGGGTTTTACCGTCACTCAAGCGGAAGCCCGGCATGAACCAGCCCGAACGCATCGAAACACACCAATGGATCAACCACCTACCAGAGGCTGCCCTTCTGGTGGACGCGGGCCAGGACCTGATCCTCGCCGCTAACAGCGCCATGGCACGAATGGCGGGCACAGACCGACAATCCATTGCGAGCATGGCATGTACCCAGCTGTTTGCTGACCAGCGGCCCCAGCTGATCAATTTCACCGAAGAAACCCTGTTCCGCAGCCACAGCTGGAGCCGTGACTTCCACCTGAAACACCGGGACGGCCACACGGTTGAACTGGAAATTTCTTCTTCCTGCGTGGGAGAAGCCGAATCGCAAACCCTGTTATTGTTACTGCGCGACCGACGCCAACTGAGAACCCTACGCGAACGCCACGAAGCCAATCACTACCACCGGGGCGGTTTGCTGGAGTGGCGGCGAGTGGAAGAACTGTTCAAGGATATGGAGCGGGAGAACCAGCTGATTCTCCACGCCGTGGGCGAAGGCATTTACGGGGTAGACGCCGAAGGCCGCACCACCTTCGCCAACCCTGCCGCCGAGCGCATGCTGGGCTGGCGAATGGATGAACTCATGGGGCGGGTAATACACCGCGTGGTGCACCACTCCCACGAAGACGGCAGCCTGTTCCCACTGAAAGAATGCCCCATCTACGGCGCTTTCCGGGACGGCAGTATTAAGCGCGTTGGCGACGACTGGTTCTGGCGCAAAGACGGCACCGGGTTTCCGGTGGAATACACCAGCACCCCGATCATGGACAACGGCCACCCGGTGGGTGCGGTGGTGGTTTTCCGGGACATCTCCGCAAGGTTGCAGGCCCAGAAGGAACTGCAATCAGCACTGGAAGAAGTCGAAAGCCTGAAACGCCGGCTGGAAATGGAAAACGCCTACCTGCAGGAAGAACTCAGCGCGGAGTTCCACTTCCACGAAATCCTCGGCCAGAGCGACGCCATCAAAGCCATCGTGCGGCGCATCGGCATGGTGGCCCCGACAGATGCCAACGTTCTGATTACCGGCGAATCTGGCACTGGCAAGGAGTTGATTGCCCGCGCCATCCACCAGGCCAGCACCCGACGCGACCGCCCGCTGATCCGGGTAAACTGCGCGGCCATTCCAAAAGACCTGTTTGAGAGCGAATTCTTCGGCCACATCAAAGGCGCCTTCACCGGCGCCGTGAACGACAGAATCGGCCGATTCGAACTGGCCGACGGCGGCACCCTGTTTCTGGATGAAGTGGGTGAAATCCCTTTGGAATTGCAGGGCAAGCTTTTGCGGGTGCTTCAGGATCAACAGTTTGAACGCGTGGGTGAGAACAAGACTCGCGCCGTCGATGTAAGAGTGATTGCCGCCACCAACCGGGATCTAAAAACAGAGGTACAGGAGAAGACCTTCCGGGAAGACCTGTATTTTCGCCTCAACGTCTTCCCTATCGAATCCATTCCCCTGCGCAGGCGGCTTGAAGATATTCCCATGCTGGCCCAGGAATTCCTGAACCGGGCCTGCCAGAAGTTCAACAGGCCGCCGCTGATTCTGACAGAGCGAGATGTGGTTACCCTCAAGGCCTACCACTGGCCGGGCAACGTCCGCGAGCTGGAAAACGTCATCGAACGCCAGGTGATTACCGCCGATGGCCGCCTGGATCTGGACCTTCCCGGTTCCGAGACTCCCGCGCATGCCGCAGCAAACTCAACGCCATCGCGCCACTACGACAGTGAGTTGTTGACCGAGGTAGACTTGAAGGAGCTGGAGAAACAGAACCTGATCAAGGCGCTGAAAATGACGGGCGGGCGCATCTTCGGAGACGACGGCGCGGCGGCACTTCTTGGCATCAAGCCAACGACCCTCAATTCCCGCTTGGGCAAACTTAAGCTCGATGCCCGGCAGTTTCGGACTTCTTGAGTGTTGACTTGGGTTTCTGGGTTGGGCTCCTAGCCTGTTTGGTTGGCGGGCGGGTACGCGGGGTATGGGGCATTTTTCTTCTGGGAAAAACAACTCGCTGCGCTCAGACATCTTTTTCCCTGCCAGAAAAATACCCCATACCCCCCTACCGACGGGCAGCACAGGAATACCGAGGGTAAAAGAAAAGAAGGTATCCCGAAGTGCGCGTGACCGTTGCACCGAGTCGAGCCTTTCCTTTCCTGAGTGCAAAAACGACAAGTGCTTTTATCAAGCGGATGCCCGCCAATGCCCGTCGGCGCGGGGTGGCTGTTGGATTTTTTGCCGGAAAAAGATGTCTGAGCGCAGCGAGTTATTTTTCCAAAAAAAATCCAACAGCCACCCCGCAAGCCCGCCCGCAAATTCGAAAGGCTGGGAGCCCAAATAAGACCTCACCTCCACACCCAGAGGGCTACTAACCAAAACCAAGCTGGCTGAGCGCGTAGGTGACTACAATCCAGAGCAACACCAGCACCGGCAGAAACCGCCCGACCAGGTACATACGCCACTCCCACCAACGGCTTTCTGTTCCAAGAACAGTGCGAATGCGTTGGGGCGGGATGAACCAGCAGAACAATGCGGCACCGAATACTCCGGAGAAGATAATCACGTTGCCACCAGCCACACGATCAATAACGTCCAGCACCGGCTCACCAGCAATGGTCCATTCAAGGGGCGTGAAACTGAGTGCTGAGGCGGTACCGAGCACTAGCATGACAACCGTTACGATACTCACTGCGACAACGTTACTCAGCCGGAATTCCTCCGCCACCGCGGCAATCATTACCTTCAGGCCCGCCAGGCTGGAGCTGAATGCGGCCATGAAGAACAGCGCGAAGAAGAGCACGCCAACCCAGTAACCACCACGCATGTCTTCGAACACTTGCGGCATGGTCACAAACGCCAGCTGACTGCCTTCGGTAGGCTCCATGCCCAGACTGAACACAAACGGGAAGATCATCCACCCCGCCAGCAAGGCAACACTGGTCTCAGTACCGGCAACGACCAGGCAAGCTCGGGGCACGTGGGTTTTGCGGGGAATAAAACTGCCATAGGTGACCAGATATCCCTGCCCAATGGCGAGAGTATAAAAGGCTTGCCCGAAGGCAAACGCCCACAGACGACCGTCTGCAAGCCGGCTCCAGTCCACGTCAAAGAAGAAGGACTTGGTTTGCTCCCAACCCGGCGTCGTCGAGGCAAACAGCATCAGCCCTATCATCACTACAAGCAGCACGGGCATCAGCATTTTCGAGAAGACCTCAATAGCCTTCACATCCCGAGCCAGGATGATGGCGGCCAGTACCGTTACGATCAGGAAGTACCATAGCGAGTTGTAACCGGCACTGTATTCACTGAACACGCGAAGGTCGTCCGTGGCAGCATCCACCGCATAGCCCAGCGTCCAGCCGGTAATCACCAGGTAATAGCTGGTGATGGCCATGGTGATCAGCACCACAAACCAGCCGTAGATGGCCCCAAACCGGTTCACCTGCCGGAAAGTCTGAACGGTACTGCCCTCAGACAACCGCCCGGCTGCGACCTCCAGAATCATGATCGGCAGAACGACAACCACAAGCGCCAGCAAGTAGGCCACCACGAAAGCCCCGCCACCGTTCTCCCCAACCATGTAGGGAAACCGCCAGAGGTTCCCGAGGCCGACGGCTGCAGCGGCCATGGAGAAAACAAATGCGGGCTCGGAACTCCATTGCTTTCGGGATTCCTCGATAAACTCGTGGCGCTTGTTCAACGGTGCCTGGCTCCCCGTGATATGGCTTATTTGCACGGAAGCCTAACAAATCAGCCGTTACGATTCATGACTGGGGTCAACGCGTTCTTGGTTCCTGGTCATCGGGCTTGGGCTTGGGCTTGGGCTTGGGCTTGGGCTTGGGCGCCCAGCCTTCCGGATGTGCGGGCGGGCTTGCATGGTGGCTGTTGGATTTTTTTTGGAAAAACAACTCGCTTCGCTCAGACATCTTTTTCCGGCAAAAAACCCAACAACCACCCCACGCCGACGGGCATTGGCGGGTATTCGCTTGATAACAGAGCCAATATATTTGGCACTTAAAATTGCAAAAGATCGATTCAGTACGATGGTCGCGCTTATTTCAGGGTGCTTTCGTTGTTTTTTCCTTGGTATTCCTGTGCTGCACGTCGGTAGGGGGGTGTGGGGTATTTTTCTGGCAGGGAAAAAGATGTCTGAGCGCAGCGAGTTGTTTTTCCCAGAAGAAAAATACCCCATACCCCGCGTACCCGCCCGCCAACCACCAGGCTAGGAGCCGAAGCCATACCCAGCCCGCAAACCGGGAAGGCCAGGAGCCCAAACCAAACCCCACACCAAAACCAGAAGGCTCAGAACGGAACTCAGACCACCTCGATGGCCACCGCAGTCGCTTCACCGCCACCAATACACAGCGATGCCACACCACGCTTCAGGCCACGTTGTTTGAGGGCGTTGATCAGGGTAATGATGATACGGGAGCCAGAGGAGCCGATGGGGTGGCCCAGGGCGCAGGCGCCGCCGTGCACGTTGACCTTTTCCGCAGGTAATTTCAGCTCATTGATGGCGGCCAGGGTGACCACCGCGAAGGCTTCGTTGATCTCGAACAGGTCGACATCATCCAACGTCCAGCCGGCTTTCTTGACCACTTTCTCAATGGAGCCAATCGGGGCCAGCGTGAACTCTGCCGGCAAGCGGGCATGGGTGGCGTGGGCCACGATTCTGGCTTGGGGAATCAGGCCACGGGCATCGGCTTCGGCGGCAGATGCCAACACCAGCGCGGAGGCGCCGTCGCTGATGGAGCTGGAGTTGGCGGCGGTTACCGAGCCATCTTTGGCGAAGGCGGGTTTCAACTGGCGGATTTTTTCGGGTTTGGCGTTGCCCGGTTGTTCGTCGGTGTCTACTTCCGTGTCACCACCCCGGCCAGAGACGGTAACCGGAACGATTTCATCCCGGAACCAGCCGTTTTCGATGGCCGCCAGGGCCTTTTGCAGGGAACCGATGGCGAACTCGTCCATGGCCTGGCGGGTGATGTTGAATTTATCGGCGGTGCGCTGGGCAAATACGCCCATCAGCCCGCCTTCGTAGGCGTCTTCCAGGCCGTCCAGGAACATGCTGTCCATCACCTGGCCGTGGCCCATGCGCATGCCGGCGCGGGCTTTCGGTAACAGATACGGTGCCTGGCTCATGTTCTCCATACCACCGGCAATCATGATGGTGTTGGTGCCGGCTTTGATCTGGTCGTGGGCCATGATGACGGCTTGCATGCCGGAGCCGCACATTTTGTTGATGGTGGTGCAGCCACTGCTGTCCGGAATACCAGCAGCGCGGGATGCCTGCCGCGCAGGTGCCTGGCCGAGGCCGGCGGGCAGCACGCAGCCCATGATGATTTCCTGTATATCTGCCGGCTGCAGCCCGGCACGTTCAATGGCCGCCTTGATGGAAACGGCGCCCAGTTCCGGTGAACGCACAGAGCTCAAAGAACCCATCATCCCACCCATCGGGGTTCTGGCGGAACCGGCTATTACGATATCGTTGTTCATGTTTTATGTTCTCCTGCAACGGAATCTGATTGGTGTTCTGGTTTTGTTAATCGGTCTTATTTGGGCTCCTAGCCTTCCGGATGTGCGGGCGGGCTTGCGGGGTGGCTGTTGGATTTTTTTTGGAAAAACAACTCGCTTCGCTCAGACATCTTTTTCCGGCAAAAAATCCAACAACCACCCCGCGCCGACGGGCATTGGCGGGTAGTCGCTAAATAACTGCATTTGTTTTTTTCCTTGGTATTCCCGTGCTGCACGTCGGTAGGGGGGTATGGAGTATTTTTCTGGCAGGGAAAAAGATGTCTGAGCGAAGCGAGTTGTTTTTCCCAGAAGAAAAATACCCCATACCCCCCGTACCCGCCCGCCAACCATCAGGCTAGGAGCCGAAGCCAGACTCCTCAGCGCCCAAGTACCGAACGGGCAATAATCTCTTTCATCACCTCTGAAGTACCGCCGTAAATCCTCTGCACCCGAGCATCGATAAAGTTCCGGGAAATCGGATATTCGGTGGTGTAACCGTAGCCCCCAAATAACTGCAAACAACCATCGGCCACGCGGCACTGCATCTCCGTGGCGCTGTACTTGGCCATGGACGCCGTGGGCGCATCCAGTTTGCCGTCTTCGTATTCGCGGATGCACTGGTCAACAAACGCCTTGTTGATGCGGTAGTCCGTCTCCATGCGGGCGATTTCGAAGCGGGTGTTCTGCAGCTGGCTGAGCTTCTGGCCGAACAGCACCCGCTCCTGGGCGTAGGCAATGGTCAGGTCCAGGGAGCCTCGGGCAGCGGCGACGCCCAAGGCGCCGATCACCAGGCGTTCGCGGGGCAGTTCGCGCATCAGGTACATGAAGCCCTGCCCTTCCTCGCCTAGCAAAGCCGATGAGGGAATGCGCATGTCAGAGAAGAACAGCTCGGAGGTATCACCCGAGTGCTGGCCGATTTTGTCCAGGTTGCGGCCTTTGCTGAAGCCCGGCAATGAGGTGTCCACCAGGAACAAACTGATGCCCCGGGCGCCGGCTTTCGGGTCGGTTTTGGCGGCGACGATCACCATGTCGGCGTGCTGGCCATTGGTGATGAAGGTTTTGGAGCCGTTGAGGATGTAGTCGTCACCATCCTTTACCGCGCTGGTGCGCATGGCCTGCAGGTCGCTGCCGGCACCGGGTTCGGTCATGGCGATGGCGCCGACGGCTTCGCCGGAGACCATTTTGGGCAACCATTGCTGGCGTTGGGCCTCGTTGCCGATGTGGCTGAGGTAAGGCGCCACGATGTCGGAATGCACCATCACATTGGTAGACAACGCCCCGAAGCCCATGCGGGCCATTTCTTCGCCCACCACCACAGAAAACTGGAAAGGCGCCCCAATGCCGCCGCAGTCTTCCGGCACGTCGACACACAGCAAACTGGCGTTGCCCAAGGTGTTCCAGAGCTCCCGTGGCACGATGCCGCTTTTCTCCCAGGCTTCGTAGTGTGGTTTCACCTCGGCTTCCAGGGCCTTGATCACCGACTCCCGAAACATGGCCAATTCTTCTTGATCGACGTGGTTGGTCATATTACTCACCTGTTGTTATTCGTTCGCTTGTGGCGAATCCAATTGCCTGAACCCGCTTGTGGCGGGTGGTTTGCATCAATTCACTTTGGCGCCATGCGCAGGGCGCAGTCCAGACGAATCACTTCGCCGTTCAGAATCGGGTTGCGCACCATCTGGTCTACCATCATGCCGAACTCTTCCGGCTTACCCAATCGCTTGGGAAACGGCAGTGTCGCCGCCAGGCTGTCCTGAACTTCTTCCGGCATACCGGCCATCATCGGTGTCATAAACAGGCCGGGGGCGATGGTGTTCACGCGGATACCTTCACGGGCCAGCTCGCGGGCCGATTGCAGAGTTAACGCCACCACACCGCCCTTGGAGGCGCTGTAGGCGGCCTGGCCAATCTGGCCTTCGTAAGCCGCCACAGAAGCGGTGTTGATGATCACACCCCGCTCGCCATCGGCGTTGGGCTCACGCTGGGCCATGTCCGCTGCGGCCAGGCGAAGGATGTTGAAGGTACCAATCAGGTTTACCTGAACCACCTTGCTGAAGCTATCCAGCGGCATGACACCTTCCCGGCCCAGGATCTTGGCCGCCGGCGCGATACCGGCGCAGTTAACCGCAACACCACAGGGGCCATGGGCCTCCCGCGCAGCATTGATGGCGGCTTCGGCACTTTCCGCAGAGCTCACATCGCACTCGACAAAGATCCCGCCAATGTCTGCGGCTACTTTTTCGCCCTGCTCTTTTTGAAGATCCAGGATGGCCACCTTGCACCCGGCCGCCGACAGCGCACGCGCGGCGCCCTCGCCCAGCCCAGACGCTCCGCCTGTTACAATGGCCGCCACATTCTTGAATTCCATCATGCACTCCTATTCTCAGGATTGTATTTGTTGAAAATCGGACCCGAAAACTACTTTACGTTTACGTAAACTTTATCTAACCTTGGTCTAAAAAGGAAATCGTGATGAACGAAAAAAGAACCTTCAGCATCAGCGAGCTCTCCCAGGAGTTCGATGTAACTACCCGAAGCATCCGATTCTACGAGGATCAGGGCCTGCTCAAGCCCACCCGAAGGGGCCAAACCCGGATCTTCAGCACCAAAGACCGGGTTCGGTTGAAGCTTATTCTCCGGGGCAAGCGCATGGGCTTCTCCCTGGCAGAGACCAGGGAACTGTTCGACCTGTGGGACGAAACCCTCACCGGTAACGAAAAACAGCTTTTGAAGATGCTGGAAATCCTCGCCGACAGGCGTGCCCAGCTGGAACAACAGAAAAACGACATCGCCCAGGCGGAAATGGAAATCGAAACCGCCGAAACCCGGTGCCGCGAAGCACTGGAAGAGCTGCAGAAGAAAAAGAAACAACAGGGCGCAGGGCAAAAAGCATCCAAACAAACCGTCACCTGAACGTGACGAAGCACACAGACCCAATTCAAGAACAACAAGGTAGCCAACGATGAAATCACAATACTCAGAACTCAATTTCGGTCTCGGCGAAACCCTCGACATGCTGCGCGAACAGGTCAACGGCTTCGCCGCCGCTGAAATCGCACCGCGCGCTGAAGAGATCGACCGCAACAACGAGTTCCCCATGGACCTGTGGCGGAAAATGGGCGACATGGGCCTGCTGGGTATCACCGTGGGCGAACAATACGGCGGCTCCGATATGGGCTACCTGGCGCACGTCATCGCCATGGAAGAAATCAGCCGCGCCTCCGCCTCCGTTGGCTTGTCTTACGGTGCCCACTCCAACCTGTGTGTTAACCAGATTCACCGCAACGGCACCGAAGAACAGAAACAGAAATACCTGCCCAAACTGGTCAGCGGCGAACACATCGGCGCCCTCGCCATGTCTGAGCCCAACGCCGGCTCCGACGTTATCTCCATGAAACTCAGTGCCCGTGACGAAGGCGACCACTACGTCCTCAACGGCAACAAAATGTGGATCACCAACGGCCCGGACGCCAACACCTACGTGATCTACGCCAAAACCGACGTAAAAGCCGGCTCCAAAGGCGTCACCGCCTTCATCGTAGAACGCGACTACCCAGGCTTCAGCCGCCACCAGAAACTCGACAAACTCGGCATGCGCGGCTCCAACACCTGTGAACTGGTGTTCGAAGACTGCAAAGTACCCAAAGAAAACGTCCTCGGCGGCGAAGGCAACGGCGCCCGCGTTCTCATGAGTGGCCTCGACTACGAACGCCTCGTCCTCTCCGGCGGCCCACTGGGCATCATGCAAGCCGCCATGGACGTGGTCGTACCCTACATTCGCGAACGCAAACAATTCGGCCAGGCCATCGGCGAATTCGAACTGGTACAGGGCAAAGTCGCTGACATGTACACCTGGATGAACACCGCCAAATCCTACGTCTACATGGTCGCCATGTCTGCCGACCGCGGCGAAACCACCCGCAAAGACGCCGCCGGCGCCATCCTCTACTCCGCCGAGATGGCCACCAAACTGGCCCTGGACGCCATCCAGCTGCTCGGCGGCAACGGCTACATCAACGAATACCCCACAGGCCGCCTGCTGCGAGACGCCAAACTCTATGAAATCGGTGCCGGCACGTCTGAGATCCGACGGATGCTGATCGGGCGAGAATTGTTCCTGAACAAGTAACGTTTTGCGCGGAAATCACTGACCAACTCAAACGAGGCCCTGCGGAAAGCACAATTGCCCCAGACGGCCAGCACCTACAGTCAGACTAGGTGCTGGCAGGATGCCCTTCCGGGAATCTCGAAGGCCATGGATGGCCGGAGCGAAGCGCACATGGACGTGCTCGTAGCGTTTCCCGGAAGGGCATCCTGCCAGCGCCGCGCCCCCTCAAAAGGGCCGATGCACGGACTATTAAAATGACGATACTCCAAAGCAAAATAAACCCGAGGTCCGATGAGTTCCTGGCCAACCAGAACGCCATGGCCAAAGCCGTCGCAGACCTGAAAGAAAAAGTCGCCACCATCCAGCAAGGCGGCGGCCCCAGCTACCAGGAACGCCACATCGCCCGCGGCAAACTGCTGCCCAGAGAGCGCATCAACCGCCTCCTCGATGACGGCTCCCCGTTCCTCGAAATCGGCCAGTTCGCCGCCTACAACGTCTACGACGAAGAAGTCCCGGCAGCTGGCGTAGTCGCCGGCGTGGGCCGCGTCTCCGGCACCGAATGCATGATCATCGCCAACGACGCCACCGTCAAAGGCGGCAGCTACTACCCGCTCACGGTCAAAAAACACCTGCGCGCCCAGGAAATCGCCCTGGAAAACCGCCTGCCCTGCATCTACCTGGTGGACTCCGGCGGCGCCAACCTGCCAAGGCAGGACGAAGTCTTCCCAGACCGCGACCACTTCGGCCGCATCTTCTACAACCAGGCCCGCATGAGCGCCGACGACATCCCCCAGATCGCCGTCGTTATGGGCCTGTGCACCGCCGGTGGCGCCTACGTGCCCGCCATGGCGGATGAATCCATCATCGTGCGCGACCAGGGCACCATCTTCCTGGCCGGCCCGCCCCTGGTGAAAGCCGCCACCGGCGAAGTGGTCAGCGCCGAAGACCTGGGCGGCGCAGACGTACACTGCAAAATCTCCGGCGTGGCCGACCACTACGCCGAAAACGACGCCCACGCCCTGGACATCGCCCGGCGCTGCATCTCCAACCTCAACCGCCGCAAACCGGTGGACGTGGAAATCCGCAAACCCAAAGCGCCCCTGTACAGCGCCGAAGAAATCTACGGCATCGTCGGCACCGACTTGCGCAAACAGTTCGACGTGCGCGATGTGATCGCCCGCATCGTCGACGGCTCCGAATTCGACGAATTCAAACGCTATTACGGCCAGACCCTGGTCACCGGCTTTGCCCACATTCACGGCTACCCGGTGGGCATCATCGCCAACAACGGCATCCTGTTCAGCGAATCCGCGCAAAAAGGCGCGCACTTCATCGAGCTGTGCTGCCAGCGCAACATCCCGCTGCTGTTCCTGCAGAACATCACCGGCTTTATGGTGGGCCAGAAATACGAAGCCGAAGGCATCGCCAAGCACGGCGCCAAAATGGTCATGGCCGTGGCCTGTGCCAACGTACCGAAAATCACCGTGCTGATCGGCGGTTCTTTCGGCGCGGGCAACTACGGCATGTGCGGCCGCGCCTACAGCCCGGACTTCTTGTGGATGTGGCCGAACGCCCGCATTTCCGTGATGGGCGGTGAACAGGCCGCCGGCGTGCTCGCCACCGTCAAAAGGGAAGGCATGGAGCGCAAAGGCCAGGACTGGAGCAGCGACGAAGAAGCCAAATTCAAGCAGCCGATCATCGACACCTACGAACACCAGGGCCACCCCTACTACGCCAGCGCGCGCCTCTGGGACGACGGCGTGATCGACCCGGCCCAGACCCGCGAAGTGGTTGCCCTGAGCCTGTCTGCCACCCTCAACCGACCCGCCAAGCCAACACGCTTCGGCGTGTTCCGGATGTGATGGAGGACATCGCCATGACCGATCAGGAACCAGCGGTTCGCCTCAATCACCGCGCCAAGGGTGTCACCGAGGTTGTCCTCAACCGCCCGGACAAACGCAACGCCTTTGATGATGTGATCATCCAGCAACTGATCAAGGCGCTGGAACAGGTAGACGCAGACAACAACACCCACGTTGTCATCCTTCGCTCCGAAGGCAAACACTTCTCCGCCGGGGCGGATCTGGGCTGGATGCGCCGCATGGCCGACAACAGCCGACAGGAAAACCTGGACGACTCGCGGCAACTGGCGCGGTTGATGAACGTGCTCAACCACCTGTCCAAGCCGGTGATCGGCCTGGTTCAGGGTGCCGCCTTCGGAGGCGCCGTTGGCCTGGCCGCCTGCTGCGACATCGTACTTGCCACCGAGAAGGCCAGCTTCTGCCTGAGCGAAGTCAAACTCGGCCTGATTCCCGCCGTGATCAGCCCCTACGTGGTGCGCGCCATCGGCGAGCGCCAGGCCCGGCGCTACTTTATCAGCGCCGAAGTTTTCACCGCCCGGCAAGCCGAGCACTTCGGCCTGGTGCATGAGGTGTGTGAAGATGAAAGCGCCATGGAACGCCGCTGCGACGAACTGCTTTTGCAGCTTGCCCTCAACGGGCCAGAAGCCATGAAAGCCGCCAAAAATCTGGTATTTGCCGTCAGCCACAAGGTGATCGGCCAGGACGTGATCGACGACACCGCACAACGCATCGCGGACATCCGGGTGGGTGAAGAAGGTCAGGAAGGGCTCAACGCGTTCCTGAACAAACGCAAGGCCAACTGGGTTCCGGAGGAATAATAATGTTCAGTAAGATACTCATCGCCAACCGCGGCGAAATCGCCTGCCGGATCATACATACCGCCCATCGCATGGGCATCCGCTGCGTTGCCGTGTATTCCGATGCAGACGCAGACGCCCGGCATGTGGCCATGGCAGACGAAGCCTTCCACATTGGCCCGGCCCCCAGCTCCGAGAGCTACCTGAAAGCCGACAAGATCATCGAAATTGCCAAGGAAAGCGGTGCCCAGGCCATCCACCCAGGCTACGGATTCCTGTCTGAGAACACCCAGTTCGCCGAGGCCTGCGAAGCCAACAACATCGTGTTCATCGGCCCGCCCTCCTCGGCCATCGCCGCCATGGGTTCCAAATCCGCCGCCAAGGCCATCATGGAAAAAGCCGGCGTACCGCTGGTGCCCGGCTACCACGGCGACGACCAGTCCCCGGAAACCCTGCGCAAGGAAGCCGAGAAGTGCGGCTTCCCGCTGCTGCTGAAAGCCGTCGCCGGTGGCGGTGGAAAAGGCATGCGGGTGGTGGAACGCATGGAAGACTTCGACGACGCCCTGGCCGCCGCCAAACGGGAATCGAAGAACGCCTTCGGCAACCCGGACATGCTCATCGAACGCTACCTGACCCAGCCACGGCACGTGGAGATCCAGGTGTTCTGCGACCAGAGCGGCAAGGGCGTGTACCTGGCGGAACGGGACTGTTCCGTGCAGCGCCGCCACCAGAAAGTACTGGAAGAAGCCCCGGCACCGGGCCTGAGTGACGAAACCCGCAAAGCCATGGGCGAAGCCGCCGTTAGAGCCGCCCAGGCCATCAACTACGTGGGTGCCGGCACCGTGGAATTTCTCTACGATGTCGACGGCTCTTTCTTCTTCATGGAAATGAACACCCGCCTGCAGGTGGAACACCCGGTCACCGAAATGGTCACCGGCCAGGATCTGGTGGAGTGGCAGCTGAAAGTGGCCTGGGGCGAGCCCCTGCCGCTGGAGCAATCCCAGGTAAAAACCCGGGGCCACGCCCTGGAAGCGCGCATCTACGCCGAAGACCCGGACCAGGACTTCCTGCCCGCCACCGGCAACCTGCGCTACCTGAGCACCCCGGATGAAAGCGCCCATGTGCGGGTGGATACCGGCGTCACCGAAGGCGACGACATCAGCATCCACTACGACCCGATGATCGCCAAGCTGATCGTGTGGGACGAAACCAGGGACCAGGCCATCAACCGTATGGTGCAGGCCCTGGAGCACTACCGCATCGCTGGCGTGAAAACCAACATCCGCTTCCTGCACGCCCTGGCCGACGCCCAGCCGTTCCGGGAAGCGGACCTGACCACCGGTTTCATAGACGACCACCGGGAACTGCTGTTCCCGAAATCCAGGCTGGATACCCACAAAGCCCTGGTGCTGGCCGCCGGCTTTGTGCTGGAACAACGCAAATCCCGGGAAGTGATCAGCACAGACCCCTGGTCGCCCTTCGCCCGCCAGAACAGCTGGCGCATGAACTCCGAATACGCCCAGCCGCTGCAGTTACAGGTAGGCGACGACATCCATGACCTTAAAATTCTGGAGCGCGACGACCGCTACCAGGTTTACGTGGGCGGCAGCGTGTACAACCTCACCATGCGCCTGGACGACGACTACCTGCAAGCGGTGATTAACGGCCACCGCATCAGCGTTCACGGCAACCTGCACAACGACCAGCTGGTGCTCTTCTACGAAGGCGACACCTTCAACTGCACCCTCTACAAAGAAAGCTACGGCTTTGAAGAAATGGCCGGCGAAGGCAGCCTGGCCGCCCCCATGAACGGCGCCATCGTGGCGGTACAGGCCAAAGTCGGCGACAAGGTAAAAGCCGGCCAGAGCCTGGTAATCATGGAGGCCATGAAAATGGAACACGCCATCAAGGCCCCGGCCGACGGCGTGGTTACCGAGATCTTCTTCGCCGAAGGCGACCAGGTCTCCGAAGGCGCCGAGCTGATTGCCATTGAAGTCACCGAAACCGAGGAGGCAGGCTGATGGCCTTTCCCAAACAGGTACGCCTGGTTGAGATGAGCCCCCGGGACGGACTCCAGAACGAGCCCGGCCCGGTGATTGCCACCGACATCAAGACCGGGCTGATCGACCGCCTGGCCGACACCGGCCTGAGCCACATCGAAGCCGCCAGCTTCGTGTCCCCGAAATGGGTGCCACAGATGGGCGATGCGGCAGAGGTTATGGCCGGCATCCACCGCAAGGCCGGCGTTCGCTACTCCGCCCTCACCCCGAACCTCAAAGGCTTCGAGGGTGCCCTCGCAGCCAACGTGGACGAAGTGGCTGTATTCGGCGCCGCCTCCGAATCCTTCACCAAAAAGAACATCAACTGCACCATCGCTGAAAGCCTCGAGCGCTTCGCCCCGGTGGTGGAAGAAGCCCGCAAACACGGCATCCCCGTGCGCGGCTACGTGTCCACCGTGATGGGCTGCCCGTACGAAGGCGACATCGCGCCGGAACAGGTGGCCACCGTGGCCAAAGCCCTGTACGACATGGGCTGCCACGAAATCTCCCTGGGCGACACCATCGGCGTGGGCACACCGCTGAAAGCCAAACGCATGGTCGAAGCCGTCGCCGCCCACGTGCCCATGGACAAACTGGCCGCCCACTTCCACGACACCTACGGCCAGGCCCTGGCCAACCTGTACGCGGTGCTGGAAGAAGGCGTGAGCGTTATTGATGCCTCCGTCGCCGGCCTCGGCGGCTGCCCTTACGCCAAAGGCGCCTCCGGCAACGTCGCCACCGAAGACGTGCTATACCTGCTGAACGGTCTGGGCATCGAAACTGGCGTTGATCTGAACAAGCTCGTCGCCACCGGCGACTGGATATGCGGCCAACTGAATCGCCACAACGGCTCCAAGGTCGGTCAGGCACTAGGCGGCAACTGCCAATGATCGAACTGGTGGGCGGGAACAACCTCCCAGGACTGTCTGCAGCATGGATGCTGCAGCCAAGCCTACATGGATGTATTAACGGCGTGTCCTGGGAGGTTGTTCCCGCCCACCAAGGCACCGAAATAGCAGGCTAGGAGCAGTCATGAACCAGAACAAAAATGTGGTAGCCCTGGACCTCCCGATTCCGGAGATCAAGGACCTACCAGAAGACACCCAGAAGTACTTCCAGATCTGCCAGGAAAAACTCGGCATGATCCCGAACGTACTCACCGCCTACAGCCAGAACCTCAAACAGCTGGAAGGCTTCACCCGCCTCTACAACGAGCTGATGCTGGGCGAAGGTGAACTCTCCAAACTGGAGCGGGAAATGGTGGCCGTGGTGGTCTCCTCCGAGAACAAATGCTTCTACTGCCTGGTAGCCCACGGCGCCGCCGTGCGGGTACTCAGTGGCGATCCGCAACTGGGCGAGCACATGGTGATGAACTACCGCAGCGCCAAACTCGACAAGCGCCAACGGGCCATGCTCGATTTTGCATCGCACCTCACCCGCTCGCCGGCCACGGTGACCGAAGAGCACATCCAGGCCCTGCGCGACGCCGGATTCAGCGACCGCGCCATCTGGGACCTGAGCAACCTGGTGGGTTTCTACAACATGTCCAACCGCGTGGCGATTGCCAGCGATATGCAACCTAATCCCGAGTATCACAATCAGAGTCGCTAGCAGGTGATATCCCCCTGCTCGCCCTCGACTACAAAAACAATGGAGGCAGAGAAATGAGCAAGACTCTACCGAGCTATACCAGCGGAACCGCAGAAGTGCCCCTGCTGGGCATGACCATCGGCGAAATGCTCGACCGCACCGCCGAAAAATACCCGAGCACAGAGGCCCTGGTGTGCCTGCACCAGGACATTCGCTGGACCTACAAAGAGTTCGTGGAAAAGGTGAACGAAGCTGCCCGCGCCTTCATGGCCATCGGCGTCAAGCGCGGTGACCGCGTGGGCATCTGGTCGCCGAACCGCTACGAGTGGACCGTTACGCAGTTCGCCACCGCCAAGGTGGGCGCCATCCTGGTGAACATCAACCCGGCGTACGGCATGCACGAACTTCAGTATGCCCTCAACCTGGCCGGCATCTCGGTGCTGGTTACCGCCGACAGCTTCAAGGCCTCCAACTACCGCCAGATGATCTACGACCTGGCCCCGGAGCTGAAGCACAGCGCCCCCGGCAAGCTCAAGGCGGAACACGTGCCTGAACTCCGTGCCGTCATCAACGTACACGAAGACAAGCACGACGGCATGTGGACCTGGCAGGAATTCCTCGGCTTTGCCAGCGACGTCACCGAAACGCAGCTGTACGAGCGCCAGGACCAGCTGCAGTTTGATGACCCCATCAACATCCAGTTTACCTCCGGCACCACCGGCAACCCCAAGGGCGCCACCCTCACCCACCACAACATCCTCAACAACGGCTACTTTGTGGGTGAAAGCCAACGCCTGACCGAGAACGACCGCCTGGTTATCCCTGTGCCCCTGTACCACTGCTTCGGCATGGTGATGGGCAACCTGGGCTGCATTACCCACGGCACCGCCATGATCTACCCGGGCGAAGGCTTTGACCCGAAAACCGTACTGCAGGCCGTGCACCAGGAAAAAGCCACCGCCCTGTACGGCGTGCCCACCATGTTCATCGCCGAACTGGCCGACCCGGAGTTCGACACCTACGACCTCTCCAGCTTGCGCACCGGCATCATGGCCGGCTCCATCTGCCCGGCGGAGGTGATGAAGAAGGTCAACGGCAAGATGAACATGAAGGAAGTGCAGATCGCCTACGGCATGACCGAAACCAGCCCGGTCTCCACCCAGACCAGCTCCGAAGACCCGTTCGAAAAACAGGTGACCACCGTGGGCCGAACACAGCCGCACCTGGAAACCAAGATTGTCGACCCCGGCACCGGCAACGTGGTGCCCCGTGGTGAGATTGGCGAACTCTGCACCCGTGGCTACAGCGTGATGCTGAAGTACTGGAACAACGAAGAGAAAACCCGTGAAGCCATAGACGACGGCGGCTGGATGCACACCGGCGACCTGGCCACCATGGACGAAGAGGGCTACATCCAGATCGTTGGCCGCATCAAAGACATGGTGATTCGCGGCGGCGAGAACATCTACCCGAAAGAAATCGAAGAATTCCTCTACACCCACCCCGCCATCGAAGATGTGCAGGTAACCGGCATACCCGATGAGAAATACGGCGAAGAACTGATTGCCTGGGTAAAACTCCGCCCAGACACAGACCCGGTAACCGGTGAGGACTTGCAGGCCTTCTGCAAAGGCAAAATCGCCCACTTCAAGATTCCGAAGAACTATAAGTTTGTGGATGCCTTCCCGATGACCGTCACCGGGAAAATTCAGAAGTTCAAGATGCGGGAGATTTCGATTGAGGAGATGGGGTTGAAGAGGTAAACGACCTTCTTGCTGCATCGCTCCGGCCCAGGGTCACACTGGGCCGGCCTCCCTGCCCGGCTGTATACGCCCGAGTTCAAACAGGGCGTGGGCCACTGCAAATTCACGGTCGATAGTGGAAATAGACGACAACTGTCGTAAAACTCTGTGAACGTGGTCTCTCTTGGCTTGTAACCTAATGAAAATCATGGAATAGTCAGAGCGTTAAATTGTAAATAGACGCTCCACTGATTCGGGGAGAAACCGACAACTGGCGCTTATTTCCCGGTGCGTCATATTTGGTGGGCCGGTAGTAGTTTGATTTTGAAAATAATTTGATGAATGACCTTCCTGGTGCCTCGGGATAAGCGTATTTTGGATAGATGTAATTTGTCGTTGAATTAGCTGTTAAGTTTTCGAGGAGAGAAGAAATGTCGCAAAGGTTATTATCCGGAGCTTTTCTCTTCTGGATTTTGATTCCCTCAGCTTTCGCTCTCACTGGAAACGAGTATCGTAACCTCGGTGATACAGAACGGTCTGCATGGGTCACGGGAGTCGCTGACGGTCTACTCACGGAACAGTTGATCCGTACAGGTGAGCAACCAGCACTTGCCAGATGCTTGGCGCAGTACACAACCAATCAAATTGTGGCTATTTTCGATAAGCATTTGCGCGAGAACCCTGAAAGCTGGAATCATCCGGCAGCGTTCTCTTTCAGGTTTAAATTTCATGGCCTCTGCAACATAGGGGACTAGAACTTAACCTGGTGGTCAACGGGACGCCTACTGCGCTGCGCTCCGTAGCCGCCCGTTACCACGGCGTTAAAGGTCATTACCCATGAGAGAGATCGAAGGTCTTGAGCATGCGCTAGAGGTGCTGAAACCAAAGTGGGAAGACTTCAATCGGCATTTCGAAGAAGAGAATGCAAAATTTTTAGCTCTTCTTGAGGCTGATCACGACTCGTTGGGGCGTATCCTGAAGGCTCACTTGATACTGGAACACTACCTAACGAGATATTTGGAAAGCTATTTTAGCATCGAGAGCATTGATGCAATTCGGTTGAGCTTTGCACAAAAAGCTGAATTGTTACCTTCTACTGGTAGTGCTGCCTCTGTCATCAAACTCGGTGTCAAAAGGTTGAACGCAGTAAGAAACCGGTTCGCTCATCGACTAGATGTAGATCTCGATGATCTGGACGTGAACGCTATGGAAGAGGTGATTAGGATATTTCGGCCCGAGGCCAAATTTGAGGGCAATCTTCAGCGCATCGAAGCCTTTATGACTATCGCCGTAACCTTCCTAATCGTTCCGCCGCCCGATTTGCAGCAGACTTTCGCCGATGCGTTTTCTCAGGTGCGAGCCATCGATCATGAACTTTAACAAGTCGCTTAAGTTTGTTCCCGGCCTGACGGCCGTCCACCGGACGCCCTTGTCAGGGCGCCGCTTAGCTTCGCGTTAGGCAAGGAGAATAAGTTGTTCTTTCGTGCTCTGAACAAGGCTTTAGAGAAGCCAGCTCCTCAGCGTTTTACTACCAGCTGGCCAGGAGCACAGGAAAACGACTTCTACTCAGTAAAGCTGGAAGATTCTGATTCAAATACACGGATATTGATCCGGAATCGCAAGACAACTGGGTATGAAGCGTTGGTTTGGAGAGGCGAGCAGTCCGGGAAGGAGAAAACTCTGACCGAAAGAGATATCGACCCGGCAACATTTGATCTAAGAATTGAGCACTATTACCAAGGATACCAGTTCAACTATACCGACCCCGGTAAATTCCTGCTGATGGAGCTTATCCGCTGGCACAAAATCGTGAAGTATCGAGATCGGGTGAGCCAGTCTTTGTACAATAAAAAGCGCTTGGTTCGTGAAGAGAGAATGGAACTGCTTAGGCACCTTGTCGAGCGCAAAATCGATAACCCACGGGATGAAATATATCCTCTTATGCTGGCAGTACAAAAATACTCGCGTAAATGGCTCTATCATCCAGATAAAGACAAGCACAAAGCACACCTTGAGCTTGTTCTTGATTCGTTTGTGGATTCCGGAGAGTTGACTAAGAATGGTACGAATTACGTCGTAACGGGCAAAGCCTTGGTTACCCTTTCGGAATTTGAGCTGAATGTTCAGCGCCACCAGGATCAGATCAAAACGGCAAAAGTAGGTAATCGCCTGACTTGGGCGATCGTTATTGTCGGTATCGCAGGGATCTTATCTCAAGCGTGGATGTGGGCTATCGAACAAGGGGTAATGTGATGCCTAACCAGTGCAGGCATGGCGACGCCCACTACATTGCGCCTTCGGCTCCATTCCGTAGGCGCGCATGCTGCAAGCGTTAT
>NZ_PXNO01000026.1 GCF_003007715.1 Marinobacter shengliensis | reverse complement strand
GGGAAGCTCCGGCAGGGGCTTGGTGATATCCATGTAATTCTGGATAAAGTCCCAGTAGGCGTAGCACATGGTGGCGCTGCCGTGGGCTCCAAGGATATCGCCAACGGTGACGTCCAGCTTGCTATACCGGTGAGACAGCACCAGATCAAACAGAGTGCCGAAACGATCTACCCGGGCGCAGCACCAGGCATCAAATTCGTAGAAGGGTTTTTCGATCACGACCGGAGGCTTTCGGGGCACGAACGGGAGCTTCCGGGAATATTGCCAGACCTTGATCATGCCGGTGCGGCGGTTGAACTCCCATTCGGGGCCGCGGCCGTTTCTGAAAAGCCATTTGGGAAACAGTCTCATAACCAAGGCAGAGATGATCCGGATAATCGGCCCGCCGAAAAGGATCACAAAATGTGGCGTACCTAAATGCTGTATATAGGAAAGTAAGCTTTTTTCCGATGGTGTGAACAGGGGAGACATAAGTACCAAGGTTACCAGATACATTGGAGTAACAATGTACATCCAAAACCATCCCAAGATACTAATCATATTGAGTAACCGAGCCTGAAATGCCAAAGGCGCATGACGAAAGCACTCATGGTTGTTTTCGACCTGAAGCCCGTGCTTTTCAGCCAAATCTTCCCGTCTTTCTAGTTTTCGCAGTTTCTTGGGCGGATCATCAGACATAAAGGAAGGGGGCACAACCTCACTGGTATTACCCCATGGCAGACGAAGACTGGCAGACCGATCCAGTCCTGTACGGTTCAATTCCTCTACCTGATTCTTCTGAGGAGGGATAACATCAGAACGGTAAGCACATTGCCCGTAGTAATCACCGGCGCAAGCAGCGCTGGATAAATTATTCAACATTTTCCTGAACTCTCTGACTGTACCAGAACGGCTGGTTGTTTCGATTGAACTCAGGTTTGCTATGGGAATCGTTATCCTTGTTATAGGACAAAGAATCCTCGGGAGGCGGGGCCGGGAAAACCATCAACAAACCACCAGGAGATTTCCTCGCCTGAATCTGCACTTTAGCCTGCCAACGATAGGTCTTTGTTTCCCATACATCACCCTCCCAGAACCAGCTGTCGAGCTGCCGTCGCTCGTTGGCGGGAGCATTAAGGTAGACGTGCGCTCCTGTTTCAGACTGCTCCGTCAACAGTCGATACTGTTCCACATCGTCTCCAGCTATCTTATTTACGCGGACCTGGCCTCTTCCTCTGGTAACCGCAATCGTTTCAAAAAGTTGGAGCTTGACGATAACTTTGGAAAACATCCCAGAACTGAACAACCCAGGAATAGCACTTTCGATTACCAAGCGTTCACCGGAATTTGACAGCGCAAGCGTCCTTCCATCAGGTTCAACTTCTTCTGACGACAGGGCCTCACGGGCAGCCAGACGTAAAGGGTTGTACTCTAGTCGGACTGAGACGCCCATCAAAAGGCTGATCAATCGATAGTATGCTTCCTCCGGCTCTTTTAGAAAGGGCTTTTCATTCAATGGTCCGAAAGGTCCGTGCCTCATCCAGATATCCAGAGGCTCATCACTAAAGGCCAATACAGTGGCCAGACCTGCCACCGCAAGTACCACACCGGCAACCAGCCAGCCTTTTGGTCCAAGTACCAGCAACAAGCCAGGCTTTCCAACCAGACTGGCAAAGCCAAACGCCACACCGCTTCCTGCCAGAAGACCATAGCCAATGGCCGCACCGGTGTTGCCCATCCGGTATTCGTAGTAGGCATCAAAACCAGCATCTAACGCCATCAAAAAACCTGCCGCGGCACCCAAACCACTTCGCACGCTTAAAGGGCTACCCAGTCGTTTAGTCACCGCTGCCCCGAAATCGCCGCTAGGGCTTAAAGACAGAATTTTTGAGGGCCCCATCACCCATCGCTCACTGATCGCCGCACCGGCGGCTAGCAAATCGACCCCAGCACTAAGCATCCGAATATTCGCACGAACGTCGCCTTTTACTCGGGCGTCCCGTGAGCGCCCTGCCCAAACGCTCGAAGTATTATGAAGCTCCATCAAGCCAACAAACACTGGAAAAACCGGCTTGTTCAGCACTCGGTACAGTCGGCTGGATCTTTTACTGCTGATCTCGGCCTGATCAACCCGGTTAGCAGCATCATTCGCTGCTTCAAGTTCACTTACATATTGCTCTCTTCCATTAACCCGCGCGCTATCTCGTTCAAACGCTTTCAGTTCTCTCTCCGCGGTGTCCAACTCCTGCTTCGCAGCATCTAATTTTCGCGCAGCTATCGCGGCAGCAGCTGCAGGGGTGTTCGGTGCGTTATCCAGTGCCCCTTCCAGAGCTTCCAACGCATGCACTGCCTCTCGAAACCGGGATTCTGCAGCAGAGATCTCCTCCAACGCTCTGGCAATTGCTTCGGTTTTCGGGATAACCAACACATAAACATCATCCGCAACGTCTGAAGCAATACCGGCTGCGCTGCTCCGCTTCTTATTGGTGGACGCCTGAACTTCCTGATCAGCCCCCTGCTGAACAAAGTCCCCGAACAACGCGATATCCCGTTGATTAGTGAACTGCCTTAGCCGGCTCTTGCTGATCTCAATAACCAGATAATCCTTCTGCAACGCCTTGGAAAAACGTTTAAGTTCCATCTTCCCGAGCAAACCTGGTAGAGAGCGGCGCAACTGTTCGATTGATCCGGAGTAGAGCTTCATCCGGCCGAGAATCGCTGTTTTTGCAATTGCTTGCTGTTGTAGCATTAACCCTTGGTAACGGGTTTCCATCTGGCTCAGTCGGTTCCGAATATCCGCAAGCTCTGCTTCCTTACCTCTGAGGTTATCTAACCTTCGCTCAACGGCCCAACGCCGGTTTTCAAGTTCGGTCTTTTGCGTCCGAAGGGTTTCAAGTTCTTCGCGAATATCTGCAAGTTCACTATTTCGGGCCTGAATCGCATGACTTGCGTGATGGATGGCAGCCCACATATTGCCGTGAACGCTCATCAGTACCTGGCTACCAAGTCGCATGCCAGTCGTTAAAACTGTTTCGTAGGCACCTGCAGCAGCCTCAACGGCAAGCTCAAGCCCGTCCATGGTTTTGAGATCGTCAATGTCTGGCAGATCCATCTCAGCCATTGCGGCCAGATCCGTCTCCCGGAACCTGCCGTTGCCGTGATTGGGCTTAGGTTCAGCGGGCGCCTCATAGGGCTTTTCCAGGTCTTCCGATTGAAAGCGGGGGAACAGCAAGGAATGTAACACCCGGCTGTGACGGCCCTCACACAAGCCTTCAAGCCATCGTTTCCCTTGGCCATCCACGGCCCCTTCAACATCTACGTCGAGAGCATCGCACTCCGCAGGCTCTGTCACCAGATTCATGACCAGAGAAGTCACAAAGTTGAATGCACCTGCATAGTCGTAACTGGAATGTGTGAACAGGTCTGTCAGCACATGATGAGTGCGCTCATCAGATAGCCGCTCTAACAATTCCGTGTGAACGCGATCCAGATATTGCCTGGCCATTGCTCGCTCGGACACGGACAGCGAACGCTCCAGCTCCACCCTGCCATCTCTGTTTACCTCAGACATGTGCTTATGGAGCGGATTTGGCTCAGAGCCGATCAACTCAGGCTCAAGAACTGAGTGGACCAACAATGCAGAATCGAAATAGGGCCTGAACCGGGCCCGCCGTACTGCCGCATTCATGAACCAGGCGGCCACCTGACGACGACGCTGGTTATATCGCAACTGATAAACCGGATCATCCAACCGGATCGCACCAATACCACGAGTCTTGGCTTGCTCGGTGCAGTCCGCCACACAAGATTCCGAGCCGTCCCAGGAAAATGGCTCGGGGTCCCCTTGCCGGCCTTCCACCGGTGACTCCGCCTCTGCGAGGTTCAGCTCCTGCAGTGTATTGTGCAAACAATTGGATAAAGCCGTCATCTCTGGGCGCTCATCTTCAGCAACCGGATCTTCCGGATCAGGATCCTCTTGCCGCTGGTGCATCGACACTGCAGCCCGCATCGCTGTGTCGTGGTATATCCCGTCCAGATCCAGCAAGTACTTTTCCGGGCGATCAAACTGCCACTCGAGAGCAGGCTTCCTTGGCCGCTGAGGTTCCAAATATTGGGCGAGAAACGCTGTAGTATTTCCGTTTGACACACGAAGGTTGGCAACGTCCTCTTTGCGGTCAGTATCAAACTGCATCCTGATCAGGTTACAGCGATTTGAACGGTCACCATCTGACCGTTCAAGGTGATTTACGCGCTCACCCGGCCACTGTGATTCGCTGTACGCCGCTTGCAGATTCAGCCAGCCACCACCGATCCTGGCTGGCAGCCAGATTTCTTCAAGACCGGTTCCAGTCACATCGCGATAGCCAGCCCTGAGTTTGCCATCGTTCGCGCGATGTTCAGTCAAAGCGACATCGTAGTATCGGGTAACGCCACTTTCATCGAGCTGGATCTCCAGTTCCCGCCAAAGCTTTCCTTCATGAAACAGGTAAAGGAATCCAGCTCTAGCAAGTACGTGGTGAACCGGGTTGCTTCCATGCAACTCAACACCAGAGATCAGCGTGGCGGGAACAACAGGCAAAATTACATGACGTTGCCGCTCGATCTCCCGATCAATGCCAGCGGCTCCTTTCAGGAACGGTACTCGAATCGGGCTGCCATCGGCTTCAATCTCGATCCAGATATTGCGACTGGGTTGCCCTCGCCAGGGCCAAACGTGAAGAACCGAATCTTCCAGTGGTTCAACCTGAACCTGATTTTCCAACCATTCCTGCTGCTCGTAGTTGGTGTCATCAAAGATTCTGAAACTGTGCCCCTCCGGATGATCCCTACCCATCACCTCAATAATCAGTGATTCGCCCTCACAGGCGGGACCACAGCTTCCGGCAACCTGGTTCGAGTTGTTCTCAGACATCCCTGTCATTCCTTGCTTTGTCTAGCGGTGAATTCATTCTCAGGCCGTAACAATGTTCAATGCCTGCCATTGGCTTTCGTTCAGTGTGGGCACAGGGAACATGTTAAACGGGCTTGGTTTTTCGGTGGTTAGCCAGCGGGCCTCACCGGAATCACCATGCCAGTAGATAACTCGTTCCACTACATCCGCTTGGTCCTGGACCACCGGAGATAGCCGATGCCAAACATCCGGGTCATAGAAGCGCAACAGGCCCTGTCGTTGCCCATCGAAGCGTACTTTCAGACGCGCTCTTAACCATTTCGTGACGGACTCGAGCCCTTCTGACGACTCCAGAATCAGGCCCGTTAATCGTCCCTCTTTCAGTCCTTTCAGCGCCCACTGGTATTCAGGGCTACTCTGGTTTGCTTCCAGGACAACGGGGCTTTCAGCCAGGTATTGCTGCCAGTCTGTTTCAGCAAACAGGTGCACCCACTTCGGGTTGTCTGCCTGCGCATACAAAGACCGCACAACCGGTGGATTCTGGCGGGTTTCCAACACCAGGTAACGCACTTTGGCAGATGAAGGCTTTGGTAATGCCACGGACCGTCCCCCTCCGATCATGCCGACTGGTTCTTGCCGCACGGGCAGTTACCGAGCGGACAGGAGCCATCAGGTTGTTGCTGGCACTGCTCAACAATGGCCGTTCCTTGCATGCGTGCCTGCTTGAGGCGATGGGCAACGATGGCTTTTGGCTCGGCATCCAGACGTTGATCGACTTCCGCCAACGCCACCGGCGCCACAACCCCGCCCGCAGCCGTTACCAACCCGGGCCTCTCCGGCACCTGCACTTTCTGCCCACTACCCTTACCGCCAGCGCCACCGGCGTTCATCTTGATACTCGCGCCACCCAAGGTCACGCCGCTGGGGTCGATTTTTACGAAGCTGCCACCGGCTTTGAGGGTGATTTCGGCTCCTGCTTCGATCACCGCTTTTTGGCCGGCTTTGATATGCAGTTCGGTGCCCGAGTCACTGAGCCAGGCGGTGCCGGCTTGGAGGTGCAGGGTGCCGGTGACGTTGAAGCTGTGGTCTTTGCCGGTTTGTTCGCGCTTTTCGCCGTCCACGGTATGGTGGCTGTTGCCTTTGGTGTGGCTGAAGCGGTTGTTCTCCACCGTCAGGTGGCTGTCGTTCTTGATGACTTCGGTGCGGTTGTTTTCGGTCAGCAGGTCCAGGTCTTTCTGGGCGTGGACGTAGATCTGTTCCTGGTCCGCTTCGTCTTCAAACCGGAGTTCGTTGCTGCCCTCACCCTTGTGGGTTTTGGTTTTTAATGTGGTCCGGGTTTTGTGTTCCGGCAGCGCGTAGGGCGGTGTGTTGGTGGCGTGATAGGTTCGGCCAGTGATGATGGGCTGGTCCGGGTCGCCGTCCAGGAAGGAAACGATTACTTCATGGCCGATTCTGGGCAGGGCCATAAAGCCGTATTGGCCGCCAGCCCAACCCTGGGCAACGCGTAGCCAGGCGCTGGAGTGTTCGTCGTTTTTCGAATAGCGGTCCCAGGGGAAACGAACTTTCACCCGGCCGTACTGGTCGCAGTGGATCTCTTCACCCTCGGGGCCGGTGACGATGGCCATCTGGGGGCCGTCCATCATGGGTTTGTGTTCACACACTGGCCGCCAGGTTTTATCGGCCGGGATGGCGGTGAAGTCGTTGTGGTAGCTGGTGGGTTCGCTGCCACCCTCTTCTTCCATGGCCTGGGGCTGTTTGCCGGTGTGGGTGATGGCGGTCAGCAGCCATTCCCGGTTCAGGCTCTG
>NZ_PXNO01000025.1 GCF_003007715.1 Marinobacter shengliensis | reverse complement strand
CAACCAAGTAATTCGTGTGGACTCTGACCGAAGCATTCGGCTTCGTTTAAGGAGGTGATCCAGCCGCAGGTTCCCCTACGGCTACCTTGTTACGACTTCACCCCAGTCATGAACCACACCGTGGTAATCGTCCTCCCGAAGGTTAGACTAACTACTTCTGGTGCAATCCACTCCCATGGTGTGACGGGCGGTGTGTACAAGGCCCGGGAACGTATTCACCGCGACATTCTGATTCGCGATTACTAGCGATTCCGACTTCACGGAGTCGAGTTGCAGACTCCGATCCGGACTACGACGCGTTTTAAGGGATTGGCGCACTCTCGCGAGTTGGCAGCCCTCTGTACGCGCCATTGTAGCACGTGTGTAGCCCTGGCCGTAAGGGCCATGATGACCTGACGTCATCCCCACCTTCCTCCGGTTTGTCACCGGCAGTCTCCCTGGAGTTCTCAGCATTACCTGCTAGCAACCAGGGATAGGGGTTGCGCTCGTTACGGGACTTAACCCAACATCTCACGACACGAGCTGACGACGGCCATGCAGCACCTGTCTCAGAGTTCCCGAAGGCACCAATCCATCTCTGGAAAGTTCTCTGGATGTCAAGGCCAGGTAAGGTTCTTCGCGTTGCGTCGAATTAAACCACATGCTCCACCGCTTGTGCGGGCCCCCGTCAATTCATTTGAGTTTTAACCTTGCGGCCGTACTCCCCAGGCGGTCAACTTAGTGCGTTAGCTGCGCCACTAAGACTTCAAGAGTCCCAACGGCTAGTTGACATCGTTTACGGCGTGGACTACCAGGGTATCTAATCCTGTTTGCTCCCCACGCTTTCGCACCTCAGTGTCAGTGTTGGTCCAGGTAGCCGCCTTCGCCACTGGTGTTCCTTCCTATATCTACGCATTTCACCGCTACACAGGAAATTCCACTACCCTCTACCACACTCTAGTCAGACAGTTCGAAATGCCGTTCCCAGGTTAAGCCCGGGGCTTTCACATCTCGCTTACCTAACCACCTACGCGCGCTTTACGCCCAGTAATTCCGATTAACGCTTGCACCCTCCGTATTACCGCGGCTGCTGGCACGGAGTTAGCCGGTGCTTCTTCTGCGAGTAACGTCAATCCCTGAAGGTATTAACTTCAGAGCCTTCCTCCTCGCTGAAAGTGCTTTACAACCCGAAAGCCTTCTTCACACACGCGGCATGGCTGGATCAGGGTTGCCCCCATTGTCCAATATTCCCCACTGCTGCCTCCCGTAGGAGTTCGGGCCGTGTCTCAGTCCCGATGTGGCTGATCATCCTCTCAGACCAGCTACGGATCGTCGCCTTGGTAGGCCTTTACCCCACCAACTAGCTAATCCGACTTAGGCTCATCCAGTAGCGCAAGGTCCGAAGATCCCCTGCTTTCTCCCGTAGGACGTATGCGGTATTAATCCGGGTTTCCCCGGGCTATCCCCCACTACTGGGCAGATTCCTAAGCATTACTCACCCGTCCGCCGCTCGTCAGCGGGGTGCAAGCACCCCCTGTTACCGCTCGACTTGCATGTGTTAAGCCTGCCGCCAGCGTTCAATCTGAGCCATGATCAAACTCTTCAGTTTAAATCATACAAGAACTCGAAAGTTCTTAATTCTTGCTCAAGACAAAACTCAATTTCGACGAGTCACTGTCCTGATATTTCGTATCCGAAATACCTCGGCCAGCGCCCACACGAATTACTTGGTTAACTTTTTAAAGAGCGTTTGAGCTGTTGCTCAATCAAGGCCGCGTATTCTACATCGTTCCGCTGCCCTGTCAACCGTTTATTTTTCGCTGTTTCCGCTTCCGAAAACCGCCGAAAAACTGTCCGGCTTACTGCCTGTTTCGAGGTGCGCATTCTACACTGAACCGCCTTCCTGTCAACCGCTTTCTGAAGAATCTTTCGAACTTTTTCTTCAGTGCTTTCAAGCAGTTATCGCTGAGGTTTTGCCTCTTTTCAGTGGCCAGCCCCTCAAGCGAGATGCGCATTCTACAGACCTCAGCCGAGGAGTCAACGGTGGATTTGAACTTTTTTCGGAAGGTTCCTTTCCAGCCCTCACAAAGCCCTTATCCAGTCTCTCAGTCTAGCTCCACTTTAACCTGCTGCGCTACCTTGATTGCACGCTGGCGCGCTTCTTCTATGGTACTGCCTTTAGCGAGGGCAACGCCCATACGTCGACGCCCTTTCAACTCCGGCTTACCGAACAGGCGAACCTGGGTATCAGGCTCTGCCAGGGCATGTTCCAGCCCCGAGAACACCACGTTACCGGAATCTCCCTCCGGCAGGATGACCGCCGACGCGGTTGGGCCCTGCTGGCGAATGGCAGGGATGGGCATACCCAAAATGGCGCGGGCATGTAACGCGAACTCCGAAAGGTCCTGGGACATCAAGGTGACCAGGCCAGTATCGTGGGGTCTGGGAGAAACCTCCGAGAACCATACCTGGTCACCCTTAATGAACAGCTCAACACCGTAGATACCGTAGCCACCCAGATTCTCTACCACTGCCCGTGCAATCTCTGTTGCTCGGGTAAACGCCGCATCGGACATGGGGTGTGGCTGCCATGACTCACGGTAATCGCCGTCTTCCTGCCTGTGACCAATTGGATCACAGAATGAAATACCATCGCGATGCCTGACCGTCAGCAAGGTGATCTCATAGTCGAAGTCCACAAAGCCTTCGACGATCACCCTACCCTTGCCAGCCCGACCACCGGTTTGGGCGTACTCCCAAGCAGCCTCTACCTCCGCTGTACTCTTCACCGTACTCTGCCCTTTACCGGACGAGCTCATAACTGGCTTCACCACCAATGGCACCCCGACCTCATCAATGGCAGCCAGATACTCTTCCCTGGTACCGGCAAACCGGTACTTGGATGTGCTTAGCCCAAGCTCCTCAGCCGCAAGCCGGCGGATACCTTCGCGATTCATGGTCAGATTAACCGCCCGGGCTGTGGGCAACACGTTGTAGCCTTCTTCCTCCAACCGGACCAGCTCGGCGGTGGCAATCGCCTCAATCTCCGGAACGATCAGGTCCGGCTTCTCCGCTTCAACGGTGGCGCGCAACGCTGCACCATCCAGCATATCGATAACGTGGCTCCGATGCGCAACCTGCATGGCGGGCGCATTCTCGTATCGGTCGACTGCAATCACTTCTATGCCGAAACGTTGCAGCTCTATAACCACCTCTTTACCGAGCTCCCCGGCACCGCAAAAAAGCACACGGGTAGCCGATGACTTCAGAGGCGTGCCGATACGCACCGTTCTGTTTGAACCAGTCATATAGTTTGATGTCCTGTTACTGTCAGAGTGCGACCTGCTTTTCCCGTTCCGCCACTTTCAGCAGAACCTCCCGTCGCTCGTCATTACTCATGGTGGTCCAGCGGAGGATTTCATCCCCTGTGCGCTGGCAACCGATACACATGTCATTTTCATCCAGCGCGCAAACATTGACGCATGGCGATCGAACCTTGTCGGCCACCTTCATCTTCAGATATCCACCTTTGTCAGTGTCGCCAGGTAGCGCTCTGCATTTTTTACATAGTGCATTGCGCTGAACTCGAGCATTTTTTTCTGGTTATCGTTGAGTTCGCGGCGAATTTTCCCTGGAGAACCCACTACCATCGAGCCATCCGGCACTTCCATACCCTCCGGGATCAGAGTATTTGCTCCGATCAGACAGTGTTTGCCAATCTTCGCGCCGTTCAGAATCACCGCATTGATCCCAACCAGGGTGTAGTCGCCAATCTGGCATCCGTGCAGCATGGCTTTGTGGCCAACAGTCACCCCACGCCCAAGGGTTAGCGGAATGCCCGGGTCGGTATGCAGTACTGAGCCATCCTGTATGTTCGATTCGGGGCCGATCGTAATCAGTTCGTTATCACCACGAATGACAACATTGAACCAGATACTCGATTTTTCCATCAGCTTTACGCGCCCGATCACCGTGGCGTTGTGGGCGACGAACTGGCCATCGCCTTCTTTTTCTGGCTGGTATTGATCAATTCTGTAGAACATCAATCTCTCCGGCTAATTCAACGGGGTGGCTCGAGAATATCGATTCCGGCATCGTACACAGCATTCAGAAAATCGACCAGCACCACCGCCGACAACCCCCATATCTGATACTGCTGCCAACGATAGCAGGGCACGTAAAGAGTGCTGTTCAGAAAACTGAGCGTGTCGGTACGCTCCCTTCGATCTTCCAGGAGCCAGGAGATCGGAACACGGAAGACACTTTCGATCTCGTGGGGGTTCGGCTCCAGGGGATGATCGCCTGGCACAACGCCCACGTATGGAGTGACAAGAATACGGTGCAACGACATAACCTGACTTAACGGCGCAATGACCTTTACCTGATCCGGGGGCAGACCGATTTCTTCGTGGGTTTCACGCAGTGCGGTTGCAATCAGGGAGGCGTCGTCAGGATCCCGCTTGCCGCCGGGATAGGCCACCTGACCCCGATGTGTTTTGAGGTTGGATGACCTCAGGGTAAAAATCATCTCCGGATCACGCTCGTTATCCGTAATGGGCACCAGGATACCGGCTTCAGGGTAGTCCAGTGCCAGTTGTCTGGGCGCGTAATTCGACAATCGCTCGGTTAACAGGTCTTGCACTCTTTACTCCGGCAACTTCCTGATATTGAGTGAGACACAGGCAGTCCGGATCGTTAAACTGACTACCAACGGACACTCAGTATACGGGGAAAACGATGAAGTATTGCAGCACTTGCGGCCAACCGGTTGAGCAACGCATTCCCGAAGGCGACAATCGGCACCGTTATGTTTGCATCAGCTGCGAGACCATACATTACCAGAACCCGCGGATTGTCGCCGGTACGGTTCCCGTATGGGAAGGCAGAATCCTGCTATGTCGCCGAGCCATCGAACCCCGGTATGGCTATTGGACTCTGCCGGCAGGCTTTATGGAAAATGCAGAAACGACGATAGAAGCAGCAGCCCGGGAAACCCGCGAGGAAGCACTGGCGGATGTGGACATTCAGGGGCTTTACTCCATCATTGATGTTCCGCACATCAACCAGGTCCACATGTTCTACCGTGCCACACTTAAAGACGGCCTATTCGGCGCCGGAGAAGAATCGCTGGAATCAAAGCTGTTCGAACCCGGCGATATTCCCTGGGATGAGATATCTTTCCCCACGGTGCGCAAGACCCTTGAGCTGTTCCTTGCGGATATGAAGTCTGAATCCTACAACGTCCATGTCACCGATATTCGCCACCCAATGGCGAAAAAAGCCTGATCAGAACGTTTCCAGGCGATACACCTCATAGGCGGGCTCCTCGTAAGGATGGGCCTGCTTGAGTGCATAGACTGCAGGCTTGATAAGCTCGTCGCTACACACCAGTTCCACCTTGAATTCCCTAACACGCTCAAGCTCTCCCTGGCTTCCCAGAAACGGATCGCTCCCCGCCAGGGGTCGGAACTGCCCCTCGCCTTCACACTGCCATGCGCAGCTGTCGTAATCCCCGATTTTTCCCGCGCCAGCATCAAATAATGCCTGCTTGGTTTGCTCAAGATGGCTCTCCGGTACGAAGTAGCAAAGCTTGTACATAGTCACCCTCAAATTGGTCAACTTTTATCCGGAACAAGGCATTACAAACTTACCCACAGAATCTGTGGATAACTCTGGGGAAAGTTTTTGGGAATCGGCCTCCAACCCCCACAGTTACTGACCTCCCCTCAAATTGGCGACAAAATCGCCCATTTGTTTTTGTTTATATTTTTCAATATCTTACGATGCTAGAGCAAAAAATGAACGCAATTCTTGGACTTTGTTCACAGTTCAGCCAGCAAAGCACCAGGAATGTGCATAAAGTTCTCTAGTCAAGGCCTTGACTGACAAATTTCAGAACTTTTAGAGATTTTATTTGCTCACTTTTTGCGCAGCAAGCCTCATCATTGAGCATAAAAAAACCGGTCCGAGAAATGCCCCGTCAGGGACACTTTGCAGACCGGTTTCCACCACGCCCGGATTGACTGGCTTAATCAGCCAAGCCAGCGCCTCGCATTCCTGAACATGCGGATCCAGGGACCATCTTCCTGCCAGCCATCTGGCCGCCAGGAGTGCTGCACCGCCCGGAAAACACGCTCTGGGTGCGGCATCATGATGGTCACCCGGCCATCCCGGGAAGTAACACCAGTAATGCCAGCCTCTGAACCGTTGGGGTTGTACGGATACCGCGCGGTCTGCTGGCCCCGGTTGTCCACATACCGCATGGACACCAACTCGCTGTCTGCAAGGGACTGAGCCGAATTACCAGAGGCAAACTCCACTCGACCCTCACCATGGGCAACGGCAATCGGCATGCGAGAACCGGCCATGCCATCAAGGAACGCAGACGGTGACTGCGCCACCTCCACCATGACCAGGCGGGCCTCAAACTGTTCGGACTGGTTACGTACAAAACGCGGCCAACCTTCGCTTCCCGGAATCAGTTCATGCAAGTTGGAAAGCATCTGGCAACCATTGCAAACGCCCAACGCGAGAGTGTCCTGACGGTTGAAGAAGGCAGCAAACTGATCTCGCACCCGATCATTGAACAGAATGGACTTGGCCCAACCCTCACCGGCGCCCAGAACATCGCCGTAGGAGAAACCACCACAGGCAACCAGGCTCTGGAATGTCTCGAGCGTAATGCGACCGGACAGCAGATCGCTCATATGGACGTCGACTGCCTCGAAACCAGCCCGATCAAACGCTGCAGCCATTTCAACCTGGCCGTTAACGCCCTGCTCCCGAAGCACCGCAACCTTCGGGCGTGCACCGGTACTGATATACGGCGCAGCAATATCTTCATTGATGTCGTAACTAAGCTCAACACTCAAGCCCGGATCGTTCTCGTCCAGCAGGTTGTCGAACTCTTCCTGGGCGCAGTCCGCGTTATCCCGCAGCGACTGGATACGGTAACTGGTTTCCGCCCACAGACGCTGCAGCTCGGTACGGGATTCATCCACCACGGTGTCACCACCGAATGTCAGGCGCACGCGGTCCTTGTCATTCAGTGTGCCCACAACGCTTGTATGGTCGCCCAGGCCGGCGGCCGAGAACTGCTGCAGGACAAAGCTGGTGTCGTCACGGCGAACCTGGATCACAGCGCCCAGTTCTTCGTTGAAGAGCTCACGGGCAAACTGGGAGCTGTCTTCGGCAAGACCATCCAGCTTGATGTCCAGACCTGTCCGGCCTGCAAACGCCATTTCCGCCAGCGTGACAAACAGACCACCGTCTGAGCGGTCATGGTAAGCCAGCAGCTTGCCGTCGGCGTTCAAGCCCTGCACGACTGCAAAGAAAGCCTTGATATCTTCCGGATCATCCAGGTCAGGCGCTACCGCGCCAACCTGACGGTACACCTGCGCCAGTGCAGAGCCACCAAGGCGATTCTGGCCGGCGGCCAGGTCAATCAGAATAAGGTCTGTTTCACCGGCATCCGATCGCAACTGCGGAGTAAGTGTACGGGCAACGTCGGTTACGGGCGCAAAACCACTGACAATCAGAGACAGCGGTGCGGTAACACTCTTCTGCTCACCGTTGTCCTCTTCCCAGGTGGTTTTCATCGACATGGAATCTTT
This sequence comes from Marinobacter shengliensis, assembly GCF_003007715.1. Taxonomy (GTDB): domain Bacteria; phylum Pseudomonadota; class Gammaproteobacteria; order Pseudomonadales; family Oleiphilaceae; genus Marinobacter; species Marinobacter shengliensis. The sequence goes on along the minus strand of NZ_PXNO01000025.1, from coordinate 95,131 downwards.
ACCCACCGGGATGGTAATACCCAGGTCCGGACACAATTCCATGCCAACCGCTTTTACGGTCTCGTACAGGTTCTCGTCTTCACCCGGGTGACCAGCCGCGGCCATCCAGTTAGCCGATAAACGAATGTCAGAGAGCTTACCGATTGCCGCCGCCGCCAGGTTGGTAATCACTTCACCTACGGCCATTCGGCCTGAAGCCGGAGCGTCAATCACCGCCAGCGGCGTGCGCTCGCCCATGGCCATAGCCTCACCGGTGCGTACGTCAAAGGATGCCGCAGTAACCGCCACATCGCTGACCGGCACCTGCCAGGGCCCAACCATCTGATCACGGGCGACCAGCCCGGTGATGGTTCGGTCACCGATAGTAATCAGGAAGCTCTTGGAGCCCACCGACGGCAAGCGGAGTACGCGACGAATGGCGTCGTGCAAATCGATCTTGGTGGAATCGAAGATCGGTTTGGTAAACGACGAACGCGCAACACTGCGATGCATTCTCGGCGGTTTGCCAAACAACACTTCCATTGGCAGGTCGACAGGCTTGTCATCAAAATAGGAGTCACCCAGTTCCAGGTGGTGCGCTTCGGTAGCTTCACCGATCACGGCATAAGGACAGCGCTCACGGCGGCAAAGGGCATCGAACAAGTCCAGATTTTCCGGTGCCACGGCCATCACGTAGCGTTCCTGGGATTCGTTACACCAGATTTCCAGGGGTGACATGCCCGGCTCGTCACTCGGGATGTCACGCAATTCGAATTTGCCGCCCCGGCCCCCATCTTTGACCAGTTCAGGCATGGCGTTGGAGAGACCGCCCGCGCCCACATCGTGGATGAAGCAAATCGGGTTGTCTTCCCCCATCTGCCAGCAACGGTCAATCACTTCCTGGCAACGGCGTTCCATCTCCGGGTTGTCCCGTTGAACCGACGCAAAATCCAGATTCTCATTGCTGGAACCGGAATCCATGGAGGACGCAGCGCCACCTCCAAGTCCGATCAACATGGAAGGGCCGCCCAGCACGATCAGTTTGGCGCCGACCGGGATATTGCCCTTCTCGACGTGATTCTCGCGAATGTTACCCAGGCCGCCGGCAATCATGATGGGCTTGTGGTAACCACGCACTTCTTCACCCGCCGCACCGGGAACCTTCTCTTCAAAGGTCCGGAAGTAACCCGCCAGGTTGGGCCGGCCAAACTCGTTATTGAAAGCGGCACCACCGATGGGACCTTCAATCATGATATCCAGCGGCGAGGCGATCCGGTCCGGCTTGCCATAACCAAACTCCCAAGGCTGCTCGTCGCCCGGAATATTAAGGTTGGAAACGGTAAAGCCTGCAAGGCCCGCCTTGGGCTTGGAACCACGACCGGTCGCACCTTCATCGCGGATCTCGCCACCGGAGCCTGTTGCGGCGCCGGCAAAGGGTGAGATAGCAGTCGGGTGGTTATGGGTTTCCACCTTCATCAGAATATGCACCGGCTCCCGGTTATAACTGTAAACACCGGTTTCCGGTGCCGGGAAGAAACGGCCCGCCTCGCTACCAGTAATAACTGCAGCGTTGTCCTTATAGGCAGAGAGCACACCTTCGCTGTTCATCTCGAAGGTGTTCTTGATCATTGCAAACAGGGATTTTTCCTGGCCTTCGCCATCAATATCCCAGGAGGCGTTAAAGATCTTGTGGCGGCAATGCTCCGAGTTTGCCTGGGCAAACATCATCAGCTCGACGTCCGTCGGATCACGCTCAAGGTCGGTGAACGCCGTTACCAGGTAATCGATCTCGTCGTCGGCCAGGGCAAGGCCGAGGCGCCCGTTTGCCTCAACCAAAGCACCCCGGCCACCGGCCAGCACCGGCACCCGGCCGAGGGGCCGGGGCTCGTCATGACTGAACAGCAACTCGGCGCCACCCGTCTCATGGAATACTTTCTGGGTCATCCGGTCATGCAGCAAGGTTGCAATTTTTTCTCGCTGTTCGAGGCCAAGCTTGCTGGAGGAGCGGACGTAGTAAGCGATACCGCGTTCAATTCTGCGAATCTGTCGCAGGCCACAGTTGCGAGCGATATCGGTAGCCTTACTGGACCACGGAGAGAGTGTTCCCGGGCGCGGGACCACCAGGAACAGAACACCATCTGGCTGCTCCAGTTCAACGCTGGGCCCGTAGGTCAGAAGGCGATCAAGTATTGCCTGTTCCGCATCGGAAAGGTCAGCATCAAGATCCACAAAGTGCATGAATTCTGCGTATACATGCTCCACATCAGGAACAAGTTGCTGAATCCGGGAGTGCAGCTTTCTGGAACGGAAAGGCGAGAGCGCGGGAGCGCCGCGAAGTTCAAGCATGATATCAACCTGTATCGCGCGAATCGGGGGACGTCTGAAAGGCCGCCATGATACTTGAAACCGAACGCAGGATACAGCGCAAGGTAGGTTCTTTAGCGGCTGTACAATTAACATTGTTTTGCACAGTAATTAATCAGTTTGATTGACCCCGCTGAAGTCTCAGGGGATCATTGGTCAGGAGCATGGAAAGCCTCAGGCATCATAAAACAGGAAAAACAGTGACCCGGTCACAACCTCCTGAACATTGAGCTATATGGAGATCAGGGATTTGTCGCGATTTTTCAGGCATCTTCGCAGTACCAGTTTTCCGCTGGCGTTAGTGTTGACCACAGCATTGTCCGCGACCGGATGTTCTCGCCCGACCACGCTCCAGGAGGTCAGGGACGTGGGTGTGCTTCACGTGATTACCCGCGTAGCGCCTTCTATTTATTACGAGGGTCGAGACGCACCAACCGGATACGATTATGAGCTTGCCAGCCGGTTCGCTGAAGAACTCGGGGTGGAACTGCGTGTGCGGGTGGCCGAAGACAACACCGAGATTCTCTCCGTACTCTCGCGTAACTACGCCCACATCGGCCTCGCCGGCCTGGCAGAGCAACCCGATTTTGAAAGCAGGTATCGCGCAGTTCCCATCGGCGTGAAGGCGCAATCGGTTGTGGTTTATAACCGTGACTTCCCCCGTCCAGCCTCACTGGCCGACCTTGGCGGTGAAACCCTGCACCTGCTCGCTGACAGCAACCATGAGCACCTGATTGCCGATGACCCGGAAAGTGCCCAGGTTCACCGGCACATCCATCCTGGGCTGGACGCTGCGGGACTGCTGGCGAGGGTTGAAACCGGAGAAATTGCCTACGCTGCCGTTTCATCGAATGAGCTGGACCTGAACCATGTCTACTTTCCCATGGTCAAGGAAGGGTTTGCTCTGGGTGAGCCCAGAGACCTGGTGTGGCTGTTCCCGATCGCCCAGGACGAAACGCTGGCAAACGCTGCCAAGGATTTTCTGGAGCAGGCCAGGGGCAATGGCTCGATGGCCCAACTGGCAGAACGCTTTTACGGCCACCTCGACCGTTTGAACTATGTGGGCGCGCGCACATTCATGCACCACGTGGAAAATCGCCTGCCGAAGTACCAGTCGCTGTTCCAGGACTACGCAAGAGACATTGATCTCGACTGGCGACTGCTGGCTGCGATCGGTTACCAGGAATCCCACTGGCGCCCGAACGCAGTGTCACCCACCGGGGTTCGGGGCTTGATGATGCTCACCCGCACCACCGCCAGCTACATCGGCATCAACAACCGCCTTGATCCTGAAGAGAGCATTGAAGGTGGCGCCCGCTATTTCAAGATGGTGCACGCCAAGATCCCCGAGCGTATTCCGGAGCCTGACCGCACCTGGTTCGCCCTGGCATCTTACAATGTCGGGTTCGGCCACCTGGAAGATGCGAGAAGGTTGACGGAATCCGCCGGAAGAAATCCGGATCGCTGGATGGATGTTAAAGAGTTTCTGCCGCTGCTAGCCCAGAAAGAGTGGTACACCAAAACCCGCTTTGGCTATGCCCGTGGCCACGAACCGGTGGTGTACGTTCAGAACATTCGCCGGTATTACGATGTACTGACCCGCATCACCGAACCCGACCAACCCAAGCCTGACGCAGATCAGGTACTGGTATGGCTTGATCGGCAGTCTGAAGAAACAGCCGCACAGACAGAATCACCCGAGACGTCGGGACCGGATTTGCGGGCAGCCTTGCCGCCGGAACTGGGGATGATTCCGCCCACTCTGTAAGTGGGCAGGTGCTCCTCCAGACTCACCACGAGAACTCATCGCCCCATTCTTCCTCACGTGCTTCCAGCGCGCGCTCTACCTGGGTCGCGGAGAAACCTCTGCGACTCAGGAATCGTGACTGCCGTAGCTTCTCCGGCAAATCGTCATCCAGCCGCCCCAGACCGTAACGTTTGGCACGCAAGCGAACAGCCCGCTGGCACCAGTCTTCCTCTGAGACTTCATCGAGACATTCCGGAGTGAGATGAACGCCCCGCTGTTGCAGCTCTGCCAGAATCCTCAAGGGCCCATAGCCAAGGTCCATTCTCTGCCGGGCATACACATCGGCAAAGCGCTGATCGCTCAGCCAGCCTTCGCGCTCATACTCGTCGAGAACAGTATCAATCAGATCGCCTTCAATACGCCGTTGCCGCAGTTTTAATGCCAGCTCGTAACGACTGTGTTCTCTGCGGGCGAGCAGGCGCAGTGCCGCAGAGCGGGCTTTGTATTCCGGGTCCTGATCTTTTTCGTGTTTTGCCATAAAGCCCCTTCCCGCAAATGCATCCAAAACGCTAGACTAGCGGCCGATTCTTTCAACTACCCGGCCCACGCCTGTGAGCCGATGAACGGTGGCGGCCCACTTTGCCGCCACTGCTGACTGGTTTCAATCCCGAAGGATACCTTTGTATGGCTGCATTCATTCAGAAACTGTTCAAGTCTCGCAAGGCCAACCCGGCAACCGCACCCCGGACACCGGCAAAATCTGAGCCCAGTCAACCCTCACAGGAAGAAACCAGGCAACTCCTGAAAAAACAGCAGGAACAACAACTCGGAAGCAACCCGGACCAGGCCCAACTGGCCACATTGGCGATTGACGGGTTGACTGCAGCCATCCGGCTTGAAGCTGCCGCCGCTCTCAAAGATGAGATCCAGCTACAGCAAGTCCAGAAACAGGCCAAGGGCCGGGACAAAAGTGTTTACCAGACCGTCAAGCAGAGCCTTCAAAGCCTGAAGGAACAGCAAGCTGCCGAAGCCGCCGTTCGCCATAGAATCAAAACCCTGATCGGCCAGGCTAAAGATCAGGCCAGCAGTGAAGACCTTAAACTCTATCAGGCGCGGCTGGAAGCATTGCAGGATAACTGGAGTGAGGTCCAGTCAAGCGCCACAGCAGAGCAATCCCAGCAGTTTCTGGAAGCCGTGCACCAGTGCCGGGAGCGCCTGAAACAGATGGAACAGGCGCGGCAGGAAGAGGCACGCCACCGGGAACAGGCGCTTCAACGCTCAGAGACACTGGCCCTGCTTGAGCAGACCTTGAGCGACCTGACTTCCCAGGAATCCAGCACCCTGCCCTCCCTATCCGCCCTGGATGCCCTGCAGAAGACCCAGGAAAACCGATGGCTGGAAGCAACCCGGGATACCCAGGTAGAGAAGCAGGAGCAAAAAGATTACGAATCGCGAATGCTGGCACTGCGCAACTATCTCAGTGCGGTTCGACGGTTTACACAGGCCAGGGACACTCTCTCAGAACTAACACAGGTAGCAGGTACTGAAGAGGCTGACGATGGCCATCGTCAAAAAGCCCAGGAGTTGCTGAAGGAGATTGAGTGGCCATCAGCCTTCCCCCAGCCAGCAGAGCTTGCGCCGGTTCGCAAACTGGCAGGCAAACCACGACCAGCAAAGCCGTCCGGCGGCAATCGGGACGAGCAGAAAGCCGCCGCCGAGGCACTGCACAACACCCTTCCGATGCTGGAATCGGCCCTCGAGGCCAAGCAGTTCAAAGAATCCAAGCAGCTGCTCAAGCTCGCCCAGAACCAGTTCCAACAATTGGACGGTCGTCAGCGCAAACAACTTCAGGCCAGGATGCAACTGCTCACCGGCCAGTTCCGGGAGCTGAGCGACTGGCAAGGGTTTGCGACAGAACCCAAACAACTCGCCCTGTGTGAACAGATGGAGCACCTGGCGGATCAGCCCATTGAGCCGGAGATCAAAGCCGAGCGCATCAAAGAACTGCAGAACGAATGGCGCGACCTGGGTGGCTCATCCGACCGGTCGCTCTGGAGTCGTTTCAAAGCGGCGTCCGATACAGCTTACGAGCCCTGCAAAGCCTACTTTGAGGCAAAATCGGACCTGAAACAGGCCAATCTGCACACGCGGGAAGCGATCTGTGACCAACTGGAGCATTTCCTGGCCAATGCGGACTGGTCGGCCATCGACTGGAAGGCGGCCGAGCGCATTCACCAAACCGCCCGCCAGGAATGGAAAAGCGCCTGGCCAGTGGATTTCAAAGACAATCGCCTGATTCAGAAGCGTTTCGACGAGCTTCTCAAACAACTGGAACGTCCTCTTGACGATGAACGCCTGAAGAACGAAGCCCTGAAACAGACCATTGTTGACCGCGCAAGGGCACTGATCGAGCACGAACCCCTGCAGGAAGCCATGGAGCAGGCGAAGGCACTGCAAACCGAATGGAAAGCCATCGGCATTACCCGCCACCGGGAAGATCGCAAAATGTGGCAGGCATTCCGCAAAGCCTGTGACCAGATTTTTGCGCGCCGGGATGCCCAGCGTTCAGCACGTCAGCAGGCGGCAGAAGAGGCGGACCAGGCCGCACAGGCCGTGCTGGCCCAATACCAACACCTGGGCGCAGAAGCCGATGACGCCGTGCTGAGTGAAGCCCGGGGTGCGGTAAAGCAGATTGCCGGCGGCGCACTTTCGGGTGAGGTTAAAGAACGGGTTCAACAGCTGCGGCAACGGCTGGACAGGATTACCCAGGCCAGAGCAATGGCCAATACTCTCGAGTCCTGGAAAACGCTGATCACCGACAAGGCCCAGGGACGCCTGGCCGACGAGGCCCTGCCGTCCCATTGGGCCAAATTGTGCAACGGGACCGACCGATTAGCTGGCAGAGATCTGGCCATACGGGCCGAAATTCTGGCGGGCGCAGCCACTCCGGAACAGGACCAGCAGCGCCGGATGGAAATTCAGGTTCAGAGGCTGGCAGAGGGGCTTGGTAATGGCGAGACCGAAACGCCGCTCAAAGAGCTGGAACGACTGGTGGCCCTGTGGTGCAGCCAGCCTGGCGGCGATGATGTAACGCAGGAAAATGCCGACCGTCTGAACCGGGCGTTGGATGCCATGCTTGCGTCAGACTGAACTCAGTCCCGCTGGTGCTCACTGACAAAATCCCTGGCCTGCTTCACCGCGGCCAGGGATTTTTGTTTCATCTCTTTCAACTCTTCATCCGCCAGATAAAACATCATATCAATCGTGTGCCGATAGTAGCGGGCGGGCAACCGGTTCAAAGCCACACACATCACGTCTGTCAGGTAATCCGCCGTGTCCGTTTCCTGCCGAGTGGCATCAATGGCGTCCAGCACCAGCCGTTCGTAGAAGTTGTCGATCGCGTCTCTCAGTGACATAACCACACCTATGCCTGCTTGCTGATGATCTACTCTTCAACATAGAAGGCGAACCGCCTGCTGTCATTGTGACTGAGCAATTTAGCCAATGGGATTGGCAGCGCCTGTCATTACCCAGCGCAGCGAGTAACCGCTATGGTTACTGCTCTGAATCTAATGTGCCCGGAAAACAATCAACAGAGGAACAACCATGACAACCGAGGCGTACATCTTCGATGCCGTCCGCACGCCACGCGGCCGCGGAAAGAAAGACGGATCTTTGCACAGCGTCAAACCCATCTCCCTGCTGACCACCGTGCTCAAGGCCCTGCAGGAGCGTAACCAGCTCGATACCGCCCAGGTAGACGACATCGTGATGGGTTGTGTCACCGCCGTGGGCGATCAGGGCGCGGATATCGCCAAAACTGCCGCACTCGCAGCCGACTGGGACGAAAAAGTGGCCGGCGTCACCTTGAACCGTTTCTGCGCCTCCGGCCTGGAAGCCGTTAACCTGGCTGCCATGAAAGTGCGTTCCGGCTGGGAAGACATGGTGGTTGCCGGTGGTGTCGAGGCGATGTCTCGCGTTCCGATGGGCTCCGATGGCGGCGCCTGGGCAACCGACCCGGAAACCAACCTGCACACCGGTTTCATGCCCCAGGGCATCGGTGCCGATCTGATCGCCACTCTGGAAGGCTTCAGTCGCGAAGATGTCGATGGCTTTGCCGTAAAATCCCAGCAAAAAGCGGCCAGCGCCTGGGAGAAGGGCTACTTTGCGAAATCCATTGTGCCAGTCACTGACCAGAACGGCGTGGTCATCCTGGACCGGGACGAGCATGTACGCGGTAACACCACCGTCGAATCCCTGGCCGGCCTCAAGCCCTCGTTCCAGATGATGGGCGAAATGGGCTTTGATGGCGTCGCCCGAGAGAAGTATCACTACGTAGAGAAGATCAATCACGTGCACCACGCCGGCAATTCCTCCGGCATTGTCGACGGCGCCACCGCCATGCTGATCGGCAGCGAAGCCAAAGGCAAAGAACTGGGCCTGAAGCCCCGCGCCCGCATTGTCGCCACTGCGGTTACCAGCACCGACCCCACCATCATGCTCACCGGCCCTGCCCCCGCCGCCCGCAAGGCGCTGGAGAAAGCCGGTATGACGGTGGACCAGATCGACCTGTTTGAAGTGAACGAAGCCTTCGCCTCGGTGGTGATGCGCTTCCAGAGAGAACTGTCCGTTCCGGACGAGAAAGTGAATGTAAACGGCGGCGCCATCGCCATGGGCCACCCGCTGGGTGCTACCGGCGCCATCATCCTCGGCACTTTGATGGATGAGCTGGAGCGCCGTGAACTGCGCTACGGCCTGGCCACCCTGTGTGTGGGCGGCGGCATGGGCATTGCCACCATCATCGAGCGCGTCTGAACACCACTTTCAAAAAAAAGGAACCGACCATGAGTGCCATCCAATACGACCTGGGTTCAGACCAGATTCTGACCCTGACCATCGACATGCCAGGCCAGTCCGCCAATACCATGAATGGCGAATTTCGGACCGCCCTGACCGACACCGTCAATAAAGTCAAAGGTGACCTGGACAACATCAAAGGTATCATTCTCGCCTCCGCCAAGAAGACCTTCTTCGCCGGCGGCGACCTGAACGAACTGTACAAAGTCACCCGCGAGCAGGCCAAAGAATTCGAAGATATGGTCAACGGCCTGAAAGCCGACATGCGGGTGCTGGAAACCTGTGGCAAACCCGTGGTGGCTGCCATCAACGGCACCGCTCTGGGTGGTGGCCTGGAACTCGCCCTGGCCTGCCACTATCGCGTCGCCATTGATGACGACCGCACCCAGTTGGGCTTACCGGAAGTCACCCTCGGTCTGCTGCCCGGCGGTGGCGGTACCCAGCGCCTGCCCCGGATGATCGGCCTGGAAGCCGCCTTCCCGTTCCTGATGGAAGGAAAGAAGGTGAATCCCAAAGCGGCCCTGAAAGCCGGAATCGTGAATGAGCTGGCCAGCTCACCGGAAGACATGATCGCCAAGGCCCGGGCCTTCATCGAAGCCAACCCCAAGTGCCAGCAGCCCTGGGACCAGAAAGGCTTCCGATTCCCCGGCGGCGCCCCGCACCATCCTGCCATGGCGCAGAAGCTGGCCATCGCACCCGCGATGCTCAAGCAAAAAACCAAGGGCTGTTACCCTGCCCCTGAGCGGATTCTGGCCGCCGCCGTGGAAGGCGCCCAGGTGGACTTCGACAACGGCAGTCTGATTGAAACCCGTTACTTTGCCGAGCTGGCCACCGGTCAGGTGGCCAAGAACATGACCGGCACCTTCTGGTTCCAGCTCAACGCCATCAAGGCCGGTGGTAGCCGCCCGGACGGTGTCGCCCCGGAAACCTTCAAGAAAGTCGGGGTACTGGGTGCCGGCATGATGGGTGCCGGCATCGCCTACTCCACCGCCAGCCGCGGCATTGAGGTGGTTCTGAAAGATGTTTCCGTTGAAAACGCCGAGAAGGGCAAAAACTACTCCGAGAACCTGCTGGCGAAGAAAGTCAGTCGCGGCCGCATGACCGAAGCCCAGAAAGACGAGGTGCTGGCCCGCATTAAAGCCACGGGTTCCGCCGACGACCTGGAAGGTTGCGATCTGATCATCGAAGCCGTGTTCGAAGACAGCGATCTCAAAGCCAAGGTAACCCAGGAAGCCGAGCCGAAAATGGTGGCCAACGGCATCTTTGCCTCCAACACCTCCACCATTCCCATTACCCAGTTGGCCAAGGCTTCTGCCAAGCCGGACAACTTCATCGGTCTGCACTTTTTCTCCCCGGTGGACAAAATGCAGCTGGTGGAAATCATCGTTGGCGAGAAAACCTCCGATGACACCCTGGCTCGGGCGTTCGACTACGTGCAGCAAATCGGCAAGATCCCCATCGTGGTGAACGACAGCCGCGGCTTCTTCACCTCCCGAGTGTTCGGTACGTTCGTGAACGAAGGCATCAGTATGCTGGCTGAAGGCATTCATCCCTCAAGTATCGAGAATGCAGGGCTTCTGGCCGGCATGCCGGTGGGGCCACTGGCCATCTCCGACGAAGTCAGCATGACGCTGATGCAGCACATCCGCGCGCAGAGCAAGAAAGACACCGAAGCCGCCGGCGGCACCTGGCAGCCACACCCGGCCGAAGCTGTCATCGATGCCATGGTCGACACCCACGGTCGCAAGGGCAAAGCCGCCGGTGCCGGTTTCTACGAGTACCCGGAGAAAGGTAAAAAGTACCTGTGGCCGGAACTGGAGAACCTGTTCGTAGACCAGGCCAAGGCTCGCAGCGTCCAGCTGCAGGACCTGAAAGACCGCATTCTGTTCATGCAGGCGATCGAGAGCATCCGTTGTCTCGAGGAAGGCGTGCTGAGAACCGTCGAAGATGCCAACATTGGCAGCATCTTCGGCATCGGCTACGCCCCCTGGACGGGCGGTGCCATCCAGTTCGTCAACCAGTATGGGGTTCGCGCTTTCGCTGAACGGGCGCAGCAGCTGGCGGACCAGTATGGTGAGCGCTTCACGCCACCAGCACTGCTTCTGCAAAAGGCAGAAAACAACGAGTCCTTCGCCTGACCCAGCCGGCCGGAGGGATTCCTCCTCCGGCCATTTTACGCCCCCTCCTCTTTACTTCCTGCAACCTGCCCCAATCTGAAAAGATAGGCAGCAACGTATATGGACATATTGTCACGAAGCGATACCCATGGCCTATGGCAACAGGTGTAGCGGTTGCCTACAATAAATTCATTACGGGTCAGAGCCGTCGTCGCAGTCAACGGCATCTGAACATGTTAGGCTGAAATCCAATTGTTCAGCCGCCCAGTATCGTCAGGTATGCATTTATGACCATTGCAGAAAAACTCATGCAGCGTCACGCCAAGCCATCCAGAGCCAGGAGGGTGGGTGCATGCACGGCAATGACTCTCTCGTTGTTGATGTCCGGGATGTCCGTCGCGCAGGCAAAGATTGACGATACAGCGGTTTATCAGCCCGTAGCCCCGACCATTGACCAGGCCCGGGCCAACATCCTGATTGCTCGCCAACTGCAATTCACACATTTCCGTAATCTCGGCATCAGTGATGAGCTGTCTGGCGATGTATTCGATGCGTACCTGAAATACCTGGATGGCCAGCGCATCTATCTGTCCCAACAGGATATCGACCTGCTCGCCAAGGCTAAGTCCCGGCTCGGTTCCGCCCTGAAAACAGGCCAGCTTCAGCCAGGTTTCGAAATTTACAACCTCGTTCAGCAGCGCATCATCGAGCGGCTTCAGTTTGCCCTGAACATTATTGATAACGGCCTGGATGAGCTCGATTTCAACACCGATGAGCGCATTCGGGTGGATCGCTCCAAGGCCGACTGGGAGCCAGACCAGGAAGCCCTGGATGCCCTTTGGATCAAAAGAATCAAAAATGCCGTACTGGCCCAGCGCCTCAACGGCACGGAAGACGACACCATCAAAGACAATCTGCGCCGCCGGTATGAAGGTCAGCTCAAGCGCGCCTATCAGGCCCGCAGCGAGGATGCGTTTCAGGCGTACATGAATGCCTTTGCCGGCATGTGGGACCCACACACGTCCTATTTCTCACCGCGCACCTCTGAAAACTTCAACATCAACATGAGCCTGTCACTTGAGGGTATCGGTGCGGTCCTGCAATCCGACAACGAATACACCAAAGTGGTTCGCCTGGTGCCGGGTGGCCCCGCCGCCAAGCAGGGCCAACTGCAAACGGCAGACCGTATCGTGTCTGTCGCCCAGGAGGGCGAAAGACCTGTCAACGTGATTGGCTGGCGCCTGGATGAAGTGGTTGACTTGATTCGTGGCCCCCGAAACTCCACCGTCACCCTGGAAGTGATTCCGGCCAACGCCGCTGACGAGAGCGTTACCCGCTCTATTGCCATCAGCCGCGATGAAGTCAAACTGGAAGAACAGAGCGCCAGCAAGGACATCATTGAGCTGGACCGTTCCGGCGAAACCTACCGGGTTGGCGTGATCACCATTCCGACCTTCTACGCCGATTTCCAGGCCATGCAGGCTGGCGACCCCAATTACAAGAGCACCACGCGGGACGTTCGCAGGCTGCTGGATGACCTCAAAGAACAGGGTGTGGATGGTGTGGTCATGGACCTCCGCAACAACGGCGGCGGTGCCCTGCATGAGGCCAATGACCTGGTAGGCCTGTTTATCGACAAGGGCCCCACCGTGCAGATTCGTAACGCCAATAATGATGTGCAGATTCTTAACGACGAAGACCCCTCGGTTGCCTACGACGGCCCCCTGGTGGTTTTGGTGAATCGCATGAGTGCCTCGGCCTCGGAGATCTTTGCCGGCGCCATTCAGGATTACGGCCGTGGCCTGGTGGTGGGCTCTCAGACGTTCGGCAAGGGTACGGTTCAAGCCGTGCGGCCACTGAACCACGGCCAGCTGAAGATCACCCAATCCAAGTTCTATCGGGTGTCTGGTGGTTCTACCCAACATAAGGGTGTCATTCCGGATATCGAGATTCCGTCACGGGTCGACACGTCGCGAATTGGCGAAGACGCGCTGGATCATGCCCTGCCCTGGGACCAGATCGAAGCCGTGCCCCACACCCGGTACTTTGATTTCAGCGGTGTTATTGACGAACTGCGCAGGCGCCATGAAGCCCGTTTCTCGGCCAGCCCCGAATTCAGCCTGCTGGAGCAGGAAATTGAGTTCCTGACCAAGCAACGTGAAATGACCTACGTCAGCCTCAATATGGATGAACGCAAGGCACACCACGAACAGATTGAGAGAACTCGGCTGACCATTGCCAACGCACGTCGGGAACTGCGCGGAGAAGAGCCGTTCAAGACCCTGGATGAGCTGGAACAATGGCAGGACGAACAGGCCGCAGATCTCGACAGCACTGATGAAGAGCTGGACTTCGTGATCCGGGAAGGCGGTCATATCATGGCCGACCTGCTCGAGCTTGATCAGCGTACCGCGTCTATCCTTAAGCCAGCGCAATTTGCCGCCAAGGCTGACGCCAGATAATCGCTATGGCTGACCGGGCAACGAAGGATCAACCGGAAAGCAGCCAACGGGCCCGCGTACTGCAGGACATGCTGCTGGACGCCCTGCATGCCATGCGTTCCATGGAGCAGGTGGAGAGCATTGAGGCGCCCAGCGGCCGGAATAAAACCTCCGACGGCATTATCGATCGCATTGTGGGCTTTACCGGCTCGGCACTCCGCCTGGGTGCCCGGGCCACCGATACCTCATTGCGGGTCGGGCGGGCCCTGGTCAATTCCCAGGACCAGCTGCGAACCATGCTCGCTGCCGGCCAGTCCCTGAAAGACATCCGGGAGGTGGCCGGCCTAACCCTGTCTGAGATGAGCGAGGCGCTTAACCTCAAGGATAAGTCCCTGCTTGAGGCTATCGAAAACGGCACATCCACCCTTTCTTTCGAGCTCATCTTGCGTCTGGCGGCGTTGATCGCCAGGAACGATCCTATTCCGTTCATCATGCGCACCACCCGGAACTATAATCCGGAGGTCTGGCAGATTCTGAACGATTGGGGCATCGGCCGAATTCCCCTGCAGTTCGAGCGGGAAAGGGAATTTATCAACATTTTCCGACGCCACGATGACGCCCGCAATCTCTCGGACGAGGGGTTCCGTAAGGTATTGGAGTTCACCCGGCACAGTTTCGAAATGTCGATGCACTTTATCGAACAGCAGGAAGCCGAGATGGAGGAACTGAAGGCAAGCCTGCAGCCCTCCGGACCTACAGAGAAAAAAGCGCCCTCAGGCAAATAATGCACGCATACCGGTGATGTTCGGATTCCTGACAGCGCCTTTTTCCGTGACAATCGCATCGATCAGGCTGGCTGGCGTCACATCAAACACCGGGTTGAACACCTCCACGCCAGCCGGTGCCAGCGGAATTCCCCGAATTTCCCGAACCTCGATGCCATCACGTTCTTCGATAGGAATATCCTGGCCGGACTCCAGCGCCATATCCACTGTGCTGGAGGGTGCCACCACCATGAAACCGACCTTGTGATGGCGGGCCAGAACGGCCAGATTGTATGTACCTATCTTGTTCGCCACATCGCCATTGGCGGTAATCCGGTCGGCCCCAACGATCACCCACTTAACTCTGCCGGACGCCATGATGGCCGCCGCTGCACCATCGGCGTTCAGGGTGACCGGAATCTTGTCGCGGGTGAGTTCCCACGCTGTCAGCCTGCTGCCCTGCAACCAGGGCCGGGTTTCGTCCGCGTACACCCGGCTCAGCAGCTTTTCCTCGTGCAACCGGCGTATCACGCCGAGTGCCGTGCCATAGCCGCCGGTTGCCAGGGCACCGGTGTTGCAGTGCGTCAGCACCGACATGGCCTTTTCAGGCGCCATGACTTCCAGCGCATGATCCGCCATGGCAAGGTTCGCCGCCAGATCTTCCTCATGAATGCGCACTGCCTCGACGGCCAGCTGATGGGTGGCTTCGGTCAGGGATTCACAGCGCTCAAACACGCCTTTCATGCGCTCAAGAGCCCAGAACAGGTTAACCGCCGTTGGCCTGGATTGCGCCAGCTCGTCAATGGCCTTGTGCACCTCTGCCCGCCAATCGCCTGCGCCCGCGTGCCTGGCGGCCAGGGCAACACCATAGGCGGCACTGATGCCGATCGCAGGGGCTCCGCGCACCACCATATCAGTAATGCACTGGGCGACACCGGAAGCGCCTTCCGCTTTAATCCAATGCTCTTCTGCAGGCAGCAGGCGTTGGTCCAGCAACTCGAGGCTATCGCCATGCCAGCGCAGGGCCACGGTGCCCATCGATCGATTGGCGGTGTGTTTTGCCATAGTCAACTCCATTCCGGTGGCTGAAAGCCGCCAGTATAACGCCAAGGCGCCCGTTTGCCTGCCCGGTTTGAGCATCAATGCCCTTCTGGCAAGGCATGACCTTGCCGTCGGGGTAGTTCTGCCATCGGCAGCTGGTTATACTTTGCAGCTGAATTTCAGGGCTTGGCCAAGCCCCTCAACACAAAGGCAGGTTAATGACGGCAGACACCATCACCGCAGCCGATATTCGAATCAATGCCCGCTGGCTGATTCCCGTAGAACCCTTCGGCATTGTGCTGGAGCACCAGGCGGTGATCCTGCAGGGCTGCCGCATTGCAGATGTGCTGTCGCAATCAGAGGCAGACCTGAAATACCGCACCCGCGAGACCGTCAACCTTGACCGGCATGTGGTCCTGCCCGGGCTCATCAACCTGCACGGCCACACCGCCATGTCTCTGTTCCGGGGCCTGGCAGACGACCTGCCGCTGATGACATGGCTGAACGACCACATCTGGCCCGCCGAAGGCAAATTCGTCAGCGAGCCGTTTGTGCTGGACGGCACGCGGCTGGCGATGGCGGAAATGCTGCGCACCGGCACCACCACCTTCTCCGACATGTACTTCTTTCCGGAAGTGACTGCCCAGGTGGCCCACGATGCTGGTATGCGTGCCCAGGTCTGCTTTCCGCTGATGGATATGCCCACGGTCTGGGGTTCCGGGCCGGACGAGTACCTGCGTAAAGGGGCGGCCCTGATCGAACAATGGCAGGGTGACGACTACATCATGCCGGCGATTGGCCCCCATGCCCCCTACACGGTTTCTGACCAGCCACTGAAAGACGCCGTCAACCTGGCGGAGAAAACGGGCGCGGCGATCCAGTTGCACCTGCACGAGACTGCCTTTGAAGTTGATGAGGCAGTGAAAGCTTCAGGCAAGCGACCTGTCACCCGGATGGCGGAACTGGGAGTTCTTGGCAGGAACACCCAGTGTGTACACATGACCCAGATTGACGATTCCGACATGGAACAACTGGCGCACTCCGGCGCCCACATCGTGCACTGCCCGGAATCAAACCTGAAACTGGCCAGCGGCCTGTGCCCGGTGCAGAAACTGATGGACCACGGTATCAATGTCACCATCGGCACGGATGGCGCCGCCAGTAACAACGACCTGGACCTGTTCGGTGAACTGAAAACCGCCGCCATGGTCGCCAAGGTAGTGGCTGGGGATGCCTCGGCATTGTCCGCCCACCGGGCGCTGGAAATGGCCACCCTGAACGGCGCCCGAGCGCTTGGACGGGAACAGGAATTGGGTTCCCTGGTGGCCGGCAAGCTGGCAGACCTGATTGCCGTGGACCTGAGCGATCCCTTCCTGCAGCCGGTCTACGACCCGGCATCCCACCTGGTTTACAGCAACCATGGACGGGCAGTAAGCCACAGCTGGATTCACGGCGTACCTCAATTACAGGACGGTCGCCTGACCCGTATCGATGTGCCTGACCTGATGCTTCGGGTCGGTGAATGGCGGCAACAGATTCTCAGTTAACCTTTTCACCCAGGTGTAGCACCATGAGCAACCAGAACGTAGACCAGAACGAGATTGCCAAGTTTGAGGCCCTGGCCAGCCGTTGGTGGGACCCCACCAGCGAGTTTAAACCGCTGCACGACATCAATCCCCTGCGGTTGAATTACATTGACGAGCGGGTAGCCCTGGCCGGCAAAAAGGTGCTGGACGTCGGTTGCGGCGGTGGCCTGTTGTCGGAAGGCATGGCCCTGCGTGGCGCCCATGTAACCGGAATCGATATGGGTGAAGCGCCCTTGTCAGTGGCAAAACTGCATGGCCTGGAATCGGGCGTGAATGTTGATTACCGGCAAACCACCGTCGAAGAGCTGGCGCGTGATCCGCAACATGCGGGCCAGTATGACGCGGTCACCTGCCTGGAAATGCTGGAGCATGTGCCGGACCCCGCTTCGGTTATCCGTGCCTGCGCCGCCATGTTGCGCCCCGGTGGCCACATGTTTGTCTCCACCATCAACCGTAACCCGAAGTCGTTCCTGTTTGCCATTGTGGGCGCCGAATACGTACTCAACATGCTGCCCAAGGGCACCCATGAGTGGAAAAAGTTCATCCGGCCTTCGGAGATGTCCGACTACCTGCGTCATGCCGGCCTGGAAGTCCAGGAACTCACTGGCATGACCTACAACCCGCTGACCAAGGTGTACAAACTGGGCCGGGATGTCGACGTCAACTACCTGATGCACGCGCGGGATATTCGTGAAGACTGACGCTCTCCCTTCAGCCGTGCTGTTCGATCTGGACGGCACGCTGATTGATACCGCCCCGGATTTTATCCGCTGCCTGAATATGCTGCGGCAACAGCACGAGCTGGCGCCCTTGCCGGCGGAGCATATCCGGCGTTCGGTATCTAACGGCGCCCGGGCGATGATCCGGGTCGGCTTTGGCCTGGAGCCGGAACACCCGGATTACCTGGAAAAGCACACGGCGTTTCT
Organism: Marinobacter shengliensis; assembly: GCF_003007715.1. Taxonomy (GTDB): domain Bacteria; phylum Pseudomonadota; class Gammaproteobacteria; order Pseudomonadales; family Oleiphilaceae; genus Marinobacter; species Marinobacter shengliensis. The sequence goes on along the minus strand of NZ_PXNO01000025.1, from coordinate 77,309 downwards.
GGACCTGTATGAAGCCGGTGTCGCCATCGAAACCACACTGTTCGAAGGCATGGACGAGTTGCTGCGTGATCTGGAAAGCCGGTCTATTCCCTGGGGCATTGTCACCAACAAGCCCGCCCGGTTTGCCATTCCCCTGATCGAAGCCCTCGGGCTTGCAGAACGATGCGCCACGCTGATTTGCCCGGACCATGTGACCGAGCGCAAACCTCACCCTGAATCACTTTTCCTGGCGTGCCGGGAGATTGGCGCAGAGCCGAAACTGGCAGTCTACGTGGGTGACCACGAACGGGACATCGAAGCAGGCCGGAACGCGGGTATGCGCACCATCGCCGTTCGCTATGGCTACATTGAGCAACCGGAATCGGTTGACCTGTGGCAAGCCGATATCATTGTCGATACGGTCAGCGACCTGGCAAAGCTGTTACAATAGCGGCCAATTCATTTTCATCACCGGCCCCAAGCTGGCCAGTAACCGCCTGAACACGGAGACAGGTTATGCAAGATTACCAGGCACCCGCCGATCTTCTGAAAGACCGCATTGTCATGGTAACCGGAGCCGGTAGCGGCATCGGCCGCGCCGCTGCCAAAACCTATGCTGCCCATGGCGCCACCGTTATCCTGGTTGGCCGCACCGTAGGCAAGCTGGAAGAGGTTTACGATGAAATTGAAGCTGCCGGGCACCCGCAACCGGCCATCGTGCCGATGAACTTCGAGGGTGCGGCGGTCAAGGAATACGAAGAACTGGCGATGACCCTGGAAGAGAACTTCGGCCGGCTTGACGGATTGCTGCATAACGCAGGCATTCTGGGCTCCCGCAGCCCGGTAGAGCTTTATGATCCTGAAATCTGGAACAAGGTGATGCAGGTAAATGCCACTGCCCCGTTTTTACTCAGCCGGGCGATGATTCCCCTGCTGCGCAAATCCGATGATGCTTCCATGATTTTTACCTCGTCTGGCGTTGGTCGCCAGGCCCGGGCTTACTGGGGCGCCTACGCGGTATCGAAATTTGCGGTTGAAGGCCTGAGCCAGTTGCTGGCGGATGAACTGGATGACAACCGCCACAACATCCGGGTAAACAGTCTGAACCCTGGTGCTACCCGTACCAATATGAGAGTGCTGGCTTATCCGGCGGAAAACCCGAACCAGAACCCGGCTCCGGAAGAACTGATGCCGGTGTACCTGTACCTGATGGGCAAAGACAGCCAGGGTATCAACGGCCAGCAAATCGACGCGCAGCCGAAGAAATAATGGAACTCCTGTTTTACACCACTTCCCAGTGTCATTTGTGCGAGCTGGCAGAAGCGCTTTTGGTCAGCACACCCATGCCGGAGCCGATCCCTGTGGATGTGGTAGACATAGCCCAGTCTGAAGAACTGGTTGAGCGGTACGGCACACGCATTCCGGTGCTGCGCCGTAACGACACCGGCGCGGAGCTGGACTGGCCGTTCACCAGGGACCAGTTACTCACGTTTCTGCAATGAGGATCCGCTGATATGCTGATGATCATCTCCCCCGCCAAGACCCTCGACTACGACAGTCCGTTGGCGACGGAAACCTACACTCAACCGGATTTTCTGGACGATGCCTGCGAGCTGATCGACCAGCTCAAGGAACTGGAGCCGCATCAGGTCAGTAACCTGATGAGCATCAGCGACAAACTCGGCCAACTCAACGCCGACCGGTTCCGCACCTGGCACACCCCCTTTACACCGGACAATGCCCGCCAGGCGATCCTGGCCTTCAAGGGCGATGTCTATACCGGGCTGGACGCCGAAAGTTTCTCTGAACAGGATTTCGCCTTCGCCCAGAAGCATCTGCGCATGCTTTCCGGCCTGTACGGCCTGCTCAAGCCGCTGGACCTGATGCAGCCATACCGCCTGGAGATGGGCACCAGGTTCGAGAACCAGCGAGGCAAAGACCTTTACGCTTTCTGGGGCAGCAAGATTACCGAAGCCCTGAACGAATTGCTGGCGCAAGACGACCAGGTGCTGGTTAACCTTGCCTCCAACGAGTACTTCAAGAGTGTGCAAAAGAAGCAGCTCGACGGCCGCCTGATTACGCCCCAGTTCAAGGACTGGAAAAACGGCCAGTACAAGATGATCAGCTTCTATGCCAAGAAAGCCCGGGGCCTGATGTGCCGCTACGCTATCCAGAACCAGATTACCCAGGCCGACGACCTCAAGGGCTTTAACCTTGAAGGCTATTATTTCAGCGAAGACCAATCCGATAAAAACAATTGGGTTTTCCTGCGGGATGAACAGTAACCGTACCTGTTGATATCGGAGTAACCATGAACGAAGCAGTCTTCTCCCAGATCGCCATGCTGGTGTTTCTGACGGGCCTTATTGTCTGGATGGGTTTCATCGTTTGGGATCTGGCCAAAAAATCCCAGGCCGGAAAGTTCGGCACCATTGCCCTGTTTACCGTGCTGGGCGCCGGTGTTGTCGGCTTTATCGTGAAAACCGTGCTGGTAGAAATCATGCAGATCTGATGTGCCCGGATAGCCGTCACTTTACGGCCGCCACCGTGTGGCCGTATCATCCCCTGCCCTTTTGCAACGCTCCGAACAAACAGCAAGGATTCAGCCCTAATGTGGTTTCGTAACGCCCGGATTTTCCGTTTCACCAAGCCTTTTGATATTACCGCCGAAGCCCTGGAAGAAAAGCTGCAGGCAGATGCCTTCAAGCCCTGCGGCCCGCAAGAAACCACCCGCCAGGGCTGGGTGCCTCCGCTCGGAAAACACGGTGCGCAATTGGTTCACAGTGCCAACGGTTACCACCTGATCGCCCTGCGCAAGGAAGAAAAAATTCTGCCGGGCCCGGTGGTCAAAGAAGCGGTGGAAGAACGTGCGGAGGCCATCGAACTGGATCAGGGCCGCAAAGTGCGCAAGAAGGAAAAAGAGGAAATCAAAGAGCAGGTCATGCTGGAAATGCTGCCCCAGGCCTTTTCCCGCAACCGCCGCTGCCTTGCTTACCTGGCACCGCAGGACGGTGTACTGGTGGTCGATGCCGGCTCAGCCAAACAGGCGGAAGACCTCGCCTCAACCCTGCGCAAGAGCCTGGGCTCACTGCCGGTTCGGCCGCCGGCGGTAGAGCAGGCACCTGCCTTTACCTTCACCGGCTGGCTGACGGAAAGCATCGATCACCCTGCCAATATCGTGCTGGGCAGCGAATGCGAACTCAAGGATCCCTCAGAAGACGGCGGCGTAGTGCGTTGCAAGGGCCTGGACCTGAAAGCCGATGAAATTCGCAACCACCTGGAAACCGGCATGCAGGTCACCAAACTCGCGCTGACCTGGGATGACAACGTCTCTTTCGTTCTGGATGAAGAACTGGGCATTCGCCGGCTGAAATTCGGTGAAACCCTGCAGGACCAGTTGGATGATGTGGATGTAGACGACGCCCTGGCCAAGTTCGACGCCGCCTTTACGCTGATGACCCTGGAACTCTCCCGAATGATTCCCGGGCTGCTGGAAGCGCTCGGCGGTGAAGACCGATCCGCGATCGTCGAAGAATAAGGCCAAAGGGGGTACTTACAGGTGCCCCCCTTTCCCCAGCCGCTCTTTCTGCCAGTCTTTCACCGGCTCATTCAGCACCAGCCGCAGGTCCATAACCTCTTCTTCCGGGTTGTACTTGGTTTCAAACCCTAAATGCTCCGCAAGCTTCAACATGGGGCGGTTATCCGGAAGCACATTGCCAATCATCTCCATGGTACCCCGGGCGCGGCAGTAGTCGATCATCTTCTGCATCAGCGCCACACCCAGTCCCTCACCTTTCATCCGGTCGTCCACCATCACGGCAAACTCACAGCGCAGGTTGTCTGCGTCGGTCCAGGTACGGACGGTGCCCAGTGTCTCTTCCCCCTCACCATCCAGCCTTGGCGCATTGGCGATAAACACCATTTCCCGGTCGTAATCTATCTGCACCATCTGGGCCACGTCTTCCCGGGAGAAATGCTTTCGGTACTGGAAGAACCGGTAACGAATGGACTCTGGTGACTGATGTTCGTGGAATGAACGGTGGGCCGGCTCATCTTCCGCCAGCACCGGGCGGATAATGACTCGCCGACCGGATTTTGGCAGCACAATCCACTCTTCCAGCTCCCTCGGATATGGCTGGATGATCGGTTTGCCCCGGCGGTCATCCAGATCAATGGCAATGTTTACCGCCACCGCCCCCTGCTCATTGAACAGCAGTGGCGCAATCTCCAGGCCCCGAATCTCCGGGATGTCGATGACAATCTGGGACAGGGTGACCAATGTCTCCGACACGGCACGAATGTCTTCCTCAGGCTTGAGGCTATGCTCCTTCAACAGTTTGTACATGTAGGTGCGGCGCAGCAGCTCGCGGGCCAGCACCATGTTCAGCGGCGGCAAGGCAATTTGCCGGTCGGTCATGATGTTGATCTGAGCCCCCGCTGCACCGCACACCACCAGCGGGCCGAACAAGTTGTCCCGAGTGATCCCCACACTGAATTCAATGCCGCCCACATGCTGATACGAACGCTGCACGGCAAAACCGAGAAATCCGCTGCGGGGGAAGTGCTCCCTGTACTCATCCATCAGGAAGCGGCAGCTATCGATAATGGCTTGCTCACTGTTGAGCTTTTTGACCGTGCCTTTGTAACGGCGCTGGGTAGGGCTCAGGTCCAGAAACGGAAAGCAGCCCTGTTCATGCACCACCGTAATATCAATGGGCCGGCGTTCCACCGCAAACACCTCAAGCACTTCTTCGACATCGTCACAGTAAACGGTGTCGATGGTGTTGATGCCATAATCACAGATCACCCGCCGGGCTTCGCGGTTGGACAGATGCCTCCGGCCATCGCTCAGTGCCCGGGCCACGAGTTTCCGGGTATTGGCACGGTCGGCGAAATGGTCGGTGAAGGATTCCGGTGTTTCTGTCAGCAGCCTCTGCACCCGCTGGTGACGAACGTGCTGCATAAAGGCCATGACCGCCTTCTCCGGATTGAAGAACGACGGCAGGCCGGCACGATAAAATTCTTCACGGGAATCCATCACCGTGCTCTGCCCCAGCCAGCAGGTGAAAATGTTCAGCCGTGTGCCCTTGGAAGCCTGCACCACCGCATCGGCAATCTGCAGGCTGTCCTCGATCAGGGTTGGTGCATACATCACCAACACGTTGGCCACGTTCGGGTCTTTGGCTAGAATCTTGATCGCCTTGCCATAAAGTTCTGGCGTGGCGTCGTAGTTGAGGTCGATCGGGTTTTTCCGGGTCCAGTAGGCCGGCAGCAGCTCCGCCAGGGCATCAACGGACTGCTCCGACAGTTCCGCCAGTTCGCCGCCCAGGTCGGCCAACCGGTCCACCGCCAGCACACCGGGGCCAACCCCGTTGGCCATGATCGCCAACGATTCGCGCCGCAGCGGGCGCATTCGGGTCAGGGTTTCCAGGGCATCAAACATCTGGCCCAGGCCGTCCACCCGCAACACACCGGCTCTCTGGAGCATGGCATCGTAAATCGGGTCACTGCGCTTGATGCCGGCCGGTAACTCATGGGCGAACCACTCCGACTCCGGCACCCGGCCGGATTTCACCGCAATGACCGGTTTGGTCCGGGAGGCTACCCGTACCGCCGACATAAAGCGGCGGGGATTGGGAATATTTTCGATGTGCAAAAGGATAGCGCGGGTCTGGGTGTCCTGGGCCAGGTAATCGATCAGGTCGTCGTGATCAATGTCCATGCCGTCGCCCAGTGTCAGGAAGTAGGAAAACCCGACACCCCGGGCAAAAGCCCAGTCAATCACCGAACTGGCAATGGTGCCGGACTGCCCCACAAACGCCACCCGTCCGGGAATGGCGCCCATGTGTGCATAGGTGGCGTTAAGATGACGTGCCGGCACCATCAGGCCGATGGTATTGGGCCCCAATACCCGAATGCCGGTTTCCCGGGCCGCGTCCCGCACCGAATACATCAACGGCTGCCCGGTTTTACTGTGGGTACGTGACATACCGCCGGTCATCACAATGGCGGTACGCACACCACATTCGCCGAGCTTTCGAATCATTTTTGGCACAGTATCCGGTGGCGTACAGATAATGGCCAGGTCCGGGCTAAAATCCAGTTTCGAGACCTTCTTGACGCAAGGAACCCCGTGCACGTTGTCGTAGTCAGTCTGGTTGACCACTACCAGGCGGCCCGGATAGCCGCCACCCAGCAGGTTCCGGAGTACCATACCACCGAGGTTCTCGGCCCGTTCGGAAGCACCAATCACAGCAATGGATTCAGGATTGAACAGGCTTTCCAGATAGCGGGTACTCAAGGTGACTCTCCCTGACCATGGGCGACGAAGATATGGATAAGAATCTCAATAAAACAGGATACTTATCAATGTATAACTTATCTTAGATGGGTATTTCCTGATGTACATCCGGTATCACAACCATTAGACCAAAGAAATACGACAAACTTCGGTTTTCCCTGATAACATGGCCTGAAAAATAAGCATATTCGGGTTCAGGCTAGACGTATGACCACGGCATTTTTTTCCCACGATGACTGCATGAAGCACAATATGGGCCCGGAGCACCCGGAATGCCCTGAGCGAATCTCCACCATACTCGCGTATCTGGCAGACACTCACCTGGAACGGGATCTGGACTGGGTTCGACCAGAAGAAATTACCCGTGACCAGCTGTTAACGGTGCACCCCGAGACTTACCTTCAACAGCTGGATATGATGCAGCCTACCCGGGGCCGGGTGTTTACCGATCCGGACACCGCCATGATGCCGGATACCCTGCGCGCCGCCCGATTGGCCGCCGGCGGCAATATCCAGGCGGTCGATATGGTGATGAGCAGTCAGGTGACCAACGCGTTTGTCTGCGCCCGCCCACCCGGGCACCATGCCGAGCGCTCGAAATCCATGGGGTTCTGCTTCTATAACAACGTGGCACTGGCGGCCATGCGCGCCCTCACCTTCCACCACCTGGAACGGGTTGCGATCGTTGATTTCGATGTGCATCAGGGCAACGGCACGGTAGACATCGTCAGCGGAGACGAACGCATCCTGATGTGCTCCAGCTTCCAGCATCCGTTCTATCCGCACTCCCATGTGCATCGCCAGGCGGACAACATTATCAATGCGCCGATCGAGGCCAACTGCTCAGCTCTGGACTACCGTAAAGCGGTGGAAGCAGCGTGGCTTAAGAAATTGCAGGATTTCCGCCCGCAGCTGGTACTGATTTCCGCCGGCTTTGACGGCCACAAACTCGACCCGATGGCAGAACTGAATCTGGAAGTGGACGACTATCGCTGGTTGACGGAAATGCTGATCAGCGTGGCCCATGACCACGCAAATGACCGGATTGTGTCAACTCTGGAGGGGGGATATCACCTGAAAGCGCTGGCCGAAAGCGTCACCGCCCACCTGGACCTGCTCAGCACGGTTTACTGAGAAGTCCCGCTCCATTCAGCCCGAGAAATCCATACCCGGGCCGTTCGCCTGCTGTAACTCCGGCCGCTCGCCCTGCCGTTGCAAGCGAATGGTAGTACGGCGATTATCCGCATGCCGGCGGGAAACCGGGAACTGGTCACCGTGCCCACGCACAATCAGAAGGTCATCATCGATACCGCGGGATCGCAGATAGTCCGCCACCACATTCGCCCGCTCTTCGGACAGCGCCCGGTTATCGATGCGGCTGCCAACACTGTCTGAATGGCCGTCCACAAATATCCGCTCAACGGTGGAATCCGCCATTACGTAGGTCACGATGTTATCCAGCAGCTGCCTGTCGGTATCAGACAGGCTGGTACTGCCGCTGACAAAGGGAACGCGGGAACGACGAATCTGGTCGTAGTTCACCGGCAGCAGGCTGGATACGCACTCCCGGTAGCCCGAGTACGGGCCTGAGAAATTAACGTTGGAAAGTTGAACCCGCACGGGCCGGTCATCATAACGGGCGGCTCGTGTGACGGTCGGGCGCATCCCCTGCAACAAACCCTGAGTCATCAGGGTTGCCTCACGACTGCTGACCGTGACCGCCCTGGGCTGGTCAGAGACCGTTACCGAGCCGATGGCCCGGGGCGCCACGCCAGGACGCCAGGCTGGCGCTTCCACCACTAGCTGGCCGCGACCGGGGCGCATCACCGGGATCTCGGATTCCAGATAGAAACTCAACGCTTCGCCGGCCCGATGGCGGAAAACCGCCCTGCCGTATCCCGGTACCTCGTGTACCAGAGAACACTCAAACACGGATTCCGACAGGTACCACTGGCTGTTCTCAATGCCGGCACCGTAGCTTGTCGCCAAAACAGGCGTAGCCGCCACTGCAAACAAAGCCGACACGCCTGCAGCTGCCAGCTTTTGATGAAGTATATGGCGAAGCGAATAAGTCATTGTGAGAGCGCCTCGAAAACCGGGTCTGTTTTCAACATGACTGTTTAACGGCGATCAAAATGATTACTTGAGCCACAAAGGGACTGGAATAGCAAAAACATTCCCATCCGCCTTCTGATATAATCCGCAAAATTTTTTGGCTGCTTTGCGGATACCATCATGACCAGAACACTCACCATCACCCGACCCGACGACTGGCACCTGCACGTGCGCGACGGTGCTGTGCTGAACAGCGTGGTGCCGGCCACGGCCGCCTGCTTTGGCCGGGCAATCATCATGCCGAATCTGGTGCCACCGGTAACCGATGCGGCCGCCGCCATGGCTTATCGTGAGCGTATTCGGGCAGCTGCCGGCAGCACCGGCTTTGAACCGCTGATGACACTGTACCTGACGGAAAGTATGACCCCCGAAACCATTCGGGAAGCCAAGGCCGCCGGTGTTGTCGCTGCCAAACTCTACCCCGCGGGCGCCACGACCAATTCCGAGTCCGGCGTTACCGATATCCGCAATATTTACCCGGTTCTTGAAGCCATGGCTGAGTGCGGCATGCTGCTTTTGGTTCACGGCGAAGTGACGGACGCCGACATTGATATCTTCGACCGGGAAAAAGTGTTTCTTGATCGGGTCCTGAGCCCAACCATCGAGGCCTTCCCGACCCTGAAAGTGGTGCTGGAGCACATCACCACGGCGGATTCCGCCGAGTTTGTGCGCGCCCATACCGGCGGCAACCTGGCCGCCACCGTGACGCCACAGCACCTGATGTACAACCGGAATCATATGCTGGTGGGCGGTATCCGCCCCCACCTGTATTGCCTGCCGATCCTGAAACGGAACAAGCATCAGCTGGCGCTGCGCGAAGCGGTTGCCAGCGGCGATCCTCGGTTCTTCCTGGGCACAGATTCCGCACCCCACGCCCGCGACAAAAAGGAAGCCGCCTGCGGCTGCGCCGGTTGCTACTCTGCCTACGGCGCCATTGGCCTGTACGCAGACGTCTTTGAGGAACTCGGCATTCTCGACAAACTGGAAGCCTTTGCCAGCTTCAACGGCGCCGACTTTTACGGCCTGCCACGAAACACCGATGCCATTACCCTGGTACGTGAGCCCTGGACCATGCCAGAGCAACTGCCGTTGGCCGACGGTAACATCGTACCCTTGAAGGCCGGTGAAACCGTTCACTGGCGCATGGCGTAACTCATTATTCATTCATAACACGAACATCGGAGTTCGAGTGTCAGAAGAAAACAAGCCGCCACATCCTATGTCCCAACGCTTCCGTGGCTTCCTGCCGGTGGTTGTCGATGTTGAAACCGCCGGTTTCAATCCGGAGCGAGACGCCCTGCTCGAAATTGCCGCCGTCATACTGACCATGGACGACGATGGCTTGCTGCGCCGGGGGGAAACCCACGTGCAGCAGATTGACCCCTTCGAAGGCGCCAACCTGGAACAGTCTGCCCTGGACTTCACCGGCATCGACCCCTGGAACCCGGAACGTGAGGCAGTCCCTGAGCGAGAAGGCCTGAGCGAAATATTCTCCCCGATCCGCAAGGCGGTGAAAGCCCACGACTGCAAGCGTGCGGTTCTGGTCGGCCACAACGCCACCTTTGACCACAACTTTGTGTTTGCGGCTGCCTTGCGGGCCGACATCAAACGCAATCCGTTCCACCCGTTCTCCACCTTTGACACAGCAACTCTGGCTGGCCTGGCCTATGGCCATACGGTGCTGGCACAGGCCTGTAAACTGGCGGGCATCCCTTTCAGCAACAAGGAAGCCCACTCCGCAGCCTACGATGCAGAAAAAACCGCTGACCTGTTCTGCGGCATAGTGAACCGCTGGAAAGAGCTGGGCGGTTTTCCGCCGCCGCTCATTGAGCCAGAGGAAGAAGCGACAAGCTGATAACCGCCAGAATCAAAAAAACCCGCCGAAGCGGGTTTTTTCTTACCTGGAGACAGCTTACCAGTAGATACCTCGCATAATGGCCGCGAACGCCACCTGCTCGGTCGACACCTTGGGCTTTTCACCCGACTTGCTACCAGCGGCAGACGGAGAATCCGGGAACATCCGGTAACCGGTGTTCATGATAATCTCACCCATCTTCGGCGCCAGGGCGTGCAGAACCTGGGCAAAGACACCCAGGCGAGTAGCAATACGCTTCGGCCGGTAAACGATGGCATCCGCCACCATCTGCGCAGCTTCATCCGGTGACAGCGTGGGTACCGAATCGTAAATCTTGGTCGGCGCAATCATCGGCGTTTTCACCAACGGCATGTTGATGGTGGTGAACGTCAGATTACGGTCAGACCACTCCGCCGCCGCACACCGGCTGAAGGCATCCAGCGCTGACTTCGACGCCACATAGGCCGAGAAACGTGGTGCGTTGGTCAGTACCCCAATGGACGAGATATTCACCACATGGCCACGGCGGCGCTCCAGCATGGCCGGCGCAAAGCCCATGATCAGGCGCACAGAACCGAAGTAGTTCAGCTGCATGGTGCGCTCGAAATCGTGGAAACGGTCAAACGACAAGGACAGCGAGCGTCGAATAGACCGGCCGGCATTGTTCACCAGTACGTCTACATGGCCGTGATTATCCAAAACCGTCTTTACAAAGCGATCACAGTCTTCCATGTCGGAAAAATCGCACTGGTACGCGTGGATATTACCGCCACGGGCTTCCAGATCGGCTGCCACTTCGTCCAGGGTTTCCTTGGTGCGGGCGCCAATCACCAGGATTGCACCGGCTTCCGCCAGCTTCTGGGCAGTTGCCAGACCAATACCGGAAGTGGCACCGGTGACAACACACACCTTGCCTTCCACTGTTCCCTTCAGGGTGCGGTCCTTGAACAGATCCGGGTCCAGGTTACGCTCCCAGTAGTCCCAGATCACAGGCGCATAGCTTGGCAGGCGCGGCACGTCGATGCCGGTGCCTTTCAGCGCCCTTTCAGTTTCACGGGCATCGAAACGGGTCGGATAGTTGATGAACGACATCACCGACGGCGGAATGCCCATATCATCCAGAACGGCACTGGCGATGCGCTTAACCGGTGGCAGATTCTTGATGCTCTGGCGAATGAACGGGGGAATAAAGCCAAACATCCGGGAATCAATACGCATCCCCATTTTGGGAGCGTGGCCCGCCTCGCTGAAGATATTGAGGATTTCACCCACTTTATAGGGATCAGAGTCCACCAGATGGAAACACTTGCCGTCTTCCCCTTCGAGATGGGCAATGTGATCCATGGCGTTCACCACGAAATCGACCGGCACAATGTTCAGGCGGCCGCCTTCAATACCAATGGTGGGAACCCATTGCGGCAAGGCATGGCGAATCTTCTGGATCATCTTGAAGAAGTAGTAAGGGCCGTCAACCTTGTCCATCTCGCCGGTTTCGGAATGGCCAATCACCATGCCGGGGCGATAGATACGGAACGGCACCTTGCACTCATCCCGCACCACTTTTTCGGACTCATGCTTGGTGCGCAGATAGGGGTGGTCCAGCTTCTCGGCTTCCTCAAACATGTCTTCCCGGAAGGTGCCCTTGAACAGGCCTGCCGCCGCTATGGATGACACATGGTGGAAGTGCTTGGCCGCCATGGCCTCAGCCGCCTGAACCGCCGCCCGGGTGCCCTCGATGTTGGTGGCCGCCTGGGACTCTTCATCGGCGCCCATGTCATAGACCGCCGCCAGATGGAAAAAGTGATCGACATTTCCCTTGAGGGATTTCAGGGTCTTGGCGTCGATTCCGAGGTTCTTGCTGGTCAGATCACCAATGACCGCCTTTACCCGGGACTCATCCACACCCCACCGCTCGCGCAGTTTTTCGAGTTTGCCCTGGGACTGTTCACGTACCAGAACATACACCGTACCGCCTCGGGCGAGCAGCTTTTCAACCAGAAAGCGGCCGATAAACCCGGTACCGCCTGTCAGGAAATAATTCATAGGTACTCCATCCTGCCTGTTGCTCTGTTGTTGTCATTACACCAGCACGAGTAAGACTAAAGTCTTACCTGCATTCCATTGGCCGGCATTGTACTTAATTGCAACTTTCATGTATCGAACTTTTTTAGAGCTTTTACTCTGTAACCCTTTGTTTTTGTTAGAGCCTTTACTCTAAAAACCGGCCTTCCGCCTGGCAGAAAATGTCCCTATTGCCGACACACTGAGTTTGAGATTAGCACAGTAAACACCTGCTGCGAGCCTTGCGACCACAATTACCGATGGGCAATGCAAGGCTCGCCCGGCAATGCGATAATCGGGAACTTACCGCGCCAGACGGCGTCACTAACTAGCCACGATCCTGAGAGTTACCAGACCAGCATGCAAAACGACAGCCCCAATACCGAACGCTACATTGCCATCGCCCGTGCCTGCCTGAAGGCCATCAACGACACCGCCGCTAACAGTGGTAGTCGGGAGGAGAAGATCCAGGCGGTCTATCAGGCGATCGACAAAGCTTTCCAGGCGGAGTTTTCCGAATATCGGCAATCCGTTGCGATCATGGCGACCGTACTTGAACGTATCGCTTCGGGCGAACTGGACGCCGACAAAGCCGCCAGCCTTGCCCGCAAAACCCTGGACCAGCAACCCGCTGGCACCCAATCCGGGATCATGCACTGAGCAAAACCCCCACTTTGACCGGACCGAAGAGGCACCATGACACCTGACCGCCCCGTGTTCCAGAACCTGTACCGTTTCCAGTTTGTTTTGTTATTTTTACTTGGCAGTGTGCTGCTCAGCCCTCTGACTGTTGCCGGCGCATCGCCGACCAAAAGCCCCAACGACCCTAACGAATACCGGTTTCTGGAACTGGACAACGGCCTGCGGGTGATTCTGGCCTCAGACCCCGAAGCCGACAAAGCAGCCGCCTCAATGAATGTCGCCGTTGGCAGCGGCAACGACCCCGCCGACCGCGAGGGTCTGGCACATTTCCTGGAACATATGCTGTTCCTGGGAACCGAGAAGTATCCGGACCCGGGCGAGTACCAGCAGTTCATTCGCAGCCATGGCGGCAGTCATAACGCCTTTACCGCATTTGCCGACACCAACTATTTTTTTGATGTCGAGGCAGAATTCCTTGAGCCGGCCCTTGACCGCTTCGCCCAGCAGTTCTCCCACCCGCTGTTCACACCGGAGCTGGTCGACCGGGAACGTAACGCCGTGCACTCGGAGTACACCGCCAAACTCAAGGAAGATGGCCGCCGGTTCCTGTCTGTTCTGAAGGCCGGGGGCAACCCCGATCACGCCTTCAATCAGTTTGCCGTCGGTAACCTGACAACCCTGGAAAACACTGAAGAGAACCCCCTGAGACCAGACCTGATCCAGTTCTGGCAGGACCAGTATTCCGCCAACATCATGACACTGGCAGTTTACGGCCCGCAGCCCCTCGACCAGTTAGAGCAGATGGTCCGGGAACGCTTTATCGCCATCGAAAACCGGAACCTGACGGCCAAGACACACCCACAGCCGCTGTACGTTGAGAGCAGATTGCCCGAACGCATCACTGCTGAAAGCCTGCGAGATTCCCGCAGCATGACGCTGTCGTTCCCGATCCCATCGCAGCGGGACAATTACCGGACCAAACCGGCATCCTATGTGGCCAATCTACTGGGCCACGAGGGCCCCGGCAGCCTGTTTGACACCCTCAAACAGGCGGGCCTGGTGGAGTCGTTGTCCGCCGGGCTGGGAATGGATACCGGGGATCATGCCACGCTGGACATCCGTATGTCTCTCACGCGCGAAGGCCTCGAACGGCAGGACGAGATCATCGCGCTGGCGTTTCGGTACATCGATAAGGTCCGGCAATCCGGAGTTAACGAAGACCGCTTCGAGGAAATGAAACAGCTTGCGGTGATTGACTTCCGGTTTCGCGAGCGCAGTGAGCCGATGCGCGAAGCCATGCGCCTATCCAGCCTGTTACGGGACTATCCACCGGAAGATCTGTTGAGCGCGCCCTGGCTGATGGATCGTTACGCTCCGGAACATTACAAAGCGCTTCTGGAACGCCTGACGCCCGATAACCTCAAAGTCTGGGTGTCTGCCCCCAACCAGAATTTCGAAGCGCCGCAGTTTACGCAGTGGTATCAGACACCCTGGCAGAGAGCGCCGCTCAGCGTCGAAAGTGAGGTAGAGTCCACGCTGGCTGAGCGCCTGGCCCTGCCCGCCGCCAATCCGTTTGTTCCGGAAAACCTGGAGCTGGTACCCGGAAACACCATGGCCCAGCCAGTGCTGCTGGACGAACTGGATGGTCTGGCTGTCTGGTACGCCAGGGACACCCAGTTCAACACGCCCAAAGCCAACGTGTTTATCAGCCTGCGCACTCCGCAGGCGAGATCCTCCGCCCGCAACGAGGTGCTAACCCAATTGCTGGTGGACGCCATCGATACCAACCTGAACGCCTGGGCCTATTCTGCGCGGCTGGCCGGGCTGGACTACAGCATTTACCCACATCTTCGGGGTGTGACCATCCGGGTGGGTGGCTATAACGACAAGCTCTACAAGTTGGTGAACCGGATTCTGCTGGAATTTGCGGATCCGAAGTTTACTGAGCAGCGTTTCGACGTTGCCCGGCAGAGACTGATCGATGGTCTTGAGAACAAAGCCAAAGACCGGCCGGTTCAGCAAACCTCGGAATTCATTCAAACGGCCCTCATCGATGGCACCTTTCCGGTACCGGATAAACTCGCTGCCGCGCGTGAAGTCACCCTGAACGAACTGGAAGCCTTTGGCACCCGCCTGGTTGCACAAACAGACCCGGTAATGCTGGCCCACGGCAACCTGACGGAGGCAGCGACACTGAATATGGCACGGCAGGTTCAGGCTATGGTATTGAACAATCGGGAGCGCACCACGGTAGACCGCTCGCGCATGCGCCAGCTGCCGCAGGGTCAAACCCTGGCGACGCTGACTCTGGAACACCCGGATACCGGCTATACGCTGTACTTGCAGGGGCGCGACACCTCCTATGAGGAGCGGGCAAGATTCCGCCTGCTGGCGCAGATTCTGAGCAGCCCCTTCTATGAGGACATCCGTACCAACCGCCAGCTGGGCTACATCGTTTACGCCACCGCTTTCGAGATACTGGAAACACCGGCCCTGGGGCTGGTTGTGCAATCTCCGGAAGCAACGGCTGAAGCCATTGACCAGGCGGTGATGGAATTCGCTGAAGGGTACGCAGACCGCCTGGCAGAGTTAACGTCCGAGCGACTGGCTCGGGAGAAACAAGCGGTGATCAGCCAGTTGCTTCAGCGAGACCGGCAGTTAGGTGAGGTGTCGGGCCGTTACTGGCGGGAAATCGACCGGGGGAACACCGCCTTCGACAGCCGGGAGCGCCTGGCGGAGGCCATTCAAAAAGTCACCCTGGATCAGCTGAAAACGACCTTCCGCAACGCCATGATAGAGCGCCAAAGGGCACTGCTGGTGGTTACGGGCGATGATGGCGAGAACAGCCGGTCCGTTCTTGACCGACTGCGCCAGCGGGATGCCGTGCCAGCCCGAGTAGAACGCTAACGTTCGCCAACCATACGCCGGAAGCGCTGCCAGTCTTCCGGCTCGTCCACATCCCAGCGGGGTTCCAGCAGGTAAACGCTGAGCCCCGCCGCATCCATCCTCTGCAGGGTTTGCTGCATAACATCTGGCGTACCCCAGGCAATACCTTCCAGCGCACCGGGCGCCAGCCTGCGAGCACCGATTAACACGTAACCACCATCATCCGACGGGCCCAGCACCACATCGTAATGCTCCAGAGCCGCTACCGCGGAGCGCACATAACCGGGGTCTACTGATGGACAATCACTGCCAATCACCACCGCCCGGTGATGAGATGCAATCCCCTGGCCCAACGCCCTGGCCATTCGCTCCCCCAGATCGCCACCTTGCTGAAAAGACTGGGGCAATTTGGCTGCTTCGATATTGGCCAGCAAGGGAGCAGCTTCTTCAGGCGGCTGATCCAACGGACGATCCCACCAGAAGCTAACGTCATAACCCGTGGCACACAGATTATCCAGTACCTCCAGACTCAGGGTGATATGAGCCTGTAGCGCGCCCTCAATACCGAGGGCCGGAATTAACCGGGTTTTGACCCGGCCCGCCTGCGGCCACTTGGCAAATTGCATGAGAACCGCCGGTGATTGATCAGTGTTTTGCATGGCGCACGTTCCTCCGCCAAAGGGCCGCCAGGGTTTCGGGGCTGTCACCCCGCCAATAACGCCAACGCAGGCGCCACATCAGCACAATTGTGGGCCACACACCGCCCTGCTCCCAGCGCCGGCTGTCGGTAATCACCGGTGACGAAATACAGTAAGGGCGTGCCACCAGTTTCAGGCGTTTGGACAACTCCACATCTTCCATCAATGGCATGGCGCGATAGCCACCCAACGCCTCGAACACGTCCCGACGCACGAAAATACCCTGGTCCCCCGTGCAAACGCCGGTGAGCCGGGAGCGCCAGTTCATAAACCAGGCAATCACCGAAAACATGACGTGCCGGCCGCTCAGGCGAACGTCAAATCGCCCCCAGGGGCGACCAAGGCGTTGGCTTTCACTTAACTGTTCGAGGGCATCGGGGGGAAGGCGCGTATCCGCATGCAGGAACAAAATCAGGTCGCCACGGGCAGCGGCAGCGCCCGCGTTCATTTGCACTGCCCGCCCAGGTTCCGATACCAGCAACCGGTCACACAACGGGCGCGACAGGTCAGCCGTGTTATCCGGGCTGCCGCCGTCTACCACAATCACTTCGTGGCCGGCCTGGCGGATGGGCTGTAGCCTCTGCAAAGATTCTTCAATTCCGGCCGCCTCCCGCCACACGGGCACGACCACGCTCAAAGACAAAGCAATCCGGGAATTGGCATCCATAAAAGCGACAGACCAAGAGAACAAGGCCCAACCATAACCGGACACCCCTTGAGCCACAAGCCCTTGCCGGCTATCATACCGCCTCTTCTGAAATGCCCCCGTAGCTCATCTGGATAGAGCGTCCCCCTCCTAAGGGGAAGGTAGCAGGTTCGAGTCCTGCCGGGGGTACCAAACAACCTTATTCAAGTGTTGTTATTACCCTCGACCACTGAACACTCTTGCACCCTGAGAGAGAAGGTCAACCGCCTCTAGCAGGGTACCCGGGAAACGCCCCTGATTGACTTGACCCATCGGTACCCGGCAATCCCCAGCAAACCCGCAAGCAACAGCAATAGACTGGAAGGCTCGGGGACCTTGGCCGGCGCAATCTTCTTAAGGCGACCAGTCAGCCAGTAGTAGTCCCCAGAGTCCCGATTACCGACGTGCGCACCCTCAAACGGTGCGGTTAGGTGCAGGTTGTCGAAAATATCCTTGCCGGCCTCGAGGTAAAACAGGTCGAGAAAAAGGAAAAACTCAAAGTTATCCACCACAAAGGGTTCGAATCCGTTCTCGTAAAGGGCGTCGGTATCGGATATCGGTTGGTCATACATCAACGGTACAAGCCCAGTCCAACTGAACGTTATCGGGTCACTGGTAAACTGAACAGAAACCAGGCCACGCAGCACCGAATCAACCTCGATTATCGCGGTGGCATTATGACTCTCGTACGGGTTCATAATGGGGTGGTCGTAGCTGTAGGTGATTAGCGCGGCGTTTGCGGCCGGCGCCAAACAGGCAAGCACAATAGTCAGTAGATTCTTCACGCGTTCAGTCCCTCGATTTACCTATGATCCATCAGGGTAATTTAAAGCAATTATCGAACCATGGCACGTATCACTGGGTTTTCAAACGGCCAGCAAAACGACGCACCACTCATATGTAAAATATTCTGACACCGAATTTTTGGAGCGCTCACGCTTAGCTGCGCCCAGTTTGGGGTTACAATGCCGCCTACCCTGTCACCACCG
Source organism: Marinobacter shengliensis (assembly GCF_003007715.1). Taxonomy (GTDB): domain Bacteria; phylum Pseudomonadota; class Gammaproteobacteria; order Pseudomonadales; family Oleiphilaceae; genus Marinobacter; species Marinobacter shengliensis. The sequence goes on along the minus strand of NZ_PXNO01000025.1, from coordinate 59,098 downwards.
GAATCCATCGAATGGCCCGCTTTAACGAAATTGGCACCGCAACCATCCCCGGCAACGGCACCCGCTTGCGCCTGCTGCAGCGCAATGACGAGTTTTCCATCAAGATCGCCGGGGCGCCTGGAGAACTGATGAACAGCCGGTTGCATGGCTCTGAAGATGCCCTTGCCACGCTGGCCTGTGAACGCCTGAGCCATCTGCCAGAGCCGCGTATTCTGATTGGCGGGCTGGGGATGGGTTTTACCCTGGCGGCGGCATTGGCATCAACCGGTGAAAAAGCGCGGGTGACGGTGGCGGAGCTGGTCCCGGAGGTTGAAACATGGAACCGTGGCCCCCTGGGCTCGGCGGCCGGCTATCCGCTGAACGATGCCCGAGCCCAGGTGCACATAGGCGACGTGGCAGAACTTCTGAGACAGGGTGATGGCAAATGGGATGCCATTTTGCTGGATGTTGATAACGGCCCGGAAGGCCTTACCCGCAAGGAAAACAACTGGATCTACTCACCCGAAGGCATTGCTGCTGCCCAGAAATCCCTGAGTAGGGACGGCATTCTGGCCTACTGGTCCGCCGGCCCGGAACACGCCTTCACCGAACGCCTGCGCCGGGCAGGCTTCTCGGTAGAGCCAGTCGTTGTGCGCGCCCTGCGCCCCGGCAAAGGCGCACGCCACACCATCTGGCTGGCCTGGTAAGCATTGCGACAGGTTCCGATCCTGTCACTGTTACATTGCGATAAAGTCATTCGAAATACAGGTTCATATGAACTAGGCTGGACTTTAAAGCCGTTATGTTTCGACGAAGATCTTATCTTTGCAGAAGCACTCAGGAGGTATTTCCATGAAACCCTCAGTGAGTATTACCGGTGAACACCAGGCCCATAAAGTCGCCGCAATATTCGAAACCGAATCGGATGCAAACGGCGTAGCCCAAACATTGTCACGAGATACCAGCCTGGATGATGAACAGGTTCTTGTTGTACCCCCCCACGACCAACATCAAGGTGAAGCGCTGGAGCCCGAGAACAAGGGTATATGGCATACGCTGTTACGCTCGCACCTCTGGCTGGGCGTTAGTGGCGCAATCGCAGGTTTTATTCTGTTCCTGATTCTCAGTGCTGCCGGGGTGGGCTTTGTTGTGCAGAACACCATGGCTGCAGCGGCCGTTCTGGCTGCGCTTGGCGGGGTTCTTGGCTTGCTGCTTGCAGGCGGCGTTACTCTCAGGCCTGACCACACCCCTTACGTTGTGAAAGCGCAGACTGCCCTGACGGAAGGCAAGTATGTACTGACAGTCCATGCCTCAAGCTCGGAGCAGCTCAAGGAGGCCACAACCGTTCTCAAAAACCGGAACGTCAAATTGGTACGCACTATCTGAGGCCGCGAACTCGGGTCCAGGAAGCCGGAACGAACCACAGGCAAACCCGCGTCATCCAGCGTAACAGCAACAGGAACGGCAGCAGAATCAGGAACCAGCCGGGTACCTGTACCATCCACGGTGGCACGCCGAGTACTTTGGCAGCGCCGGCGAACAGGTCGTTCAGCACCAACGGGTGTCGAACGGCCACATAGGCCAGGGCAGCCACGGCGGGCCATTTAGCATGACCAACCATAACCGAGGCCATGCGCCCGGCCCGGGCAAGGCGGGTGCTGTAAGCCGCTGAACGGGCAGTGACGGTAGAAGCCCGCGCCGTGGTGGCTGCCGCCCTGCCCGCTTTCAGAAACTTCACCGCACTGCCGATAACAATGGCATCCACGGCGGCCCAGCCCACATCGCTGGCACGAATGGGCTGATCGGTGCGATAACGGGATTCCAGGGTGCGAATGCCGCTGGTAAAGAACTGGGTAACGCCTTCGGTGATGCGATCGGTCCAGATCCACTCGACATTCCCGTCCGGGCCCACAACAAACTGACCGGTGAAATCCTGCCCTTCCTTGTTGGCAAAATTGACGGCATACCAGGCGCGCTGTTCGGGCGTGAGCGTTTGGCGGGTTCCGGCCACGCGATTCATCAGCTCGATAGATCTGACCGGGTTCTGGTAAAAATGGATAACCGGAGGTATCAGGTACTCACCGTGGGCTTTCAAGGCATCCTGGAACTCGGGTTCCTCCCCGAATAACTCCATCAGCAACCTGGTGTGTTCCGGATACACCTGCAGCGCCGCCTGGGCCTTCAACAACAGCAGGCGGTCGTCCCGATAATCGAGCAGCAGGGCCTGCACCGGCAGTGGCTCGGCAAGCACAGCCGAACGGGCGCCAAATACATCCTGGGCATGCAGGCGTACCAGCCGCTCTTCCACCGGTTGCGGCTGGAACCGAACCGCCACCAGCACGGCAACAGCCAGCGCAATCAGTGCCAGCCAGAGCACACTCCGGCGACGGTGGGTTCTGAACAGCACAGGCTCTTGCATCGAGTACTCCCGGCAACCTGAAAGGTTTTAGTCTACACGGAACGCCGGCACCATAGGAGTCATGCATCGCTAACCGCTGTCCCTTCAAGGAACACAGGAGAGTGCAAGCCATTTGACCCGTAGCAGTTAATTACATAAAAGTACCGCAATCCGCTTTACGGTTTGCAAGAAACGGATACCATAGCCTCAGGTAGTGCTTTTCGGACCCGTCTTGATGGATATTTTTGAGCAGAAACGCCGCATCATCACCACCGCCATTGTTGCCGTGGTTATGACGGGCATCATCATTGCCGCAGTGGTTTCTGCTCCACTGATCAACCAGATTCACACCCAGGCGGCACAGACAGCTGGGGGCGTTGCAGACGCGAAAGCCGAGAACGTCAGAGCTGTTTTCGATCAGCACCAGGACCTGGCCCGCCAGACCGCCAGCCGGTCAGAACTGGCAAAGGTGCTGGGCCAATACGCCAAAGGTGAGGTTTCGGCCGGTGTTGTGCACACGTTTTCCCGCCCGAGACTGCAAGACGCAGCCCGAATCATAGAAGACCTTGCAGTATTAATCCGATACGACGCTGCCGGCAACGAACTGGTCAGGGTCGGGCCCTGGGCCAATGATCTACCTGCGGATATCCCTCTCTCCGATACCCTGGACATCAATGCATTCGCGCTGGTGTCCGGCGAAACCAGCGGCCCGCTGCTGCAGGCAGCAAGCCCAATACTGACCGAAGGACGGGTGGTAGGTTATGACCAGCTTCTGTTCTCGCCGAACTCTCTGACGCGGGTCTTCCAGGGTCAGCCGGATTCATCACTTTGTCTGCTCGACAACCAGAGAACCAAGCGCGTTATCCTGGACCCACAGACGGTTCAGATCGAGCTGACGGCCCCTGAGGGCTGCCTGGCTGTCAGGCAGGGAGTGTCCACCCGAGACCGCTCCGGTGCTTTCCGGGCAAGGCTTGACGATGGTTCGAGAGTGCTCACGTTCCACCGGCCACTGGCGGGTTATGGCTGGGAACTGCATATGTACACCCGAACCTCACGGGTTTTCGCCGACGTTATCGTTGATATCATGATCAGTATTCTGGCTATCCTTATGCTCTCTGCGCTTGCGGGGTTGCTGGTCTGGAGGTCACTGAAACCGATTGTCGGCGCGATGGTAAAGCAAACGTCTCAGATCGCCCGTTCCACCGAAGAGCTGCGGCTGGCCTACCAGGTGTTCGAACACACTCATGAGGCGATTCTGATCACCGATGCAAACTTTATGATCGTTCGGGCCAACCCTGCTTTTTCCGACATTACCGGTGAAGCAAACAGAGCGTTACATCGCAAGCCACTGACAGACTTTCTGGACTGTCAGAAAGGAAAAGGTGTTGTTCTGGAGGAGATTCGGAAACAGCTGGTCACGGTGAACGCCTGGCAAGGTGAGGTCTGGCTGAAGGGCCATCAGGGCCTCACCATTCCCAACCTGATGACGGTGTCACCCGTCAGAAACAAAAATGGCCAGATCCGGCAACTGGTGCTGACCTTCAGCAATATCACGGAGCGGGTACAGGCCGAGAAACAGATGATCCGGCTTGCCCATTACGATGAACTGACCGGCCTGCCTAACCGGGTGGCGCTTGAGAACCACCTGGAGCAGGCCATTCAGCAGGCGCGCCGGGACAACAGCCATTTTGCCCTGATGTTCCTGGATCTGGATAAGTTCAAGCCAGTGAATGATAACTATGGCCATCAGGTGGGTGACGAGCTGCTACGTAATGTTGGCAAGCGTCTGAAACACTGCATTCGCAGCAGCGATGTGGTGGGCCGGCGAGGCGGTGACGAGTTTGTGGTGATTACCGGGCCGCTGCATGGCGATGATGACGCCAAACCTATTGCCGACAAAATCGTTGCAGTTCTGAACGATGTTTTCCACATCCAGGGGCACAATATCCAGATAGGCGCCTCGGTTGGCGTTGCGCTCTATCCGGACCACGGCATGGCGGCGGAAGACCTCCTTAAACAGGCTGACGCGGCCATGTACCGGGTTAAAACCAGCGGCCGTAACGCCGTGGCCTATGCCTGAAACCGCTCAGGCCTGCTCGTATTCCTGCACCAGCTGGCCGAGAAAATACAGGCCTGCCGAGCTGAGAAAATACCGTCCGGCACCAGCCCGGAACACCAGATTCCGCTTTTCCAGATAATCCAGGGCCTCAGTGAGCCCTTTCTCGAACCGGGCCGCCCGGAGAATGTCCTGGTACTCGTCGTCTCCGGCCATAGCTTCAAGGTCCTGCTCATTCAGGCCGGCGCCTGGCCGCCCCAGGTAATCCAGATCCCTCCCGCTGCGGGCAAAGTAACGCCCAATCAACAACAGTACCACCTGCACCCTGAACGCATTCTCATCGTGCTCTTCACTTTCGTCGTCACTGCTCTCCTTCAGGAAGAAAAATGCGCCGGTTTCATTGAATACAAGCTCACTGCCCAGGTGTTCGTAAAAGGTGCGGAAGTGGGATAAGTGGTTGTACAGCAGGTTGTATAGTGGATTGGCCCGCAGCTCCGAGCGGTTGTTGTCCCACACGTCCCGCACGATCACCCGGCCGGCCAGGAACTCACGGTAGATGGCCGCGCTGTGGGCGGGCAGGATCTGCTCGAAGCTGCCGACGGGCGCTGCGCTCAGGCTGTTTTCCGTCTCGGTCATGTCAGAAAAATCAGGCATGGCTTGGCTCTTGTTTGATGTCGGTTACGCCGGGCTCAAGCCGGCGTTTTCGGTAGACGAATTGCTCGCTGTCCGGCGCCTGCTCCAGGGTGCGGAAGCGGTTGGTGGTGACCACCTGCATACCCTCAGGTGGCGAATTCACCAAGCGGTTCAACGCTGCCAGCAGGTCCGGAAAGCGGTAGCCGGGAATAAAACCATCCAGCCGGCCGTGCAGCTCCCGCACCAGATCCGCCGTAGGCCTCAGCTCCAGCGTTTCCAGCCACTGGTAAAGCTGGTTGATGCGCTGAACGTCGATACGACTATGGCGGCCGCTGCCATCCACTTCCTGCAGCACCGGCACTTCCGCTTTGCGGCGAAGATCACTCAGGCGCAGGTCCAGTTCGCTGAACAACAGCTGGTAGTAGCTGGAAGACTGGCCAAAGGCATAATGCTTGGGCCGCTGTTGTGCCCGCAGCCCCACCAGAAATCCGGTGCTGCGGGCAAACTCCCCACCTTCCAGCCACTTGCGGCGCAGGCTGAGGGTTTCGGTGTCGTCTTTGAGCGCCCGCAGCTTGCCGTAGAAGTGCTCCATGGCATTGTACTGGGCCATGCCCCGGCGGGTTTTGCGCAGGAAGTGCTCCACTTCCTGGGCCACTGCCTGAATGGGTTTGTACAGCGCATTCAGGCTGAGGGACGAGCGGAAAATCTGGTCCGCCAGGCTGTGGTTGTCGTTGGTTTCCAGTAACCGGACCATGGCTTCCAGAGTTTCGAACAAATTGCTGCCATCGGGCAGGCGGGTGTCCGGGTTCAGGAACACCAGCGTGGGTTTGATGTGCCGGTCGTACAGGGTCACGATCTGCTCAAACAGGTTCTGGCGAAACTCCAGGTACTTCTCCGGCGCCCGGCTGGCATCGCCAGACAAGTCCGCCAGCTGGGCACTGATGGTCTGCATCCGCAGCACGTTCTGGCGCAACAGGCCGATGAGCTGGCTAACCCGTTCGTTCAGGTCGTCCCGCAGTTCGGTGTAATCCGGGTCTGCTTCACTGAAACTGCTGATTTCAAGGCGGTTGCGTACATCCCGCAGGGTCACCAAATGGCCCCGCAGGCGGGCGTCGGTCAGCTCCTGATACAGCGAGGCGTTACAGGCGCGCATCAGATTGATCAGGGCGTCCTGGAACACCAGCCGGCGCTCGCCGTCGGCCTTGATGATGTCGATGATCAGGCCGCTACGGAACAGGTTGTCGGTGTTCATGGCCAGCCGGACCCGGTCCCGGTCGGCCTTGCCGAGATTACCGGTATAGTCCATCACCTCGGTCACCAGGTCGCTTTCACGAATGTAGCGGGCCTCATTCCGGTCCATGCGTTCGATCATTCGGAACAGGATCTTCGGGTGCTCGAACAGCAGCCGGGTGGTATCCAGGGTGCTGAAGCGCTTACTCATCCACCGGCTCCAGCAGGCTGTTTTGGGTCTGGTCCGCCCAATGGCTCAGCGGTTCGCCGCCGGTGAAGCCTTCGACGCCGCCCCAGAACACCAGGGTACGTTGCGGGCTGTATGGCCGAGCCGTGCGCATTTGCCCCACTTCCAGGTGCCGACCAATCAGGTAGATCACTTCGGCACTGGCACTGTGAGTGGCGGCGGAGAACAGGTTGAAGCCCTGTCTGCGCAGCCGTTCCAGCAAGGACGGCATCTGGCTGATATCTACACTGGCCAGCTCATCCAGCACCATGGGGAACGACAACTGCACGCCCGGGTACAGCACCCGCTTGAGCAGCCGGTACACCAGTTCCAGGTTGATCAGCGCGGTGGTGGAGGTGGACTGGCCTTTCTTGTCCAGGTTCGCGGCGTTTTCCTTGCGGGTGCGGTAGGAAATGCCGGTGATCACCTTGTCCATGGTCAGGCGTTTGCTGCCGCCCTGCTCGCCGAAAAAGTCGGCCACAAACACCCGCAGGCGGTCGTAGAAGGCGTCGGACTGCAACTGGTTGCCGTACGGGTCGATGTTGTTGGCTTCTTCCACCAGGTTGCGGAATTTCGGGTCGGTGTGGATGTCCACCCGAATTTCCACCAGGTCGTTGATGCGAACGCCGTCCAGCTCCCGATTGAGCTGGGCTTCAAAGCGCGCAATGTGTTCGTGGTTGGATTTCAACGCCTGGCGGTAGCTGGCCACGGTCTCGTTGTGGATGGCAATCTGCTCTTCCAATACCTGCCAACGCTCGGCCATACCGGCGAACAGGTCCGCAAGGCTCTTGAAGGTCTCACGAATAATGGACGACGCTGGGCTATCTTTCTGCAACTCGCCGTCGCTGTCCTCGTGGATGCCCAGATAAACGAACTGGCGCAGGTGATCGAGTATGTTGCGGCGCCGTTCTTCCAGATCGTCCAGCTGGGTTTGCAGGTCGTCAAAGGCGGCAGCGGAGACTTTCCCAATGGCCAGTGGCTGTTCCGCGTCCACCGCTTTCAGGTGCGGGAAGCGGTGTTCAACGGTGCCTACGCTACGGCTCAGGCCCGCCAGCTCCCGCTCCCGTTCCTCGATGCGGTCTTTCTCGGCCTTGGCCTTGGCGGCCTTCTGTTGCACCGCGTCCTGTTTCTCCTGTTCCAGGCGGGCTTGCTCATCCAGTTTGGCGAGCTGTTCTTCCGCCGCCAGCTTTTCCTCCGTCGCGTCTTTCAGGGTAGTGGCCGCCGCCGGATAGCGCTGTAGCGTTTCCAGGTCTTTCTCAATAGCGCGGATTTCTTTTTCCGTTCGCTCAATCAGCCGGGGCCGGTCGTGTTCCTGATTGGCGGTGTCCGCAAGCTCTGAACGTTCTCTTTCAAGGCTGTTTCGTTCACTTTCGATGTGATGCCGCTGTTCGGCAAAGTTGGTGTGGCGAGCGGGTTGGCTCTGGTATTCGGCGTCAAACCAGTCAAAACCCTGATCGTTGGGTATGAACAATCGCGCGAAGGCTTCAATAGTGGACTTGCTGTCCGCATCCAGATCCTGACCCGGACTGGCCATCATCAACCGGGGATCGACAGCACGAAGCGGCGCGGCGGTGGCTTCGTCCAGCTGGTTCTGCAACTGCCACTGCTGCTTGCTTTCCCGGTCTCTCAGACTTTCCAGCTGTCGTTCCAGGTCCAGCTTCTTGCGCTGTATCTGTTCCAGCCGAATCTCTGCCTGGGCGGCGCTTTTCAGGGCCGCCAGGTGGCCACGTTTGCCCTCGAGTTCTTCCTTCTGGATGTCCTCGATTTCCTGCAGGGTCATCTCGCCGTATTGCGCAACCAGCAGCTCGCCGTCTTTCTGGCTCTGCTCCGCCTGCTTGATGCGTCGGTCAGCGGAGCGGATCTCGCCTTTCAGTCCGCTGACTTCCTGTTCCAGTTTTTTCAGGGTTTGCAGCACGTGGCGCAGGGTGTCGTTCTGTTCGTTAAAGGCGTCTAGCGCCACCCGCCGTTTGGCGCCGATGTCCGCCAGGGCACTGGCCACGCCGTCCCGAAAGGCGGCAAAATCGTGCTGGCTGCGCAGCAAAGTCTGATAGGCCTGGTAGTCGCGGTTCAGCTTCTCAAACCTTGGTCGCTCTTTCTCGATTCGGTTGAGCTGGCTTTGCTGCTGTTTCAGTTGGTCATGGCGATTCAGGAAGTCGTCGATGTTGAAATCGAAGGCATCATCGGCGAACTTCTTGTCCGCTTCGATGATGCTGGCCACGGCATTGGCCATGGCCTGGTCGTCGGCCTTCATCTCGAACAGCAACAAAATCAGTGTGCGCAGGGACTGCACCCGGCGCTCGTCGGATTCCCCCAACGGCAACACCGAATAGCGCACGGCATCGGCGTTCATCAACTCGCTGCTGTAAAGCATGGATTTGAGTTTGGCGGGGTCGTTCACCAGCTTCGTGTCTTTCGACAGTTTTTTCAGGGCTTCGGATAACCGGCTGAACGACAACTCCGGCACCGCCTGGCCAATGCCATCTTCATCGTCGCCATTCCAGAACAGCGGCCGCAGCTGGTCGTAGCTCACTGGCACAAAGGCCCGGCCATAGCTGAGCAGGCTGGCGTTGTCCCGGTACAGAATCTGGCAATGGGTGCCCGCCGGGTTCTCCGCTTCCATGATCAGGAAGCTGAACTGGCTGGGGAAATAGTGCTGGTAGCTTTCTTCGTTGGTGTAGAAACTGCCGGCACTGGCGTTGCGGAAGGCAAACTTCTTGCGGCTGTTCTTGAAGTTGTTCTCCGGCAACAGGAACAGGCGCAGGCTGTTCAGGAGGCTGGATTTGCCCAGATTGCCCGGCCCCAGAATCAGGCCATGGTTATCTACTGGAATTTCCACGTAACAGAAGCCGGCAGAATCCACCAGCACCAGGCGGCGAATGCCGAAGGTAAAGGTGCTAGCGCTCGCCTGTGAATCACTCATCCAGAATCATCTCCTGTTCCATGAATTTGCCGGTGGCCCGGAAAGCCTGCGCCAGCGACACAAACCCCAGATCTTCCGCCAGCATGATGGCCTTTGTAAACCTTTCGGTGGCGTCCGGGGCTTTGCGGAAGCGGCTCAACCAGGACTGCCAGTCAGCCGGCTGCAGATAGCAGGCTTTGTTGCCCAACGCCGATCGCACCGATGCAAACATCTGCAGGCCGCCGGCATCGTAATCAAAGGCGCAGAGCACCTCATCGTAACCGGCCAGCCAGTTCAGGTCTGCCGTGCGGGTAATCCGGTTACCGCCACCGAGCACTACATCGCAATTTGTGAGTTTCGTCGGCCGGCCAAGGCACTCTCCGGCAAAAGCCAGCATCTGGCGGTAATGGTAAAAATTGCGCTCGTTCTCCACCACCAGTACCCGGGATGCAGGCTTGAAAACAATATCCACGGAATCCCCGGCAATCACTACCGAATCCGGCCGGTGGCCTGTCAGGGCGTGATGATACACCAGCAGGAAACTCACCTCGGTGCCATGGCGGTGGGAATCGCCCTTCCTCGCCGCATCTACCCGGCTCACCGGGGCTGCGGCCTGCTCCCGAAGCGCCTCAAAGGCAGCCTCATCCAGAACGGTTACCCGCCAGCGATTGCCGCCAACCTTCACCGTTGCGAACGGCTCCCGGTGCCGCCGGCGCAGAGCATCTGGTAGCTTTTTCAGAAAGGCCTCATAGTTGATAGCCTGGCCTTTAAGGATTTTCTCGAGGTAGTTGTTCAATGGCTCACCTGTTGCCGCCTTGGTAAACTTGTCAGAAAGTTTACAACCCGAGGCAAATTATGTCCCTGAAGTACCGCGTGATTCCCGTCACTCCCTTTGAACAGAACTGCACCCTGCTCTGGTGCACCGAAACCAACAAGGCGGCGGTGGTGGACCCGGGCGGGGATCTGGACCGCATTCGGGCAACCGTCGAGGCCGAAGGCGTTACCCTGGAGAAAATTCTGCTCACCCACGCCCACATTGACCACGCCGGCGGTACCGCCGAGCTGGCAAAGTCGGAAGGGCTGCCCATCGAAGGCCCCCATAAGGAAGATAACTTCTGGATTCAGGGCCTGGCCATGCAGGCTCAGATGTTCGGGTTCCCGGCGCCGGAAGTGTTCACGCCCAATCGCTGGCTGGAAGACGGCGACACGGTAACGGTGGGCAATGAAACCCTGGAGGTGCTGCACACTCCGGGCCACACACCGGGCCATGTGGTGTTCTTTCATCGCGCATCAAAGCTGGCCCAGGTCGGAGATGTGCTATTCAACGGCTCCATTGGCCGGACGGATTTCCCGAAAGGCGACTACAACACGCTGATTCATTCCATCCGGGAAAAGCTGTTCCCCCTGGGGGATGATGTGAACTTCATCTGCGGCCACGGCCCCATGTCCACCTTCGGCCAGGAACGGGCCACCAATCCGTTCGTGTCGGATCACCGGGGCTGAACGCCCCGGCTACCGTAATCAGCATCAGCTTTGCGATAAGCGGAACTGCTCAATGGTCTTGCGAAGGGTTTCGGCCATGGCCAGGAGGTCACCGGCAATGCGGGCGGTTTCCTGGGCGTCGCTGGAGGTTTGCTCCGCCGAACGGCTGATTTCAATCACGTTATGATTGATGGATTCCGACACATCGCTCTGTTCGTTGGCCGCGCTTTCCATTTCTTCATTCAGGCCAGTGATCTCGCGCACCGCCGCCGCAATGGTCTGCAATTCCGTTTCCACTTTCAGAATCGACTCCACCTGATGCTGCGCCAGTTCAGAGGCATGGCGCATGGTGCCCACGCAATCCACCACCTCTTTCTTCAGGCCATCTATGGTGTGGCGAATCTCCTCCGTGGACGCCTGGGTGCGGGACGCCAGCGCGCGCACTTCATCAGCCACTACCGCAAATCCACGGCCCTGTTCACCGGCACGGGCGGCTTCAATGGCGGCGTTCAGGGCCAGCAGGTTGGTCTGGTCTGCAATCTCGGAAATCAGCTCCAGCCGGGTTGCCATCTCGGTAGTGCGCTGGTCCAGCTGTTCGATTCGCTGCGCACCGCTCTGCACCTCGGTGTTAAGTGTCTCAATACCTTTCACGGCGTTGTGAGCCAGTTGTTCACCGGTCTCCGCCGCCTTCGCTGTGTCTGCGGATTTGCGAGCGGTATTCACCGCGTTCTCCCGCACCTGAACTGCGGATGCCGCCATCTCTGTAGTGGCGCTGGCTACCTGATCGGTATTGTCTCGTTGAGCGAGAACCTCACGTTCCGTGGTTTCCGCCTTGCCGGCAATGGTCCGTGCCGCTGATTCAACCTGGGCAGCGTTGTCCATCACCGTATGCATGCTCTCCCGAATCTTCGCCACCATTCGGTTAAAGGCGCGGGACAGTGAACCGATTTCATCGTTACGGGTAACGTCCAGCTCGATCGACAGATCCGAATTCCGGGATATTTCATCCATCCGGTCATGGAGCCTGCGCAACCGGGAAAACACCAGCCGCCCCAGGACCAGCGCGGTCAGGAAGAAGATCACAACGAAAATGACCACCTGAACACCACCGCCCACCAGTAACTGCTGCTGCAGGCGGGCATCGCTCTGGGCCAGGGAATAATCCACCCGGATTGCACCGAGAATGTCGCCTTCCTGGGCCTGGTGACAGCCAAGGCAATTCACTCCCTGGTAGTCTGCCTCAGCAATAACAGGCTCAACCAGGGTATAAACACGGCCGTGTTCGTTTTCAGAATACAGCTCCACCCGCTCGCCGCGCAGTGCCTGCATATCCTCCGGTTCCCGGCGCTGCTCCTCCGCATTCCCGGCACCGTACATCGCATTCAGTTGATCGCTGCGCACCACCCGGATATCCAGAACGTCCTCGGATGCCTTCGCCCGATCACGCAGTACCTCCCGGTTATTGATGGTGCCGGTGACCATCATGGTGTTGAGTCCGTCAAAGTAGGATTTTGCCAGCCCATCCACATACTTGTGGCTGTATTCTTCAAGGTGCGCGCGCTGCGACTGGGCGCTGTAGACAACCGTAAACGCCAGAATGACGGAAAACGCCACGGCCAGGGCCGCAAGCAGCAGAAAACGGATCGAGTGTTGTTTTTTCATGGTACCCCGGCAGCGGAAGGTCAACTGAACAACCATCTGTTATGACGGCAGTTTCGGGCATAACTTTATAGACATACGTCAATTTTTATATGACCCAGATCAGCCCGATGCCATCCCTATGACACTCGTTGCAAAGTTTTACATTTCCGCGCGAGTACAGACTGCCAAACCTCAAGAACAACCTGGCCCAAAACCTGCTTATTACTCACAAACACAACCCATAAACGGATTTCCGGCAGTTATTTACCGCCGAGGAGGAAATACACCATGTCTTTGCTGACATCCCTGATACAAGCCAGCACACGCTTTCAGCAAGCCATGGACAGCCGCCAGGCACCGGCAGCCAACCCTGATGGTGAGAAACCCGCTGCCACGAAGCAACCCGAAGCCGCCGGTAGCCCGGGTGATGACCGCTTTACCCCGTCAGGGCAGTCAGAGCTGGACCCCGGCAGCCTGAAAGCTCGCAAGCTCCCACTCGGCCAGTACAAACAGACCGTTGCACAGGATCTTTCCTTTGTTCGTGAAACCCTCCGGCACAAACTTGCCGAGTACAACCTGCACCCGGCAACGGCCCTGAGCGTGGGAAAAGGTGAGAACGGCAATGCGGTAGTTGAGGGGAAGCTGCCCGAGGAGCTTCGCGAAAGAATTGAAATGGACCTGAACAACAACCGGGGCTTCCGGGAAGCCTTCAGTCGGCTGAGCGTCAGCGAACCGACACTGCACTTTATGGATAACGCCCTGAAGCTCAATCAGGCCTACGGCGTGAACAACTCCCTACTGGATTCACTGCTCAGCGACAACCAGCAGTTCAACGGATTACAGGATGTCATCCACCGTTACGACAGCCTGAAACGCAACGCCAACAGCGGCCAACCCGACTTCGGTAACAGCGTACAACGCTACGCCTTCAACCTGAACACCCGGGCCTGATACCCGGGTGGCATTGGTCTTTGACCGTTAAACCTGAAACGGGGCGGGATCGCCCTTACCAACCCGGGTGACCTCGGGCGCATCCCCAAGAAAGTTCACCACTGTAGTCGCTTCCATCCCACAGAACCCGCCATCAATGATCAAATCCAGCTCGTGTTCCAGAACATCCCGGATTTCATAGGGATCGGTCATCGGCTCAGTTTCATCGGGCAGAATCAGGGTACTGCTCATGATCGGCTCGCCCAACTCGCCCAGCAGCTCCCGAACAATCTCGTTATCCGGCACCCGCACACCAATAGACCGACGCTTGGGATGCAACAACCGGCGCGGCACCTCACTGGTGGCTGGCAGAATGAACGTATAAGGTCCCGGTGTGAACGTCTTCAGCAAACGGTACTGAGTGTTATCCACCTTGGCGTACACACCAATATCCGACAAATCCCGGCACACCAGCGTAAAGTTATGCTTGTCATCCAGCTTCCGGATACGCTTGATACGATCCGCCGCCTGCTTGTCACCCAGGTGACAACCCAGCGCATACCCGGAATCCGTGGGATACACAATCACCCCACCCTTACGAAGAATATCAACCGCCTGGTTGATCAACCGCTTCTGCGGATTCTCAGGATGGATCTGGAAAAACTGACTCATGAATTCACTCCCTGCCCCAATTTTGCAGCCATGGCGTCATCGCCCTTCGACCCACCCATACAACCGGGCGAATCCGGCGCCGCCTGACCACTGGCCGCCCACTCCTCCGGCGTATACAAATGCAACGCCAAAGCATGCACAGGCCCCGCCAGCTCATCCGCCAACACTTTATAAATGGCCTGATGCCGCTTAACCTTCATCTGACCGGCAAAATCCCGCGACACCAGCGTCACCTTGAAATGGGTTTCCGAATTCGGCGGCACCGAATGCATATGGCTCTCGTTCTCCACAGCCAGCAGCTGCGCGGCAAACCCGTCTTTAAGTTTTGCTTCAATTGCGTTCTGAACTTTCATAACTACTCCACAACCGTCCGTTTAAGTCACCGCAATCACCGCGGCGGTTTGCAGGGCGCTCGGAAGCGCTTTCTACCGGGCGAATTTCGCGGGGTCTCAAGCGGCTGTGGTGGAAGCTTTCCCAAAAGTGTGTGTTGCCAGGGATGGCAACACCAAGCCCCCATGGACGGGTTCACGGCGTCTTTTGGGAAAGCTTCCACCACAGCCGCCTCCCCCAACACAACCAGTCTACTACACAACAAACGATAAGCCCGAAGCCCTTGACACAAAAGCCCCAAACAGACACATTCCGATGCCACTCAGCAAACCGCCAACACCATGCACCTGTACATCGCCGAAAAACCCAGCCTGGCCAGAGCCATCGCCGCCGCCCTCCCCGGCCCGCACCAGAAAGGCCAGGGTTGGATCCGTTGCGGAAACGGCCAGGAAGCCGCCACCGTCAGCTGGTGCATCGGCCACCTGCTGGAGCCGGCCGAGCCCGCGCGCTACAACCCGGCATGGAAAAAGTGGCGCCAGGAAGACCTGCCCATGTTCCCGGAACAATGGCAGCTTATCCCCAAAGACAGCGTAAAACAGCAACTCAAGGTGCTCGAATCCCTGATTCGACAGGCCGACATGATCACCCACGCCGGCGACCCCGACCGAGAAGGCCAGCTCCTCGTCGACGAAGTGCTGCGCTACGTTGGCACCACCGTTCCGGTCAAGCGGGTACTGATTAACGACCTGACTCCCAGCGCCGTTGCGCGCTCCATTCAGGCACCGAGAGACAACAAGGAATTCCGCCGGCTATCCCATTCCGCCCTGGCCCGACAAAGGGCCGACTGGTTGTATGGTATCAACCTCACCCGGTTCTACACCCTGAGCTACCAGCAACAGGGTCAGGACGGCGTTTACTCGGTTGGCCGAGTACAAACGCCGGTGCTTGGCCTGGTCGTGGAGCGGGACAATACCATCGAGAACTTCGAGCCCAAACCCTGGTACCGCATTGAAGGCCAATTCCAGGCATCCGAAGAGGACGCGGACCAACGCCCGTTTACCGCCCGCTGGCTGCCGGATGAAGGCTATGAGGACCACTTGGACGAAGAGAAACGCCTGCTCAGCCGGGATGTGGCCGAGCAAATTGCCCATGCCGTGAACGGTCGGCCCGGCACCATCACTGAGTCCCGCTTCCGGGACCGGCCCGAGCCACCGCCCCTGCCGCTGTCCCTGTCGGCACTGCAGATAGAAGCCGGGCGGCTGTTGCGGATGGGCGCCAAAGATGTGCTGGACACCGCCCAGAATCTGTATGAACGGCACCAGTTGATCACCTACCCCCGGTCCGACAACCGTTACCTGCCCGAGGAACATTTTCATCAACGGGAGCAGGTGATTCGCGCCATTGGTCGGGTATCCGGCGAGCTGGAAGCGCTTACCGGGCAACTGGACAGTAACCGGCGCTCCGCGGCCTGGAACGACAAACAGGTGGACGCCCACCACGCGATCATTCCGACCGTCCGCCCTACCCCGAATGGCAAGCTGACGGCCGCCGAGGAAAAGATCTATAACCTGATCAGCCGCTACTATCTGATGCAGTTCGCCCAGGATGCAGTTCACCGTGAGGGAAAACTGACGGTGCAGGTTCAGGAACACAGATTCCGGGCCACCGAGACGGCGATACTCACCCCCGGCTGGAAAGCCCTGGAGCTGAAACTTCGGGAGAACAACAACGAGCCGGAAAAACCACCGCTGCCAAGGCTGGAGAGTCGTGAGCCGGTCACCTGCAGCAACGCCACGGTAACCGAACGCAAAACCCAGCCACCCCAGCACTTTACCGATGCCACCTTGCTGTCGGCGATGACCAACATCGCTCGTTTCGTGGCGGCCCCGGAACTGCGTAAAACCCTGAGGGAGACCGATGGCCTTGGCACGGAAGCCACCCGCGCCGCCATTATCGACACACTGTTCCGGCGAGATTACCTGTACCGGGAAAAGCGATTCATCCGCGCCACCGACAAAGGCAAGGCGCTGATTGCGGCGCTGCCGGACACTATCCGTACCCCGGACCGTACAGCGGTCTGGGAAGCAACACTGGAGAGCATCCGCCGTGGCGAAGACGACCCCAGGGCATTTCTGGAGTCGCTAAAGCAGGAAATCCGCGAATTCATTCATCGGGCGCCCGATGCGACCGGAACTCCGGTCAGCGAAACGTCGGTGCATTGCCCAAAGTGCCGGGCGCCCATGGTCGAGCGGGAAGGAAAATTCGGACGTTTCTTTGCCTGCACCCGCTACCCAAAATGTAACGGCACGCGCCCTCTGGAAGACAGTGCACCGGCAGACGGAACCGGGCAGAAACCCGTGCCCTGCCCCCATTGCTTTTCACCCCTGGTGAGGCGCCAAAGCAAAAAAGGCTGGTTCTGGGGCTGCAGTAATTTCCCCGCCTGCCGACAAACAGTGAACGACGCCAACGGCAAGCCTGCGCTGTAGTTACGGAATTCTACATATCACTACTGAACGCAGCCTCATTTTTTGGGATACTTGGCCTCTAATGCAGAGGATTTTCACTCCGCTCTGTGCCAAGACCACGAAATCGGCAACACCATCGAGGGCCAAGCTTAATGCGCATTGCTCTGCTGGAAGACGAACACGAACAAGCGCAACACATTCAAGCCATTCTCTCCGAGAAGGGTCATCACTGTGACAGCTTCCCCACCGGTCAGGCCTTTCTCGGTGCCGTTCTGCACCGCAGTTATGACCTGATTATCCTGGACTGGCAGATTCCAGACATGACGGGTATCGACGTACTGGAGAATGTGCGCGCCCAGTTGGACTGGCCCATTCCGGCCATTTTCCTGACCCAGCGGGACAGCGAGGCGGACATCGTCCGGGCGCTGGATGCCGGCGCCGACGACTACCTGTCAAAACCGGCCCGGGCGGCCGAGCTTACCGCCAGGATCAATGCCCTGGCCCGCCGCAGCAACCCCGACAGCGACAAAGAAGTGCTGGTTTACGGTCCGTTTGAAGTTAACACCCGGCAACGAATCATCCTGCTGCACGGTGAACCGCTTACCCTGACCGACAAGGACTTCGACCTCACCCTGTTCCTGTTTCAGAACCAGGGCCGGCTCCTGACCCGCGAGATGCTGCTGGAACGCGTGTGGGGCCTTGCCCGGGATATCAACACCCGGACCGTTGATACCCACATGAGCCGGTTACGCCGTCGGCTGGGTGTAAACCCGGAGAACGGATTCCGCATCAAGACCATTTACCAGCGCGGCTATCGCCTGGAAGCGATCAAAGCCACTGAAGCTGACGAGCCCCGGGAAGACAGTGCAACCAATGCTTGACCGCAAACGCCAAAGCGTCACAGGTTTGCTCCTGTTGATTGTAACCAGCCTGCTGCCCGGCGTAGCTGCCGCCGAGATATCGGTTGCCCGAGGCTCTTCTTCCGCCGCGCCCGCCCAGCAATCGGAAAGCGCCCCGGAATGGGTGTATACGCTCCGCTCCGGTGAGACACTCAGCGACATCGGCCAGTCCTTGCTGATGGATCGGGTAACCATTGGCCAGGTGCTCCAGTACAACAACCTGCCCGGTAACGCCAGACTGTCGGCCGGGGATAGAGTCCGTATTCCGCTTGCCTGGCTGAAGCGCCAGCCCGAGCCCGCCAGGGTTAGCTCCGCCAGCGGTAATATTATGCACGTATCTGGCACCACCGGTCAGAAAACGCCACTGACCGAAAACTCTGTCATCCGGGTGGGTGATGAAGTGATTTCCTCTGCCGGCACCGCGACTATCGTTCTGGCTGATGGCTCCGAGCTCCGTATGGCGCCCAATTCCCGGCTCATCTTCAACCGCCTCACCCAGTACGGCAGGGCCGGAATGGCTGACACCCGCGTTCGCCTTCAACGGGGCGAAGTTCATACCCGTGTGAAACCTGTAATGGAGGACGGCGCCCGGTTTGAGATAGAGACGCCATCAGCGGTCGCTGCCGTGCGCGGTACTGTGTTTTCCATGCAGGCATCTGCCTCTGGCAGCAGCGTTCAGGTAACCGAGGGCGTGGTTGATTTCGGCCCTCCGGGCCAGGTGCGCCGGATTCCTGCGGGCTATGGCGCCAGCGTGTCCACCGCGAGCGCCAACCCCATGAACATCCGACGGCTGCCACCAGCCCCGGTGCTCAACCCCATCACACCGGTGCTCACTCAGCTGCCAGCCGAACTCAGCTGGCAGCAGGACGGCGCCAACCGGTATCGCGTCGATATCTTTGAAGAGGACGGCGGCACCTGGCTACAAAGCCGTGAAATGCCTGGCCACCGATTTGACATCAGCCAACTGGACAACGGGCGCTACGAACTCCACCTGGCCGCAATGGATCGCCAGGGCATCGCCGGAATGCCGGCCATCACGTCAATCGAAGTTGACCTGCAGGCACGAACGCCCGATCTGATTTCGCCAGAACCCGGTGAGAGCGTAAATGACGACATGCCTGAGTTCCAATGGCGCCTGAACGGTACCAACGAAGTTGCTCGGGTTGAAATCGCAGAAGATGAAGAATTCCGACGGCTGATTACCTCCAGTGAATGGGCGCCAGACAACCGAGCCCTCCCCTCCCGACCGCTAAGCCCCGGCCAGTACTACTGGCGAGTGGTCAGCGAGGCCGGCGGCAACTCCGTGGCCGCGTCCCAGCCCCGGTCACTGGTTGTGAATGGCACCTTGCCGCCAGTACGCATCATCAGCATCAACTACCTGGACAACCAGGTGCGCGTGTTCTGGGAGAAGGTTGATACCGCAAAAGACTATCGCCTCCAACTCGCGGAAGAGCCCGGATTCAACAACATTATCAAGGAAGCAAACGTGGCAGATACCACTGCGGCCTTGCGTCTGATTCCCGGAAGAAGGTATTTTGTGCGCGTCAAAGCTCTTTCTGATGGTCCGCTGGCAAGCCGATGGGGCCCGGGGAGGGAGCTTTACCTGGATTAAACACCTCCACAACAAGAACGAACCGCACGGCCCATGAGAAGGGATTGGTTAACCTTAAAGACAACACCCTGGTCTCTGGGCTTGCTGCTCACAGGCATCCTGCTATTACTCCAGATAACCACACTGGAAGAGCGCATCGATTTCTGGCTTTACGACAAAGCCATCACCAGCTGGCCGGCGCCCATTGATGACAGCCTGGCTCTGGTGGGCATCGATGAACACAGCCTGGACGCGCTCGGGCGCTGGCCGTGGGACCGCAACCTCCATGCCCGGCTGATTGACCAGCTTGCCGATGCCGGCGCAGAAGTCATTGTGCTGGACATTCTGTTTCCTGAACCCTCCTCCAGCGACCAGGCCCTCGCAGACGCCATGGAGCGCCATGGCCGGGTTGTGCTGCCCATACACTACTCGCCGGCTACGCCAAGACAACGGATGGCTGAACAACTGCCCGCACCGCTGCTGGAGAAGAAGGCTTCTGCACTCGGGCACGTGCATGTTGAGCTGGAAGACGATGGCGTGGCCCGCGGCCTGTACCTGTACAACAGCCTGGGCAATCATCGCTGGCCGGCGCTGGCACTGGCTGCTCAGGATCAGGTCAACCCCAG
Source organism: Marinobacter shengliensis (assembly GCF_003007715.1). Classification (GTDB taxonomy): domain Bacteria; phylum Pseudomonadota; class Gammaproteobacteria; order Pseudomonadales; family Oleiphilaceae; genus Marinobacter; species Marinobacter shengliensis. Next base: position 39,041 of record NZ_PXNO01000025.1, on the reverse strand, counting down.
TCGCCACGCACCGGATGCGCCTGCCTATACCAACGTCCGCAGCGAATTCCGCTTTGTGCCACTGGCTGGCGGAGCAGATACAATCCCTGCCCATTCCTACGTCGATGTGCTGAACGGCGCGGTACCCCTGGAGACCTTCGCTGGCAAGACCGTCTTCATCGGAGCCACCGCGGTCGGTTTTGGCGATATTCTTAGTACACCGTTTTCCGGCCTCGGCAGGCCCATGAGTGGCGTTGAGTTCCACGCCAACGTGTATTCCGCCAGTCGCCAGAACACACTGATCTCCTCCGCACCTGGCTGGGCCTCCATTGCACTGGCACTGGTTATCCTCCTTGGCCTCGCCAACTCCCTGCCACGGCTCAAGCCCGCAGCCACCGTCCTCGCTTGTAGCGTCAGTTTTGCACTGGTGTTGGTCACCTACTTTGTGGTCCTACGCAGCTTGCATTACCACCTGTCGGCCGCCAATGCCCTATTGTTGCCCATGATCGCTTTGCCGGTGGCCAGCGGCCTTCGGCTTGCGATGGCCAACCGTTTCCTGAACCGTCAACTGGATGACTTGGCCAGAACACCGCAACTTGCCTTGCCAGACCCTTCACGCAGGCAACCTCACCAACTTCTTGAACACCTGAGCGCGTTACTCCAGCCCCAGGGTTGGCTGCTGGCGGAAGGCAGAGACCTGCTGGCAGTCAAAGGAATGACACTGGCCGATGTCCCGACCAACATCCAAGTCGGGCAATGGAGTCATCATGGCAACCAGAGCTGGATACGCCTTATTCGCGGCGGCAGCGGGTACCTGCTCGGGCTCACCCTGCCGGATGACCTGAGCCGGGAAGTTATCCAGCTGTACTTGCAGAACCTTAAACTGGAAGACCCAAGCGCGCCCGCCCTTGAGCCGGGCGCCCAGGAGAACCTGTCCCGGCGTATTGAAAAAGTCCGAACCGCCACCGAGCGCCTCAGCCAGATGCAGGCATTCATCAGCCACAGCTTCGAGCGCATGCCAGACGGCATCATCGTAACGGATGAGCTGGGTGTTATCCGCTTCGCCAACCGGCACATTGAAGCCTGGTTCCGGGAGCCCATGCCGAGCCTCAGCGGCTTACCCCTGACGCGCCTGCTGGAAGGCCATGACCCAAGGGACGCGGCGCCCTGGTATGAAACCGTGTCTGAGACGCTGACCCTTCGGCAAAGCCGAACCGTTGACCTCAAAATTCACAACAAGGATTTCCTGATTCACCTGGCACCGTTCGCATTGCCAGACAGCAATCAATTCGGAATCATCGCCAACATCTCGGACATTTCCGAGCTTCGGGAGCAGCAGCGGCAGCATCGGGAAGCCATCGACTTTATCTCTCACGATGTTCGCTCTCCGCTGGTGTCTCAGTTGGCATTGATTGAGCAACTGAAACGAGACCCTAGCCATATTGATGAGCGCCAGCTTGAACAGCTGGGCAGACTGGCCCGGCGCAGCTACCACCTGGCGGAAGAATTTGTACAGCTAGCGCGGGCAGAGCAGCTGACGGAAACCCGGTTCTACGAGTGTGAGTTTCTGGCTATCGTAGAAAACGCACGGGACAGCGTGTGTGAGCAGGCACAGGAAAAGCAGATAAGCCTGCAGGTGATTGGCACCGAAGATCTCTGGCTGAAGGGGAATGCGGAATTGCTGGAGCGGGCAGTCATTAACCTGATGACCAATGCAGTCCAATACAGCCCACCGGGATCTGCGATCACGGTTCAGGTATACCGCGCTGGCCACCTGGCATGCCTCGCCATCGCCGATGAGGGTAGCGGGATAGATCAGGCAGAACTACCGATGCTGTTCGATCGCTACCACCGGCAGAAGCGCAGTGAGCTGGCAGGCACCCACGGCACCGGGCTGGGCCTGTCGTTCGTGAAAACCGTTGTTGAAAAACATCGGGGCGACATCTCTGTTGAATCCACCGCAGGCGAAGGCACCACTTTCATCCTGAAACTGCCCATTGCCGACCCGATGCCATGACTTGCTCATGCCCCTCAGGAGCGAATGGTCTTGCTGACAGGCGCTGAGGGCTCGCTGACCAGGCCCTGCTTATCTTGCACCTGAATCGTGAAGTACCAGGTACCGGAATCCAGATTGTCCACCGTGTAGCTCATCTCCGGGTAGACGTCGGCCTCGCCAATGATCACCTCACCAGACAGATTTTCAACGTCCTGACCATAACGGATTACATACTTGTCGAGCTCGCCCATGGCAATACCGTCGCCGTTGACCCGGGTAGAGGGTGCTGACCAACTCAGGACGGCTGCACGGACCGGCTCAGGCTGCACACCCGAAGGACCTGACCCTACATTACCGGAGGTATTGGAGCCCGAGGTATTTGCATCACTCCCGGCATCGGAACCGCCTCCGCCACAGCCGGTGAGAAGAACTCCTAGTAAAAACGCGGCAATCCATGCCTTTGACATTTTGATGACGCGTTTCATTGGCTATCTACACCATTTTTCCGTCGACTTTGTGAAATTCTATAAAATCGGATCGGATGATGATGCGAATGACGTCATTTTTGAAGTTATAAAATTGTCATTTTTTTGACTTTACAGTTGATGAAAAATTGTGCAGGCGATCAGACAAAACGCCAAACGCGGATTGTATAAAAGGTGGGCTCAGGAGGTTTTCGGGCACAGAAAACGAAAAAGGCCGACTAAAAAGCCGGCCTTTTTCTGATTGGTAGCGGGGGCTGGATTCGAACCAACGACCTTCGGGTTATGAGCCCGACGAGCTACCAGACTGCTCCACCCCGCATCAAAACTTTTAACAAAATCTTTTGTTTACCGGGGTTGCCCCGATCAACGTGGCGAGAATATTACAGCGCACCACCGGGACTGTCAATCCATATTTTCAAACAGGTCGGTGGGATAGCTCAACTCGGGCGCACCCTTATCGCTGGCCGGCTGAAAGAAACCTGCGGAGTCAATTGCTTCCTGGACAGGACGAAAGGATCGGCGATGCTCCGGGGTTGCCCCAAGACGCATCAGCGCCTCCAGGTGCACCGGCGTCGGGTACCCCTTATGTTGCGCCAGACCGTAACCGGGATAGGTTTGCTCCAGCAACGCCATTTCCCGATCACGCGTCACCTTGGCAATGATAGATGCTGCGCCGATGGCCGGGTGTCGACTATCCCCTTTTACCACCGGCTCCGATGGCCAGCGCCAGTTCGGGCAACGGTTGCCATCCACGAGAACGTATTCCGGAGCGATGGAAAGACCATCCACCGCCCGCTTCATGGCCAGCATCGTGGCCTGGTAGATATTCAATTGATCGATCTCGCCAGGCTCACAGCGCCCCAGGCACCAAGCCGCTGACTTTTCGACAATCTCATCGTACAGTGCCAGGCGCCGCTTCTCTGTGAGCTTCTTGGAATCCGCAAGGCCCTGAATAGGCCGCTCGGGGTCCAGAATCACCGCTGCGGTGACGACGGCACCGATTAAAGGGCCCCGGCCTACCTCGTCCACCCCGGCGAGTCGCCAGCCTTGATAACTGCATTCAAACGGAGGGAGCGCCTTACCAGCCATTAGCGGTGCCGCTCCAACAATTCAGAAATAGCCTTGGCGGCCCGCTCATCGGCATTCTGTTTCAGCGACTGATGAAGCTCGGAAAAGGCTCGCTTCAATGCAGCCCGCTCCTGTTCATTTTCCAGTCGCTCAAGCACAGCAGCACCCAGACTTTCAGGGGTGGCATCGTCCTGCAACAGTTCCGGCACTAATGGTTTCTGGGCGAGCAGGTTCGGTAACGCCACCCAGGGCACTTTTACCAGCCGCGACAGCAGCTTGTAACTGAAGTTGCTCAATCGGTAGCCCACCACCATTGGCTTTTTGAGCAACATCGCTTCGAGGGTGGCAGTTCCTGAGGCAAGCAGCACCACATCACTGGCAGCCATCACCTCACGAGAGCGACCGCGCACCAGGGTAACCGACAGTTTCACGTCCAGGGATTCCACCAACGCCTGCACCTGCCGTTCCCGATCCCGGTTTACACAGGGAATCACCAACTGAATGTCTGGCCTGCGGGCCTGTAGCCAACGGGACGCCTCCAGGAACAGCGTGCCAAGGCGCTCCACCTCCCCACCCCGACTGCCTGGCAAAACGGCCAGTACCGGCTTGTCTGGCTCAAGCCCAAGGCTCTCCCGGGCGGAACCGGTATCCGGTTCCATGGGAATACGATCAGCCAGCGGGTGCCCCACAAAAGCGACCGGCACCTGGTGCTCTTCGTAGAAACGGGCTTCAAAGGGAAACAGCGTGAGCATCAGGTCCACAGACTTGGCAATCTTGAAAATACGCTTCTGGCGCCACGCCCAGACCGAAGGACTCACATAATGAACCGAGGGGATACCCGCCTCCCGACACCGCCGCTCGATAGCCAGGGTGAAATCCGGTGAATCAATGCCAATCACGACATCCGGCGGAGTGGTAAAGAAATAGTCCAACAGCCGGGCGCGGATACTGAACAACTCCCGAATACGCCCCAGCACTTCCACCAACCCCATAACGGATAACCGCTCCATGGGGACCAGGGAATGAAACCCTTCGGCGTTCATCTCATCGCCGCCAATACCAACGAAGCGGGCATTCGGATAGCGATTACGGAGAGACCGGATCAAGCCGGCACCGAGGATATCCCCCGATGCCTCACCGGCGATAATGGCAATGGTCAACTTGCGGGAACTGACCATGTCAGCCTGTGCGTGCGTCACCGGCAGCCTCCTGCCGGATCAGCGGATGATGCCGCGATCCGCTCCCCGGAGCGAGTCGATCAGCGGGCGAACCTCTGGCACGTCAGCAAAGCTGCTCTCAAGCTCTTCCAGTGCCTGCTCTGTGGTCAGGCCCTGACGGTAGATCACCTTATAGGCCCGGCGTAAGGTCAACAAAACTTCCTTGCTGAAACCCCGGCGCTTAAGCCCCTCCACGTTCATGCCGTGGGGCTGGGCTGATTGCCCGCTGGCCATGACATAAGCGGGGATATCCTTGAGCACGATACTGCCACCGGCTGCCATGCTGTGGGGCCCGATATGGCAGAACTGATGCACCATGGTGCCGCCACCGAGGATGGCGTAATCACCTACCGTAACGTGACCAGCCAGGGTGGCACAGTTCGCCAGAATGGTGTTGTCTCCAACGCAGCAGTCATGGGCAACATGCACGTAGGCCATTAGCAGGTTGCCATTGCCAATGCGGGTTTCGCCCCGATCCTGGATGGTTCCGCGGTGGATGGTGCAGTTCTCGCGGATAACGTTGTTGTCGCCGATCACCAGTGTGGTTGGCTCACCGGCGTACTTCTTGTCCTGACACTCTTCCCCGATACTGGAGAACTGAAAAATACGGTTATTGCGACCGATAGCCGTCGGGCCCTTGATCACCACATGGGAAAGGATCTCGGTGCCCTCACCGATTTCCACTCCCGGGCCAATGTAACTCCAGGGACCTACCGTAACGTTATCCGCCAGTTTGGCTGACGAGTCCACAATCGCCTGAGGATGGACACCCGACCAGTCATTTGTCGCCATCAAACTTCTCTCTCAGCGGTCAATATTTCTGCAACGCACGCGACTTCTCCGTCCACCAATGCGCGGCATTCGAATTTCCAGATACCACGCTTGCCAGACACAAACTCGGATTCCATATCCAGGCGGTCTCCCGGCAGCACGGGACGCTTGAAGCGTACTTTACTGGAGCCAGCCAGATATTGTATCACGCCATCAGACGGTTTCCGTTCCACGGTCACAAAACCGAGAATTCCGGAAAGTTGCGCCATGGCCTCAATAATCAGCACCCCGGGCATAATGGGGTTGTCCGGGAAATGCCCGGTGAAGAAAGGCTCATTGAAGGAGATATTCTTGTATCCCTTAATCGACTTTCCTTTTTCGACTTCGGTTACCCGGTCCACCAGCAGAAATGGATAGCGATGCGGCAGATACTCCAGGATTTCATCAATTTTCATCATCTTGCTTGGCCTCAGCCCTCTAGCTTTTTTTCCAGTTCCTTGACCCGCCTCGCCAGAACGTCCAACTGCCTGAAGCGTACCGCATTTTTTCGCCATTGCCGGTTGGTATCTGCGCTGGTACCCGACGAATACACCCCGGGCTCTGCAATGTCGCCTGTGACCATCGTCATACCGGTCAGTTGCACCTGATCCGTAATTTCCAGGTGGCCGGCAACACCAGCGGCGCCCCCGAACACACAATGCCGACCAATCTTTGTACTGCCGGCAATGCCCACTTTCGCGGCCATGGCGCTGTGGTCGCCAATGCGTACGTTGTGCGCAACCTGAACCAGGTTATCGATCTTTACACCATTGCCAATCACTGTGTCGTCAACCGCACCCCGATCAATCGTGGTATTGGCACCAATCTCTACATCATCTCCGAGCACCACGCCCCCAACCTGGGCAATGCGGTGCCACACACCACGCTCGTTGGCAAAACCAAAGCCATCTGAACCGATGACTGCCCCGCTGAGAATATGACAACGCAGCCCGAGCACTACATCATGGGCCAGGGTAGCTCGCGGGCGCAGGACTGACTGATCACCGATCCGGGAACGGGCTCCGATGAAACAGCCAGCCCCGATGACAACTTGATCACCGATTTGCGCATCCGCTTCAATCACCACGTGCGGGCCGACACAGGCAGAGTCCGCAACGGTTGCCGAGGGATCAACCACGGCGGTAGGGTGAATACCGGCAACCGGTGCCGGCGTGGCGTCAAACCAGTGACTGATGCGAGCGTAGCCCAGGTAGGGGTTGTCCAGTAACAGGACATTGGTCGGAGCATCGGCCGCATTAGCCGGCGACACAATCACCGCAGAGGCCTTGGTCTGCGCCAGATACTTGGCATAGGCGGGATTAGCCAGAAAACTCATCTGCCCGGGGCCCGCAGCCTGCAGCGTTGCCAAACCGGAAATGGATGTGTCCGGATCTCCCCTCAGCTCAGCACCCAACGCCTCGGCCAGTTCCTGCAAACGAAAGGATTTTTGCACCATTGAACCTTCTCCCGATGCGGTAGTAACAGTGCCTGGCCAGGTTTATCGGTTAAGCTTCTCGAGCAATTCCGAGGTCAGGTTCATCTCCGGCTTAACGTAGACAACCGCTTCGCTCGGCAGAATCAGGTCCAGATTGTGCTCTTCCAGCAGCTCTTTGACGGCCGCGTCTACTTCAGGGCGAGCGTTCTCCAGAAACTGCTGTTTGCGCTGCGCAACGGTCTGGTCCAGGCGCTGTTTGAGGAAGTTGAACTCCTGCACTTTCTCCTGGAACTCACCGGTCACCTTGTTGCGCTCGCTTTCATTCATCATGGCGCCGTCTTTCTCGATCCGATCCTTCAGCCTGCGGGCCTGTTCCTGGGCCTCACGAACCTTGGCTTCTTCGCCAGCAAAATCCTGCTGAAGTTTCTCACTGAAAGACTGGGCGTCGTTGGACGAAAACAACGCCTGGCGCAGGTCAACCACGCCAATTCTAGTCTCCGCTGCGAGCTGCAGCGAGAATGCCATCAGAGTTGCGCCAACAATGGCAGATAGACGTTTCATCGGGAATCTCCTGTGTTTCATCCTTTGTTTTTCTGTTTACTGCAATCAGAAGGTTTGCCCCAGCGAGAACTGGAACACCTGAGTATCATCGCCCGGCTTGTCATTAAGCGGTTTCGCCAGGCTGAAAGCAAGCGGACCCACTGCCGTAATCCACTGGAAACTCACACCAGCCGCGGTCCTCACTTCCTTCAATTCCGGGTCGAAGCCGCGATCGGTATCGAACACCTGGCCCGCGTCAAGGAAAAAGGAAGTGCGCATGGAACGGGTGTCGCCCGCAAAGGGGGTTGGGAAGATCAGTTCCAGGCCGGCCTCGGTCAGCAGGTTACCGCCAAAGGGATCCGGGCTTGAGAAATCATTTTCTGCCGGCTCAGCACGATTGCCAAGGGAGTTTGCCCGGTAACCACGCACCGAACCATAGCCACCCGAGTAGAAGTGCTCAAAGAACGGCATCTGGGTACGATCGCCATAGCCATCCCCGTAACCCACCTCAGTGCGAGCCCTGACCACCCACCGCTGCGTATCTACCAGCGGGAAATAAAAATCTGTTCTGTGGGTGGCCTTATAGAACGTGAGGTCACTTCCGGGCACCGCCACATCCAGCGACAGAGAATGGCTATAACCGCGAGTAGGCAGTACGCCGCGGTTCAGTGTGCTGCGCCGCCAGCTGCCGAACAGGAAATAGTTGGTAAACGAATCACCTTCGTCGGCAATGAAGTCACGCACCTCAACCGAGGAAAAGATGCCAGGTTTGAGGTTGGATTGAGTGACACCCACACCGAAATTGAGCCGGGTGATGGCATCTGTCGGATACCCGAAGGTTAATCTGGCGCCATATTCATCCAGCAAGTAAGAGGAGATATCCTGCTCTTCAAAATCGGTTTCCCTGGCAAACAAACTGAAACCACGGCTGACGCCGTCGACAGTGTAGTAGGGATCCAGATAGGAAATATTGGCGCTTTTAACAGAATCGCTGACGTTTACACCAAACGACACCCGCTTACCTGTACCGAAGAAGTTGTTCTCGGAGACTGCAGCACCGAGGATCACACCGGAGTTCTGGGAAAAACCGATCGACGCTGACAAGCTGCCCGTCGGCTGTTCACGGACACTGTAATTCACATCCACCAGATCATCGGTTCCGGGTACTGGGACGGTTTCAACGTCTACCGTCTGGAAGAAGCCCAATCGCTCCAATCGGGTTTTTGAGAATTCAATGCGATCAGATGACGCAACGCCCCCTTCCATCTGGGTCATTTCCTGACGCAACACTTCATCCTTGGTGGAGATATTGCCCTCAAAATTCACACGCCTGACGTAAGCGCGCTTGCCCGGCTCGATAAAGAAGGTCACCGCCGCTGTGTTGTCTTCGCCGGGTTCAGGGACCGCATTGACGTTGGCAAAGGCATAGCCCTCGCGCCCCAGGCGGAACGACAACGCCTCAGAGATGGAGGTCATCTGGGCGCGGGAGAATACATCTCCCTCTTTAACCGGGATCAGTTTGCGCAACTCTTCTTCTTCGACGATCAGGTTGCCGCGAAGGCGAATGTCCGAAATCGTATACTGGGGGCCTTCATCCAGGGAGATGGCGATAAATACCTGCTGCTTGTCCGGTGAAATGGACACCTGGCTGGATTCTACGGTGAAATCCAGATAACCGCGGTCAAGGTAAAATGAACGCAACGATTCCAGGTCACCACTCAGGCGCTCCCGGGCATACTTGTCTTTATTGGTAATGGAATTCCACCAGCTGCTGGTGCGCAACTCAAACAGGCTGATCAGCTCTTCATCACTGAAATCCTGATTTCCAACAATATTAATGTGCTTGATTGAGGCAACAGTGCCTTCGTTGATATCGAGACGAACCGCTACCCGGTTTCTGGGAAGTTCTTCAGCCGTGGCACGCACTCGCGCGTTATAACGGCCCTGTGCGATATAGGAGCGCAGGATCTCAAGCTCCAGCCGTTCGAGGGTCGCTCTACGGAAAACCTGACCTTCTTCCAGCCCGGCGCCCGCCAGCGCATCCATCAACATATCGGTTTCGATGTTCTTGTTGCCGTCGATCTCAATGGACGAAATGGAAGGGCGCTCCTTGACCGACAGAATGAGTACACCGCTGTCACGGCTGGCTTCGATGTCGGTAAACAGACCGGTCCTGAACAACTCCTTGATGGCATTGGCCAGGCGGGTCTCGTCGATCTGCTCGCCAATGTTTACCGGAAAAGCCGAGAAGACGGAGCCCGCTGAAACCCGCTGAAGGCCTTCTACCTCGATATCCGCTACCGTGAATTCATCCGCCAGCACAGGCTTGATACCAGTTGCGGTAATGGCTAGGCCAACGGCTACAGCTAGAAGGGAACGTCTCATTCAGTTATATCGCCTGGTTAATGTGCGGTAAGGAGCCCGCAATTCTCACAACCGCATCAGGTCGTTGTAAAGAGCAAACACCATTAAAGTCAGAATCAAAGCCATACCAATTCGTAATCCAAGTGCCTGAACCTGTTCAGATACCGGCTTTCGGCGTATAGCCTCGATGGTGTAATACACAATGTGGCCACCGTCCAATACAGGAATCGGCAAAAGATTCAGCACCCCGAGGCTGACACTCAGGTAGGCCAGAAAACGGATAAAATCTTCAAACCCGGAACTGACACTGGCCTCAGCCACCCGGGCAATGGTTATCGGCCCACTCAGATTGGTGGGCGACAACAGGCCCGTGACCATTTTCTTGATGGCCACCAGCGTCAGTCGGGTATCCGCCCAGGTTTCATGCACCGCATTCGGAATGGCCGCAAAGGGGCCGTAACGGACTTCACGCAGCAACTCGTCTGGCCAGGTGATCGCTTCGACACCTGCACCCACAAAGCCAATTTCCTGGCCGTCGTCGAGGGTTCGGGTAGCCGGGCGAACGGTAAGCTCCAGGGGAGTGCCATCACGCTCTATGGACAGCTCAAGGTCGGTTTCCGGCGCATTCCTGATGTAGTCCACCAGGGCAAACCAGTCGGCCACCGGCTCGCCGTCCACGGCAACAATACGATCGCCGCTCCGAAGCCCTGCGGCAGCAGCCCGGCCATCACTGGTGACCTGCCCCAACACAGCCGGCACCGCCGGTCGCCAGGGCGTGATACCGAATTCTGCCAGGGGGTTAGGCGTATCATTGCTCAGACGCCAGCCATTCAGGGCTCCGTCGACTGTGCCTCTTGATCCATTCTGTGACACCTCAAGTGTCACCAGGCCCTGTTCTCCGGTTCGCTCCAACAGGCGCATATTAATATCACGCCAGGACGTCACCCGGTGACCATCCACAGCATGGATTTCCATGCCCTGCTGCAACCCTGCCCTCTCGGCCACACTGCCGGGCGTCACATCCCCTACCACCGGAGCAACGGTTGTTACGCCCACTACGCTCAGCAACCAGTAGGCGAAGATGGCAAACAGGAAATTTGCCAGCGGGCCGGCAGCAGCGATGGCAATTCTCTGGGACGGCGGCTTGGAGGTAAAGGCCTGATCTTTCAGCCCCTCCGGTACGGGGCCTTCCCGCTCATCGAGCATCTTGACGTAGCCGCCCAACGGGATCGCCGCCACCGCAAACTCGGTACCGTGACGATCGTACCAGGAAAACAAGGGTTTACCGAAGCCCACGGAAAACCTGAGCACCTTGACCCCGCACCGCCGGGCCACCCAGAAGTGACCATACTCGTGCAGGGTCACCAGGATTCCCAGTGTTAATGCAAGTGCCAGAACGGTTTGAATAATCTGCATAGAGTTTCCGGTTTGAGGCCGTCGGCCAACATGAACATTCCCGCAGGACTCAGACAGACAGCAGGCTTATCTGTTCCCTGGCCCGGCTGCGAGCCTCGGCATCCTTGGTAAATATGGTGTCGAAGTCGCTCGCTGGAACGACCGGCGTCGCCGCCAAAGTCCGCTCTATGATAACGGGGATATCGGCGAAGCACAGCTTACCGTCCAGAAACGCCTCCACCGCCACTTCGTTGGCGGCATTCAGCACCGCTGGTGCCGTGCCACCACTGGCGAAAGCCTCGGCGGCCAGCCGCAGGCAGGGGAAGCGCTGGAGATCCGGTCGTTCAAAATGGAATTTACCAATGGCAAACAGGTCCAGAGGTGCAACCCCCGCCTCAATACGCTCGGGCCAGGCCAGCCCGTTGGCAATTGGCGTACGCATGTCCGGGCTTCCAAGTTGAGCCAGAACAGAGCCGTCCGCGTACTCCACCATGGAATGGATAATACTCTCCGGATGAACGTGAACCTCAACCCGGTCTGGCGTGGTATTGAACAGCCAGCAGGCTTCAATCAGCTCCAACCCTTTGTTCATCAGCGTGGCGGAATCGACCGAAATCTTCTGGCCCATCGACCAGTTCGGGTGCGCACAGGCCTGAGACGGAGTAACACTGCGGAGCTCTTCTGCTGCCATGGTTCGAAACGGCCCACCAGAGGCGGTCAACAGGATCCGGGTAATACCGGCGGCCTTCGGATCCCGAATTTTGTCTGCTGGCATGCACTGGAAAATGGCGTTGTGCTCAGAGTCGATGGGCAGCAACTCCGAGCCTGAGGCGATTACCGCGTCCATAAACAACTGGCCCGACATCACCAAGGCTTCCTTGTTGGCCAGCAGTACCCGCTTTCCGGCCCGCACTGCCGATAAGGTTGGCGCCAGGCCCGCAGCGCCAACAATGGCGGCCATGACTGTATCGGCGTCGCTCGCAGCAGCCACGGCACAGAGGCCTGCCTCACCCCCGAGCACCTGGGTATCCGGGCAATCGGCCAGCAACTCCCTGAGCTCGTCCGCAGCGCGCTCACTGGCCATGACAGCTACCTTGGGGCGAAACTCCCGGCACAGGGTTGCCAACTCCCATGCCCGCGTGCCCGCTGTCAGCGCGTAGACCGAGAACCGGCCCGGGTGTCGGCGAATCACATCCAGGGTGCTGAGCCCGATGGAGCCCGTTGCCCCCAATACGGTAATGCAACGTGTTGTCATAGTTACCAGTGACCGGTGGTCAACCAACCCAGCAGGGTGATTATCAGGGCAAATACAGGAATGGCGGCAGTCAGGCTATCGATGCGATCCATGATCCCGCCATGGCCGGGCAGCAATTGACTGCTGTCCTTGATACCCCGGAACCGCTTGAGCATGCTTTCAAGAAGGTCGCCCAGCACCGACACAAAACCGGTGACCAGTGTGGCAACGATCAACAGAGCCATTTGAACAGGCGTGGCGCCAGCCAGCTGGCTGGCGACAACGGCAAGCAAGGCGACCGCCGCCAGGCCACCCCACACACCGGCCCAGGACTTACCGGGGCTGACCCGGGGCGCCAGTTTGGCCTTGCCGAACGCTCTGCCCGCAAAATAGGCGCCAATATCCGCCACCCAAACCACAAGAAATATATAGAGAATCGCCAGGCGGTTATCTGCCAGGTCACCAAACTGAAAGCCTCCGGTTCGCAGGTGGTTCAACCCCACCCAGGCCGGTATCAGCACCAGCAGGCCCATCACCGCTCGCACTGGCACGGCACCCCAGGAATCCGATCCAGCCGGATACCGGCGCACCAGCCAGAAGCACACCAGCCACCAAATCACGGCAAGCCAGAGCACGGCCACCGAAGGCACGTTCAGCAGCCCATAGAGTAACGCTGCAACAACAGCGGCGTAGATAACCCGGCCCGGCTGCGCCTCAATGCCGGACATATTCGCCCATTCCCAGGCACCCAGAGTGATGATCGCGCCGGTGAACAGGGCAAACCCCAAGGGTGATGTAAAAAAGATGCCGCCAATCGCGATGGGAGCAAGAATAAGAGCTGTGATGATGCGGGTTTTTAACACGGTATAAGTCGCTGTATCGTTATTGTTGTGAAGCTCGCGCCGCGATCTGGTCGTCGGTTTGCCCGAAACGACGCTGGCGACGGCTGTAGGCTTCCAGTGCCTTGCGCATTTCCTCAGCCTTGAAATCCGGCCAGTAAACGCTGGAAAAGTAGAACTCGGTATAGGCCAGGTGCCACAACAGGAAGTTGCTGATGCGCTGCTCGCCGGCGGTACGGATCATTAGGTCCGGCATGGGCAGGTCGCCAATACTGAGGTGCTGCTGGATCAGGTCGTCGGTAATGTCTGACGGTTCAAGTTGACCAATCCGAACCTGTTCTGCCACCTTCCGGGTGGCCTGGGTTATGTCCCAGTGGCCCCCGTAGTTCGCCGCAATCACCAGAGTCATCGCCGTGTTGTCGCGGGTCAGCGTCTCGGCTTTCTCCATGTGCTCCTGAAGCGTTGGATTGAAAGCCGAGCGATCGCCTATTATGCGCAAGCGGATATTGTTGCGATGGAGCTTCCGGACCTCGCGCTCAAGGGCAATCAGGAAAAGCCTCATCAAAGCCGACACTTCGTCTTTCGGGCGACGCCAGTTCTCGCTGGAGAAAGCGAACAGGGTGAGCACCTCCACCCCTTCCCTGGCGCAGGTTTCCACCACGGCCTTTACCGCATCCACACCAGCCTTGTGACCAGCCACTCCTTTGAGCCGATGGGCCTTGGCCCAGCGGTTATTGCCATCCATGATAATGGCCACATGCCGGGGACAGTTGTCTGCCATCACCGGAATTTCTGCGGTTATTTGTGCCGTCATGAAACCCTCTGTGCCGCGGAGCATCCACCCCGCCGCGTGCTTTCTACTGAATGGACCTGGCGGTCAGACCGCCATCAGGTCCTCTTCCTTCGCCTTCAGCATCTTGTCGACTTCAGCGATGTACTTGTCAGTCAGTTTCTGGACTTCGTCTTCGCCCCGGCGCTGATCGTCCTCACTGATCTCTTTTTCTTTGAGCAGGTCTTTGATCATGCTGTTGGCATCGCGGCGAGCGTTACGGATGGACACCCGACCATGCTCGGCATCCGCTTTCGCCTGCTTGACCATTTCCTTACGGGTTTCTTCGGTCAGCATGGGCATGGGCACACGAATCACATCACCGCTGGTAGACGGATTCAGTCCCAGATCCGACGTCATGATGGCCTTTTCGATGGTGGGAACCAGATTTTTCTCCCAAGGGGCAACCATCAGGGTGCGATTGTCTTCAACGTTAACGCTGGCAATCTGCTTCAACGGCGTTTCCTGACCGTAGTAGTTCACCATCACACTGTCCAGAATCGCAGGGTGGGCACGGCCGGTGCGAATCTTGTTGAAAGCCGAGTGCAGAGCCTCCAGGCTCTTCTTCATCTTCTTCTCGGCATCTGCTTTGATATCGTTAATCACGTCAGCATCCTCGAAACGTTCGTCTGGTTATAGTGCAGTATCCGGCCATCTTTCCGCAGCCGGCAACCAATTATTCAATCAATGTGCCTTCTTTCTCGCCAGTCACAATGCGGGTCAGAACGCCCGGCTGGCTCATATTGAACACGCGCAGCGGCATACCATGATCCCGGGCCAGGCAGATAGCCGTGAGGTCCATCACCCCGAGCTTTTTGTCCAGAACCTCATCGTAGGTCAGGTAATCGTATTTTACAGCGCTGGGGTCAAGATGGGGATCCGCATTGTAGACACCGTCAACCTTGGTGGCCTTCAGCACGGCATCGGCCTCGATCTCGATACCCCGCAGGCAAGCGGCGGAGTCTGTGGTGAAGAACGGGTTACCGGTACCTGCGCTGAAAATAACCACGTCACCCTCTTTCAGGTCACGTACTGCGCGCCGGCGGTCATAATGTTCAACAATGCCGCTCATTGGAATGGCAGACATCACACGGGTCCGGATATTGGAACGCTCAAGCGCATCACGCATGGCCAGACCATTCATGACCGTGGCCAGCATACCCATGTGATCCCCCGTCACACGGTCAAGGCCTGCGGCACTCAGCGCTGCCCCCCGGAACAGGTTACCACCGCCAATCACCAACCCCACTTGTACGCCAATACCGACCAGGGCACCGATTTCAAGCGCCATGCGATCAAGAACTTTGGGATCAATACCGAAATCGTGATCGCCCATCAGGGCCTCGCCACTGAGCTTCAGCAGAACACGCTTGTATCTGGGCTGGTTTTTTGAAGATGTCGGCATGGTGATCCCCTTATCGTCTGTTGGCTATCCGGCGCAAACCCGTTGCAGGCTTGTATCTGACATACTCCTCAAAAAAAGGGGTATCTCAGATACAAGCCCGCCACGAAAGCCGGGCGTACCCGACTGACGTGGCAGACTCAGGTAAGCACTGCCACCTTGCGTGACAGCGCTCAGAAGAGGATCAGGCCTTGCCTGTGCCAGCGGCAGCAGCCACTTCAGCAGCGAAATCCACTTCTTCTTTCTCGATGCCTTCACCCACTTCCAGGCGAACGAAACCAACCAGCTCGCCACCGGCAGCTTTGATCAGGTCGCCCACTTTCTGGTCTGGGTTCTTGACGAACGGCTGCTCAATCAGGCTGTTCTCAGCCAGGAACTTCTTGATGCGGCCACCCATCATCTTTTCGATGATCTCAGCAGGCTTGCCTTCCATATCCGGCTGCGCCTTGATGATCTCTTTCTCTTTTTCCAGCTCTTCAGCCGGCATGTCGTCGGGCTTGCCAACACGCGGGTTAACAGCAGCCACGTGCATCGCGATGTCACGAGCCAGCTCTTCGTTACCTGCAGTCAGGGCCACAACAGAGGCAATCTTGTTGTTGCTGTGAACGTAACCGCCCACAACCGGACCTTCCACCTTGATGATGCGACGAACAGTGATGTTCTCGCCGATCTTCTGAACCAGCGCCTCACGCTTGGCTTCCAGATCGCCAGCCATCAGGGCCGCAACGTCGGTTTCACCTTTTTCGAAGGCAACGTTCAGAACGTCGTTGGCGAAGTTCATGAAGTTGTCGTCACGAGCAACAAAGTCTGTCTCGGAGTTCACTTCCAGAATGTAGGCAACGGTGTTGTCGTCAGACACTTTAACCAGAGACACGCCTTCAGCGGCGGTACGGCCGGCTTTCTTGGCGGCTTTCAGACCGGAAGACTTGCGCAGCTCTTCGATTGCGGCGTCAACGTCACCACCGGCTTCAACCAGTGCCTTCTTGCATTCCATCATGCCAAGGCCGGTACGCTCACGCAGCTCTTTGACCATTGCAGCGGTAATTGCAGCCATGTTCAGTCCTCTTAATCGTTTCCGAATTCGGTGGGGAGGTATGCCCGGATTAACGAGCGGGCATACCTTGCAACTCAAACGTGAAGTTTAAGTGTTACTCGGCAGCCGGAGCGGCGCCCGCAGCGTCTTCGCTGACTTCAACAAACTCGTCAGCACCAGCGCCTGCAGACTGGGAAGCTTCCAGGCAGGTATCGGCAACAGCCTTCACGTAGATCTGGATGGCGCGGATGGCGTCATCGTTACCCGGGATTACGTAATCAACGCCGTCCGGATCGCTGTTGGTATCAACAACACCGATAACAGGAATACCCAGCTTGTTGGCTTCCTTGATAGCGATACGCTCGTGATCCACGTCGATAACGAACAGCGCGTCGGGCAGGCCGCCCATATCCTTGATACCACCGATGGAGCGCTCGAGCTTGTCCATTTCACGGGTACGCTCAAGGGCTTCTTTCTTGGTCAGTTTGTCGAAAGTACCGTCTTTGCTCTGGGCTTCCAGATCACGGTAGCGGCGAATAGACTGACGGATGGTCTTGTAGTTGGTCAGCATGCCACCCAACCAGCGATGGTTAACGTAGGGCTGGCCGGAACGCTGAGCTTCTTCCTTGATGATCTTGGACGCAGCACGCTTGGTACCAACGAACAGGATCTTGTTCTTGCTCTCTGCCAGCTGCTGAATCACATTCAGCGCTTCGTTCATGGCAGGAACAGTCTGCTCAAGGTTGATGATATGAATCTTGTTGCGGGCACCGAAAATGTACTTACCCATTTTCGGGTTCCAGTAACGGGTCTGGTGACCAAAGTGAGCACCTGCTTTGAGCAGGTCACGCATATTTACCTGAGCCATGATATTTACCTTTTAGCTTCGGGTTAGTCCTCCACGCGTCCGATTGCCCCAACCAGCCTCCTCTAACAGGAGCCGGCACCCTGGGACAACGTGCTGACACGTGTGTGAATTTGCCGGATTCGTTTCCGGCGGGCGCGTTTATACCATAAAGCGACACCGGGGTGCCATTATTTTTAGCGCAACCCTATAGTCACGATAGCAGGCAGCTCGCCTTGTACCTGACCCCTCAGGCCCTTAAAATGCCTGTTTGATGCAAATCAACAGGTATAGCGATGCAAGTATCCATCAAGACTCCCGAAGAAATTGAAAAAATGCGCGTGGCCGGCCGGCTGGCGGCCGAAGTTCTGGAAATGCTGGACGAACACGTAAAGCCCGGAATTTCTACCGAGGAGCTCAACAGCATCGCCCACGATTATATCGTGAACAAACAGCAGGCTATTCCGGCGCCGCTCAACTACAAGGGTTTCCCGAAATCCATCTGTACGTCGGTCAACCATGTGATCTGCCACGGCATCCCGACCGAAAAGAAAATCCTGAAAGACGGCGACATCATTAACATCGACGTCACCGTTATAAAGGATGAGTACCACGGCGACACCAGCAAGATGTGGGTTGTTGGCAAACCCAAGCCCGGTACCGAACGCCTGATCCAGATCACCCAGGAGTGCCTGTATAAAGGTATTGAACTGGTCAAGCCCGGCACCCGCCTGGGCGACATTGGCCATGTCATCCAGCAGCATGCCGAGAAGCATCGTTATTCCGTGGTAAGAGACTACTGCGGCCACGGCATTGGCAAGGTGTTCCACGAGGAGCCGCAGGTCATGCATTACGGCAAGCCCGGCACCGGGATGGAACTGCAGGAAGGCATGACCTTCACCATCGAACCGATGATCAACCAAGGCAAATACCAGACCAAGCTGATGGCCGATGGCTGGACGGTGGTCACCAAGGACCACAAACTGTCTGCCCAGTGGGAGCACACCATCCTGGTGACCGCTGACGGCTATGAAGTGCTGACCAAACGATCGGAAGAGTCATTCTAAGTGGACCGAAGCGAGCTGGAATCCCGTATCAGCAACGACACCTCACCGGTATTTGCCGCCAGGGAACTGTTACGGGAAAGCTATGATGCTGACGCCGAAGCTTTCCGCCAGGGTGCCGATGTAAGAGCCCTGGTTCATGCCAGGGCCAACACCATCGACAAAGTGCTCCGGCTGATCTGGAACCGGTACCCGTTTTCCCGCTCCTCCGACATTGCCCTGGTCGCTGTGGGCGGTTACGGGCGCGGCGAACTACACCCCCACTCCGACATAGACCTGCTGATCCTGACCCGCCACGGCATAGAAGAGGCCTGGCAGGATGACCTGGGCGCATTCGTTACCCTGCTCTGGGACCTCAAGCTGGATATCGGTCACAGTGTGCGCAGCATGGAAGAGTGCCTCTCCTCGGCCCGGCAGGACATCACCATCCTGACCAACCTGCTGGAGACCCGAACCATCGCCGGCCCCGATGGACTGCGGGCAGAGCTCAGTGAGCTGGTCTATTCCGACGAGGTCAGCTCGGATCGTGACTACTTCCTGGCCAAGCGGGAAGAGCAGCAACAGCGCCACAAAAAATACGGCGACACCGAATACAACCTGGAGCCTAACGTTAAAGGTTCCCCCGGCGCACTTCGGGACATCCAGACCATCGGCTGGATCACCAAACGCCACTTCGGCCTGCAGAACATTGCCGACCTCACCCGCTTCAGTATTCTGACCGAAGAAGAACACCAGATCCTGCACCAGGGCGAAACCTTCCTGTGGCAATTGCGTTATGGCCTGCAACTGATTGCCGACCGCAATGAAAACCGGCTGCTGTTCGACCACCAACGTGCGCTCGCGGAAATGCTCGGCTACAAAGATGAAGGCAAACGGCTGGGCGTCGAGCTGATGATGCAGTCCTACTACCGCACCGTACTGGCCCTGGCGGAGCTGGCTGACGTTATCCTGCAGTACTACGACGAAGCCATTATCGGCGAGGGCAGTGAAGACGAAATCCGCCCACTGAACAAACGCTTCCAGATTCGCAACCTGTATATAGAAGCCATCAACAACCAGGTGTTCGCCTACGCCCCCTACGCCATCATGGAAATCTTCGTGCTGATGGCCCAGCACCCTGAAATCAAGGGTATCCGTGCGACCACCATCCGCTCGTTAAGGGCCCACCGGCACCTGATTGACGACGCCTTCCGGTCCGATCTGGCGGTTACCACCCTGTTCATGGAACTGCTGCGCACGCCACACGCACTGGACCAGACTCTGTCTGCCATGAAAAAGTACAACGTACTGGGCCGCTACTTGCCGGAGTTTGGCCAGATCATCGGCCAGATGCAGCACGACCTCTTCCATATATACACGGTCGATGCCCACACCATGCGCGTGATCCGCAATATGGCGCGGCTGAACAGTACCGACGTGCGCAATGAATACCCCCTGGCCTCCCGGCTGATTCATCGGTTGCCCAAACTGGAAACGCTGTTTATTGCTGGCCTGTATCACGATGTGGCCAAGGGCCGGGGCGGTGACCACTCAGAACTGGGCGCCATTGACGCCGAAGCCTTCTGTGAGCGCCACCACTTGAGTGAGCGGGACACCCAACTGGTGTCATGGCTGGTGGAAAACCACCTGCTGATGTCCATGACCGCCCAGCGCAAGGACATTTCAGACCCGGACATCATCCAGGCCTTTGCCCGGGCGATGCCCAGCCAGGCCCACCTGGATTATCTGTACATCCTGACAGTGTGCGACATCAGCGCCACCAACCCAAAACTCTGGAACACCTGGCGCGCATCCTTGCTGCGCCAGCTTTACATTGAAGCCAAGCGCGCCCTGCGCCGTGGCACCGACACGCCAGTAGACCGCCAGGCCTGGATACGCGCCACCAGGGAGGAAGCCCGTCAGATCCTGCACGCACAGAATATGACCGATGAGCAGATTGATCCTATCTGGGAAACGGTAGACGAGGACTACTTCCTGCAGGATTCCACCGTGGATATTGCCTGGCAGACGGCAGCCATCATTCGCCACGGTGACAACCCGGACCCATTGGTGCTGATTCGTGACACCCGGGGTGGGCCGACAGACGGTTACTCACAGATTATTATCTACATGAAAGACCGGGTTGCCCTGTTTGCGGCAACCACGGCGGTGCTTGAACAGCTGAACCTGAACATCGTGGATGCCCGCATCAACTCCAGCGAAGGCCCCCACTCGATCAGCTCCTACGTGGTATTGGATGAACAGGGTCAGCCACTGGGCGTTGATCCGGCCCGCAAGGAAAGAGTGCGCAAGCGCCTGATCGAAGAACTTGATGACCCGGAAGACTACCCGGACATCATCCACCGGCGCACGCCCCGGCAGCTGAAGCACTTCGCTTTCCCAACCGAAGTGACCTTCTCCAATGACACCATCAATCAGCGCACGGTGATGGAAGTCATCACCCCGGACCGCCCCGGCCTTCTGGCCCGCATCGGCCAGGTGCTGCTGGAACACCGGGTGCGACTAACTAACGCCAAGATTGCGACCCTGGGCGAGCGCGTGGAAGACGTGTTCTTCATCACCGATGAACACGGAGAGCCGCTGCGCGACCCGGGCGTGTGCCAGGCCCTGCAACAGGACCTTTGCAAAATGCTGGACGACATTCAATGAACCCGAATCTCGAAAGACTTCATCCTTACCCGTTTGAAAAGCTGGCCAAACTTAAAGCCGGCATTACAGTACCTGAACACCTGAAGCCGATATCGCTCGGCATTGGCGAACCCAAGCACCCGTCACCGGCGTTTGTGAAGCAGGTGATCGCCGACAACCTGGACAAACTGGCTAACTACCCCACCACCAAAGGCATCGATGAGTTGCGCGAAGCCATCGCCCACTGGGCCAGCAAGCGCTTCCAGCTGGCCGAAGGCAGTTTGGACCCGGCTCACAACGTTGTTCCGGTCAACGGCACCCGTGAGGCTATTTTCGCCCTGGTTCAGGCGGTGGTGGATGCCAGTAAACCGGCCACTGTTGTCAGCCCGAACCCGTTCTACCAAATATACGAGGGGGCTGCCTTCCTGGCCGGCGCCGACCCCGTGTACCTGCCCTGCGACGCCAGCAACGGCTTTATTCCGGATTTCGACGCGGTGCCTGAATCGGTCTGGGAAGACTGCCAAATCCTGTTCCTGTGCTCCCCGGGCAACCCCAGCGGCGCGGTCATCCCCCGGGAGACTCTGGTAAAGGTTATCGAACTGGCTGACCGTCATGATTTTCTGGTCGCCTCCGATGAATGCTATTCCGAACTCTACCCGGACGAAGCCACCCCACCCGAAGGCCTGCTGCAAACCTGCGCGGCCATCGGCCGTCACGACTTCAAGCGCTGCATTGTGTTCCACAGCCTGTCCAAGCGCAGCAACCTGCCCGGCCTGCGCTCCGGCTTTGTGGCCGGTGATGCCGAGGTACTGGCCGGTTACCTGAAGTACCGCACCTACCACGGCTGCGCCATGCCCGTTCACAACCAGCTGGCCAGCATTGCCGCCTGGAGTGATGAAGACCACGTGCGGGAAAACCGGGCCGCCTACCGGGCCAAGTTCGAAGCGGTGGTGCCCATCCTGCGCGAAGTGATGAACGTGGACTTCCCGGATGCCGGTTTCTATCTATGGCCGGAGACGCCGATGGATGATGAAACCTTCGCCAAGGAGCTGTCTGCACAACAGAACGTGCACGTACTGCCCGGCCGGTACCTGTCCCGAACGGTAGGTGGCCACAACCCAGGTGAGAACCGAGTGCGCATGGCGCTGGTAGCGCCGCTGGAGGAGTGCGTGGAAGCAGCCCGGCGAATCGTCGATTTTGTAAAAGGTTTCAAAGCATGAAGTTATATGGCATCAAGAACTGCGATACCGTGAAAAAAGCCCGTAAGTGGCTGGACGACAACGGCATCGTCTACGAATTCCACGACTTCAAGAAAGACGGCCTGACCAGCGAGAAGCTGAGCCAGTGGGAGCAGGCCATAGGTTGGGAAACCCTGATCAACAAGCGGGGCACGACCTGGCGAAAACTTCCCGACGAGCTTCGTGATACCATTAACGCCCAAAATGCCCACCAGATCATGCTGGAGAACACCTCCATCATTAAACGCCCGGTGGTTGAGCGGGGCGACGAAGTGACCGTGGGCTTTAACGCAGACCAATGGTCCACGTGGACTGATTAATTATTTCAGCCACGGACACTCCCAGACGCTCACGGACAGCAATTAAGAATTCTTTTTTTTGTCCGTGCAGGTCAGTGCGCGTCCGTGGCAAACATTCTTTCAATTATTGAGCACAGGAGCAGATCAGATGAGTTTTGCATTCGGCATTGGCATCGGCACCCAGAATAACCAGGGCGAGTGGCTGGAGGTGTATTACCAGCAGCCGATCATGACCCCAGGCAAAGACCTGATCGACGTGGTTGAAACCGCGCTGGACTACAAAGGCGGTAACCAGGCCATGGATGTTAAAGCCGAGCAACTGACCAGGTTTGCCAACGCCCTGCGCCAGCTGGGCCAAACCGACCAGGCGAAACTTGCGGAAAAAGCGGCCGAGAGCATGCGCCCTGTGGTGGTTACCGTGCTGGCTACCGACGATACCGCCTCCAGCACCCCGGAAGTGTATCTGAAGCTGCACCTGATCTCCCACCGGCTGGCCAAGCCCCACAGTGTAAAGCTGGACGGCATTTTCGGCCTGCTGCCGAACCTGGCCTGGACCAACGAAGGCGCCATCGACCTGAACGAACTGCCAGAGCGCCAGCTGCAGGCCCGCATTGAAGGCCGCACCCTGGAAGTGAAATCGGTCGACAAGTTCCCGCAGATGACCGACTACGTTGTACCCAAGGGTGTGCGTATTGCTGACACTGCCCGTGTTCGTCTGGGCGCCTATGTGGGCGAAGGCACCACCGTGATGCACGAGGGCTTTATCAACTTCAACGCCGGCACCGAAGGCACCAGCATGATCGAAGGCCGCATTTCTGCCGGCGTGATGATCGGCAAGGGCTCTGACCTGGGCGGCGGCTGCTCCACCATGGGTACCCTGTCTGGTGGCGGCAACATCATCATCTCCGTGGGCGAAAACTGCCTGCTCGGCGCTAACGCCGGCATCGGCATCCCACTGGGCGATCGCTGCACCGTTGAAGCTGGTCTGTATATCACCTCTGGCACCAAGGTGAACCTGCTGGATGACAACAACAAACAGGTAGAAGTCATCAAGGCCCGCGACCTGGCCGGCAAGAACGACCTGCTGTTCCGTCGCAACAGTCTCACTGGCGCTGTTGAGTGCAAGACCAACAAGTCCGCTATTGAACTGAACGAAGAGCTGCACGCGAATAATTAATCGCTTGGGTTAGCCACGGACGACACGGACAATCACGGACAAAACCCTTTCTTGATGTCCGTGAACGTCCGTGTTGTCCGTGGCAAATTTTCTTTTTTTACACAGGTTTCCCGCATGTCATTATCACCCACTTTAGAACTCGCCATGGACCTCATTCGCCGCCGCTCGGTGACGCCGGATGACGCCGGCTGCCAGGAACTGATGATGTCCCGCCTGGCGCCGCTGGGCTTTGCAGGCGAGAACCTGCGGTTCGGTGATACCGACAACCTCTGGGCCCGCAAGGGCTCAGAAGGCCCGGTACTGGCGTTTGCCGGCCATACCGATGTGGTGCCAACCGGCCCGGAGAAAAACTGGGCCCACCCGCCCTTTGATCCCGTGATCAAAGATGGCTATCTGTATGGCCGGGGCGCAGCAGACATGAAGGGCAGTCTGGCGGCCTTCATCACCGCCTGCGAACGCTTTGTGGCGAACAACCCTAAGCACCGAGGCTCCATTGCCCTCTTGATCACCAGCGATGA
This sequence comes from Marinobacter shengliensis, assembly GCF_003007715.1. Classification (GTDB taxonomy): domain Bacteria; phylum Pseudomonadota; class Gammaproteobacteria; order Pseudomonadales; family Oleiphilaceae; genus Marinobacter; species Marinobacter shengliensis. The sequence goes on along the minus strand of NZ_PXNO01000025.1, from coordinate 14,647 downwards.
AGAAGGACCGGCCCAGGACGGCACGGTTAAAGTGGTAGAAACCCTGGAAGCCCGCAACGAAAAGATGGACTGGTGCCTGATTGGCGAGCCTTCCAGCACCCATCAGGTGGGCGATGTCATCAAGAACGGCCGCAGGGGCTCCCTGCACGGCTACCTGACAGTACACGGCGTACAGGGCCACGTGGCCTACCCTCATCTGGCAGAGAACCCCGTGCACACGGTAGCACCGGCACTGGATGCACTGGCCAGGGAATTCTGGGACAACGGCAACGACTTCTTCCCGCCGACCACGTTCCAGATTACCCGGATTGAATCCGGCGTGGGCAGCAACATCATTCCCGGCGAGTGCCTGGTGCACTTCAACTTCCGCTACTGCACCGAGAATACGGCAGAAAGCCTGGAAGAGCGGGTAGTGGCCATTCTGGACCGGCACCAGCTCAAGTACGACCTGCAGTGGCACCTGAGCGGCCGCCCCTTCCTGACCGACAAGGGCGCCCTGGTTGCCGCCAGCCAGAACGCCATCCGCTCCGTCACCGGCCGCGAGACCGAGCTGTCCACCTCCGGCGGCACCTCTGATGGTCGCTTCATCGCACCGACTGGAGCACAGGTAGTAGAACTCGGCCCCATCAACGCCACCATCCACAAAGTGGACGAATGCGTAAAGGCCGAAGACCTGGATACCCTCTCTGAAATCTACGAACAGATACTGGAAGAACTGCTAGGCTAACTCTGAGGGGTCAGACCCCAGCGCGCTTGGGCCACATACTCCAAGGGGTCAGACCCCAGCGCGTCAGTGGGCCCTAAGGCCGCGCTGGGGTCTGACCCCGGATTCTCGGACCTTCTCCAAATTCAATAATGCGGAGGCGGAGTCTCATCCTCCTCCGCCTTGATGTTCGAAGGCGAAATATCCTTCAACTGCTTGTGCAGCACCTTCTTGGCATCCCACAGCTCCCGAATATCCATCTCCTGCTTCGCCACCTGCTCACTCAGGGTATTGATCACATCGTCCTGGAACGCAAGTCGCATTTCCAGCTCTGCAAGCCTGTCTTCCAGTGTCTTTTTGCTCATGAGATTTGGTCAGCCCTTTCGGTAATCTGGTATGATGCCGCCTTTTACCGCCAACATTGAACATTGGCGGCGTTCATTGGCCGGGCATGCCATGTTACCCGATGTCTGGCTTTTTATCGTTAGTGTTAACCCATGGAGAATATTCAGCCAATGCGTAATCCAGCCAAAGCGATCCGTCTTTCCCTTATGATCGCCATTCCGGCACCCCTGGTACTGTTTCTGCTGCTGTCTGTCACACCGCAATTCCTGGCCGCGCTGAGCGCTGGCAACGTCGCCGAGGCACTGGGCAGTGTTGGTGGCCTTGCAGCGTACCTGATTGCCTTTGTTATTTTTGCCATCACCGGTTTTCTGGCCATCGCGCTTGCCACCAAGCAGCCCTCCGCAGCGCCGGCTTCCAGAAGCCAGAGCCGCCCGGCACGCAACAGTCGCCAGAACAACGTTTATGATGACGAAGAAGACGATTTTGACGACACCACACCGGAAGGTGATGAAGAAGGCACCGTCAAGTGGTTCAACGTCAAGAAAGGCTTTGGCTTCATCGTCCGCGACAGCGGCGACGAGATCTTCGTACATTTCCGCGCCATTCGCGGTCGTGGTCGCCGAGTCTTGCGTCAGGGCCAACTGGTTCGGTTCAACGTTGTGGAAGCCGACAAAGGCCTGCAAGCAGACAACGTGTCTATCCTGAGCGAGTAATTTCAAAGCACGGGATACGAAAAAGGCAGCCTCCAATGGCTGCCTTTTTACCTTCTGGCGATCGGTTCAGTTCCAAACCACCCGTTGTTCACCCCGGTGGTCCAGGCGCCACCACTTCTCATCTTCCACCGGATCGCCCTCTTTCCAGTCACCGGTGCTGCACCGTATCTCCCCTTCCATGGCCCGCCAGGCACTTCGGGCGCAGTCCAGGTCGCTGTTCCAGGGCAAATCGTCGCCCTCCATCAGCACAGAGGTAAACCTCTTTCCAAAGGCGCCGGGATACAGGGTAATCCGCAAACGGGTACCATTGAACAACGCACTTCCCTTCACCACCGACGTGACATCCGAATCGTCCAGTTGAACGTCATCAAGCTGGTTCTCCAGCCAACCGGATACGGCCGCCGGTTCCAGATCACGAATATAAATTTCCAGGTCCTGCACCCAAGGTATCTCCCTGCTGTTGTTCACAATTCAGCACATAGTGAACCGGCCCGGGCCTGGCTGCAACCCATCGTTCCAGTTCCTGGCGAAGATCCTCCACCAATAACCGGCGCAGGGTGCCGGAGCGCTTACGTTCGTGCCAAACCACCTCAGCGGCGGCTTGTTCAAGATCCAGTTGTTGTATCTGCAGCTCTACCCGCTCAGCACACTCCCCCCGGGCGAGGGCCACCAGGGACTGGCGCCGAAGGGTGTCGTGTTCTGCCGCCAGAGCCACCGCCTCCAGCGGTCCCCGGCTGGCAAACAGGTCAAGCCTGGCGGCTGCCCGGTGCAACCATTCGAGCATACCGCCGGGCGTTGCTATACTCCGTGTTTGGCGGGACGCCGCATACTCCATCGCTGCCGGCGACAATTGCAGGTTCCAACGCTTTTCGATGGCTGGCTGGTGTGCTGTCAAGATCGCTCTTCTCTGCGCCTCGCTAACACCCGGCATCGCCATGGTTTCCAACTCCCGGCCCAGAATGGCGGCCAACCGGCGGTTGTCTGTTCGTCCTTTACCCCTGTCGTCTGATGCCAGCATCAGGATTGGCCCCTGCCATCCTGTCACCAGTTCCCGAACAGCACCATCCGGCATGCTCATCAGTTCCAATAGGTCGAGCGGTGCCACATTGTCCAGAATCATCGCTGGCCACTGTGCGACTCCGCCCCCGCCTGATGGGACCACCGGCTGATCGGACGCCATCACCTCTGCCTGGCGGCGCAAGTCCATCTGCACCCACGAGAATCCCGGCGTCGCCAGCAACATCCTCAGCCAGGCGGTTTTTCCGCTACCACGGGGGCCTGCTACCCAGATCAACCCATTCCGGTTTGCGGATAAAGCCACCACAACGTCCTCAGCCAGCTGCAACCAGGCTGGATCAGTCACCGTAACGGGGCTGAAAGGTTGGTCAGAGGAAGCCGGAGGCGTGCAGGCCTCACCCTCCGCACTCGGCCAGTGGCTGACCAGTTCCAGCACCGCCACATAGGCTTTGTCTTGCAGGCGCTCGGCAAGGTGAACCAGCCCATGCAACAGTACAGGCCAGTCCAGCCAGGGCTGATCGGTCGCTTCACGGGTGCTGGAAATCCAGTAGATAAGCTGGGAAGACAGGTCCCCATCGCCACGTACTTCTGCAACAATGGGTTGTTCACCCTGGATGGTGCGAATCAGTTCGTCCAGGTCCACCCCCTGCCGTTTCAGAAACGCAACTGCCTCAGGAACGGCATCGAGCAATGCCAACAGGTAGTCTTCAACCGTAATCACCGAACCACCGCGGCTGGCGACATTGTTGCGGGCCTGCAAGAGCGCAGTCTGACACTGGGGCGCAAGGCACCCTTGCCAATCGTCCATCGGCATTCTCCTTCCTTGGGTTTGGGGCAGCATCATCCTGATGCGTGTTTGATCAGCGAGGAATTTTAGGGGGAAGAGCGACCAACAGCAACGGTTAGCCGCCGGTTTTGCTGAGTCGGCCGCACTCTGTTCAGGTTGGGGTTGGGGCCGATGCCTTGCAAGCCAATCACAGGGCCAGGCGCAGCCCGACCCTGTGGCCCTGATCACTCAGCTTGATTGGATGACAGGGTGACCGCAAACGCCGGTGAAGCCCACCCCGGAACAGGCTGATCGTTGCTGCTCAGCGGCGCGCCGCCATGCACCACCGTCTCGGCATCACCATAGTGCATCCACGTGACGGTTGGCACCTGGCCAACCGGTGGCTTGCTGTAGTCACACACACCGTTCGGGAAAATCTCCGCAACCTTCTGGGCAAAGTTTTCAGAGGTGAAAATACCTTGGAGCAGATTGGCGGGATAATCCGCAGGGTCAACCGGCTTGAGCTGACACTTGTTATTCAGGGTGCGAATGTCATCTCCAGCCACTGTTCTTGGGGTACCAAACCGGGTTTGCACCAGCAGGGCCTGGGTTTCAACAATCGGGTCTGTGATCGGCGCCAACAAATCAGTCACCAGCGAGGGCAAGCCAAGGGCGCCAAGATCCAGGCCGCACACCTGCCCGGTGGCCACGTCCAGGATTTCACCCATCTCGGCCGGCAATCGGTTGGTTGGCAAGTATTCCAGGCCGGGCAAAACCGGGTCCGGGTACAACAGGCCACCGGTCAGCGGCAGCATGACACCCCATTCGGCGGTAGCGCCCGACAATGAAAGGCAGCGATCACGGGCGAAGCCGGGCCGGTTACGAATCACTTTCTCCGGCAGGCTATCGTGCCGCTCATCCGCCTCGATGCCCGCCAGCCACTGGTCCATGGTCAACAGGGCCTCAGTGGTAAACACGGTATCCCCGGCGATCGGGAAGGCGCCGTACCAGATGACATGGTTGAGCGAATGGCCCTGAACCTCCTCAATGCGGGCACGGGTTTGCCAGGAGTGGAAGGCATCGTGGGCAAAGCCGGGGTCCGGGCCTCGCAGATCAATCATCGGCACACCGGCAAGATTCTCTGCCGTGTTGATGGCGCCGGTGCGATAGGCATTGGTGATGGCCTGGATGTCTCCCCGGGTGCGCTCTGGCTGATACTTGATGTCCACGTTGAAGCCACCAATCCCCCGGTTTAGATCCAGGAACTGTGGGCCGGTAATCAATCCCCGCTGCAGGGCTCTGAGGCCGTACTGAACCCCTTCGTTATCCAGCGGAATACCGGCAAAACCCCGGCCCAAAAGCTGTTCATTTTCAGACCACACCTCCGGTGGCCGCTCGCCAAACTGGTTGACCATGTAATCGATCAACCCGCAGCGCAGGCCGCCCGGTCGTTCCTCAGGATGATAAACCTCAACGCCCTCCTTCAGGCGCCGGCAATCTTCCTGGTCTGGGTAGGCCGCCGGGAAGAAGGCCAGGTCTGAAACCACTGGATTAACGGGCAGGTGCCCATAAATAAAGGGCCACTGGGTTGGCAGCAAACCGTTCGTTAGCAGATCCGTCATGAAGGAGAAGAACCCTTCCGGACCCTCCGGCATCTGCAGCCCAAGGTAGTTGCTGATCAGGTTGTAGTCGGCAAACTGGGTAGCGGTGGTCCAGACATCCGGATAGGAACACTGAACAATCAACCCCTGATAGATACCGGGGTAGGCATTGGCAATGTGTTGCTGGGCAATCGCCCCACCCGAGCAGCCAGTGCCAATGGTGTAACGGACCGGGCCATAGTTCTCGATGATGTGTTCCTTGGCCATCATCAAAGACTCGGCAGCGGTCACCAGATTCACGTTGTGGCCAAGATTGGCCTGGGCGGTCGACAGGGTTACAAAACCCCGGGCCAGCGCCACGGAAATACTGTCTCCCAGCAACAGCTCGTTACCGCTAGTCAGGCCGGAAATGTCACCGTTGGGCGGACTGCCCATACCGTAACTCACCCCCACGTTACCGCCGTGATGAACCAGTACTTTCCCGTTCCACTGCTCCTGGGGATTCAGGGCGGTCCAGTCGTTTCCGGGTTGGAACAATGACATTACCTGGTAACGGTCCCTGTTCAGCACACCGGTTTCCACACGAACGATGAACGGCATTTCAACGCCTTCATCGGTGGTCACGGTGGCGATGTCGTCATCGGCGGGAGGGTTTTCCGGGTCGTAAGGCAAAAAAGCATCCGGCAGGCCGGGGTCTTGCGGATCAAACTCGGTGAACAATCGGGTAAAGCGTTCCGCAGGAACATATTTGAGGCGGTATTCCGCAGGCTGGTTGCATTGCTCATCCACCGCAGCGGCGTTGGTGCAGGTCCAGGGTTGAACCTGGGGGCCCGAAAATACCGGCCCACCTTTCGGGTGATTAGTGATGGTCTTCACCAGCCGGCTACTGCGATTATCCAGCAGCACTTCCAGCGTGTTATCACCCAACGCCAAGCCGGTAACAAGGCCTCGCAGCTGGCCAGACTCCATCAACGCGAACTTCGCCGTTACGTCCTGTCCGTTAAGCAACACACGGGCCGCCCCCGGGTTGGCAGCCTCGATGTCGATCAGAGCGTCACCACCGCTGATCAGATCGGCGCGATTGGACAGAACCCGCACCTCGCCCTCACCTATTGGCAGACCCCTGTTGCCATCAGACTGACCGGGCGGCGTAGTGCCCGGAACCGTCGGCCCCGGGCCCTGGGCATTGGTATTATCGGAAGCGTTCTCTGAACCGGAACCCCCGCACCCCACCAAACCCAGCATAACGGTTGCAACCAGAGCGTTTCTGGAGAACATAACGACCACCTCATTTGTTGTTGTTTTAGTAACAGAGCGTTACATAGCGCAACAAATGATAAGCGAGTGTTATGTTTCAGAGCCTTGGTCAAATCGCCCGGGGTCTGCGTCAAAAATGTGAATCAAGTCTCACTTTAGCCTGACCAATAGACTCCATGACCTCACCAGGTACCGGTGTTTTCCATACTGGCCCAGGGCTCCTGCGCCGGCAGCGCATCGCCCTTCTGCAGCAGTTCAATCGAGATATTATCCGGCGTTCGAATAAAGGCCATATGGCCATCCCGAGGCGGGCGATTGATGGTAACGCCGTTGGCCTGGAGCCTTTCGCACAGCGCATAAATGTTCTCCACCCGGAATGCCAGGTGCCCGAAATTCCGGCCGCCAGTGTACTCCTCAGGGTCCCAGTTATAGGTAAGTTCAATCATCGGCGACCTGTCTTCACGGGCACGGGCTTCGTCTTCCGGGGCCGCCAGGAACACCAGCGTAAAACGGCCTTTCTCACTGTCTTTACGAGAAATCTCCACCATACCCAGCAGGTCGCAGAAGAAATGGAGTGTGTCGTCCAGATTGCTGACCCGAATCATCGTGTGCAGGTATTGCATATAGGGCTCCTGTGGTTGCGTGGCTCTCAAACACGCCCAGTTTACGTTATTCTCAGGCCATGACGACAAACGCAGAAACCGAAACCCTGCTCAACCTGCAGATACCGGCCATCCGGCATCTCGCCTGGCTGTGCACGGCACCGCAACTCCTGGCCGCCCCCGTGAGCTTTGAGCCACTGCAGTGGCTGCCCGATGATTACCGCGACAAACTCAAACACTGGGACAAGCACCCGGACACCATGCCAGCAAGACTCGCGGCCACTACCGAGCGCCGCCTTGGCCATTACTTTGAGCGTTTGTACGAAGTGCTCCTGGTCGACCTTCTAGGTTGGGAACTGCTGCTAAAAAACCAGCAGATCAAGGCCGGCAACCGAACCATCGGCGAGCTGGATTTTCTGGTGCGGAATCCACACACCCGGTGCCTGGAACACCATGAAATTGCCATCAAATACTACCTGGGCGTCAACGAAGGCCCCGACATTACCAAGTGGTACGGGCCAAACGCCAGGGACCGCCTGGACCTGAAAGTAGACCGAATGCTCAGCCACCAGAGCCCTATGGCACAGCGGGAGGAAGCGCAGGCTCTGTTAACAGAGCTGGGGATTTCAGAACCGATTATTCCGCTAGTGTTTCTGCCGGGTTATCTGTTCTATCCGGATGACGGAGTGGCACTTCCGGACTATGTGCCGGCGGGCCATAGGCAGGGGCGATGGTGCTATGCCGGCGATTTGCAGAGCACCGACCTGACGGGTTGGGTTGCGTTGAAAAAGCCACATTGGATTGGGCCTTGGAGGCAGGGTGCCCAGCCTGATATTGAGGCGGCGCGGGAGGCAGTGGCATTTGTGGAGGCCCAGGGCGTGCCGGTGTTGTTTGCGCGGGTGGAGTGGCAGCCGGGGATTGGGTGTTGGGTTGAGAGGGAGCGGTGGTTTGTGGTGCCGGGGGAGTGGCCTTTGGGCTCATTTGTTTGATGAGAAAGATCGCACTAATTCACGAGTACCGTCAGGATGAATGGCCTCAAGGAACCCGGGATTTTCTATCGAGCACTGGTACACTGTTCGACTGTGAGCAATAGTCTTAGCAAGCTCTCCCGAATCACGGGCAGCATCCACCTCAGCCCATAATTCATCACCGGATACCGGCTCCGGAACTAACGGCTCCACCTTTACCCGACGATTGCCCTGCGCAATGGACATCAGATCCTCAGCCGAGACTTCGCCAGCGACAATCCTGCCAATCTCCGCCCAGTATTCTATCTGCTTGGGTGTAGAGCGCCGCTGAACCTGAGCCTCTGCTGATGCTTCACGGATCAGTTTGTCATCGATTCGAATGGAGTTGCCATGATGCCCTCCTGAAATGGTTGCCGCGAACCATGTGTACAGATTACTACAGGTGTTGCGTTTTGCGACAGGCCGGAGATTGCATTGACGTGGAGACTACAACTTCAGCTATTCGAAGATGTAGTCTCCACGTTCGTCTTTCCTCACATCCAAAAACCCCATGTGAGGAAACAGGCGAACCTTGACCGAGTACGAAAGAACGCCCCCGGCAACGGCAAGCAATACACCCACGATCGAGACAACCGGGAAATGGTTGAAGAAATAGGCATAGCTGGCAACAACGGTAATACAGAAGAGCATAAATGATGCGTACCCCGTAAAGGACATCCTAAACAGCCCGACAAAATAAAAAATCGTCAAAATGAAAGTCGCTACGATACCCTGCCAGCCGAACTCCTCATCCATCGGGACCACATTGGAGTGGATCACCCAGATCCCGAAACATGCCTGGAGCAGGCAGAGCACTATGAGAACTCGGTTCAGCAGGACGGTTTGCGTAGAGGATGAGCCAGGCTCGAACGTTGCAATCTTTTGAGCCAGACGCATTTGATTGCCCGACTGCTTTTTGAGCTGTTCGAAGATTTCGTTCCGGCTTAAGCCCTGCTTCATGAGATCTTTTATTTGGCGATCCATAATTTACTATCCTTTTAATATCAAATTGGCCAAGCGCCGGCAGGCCTCTGTTTACGGTATTCATCCATCGATATCTTGCCCAGTTGCGGTGTAAGCTTGCATTTGCGCTTATCCCACGGATACTCCACTTGGCGCTTCAACCACTCAGCACCCTCACCCTGTCTCCACGCTTCCAGATCCAAGTCTCGCCAAAACCGGGGATTACGCCCGATGCGCTCGTCATGCTCCGCAGTGACCGGGTCCAGATGCCGGAACGGCTCCAGTCTTGGCACATCAGGTAGGGGCTGGGAGGTGTCCATGTAGCGTTGAAGCATGTCCCACAGCGCCATCACCTCTTCCTTCGATGGCTCGACCCGGCTCAGGGACGTCTGGCTGAATTCTTTAGCGGTATAGCGATGCACGAACATCAGGCGATAAAAGACACCGCCGGCTTCAATGACTCGCTCCACGTAGGCATCGAACTCCTCAAAGGGTGCTGTCAGTTTCTTGCCGCCCGGCATAGCGAAACTTACCTGACCGGTCTCACGACTGAAGAAGCTTTCGCCCGCTTCGAGGCCTCGGTCCAGGAGCTTGCTGAGGAGTTTGTCAAAAGGTTTCAATAACAAGGCGAATGCGCCCATAACCCAAGGCATGGTTTTTATGATGACGTATAGTGACAGCGGAATCCAAATCACCATTACGATAAGAATAGCGATTACCCGGAGCAAGTGTTCCGCATCAACCGTAAATAGAATTGCATTGTATACAGTTAAGATTCCACCACCGACTAATACTACGCCTCCCCATGTATATGGTATAAATAATAGCAGTATAGAAAGCCCGATAAACGCTTTACCATTGAGAAACCGAATCTGGCGCTCGTCCCACCACCAATCACTCGAATGGAAGGCATCGGGATCGCTCTGATCCTGATGTTGAACTTCACCTACATCCTCACAAACCCTATAGTAAGGCTCAATCTCCGCATAATCCCCAACTGGCTGGATATCTTGACCAAGACGCCGTCTACTCTTCACAGGCTCAGGAACAGCCGAAATCTGACTATTACACAACTCACTATTATGATTTCTGATTTTTTCTTCGCTTTGACTCACACCGTTACCTCTTTAACAATCCAGTACGGTACAGGATCATTGTTGAAGGGATTAAGTGAGTGTTGCATTTTATCGGGCAACACCTCATGACGCGCCACCTCAAACGGTTCATAATGATCTAATATTGGAGCGGGAAACCAGATCTCTCCGATTTCACTTTCGATACGGGCCTGCAATACAACCCTTAAACTAATAGTTCTTTTTTCACTATAATTATGCGACTTGAACTCACTCCCAGTCATTTCTCGCTCAACAATAAAATGGACCGAATTCTCATCCGGTATAGAGACCCAGGCAGTAACCCGTTTCAGTGGTACTTTTCGAGTCAAACTGAAATGGTCTGCACTCCAAGCGGCTGTTTTCGAGGTCTGAATAGTCGTGTGGGTATATTCCAGTTCTTGGACACCGAGACGTAAACCCGCTTTTTTACCGTTTCCAATATCTGCGGCTCCGCCATAATCACTCTTGCCAAACTTAAATCGGCTGATTAATGGGGAGCTCACCGTCACCCTGTAGTCATTTGGTGAAGGGTTTTGATCAGCAAACATTGCCTTATCGGCTTGACTCAAGTCAGCGTAACGTTTTGCGCTCACTTTTACCGGTGAGAACACGCTAAGCAACTGCGCGTAATACGATGCATCATCGTTTGGAAGCCCCGGATGGCTCGGACCAATCCCCAAAGGCCCACGTTTCAATACTTGCTCAAATTCACTATCGGTCGCAAGGGCGGCATATACGCTGCCACCCAAAACAAGCCCCAACCCAAACAATGCCCACCCCCATCCAGGGACGAACAGTAACCCCTTCATTAGCTTGGAAAATACGAAAATACTTCCACCAATAACTGCTAGCCCATGCCCCAAAGCAGCGTCAAAATCACCTCGATCTACACTGTTACGAAAATCCCATGCACTGATCCCTACCATTACACCGGCGGCGAAGAAATTAACCAAAGACATCGAGCGCACTATAGTGCTCGCCCCAACATGTGCAAGGCGTGCGTGAATCAACGGTCCGATGAGCGGAACTGATCTCATCTCAAAGAGTGGCCTGAGTATCAATTTTGATACTAGCTTGCTATCCGCTGGAGAAGTTATAGTGTGTATTTTCATTAAAGCGGCAGCTAAGTCTAAACCCGCTCCAAAAATCTTTACTGCTGAAAAACCGTGGTTGTTGGATTTTAAGTCCTTCAAAGACCAGAACTCTGTCATGAGATTAAATGCAGCCAAACCCACCAAAACCCGAGACAACCCAGGACCGTCGGCAACAGCCTTAGCCTTATTAGCCCAATCAAATTTCCACGCACTGAACTTTAGAGCTTCCGGATGATCAATCGGCAACACAAACACCCAGGTGTGGGCAGCCGCCTTCATCACAGCTTCTCCAACCTCATCAGCAAGCCTTGCCGGACTGGTGGAGGCAACTTTTTTACCAGCCGCGTCAACCCGATCAGCAAACAGGTAGTCGTTGCGCCTTGTTAACGCCTCACTCTGAAGGTCCGCGTCAGTCAAACCAAACGAGAGTCCTTTCCCATGCACTCCGACAATGCTGAAGCGCGTCAGGTCTACAGCATCCCGGCGCATCACTCTTAGTTCGCCGCCGAGTTTTGGATCCGCAATATCAGCCGCTTCACTGACTGCGGCAAACACCCGCTCCAGCTTGATGGCCGTCAAGTCGCCACTTTCACGTAAACGATCAGCGACCTTGAGAACAGCCCCACTCCAGCCACCCAGCGCAGTTTCAAGCATTCCCGCAACAGTGCCGGCAGAGCCAACAGAAACTGAAGAATTGCCGTCATCATTAGTGTCAGAATCAGCCTCCTCATGCTTTAACTGCTGCGCAATGGTGCTAATGGCCGACAGGCCCAGTCCACTCAGATGCTGTTCTGTGAGCGTGTCGTGCTTGTTAGATAGAGCTTTTAAATGCGCCAGCAGCGGTGATACTTCTCCCTCTGCACATCCTTCATTAGCTAAAGCAGCAATAATCGAACTCTTGTCCAATCCCTGCTTTAGCAACCTAGATAGAATACTGGGTGCCTCCTTCCCCTGCGCCCTGAAAATACCGGGCAATTGCTGAATGAGGTCGAGCAGACCTGTATGCAGAGAGAATGCTTCACATGGGCCAAGCCCTGTGTGATCTAGGTAATCACCGCAGATTGAATCAAACTCACCGCTATCAACCAGTGTTTCGAGTTTCTTCAGATGCCCCGTTATCTTCTCAAGCATCATCTGGCGCTCTGAATGCTCCAGGATTTGATTGAGCTTGTCCTGATCTACTGCTGCTCGCAGCTTTCCGATCTGATCGCTTGAGTCAGATGCCTGCGGATCAAACAAGGTTTGACGTATCAGCATCGCTGAATGAACCAGCGGCTTTTCCTGTATGGAGAGATCAATAGCATCGAGATAGTGAAGCGCCAATTGAAGCTGCGCCAACGAGTGGCGTAACCTGAACAACGGATCCGGGATAGCCACGCAAACGACCCCCTTCTGCGAGCGAAGGTGCTGCAAAAGATCCGCTCCAGGTGGGCAGGTAAGGTCAAGAATGTTCGCCGACTCCCTCGCCTGCTTCTCGTTGCTCTCCAATAACTTCGCAAGCTTGCTGCATAGTTCGTCTTCACCCGGCCCTTCAAAACTGAGCACGAAGTCGCAGGGATTCTCTATCATCAGTTCAATGCCCAGATCCCTGTGCCTGAGCTCGGGTGCATCCTCAACACGTGATGCCGGGAATCCGGTTTCAAAACTCAATGTATCAACCGATGTGACAGCCCAGGCGTGACCCACACCCGTCGTCCTTGCATTACGAGTCGCTGCACTCTCTTCAAGTTTTTGGATGTAGGCCCAATCCCACTGGATTTCACTGTAGGCCATGCGGAAATCGTGCATCACCGCTTGCCCCTGGAGAAACACCGGAACAAGCACATCGTCCAACCACTGCCCGGCTGATGGGCGTATCATTCTCAAGTCAGATTCTGGGTCACCAACCTCCGCCCGCACTGCCTGTAGATCAATATCGCTGAATTGGGAGTTCTGACTGATCTCTAATTCTCGCCAGAGCTTGTCTTCGCGGAAAATATAAAGAAAGCCAGGCCGCAACAGTGCTACGCCTTTCCCTTGATAAACGGGGGCATTGGAGCCACTTCTAACAGGCAAGTTGCTGGCGATCTCTGCCAGGGGCTTGATCCTTACGAGGGTATTATCCTGGTAATCTTCACGCTCGATGTTAGATCTTGCGTGCTTCAGGAGAGGAATCGAGATCTTGCCGCCTTCGCGCTTGGGCACAGTCAGTACGAGATCCGCGGGGTCGGTATCGTCGTAATCTGCTGTTCGTAAAATCGAGCGATCCCGGGATTCATCTGAAAAATCCACAGTATCCGTCATACAGTTTCCTCCCCATCAGTCCCTTTAATCGCTTCCACAGAATCTCGCTCAAGATGCCCACCAATCACATCAATGATCAGTTTCCGATCGGAGCCCGGTAACTGATCAAACTCCTCTTGGTCAGGAGAGGCAGATTTGCGCTGGCCAACCATTGCCAGTTCGGGAGGCTGTGGCGTTGCCGCCCCATCTTTGCCAACGAGATTTGGAAGTTCCGGATGAACAGAACTTTGCCCAGCCCCACTCCCCGGCGCCCCACCAGAATTTATCTTGATCCCAGGCCCAGCCAACGTAACCCCGCTTGGGTCCAGCTTGATAAAGCTGCCGCCACCAGAAATCGTCAGCTCCGCCCCGGCATCCAGCACCACTTTCTCACCGGCTTTGTGATGAACTTCTGTGCCGGCTTCCGAGGCCATGGTGCGGCCGGTCTTCTGGTGGAAACTGCCGGCGATGGTCTGGCTGCAATCGGCGCCGACAGAGACTCGGCTTTCACCATCGGTGGTGCAGTGGTCTGCCGCTTTCACATGGCTGAACTGGTGGTTGTCCACCGTCAGGTGGCTGTCGTTCTTGATGACTTCGGTGCGGTTGTTTTCGGTCAGCAAGTCCAGGTCTTTCTGGGCGTGGACGTAGATCTGTTCCTGGTCCGCTTCGTCTTCAAATCTGAGTTCGTTGCTGCCCTCACCCTTGTGGGTTTTGGTTTTTAATGTGGTCCGGGTTTTGTGTTCCGGCAGCGCATACGGCGGTGTGTTGGTGGCGTGATAGGTTCGGCCAGTGATGATGGGCTGGTCCGGGTCGCCGTCCAGGAAGGACACAATCACTTCGTTACCGATTCTGGGCAGGGCCATAAAGCCGTATTGGCCGCCGGCCCAGCCCTGGGCTACGCGTAACCAGGCGCTGGAGTGTTCGTCGTTCTTGGAGTAGCGGTCCCAGGGGAATCTCACTTTCACCCGGCCGTACTGGTCGCAGTGGATTTCTTCACCCTCGGGGCCGGTGACGATGGCCATCTGGGGGCCGTCCATCATGGGTTTGTGTTCACACACTGGCCGCCAGGTTTTATCGGCCGGGATGGCGGTGAAGTCGTTGTGGTAGCTGGTGGGTTCGCTGCCACCCTCTTCTTCCATGGCCTGGGGCTGTTTGCCGGTGTGGGTGATGGCGGTCAGCAGCCATTCCCGGTTCAGGCTCTG
>NZ_PXNO01000024.1 GCF_003007715.1 Marinobacter shengliensis | reverse complement strand
AGGGACACTCGAAAACATCCCTTTGATTCACGGTACAAATGACAAGAATATAAACGAGAAGAACACGACCAGGTGAACAGCCCCATTAACAATAGTTGCTCTTCCCCCTATCAGAGTAGTAGCCGTGAGGAACAACGTTAATACGAGCAACGCCATTTCCTTGGGCGGCAACCCAAGTGACATCGGCAGGCCAAGGTACAATGACAAGGCTGCAATAACAGGAATGGTCAAGCCAATGCTTGCCATGGCGGAGCCAAACGCCAGGTTGAACCCTATCTGCATTTGATCACGGAGTGCGGTTCTCAGTGCAGCAATGGTTTCAGGTAACAACACCATCAGTGCAATCAGCACACCTACCACGGCATGGGGTAAACCCAGCGAAACGACTTTACCTTCTACGATCGGCGCCATGATTTCAGCGAGGCCAACCACAGCGGCGAGGGAGAGCACCAACAAGACGACGCTGCCAACAAGGCCGGCGCGGGAATGGTGTTTTTGGTCAGTTTCACTGCCTTTCGTGTCGAACTCATCGGGCATGAAGTAGTCGCGATGCCTTATTGTCTGCACGAATACAAACAGGAAATACAACAGTAAAGCCATGCCTCCAGCGAAGAGCAACTGTGCCTTGGAGTATGTTGGGCCTTCCGTGGAAAAGGTAAAGTCCGGCAGGATTAACGTCATGGTGACCAACGTCGTAATGACTGCCAGAGCCGGAGTGGTTCCCTCAACGCGGAAGCTGAGGGTGTGGTATTTCAGGGCTCCGACAAGAAGGCACAGGCCAATCACGCCATTACAAACGATCATGATGGTGGCAAAAACAGTATCGCGGGTCAGACTGCTTGCGTCCCCGGACTCTGACAACATCAAAGAAACGATCAACGACACCTCAATGACAGTCACCGCAAGGGCGAGAACCAATGCACCAAATGGCTCACCAATTCCGTGAGAGACCACCTCCGCGTGGTAGACTGCGACCAGAACAACGCCAATAAGGGTGAAAACTGCCAAAAAAGCAACGGCCGGCCCCATGGCTCCACCCCAAACCATAGCCAACAAACTCAGCGCAAAAACCGGAAGAAGCAAACTCCATACTGGATGCTCCCCGAACAATTTCTTGAACATGTTCACTAGTGGCCACCAAAGAGCGTTAAACATCAGGCCTGGCTAATCATCATTCCCTTGCAACTCATATGCACTGAGACGCCACGACATTTATGTCAACACGGCGCTGTTGTGCTCGCTCCTGCTCCGTCACAACCCCCTCGTCCAAAGCTCCTCCCCCGCGAACATGAAGGCGGGTTGCATTGACTCCGTTGGCCAACAGAATATCACCAACAAACTCTGCTCGCCTTTGCGACAGATGCTGATTGTAGGACGCACTGCCCGAGCTGTCAGTGTAGCCAACAAGTTCAACTTCAAGTGAAGGCTGTTGACCCAACATATCGATAACGCCAGCAAGTGCGTCGTAGTCCGATAATGACGCCACTTGCTCATTAATCCGAAAGAATATCGAATGAAGTGTTTGCCCCTCCCGAAGGACCTCATCACCGTTGGCGGTGCATCTGTGCTGAACTACTGCGCCACCGGTTGCGGACGTCAACTGAAAGGAGAACTGATCCTGCTCCTGGAAAACCTCTCCGACATGTCGGCTACCGTTTTTTTCAGAACCAAAACTGAATACCAAACCAGCGATCAGCGCAAAACTATCGTACCGGGCCTCCCCGCCACGACCGATTGAATCAATATACTGGTACCCAATGTTAATTCCGGCATTGCGATTGATTCGGTAATGAAACCCAATTTCGCCAAGGGGGGAGAGCCCTTCGTCGCTTCTCCCAAAAGCCCCCGAGGCTTCAACATCCCAGAACGCGAGCCCAAACCTTCCGTAAGCGCTCATTTCCTGTTGGAAATACCAGTCGTAGCGAAGGGCGGATTCGTAAAGCAAAGACCGTACTCTGTCAGAGATTCCGCTGGCATTGAACTGGTTGTGTGTTTGATAACCCAGCTCCCACTGAAAGCGAGGTGAAAAGCGAAGCCCCGTGTAAGCACCAACAAGCCCTCCACCAGAACTGTCGGCCCCTTGATTCTGCCCGGTGACTGTTTGATAGCCTGCTTTAATGCCCAGGATCGGCGACGGATAGATTGGCGTATCGCTGGCGCCTATCGCACCAGCAGGAGCTGAGAAGACAGTGATCAAGCATACACTCAAGGCAATCCCCCTGCTCCGACTGCGAATTTCTGAGCGCATTCTTGTGCCTCCAAAGTGCATTTGCCGTCGCGCGGCCCCTCAAATCGGGCGACACAATACCGGTGATCTACAGCACAAAACATGGGAATAATCTCAAACTTCAATTAAACCGCTACGTGCGGTGATTGAATTTCACACGAGGGCCATGGCGATCAGCATGAACGCCATAGTTCGATGGGCGAGGCTACACAGCTCCACTCAGTATATTGACCCAGATCAAGTAACAACCTCAGTCACCCCCTTTTGGGACTGCCGGGCTGAACCGTAAGCCAATGCGTTCGTATAAACCGAATGCCAGTCATTTTTCTGATTTTGTAACGGTAGAATCCGCTGCGAATAGCGAACTGAAACAAACCGATGGACGGGTATGCAACACGCTAACCAAACCAGCTCCAGGCAATTGGTCAGCCGTGTAATAATCAAAGGCAGGAGTCGAGACTGAGCATGACCGAAGGACCAGCGATCAATGTTGTAATCGCAGACGATCATCCCGTTGTACTCGCGGGCATTAACTCCATCCTGACATTCGATTCTCGGATACAGGCCAATATTGTCGGCACACCGGAAAGTGTCGATAATCTTCTCGATGTTCTTAAAAACAACTGGTGCGATCTGTTGATCACAGATTACAACATGCCCGGAAGCAGCTTCTCTGATGGGCTTGATCTGATCAGTTTCCTTCGTCGCAATTACCCGATTATGAAAATAATCGTTATAACGACGATTCAGAATATCGGTGTTGCGCAGGCCATGCTCAAAAAAGGCGTTAACGGGCTCTTTGACAAACGCGAGAGATTAAAAGATCTCGCGGATGCCGTTCGAACTGTTACCCAGGGTAAGACGTTTATTAGCAGTGAGCTGAAAACGCGCCTTACGAACTATCAGGCGGACCAGCGGGGAAATCGGGAAACCCTGACGCATCGGGAACTGGAAGTTCTCCGCCTGAGTGCAAGCGGACTGTCCGGTAAACAAATCGCCCTGCACCTCAACCGCAGTGAGAAGACCATCAGTCGCCAGAAACGAGATGCCATGCAAAAGCTCGGTCTGAGTCACGACACCCAAATTCGCGAAGCTGCGGAGAGGCTGGGATTGGTTTAACCTCCCCCGGCGCCTCCTTGTGAACGTAAGGTTACGACCAATCGAATAGCAGAAGATCAGAGAGTATTTTTATGTACACGCCCTCCCTTCATAATTAGCCGGAGGGTGTTTTCTGGTTCATTCAGAAACTCCAATCCCTGCTCCGGGTTGCCATCCACCACCAACAGGTCTGCCAGAGCCTCGGGCTCTATGGTGCCAAGTTTGCCCTTGTACGGGCTTCTTGGTCCGGACATGGCGAGTAGTTCACCATTACGGCCGGTCGCCATGGCCAGTGTAGTGAGCGAGTCGTAGAAGCGCGTGAGTTTGGCCAGGTGTCGCAACTGGTTTTTGGTGTTCTGGGGGCTGAAGAGTATATCGGTGCCCCAAGCTGTCTTGACGTCAAAGCGTTGGGCCATCTCGTAGGCACGCAAGGTGCCTTCGGCCACCATACGTTGTGATTCGCGGCGCGCGGCATCGGGATAGACATTGGAGTCTTCATCCTGCAGGAAGGGTTGCAGGCTCCACCAGGCACCCTCGCCGGCCATCATCCGCACGCTTTCCTCATCAGCCAGCTGGCCATGCTCGATGGACTTTACCCCTGCGCGCAAAGATCGCTGAATGCCCTTGGATGTGTAAACGTGTACGGCCACGTAGGTGCCCCAGTCGTCTGCTGCCTCTACGGCGGCGCGCAGTTCCCGTTCGGTAAACTGGGTGCTGTCCAGCGGGTCATAGGTGGAGGCCACACCACCGCCGGCCATCAGTTTGATCTGGGAGGCACCCAGCATCAGCTGTTCACGGGTGCGCCGGAGCACTTCGGCTTCACCATCAGCAATCACGGCAACGCCCTGTTTTTCCTGCTCACTCAGAGGCGAGGCTGTCCCCCTCGGCACTTCGTGCCGCATGCGAAAATCGCCATGGCCGGAAGTTTGGGAAATCATGGCACCGGCCGGGAAAATTCTTGGACCATCCACAATGCCCTTGTCGATAGCGCGTTTTAGGGCGAACGAGGGGCCGCCTACGTCTCGAACCGAGGTAACACCACGCATCAGGGTGCGTTCGGCCTCTTTGGCTGCAACCAGATGCACGTAGCCTGGGTCTGCGGTCATGGCTTCCAGCTGGCTGATGCCCGCCAGCGTGGTGTGCCAGTGGGCGTCAATCAGCCCCGGCATGACAACACGACCGCCGCAATCAATGACCTCTGCATCACCGGCATCCTCAGCGTTGGAGAGCAGGGCCTGAATACGGCCGTCCTGAATGCGAATGGCTACGCCGTCACGCAGTGGCCCGCCGCTGCCATCAAACAACCTCAGGTTTTTCAGCAGCATCGGCCGGTTGTCGTCTTTTGGCTGCTGGCTCAGTACGCTCGGGGCGTGCAATGCCGCAAACATCGCCATCACACCGGCCATACCTCCGATGAATTGGCGGCGACTGATGTCCGCCATCATGCGCTCATGGAACTGTGTCAATAAAGGTGAGCCACATTGGCAGGCGCCGTGGGCGTGGTGGTGATGCAACGGATGAAATTTAACGGCGTGGGGTGTCGCAGGCATCAGACAGCTCCTTGTGATTTGTACCCGATTATAGACAATCTGGGCTATGCTGCGAGCCGGCCTGGCCGCCTTTGAATCCATCTACACAGCGATCTCTGCATGCAGCCACTGGATAGTAAAGTTGTTGAACAAGCCTTGCATTGGTGTGATGAGGGGCATGACTTCTGGTTCTGTACGGTGGTGAGCACCTTTGGCTCCTCACCCCGAGCGCCGGGTTCCTGGCTGATCGCCCGGCAGGATGGTGCCCACTACGGCTCGCTTTCCGGTGGGTGCGTGGAAGAAGATTTTCTGGCCCGCCTGCAGGACAACACCTTCAAAGGGCGCATTAATCGCATTCGCTACGGCGCTCCGGACGGCCCAAACAATCCCCGCGTAACCCTCCCCTGTGGCGGAGTACTGGATGTTCTGATTGAGCACTGGCCAGCATCTTCGGCTTCCCGAGAGCATTTTCTGGCGCTGCAGTCAGCACTATCGGGAGACGGGCCGATTGCCCGGGTGGTATCACTGGAAACCGGAGACATTCACCTGGAACCAGAGAGCGAGTTGGGCGCACGGGTTACCGAAGAGACAGACCGGGCCCGCCTGAGATTGCGTGTTGGCCCGGTTTCGCGATTGGTTATTGCAGGGTTGTCACCGGTTGCCACCGCCTGCGCAAGCTTTGCACACAGCTTGGGCTTTGAAGTCATTGTGTGCGACCCAAGGCCCGAGGAAGTTCGGCACTTCAACCTGGCGGACGTGACACTCCAACAGGAGCTGCCCTCGGTGTTTATTGCCCGTGAGGGCTGCCATCGCGCTACCGCAGTGGTCGCGCTCACCCATGACCCGCGCATTGACGATACCGCCATGATGGAAGCCGTGAAAACCGACGCTTTTTACATCGGCGTGATGGGGTCCATGAAAACCTCAGAAAAGCGGCGGGAACGTCTGGTGCGCATTGGCGGACTGACCGAGCAACAGATCCGCAGGATTCATATGCCCGTAGGTTTGAATATCGGCAGCAAAACGCCCGCAGAAATTGCCCTGGCGGTCATGGCAGATATTATTCGGGTGCGGCAGGGCATCTCGCGCCAACAACTTTGATCTTGCTTGTCTGGCCTTTGCATCGCTTCTACAGTTAAGCTCAAATGCTCTTTAGCCCCCTATTCAGCGAAGGAACCGATTGATGGTCAGAAACACAACCACGGCTCTCGTTATTACTATGGCGAGCGCGGCACTTGCCGGATGCAGCAGTTTCCAACCTGTTACCAGTGGTACGGAAGATCCCTGCGCTACCCTTCAGAACATAGTGGCGGATTATCCCACCGGCTTCGCTGATTACCGGGGAAGCAGCAGCAACTTCAATTCTGTGACCATCTACCGGGCAAAAGAGCAACTGATCAAGGGCCATTGCGAGATCTGGGCCTGGGGCAACGGAGACTCCGCCTATACCTGCACAGTGTCTGCTCCGGATAAGGAGGTTGCGGAAACCATGCACGCCCGTGCCGCAAGCGAACTGTTTGAGTGCCTTGGGCCAAATTGGCAAGCCGAAAAGGGCGTTCGAGAGCGTGATGGCAAGCCCGCGGGCGAGCGAATTCAGTTCACAAGTGGCGAGCCCAAGGCACCGGCTGTCGCCTTGCACCGGGTAGAAGACCACCGCCGACATTCCGTGTACCTGTTCATCGGGACCGACGCCCGCTCCCCGCAACAGACTGACTGAGGCGCGCATGTACTCTGACTCACATCAGCCAGACGCGTCTCCCGGCGCCAGTGACTACCTGAGCGCCGATCACGAAGGCAGTTCCGGTATCACCCGGCTCCTGCACCGGGTTGCCCAGCAGGACCGAAAAGCGTTTGCCGAGTTATACGAAGCCACCGCCCCGAAACTTCTGGCCACCGTGCTGCGTATCCTCAAGGACCGGACTTGGGCAGATGATGTGATTCACGACACCTATGTCAAAGTCTGGCATAAGGCGAACCAGTTCGATGCGGAACGTTCCTCACCGATCACCTGGCTTGCAGCCATTGCCCGGCATGGCGCTATCGACGAACTGCGGCGGCATCCGGCAAGGCGGGAGACCGCAAGCGACGAACTGGACAGTATTGCGGACCATTCGCCGACTGCCCATGAACAAATCTCAGATCAACAAACGGTAAAGCACTTGAACCATTGCATTGACCAACTCGAAAAAGATCGCCAGGACATGGTTCGTCTGGCGTATCTGAACGGTTGGTCCCGGGATCAGTTGGCGAAGCATTTTGACCAGCCGATCAACACTGTGAAAACCTGGTTGCACCGAGCTTTGAAACAGATCAAAAGGTGTCTTGAACCATGAACGAACGCGACGACCTGGATATGCTGGTTGCAGAGTTCGTTCTGGGAACTCTGCCAAAAGAAGAGCGGGATGCCTTGCAGGCTCGCCGTGCCCGCGAACCTGAGCTGGAAGCGTTAATTCAGCAATGGGAGGCCCGGCTGGCTGGCATGCTTGATGGGGTTGAACCTGTAGAGCCCGGCCCCGAGCTGTTTGCCAGAATTCAGCGAACGATCGACCAGAAAACTGACCAGCACTACGCTGCGCCAGAAGCGCGGAGCGCAGCACCAGACAACGTCGTCAGCCTTCGCAAACAGCTGACCCGCTGGCGCTGGAGCACGGCCATTGCTTCGGCAGCGGCGCTGGTACTGGTTGCCGTGCTGGCCACCCAGCCGGAGCCGGACCCACAAGCGCAATCCTTCGTGGCGGTATTCCAGCACAACGATGAACAGCCTGCGTTCCTGTTGACGGTGGACCTGACCAGCCGCCAGCTGAATATCCAGCCGGTAACCGCCGAACCTCAACCAGACAAATCTTACCAGCTGTGGATGGTGGCAGAGGAGTATGGCCCCAACCCACGATCGGTGGGCGTGATCGGCGAAAACTTCACCCTGGACCAGGCTGCACTGCGTGATTACGACCCGGAAACTCTGCGTGGCGCCACCTTTGGCATCAGCCTTGAGCCGAAGGGTGGTTCACCCACAGGGCAACCGACTGGGCCGGCTATTCACGGCTTCCTTTATCCCACCTCTGCCGACCAAGGCAAAGGTCGCAACTAAATTGTGATGGCGCCTGAAACTTTTCAGGCGCCGCTCCGTAGCTGCTTGTACTCCCATCAAAAACAAGGTGATGGATGGGTACAACCGAACCTAAGGAGCACACAATGAAGAAGCACATCAAAACCACTGCATTCCTGGCGGCCGCCCTGGTTTCCGGCGCATTCGCCTCCGGCTCAGCGCTGGCGATGGATCACAGCAACAAAGTGGGTGTCTGGGGCGATGACCAATCTGTATCCGAAGGCACGGTAACCGCCAAGAAAGTGGTGACTGAAGAGAACGGCTGGCTGGTTGTGCACCGCACGGACGAAGCCATGAAGCCCGGCCCTGTGGTAGCCTACGCTCCCCTGAAGAAAGGCAAAAATATGGATGTCGCGGCCATCCTGACCGAAGAAGTCGCCAGCGGCGACAAGCTGATGCTGATGATTCACAACGAGGAAGGCGGCAGCAAGACCGGTATTTTTGAATACACCCTGGGTGCCAAGGAAGACGGCCCGATTCGCCGGGATGGCAAGCTGGTAATGACCGTTATTACCGCTCAGTAGTCTATTCAAGCTTTTGTGGTGTTCTCTCCACAACACCCTGGCAGCATCTCCTGTCAGGGTGTTTTCTGAGTGTATGGTGAGGTCATTGCGTTACCAGGGACCATCAACCCGGATTAAGAAATTTAAGAAAATTCTCAAAACCACAAAGCCCTGAGCACGTGTGGAGACAATTAGACTAGACTTGGCGTACATCGATATAAATCGCTTTCGCTCCAGAACACGAGGTCAACGTGCGGGAAAAGGTAAAATGTTTGCCGTTCATATTAGCTGTCTGCTTGAGTGTCAGCGCGTATGGTGAGAACAGACCGTCCTCTCTGAACTTATCTGAATCCTGGCAAGCACTTCTCCAAAACGACGATCTGCTGTCCGCAAATCAGTCAGCCAGTCTTCGGGCGGAAGCCTTGGCATCAACGGCGAACAGCTTGTATCTGCCCCAAGTTGACCTGGTGGGGTCTTACACGCGGCTCGACTCCCAGATAGAACTGGATGCGCTGTCTCTGAACCCCCTCAACAGCGCATCGGAAACCATACCAGGGCAATTGCTGATCGACTTGATTGGCGGCCCCGGAGCCTTCCAGACACCCGTCACAAGCCGCAACATAACTCGAAGCTCAATAAACACTCTGTGGCCGATTTATACCGGCGGAAAAATCACGGCCAAGAAAAATCTGCTTCAACTCGAGCAGACCGAAGCATCACATGTCCTGGAGGAAGTCCGGCGGGCCCGGTTTACGGAGCTGGTTGCGACCTACTTCGGTTTGGTAATGGCGGAGCGCGCGTTGAACACTCAGCAACAGGTAGAAAGCGCTCTTGCCAGGCATCTGCATGTGGCAACAGCCCTGGAGGATCAGGCACAGATTTCCGGCGTGGAGCGCCTGGCTGCGGAAGCCGCTTATGACAGAGCCAGGATTACCACCCGAGCGGTTGAGGAACAACGAGACACGGCGCACAACGCGTTTGCGTCGTTGATACATATGGATTTCCAGGATAACGGGCACCGGGTTGAATCGCGCCGGCTGGATCCAACAACGCCTCTGTTCACCCTCCCGCAATTACCTCCGCGGGATACGTTCGAGGCAGGGTTAAGCGAACACCCGAGCCTGCGGATTCTGTCCACCAAGCATGAGCAGGCGAAGAACATTGCCCAAGCGAGCCGGGGCCTGTATCGCCCGGACGTTTTTCTGTTCGGCAGCTACAACGTGTATGAGAACGATTCTTTGGCGAGCGATCTGACGCCGGATTGGCTGGTTGGCGTAGGCGTCCGAATCGCGCTGGTGGATCGTAGTGGCCGCAAAGGCAAGGTAGGCGCAGCCGACAACACTGTTCGTGAGGTCGATTCACTGCAAAAGGCCACTCAACGAAGGCTGGAGTTGCTACTCGACCGGAACTACCGTGAAGCCCGGCAGGCCCTTGCTGAGCACCGGGACCTGGCATCGACCGTGGCCCTGGCAGAGCAGACCTTAAGATTGCAGGAACGCGCATTCGCTGAAGGGCTCGGGCGCTCGCTTGATGTCATCGATGCCCAAACCTTCCTGGCGACCACACAGACCCGTCGTGATGCAGCGGCTCTCCGTTTCGTGCTGGCATTTACTCAGTTACTGACCCTGAGCGGCGACTATGAAAGCCTGTTTTCCTACGTGCTTGAAGGAGATGAAATTCAGTGACTGCGAAACGAATTGCCATTCCTCTTATCGTTGTTGTCATCCTGTTGGGTATTGTCATCGTCTTCTGGAAAGCCTACGCACCTGCCCCCATCCAGTTACAGGGGCAGATTGAGGCCAGGCAACATATGGTGGCGTCCAAAATTCCGGGGCGGGTTGCAGACATTAGCGTCCGCCGTGGGGATCGCGTAGAGGCAGGCACTGAGGTTTTCCGCATCGACAGCCCGGAGCTTGAGGCCAAACTGACTCAGATAGAAGCGCTTGAAACCATAAGCCAATCTCTCGCTCAAGCCGTTGAGGGTGGAACGCGTGAAGAACGTATCGCCGCAGCTCGCAGCGAGTATGAAAAAGCACTGGCCGCCGAGGCACTGGCAAAAACCACCTTTGAACGTATTCGTGCGCTTGCAGATGAGGGTCTGGTTGCCAGGCAAAGAGCCGACGATACGTTCACACTGTGGAAGGTGGCCGAGAAAACACGGGTTACGGCATCTGAGATATTGAAACTGGCCGAAGCAGGCCCACGGCAGGAAGCCCGCACCGCGGCGCAAGCCGGTGAAGCAGCCACCTCAAGTTTGAGAGACGAAGTTGCTGAACTGCTGGATGATACTGTGGCGCGGGCCCACAGAGGTGGCATTGTCAGTAATGTGCTGTTGAACGAGGGAGAGCTTGCCCCCCAGGGTTTCCCGGTGATTATTGTCACTGATCTTGATGATTCGTGGGCATTATTCAACGTCAGGGAAGATTTGCTCAGCCGAGTCACGGAAGGCAGTGAATTTGATCTGAAAATCCCTGCCCTTGATCAATCCGCACGATTCCGTGTCAGCCATATTTCTGTGCTCGGGGACTACGCAACATGGCGTGCAACAACGCCAGGGCGCGGATTTGATATGAGAACGTTCGAGGTAGAAATGCAACCTGTGAAGCCAATCGCTGGATTAAGGGCGGGCATGAGTGTTCTTCTTGAGATGGCACCATAAGCTCGGAAACGGACCGGAGAGCCCGATGGGTAGTGAGCATCTGACTGGCTGGAAAGCTCTGCAGGCGCAACCCTGGCTGCTTGCGGTGGTCGTTTGGCTGCCGCCGGTTCTGTTCGTGTTGTTGATCAGTATCTTCCGGATTGGAACACCGCAATCTCTTCCCGTGGGTGTTGTCAATCTGGACCATAGCCATGAATCCTATACGGTTGAACGTCAGTTGGACGCAAGCCCGGGCCTGAGCCTGTTAAGGTCATACACCTCAGCGTCCGCTGGCGCAGATGCCCTTCAGCGATCTGAAATCCTTGCCCTTGTTATCATTCCGGAAAATTTTGGGCGAGACCTTCGGCTTTCGATCAGCCCGACGGTGACCGCCTTTTACAACAATCAATATCTGTTGTCCGGAAAATTCATCAATTCATCGTTAATAAGCGCCTCCATGGATCTGGCCGCACGCACGGGTGTTGGCCTTAAGATCAGCCATGGCCAGACTGCCCCTGAAGCCATCACCTCGGCAGTGCCAGTGCGCCCGCAAGTCACATCGCTCTATAACCCCAACATGAGCTACGCGCGCTTTCTGGTGACGTCAATATCGCCGGCTCTCTGGCAAATTATCATCGTTATCTCAACGGTTCTGACGTTAAGCTGGCGACTCGAAAAACAAGCCATCCCGGCACCATTGATTGAGCGGAGCAAAGCGATCACTGCCGCGCTTGCGCCTGTCAGCCTGCTCCTCTGGCTCCAGGGGTTGCTGATGCTCGTATTGTTCCGCCTCTTTCTGGGGTGGCAGCCATCCGGCAACATCGTCTGGCTTCTTCTTGGTTTGGCCCTGACCATCTTCAGCGTTCAGGCCATGGCAGTCCTCATTGTTGCTCTCGTTCGGGACCGGGTAAAAGCAATGAGTGTTAGCGCTGCGTATCTTGCCCCTGCGTTTGCATTTATGGGTATTACCTTCCCCCGAGGTGATATGAATGTGATCGCATGGGCCTGGGGAGGCTTGATGCCATCCACTCACTACATCAAGTTGCAGGTGGACATTGCCGACCACGGCGCCTCCCTGCCGCTCATTGTCAGTTCACTGATTGCGTTGCTGCTTTTCCTACTCGTCTTGCCAATAGCGCTGAAGCTACTTCCGGCAAGGCTTGACCCCAAACTTGCAGAGCAGGTGAGCTGATGATCCGCAACACCAGTCTGTGGGGTACCTGGAAAGCCGAGCTGTCGAATATCATCCACGACAGATCGGTGATGCTGGTTATGATCGGTGGCATCTTATTCTATGCACTGCTTTACCCGCTGCCCTACCAGAAGAACGTTCCGGGGCAACAGGCCCTGGCGGTTCTGGATCAGGACCGCTCAGCGCTCGCCCGGCAATTGATACGCATGGCCGACGCAACGCCTCAGTTGCGCGTGGCTGCCGTCCCACAAAGCATGGATGAGGCAACCGTCCTGTTGGAGAACGATGTCGTTCACGGGCTGCTGGTCATTCCCGCCAACTTCGAGCGAGACGTCTATCTCGGGCGCCCGGTGAATATTGCGTTCGCCGGTGACGCCAGCTATTTTCTGATTTATGGGAATATTGTCGAAGGCCTGCTGAAGGCAACAACCACGCTTTCCGTTGAAACACAGATTATCAGCAGCTTCCGAAAAGGCAGCAGCCCCGCCAACATCCCCGGTGAAATCATGCCGTTCAGGATGTCTCCACATGGGGTGTTCAACCCAACGGGCGGATACATCAACTATATTGTGCCTGCCGTCTTTGTTCTGATCCTGCACCAGACGCTGTTGATTGCAGCAGGCACGGTCACCATCAAGGATCGGGCCCGCCGGTTATCAGGGCTTGTCACTACCCCGCTCCGACAGGCACTTCCGATCAGATTAGTAACGTTTGTGTTCGCCTACCTGATCCTGGCGCTTTTGTATTTCGGCTTTTTCTTTCAGCTTTATGGCGTCCCGCACGCTGCACCGCAGTTCGCATTAATCGGTTTCAGCCTGTTGTTCCTCACTTCAACAACACTCTTTGCAATCCTGCTCGGTTACCTCTTGCCCAGGCCCGAACTGACGACCGTTATTGTTCTGCTGTCGTCGTTGCCCATCGTCTTCACGGCAGGGTTTGCCTGGCCGGCGTCTAATCTCCCGGAGTGGCTAGACTCACTCACCATGATGATTCCCGCCAAACCCGGCATTCAGGGCTTCCTGTCCCTCAATCAGATGGGGGCCCCAATCCAAAGCCTGACCTCCGAGATTGCGTACCTGTCCGGCCTCTCGTTGTTTTTTGGGCTGGGCATCCTGCTGCTCGCAATGTCAGAAAGAAGACGCAGCAGCAACCGGATGAATGCTGAATCAGCCGCCCGCTCCTACTAGGGAATGGTAGTCCGCCCGAAACCGGGCAAAGCTCAGGTACCGCCCCCGATGGTCCACCAGCTCCATGGCATCAAACGCCTCCACAAAGGCCCGTGATTCGCCCGAGCTGATCACCCCGCGGTAATCGCCCGTCCAGTCCATAAACTGGACCAGATCCAGCAGCAGCGTCATCTCCAGAGCGCCGTTGGCCCGCTCCAGATAGCGGTAGGCCAGTGCGTAATGTTCGAAACGGTAGCTGACATTGCTGGCGTCGTTTTTGGTGGCGTCTCGCAGGGGGTCATAGTCGTAATGCCGATAGGCAGGTGCTACGGGGTCACCCGCCACCAGGGCTGCCTGGCCTTCCGCAAACCAGTACGGCAGCAAAGACGTGGAGGCAGTGTAGCGGCTCAGGTTTTCCTGAACGTAGTGGGCCAGTTCATGGGTGAATATCTGCCCGGCCTCGTAGGGCCAGCTTCGGTGGTATGGGGCAACCGCCAATGCCGCGAGGATGCCTGAGGCAAGATTACTGTTGCTGACTCTCGGGCTCAAGCAGGCAATGACCTGTTCCGGGTACGGCACGGCTGAGCTGCGCTCATCTACGAAATCACGCCAGCTCATTCTGAACCGGTTGAGCACGCCGTCTATGCGAGTGCTCACCTCTGTTGCGGCGGCACGAAAGGTATTTTCGCTGTAGGCGGGGGAGCCATAGACACGCACCCGTCGGTCCGCTGTTTCAAAATACAGGGTGTCGCCAATGCACGCTTCCGTCTCGTAATTCAGGCTCCATCGGCCCTCGGGGAAATGGCGCCCGGTGTCTCGGGCATCCAGGAAATAGCCGCGGCTAAAGTGTTGCTCATCGCGGTCATAATAGCGATCTCCGGATGTGGCGCTCACCTTGCAGCCAGACAGCGCCACGGCCGCCAGGGTCAGCACCCCCACTACCCAAAACCTGCTCGTTTTTTCCATCGTCATGCTCCAGGACCTGTTGTTTGCATCTATATTCCCGCAGACCGGGCGCTGTGTCCGTCAACCCATGTAAAGACCAGGTAAAGGCGTACAAAACCAAGGGCTTGAGCAGCATGGATTAGGGTACGCACAACCCCTAATCCCAATATTGAAATTTTTGTAGCGCGCGCCGGGTTCTCGTGTTAAAAATCGCTCGAATACGGCAGGATCCCCTCCGCCGTTTCCAGGATAAGCCTCAAAGGAGTCATAAGGCGGCATACCGGTGCTCTCACAAGCACCTGCCACCTGCGGCCACCCTCAGCAGACCTGCACAACACCGCGTGCATCCTGCACGCTTTGTATCCATCCCTTTTCAGTGAGGGACACCATCTAATGTTCAAGTTGTGTAAGCCACAGGCGCTTGCCGCCGCTGTTGCGTTGTCTCTGGGTGCCTCTTCGGTTTTTGCCGCCGGAGAAGTGCGTGTTTATAACTGGTCTGACTACATCGCCGAGGACACCCTGGCGAAGTTCACCCAAGAAACCGGCATCAAGGTTGTCTACGATGTTTACGACAGCAACGAGGTGCTGGAAGCTGCGCTGCTTTCTGGCCGCTCCGGTTACGACCTTGTTGTGCCCTCCAACCACTACGTGGCCAAGCAGATCTCTGCCAAAGCCTTCGTGGCGCTGGACCACAGCAAACTACCAAACATGGCTAACCTGAACCCGGACCTGATGGACGACCTGGAAAAGGTTGACCCGGGCAGCAAGTTCTCCCTGCCTTACCTCTGGGGCACCAACGGCTACGGCTACAATGAAGGCCGAATTCAGAAAATCCTGGGCGACGACGCACCCGTGGACTCCTGGGCCCTGGTGTTTGACCCGCAAGTAACCAGCAAGCTGGCCGCTGGCGGTTGTGGCATTGCCATGCTGGATTCCGGCGAGGAAATGGTGCGCGCCGCCATGGCCTACATTGGCCTGGACCCGAACAGCAACAACGCTGATGACATCAAAAAAGGTGGCGATGTGATCCGGGCCGTGCGCCCGAACATCACCTACTTCCACTCGTCCCGATACATCGGCGACCTGGCCAACGGTGACCTGTGTGTGGCGGCCGGCTACTCCGGCGACATCCTGCAGGCTGCTGCACGCGCCGAGGAAGCCGAGAATGGCAACGTCATCCGCTACACCATCCCAAAGGAGGGTGCGGTGCTGTGGTTTGACATGATGACCATTCCGGCCGGCGCGCCGAACGTGGAGAACGCCCATAAACTGATGGACTTCCTGATGCGCCCGGAGATCATCGCGGACGTTACCAACTACGTGTGGTACGCCAACCCGAACAAGGCGGCGGACGAGTTTGTGAACCCGGAAATCCTGGAAGACACCAGCATCTACCCCACTGATGAGGTGATGAAGAATCTCTACATCATGGAAGGTCGGCCCCAGGACGCCCAGCGCCTGATGACCCGTACCTGGACCAGCGTGAAGTCTGGTCGCTGACGGTGGCCGTAACCAACAGCACCTCCGCGCAAGCGGAGGTGCTTCTCAGCATCAAGGGCATTTCCAAGAGCTTTGACAGCACCCTGGCGGTGGACGATGTCAGCCTGGACATCCACAAGGGCGAGATCTTCGCCCTGCTGGGTGGTTCCGGTTCCGGCAAATCCACCCTGCTGCGCATGCTGGCAGGCTTTGAAACTCCGGATTCGGGCCGCATCGTGCTGGATGGACAAGACATCACAGCCCTGCCCCCGTACCTGCGGCCCACCAACATGATGTTCCAGTCCTATGCCCTGTTCCCCCACATGACGGTGGAGCAGAACATTGCCATGGGGCTGAAACAGGACAAGCTGCCGAAAAACGAAATCGCCGACCGCGTGGCGGCCATGCTCAAACTGGTAAAAATGGAAGCCTACGGCAAGCGGCGACCACAACAGTTGTCTGGCGGCCAGCAACAGCGCGTGGCCCTGGCCCGATCCCTGGCCAAACGCCCTAAACTGTTGCTGCTGGACGAGCCCATGGGCGCGCTCGACAAAAAACTGCGCACGGAAATGCAGCTGGAGCTGGTGGATATCCTGGAAAAGGTGGGCGTAACCTGCCTGATGGTCACCCACGACCAGGAAGAAGCCATGACCATGGCCAGCCGTATTGCCATTATGTCTCACGGCCGGATTGCCCAGGTGGGCTCACCCATTGATATCTACGAGAGCCCGAACAGCCGCATGACGGCGGAGTTTATCGGCTCGGTGAATATTTTTGAGTCGAACATCCTGGAAGACAACTCCGACAGCATTTCACTGACCAGCGAACTGCTGGATGCACCGGTGTTTATTGACCGGGGCGTAACCACGCCAGCAGAAACCACGGAAACCCTGATTGCCCTGCGCCCGGAAAAGATCTACCTGACCACAGAGAAACCGGAAGGTGACACCAACTGGAGCTGCGGTACGGTCGACAACATCGCCTACCTGGGCGATATCACGTCTTATTACGTGAAGCTGGCCAGTGGCAAGCGGGTTCAGGCCACCATGGCCAACGTGGAACGCCGTGGTGAGCGACCCACCTGGGGTGACCGGGTCTATGTGTCCTGGGAAGCCTCCAGCCCGATCCTGCTCTGGAACTGACGCCATGACCAAGAAGCTTCTGGCAACCCCCTTCGCCGAGCGGGTGCGGGCAGTGGTATTCCATCGGCGAGTTGTGTTCGGGGTACCCTTTGCCTGGCTGCTGCTGTTTTTCCTGCTGCCGTTTGCGTTGGTACTGAAAATCAGTCTGACCTCGGCGGTGATGGCCATTCCGCCCTACGAACCGGTGTTCCGCTTTGTCGACAATACCCTGTCGGTGGTGGTGAACTTTGGCAATTACCTGTTCCTGGCCTCCGACAGCTTGTACGTGGCCGCCTACTGGGGCTCGTTGAAGACGGCGTTCCTGGCGACCCTGTTCTGCCTGCTGATCGGTTATCCCATGGCTTACGCTATCGCCCGGGCACCCAAGCACTGGCAACTGGTGTTCCTGCTGATGGTGATGCTGCCGTCCTGGACCTCATTCCTGATTCGGGTATACGCCTGGATGGGCATTCTCGGCAACCAGGGCCTGCTGAACACGTTCCTGATGTGGCTGGGGCTGATCGACTCGCCCCTGAAAATGCTGAACACCAACTTTGCGGTGATTCTGGGCATTGTGTACGCCTACCTGCCGTTCATGATCCTGCCCATCTACACCAACCTGGTGAAGCTGGATATACGCCTGCTGGAAGCGGCGTCGGATCTTGGCTGCCGCAGCATGACAACGTTCTGGGCGATCACCCTGCCGCTGTCCAAGGCAGGCATTTTGGCGGGCTCCATGCTGGTATTTATACCCGCCGTGGGCGAATTCGTGATTCCGGAACTGTTGGGCGGGCCGGATACCCTGATGATCGGCAAGGTGCTGTGGGAAGAGTTCTTCAACAACCGGGACTGGCCGGTGGCCTCGGCCCTGGCGATTGTGATGCTGGCACTGCTGCTGGTGCCTATTGTGTTGTTCCACCGTTTCCAGGCACGGGAGATGGAAAAGAATGGTTAGGCTAAGAGCTCCCGGTTTCTCCAAAACCATGCTGGTGCTGGGCATGCTGTTCCTGTACCTGCCGATGGTGGTGTTGATTGTGTATTCCTTCAACGCCTCCCGGTTGGTATCGGTATGGGCCGGATTTTCCACCAAGTGGTACGGCGCGCTGTTTGCCAACGAGCAGATTCTGTCTGCTGTCTGGATGAGCCTGCGTATTGCCTTCTACTCTGCCAGCATGGCGGTGTGCCTGGGCACCCTGTGCGCGTTTGTGATTGCCCGGTTCAAGAAGATGCGCGGCCGCACCCTGCTGTCCAGTATGATCACCGCGCCTCTAGTGATGCCAGAAGTGATCACGGGCCTGTCGCTGTTGCTGCTGTTTGTGCAGATGGCGCAGTTGATTGGCTGGCCAGCGGACCGTGGCATGGCCACCATCTGGATTGCCCATACCACTTTCTGCAGTGCCTATGTGGCAGTGGTGGTGAGCGCGCGGCTGCGGGAAGTGGATCGCTCCATCGAAGAAGCCGCCATGGATCTGGGCTGTACGCCGCTGAAAACCTTCTTTGTGATCACATTGCCGGTGATTGCGCCGGCCCTGGTGTCGGGCTGGTTACTGGCGTTTACCCTGTCCCTGGATGACCTGGTGATTGCCAGCTTTGTCTCCGGGCCCGGGGCGACGACTCTGCCGATGGTGGTGTTCTCATCTGTGCGGATGGGGGTGTCGCCGGAGATCAATGCGTTGGCGACCATCATTATTGCCGTGGTTTCGGTGATCGCGTTTATCGCGTGGTTCTGGATGCGACGGGCGGAGAAGCGGCGGTTGCGGCCCCGTTAACGCCCCCGAGATACGAAACTCATTCAGGAGGGCTTAAAGGCCCTCCTGAAAATTCTTCCATCCTCTGTCGATTCCCAGCCCTGCCACACGACCTACCAGTGAAGGCCAGTAAAACCACTGGAGCGCCACCGTGTGGGATCTATATTGATAAGCACAATCAATACGGATACACAGAGCGCAGATCGACACATCGAATGGAGGAGTAACATCATGGAACATCCCAAGAATACCATTTGCCTCTGGTATAACGGCGATGCCGAAGAAGCGGCTCGTTTCTACGCGCAAACCTTCCCCGACTCCTCGGTGGGAGAAATACTCCACGCTCCCGGAGATTTTCCCTCCGGTGCCCAGGGCGATGTGCTGACCGTTAAGTTCACGGTACTCGGCACTCCCTGTCTCGGGCTCAACGGCGGCCCCGCCTTCCAGCACAACGAAGCGTTTTCGTTTCAGGTCGCCACGAAAGATCAGGAGGAAACGGACCGGTACTGGAATGCGATCGTTGGCAATGGCGGCGAAGAAAGCGCTTGCGGATGGTGCAAAGACAAATGGGGAATCTCCTGGCAGATCACGCCAGTGGCGTTGACTGAAGCCATAGCCGACCCCGACCGCGCCGCCGCCCGGCGTGCCTTCGAAGCGATGATGGAGATGGGCAAGATCGACATCTCGGCGATAGAGGCGGCCCGGCATGGCGTGACACCAGGCCGCCGTTAACGGCTCATTTACGTGGATCGTCTGCGGGGTTGAGGTACTCAATGCCCCAGGGCCCGTTACCATGCAACTGGATGACCGTGCCTTGCTCCCCGGCATAACCGAACATGGGTTCGCCGGGGGCCATAATGGCCAGACTGCCAGTGGGCAGTGCCCTGGCCTCGTCATGACGGAACTCCTCGCCATGGGCGAAATGAAAGGTGCCAGACAGCACCGTTACCCGCTCATAGGCCGGGTGAATGTGCGGCAACACTTTGTAATCGGCCGGCAATCGAAGCCGAATAGTGAACGGTTCTCCGCTGCTCAGATCACCTTCCAGAACAGTGATTTCGGCCCCTTCCGCCATGGAGGCAACAGGCTTCCATGACATCTCTGACGGCTCGATCATCATATGGCCCTCGCCCTTGTAGGGTGTCTTGGCCTGGACAACTGACACCAGACTGAAACACACCAGCGTAGCGGAAGCCACGGCCAATATGATCTTACGGCCCGGTTGGCATTGCTTTGCATAAGTATCCATCGCATCTATCCTCCATAGTATGGGTCCTTCCCGAGTTTGCTGTTACGCCAGACACCTGCCCGGCTGCCGCAAGGACGTATCCGGGTGACCAAATGTTCCCGGAGAATTCAGGAACATTTACCCTGACCGCTTCGTCCCTGCGAAAGAGCTCACGGGGAACCGCTATGGACACGAAGGCTTCGGATAATCCAGGGCAACACCAGCACCCGGAACAGATTCGCTCCATTTTCAGGCGCCAGGTCGAGGCGTTGATGGACCGACTCTACGGAACCGCCTTGCGCCTCACCCGCAATCCTGACGAAGCCGAGGATGTGGTCGCTGAAGCGGTCTCTAACGCCTGGCGGCGGCTGGAACAACTGGACGATCCCAATCACCTGGATGGCTGGCTCTTCCGCATATTGCACAACACCTTTATCGACCACTGGCGACGAAAACAGTGTCGCCAGGAGAAGGAAGTATCGCTTGATGAGCCCGAAACTTCTGACGCTGCTGCTTTTTCCCTGTTTGCCCACTTACATCAGCCATTCCTGCTTTGGATCGGTCAGCCCGAGGCGGATTTCATCAATCAGTTGCTTGAGCAAGACCTGGCGCAAGCCATTGATGCACTGGCAGACCCATACCGGATCGTGCTCGTTCTGGTGGAGATTCAGGGCCACAGCTACGACGAAGTTGCTCACATTCTCGATGTGCCATCGGGTACCGTTCGGTCCCGATTGAACCGCGCCCGGGGGCTGTTGCAGAAATCACTCTGGCGACAGGGTCAGGACGCCGGATTAACCGGCCACGCAAAAAGCAAATCCGGGAGGGTGAGTCCATGAAGGCATCGCAGATATCCTGTGAGGAAGTCATTGATCACCTGTTCGAGTACCTGGACAGAGAGCTGGATGAGCAGAATCAGCAGGTCATCGATGACCACCTCAAACGTTGTTTTGATTGCTTCAGCCGGGCGGAATTTGAACGTCGGCTTCGCCAAAGGATCGCAGCAACGGGCGTAGAAGCGGCACCAACTCGATTGAAGCAACGAATTCGGGATTTAACCGGGCAATAGCCTGATGGGTTGGCCCAAATAACGGGGAGGACAGCGCGATGGTAGCGATTTTGGGTTATTCAAGCGATCAGATCCGGGATGCGGTCCAGCAGATGTATACTCATGTCGCCGAGTCACCTCAGATGTCCTTCCATTTCCCGACAGGTCAAGACGCCTGTGTGGCCCTTGGCTACCCTGAAGAACAGGTATCCCGACTACCAAAGAGCACCGCCGCCTCCTTCGCCGGCGTCGGCTGGCCGTTCCGTGGCCAGGCTATCCAACCCGGCCACACCACTCTGGACCTGGGCTCTGGCGCCGGCAACGACAGCCTCATCGCGGGCGATATCGTCGGCCCCTCCGGCCAAGTCATCGCCCTGGACCTGACCGCCGCCATGCTCCAGAAACTCCGCCGATGTATCGCAGGCAAGTACCCGAATATCCACCCGATACAGGGCTCCGCCGAGGACATTCCCTTGCTCGATCAAACCATAGACAGCATCACCAGCAACGGCGCCCTGAACCTGGTACCTTCTAAACGCAAAGCCATTCGGGAAATGTTCCGGATTCTCAAACCGGGCGGCAAACTGCAACTAGCGGATGTGGTCATTCACCGCCCGGTTACCGTGGATTGCGAAGACGACCCCAGGTTGTGGGTTGAATGCGTGGTGGGGGCCACCGTGGAAGAAGATCTCCTGGCGATGCTTGGTGACGCCGGTTTTAAAGATATCAGAATACTCAACCGCCACGACTACTTTGCACTGAGCCCCAGCCAGCAGACCCGGGATATTGCCCGGAGTTTCGGGGCCTGCTCCGTGGAGCTTTCCGCCACACGGGGCAACAAAGCACCCAGCCCCATTCGAGAGTGGGCAAGAAGGCTAAGCCCTCGCCGATGGCTGGGCCAACTACATCGCCACGGATTTTCAGGGCTGCTGGCACTGATGATGGCACTGATAACCTGTTATGGCGTTCTGGCGGCATCTGGTTTACTCGCGCTCCTGGGCATTCAACTGTCTCTTTCTACCTTGGCCTGGTCATCGGCTATCGCTATGTTTACGGTGATGGCCTTTTTCATGATTGGAGCAGGCTACGCTCGACATCGCAAAACCGGCCCGGGCCTGCTGGCAGCAATGGGTGCGGCATTAGTCCTTTTTGCGCTCTTCGTCAGCTACCATGCAGCCACGGAATTTCTGGGGTTTGCACTGTTGGCTGGCGCCGCCGGGCTGGACCTGTATTTCAAGCGCAAGATGGAAGCACGGAAACTGGGTTTGAAACGCTAGCGACCCGACAGAATATGGCTCAAACCATCACACTCCACCATCGGGTCGTCACAGTTCACCACGATGTCAGAACGGGCGATGACATAGGCCTTACCGGTTATGTTGTTTTTGACCACCTGATATTCCCCTTCCTGCTCGACGGCTGTGAATTCACCGATAAACCCGGTTTCCCGCAAGGATATGGTTTCCAACTTGTCGCCGGGTTTGATTCGGCCTTCGTGGTTCATGAGTGCCAGTCTTGCCGAGGTGCCGGTGCCGGTGGTGCTTCGGCAGATGACGCCGGGGTGCACGTAGGTGGCTGAGCGGGAGCGGTAGTAGCCTTCGGCCACTTGTTCTACCGGGCCCATGAAGTGCAGGAACGGCAGTGGGCCTACGTCGCCCAGAGTGTAATGGGAGAAGCCCCGTTCAGCCTGGATAGCCTCAACGATGGCATGGGCGGTTTCCGCTAACCGGCGTTCTTCATCCAGGGTCAGGTCGAAGCCCAATGATCTAGCATCTACCAGGGCGTAAAAGCCGCCACTGTAGGCCACGCTGTAGTTGGCCTTGCCGATGCCGGGCACGCTGATACTGGCGTTATGGGTGTGAATGTAGCTGGGCAGGCCTTCGCAGGTGATGGCTTCCACCACGCCGTCATGTACGGTGGCCTCAATGCTCACCAGGCCGGCGGGGGATTCCAGTTTGAAGTGTTGTTTGCCTTCCTGTTTGCGGACGATACCGGCTTCCAGAACCGCCGTTGCCGTGCAGATGGTGTTAGAGCCGGAGTAGATGGGGTAGCCCATGACTTCCATGATGATATATCCGGCGGCGGCTTCCGGATGAGTGGCGGGCACCAGCAGGTCGACAGACATTTCGGGGATGCCATAGGGTTCTTCCAACAGCAGCCGGCGCAGGCCGTCGGCATCATCCCGCAGATACTCCATCTGGGCTCGCACGGTATCGCCGGGCAGAGCGGTGATGCCACCGGTCACAATACGGCTGACATCGCCGCCGGCGTGGGTATCCATCAACTGAATAGTGAGTTCCGGTTTCATCCGCCTGCCTCCAGCGCAAAAGGTTGGCCGTGCGCCTGCCATTGGGCATCCGGCACGATGACGATCTTGCCCAGATAATTGCCGCCACGGTTTACGAAGTATTCCTCGGCCCGGTGCAGGTCCGACAGTTTGAAGGCGCCGTGCAGCACGGGTTTTAGATGGCCGTCGCGTATCCAGGTCATCAGCTGGTTTGCTTCTTCACGGGTGCCGTGGGAGACCCCGAAAATCTGCACCTGATACAGGTAGATTCGGGTCCAGAGGATTTCACTGATATTGCCACCGCTGGCCCCGGCAATGCTCAGGCGCGGGTAGGTACTGCGGGCGTTCATGTCGAAGATCATGGCGTCGATGAATATGTCCGTCATTTCGCCGCCCACCAGATCCATCACCGCATCCAGGGGTTTGCCGCCGGTTTCTTTCTTCACCCGGTCTACAAAGGTACTCATGTCGCTACGATCCAACACCGCTTCGGCGCCCAGATCGAGCAGGGTTTGGGCCTTGTCTTTCTGGCTCAATGCGTAAGGGACAGCGCCGATGATCCGGCAAAGCTGGATCAGTGCGGTGCCCACGCCGCCGCTGGCACCGGTCACCAGAACCCGCTCACCCGCCTGCACGTTGGCGGAGGTGAGCATGTGGTAGGCGGTCTGGTAGGAACACATGCCCATGGCCGCCAGTTCGGCATCGGCCAGTTCCGGGTTGGGAATATGGTGGAACTGATCGGACGGCAGGGCCACGTATTCGGCGTAACCGCCATCGGCGCCATGGCCGTAGTAGTCCGGGGTCAGGTTGATGTCGGTGCGGTCGTTCGCGTAGATGTTAAAGTCCAGGAGGCCCCGCTCTCCAATACGGGTGTCACTGACGCCCTCGCCCACCGCCACCACTCTGCCGGCGATGTCGGCGCCCTGAATACGCGGAAACGTCAACGTGGGTTTGCCACCCATCTGGAACGATGTCATCTCGCCTTTTTTCGTGGGGTAAAGTCCTTCCCGGGCTTTGCGATCGGTGTTGTTCTTGGCGGTGGCGGTTACTTGCACCAGTACCTGGCCGGCAGCCGGATTGGGCACTGGTATGTCCTGGTATTCGAGTTTGTCGATGCCGCCATGGCCGGTGAGGACCATGGCTTTCATGGAAGCCGGGATCTCGGACATTGGCTCCTCCCTGTTCTGGTGGTTTCAGTGATCTTCAGAGCATAGGAGAGATATGGGGTTGTGTCAGGGGGTGTTGGCTCTTGCTTTTATTGCCCATCCGTTGGGTTTGGGGGCGGGCTGGGAGGTGGGGCGTGTTTTTCTTCTGGAAAAAATAACTCGCTTCGCTCAGACATCTTTTTTCCTGCCAGAAAAACACGCCCCACCTCCCGCCGGCATAACTTTGTGGGAAAAGCCATCAACTGAATGGGCTGGTTATCGGGCTATGACTTTGTACACCGGGCGTAGCCGGGGTATTTGTTTGAGGACGACCTGAATGACCGTCATCAGCGGCACCGCCAGCAGAACGCCCACCGGGCCCCAGAGCCAGCCCCAGAAGAAGATGGATACGAAGATGATGACCGGGTTGATGGCCATGCGAAAGCCGTGAATCCAGGGTTCCAGGAAGAAACCAACAATGGTGGTCAGCAGGATAAAACTCAGCGGCGCGATGGCCATCATCCAAAGGGTATCCAGGGTAATGGCGGAAACCACCGCCAGCAGTGCAATCGTGAGCATATTGCCGAGATAGGGTATAAACCGGGCGAGGCCAGCGATCAGCCCCCACATCGCCGGGTCTGGCAAACCGATGGCCCAACAGATGAGTCCGGTAAGTACGCCAACGGATAGGTTACTCAACCCCAGCACAGCGAGATACTGGGCAATCTGTTGCTGGGAATCGTGGGTGATTCTCAGAACCGTCTTGCGCTGCGGTCTTGGTAATTGTTTGACGAAGTTAAAGATCAACCTGTCACCGCTCACCAGCAGGAAATAGGTTAACGCCAGTGCCAACGCCAGGCCTGCCACTCCGTTGCGGGCTTTGGACATCAGCTGGCTCCGCCAGGATTCCGTTTGCAAGACGACCGTTGTGGGCTTCGACTGGTCGTTCTCGGACAGTTCATCCACGGACTTTTCAACCTGCTCCGCTGACTGGCTTACCTTATCGAGCTGGCGCATGATTTCACTGTCACCCACCAACAGCCTGGATATGCCCTCAGGTGCTTTCTGGGCCCACTCAAGGGCCGGGGTTGCAACGGCAGCACCAATACCCACGATACCTGCAAGCACAACCAACACCAGTACCAGCGAGCTCACCACCTTTGGCAACCGCCAATTCAGGTAGGCTTTCTTCACCAACGGTGAGAGCAGCAAACTGGTCAGCACCGCCAGAACAATAGGCAGGATAATTTGGTGAGCAAGATAGAGTGTGTACAGGATGCCCAGGATAAACAGACCATAGATGGGCGTAGAGAGCTCAGCCAGCACACTCTTCCCGGACGGGTTTTCGGGAGAGCGGTTATCTGTTGGGGAATCATCCATGCTGTTTCAATACCTTCAGATCAGGATGGCGCCGTTTCATCGACAACGCCGGTTAGGCCCGCAGAAGCGGGTTGCAGGTAGCTTGCTAGTGTAGCGTTCCAACATCTTGCTTGCATTATCAAACAATTACCATTCGCCCGAGCACAAAACTGAACCGGGGGCATTGCCGACAGCGTATACAAAGGCACGAAGCCTGAGTTGAACCGGAGAACCAGATGCCACCACGTTACGACACCCTTTTCTACGACGGACGCTGCCCACTGTGCGCCAAGGAAATCCGTACGCTCAGAAAGTTACAACGTGGCGACCTGATTTTTGCCGATATCCACGAGCAGAATGCGCACAACGCACAGTTGCCAACACGTGAAGAACTTCTTAAACGATTGCACCTGATGACCTGGAGTGGTGAATGGGTTATCGGCTTGCCGGCCAATGTTCGTGCCTGGTCTCACACGCCGTTTGGCTGGTTGCTCAAGCCTCTGTTGTGGCCTGTTTTATATCCGCTCGCAAAACGGGTTTATGAAACCTGGGCAGATCGTCGGTTCGAAAAGAAGTATGCGTGTTCGGTTGGCCCATCGTGACCAGTATTTAATGCATTATGCATTGAACTTGAAATATTAACGCATGCATTATGCTCTACGATAAAAACAAAAGTCACCAAAGGAGCTACCATGCGTTTTTCTCTGAACTCCGGTCCCTGCGCACTTGCCGCCGCGATCGTTCTCTCTACCACACCGCTGCACGCCCAGGCCAGTCTTCTCTCAGGGCTGCTCGGGACATCTTCAACAACGGAATCCACCAGCACAACAGCCAGCACAGAAAACACCATTGCCCAACGCTACATAGTGACTGTCGACCCAACCCTGCCCTCGCTTCTTGGCGTTGGTGGTGATCTGTCTGCCGGTATCCAGGCGCTATTAACAGCCGTTGGCGGCGGGAACATTCTGTTTCTATATGAGAACGTGATGACCGGTGCAACGGTGCAGCTCACCCAAAGCCAGGCCGACCTGCTGCCCGCCCTGCCCGGAGTACTCGCAGTGGAGCCGGACACCTGGATGACAACGTCCTCCACGCAAACCCAACAGGATGCCACCTGGGGACTGGACCGGATTGACCAGACCACCCTGCCCCTGGACACCCAGTTTACCTACCCCACCGTTGCCGGGCAGGGTGTCAACGTTTATGTTCTGGATACCGGCATCCGAACCACCCATGCCGACTTTCAGGGCCGGGCCAGCGGCGTGAACTTCCACGATGACAGCGGCCTGGGCGGCGTGCCGCTGATTGGCGGAATCATCGATCTGTTGTTGGGCGGGCTGATTTCCTTCGGCGACGAGGACACCATCTCAACCTACTCTGCCGAAGACTGTAACGGCCACGGTACCCATGTTGCCTCTACCGCAACCGGTTCACTGTTCGGTGTCGCCAAGGAAAGCCAGGTGATCGGCCTGCGCGTGCTTGGCTGCAGCGGTTCCGGCGCCACCAGTGCCATTATCGAAGCGCTGGACTGGATGGTAGAGAACGCCGAGAAGCCGGCGGTTGCCAACATGTCCCTGGGCGGTGGCAATTCAGCAGCACTGGACAACGCTGTTCGTGAAGTCGTCGCCTCCGGCATTCCGGTGGTGGTCGCTGCGGGTAACAGCAACGCCGATGCCTGCAGCGGTTCGCCCAACCGTGTAGCAGAAGCCGTGACCGTAGGTTCTACCGACAACCAGGACCGTCGCAGCAGTTTCTCCAATCACGGTTCCTGCGTGGACATCATGGCGCCAGGCACCGACATCACCGCCGCATGGCACACCGGCGACACCGCCTTTAACACCATCAGCGGCACCTCTATGGCCTCTCCCCACGTGGCAGGAGCCGCCGCGTTGCTGCTCAGCCTGAACCCAGGGCTGACACCGGAACAGGTTGCCCAGACGCTCCGCAACCAGGCAAGCCAGAACCAGCTGACCAACCTGAACGGGTCACCGAATTTGCTGGTGAATGTGAACCCTTGAGGTAGAAAGCCCGCCAGGTCCTTTGGCTGGCGGGCGTTACTGCAGTTTAGAGCGATGAGCAGGGTTCACCGGGATAGCGACAGTACACCTACGCCAACTGGCTGATCTCTGCCCCTTCCGGAATCAGAGACGGCGTCTGTGGCTCCCGGCCCTTAAGCATATTCGCGAGGCGCCGCTCACGAACCGTATGAACGGAAGGGTCAAGCCTCAGCACTTTCAGTGGCATCGGATCCCCTTCCTTGAGCTTGTCGAATAGCTCAGCCTTATTCAGATAAAAAGCGCCACTGCAATTTTCACCGTTAAACTGAAAATCAAACTCAACCAACAGGTTGCATTGGTAGTGTCCCTCGCCCAATGGCCGGTTGTGTTTGTCATACTCCTGATGAAACTGGCAGTCCGCCTCTTTTCTGGTTAGAACGCCATCTACCTCCACACCGTGTTTACGCAACAGGGCCTGTTCGTAGTAATAGCCGATGCTTGAGTACGTGGCGACAAATGAGAAAACGAACAAGGCCAAACCGATCAGCGCGAAAAAGGCTCCGAAGATCATGGCGCCCCATTCGCCAAAGCCAGAGTAGAAAACGCCTCCTCCTACAATACCGAAACAAAGCCCCATGCCCAGTAAAGTGAAAAAATCACCGAGATTATCTTTGACTGCTGACCGCAGAAGCGTCCAGTCGGTGGTGCCTTTTCTACGCATTTTCCTCTCCGTCGGGACCGAAAAAACTAACCGGCTAACTTGGGCAGAAATGACGTGTTCACCCAGTAACGTTTGAGGTTGGATTCATCAACCAGAACCGGCACGGTCTCCTGATTAATGTGGTCGCTGGGATCAAACCACAGGTTGTCGCTTCGAAACACATGCAGCTCCCCGGTTTGCGGGTGTTGCCACTGGCAGACAATGCGAAAAGGATTCCGGCCGTTGACCGTGAGGCTGGTGTTCTGCTCAACCGACGCAAACTTTGCGAGCACTTCGGTGCCATGCTGTTCCAGGTAGGCTTTTGATCGCCCCTTCAGAACACCAAACAGCACCATCCCGCCACCGACCAACGTAAACACCAGGCCGAGCCCACCAACGATCAACGACATCCCCCACAGCGAAAAGAAGCTGTTGATCTGCGCGTTCTCCGGCGCTGAGGGTTCATACAACACAGAAACCCGCTCACCGCGCCTGAAGGAGGGAGGGTTTGAGCCGGCGCGGGACTGAAACACGATCTCTTGGCCACTGGCATCCTGAAATGCCACGACCGGATAGTAGCTGGTGGAATCGCTGGAACGGGAGAGCACCAGTTCGGTCACTATTCCGCTGGTTTCGGTCGCCCGGTCGATGAAAGCGGAGGTGCTGTTGTAGCTGGCAAGGGCGCCAAACAGCATGGCTACGCCGATGACAGTGAAGGTGTACTTGAGGATTTTCAGAGTTTTCATTTTTTCGTTCCTTGAACTTATTTGCTTCCGTGTTTCGAACTGGGTTTAATCAACCTTTACCGCAGCGCTACGAACGAGACACTTTAATTCGTCATAGATTTGGCCGGTATTCAAAAGAACTCGAGGCTGAGGAATCGGAAAACACGCGTACGGCAGGTTCCTTATTGGCAATTGAATTTACCAGATTGTTTGGAAAGTTCTGAATGTACCGGTTGAATACCTCTACATTACTATTGAACAACCGGAGCGCTGCACCGATCTGCTCCTGCTGTTCAGTGATCTCTTGCATCATATTCCTCACCAGACCGTCCGCTTTAAGATCCGGGTAGGCCTCAACAGTCACTTTGATCGATTCCATGATTTCATGGGTGAGAGTCTCAGCTTGGTTAAGGCCCTCGGCATCTGGTTCCCCCGCAAGTCCATGAAGTCGCTCTCTTAATTGAGTAATTTGTGTCAGCAGCCCTTTCTCAAACTCCGAATAATTGTTCACCGCTTTCTCAAGCGCTGGCAGTATTTTCATCT
This sequence comes from Marinobacter shengliensis, assembly GCF_003007715.1. GTDB lineage: Bacteria > Pseudomonadota > Gammaproteobacteria > Pseudomonadales > Oleiphilaceae > Marinobacter > Marinobacter shengliensis. The sequence goes on along the minus strand of NZ_PXNO01000024.1, from coordinate 8,917 downwards.
TCTGGCGCTCATGAACCAGCACGTTTGCCCAGGCACGTTGAACGGCATTTTTTCGATTAACAATGCCGTTATAAACGGACACTCCGACAAACAATGAGACTCCGAGAAACAGCAACATCAAAAATTCCATTTACCCACTCCTTATCAGGCATACACGGAAGACGATCTTTCGTCGTCCGCCGCAAAATTTGAATCGTGATACTTTACAAGTTCGTGAGCAAGCTTCAGCAACGCATCCAGATCCCGCATCGGCCTTTCTGTCTGGAGAAGCGTTTTCAAAGCCTCGGGATTCCTCGCCGGATTAACACGCTCATGACGATAGTCCGGCAACTCAACCTCCGTAGCTCTTGGATTTGAAGTAGACAAGCAAAGGAGGTTGTCACTGCTCACTTCCACAACTAACCCCGGAACAGACCAGGAGGCCCGAAAAATCGCTTCTACCGTGGCGGGATTCAGAAAGCGAGCCAACTCAGCTTCACTATAACCGTTACACAAGAATGCTTTCCGAAAATCATAGGACGCAGGCTCGTATTCCTGGGGGTACACCTTGCTGGGACCTGAAGATGAAACCCGAAGTCCAGAGGCGTATGGAAATTCAACCAGTATGCCACTGCACCTTTTGATGCTATCGCTTTTATTCAATCTGGTATCGGGTACAACCCGAAAAGGAAAGAATTCGACTCGATATGAAAATGACTTCTGCTTTGAAAGCCTGAGGTTGTTGCCCCGGCTATCAGAATACTCGAACTGATAGGTGGTGTACGAAAACCCAACATCTCTGCCCTGATAGCGGCCTTTGTGCGTGTGCGAAAGATGCCGGCTATCCAGACCTTGATCAAACTCTTCCAGCTGCCGGGCTCTGGCCCACACCAATTCAGATTCAACCGGCACTAGCCCATAACTGAGCAGGGAAAAACGCTCGATCACCAAATCGCATGCAGCAATACCTTTGGCATGAAGGCGCACGCCATCCAACACCACACCAATAGCCAAACCCACAAGACAATAAAATAGCAACGGAGTGACAAAGAACGCTGCGCTGAGGTACGCCAATACGGCCGCGCCGCCCGCGAGCACGATCCTCTGCCGAACGCTATCACGCAGCGTAATATTGTTATCGGCAAGATAGTTGCCCAACTGCTCAAGCTCGGCTGTGGTTCGAGCTTTTACAACAGTTTCATTTACTGTTTCTAAGGTGCCGATAAACTTTTTACGCGCGAGCACGTGTATAACCACCCTTGATGACTATCCCCGGGGAGTGAGCGGTACACAGCTCAGCTTGAAAACCAGTCACGCTGCAAACGACCATCCTTCAATCGGTACATTGAAAGCCCCAACCGAAGATCCTGCCCTCGAGCGTCTTTCACAAAACCAGAGTCTTTCCCTAATGAATGCAGAAAGGCATCCATCAGCAATAACGCACCATCAATGAACCACCAGATACCAAGACCACCAAGCGTAAGGCCTTTGGCGATACCGGACTTCCACTTTCCCAAGTAAAAGCGATCAATTCCGAATATCCCCAGAAACATGGCCAGAATCATTGTGATCAGGCGATTCTTTTGGGTGGGTGGATTCAGCTTTGTAGTGTTCATGGTTTCTTCCTTGAAAACACTGTACCGGGCAACTAATTGATAGGTTTGGCATGATTGACGACGCAGCGGAATCCTTGGTCCGGTGAATTAACATCCTCACCATGCCTCGCATAGACGGTTGCCAAGCCACCAGTATGATCACCATGGCCGGCCAGGTCCCTCACTACCCTTCGATTAGGATGCTCGCTGTGCGGTCGCGATGCCACCGGGTTAGTCGAATCAAGATGAGCGTAACCGGGGTGGAACCAATCTCTCGTCCATTCAGCAACATTCCCAGTCATATCATACAAACCGAGCGGACTCGGTGGATAAGATCCAACCGGTCGGCGTTCTACCTGATTAGATGAATGTATCAGCGCGTTCCCTGAAACAGGCTGCATAGGATCAATATATTGAGATGGACGCTGAAGATATTTATCTACTTCCACCTGGCCCGTATCTGTGGCGAATGCGATCGGTTGGCCGCGGTTGCGGGCAGCGTATTCCCATTGGGCCTCAGTCGGTAAGGAATAAGGCAAACCGCTCTTTTCAGCTAACCATAAACAATATCCCTCTGCTTCGTGAAAGTTAGGACTCCGAGCCGGTTTGTCTTTGAAGTTTGGTGATAACGGATCATTGTTTGATGATATTGGTAACCGCACAGCTCGCTTGAAGCCCTTTTCGACTGTATAGCCGACCGCTCGCCGCACATCCCCCAGAAACGTAACGAACTGCCCCCAGGTAACCTCTGCCTTGAGGATTGAAAAGCTCTCAACCTCCACCAGTTTTGGCGACTTGTTGTCATAGGAGATCAGGTTAAACAGCACTCCCGATTCGCTTCCAACACCTCCCAGCCAAAACTCGCCGCCTTCGACAAAAATCAGATTGCTTTTGGCACTGTGGAGCACCGCTTCAATCTCAGCTTCTGAGGGCGCCTCCGGTGATGAACAACCGGAGACTAATGCAAGGCTAAGCATCGTACTGACAAGTCTTATTCCCAAAGTTTTTGCTTCCCAGTCATCAAGCTTTCCTTCTGGTCCAAGCATGCCAACTCAGAGATATCCATTTTGTTGACAAAAGAGCTATCTTGGCAGGGTTTTACGCATCCGCTCATGAAGCTCCTCCAGCTCCTTCTGCTTTTGCGCCATGTAGTCTTCTTCGATATCGATCAGTCGGGATGTTGGGCCGTTAGGATCCAGGCGTTCCTGTACCACGTCTGGCCAGTGCTTTCGGCTTCTCATCCTATCGATTTTCTGGACACATTCCATCCCGAAGGCAAATGGGAAGAGAAGATAAGAATCTAACCAGTATAAGAAGGCGCTTCCAGAAATGCCGTTTCCTTCTTTACGCTCTTCGCCAATAAATTTTCTCCCCTGAAGCAACTGATCAAGAAATGAAACTCTGCCAGACTTCAAACCTTTTTCTATAAAGGTATTCCGGGATTCTGTTTTCCTGCCTGCTTCATCAAACCAGGGGCCGACCGTCATAAAGCATCGTAAATACTCCCAAATGCCAATCAAGGCAGGCAAACGTTTGCCTGCCGGCACACCTGACAGATTCAATACGATCCGTTCGTCCGGTGCGCCAAATTTTTGGAGCATGATTTCCAAATTACCGTGAACTATCGATCCCGAATACTGATTTATAATCTTGTATTCGTAGGCAACCGCCTCAATACCATCCCAATTAGCATGATAAAGGTCCCCTTTCATTTCATAGTAAACTTCCTGAGTCCGCCGGTTAAAAATAATTGGCATAGATGGGGGTCGACTTAACTCCCAAATAGTGGGCACTGCAATAAGTGCGATAGAAAGTAGCAACAAAAACCAATTCAAATCCGGCGATTGCCCAAAAATCCCGTGCAACAGGAAAGCTAGAATCCCGACACCGCCAATGAAGAAACCTACTCCAGTTAAAGTCCCCCTGCTATCTGCACTAGCAGTTCGTAAAGACAAAAACTCCTCATCTTGTGACTCTACGAGACCGGGCTGTGACGGAGCGTAGCTACTACTCGAGCTGCCACTCAGCAGCAAAGTATTTGAGGACGTCCCGAATTTACTAGCTACAGCGTCGAATAGCTTTTTCGCGTCTTCAATCACCAAATATCAACCTTTACTGGAGGCATTTCTAGACCAGGTTGTGGGCGATATATCAGTTCCCCCTGAAGCCCGAAGATCTGGTCATCATCTTCATAAACCTTTCTGTATGTTGCTGTGGCTGCGGCATTATGAATTCTTGTCCCTTTATGAAGGGTGAAATCAGCGCCAGTCCAAGTCACAGGTGTCCGATTTGGCTGAAGTATCTGCTCTCTTTCCTCCGCATCAAATACAGATCGCAATTGCTGCTCAATCCACGCCAAAGACCGATAACTAACACCGTTTCTCAACTCATCACCCGAAAAATAAATCATTTCAGGGTGCAAAGCACTTTGCCCCGGAAGTTCAAGAATCAACCAACAATCCTGCATATGGATTCCCGTACGCGGATTAAACCTCCGAACCCTCTCCAACCTGAGTTTGATGGGAAAAATAGCCGTGTACAATCGCTCCATCTCATCTCGATAGTTCCCGGCCCACCCAGCGGGCTTCACACCGAACCGAGTATTAGCAAGCCAGCGCTCGAGCGGAGTATTCTGTATGTAATGACGGGCGACCAATCCTCCAATTAAAGATGCAGTTAAACCTACCGACAACGCTGTATAGAAGCCACCCAGCCTTGACAACCCCCGGACCGAAGAAGCAACTTGTAAGCCTAGTACCGCAGCTCTCGCCTCACGATATGCCCTAAAGGCTCTGACGCTTAGTGCCAGTTGCCCTGATGACACTCCCATCAAGCCACCCTCAACTGCAGCCGTATCAAAATCCCCAGCGCGGTACGATTCGATTGCCTGCATGCCAAAAATAACTACATCGAAGGCTGCGGTAATAGCGGTGACAGATGCAGCAAACGAGCCTAATGCATGGCTATGCGCTTCTGGATTATCTAATAGTGACAACCCCCGCTTCCAATTAAGCTCTTCAATTCTGTGCTTAAGTGACAGGTAAGCCGCAGATAAGGCAGAAATGCTACCCAAGAATTTCACAGTATTTTCAGTGAGGTTTGTCGAACTGCCGAATAGAACTGAGGTAGCAGAAAACATGTTCATTCCGGTCAAAACTACCAGAATTGAACGCAATGGAGCCTTTTCCAAACCGTCAATTAACTTGTAAGGGTTACCCTGATAAAACTTCGTTGCGTTCGCCGCTGTTGCCCGAATAACAGGGACTTTACCCACGTCGGCATTCAGTTGGCGGTGAGGCAGGTTGCTGTTGGCACCTCCTTTCGCCGCCTCACTCAACCATTGATTTGACTGAACAGCACTTACGCTCTCCACCACCAATGACTGACCAGTTCGAGCTAACCCCGAAACCAGGAATCCGCTTCCTAAAAGTGATATTCGGTTTGGAAACCCTCTCAACTCTACCGCAGCGACCGGCGAAACAGCATTGAATAATAATTGTGTTGGAGGCGTCGGCGCTCTAGCGACAAGACCGGAAATCTTGGAATTAATCGCAGCAACAAGCGCTGTTGCCGTTTTCGAAAGATCTTCTATGGAGTCGTTCGCCATATCTCCGACTTCAACGAGCTTCTCGATTTCTCCGAGGGACAGGCGCTCTCTTACCCCAAGCAGCGCATTCCAGAACCACTGGGCACCCTCGCCCTGTATGTCGGCCAGACGACCAATCGCACCAGCGCCTTTGCTGAAGTAAGATGGGCCTAACAGAGCAAGACCAAATTTCTCTTGCAAAATGGTGTGGTGGTCTTCTCTGGTGAGATCAAGGCTCTCACAAGAACTTGCCAGTGTTTCAGGACCGTTTGCACATTCGAGCGTCTCCATCCACCGAATCCAGGAATCGAGCAACCCTCCAACAACTTCTTCAAAATGGGATTGAGACGAATCTGACTCACGCCAGGCCCTCTGCAATTTGGGCAGCTCAACGAGCTCAGGAAGCTTTGCCTCAAGCTGACTGTCCGTCTCGTATAGATCCCTGATTGTCTTGGCAAGGCTCCACTCCCCACCGAACCGAGCTCGCAAGCGCTCCTGATTGTCGTGGGCAAGCCGAACCAAAGCGGCCAGATCCTCTGTCACGCCCCAAGGGTCATCAACAATCCCTATTACCCGCTGATCAAACCTCCTCGTGGCACGTTCGATTCGAGGCCAATGCGGAATCGTTGGCGTTAACCCTGACCAATCGAATTCTTCGATATTAGCGACCTCCGGCAGGCTATAAAACGTCTGTTCATCAAGTCCCTGACAGTGCGGTGAGCTTCCCGGGATCATTCTTCTCATGAATTTCTCACGCTGATCCGATTCATTCACAATCATGTCAAAATGAGCATCAGACCACTGGTTTTCGCTCCAGGCAATATCGACCGGCTCTCCCGAGGGAAGCGCTAAAAAAACCGACGTTCTGGAATCGATAACCTCTCCGCCCCGGCTCGTTTCCTGAATATGGGAATTCGTCACCGAGTACTCGATCAAGCGATCATCATAGCTGCTCCACACATATAACCAGCCGTCTCTCAACAAGCGAGGAACCAATCCAAGCACTCGATCCTGCAGGCGCGTATACCGCTCAAAGTTAGGAAAAAGCTCTGGCAGGTCAGGTATCTCCAATCCAGCTAGCAAATCGCCTTCATAGTTCAAAGGACCAATGGCGTATCGTAGGGGCACAAAAGCTGTCATTAGTGGACAGGTTGCACAATAAGTCATAACACGTCCCTGTGTTTTAGATCGTTTGACGAATCCAGTGCAGATAATAGATCCGAGCCGAAATGGAAGTGAGGCACCACTTTTTGTGAGAAGAGCGCCCGCTCATCCGAAGCATTGCCCTTCGAGGCCCGTGTTGGTTGGTATCTTGTGATCAATGCTGTTTCAGATTGAAAAAAAATAGAGTCAACACCCGACCAGAATTGCGGAGGGAAATGACCGTCAGCCTCAGCCAATCTTGAAACTACCCTGGCATCACCGAGCCTCAACCAAGCCAACAACTCTCCGGGCATAATCACTTGCACTCGTGCCCTCAGAAAATCCAATAAACCAGTCTCATCATAAGAAGTGTGATACACCGCAGCTCTCCTCGTTATGGGATGATTGTTTTCCCATAACGCCTTAAGAACAGTGCTAGCTCTCAGATCCGCAATCATCGGCCCCAAAGCAGACACACCATCATATACACCATCCTTCAATACCATGAGAGGGCATACATCTAACCCCAATTCATACCAGCTTCGCAGCCCATGCTTAGAACATGCGCCGTCAAAAACCAAGAACATATGCTCGGCCGGTGGTAAGGGCTGAAGGCTTTCGCTAATCGTTGAGGTTTGAAGCATCATGAAAGCGCCTCCTTATCAGACCTTACAGAGCAGACCTCCGAGAAAACTTCTTCCTTTCTTGCGGCATTTCTAAAGCTCGCGGCCTGCTTCAGGTCTGCCTCAATCGGCCTAACCTCATCCACCCTTAACGACAGAGCCTCAATGTTTGGCCGAACTCCGGTATCAGATATTTGGGGCCCTGTTGAGCTAATCGAGCCATCAGGTGTTAATGCATTTGGCAACAACGGCCCCGTGACCCCAACCCCACTACCACTCCCAGGCCCACCCCCGGAGTTCATCCGCACCAGCGGCCCGGAAATGGTCACCCCACTCGGGTCAACCTTCACAAAGCTGCCGCCGGCCTTTAGCGTTACCTCAGCGCCGGCTTCAATCACAATTTTCATACCGGCCTTGTGATGGATTTCGGTGCCGGCTTCCACCAGCTGGTTTTTGCCCTGCTTGCTGTGGTGGCTGCCATTGACGGTGAGGCTGTAGTCGGCACCGATGCTTTCCCGGTGTTCGCCTTCGGTGGTGTGGTGGCTGTTGCCTTTGGTGTGGCTGAAGCGGTTGTTCTCCACCGTCAGGTGGCTGTCGTTCTTGATGACTTCGGTGCGGTTGTTCTCGGTCAGCAAGTCCAGGTCTTTCTGGGCGTGGACGTAGATCTGTTCCTGGTCCGCTTCGTCTTCAAAGCGTAGCTCGTTGCTGCCCTCACCCTTGTGGGTTTTGGTTTTCAGCGTGGTCCGGGTTTTGTGTTCCGGCAGCGCGTAGGGCGGTGTGTTGGTGGCGTGATAGGTTCGGCCAGTGATGATGGGCTGGTCCGGGTCGCCGTCCAGGAAGGAAACGATTACTTCATTGCCGATTCTCGGTAAAGCCATAAAGCCGTATTGGCCGCCGGCCCAGCCTTGGGCGACGCGTAGCCAGGCGCTGGAGTGTTCGTCGTTCTTTGAATAGCGGTCCCAGGGGAATCTCACTTTCACTCGCCCATACTGGTCACAGTGGATCTCTTCACCCTCGGGGCCGGTGACGATGGCCATCTGGGGGCCGTCCATCATCAGTTTGTGTTCGCACAGGGGCCGCCAGGTTTTATCGGCCGGAATGGCAGTGAAGTCGTTGTGGTAACTGGTGGGTTCGCTGCCACCCTCTTCTTCCATGGCCTGGGGCTGTTTGCCGGTGTGGGTGATGGCGGTCAGCAGCCATTCCCGGTTCAGGCTCTGACTGTCGTGTTCCTGCAGTTCCACTTTGGCGCCTGGGGTGAAGTCCGGGCGGTTGCTTTCGCCCTTGGCCAGGCTGGCGTCGTTTCTCAGGGCGTCCAGTCTGGCCTGGGTGAAGGGCTGGCCACTGGCGTCGGCCTTGTAGCGACCGGGGTAGTCGTAGTGTTGGTAGTCTTCTCGGTGGTTCACACCGCCCGCGCTGTGTTCGTGCATCAGGGCGTAGGCGGGGTTTTTGAAGGTGTAGTCCTTCATGGCCACGGAGGCGGCTTTGATGCGCTCTTCGTAGGCGAAGCTGAACACGCAGGCCTGTTTGCTGCTGCCGCCGGCCTGGGTGTTGCAGGGCACCGGGTCCAGTTTCGGGGCGTCGCCGTGGTGGTCGGCGATGATTAACGCCGGTTGTTCTTCGCCATCCACGCTGCCGTGCTGGTAACGGTAATGCCAGCCTTCTTCGGCGGCCAGTCGTTCAATGAACTGCAGGTCGCTTTCCCGGTGCTGGACGCAGTATTCCCGTTCTTCAGGGGGGCGTTTGAAGTCAAAGACCGTATCAATAATGCCCCGCTCTTCGAGCAAGGTACGCACGATGGCGTCGGTGGCCTGGGTCTGGAAGATGCGGCTGTTGTGCATCAGGCCCAGGCGCCAGACCGGGGGCTGGATGACCACTTCGTAGGCGGTGCGGCGGTGGCCGGTGTTGCCGCGGACGAATTCGTTGACCACGCCGGTAAAGCGCCGCACCGGTTGGCCGTCTTGCCACACCACCAGGTCCACCGGTTGTTCCAG
>NZ_PXNO01000023.1 GCF_003007715.1 Marinobacter shengliensis | reverse complement strand
TGGCCGTCTTGCCACACCACCAGGTCCACCGGTTGTTCCAGAACGTCAGCAGCGGCCACATCGGGGTCGGTGCTCGCCAGTTCTAACCGGCCATGAAACAAGGAAGACAGCTGTTCGGCCAGCTTAAAGCCAACTACCGAAAAGTGATCTGAGGGGAATTCGCCTACACGGGCGGTGAACTGCAATCCGCTTGCCTGGGGCATGACTTCGGTCCCTGAAGAATAGTGGTTTGTAACTGACTCATCCTGAGCCCGACCGATTATAACCGCACAGTCGTGGATTACAAACCACCGTTCTTTGCGCTACTCCTCAACAAAATGATATTCCCAATGGCAACCAACGCCTACTCAACGAGCACCTTGCAGAACACTCACAGGATACTCCACCGAGTCAATGTCCCCCCAATAACGGATCAGACCACTACCATCCTGAAGCCGCTCAAGCTCTGGACCGGGCCAGCCATTGCCGAGGGGGAACAGCGCACCGCCTTCCTCATTGAAGGCGACCAATGGCAGCTGCTTGAGGCTGAACGCCGACTGCACCTCCTGCAGCGTTTTCAAAAACTCCGCACTGACTTTAAGCGTGCCGTTCTCAACCTGCTCCAGTTGCGAATTACCACCCGCCGACACCATCGGCAGGGCACTGCGCTCCATCCGATAGCTCGCAGCCTCATCACGCTCAGACTTCAGGTCAAATCTTGGCACGTTACCCCGGTACAGCGTTCTCTCGGATACCACTCTACCGCCACTGAGCGTTGTAAGCGCCGAAGGGACCGTCAGGGTAATCTCTTCCGTCCTGGTGCTGTAATAGTGGAACTGAAGACGATCCACCGGATGTGATTGTGTTCCGGTGTACTCGAAAATGAACACACCTCTCTTCTCATGAGGCGGCAGTGCTTCAAGGTAATCGAGGAACACCTTTGCCATTTCCCGCTTTCCCCCGCGGGTATTAGCTGAAGCGGTGTCTATCGCCGCTAATGCCGATTCAATCGTGGAATGGGCCATTCGCATCGTAAACTGGGGAACCGCGTCTCCAGACTGGTCCACGGGGTACCCCATTACGGGCGGTAATTCACCCACCGGAATACCTTCTTCTGTTTCGACCCGGATGCGCACCCGCTCGGGGCTCCAGTCTTCGATGGTCAACGTCAAACCCGCGCTGTCTAATTCAATCTCCTTCTGCGACGGCGTTAACAGGGCCGTTTGCATCTTGTCTGGCCGCGTTACCCTCATGTCGAGCTCAATCGTATCAACAGATTCGAGCTGATCATCCGTTAACTCCTGCCTTAGAAAAGGTAACCGGTCCGACCGGGGTCGGCTCTGACCAGCGTCCGGTTTGAGTAACGTGAAATCCGGATTGGGCACTACATTATTCCCCACTGGCTCCCCGTCCGAGCCCAGCAGTCGCACGGCTGTCACTGGCGAGAACTGCACTCGCTCCAAATCGCTTGAGTTTACCTGTGGTTCGACCCCCAGACCTCGCCTGTAGCCATAGTCAACTGGCTGCATTCCGAACCACACCAATGTTCTGCTCAGCTTTGCCAATCCCTGATCCGCCGACACTGCCCCGAATGGGGGTTTAAAGTGACGGGCGAACTCGGAACTGGATGTGTCAACCGGGAGAGCCCGCACAGACCACTCGGCCTGAGAAAGCAACCGGTCCGGCTCGGGCCCTGAAGGTATATCCGTCTGCCTGAGCGACAGGCGGCTGTTTACCTCGAACATGGTTCCACGGTAATTTGCCCCACCAAGAACCTTTGCAGCAGCCTGCCGCGGCCAGCCACTCTCTCGCTCCAGCTCAAGGTAACCCGAAATATGGTAGGCATTCGCCTGAACCTCACGCTCAGGATCAAGAGGGCCAAACGTCAAGGTCACGGTCTGATCATCAAGATGACTGACTTCAAATTGGAGCGGGTGCAGGGTTAAGCCGTCCATCTCCCGCTCCGCTGTTTGCCACGTCATTCCGGCGGCAAGTTCATCGCTCGGAAACTGAGCCGGGTACCACGCAAACAGTCGAAGGCTTCTGAGCAGCACAACCTGAAGAAACTCTGGCCGCGCCTCACCGCTTTCGAGTCCATCTGAAGGCCCCTGATACGACACATCCATCGGCACCCCGCCATGGCTGATGCGCTCAACCACACCGGCTTTGAGGAAGTCCGCCAGTCGGGTCTTTTCATCACTCTGGCGACCGACGGACTCTGTATCGACCAGCGTTCGACGGCCAACTCGCTCCGAAGCCCTGACCACCCCGGAGCGTAACTCGGTAAAATCATCCCCGGCATGAACAACTTCGCTGCGAAGGATACTGTTTGTATGACTGGAGATACCTTTTCGATTAGCCCACCCCGGCATGCTCACGTCTGAAGTCTGATCGACAACAAAGTAGCGAACATCGCCTGCTTCGGGATCGAAGGCCAGGGTCTCTTGATCGGATAGCCAGATAACCCCCGCTAAACCCAGCGCAAATACGCAGGCCAATACTGCGATAATCCTCATCATTCATGTCCTTTCCATGGATTTTCAGTTTGTTCATTCAGTGCATCGTCAGTGCGGTCCGGTCAAGCCGGTATACATTCAAATTCAGGCTTTTGTCGGATTCTGCCAGCGCTTTTGCTTCCTCGAACTGACCCAGCATCTCGCTTATTCGTCCTGACTCATCCTTTGCTCCGTGCTTGCCGATAACAAGGGCTAACGGGTTCACACAGCTCGAATGCTCCCAAAGCAGGTGCACACCACGGCTATACCATTGCTGATAACCGTCGGCCGAGAACCACTTCCAGTTTCCATCGTGCCTGGCTACCTGATTGTATTTGAACAGCTTGGCCACGGAGAGAAGCTCCCCACCCAGAGATGCACCACTGAGGTGAGTTTCAAGATCGGCAGACAACCTTAATGCCTCTTCGGTGCTGCAACGGTGCGAATCAGCCGTTTTCAGAGCAATCTCGTAGAGATACTGTGCTGGTATATCCTGGCTGTCAGCCCCCTTTTCGGTGTCCGGCAAAGTTTCGTATAACTTCTGCAAGCTCACATATTCAAGCTTATCAACCGTATAGGCGGGTGACTGTGCGTCAAAGCTGTTCTGATAGTCTTTGAAAAATGAAACCAACGCTGAGGGTGCATTGCCGTCCACCTCTTCAGACAAGTCAACTTCGGCCTGCAGAGTCATGGACCGGAAATTTTCAGAGACGACATTGCCAGCCAGTCCGGACTGAAAGATGCGTCTTTCAAGGTAGGGTCGTTCTTCATCGCTATAGTCCCTGGAACGTGAGACTACCGGGTGATGGGTTCCTGTAGAGCTGTCAAGAACAATGTGCGTCTGATCCTCGCTCCAAAGAGACGTCACACCCAAGAGACCAAGCTTCCCTTGCAACCGCTGCTCTGCCAGAGCTTCGTGCAATTGGTGAATATCGTTAAACACCGCAGGCGTCAGAACATCGTCTGCTTCCGATCTGGCAGAGACATTCACAGAGACCCAGCTTGCCTGGTCCTTCGGCGCATCGCCGAATGAACGCCGAAAGCTGCTGGTGTTCAGATCAAGAAGCCGCACCACCTCCGGACGATGCAAAAGCGCCTTGGTCAGCAGGTAGCCCGTGTACGGGTTCGCCTTATCCGTGCCTGCAAAGTGGTAATCATTGTCGGCAAGAAAACCAGTTCCCTGAGCACCGGTTACCAGTAGTCGTCCATTCTGTCCTTCCACAACTCCGGTCAAGGTTCCCGGCGGCAAATGTTCATCCTGCAGAAACATGGCCTCTCCGGCATGACGGCGAACCACCATGCCTTCGCTGCCAACCAGCAAAACGCTGCCATCACCAAGATGTGCACCAGCCAGGTAGTTGGCGGAGCTGGTGGTTTTAACTTCATTCCAGGTGGCTCCCGCATCCGCTGTTTCCAGTATCAGCCCATGAGAACCGAACGCCAGTATCCTACCAGACCCCAGATCGATCATGCCGAGCAGAGCCTTGCGACCAGGCCCATGCACCCGGTTCCACTTGCGCTCCCCCGGCAAGCGAACCAGCATTTCGCCCGCGCTGGTCGCAATCAGAGCATGGCCACTGTCGAGCAACAGCGCGGCATTATGGATGGAAGAATATCGCCCGGCTTCATAGACTTCGCGAGACCAGCTATCGCCGCCATCCCGGGTGGCCAATATCAGATTATCCTCACCAACAATCAGCCCTTGTTGATCCTTGCCAAACGTGACATCCATTAATGCCAAATTCGGGTGTTCTTCACCGGCAAACTGCACCTGCTGCCAGCTTCTACCTCCATTCAGGGTTTGCAAAACAATGCCATTGTGCCCTGTAACCCAGCCCTGCTTTTCGGTGACAAACTCAATGGCGGTCAGCGTGTGCTCAACGCCTGAGCTGACCACTTGCCAGCTGTCCGCGTTATTGTCAGACACCCGAATAGCCCCCGCCTCCCCGACAGCAAACACACCCTCACCGCCGAATGCCAGCCCCGTAAAGACTCGCTGCGATGGCGTTTCCTGCCCAGAACCCGCCATGCCTGGAACCAGAAATCCAAGAACAACGAGGGCGGAAACGATTGCTAGCAAAATAAGAGTTTTTTTCATCGAGTGATCGTCCCTGATCCTGAATCCGGGGATAAATCCATATAGAAGGAGCCCTCTCCCACCCTTTCCCCGTTGTCATAGTGAAGGCTGAAGAGGTGCTGTCCGAAGTCTCCCGTTTCAAGAAACTCGCCGTGGGGAACGCCATTACGGTAACTTCGCTTGCTTGCCATCCGGCCCTCGCGGTCAAAGCTATACTGGGCACCGTGCAGGTTACCCCGGCGATAGTGGGCCTTCTCAATCAGCCGGCCATGCCTGGTGTATTCAAGGTAATCGCCGTCTGGTTCGCCCTCATGGTAAGACGTCACCACCCGATTACCCGACTCTGTTTCGTGGTCTGCCGGGCCATGCTTTTCATCGTTCTTGTAGGTGATATAAGCCCTGCGAATACCATCGGCATCCATCACCTGCATCAACCCATGCAGTTTGCCATTTTCGTAACGAGCCTCTTCACGAGAGCCATCCCGCGCCACGCTCAGCCATAAGCCGGTTTTCTTGCCATGTTCGTAGTTGCCTTCAACTCGCTCCTCCCCTGAAGACGTCTCGACGAATCGCCCGTGCAACACACCATCCACGTAATGAGCGGTTATCACGTTGCGCCAGTCTTTTTGGATGAACAGGCCCTGGTAACCGTGCGGCCCCTCCTCCTTGCGCGCAACAAGGTTGCCGTTTTCGTCATACTCTTCCGCTAGCTCCCAGCCGGGCTTTTTATGATGCAAACTCCGCAACTGCTCCGCCTCGCCGTAGTGCTCCTCACGTCGCTCAACTTCTCTTCCACTGTCATCCAGCACTCGCATCACATTGCGTTTCAATAAGCCAACTTCACTGTAGGTGCGGTCCTCGCCTTCAGGCTCAAAGTGCTGACCAACAAAGTAGATGCGTTTCAAGGCACCGTCTGGATAGTAGCTCTTTTGGATTCCCTGGCGCCGGCCATTTACGTATTGCTCTTCCAGCACCAGCCTGCCGCCCCGGTACTCGGTGTAAAAGCCTTGTTTTCGGTAGCTTTTCATCGTGTAGGCGCGGACAACCCTGCCTTCAGAGTCGAACTCCTGGTAATCGCCATCGACCAAACCACCGCCATAGTAGGTAACCTTGCGCTTTAGCTGGCCGTTCGGGAAATACTCCTCAGACTCACCGTGCTCAACCGGCGTTGATCGCCCACAGTTGCATACATCATCACGCGGAACATAGTGTGTTTTCCGAGCCAGCTGCCCATCAGGGTAATACTCCCGAACGCCTCCAAGCAGAGCGTAGCGATTAAACTCCGGCGTCAGGGACTGCCCTTCCAGGGCAAGTTGCCCGTCCGGATAACGCACCACTACCCGGTACCGTTCTCCCTCTTTGGCAAAGGGCAATTCGAGATACTTTGCCCTGCGGTCATCCGGGTCTGCCCCATCAAAGTAGCGCCAGTCCTCCTGCAGCCAGACACGTTGGCCTGCCTGAACAAACAGGGGCAAAAGCAAAAGAATAAAAACGAGTCGTCGATTCATCATGACTATGTCCACACAAAAGGTTCTGGCAAATCAGGGAAGTGGCGGAAACTGCACCGGCAACTGAATGGATTCGCGATTCACACGGGCCGGATACCGGACTTCCGCCACCTCACCCCAAAACCGGAAGCGACGACCTACAGGCTGGTCATACATAGCAAAATTCCCATATACGCCTTCCGTCAGCGGCTCCAGCGCCAAACCGTCCTTGCTGAATGCAACGAATGGAAGCTCGCTTCGCAAACCGAAACCTCTGCGCGCCCATTTGAGATTCTGGTGCAGGGCCTCAGACACCTCCACGGTGTTGTCATCCAGCCAGCGCACTTCCGGGTCGGACCCCGGCGCTGAGGTTTTCATCTCAACACCGGTTACACAATCCACCAACACATCGACCGCGTAATCGTAGAAGAATGAAACACCGTGAGCGGTTGTCAGAAGATGCCCTTTCCTTTCTCCGAAGCTCTGGTAGGAGAAATCGAGCGGGCTCCTTTGGTACTCCGGCGCACCAGCAACGGACAGTTCGCAGCGATCACCCAGGCCATCGGGCAAACCAACACTGAGCCAGTTCGTCGACAGGCCTCTCGTGGAGACGTCCTCTGAGTGCAACGATACAGGGGGTAAATCGGACAACTCTGTTCTGTTAAGAAAACGTTCGCCGATCACGGGGCCGCCACTGAGCGTAGCATCAGCATTTCTGGCCACCAGGGTTCTGGCCTCCGTTTGGGTGCTGTGTAGGTAGACCACCAGCGCCTCAAAGGTGGAGCCTTCCGGCACGGAGATCTCGTAGATCATATCGCCGCGGCGCTCCTGAAGCGGCTTCGCCAGGATCTCCACAGCGACCTGATCGGCAAAGTAGTCCGATAACGTGCTGGGCGAAACGTAATCATATTCCTTAAGCAAGGCCGCCCTCATCGGCTCAACCAGCGAGTGACTGGTTCTGGGAGTGAAGGCCGGAAGCCGCTCACCGTTTCGGTCTAGTGGCACCACGCTGACCAAAGGCTGGTCTTGAGGAAGGTAGCCGTCATCCCGGCTCATGCGAACAAGGGCCTTATCGTAAGACCAGGACTCAACCGTCAACGTGACACCAGCTCCGACCACGTGGTGCTCCGTGTCGCCACGATTCAGGGTGATGGTAAACAGTTCGTCCGGCGTGGTAACGCTCAGATCTACCTCTACCCGATCGACCAATGCCAGCTGGTCATCGCTCAGGCCATCTGATAAGAAGGGCTTTAATCCAGAGCCCGGATCAAGCAGGCTTTCTTTCCAGGCTCTCGACAGAAAATCCGGATTAACCTGCACATCCTCCGCAACGGGAGCTCCCTCCTCAGAGAGAAGGCGCACCGCTGTTGGCGCGTGGAACTCAAAACTGGAGACGTCCAGTCCATGGGGCTGATAGTTCAAGCCATGCTTTTTGCCCCTTTGCCCGGGGCCAAACCAGAGCAGCGTTCGATCCAGCCACGCCAAAGACTCCTCTGGCGTATATGGGCCAAAAGGCGGTAAAAAATAGTTCTGGAATAATTCGGTATCCGTCTCCAGCTCATAGGCGAACATGGCACGCTTGGCGTTGAACCTGAGTCGGTCACGGCGCGTGACCGGATCAACGCCGGTTTGCTCCAGGGTAATCCGGCTGATCTGCGTCATCGGCTCGCCATCCAGGTTGGCCTCTTCGGTGATCGTTGCCCCGGCTCTCAGAGGCCAGCCACTGTGCCGCTCAAGCTCCAGATACCCCTCTACTTTTCGAGCGCCTTCAACACCTGCATCTCGGTTCCGAAATTTGAGTGTTAGCGAATGCTCGTCGATATAGCGGACTTCGTATTTCAGCGCAGGCATAGAAACGCCGGCGATGTGTTGCGGTGGCGTGTTCCAGGTTGCGCCCAGGCGGGGTTTACCGCCAGACAGATCAACTTGGTACGGTGCGGAGACGCTGAGGCCGCGATGCAACATGTTGCGGGCCACATCATCTTCATCGCGCTCAGATCGCAGGATTGAGGCAAGACGGGAGTCCGCATAGGCGCTTTGCAACAGTTTGCCGCGCTCAGAAATCCGCTGCACAACACCGGACGTCGCCAGGCCGGCCATCGCCTCGATGTCGGCACCATAGGCCGCCGCACCACCAGCATTGAAGAGTTGCCTGCCATTACGGGAGAAGTGAGTGCGGAGCGCCCGGGAGCGGATCTCGTAACCATCATCTTGCAGGGGGCCGGCGTCGGTTCTGAGAAGGCTTCTCATGACCAGCGTACTTTCGGGCGCCAGGCGCTTTTCCGGGCCCCAGTATTCGACTTGTTCCGCAACCTTGAAGTAGCGAACATCCCCCTCGGCGGGGCTAAAGGCGAGCGTGCTCTTGGTAACCCACATGAAACCGGCACCACCGAGCACAACAACAAAAGAAAGCACGACGAGACTCCGCATCGTCATCCACCCCTCCATGGGCAATCAAACATCGAATGGCCGGCGATTATAGGAACCCCCCAACCAAAACTCAAGGCGGGGTCAGACCCCAAGACATTTCACCCCATCAAATGTTCTGGGGTCTGACCCCAACTTAGTTGGAGAGCCAGACGCTTTGGTAGGGTTTCAGGGTTAGCACACCGGCCAGGTCGTCAACGGCAATACCAGAGAGCAAATCGGTCCACTGGTCGGTGCCGATGAGGTTGATGTCGGTGAGGGCCACTTGCTGCACTTCGTCGCTTATGTTGTGGATGCAGAAGATGGATTGCTCCCGGCGCATGCTCTGGCGCCAGAAGCCAAACAGCTGCAGGCCCAGGTGCAGGGTGAACTGGGTGGCGTTGGGGTGGAAGGCGGGTTGGGCGCGGCGGATGGCGATCAGGCGCTTGAGTTCGGTGAAAGCTTTGCTGTGGTGGCTGAGTGGGTCCGCCAGGGCGGCTTCCACGGCATCCAGCTGCCACTGGCCGCGATTAATAGAGCGGAAGCGGCCGGTGTGTTCTACCCGGGCATGGTCGTTTTCGGTCGCCAGCAGGCTGTGAATATAGAACGCAGGAATACCTTCCAGCGCCAGCATAATGGTGTGGGCGCAAAGGAATCGCTGTAACTGCCAGTGGTCTGCGCCACCCTCGGCGGTGCCTTTGAGGGCATCCCACAAGGCAATGTTCATTTCGTAGGGCTGGTCCCGGCCGTCGGCGGTGCGCCGGTAGGATACCTTGCCGCCGAAGGACTCCATGGTGTTGATCAGCCGCTGTTTCTCGTCCTCATCCAACAGGCCGTCAGTGGGCCGCAGGCCAACGCCGTCGTGGGAGGCAATGAAGTTCAGGTAGGTGGTGCCCATCTGCGCCGGCGGCATGCTCATCAGCCAGGTTTTCAGGTGCCGGCAATTACCGGTGACCAGGGTATTGATCAGCAGTGGCGGCAACGAGAAGTTGTAGATGGCATGGGCTTCGTTGGCGTTGCCGAAATAAGTCAGGTTCTCCCGGTTGGGCACGTTGGTTTCGGTGATCACCACCGCATCCGGCGTGTGATGTTCAATCAACAGCCGCAGAATCTTGATCAGCTCGTGGGTCTGCTGCAGGTGAATGCAGGGCGTGCCCGGTTCTTTCCACAAGAACGCCACCGCATCCAGCCGGAAGATCCTGACACCACGCTCCAGGTAATAGTGGATAATCCGGGCAAACTCGATCAGCACTTCCGGGTTGGCGAAATTCAGGTCCACCTGGTCTTCACTGAAGGTACACCATACATGGCGCTCGCCGTCGTCGGTCTGCACCGGGGTCAGCAACGGCGAGGTTCGGGGGCGCACCACCATGCTTAAATCGTCTTTCGGGTTGCCCTCAAAGAAGTAATCCTTGCCCGGCCCCACGCGCTTTCGGAAATTCTCAAACCATCGGCTGCGGGCGGACATATGGTTGATCACCAGGTCAGCCATCAGCTTGTAGTCCCCCGCGATGGCCTCGATGTCTTCCCAGCCACCGTGGGACTCGTTCACCGCCAGGTAATCCATCACCGAAAAGCCATCGTCCGAGCTGTATGGGAAAAACGGCAGAATATGCACGGCACTGATGACGTCCTGCAGGCAGTCGTCCAGAAACCGCTTCAAAGTCACCAATGGCTTCTCATCCGGCTGCTGAACGGTATCGGCGTAGGTGATCAGCACAATGTCCGATGGGTCCCAATGGTTCTGGTGCGCCGGCGGCGCCTCGGTATCGGGCGCCAGCGCCATCGCATCCATCAACTGCTCTGCCACAAAGGCACAGTCCACCGCCGGGTAGACCACTTCCAGCATGGCCACCAGTTTGCTGTCGAGGGTCTGGCTCATGGCCGGAACTCCTGGTTATCCAGTTCCACCGCCTCCAGCAACTGCTCCCGGATATCCGGAATGGCACTGGTTACCCGGTTCCAGCTCGGGATGAACGGCGTGTCCATGGGGTTGTCGAGGAAATAGGCGCCGGCGCGCATCACGTTCTGGGCGAACAGCTCCACCGCCTTCTCTTCCTTGTGACGATCGAAACTCAGGCCATTGATGATGGCGTCGTTCTGGTAGGTCTCTACAAAATCCAGGGCAATACGGAAGTAGCTGGCCTTGATAGTGCGGAATTTCTCGTTTGAGAAAATCTCACCGTTAGTGGCCAGCTTGCGGAACAGCGCCTTGGAGATGTCCACACTCATCTTGGACAGGCCACGGCTGGCGTCTTCCGGCGACAGCTCCTGATGCTTATGGTCATAAACATCCGCGACGTCCACCTGGCACAAGCGGTTGGTGGCGTAGTTGCGCTTCATTTCAGACAACACGCCGATTTCCAGGCCCCAGTCACTGGGAATGCGCAGGTCGTTGATGACATCAGTGCGGAAGGAGAACTCGCCCGCCAGCGGGTAGCGGTAGCTGTCCAGATAATCCAGAAAATCGTTCGGCCCACACACTTTTTTAAGTGCGCGAATCAGCGGCGTGACCAGCAGGCGGCTGACCCGGCCATTCATGCTGCCGTCCGCCACCCGGGCATAATAGCCTTTGCAGAACATATAGTTGAAACCGGGATTCGCCACCGGGTAGATCAGCCGGGCCAGCAAATCCCGGGAATAGGTCAGGATGTCGCAATCGTGCAGCGCCACGGATTTACTCACGCCCGAGGCCAGCACATAGCCAAAGCAATACCACACGTTGCGGCCTTTACCCATCTCAGTCGGCGCCAGGCCCTGCTCCCGCAATTTCATATCCAGCGCCCGCAACCGGGGGCCATCGTTCCAGAGCACCTTGAACGGCTGCGGCAGCTCGGAAAAATACTCCAGAGCATGGCGGTACTGGGTTTCATCGGCACGGTCCAAACCGATCACAATCTCATCCAAATACGGAACCTTGGTCAGCTCCTGGACGATGTTTTTAAGCGCAGGCCCTTCCAGCTCCGAGTACAAAGACGGCAACACCAAAGACATAGGCCGGGCTTTACGAAAGCTCATCAGGTCCGCTTCAACATCCTCCACGGGGCGGCGCACAAGGTTGTGCAGGGTGGTGATAATGCCATTCTGGTAAAAGTCGCCCATGGCGGCTCCTCCTTTACTGGTAGCCGTACTCAAAGAGCAGATTGAGCACGCATTCATTCCAACCCTCCGGGCCGGGCTTGAGGGAGCGCATGGCGTGCCGGGACGACGGCAACTGAACCTGATCACTGTTTACCCCGCGAATCACCACCGGTACGTCGGCGGCCTCCAGCATGCACTGGTCGTTGGGGCTATCGCCCAGGGCAATGGTCACAATCGGTTCTTCACCAAAGTGCTCCTGATAACGCTTCAGCAAGAACCGGGCCCCTTCCGCCTTATCAAAGGTGCCCATGGCATGCCAGAAGCGCCCGCCCTGCACCAGCTTCAGGCCCTCCAGCTCAAGCGCCGCGCGGAATTGCGCCAGCTCTTCCTCCGTGCCATCCCACACAAGCGGCACCGTCGCCAAACGCTGTTTCGCCCGGGCCGCCTCCGTTACCGTCAACCGGGTAAGCGACGCCACCTGCTCCGCAGACAGGTCATCAAAGCTCCGAAACTGTGCACCGGATTCCCTCTGCACCAAAATAGTGCGAACAACCTCCTCATAGGATCTGCCGACATGGACCACTTCTTCCTCCGCATTGCCCAGGCAGCCAGCAGGAATCACCACCGCCGCGCCGTTCTCCGCAATAAACGGCCCCCGCAGCCCCATTATGCTTTGCAACTCAATGATCTCCGCCGCCGTTTTGCTGGAATTGAAAATCAACGGAATGCCATTGGCCCCCAACCGCGCCATCGCCGGCTTCGCCGCCCGCCAGCTATAGCTGTCGTGATCCAGCAAGGTGCCGTCCAGATCCGTAAAAACAATCAACCGTGGTTGCATTTCCCCACCCCGCTCTGCAATGTAACTGGGGTCAGACCCCAAGACATTTGATGCGGTGAAATGTTCTGGGGTCTGACCCCAAATTAGATTCAAGAACCAGGCCAGACTATGAGCACGAATGCCTTTAAGGTGGAACACCGTTACCTGGAATTGCCAGACAGCTTTTATACGCGGGTGAAGCCGACGCCTTTGTCGCAGCCGGCGATGGTGTGTTTCAACCACAATCTGGCGGCGCAGATGGGGTTTCATGTTAAGGATGAAGCTAAGTGGGCCGATGTGGGGGCGGGGGCGGAATTACTGGAGGGTATGGACCCAGTGGCGATGAAGTACACCGGACACCAGTTTGGCGTGTACAACCCGGAACTGGGCGATGGCCGGGGCTTGTTACTGTGGGAAACCTTGGCGCCGGACGGCACCCGCTGGGACTGGCACCTGAAAGGGGCAGGCACCACGCCCTACTCCCGCTTTGGGGATGGCCGGGCAGTGCTGCGCTCCACCATTCGCGAATACCTGTGCTCGGAAGCCATGCACGGTCTTGGCATTCCGACCACCCGCGCCCTGTTTATGATCAGCGCGAAAGACCCGGTGCGCCGGGAATCCATCGAAACCGCCGCCGCGCTGATGCGAGTGGCGCAAAGTCATATCCGTTTCGGCCACTTCGAATTCGCCGCCCACCACGAAGGCCCCGAGGCACTGAAAACCTTGCTGGAACACGTGGTCACCCTGCACTTCCCGCACCTGATCAGTCTGCCGGAAGAACAACGCCACCAACGCTGGTTTGAAGAAGTGGTGGAACGCACCGCCCGGCTGATCGCTGACTGGCAAGCGGTCGGCTTCTGCCACGGCGTGATGAACAGCGACAACATGTCCATCATCGGCGATACCTTCGACTACGGCCCCTACGCCTTCCTCGATGATTTCGACGCCGGCTACATCTGCAATCACACCGACGAGGGCGGCCGCTACGCCTACAACCGGCAGCCGCAGACTGGCTTTGTGAACTGCCAGTACCTGGCTAACGCCCTGCTGCCAATCATGGATGAGGACCACTTGCGCCGTGGTCTGCGCCGGTACGAAACCACCTATAACGAACATTTCAAGAACAATATGAGGGCAAAACTGGGGCTGGAGGAAACCGACGACTCAGACATGAACCTGATCATGGAGACCTTCAGCATGCTGCACGAACACCGGGTAGACTACACCCGCTTCTTCCGAGGCATCTCAAACCTGCACCGCCACGGCAACACCCCGGTGCGGGATCTGTTTGCCGACCGAAGCGTGGCCGACGAATGGCTCGAACGCTACGAGGCCCGCCTCAAGACCGAAACCCGCGCCCACGACGAACGGGAATACGCCATGCGCCAGGTAAACCCCAAGTACATCCTGCGCAACTACCTGGCCCAACAAGTCATCATGGAAGCCCAGAACGGCGACTACGCGCCCCTGAAAGAGCTGTTAAAGGTGCTCGCGAACCCCTTCGCCGACCAACCCGAGTTCGAACACTATGCTGCCCTGCCGCCAGACTGGGGCAAACACCTCAACATCAGCTGCTCCTCCTGAAGTTGGGGTCAGACCCCAGAACATTTGATGGGGTGAAATGTCTTGGGGTCTGACCCCAAATTGGCTCGGTAGGTCATTAAAGCTCGCTCACTTGGCCATTGGGGTTTAATTCCGCATAATCCCGGTTCTTGTATTCCACTCAGCTCCGGACGGCCGTTCATGCCTCAGAGTTTTATCCTGAAGTTCCTTCAAGGCTTTCAAGTTTATCGAAACCCCCGGGTTATCGGCATGCTGTTCCTTGGCTTCTCCGCAGGGCTTCCGTTGCTGTTGGTGGGGGGTACGTTTACGGCGTGGCTGCGGGATCTGGGCGTTGAGCTTGCCACTATTGGCTTTCTCAGTTGGGTGGGCATGGCCCATTCGATCAAGGTGCTGTGGGCACCGATTGTTGATCGCACCAGCATTCCGTTTCTCACCCGGTGGCTCGGGTGGCGGCGCAGCTGGATGCTGGTTTCACAGATGAGTATTGCCGGCGCGTTACTGGGCATGGCGCTGACGGACCCAACCCAGCAACAGTGGCTGGTGGCCCTCTGGGCCGTGGTCGCCGCGTTCGGTTCCGCCACCCAGGACATCTCGGTGGATGCCTACCGGGTGGAAGCCGCGGAGCCCCATGAACAAGGCGGCATGGCCGCCAGCTATGTGACCGGCTACAGGGTTGCCATGCTTATGGCCAGTGCTGGCGCCCTGCATATTGCCGCCGTCGGCAGCTGGTCCCTGGCCTATGGCACCATGGCCCTGCTGATGGGCGTTGGCATGGTCACCACGCTGATCAGTTCCGAACCGAAGAACCGCCAGTCTGCGGCAGTGTTTGCCATGGAGGCGCGGGTTATCGGGTACCTGGACCGCACCAAACACAGTGGTGCCCGCAAGAACATCACCGCCTGGCTGATCGGCGCGTTTGTCTGCCCGTTCGCGGATTTCTTTCAACGGTACGGCAAAGCGGCGCTGGTGATCCTGCTGTTTATTGCCACCTTCCGCATCAGTGACATCTTTATGGGGGTGATGGCCAATCCGTTCTATCTGGACCTGGGCTTTACCAAGTCCCAGATCGCCAACATTGCAGCCGCGTTTGGCTTGATCATGACCCTGAGCGGGGCCGCGGTCGGCGGCGCACTGGTAGCACGGTTTGGCATTGCCCGAATGCTGTTGTTCACCGCGTTTATGGCCCCGGCCACCAACCTCACCTTCGCCGGCCTGGCCATCATTGGCCCCCAACAACCGGGCCTTGTGGCCGCCATCATTGCCGATAACGTCACAGGCGGCATGGCCATTTCGGTGTTTATTGCCTACCTGTCCAGCCTCACCAACACCGCCTACACCGCCACCCAGTACGCGTTGTTCAGCTCGTTGATGACGCTGCCCGGGCAGTTTGCGGCGGGCTTTACCGGGTTGCTTGCAGAACACGTGGGCTGGGTGGGATTCTTCCTGATCACCGCAGGAACCGGCGCGCCGGCCATTATCCTGGCGGCCCTGCTTTTCCGCATTGCTCACCCGGACAAGCCGGCACGAATAGAAGAGGATACTGCGCAGGGGCAGACAGCTCCCTAGCCATGCAGGGCAGGCCAGAACTCAATCGCGGAAGTTATTAAACTGCAGCGGAATATCCAGCTCCGCCTCGCGCAGCATGGCAATGGCTTCCTGCAGGTCGTCCCGCTTCTTGCCGGTTACCCGCACCTTGTCACCCTGAATGCTGGCCTGCACCTTCATCTTCTGGTCTTTGATCATTTTCACGATCTTCTTGGCCATATCGGTTTCGATACCCTGCTTCAGGGAAAAATGCTGTTTCACCAGCTTGCCGGCCTTGCTCTCGCCGTCTTCCGCCAGGGCCCGGGCGTCAATGTTGCGTTTGGCGAAGGCCATGCGCAGCAGATCAATCAGTTGCTCCAGCTGGAACTCCTGCTCGGCGCTCACCGTAATGCGCTTGTCTTCCAGTTCGATATCCGCCTGCACATTTTTAAAATCCCAGCGGTTACCCAGATCACGCTTGGCCTGATCCACCGCGTTGGTGACTTCGTGCATTTCAATTTCTGAAACAATGTCAAAAGAAGGCATGGTCGTTATTCTCCAAAGGGCACACGGGGGTATACTGTGGCGACATTAAAAATACCGGATGTTCCGAAACCGCCAAAGCATACCAAGAGCCGCGGCGAACCGCATCTGACAATGGACTGGTAAGAAGTAGACAAACGATGCCAAACCTGGACCTACCCATACTCGTAGTAGACGACGCCAAATTCAGCAGTATGGTGGTCGGCCGCACCCTGCGAAATGCCGGTTACCGCGATATACGCATTGCCAACAACGCGCCAGACGCCCTGAAGCTGATGGAACAGCGGCAGGTCAGCGTGTTGATTGCCGATTGGCTGATGCCTGAAATGGACGGGCTGCAACTGACCGACCACGTGCGCCAGCAGGATGAGCAGGACAACCACTACACCTACGTGATCCTGCTAACCGCCCGCGAAAGCGTGGAGGCACTGTCAGAAGCCTTCGACCGGGGCGTGGATGACTTCATCTACAAATCCGACATGACCAAACAGCTGATCCCCCGCATCTTTGCCGCCGACCGAATGGCCGACCGCCAGAATACCCTGCTGCGGGCCAACGCACTGCTGGTCGAAAACAACCGGGAGCTGGAATCCACCAACATTATCGACCTGGAAACCGGCCTGTGTAACAGCAAGTATGCCCGCCAGCGCCTGCAGAAAACCCTGCGCCATGCGGAATCCCGAGGCGGTTCCACCTCCTATGTGATGTGCGGCATTCGTAACTGGCAAGACCTGAAACGCAAGCATCCACCCAGCGTGATGAGCGAACTGGCCACCGGCATCGCTCGCCGCCTTAGCACCCTGATTCGCCCCATCGACGCCCTGTGCCGTGTTGGCGACAACCAGTTTGCCATCGTCTCCTACTTCCCGAACAGCGACCATTGCTCCACCACCGCGTTCCGGCGAATTTTTGATGGTATCAACCACAAGGCCCTGAAAACCACCGCTGGCTTTATCTCCGTGGAAGCCGGCATGGTCCTGTGCCGCGCCGACGCCCAGGACGGCACGCCCTCGGTGCAGGATATGGAACGGGCGGCGGTGCAAGGCCTGGTTGACGCCTACGAAACCCGCCGCTTTACCGAAACCAAACCCGAGATACGGGAAGGTGTGTAGCCCTCACAAACGGTAACAACGGGACACAGATCACAAACAGACAGGAAGGGCGCGAGGGCTTATTCTGAAATCGTGGAATCAAGCAGTATCCGCCCATGGCGGAGGAGCCGAGTAGTAACTCCGCCGTATTATGGGCCCTGACTCCACAGGATTAACGAATTTTTCAGGCACTTTCGTTCTTTCCGAAGTATTTTCGAGCCAGCTCTTGTGAGCTGGCTTTTTTATTGGTTTGTCTGGTCTGTTTCAGGGGGCTGTCCCCGCATGGGGACTGACCCTCTTTTGCCCGTCCTTGCACCAAAACTCGAACCCATGGGTCCAAAATGGGTCAGTCCCCATGCGGGGACAGACCCTTGGGTTATCAGGGTCTGACCCCAAAGGGGACTGACCCACCTTTGCCCGTCCTTGCCCCAAAACCCGAACCCATGGGTCCAAAATGGGTCAGTCCCCATGCGGGGACAGACCCTGGGGAGTCAGACTCTTACGATAATCCCCAGGCGTCTTCCCGGCAGCCGCCTTAAACTTCCGATGAAACGACGTGGTCTCGCTATACCCCAACCGCAGCGCGATATCGGGAATACTCATCTCGGTATTCCGCAAATAGTCCTCAGCCATCTGCTGGCGCACGTCATCCAGTAGTTTCTGGTAGGAAACGCCTTCCTGGCTCAGTTTGCGTTGCAGGGTGCGGCTGGTCATGCCCAGGTCTTCGGCGATCATGTCTTGCCGGGTCACGCCGGTGGCCAGTTGTTTCTGGATGCCTTGCTTCACTCTGGAGGTCAGGTCGGTATCGGTATCCAGCAGCGCCAGCTGGGACAGCGCATGGGCTTCAAGGGTCTTGCGCAGCAGCGGGTCTGGCTGGCGAAGGCGGGTGGCCAGTAGCTCCTGAGGCATGGTCACCACATTCTCCGGCGCTTCAAACTCAACGGGGCAGCCCCAGCGCTCTTGATAAGCGCCCTCATACTCAGGCCCTGGCGAGGAGCGTTTCAGGGCAACCCGGATTGGAGATGCGTTATCGTTATCCGCCAGCCAGCGAGCGTAGTTGATCCAGGAGGCAAAAACGTTATCCACCACCTGGGGCCACACCACCGGGTCGGTAAAGTTGCAGGTCCACACCAACGACACTTCGCTCCCCTTCATCCGAAGGCCCGTGGTGCCCATGTCCCCCACCAGCTTTTCATAAGGCGCAATCCGGGTGACCGCCTCCCCCAGCGTGGCACAGCTCATGGTGATATAACCAAGCACACTGTAGGAACCGGGCTGAACGAAATCACCAGTTTCCAGGCCAAGGATGGGATTGCCGGATGCTTCGGCCAGCAGGCGAATAAACGTCTGAAGCTGCTCGCCCGTCAGGCGGCCGTCATCGGTATCAAGGATATTCGGCTCAAGGCCAGCTTTGCTGAACAGCTCTAAGGTGCTGATGCCCTTGGCATCGGCATAGCGAACGTATTGGCGCAGAGCGGCGACAGAGGCGGTTCCAAGAGGGGTCATGACGACTGCTTTGGTTGTTGATTTTATGCAGCGAGTATAACCGAAAATGGGTAGGGCTGGGTGTTATGGGGTTTGTCCCAAGGGTCTGTCCCCGCATGGGGACTGACCCACCTTTGCCCGTCCGTAGCACTAAACACGAACCCATGGGTCCAAAATGGGTCAGTCCCCATGCGGGGACAGACCCTTAGGGGACAGACCCCTGCAGAGCCTACAGCTTCCGCCCTTTCCCAGCCGCAATCCGCAACCGCAGCGCGTTCAGCTTGATGAAGCCTTCGGCGTCTTTCTGATCATACGCACCCTGGTCTTCCTCAAAGGTGGCGATCTTTTCGTCGAACAGGGAGTCGTCAGACTTCCGGCCGACTACGTCCACGTTGCCTTTGTAGAGCTTCAGGCGAACGGTGCCGTTCACGTAGGTTTGGGTCTGGTCGATCAGTGCCTGCAGGGCTTCGCGCTCCGGGGACCACCAGTAGCCGTTGTAGATGACCTCGGCGTAGCGGGGCATCAGGCTGTCTTTCAGGTGGGCCACTTCGCGGTCCAGGGTGATGGACTCAATGGCGCGGTGAGCACGCAGCATGATGGTGCCGCCCGGGGTTTCGTAGCAGCCGCGGGACTTCATGCCCACGTAACGGTTCTCTACGATGTCCAGGCGGCCAATACCGTTGGCGCCGGCAACCTTGTTCAGCGTCTCCAACACTTCGTGGGGCTTCATTTCCTGGCCATCAACGGCAACAATGTCGCCCTTCTTGTAGGTCAGCTCCACGTATGTCGCCTTGTCTGGCGCGGCTTCCGGAGACACGCTCCAACGCCACATGTCTTCCTCGGCTTCCGCCCAGGGGTCTTCCAGGTTCATGCCTTCGTACGAAATGTGCAGCAGGTTGGCGTCCATGGAGTACGGGCTCTTGCCCTTCTTCATTTCCACCGGAATGTTGCGCTCTTCGCAGTACTTCAGCAGTTTTTCGCGGGAGTTCAGATCCCACTCACGCCAAGGGGCAATTACCTTCACCCCCGGCTTCAGTGCGTAGGCACCCAGCTCGAAACGCACCTGGTCGTTACCCTTACCGGTAGCGCCATGGGAAATCGCATCCGCGCCGGTTTCGTTGGCAATGTCGATCAAACGCTTGGCAATCAGCGGGCGGGCGATGGAGGTACCCAGCAGGTACTCGCCCTCATAGATGGTATTGGCGCGGAACATCGGGAACACGTAGTCGCGCACAAATTCTTCGCGCAGGTCCTCAATGTAGATTTCCTTAACGCCCAACGCTTCCGCCTTGGCGCGCGCCGGCTCAACTTCCTCGCCCTGGCCGATGTCGGCGGTGAAGGTCACCACCTCACAGTTATAGGTGTCCTGCAACCACCGAACGATCACGGAAGTATCCAGGCCACCGGAATAAGCCAGCACCACCTTTTTGATATCAGACATGCCCTTGCTCCAGACTGAACAGAATGGATGTATTGAAAAGAAGGTGCGTATTGTACGGGAGTGCGGGGGGAATGGCTATTGGGCGGAAGAAGTCTGGAAAATGCGCTGTAACTCGCCGTTGTCACGCATGTGTTGCAGCGCTTCTTTGAAAAGGCGAGCGTGTTCCGGGTTGCCGCTGTCTGGTGACATATACAGCCGGGCCTTTTGGCCTTTTACATGCTCCTGCAGACGGAACTCTTCAGCTGGAAAGCCGTAAGCATCAATCGTCATCGCGATGTTGTGATCGCTGGCAAGCACCGCAGAAATCCGCTCCAGCATCAGCATTTCAATGGCTTGCCGAATGTTATAAACCGGCACTTTCAGCACGGCCTCATCCGCTTTGAACGACTCGCCGAGATAGGTACCCCGCACATAGCCAACCCGCTTGCCGGCCAGGCCTTCCAGAGTCAGGGGGAAATCGGTGTCACGCATCGCCATCAGCATCAAATTAAGCTGAAGTACGGTATCGACGGGAAAAGCGTTCTCGTCCAGGTCTGGACTTTGAAACAGAAAAGTAAACTCTGCGCGCCCCGTGAGCAGGTCAAGGATGACCCGCCGCAGAGGAAGCAACTGCGCACTCACGGGCACACCCGAGAGTTCTGATAACCGGTCCATCAGCGTAATCAGACTGCCTTGCAGTTCACCCTGATCATCCTGAAAGCCCCAGGGCCAGACATCAGGAATCGCAAACATCGCCGGCGAACTGGCTGGAAGGCTCTCGCTTGAGCCGACAACTTTATCACTAGCGCTGGCCTGGGCAGCTACAAACAGAAAGGCCACCAACAGCCCGCGAAAAAACGCCATATGTTCGACCAACGCTAACTCAAACCGCCTGCTGCTGGCTCACCACCTCATCACGAATGCCATCCCAGCCGTCTTTCACAGAACGCAGCAGGTTCAGCACTTCATCCAGCTTGGCAACGTCATTCTTGGCGCTGGCTTCCAGCAAGGTGCGCTCCATGTAGTCGTACAGAGCCTCCAGCCGGGTGGCCAGCTCACCGCCTTTTTCGAAATCCAGGAACGCCCGCAGGCCACCGATAATCTCAATGGCTTTATTGAGCAACTGAGCCTTGGCTGCGTAATCCTTGGCCTGAATTTTGGACTTGGCCATGTTAATCCGCTCAATCGCCCCGTTATACAGCAGCTGAATCAGCTTGTGCGGGTCTGCATCGGTGATGCTGGTCTGAGTATTAACGCGCTGATACGCCTGTAAACCGTTCATATATAACCTCGTTTCACCGTTGTCCGGCATGCCATGGTTGGCTGGCCAACCATCAGTATAGCCGAATTAATCTCTCTGCCTGTTCGGCGCCAGGGCCGCCAGCTGCTGAGTCACGTAATCCCGCGTATTATTCAACTGGGAGATCAGGGAGTCGGCAGCGCTGAATTGCTTCACCAGGCGTTCCTGATAGCTTTCAATCCGCAAGTCCAACTTGACCCGGTCTTCCTGGATGCGCTCCAAGTCCCGGTTCAGGGCGTCAGTACGGGAGCTCAACGCACCGTCTGCACCCAGAATGCTGGTAATGGCATCTACCGCGCGCTCACTCACACCCTCGATGAACTTCACCGAGCCGCGATTACCAACGTCACCGCCGGTAATGCGCACCTGCAGACCAGCGGCATCGCCACCGGCGCTGTTTGCCAGGAACAGCACCTGGCCGTCGCCCTGAGCGGTCTGGCCGTTAATGGTGCCTTGGACATCCTGGCCGGCGGTGCCGGTGGCGGTATTCAGACCAGTCACATTATTCAGGCTGGTCAGGCTGACATTTGAGTCACTGCCAAAGCGATTGGATGTAAAGGTCAGGCCTTCGGTCGCGTCATAACCCACCTGGACTGACCGGCCCGCCGCACTCAATGCGGAATTGTTGCGCAGTGCCTCTTGAATGGCCGCAGCAAAATCAGCCCCGGAATAGTCGCCAGCCGCAATTGAAACAGTAGCATTAGTTGCGCCATCCACCCGGAAGGTAAAGCTGTTATCCGCCTGCACCTGAATTGCATCCGCAGTATCTGGAACCGCATAGTTCAGGGTACCGCGAGTCGCCATTTGGGTGACGTTTATATCGTAGTTCCCAGGCTGAGTATTTGAACCACTGCGAACAAACTCCACCTGGGAATCGCTGGTTCTGCCCTGCTCGGCGAACAGTGCAGTGACATCATCCGGGTTTTCCCGAAGCTGTTGCTGGAATTTCTGGCTATCAAACTGCAGCTCACCGGTGCGGAAATCCGTGCCAATTCCCACATCCGCCAGGCTGCGAACGCTGGCGTTTTCCAGCCCGGGAATAATATCTGTCAACACTCGCTTCAACTGGTTCTGGATATTCCGAACCGTGGAATCCCCGGTCAGGATACTGCCTTGCCCCGTCTCGCTATCAAATGAAGACAGCTCACGGATGGTGCCCTGCAGCTCGTTGAACTTGTCTACGAACGCCTGAACACGCTCGGCAACCGCCGCCGTGTCCTGCTCCACTTTGATAGTGGACTTACCCTCACCAGTAATGTTGAAGGTCAGCCCATCCACCACATTCTCAATGGTATTGGTGGCCCGGCGAATTTCGACGCCGTTGATTTCCATCACCGCATCGCTCGCCGCAATGGTCTGGCGCATGCCATCCATGTTTTCGGGATCTGCTGTGTCAAAAGCGAACCGGCTTAAACCCGGAGCGGCACCATCTTCAGAAACGGAAATATTGACCGCATTGGCTTCACCGGTTTCGTCCGCAGACAACACCAGTTGGAAACCGTTGCCGGTATCAATCACACCGGCAGACACGCCCGCATTGGCCTCGTTGATGGCATTCGCCAGGCCTTGCAGGGTGTCGTTGGAAGAATCGATGGTGATGTTGGTGGTCTTGTCACCCACCTGAAGCGTCATGGTGCCACGGCCGACACTGGTGGCATCCCGGTCGGCAAACACATCCCGGCTGGCCAGGGCCTGGGACTGCGCCAGACTTTTTACATCCAGACTGTAAGAGCCGCGGCTGGCCTTGCTGGCATCCACAGACACATCAATATTGCTACCCGAGGAAGTGGCCGAAAACGACTTCATCGCATCCGCAGAACCGAGCTGACGCATAGGCAGGCGCAGCTCCGTTACAGCGCTCCGCAACATGCCATAGGCAGAAATAAGCGCCTCTGTACGCTCCGTCTTCTGATCCAGCCGAACTTCCGTGGGCCTGCGCTCCGCAGCTACCAACTGTTCGACAAGATCCGACGTCAAAACGCCGGAGCCGATACCTAATGATGAAATACTGGCCATAACCGTGCCTCCTCAGGGGGGCGATTCTCTGTACTGATCAGTTTATCGGCAGCAGGCGGCAAAACTTTGCCTTTTTTCGGAAAATTCCTATGCCGATTTGTAACGGTGCGTAAACGCAGAACACCGCCGGCTCTTCTCAGAGGCGGCGGTGCTGAAATACCGTCGTTTTCATCCGCGCAAAAGCGGCAAGCTTTTACACCTTGATGTTAAACAACGTCAGCGGTTCGTCCTGCTGCAATTTTTCTGCCAACCTCATTGCCACTTCGTCCGGGATCTGGCGGATCACTTCCTGGGTTTGCTGATCAACCACCCTTACGATGGTCTGGCCCATTTCGTTATCCACTTCAAACTGAAGATCCCTCTGCACGGTTTGAACAAAGTCGTTCAACTGGCTAACCGCCTCATTCAGTTCCTTGCGCTGCTCTTCATTACGGGCCTGCAGCTTTTCAGCTTGCGAAGCCTGTTGAGCAACCTGGGGAGCCTGCACCTGGCGGGTACCGGCAGCCGAAGCTGCAAGGTCAGGGGCGTTCCGGCCCTCGGCCTGAGATGACGACATTGCCTTGGCCGGAGCCTGGGCGCCAGAGCGCACCAGTTTCAGGTCCGGGCTGTTCAGGTTAACGTCATTCATAGCTTTACCTCGCTATCCTTCAACGGCGGAAGGCCGGAACCCGAGGGTTCCGGCCGTTACCGCTATGCCCCTTACTGCAGGAGGGACAGAACCTGCTGCGGACGGGCGTTCGCCTGAGCCAGGACGGAGATACCGGCCTGCTGCAGTACCTGGGACTTGGCCAGGTTGGCAGTTTCTGCCGCGAAATCAGCGTCCAGGATACGGCTGTTGGAGGCGCTGAGGTTCTCGACCGAGGTGCTCAGGTTGGCAATCGTAGACTCGAAACGGTTTTGGACCGCACCGAGCTGGCCGCGAATTTCGTTTACAGTGCCCAGTGCGGCATCAACCCGCATGATTGCGTTGTTCGCATTCGAGACTGTGCTTACACTCAGGTCGGACAGGCTACCGGTGCCGCTTGCGCTGAGATCAAAGCTCTCGCTGAGGTCATCAACTGTAAGAGCCTCTGCGGCCGTAGCGGTAGCCTCTGTGTCATAAGCAAAGTCCTGAGATGCTGTGATTTTGACCTGATCGTTCTCATCTACCTCTGCAAACAATCCGCCAATACCCGCGCCGTTAATCTGCTCGGCGACGTACTGCGCTTGCTCACCTGCGGTGGAACCAGTTCCAAGAGCATCGTCAAAAGCTTCCAGTCGGACGATAATCGGATCGCCACCACCTACACTGAATACTGCAAAAGATTCAGCTGTGGCCGAACCAAAGTCGGTGGCAGCGCCAGAGGTCGCAAGAACACCGCCAATCTGCGCGGCCCTTGTACCCTTCTCCAGATCCACACTGATGGTCTCACCAGCGTTAGCACCAACCTGGAAGCTCTGCTTGCCGAAGTTACCGTCGAGGACTTTCGCTCCGTTAAAGGAAGTCTGGCCGGAAATCCGGTCAATCTCCGCAATACGCTGTTCTACTTCGTCATTCAGCGCTGCGCGGTCAGAGGCACTGTTAGAGGCGTTCGCTGCCTGAACCGCGAGCTCCCGAATGCGCTGCAGATTGTTGGTGATCTCGTCCAGCGCGCCCTCAGTGGTCTGTGCCAGGGAAATACCGTCGTTGGCATTACGGATCGCTACGTTCTGACCAGAAATCTGGGACTGGAAACGAGTCGAAATTGCCAGGCCTGCTGCGTCGTCTTTCGCGGAATTGATACGAAGGCCAGATGACAGTCTCTGAAGAGCCTGGTCATTCAACCCTTGGGATTTGCTCAATTGGTTCTGAGCGTTCAAAGAGGCAACGTTAGTGTTGATACCGAGAGCCATAGTGCTTCTCCTTTAAAACCGTTTCAGTTTTGCTTGGTGAAGGCCTGGCCCCCGGTTCTCTCCTGGGGTGCCCCGCCCTGTTAATCCACTTAACGGCACCCCAAAAGGTATCTTTAGAATTTTTTCGGATGAATATGTAAAAAAATGTTTCAGTAACTATTGCTACTCCCCAACTTTCTCCACGTCAGCGACAAATTCAGGATCCCGGTCACCTATGAACCTTCGGGACCATGGGTCGCTGTCCATATCTCGATCACACAGCATGACCTTGGCAAAGTGCTCAGGCGCTGTCTCCAGAAAATTCAGGAAACCTTGCTCCCAGATCTTCAAAAATGACTCTAAGCTATCATCTTCACTAGCCATGCCATGGCAAATCCCTACATAAAGGAAGTGCTGCAAGGTCCCCCTCAACAACTGACTCACCATAAATTGGGGGCCAGAAGGAGCTGTTGTTCCAGGGGATGCTGGAACGCGATGGAGTTGTTCTCGCATGGAATTGACCAACGTACAGAGATCTCGACGGCCTCGAAGCCTGGCAGCCTTCACGGTTCTGACATGCTCTCCACATACCCTTTCCAGCTCTTTGTGCACTCCCTTTAACGCGTCAGTGAATAACTCCGAACCAACGGTCCTCGAAAGGCCATCAAACAATTCCCCCGCCCCAAACGCTAAACGATCCTGAGCTTCCTCACACTGCCCGATGAAGTCGTCTTCGGACATCCATGGCGCACCTTCAATAACGGCGCCGTCGGAGCAATTTCGTATGTCAGGTGGAGTTCCTGAAGATCTCAACCTATAAATCAACTCCTCAACTGAGCGCTTTGCAGAGTAGTAATCACTCCGAGTGTATACAGTTCCCCCATCAACGGATGGCGTTTGGAACACCCGCCTCTTCTTAACCGCTGAGTGAACACGCTTCTGGATATCCTTCGCAATGGAAGAATCAGTATCGTCGCCATAGACCGACTTACTGGAGTGGTCCCTCTCTTTATCTTCAAAACCGTAGTCGGTTCCAAACAGGTATATTTGCCGGAACCCCAAGGAGTGCCCTATAGACAACGCAGCATTTGTCACGGTGGGATTACAGTTGGCGAACGACTCTGCCGACAAACCCAACAGCGCCGGCTGCATATTGTCCCTCTTGAAATAGTAATAAACGTTATCAAAGAGTGTCGGTACGAAAGGGTTTACTTCGTTCACTGCCAATAACGGTATATCGCGAATTTTGTCCTGACCAATGTCAGAAAGTAGCTGGTAAATCAGATACGATGGATCGAGCTCTGCGTGGAAGTCTGGTGTGACACCGTGCGCCAACAGTGGTCGCAGCGCTGTGCCTGCGCTCACCACCACCACTTTGTCACGGACCTTCTTCAGGCTTTCCACCCGCTTGTCAAGTGAGGGCCCGCTCCCGACAACAACAAGCGGCTTACTTTGGGGCGGCATCTCGGTTTTCGGAAGATAACGCCCACCATGCCTCATATTGTATGCAGTATTGGATAACCGCATCATCTCATTATCGTAGTTAGACCAGTTAGTGCTGATTACCGCCAAGTCATTCGCATTTTCCAGGACCGCTTTCGCAAGCTCAACGTCAGCTAGATGATTGTAATAGGTTGAGAAGAAAGGATAGAAAGGTACGTCTTTGGTCATGTACCGACTGACCAGGCGCCGTATCTCCTCTGGTTGTTCAGCCCTGCCAATAGCAAATGTAAGGGAGAAACCTTTCCGGGAAAAACGTGAGCAAATCTCTTCCCAGTCCACCGTATATAAACTGACTGCAAATTTTTCCGGTTCCCGCTCAATGATAATGCCGTTAACAATGGGAGACTTCTTGGTCAACGCATCGATGTGATATCCCAGGCCACACCCAAGGAACACCATCG
The DNA here is from genome assembly GCF_003007715.1 of Marinobacter shengliensis. Lineage (GTDB taxonomy): Bacteria > Pseudomonadota > Gammaproteobacteria > Pseudomonadales > Oleiphilaceae > Marinobacter > Marinobacter shengliensis. The sequence goes on along the minus strand of NZ_PXNO01000023.1, from coordinate 709,487 downwards.
AGGGAAAAATATTTCCTCGAATATAGCCCTTGAATGTCGAGGGCGTGACCGGGCTGGACTTGATGATATTTTGCAGAATCCGGTCCGCAAAGTTTTCTCGCACATAAGAGTTTTCCCAAGGCGGCGAGAAAGTTCGAATTCGTTTACTCTCGGGATTCTCGTCCAGTACCTTGTCGGCTTCATCCATTGAATACTCGCGAGCCACCCCCCGGTAACAAGACTTGCCATTGGCAACCATATCCACGTCATCCCGCCCCGGTGTAACCACCAACTCGACGCGCTGAAGTTCCATATTTGCAAGCATTTGGTAAATAGCAGGCCGGCGTTTCTGGAAATACTCCAGATTTTTCTGGAGCCGTTGCATAAAGATTTGACCGTCATCCTGTTCCGTTTGCCGATTTTGCTTCTTACTTTTTTTTGCCATGAAATACTCCGGAAAGGATAAATGTAAAAAGAGAACACTTAGGAAACAGGTAAAGGGTAGCCAGATTCTGCCATAGCAACAAACACTTCTCACGCACCATCCACTCTAAGAAACCGGCAAAGTTATTCCCTTTGGTTCCGTCAAATAGTTGCCTATCCAAAGTAACCAGGGATACTACAATCCTAAAATAAGCCTTAAAAAACAGCCAACTAATGGCCTAAAGTCAATTCTGGCACGGTAATAGCTTGAACCACAAAAACGGCAATTATACGAATTTGGCCGGCAAGCTCTTTTCAGGAGGTTGCGGCCTCTCTGAGCAGGGAGAATAGACAATGCCTCAGATTATCAACACCAACATCGCCTCGCTGAATGCTCAGCGTAATCTCAACGCTTCCCAGGGGGAGGCAAATGTCGCACTTCAGCGCCTTTCCTCGGGGCTACGGATCAACTCAGCAAAAGACGACGCGGCAGGCCTGGCCATATCTGAGCGCTTCCAGTCACAGATTACCGGCTTGAACATGGCTCAAAGAAATGCGAACGACGGCATTTCTCTTGCCCAGACCGCCGAGGGCGCACTGGATGAAGTCGCCAACAACCTGCAGCGGATACGGGAACTGGCCGTTCAATCTGCTAATGCCACCAACAGTAATTCAGATCGTGAGGCACTGAACCAGGAAGTTCAGCAGCGCCTGCAAGAGATAAACCGCATTGCCTCACAAACCTCATTCAATGGTCTTAAGGTGCTGGACGGCACCTTCAGGACTCAGACCTTCCAGGTCGGCGCCAACACCGGCGAGACGATTGGTGTAAGCGGGCTAGACACTCGCGGCAGCCAAATCGGGTCAATCATCGATCAGACTCAACTGTTCTCTGATCTCGCCCTTGGGCCAACTGAGGCCTCGGCGGCGCTTGGCGCCTTCCCGGCATCCGGCGTATCCGAAATTGAGATTACGCTTGGGTCTGCGGTAATCGGTACCGTCAGGGTAACAGACCCGGACAGCGTGGAAGATTTCCTTGCGCAATTCCGCGAGCAGGTCCGAAATAACCCGGATCTTCAGGGCATCACCATTGAAGCGGGTTCCGCGTCAGGCTCCGTCGTTATTGGCAACAGTCTCGACCAGGAATACGCTTTTGATCTATCCGACATCGGCGGTCCGAGTGGCTTTACAGTCAGCGCAGCGTCCAACGACACAACTCTCGACGAATACTTCAAAGCCGGAAATACAATCGATTTTGCAATAAGCATCCAGTCTGATCGCAACGAGGACCCGGTGGACATCGAAGTGCTCGGCGCAACATCAATCAACGACATCGTTGCCCAAGTAAACGCCGCGTCCAATCGGACAGGGGTCCAGGCAAACCTCGACTCAAGCAATCGGAACATCATCTTCTCATCCCAGTTTGGCGAGGAATATTCAGTTAACATCTCGGCGACCGTCGATGCCGACACTATCGATATCACGGTTGACGGCTCACAAGAAATAGACGCGCTCTCTGCTGACTTCCTGGATATTTCTACCCGAGAAGGCGCCGATCGAGCCATGATCGCAGTGGACTACGCCATAGACACCATCAACGGCTTCCGAGCCGAGCTGGGCGCGGTCCAGAACCGCTTCGAGTCCACCATCGCCAATCTGAGTACTACCTCAGAAAACCTCTCGGCCTCCAACAGCCGAATCCGCGATGCCGACTTCGCCGCAGAAACCGCCGAACTGGCCCGCACCCAGGTGCTCCAGCAGGCTGGCCTCTCTGTACTGGCCCAGGCCAACGCCAGGCCCCAGCAGGTGCTCCAGCTGCTGCAGGGCTAATCTCCTGCAGCACAACCAAAACGGCCGGGCTAATCACCCGGCCGTTTTGCTTTTGGGGTCAGACCCCAAGACATTTCGCTGGTTCAAATGTACTTGCGCACTCCGGCATTCACCGTCGGTTAACCTGACTCTCCATATATTGTCTGAGCAATTTGTTAATACGGGTTTGATAGCCTTTCCCCTGGGCCTTGAACCAGGCCAACACATCCTCATCTATCCGGAGCGTTACAGGTTGCTTGGCTGGCACTCGCAGTTCAGCCCTCTCGAAGAATGCATCATCCAGCTCCGGTATATCGCTGGTATCGATTTGCTCGTCGCCATGTTCTGCCATTCGTTGCCAGTCTGTTTTAGATGTTCTGTTCATAGAGCCTTACCTCCCGACGAGTTGCTTTCCGAGCTGAAATAATCCGGACAGCGTCCCCACATCTCTCTACATAAACTACCACCCCGATAAACTGCTTGATCAGACCAATGGCAATCCAACGTTCTTCACCATAGGCATAACGATCATCTATAGCCGTCAACATTGGGTGATTAAAAATATCAGCGGCATCCACAAAATCGATACCATGCTTTCGGATATTTCGGGCATTCTTTGCCTCATCCCACTCAAAGCGCATCATACATCCCTGTATTTACTTCTGTACGTACAAAATACCGCATTCTGGGGTCAGACCCCAAGACATTTCACCCCATCAAATGTCCGGGGGCCTACCCCCAACTCAAGCCTTCGCAAACACACCCTCAAACAAAGCCGTTCTCCGAAGCCGTTGCTCACCCTCCTCGCGGAACAGCACCCGTTCCGGGTTTAACTCAATCAGCCCCAACAGCCGGAACAGGCGGATTACCCTGGAATCCAGTGCCCAGCGGGTTTGTTGTTCTTCGCTGGCATACGGCCGCGGGTGCGCTGAAAGTGGCAATTGCGGGAAGGCCGCCAGCATGTCGTTTATGTAACCATCAACCGGCAACCAGTCGCCCCCTTTATCTGCCAGCAGCCACAAGAAGAAGGGGCCGACGGTTTGTATATCGTCCAGCCCGTCGTAATGGTCCATCCAGGCCCAGTTAAATTCAGAGAATGTGACGGCCAAAATGTCCTGATAAAGGGTTAGCCAGCCTTTGGTATCGAGGCGTTTGGCGGCGGCTTTCTTCAGCAGCAGGCGGCCCTTTTCCTTTCGGGTGTAGCCGGCCAGCTCCAAGAGCACACGGGTAAGCTGCACGCCTAGAATGTCTTCCTCGGAACGCACGGAACCGTACCCGGCAAACGGCACCACAACCTCCTCGCCGGCGGCCTCAATCATGGCCTTCACCTGCTTGAGCGGCAGGTTACCTTTACCGGTCAGGCGAATGCCCTTCTCGCCAAGCTCGTTAACCAGTACCTTTGCCATTTTCAGGATGGGTGCAGTATCCAGTTCCTGATCAACCGTTTTTGCATTGATCAGCGGCTTGAACACAGACGGACAATGCAGCGGGCTTTGCAGCAGTTCATGCATCTGGCTTGAGCTCAGGCCAAAGAAATCCGCAGGCGGCAGCGCATCAACGTCGCTCTCCGCAAACAGGGCATCCCGCTCTGGGAGCAGCTGATTGATGTCCTCCAGGTTCACAAACTCGGGATCAAACTCCCCGCCCCACCACTCCTTAACACCCTCGTGTTCCGGGTGCGCGGGGTCATGCATTGCATCCAGAAACTCATAGTAGCCATGCACCCCACCCACATCCTCCGGCGGGCACTGGCGGGCGGCTTTTATGCAACGGGGCAATTGTCCTTCATCGCCTTCGGGCAGAATCTTCTCCAGCTTCACCTGGTGTTCCCAACTGTCGCCAAAATCATACTCATATTTGATGGCCTGGCCTTCCCGCGTCAGAACACTGCCCACCCGCAAGCGGGTTTCATCCCGAAACCCCATCATGTCATCTTCATCCTCCGCCGGGTCGCCAATCAGCCTGCCATCGGCCGCCTGAAACAAATGCAGATGCGACGCCCGCCACCCCATGACAATCTGAGTAATCCGGTGCAGATCCCGAAACGTCGCCTCCGGCGAAATCAGTAAGCGCCGCCAGATAGGCGGCCTGATGCCAGAAAGCGTGACCTTAACCTGATAAACACCCTTACCCTGCGCACTCATAACCGCTCCTATTTTTGGGGTCAGACCCCAAGACATTTCGAGGCTGCAAATGTATTGGGGTCTGACCCCAAATTCAAACACCAAACTGGCACACCTTTCGCAACACCTCCCTCAAAGCACGGCAAACCGTCAAAAAACTGCAGACCTTTGCCGCATCGAATCATGGCTGGTAACGAGGTGTTCCATGCACGTACAACATCACAATGCTCATCTTCCCCGCTCGGTTCAGGCGCAGGCGGCGCGGTTGGTTTTGCAGGCGAATCTGGCGTATGGGGAGTCCAACAGTAACGGGCTTTCCTATGTGCAGCGGCTGAAGGCGCGGTTTGAATGCCGGGAGTACCTGGACCAGGCGCTGGCGCTGGAGCCGGAAAACGCGGCGGCCCTTGGCCTGCTGGGCCGGGTGGAGATGGACGACGGCCAGCTGGAGAAAGCCCATGCGCTGTTCAATGCCAGCCTGAACAGCCAGCCTGGGCAAGCGCAGCAGTACTGCAACCTGGGTTACTGGGCGCTGAAGAGCGAGCGCCCGGCCCTGGCGGAGGAATACTTCCTGCGGGCGCTGGAATGCGACCGGCAATCCGCCGCCGCTTTCTGCGGTGTCGCCCACGCCAAGCGCTTGCAGGGCCAATTCGATGTGGCCTACCTGCATTACCGCAAACTGCTGCAAACCGGTTCCCGCTGGGATTCGGTGTATTCCGGCATGCTTACCTGCGCGCAGCACCTGCAGATTCACAAGGCAGACACCGACCTGGCGCAAGATGCCATCGCCCTGCTCCGCAAAGACGGGCTGCCGCACCAGGAAATCGGCCGGTTTGTCGGCGCCATCATTCAGCAGCAGTACGATCTGGATAACCCAAATGCCGAGGTGTTTCTGGATGCTGCCGCCGAAGACGAACTGCTGATTCTGGCCCTGCAAAAAACCCTGATGCCCAACGCCGCCGTGGAAGAACTGGTGGTGATGCTGCGCCGGGCGATCATGGCGGAAGTGGCGCAAACCGCCAGCCTGCGGGATGAACTGCAGCCCCTGTGCCTCGCCATTGCCGAGTACGCGGACCGCACTGGTTACGCCCTGGCCGCCGAAGACGATGAAGAGCGCCTGGCGGCCACGATAAACGACAGCATTGTGGCGCAATTCGCCGTGCGCGAACCGCAAGAGGCCCTGATTGGCTCGCTGATGATCAGCGCCATGTACGGTGCCCTGTTCCATCAAAGCTTTGCTATGCAGCTGGGGCAATGGAACCTGATGGACTGGCCCCTGGCCATGCAGCCGATGATGGCCGCCAGCTATTACAGCCGCGCCGAAGAAGAAGCCATTAAACAGAACTTTGACGAAAAAGCGGAAGAGCTCTGCTTGGCCAAAACCGACGTGCCACAGGCCTGGCCAGCGTGGAGCCAGCTGGCCTACCGCACCGAAACCAGTTTGAAAGCGGTGATGGCCCAGGAACTTGGCCTGAATACAGACAACCTGCCCGCCACCCTGCGCATTCTGGTGTGCGGCGCCCAGTCAGGCCAGCGCGCCATGGAACTGGCGCAGTACCTGGACGATGTAGAAGTGATCGCGGTGGACGAATCCCTGGCCAACATCGCCAAGGCCACCCGCATGGCGCAAACCCTGAACATGGACAACATCGTGTTCTGGCCCTGGTCCATCGCCCAACGCTTCGTGGCAGATGGCCATCAGGTCCATTGGGTGGAAGTGGGCCGCCTGCCATCACCGGCCATGACCGAGCTTTCCCTGGCAGCGCTCATCAATAGCGCCTCCATCAGTGGTGCCGTCGTTCACATGCACACCAGCATGGCCGAGCAAACCGCCGGCGACAAACAGATCCGCCGACTGATTGCAGAACACCAACTGCAACCCACCCGCACCAGCCTGCGCCAGCTACGCCGTATGGTACTGGCTAACAAACAAGACGCGGTATGGGCCAACCTGCTGAAAGACGACGACTTCTACAGCCTCGGCGGCTGCCGCGACCGCTGGTTCCGCCCACAAGACGCCGCCCAGCTCAAAGAACTGCTGGCGCTGGTCAGTAACGAAGTGGAATGGAAACTGGTCAAAGCCCGGGACGAAGACGGTCACAGCCTGGCCACCGCTCCGGTACAACGCCAAATCCAGGCCGAGGCCCTGGGCAGCGAAGTGCAAAGCCTCATGGGCCAGAACCTCAGCGTCTATTTCCAACGCCGGAGATAAACGTTGGGGTCAGACCCCCGGACATTTGGCAGCATCAAATGTCTTGGGGTCTGACCCCAATTTCACATGTAGGGGATGAGGGATTCGCCGTAGAGGTGTAGGTCTTCGAGGATTTGCTGGTTCCTGGGCGTGAGTTCCGGATCGGCGGCGAGTTTTTGCAGGATACGGCCGTACTCTTCGAGGGAGCGCCAGCCTTGCTTGGGGTGCATCAGGCGTTGGCTGCGAAATTCTTCCCAGCGTTCCATTTCCTCGCCGCTCAGGGTGCCCGGGTAATTTCGGGCGCGGTAGCGGAACAACATGTCTGGCAGGCGTGCGTCTTCGAAGCTCACGTCTTGCTCGCCCAGGGTATCTGCCGGCTGGGTTAACAGCCAGTTCAGTTTCTCCCGATCGGTTTTGCTGATGAAGCCGCCGGCGTAGAGTTGTTCGTCCGGGTCGGTCAGGTCGCTGCCGGCGAAATCCTGCTCGAAGGCTTGAGCGATGCGGCCTGGCAGGTCTGGCGCTTGCCGCAGTTTGGCCAGGTTGGCGCGCAGCACGTCGCCATCCAGCTCCAGTTCCGCCAGCCGTTCCGGCGCCAGCGTTGACAGCATATTGGCCGGCGCCAGCACCGGGCATTTGTTCAGCTGCACACCTTTCAACGGAAAACGGCTTACGCCCTCACCCAGTTCTGCCTGTGACGTAAATACCCGCTCACGAATCTGCTCCACGGTGGCGTTGATCAGTTCAGTGGGGTCTTCCCGCAGGTCGTACACAATCACCTGGTTCTTGTTGCTCAGACTTTCCGCCACCGGCGCCACCAGGGCGCAGCACCCACGGGTGGCCGGGTACTTGGCAGAAATATGGAACACCGGTTTCATGGCGGCGGTGTCCAGCATTTGCCGGGCGGAGTGCTTGTCTTTATTGTTCAGAACGAAATCAAACAGCTTGGGCTGCTTCTCTTTGATCAGCTTGGCCACGGCGATGGTGGCCAGCACGTCAGACATCGCATCGTGGGCAGCCTCGTGGGCGATGCCGTTGGCGACCGTCAGCTCTTCCAGTTTGAAGCTGGGGCTGCCGTCTTCCTTTTTCGGCCAATTGATGCCTTCCGGGCGCAGGGCGTAGGTCAGGCGCACCATGTCGATGATGTCCCAGCGGGAGTTACCGTTCTGCCATTCCCGGGCGTAAGGATCACGCAGGTTTCGGTACAGGGTGTGGCGGGTAACTTCATCATCAAAACGCAGGCTGTTGTAACCCACGGCGCAGGTGCCGGGCTGGCTGAAAGCTTCGTTGATCTGGGCGATGAATTCCGCTTCCGGGAAGCCATCCTCCAGCGCCTTCTGCGGGGTGATGCCGGTAATCAAACAGGCTTCCGGGGAAGGCAGGTAATCGTCTGTCGGCTTGCAGAAGATCACCAATGGATCTTCGATCACGTTCAGATCGGCATCGGTGCGCACGCCAGCAAACTGGGAGGGGCGGTCATGAACCGGGTCCACGCCGAAGGTTTCGTAATCGTGCCAGTAGAAAGAACGGATCAAGGGAGCACTCCTGCCAAACGGATCAATGGCAGGAGTCTACCAAAATTCAAAACAACTTCGTCCCCATATCCACCTGATGAGTCCGCAACCGGTCTACACCCTCACCCGTTAACTGGCTCAAATCCACTGTCATATTCGTAGGCAGGTTAATGAACACCCCCTTACCCACGCTGATGGTGTTGGCGCCATCCAGACTTTGCCAGTCCACATTCTCATCACGCTGGAACCCGATGAAGAAGCCATCGGTGAAGGCTACCTCGCCCTCTGCCGCACCTTCGTCACCTACAATGATGGAGCGCAGGTTGGTGAGCGGCGCGCAGTTCACCCCAGAAACACAGGACAACGGCTCATCGCCATTGGGCACAATACCAATGTGGGATGCGCGGTAATTCGTGGCTGTTTCACCCTCACCGGCAAACAATGCAGTATCGTAAATGGTGCCAGACTCGTCTTCCCGTACCTTCAGGCCGGGCATGGCGCCACTAAAACTGGTGGTATGAGAAGACACCGAACCCCGCGCCTGCTGGAACCCCAAACGGAAGCCCGCCAGGCCCTGGGCATCCTCAGCCAGCTCGATATAAGGCCGCTGGGCCTCAAAGGGAATAACCTCACCTTCATTATAGGTTCGGCCATTGAATACTTCGCCGTTGGCACGGGCGATATGCCCCAACGCCAGGTGGCTTGCTGAAAAATCGGTGCCGCCATCAATCTGGCCCACCTGAATATCATCCACATTGACTCGCGTTTCCACGTCCATACCCAGGGTCATCCGGGTAAAGTCATGGTTTTCGCCGGCAATGTTTTCTATCTGCATAAAGGCCTGCCCGGTCACCTCGCCCATTGCATCATCTGAAATGGGCTTAAGATCGGCCTGGGCAACGGGCGAAATACCCAGGCAGAACGTGGCAAGGGCAGCGTATCCATACGCTTGCGTCTTCATATTAGTGTCTCTGATTGTTTTTGTGAGTCAGTTTCCGACGCCGACTCATGCCGCCCGCTTATTTTGTTATTTCGGTGCTGGCATACGGCCACGTTATTCTTTGTAACGTTATGTGTCTTTTTGACCGTCACCAGACTATAACGGAGGCCCGCGCGTATATAGAGTGACCAAAATCACATTCACTCATTACGTAGATGTCATTTCCTCGTTAAGCATGATCGCCATCACAGGATTACACTTATCCTCACCTGCCCACAGCACGGAAGAAACAATAACCAGCGCACCGGAAATCAATGATGTAGCCTATAGATACATATCATCCGGCACTGCTATACTGAATCACTTTACCCATGGCACTGATCAACCACCGATGTCTACCCAGATCCTGATTTGCGACGACTCTGCCCTCGCCCGCAAGCAAATGGCCCGGGCACTGCCTGCTGGCCTGGCGGACGACATCCTGTTTGCGACCAATGGCGAAGAGGCCCTGCAAATTCTTCGCGGCCACAAAGCCGAGCTTCTGTTTCTGGATCTCAACATGCCAGAAATGGACGGCTATCAGGTACTTGAACATATCCGCAAGGAAGACCTCCCCGTCCTGACCATTGTGGTCTCCGGCGACATTCAGCCCGAAGCCAGGGAGCGTGTGCGTAAACTCGGCGCCATCGACTTCATCAAAAAGCCCACAGACACCGGCCTTGTTACCAGATTGCTCGAGGAGTACGGCTTTTATCGCCCCGGCGAATTGGAAACCGCAGCGCTGAAGGATTCCTCTCTGCGCAGCAGCGTCAGCAAAGCCCGGGAAATCTCCGTCAGCCTGAACGACTACCTGCAGGAAATTGCCAATGTATCCATGGGCCGCTCGTCTGACCTCCTGGCCCGGCTACTCAGGGTGTTCGTAAAGCAGCCGATCCCGAAAGTGGCGTTTATCGCCAATTCCGAACTCCACATGGCCATTTCCGCTGCCCAGCAAGGCGAAGCTTACTCCGCCGTTTGCCAGGGATTTACCGGCGCCGGGCTTGCTGGTGAGGCCCTGCTGCTGTTCCAGGACGCCAGTTTTCAGGAAATGGCCGAACTGCTGCATTACGATGTAGTCGAGGGCGAAGCCGTTAACGTGGAGGTGTTGATGGACATGTCCAGCATCCTGTTCGGCGCTTTCCTGAACGGCATTGGCGATCAGCTGGATCTGAAACTTGGCCTGGGCCATCCCAGCGTTCTGGGCCAACATCGCCCCATCAACGAACTGCTGGAACACCACAGCAAGCGGGAAGAACAACTTCTTTGTATTGAAATCAGCTACGCCATCGAAAACCGCGATATTCATTGCGATATGCTGATACTGTTCACCGAAGACTCGGTGCCCTTCCTCGAAAAACGCCTCGAATACCTGGTGGATTGACCATGGCCTTTCAGAACCCCGAAGCAGGCGCCTTTCACTGGCTGGTAGACATGCTCGAATCGGTCGAGGTTGGCCTAGTTGTGCTGGACCTCGATTTCCGCGTACAGGCATGGAATGGCTTTATGGAGCATCACAGCGGCATTACCGGCAGCCAGATCCAGAACAAAGTCCTGTTCGACGTGTTTCCGGACATCCCGCAAGCATGGCTTACCCGCAAAGTCGATGCCGTGGCCATGCTCAACACCCGGGCGTTCACCTCCTGGGAGCAGCGCCCCTACCTGTTCAAATTCCGGAACACCCGGCCCATCACCGGCACCGAAGAGTACATGTTCCAGAACCTCACCATCAGCCCGCTAACCGGCACCAACGGTGAGGTCGACAAGATCTGCCTGCTGATTTACGACGTGACCGAATTCGCCAGTAGCAAGCGGGCCCTAGAGCGGGCCAACGAACAGCTCGCCAAACTGAGCATGACAGACCGCCTGACCGGCCTGCTCAACCGTGGCACCTGGGAAAACCTGGTAGACGCGGAATACGAACGCTATCGCCGCTACGGCCAGGCCACCAGCCTGGTAATGTTCGACATCGACCACTTCAAACCGGTCAACGATAACTACGGCCACCTGGCGGGCGACGAAGTCATTCGCCACACCGCCCAGACCACCCGCAATAACATCCGCCAATCCGACAGCGCCGGCCGCTACGGTGGCGAAGAGTTCGGCATCATCCTCCCGGAAACCGATGCAGAGAACGCCCGCCTCATCTGCGAGCGCATTCGCGAAAGCATCGAAAAAAGCACCGTGGAGACCAGCGCCGGCAACATCACCTACACCATCAGCATGGGCATCGCCCAACTCACCGAAGAGCCTGAGAACTATATGCAGTGGATGCAGAAGGCGGATGAGGCGCTGTATGCGGCCAAGGAGAGTGGCAGAAACAGAGTGGTAGTTGCTGAATAACCGCGACGTTGGCGATCGGCGCTGGCAGAAGGGTGGGGTCCGACCCCAAGGGGTCAGACCCCTTTGTAGCCTGCGAATTTTGACGCATCACCCAACTAAGCTACGGGGTCTGTCCCCACGGGACTGACCCCAAACGCACCAACTAAACTGGGGTCAGACCCCCGAACATTTGGCACCACCAAATGTCTTGGGGTCTGACCCCAACTTAGAAGAGGCGGTCGATGAGGCCGGTGATGGCTCCGGTTATCGGCGACAGCAGCCGGCCCAGCAGGCTGTCGGCGGTGGTCAGGGCGTTTCGGTCCAGTTGTTCAGTGACCTCGCGCACTACGGTGGCCAGCGCATCCGACAGAAAGTTGGTAGGCAGGGTGGCGTTCTGGTTGATGGAGTCCGGCGCTTCCTCAAGCAGCAGCACTTCCAACACCAGAGTATTCAACGCAGCATTGATTGAACCGATCAGCGCATCAGAAGCGGCCGAACTGTCCAGTTTAGAAACTTCCTCCAACGTGCCACCAACTCCTCTCAAAGTGGTCGCCAACAAGCTAGTGACACCCCGCAGCACTGGCGCTGGCTCGGCCTGTTGATCCACGGCATCCAGAATGTTCTCCAGGTTAATCACCAACTGTACGACCGGTCCAAGCAGGAACGCGGTGTCTTCCGACAATCCCTGGCCAGAGCTCGCATCGCCCTCCCCCCCGAAACCAAGCGCGAAGGCTTCAAACGCCGCCCCAAGGCGATCAAAAGGTGCTGGCAGCTCGGAGGTATCTATAGCCTGCAAACGCTCGGCAGCCACTTGTACCGCCAACGTAGCCTGGGCCATATCCTCCGGAGAGCCGGATTCAGAGACCGATGACGCCGCCGCATCCAGCGTGACCAGCAGAGTATCCAGACCGTTGATCAGCTGGGCAACGGCTTGCTGGGTTTCAGCGTTCGGATTGGCCATATTCAGGGTATTCAGGCCACTGACCAGCTCCTCCCGGAACAACTCGAGAGGGCCCGTGAAGTTGCCGTCGAAACCCGCACCGCTAGCCAGGGGCACCGCCAGAGAAACCGGCGAGCCGGAGAAATCCTTGCCCCGGGCGATATTCATTGGCTCGACCTTTTCCAGGCACTGGGTGTAGGCCGGGGCAAGCCCTCCATCAGCACCCAGCACACCAAAGCCCTCCAGCTCCGGGTCTACGGTATAGGCCTCAAAGCACATTTGTGCAGGCGCGCCCGTGGCCAGGTTGCTTTCCATTGCCTGCACCCAGAAAAAGCCGTAGGTATCGCCGGCCTGGTACATGGCCTGGTTTCGGTTTTCATCCTGCAGGGAACGGGTTTTGCCGGCCGCGCCGCTCACCAGAAAGCGCGTTCGACCACAGCTTTCCACCGGCTCCAGCAATTGCAGATCGTGATCGTGCCCGGTCATGATGAAATCGGCGTAGTCGCACACCCCCTCTTCCAGAAAATCTTTCCAGCGCTGGCCGGAGATCACCGGCAGAATGTAGGAGGGAATGAAATCGTAATTACCCGCGTTGCCATGCAAACCGTTGGACAAATACGGGTGATGCGCCATCGCGATGTTGAACAGAGCCTGCGACGAGATCAGCTCGTCCTGGGCCCACATCAGTTGGGTCATGCCGTAGTTTTGCCAGGTAAACCGGGAATCCGCGTCTGCTACCAGCGAGGCAATCGGGTTGGAATCCAGCGACACCACCGTCAACAGCGGTTTACCTTCCCGGGTTTTCGGCATCAATGCGGTGGGTATTTCGCCGCTATTGAACGCATAGTAGCGGGCAGGCATGCGCCACCTAGGGCTGTTGCCTTCGTAATGGTAATCCACCTGAATATCGCCCCGGCTGTTGTTGGCGCCATCGCCACCCACATAGCCTGTGTTGTCATGGTTACCCAGTACCATATAGAACGGGCGTTCCCCCATGGGCTCGAACGGCTTTTCAAACTTCTCGATAAACTGAATGTCCTCTACCGAGGTGGCACCGTCTTCATAGATGTTGTCGCCAAACCCCAGCACAAACTCGCAGGGGCCGGCTTCTGCAGACTTAAGCTCGCAAACCTGCGCCATGGCCTCGCCCACCGCATACTGGCCGGGGCTGCCGGAGCCGGAATCGCCCATGGCGATGAACTGGGTTGAGGCCACCGCACGAGCACCATCCTCGTCACCCGGCGCAGTTACATCGGGTTGAGTACCCGGCGTGGTGGACTCGGTCTCGTCATCGCCGGAACCGCCACAGGCAGCCAGGGTGAGTGGCACCACCAAAAGGGCGATAAACTTCAATTTAGCGTTCATACAACAGACTCCAGGGAATGAACGGCGCCCATCACAACCGCCAGTTCCTGTTGATGTTCAGGCGTGGCAGCCGGCGCCAGCAGGCTGGTTTGCGTGGTTCTGGGGCGGGATAGGGTAAGGTTGTCTGTGATCAGGCGATACCGTTGGCCAGGCTGTTTGGCAGCGACTTTCACCAGTTTGCGCTTGCCGGTGTCCAGCTCGCCTTTGCGGGTTTCATCTGCAATCGACGCCACATAATGAAACTCCGCCTGGGCGCCGAACCGGTCCACATCCATCAGAATAAACCCTCGGGTTTGCAGCTCGGCGTACTTCACGTGCGGGTTGGTGGTGCGCACCGCGACCGCAGCCAACTCCGCCAAGCCTGCCGGAAAGCCCGGCGAAGTTACCGACGGGCACACAAACTCCACCGCCAGCGCTTCCGGCGCAAACAAATCACCCACCACAGACGCCGGGTTCCGATAGATCTCATTGGCCCAGGAGGTATGAATATCACCGGTGAACACCACCACGTTCTCCACATTGTTCTGCTCGATGGCGTCCAGAATGCGGGTGCGGCTTGCGGTGTAACCATCCCATTGGTCCATATTCAGGCCCTGCTGGGTGGTGCCATAAGGCAGCTGTTCGGAGATCAGTTCCGGCTGGGGCAACTCCGCCAGGTTCAGCTGTCCGAACATCACCTGCTGGCCAATCATCTTCCATAAACTGCCAGAGCTGGTCAGGCCGTCCGTCAGCCAGTTCATCTGGGCATCGCTGATCAGCTTTCTGTCCGGGTCTGTGCGTTCAGGGCCGAAAGGCAAAGACGCCTGGGCATCCCGGCCTTCGATCCGAGTATCCAACATCCACAAATCAATCAGATCGCCATACCGGAACCGCCGCCACAGGCGTTGGCTGTCTGCGCCGAAGTCCCGCACCGGCATCCACTCAAAGTAGGCGCGAATGGCCGCCTGCTTGCGGGTTTCCCAATCCCCCTCCGTGGCCGGGTCATGGTTCTCCGCACCATCCATGTAGGCGTCATTGGCAATCTCGTGGTCGTCCCAGATGCAGATCATCGGGTATTGCTGATGCACCGCCTGCAAATCCGCGTCTCTCTTGTACTGGCCGTGGCGAATTCGGTAATCGGACAAGGAAAGGATTTCATTCGCAGGCTCATGGACGCGGTTCGGCACTGCAGCGGGGTCATCGTAATTCCCCGGCTCGTATTCATAGAGGTAGTCACCCAGGTGCAGCACAAAATCCAGATCCCGCTCTTCCACCTTCGCCAGAGCGTTATAAACAGAGAAGTGGCCATAAGGCAGGTTGGAACAGGAAACCGTGGCAAATCGGGCCCGCCGCACACGCTGGTCCGGCGCCGGGAAAGTGCGGGTACGCCCAACCGGAGACACATTCGGGCCGCAACGGAAGGCGTAGTAATACCAGGTGTCGCTGGCCAGGCCGGTGACATCCACCTTCACGCAGAAATCAGAATCTGCCTCTGCGGTTGCGGTAAACACCTGAGGCTGCGAAAGATCCGGCTGACGGCTGACCAACACCTGAACCGGTACCGAGGTTTCCGTAGGCAAGGCCGGGGTCACCCGGGTCCACAGAATTACCCGGTCATCCAACGGATCGCCGGAGGCAACCCCATGCTCGAAGAACCCAACCACCTGATTACCAGGCTGCCCGTTACCCCCGGCGCCAGGCCCTGGCCCGGTGGGCAACTCCCCCGAAGAACCAGAATCAACACACCCCACCAAAGAGAAAGCCGGCAGCGCCAGCGACGATGCCAGGAAAGATCGACGTTTCATTGTTTTCACCCAGAAGCTGTATACAAACCAGGATTTTATGGAGCGATCGTTGCAAAATTATTGCATAGAATACTCTATGCTGAATATTTCCTGAAAAAATCCGAAGGACACGCTCTACCGGGTTAAGGCTGTGAATTCGAAAAGATGGAAATAAACAAGGAAGGCTTTGGAGACTGACGCTGGCAGAAGGGTGGGGGTTGCCCTCTTTGTAGGCTGCGAATTTTGGTGCCGAGGGGCGCCTTTGCAGCCTGATTGTTTTTGTTCAGCCACCAAACTCAGCTACGGGGTCTGTCCCCACGGGACTGACCCCAAACGCACCAACTCAAACCAAGGTGCGCAAGCTTAATAGGGCCACCAAACCTCAGCAGCCCTATCTAATCAATCCTGCTGCCAGCTCTGAACAGCTTCCTTACCGTGCTTTTCACGCCACTCATTCAGAGTCTTGTGATTACCGCCACGGGTTTTAACCACTTCACCGGTGTGCGGGTTCTTGTAGGTTTTCATCGGGCGCTTGGCGCGGGTACCGGTTGAAGCATCCGCTTTGGCGCCAGCAATCGAGGGGTCAATCGCCGCCAGAATCTGCAGAACATCCTTGGGAGATTTGTCATATTCCTTCATCAAAGCGCGAACCTTGTTTTCAAATTCCAGTTCGCCTTTCAGTGCCTGGTCCTTCTCGAGCTGTTCCAGCTCAGCGGCCAGCTTTTCCATCAGCTGTTTCTTCTGGTAGTAATCGTTAATCTTTGCCATGGAAATAAAACCTTATTCGATGGATTTTAATAAAACATTGAATATGACGAGAAGTCGCGAACAATCATAATAAACAATTCACAAATTGGCAAAATAAAACGCTTACAGCCAATTAATAAAAAAGCCCAGCAACAATGCCGGGCTTTTCAATTTGGGGTCAGACCCCGATACATTTCATACCATCAAATGTCTTGGGGTCTGACCCCAATTTTATAGGCGCAGGTCTGCATGCCCCAACGGCAAGATGCCTTTCAAATCAAACAGCACACCGTTGCCATTGGTATAACCACGTAATTCATCCGCATTCAAAGCCGCGTATTCCCTGTGCGGAACGGCCACCAAGACAGCGTCATAGTGTCTTTTAGCCGGCTCTGTAACCAATGAAATACCATATTCATGCTCTGCTTCTGAATTATCGGCCCAGCAGTCGGTAACATCTACCTGGCAGCCATAATCCTGAAGTTCGCGCACTACATCAATCACACGGGTATTGCGCAAATCCGGGCAATTTTCTTTAAAGGTTAAGCCCATAATCAAAACCCGGGAACCCGCAATAGTGTGGCCTTTTTTAATCATCGCCTTCACCAGGACCGAAGCAGAATAGGGCCCCATATTGTCATTTACCCGACGGCCGGCAAGAATAATCTCCGGGTTATAGCCAATCGCCTGGGCTTTATGGGTCAGATAATACGGGTCCACCCCAATACAATGCCCACCCACCAAGCCTGGTTTAAACGGCAGGAAGTTCCATTTAGTTCCGGCGGCGGCCAATACTTCATTGGTGTCGATCTTCAAACGCGCGAAAATCATCGACAACTCATTCATCAAGGCAATGTTCAAATCCCGCTGGGTGTTTTCAATCACCTTGGCGGCTTCCGCGACCTTAATGGAACTGGCCTTGTGGGTGCCGGCGGTAATGATATCCGCGTATAAGGCATCCACTTCGTCGGCAATCTCCGGCGTAGAGCCAGACGTCACCTTCATAATCGTCGTCACCCGATGCTCTTTATCGCCCGGGTTGATCCGCTCGGGGCTGTATCCGGCGAAGAAATCCTGGTTGAATACCAGGCCAGACAACTTCTCCAGCACCGGCACACACACCTCTTCGGTGGCACCCGGAAACACCGTGGACTCGTAAATCACGATGTCGCCCTTCTTCAACACCTTGCCCACACTCTCACTGGCCTTCACCAGCGGCGTCAGGTCTGGGCTTTTGTATTCATCAATGGGCGTAGGTACCGTCACAATGTATATCTGGCAATCCGCAATGCCCTCCAGCGAATCCGTAAAGGACAGATGCTTCGCCGCGGCCAGCTCATCCGCAGACACCTCACGGGTAAAATCCACCCCATCTTTCAGCTCGGCAATGCGCTTGCTGTTGATATCAAAACCAACCACCTCGCGCTTCTCACCAAAAGCCGCTGCCAACGGCAAACCCACATAGCCCAGGCCAATAACACCAATCCTTTTCATGAATCCTCCAATTTTGGGGTCAGACCCCAAATCTACAATTTCACGCCGCGCGGGTGGTTATTAGCGGCCACGCACCACTCTCTTTGGCATCAAGAACCACAATCTCTACAATCGAGCCGTCTTCCGCATAGCTGATATGGGTGTTCCAGTCCTGAGAAACCTCTTTCACAATCGCCTTATCGCTGAGATGGATTGTCAGAATATCTTCCGATTCATCATAAACGGTACGCATATCATTAACCCTCCCAGGAAAAATGGTGCATTACAGTTTTTACTACCAGCAAATCTTTTTCATGAACCACTGGTACACATAACAGATTGTCACAGCGTTCCTCAAAAAAATGAGCTATCCAGAACCGCTTACTATCTTTGAATCGAGTTTGCCCTTCTTCAATCAATAAAGACAACTCCCTCTCACTGATAGCACGTGACTGCATGCGCTGAGCAGCATGCCGAGTAATCTGCACTTCCTTGGCGAATCGTTTCGAATACATATCGAGTTTTCATCCTTGAACCAACATTTACCCAGGAATCACCACCGCAACCTCATGCAGCCTCTCACGCAACTTCCCCTGCAAAGCCCGCTTCGCCCCGTCATCCCCATGCACAATCCGAATCTCGCTGGGCGGTTGTGGAATGCCCTCCACAAAGCGCAACAAATCCTCCTGCCCGGCGTGGGCGGAATAGCCGCCTACGGTGTGCACCTGCGCACGGATGTCGTAGCGTCCGCCATCCAGCTCTACCCAACCGCCGCGGGGGCCGTAGGTCAGAATATTGCGGCCCGGAGTGCCTGCAGCCTGGTAACCCACAAACAACACATCGTTGCGGGCATCGCCCAGCATTGCTTTCAGATAATTTACCACCCTGCCGCCGGCGCACATACCGGAACCTGCGATCACCACACAGGGGCGGTGAGATTTGGCCAGGTATTCCACAGCATTGAGGTGGTCTTCGTGGGAATTGATGACGGTAAGCTGCTCGAAGGAAAGCGGATGGCGGCCGGCGGCCACCAGGGCATGGGCTTCTTCATCCCAGAAGGGTTTGAGGTTTCGGTAGATTTTGGTGAACTCGGCGGCCAAGGGGGAATCGACGACGATTTCCAGATTGCTCCAGGTCAGAGACCCGCTACGGGGTCTGTCCCCTTGGGGACTGACCCCAATGGCACCATCCCCAAACTCCGCAATCAACCCTTCAATCTCATACAACAACTCCTGAGTCCGGCCAATACTGAACGCCGGTATCAACACCGTACCACCGTCTTCCAACGCATGCTCCAGAACCGCCTTCAACCGGTACCGCCGTTTTTCCCGGTCTTCGTGGTTCTTATCGCCGTAAGTACTCTCAATCACCAGGCGATCAGCACGCTCCGGGGGCGAGGGCTCCGGCAGCAACGGGGAGTGGGGCGCGCCGAGATCACCGCTGAACACAATACGCTCAGCCGCAATGCCAGACACTACATCACACTCCACATAAGCCGAACCCAGAATGTGCCCTGCCTTCTGCAGGCGCACCTTCAAACTCCCGACTTCCTACTCAAACACCGAATGCCATCGGCCATACGGCAGCGGAACCACCCTCGCCCGTATCAGCTCCAAAACACGGTTAATCAAAGCCCGATCCCGAGTGAAGCCAATCTTCAGAGCATCTTCCAGGATTTCCGGAAGCATGATGGCCGAAGGTTCGGAGCAGATGATGGGGCCGTCAAAGCCGGCGGCGAGCAGGTAGGGAATGCGGCCCACGTGGTCGATGTGAACGTGGGTAACCACCAGGGCGCGAATGTGGTCGATGGGGAAATCGATGGCGAGATCGGCGGCGGAGGAGCCTCGGGATTCTTCCTGGCCCTGGAACAGGCCGCAGTCTATGAGGATGCCGGCGGGGGAGTTTGCCGCTGAAAGAAGGGTGGGGTCTGACCCCGAGGGGTCAGACCCCTTTGTAGCCGGCGGTGTTTGGTGCAACCCCAAGGGGTCAGACCCCTTTGTAGACTGAGAGCCTTTTGTAGCCTGCGACATTCGGAGTTCGTGGCACGAGCCAGTTACGCCATTCACGGCGCCGTGGTGAAGAATTTCAATCATGGCAACATCCTTGTCGTCCTATCAACTACTTGGGAGGTTAACTCCAAGTCATTTCAAATGAAGCACTTTTCCACCGGTATCCGGTGCCGGCGAGGTGGGCAGGTCACCGTTGTTGCACCAAACAAGATCGGCAACATCACCATTCGGTTCGTATGCAGTTCGGCCTTCTTTCAACAGCTCTACCACAGCCCGGCAGTCGAACGCCTGGCTCGCTCGAGTAAACTTGTTCAAAAGGTCTTCGACATTGGCCCAAGGCAAAGAAACCTCCCGGGCCATCATAATACGGGGATGTGAAGTACCTTGTGGATTATCACCAATAAGAAGCTCCTCATAGAGTTTCTCACCCGGGCGCAATCCCGTGTAAACAATTTCTATATCCCCTGCGGGGTTATCATCCGATTTTTCTTCCAACCCCATCAGGTGAATCATCTTTCTAGCGAGATCAGCAATCTTGACCGGCTCTCCCATATCCAACACAAATACCTCACCACCGCGCCCCATGCTCCCGGCCTGCAGCACCAACTGGCTCGCTTCCGGAATGGTCATGAAATAGCGAATGATATCCGGATGCGTCACCGTTACTGGCCCGCCGTCCCGAATCTGGTCTCTGAACAAAGGAACGACCGACCCTGATGATCCAAGCACATTACCAAAACGCACCATTGAAAACACAGTTTTGCTCTGGCGTTGAGACAAGCCTTGCAGCACCAACTCCGCCATTCGTTTGCTGGCACCCATCACGTTAGTAGGCCGCACAGCCTTATCTGTAGAGATCAGAACAAAACGTTCAACACCGGCAGAGATGGCCGCCTCTGCCGTATGCCAGGTACCGAATACATTATTCTGGATACCTTCAATAATATTGTGTTCAACCAGAGGCACATGTTTGTACGCCGCCGCATGATAGACAGCCTGAACGTCGAAGGCCTTCATAACAGCCTCGCACCTCCTGCGATGCGTCACACTGCCAAGAACCGCATGCACCGAAACATCCAGGCCCTCAACATCACTGATCGTACGCAGTTCCCTCTCAATGGCATACAGAGAAAACTCGGATTGCTCGAACAACACCAGCACTCGTGGCTTGTGGCGCACAATCTGGCGACACAACTCAGAGCCAATTGATCCACCCGCCCCGGTTACCATCACAGATTTTCCGTAAAGGCTCTCGGAAACGATCGCCGCATCCGGGCGCACTGGGTCACGCCCCAGCAGGTCCCCAATCTCCAAATCGCGTATGTCGTTGATCCGTGCCTGCCCAGCTACCAGCTCCGACATCGAAGGGACGGTCTGGACAGGGATAGACAGCCTCTCAAGCGCGGCGAGCAATTCTTTTCGATTGACAGGCACCGCGTCCTCTAATGCGAGCAGCGCCCGTGAGGCATCCAACTCTCGTACTGCTTTCTCCAAATGCTCTACCGAGTAGACCGGCAACCCGCTAATTAAAGACCGGTGATTGCTGCTAACCAACGAGACAAACCCCACAGGGCGGTATTCAACGCCCTGTGCCAAGGCAGATGCCAACTGCATCCCTTTGGGCCCGGCGCCCACTATTAAAACTGTGTTCTTGGCCTTCTCTCGCGGCCGGCGAACAATCGCACGTACCGTAAAGCGCGTACCCGCTACCAATAAGAAAGCAAACGCACCATATATAACCGGCACCGAGCGAGGGACCAACGCCTGGAACAGAAATCCAAAAACAATCAGAGCAACACTGGAAATGGCGACACCCAGAATGATCGCCAGGAAGGCGTGCTCACTGAGGTATCGAATAACGGCCCGATACAACCCGAGCTTAATAAAAGCACCAATCGTAACCAGCACCGTGGCAAGCGACACAAGAAGCTGTTTCTCATTGGGCATCCACGTGAATGTCTCGAACCGCAGCGCAAAAGCGCCCCAAATCGCGACGGCCAGCAAGAGGAAGTCGACAGCCACCGAAACCAAACGCTTGGCAGGACGAGACCACCCCAGTACTGTTTCGATAGCATTCGATTTCACCAGCTACTCCCCCGATTTCACGCGATCACCCGACCCTTTGCCAGTGGCCGTTTGAACGATATAACGGAAATAGTGCTTTAAATCCAAAGAGCGCAACATCGCTGCATCGGTTTTAGCCAGCAATTGTGGAGTCGACATATCAATACCGTTCACCTGTGCCAGCCCCGTAATACCAGGGCGGGCCTTCAGAACTCCACGGCTCTCCCGCTCCTCAATAAGCTCGACCTGATTAAACAAACAGGGCCTTGGACCAACCAGACTCATCTCACCTTTCAGCACATTCCAGAGTTGAGGCAATTCATCAAGCTTTGTCCGCCTGAGAAACCGGCCAACCGGCGTAATGGACGATGAATCTGCCAGATGGCTGGCAACGGATTTAGTCTCCGGCGCCATGGTGCGAAACTTTACCAAGGTAAACGGTTTCTTGTACCGCCCAACCCGCTCCTGACGGAACAATGGAGAGCCGGTATCAAACAACCCGACGATAAAGATACCCACAAGAAAAGGCAGGCCAAACACCAAGCCAAAAATGGCAAAAATAATATCAAGAATCCTGATCACACCAGATCTCCAGATTCCCTTGGGCAGCTATAATCATCCACCGTCAATTTCAATCCTTCATTTACCGAATATGGTGCAGACCAGCCCAGAACATGACGAGCCTTACTTGAATCTACCCTCAACTCACCTGTCAAACGCTCAATCGCAGAGCTCTTACCTAACAGCACTGCTGCAAATCGAAACAGAAACACCGGCACTAACACCTGCCAAGGGGATCGCCCCTGAGCACGCCTGAGCTCCGCCAAAAGCTCCGATAACGAAAGCGCGTCATCGTCACTAATCAAAAAAGCTTCTCCCGCAGCCGCTGGCAAGCTGACACATTGAACCAGGAAATCTGCAAGATTGCCGACGTAAACCATGCTACGTTTGTTTTTCATACAACCAAATGGCAACGGTATCGGCAAGTTACACAGCTTCAACAAACTCGCAAAATTTCCCTTAACGCCGGGGCCATAGACCAAAGGCGGCCGCGCCACAACCAACTCCATGCCCACTTGCTCACAGAACGCTTTCAACTTTTGCTCTGCTTCGTGCTTTGAACGTGCGTACGCGTCCTCAGGAACCGGCTTATCAGCCTCGCAAAAGGGGGCCCTGTGATTGGTGTCTTCTCCGTGCACCTTAACGGTACTTATAAACACAAAGCGTTTAACGCCCGCCTTGCTAGCCTCGCTGGCCAAATTAAGTGCACCATCCACGTTAACACGCAGATACTCCGCCAAGGGATCCAAGGATTGGTCTTTCATTACATGAGCGCGAGCAGCACAGTGGACCACCACGTCAACTCCGTGAAGTGCATCAGCCCAGCCTTCGCAATTATTCAACTCAAGACCAGAAACCGAACGAAACCCGGGACCCTCGTCTGCTCGCGCAGAGCGCGCTACTGCAACCACCTCATAACTGTCTGACTGTGCAAGCAGGCGTTTTACAACAGCGCTGCCAACAAAGCCCGAAGCACCCGTTACCAAAACCCGTTGCTTACTCATTGCCCGGGCCGCCTGATCAGTTCCAATAACTTGAAGGGAATTTTGCTCAAAACGAAAAGGAGATTGGTGTAGACGCCGTTATCTCGGCAGGCGCGGACAATCTCGCGATTCAGACGTATGCTACTTCTGAATCCACTCGTGCTGACTCCGCCCGCACGCATTCGAACCAGAACCTTATCCAGATACTTCCACTTCAATCCAGCCACCAGCAGCCAGCGAACGAACATGTCATAGTCCGCAGCGATACGCATGTCGAGGCGGTATTTGCCCACTCGCTCATAGGCGCTTTTCCTGACAAACGTGGCGGGATGCGGTGGCATCCAGCCGAATCTAAGCTTCCAGGGTCGAAAATGTTCTGCACCGTAATAGCGAGTAATCCTTAAGAGATCCTCCGGGGCCACAAAAACAACATCGCCAAATACGACATCAACATCCGGGTTTTCAGCAAAGACGCGAACAACTGACGAAATAACATCTTCTGATTCATAGAAATCATCAGAGTTGAGAATACCGACAATATCACCCTTAGCCAGGGCAACACCTTTGTTCATGGCATCGTATAACCCTTCATCTGACTCTGATACCAGCACATCAGATTCCCGCACTCGGGTACGCACCTTGTCAACCGTACCGTCAGTTGAGCCACCATCGATAATCACGTGCTCTGTATCAGGATAAGTTTGCGACGAAACCGCAACCAAAGTCCCCTCAATGGTCTCAGCGCTATTAAAACAAACAGTAATGACAGAAACTTTCAAAAACGAACCTCAGGTCTTGGCAAAAATCAGCGATTTATACTCTGGCCTAAAAAAAAAGGCCAATGGTCCTACCAGAGCATAGTCAATCAGGTTCCCAAAAAAAATAACATCAAAGAAACCTCGAAAAAGCATTACACATAGCAGCACAAGGAGGAACCCTGAACCCGATGAAAGCAAGCGTATAAAAACAGCCAGGATAGCCACCAGACTTACAAACAACATAAATCCAAAGTTAGAATGAAAACGAATGAAGGCATTGTGAGGATTTCCACCATATTCCTGAATTGCCAACACCAGCCTTTCGTCGCCCCCCAAAAGTAATGAGAACAGATCCAGCTCACTCAAATAACCAAGAAGCATCTCATACCGTGGACTTTCAATCCCCGATGAAAAATTGGTTTCTGACGAAAAGTAATCAGCCACAACGGGCCCTAACACTATTACAGCCATAACCGAAGCACAGAAGTAAAATAAAGAGACCTTGTACTTCCAACAGAAGAACAGGACAAAAACAACCACCAGCATCAATGCGACAATATTTGACCTTCCATAAAGCGGGATCGTAATCAGGGCAGACAAAATCACAAGCAGAATACTAGGACGAACATCCTTCTCATAACATATCCATAGATAGCCACCTAGCAAAGCTAAAACCACTGCACCTACTATATTTCTACTGTAACCAGAAAAAAGATGATTAAATTCGCTGGGGCCAAAACCGAGAACAAGCCAACAAAAATACAAATACATCAAGTAGATCAGCAACGGAAATTTATAGGCGACGCCGCCGAGGTTAAAATCCCTTATAACCACAGCCATCGCCAGCCCACCTGTCAGAAAAAATCCGGCGATCAGTGAACTACCCCCTGAGCGATCGAGGGCGACAAGCCCCATCAGAAAAATAAACAAGACATAAATAACGTGAAATAATTTAAGATTGCTCGAGAAGCAAACAAAAAAAAGAAAAAACGAAAAAGAAAGTGAAGCAAGAACGAGCCGAATATAGAAAAAACCCGAGAACAGTGCCAGGAACAGCAGTAGCGTATAAACAAGCACCGCTACCATTAAGATTTGTCGAACTAACGTAGTAGATGATGAGACGCTCGGCACCTCAGGCCAATCCATCGCAGACATGCTAAACAGAGTCACTTCTACCCATTCTCGGGAATGCGTCTATGAAAGAGCCCGGAGTCTGGTTAAAAACCTTGACACCCAGAGACGCCGACAACTCGCCGATTACTCGGTAACTTTTATGTACCAGGCGGTAACTCTCAAAGATTTCCTCCATGGAAAAATGCTGACCAGTAAGCCGGTCTTTGTATAATGGTGACAGGCTTGGATCCTTATCATAGAAATGACTATCTTTTATGTATAACAAATTATCATCAGCAACGTGAAGATTCTGATGCCAGGAGTGATCGGCGCCATCGATCACCACATGATTGTGACCATTCAGAATTGACAAATAAATGGCAGCAATCAAAACATTATTAGCACGTGGCATCAATATCTGGCGTTTCATTAATCCCAAAAAAGGAAATCTAAAATACGATTTCAAACCAACATCTCTAAAAAAGACAACTCTTATGGAAGTATTCCGGAATAACTCAATCAAAACCCGGCCCATAGGATAGAATCTAATGGGAACATAAAGATTCATTTCCCAATCAACCGTCTCCACCATCTTTAGGAATAAGCTATTCCCCGACTTCAGATCGGTATCAAGTGAATTAAAATAATTCGGATCGAATATCACATACTGTGATGGCTTACATAAAATAAAGGCATCTTGAAAGGCGAAATTATTCACACAATAAACATCATGAGTGCTGCCGATAGATGCCCAGTCGGCAGATGCAACAAAATCTTGCAGTGAGGGCCCATTCCCCAGTATCAGCGCCTTTTTATGGCGAGAGAAACGACTACGCCGACTATAGAACAGATTATTTCTGGCAATAAAACTCCAAAAATAGACAGGCCAGTAACTCAGGTGGCGTCTCAGTTTACTCATTGCAACCTACCGCATCCATTTCGCGCCTGACTCGCGCCAGAAAGTCCACAAACAACGTCAAGATCATCGCAGCCAATAGGGAGGCCAGAACAATCACTGCAAATTTTATAATTTTAGGCAGGCCCTCCGGCTCCGTTCCAGGCCTCGCCAACGTCAGGACCGTTGCTTCGTCCAGCGATTGCACCTGCTCAAGAAGCATCGAACGCCGCTCAATGAGGGAGGCCAGCACCGCATCACCTCCGGAACCACCAGGAGTCTCCTTTATGCCCTGCTCCACTGCTTCAATTTGGAGATCTAACCTTTCCTCAACCCGTTGCAGTGCCTTCAAGTGATCGCTGATCAAACCGGAAACAGCCGTCTCATGAACTTCACGAACAAGAACTTCACCCGACCTGGGAACAGTAGTTGATAACGCAATCAGATCATCCGAGCCAACGCCGTACACCGACACTTTCAGTTTCTCTCCGCGCGAACCCTCGAGCGCAGCAATCGCATCAGGAATATGATCTCGCTCCAGGCGCATTATCGATGCCTGAAGCGGCTCAACCGGTCTAGCCTGCGACACCATTGCAGGCTTTATCAGTGTTAGGTAACTGAATTTTTCCTCGCTCAAACCTACAAGCAAACCTCCTGCCACCAACGGCAACAGAAAGCTAGACAGAAACAAATACTTCCAAAGAAAGAACGCCTGAAAAATCGCAACCAGACTGATTGCCTCTATGTCACCCGACTTAAAACCCTGATCCGCTCTAGACATTTTCACGGTACCACTTGTAAGCGCTTCGCAACCCATCCTCCAGCTCGATGCTTGCCCTCCACCCCAACGCCTTCAACCGGCTCACATCCATTAACTTTCTCGGCGTACCATCCGGCTTGCTGCTATCAAACACAAGCCTTCCCGAGAATCCGGTTACCCTGGCAACCGTCTCTGCCAGTTCCCGGATGGTGCAATCCACACCGGTGCCCACATTGATGTGTGAAAGCATTGGCTCGGTGTTGCTGGTGTAGGTTTCGTAGTCCAGCTCCATCACGTGCACACTGGCCGCAGCCATGTCATCCACATGCAAGAACTCACGCATAGGTTTGCCGCTGCCCCAGATAACCACTTCCTCATCGCCCGCTTTCACTGCTTCATGAAAGCGCCGCAACAAAGCCGGGATCACATGGCTGTTCTCCGGGTGAAAGTTATCATTCGGGCCATACAAGTTGGTGGGCATTACGCTGCGGTAGTCCCGGCCGTATTGCCGGTTGTAACTCTCGCACAGCTTGATGCCGGCAATTTTAGCAATCGCATAGGGCTCGTTGGTGGGCTCAAGAACGCCCGTCAGCAGCGCGTCCTCACGCATCGGTTGCTCCGCAAACTTTGGGTAGATGCAGGATGAGCCCAGAAACAACACCTTCTGCACACCCGCCTGGTGAGCTGCGTTAATAAGATTGGCTTCAATCATCAGGTTTTCATAGATGAATTCCGCCGGGTAAGTGTTGTTTGCGTGAATACCCCCAACCTTGGCAGCGGCAATGTAAACCTGCTCTGGCTGATGCTCGGCAAACCAGGCCTGCACGGCCGCCTGATCAAGCAGATTCAGTTGATCACGGCTGGCGGTAAGAATATCCGTATAGCCCAACGACTCAAGGCGACGCACAACGGCAGAACCCACCATACCCCGATGCCCAGCTACAAATACCCTCTGATTACGCAGTTCAGACATCTCAGTTCTCCACCGATACCGGCACGTCATGGCCATGGGCCTTGAGCAGTGCGTGGCGCCTAGCCGCTTGCAGGTCCTCCTGAACCATCTCGGCACACATCTCCTGAACCGTGATCTCTGGCACCCAGCCAAGCGTTTCCTTCGCCTTGGTTGGATCCCCAAGCAAGGTTTCCACCTCAGCGGGGCGGAAATAACGGGGGTCTACCCGAACCACTACGTCTCCTGGGTTAACCGCCGGCGCAGAATCACCGGAGACAGACACAACCGTTGCTGTTTCCTCTACGCCTTCACCGTCAAAACGAAGGTCAATACCCAACTCAGCCGCAGACCACTGGATAAACTCCCGAACCGAATACTGAACGCCGGTCGCGATAACAAAATCTTCCGGCTGATCCTGCTGCAGCATCATCCACTGCATGCGCACGTAATCCTTTGCATGCCCCCAATCCCGAAGCGCATCCAGATTACCCATGTACAAGCAGCTCTCCAGCCCCTGGGCAATATTGGCCAGGCCGCGGGTGATCTTCCGGGTAACAAAGGTTTCACCGCGCCGCGGTGATTCATGATTAAACAGTACGCCATTACAGGCGTACATACCGTAGGCTTCCCGATAATTCACGGTAATCCAATAGGCGTAGAGTTTGGCAACGGCATAGGGGGAGCGGGGATAGAACGGTGTGGTTTCTTTTTGGGGAATTTCCTGCACCAGGCCGTAAAGCTCAGAGGTGGAAGCCTGATAAAAGCGAGTTTTCTTCTCCAACCCCAGCAAACGAATTGCCTCTAACAGGCGCAAGGTACCCATGGCATCCACATCTGCGGTGTATTCCGGCGACTCAAAACTTACCGCCACGTGGGACTGCGCCCCCAGGTTATACACCTCGTCTGGCTGGACTTCCTGCAAAATCCTCGTGAGGTTGGAAGAATCCGTCAGGTCACCGTAATGCAACACAAATCGTTGATTATCAGTGTGGGGATCTTGATAGATATGGTCTACACGCTGGGTATTAAACAACGAGGCCCTGCGCTTGATACCGTGAACCTCGTAGCCCTTTTCCAGCAAAAACTCTGCGAGGTAGGAACCATCCTGGCCGGTAACACCGGTAATCAACGCCTTCTTCATTGTGCGACCCTAGAAATTTTACAAACAACAAAACAGAAACGGGCCTTCGCTCCGCACGAAAGCCCGCTTGCTCGGAGATTGGCGCAAGTTTACGCCAAGCGCCTGATTATTTCAGTAACCATCACGTAACGTCACCTTTGGACAGGTTCGCCTCTCACGCACTGCAATGTTATTGCACCGCGGAGTCGTCCGTCTGAAGTACTTTGCTACAAACAGCTCTTAGAGCGCCGCACCAGCTTCCTTCTCGAATTCCCACCCTCGCCTCAAGCAGCCCTCCATCGAGAACAGAAAAAGCGGGACGCTTTGCAGGCGTTGGGAAATCAGAGGTGGGTATTGGGTCTAACACTGGGATCTGAAAGTCAGCCTTTAGATCAACGCAGGTCTCGAAAATTTTCCGGGCAAACTCATACCAACTGCAGTGTTTACCTCCAGAAAAATGGTAAGTGCCGCTCAGAGGTGGGTTTTCCGCGACAGCCCGCAACGCCGCGGCCAGATCCCCGGCATAGGTAGGCGTTCCGATCTGATCTTTCACAATTGCCAGACTGTCGCGCTCATTCCCTAGCCTCACCATTGTCTTCAGGAAATTACTACCGTACT
This sequence comes from Marinobacter shengliensis, assembly GCF_003007715.1. Taxonomy (GTDB): domain Bacteria; phylum Pseudomonadota; class Gammaproteobacteria; order Pseudomonadales; family Oleiphilaceae; genus Marinobacter; species Marinobacter shengliensis. The sequence goes on along the minus strand of NZ_PXNO01000023.1, from coordinate 680,035 downwards.
CACTAAAAATCCAAGCTGCGCGGACGATGACATAGCGCTTCGCCTTCTCCGCTTCTTTCTCACCGGCCAACTTGGATTTTCCATAAACGCCCATCGGATTGACGGAATCAATCTCTCGATAGGGGCGAGTTGATGCGCCATCGAATACATAATCCGTGGACACATGAATCAGAAAAGCGCCAATCTTATTGACCGCCGAAGCTAAATTAGCGACAGCCTCTGCGTTCACTTTGAACGCTAGATCCGGTTCTACTTCCGCTTTATCAACCGAAGTATAAGCCGCAGCGTTAATTATTGCGTCGGGCTCATGAGCAAGAACAAAGCTCTCAACTAAATCGGAATTTGTAATATCGAGATCACTTCGGCCTGCGGCAATAACCTCATGGCCAGATTCTTTAAAACTATCTTGCAAACACTTTCCCAACTGCCCGCACGCACCCGTTATCAAAACTCTCATGAACTACAAAACTCCCGAAAACTAGGGGCCTTCGCATCTTTCTCAGATAGCTTGAGCTCAAGATCCATAGGCCATTTTATCCCTATATCTGGATCATCCCATGCAATCGCGCCTTCATCTGTCGGGTCATAGTAATCGGTGCATTTGTACTCAAAGTCTGCAATCTCACTGACAACAATAAAGCCATGGGCGAAGCCAGGAGGCACCCAGAACTGGCGCTTGTTATCACCACTCAGATAAACACCTTCCCACTGGCCAAAGGTGGGCGAATCACGGCGAAGGTCTACTGCGACATCAAATACTTCACCACTCACCACCCTCACCAGCTTTCCCTGAGGCTTCGTGATTTGAAAGTGCAAGCCACGTAAAACGCCCTTACCAGATCGGGAGTGATTATCTTGCACAAACGGCAAACTGATATTTGCCTCCTTGGCGTATCGCTCCGCCTGAAAAGTCTCAAGAAAAAAGCCCCGATGGTCTCCAAACACCCGGGGCTCTATCACCACACAGTCCTTCAGGCTTGTGGGAATAACTTTCATATTCGCTCCTCTGCCAACCTCAAGAGATACTGTCCGTAACCAGTTTTGGCCAATCTGTGTCCTTGCTGAGCAAGCCAACTCTTAGGCAGCCAGCCGTTGCGAAACGCAATTTCCTCCAGGCACGCAATCTTCAGCCCCTGACGGTGTTCAACTGTCTGCACAAAATGGCCCGCCTCCATTAGAGAATCATGGGTGCCAGTATCCAGCCAGGCGAAGCCGCGACCAAGCACGCTCACATTCAAATCTCCGCGCTCGAGATATACATTATTTACATCGGTGATCTCAAACTCACCACGACTGGAAGGACGTACTTGCTTGGCAATAGCTACAACATCGTTATCGTAAAAATAGAGACCTGTAACCGCGTAATTCGACTTTGGCCGCTGTGGCTTTTCCTCAATCGACAATGCCGTACCACTGTCATCAAACTCCACTACCCCGAAGCGTTCAGGATCAGTTACATGGTAACCGAATACCGTAGCTCCGGATTCGCGACTTGCCGCCTCACGCAACATGTGACTGAAACCAAACCCATGAAAAATATTGTCGCCAAGGATCAAACAAACACTGTCATTGCCTATAAACTCCTCGGCTATAACAAATGCCTGAGCGAGCCCGTCAGGAGACGACTGTTCGGCGTAACTCAGGGAAATACCGAACTCAGAGCCATCACCCAACAGCTTGGAAAAATTGGGCAGATCCTCAGGAGTAGAAATGACCAGGATTTCTCGAATTCCCGCCAGCATCAAAACCGATAGCGGATAATAGATCATGGGCTTGTCGTAAACCGGAAGCAGTTGTTTCGAAACACCGCGAGTAATGGGGTGCAACCGAGAGCCTGAACCGCCTGCTAGAACTATCCCTTTCATGCTTTCTCTCCCAGACGTCCTAGTTGATACTCACCACTCAATACCCTCTGCCACCAATCCGGGTTATCCAGATACCACTGCACCGTTTTTCGAATACCGGTTTCAAAAGATTCTTCCGGCACCCAACCGAGTTCCCGCTGGATTTTACTGGCATCAATTGCATACCGCGCATCGTGCCCGGGCCTGTCCTCCACGAAGGTAATCAAATTCCTGTAATGGGCCACCTGAGACGTGGGACGCCACTTAAGGTGCTGGTAGCTACCCGGAGGAGCCATTTCCTGCAACAAATCACAAATGGTTTCCACAACTTCCAAATTTCTCTTTTCGTTATGGCCGCCGATATTATATGTCTCGCCAACCCGGCCTTCAGAGGCAACTTTAACCAAGGCCCTAGCGTGGTCTTCAACATAGAGCCAATCTCGAACCTGCGAGCCATCCCCATAAACCGGCAGCGGCCGACCGGACAAAGCATTTAAAATCATGTGCGGAATAAGCTTTTCCGGAAAGTGGTAAGGTCCATAGTTGTTAGAGCAATTAGTAATCACAACTGGCAAACCGTAGGTTCTGTGCCACGCTCTAACCAAGTGATCCGAGCTAGCTTTAGAGGCAGAGTAAGGGGAACTTGGCGCATACGCCGTTTTTTCGCTGAATAAATCCTTCGAACCAACCAGATCTCCATATACTTCGTCTGTAGAGATATGATGGAAACGAAAGTCTGTCTTTTCAGGTTCGCCAAGGGTTAGCCAATAACGACGAGCGGCCTCGAGTAACGTGAATGTACCGATTATGTTAGTTTGGATAAAATCAGAGGGACCATCAATAGAGCGGTCAACATGACTCTCAGCTGCCAAATGCATAACATGAGTTGGACGGAATTCGCGCAAAACGTGCTCGAGAAACTCGGAATTGCATATATCAGCTTTATAAAAGTAGTAGCGTGACGAAGAGTAAACACCGCTCAAGGACTCTGAGTTACCTGCATAGGTAAGCTTATCAAGATTAGCAAATTTGAATTGCGTGTATTGATTTAAGTACCGTATTACCGCTGAACCGATAAAGCCTGAACCCCCTGTAACTAAAACTCTCATCCTTTCTTCTCCGCAAAGGGACCATTCCAATACCCTTTGTACATCCCTATTCTCCTCTTAATAGCTATTGGGAACTTATCTTCATGCTGCCCAAACTTATAGGCAAAAAGTTTTAGTAAATTCCGAATTAATGCTGCCGGCCATAAATAGATTTTCGACACCCCCAGAAACCTTAACTCAGACTTCGCAAATTTGACTCCCTCGCCACCAGCGCCGCCAAATTCTTCACGAATCCAAGGCTCGCGTGCATGAAAAACTCCCATATCGAAATATCGGCGGAATTCTTCAAGAGCTGTATAATTGTGAGAATGACGGCAGCATGCATCTCCCGCGTATACCACTTTAAATCCTTCTAGAAGCATCTTCGCTGCAACAAACATATCTTCCGCAAATATGACGTGTTTTGGGAACCCTCCGACTGCTCGTAACAAGTCTCCTCTATATGCAGCAAAGGAATTGGACATAAATGCTGCCTTAATACCAAGACGTCGAATATCCGCCTTGGATTTAACCTGCGTCACTGAGGGATAGTTAAACAGCCTCGCATGCTCGGCCAATGGACTTGCATCGTGATGCGGCAGTTGTCGGCCGCAGACGGCTGCAACCAACGGATCGCTAAACGCTGAAAGTATTCTTTTTAGGGCGTCTTTATCCTCTAAATAAGCATCTTGGGTAAGAAAAACGTATACATCATACTCTGGAAAGTCATCAACCATTTTTTGACGGGTTCCCCCATGGTTGAATTCAGCACCAGGAATTATCAGAAGGTGCTTAATCTCTCCTTGAGACCTCAGTGCTTCAGCAAATTCACTAGTTCCATCAGTCGAACTAGAGTCAACTACCAGAAGATCGAAACATTCAGTCTGCAGGCTCAAACTATCAAACAAGCGCTTAAAGTCTTCCCTACCATTATATGTAGGAACAATACAAGCGACGCGCAGTGCTTTAGATACATTATCAATCATAGAATTTTAGTCCCATTCCTCAGAGCATTCTTTCTTCCAATCTTCAAATGCGGTGCGCAGTGTATAATTATATGGGTATCCCTTATCCACCAGGTACCTAGGAGCAACATTATTTGAGCGAATAAGCTTTCTAATACGAACTGGGCTAAAGGGGTGATTAATCCTAAAAGGCTTGGCCAGAAACTCAATTAAATAGGAAAAAAATAAAAGAGGTTTATAGGGGACAGCAGGAACCCATCGCTCTACACCAGCAACCGCACAAATAGTATCAACATACTCTTTAATCGATGGACCAGGGTTCATACTCATGTTAAAAGTGCTGACACGCTCACCATGTTTATCTTGGTTATCGAGTACCCAAATAATGGCACTACAAAGCTCTTTAACGTACGTCCCGGCCTTTCGCGTATTTTGATTCGCCATATAAAAAAAGTATCGCCCCAAAACCGCTTTTATGAGACGTGAAACGTTGCCCCCTTCACCTGGGCCAAAAACCACCCCCGGCCGGACGATGACCAATTTTCGATCAAGATCAGCTTTAGCTTGCCAAATAAGATGAATCTTTTCTGCTACTAGTTTTGAGGCGCCATAATGTGTCACGGGCACAGGTAAAGATTGCTCCGTTTTTTCTTCCTCACCCGGGCCGTATGGTGAAATGGAGCTGCTAAAGATCAAATTATTACATTCAACCTGTTCTGCAAACTCACATATATTTTCCGCACCAAGCAGATTAGTTTGGAAATACTCGTAATCTTGATGACCGGGCTCACGATGAATTGCAGCGAAATTAGCAATCAACACCACTCTTTCATCAGGTCTCCACTGTATGTTTTTCCGAACATCTGCGTAGACGTACTCAATGCGGGATTCCTTCTCAAATAAATTTCTCCTATAAGCACTAAATTTTTGATCTGGGCGTTCATTATCGAGCACGTAAACCTTACTTATCGCATCATTTTCGAGGATGAATTTAGAGAAAAAAAGACCAATGAACCCCGAACCTCCAAACACAACACAGCAATCCAAAATGCCACCTCCAAGATCGCGATTTCGAATGAACCACGAAATTCTAATGAATTGTTTTAAAAATCTTTCTAAATGCCACCGCCAGTACTGGCCACATACCTAAAAAGACGATCAACACAAAAAATTTTGGGTTCAAAATAGACGCGAGCGAGCCCATAGAAATGAACGAAGCGAACATAACCAAAACATTACTGACAAAAAAATAACCGACTAACCTTTTTTGCTTAAGCGAAAAAAACCATAATTTTGAGATAAGCCCAAAAACCATAAAGGAGAAAAAAGCAATAAAAAAAGCCAGAATAGAAAAATAGTAGGCAATGGCAGCATAAAACCCGAAGGTAAAGTTGACTCCTCGCTCAATCATTTCAGGAGCCAAGACCGGAGAAACCTTCAACATCAGATTCTGCATTGCATTAACAAATTGTGGAAAATTCAATAGGTCGGAATGGATCCACGAAATTTCACTTAAAACCCCCCAAAACATGTGACCCTGCATTCCGAAAACTCTGTATAGAATTAAGCCAAAAGGACCGCCAAAGTCCTCAGCCAAACTATAATTCGAATAATGATAGTAAACTACCGACATAAGGAAAATAAATGCAAGCATTACTTTCAAAAAATAGGACTTCAAAAAATGACCAAGCGAATAGCTTGAATATCTAAGGGAAAGTGTTGGCAAAGCAAAGAATATTATACCCAATAGCGGACCGCCAAACTTTTGACCAATCAAAACCAAGTACAACTCATAGAACAAAAATACGATCACCACAAGATATTTTCGGTTCAAATGGGCTAGCAGATATCCTAAGACAATTGGAATGTGAATAGAAACCACCCCAAAAATCTTAAGAAAGAACCAAATCTTGGTATTTTCCATGTATCCAAATCTATCAACATATCCGCTCGATAATAAGGGCGGCGTATCGGAGATAAAAATATTTACATATAGAAGCACAACAAAGGAAAAGCAAAAAAAGAGGGCGAGCTTGTTAACTTGGCACGTATTAAATCCAACATTCGGAGCCACATACCTAGAAACGTCAATTTTCTCCGAGCAGAGCACTCCCAGAGAGGAAACAAATATCATTACGGAAAGAAAGACATGTCCATTATGATAAAATGAATAAACTTGCTGCTCAATCAAATATACTTCATTCGCCGATATGTAAATTACTGAAATTCCGGCCAAGTGTATAGCCAACAAATAATACGAGATAATAAGGTAAAACGAAGCCCTTAGCCGCATGAGCATTAGAATTGATGACACAAGAAATAGACATGAAATCAATATTTCAAGTTCTCTCAAAAAACGTCACCCCTTGCCGCTTCATTAATTCAATGACGGCTTCTAAGTTTGTCGGAACCTCGCTCTTGATCAGTCCATAGCTAAATATTTCTGCTGAAGAATGCAAAGACTTTATATTTAACATGGCGCTACTATAATCACCCAACACATAAGCTGGGCGATATTTTACGAAAATATTTTCCGCGCAATCCACATCTCCTACGAAGCTTTCCACTTCAAAGCTATTTCGAAAAAAATTGGACAAAAGACTTTTTTTGCAACGCGGATGGGTTTTCAGTATTACGCGGCTAACAGATCTTTCCAAGCAAAAGTTTTTGAGTTTCTTTGTTAGAACTTCTAAATCTCCATTTGCATAATTGGCAGGTTCTAAGATCATTGCAACGCCGTAATTTAAATAATCATCTACAGCCAAGTCATCATCAACAAATAGAGTATACTTATCAAAACTAAAACCCTGCTCTCTCATACTCGAAGGGACGATTACGTTCTTAAAATTAGCAATTGATTTATCATTTATTACTTTTCCGACCTTTTTGAACCTATGGAAATAAAGAATAGATTTCAGCTTGTTTAGGAAGATAGCCCGCTTTAAATTATACTGCCCCCAAGACACAGACCTAAAATTTAGGATCCCATCGTACAAATAAAAAACTCGAACATTTTTACAACGGAAATATAAAATATTGGCGACAAAATTAACAAAGTGCGGCGTATACAGCTCCAGAAAATGAGCGGTAAAACACTTTCTCAAACCTCTTAGTATACTCAAATAGTTAAAAATGAAATTAAATCTTCCGATAATAATTGCGCCTTCAATGTCTGTAGCATAGACACTAAAAACGACACATGGTTCGCTGCTATCTGATTTAATTTTTTTTGCTAAATTTTCTTGGGCCTTGCCCAATACCAAAATAGCTTTCATTTTAATTTCCAGTTCTGAATCAATGGAACAGGCGAGCACATCATCACGGAAACCTTTCACGCCACGACTTTGATCGCTCACTGAGTTTCTGCAATGGCTATCTACCCGGTGCTGACTAAACGTTTATCGGAGATAGCGTCCCTACCATGATCATTCTATAGGTAGATTGTCTAAACTGAGATACAGCCGGGGTTCGAGAATGGAATAAGTTGGTCCACTAAAATTTGCATCTTACTTCGAATACTGGTCACCTCGGAGACCCGTGAAAAGATTCATTAAGCAACAATAAACCGAATCTCACCAACATGTTTGTCATCAAGAATAATACGGTTACGGCTGAAACGATTCGTAATGTTCTGGTAATTCTCAATCTGGATCGATTTACACCTCTCAGGTAGCCGCTCCTGCAGCATGATTTGACCAAACACCCACTTTCCTGAGGCGAGAGGAAGCTGTGTGTTGTGGAACTTTTTGGTGAGCGCTACGAGGTTCTCTATCATTGAAAAAGCAGAATTAAACTGTCGTGTAATCTTTTCTTCCCCAATCTGCGCGCCGTCGCAAAGAGTGTCCTCGTCAAACTCATACCGATCAGATACAGAATCGCCTTGCTCAGTCACCCAGAATTTAACATCGGAGTCATTCTCAGTATCGTGCCAGCGACCTTGGCTGATCACTTGGGCATTGGAGGTGCCAGGAGGAGAAAACTGTATGGCGCATTGCTTATCGCCGAACGAACGGAACGACATGTCCCTTAAGTAACCCGCCTTTCGGCTCTCCATGAATTCTGACACAGTCTGAAACAAGTCCGTACCGTGGATATAGGTACGTTCGCCTTTGAACCTGAACTCGGGTAATGCTGTGAAATCAGACAACTTCAAACCTCACTCATGTCTCTATTCGAAATCTTCGAACCGGGCCGGGCTTCCCGCCGGTATATCTCTTATCGCGCGTTTGCCAATAAACTGACTTATGGCATCGGGTTCTACACCGTGTCCAGGCCGCACAGAGCGAAGCGTTTCCTGAGCAACCACCTGGCCTTTCGACATTGCTGTGCTCGTAAACAACGAACGCCGACGAAGTTTATCCTCTTCGGCTACATCGTATGAAACCTCACCCAGGGTTTCCTCGGCGTCACGAACATGCCGGACCATTTCAGCGAACTCTGTTGGGTCCAACGAAAAGGCTGCATCCAACGTTTCCTGGCTTTTGTCCAGTACAACGTGCTTTTCGATAAAGCTGGCGCCTAACACCACTGAAGCCACGGGTACGATAAAGCCAAGAGTATGATCGGAGACACCAACGGATACGCCAAAGCGATTAGCCATATCCGGAATGGTTTTCAGGTTGGCGATATTCAGAGGAGCCGGGTAGCTGGATGTACATTTCAGTAGGGTCACATCTTTATTGCCTACCTCAAAACAGGCGTCTACAGCCTTCTGAATATCGGCTATCTCACCAAGACCTGTTGATATGATCATGGGCTTGCCCTGAGAGGCGGCCTTTCTTATTAGCGGAAGATCGTTGATCTCCATTGATGCGATTTTATATCTGGGTACATCCATGGAGCTCAGGAAATCGACTGCTTCATGATCGAATGGCGACGAAAAGAATTCAATTCCGCGCTTTTGGCAAGCTTCCTGTATCTTCCAGTGCCAATCGTAGGGTAAGGAACCTTCGCTGTAGATTTCCCAAAGGGTTTTTCCTTTCCAGAGGCCAGCCTTTCTCGGGCCGAAAAATTCATTGTTGATATTCATGCACAATGATTCTGGCCGGAAGGTTTGCACCTTGATGGCATCGGCTCCCGCCGATGCAAATGCATCGACGGTTTCAAGTGCCAACCCAAGGTCGTTGCCATGGTTAGCGGATAGTTCCGCTACGATTAGCGCCTTTGGTTTTTCCATCTTGCGCTCAATCTGCATAGAACTGGATGATTGCCTCAATCGTCTTCATCTTGTCGATATCTTCATCCGGGATTTTCTTGCCACCAATATCCTCAAGCTCAAGGAACAGATTAAAATAATCCAGGCTATCGACACCGTGGTCTCCAAGGTTATCTTTGGGACCAATTGCGCTCACATCCACATCAATTCCTGCGGCTTCAATTGCGTCTTTGACTTGCTGCTCGGTAATCATTTAAGTCCTCTCTTCAATGGCTACAATGGTTAATGACTCAATTAGTATTTTTGGTAAGCAGCGCGGTTCCCCAGGAGAATCCTACGCCAAATCCACTAATAATAACTTTCTTACAATCTGAACCCAGTACATGCTTCTCTAGCAACAGTGGAATACTGGAGGAAACCGTATTGCCGGTGCTTCCGATATCCCGAATGAATTTTTGCTGACTTCCTTTAAACCTTCGGGAAATCGCATCAACTATGGCATAGCTGCCCTGATGAATGCAGAAGGCATCAACCTGACTGTCCTCAAGCTCGGCTTTTTCCAGAAGCGCCTTGATGTTTGGCGCAACATTTTTCGCCGCAAAGTCAAAAACCTGCCGACCATTCATGGTTAAACAAGAGCCACTTGTTTTGAGGGCTCCTTCTCCTTCCCCATCGGTTCCAAAAAGGGCAGGACCAATGTTCCAGGCAGGAGAATTGCCCAACCAGGTAGCCGTCGCTGCATCACCAAAAAGCAGAGCCGTGTTCTTATCATCCGGATCAATAATTTTTGAGTAAGGATCAGCGGTTACCAATATTCCATTTTTCAAACCCGCAGATTCCATAAATCCTTTGAGAATGTGCAACCCATAAACGTACCCCGAACATCCAAGGGATACATCAAAAGCCGCAATACTTTTCGGCAACCCCAATTTTTGCTGAACGATGGCGGATGTATGAGGTAGCCCCTCACCGTCGCCATTCTGGGTGACTATAATCAGTGCATCAACTGAGCTTTTCTCAAAGCCCTCGGAAGCTTCAATAAGGCGCTCTATTGCCTTAACAGCTAGATCCGAAGTTTCCTCGGTGTCATCTTTCCGGGGTAGTTTTAGAGCGCCAATTTTTTTCGTGATGAATTCTGATGATTCCCCAAACGCTTCCACTCTCTGGAGGTTGTCCAAAGCATATTCTGGAATGAAGGATGCAACGTTCTTGATTCCTATCATTTTAATTATCCTATCGAATGCAAGGAGATTTTCAGGGTATTATTTCACTCTTCTGGCTGGATTACCGATCCAGACAGTGCGTGCTTCGATGTCTTTCAGTGCTACGCTTCCAGCGCTCAAAACCCCAAACTCGCCGACCGAGACGCTGTCTCGAACCACGGAATTCGGAGCCACGTGGGCGCCCTTGGCCACTTTGGAATATCCACAAAGCGTGCAGTTCGGCCCGATATCGACAAAGTCCGACACTTCAGCGTCATGGCCCAGATTCGCTCCTGCTCTCACGATAGAATTGCTCCCTATAGAGCTACCAGGCTGGCACGTCACATGCGAACATATGACACTGCCTTTACCCACCGAGACGCCAGAGCCAACTACTGCTGTCGGATGAATCAGGGTGGCGAGTCTGGCTTCAGGAACCTCTAGCGCAGACAGAAGCTCACTCCGCTCCTCCATTTTACCAACGGTAAGTAATGCGAAAACGATCTTAACGTCTGGATCCAGGGCATTCCATTCACTGGGGCGCCCTATAACTTTGTACTCACCGATAAGACTTCCTATCGGTTCGTGATCATTAAGAAAACCCGCCACTTCAATATCGTGGCCAGCTTTTGCCATATCCTCAACCACTTGAGCAATAACACGACCGTTACCGCTGCCACCAATAATTGCGATTCTTTTAATCTCACTCATGCTTGCTGCCTTTCATAACTCTTAACCAGCCATCCGTTTTGGGCCAGTCTGACATGACCTTGAATGCATTTTTTGACATCGTGCGTAAAGCTGCGGGATTTTGGGAAAGCTCTTGCAGGGCTTTAATCAGTTCGAATTCATAGCCCCCATCTCGTGATTTTACTGAAACGACCGCACCCTGCGCCTCAAGCCTTTCTATTGGCTTTTCCTGGTTCTGGGCCAGAGGCACTACTATCGCTGGTAGGCCCAGCAAACACCGCTCCCATAGCATGATGCCTCCGCCACCTATTGCGACGCTCGCATCCAACATCAGCTGTGAAAGGTCGTTCAAGCCAACATGTAAATGGAAGTTTGGCTTGTTCAAGAAAAGTGCTTCCAGTCTGGTTAAGGATGGAAGACTGGCTGGGACCGCGACATCAACTTCAATTCCGGGATTCGTACTCTGGCTTACCCAAGTAAACGAGGCGTTCACGGTGCGGCAGACAAGATCTTCTGGGTCAGTTCCACCAAAACACACCAAGACCTTATTCGGAGGGCCTTGTCTAACAGTGGCTTTATTTCTTGCGGATTCAAATGCTTGGGATAACGGCAGGCAAGACGGACCAGCGAACACGACACAGTGCTGAGGAAGCAGATCTGCCCACTTTTCTACGGGGTTTTCGTGTATCTGGGGGTCGAGCAACACATCTGCGTAATGCGCCGAATTTGCCTGACCGTCAATCGCCAAAACCTTACAATTCGTCTTGCTTGCAAACGCCACCTGCCAGGGTTTTCGAATCAGCATATGGTCGGTAACAACCCAGGCTATCTGTACTCCCGGATATTGGTGAGCAAATGTGTCCGCGCTTTCCTCAGCATCGCCCGCCATCCTTTCAAAGTCGGCTGTCGCGAAGTCGGAACGAAACACGCTAAAAGCCAAACTTTCTTTCTCAGGCAGCAGAACGAGAGCAAAACCAGCCTGCTCTATGACGTGGGTGATGGCGCCTGCTATTTCTCGGCAAATGAAAACCGGCTTGAAACCATTCGCCACCAGGAAGGCTGCCAATGACATACAGCGGCGGACATGGCCAGACCCGATTTCATGCCCACTATCCACGCGGATGGCAACCGTGGGTGCCAGCCGAAGCGTCTCGCTATCCCTCATCATTGGCCGAGCGCTTTAAAAATCAGCTCAGCGACGGCCCAATCTTCTTTGGTATCTATGTCGTGAACCCGGGTGCCAGGGAGCACATAGGCTATCCCCTCGACAGACATTGGGTCTTCGAAGTCCAAAAAGGCTCCAGTCCTCCCCCAATAAAACTGCCCAGCGTCATGGTAAGCCTCTTCAAGATCCTGCGACCTTGTATATCGATGTTCTGGCCACAGCCGTTCGACTCGACCGGCGTCATTAACTCGAAAGCCTCTTTGGATGGGGTAGGCAAACCGACCGGCTGAGAAGACAAATTTTGCGGTGCCTTGGTCCAGCATATCAAAAGCCGATCTCAAGTCGCCTGCCTGTATGAAGGGAGCGGTTGCATAAATGCAGCATACGCAATCGGGCATGCCCCAGCGGGAAGCGGCCTCTTCAATAGCGTGGTTTATCACCGGTCTTGTGGCAGTGTGATCGTCTGCCAGTTCCTGGGGCCGGAAAAAAGGTACTTCAGCCCCATATTGTTGAGCAACCTCAGCAATTTCACGGTCATCGGTTGACACAATCACATGATCGAAGCACTTAGATTCAAGAGCAGCTTCGATCGACCAGGCGATCATGGGTTTTCCGCAGAATTCTTTGATATTTTTGCGAGGAATGCGTTTACTCCCCCCACGGGCTGGAATGACTGCCAACCGTTTCATTTTTCTTCCTTTATATTCAAGACCGACTTCAATACCCTCACTACTTCGTCCTGCTGCTCATCCGTCATTCCCTGAAACATTGGCAGGCTGATCGCCTCACTGTAATACGCCATTGCCTCAGGAAAATCCCCTGCAGTGAATCCCATCGCCTCATAATATGGCTGGGTATGCACGGGAATGTAATGCAAATTTACACCAATGCCCTGTTCCCGGAGAGATTCGAAAACCTCTCGGTGGCTTTTGTTGATCGTTCCCAGGTGCAGGCGAATCACGTACAGGTGCAAGCCGGAATAACTCTCAGGATGCTGCCAGGGCGTAGTTACGGGTAGACCGGCCAGTAAGTGGTCGTAGCGTTTTGCCAGTTCGTGTCGGCGAGCCACAAACGTATCCAATCGGTCCATTTGACTATCGCCAAGAGCTGCTTGCAGTTCGGTCATTCGGTAATTGAAACCCAGCTCGATCTGCTGATAGTACCAGGGCCCGTCTGGCTCATGGGTCATCAAATTCGAGTCCCGGGTAATGCCATGGCTGCGCAAAAGGTTCATGCGGCTTGCCAGCTCATCAGAGTTGGTGACCGCCATGCCGCCTTCCGCGGTGGTGATGATTTTTACAGGGTGAAAGCTGAATATGGTGATGTCGCTGTAGCGGCCATTGCCGATAAACTCTCCCTGATACTTGCCGCCAATCGCGTGGGAGGCGTCTTCTATAATGCGAACGCCATACTGCCGGGCAAGCTTGTGAATCGATTCCATCTCACAGGGTTGCCCGCAGAGGTGAACTGCTACGAGCACTTTGGGTAGGCGGTTTTCCTGACTGGCCCGTTCCAGTTTTTCCGCCAACTTTTCAGGACACAGGTTGTACGTCTGCGGATCAATGTCAACGAAATCCACTTTTGCGCCGCAATACAGGCCACAATTTGCAGAGGCCACAAAGGTTATCGGCGTGGTCCACAGCCAATCTCCCTTCTCCAGGCCCAAAGCGAGACAGGCGAGGTGTAATGCCGAGGTCGCACTATTAACGGCCAACGCATGTTTTGCGCCTACATGGTTCGCCACCTTGGCCTCGAAATCAGGCACTTTGGGGCCCTGAGTCAGAAAGTCTGACTGCAGCACCTCCACCACCGCGTCAATATCGGCCTGGCTGATATCCTGCTTGCCGTAGGGAATCATAGTCAGATCTTACCGATTTCGTTGTAGTGTCGATCAATCCAGGCTTTTAACTCTTCTTCTTCCATCCACTCGGTGTTGTTGTCACTGGAATAGATAAAACCCTCCGGTACTTTCTTACCGTCTTTGATCCGGCTTTCGCAGTTTCCCCAATTATTAATGTTGGGCAGGATCTTGAAGTGCTCCGGATACTCATAGGTAAAGTAGGAGTCCTCGGCGCCAATCATCTGCTCGTGAAGTTTCTCGCCAGGGCGAATGCCGACTACTTCCTGCTTTGCCTCTGGCGCAACCACTCGAGCCAGATCCGTTACCTTCATGGAAGGAATTTTCTTTACGTAGATCTCACCACCAACCATATCTTCGAAAGCGTGCCATACAAGCTCTACACCCTCTTCCAGGCTAATCATGAACCGGGTCATACGTGGGTCAGTAATAGGAAGAACACCCGTGTCTTTAACAGACATGAAGAACGGGACGACCGATCCGCGGGAGCCCATCACGTTGCCGTAACGAACCACGGAGAACTTGGTTTTGTGCCCGCCAGCGTAAGAGTTGCCAGCTACAAAAAGTTTATCAGAAGCCAGTTTAGTGGCTCCGTATAGGTTGATAGGGCTGCTGGCCTTGTCTGTAGACAGCGCCACTACACCTTTGATGCCTTTGTCGATGGCGGCATCGATCAGATTCATGGCACCGTGAATGTTGGTTTTAACGCACTCAAAAGGATTGTACTCTGCGGTCGGCACAATTTTGGTGGCGGCGGCATGCACTACGTAATCGACACCATCCAGTGCCCGGTAGAGGCGGTCCCTGTCACGCACATCGCCGATGAAGAAACGCAGACGATCGTCGCCCTGGAACAACTTGGCCATTTCCCACTGCTTCATTTCATCCCGGGAAAATACAATGATTTTCTTGGGGTTGTATTTTTCCAGGGTCATTGGAATGAATTTGTGGCCGAAGGAACCTGTGCCGCCGGTGACGAGGATGGTGGAGTTTTCAAGCATAGTCACTTTCTCTAGATTTCACTTTAATGAACGAATGGTATCACCGCCAATTGGGGGGTGTTAATCGGTAAAACTGCAAGCCTTTCCAAACAAGGATGAAGCCAAAGCCAGCGATTAATCCCACTGGAACGGCCAAATCGGGCGTAACCGGAGCAAACAATGCAGTGGTTATGATGAAGACAATTAACCCGGCTAGATGACTGACGATGATAGGCTTATCGTGCCCCCGTGCAAAGAGGCCGTAATGGGGCACCATACTCATTACAAACAGAGAATTTGCCAACAATAGCCAGCCAAAAAGATACTGATATTCAAGATACAGAGGCCTGCCCAACCAACGGAGTAAAGGGTCAAGAATAACCCAGGCTACCAGTGAAAAGACCAGTACAAGGGTGGTTGTTTGTTTAACCATCTGCCGGAATTTTTTACGAAATGTACTGGCGTCATCGTCTGCATTGGCCGCGATAAGTGATGGATACAAAAACGTAAACACACCCGCATCCATAAAGCCTAGGAGCGCGTTGCACATACCTATAAACAGCACATAGGCGCCGAGTACATCCAGTCCTACCAGTGCTTCGAACCAATACTTGTCGACAGTATAAAAGGCTCGAAGTGCAAGTGTTGCCACAAGCATGGGGAGTGCTATTCGGATGCCTTTTCGTATCCATTGCCAATCTACGGAATGACTCCATCCGCCCATGCCACTTCTGGCAACCACCACAAAGCCTGTAACCAGTGCCGAAGAGGCCCCGACGATCCATGCGGCCAAGACAGTTTCCAGAGAACGATATTCAACCTCTACACCCATTAGGGCGATCACAGCCAGGCACCAGGCTCCGGCCCGTAAAAACAGAATCCAGCTAGCTACAAGTTGCCGGGATAGCATGACCAACAGACGATTAAGTTCTTGTGTTAGGTGCTCAAGAACGAGTAAACACAGAAACCACGGCAACAACCGCCAAGGCAATAATTCGAATACAAACAGAGTTAGAGTCAGCGGCAGGAAGACTGAATAAAGCAAGCCCCATAAAGCTGCCTGGCTCTTCAGCAATCGTCCTCTAAATCCCCACTCGGTTTTTAATATCTCTCTGTTCGCGTATACATAAAAGTCCATGCCGAGGAAAAACAAGGCATAGCTAATTGTGACTGTTAGCAGGCCGTACAACCCAAGGTCTGAAGGCTCAAGGTAACGCGCTAGCAGAAAGATAAGGAAAAATTTACTTGCTAACGTAGTACCTCGAAGACCGATATTCGTTAGCCGAATAAAAATTTGCTTCATTGCGTATCAGGGCTGCTGGCATCTACCCTCTTGAGCGACATGTTTTCAGCACTGCCGATAAACGCCCTGACAAACACAATGAATACGCCGACCATGCCGCCAAGAAGCGTTGCAATGACACAAATGAGTGCTCGCTTAGGCTCACTCTTTTCTTCCGGAACCACCGCCGGGTCTACGGTACGGAACACATATTCCCGTTGAGCATTGGCAAGCATTACTGTGCGGGTTTCGTTTTCGATGAGTTGGTAAAACACCTGCTGCATGCCGGCGATGTTGGTTTCCTTGAGTTTGGCGTCCAGGTAGGCAATGCTCGCTTCTGCTTCTTCAACATCCTGTTCTCGCATGTGCTCATTAATATCGTGCACCAACCATTGCGCCCACTGCTGCGCCGCGCGGGGTGAGTAGTGTTTTACACTCACAGTTATCATTCCGGTGTCTTTGGCCTCGCTCACACTGAGGTGGTCTTCTCTGAAGGCCTTTACCAAATCCCAGTTGGTGGGCTCCTGGCTCTTACCTTTCCGGTTTGGCAACCATTCTCCCGTATTCGGGTTGTAGACATCTGTGTCGTAAATCCATTCATCGCTTTCCTCTCGCCAACCTTTGACGGCATGCAAAGGAATCACCAGGTTATGGCGGTGGATGAAGGATGTGAGGAAGGCCCGTGACTGTAGCACCTCTTTGGCAATAACAGTCCGATTGGAGTTTCCTCCACCCAGGCTGATACCCGCCAGGCTGGCCAGGCCACCTAGCTGGCCATTAATACCACCCATTTTGCTTTCATCGTTGGCTGGGGCCAGGAGGACGCTTGACTGGTAGATGTCGGGTTTGTATAGGGCGTAGGCTATGCCTGCGGCGGCGAAGACGAATGTTAAACCCAGGATAAGCCATTTTCCTTGCCATAGGGTGGCGAAGAGTTCTCGGAGGTCTATTTCGTCGTCTGGGTAATGTGTTGTGGTTTGTTCGGCCACGGATATTGTTCCTTGGTTTAGCTTGGGTGCCTGGTGGGTCAGACCCCGTTCGGGGTCAGACCCTGGCCAATCCGGCCACTTGTATTGTGCCTTGGTTTGGCTTGGGTGCCTGATGGGTCAGACCCCATTCGGGGTCAGACCCTTGGCCGTCGGCGCTAGCCGTCGATCTTGGCCGCTTTACAGGTTGCCTACGGCGGCGGCGCCCAGGGCGATTTGGTAGACGATCTGGCTTACGTTGGTCCAGAGTTCCAGTTGGTTCAGGCGGTCTACGTCTATCGGCATGATGACGGTATCGCCGGGCTCTAGTTGCTGGCTTCTGCCGCCGAACCAGCGGCTGCGCTGGGGAAGTGTCACTGAGCCGTCGGCTTTTACTATGTAGACTCGGCTTTCGTCTGCCTGGCGGGTTGGGCCGCCGGAGCGTTCTAAATAGTCATCCACGGTCAGGCCGGCCTGGTGCAGGTGGCTGGTGGGGAATTGTACTTCGCCGAATACGGAAACGGACTGCGGGATGATGGGTACTGTTAGCCGGTCGCCGTCTTGCAGGCGGATGGCCTGGTAGTTTTCGTTTTCCAGGACAGCGGCCAGGTCTATGACCATTCGGCCAATTGGGCGGCTGCTTTGTACTTCTTCCAGCAGGTCTTGTACTTGCTGGACTCGCTCGGCGTTCTGGCCACCGAAGCTGTCGCCTTGCAGCTGCACGCCAAGCAAATCACCTTGCAGTCGTTCTTCGGCTTCACGCAGTCGCTGGGCTTCCAGTTGGCGGAGTTTTTCACGGGTGAATACGGCGCCGCGGGGGAAGGCGTTGCTAGTTACGCCCCCTGCCCTTTGCAGTACGTCTTTCAGGGTTTCGCCATCGCGGAAGGTGTATTCGCCGGGGTAGCGCACTTCACCGGCCAGTGTGATGGTGCGGGTCTTGGCGAAGTCCGGGATGGATTTGATCAGGATGGTGTCGCGGCTTTGCAAGCTGACGTCTGCGTTGCCCGCCATGGCGTCTGCCAGGTTTACGTTGAGGATGTTGGTCTGGCCGATGCCATCGTCATCGGTGGTGTAACGGGCCACTTCGGCTTGATATAGAGAGGCGGAATCTTTCAACCCGCCAGCAACAAATACGGCATCCGCCAGGCTACGGGTGGCAGGCATGGGGTATTCGCCGGGGTAGCGCACTGGGCCACTGATGCGGATGGTCTGTTGGGGGCTACCGGGCCGGGCCTGGGCTTTCAGGCGCTGGAGAACCGGTGCGAACAGGCGTTCCCGGGTGAAGTTCTCCGGGCCCTGTTCTGACGCGCCTTTCTCAGCGTTAGCTAATGCCCCGTTCTCACTCTCATTTTCTGGTTTCTGCTGCAAATCCACTTTGCCTGCATCTGAAAACAGGAACAGGCGGTCTCGCTCTTCCAGTACCAGGTCGTGCTCGCCGCCCGGGCTTCGCACCGCTTCTCTGAGACGGAGGTTAAGCACGGAAATGGTGTCGTCTTTGGGGTTGGTACGAACGACAGCGGCGTATTGCTTGTCTGCGACCGGGAGCAGATCGGCATCCAGGTTGCGGATTATGGAACTCACGCGCATACCCGGCATCCAGGCGAATTTACCAACACGGGTGGCTGCGCCTTTTACTTCCACGTATTGGCCGGTGATGTCTGAGATAGACGGTATGCGAACACGGTCGCCCGCTTGTACGCGTGTGTTCTGGCCCTGTTGGGCGGTGTAGTCTGCCTCTGCGATGATGCGCAGGAAATCCTGGTTGGTACGCTCGATGTTAACTCGCTGGGGATAGGCTTGCGGGGTTAGGCCGCCGGCCATACGCACCAGGTCGGCCAGGGTGTTGTCTCCTTTGAGTTCATAAAGTGCCGGGCGGTATACCTCGCCGTCTATGCCGGCGCGTTTGCCTACGGGTGGGATGAAGATGACATCGCCCGGCTGCAAGCGGTTGTCTGCGCTGCTGTCGCCTTTGAGGAGCAGGTCGTACAGGTCCAGGGTGCCTACGAGTTTGCCGTTGCGTTTGTGTTGTACGTTACGCAGGGAGCCGTTCTGCTTTACCCCGCCGGAGACATACAGGGCGTTGGTGATGGTAGACAGGGAGCTGACGGTGTAGGAGCCGGGGTTGCGGGCTTCACCCAGAACGAACACCCGCATGCTGCGCAGTTCGCCCAGGGTAATGGAGGCTTCTACGCCGATGTACTGTTCAGATACCCGCTTGCGGATTTGTTGGCGGGCTTCGTCGAAGCTCAGGCCTGCCACGGTGACCGGGCCGGAATCCGGGAAGCTGATGGTGCCATCGCGGCTGATGGGCAGTTCCAGATTCTGGTTCTGATTGCCCCACATTTGTATGCGCAGTACGTCGCCCGGGCCCAGGGTGTAATCGGAGGGGACGGGGATTTCTGTGACCGGTGCGAAAGTGGTGGGGCTGCCAGCGAAGAGGTCGTATCCGTAGGGCTTGAGGCCGCCGTTTTTGGCGGTTTGTTTGTCTTGCTGTTCTTTTTGTTCGCGAGCCCGGTCACGTTCTTCATCGGTGATGGTGGTTACCGGCTCTACTACGTTGACCTGTTCCGGACGCTGGGTGGTGCGTTGGGCGCCGGTAAGACTGCCAAGATCCACACCATATTGACGTGCCAATGCTTCTTGTTGAGCCTGGGGTAGACGCTTGAATTGCTCGATCTGGGCTTGGCTGGGAGCCTGGGCACCAGCCGCCAAAGGGAACAGTATCGCGAGTGCCAGTAACAGCTTTTTCAAATTCACTTGGGCTGATTCCATTTGTTTGTGTGCGAAGTCGATCAAAAGCGGTAAGTCCAGCTTGCTGCAGCAGACCACTGGTCTTGTTCACCGCCTAGCAGCCGGATTTTTTTGTCCGTGGCTTGAACATTCAGGTTCAACCAACCGTTCATGAATTCTGTTCCATACCCTGCGCTGGCTATAACAACTTTTTGCGCGCCATCTGGCACAAAGTAGGCGATCTTGTTATCGGGCTGAACAACTCGATTTCTGCCATCTTTGTTCAGGTTGGCGTGGCTGAGTGAGAAGCTAAGGTCGCTGCCATTATTCATGAAATGAAACAGCCCTACTGTGAGGGTTTCCGAATCGCCATCAAATGTTGAGGCCATGTTTCTGCCCAAGTACTGGTAGCCTGTTCTGTATCGGCCATGACTGTAGGCATAATCGGGAATGGTACTGCCAAAAAGATCGTCGGCCAGAGTGTTGGCATACTCAACAAACCACTGTTGGTCAGCGCTCATTAACTGAGTAGTCCAATCTGTCCCGAACAACCAGGACTTCCGGGAGGGCATGTAACCAGCCTCGTCTTCTCCCATCATCTCTACATAAAAACTCATGGTTTGCTCACCAACTGGGAAACCATAGCGAATATCAATGGCACCCAACTGGTTACCCGGGTCTGAGCCGTCATAGGCGTTATCGTCACCGATGAAAGCATCCCAGAAGGTAGAGAGGCTCTGAGAATAACCTTCTCCGCCAAACATAATAGCCCGCGAGAAGCCTATATCCAGCCCGGTTATGGGCCTTAAGGCCAACCGCATTCCTACCAGGCGTGTTTCAGGAACGACACGCTCTTTTTCCATCTGCCCCGCAAAGACGGTGAGATTCCAGGGGCCAATCCAGCTAAGCCAAGGGTGCTCTGGTGCGGCTGTATCGGCTCGGTTCACGAACACCGCTGGCATTGGCCTGGCATTTGTAGAGAGGAGCAAAGACGATTGCCAACCTGGCCCCCACCAGCGATCAATGGCACCAACTCCGACCACCCAGTTTCCAACAACGCCAGCCACATAGGAGCCGTCTGCACGGAAATCCTTATCATCTGACGGGTTGGCGGCGTATTGAGGCGATAATCCCATGGCCAGGTATTCACCTTGCCACTGAACCGTCAGGGCTACCTCACCCTCTTCCCTCGGTTTTTGTTGGAAACCTCTCACAAAACCAGGCTCAGAAGTGCCCCCAACCATGATTTCTGAGCGGAACCCGGAGCGCCCCTGTTCTGTTCGTTCGAAACGCAAATAGGCATTTTGGGAACCGGTAGCGGGAAGGTCGCTGGAAACGCCAGTCGTTATCCCACTATCTATGTCATTCCACATAATCGGCCAGGTCGTTACACCCCGCTCGTAATGGCCACGATCTGCCAGTTTCTGAACGGCGTGCCTGGCTCTCAAATCGCCCGGTTCAAGCCATGGTGCGGCATTCAGTGCTGATGACGCTATAAGCGCAGGTACAAAGACGGTTAAACGACGGTTCCGAAGGGATTTCATTAAAATTTTTCCGCTTGTGCTCAATAGATGTTCTTAGACAGCAGCGTAAATGGTGTTTTGAGCAGGATTTTGATATCCAACCAAAGACTCCAGTGGTTGATGTATTCCAGGTCCAACTCCACTCGTTTTTGCATTTTATCGATCGTATCGGTTTCACCACGATAACCGCTGATCTGGGCAAGCCCGGTAATACCGGGTTTAATACGATGACGAGCCATGTACGCAAGAATCTTATCTGAGTAGTAGTCGTTATGAGCTACAGCATGCGGACGTGGGCCAACTAAAGACATGTCTCCGCGTAAGACGTTGAATAGTTGAGGCAATTCATCGAGAGATGAACGGCGAAGAAAGCGCCCAACTCTGGTTACTCTCGGGTCTTCCTTCTGCGCCTGTTTAACCTGAGCATCATTGTGAACCTTCATCGAACGAAATTTCAGGACGTTAATAATATTTCCGTTCCAACCATGGCGTTTTTGCTTGAAGAGGATCGGGCCTGGGGAGGATATTCTAACCGCCATTGCGCAAGCCAAAAGAACCGGGCTGGCCAGAACGATGCCAAGCAAGGCAACCGTTCGGTCCATGAACGATTTCATCAAAGCACTGCCTGGATACGAGGTTAGAGGGCTCTCGTTAAGATGAATTGCTGCGAGCCCGCCAAGATTGTGGATACTGTGATTGAGCAGCTTCAGGTTTGCGAAGTCAGGTACCCATATGACGTCGACATTGGCGTCCAGCAAATCTACATACAGCCCTTCTATCTGATCAGTTTCCCTGGCGGGAAGCGCTATGTAGACCCGATCTACCTTACTTTCCTGAAGCAAGGCGCGCAGCTGGCTTACCACTCCCAGTGTCGGAAAGTAGGTTGTTTTCGCCAGATCAGATTCCTGATCGTCATCGAGCGCAACAATACCAAGCATTTGTTCTTTGCGCTCGTATCGGAGCTTGGTGGCCAGATTGAATGCCAGTTGGCCAGAACCAATGACAATCGAAGCCGTTGACGCACTCAGCTTATCTTCAAACTTTCTCGCGAGTCTATGCAGTGACAGGTACGCGACTGCCTGTAAGGCAAATCCACCACTTATCCACTGAAGAACCACTTCTCGTGAATATACTTCAGTCGTTTTGGTGACGAATCCAATAAAAATCAGCGTGCCAGTCAGAGTCGCCCACACTGCCGCCAATCGGGCAATTCCTACCAAATAGCCATTGCGGGTGCTGTACAAACGGAACAAGGCACAAAGCGGCACCGCAAGAAGCGCAGAAATAACAGCCAGGATCCGGTACGCGGAGGAAACGTCACCGGACTTATCCAATGTTAGTGCCACCAGCAATCCCACCTGGATAACAGTAGCAATAAACCATTGTCCCCAGAATATTAACTGGACGGGCGCACTCGCCATTGGGGCGAGAGGGTATTCGTGGCGCGGTTTACTGAGTTTCACACCGGCGATCGATTGAGCGTTAAATTTTGGGCGAGACAGATCGTTCATCTATATCCAAACGCTGACGTTGGTGGCTCTGGCTGAGAGAAGTGCACGGTCAAACACGCTACCGCCCCACCGACCAGGGCCCAGTGTTTTGAGGTCATAGGATTCTAATTATCTGGAGACAAGGATAGAACGAAATAAGCGGGAGGAGAGTTCCTAACGCGATCCTTGTCAGGTTGTTTATGGTGTATTTCAGAAGTGTGACGATTCTACGGGATGCTGGGTTACACGCAAGTGACAAAAAGGCTGACTGAGTATTTTGTGGACAGATTTGGGGGTTAAAGTTTGTGAAATATTCCGGAATGCAAGTAACTTGGTCACATTTTCAGCGACTTATCTAAGGGTCTGTCCCCGTATGGGGACTGACCCATTTTGGACCCATGGGCTCTAGTTTGGTGGCAGGGACGGGCAAAAGGGGGGCAGTCCGCATTTGGGGACAGACCCTTGCCCATGGGTTCTTGTTTGGTGCAATAGACGGGCAAAGGTGGGTCAGTCCCCATGCGGGGACAGACCCTTGGGACAGACCCATAAAAACCAAAAAAAAGCCCGCGGCAGTGGCGGGCAAACAGAACAAGCGACTTCAGTCTCGGTCAGGTCGGCAACACGCTTTACGGAGTACAGCTTTGCAGCGTTCCGAGACTGAGCGAACCAAAGCGTTCGGAGGAGGACTACGATTGGGGCCGGAAACCCCGCTTTAGTTCGCATTTATTATGCTATACGATGCTTTTGCGTTTTTCATCCTTTTCGGTGGATTTTTATGGAATAACGTCAGCGGTTTCTATTTCAGCGGGGCTGATTGGCCAAGCCGCCCACTGTCGTGTGCCATTTACGCCATAACCCTGGCCTGTTCTGCACCTGTATAGTCAGAATACGCAACCTCATTCGATAAAAAGAAGGTGTGTCATGCCGGAATGCGCGGTTTCTGAGCTCGGTAAGATTGATCCTGCAACACGGATTCGGGATGTTATTCGGTCTGTGGGTTTTGACCTGGTGTTTCAGCCCAAGGTGGCGTTCAGCCATGGCAAGCTGGGTGGTATTGAGGTGCTGGTGCGGTGGCCAGAGGTGGTGTCTGGCCGGCAGGCACCGGATCAGTTTGTGCCCCTGGCGGAACAGCACGGGCTGGCCCCGATGCTGGACCTCCACGTTCTGGAGCGCACGCTTCGAACCTGGCGTTCCTGGTCTGCCCTTACCCGCCTTTGCTGGAGCCCTTTCCCTATTTCGGTGAATGTCTCTGCCATGAGCGTTCAGGATGAAGACTTCCTGCGCTCGGTTACCTGGCTGCTGGCAGAATCACCCCGGCCCAAGCTGATGTTTGAGCTGACCGAAACCGCGCCTTTCCATAACCCGTTGGCAGCGGCGCAAACGCTGGAAGCGCTCTCAGGCCACGGTATTCAGGTATCGCTGGATGATTTCTGCACCGGCTTCAACAACCACGAACGCCTGGGCACGCTGCCGGTGGCGGAACTGAAGATCGACCGGGAAGATACCGCCAAACTCGACACGGTTGCCGGCATTCGCCATGTGGGGCAGATGATTGAGCAGGCCAAGGCCGCAGGGCTGACGGTAACGGCGGAAGGTATCGAATGCCGGGACCAATGGAAGACGCTGCGCACCCTGGGTTGCGATTACGGCCAGGGCTACTGGCTGTGCCCGCCCCTGAGCGCTTCAGATGCGGTGGAGTTCGTGCAGGGCTACACCCCAAGCCGGTTGCTGACGGCCACCAACGAGGAACACAGCGCCCTCGAGGCCGTTGATCTTGCCCCGGGACTTGTCCATAATTTGCCAAAATGAATTAAGCATGAATTAGTCCATTCGATTAATTTAATGTAAGAAAACCGATAAAAGACCAACACATCCAACAATTACAACAAGAGGCAGCCCATGACAAAGGCCTTGATCCATCGCTTACGTGAACGTAGCGCCCAGGCGCTGGGTGCATTCTCCGCTGGCAAAACGGTTCTGCTTGCCGGCGCCGCCCTTACCCTGGCCGGCTGCTCGGCCAACCCGGTATACACCACCACGGGCATTGTGCTCTCCAATTACGCGGAGGGCGAAGCCACTCCCTATGTGCTGGAAATGAAAGACCCGGAGATGGCCTGTGCACTGGGGTTGTCACTGGACCCGCTGGTGTATTCCTTCTCCCGCGTGACTTCCCCACCCGACACCACCGGCTCTTTGCTGATGCTGCTGGCGGCGAACTGTTCTGAATACAACGCCATGGAGGCGGAGATCGCGTACCTTCGCGCTGACCACGAGGGCAATGTGAACGAAGCGCGGGATGCGCGCGAACAGGTCAAGCGGCTGAACGCGGAAATTGCCCACCGCCGCCTGCTGGCGTTTGAGCGTGCCATGGCCGCCTATAAGTTTGACCCGGGCGCCGAGCCGGTTGAATGCCCGTTCCTGTTTGATGACCAGGATGAACTGACCTTTCTGATGGGCCTGGTAACGGGCATGCAGGCCATTGTGAACGATGCCAACTCCGGCGCTATGGCAGGCATTCCGCGCAACATTGCGCCGCAAGCCGAGCGGGCCGTGCGCTGTGTAGAGAATGACAAGTGGGGCGGCGTGCCCAATGCGGTGCGGGCCCTCGTTTGGCTGTTGCTGCCGGATACCCGCCCGCCGATGTCCCCAGACCCATGGCAGGTACTGGAACACAGCCGGGAGCTGGGTTTTGATCGGGGCTTCCGGGTAGCCAGTGCATTGGAAGTGGTGGCAGCGGAAACCTTTGGTCGGCCGGATGTGCTGGAAGAAGCAATCCGTGCAGCCGCCGATGCGGAATCGGATATGGAGGTGTCCTCGGCCTACCGATTGCTGGATAGCGTCGCGCACCGGGTGTTGCTGCATTCCTCTGATAAACACTGGGCCGCCAACTATGGCTACCGAACACCGTCCAACTCATTTGGTAGCCTATCGCCGGTATCGTCCAACCGATCAACACAAACAATGGATCTGGACGACCTCCTATAAGGTCGCCCCTGACTGAAAACAAAGACAATGTCTGACGGGAGTAATAACCATGCGTAAGTTTATCGGAGCTCTGGCACTCACTTGTGCCGCCCCGCTGGCCTCGGCCAACACCATGTCTGTTTGCGTGTTCGATGTCATCGGTGCCAACGGCGATGTGTTCAACGTGATGAAGGATTATGCCCTGGAGATGCGTTCTCTGGGGGTTAACCTGCAACTGAAGCCCTATACCGATGAAGGCGTGGCGGTGGGCGATTTCAACGCCGGCCAATGCGATGCGGTGGCCGCCACAGACCTGCGCACCCGGCCATTCAACAAGTTTACCGGCTCGATCAGTGCGGTGGGTGCCCTGCCCACCTACGACAACCTGGAAACCCTGCTGGCTACCCTGGCTCAGCCCCGGGCAGCAGATTTGATGAAGAGCGATGGCTACGAGGTGCTGGGTATTTTTCCGGTGGGTGCCGGTTACCTGTTTGTGAATGACCGCTCCATCAACACCGCTGGCGCCCTGGCGGGCAAGCGGATGGCCACCCTGGACTACCAGAAAGACGCCATCCACATGGTGAACTACGTGAAGGCCACCGTGGTGCCATCCGACATCACCAATTTTGCCGGTAAGTTCAACAACGGCTCGGTAGACACCGCCTACGCGCCAGCCTTCGCCTATGAGGCCCTGGAACTGTACAAAGGTATTGAGCCCAACGGCGGCGTGGTGGACTACCCGCTGGCGCAGCTGACGGTACAACTGATTGCCCGTGAGGGCGTGGTGGATGGCGACACCGCCCAGAAGGCCCGGGAAGCGGCCTGGGACATGTACCCGCAGGTGATGAACCTGATCAAAAGCCAGGAAGCGGCCATTCCGGATGAAAAATGGATCAAGATCCCCGATGAGGACATTGTGGGTTATCAGGAAATGTTCCGGGAGAACCGCCTGGAGATGCGGGATGGCGTAAACCGCGCCCCATCTGTCTACGACCCGCGCATGCTCAAACTGATGGCCAACATCCGCTGCGCAAGCAATCCGGGTGCGGCTGAGTGTACGGCGGATAACCGGGAATAAACTTTTGGGGTCAGACCCCAGGACATTTGATGAGGTGAAATGTCCGGGGGTCTGACCCCAATTTGGTTTACGAGGTGGTTTTGGCGCGTTGGCTGGTGGTGGCGGTTTTGGTTTCGCCCTGATCGCGTTTGATCAACTGCTCTGCGCTGATGTCTGACAAGGCCAGTGAGCCGTGGCATACCGCAGCTACCTGGCGGCTGAATTCCTGCGTCATGTAACGTTCAGACGTTTGCGCCTCGGCTTCACCAGAGCGTGCCCTGAGCTCACGACCACTGAGTAGCTGTACGGTCATTCCGTTCTCTGCCATGGCTCGGACGGCGTTTAGGTAGGCGTTCTGGTATTCCTGGCGCATGATGTTCTCCACTGTCTCAAATTAACCATTTGAGTTGCGTTGATTCTTTCAATAAATACATACGTCCTTTCTGTATTATCAGCTTAGTATATTAGCCTACTTTGGCTAATTCGCTGACCATTGTCACATAATCCTCATAATACTTTACAGGAGTAATCCACTCCCGTCGTATCAGACCTTCGTCTGAGGCTATGTCATCGCGCAGGCAGGAGATCAGGATGTAGCCGTAGGTTTTGTAGAAGGCTTTGATTTCATGGCCCTGATGCACATCCGCAGATGACTGCCAGTCGGCATAGACCACGTATTCTTCGCCATCCAGCTCGAACGAGACCATCTGGGGCGAGGCCTTGCCAAAGGATTCGTTCAGGAATACGGCATTATTGGGCGCACCGCCGGAAGCCGGCAGGCCGTAGAGGAACCAGATCACGTTGGCGACATCACCGCTCTGATCTCTCTGGATTGCGACTGTTCCGTCCAGAACAATAGCCATAGCGTCTCCTTGTGTTACAACTCTTCGCGCCGTTGAATAGCTTCCAGGTATTCGTCCATCTCAGCCTGATCACCAAACACGGTGAGGTCGGGCATGATTTTGACGATTTCGAACACCTTTTTCACCCCTTTACTCATCTGGCTGACACTTACCTGCCCCTTTCGGGCTTTCATCAGTTTCAGGGTTTTGAAGATAACCCGCAAACCGGCGGAGCTGATAAAGCTGACACCGGCCATGTTGAAGGCCACCAGCCGGGTGGTTGGGGTGATGGCTTCAGCCAGACGTTCGTCCAGCTGCGGTGCGGTGTCGCTGTCCAGCGAGCCTTGAAGCTCAAAGCTCAACGCCTCATCCGAGGTGTACTGCTCGATAATGGTCAAAGGCATGGGTCATCTTCCCTGGGCAATGTGGTGTCGAGTGCTACCGTGAGCTTATTGGTGCCATTCTCGTAGCGATAGTTCATCTCGTCGCTCAGTTGCGACATGATGGCCAACCCCAAACCACCGATGGGGCGGGCCTCCACAGGCTGTTCGCCAGGGGGGCTCGATTGCGTTGGGTCGAACCCCGGGCCAGCGTATTCAAATTCCAGTTTTACCTTGCCATCATCACACACTACCTCAAGAAACCACTGACAGCTGTCAATTTTTGTAGCGACATGCTCTTTAATATTGGCATGAAATTCATCAATGATGGTGTAGCAGTCACTCACCCTGTCGTTATCCAGGCAATGCTCGCCGTAGTGATCACGAACTTTTTGCAGGATGCTTGCTATCGTCTCTGTGGACTGGATGGATAGTGCCATGGTGTTGTATTGTCAGTAAGGTTATGTCGTCGGATTGTGGTGCACCACTGGCAAAGGATAGCAGCTGTTCGCGCATGTAGCCGAGCAGCCCCTCGGGCTGGTTGAACGCCCGGTACCCCAGGTTCAGTAACCGCTCTTCACCAAACTCCTGCCCTTCCCTGTCAAACGCTTCGGTTACGCCATCGCTGTACAGGGTAATGCTCTGATCTGGCCGGATGCTGGCACTCTCTACGTCGTAGTCCACATCCTCATAGACGCCGAAAGGCGCGGCAGGGTTCCCTGGCCACAGTTTCGGGCTGGTTTTGCCATCCACAAACATGGGCTCGTTGTGGCCGGCATTGAGCCATTGGATTTCACCAGAGCCAAGCTCCAGCACGCCCATGATCATGGTCACGAACATACAGGCTTCGTTAGAGCGGCACAGTTCGTTGTTCAGGGCCCGGGCGATGGCGGCCAGATCACCATCCAGCGAGCGGGCCAGGAAATTCAGCAGGCTGACGGTTCTGGCCATGAACAGCGCCGCCGGCGCGCCTTTGTCTGAGACATCGCCCACGGCAATCAGCAGCTTGCCGCTGGGCAGGCGAATCAATTCGTACAGGTCGCCGCCAACGGCGCGGGCCGGTTGCAG
Source organism: Marinobacter shengliensis (assembly GCF_003007715.1). Lineage (GTDB taxonomy): Bacteria > Pseudomonadota > Gammaproteobacteria > Pseudomonadales > Oleiphilaceae > Marinobacter > Marinobacter shengliensis. The sequence goes on along the minus strand of NZ_PXNO01000023.1, from coordinate 650,787 downwards.
CCAGGCTTCGATGGTCCAGTTGCGATAGGTTTCCCGGAAATGCCCGCCCCCGGGCACCATGGACATCTGGATGGAGCGGGCCACCGACAGTTCCACTTCCAGCTTCTTGCGCTCCCGCTGTTCGTTTTCCATGTCGCTGGCCAGGGAATGCACCAGCCGACGGTTCAGTAACACCGTGCGCACCATGGAGCCAATCACCTGCAGGTGGTCGATGGTGGCCTGGGCGATGTACATGTAGCGGGACTGAACCGTCAGGAAGCCGATAAAGCTGTCTTCACCCTGTTCATCATTCAGCGCTGTGAGCAGTATGGGCTTGGGTTCCACGCCTAACCGGATGCGATCGTAAATGGCATCTTGTGGGGTGATGTATTCTGCCGCGGTGTCTGCCAGCATGTTGGCAACCACCTTTCCAGCGATGGGCTGAATGGTGGCGCCGGGGTTATCAGCGCGGCTGGTGTCTGGGGTGTTGTGATGAATAGTGGCCAGGCAGGCGAAGGTTTCGTCATCCCCGGAGCGCTCCCACAATGCCAGGGCACCGAGTTCGTAGTGGCTGACAATGCGGTGCATCAGGTACCGAAGCTTTGGTTCAAACTCGTCGCCACTGGGCAGGTTGACCAGATCAACCCCCAGTTGCCGGATAAACCGTTCACTGGCGGCGGCCGCTTCCATTGCTTTCTGCCACTGTTTTCGCTCAATGGCCAGGCCGGTGAGCGAGACAATGGAGGCCAGGTCTTCCAACTGCTGTTCATCCGGATTGCGGGGGTGATGGCTGAATACGGTAACAACGCCCAGCAATTCGTCCCGCTGGCTGACAATCGGCTCAGACCAGGACGCCAGCAGGCCGAGATCTGCCACCACTCGGGTGTAACCCTGCCAACGGTGGTCGTCCAAAACCGATTCACACAATGTTCTGTGGCGGGTGTAGGCGGCGGTACCGATGGAAGTGCTGCCGTAACGGGCGGGTATAACGGGTAACTGTTCCCGGAAGTCCTTGGCCAAGCCCCCCTTGCCCAGCGGCGTGAGCGAGTCCCGCTGTTGGTCGTACCGGGTGATCAGGCAGCGGGTGTCTTGCAGGCGAATCTCGGCCAGTTTGCACAGGCTGTCGGCCAGGTTTTCCATGGGCGCACTGCTGTTGATGCCGGTGAGAATGCCATTGCGGAGTTTGTCCGCTGCCTGGTTCATTTTGTAGGCGTGAATGTTGTTGGCGCTGAGAGTGCGCGCCGGGCGGCCTTCGAAGACGGTGTTGCTGATGTAGCAGTCCATCCAGATGTTCTGACGGGCAGCGGTGCTGAACAACCATTCCCGGCGCAGAAACCCGGAGGCCTTGAGCTGGCTGATCCAGCTTTCAAAGTCGAGTAGCGAGTACGGGCTGGGCTGCCAGGCATCCGGGCGCATAAGCACGGTGTCTGAAAGCTCCTCGACGGAATCACAGCCAAACAGATCAAGGGCCTGGCGGTTGGCAAACAACAGGGTGAGTGTGATGCGGTCAAACACCAGGATGGCGGCTGAGCCCTGGTCCAGCATGGCCCGGGTGTCAGACATCGACGACCGCAGGCGGCGCTGGGCGTCGTCATTCGCCCGGGCCAGTGCCTGCTCCCGCTGTCTGCTTTGCTTGCGGGCGTGTTGGTGCCACAACGCGACGGCACCAAGCGCAACGGCCAGCACAACAACCAGCAGCAGTTCTGGTTGCAGTAATCTTTCCGGCAACGCTGTCCCGTCAAACATCTTTACAGCTCTTTGATTGCACAGGTTTATTCGTCAAAGACTACATTCTCTACCAATTGCGAGCCAGTTTGTTCCGCCCCCAGTACCCGCAGTTGCATGCCGCCGAGGTCTGCGCCCAGGGCGGAGAGCAGTGGTGACACCAGACTGGTGACGACGCCTTCAAGAACGGTGGAGAGCAGGTTGGTGAACGGGGTCAGAAGCGCATCGCTCAGCTCATCAAGAATGTCCTGTTCGCCACTGGAGGCAGAGCCGGCACAGTTGAGTAATGACAGGTTATTGACCGCAACGTCGACGTTATCGATACCGCCAGTGGACGATAAACCAGCGGTTTCACACACACCTCCCGGGCAATACAGGTTATAGGTTTCCAGACTTTCGTAAGACGCGCTGGAACCGATATCGACATCCGCTTCTGCGCTCAGGCAGACATCCATATCCACTACCGTTACCAGGCCAAGAAACTTGGCTTCTACATCCAGTATGGGGGCATAGATGGGCTCTGGCACAAATTGCTGGGTTACCGGGTCTATGGCCCCGGATTCGGCGTTCGCTACCCCACCCTGCATTCGGAAGTCAAAGCTGGTGGTGTTGCTGTTCCCCTTGGCGCACTCCGCGCCCTCGAACACTGCTTCGCCACCGCCAACGCGCACGGCGAGTGGGATCTGGATGGCGTCGTCGCCGCCGCCCAGAAGTTTTACGTCCAACGAACCCAGTGACATCAGGTTGAGCCAGTAGGTCACGGTATTGACCAACGATGAACTCAAATCCACTGCAATTCGCGCATCCAGGGCAATATCCGCTGCCGCTACCTGGGTCATCCATTGTCCGTTACTGTCTTGCCGGGCCGGCCCGATAACGATTTTCGGTGGTTCATCCACCCACAGGCCAAGTGCCACGTCCAGGTCTGCAAGCAGGCTTTCGGAACCCACCAGGCTGTTCAGTAGCGGAGAGTCTGACGCGTTCAGATCCAGGGATAGCAACCCGCTACCCGCCTGGTTGGCCGCACGTACACTGTTCATTACCAGGCTGATCACGAAATCGTAGACAGGAACAGTAGTCTGCCGCGGAGGTGGGGGCTCTGCCAATACTTCAAAGATTGCAGACGCGTTCAGGCCGCCAAGGCCAACGGCGCCCGCCAGGTCGTCCACCACCCGGCCAGCCGGGGTCGCGGTGCCACCGGCAAGCGTTACCACGGCGTCCAGAACATCCAGCAGCGGTTCGTCGACCAGATCGGTCAGATCGTCCACACCAAGAGCGGCCAACAGATCCCCGAGGCCGATCAAGGTATTCTCAAGGCTATTCAGCGCCGTTGCATCCAGACTGTAACCGGGCATACCCAGCACGCTGCCAATCAGCATACCCAGCAGACCATCCTCCACCGTGGCGGTTGAACCGGCGGCACTCAGGGTGGCGTAGACCTCTTTGCGGGCAACGGCATCGGCGGAAATGGTGATGGGTGGGAACAGTTTCTGCGGCAGCAGGAAAGAAACGGGCTCGGTGCGGGTATAGCGCACCAGCGTGGCGTTGGTCTGGGCCATTTCCGTACCCGGGTTGCGGCTGGCGAACCGCATGGGGCTGGTGGCGGTTTCACCGGGGCGCAGCACGCCGGGGAGGATTTCCAGATCGCTCGCCTCGCCGTCAAAGCCTGACGCTTCGGCCGCCAGCAGGGCGCGTTGCTGCATGGAAGCCCAGGTAGCGTCTGTACCGCCACAGGCCTGGGCTTCATCAGCCGCTGCGGTGGCGGCGGAGTTCACAATAGACTGCATTTGAGACTGCATCATCAGCAGTCGGGAGCCGTCGATCAGCAGGGTCACGAAGATGAACACCAATGCCAGTAGCAACGGTGTTGCAAAAATCAGTACGCCCTGCTGCCGACTCTTATTCATCGCGGGTAGACTCACCTATGCGTTGCGGTATCGGTTGCTGGAAGGACTCTTTGAGTCTTTCCAGGGTCTGGATAACGACCGGTTCGCTCAGCTCACCGCCCCTGGCAGGCTGTTCAGATTGGGCTTCCAGAATCCGGGAAACCGTTGAGTCCGATTGTTGCTCAAAAGATAGGCCGGCCAATTGGCTCGCCTGACGTTTGCCTGCGGCAATGTGTTCTTCGGTCAGGCCGATCTGCTGCTGCAACTGCTTGATCGCCGCATCGCCACCGTTCAGGTAATAGGCGGCAATCAGGTTCTGCCGGGTAGATGGCCTGCCCCGCGACAGCTCGTAGGCGGTGCGCAATTCAAACGCCGCGCGGTCGTAGCGGCCGGCGCGCATCAGGGCGTAGCCCAGGTCGTTACGGATATCGGCATTGGCCGGTGCCTGGAATTTGGCCTTGGTCAGCAAATCGATCGCTTCAAGGGTGTTGTCTTTTTTCACCTGTACCACACCCAGGCCATGCAGTGCCTGGTAGGAATTGCATTCGTCCACGATGGCCCGGAACACTTCCTCGGAATAATCCAGCTGGTCTACCTGCCCCAGTAGCTGAGCCCAGCGCAGCCAATGGGCCTGGGTGTCGAACGACAGCCCTTCCAGCCTGGCCAGTGCTGCATAGTATTGGCGGTCTTCCATGGCGGCATCGATGGCGTCCAACTCTACCCGGTGCTCTGGCTGCGACACCTCGGAGCAGTTGATCAGGTAAACCCCGTTATCCAGCGAACCGCTCGTTTTGGCTGGCCCGGTGCTGCCTGTGCCCGTGGTGGCCATGGAGGAACAACCCGCCAGCGCCAGGCCCAAACCTATAACGCCCAGCTTCGCTGCCATTCCTTGCCATTTGCCTGATGTGTTTACTACCCGCATGGTCAGAGTTCACCTTTTGTTGTCACGGTTATGCGCTATCGCTGGAATGCATCAAGTATCGACAGTACTGCCGGCCCGCCGATTAACATGAACAGAGACGGCAGCATGAAGATCATCATGATGATGGTCATTCGGGCGCCAATCTTGTTGGTTTCTTCTTTCAGTTTGCTGCGTTCTTCGTGCTGGGCTTCTTCCACTATCTGGTCCAGCCCGCCGGCTACCTTGGAGCCCAGGGTGCCGGACTGTTTCATCAGGGCCACGTAATGGCGCAACACGGTGAGATTTCGGTTTCGGCCCAGTTCGTCCAGGGCGGCGGTGCGGTCTGCCCCGCTTTCCATAACGCGGTTGAACCGGTCAATGCGGTGAATCAGTCGGGGCATGAGATCCCGAGCCTGATGGGAGATCAGCTTCAGGGAGCGCTCTGGGCTCAGGCCGGCCTCCAGCAGCATTCGGGTCATGTGGCAGAGTTCGATGGCTTCGCGGTTCTGCAGTTTTTCGGCGTCTTCACCGGCACTGCGGGCAAAGCGCCTGGGTAGGTAGAAGGCTGCCAGCAGTACCAGGGCGGCCATGACGAACTCCAGCCACCAGAAGGCGGCAGCGGCAACACCGAATGGCACCAACCAGCACCAGAACAGATAATGTTGACGGGCCTGGAGGGGCGTTTTGCCGGTGGCGTCCAGGGCCGGTTCCAGTTCCCGGAAATCCGATGCGAAGAGTTTTCTGTCGACCAGCCACATCAGAAATTCGCTGTAGGGGGATTCCGCCTGCCCGGTGTCCATGGCAATTCGCTCACGGCGCAAACGGGCGCTCACCCGGGCTTTGAGAGCCCAGCGCGGTGCCCCGTAAACACCGGCAATCACCGCTAATACCGCCAGCACGGCCGCCAGAATCAGGGCAAGATCAGCCACGGCCTACCCCCCTGATCAGGTTCCAGATCATCACTATGCCCAACAGTTGCAGGCCGCCAGACACCATTAACAGGGTATGCCCCACCTCCGAGTGCAGCAGTTTCTCGGAGAACTGTTCGTTCAGCACCACCATGTACACCGCCAGGCCCGGCGGCATGATGGCGAAGACAATGGCGGTAAACCGGGTTTCCGCTGTGGCAGCCATGAACTCCCGGCGCAGCTCCTGCTGGGAGCGAATGGCCTTGGCCACTTCAAACAGCACCGGTTTAACCGAAGAACCAAAGCGGGAGGAAGTTCTCAAAGCAATGGCGATCTGGGTAAAGGCAGGAATCTGGTAGAAGCTGGCAAAGGCGTCCAGTACCAGTGTGTAATCCCGGCCCTGGCTGACGGCGTTTTTAAGCCGGAACACCATGGGGTCGAACACCGGGGAGGCATCACCGAAGGCGTTGACGATGCTTTGTTCCACGGAGCGGCCGACGGAAATGGAGCGTAGCATGCCATCCAGAATACCCGGCAGCTCCTCAAAAATCTGCCGGCGCTGACGTTCGAATTTTACCCGCCAGGTGGTCACCAGGGCAGTGATCACAAAAAACAGTGATACCAGCACTTCGACAAGCCCCTGCAAGATAAATACGGCCAACAGTGTTGCCAGTAGAATGATCGCCTGCAGCAGGATTCTGGCACCGGATACCCGAAAACCCGCCCGTAGCAGCACGCTTTGCAGTGGCCCGAGGTCAATCACCGATGGCTTTTGCTCCACTCTTACTTCCGGAGCCAGGCGCCGGGCCGTGCGTTTTTTGATGTCATCGGCGGCCAGCAGGCGGCTCAGGGTGAGCTGCAGCATGATCACCAGCACCGCGGCCACACCGGCCAGCAGGCACAGCAGCCAGATCAGCTGGGTATTCACGGGGCAACCCCGGTATCTTCCGGCGCCAGCCAGTCCAGTTCGCTGGAGCGGTACAGGGTTTCCATGCGGTAGGGGTCGTCTTTGGTGGGACGCAGGGCCACCACTTCGCTCACCAGACGGCGGCCATTGGGCAGGCGGGTGAGCTGAACCACCACATCCAGGGATGAGCCAATCAACCGGGCGATGGCCCGTTCGCCGGCGTCGTAGCCGTTCACCGCCAGCAGGGTTTCAATACGAATCAGCGCATCTTTGGCGGAATTGGAGTGGATGGTACTCATGGAGCCTTCGTGGCCGGTGTTCATGGCTTGCAGCAGCTCGATGATTTCTCCGGAACGCACCTCCCCCACGATCACCCTGTCTGGCCGCATACGCAGGGCGTTGACGATCAGGTCCCGGGCGGTGACGCGGCCGGTGCCTTCGGTGTTGGCCGGGCGGGTTTCCAGGCGCACGATGTGCGGATGGTTCAGCTGCAGCTCGGCGGAATCCTCAATGGTGACGATGCGCTCGTCTTTGGGAATGAATTCGCTGAGCAGGTTCAGGATGGTGGTTTTACCGGTGCCGGTACCGCCGCTGACCAGCAGGTTGCGGCGGGATTCCACAATACCCGCCAGCAGGTCCAGACATTCACGAGTCATGGAGCCCATATTGACCAGCTGGTTGGCGGTCAGATGTTTGCTGGAGAACTTTCGGATAGACATGGACGGCCCATCCAGGGCGATAGGCGGAATGATGGCATTTACCCGGGAGCCGTCCGGCAGGCGGGCATCCACCATGGGGCTGCTTTCGTCCAGCCGGCGCCCGAGGGGGGCCAGAATGCGGCGAATGATGCGCAGCACGTGGTCATCATCAATAAACCGAACCTGCACTTTTTGCAGCACGCCGGCAATTTCCACGAACACACTGCGGGCGCCGTTGATCAGGATGTCGTTTACCTGGTCATCCGCCAGCAGCGGCTCCAGCGGGCCAAAGCCCACCACTTCGTCCACCATTTCCCGCACCAGCATGGTCTGGTCGGCCATGGCCAGCGGGATGCGGTTGACGGACACGTACTGGTCCACCGTGGACTGGATAAACCGGTGAAGCTGCTGGGCGTCTATCCGTTCAACTTCGATACCCTCTTCGTCCAGGCGTTCCACCACATGGGTGTGAACGTTCTTTTTCAGGTTCTGGTAATCGTCGTCAATACGGGTCGCCATAATCCGCCCTCTTAAACCGCTGCGCGTTTAAAGGTGAATTTGCGGCGGGTTTCCCCTGTTGCACAGCAGGTGCGTATGAAGCCCCCCATGTTCCTGTGGTAGGTGCTCTTGTGCAGCATGTTGGCCATTGGCAGCCCGGCATTCATGGCGTCCAGGCGGAAGCGCCATTCCATCGGCAGCACAAGGTCGCATTTCTGATCGAGTGTTTTCTCAATGTCGGAAAGCGATAGGCTGGCTCTTCTGTGATACCCGTCGACCGCAATATAACGGGAACATTCCGGAGCAACCCACTCCTTGATCTCCTGCAGTAATGTTTCTGTCGCCTGTACCTGATCAACCACCGGATGGGTAACCACGATGATGCGATTAACGTTGGCGCCAATGGCCCGGAGCCATTCCCCGGTGTGGGCGGGGTCAACACGGATCACCATATGATCGAACAGGGTGGCCAGCTGGCTGATGGTGATGTACAGGTCTGCGGCGGCGTCTCCTTTGAGCAGTTCGCTGCTGATATCGCCAGACAAGAGCCTCAGGCCGTCCCGGTATTCCTCCAGGGCGGTTTCCACCAGCGAACGGTCGATGCTGTCGCCACGGCTGATCAGCTCGTCCAGGGTCAGGCGGCTGAGGTTGTCGAAATAGAAGGTGCGGTTGGCCTCGGAGTTGGAATCCATGGCCAGGATGCTCTTGCCGGCCTGGTATTCGTTCAGTTCCGCCACGAAGTTCTGGCAGAAGAAGCGGGTATCCACAATGCTGGACGCAGACACCACCAGGGTGATGTCGCCCCGGCCGGCACTGGGTGCGGCCGTTGGCGCCTGGGCGGCGGAATCGGCTATGCGCCGGATTCGATCGCGGGCGGTATCGGCGTCCACGCCGGTCACCAGGCAATCCCGGGCACCGGCACGCATGATGCTGAGCAGCAGGTCCTGGGACAGCCGATGGGCAACCCCAATCAGCTGTGAGTTCGGGCAGGCTTTCTGAATGGCGGCAAACACCTTCAGGGCCCGGTTGGCGTCGTTCTCATCGATGGCCACCAGCACCACCGGTGCCCCGGTTGCCTGCACCAGACGGCTGACACGAGACAGATCCGTGGAGCTGAGGCATTCCAGATTCCACTCGGATTCGAGCACTCGCTCAAGCCAGACGCGGGCACCTACATCATCGGCTACGCAGATTATGGATTCGCTCATGGGTACCCTTCCCTTACCAGCTCAGGCCGCTTTCGATCGGCTCGCCTGCACTGCGACTATTAATCACCATGTCCAGCCAGCCGGTGCTGCTGTACTCATACTCTTTACCGAAGTTGCGAACATCCGCCGGCAGCTTTCGCTGCGGGCTAACCAGCCTGGGGGTGACCACCATGATCAGCTCCTTGTCTTCGGAGGCGATGCGGTCTGACCGGAAGAAGGCGCCCAGAATGGGGATGTTGCCCAGGCCCGGCAGTCGGTCGCTGGTATTGGTAGTGGAGCGGCTAACCAGGCCACTGATGATAAAGCTCTCGCCGGAGGCCATGGAGACCATGGTTTCGGTCCGGCGGATACGCAGGCCGGGCACTGAAACACCGGCCGTGGACACGCCGGAGGAGAAATCCAGTTCACTGACTTCCGGCGCCACTTTCAGGATGATCTGATCTTCATTGACCACAGTGGGTGTGAGCGCCAGGCTGACGCCGAACTCTTTGAATTCAATCTGGATATCGCCGTCCCGGGAGGACACCGGAATGGGAAACTCACCACCGGAGAGAAAGGTGGCTGTCTGGCCACTGAGGCTGACCAGCGAGGGTTCCGCCAGGGTGTAGGCAAAACCGCCGGATTCCAGGGCGTTGATGATGCTGAGTGAGCTTGAACCAAAGCTGAACAGATTGAAGCCTTCGGCGCCCACGCCCGGAACACCGGCTGCGGAAGCACCGGGGAAGCCCCGGGTGGCACCGCTGCCCGGCGGGGCGATGGTGACGCTGTTGTTACCGCCATTGAACAGTCGCGAGTAATAAACGCCCAGGGTATTGAGCTCGGAGCGATTCACTTCCACCACGCGAATATCGGTTTGCACCTGCATGGGCAGCGGGTTTTTTGACCCCAGAACATCGGACACCTGGAAGTTGGTCTGCCGAGGGTTCGCTTCACCTTTCAACCAGGCTCGTACAATGGCGGAACCTTGCGCTTCAGCGGTGACCAACACCTCCTGTTTACCGGTGGCGGTGACAGACACCACGTCTGGATTGGACACGGAGAGCTTTTCCAGCGGTTTCATAAAGGTGAGCACGTGCTGTTCCCCCGGAGCCACGGATACCCGGTCGGCATCGGCTATCGCTGGAGTAGCAATCAAGAACAACGCGGCACCCAAAGCGGTGGCGAACGCCCTGGCCGTTGGCTTCAGGCGGGAACAGAGATCAGCGTACATAGACACTCCTTGTGCCGGAACCTTCGTAAATCTTGACCTCTTGGCCGGGGTTTCTGGCAGGCGCCTGTCGGGGTTGCTGCGCAGGGGCAGGCTTGGGTTTGGCACTGGGGCGGATGTCTGTAAGCAGGCTGATCTGCTGTTCTTCCGCCGCTTTGCCGGCGATGTCATCCAGCGCTTCTTCGCCAGTGGCTTTCAGCTCTGGTCTGGCGGCAACAAAGCTCAGTCGCGATTCCGAAGCAGCGAGGACAAGTCGGGCCACCTCTGCCTGAGGTACCGACAGCACCATGGTCTGGTTGCGGCGCTGGGCGTCGTCACTGGCGTCACTGCCAGGTTCCAGGGCACCGCGTACTGCGAGCACCTCGACATTGCGCATCAGGCGGGTGGTGCCGGTATCGGTTCCGCCAGAACCCTTGAAGGTCGCGTAAATATCCACCTGGTCGCCCGGCTGGATCAGCCCACCGACGCTGGACAGAGCGTTCAGTTCAAAAGCCATGGCGCGAGCGCCGTCGGCCAGGGACAATTGCAGCGGCGTGCCCGAATCAATGCTGGATTGCGACAGCAGCATGCCCGTTTTAAGCGGTCTGTTGAGGGCCGTTCCAAACGGGGCCTGATCTGGCGGGAGTGCGTTTTCCAGGGCCGCCGGCAGCTCAAACTCCTGGAACTGTTCCTGCGCGAGCACGGTGCCGGCTTCCAGGTCCTCAATGGCGACCAGATAGCGGAAAACCGGTGCCGCCTCTTTCTCCTCTACCGCCTGGGCCGGCGCATGTTCCGCTGACGGGGTGGCTACGGGTGTTTCAGGAGATTGCATGAGCCCGTAGAGGGCAAGGCCGATGGCGGCCAGTGCCAGAACCAGGGAGGGCGCTGCGTATACGAACTTTGACCTCATTCAGCCTGTCCTTATTGTTCGCAATGAGAGTTGCCGCGCAGGGGCAAGGTTTGTCACGTCAAAACGCAATGGCGGAGCGGGCGGTCAGCTGACTGGGCATGGGAGGAAACGCACCAATGCCCGCAAACCGCACCTGGGGCATGAAGGAAGAGTCACCCGCATCTGCCACCAGCACACACTCCAGCAGCTGCACACCACCATGGTTAACCACACCGCATTCGCGGGTAGCAATGTGGTCGGCTGCCGCCGCCGGCAACCGGCCACTGAGCGCTGCAAGCACTTCGCTGCTGTAGGCTACGGCGTTATCTGAAAAGGTGCTGTACTCACGCCGGTCGAGCGAGAATACGGCTGATGCGGCGCGGTCGACTGCTACCTGCATCTGGTACTTGTTATAGAAGAGTACCCCGTATCCCGCCGCCCCATAGATAATTGCAAGAATCATGGGGAAGACCAGCAGAAACTCCAGAGCAATAACGCCTTTTTCTTTTTTTATAGTCATAAGGCACCTGTGCAAATCAATACTTGTACTGCACAAACAAGTTGTTGATCAGTTGGCGTCTACTTGATCCTGAGCGTTGCCAAGCAGGGAGTTGAAAGTATCAACTATTTTACTGCCAATGCCGCCTTCGTCGCCGGCGGTTGCGATGACCACCCCCAGAATAATGACAATGACCGCCCCAAGCATCAGATACTCCAGCGAGGAAGCACCCTTCTGACGAGAACCGGCGAACGGTTTAGAAAGCAGGTTCGAGATATTGTAATTTTTCATGACCAGGCCTCTTTATATAACAAAACAGCATTTATTTGTTTTCCGAATGAATCCAGCTTCTAGTTTATGCGTACAGAATAACTGGGCGCATTCGATCATAGTTCCGTGATCACAATTTCATCCTAACTGCATTATTCGGACTTGACACCTTTATAACTGAAAAGGTTTGTAAAGTTATTTGCCCGAAATGCCAAGTTTCAAGGCTATTTGTGCCAACGGCCATCCCGCCAGAACTGCCCGAGGTCCAGCCCACGGGCGATAACCTCCTCCTCTACACACTCACGCATGGCCCGGTAGATTGGTTCCCCTTTCTGCCTTTGCTGCCAGAAAACGGTGGCAAGGCGGCGGGCGAAGAATGGACAAGCGGCCTCTGGCTCCGCAAATTCATAGCTCATTACCCTGGATGCCCCGAACAAAGGCGCCAGCTGGCTCAGCTTGAAGTCCGGATCTTCCTGCTGGATGGCATCGAAAATGTCACGACCAGAGGCCGGTACCGGCATGAACAGATCGATATCGTCCGGGTAGCGGAACAGATAACGCAGGAGAATAGAGGTAGGGGCATCGATACGCTGGTTCGCCCGCTGGCGGAATCGATAGAAGGCTTTTACCTGAATACCAAATACCCAGTATGCCTCGGCACTGGTGAGGCCAAAGCTTTCCCGGAACAATGAGAAGGGGCTGTCACTGCGACCCAGAATCGGGCGTTGGGCGCGGCTATAGGAGGCCAGTTTCTGGTCAGACACCTCTTCGGTGTTGGTCCATTTACCTTTCTCGATCGCCTGCTCAGGACTGGTATCCCGTGAGGCGGCCTCGTCTTTCAGAATGCCAAGGTATTGATCGTTGAACCAGACCTGAAAGCGCTGATTCACGTCGTTTTCGAAGTTCAGCAGCAGTTCATCATTCATCCAGTCCGTTAGTGAATCCCGCTCGCGGAGCAGGGCCCAGCCATTCAGGTTCTTTGCGGTGGCCAGGACATCAGCGGGCACTTCTGGGGTTTTGCTGGCCAATGCCGCGAGTGCGTCTGCGAATGCACGGGCATACTTTGCCACCACCAGTCGCTGCAGGCGAATGATGGGCAAACCGGCCCCTTGGGAGCCGTCAGCGCTCTCTGACAGCAGTTTGTAGGAAGAAATATACGAGCGGCCAAACAAAGGCGCAAAGCCCGCCTTGTTGGGTGTTCTGCCATCCGCCCCCGGCATAAACGGCTGCAGCAGGGAAAACACTTCCGGGTGGGAGGGGCGCAACGGAATGGGTACCCACTCCGGGTGTTTCAGCAGCAACCGCACCAAAATGGCCTGGCTTGGCCGCAATCCGGGAAGTTCGGCCACCGCGTCGTCGTCATCGGCCAGGCCCAGGGTTTCATCGGGCGTTACGTCTCGCCCGACCGTTTCGATAGAGCTTTTCGCTCGCTTAAGCTGACTCAACCGATTCAACGGGACGTTCATCAGCATGGCCAGATCAAGATCACGGACTTCGCCGCCACCAAGGTAGCTCTCCAGCACTGCTTTGAGGCTCATCAGGGATTGGCCGTTGATCGGTTTTGACGGGTGAGTGAGTTCGCTTCTTGCCATGCTTTGCCTTTATCCTTTAATACTCATTGATAATATCCACACTGAATCACAAATGGCACGCTTTCGTTTTTGTATAATATTTTTTCAATGTTACCATACGAAGCTGAACAGTCTGGGTGCTTCTGATGGACATTGAGCAAACGCTCTGAGGTGCAGAAAATAGTGCGCTGACCATTACCCAGGCTTTCATCATGCTGATTTTCCGGAGTGTAAAGCCACCGTGTCTGCCATTGGTACCAAAACGTTCTTCTTCTACGAGGGCGAACAGCAACCTGCAGAATACACCATCTGCCAACCTGACTATTTTCAGGGGCCGGATTTTCAGCTTCCCCGTAAAGGCATTACCCTCCTCTATGGCAACAAGGGCCCTGGCAGTCTGATCGGCGCTGCCGTTCGTGAAAGCGCATCGACAGGCCTGGGCGTCTGCTTTGCCGATATCAAAGTCGATATTGGCGATTGGGACAGCAATAAGCAGAAGCTGTCTACCTTCAACGCTTGCCGCTTCCTCAACTTGCCCCTGCGGGCCAACCGGGAAGTGCTGGACGACGTTAACCGGTTATGGAACCAGTGGCTGGACGCAGAATGCGCTCCCCGTGAGGATTTCCCCCGCAAGCCTTCCAACCGGATGGACCTGCTGGACAAACTGGTGGAGCTGGCCCCATATCGGGAGTTAACGGCCATTGCCTATGACGCCGTCACCCGCTTCGGTACCGCCAAGTTCGTCACCATCTATAACCTGGACGCCATTCTGGACGACCAGATTACCGTGATCCCACCGCAGACAACGCTTCGCTTCTCCTTGCCCGAAAACGCCTGACCCCTTCCCTGCTGCACCACTGCATAAAAGGCCATTAAGCCGCCCCCTACCCCTGCGCAAAGCAAGCCGCTCGGGCCAAAGTGTCAATTAACGTGAAATTGTGTAATCTTTTGTTTGCGTATCGCATAATACAACTTATACTGATTTTGCATTGAGATCACAAGGAGATAATCCATGCAACGACGCATTCTGGCTCTGGCTGCACTGTTCGGTGCCGCCCTTGCGCCCGGCCTGGCCGCCGCTTCTGAAAACTTTCCGATCAGTTACACCACGTTGGGACTGGAGGGCAGCTATGTCGACTCCGGCAACTCCCGCAATAAATCCGCGGTGGAGGATAACCTGGCCAATTACTGGGAGGGTGGCCTCAACATTACCCACCAGTTCAACCCCAATTTCAGTTTGTTCGGCCAGGCCAGTTACGCCGAGCCGGAAACCCGCGTAAACAATGTCGATATTGAACTGTGGCGCTTTTCATTGGGTGGCCGCATTCACCCCGGCAAATTCCGCCTGGGTGGCTGGCGCCCGTTCGCCGGCGGCGGCTACAGCAACACCAACCTGGATATTGATGGTGGTGGCAGCAAGAACGAAGACAGCCTCTACCTGGAAGGTGGCCTGCAGCGCATGCTCGCGCCCCGCTTTATGTTTGAGGCCGGCGTGCGCGCCCGTACCGAGCTGGAAGACGGCTATTTGGACGGCCAGTACTTTGCCGGCATTCACTACCTGTTCAACCGCAAGTTCCCCGCGGCACCCAGTGCTGAGATTGCGCCCCGGCGCGAGCCGGTGATTGCACCGCCCAAAGACTCCGACGGCGACGGCGTGATTGACGAACTGGACAAGTGCCCGAACACCCCGCAAGGCGCCCTGGTGGATGCCGACGGCTGCCCGAAAGAGCTGACCCGGGAAATTCGCGAAACCCTTTACGTTGAGTTTGAGCTGGACAAAACCGAAGTACGCGAAGCCTTCTACCCGGACATCGAAAAGCTGGCCAAGGTGATGAAGCAATACCCCACCTCCACGATCTTGTTGGAAGGCCACACCGACAGCACCGGTTCCGCCAGCTACAACCAGCGACTGTCCAAGAGCCGCGCCGATGCGGTGATGAAGGTGCTGATCAACGAATTCGGCATTATGCGCAACCGGATTACCACATCGGGTATGGGCGAATCCCAACCCGTTGCTTCGAACGACACACCGGAAGGTCGTGCACAGAACCGCCGAGTGGAGGCCGTTGTCTCCGGCGAGCACACCGAAATCATGAAGAAATAAGCAGAGGACGCGATCATGACTATTTCAAAACGCACTTTGACAGCATTGGGCATTGCCTCTTCACTGGCCTTGGCAGGCTGCGGCGGCAGTGGTGAAGGCCCGGGTGATCCGAGAGTCTCCGTACCTCAGGACCCGACGCGGGACCAGACTGAGCAGGCGCAGTTCTGCGCATCCTCAAGCAGCACTTTTGCGGTGACGGAATTCGTACCGGCAGATGGCGCAAGCGATGTGGCGCTGAACAGCAACGTACGAATCACCTTTAACGCCAATATTGACCCAGCCAGTGTGGCGGCCCACGTTCGCTTGCTGAACGGCGTCAATCAGGTGGCGCTTGAAGAGGGCAGCCCCCGGGTGATGGGCAAGTCTGTGGTGCTGAACCCACAGGGCAATCTGAGCGCCAATACCGAGCACACCATTGAAGCTTTGTCTGGCCTGCAAGCCGATTGCCCGGATAACGACACCGCCAAAACCCTGGGCACCAAAAATGCCGCCAGCTTTACCACCGGCGACGTTACTCAAGAAAACACCACCAGCCCGACCGTGGCGGCTTCCAGCCCACAGAATGGCGAAACCATGGCGTCGCCTGATACTCGCATTTTCATGGAGTTCAGTGAGCCGGTTGACCCTACTACCGTTAATGAGGAGACCTTTGTTGTTCAGGAACTGGACGATAACGGCAATGTTGTAGGCGTGGTCTCCGGCGCCATTGGTGTGGTTGGCAACTCCGTTGAGTTTACGCCTGATCAGAACCTGGCTGGGCAAACCTACTATCGCGTCATTACCACCAACGGCATTACCGATCTTGCCGGCAATGGTGCGGAATCGACGGATTCGGTTGTGTTCCGAACCGGTGGGCTCGTGCTGGCCCTGAATGAAGGCGTGATCAACCAGATCCCGCTGCTGGGCGCGGCCCTGAATGAACTGGGCGGAACCCTGCTGGACCCGCTGGCATTCGGCGATTCGGAGGATGGCCTTAACAGCCTGGACAACGCGCTCATTCTGAAGCTGCCGCTGATTGAGGGCCTGTCTGAAATTCTGAACGGCGGCACCCAGCTTGGTGGAATGTCGACCACGAACGTGGATGGCGTTGATTTTCTGAACTTCCTGACGGGGGTGGTCGCGGTTTGTGATCCGAAATCGGTAAACAACGGAGAGCCCGGCGTTAACTGCACCCTGGCACTGGATCTGGGCTTGGGCCAAAGCCAGATCACTGCTCTGGCGGACGCCTTCACTGGAGGCAACCCGGAACAGGTTCCGGACCTGCTGCTGGGGCTGTTTGAGGGTCTGGCATCTGGCGATCTAAGCACGGTTCCGCCGGAGCTGGCTGATCTGTTCGAAGAGAACGACCGTGGTTTGCTGCAGCTTCGCCTGGTGGATGACAACGGCCTGCCGTTGCCAGAACCTCTGGAAGACGGCCTGCTGACTGTTTTGGATGCCGTTGCACAAATCCCGGTGTTGGGCGAACTGACCAACCAACAGGATGCCAAGGCAATGGCCGATATTGGCCTGCTGCAGGGCTCCCTGGTGAGGGTTGACCTTGGCGGCCTGGCTTCCATCACCGTTCTGGACGGCTTCGAAACCTTCGTTGGCCCCAACGGCGTTCTTAACCTGGGTGGCGCCCTGTTTGACACCCTGCTGGCACTGGCACTGGCACCGGAAGACGGCGGAAGCGGCGGCATGCCCAACCCTGAGGATCTTCCCCTGATTGGCGAACTGATTAGCCTGCTGGATGCCGGCGGCTTCCCAGACGGCGGAGAATTCGGACTGGCGGATGAGTTCATCGAAAGACTGCAAAATCTGTTCGAGATGGACACACCTTTTGAGCCGGAAGACCTGCCCCTGCTGGGTGACCTCCTCACCCTGCTGGACCCGGCAAACTTCGGCGACGGTGACCTGCCAGTGATTGGTGACTTGATCGAGCAACTGATGGCTCTGGGCGACAATCAAGGCGACCTGGATAGCCTGCCCCTGGTTGGCGATCTGATTAACCTGTTCTCCAATCCGGAAGATGCGCTGAGCGACCTCGCGAGCCTGTTCGACCCAAGCAACCTGACCGAACTGCCGGAAACCTTCGCAGGCCTGTTCGGCGACTTCTTCAACTTCTAATCCCACCTTTGGGGTCAGACCCCCGGACATTTGGCACCATCAAATGTCTTGGGGTCTGACCCCATTGTTTGTTTTTTGATCACACCAATTGATCTCCGTCTATTACGGTCGCTGCACAATTTCTTACAATTTAGTCCTACGGAAGACTCAAGCAGTGCCGTTATTGTTATTGGGAATTACCTTATAACTAAAGTGCGCTTTGCGGAGTGCTTATGCGAAAGAACCTTCCTGTTACCAATACTGAGCGCACCTTCTCGCCCAGCCAGAAGTTGATTTCTTCCACCGACCTGAAAGGCAAGATCCGGCACTGTAATAAAGCGTTCGTTGACGTCAGTGGCTTCAACCGTGAAGAGCTGATTGGCCAGCCCCACAATATTGTTCGCCACCCGGATATGCCGCCCGAGGCCTATGCCGAGATGTGGGGGTGTCTGAAAGCCGGCAAGCCCTGGATGGGATTGGTGAAGAATCGATGCAAAAACGGCGATTTTTACTGGGTGAGCGCCTACGTCACACCAGTGACGGAGAACGGGGAGGTCATCGGGTACGAGTCGGTTCGCTCTTGCCCCGCCCGGGAGGATGTGGCCCGGGCCGAGAAACTGTACGCCAGTATTCGGGCGGGTAAGCCGGCACTGAAACTTCGGGGCTATGCATCCGCTATTCCGCATATCCTTGTCGGCACTGCGCTGGTTGCTGCGGCCCTCCTCTACGGTGCCGGGCAGGTTGCCGGGGCCACGGGCTTACTGGCATTTGTCCTGGTTGGGCGGCATGTCTGGGCAACGGTGTCGCAATCGAATCTGATCACCTCCGTAATGGAACAAATGGGCAAGACCTTCACCAGCGATCTGGCGGCCCGGAGTTACACCGATGAAAAGCTTGGCCTGGGCCGGCTGAAAGTGGCGGTGATGGCGCAGAAGGCGCACCTGGACGCGGTGCTAACCCGGCTGGAGGATTCATCTGCTGCGATGAGGTCGCACACCACGCGGGACCTTGAAATTGCCTACGACACCCAGCAAACCATGCAGAAACAGCAGCAGGAAACCGAACAGGTGGCGGCTGCCATCCATGAAATGTCGGTGACTATCGGTGAGGTTTCACAGAACGTGCAACTGACTGCCGACAAGGCGGACAACGCCCGCCAGGCGTCGGATCAGGGTGTTGCCACCATCAACTCTACCCGGGCCGCCATCGAGAATTTGAAGCAGACCGTACACAACATCGGCCAATCGGTTAACGATCTGGCCCAGCAAACCCACCGGATTGCCTCTGCCGCGAAAATTATCGAAGACATCGCCGAACAGACCAACCTGCTTGCCCTGAATGCCGCCATCGAGGCAGCACGGGCTGGTGAACACGGCCGGGGCTTTGCGGTGGTGGCCGATGAAGTGCGCAACCTGGCCCGCCGAACCCGGGAATCGACCAAGGAGATTCATGGTGTGGTTTCCGAACTCATTGGCAAATCCGAGCAATCGGTGCAGGTCGTCGAAACCGGCGTGACAGCCGCTGATAATGGCCTGGAAAAGATGCTCGAAGCCCAGGCAAGCCTGTCAGACATAGCCGAGTATGTTGTAACTATCGCTGAAATGGCCCTGCAGATGGCCACCGCCGTTGAAGAACAGGCGCAGGTGTCTGATCAGATCAACGAACAGGTAGAACGCATCTCAAATATGGCGGAACAGAACCTGGTCAAGGGCGAGGAATCCACCCAAAGCGTGCGCGAGATGGGCGACATCGCTAAAGACCTGCACGAGCTGGTCGTCCGCTTCAAATAAAAGTTGGGGTCAGACCCCAGGACATTTGAGGGTGCGAAATGTCCGGGGGTCTGACCCCAATTTCAGGGGGTGATGGTCTGGAAGATGCCGGAGCCGCCGCAGGCTTCGGCGTTTTCGTAGCCGGAGTCCACAACCTGGCCGATCCAGTAGTTCAGCAGTTCGACGGCCTCGGTGTGGCTGACGCTCTTGGCGATGGGCGGCATTTTGCGCTGGGGGTCGCTGGCGTCTTCCACTCGGCAGGAGACGATGGAGCGCCCTGGATCACCTGGTACGACGACATGTTGCCGGCCGCAGGAGCCGCCGCCGGTGGCGGTGGGTTTCTTGCAGATGCCATAGCCGGCGTCGATCTTGCGGTAGTGGTCCAGGTAGTAGCCGGTGTTGGAGGCGGCGCCTTTGTCGTTGTGGCAGTGCTGGCAATTCACTTCCAGATAGGCCCGCAGGCGGGCTTCCACGTCTTCATCCGAGCCACTGGCCGCGCCGCTGTCGCCCGGTACGTTCCAATGGGGCAAGCGTTCGATGTTGGTCGCCACGCCACGGCCATCAACCTGCAGCGCCGGTGCGTTCGCCAGCAAGCCCTGGTCCTTCCAGTACTGCAATTGGTTCACCCGGGGGAAGCCGCCCTGCCCTGCGGTGCCCATGAACTCCGATTCCGGCCGGTAAGCCCGGTTCAGGTTACGGGGTTTGGGGCCGATGGGTGCTGCGCCCGCTTCCTGGTCGTCGTTAGAGTGGCAGGTGATGCACTGGTTCTGGTTGGGAATGGCGTAGCTGTCTGTGGACCCTGCCAGCAGTTTGCCGGTGTGCTGGTCTTGATAGTGCCAGCTCACGCTGCGGGTTTCGCCACCGGGGACCAGCTTCGCTACTTTCTGGCCATTGGCATCCGTTGTCCAGCTGTAGGTGGGTCCACTCCAGACCGCCTTGCCACTCTGGGAGGTGCGCTTGATTAACAGGCGGGTTTCCACCAGTTCCTCTGTACCCTTGCTTTCGTCGGTGAAGGCGAAGGTTTTGGCGATCACAGTGCCATTCGGGAAGTGAATGGTGCCGTTCAGGTTACCGCCGTTCTGGCCATCCACATACAACGCTTTGGTGCCAGGTGGGATGAATGCGACCCGGTACTTGGTGGCGTAGTCTGAGAACAGCTTGGAATTGAGGACAAACGGCACACCGCCTTCGTGGGGCATGCTCCGGGGATCCTGCGCGTCTGCAAACAGGTTGTACTGGTCCAGTCTGGGGCAATCCACGGCCAGGGCGTCGCGGTTGATCTGGCCGTTGGCCACTGGCGCTTCACACAGCTGATTGATGAATTCTTCAGAAGGTGCCGGATCTATGCCGCCGCTGCGCTCAAACGGGGGAATGGTCACCCTGGGCAGGCTGGCCAGGGTACGGCCGAAGCGGGCCTGGCAGTCGTGTACGCTCATATCCGAATCGGCAAAGAATTCAGTCGGGCCGGTGAGGATGTCGCTCAGGCTCTGCCAGGAGAGCAGGGATGGGTCTGGGTCCATTGCCGCAAATAACAGCTCCAGGCCGCGGGTGCCGTGGAAGTTCATGTAGGCAAGGCTGTCGCTGGAAAACTCGTTGCTGTGAATACAGGCGCCCCATTCCGGCAGTTTACGGTCGCCCTGGTTGTCAAATTTGTAGGCGTTGTACAGGCACTCGGGGTTCGGGTGCTCGTTGGTATGAATCGGCTTGCCATTGGCTTTTTTCGGCACTGGCTGGCCGTTGGCATCCACCGGGTAGGGACAATCTGCGTTCAAGTCATCCAGCAGGCCATCCCAGACAATATGGGCGCCCTTCCCCGGCCGGTTGATGTTCTTGATTCCGATGAGCGTAGGCAGCACGGTTTCCACCTCGCCCTCCACCAGCACTTTTTCCAGGTTGGGCGGCGGCAGATCGTAGCCGGAGTTCTTCATTACGTTGTTGTGAATGTGCAGGCCTTCGGTGTACGGGTCCAGCTTTTTGTCTGAGGTTTTGCCCTTGCCGTCGATCAGCTCGTAGCTGGTGTAGATGATCGCTGCGGTGCTGTTGTCTTCGAAGAGGTTGTTGTATATCTCGATGTTGTCGTAACCCAGGGTAATGAACCCGGTGCCCCGGGGCACGGCAGAGACGATGCCGCTGGGGGCAAAGTTGTAGGTGTTGTTGTTACGGGAGATGTTATTCAGCATCACCGAGGTGTCGCCGTACTGGGTGATGTTTTCCAGGTCGTAGATCAGGAAGCCGCCGGTGTTGCATTCCGCCAGGTTGTTGTCGTATTCCCCGCCCTGCACGTTTTCGATCTCAAAACCCATGACGTTATAGGCGGCGCGGCTGTTGCGGATGATGGCGTTATTGGTCTGGCCTACGTAGATGCCGGCGTCTGAGGCGCCGATGGATTCGGAGTTATCCACCAGAATGTTTTCCGACTCCACGGGGTAGATCCCGTAACGACCGCTGGAGGCACTGGGTACGTAATCCGGCGCCGGGTCGCCCTCGTTGAATGGCGGGTTGGTGCACTCCACGTGCAGCCGGCTGGCGACGTTTTCCCCGGTGATCGGCTCACCGCCACCGGACCAGATAGCGCGGACGTTCAACAGGGTGCCCCATTTGACGCCCTTCAGCTTGAAGGCATCGCCCGGGGAATCCAGGATGGTGAGGTCCTTCACGGTAATGCCCCTTACATTCAACGCTTCCAGACCGGTCACGTTGTCGCTGTTGCGGAAATTCAGCACGGTCTCATCCTTGCCGCAACCGCGAATCTCCACGTCTTCCGTGGCCTGGATCAGCAGGCCGTGGTAAAGCTCGAAATAGCCACAACCGAATTCCAGGCTATCGCCGGGGCGCAGCTGAATCAT
This sequence comes from Marinobacter shengliensis, assembly GCF_003007715.1. Classification (GTDB taxonomy): domain Bacteria; phylum Pseudomonadota; class Gammaproteobacteria; order Pseudomonadales; family Oleiphilaceae; genus Marinobacter; species Marinobacter shengliensis. The sequence continues at coordinate 628,858 of NZ_PXNO01000023.1, read as the reverse complement.
CGCCGCCACCATGTCTTCCGTGGCCTGTTCACCGGGCGCCACCTGGAACACCCGGCCTTCACTGAACCTTGGCGGTTGCTCCGTTTCCTGGCCCGGCCGGTTGGCATCGGCCCGGTCATTACCCGATGAGCCGCCGAAACAACCGGACAACAGCAGCATTGCGCTGATCCCCAGCACCGCAAAACCTGACGTTCTCAGTCTCTGTATCATGGCAATTATCCTTCTTCTTATATTTTTGGGGTCAGACCCCAAGACATTTGGTGGTGCGAAATGTCCGGGGGTCTGACCCCAATTTCATAGCGGGGCGTTTTCGATGCGTTCCCACATGCGCAGGTAGGCTTCGGCCGAGGTGAAGAGCTGGTTGACGGCGTCGTCGATCAGCTCTTGCGGGCGGTTGGAGTGGAGCATCATGTCGGCGATCTGGTCTGGGTAGAGGCCGTAGTGGGCCACGCCGCGGCCGTCGTAGAGGCCGAATTCACGGTCGCCGGTTTTCTGTTTGTGGAAGATGACGCGGCCATCGACTGAGGTGAACGGGTACAGCCTGGCTTCGTCTTCGGCGCTGCCGGGGTTGTTGGCCAGCTGGGCGATGCCGTTGACGTCGGAGGCGAAGCCAGCGCCGCCGAAGGGCCCGACTTTCTGGTCATCCGGGCGGGGCCGGTTGCCATCCTGCACCAGTCTGTCGACCCAGTTTTCGCGGACGCCACCGAAGGAGGCGGTAATGCCGCCCTGAGCGGCGATACGGTCGCGAAGGGCTTCGGTGCCACCCCAGCCGCCGTGGCTGTTGATCACCGGGTATCCCAGTTTCTGAGTGATGTCGAGGATACGGGCGGCGGCTTTGCGGCTGATGTGGTCGGTTTCGATCATCATCTTGCGGCGTACCAGTTCCTGGATGAGGAAATCGCCCAGGTCTGTCAGGCCGCGGCGGTTACACAGGTGCCCGGTGCCCTGGCGTGGGTCCAGGGCTTTGAGTTCTTCCGGTGTTTCCGGGAATCGGTCGCCCAGGTAATCGATCTGGAACAGGAGCTGGTCCAGGATGCCAAAAGCCTGCATGTCGGCATTTTGATCGGTTTCGTCACCGACGTATTCGGTACCTTCCGGGCACTCTTCAAACTCGATGGGGTGGCCGGTTTCCAGCAGGTTGCCGCCATACAGCACGGCGCCAATGCCAACCCCGGAGGAAAGGTCCGGCAGATGGCCGCCGAAGGCGTTGTCGAATTTGTGCACCGGGAACATGTTGCGAACCCCCAGCTGATAGAGCTGGTCCAGCCGTTCGACGATGTCTTGCGCGGTGCATTCCGGCACGCCCATGAACTCTCCGCAGCGCATGACTTTTGACATCTCGATGCCCAGCACCACGGCCATCTTGCCCTCGCCAATCACTTCCCTCGCCTGCGCCGGGCTGGTGACAATCTGGAACCAGCCTTCACCCGGGCCGCCGTGCTGAGCGTCTATGTAGTTCTGCATTTCATACATGCGCTGGATCTGCAGCAGGATGGCTTCCATGGGGTCGCAGTCGTTCTGTTTCTGGGGGTTGATACCGCAGAGCACTTCGTTATGCACCAGGTGGTTGACCAGGATTTTCATGCCGGAGTAATGGGCGCGTTCCAACCACCGGTAGTAACTCTGGTGGTGTTGCAGGGAGTTGTAACGGGGCCAGTCGTTGAAGGTGGGCCAGCCCTGGGTATCGTGAGGGCCGCTGCCACTGGTGACCAACTCCACAAAGCCGGTGGTGCCCCAGGGGCCATGGGCTACTTCGCAGTTCTCCAGGGCGTGGGTAACGCCAAACTTGTGGAACGGCGCGCCGTAGTTAACCCGGCCGCCAATGAATTCATAGGCGGAAATATGGGAGTGAGTGTCCACGTACCCGAAGATATCGTCGTTATCGATGCCTTTGATGTTTTTGAAGCGGTCGACCTCTTTCAGGTACACCGCCGGGCCGCGCTTGTCGGCCACGTCCAGGCTGAGGTCGGCTTCCGGGTAATCTGCGCACCCCTGTGCTGGCTCAAACGTGAAGGCATTGCCGGTATCACGCAACGACGGTGACGACAGGGTTAAACCGTCTTCCGAGGCGCCCAACATCAACCCGGTGATGGCAGAGGTGAGCGTATACTCACTGTCTTGCAGCTTGTTGACTTTCCACACCGCCAGATCGTTCGGGCTATCCACCGTGGCCAGCGCGGGGCGCACGTCTGTATTGGCCAACTGGTCCCCGGTGTATTCCAGGCTTTCACCCAGCTCCCGCAGCAACCCACCCAGTGGGGCAATCGGGTCTAACAATAAATTAGTGGTATCTCCCAACCCGGCCACCAGATAGCTCAGCTCGCCAATGAACATGCCCGCGGTATCCAGAAATTCGCCACCGGGGTCACTGATGCCCAGCAGTTCGAACTGCCCGGCTTGGCCGGCTTCGCGCTGATAATCGGACATCAGCAGGTAGGCACCAAGCTCGGTCGGCCGCAGATAGAACCGGGCGGCCCGGCTGGGGTCGCTGGTCACTCCATAGGCCTGCCCCGAGCTCTCGGAAATAAACCGGCCATCGGCCTGCAAGTTGTAACAACCGTTGGCGAAGGCAAAGCGGGTATTTTCATAGGCGTAGGGCTTTGTGGTCCGGTCTGGAGACGGCGGGGTGGGGTTGCCTGGGCTTGGTCGCTGTTCGCTGTTTTGCGCGATGTCCGAAGCAGATTCGTCACCGCCACCACAAGCGGACAACAGAAGTATTGAGCTTGCACAAACCGCAGAAACCAGCAGGCGCTGGCGCGCTGAAATGGCCACGTTATGTCTCCTTTACGGGCTTTAAGCCCTTTTTGTTTTAATATCGCACTACACAACTTATGCTTAATTATTGAACAAAAACAACAAGGAGTCACGTCTTACAAAGAGGCATTGCGGGCCAATCTTTTAAACGCAGGAACGGCTGATAAACAGAAGGGGTAGAGCCCGCCCCGGCTGGGGCGGGCGGAGGTTATAACAAAGAGAGGCTATTAACGAACACCCGCACGGCGCAGGGCAGCGGGAGTGTAGTCATTGGAGCGAGCGTTAACACCATAGGTGTAAGGGTCGCTTTCTTCGTTGGTCAGACCCATCACCAGGTAGCGACCAGACATCAGATCGTAGAGGGTTTCGGCAGCGTAGGCCGGTACGTTGATGTCGTAGCCCTGAACGTGGTGGGACTCGGCAACGCGCCACAGGTCGCCACGGCCGTCATAGTGATCTACCACGGCAATCTGCCAGGAATCTTCGTCTACATAGAAGTCCCGCTTGGCATAGATGTGGCGTTCTCCATCTTTCAGGGTGGCGCGCACGTGCCACACACGGTGCAGCTCGTAACGAGTGACCGACGGGTTGATGTGGCCCGGCTGAATAATGTCCTTGTAGCTCAGGTCGCGAGACGCCAGGCGGTAGGAGTTGTACGGGATGTACATTTCCTTTTTACCCACCAGTTCCCAGTTGTAGCGGTCTGGTGCGCCGTTGAACAGGTCCAGGTTATCAGAGGTACGCTGGCCATCTGCTGCGGTACCCGGGCCGTCATAGGCCACCTGCGGTGCCCGGCGAACCCGACGCTGGCCGGAGTTGTACAGCCATGCCCGGCGCCCTTCTTTCACTTGATCCAGGGTTTCGTGAACCAGCAATACGTTACCCGCCAGGCGAGACGGTGCGGTGATCACCTGCTTGAAGTAAAACAGGACGTTGTCGTCCATGCCCGGTTTGTAGTCGGCCAGTTCGACCCGATCAGTCAGGTGCTCAGTGAATTTCACCGGGCTGAAATCGCCGTTGGCCTGGGGCGTTACCTGTGCCACGTTACGAATGATGGAACCACCGCGGTAACGGGTGATGTGGTTAAAAATCACCTCCTGGCCCTTCTGGGGGATCGGGAACGGCACACCTCGCTCATAGTTCTGCAGACCGTTGCCATCCGGTGTGAGGGATACGGTGGTGGCGTTTTCCTTCGCCAGGTCCATCAATTCCTGTGGATAGGTGGACGTACGGCGGGTTTCATACACCGGAATCGAGAAGGTGCTGTAGGTTTTGATCATCGCCACCTGGCCGGGGGACAGGTTGTCTGCGTATTGGTCCACGTTGCTCTGATCAATCACGAACTTCACTTCGTCGTTCGGGAACGGGTCTGGGTAAATACCCTGCTGAGGCTGATTGACGCCGGGGTCGGTCAAACCACCATCCCAGGCCGGGATGTCGCCGCCGTTACCGGCCTTTTCAGCGCCAATTGGCGTTAACTCGTTACCCAGCTTGGCCGCTTCGGATTCAGATACCGCAGCCATCGCTGTAGAAACTCCGAACAGGGATAGCGCAATGGCGCCGGCGATGAGGTGTCTCTTGTGGGTTTTCATGGTTGATACTCCTGTTATTTTAGCCATCAGAATGAGTAGGAGATGCTGGCCGCGATGAAGTCGCGATCCGAGATTTCGTTGTATTTGCCACCAAAGAAGTTGGTGTAGCTGATCGAGCCGGAGTAGCGGTTCTGGTAATCCGCATCCAGGCCGATACTCACGGACTTGTTGCCTTCCTTGAAGTTGCCGCCCGGGTCTGGCGCGTAGCCTTTCACGTCATGGGACAAAACCAGCTTCGGCAGCAGGTTGATGCCGGCAAAGGCGTTGGAGTAGTCCAGCGCAAACAGTGCCCGGTACCCCCAGGAGAAGGATGTGGTGAAGCCGTCGCCACCACAGTTGGTGGGGTTAATGTTCAGGCGAGTGGTTTCATCGCCCGGGCCCTGGCTACAGAAATCACCGGTGAAGGATTCGCCGTCGAGCGGGACGGGGCCTACCCCAAAAATACCGGAGCGACCGTAGCGAGCTTCGCTTTTATCGGGCAGGTCATGCACGTAGGTGGCGCCAATCTCGGCAACGGTGATGAAACGACCTGCTCCAAGCACCCGGTCCACGAAGTGGATGAACGTAGCCTGAGCCTGTGAGACATCGTAACGATCAAAGCCATCGACCGGTTTACCGGCGTAGTTAAAATCCGGATCGCTGGCCTGAACACGCTGCTCCAGTTTGCTGACCACCTGACCATCGGGCCCTCTCTGCTGAACACCGCCGTAGATCAGCTCGAAGGTATTCCACTGAATCGGCATGTTCGGCCGGAAGCTGTATTCAGCCCCCAACGAGGTGCCGGTCGGTAGCGTGGTGTTGATACTCACGCCAAACAGATCGATGCCTTTGGGGTAGTCGATGTAGTAGCTCGGGAATCGGGAGAACGGCAAGTCCGGATCGTTGATCTGGCCAGCCTCCGGTGACTCGGGGTTATTCACGATACCGCTGATGTAGGGCAAACGGCTGTGATAACGGATGTAGTAGAAGCCGAGTTCGGAATCCAGGGCCGGCACGAACCAACGCACGGCAACACCGAACTGGTCTTTGTCGCCGGGTTCAACATCGCCCTCCCTTGGGGATACAAACCCCTCTTCAAAGGCCTGGGCGTCTGGTACCTGACCGGCCAGCAGAACCGGTCCGCAACCGTCTGCGGCAACGTCTGCAGAGGAGAAGAAGGTACCGCAATCGTCGATCTTGAACGGTTCCCACTCCAGTTGCAGATAGGCTTCAATGTTGATATCGGGTGTGATGCCAACCGAGGTGTAGATCATGTTCACCGGCAGCAGTACGTCCTTCAGCTCGGCACCGGGGCTGCGGAACGCTGGAACATCAATAGGGTTGGTGGCATTGATACCGCCGAGAATAAATGTACTTTCACCCCAACTAACAACCTGCCGCCCTACCCGGGCCGAGACGGGCACGTTACCTGCGTACCAGTCTGTAAAGATGTATGCGTCCAGAAGATCGACCCCGGCCGCATTGTCTTTGGCTTCGGGGTTCAGCTCGCGACGCTGACCCACCGGGTCAACCGCACGCTTGTTATCCTTCAGCTCGTAATCGTAGTAGTAGGAGCCGCGCACCAACGCACCGACACGTGTCAGGTAATCGCTGTTTGGCCGGTAATCCAGAAACAGTTCAGAGCGACCACGAAGGATCTGGGAGTACGGGTCGCCCTTCTTGAAGTTCAGGTTGCCGTCATCGAAGTTGTTGGAGGACGCCCCTGTATTGCTGAAGGCAAACTCCGGGCCGAGGTTACCCTGGGAGATCAGGTCTGGATCCTGGTCTTCCAGACGGATACCGATACCGGCTGTCAGGGTAGTGCTGAATGTTGCATCTATGCCGTACAGGTTAAAGTCGATGGCCGATGCTGGCGAGGCCAGCATGGCGGCAATGGCGGCCGCCAGGCCCGAGTTTCTCTTCTTGAAACGGCTACTTTGTTTTGTTGTTGTCATGATACTGCTCCCGTGTTTGGGCTGCCCCGGCGCCGATCCGCCGGGGCTTTGAATCACTGTTGATACTGATTGTTTGATCTGGTGTTTTCGGCGATGGCACATCAGCCACCCAGGAGGCCACCAATGCCATCCAGCAGGCCGCCGCCCTCTTCGCCAACATCTTCGGATTCATCAGGCTCTGCACCACCGTCGGTCTGGCCGTCACACTCCGGGTCACCCGGCGCGTTGCCTACATCCTGGACAACGCAATCATTGGTTACGTTGACGGTAAAGCTCGCCTCTGCGTTGGTTTTGGAACGGAACAGAGCCACCAGCTGCGCTGCCATTTCATCGAACACCGCACTGGAACTGAATGGATCAGCGCCCTTCTGGCCGGCCGAGATCGGGTTACCGTGGGAGCCTTCCAGGTAGCGAGTGATGATTGGCCGGGTGCCGTCGTCATCCGCGCTGTCGATGCTCACCGCACCCATGAACCGGGCCATGGGGTCGGTACCAGCCAAAGGTGCTGGCAAGCTGTTAATCTGGAAACCAGAATCAGTGACTAGTTCCAGCGGCCCGAGATCGTAAAGCTCGGCATCTGCAGCATTTGGAATGGTGCCGTCGGATGGACGGTCCGCATCGCCATCAATGCCCACGATGGAGGTGACCAAGGTGGCGCTGTTACCTGAGGATTCAAACAACGGGGCGAAAGCCGTGGGATCGGTTGAATCCAGCAACGCCTGGAAGACGTTGAAGTAGATATTCAACTCGGTACGACCTTGGGCAAGGAGGCCGTCAGACGCAGCATCCAGGCCCGGCAGCAGTACCGGCGCAATGGTGTTACGGGAGTTTTCCGCAATCCGGGTGAACTGGCCGCCGGTATTGAAGAACACTGACGCCAGAATCGGATTCAGGTCCGGGTTGTCCCTGGCCGCAAGGTTGTTGATGACCGGGTACGGCACGCCACCCATGCCGCTCAGGGAATGGCTGATGAAGTACACACGATCTGTGTTGATATTCACACCATTCGAGCAGTCACCCGCAGCGGCACAGGCATCGATGGCATCTTCAATTGCGGGCAATAACGCGTTGACATGCAGCAGGTCAAGAGCGCCCTGGCGCATGTTGTCGCGGGTATTAGCGTAGTTGGTAAAGTTCAGGAACAGGCTGCCGGACTCTGGATCCGTTACCTGGTCTGCCGGCACGGCCTGCATCGCTTCGTTGGCCGTGAAGCCAAAGTGGCGTTCGGTGGCATCCGGAGAGGCATTTGGCTGCATGCCAATTTCGACCATACCCGGGGTTTGTTCCGGGTTGTCTTCATCCCTGGCGCTGGTGGCAGCCTCGCCAAACACGCCGTTCAGCGGCATATCGATGCCAACGGTCACAAAACAATCGGCACTGTTGCTGGGTGCGCCACCGCTGTCCGCCAGGCACAGCAAACCCGCAGCGGTTGCCATCGGAAGGATGGCTGAGCGGTCCTGAGTGGCCGCGTGCTGATAGATAATCACCGGATAACCGGCTGCGGGACCAGCCCCAAAGGCAGGATCAGGCGTTCCTACAATGATCGGAATTTTGGTGTCGGCCTGCTTCTGCGCAAACGGGAAGCGGTAGCTGACCCGGTTAGATTCAGCCTGGGGCAACTCGGGGTTCTCACTGAAATCTGCCGGCAGCCAGGAGCCTGTCTGCAAAGGTGAACCGTCAGCGCCGTCAGGGAGCTGCTGATAGTACGGCAAGGTGATTTCACCTTCATAAACCTGCAGGTTCACGTTGATTTCGGTAAGGAACAGGTCTGCAGCCGTTTGCTCAAGGGCCGGATTGACCTCACCACCGTCTTTTTGGCTGAAGAAACGAACCGGGGAGGGTTCTTCCGCTCCTGGGGCCCTGGGAATGGGAGTGATAGCGGCAATCTGTTCTGCCAGTTCCGCAGCTCTTTGAGAGAAATCTACCGTTTCTTCAACGGCTTGGGTGGCAGCCGCCTGCAGGGTAAAGGCCAGTTGCCGGTCAACAGCTTCATCGGCGACCAGATCGGTGTATCGGAGCTGGATACCGTTTTCATTGGCAATGGTCAGGATCTCCGCCAGCTCTTCATCGTACAAACGGAAACTGGTATCCGTCAGCAAGCTGAACATGCGCTGGTTGATCTGCTGATCCTGTTCCTCCGTGCCCGCAAGCTCCTGACCAGAGAAATTAAAACCGCCCGCGAAGACCTGCCCGAGAACAGATTTCTTGCGTTCGGTCATCAAGCTCTGCCTCAACCAGGCAGCCGGTGCGGCATTGGCCAGAAGTACATCTTCAACCGCCGTTGTGGTGAAGCTGATCGCAAAGGTCACATCACTAAATGAGGAGGCCTCCGCTCCGCTGCCTCCAAACTCACGCTTGAAATTAAAGAATTCGCTGCCCCAGGCCCTGGCGGGCAACATGGAATCCCGGAATGGCTGAAGTGCCGGGTTACTGAGGACAAATTCCGGATTGGATGCGGTCTCGAAGCGATTTTCTCTAACCAGCGGGTCGCCATCCTTATCCACAATCTTGTTACCCAGAACCACCGCGTACTTGGTTTTCGGCTTCAGCGGCTTGATAGGCAACAGGCGAATGGCATTGTTCTGGGAACCGCCAGCAGCTCCGGCCGGTCCGTTCGCATCCACGGTAATGATTTCTACGCGGAAGTTTTCTTCCAGCAGGCTCTGATAAATCTCATCTGCAGCGGCAGTGTCGCCTTCTGCTTCCAGACGTTTGGCCAGGCGGTAGCGATCGGCGGCAACAATGCCGCCGACTTCGCGGGACTGCTGGAACACGCTGTCGCCGGAGGGGAACTCGATTTCCAGCACGTAGATGTTCTGATCCGGGTTGGGCACCACCTCGCCATCGATCTCAACGAAGTTGCGGGCGTCCAGTGTCTGGTTCGGGTCCAGGCTGTCGCTGATCTTGATATCGAACGGTGCGAGGATGGAGTTGCCGTCCACAAAACCCAAACCGGTAGTGACCGGGTTGGCGGGGTCGGTGCCATTGAGCATGGTGCCGTCCAACTCCGGGTTCAGGAAGAACAGCGGATCGCTGGGCAGCGGAAATGCGGTTTCCAGCGGCCGGAAAATGGGCCGAGTTCCCTCAGAAATAGTGTTCGGGTTGCTGATGTTGTACGCGGGATTTGCGTTCTTGTCAGTTTTCCCGCCGCTGTCCAGGCACCCGGTGAGTGCAGTACTGGCGGCGAGGGCGGTGACGAGTGCTCTGTGTTTGAATCTAGCCATTGTGACCATCTCTCCTGCTTATTTTTGTATTTCTGGCAAGACAGACTCCTTTCTACCAAGCCTTTTCACTGAAAAGTCTATCGCATAATATAACGCATTCCAACCTTTTTGATTCAAATACACACCAGCTATGGCGACATAACTACCTTATAATACACTTTATGCTTTATTCTCAGATGGTTAAGAAGAAGGAATGAACAAAGATTCAATACTTGGCGGATGGAGATTGTCTGGTCAGGCGACTTTAGACTGCGCCAACACCCGGTTTCGGCCCGCCTTCTTAGCTTTATACAGAGCTTCATCGGCGCGTTTAACCAGGCTTTGGGCGGTATCGTGGGGGGTGAATTCGGCAACACCCAGACTGATGGTGACAGAACGGCCCACCTCAAAATGGGCGGATTCCACCGCTTTTCGAACGTTTTCAGCAACCACCATGGCACTGTCGAGGGTGGTTTCTGACAGGATCACCAGAAACTCTTCTCCACCCCAACGGCCTAATACATCGGTTGATCGTATCGCCCCGGCTGAGAGCCGGGATACTTCCTGCAGTACCAGATCGCCCACGTCGTGGCCGTAGGTATCATTGAAAGACTTGAAATGGTCGATATCAAATAGCACGACAGACAAGGGGTTGCGGTAGCGCTGGGAACGCTCAATTTCCTTTACCAGGGACTCTTCGGCAAAGCCCCGATTGGTCAGGCCTGTGAGCTTATCGGTTCTGGCCTGGCTGAGAATACCGTTCAGGTAACTGTGGCGCTCCAGAATGATGGAGGTGACAAACAGGTAGTTTGCAATTCTGTTGCTGTCCGGCAGTGGGAATCCTTCGTTGAAGCTCAGGATATCGAAGGTGCCCAGTACACTACCGTCCACTTTTTTGATGGGAAAGGAATGCCAGGCCTGGACGGCTTCCGGTAATCGGGTAGCCGGGGGCTGATCCCGGTGTTTTTGTGCGGCGGGCTCCCGCCTGACCACCACGTGTTCGCCCAGCAAGGCCGATGTAGCGTGCGGGGCACTTCCATGTATCAGCCTTGCTTCGCTGAACTGCCGGGCAACCGCCTCCTTGATTCCCTGGTGCCAGGCAAGTTTGAGTGTTTTGGTGTTCTGGTCCAGCACGGAAATGCCGAAGGCCATCCAGAGAGTCGACTCCGGGCTCGGGTGAAGTAGTTCGAAGGCTTTTTCGAGGCCCTTTGGCAGATCGCCCTCGTTGAGGATCGATTTGATAATGCGGTTTTCCTGCTCGGCGGGGGTCACCGCAAGCGAGGAGTCTGGGGCGCTGGCGATAGAGGCCGAGTCGCAAAGGTCATCCAGTGCCGAAGCCACTTCACTGTGCTCATTGCTTAATTGCGCTACACGTGCATTCAACCGCTTCAATTGCTGGTTGGAAGTGGTTCTCAGTGTTCTGATATCGGCCCTGAGCTTTACCACGCTGGCAAGCAGTGCAACTGCAAGCACGAGAACAGACAGACCGATCAACATTGAAAACGGCTGATCCAGATATTCGGCCAAGCGTGATCACCATCCTTTGATTACGTCTTACCCCGAGTGCCATTAAAGCATCGCGGTTGCCGACAACACATCGACTAATCAACATGCTGCCTTTAGCCCACTGCCTGATTCAGTATGGTTTATGTAATGATAGAAAGAGAAATGTGAATTCGCGTAATAGCGCACACTTTCCTTTGGTCGCTAGCGACGGATAACGGAAACCGGCACCTTTACCTGCTGCTGTTTCTGCATGAAAGTGATCAGAACGATGGCCCGCTCCTCACCATCGTAGGCCTGAAAGATAGCGCTGATACCCTTGAACGGCCCTTCGTCCAGCTCAACCGGCTGGCCCGGCTTGATACCGCCCTGCTCAGCGACTTTATCCAGGCTGACTTTGATGTGCTCAATTACCTCATCGGCGATGGCGGCCGGCTTGTTGGCAAATCCCACGATACGAGCAACCCCCCGCGTGGAGCGAAGCTTCGACCACATGGGATCGGTCTGCTCCAGGTTCACAAACAGGTAACCGGGAAACAGCGGCTCCAGCTTCCTGGTCCGCTTGCCGGCCCGAATTTTCTCCACCTCAATCTTCGGGTAGAAACAGGCCACCTCCTGATTCTGCAAATGCTGCAGCGCCCGATCCCCCTGCGCTGGCTTGTGTTGTAAAGCATACCAAGTCATGAAAAATCCATCTTTGGGGTCAGACCCCAGAACATTTGATCAGGTGAAATGTCTTGGGGTCTGACCCCAACTTCAAAAATACCAGCTACCCGCTGCAATGAAATGCGGATTCAGCACATCTTCCTTGCCGTACTTCAGGGGTTCGCCCTGGGGTGTTTGCACGTTGCCGCCAGCGGCCAGGAGGATGGCGTGAGCGGCGGCGGTGTCCCATTCGCTGGTAGGCCCCATACGGGGGTAGATGTCGGCATGGCCCTCCGCTATGCGGCAGAACTTCAGGGAACTGCCCGCCTGCACGGTTTCGTGGTCACCAAGGCTATCGATAAAGGTGCGGGTTTCCTCATTCAGGTGGTTTTTACTAGCCACCACCCGCAAGGTTTCCCGGGGTTCCACTACGCGAATGCGGTGTATGCGGCCAGTGCGATCCCGCATGCTGGCACCTTCACCTTTGATGCCCCAGAAGGCTTCTTTCAGTGCCGGCGCTGTGACCACGCCCATCACCGGTTCGCCGTCTTCGATCATGGCGATGTTGACGGTGAACTCACCGGTGCGCTGGGTGAAATCCTTGGTGCCGTCGATGGGGTCAATCAACCAGAAACGGCGCCAGTGCTTGCGCTCTTCCCAGGGAATCTCCGCGCCTTCTTCCGACAGGACCGGTATATCCCGTGTGAGGTTGCGCAGCCCCTTCACGATAATGTCGTGGCTGGCCGTGTCGGCCGCGGTGATGGGTGACTGATCTTCCTTGTAACTCACCTTGAAGTCAGACTGGTAAATATGCAGTACCTTCTCGCTGGCTTCATCAGCAATTCTGATCACTTCCGGAAGAATCGAGCTGTAATACATGTTTGCATCCTGCTGGCCGTATCTACCGCAATAATAGCAAATTTTGGGGTCAGACCCCCGGACATTTGATGGGGCGAAATGTCTTGGGGTCTGACCCCAACTTGAATTTTTGGGCAGGTTGCGGCAGATTGTTGCGGTTACAAATCAATTCACAAGGACTGTGAGATGCCCCGCCGACCACGGATTTGTCCGGCCGGGATGCCCCAGCATGTTATTCAGCGGGGGAATAACCGGCAGGAATGTTTTCAGGATCTGGCCGATCGCGCCACTTACGCGACCTATCTTTCCCGCTATCAACGCGAATTTCAGGTGGATATTCACGCCTGGGTGCTGATGAGCAACCATACCCATCTGTTAGTGACGCCCAACGCCGAGGGCGCTCTTTCGAGCCTTATGAAGGCGGTTGGTCAGCGCTATGCCCAGTATTACAACCACAAGTACGACCGCACCGGAACCTTGTGGGAGGGGCGGTTCAAGTCTTGCCTCGTTGATACCGACCAGTACTTTCTGCAATGCCAGCGGTATATCGAACTGAACCCGGTGAAGGCGGGCATGGTGGAGTATGCCGGCGACTATCAATGGTCAAGCTATAACTGCCATGCCTACGGGATGCGCTCGGGCATGCATACGCCGCACGACTGCTACCTGAACTTCCAACCCGATGCCGAGCGGCGCTTCACCAGCTACCGCTCGTTCGTCGCCAGTCCCAGCCCTGACGGAATGGATGAGCAGATTCACTATGCGGCAATCTCCGGCAAGCCGCTCGGTTCTGAAGAATTTCGGGAGCGGATCAAGGCGACATTCGGAGAGTTCTAATTTGGGGTCAGACCCCAGGACATTTGGTGAGGTGAAATGTCCGGGGGTCTGACCCCAATTTTATATTTCGACTTCTTCGAAGAGTTCGGGCACTTCGGCGGGCCAGCCGAATTTCTCGGTGATGCGTTTGCGCATGGTGTCGCTGGCGACGGGTTCGCCGTGGGTGACGTAGACTTTTTCCGGCTTCAGGGTGCCCTGCTCCAGCCAGGCCAGGATTTCGTTATAGTCGCCGTGGGCGCTCATGGAATCGAGGTTGTGAATTTCCGCTTTCACTGGCCAGTATTCGCCGTGGATTTTGACGGATTCGGCACCGCTTACGAGTGCATCGCCACGGGTGCCCGGCGCCTGGAAGCCGGCGAATACCACGCTGTTGCGAGGATTGGGTAGCAGGGTTTTCAGGTGGTGCAGCACGCGGCCACCGGAGGCCATGCCACTGGCGGAGACAATCACGCAGGGGTAGCGCACGGCGTCCAGCTCAATGGATTCCTCAACGGTGCGGACGAATTCGGTTTTTTCATCCATCAGTTCGCACTGGGCGCGGTTGAGTTTGTGTTCTTTGTGGTGCTGGCAGAATATCTCCGTGGCTTTGATGGCCATCGGGCTGTTCAGGTACACCGGCAGTTTCGGGATCTTGCCCTGCCCCATCAGTTTGTGGATAACGTACAGAAGCATCTGGGCGCGGCCCACCGCAAATGCGGGCATCAGGACAATGCCGCCACGGCCGGCCGTCTTGGTGATGATGTCGGCCATATCACCTTCCGGGTCTGATTCCCCGTGGGCGCGGTCGCCGTAGGTGGACTCGCACACCAGAACATCTGCATGTTGCAACGGCTCTGGTGGTCGCATAATAAGGTCGTTCTGGCGACCCACATCACCGCTGAACACCACCGTGCGGGCGGCACCTTTGTGGTGAACGTGCACGCAGGATGAGCCCAGGATGTGCCCCGCCGGAGTGAAACTCACTTCAAAGCCTTTCACGGGTTCGAACTTCTCGTGGTAGTGCAGCGACTCGAAGTGTTTGAGAGCTTCCCGGGCGTCTTTTTCGGTGAACAGCGGCTCGGGCTTTTCGTGCTTGGAGAATTTCTTCCGGAACGCGTACTTGGCATCTTCTTCCTGCAGGAAGCCGGCGTCTGGCAGCAGCACTTTGCACAGCTCGTGAGTTGCCTTGGTGCAGTAGATTTTGCCCTTGAATCCGTTTTTTACCAGTGCCGGCAGGTAGCCGGAGTGGTCAATGTGGGCGTGGGTGAGCACCACGGCATCGATGGTTGACGGGTCTACCGGAAACGTCGCCCAGTTGCGCCGCCGCAAGATTTTTACCCCCTGATACATGCCGCAATCCACCAGCAGGCGGTGGTTTTCATCGGAGAGCAGATAGCGGGAGCCGGTGACGGTGCCTGTGCCGCCGAGGAAGCGAAGTTTCATAGGCGTGTAAATCCTTGTCGGGTGGATACTATTTCCAGCTTAGCGCAAAAATACTAAAGGGTCTGTTCTTGGGGTCTGTCCCCAGCGGGGACTGACCCACTTTTGCCCGTCTGTTGCACAGAACCTGAGCCCATGGGTTCCAAAATGGGTCAGTCCCCGTTCGGGGACAGACCCCTGGGAGATGGGCCGCGGTAAAAGTGGGTCAGCCCCCATGCGGGGACAGACCCTTCAAAGGCCTTGCAGATAGGCGGCAAGGGCCTGGATATCTGTTTCGGACAGCACAGCGGAAATACCAATCATAGGGGACGTGTGCTTTGTTGGATCCATGCCCTGGAAGCGTTTCAGCGCCTGCGTGACGTATTCCGCAGGCTGGCCGGCCAGGCGGGGCATGTCGCGGAAGCCTTCGGCGGTTTGGCCATGGCAGGCGGCGCACCTTTGCTCGTAGAATCGGCCACCTTTCTCCGCAAGGCGAGGATCGCCGCCAGGGCGTGGCTGGGCTATTTGTTCGCTGTAATACACGGCGATATTGATGCGCTCTTCGACGGTGAGGGTTTTCGCCAGCTGAGACATCACGTAATCCTCACGGGCACCGCTGCCGAATTTCTCGAACTGCTCAAACAGATACAAAGGGTGCTGGGCTGCCAGGTTGGGAATGTAGTCGCGTTTACTGTTGCCGTCGCGGCCATGGCAATAGCCGCAGAAGCGGATGCGTTCTTCGCCGGCATCGTAGCTGGCTTGCCGGCGCTCATCGTCGGCGACAATGTCTTCCAGTTGGGCCAAGGCACTGTAGACGGAGGTGGCGCCGGCCCAGGGTGTGAGTGCCAGTAATGCGATAAAGACCAGGAGTTGTATTGAGCGATTTTGCATTCGTAGTGCCCAGACAAGTGTGAATGGGCACAGGATAACGATGGGGCTGCGGTGTGATCTTGCGAAAGATCAATTTATTCGGCGTTTGGGGTCTGACCCATTTTGGAACCCATGGGCTCAGGCTTAGTGCAACAGACGGGCAAAGGTGGGTCAGTCCCCGTTCGGGGACAGACCCTTAAAACCCTTACCAACCAGATAAACCTCACGCGAGCGGGCTCTTGAGGAGTCGGGTTTTCTGACAACGACTTTGGCAAAGACCTCCCGCATGGCTTTGACGTAGTCGTCGTAGCCTTCGCCGTGGAAGACTTTGGCGACGAAGCTGCCTTTGGGTTTGAGGATCTGGCAGGCCATGTCCAGGGCGAGTTCCACCAGGTACATGGAGGCAGCCTGGTCGGCAGCGTTAACGCCGCTGATGTTGGGGGCCATGTCTGAGATGACCACATCGGCCCTGGCGCCATCCAGCGTGGCCATGATTTGATCAAATACTTCCTGCTCGGTGAAGTCACCCTGGATAAATTCGACGCCGGCGATGGGGTCCATATGCAGGATGTCGGAGGCCACGACCCGGCCTTTGTGGCCAACCAGCTTGGCCGCCACCTGGGACCAGCCGCCGGGCGCGGAGCCCAGGTCCACCACCAGATTGGTGGGCTGGATTAGCCGGTCTTTCTCGTTGATTTCAAGCAGCTTGTAACTGGCACGGGAACGGTAGCCGTCCTGTTGTGCTTGTTTCACAAAGGGGTCGTTAACGTGCTCTTCGAGCCAGCGGTTACTGCTTTTGGAACGGGCCATGGTTTGCCATCTGCGTTACTGCGGAAAAAGGGCATTGTACGCTGCCACCGGCGTTGCCGCAAAAGCACGGGCGCCTGACAAGTACCCATCTCCAAAGTACAATGGCGGCCATTCTGACTTTCACTCCAACCCTAATCCGCCGGGCAGTCGCCGGGCGGCCTGGACACACCATGATTCGCGTTACCGAACTGGCTTTACCCCTTGACCACCCCGAGGCTGCACTGAAAGCCGCCCTGCTGCAGCGCCTTAAACTGAAGAACGATGAGCTGCTGGATTTCACCGTCTTCAAGCGCAGCTACGACGCCCGCAAGAAGAACACCGAAATCAAGTTTGTTTACATCATTGATCTGGAAGTGCAAGACGAGGCTGCCGTGCTTGCCCGTTTTGCCGACGACAACCACGTTCGCCCGGCGCCAGATACCGCCTATTACCCGGTAGCGCAGGCGCCTGCTGGTTTGGAACAGCGGCCGGTTGTGGTCGGCCTTGGCCCCTGCGGTTTGTTTGCGGCTTTGTTGCTGGCGCAGATGGGGTTCAGGCCAATTGTGTTGGAACGGGGCAAGGATGTGCGCCGGCGCACCAAAGACACCTGGGCTTTGTGGCGCAAGAAGCAGCTTTCGCCGGAATCCAACGTGCAGTTTGGCGAGGGCGGCGCCGGGCTGTTTTCCGATGGCAAACTGTATAGCCAGATCAAAGATCCCAAGTTCTACGGCCGCAAGGTGATGGCGGAGTTCGTGAAGGCGGGCGCGCCGGAAGAAATTCTGTACGTGAGCAAGCCCCATATCGGCACCTTCCGGCTGACTGGCGTGGTGTCAAAAATGCGCGAGGAGATCATTCGCCTGGGTGGCGAGATTCGCTTCGAACAGAAAGTCACCGACCTGCTGGTGGACAATGGCCAGGTGAAAGGGGTGGAACTGGCCAGTGGCGAACAGCTGATGAGCCGGCATGTGGTGATGGCACTGGGGCACAGCGCCCGGGAGACGTTCCGCATGCTGCACCAGCGCGGGGTGTTCCTGGAAGCCAAGCCTTTCGCCATCGGGTTTCGGATTGAGCACCCGCAAAGTCTGATCGACCACGCGCGGCTGGGCAAATACGCCGGCCACCCGGCACTGGGCGCAGCGGATTACAAGCTGGTGTACCACGCCAGCAACGGTCGCGCGGTGTACAGTTTCTGCATGTGCCCGGGCGGCACCGTAGTGGCGGCCACTTCCGAACCGGGGCGAGTGGTTACTAACGGCATGAGCCAGTATTCCCGCAACGAACGCAACGCCAACTCCGGCATCGTGGTGAATATCGACCCCGAGCAAGACTTTCCAGGTGGCCCGCTGGCCGGCGTCGACCTGCAGGAGCAACTGGAAGCCAATGCCTACAAGCTGGGCGGCAGTGATTACTGCGCACCGGGCCAATTGGCGGGTGATTTCATCGCGGGTAAGCCGTCTGACAAACTCGGCGAGGTGGTTCCGTCCTACAAACCCGGTATTCGCCTGGGCGATTTGGCCCCTTCCCTGCCCCCCTACGCCATCGACGCCATCCGCGAAGCGTTGCCCGCCTTCGGCCGGCAGATACGCGGTTTCGATCGGGCCGATGCGGTGTTGACCGGCATTGAAACCCGCACCTCCTCCCCCGTGCGCATCACCCGCGACCGGGACACCCTGCAAAGCCTGAACACCCGCGGCCTGTACCCGGCCGGAGAAGGCGCAGGCTATGCCGGCGGTATCTTATCTGCCGGGGTGGATGGCATCAAAGTGGCCGAAGCAGTTGCCAAAGCCATGATGGCTGAGCTGGACACCGCTGGGAGCAATCCATCGTGAAGCTGGACGACATCAAGAAGCTGCACCAGAAAAAATACCGCCAGGCCTTCGGGCATTTTCTGGTAGAGGGGGAGCATCTGGTACTGGAATTGGATAAAGCACGTGAGCAGGCCCCTTCCACCTGGGGACAAGCGCAGCTCTATGTCACCAGCGCCTACGAACACTGGAAAAGCCCGTGGCCGAAGCACCTGATCAGCGACCGGCAAATGGTCCAACTGACCGACACCAAAACGCCCCAGGGGATTCTGGCCGTGGTACCAATGCCGCCGGCGCCAGCGGCAAGCTCCATGCCCGGTGAAAAAGCCGTTTACCTGCACGAAGTACAGGACCCCGGCAATCTGGGCACCATCTTGCGCACCCTGGCCTGGTTCGGCGGCATGCGCTGCCTGCTCAGCCCCGGCAGTGTAGACCCGTTCAATCCGAAAGTGGTCCGAGCCAGCATGGGGGCGATTTTTCACGTGCCGATTGAAACCGAGGTTTCACTGGACACTCTCGTCCGCCGTTATCCTCGCATCGCCTGCCTGGACATTGGCGGTGAAGCCATCGCCAATCCCGCTTTTGCAGAACACGACTGCTACCTGTTCGGCAACGAAGCCCGCGGCGTGCCGCAGGAAGCTTTGAAAGAGCTAGCTGCCCAGCGCTTCACCATTCCCGGCGCCGCAAAGATCGAATCCCTGAATCTGGCTTCTGCGGTAAATATGGCGGTTTATGAGCTGAACCGGGGCACCATCACCAACGTTGCATCCCCCTTCAAGGCAAATCAATGATTCGTAAATACGTGATCGGAACCCTTTCCCTCGGAGTATTCCTGGCCTTCATCCTGGCCATGGTGCTGATGGTGCAATTGCACCGCTACGGTATCGCCGTGGATGTCGCCCGCCTCGAAAACCTGCAAGCCTGGTCTGGCGACGACGAACAGCGACAGGCGCAGATGCAGAGATACTTCGAATATTGCATCGACAACCACCGAGACCCGGAAGACAAGCGTAGCCCGGAGCATATTCGCTCTTTGTACCAATGTGCCGAAGAGCACGGCTCCCCCGAGATCGCCCAGGTGGTGAGGCAAGCACCCAATACCGTAGAAGCCCCAGCACCCCTGCGCTGGTTCTGGTAATTCAGGTTGGGGTCAGACCCCAGGACATTTGATGGGGTGAAATGTCTTGGGGTCTGACCCCATGCTATTCTGACGGATACGCGAGATAAGGGAGAATCAAAGGTGACAGAGCAAGATGTCCGCTGGGTACAGCGTTTCAGTAATTTTAAAAAGGCATTCGGCCAGTTGGACTCTGCTGTGAAGCTGTGCCAGACGCGTGACCTGTCTGACCTTGAAAGGCAGGATGGACCAAGAGGCAGAGAAGTATGACCTTGCGTGAAGAAACGTCTTCGCAAGCAGATCAATTCGGCTTACCGAGCCGCGTTATTAACAGCCTCAAAGCGCTCTTCGAAAAATACTCTGAAATAGAACAAGTGACTCTTTATGGCTCCCGCGCCAAGGGCAATTATCGCCATAACTCGGATATCGATTTAATGCTCACCGCGCCAACACTCTCCTGGCGGAGGTTCAATAACTTGGAACTGGAGATTGATGATCTGCTACTGCCTTGGAAAGTCGATCTGGCTTTGGAACATCAGGTAGAGAACCAAGACCTGCTTGAGCACGTTGCACGGGTTGGCGTGCGAGTTTTGTGAACCCTTCATTCCTTCATGATTCGCACGGCATCGTATACAAAAACCGACACTGCTCGCTGGGCAAGCATGAGCACCTTGTCGCGGTTTGGCTTCATCGACCAATGCAAATCTTTTGGAAAAGAAGGCTGGCGCCCGCTCATGACTGGAACCTCAAGTAGCCAATGTACAGAAAACGCACCTTTGTTGGACGTTCCAGTGTTACGTGATTGCCGGTATCAAAACAAGTTAGCCTTGGCTAAGCGGACGGAACGTCGGGTTTCCCGTGAAGTTGGGGGCAGACCCCGGAACATTTCAGGTCACCAAATGTCTTGGGGTCTGACCCCAAATTTTGAGCGGGATCTAATCGTTATGGCACGCCCCTTTCTTTTTGCCCTCTCAATGGCCGTAAGCGCTTTTCTATCGACACCGGCCGCAGCTGATGAAACACGTGACTGGACGTTAACGGTCGAAACCGGGCCCGTCTGGCTTTCCCGCAACGATGTTCAGATACCGAACGACAGCTCAGGAGATCGCTTTGACCTGCTGAAACTGACTGGCCAGGGAGCCGACCCGTATTTGCGGGTGCATTTGGCCTACCAGCTATCTGACAAGCATTCTGTCAGTCTTCTTTATGCCCCATTACGCACTTATGGCCACGGTGAGCTGCCCGACGATGTGCGCTTTGCCGGCGAGACGTTTGAGGCAGGAAGCAGCGTAAAGGGGGTATATAAGTTCAACACCTACCGGCTGGGCTGGCGATATCACTGGCCAGAGCATGGCGACTGGAAACTAAGCGCGGGGGCCACGCTGCTAGTGCGCGATGCCAATGTTCGACTCAGCCAGGGCACCACAAGCGCCGATGACCCAGACCTTGGCGTAGTACCACTGCTGTCTTTCCGGGCCCGCCGGGCTTTTGCTCAGCGCTGGGCTTCGGAGTTTGACGTGGAGGGCCTTGGCGCGCCCCAGGGCCGGGCGATTGATGCCGCCGTGGCCGTAACCTATCAACTGTCACCGCAACTGGAAGGCCGGCTCGGCTACCGAACCTTGGAAGGCGGAGCAGATAACGACAGCGTATACACCTTTGCCTGGGCCCACTATGGCTTGCTGGGATTAAGCTACCGCTTTTAGAGGTGCGCGGTTGGCCATCCCAATTTGGGGTCAGACCCCAGAACATTTGGTGGGGTGAAATGTCTTGGGGTCTGACCCCAGATGATCAGCCGTGGTATCCTTGCCGCCCTGTTTCCAGCACATCCGCTCATGTCCAAATAGCTTAGGTTTTATTATGCGAATGATTATCCGCGCTTTTTTCCGCCTGCTGCGGCTGGTTCTAACACCGTTTATGTTGCTTTCGGAGAAGCTCAGTACACCGAAGGCCATCAGCCGTTCGCCTGAGCAGCGAGCAGAGATTGATAAGGCCACCGAAAACCTGGCGCTCTACCAGTTCCGGGCCTGTCCGTTTTGCATAAAAGTACGTAAAGAGATCGCCCGGCTGGGGTTGAATATCGAACTGCGTGACGCACAACATGACCCAGCGCATCGTGAGGATCTTTTGAATGGCGGCGGCGCCGTTAAAGTGCCATGTCTGCTGATCACCGATGACCAGGGTGAGAAGCAATGGATGTATGAGTCTGGCGATATCAATGCCTGGCTAAACCGGCAGTTTGGATAAATAAGGGGTAATGACCATGTTAAACGTAAACGAATACTTCGACGGCAAAGTAAAATCCATTGCCTTCCAAGGCGAGTCTCTGCCTGCAACCGTAGGTGTGATCAGTTCCGGTGAGTACGAGTTCGGCACCAGTAAAAAAGAAGTGATGACTGTTGTCAGCGGCGCATTAACCGTTCAGCTTCCAGATAGCGATAGCTGGACCCGCTACGGGGCCGGCGATGCCTTTGAAGTAGCGGCCAACACCAGCTTCAAGGTAAAGGCTGACGTAGATACCGCCTATTTCTGCACCTACGAATAACAACATTGGGGTCAGACCCCAGAACATTTGGCGGGGGTGAAATGTCTTGGGGTCTGACCCCAAATTCACTCACCCTCGCCGTTATGATCGGATAAACGGCCAGATTGTGCCGACTGGTGAGTTCGTTCCATTTCCCGCTCCAGAAAGTAGCTCAGTACTACCCTGATCAGTACAACAGCACCGAGCATGGCAATGTGCTCCCAAGCGGGTGATATAACGCTTTTGATGATGTCTGCACCGATAAAAATATCCAGCGCCAACAGAAGATGAGCACCCAGGCGTTCCCGAATACGGGCAGTTTTTCTCACCAGCTTCGCGTGAGCACCCCTGTGGCCAGCCAGCAGCGTGAGGAAACGAATGACAGCCTCCGCAACACCCCAGACAACAACAGCTACACCCAGCAGGCTTATCAGGTAGAACAACGTCGTCACGATACGGACAGTCAGGTCTTCGAGCATGAAGTCTCCACGTCTCTGGGCATGGCATTCTATTCAGTCAACAGCAAGTAGCTCAGATTGTAGTTGGTGTAACAGGTTATCGCCGTAAAAGTTGGAACGGCGACTGTTTGGCTCGCTAACTTACGGCCTGACTGATTTCAGTGATATGTTTAATAGCTATTGAGACGGAAATCAGAACGAGCGAACAGACAACACCATGAAACACAACCGCGCCAGAGCCTATATCCGCAATCGCATTGTATTCCTTTGCATCATTCTACTGATTGCCGTTTTCACCGCCCGTTTTCTGTTCCCCCAAGGTGAACCTGTCGTTCAGCGTGTGCAGGGGATCATTATTGAAATCAATCAGGGCGAAGGCGAGAGTCTGAGGACAGGAACCTCGACAACTCTTACAACCGCGAGAGTCCTGCTTCCTGATGGTTCTGAGACACGAGTAATGGTCAGCGGGGCCAGCCTTCAGCCCGGGCAGAGAATCCAACTGATTGAACAGCGATTTCCCGATGGGACTCTGCGCTACAGCTACCCCCGGGCAGAGTTATAATAGCCAGTACAGAGGGAGGCAGTTGTTCATGATTATCATGGGGCTGCCCACAACTTCAGAGCACGGTGCAATTTGCAGGTGTATAGCTGGCGCGCCATTGGCTAGCGGCTGATTTATCGATAACACAGCGCCATTCGCCGGCCACAGTGCGCTCGAATCGGAGAATGACACCTGCCAGGTTCGGGTGTGCATTGCCCCCCATGGTCACTTGCAGGTGACCAGATCCGTCAGCATTCAAGGTACCTATTTCGGTAACAATATCACCTGTGGTCAGGTTTGACGGGCTATAACCGAGAGACTGGTTATTGATACCAGAAGTACCCGTTGTGTTGGACTCGAATCCTGAGCGATAGGCGCCAAGTTCGCTAACCGCCCGCCCGATTTGACTTTTTACCACATACCCCTGATACGCCGGAATAGCAGCCGCCGCCAAAATGCCGATGATCGCAACAACGATCATTAACTCAATAAGGGTGAAGCCTTTGGTGTGTTTTGGCATTACTCTGTCTCACTGAGTGGTCACTGGGACATGCTCAGCAAGATGGGGGCCATGTTTGATGATCTGAGTCAGTATGGCTGCTGTCAGCAAGAAAAAATTTACGATTGTTGTTAGCTGCACGTTGACTACCCAGCTGCCGGGAAGGCACCGTCAACGTCAAAGCTGGTGGGACTTCACGGTGCATCTGATCTCTCAGAACTAAGCCCGTAGGCAAAAGTCTCTTGCGAATCGCTCTCAAGACTACCAGTAACTTGATTTCAAGTAGCTGGCGACTGGCAAACGCCTCACTCCGACCGAGGAAAATTTCCATGGAACCAGAATCGTGGCTGTATGCCACCACCAACTTCTTCAAAGTACGTCTGCTCGTCCAAGCGCATATCTTCAAAGTAAGCCCAGACCTGATTCATCCAAAGCAACCAAAGAGTCATTAGCGCCAGGCCTATGAGCAATGCAAAAACTTTTCGAAAACCTGAAGGCCGTTCAGGTTCAGACGCCCCACAGCTAGAGGATCGTGTTGGGATGATCAACGCCCAGAATGCGATAAGAACGAACAATCCAACTATCATTGATCCTGGCGCTACAAACACGGCAGATACGCCCGCATGAAACAAAGCTGCAGAAACAGAAGCCGTTACGCCTATCAGCAGAAAGGTATGTTCATCGTTATTTCCACGAAACAGTTCAGAGCGTTTTATCCAGAAATAACGAACTGCTTGAGCAACAACCAGCCCCAACAGGGCAATCAAAACCCAGCCATACTCGGCAGCCCACATGAGATACATATTATGTGGATGCCCAAAGTGCCGACTCTGGGAGTATCCATCGGTCAATATCTCATGAGTCAACCACGACTGGGGCCCCAAACCAAACGGAAAATTTTGAAGGCTCATTGAAAAGGCTTCAATAAATAAAGGAATCCGCCCTGAACTGTCCGCCTTGATACTCCGGATTTGAATGTCGTCTGCTATTAACGTTGGAATAGCGACTGATAATAGCCCCCAAATGACAAAGCCAACCAACACCCCCCCAAAAAAGACGTTTAACCAAGGTAAAGCGCGACGTCCAAATAGAATCAACACGAGAACTGCCCCGAAAGCAATTCCGAGTGCAGATCCTCGAGAAGTTGACAGAATCAGTATC
This sequence comes from Marinobacter shengliensis, assembly GCF_003007715.1. GTDB lineage: Bacteria > Pseudomonadota > Gammaproteobacteria > Pseudomonadales > Oleiphilaceae > Marinobacter > Marinobacter shengliensis. Next base: position 604,373 of record NZ_PXNO01000023.1, on the reverse strand, counting down.
CACCACCAGAGGCCTGCACCAAGTACGCTCACTGTTCGCCAAATACGATGTTGCTTTGACCGCCCGACAAGTATCGCCAATGGCATAAGAGGAATGCACCAGGTTGCAATGTGACTCCAGTAACGGATATTGCCAAAGCCCCAAGGAATAAAATTCACCAAATCGGTTTCCCCATCGAATAGGGCAAATAGATATATATTGATTGTAGCCAAGCCATATGCGCTGCAAGTGGCTACGACAATTAGCACCAAATCCCGACCGACGTTCTCATTAGAGCCTGTCCAAGAAGCCCACGCACCACTTACAACTGTGGCAAAGAAAAAGAACGCATACATTCCTGGCTCAACCCAAACGTATAACTGACCTCGAAAGGGAAGGGAAAGAACAAAAAAACTGCCGCATAGCAAAGTGATTGGGACTAAAACGCGCAAACTCTTACAAATAGAAGAATAGCGATTCAATACAAGGAAGGCCGAGGAGATAATAACGAGCAAACCGGAAAGCGCCAAAAGCAGAAAACGCTGATCCGCATAACCACCAAACGGGGCTGGAGTGAAATCAATGAACAGAACTGCCCCGAACCCCAAAAGTGCGGCTGTCGCCAATGTCCATCGTGAGATTGAGCCAGAAGAGTACATTGCATAATTACCTGATGGATTAACGTACTAATAAAAAGCGCCGGACCCGCATTTGCAAGAATTGAACTACTTTCATATGACGCTTTTGCGTCTGGAGCTTTACGCTGAGTTGGTATGCGGCTTGCGCGTAATCAGGACTGAGGTAGATACATGCATAAATGAAAAAGGCCCGAAGGTATAGACCCCCGAGCCTCTTGGCCACCCAAGGCAGGTTGTTTCTTTTGACCTACCCTGTTCGGCTTTCAGAATTACTTAGCTGTGCGGACAGGCCGTAGGTGCGTAGCTGTTTTTCCAGCCCTGTGCGGCGGTGCCACCGGTCATACCACAGGTCCAAGCACCGTTTGCGTTACGAGACAAGGTGATAGTTACACCCGCCACGTTGGCACCGGCATCGCCCCCAAGCTCAACAGCCACGGTCGGGGTCGCTGTGCCACCGTTCTGAACGTCAACTTGTGCCTTGCCCGTGCCATCTACAAGGTTAGAAGTGGTCCAGCCCAGGTCTTCTTCACCGACGCCTGGTGTGTCGGCAGACACGATCGTACGCCCCTGGAGAATTGCAGCCTCTGCCCCAGACCTCAGAGAATTAAGCTCTGAAACAACGCGAGTTACCTGCGAGCGAGCGGTGTAATCCTGATACTGCGGAATAGCAATAGCCGCCAAAATACCAATAATCGCCACAACGATCATCAGTTCGATCAGGGTGAAACCCTTCTGACCATGACTCATTTTGATTTCTTGCATGTTATCGACCTCTAGAGTTGTCGTTTCTTTTTCAAAGCTCTGACCGCCAGGCATATTTCCCGTCAGCCGCGCTGAGCCTGAAACAGGCTAAGCAGCCAGCGTGCCAATTGCAAGATAATGTTAAAAATGGGCGTGCATTCAGGGCGTTGCAACCCTTTGTGATACGCATCACATAAGGCAAGCCTATAAAAACCCCGCCCGATCACGTCCAGGAGTGACGTTTTTTGTCACCCACCCCTAACACAAACCGACCAGCACATTTCAACGACATGTCTTTGAGAAAGATCAAACCTGAGACCTACCCCGCTTTCCAAACCCCGGCCATGCATCTAAACTCTGTGTTCATAAAGACGAGTTTCAGCCACTTACAAGACTTTCCTCAGAGCATTTATGGCGAACAGCAACCGAAACGTGACCCTGACAGGCTTGGCCCGTCGATTTGTGGATGACGGGCTTCTGGATGAAGATACCGCCAAGGATGCATTCCTACAGGCTTCCCAGAACCGCATTCCACTGATCACCTACCTCACCCAGAACCACCTTGCAGACAGTTCCAAACTGGCGTTCTCCGCCGCCATGGAGTTCGGGGTTTCCGTTCTGGATCTGGACTCTTTCCTGCCGGAAATGATGCCGGAGAAGGTGGTTGACGAAAAACTGGTTCGCAAGCACAACGCCCTGCCGCTTTATAAGCGTGGCAACCGGCTGTTCATTGCGGTGTCAGACCCCACGAATATTCAGGCACTGGATGAGATCAAATTCAACACGGGGCTGAGTACTGACGCGATTCTGGTGGATGACGCCAAGCTACGTGCCGCCATCGACAAGTACCTCGAATCCCAGGACACCAGCATGGGTGACCTGGACGATGCTGACCTCGAAGGTGTTGAGACGGAAGGCGGTGATCAGGACGACGATGGCGCTGTCAGTACCGCGGAAGTGGATGACGCCCCCATCGTCAAATACGTCAACAAGATGCTGCTTGATGCCATTCGCGGCGGCGCTTCCGATATCCACTTCGAGCCCTATGAAAAGATTTACCGGGTGCGCTACAGAACCGACGGCATCCTGAAAGAGATATCCCGCCCATCTATCAAGCTCGCACCGAAGATCTCTGCCCGGGTAAAGATTATGGCGCAACTGGACATATCGGAGCGCCGAATCCCCCAGGATGGCCGGATAAAAATGAAGCTATCCAAAACTAAGGCCATCGATTTCCGGGTAAATACTCTGCCCACCCTTTGGGGCGAAAAGATTGTTCTACGAATTCTGGACCCGAGCCAGGCCAAGCTGGGCATCGACGTGCTGGGTTACGAGGAAGACCAGAAGCAACTGTATATGGATGCACTGGCGCAGCCCCAGGGCATGATTCTGGTCACCGGGCCGACCGGTTCTGGCAAGACGGTATCGCTCTATACCGGCCTGAACATTCTGAACACTCCAGGCATCAACATTTCTACAGCAGAAGACCCGGCGGAAATTAACCTGGAAGGCATCAACCAGGTTAACGTGAACACCAAAGTGGGCCTGGGATTTGCCGAAGCGCTTCGAGCCTTCCTGCGGCAAGATCCGGATGTGATCATGGTGGGTGAGATCCGGGATCTGGAAACCGCCAACATCGCGATCAAGGCGGCACAAACCGGACACCTGGTCCTGTCTACCCTGCACACCAACAGCGCTGCAGAAACCCTGACCCGGATGATGAACATGGGGGTGCCTGCGTTCAACATAGCCACTTCCGTGAGCCTGATCATCGCCCAGCGCCTTGGCCGGCGGCTGTGCAGCTGCAAGCAGCCGGCAGACATCCCAAAAGACGTGCTTTTGAAGGAAGGGTTCACACAAGAACAAATTGATACAGGCTTTACGTTGTACCGCCCCAAGGGCTGTGATAAATGCTCTAGTGGATACAAAGGCCGCGTCGGTATTTACGAAGTGGTGAAGATTACTGAAGAACTGGCGAGCATGATTATGGAAGAAGCCAGTTCGATAAAAATTGCAAAACAAGCGCAGGCAGAAGGCTTCCGAAACCTGAGGCAATCCGCCCTTTTGAAAGTGATGGAAGGGGTGACCAGCCTTGAGGAAGCCAACCGCGTGACGAAGGATTAAGCATGGCAGAAAAAGCGCAGAAGCTGGAATCGTACGTTTGGGAAGGCAAAGACCGGAAGGGCAACAAGACCAAGGGCGAGCTAACTGGCTCTAACCTGGCCTTGGTAAAAGCCCAACTGCGGAAGCAGGGCATTATCCCGGATAAGGTCAAGAAGAAGCCCAAGCCGTTATTTGGTGGCAGCAAGAAGATCACACCGTTTGATATTGCGATGCTTACCCGCCAACTGGCCACGATGATGAAGGCCGGCGTTCCCTTGGTGCAGAGTTTCGACATTGTGGCTGACGGCCTTGAAAATAAGGGTCTGCAGGAACTGGTGATGAGTATCCGGAACGATATCTCCTCCGGCACCGGGTTTGCTTCTGCCCTGCGCAAGCACCCAAGACATTTTGACGACCTCTACTGCAACCTGGTGGATTCCGGTGAAAAGGCCGGTGCGCTTGAGCAGATGCTGGACAGGATAGCCACCTATCTCGAGAAGACGGAGTTGCTCAAGAAAAAAGTCAAAAAGGCCATGACTTATCCGATTGCGGTTATTGTGGTTGCTATTGTGGTAACTGCCATATTGCTGGTTAAGGTGGTTCCCCAGTTCGAGAGCTTGTTCCAGGGCTTCGGGGCTGACTTGCCGGTATTCACTCAAATGGTAGTAAGGCTATCCGAATGGCTGCAGACCTGGTGGTTTGTTGTGCTGCTTGGCATTGTGGGTACCATTTTCCTATTCAAAGAATCCAAACGACGCTCCCAGAAATTTTCTGACATAGTGGACAAATATGTCCTCAAGCTGCCAGTTGTTGGCGAAATCCTGGACAAATCCGCCGTCGCCAAGTTCGGCCGAGTGCTCTCTACCACCTTCGCCGCCGGTGTTCCATTGGTGGACGCACTGGACTCCGTTGCCGGAGCGACCGGTAACGCGGTATACCGGGATGCCATCATGAGAATCAAAAACGATGTCTCAAGTGGCACCCAACTGCAAACAACCATGAAACAGCAGGACATTTTCCCGGTGATGGCGGTGCAGCTCACCGCCATCGGGGAAGAATCCGGTAACCTGGACGAAATGCTGCGCAAAGTCGCCGAGCACTACGAAGCCGTGGTTGACGATATGGTTGACAACCTGACTGCTCTGATGGAGCCCATGATTATGGCGGTTCTGGGTGTACTGGTAGGCGGCTTGATCATCGCCATGTACCTGCCAATCTTCCAAATGGGCCAGGTTGTTGGCTAAGCACCCGCCCTTTCCTGCTCCCCGCCCTTTCCGGGGAGCAGGCACTCAATCAATCTTATCAATGAGTTTTTGAATGCCCTCTCTAGACCAATTCCTCTCCACCCCCTGGCTCCTATACCTAACCGTCACCCTATTCTCCCTCTGCATCGGCAGCTTCCTGAACGTAGTCATCTTACGCCTGCCAAAAATGATGCAGCAGGAATGGCGTTGCCAGTGTGAAGAGTTTCTGGAGGTACCGGAAAAGCAGCGCAAGCAGGCCCCCCCCCTTTCCCTCTCCAAACCAGCCTCCACCTGCCCATCCTGCGGTCATCAGATTCGGGCCTGGGAGAATATTCCAGTGATCAGTTGGCTAGTACTGCGGGGCAAGTGCTCCTCTTGTGGAACGTCGATTTCACCGCGCTACCCGATTATTGAAGCCATCACCGCGATCTTCTCAGTGGTGACCATCGCTTTGCTGGGGCCGACGGAAGCGGCGCTTTGGGCCTTGCTGCTGGTTTGGGCCCTGGTGGCGCTGACGATGATCGATTTCGACACGCAGTTGCTACCAGATAGCATTACCCTGCCCCTGATGTGGCTCGGCCTGGTGTTGAACTATTTTGGCGTGCTGACAGACTTTAACAGTGCCTTCTGGGGTGCAGTGGCAGGGTACTTATCGCTTTGGTCAGTGTATTGGCTGTTCAAGCTGGTAACTGGCAAAGAAGGTATGGGGCATGGGGATTTCAAGCTGCTGGCGGCCCTGGGTGCCTGGCTGGGGTGGCAGTTGTTGCCGGCGGTGATTTTGCTGTCGTCCCTGGTGGGGGCGGTGGTTGGTATTGCGCTGATGGTGTTCAAAAAGCATGGGCGTGAGGTGCCGATTCCGTTTGGGCCTTATCTGGCGGCGGCTGGGTTACTTTGTTTGTGGTTTGGGGCCGAGATTCAGGCGATTTGGTTTGGTTTTTTGGGAGTTTGATGCTTGAAGATCGTTGGGTTAACTGGCGGGATTGGTTCCGGGAAGTCTACGGTAGTGCGTATCTTTGGGGATTTAGGTGTGCACTGGGTGGATGCGGATGATGTGGCTCGGGAGGTGGTTGAGCCTGGAACGGCTGGGTTGGCCGCGATTGCTGAGCACTTTGGCCGCGACATTCTGCAGGCGGACGGCGCACTGGACAGGGCTGCGCTTCGCCAGCGGGTGTTTGAGAACCCAGAAGAGAGAAACTGGCTCGAACGCCTGTTACATCCGGTCATTCGCGAGGAGCTAGTCAGGCAACTGCAATCACCAGAAGCCCCCCATTCCCAGCCTTATGTTCTGCTGGTTTCGCCATTACTCCTGGAAACCGACCAACATGAACTGGTGGATCGCGTGGTGGTGGTTGATGTGCCCGAACACATTCAGATTGAACGCACCATGGCCCGGGACGATAATAGCCGGGTTCAGGTAGAGCGCATTATGGCTGCGCAGATGGCCAGGGATGAGCGGCGTTCACGGGCAGACGCTGTTATCGACAACAACCGCCCTTTACAGGATGTGGAGCGCCAGGTTTGTGAATTGCATAATCGGTTCCTGTTTGAGTTTCGTTAAGGAGCCCCGGCCGAGACATCTGGCCGCCCCGCTTTTACTTTATACGTTGCTGGTCTCATCGCTCGCTCATGCTGCAGAGCCCGTGTTTACGGTAAGAGATTCCGCCATTCCGGATGTGCTGGCACCGGAATCACTCCCGTATTCGTTCTACACGTTTGAACCCGATGAATACTGGGCGGAACCAGAGGATTCCTGGTGGATGAACTTCAGTAACTGGGTCATCCGCCAGGAACGCATTCATGGCACCACAGTCCAGAACTTTGGCGCCTGGGCTGATCGCACCTTGTCTGGCTCGACCCAGTCGCTACCAAATAACGAGAGCTATCTGAGAATCGGGTTTGCGGCAGAATCCGAGTACAGTGATCCGGCGCAATTCAAACCGGAGCTGAGGTTCCGGCTGGATGTTCCCACCACCCAGCAAAAGCTGCGCCTGGTCATTGAGAGCGAAAGCGATGAACTGATCCCTCTTGGTGAACGGGAACGGGACAGGCAGCTCACAGAGCCCGACCGTACCGATACGGAAACCACCGGCGCCCTGCGTTTCCTTTCACAGGTGGGCGACGCCATCAACCTGTCCACCGATGTGGGCGGCCGCCTGAGATTGCCACCGGAAATGTTCTGGCGAACCACCGCCAGCAAGGGCTGGCAACTGGATGATGCCTGGGCGCTGAATGTACAGCAGCGGCTATACTACTACCACACCCGTGGATGGGGCGCGCGGTCATGGTTCGGCGCAGACCGGTCACTTGGCAACGGCTGGCATTTCTACACGTCATCGGAGCTCGAGTGGTTGCACCAGGACCGCAAGTTTGAGGCAGCACAAATCTTCAGTACGCGTAAACGGCTCAGCCATCGTTCCGTCCTCACCCCCAGGCTGGGGGCCCTTGGTGAAAGTCAGCCATCGTGGCGAACCACGTCCTACTTTGCCGATCTCACATGGCGTTATCGCTTGTACGAAGATTGGCTGTTTGCGGAACTGATTCCAGCCCTGGAGTTTCCCAGAGACGAGGGTTTCAAAGATCAGGCCTCGGTGGTGTTCCGTATCGAAATGTACTTCTCAGGAACCATTGACCGGCAATGATATGACCAGACCACGCCACAAATCCCGACCGGCAGACCAGGCTCTCACCCTCACCCCCATTGCCATTACCCACTCTTGCTTCAAAGACAAGTTCGGGGTGCCACGCCAACCGGGGCTTACGCGCCATGCCCATGCTGATCTGCTGATCCAGAGCCCGTTTGACCGGGAGGACGCCTTTCGGGGCCTGGAAACCGCCAGTCATCTGTGGCTTACGTTTCAGTTCCACGAGGCCATTCGTGCCGAGTGGCGGCCGGTGGTTCGCCCCCCACGGCTAGGCGGTAACAAAAAGATCGGCGTCTTCGCCAGTCGCTCGCCTTTCAGGCCTAACAGCCTTGGTTTGTCAGTGGTCAGGAACGAAGGGTTGATTCGCAAAAACGGGCAGTTGGTTCTGCGCATTAGCGACCACGACCTGATCGAAGGCACGCCAATATTAGATATCAAACCCTATTTGCCGTTTGCCGATTCGGTGCCGGAGGCTTCGCTCGGCTGGGCAGAATCCGCGCCCACCGAGCGTGCCGACGTGGTATTCAGCCTTGAGGCTACCGCGCAGCTGGCAACCCTGCCGGTAGAGGAGTATCCGGATGTGAGGGCGCTGATCGAAGACGTTGTGAGTTATGACCCCAGGCCATCATTTCGCCGCGGACGAGATGAAGAGCGCATCTACGGTGCCAACCTTTATGACCTGAATGTGCGTTTTCGTTTTGTGAACGATGATTCAAAGATACGTGTGGAAGTGATATCCGTCTGTTAAACTGCTGCTGGTGATTTTGTAGTCGACACAGGGAACTTGTGCCTTGCTTTCCAACCGGTTTTTAAAGCGTTTAGGTGTTCGCCCGCTGGCTCTCCGCTTGCTGGGGTGGGTGCTGCTTTACAGCCTGATTCTGTCTCTGGTGGCGACCGGCGTGCAGATGATTGGCGAGTTTGATCGCCAGAAAACGGAACTTCAGTCGAGCCAGGAGCGGGCTGTTGAGCTGATATCCGGCAGCATGGGCACCAACCTTTGGGTAATGAACTTCAGCGAGGTGGCCAACAGTCTCGACGACATGCGGGCCATGCCGTCGGTGCAGTATGCCCGTGTCATCACCACCACGGGTGAGGAATTCAGCACTGGCCAGTATCCGGAAGGCCGGGTGATTTCCCAGACATTTCCCCTTGAGTTCAATCGATCCACGTTTGACCAGCCCCGCCGGGTTGGGGAACTGACGGTTGTTTCCTCCGTTGAGCAAATCTACGAGAGCGTTCGGGACCAGGCTCTGATGAACCTGTTGTTCCAGTCACTGGTGGTGATGCTGGGCACTCTGGGCCTGTTGTTGATCGTTCGGGTAACCTTGTCCCGGCACCTGGAAACCATGGCTGATTACGCCGCCAAGCTAAACCTCGATGCCCTGGTTGACCCACTTCAGTTACGCCGAAAGCCGCCCCGCCGGCCGGATGAGCTGTCAGAGCTTGAGCAGGCACTCAACAAGATGCGCCTGCAGATCCTGGAAGACACCCGCTCACTGCGTCAGACCACGATCAAAACCCAGGGCGAGCGCGATGAAGCCATTCGGGCCAACCATGCCAAAAACCAGTTTCTGGCCAATGTCAGCCACGAGTTGCGCATTCCGCTGCAGTCGGTGCTGGGGTACGCCAACCTGCTGACCGACACCCCTCTGGACCAGGAACAGCGGGAGTATGTCAGCACCCTGCTTAACGCGTCTGAAAGCCTGTCGGCCATTATCAATGACCTGCTGGATATCTCCAGTATGGAAGCCGGCAAGCTGGAACTGGAAGCCATTCCGTTCGACCTCAGGGAAACCCTCAACGATCTGATCCACATGCTGGGCTCCCGGGCGAGGGAAAAAGGCCTGGCTCTTGAAATGCGGGTTGATGAAAACCTGCCCTGGGCTATGATCGGCGACCCGGTGCGGCTGCGGCAGATATTGCTCAATCTGCTCTCCAATGCCATCAAGTTTACCGATTCCGGCCATGTGCTGATCAGCATAGAAGTACTTGGGCGGAAAGAGGGCAATGTTCGCTTACGCCTTGCGGTTGAAGATACCGGCGTCGGCATTAACCCCGAAGACATCCCCCTGGTGTATGAACCCTATGTGCAGCTGGGCCAACGGTTCCAGCGGCAACTGCCCGGTGCGGGATTGGGGTTGACGATCTGCCGCCAGCTTGTTGATCTGATGGGGGGCTCCATGGATCTGGAAAGCCGCCCTGGGCAGGGCTCCACGTTCTGGGTGGAGCTGACCCTGCAGGCGGCCGGAGATGCCTCAACCCGTATTCGGCCAGACTCCCATATGGTCCGGGGGCGAAAGATCCTGGTGGTGGATTCTTACGAGCTGTCACGCAAGATCACACTGGAAATGCTGTCCCGATATGAGGTTCAGATCGAGGCAGTGAAAGCCGCCGGTGAGGCCCTGACCTCGCTACGCCAGGCCTTCGATGCCGGCGACCCATACCACGCCATCATCCTTGATGGTTTTGTGCCGGATATGGACAGCGATTTGTTATGCCGGCAGATTCGCAGTAACCCGCAATGGGCCGACATGCGGCTACTGATTCTCTCATCCAATCCTCAGCGCGGTGATGCCGAACATTTTCGGCAGGCCGGGGCTGACGCTTTCCTGAGCAAATCGCTGCGGGAATCTTATCTGATCCCCATCCTCAACCAACTGTTTCTGGACGTGGAGAAACAGGAACGCCGCTTCCTGACTCGCTTTTCGCTGCAGGCAATAACCGATGTCACGGTCAAACAGCGGCAGATTCCCTGCGGGCGAATGCGGGTACTCCTGGTTGAAGACAACCCGGTGAACCGTACCCTCACCCGCCGGCTGCTGGAAAAACTCGGCTGTGAGGTGATGACTGCCAACGACGGCCAGGCGGCGTCTGCCCTGTGGCAATGGCATCAGTTTGACCTGGTGTTCATGGATTGCGTTATGCCTCGCATGGATGGTTTTGAAGCCACCAGACGGCTGCGTCGCTGGGAAGAAGATCATCACCGGGCCAGGGTGCCCGTGGTTGCGCTAACCGCCAGCGCGATGGAAGAAGACGAGGAACGCTGCCGGGCGGCGGGCATGGATGCGTTTGTTGCCAAACCTGTCAACCTTGAAATGCTGCGGGCAGTACTGGAACAATACTGCCAGGCCGCTGCTGAATCCTGAGCACCGGCATGTTACCTATAGCCCGGATTCTGATATGAATGTTGAATGCCCCACTTGCAAAAAGTCTGTCGAATGGACGGAAACCAACCCATTTCGGCCTTTCTGTTCCGAACGATGCAAACTGATTGACCTTGGCGCCTGGGCCAATGAGGAATATCGGGTGCCGGCGGAGAACGTTTCTCCCGATGACCTCGACCAGATCGACGAAGCCACCCGGCACTGAATCAGCTAGGCCACATCAGCCCGACTGACTACCCTTTCCAACGGCTTACGGGCATTTAAGTTGTGATGCGGTTGGCAGGTCGTTACCATCCTCTCAGTCATAACTATCGCTGATGCCGGCAGTTCCGGCCGGTCTGAACTCAAACGACAGCAATAAAGGTGTAAACATGAAAGTAACCCGCATCTCCGCTCTGGCGCTTTCTCTGGCAGCCGCCCCTGTGTTCGCCGCTGATCTGGACCTGAGCCTGACCAATAACTCGGCGAAGGGCCAGGTCAACTTTTTCGGTGCTCAGAACGATATTCAGCTGGGTGCAGGCTACACCTACCGTGACAGCCGCCGCCATATCGGCAACCTCGACTTTCACGCGCAAGGCCGTACGTCCATTGGCAACCTGCCAACCACTGCCGGTGTAGGCCTCAAAGGTGTCTTTTATGATGAGCGCCGCCGCAATGTGGATGGCGGCGCCGTCGGTCTGGGCGGTTTTGCCACCGTGAATGTGCCAGACGTACCAGGCCTGTCGTTCAGCGGTAGCCTCCACTACGCCCCAACCATTCTTTCGTTCGGAGATTCCGACGACATGACCAGCCTGGAACTGCGCGGAAGCTACCGTGTGATTCGCAATGCTGAGGTGTTCGCCGGTTACCGCTACCTGAACACCGAGCTGGACTTTGCCGGCTCACCAGACATCAACCTGGATGAAGGTGTGCTGGCCGGTATCAAGATTTTCTTCTAACTGCCCCACACCGATACCGAATCCGTTACCCGGCCTGCTCGCCGGGTAACGGATTCGTGCTACTCCTCACGCTCTCCCCCGCTTTTTGTTGCTAGGCTTCCCGGATACTTACTCAACGGATTGTCTGGCATGAGATTGAACCTCCCCACCCTTCTGGCCGCCACCCTGATACTCACCGCCTGCAGCGGCGACAGCGCTATTGATGGTGTCAAGGAGATCCCCAACCGGTTCGGCAATGCCGTCAATGCCCTGGACGATTTCAGCCCTGGCAGCACCGGCGACTCCAACAACGCCCGCGGGCTGAGACCGAACGAAGTCCGGGTTACCATGGAAGTGCCGGCCAGCCTTGCCCCGCAGGGTGAACCCACACGCAGGAATCTGCGGATTGTGGTGCCCGACCGTGTCGAGGTTTACCGTACGGACTATACCCTCAGGAAAGACCTTGGCACTGTACGTTTTTCAACTGCCACGGACGATGATGGTTACCTGATCATTGCGTTTGAGGATGGGGTCCCCATCGGCCCCGATGTTGTTATCGAAGCCTCCTATCGCGGCACAACGCTCAAAGCCCTCGCCGCCGACTCGGACCGGGATGTGAAGGTAAACCCGTTTTCCCATTACCTGGTTGTCGAGGGCCTGGGGAATTACGATGCCGTCGATTTTCAAACGGTCATGAATTGTGTCAACAGCAGCATTTGTCTGAATAAGTATGTCTGGGGCACGGTCGCGGACCAGGTGCATGACTTCGAGATCGATATCGGCACCAATGCAAGTATTGCCAGCGCCCTCGACCGGCTGGATAACCGGGCCGACTTCAAAGCCTACGTGGCTGCCATGGCAGATTATGCCCTGCTCGGCCAGGATAATTCAGACACCGTCCGCGCCAGTTCCGCCGATTACAATTCGGTCTTCCTGGGGCTGGAGCTCGGCCAGACCTTCCGGGAATCCAATGCGTTCGGCGCCGGCCAATGGGGTGTCCGTACCGCCCAGGAAGAGGCGCTCACCGCCACCGGAAGCGCCTATCTTTACCCAGCGCTCACGCTCACATCCTTTGAAGCGTTCAACATCAATGTCACCTCTTTGGCCACCGACATTCCGTACGATCGGCAAACACTCATTCACGGTACTGACAACGGCGGTTCCCAGACATTCTTCAATCGGAGTTCGGATCTTTGGGCGCGCAACAGCCATTCAAGCGCTCCCGGGGCGGCCACACTCACCCCACCCCGAAGCGATGCTCAGAACGGTGATGCGATCAACCCCGCCCGGTTGCTGGCAGGCCGCGCCCTGTACCAGAGTGTGACTGGCCGCGACAGCAGCAGAATCACGGGTTGGACCCGAAATCCCTATCATCTGGATGCTTTCACCTCCGCGCCGGCAGAGCCGGATAGCAGCCCGGACCGCGTGCTCACCAGCTATTTCTCGGCCGGCAAAGCCATTGAGCTTCAGGAAGAGGGAGGCAAACTCAAACGCCAGGACACGTTGGAAGACCACTACCTTTCTGTGTTTGAGCTCCACCTGGAGCGCAGCAGCGATTTCAGCCTGTCCACACTGGCAGAGCAACGCTATAACCTGGTGTATATCGCACCCCGATTCGGCAATGAAGATGACCCACTGGTTTTCGAAACCGGGCACGGCACCTGGGACACCCAAACCCCTGATGGCAACCGGCTGGCAGCTGAGGCGACGCTTGCTCAGTTCCGGGTTGTCCGGGCCAGTAATGGCCAAGTGCGCGCAGAGGCGAGTTCCGGAACCGGTGACTGGAATCTGGCTAACCGATTGTCTCGCCTGAGCCAGTCAGACCGGTATATGGGCAGGTTGACCCTTTATGAAGACCAGCCCGGCGAAGAGTTTGAAACACCGGACATGGGCCTGGGCGCCAGCACCCCGGACGGCTCACTGATGGCCTTCAATCTGGATGACAGTTACCTTGGCGACGGCCTGGTGATTGCCGGCAAGGCTCCCACTGACCCACTGGTGCCGGCCCTCTACAGGCTTCAGGGTGTTATCGTCTCTATGAACGATAACACCAGCCGAATGCATCAGATCCATAACGGTTCACTAGAGTTACATGATGATGGCAACGCAACCCTGACTGCAAAAGGTGTCCAGATTGACCACGACATCCCATCCAGTAACGTCTCAGAGCCAAGGCAAGCCAGCCTGGACTCCTCACTCGGCGTCACCGCAACGGAAGACGGCGAGATCACCCTTAGCGGCGGCGAACTCACACTCGCGGGATTCTACACAGGAACAGGTGACCAGATATTTCTGACCTTGCGGGATAACACCGGCCCCGAGTTTCAGACCGGATTACTGATAGCCACGGTGATCCCGGAATCGGACTAACAGAACCAATACTCAGGACGCTCTCGTATAACCTGTTATAATTTCTGCCATATCGCCTGACATACCCATAAAGACGAGAGGTTTTATGACTGCAGTTACCCGGGCGCTGATGCTGTTTGTTCCTTTGGTTCTGTTTGCTACTGCTGGCGCCCTGTATGTTCCACCCGGCAGTTCTGGTGGAGATGACGATGACGAAGTGATTCTGGCATCGCTTCCCCGCCTCCCAGCCTGGGCACAGGACGACCTGCCCGACTTTTCGGTCTATCGTGATGCCACCGAACGTAAAGTCGCGTTCTTCTCGTTCCTTTACCCGCGGATTGTTCTTGCCAACTCCCGCATTCTGCTTGAACGGGAATACCTTGAGTCGCTTGCCAGCAAAGCCGAGCTCTCAAACCGGGAAGAACGATGGCTGACCGATCAGGCGCAGCGCCTGAGAGTTGACGCCCCAACAGGGAGCAATGAGCAATTTGCACTTTTAAGAAAGCGCCTGGATGTTATTCCGCCATCGCTGATTCTTGCACAGGCGGCCAATGAATCCGCCTGGGGCACTTCCCGCTTTGCCACTGAGGGTAACAACCTGTTCGGTCAGTGGTGCTTCAGCAAAGGCTGTGGTCTTGTACCCCTGAGTCGTGTTGAGGGAGCCAGCCATGAAGTGGCCAAGTTCTCCTCGCCCTATCAGTCTGTTCGCTCGTATATCCAGAACCTGAACCGGCACCCCACCTACCAGCTGGTCCGAGACCTCCGGTTGCAGAACCGCCAGGCGGAACAGCCACTTTCCGGGCTGGCAATGGCGGAAGGCCTGCTTGGCTATTCCGAACGGGGTGAGGAGTATATAAAAGAGATTCGCTCCATGATTCGCTACAACAATCTTGAGTTCTATGATCAAGAATTCAGGAATTTGTTGGGAGAGCGCACCCCCGCCAAGTTCAAACAACTGGCCTCAACAGATGCCGATACTGCGCTGCTTCCCGGCGCAGAAGGCGCCTTGGCCAGCCCGTTTGAAGGCTGACATTAAAATCTGAACCTACAGAGATAGTGCCCATGCTCAATTTCCTGCCCGCCCCATTGAAAGGGGTTCTGGTGGTTCTGCTTATCCTGCTGAATACCATTATTTTCCTTCCGTTCCTGCTGCTGTTCGCCATCATCAAACTGGTGATCCCGGTCACGGCCGTGCGCAAGGTCTGCACGGTGATCGTCAATGGCATCGCCTGGTATTGGATAGGCTTCAATAACACACTGGTAAAACTGTTCCACAAAGTTGAATGGGACGTTCGGGGCGCTCAGGAACTCAGCCGCAAGCACTGGTACTTCGTGACCTGTAACCACCAGAGCTGGACAGACATCCCCGCCATCCAGTACGTGCTGAATAGCAAGATCCCCTTGCTCAAGTTTTTTCTCAAGAAGCAATTGATTTGGGTACCCCTGCTGGGCGTTGCCTGGTGGGCGCTGGATTTTCCGTTCATGCATCGCCATACCAAAGAGCAGATCGCCAAACGTCCGGAACTGAAAGGCAAAGACATCGCAGCCACCCGAGCGGCCTGTGAGAAATTTCGCTACACGCCAGTGACCATCTTCAACTTTATGGAAGGCACCCGCTTTACACCAGAAAAACAGGCCCGCCAGAATTCACCCTATAAAAACCTGCTGAAACCCCGCGCCGGTGGAACGGCGTTTGTATTTGGCGCCATGGGCGAGATGATTCACACCATGCTGGATGTGACCATCGTGTACCCCAACGGCAAGCCGGGCATCTGGGACTACCTGTGCGGCAGGGTAGACAAGATCATTATCGACATTCGCACCCGGGAGGTACCCGAGCGATTTCTGGGCATGGATTACGAGGGTAACCGGGAATTGCGCGTGGACTTCCAGCGTTGGGTAAGCGGGATATGGGCGGAGAAAGATGCCCGGATTGAGGAGCTAAAAGCGGGGGGCTGATTACAGCAGCCCCAACTCCCTGGCACGAACAATCGCCTGGGTTCTGGACTTCACTTCCAGCTTGGCATTGATTCTGCGGGCATGGGTTTTCACGGTATGCAGGGAGATGTGCAGCTTGTCTGCGATTTCCTGGTTTGACAGGCCCTTGGCAATCAACTCCAGAACACCCTGCTCCCGGTCACTGATTGGCTCCGCGAGCGCATCGGCAACCACCACCGCGCCCTCGATACTAAACAGTTCACCCAACGCACTGGTAAAGGGGCATTTCTCCAACCCCCTGAAGGTCTTTTCCATGAGGGGGCGTAGCTCCTGCATCAGTTCTGCGAAAGGACTGATGAAGTGCTCCCTGGCGGCCTCCCGAACGACGCTTTCCAGCTGTCGCCTGCCAGCAGGCAGCCCTTTTTCTTCCGTCAGGAGCACCGCATCGAGCAGGCCCGCATGAAGCAGAAGCCCCCAGGGTAAGGTGTCTTCGTACCGGTGATACACAGCAGAGAGATGTTCCCTGGCCCGAATCAGGTCGCCGTTCACCAGATCAATCCGCACCTGCAAACAGTCCAGCAAGCCCGGAATCATCGGGAACAGTTCAGGAACACAGCCGTCCTTACGGAAAGGTGCCAGCTTTGTCATCGCCTGAGAGGCGCTCTCAGGTTGACCGCAGGCCAACCAACAGCTCGCCTTCAGCGCTTCAAGTACCGGCAGGTAAACAGACTCGTCAACCTGCCAGGAATGCATGGTTCGTTCGGCACGGCCAATCCATACAAAAGCGTCATCCATACGGCCCTGAGCCCGACACATCAGAACCCTCAACGCCATAGCCAGCAGCAGCCCCAGATCACGAGTTTGCTCCGCATGCCGGGCACAGCTCACCAACAGGCGATCGGCCTCTTTCAGACGTCCTTTATGCCAGAGCACCAGAACCAGATTCAGTTGTAACCGTGTTTCCCCAATCCGGGCGGGCCGACTGAGCTCTTGCATGGCGGTATCCAGCCCGGTTCGCAAAAGCTGTTCTGCATGGCCCAGAGCACCCTTGCCCAGCTCAATTCTGGCGTGAGCATAGACTGCCAGTGCTTCAGAACCAGAGTCGCCAGCTTCCCGAGCCAACTTTGCAGCGGTTCGATTGGCATCCCGCGCTGCCTGAAAGTACCCACCAGCGCATAACGCACTGGACCTGACAATTTGAGTCACCAGTTGCGCCTGGGTAGACAAGCCTCCCGTCGCCAGCGCCTTGTCAGCCATCTCAAGCGCAGGTGCCACAAAGCCCTCACCACGAAGGATAAACGCTTTAAGGGCGTATATTCGGGCTTCCTGTTCTCTTAGATCTGACACACTGAACGATTCGAGCAACTCTCGCGCCTGGCGGAATTGGCCACCAATCGCATGAACCCAGCCGTAGACGATTCGCAGCCTGGCACTCCGCTCCAGCAACTGGGCAGGCAGGCTTCGTCGCAGCGTCAGCAACGACGCCGTGTCTTGCCCCAACAGCAGCGCCTCGGTGCCCTCGGACGCGATGCGTATGACTTCATCATTTTCGCCCGCCAGCAAGGCGTACTTGAGCGCCTCCGGAAACTGCTCCCGTTGCCCAAACCAACGGCTTGCCATCAACATACGGGTGGCATAACCGCCCATCACGGGCGCCTGTAACCAGGCTTGGAGCAATGGGTTCAAACGATACCAACGCCCCCTCCCCGGCACCTGCTTTAATGGCAATCCGCGTTCCGCCGCCGACGATGGCGGCATATCCGGCTCTGCGGTGGTGCCCTCCAGTGTCAGGAACAGCTCATCTGAACAGCTTTCGAGCTCCGCCATCACTCGCAAACTGCGAACCTGTGACTGCGCCAACGGCGCAAGCACGGTGCTCTTGATAAACCGTTCCACGGACTCGGTTTCGTGAACCGGCTTTCTTTCATCGCCACGAGCGAGCTCACGAAGGTACAGGGCCAATGGGGTTGGCCAGCCTTCCGTCAGGTTGTACAGGTGGTCGATGGCCACACTGGTAATCAGGCGTTCATCACGTGCTTGCTGAAAAAACTCGAACGTTTCCGACCGGGAGAACTCGAGGCGATCCACAGAAAAGTGCTGGTAGACACCCTGCAGATCCAGCGTGTGGCTTTCAAACGGCAGGGGTAAACGTGATGCCATCACCACCGCCAGGTTGCCAGGAATGTTCGTAGCCAGTTGATGGAGTAATCCCACCACAGCCGGGTTCGTCAGATGATGAAGATTATCCAGAACCAGTACATCCCGATTGGACTCCTTCTTTCGGGCTTTGGTGACCAGAAGAACAGAAAGATGATCCTGGAAAGTACCGCCATTTGGCGCTGAGACGTCAGACAGACCAAGGGCCGTGGCCAACAGTGAGAGAAAACGAGAAGGGGCGTTGTCACCGCCGTTAAGTGTAACCCAACGAATACTGGCATCCGGCGCAGCATTGAGCGCGCTGACCAGGGAGTGGGTTTTGCCATAACCACTGGGCGCCTCCAGAAACAACAGATGCCCTGGCGACATAGCGGCCAGGATCTGCTGGTCCAGCTCTGACCGGATTAGCCTGGAGACAGGAATTGCCGGCATCTGAAGCCTTTGCTCCAGAAGGTCTCGCACAAGCTCTCCATGCGCAAGGCCATTGTTGGCGGACTGAAATTCATCGTTGGCTGCACAGCCATCATTATAGGATTTCACGCACTGCCCCATTTAAAACCGGCTTCCTGCTATCAACAGGCCGGCGTAAAAAGAATCTTCTTTTCACGGATTATGGCTTGGCGTCCTGCATCGGGTACGCCTTTAGTATGAGTTGCTTGGAAGAAGGTTAAACCAAAGGTGGGGTGAGCTGCAAAATTTTGACGTGTAAAAAGTTTGTCAGTGGCGAATTTTTAACACCAAAAGTTCGGTTGCCACTACAAAAAACGGCGGGCCAATGGCCCGCCGTTTTTAACTACTGCTATACCTGTCCGTTACCGGGTACCTGCCCGGCGCAGGGCGGCCGGCGTGTAATCCCGGGAATAGCGCTCTACCCCGAAGCTGTATGGGTTGCTTTCTTCGTTGGTCAGCCCCAGTGCAAGGTAGCGGCCAGACAACAGGTCATACAGTACTTCGAGGGCGTACCAAGGCACGTCCTGGTCGTAGAACTGCATGGAATGGGCTTCCGCGACACGCCAAAGCTCACCACGACCATCATAATGATCGATCACAGCTGCCTGCCAGGTGTCCTCATCGATGTAGAAGTCGCGCTGTGCGTACACATGGCGCTCACCATCTTTCAGCGTCGCACGCACATGCCATACTCGGTGTAACTCATATCGAGTCAGATTCTGGTTGATATGGCCCGCTTTGATGATGTCATCGTAGCTGAGGTTACGGTCAACCAGCTCGTAGGAGTTGTACGGAATGTACATCTCTTTCTTGCCAAGCAGTTCCCAGTTATAGCGATCCGGAGCACCGTTGAACATGTCGAGGTTGTCAGAGGTACGCATGCCGTCAGACGCTGTACCCGGCCCGTCGTAGGCCACCTGGGGGGCGCGACGAACACGGCGTTGACCAGCATTGTAAACCCAGGCCCGGCGAGGCTCCTTCACCTGATCCAGAGTTTCATGTACCAGCAGTACGTTACCCGCCAGGCGGGCCGGCGCGGTAATCGCCTGCTTGAAGTAGAACAGTACGTTATCGTCCTGGCCAGGCTCATAGTCCGCCAGGTAACGGTTCCAGGTCAGTTCGTCCTGGAACTGAACCACCGAGTATGCCCCGTTGGCAGTAGGCGTCACCTGGCCAATGTTGCGCTGAACCGAGCCACCACGGTACCGGGTGATGTGGTTCCAGATTACTTCCAGCCCATTTTGCGGGATCGGGAACGGCGTTGCATTCTCGTAATTTCCGATACCGTTACCGTTCTGAATCAACTCGGAACGAGTCGCATTCTTCACCGTTTCATCCATGATGTTCTGGGGATAGACCGCCGTACGGTGAGTCGGGTAGACCGGCATTTTATAGTTCGGATACTGGCGGATCATGGCGATCTGACCCGGCGACAGCTTGTCTGCATACTGATCCACATTACTCTGATCGATCACAAACTTCGGCTGTTCACCCGCAAACGGATCAACATAGATGCCATCATTATTGTAGCCGGCAGGAGGCGTAGTCAGCCCGCCAGTCCATGCTGGAATATCACCACCGTTACCGGCGCGCTCTGCGCCCATCGGTGTCAGCGTGTCGCCGAGTTTGGCTGCTTCTTCAGCAGAAACCGCGCCCCAGGCCTGGCCCGCAAAGAGACTTGCAGTCAGTACGCCTGTGACCAGTAGTTTCTTGTTCAGTTTCATTTAAATTACCTCGTTAAACGAATTCGGTCCGGTTCAGAATGAGTAAGAGACGCTAGCACTCACGAAATCACGGTCGGTCAACTCGTTATACGGCTTGCCACCGAAAAAGTTTGTGTAACCAATGTTGCCGGTGATTTTGTTCTGGTAAACCGCTTCCAGAGACAGGCCGATGGATTTGTTGCCCTCGTTAAAGGCTCCACCGGGCTGCGGTGCATAACCTTTCACGTCATGACTCCACGCCAGCTGGGGAGACAGGTTGATGCCTGCAAAAACGTTGGGGTAGTCCCACACCAGGCGGGAACGGTAGCCCCAGGAGAAGGACGTGGTGAACCCTTCGTTGTTACAGTAGTTGGTGTTGAGGTTTGCGCCAAGCGCACAAAAGTCCGCACCGGAATCCAGCGGGAGAGCGCCAATACCAAAGGTACCAGAACGACCGTATCGAGCCTCTGATGTGTCGGGAAGGTCGTGCACATAGGTTGCACCAAACTCGGTGATCAGAGACATGCGGCTTGCGCCCATCACCTGATCGAAGAACTTGATCAGAGTGAACTGAGCCTGAGACACCTTGAATCGGTCATAACCTTCTGCTGGCTTACCGGCCAGGTTGGCATTATTGGATTCTTCGAGACGCTGACGCTCCAGGCCACTCAGCACTTCGCCATTCGGCCCACGCTGCTGAAGACCACCAAAGATCAGCTCAAACGCATTCCACTGCAGCGGCACATTGTCCCGGAAGCTGTACTCTGCACCCAATGACCAACCACCCGGGGTGGTAGTGTTAACACTGATGCCGTAGAGATTGATGTTCTCCGGGTATTCAATGAAGTAGCTCGGGAAGTTGGAGTTCGGCAGATTCGGATCGTTCTGCTGGGTGGCACTCGGAGACGACGGGTTGTTCACGAGGCCGCTCACGTATGGCAAACGGCTGTTGTACTTGATGTAGTAGAAACCAAACTCAGAGTCGTTCAGTGCTGGTACGTACCAACGCAGCGCCACACCAAACTGGTCTTTGGAATCTGCTTCTTTATCGGGCAGACGCGGTGCAACAAAGCCCTGCGCTAACGCCTGGGAGTCAGGCAGTTGGCCAGCCAACAATATCGGGCCGCAACCGTCAGCGGCAAAGTCGTTGGTTGAGAAGAATGTGCCACAGTCATCCGGGCGAACCGGATCCCAGTCAGCCTGAACGAAGGCTTCTACAGTGATAGAATCAGTAAGACCCGCAGACACATAGAACATTTCCACCGGCAACAGAGCATCTTTCAGCTCGGCGCCCGGGGCGCGGAAGGCAGGAACGTCAATCGGGTTAATGGTATTGATACCACCCTGGATAAACGTACTTTCACCCCAGCTAACCACTTGCTTACCATAACGGGCACTGACAGGCATATTGCCGAAGTACCAATCAGTAAAAATGTAAGCATCCAGAATTTCTCCACCTGATGCGTTGGCCTTGGCGCGGTCGTTAAGCTCACGCTGCTGCCCGACATCGTCAGTCGCCCGACCTTCGTCTTTCAATTCGAAGTCATACCAGTAACGGCCACGTACCAGACCACCCACACGAGTCAGCACATTGCTGTCTACAGCGTAATCGAGGAACAGTTCACTGTTACCCTTAACAATCTTTGAGTAGGTATCGCCTTTGTCAAAGTTCAGGTTACCGTCGTCGTAGTTGTTGGTGGACGCACCGATATTGGCAAGCGGCTGACCCGGCGTGTACTCGGGGCCCAGGTTACCCTGAGCAATCAGACGTTTATCCTGGCTCTGAGTTCTCCAACCCACACCAGCTGACAACGTGGTATTGAACTGCGCTTCAACATCTCCCACATAAAAGGAGATAGCAGAGGCCGGGGCGGACACGCCGGCGGCTATGGCGACGGCAAGCGGTAACTTGGTCCAACGCTGCCACGGTTGAGTTTTTCTTGTCATTGGAAGGCTACTCCGTTGTTGTTCTGAGTCGCTGCTCGGTTGTTCTGATTTTGGTGTCTTGGCGGCTGTGCATACAGTGCCCTGATGCTTGCACTATAGCTAAGGCCTTTGGGGGCTTTGATCAGTCAAAAGTATGATTTTGCTGTCACTCTCCGTTTAGCCATGTTTTCGCACTCCCTCACTATAGACAAGATTCGGGAGTGCAACCACTTTGACTGTGTTACAGAACTTCGATGGCCATGGCGGTGGCTTCCCCCCCTCCAATACACAGTGCGGCAACGCCTTTTTTCTTGCCGTAGTGCTTCAATGAATGCATCAGCGTGACCAGCAGACGGGAGCCGGTGGAGCCGACCGGATGGCCCTGGGCGCAGGCGCCACCATGCACATTCACCTTGGCCGGGTCCAGGCCGAGCTCTTTAATCGGCATCATGGCAACCATGGCGAAGGCCTCGTTGATTTCGAACAGGTCAACCTCGTCTTTGGTCCAGCCGGTTTTCTCAAACAGCTTTTCAATGGCTCCCACCGGGGCGCAGGTGAACTCGCTCGGGTGCTGGGACTGGGTGCTGTGGGCCACGATACGGGCCATCGGCTTCAGACCGCGTTTTTCAGCTTCGGACTCACGCATCAGAACCAGAGCGGAGGAGCCGTCGGAGATAGAAGAAGCATTTGCTGCGGTCACGGTACCGTCTTTCGCAAATGCCGGGCGCAGGGTCGGAATTTTCTCAATGTTGGCAGCGTGTGGCTGCTCGTCATCTTCGACAACCACCTCACCTTTACGGGTTTTGACGGTAACCGGAATGATCTCGTCTTTCAGCAAGCCTTCCTCAATCGCTTTCTTGGCGCGGGTCAGGGACTGGATGGCGTACTCATCCATGTCTTCCCGGCTGTAGCCTTTCTTGTCTGCCATTTCCTGAGCAAAGGAACCCATCAGGCGACCGGTTTCCGCATCTTCCAGACCGTCCAGGAACATATGATCCTGCGGAGCCTGCCCGGGCCCCATACGGTAGCCCTGGCGGGCGCCAAGCAGCACGTAGGGTGCATTGGACATGCTTTCCATGCCCCCGGCGACCATGATGTCGTTGGTGCCTGCCTTGATCAGGTCATGGGCCAGCATGGCCGCTTTCATGCCGGAGCCACAAAGCTTGTTGATGGTGGTGGCACCGGTGCTGTCGGGCAAGCCAGCCTTACGCATGGCCTGGCGGGCCGGGCCCTGTTTGAGACCGGCAGGCAGCACGTTACCCATGATGACTTCCTGGATATCCGCAGGCTGCAGGCCAGCGCGCTTGACCGCTTCGGCGATGGAGATGGCGCCCAGTTCAGGGGCTGAGACCGGGGCGAGACTGCCCATAAATCCGCCCATGGGAGTGCGTACGCCGCTTACGATAACTACGTTGTCTTGGCTCATTTGTGACCTCTCTTGGTAACGGGTCTGTCCCCGGGTGGGGACTGGCCCTCTTTTATGGAGTTGGGTTCTAAAGTGGGTCAGTCCCCTGCGGGGACAGACCCTGTAACCGCACTGATTTTTGGAGTTGGGTTCTAAAGTGGGTCAGTCCCCGTTCGGGGACAGACCCTGTAACCGCACTGATTTTTGGAGCTGGAGTCCAAAATGGGTCAGTCCCCGTTCGGGGACAGACCCTTTGGGACAGACCCTAGGGCTTATGGGGTGCTTCCAGGTATTCCCGGGACTGCATTTCAAGCAGGCGGGATTCGGTGCGCTCGAATTCGAAGCTCAGGCGGCCGCCGGTGTAGAGCTCGGTGATCGGAGCGGCTGCCGAGATGATGACTTTGACGTTACGGTCGTAGAACTCGTCAATCATATTGATAAATCGACGCGCCTGGTCGTCATTGTTTTTACCCAGCTGTGGCACATTGCTGATGATGATGGCGTGGAACTGACGCGCCATTTCGATGTAGTCGTTCTGGCTCCGCGGGCCGTCACACACGGATTTAAAATCGAACCACACCACGTCATCTGCGTGGGCCTCGGCCGGAATTTTGCGTCCGTTGATTTCCATGGTTTTGCTGTGCTTGCCCGCCTCGACGGCAAGGGCATCAAAGCTGGTGCGCAGGCTGACATCGGCCTGATCGTCCAGCGGGGAATGGTAAAGCTCAGCCTGTTCAAGGGTTCTCAACCGGTAATCCACGCCGCCGTCGACGTTCACCACTTCGGTATGTTTCTTCACCAGCTCTATAGCGGGGAGGAAACGGGCCCGTTGCAAGCCATCCTTGTAGAGGCCGTCTGGCACGATATTCGATGTGCATACCAGGGTAACACCGCGGCCAAACAGTCCATCCATCAGCGTGGCGAGAATCATTGCATCGCCGATATCGGAGACGAAGAACTCATCGAAGCAGATAACACGGGTTTCATCGGCAAACTTTTTGGCCACCCTGTCCAGTGGATTTTTCTCCCCCTTCAGCTGCTTAAGCTCGTTGTGAACCCGCTGCATGAAGCGATGAAAATGCACCCGCATCTTGCGGTCAAACGGCAACGCCTCGTAGAAAGTGTCCATCAGATAGGTCTTTCCACGGCCCACACCGCCCCAGAAATAGAGCCCCTTGACCGGATCTTCCTTGCCTTTCTTCAGTTTACGGCGCAGTTTTGCCAGACCTTTGTGGCGTTCACTTTCGGCATCCACCAGTTTGTCGTACAGTGCCTGAAGGCGACGGACGGCATCTTCCTGGGCCGGGTCTTTGTGAAAGTCCGGGCGTTCAAGATCCTTTTGGTAACGCTCCCAAGGGCTCAGGTTCGCGACGGTTTCAGAAGACATGGCTGCTGTCATCAGGGTTTCCCGGGATTGTAATGGTGTTGGATTTTCGGCGCGGTATTGTCGCTTATTTCGCACTTTTTCGCCACGCCAGGCGGCGTGCTAGTGTCCCGCCTGGCTAATTCCATAGCCAGACGGGACACCAGGGCAATACGACGATTCGCTCAGTGCTTGGCCATGGGCTCAATCAGTCAGGGGAGTTATACTCTTTGAATGAGGATTAGCTCACTCGCATGCAACGAAAGGACGTTTTTATATGACAAACCTGATTCTGGCGGCGGTAGCCGCGTTGGTGGTTGGCATTGTCATCGGGATTCTGGTGGGCCGTTCAGGCCAGGGAGCAACGCTCCGGCAGCGCCGGGCAGAGCAGCAAATTGAAGAATTGCGCAGTGAGTTTACTCGCTATCAGGCACAGGTGAATGAGCATTTCATGGAGTCTGCCCATTTGCTGCGCCGGTTTAATGATGCCTATCGCGATGTAAATCAGCATATGGCCCGTGGCGCGAACCGGCTTTGCAATGATGAAGACTGGCTGGAAGAGCTGGGACAGGATGGCTCGGGTCGGCTGGAGCACGGCAGCGATGAAAACTCAGAGCCGCCACGGGATTATGCGCCGAAGGCTGATCCTGAGGACAAAGGCACACTGGCCGAGGATTATGGTCTGAATGCGGATGGTACCAAGCGGTCTGCTTGATTACCGAGATTTCCAAGCCCGGCACAAGCCATCAGTAATGGGGCCTGGTTGGGCTGGGGATGGCTTTCCAAAAACCGCTACGAGCACATCCATGTGCGCTTCTCTCAGGCCATCCATGGCCTTCGAAATTTTTGGAAAGCCATCCCCAGCCCAACCACCAGATTCCTCAGCGAGCCTCTACCCTGCTTACGATGACTCTATTCTCCGGTGATGCCGCCGAACAACTAGACCGGATTATCACAGTCAATAAACTGGTGTTTCACTCCAAACTCCCTGGCTAGCGCCTCCCCCAACGCCTGCACACCATAGCGTTCTGTGGCGTGGTGGCCCGCTGCAAAGTAATGGATTCCACACTCTCTGGCAGTGTGAGTGGTTGGCTCGGAAATTTCTCCGCTGATGTAAGCATCAACCCCTGCGTTCAACGCGGCATTTATAAAACCTTGAGCTGCGCCGGTGCACCAGGCTACGGTTTTGATTTTCTCTGGGCCGTCCCCCACATGAAGGGGCTGCCGGTGAAGGGCTCTGGCGATGTGGAGACCAAACGTTTCCGGAGTCATTGGTTCAGAAAGCTCGCCCTGCCAAACCAGTCCGCCGATCGGCGTGGGGTTCTGAATATTCAGGACATTGGCGAGTTGGCGGTTATTGCCGTATTCAGGGTGGTCATCGAGCGGCAAGTGGTACGCCACCAGGTTGATGTCGTTATCCAGCAGCTGCTTGATGCGGTTCTTTTTCATGCCGCGGATGGTCTGATCTTCACCTTTCCAGAAGTAGCCGTGGTGAACCAAAATCATATCGGCGTTTTGTTTCACCGCTTCGTCGATCAACGCCTGCGATGCTGTCACTCCGGAAACGATGGTCGCTACGTTCTCATTACCCTCTACTTGCAGGCCGTTCGGGGCGTAGTCCTGAAAGTTCTCCGGCTGTAGCCATTCATCAATCTTCTTTAGGATGTCTATACGGGTTGCCATAATATTGAACCTCCATGATTCGGAGTTTTCGGTATCGGCGCTTCAGGCCTTATTGCAAAGCAAGGGGCCGGAGGGGCTTTCCAAAAAACGCCTCGAGACATCCATGTGCGGCTTGGGCTCCGCCATCCATGGCTCCGCACATTTTTGGAAAGCCCCTCCGGCCCCTCGCTCCAGACTTTATGCGCGCCGATTCCTCGTTCAGCCCCGGCGAAAGCCTAGAGGAAATCCAGCCCCTTGATCAAAGCATTGTTTTGTTCAGCGGTGCCAATAGTAATTCGCAGGAAGTCGCCAATGCGCGGCTTGTTGAAGTGACGAACGATAATACCTTGCTCTCTGAGCTTGGAGGCGATATCGGCACCTTCGTGACTCGGGTGACGGGCGAAGACGAAGTTTGCTTTTGAGGGCAGAACTTCAAAGCCAAGGCGCTCCAGTTCAGAGGTTACGCGTTCACGCTCGTCAATCACACCGCCACAACATTTCTCAAACCACTCTAGGTCCTCAAATGCGGCGATCGCGCCAACCAGAGCAAGGCGATCGAGCGGGTATGAGTTGAAGCTGTCTTTTACCCGATTCAACGCTTCGATCAACTCCTCATTACCCACGGCAAAGCCTACCCGAAGACCAGCAAGAGACCGGGCCTTGGACAGAGTCTGGCTGACCAACAGGTTCGGATATCGGTTGACCAGTGAAATAGCCGTCTCACCACCGAAGTCTACATAGGCTTCATCCACCACCACTACGTTATCCGGATTCGCCTTCAGGATTTTTTCCACATGCTCCAGCCCCAAATAACGACCAGTCGGAGCATTCGGGTTCGGGAATATGATGCCGCCGTTCGGGCGCTTGTAATCGTCCGGGTTGATTTCGAAGCTTTCAGTCAATGGGATGACATCGCTTTCGATCTGATACAGGCCGCAGTACACCGGGTAGAAGCTGTAGGTGATATCCGGGAACAGGATCGGTTTGTCGTGTTTGAGCAAGCCCTGGAAGATGTGGGCCAGAACCTCGTCTGAACCGTTACCCACGAACACCTGCTTGGCGGAAATACCGTAATCCGAATGATAAGCTGCAATCGCTTCTTTCAGCGCCTGCCCTTCCGGGTCCGGGTACAAGCGGAGGTTGTCATTCAGCTCAGACTGAATGGCGGCAATCACCTTCGGGGAGGGCCCGAAGGGGTTTTCGTTGGTGTTCAGCTTGACCAGGTTCGCCATTTTCGGCTGTTCACCCGGCACATACGGCTGCAATTCGCTGACCAGCGCGCTCCAGAACTTACTCATTGATACGGTACTCCGCTGAACGGGCGTGAGCAGTCAGTCCTTCACCGCGCGCCAGAACAGAGGCTACGCGCCCCATCCGGTCGGCACCCTCTGGGCTGAAGCCGATCAGGGAAGAGCGTTTCTGGAAATCGTAAACGCCCAGCGGCGAACTGAACCTTGCCGTGCCGCTGGTAGGCAGAACGTGGTTCGGGCCGGCACAGTAGTCACCAAGGGCTTCAGCGGTGTAACGGCCCATGAAAATAGCACCGGCGTGGCGAATGTCTTCCAGCATCGCCTGCGGATCTTCCACCGACAGTTCCAGGTGTTCCGGAGCAATCCGATTGGAGACTTCCGCCGCTTCCTTCAAATCGGCCACGTGAATCAGCGCACCACGGCCAATCATGGACGTACGGATAATCTCCTCCCGCTCCATGGTCGGCAGCAGCTTGTTGATACTGGCTTCCACCGCATCCAGGAACGCCGCATCCGGGCTGATCAGAATACTCTGGGCCTGCTCGTCGTGCTCGGCCTGGGAGAACAAATCCATCGCGATCCAGTCCGGATCTGTCTTGCCGTCGCAGATCACCAAAATCTCCGACGGGCCGGCAATCATATCAATGCCCACAACCCCGAACACTTCCCGCTTGGCTGTAGCCACAAAAATATTCCCTGGGCCCACAATCTTGTCCACTGCCGGCACAGTCTCTGTACCGTAGGCCAGCGCAGCCACAGCTTGCGCACCGCCAAGCGTAAACACCCGATCAACCCCGGCAATCGCGGCCGCCGCAAGCACCATGTCGTTCACCACGCCATCCGGCGTCGGCACCACCATGATCAACTCACCGACACCCGCCACCTTCGCCGGAATGGCATTCATCAGCACCGAAGACGGATACGCCGCCTTACCGCCGGGCACATAAAGCCCCGCCCGATCCAGCGGCGTCACCTTCTGCCCCAGAATCGTCCCGTCCTCGTCTTCATACTGCCAGGACTTCTGATCCTGCCGCTCATGATAATCCCGAACCCGCTCAGCCGCCTTCTCCAAGGCCACCCGCTGGTCCTGCGGAATCCGCTCCAACGCTTCCTGAAGACGGCTCTTGTCCATCTCCAGCTCGGCCATGGAGCCGACCTTCAACCGGTCAAACTGCTCGGTAAACTCCATAACCGCCGCATCGCCACGGGTTTTCACCTCATGCAGGATATGCCGAACCGACTCATTCACCTGATGGTCAACACTGTCATCCCACGCCAACAGCTTGGCCAGCGCACCGTCAAAGTCGCTTTGGGTTGTCGTCAGTCTGGTGATTCTGTCGTTCATCGCTTTAATCCTGCGTTGGATTGAATACTGATTTCCGTCGGATTACCCGCCAACAGTTCGGGAATGGACTGGCTAGGGACTCCACCTCGGAAGCACGCGGAAGCGCTCGGGTAGGCCCTTCCAAAAATGTGCGGAGCCATGGATGGCGGAGCCCAAGCGTCACAAGGACGTGCCGAAGGAGCGTTTTTTGGAAGGGCCTACCCGAGGGCTGACATGCACCCAAACAGAAGGAAGCCTTACTCCGAACCGCGACGGCGATCCACAGCAACCGCCATCTTCTCGATGATGGGATTAATCTGCCCATGCTTCATCTTCATAGAAGCCCGATTAACCACCAACCGCGAACTGATATGATCAATCAGCTCCCGAGGCTCCAGCCCATTGGCCTTCAGCGTATTGCCCGTATCCACAATATCGACAATCTCATCCGCCAGATCCAGAATCGGCGCCAGCTCCATTGCCCCATAGAGCTTGATAATATCCGCCTGCCGCCCCTGTGCCGCATAATAACGCCGCGCAAGATTTACGAACTTGGTGGCCACCCGGATTCGCCCGGCCGGCGGCTGCTCACCCTTCTTGCCCGCGGTCATCAGCTTGCAGCGGGAAATGTTAAGGTCCAGCGGCTCATACAGGCCTTCCCCGCCGTGCTCCATCAGCACATCCTTGCCCGTGACTCCAAGATCGGCCCCGCCATACTGCACATAAGTGGGCACATCGGTGGCACGGATAATCAGAATCCGCACGTTCGGGTCCGTGGTCGGGAACACCAGCTTGCGGGACTTCTTCACGTCGTCAACCAGTTCAATACCGGCCTCCGCCAGCAACGGCAGGGTCTCTTCGAGAATTCGTCCCTTCGACAAGGCGATGGTGATGGAATCTGTCATGGGTCTTTCCGGGTCCCGTTGGTTCATTATGCCGGCAAACGGCGAATACTTGCGCCCAGCAGCTGCAGTTTTTCTTCAATACATTCATAGCCGCGGTCTATGTGGTAAATGCGGTCTACGATGGTGTCGCCATCGGCCACCAGGCCAGCGATAACCAGGCTGGCCGAGGCTCGCAGATCCGTGGCCATAACCGGCGCGCCCGTCAGATGCCCCACACCTTTAATGATGGCGGCGTTACCTTCCAGACTGATATCCGCGCCCATGCGAATCAGCTCCTGCAGGTGCATAAAGCGGTTTTCAAAGACCGTCTCTACAATGGTCCCCGTGCCCTCGGCGACGGCGTTCATCGCTGCAAACTGGGCTTGCATATCCGTCGGAAAGGCGGGGTATGGCGCCGTTCGCAGGTTAACCGCCTTCGGGCGCTTACCCTTCATATCCAGCTCAATCCAGTCCGGCCCGGTGGTGATGTGGGCGCCAGCTTCTTCCAGCTTCAGTAATACCGCCTCAAGCAGGTCTTCGCGGGTATCTTTAACCTTCACCCGGCCACCCGTGGCGGCCGCAGCCACCAGATAGGTACCGGTTTCAATGCGATCCGGCAGCACGTTGTAGTGACAACCGTGCAGTCGCTCTACGCCATTGATCTCGATCGTGGCGGTGCCATGGCCCTTGATGTCAGCGCCCATGGCAATCAGGCACTCGGCCAGGTCAACCACTTCCGGTTCACGGGCGGCGTTTTCAAGGATGGTTTTACCCTCAGCCAGGGTTGCAGCCATCAGCAGGTTTTCGGTGCCGGTTACCGTCACCGTATCCATAAAGATATGGGCACCTTTCAGACGGCCGTTGGTCTTGGCCTTGATGTAACCATTCTCAACCTTGATATCCGCGCCCATCAGTTCCAGGCCGTGGATGTGCAGGTTGACCGGGCGGGTACCGATGGCACAACCGCCAGGCAGGGAAACTTCTGCCTCACCAAAATGCGCCACCAGCGGGCCCAGCACCAGAATAGAGGCGCGCATGGTTTTCACCAGCTCATAGGGCGCATGAAAATGCTTGATGGTGTTGGCGTGAACCTCAACACTCATCTTCTCGTCTATCAGCAGCTCGACACCCATCCGGCCAAGCAGTTCGATCATCGTTGTGATGTCGTTCAGGTGCGGCAGGTTGCCAACGGTCACCGGCTCATCCGCCAGCAGGGTGGCTGCCAGAATCGGCAGCGCCGCGTTCTTGGCACCGGAGATGCGAATCTCGCCATCCAGAGGCTTGCGCCCCCTGATCAGAAGTTTATCCACAATATCTGTCCTGTTCGGTTCAGGCGTTGGCCTGCCGCTCGGCCCACTCGCTCGGGGTGTAGGCCTTCGGGTGAAGGGCGTGAATGGTGCCGTCCATGATGTGCTGGAACAGTACCTTGTTAATCATTTGCTGCCGTTTGATGGTTGGCAGGCCTTCGAATACCTCACCCACCGCGACCACGAGGTAATGGTTGCCATCAACCTGCACCTGCACCTCGCAATCGGGCAGTGCTTGTTTTACTAGATCGGTAACCTGGG
Organism: Marinobacter shengliensis; assembly: GCF_003007715.1. Taxonomy (GTDB): domain Bacteria; phylum Pseudomonadota; class Gammaproteobacteria; order Pseudomonadales; family Oleiphilaceae; genus Marinobacter; species Marinobacter shengliensis. The sequence continues at coordinate 572,966 of NZ_PXNO01000023.1, read as the reverse complement.
CGGCGTCCATAGGGATTCCTCGGCTGTATTGAAATCAGGGGCGGAATTGTAACCAATTCCCGGGCGCCGGTCAGCTGTGTGAGGCAAATCCGGGAATCTGATCTTTAAGATTGCTGAGCGCAGCCAGCGACAATAGGCGGTCGCTGGCGCCTTCAAAGGTAAGGGATACTTGCCGACTGAGCGCCAGCCGATGCCAGCAAAGGAGCATAGAGAGCACCACGCTGTGGGCGGTGCCCAGCCCGACAAGGTCGACCGTAAGCGAGCTCTGGGCGCCGTTGATTAGCTGTTCACCCTGTTTGCGCAACGGAATCACCGAATCGGCATCAACCGATCCGGTTACCCGAAGAGTGGCACCATCCAGAATCGCTGCAGGCGCGTCACTGGTCATGACCGGTCTATTTCCTCATCCAGGTTCAGCGACTCCACCGCATCGCTCCAACCATCGATAACCAGTTGAATCTGGCCCCGATTCGCCTCCATTTCCTGTGCAAAGCGGTCACGGAAAGCCAGACCGATATTGATACCCTCAACGATGACGTTTTCCATCATCCAGCGGCCGTCGGCATTGCGGTACATGGAATAAGTGACCGGATAGCGATTTCCTGAGGAGGTGATGACCTCCATCTGCACGGTAGCCCGATCATTGTTCTGGGCCATGATAGACGCCTCTTTCACCTGAATGGTGAAATCATCGGCCGACACCAGCGCCTGGGCATAACTGTCAAACAGGCTGCGCTTGAACTTCTCGACAAAGTCATCGCGCTGCTCTGGCGTCGACTGCCGGGCGTAGCGGCCCATTACCCGAGCCGCAATGCGACGGAAATCCACAAACTGGTCAAGGGTTTCATCCATGCTCGCGTAAAAGGCTTCCGGGTCAGATGCGTAGAGCCCCTTCTCCGCCTGAAGCTTTTTTACCAACTTCTGGGTATTGTCATCCACATACTGCCTAAGCTCTTCTTCCGGCCCTGCCCAGGCCTGGCCAAGCCCTACTGCAAACAGGGCAAATATCAGTATAAGGCGTTGTTTCAAAACAAGCATTGCAGTCTCCTGTGCGTTTATTCCCATTGCCTCAACGGCCCGAGGCGAAATTGCTGATCATCCGTTCCAGATTCATTGCAGATTGGGTGGAATAGAAGGTGTCGCCTTCTTTCAAGGATTCAAGATCCCCACCAATGGATATATCAATGTACTGCTCCCCCAGAATTCCGGATGTACGTATTACTGCTGCACTGTCCGCCGGGATATTGTCGACGTCTTTGTGAATGGACATGGTCACCCTGGCCTGAAAGGTTTCCCGGTCCAGAGTGATCGACTCAATGGTGCCTACTGTCACGCCCGCCATGGAAATCCGGCCCCGGGGCGCCAGCCCGCCGATATCGTTAAAGTTTGCGTGGAGCTTGTACGTAGCGCCAGCAGCCTTGGGGGACAAGCCACTGACCTGCAACGCCAGGAACAGCAAGGCAGCCAGACCGGCGATAATAAACAGACCGACGATAATTTCTGTTGTTCGTTGTGCCATGAGAGGCTCCCGGAATACCTGTTAGAAATTTCCAAACATGACAGCGGTCAGCACGAAATCCAGGCCGAGAACCGCCAAAGATGAATACACCACGGTTTTGGTGGTGGCTGAGCTGATCCCTGCTGAGGTGGGCACACAGTCATAACCCTGGTACACCGCGATCCAGGCGCAGACAAAACCGAACACCACACTCTTGATCAGCCCGTTGAGAACGTCATCCACAAAGTCCACTGAGGCTTGCATATTGCCCCAATATGAACCTTCGTATACACCCAACCACTCAACACCCACCAACATGCCACCCCAAACGCCAACCACCGCGAATATCATGGCCAGAATGGGTAGTGAAATAAAACCCGCCCACAACCTCGGGGCGATCACCCGCCGCAACGGGTCGACCCCCATCATTTCCATACTGGAAAGCTGCTCGGTGGCTTTCATCAACCCGATTTCGGCGGTTAACGCAGAGCCAGCACGACCAGCAAACAACAGTGCCGCCACCACCGGCGCCAGTTCACGCACCAGGGTCAATGCGATCATCTGGCCGATGGCCGCCTCTGAACCAAAATCGCTGAGAATGGTGTATCCCTGAAGACCAAGCACCATGCCGATAAACAAACCCGACACCACCACAATGGCCAGCGACAGCACACCGACTGCATACAACTGCTTTACCAGCAACGGAAAACCTACGGAAGGTTTCGGCACGCCTCCAACAACGCCTGCCAGAAACTGACAGGCCCTCCCCAGCGACGCTATAACGTCAAGCCCTGTTCGCCCCAGGGCTGCAATGCGATCCATCATGCGCCACCCCCACGAATTCCGAAATCGGATGCCGCATCGTTGTTCGGATAATGAAACGGCACCGGCCCATCGGGCTGACCTTTCAGGAACTGCTGAACCCGCTCGGAGGGGTGCGCCCTGAGTTCATCCGGGGTTCCCTCACCAATGACCTTGCCATCCGCGATGATGCACGCGTAGTGACAGATACTCAGGGATTCAGGCACGTCATGGGAAACGAGCACACTGGTCAGACCCATGGAGCTGTTCAGATCGCGAATCAATTTGACGAGAACCCCCATGGCAATGGGATCCTGCCCGGCGAAAGGCTCATCGTACATGATCAGCTCCGGGTCCAGCGCGATACTGCGGGCCAGCGCCACCCGACGAGTCATCCCGCCGGACAGCTCAGAGGGCATCAATTTGCGGGCGCCACGCAGGCCCACCGCCTCGAGCTTCATCAGCACGATATCCCGTATCATGTCTTCCGGCAGGCGGGTATGAACCCGTAAAGGGAAGGCAACGTTCTCGTACACGCTGAGATCGGTGAACAGGGCGCCGCTCTGGAACAACATGCCCATCTTTTCCCGGAGCAAATACAGTTCCTTGCGCTTGAGCTTTGGCACCTCACGACCCGCCACCACCACCTGACCGGAGTCGGGACGTAACTGGCCACCAATCAGTCGCAGCAGCGTGGTCTTCCCGGTGCCACTGGGGCCCATGATCGCGGTGATCCGCCCCTTAGGAATATCCAGCGAGACACCATCAAATATGCGCCGGCCGGAGCGGGAAAACACCACGTCGTTAAGGCTTATGTATGCAGATGACGCCATAATCCATCCTGATCAAAGAGCGCCTACATTATGACAAGCGCCGCTTCAGCTCAATGAAAAGCCGGTTAAAGCTACGTAAAATGTCTTGATGGCAATGATCAGTTTCCCTGAACGTTGGCTGCCATGTGTCTTAACAATGATATACTCACGACTCAGTCGCCCGATCACCGACGTTTGGCCGGGCAAACCAGACCGACCGAGCAGACTATCCGCCGAGATGACAGATTCACACGCTCCAGACACCCCCGACTACCGATCCTCCGCAGTGCGAGCCATCCGCATCGAGCGGGAAGCGATCGAAGCCCTGGAAGGCCGTATCAACGGCGACTTCACCAGAGCCTGCGACGTTATCATGGCCTGCAAAGGCCGGGTAGTGGTAACCGGCATGGGTAAATCCGGCCATATCGGCAACAAGATTGCAGCCACATTGGCCAGTACCGGCACACCCTCCTTTTTTGTTCACCCAGGTGAAGCCAGCCACGGCGACATGGGCATGATCACCCCGCAAGATGTAGTCATTGCCATCTCCAACAGTGGCAGCACCAGCGAAGTGGTGACCATTCTGCCCCTGATCAAACGCATGGGGGCACCGCTGATCAGCATGACCGGCAACCCGAACTCTGTACTGGCTCAGGAAGCGGTCGCCAATCTGGATGTCAGCGTTACCCTGGAGGCCTGCCCGCTTGGCCTGGCACCTACATCCAGCACCACCGCCACTCTGGTCATGGGCGATGCGTTGGCCGTGGCGCTGCTGGAAGCCCGCGGTTTCAGTGCGGAAGACTTTGCCTTCTCTCACCCGGGCGGCAGCCTGGGGCGGCGCTTGCTGCTGAGGGTTTCTGACATCATGCATACCGGCGACCAGATTCCCAAAGTTCTTGAAAATACCACCCTCAGCGGCGCCCTGCTGGAGATCAGCCGTAAAGGGCTGGGCATGACCACCATCGTCGACGCCCAGGGGCATCTGACCGGCATCTTTACCGATGGCGACCTGCGCCGGACCCTGGACAAATCCGTCGACGTTCACACCACCCCGATCCGGGACGTCATGACCCGACACGGCAAAACCATTCAGGCTGACCACCTGGCGGCCGAGGCACTGAACATCATGGAAGAGATGAAGATCAATGCCCTGCCGGTCACCGATGAGGATGGCAACCTGGTTGGCGCCATCAACATGCATGACCTGCTGCGTGCGGGGGTCATTTAATGAGCGACCTGGCACCGCCCATGCACACCGGCTGGGACGACACCCTTAAGGCAAAAGCCGCAAAGATTCGCCTCATCGCCCTGGACGTGGACGGCATCATGAGCGATGGCCGGTTGTATTTCAGCGCTGCCGGCGACGAACTCAAAGCGTTCAATATACTGGATGGCCTGGGCCTGAAACAGTTGATGAAGGCCGGCATTACCGTGGCAGTCATCACCGGGCGCCGGTCACCACTGACAGAAAAACGGATGACCGACCTCGGCATCCCGCACCTGATGCAGGGCCGGGAAGACAAAAAAGTTGCGTTACAGGAACTGGTTGCAGGCATGGATATCGCTCCGGACCAGATTGCCTATATGGGCGATGATCTGCCAGATCTGCCCGCCCTGACATTCGCCGGCCTGGGCATCAGTGTACCCAACGGCTACTGGCTGGTGCGTCAGCAAGCCGACTATTGCACCCAGGCCCCGGGGGGGCACGGCGCCGTGCGTGAAGCATGTGACCTGATACTCTGGGCGCAGAACCGGCTGGACGCTACTCTGGCCCCCTATCTGGGCAAGCCGTCATGATCCCGGGGGCCCTGTCGGACATCGTTCGCAAACCCTGGGTTCGAACCCTGGCGCTGGCAGCCACGGTTCTCGCCACCGTCTTCCTGATGTGGCAGAACGAGGAAGGTGACAGTGTGCGGGGCGATGCCGCAGAACTCAGGGGCCCGTCGGAACCCGACAGTTTTATCATCGAGGGCCGCTACACAACCTGGGACGAACACGGCAACCTGAAGATGTCGATATCCAGCCCCCGAATTGAGCAGTTTGAAGACACCAACTACGCCACCATGAATGCCCCAAGAGCCAGGATTTTCAGCGAACAGGCCACCCCACCATGGATAATCGAAGCGGATGAAGGTAGCCTCCGGCAAGACGATGATCAGGTGACCTTGACGGGCAACGTTGTCGTACTCCGGCAAACCGGCGACTCTGAAGCCACTCTGAAAACCGAATCACTGACCCTGGATAACCGCCAGGGCACGGTATACACCGATCAACCGGTCACCATTACCGAACCGTTCGGCGTTACCCAGACCAATGGCATGAAAGCCTGGGTAAACGAACGCATACTGGAACTCAACTCCCGGGTGGAAGGGCAATATGAAACCATCAGGTAAGCGCACACACCGACTGCCGGTCATGCTGGCCGCACTGATGCTGGCCAGCCCGGCAACCGCGTTTGATCTGGATTCCGACACCCCCATCAAGGTCAGCGCTGATTCCGCCCGCCTGGACGATACCGAAGGGACCGCCATCTACACCGGTGACGTTGAACTGGTCCAGGGGGCCACCCAGCTGAACGCAGAGCGGGTGGTGCTGTACCGAAGCCCCGAAGGTCTCAGCCGGATTGAGGCGAGCGGCGAACCCGCCCGATATCGCCAGTCGGCACGGGAAGGTGAAGCCATGACAGACGCCCGGGCGCGGACCATCACCTGGTCAGCGGCGGAAAACCGGCTGACGTTCGAGCGCCAGGCAGTGATTGAACAAGGCAACAATGTGTTCCGGGGCGACGTCATCCAATACGACACCGTGCGCAGGGTGGTCACGGCAGAAGGCGGCACGCCCTCGGAAGAAAGCTCTGGCCGGGTGGAAATGGTGATTCAGCCTCGCGGCTCCAGCAACCCCACAGACGAATAGGTTACTGATGGCAGTTCTCAGGGCCAGCAACCTGGCAAAAAGCTACAAACAGAAAAAAGTGGTTCTGGATGTGTCTCTGGAAATCCGGTCCGGAGAAATCGTAGGCCTGCTCGGCCCCAACGGCGCCGGGAAAACTACCTGTTTTTACATGATTGTCGGGCTTGTACCCTCCGACCGCGGCCGAATCACCATTGACAGCCAGGACATCACGCCCCTGCCCATGCATGGCCGGGCACGCAAAGGCATCGGCTACCTGCCCCAGGAAGCCTCGGTATTCCGCAAACTAACCGTGCGCGACAACATCATGGCCATTCTGGAAACCCGAAAAGGCATGAAACGGCCGGAGCGGGAAGCCAAACTTGAGGAACTGCTCGAGGAATTTCACATCACCCATATCCGGGACAGCCTGGGTATGGCGCTGTCCGGTGGTGAACGGCGGCGCGTCGAAATCGCCAGAGCGCTGGCCATGGAACCTGCATTTATTCTGCTGGATGAGCCCTTCGCCGGGGTAGACCCGATTTCAGTCAGTGACATCAAGCACATCATTCGGCATTTGCGGGACAAGGGCATTGGCGTGCTGATCACCGATCACAACGTGCGGGAAACCCTCGATATTTGTGAAAACGCCTACATTGTCTCCGGCGGCCATATCATCGCCTCCGGCAATGCGGAAGCCATCCTGGCCAACCAACAGGTCAAGGAAGTCTACCTGGGTGATGAGTTCCACCTGTGAGCGGAAGAAAACCCCTCGACGACCGAGGTCTGATTGTTTTGATGATCTGTAGCAAGTAAACTCGGCAAAGAACTTGCTTATACTGATACCAGTGAGCGGCAAGTAACCAGCGTATAACAATTTTTTTGCCTGACAGCAGGCAACGTCACTACCGGGACACCCTTGATTTATGGATCTTGAGCCATGGTTATGAAAGCCTCATTACAGCTTAAGATGGGCCAGAGTCTGACCATGACGCCCCAGCTGCAACAGGCCATTCGCCTGCTTCAGCTTTCCACCCTCGACCTCCAGCAGGAAATCCAGCAAGCACTGGAATCCAACCCCATGCTGGAAACCTCCGAGGATGACGATCAGTCTGACACCCCCGATACGGATGACGATACCCGGGACGAACATAAAGACCGGGATTCCGACCACGATGAACCAGCCACTGAGGCTGCCTCTGACTGGGATGAAAACGAAAATGGCCCGGACTGGGCTTCCGAAAACGACATCCCGGATAACATCCCCGACGACCTGCCCGTAGACACCGCCTGGGACGATATCTACCAGTCTGCACCGGCGCCAGCCAGCAAAGGGGATGACGAGAACGAGTCGGATTTCGAAACCCGCAATTCACCGGCCGAGACCCTCCAGGACCACCTGGAATGGCAGCTCAACCTGACCCCCATGAGCGAGCGTGACCAGGCAATCGCTCACGCCCTGATGGACGCTGTGGATGAGCGCGGTTACCTGACCTCACCGATTGAGGAAATCCATTCCGGCCTGCAGGACGAAACCGAAGAAGACCCCCTTGAACTGGACGAGGTAGAAGCGGTCCTGCACCGGCTACAACACTTCGACCCGCCGGGCGTGTTCGCCCGGGACCTGCAGGAATGCCTGCTGATTCAGCTCAACCAGTTGCCGCCAGATACCCCCTGGCTTCGACAGGCCCGCCTGGTGGTTACCCAGTTCCTGCATTTGCTGGGCAACCGGGATTACGCGCAACTGCTGCGCCGCAGCAGACTCAAAGAAGATCAGTTGCGCGAGGTTCTGGCCCTGATTACCAGCCTCAACCCTCGCCCGGGTGACGTGGTAGACCGAGCGGAGCCGGATTACGTGATACCAGACGTCATCGTCCGAAAACACGAGGGCCGGTGGCGTGTTGAGCTCAATCCGGAGATCGCCCCGAGAATTCGGGTCAACGCCAGCTACGCATCACTGATCCGTCGCGCCGATAGCAGTGCTGATAACACCTACCTGCGGGATCAACTGCAGGAGGCCAAGTGGTTCATTAAAAGCCTGCAAAGCCGCAATGAAACGCTGCTGAAAGTCGCCACCCGGATTGTTGAGCACCAACAGGGTTTCCTGGACCAGGGGGAGGAAGCGATGAAACCGCTGATCCTCTCGGACATCGCACAGGCCGTGGAAATGCACGAATCCACCATTTCACGGGTCACCACTCAAAAGTATATGCACACACCCCGCGGCATTTTCGAGCTGAAGTACTTTTTCTCCAGCCACGTCAGTACCGCTGAGGGCGGAGAATGTTCCTCCACTGCTATTCGTGCGATGATCAAGAAACTGATTTCAGAAGAAACTCCAAAAAAGCCGTTGAGCGATAGCAAGATTGCAGCCATGCTTGGAGATCAGGGCATCAATGTGGCCCGGCGCACCGTTGCCAAATACCGGGAGGCCATGCACATCCCTCCTTCAAACGAGCGCAAGAGACTGGTTTAACATTTTTCCGGTGCATGAGGCACCGGACACGTAGCCCGGTGGCAACATCGGCATGATGACAACAGGAGACGCCTATGCAACTCAACATTTCAGGCCATCACGTAGAACTGACCCCTGCACTGAAGGATTACGTCAACACCAAGTTCGAGAAGCTGGAGCGTCACTTTGACCACATCAGTAACTGTCAGGTGACGCTGGAAGTTGAGAAGGTACGTCAGATGGCTGAAGCCACCCTGCATGTCATCGGTGGCGAGATCCACGCAAAGGCTGAGAGTGAGGATATGTACGCCGCGATTGATTCGCTGGTGGACAAGCTGGACCGCCAGATCCTCAAGCACAAAGAAAAGAACGTAGACCGGATGCACGGCAACGGCTGAGCGCGCTCATCGCGCCACCGTACCGGGTGTTTCAATGATACGAGCTGCGGCGGGGCATACCGGCCGCAGCCTTTTTTTTACGGAATCACAGTCGATCCATGAGCGATACATCCCTGACCATCGACAACATTCTGGCTCCCGAACTGACGCTGTGCCGAGTGCCAGCCTCCAGTAAGAAGCGGGTTCTGGAAACCATCGCAGAGCATATTCATCATCAGGATGAAATCCTCAGCGACACCGAGATTTTCAGCAATCTGGTTTCTCGCGAGCGGCTTGGCAGCACAGGTATCGGCCAGGGTATTGCCATACCCCATTGCCGCCTGGAAGGGCTGGACCGCGTGATCGGCGTGCTGATGACGCTGGAAGAGAGCATCGACTTCGATGCTATCGACAATCAGCCGGTCGACCTGGTGTTTGCCTTGATCGTGCCCAAAGAAGCCACCAGTGAACATCTGGAGCTGCTAAGCCAGTTGGCCGAGAAATTCAACGACAACGGGTTCTGTGAACAGCTTCGCCAGTGCCAGGATGCAGCATCCCTTTACCAGCGCATGACCGCGGCATCCTGATAAGCAGTAGCACCAACAGAAGCAGGCAGGAGCGTCCATCATGAAACTGATCATCGTCAGTGGCCGATCCGGGTCCGGTAAGAGTACCGCGTTGCATGTGCTCGAAGATCTGGGTTTTTATTGCATCGACAACCTTCCCATCGGACTGCTGTTCCCGCTGACCCGGGAAGCGGCGCAACAGGAAGCGCCGGGGCGGCTCCGGAAAATGGCCGTCAGCATCGACGCCCGCAACCTGTCTGCCGAACTGGCCAACTTCGAACAGATCTATCGCCAGCTTCGCGATGCGGGAGTCGTTGTCGAGATTATCTTTCTGGATGCCGATGAGCAGTCCCTTCTGCAACGGTTCCACGCCACACGCCGAAAGCACCCGCTGAGCGATGACCGTACTTCCCTCCGAGAAGCCATCACCAACGAAAAGGCACTGTTGGAACCGCTGTCAAAACTGGCAGACCTTTACATCAACACCACCGGCATGTCGATGTATGAACTGCGCGACATGGTCAAACAGCGAGTGGTCGGTCGTAAGGATCAGGAGCTTGCACTACTGTTCCAGTCATTCGGTTTCAAGCATGGCGTACCGGTCGATTCCGATTACGTCTTCGATGTGCGCTGCCTGCCCAACCCATACTGGGACACCAGCCTGCGCAAATACGTCGGTACCGATCAGCCGGTTATCGAGTTTCTCGAGCGGGAACCTCTCACCAGGCAAATGGTGGACGACCTGATCCGCTTCCTGGATACCTGGCTACCCTCGTTCGCCGACAGCAACCGCAGCTACATGACCATTTCTATTGGCTGTACCGGTGGCCAGCATCGTTCCGTCTATGTCTGCGAGCAACTGGGCCAGCACTTCCGCACCCGATACAACAACGTGCAGGTTCGTCATACTGAACTTCCCCACCTCCAGGCCCGAGGGGAGATCTGATCCAACATGATCTGCCGCCCCGTCACCATCATCAATAAACTGGGCTTGCATGCCCGCGCCACCGCCAAGCTGGTGGCCACCGCCTCCGGCTTTGACAGCCAGGTGCGGATACGCGGCAAGGGCCGGGACGTGGATGCCAAGAACATCATGCAGGTGATGATGCTGGCTGCCAGCCAGGGCACAGATATTGAACTGGTCGCCGACGGCCCTGATGAGCAGGAAGCCATCGAGGCACTCGTAGAACTGATCGGTGATTATTTCGGCGAGGGGGGTTAAGCACACCCTGGTTCGTCATTCACCTACAATCCTTTCTCACCTGACGGCGCTAACTCCGCTATAATGCGACGGTTTTCTGATCGCAGGTGGTTTCATGACCGATATTCTGGAAAAAAGTCAGGCCCGCCAGCGCCTTCGCTCCCTCAGTGAGGCCCTGGACAGTGGTGCGCTCAAGCAGGTTGCCCGAATCCTCAATGGCGGCCTGAGCCCCAGCGATATCGCACACCTGCTGGAATCTTCCCCTCCCCGCCAACGCGCCCTGCTGTGGAATCTGGTCGATAAGCAACTGGAAGGGGAAGTACTCCAATATCTCGGTGACGACATCCGGGCCTACTTCCTGAGCCAGCTGAACGCCCAGGAACTTGCAGATATCATTGAGGATTTTGAATCCGACGACCTGGCCGACCTGCTCCAGCAGTTGCCAGACACGGTGATCCAGGAGGTCCTGGACACCATGGACGAGCAAGACCGGCAGCGGGTAGAGGAAGTACTCTCCTACCCCGAGGACACTGCCGGCGGCCTGATGAATACGGACACCATTACGGTGCGCCCAGATATCAGTATTGACGTGGTACTGCGGTACCTGCGCCGCCACCGCAACCTTCCCCCCATGACCGACAGCCTGATTGTGGTCAGCCGGCGGGACGAATTCATTGGCATGCTGCCCATCACCCGAATGCTGGTATCCAACCCCGCATCCACGGTTCGTGAGGTGATGGACACCGATATCGAGCCGATTCCGGTCACCCTGTCCGACACCAAGGTCGCCACCCTGTTCGAGCGCTACGACCTGATTTCTGCGCCGGTTGTTGGTGACGACAATAAGCTTCTGGGCCGGATCACCATCGATGACGTGGTCGACGTTATCCGGGAAGACGCTGATCACTCGCTGATGAGCATGGCCGGTCTGGACGAAGACGAAGACACGTTCGCACCAGTGATCAAAACCACGCGCCGGCGAGCCGTCTGGCTCGGAATCAACGTAGTGACCGCGTTTACCTCAGCCTCTGTGATCGGTATGTTCGAGGAAACCATTCAACAGGTGGTCGCACTGGCCGTACTCATGCCAATCGTCGCCAGCATGGGCGGCATCGCCGGCAGCCAAACGCTGACGCTGATGATTCGTGGCATGGCCGTGGGCCAGGTCAGCAATGACAACGTGAAATGGCTGCTGAACCGGGAGTTTCTGGCAACAACGCTGAACGGGTTTCTGTTTGCACTGGTGGTGTCTGCAGCGGCCATGGTGTGGTTCAGAGACCCAACCATTGGCCTGGTGATTGCTATGGCGCTGGTCATCAACCTGACCATCGCCTCAATCGTCGGCACCCTGCTGCCGTTAACACTGAAACGACTGAATATAGACCCGGCACTGGCCGGGGGCGTGATCCTGCTCACCACCACCGACGTCGTGGGCTTCCTTTCCTTCCTGGGGCTCGCCACCTATTTTTACGCTTGAGGAGCCAACCATGAGTCAATCCGACAACCACCCGCACCACGAGGAGCTCGAAGAAGATTTCGGCCCGAGCAAATCCCAGATCAAGCGGGAAATGCACGCGCTCCAGGACCTGGGTAAACAGATGCTGGATCTCAATGACGAGCAATTGGCGTCACTGGACATCAGCGACACCCTGAAGGCTGCCATCGTGGAATCACGGCGTATTAATCAGCGCGAAGCACGCCGCCGACACCTGCAATACATTGGCAAGATCATCCGGCAAGAGGATGACCCGGAAGCACTGGCTCGTGCCATTGGCGCATTCAATGCCGGCAGTGAGGAGCACACCCGCCGGCATCACCTGGCCGAGCGCTGGCGCGACAGGATGATCTCCGAAGGCGACAAGGTGGTGGGGGAGTTCATCGATTATTGCCCGGCGGCAGACGTGCAGCACCTGCGCAACCTGGTTCGCAATGCCCGCAAGGAAGTGGAGAAACAGAAGAATACCGGTCAGGCCCGTAAACTGTTCCGGGCCCTCCGGGAGTGGATTGATGACGCAGAGCAGTAAAGCAACCCGCTGAGCGGAGTTCTACGTTAAAGGCGGCGGTGCTCCCAGACCGGCATTCTGGCCCGAACCTGGTTCAGTTTTTCCATATCCAGGTCTGCCACAACCAGGCCTGGGCCCTCATCCAGTTCCGTCACCACCCCGCCCCAGGGGTCACAGATCAAACTGTGGCCATAAGTCTTGCGTCGCTCACTGTTTTGCCCCCCCTGGCCGGGGGCAACCACCCAAACCTGGTTCTCGATGGCCCTGGCTCGAATCAGTGGGTGCCAATGGGCGTCTCCAGTTTGCCAGGTAAAGGCGCTGGGCAGGCACACCCACTCGGCACCCTGTTCTCGCAGCGCCCTGAACAGTTCAGGAAACCGCAAGTCGTAGCACACTGCCATCCCCAGCCGGCCGGCGGGAGTATCCACGGCAACCACCTGGTCACCTGGCTCGAAGGTATCCGACTCCCGGTATTGGCCATGGGAATCCTCAACCATGGCGTCAAACAGGTGAATTTTGTCGTAACGGGCAACTTCCTCGCCCTGATCGTTGTAAACAATGCAGCTTGCACGCACCCTGTCGGGAACATCAGAGCCATCGGGTCGTGTTGCCAGAGGCATGGAACCACCTACGATCCATAGCCCCAGCCTCTTGGCCTGCTCTGAAAGAAAGCGGCGGATCACCGATTCACCGCCACTTTCCTGCCGACCGCACTCACGCATCTGAGCGGTGGCCAGAACCGCAAAATTCTCAGGTAATACTGCCACTTTCGCGCCTTGGGCGGCAGCATCACGCAACAGCGCCTCGGCCTCGGCCAGGTTACCGGCCAGGTTGTGACTGCTGACCATCTGAATCGCTGCAACTTGGGTCATGCTCCGACTCCTCTACTCACCCGTATCGAAAACCCGACGTAGTTCCACTTTGGGCTCGCTCCAGCTACCGGTGACACTGTAAGTGGCGCTGGTCAACTTGCTTAATGGGTCACCCAGAATTTTGTCCAGTACAAAGAGTGCGCCGCCAATGGGGGCGCTCGCTCCCATCAGTATGGCAGCCAGGGGCAGGTTCTGGGTAACCGGAAGCACCAGCACCAACCGCATATCCAGGCTCTCATCGGCCATATTGGTGGACCCGCTCATCTTGAAAGCCCCCGAAGGCCCCACCAGTTGCAGCTCTGGGTCCAGGGTAACCAGCCCGTTTACAATGACAGCCTTGCCGGAAATGGCATCAAACGCAATGCCCCGCTCATAAAGATCCGAGAAGTCCAGGCGCAGCCGGCGCCAGAGCGTGTCGGTGTTGAGCAGGTTGAAAATTCTGAACAACTGGGCTGAGCCACTTTGCTCCAAAATGACGCCGTCATCCAGGCGGACACTGACCTGGCCACTGAGCTGCTTCAGGGCAAATTCATCCGGTCGGCCGGGCCAGTCCAGATCCAGGTCAACCTGGGTCTGCTCATTATTCATTGGAATCGGCGCACCGGTCAGTGCCTCCAGCTCCCGGAGGCGGCCGCCTGAGAGGGTTCCAACAAATCGGCTGGTTTCGCGATCATCAACCACACTCCAACTCATTCTGCCAGTGAGCGCCAGCGTCTCCAGTTGCCCTTCAATTTCCTCGATGTTCAGGCGGAACGGCTGCGGCCGCATGGCGAACTGCCAGCGGCCGGCAGACTCATCGCCCAGCCTGAGGTCCGCGATGGTCACATCAATATCGGGCCAGCTCCCCACGTCCAGAGCTCGAAACGCTTCCAGTTGCTCCTCCAGGGTCAATATCTGCCGGTCCTCCTGGTCTTCACCCCCGGTATCTGAGCGCATCAGACTGAGTCGTTGCAGATCGGCGTCAATCGTTCCCTGCGTGGGCACCATCACCCTGCCCTGAACCCGATCAGATTCCGTGTTGAACACCCAACGATCTCCCAGATCCAGCGCATTGATCTGTATATTCCTGAGACTGTGCCCCGCCAGGTTCAGTTCACGGAGTCCCAGTTCAAAGCCTGACGGTTTCCACAGCAGATCAAAGGCCAACCGGTCCTGCCAGTCCCCCGTCACACGGACACCCTCAGTGTCCGTAGGGTCTATCAGCGCCTGCAACCGGGCCAGATCCGACGCTCCCTTACCCAAAGGCTGCGGCCAGTCCAGTGACAGGCCTTGAAAATCGGAGGTTACCGTTATCCGGGAAGCGCGCTCATCCGCCACGCTCAGCTGTGCCGAATAATCCAGGCTACCCGACATCCCGAGTGCGGAGCCCTCCGGCAACCCGAACTGATGCAAAAACGACGGCAAAGGAACCCGGCCGGTCTGGCGAATAGACAACGCTGCGCCCTTACCTGCCGGGCCCTGTTCTGATTGCTCAAACTCAACAGTCACCGGTTGCCCGAAGAACTCTGCCAGAAGTGGCTCACCGGAAAATCCCCGACGGGTATCGTAGCGGACCTCGCCCTCGATTCCTGCCCAGACCAATCCCGCTGCCGGGTAGGAGATGCTTGCTCCGGAGGTTGCCACCCGTGCGTTCACCGCTGTCTGCTCACCAGCCCCCAGTGGCAGATCAATATTCAGGGCTAACCGGTAGAGCCCCTGATAATCCAGCTCCGTGGCGGCCATTCCGGCCATGTCGCCAAGCGGTGTCTCGGTCATCCAGAACGGCACGCTCTCACCTGGCACATCGGCTTGTGCATCAACCCGTACGCGAGTCGGCCCCTCGCCATCTCCCGGCACAACCCTTACGACGCCCGAGCGCAGTTCCAGCCCGCCTGTCAGGGCCTGTTCCAGAGTGACCAGAGTGTCTGCATTCTGAACCTCAACCCGGCCGCGGGCGCTCTGCACTTCCGGCCAACGTTCGTCGTAACGGACAACACCACGATCGAACTCGTACCACATGGATGAGACAAACGATCCCCGGGGTGCCCCGGAATCGATCCGGCCGTGACCGTAATACTCACCGGCGGTGATATCGGCTTCCATAATGGCAGTTGTTAACCACTGATAGAGCCCGGGGTCCACCACCTTGGCCGGGACAAAATCTGCGAGCATGGACGCATCGCCGTTCTCAACGCCAACGCGCAAGCCCAGGTTATCTTCGCCAAACCGATCCAGCCTTAAATCAAACGCTCCGGTGAGTGTTGTACGGTCGGCGTAGGTAAATCGGAGATCGTCGGCAAATACACGGGTTATCGGGCCGGCCAGCTCCCAGGATACGGTGCCAGCCATCGAATCCAGCGGCCAGCCAGCATCATAGAGTTTTGGGAAGCCCAGGTAGGCGGGCCCGGTGGTATCGAGGGTTACATGGCCTGAATGCGCCGTCATCAGGATATGACCATCAAGCCCACGGGCGGCCGGCGCCCCTTGCGCGGCCTCAACCGACACCTGCCGCAATCGACCGGACAGCTGGAAGCCGGCCGGATCTTCCGGCAGCGTCAGGATCACGTCGTCAAGGTAGCCGGATGGCCGGTATTGCTCCAGCGCATGATTGGCCACGGCCGGAAGCAACGGAAGGTTCTGCACAAGCCGCCGGATCGGCGCCAGCGGCACGCCATCGGCAATCAGGATATTACCTCCGGAATCGGGCTCAAGGCGCAATCCAAAGGGTTGGACATCGTGGTCCAGCCACTGCCACTGCAGTTGCTGGAGCTGTAAGGGACCATCCCGGCGCCAGCCAAAACGAGCCTGGATACTCTCCAGGGGAGCCAGCGACTCCATATTGACCCCGAGCTGCAAATAGGGCGTTTGCACCATCCCCTGAACCTGCTCCAGCTCACCGCTGTCAAAGGTCAGCCAGGCACGCCCGCCCAGATCTGCCCCCTCTACACGAAGACCGCGCCAACTCAGATCGTCCACCAGACCATCAAACAGACGCCCGGAATCGACATCCACATACAACTGGCCGGTAAATTCGCCCCGGAAAAAGTGCTGCCCCACAAGGGCAAAACTGGCGAGCTGGGTCGTGGTTCCTGGCTGCATGGCCCTGCCCGAGGCCTGAAACAAACCACGGCGGTAGACCAGGTCCAGTTGGGGAATATCGAAATGCCGGGTATTGCCTGAACCATCATCAATGCCAAGGCTGATCCGGGTCATGGTCAGCCGCGGATCAGACAGCCAGCGCCCGGCCAGCCTGAGCCAGGTTTGCAGGTCCTGGCCACCGGGGCGGGTCAGGTCGGTCAGCTCATCCGGCGGCTCGAGCAGGTCCAGGCCGGACTGCCGGGCCAGGCTCAGGGTTAAGCCATCGGCTTCAAAGTCCTCGAACACCAAACGGAATCGCAGTACCGATGACAGAAAATCCAGACGCAGACGCAAGTGCTCAAGCTCGGCAATGGCTTGGCCGGTTTCGGGGTGGTGAACGGTCAGATCAGTAGCGGTTACTGCCGGGTCAAGCCAGTGCCAGCGGGAGGAAAGACGACCAATCCGGACATCCAGCCCGGTGCGATCGGAGAGTTGCTCAGAAAGCTCGCCGGTGAAACGGTCGATATTATTGGTCAGTTGCCTCCCCAATCCAACGTACAGGGCAAACACCACCAGCAAGGCGAAGATAAACCACCAGACTCCGTTTGCCAGGTGCTCCAGTAACTGCGCCAGCTTGCCGGCGCCCCGGCGCGGCTGCTGAGCTTGCTCCTGTTCACGGCCTTGCATCGTAATCGATACTCCTTCGACAGCCCGGTTCAGCGGGCGTCAGAGCAGGACCACATCGTACTGTTCCTGACTGTAGAAGGGTTCTACCTGGAAGCGTATGGTCTTACTGATAAAGGTCTCGAGGTCTGCGACATTGTCGGATTCCTCGTCGAGCAGACGATCAACCACTTTCTGTGACGCCATCACCAGATAGTTCTCAGCTTCATAGGCCCGGTTCACCCGGAGAATCTCGCGGAAAATCTCATAGCAGACGGTCTCTGCCGTTTTCAGGAAGCCCCGTCCATCGCAGATCGGGCAAGGCTCGCACAGCACCTGCCCAAGGCTTTCTGTGGTGCGTTTTCGGGTCATCTCCACCAGGCCAAGTTCCGAGACACCGGTGATCTTGGTTTTGGCGTGATCCCGCTCGAGCATCTTCTCCAGCATCCTGTGTACCTGGCGCTGGTGCTCCGGGTCGTCCATATCGATAAAGTCTATGATGATGATGCCACCGAGGTTTCTGAGCCTCAGCTGCCGGCTGATGGCACGGGCGGCCTCCAGGTTGGTCTTGAAGATGGTTTCTTCCAGATTCCGGTGGCCGACAAACGCGCCGGTATTGATATCAATGGTGGTCATCGCTTCGGTCTGGTCGATGATGACGTAACCACCGGATTTCAGCTGCACCTTGCGGCTAAGGGCCTTCTGGATCTCATCCTCGACCGAATACAGATCAAAAATCGGCCGCTCACCGGGATAGTATTCAACCTTGTCGGCGAATTCCGTGACGAACTCCTGCACAAACTCTATTACCCGCTGGTAGCTTTCCCGGCTGTCGATGCGCACTTTTTCTGTCTGCGGCCGGATTAGATCCCGAATGGTGCGAATGAACAATGGCAGGTCCTGGTAGACCACGGACGGTGCGGGCGCGCTACCAATCCGATCCTGTATGGACTGGCTAAGCCGATGCAGGTAGGCCATATCGGCGATCAGGTCTTCAGCCGCCGCCGCTTCCGCTGCCGTGCGGATAATATAGCCACCCTGAACGTCGTCGCTCTGTTCAGCCGCCTCTTCAATCAGGGTCTTCAGCCGAGTGCGCTCGTTGTCGTCCTCAATCCGCTGGGAAATACCAATATGGCTGACCCCCGGCATAAACACCAGGTACCGGGAAGGAATAGAAAGCTGGGTCGTCAACCTGGCTCCCTTGGTGCCGATGGGGTCCTTGGTGACCTGAACCACGAGCGATTGCCCCTCACGCAACAGGGTGCGGATATCCGGCACGGTTTTCGGGCCATCCGAAGGCTCCTCCGGCCCGGACTGACTGCAGGCAACATCCGAGGCGTGTATGAATGCGGCCCGCTCCAGGCCAATATCCACAAACGCCGCTTCCATGCCCGGCAACACTCGAACCACCTTACCCTTGTAGATATTGCCAACAATACCCTTGCGGCTGGTCCGCTCGATGTAAGCTTCCTGAAGCATGCCGTTTTCGACCAACGCCACCCGGGTTTCCACCGGCGTAACGTTGATGAGAATTTCTTCGCTCATGTTTGGCTCTCCTTACAACTCGGCCAGTTCTGCCAGACCGGAAAACCGGCCTCTGCCAACAACCCGGCGGTTTCCAGGAGGGGCAAACCCACCACCGCGCTATAGCTGCCCTGCAATTCCTGGACAAAGATACCACCCAGGCCCTGAATGCCGTAGCTACCGGCCTTATCCATGGGCTCGCCACTATCAACATAGGCCCGGATCTCGGCCTCGGAAAGGCTTCGAAAGGTCACGTTGGTGACCGACAGGTGCGATTGGCAGACCTCTCCCCGCGCCAGCGCCACCGCCGTCATCACCTGGTGTTGCTGGCCAGACAACCGGGCCAGTGTGGCTTTTGCCTCCGCCGCATCGACCGGTTTCCCCAGAATCTTACCTTGCAAGACCACCGAGGTATCCGAGCCCAGAACCAGTGCGTCAAGATTCTCACCGGCCACTCTTAACGCCTTCTCACGAGCCAGGCGTTCCACATAATGCTCCGCCGACTCACCCTCGGCCACGGTTTCATCAATATCCGCGGGCTGCACCTGGAACGTCAGCCCGATTTGCTGTAGCAGCTCAGCCCGGCGAGGAGAGGCGGATGCAAGAATCAGTGTCTTCATGGTGCTAGCCCAGCTTCCGGTTCAGGCGGTCCAGCAGGCCACTGACAAAGGGCCAGGCGACCGCGCTGGTTAATGCTGGCCACAGGTAACTGAACCCCGCCGTATCGGCGCCCAGCAGTTGTTTGATGAAGTGCACCAGCATCTGGTTGATGCCCAACAACAGGAAGACCATAAGGCATTGTTGCGGTAGCGGGTACATTCTCAAGCGCTGATGGATGGTCAGCACCAGGAAAGCAATGAGTGCCATACCCAGCGCATTGGTGCCCAGGGGGGTGGCCTCAAGCACATCCAGTAATAGCCCGAGACACCAGGCCATCAGAATCCCAAACTGCGCCGGTGCACGGAAGGTCCAGTAAAAAACCACCAAACCCAGCCATTCCGGACGGAATTCAAACCAGCCTACCGGGAACAGGGATATACTCAACACCAGCGCAAGCACAACGGTCACGAAAAACAGCGGGTAGCTAATGACCGACAGCATCAGTTGGCCTCCTCTTCCGTGGTCTGCGGTTCCGCAGACTCGCGGCGCTCCCGGGACTCAGGCTGAAACACCACCAGCACAAGCCGGCTCTGGTTCAGTCTGGCCATGGGCCTGGCCCGAATCGTCACGAAGGGTTCCCCTGGTTCCTTGGTGATCTGGCTGACCTCAGCCACCGGATAGCCCCGGGGGAAACGGCCACCAAGGCCGGAGCTGACCAGGGTATCGCCTTCCCGTATATCGGCAGTATCCGGCACATGCACCAGATCCAGCTGATTGACTTCACCATTGCCCAATAACACCGAACGCAAGCCATTTCTGACCACTTCGACGGGCACCGCATGGCTACTGTCCGACACCAGCAACACACGGGAGGTGAACTGGCTGGTCTGCACTATCTGCCCCATCAAACCTTCGGCATCCAGTACAGCCTGCCCGGTGGTCACACCGTCGCTATGGCCTTTGTTGATGATGATCTCGTGGGAAAACGGATCGGGCGAGACACCCACCACTTCGCCCACGATCACCCGGTCATCCAACACTTCAGAGGAGTTAAGCAGCCGGCGCAACTCGTTATTCTCTGACGCCAACGCCGCATATTTCAGCGCACGCCGCTCGAGTATCAGCATTCGGGCCTTGAGTTCTTCGTTTTCACTCTGGAGGTCTTCACGGCTGACAAAGAGCCCGGAGAACCAGTCACTGAACCGGTAGGGGGCATTGCCCAGCCAGTACACAGGTGCCAGGCCGGTGGCGAGAGTACTTCGAACGGGAGTTAGCTTGTCAAAACGGGTATCGGCAGCGATCAACGCTGCCGATACCAGAATCACAAGAAAGAGCCTGAAGCCGGGTACCGGCCCCTGGACAAAGATGGTTTTAATGGCTTAGCCCTCCCACGGGATTAACCCTCCTGGGAGAACATTCCGATGCCACCGCGATCAATGACTTCCAGCGCCTTGCCGCCACCACGGGCAACACAGGTCAGGGGGTCTTCGGCGATGATCACCGGCAGACCGGTTTCTTCACTGATAAGTTTGTCGAGGCCTCGCAGAAGTGCACCACCACCGGTAAGCACGATTCCGCGCTCAGCGATATCAGACGCCAGCTCAGGTGGAGACTGCTCAAGCGCGCTTTTGACGGTTTGCACGATCTGGGCAAGTGATTCCTGCAACGCGTCGAGAATCTCTTCGCTGTTCAGGGTGAACGCACGGGGCACGCCTTCTGCCAGGTTGCGACCACGCACATCAATCTCGCGGATATCCAGGCCTTCATAGGCGCAACCGATTTCATGTTTGATCCGCTCGGCGGTGGAATCGCCGATCAGGCTGCCATAGTTGCGGCGCACATAGGTAACGATGGCTTCGTCGAACTTGTCGCCGCCAACCCGCACCGATTCAGCGTAAACGATGCCGTTCAGGGAAATAATGGCGATTTCCGTAGTCCCACCACCGATATCGACAATCATGGAGCCGCTGGCTTCTTCAACCGGCAGGCCTGCACCAATGGCCGCGGCCATGGGCTCTTCAATCAGGAACACTTCACGAGCACCCGCGCCCAGGGCAGACTCACGGATGGCCTTGCGCTCCACCTGTGTGGACTTGCTGGGCACACACACCAGTACGCGGGGGCTGGGAGTAATAAAACTGTTTTCGTGCACTTTATGAATGAAGTGCTGGAGCATTTTTTCGGTAACAACGAAATCCGCAATCACACCGTCTTTCATTGGGCGGATGGCGGTTATGTTGCCGGGGGTACGGCCGAGCATTCGCTTGGCTTCGGAACCCACAGCAGCCACCATTTTCTGGGAGCCGCTGGTGCGGATGGCAACAACGGAGGGTTCGTTGAGTACGATTCCGCGTTCACGCACGTAGATTAGGGTGTTGGCGGTGCCCAGGTCGATGGACAGGTCGCTTGAGAAGATGCCTCGGAGTCTTTTGATTAACATTCGTGTTGTTTCAACCTGAGAGTTGCGGTTGCGGATGTAGAAGAATCACGCAACTTTAGCAGTGAGGCCATTCTCAGGCAAGGCAACATCAGGGCTCTCAGCTTACCATTCTCACATTTTCGGTACTGTTTCGGGGCCAATCTTGGTTGTGATTCTGCTAATATGTCGGGCTTGTTTTCTCTGGGTGCAAGGATGCCTTGGGGAGGGGCTTTCCAAAAAACGCTCCTTTGGCACATCCCTGTGGCGCTTCGGCTCCGCCATTCATGGCTCCGCAGATTTTTGGAAAGCCCCTCCCCAAGGCATCCCCGGACAGCTGAAAAGCGCCAAAATCAGCCAGTTAGAGTCGTTCGGGCTCTTTAGGATTAAATTGTTTTCACACACGCTTTAATGGAGGCAACGTGAGCATTTCCCGCGAGGACATCGAGAAAGTTGCCGTGCTCGCCCGCATCAAGGTGGACGGCGAGCAGGTTTCGGCTCTGGAGAAGGATCTGGGCAATATCCTGGATCTGGTGGATCAGTTGAGTGCAGCGGATACCGATTCCGTGGAGCCCATGGCGCATCCGCTGGATGCCGTACAGCAGCTGCGGCCGGATGTGGTTACCGAGACCAATCAGCGGGAGGCGTTTCAGGCGATTGCGCCGGCTACCGAGGATGGGTTGTACCTGGTACCCAAGGTCATTGAGTGAGTTTTCGGGGCACTGACATTTCCGTGTAACCGGCAGGTTGTCTGACGATCACATATTTCGGGATTGATGATGCATAACAAATCCGTAGCAGAACTTTCCAGGGAACTGGAGAGCGGCAAGATTTCCAGTGTGGAGCTGACTCAGCAGTTCCTCGACCGTCTGAAACATGAAGACGGCAAGTACAACAGCTTTATTACCATCTCCGACGAGCAGGCATTGGCCGAGGCGAAAGCGGCGGATGAGATGCGGGCGGCGGGTAAGGCCACGGTGTGGACCGGGGTGCCCTTTGCTCACAAGGATATTTTCTGTACTAACGGCATTCGCACTACCTGCGGCTCAAGGATGCTGGAGAACTTTGTGCCACCCTACGACGCCACAGTGACGGCGAACTTCAAGGCGGCCGGCGCCGTGTGTCTGGGCAAGACCAATATGGATGAGTTCGCCATGGGCTCGTCTAACGAGTCCAGTTTCTACGGCGCGGTAACCAACCCCTGGGGCATGGCCAGCGGTGACAAGCGGGTGCCGGGTGGTTCTTCCGGCGGTTCTGCCGCTGCCGTGGCTGCGCGGCTGGTGCCGGCGGCGACGGGTACGGATACCGGGGGCTCCATCCGCCAGCCGGCGGCGCTGTGTGGCATTACCGGGCTGAAGCCGACTTACGGCCGGGTGTCTCGCTATGGAATGATCGCTTTTGCCTCGTCCCTGGATCAGGGCGGGCCGATGGCGCGCACGGCGGAAGATGCGGCGCTGATGATGAACGTGATGGCAGGCCACGACCCGAAGGATTCCACCTGCATCGACCGGGAAGTTCCGGATTACACCGCTACCCTGAACGAGCCGCTGAAAGGCCTGAAGATTGGCCTGCCGAAGGAATACTTCAGCGACCAGCTGTCTCCGGCCATGGAAGAGCAGGTTCGCAACGCGATTCGCGAGTATGAAAAGCTGGGCGCGACGGTAAAAGAAGTGTCACTGCCCAACGCGAAGCTGGCCATTGCTGCTTATTATGTGATCGCTCCGGCGGAGGCTTCTGCCAACCTGTCCCGGTTTGACGGTGTGCGTTATGGCTACCGCTGCGACGATCCGAAAGATCTGATGGACATGTACACCCGCACCCGGGCGGAAGGTTTCGGGAATGAGGTTAAGCGCCGGATTCTGGTGGGGACCTACGCCCTGTCCGCTGGTTACTTTGATGCCTATTACCTGAAGGCCCAGAAGGTTCGCCGTTTGATCCAGCAGGACTTCATCAATGCGTTTAAGGAAGTGGACGTGCTGATGAGCCCGGTGTCTCCGACACCTGCGTTCAGGCAGGGCGAGAAGAACACCGACCCGGTGTCCATGTACCTGGAAGACGTGTTCACCATCGCCATCAACCTGGCAGGCATTCCGGCCATGTCGGTTCCGGCGGGGTTTGTCGACGGCTTACCGGTGGGGCTGCAGATCATCGGGGATTACTTCTCTGAGGCCCGTTTGCTGAATGCTGCCCATCAGTTCCAGCAGGTGACCGACTGGCACCAGCGTGAACCCCAATAAGCCCGGATTAGGAGACGAACACATGCAGTGGGATATCGTGATCGGGCTGGAAATTCACGTTCAGCTCGCCACCCAGACCAAGATTTTCTCCGGCTCCAGCACCGCCTACGGTGCCGAGCCCAACACCCAGGCCAACGCCGTTGACCTGGCCATGCCCGGTACCCTGCCGGTACCCAATGAGCAGGCCTTCCGTTATGCGGTGATGTTCGGCCTGGCCACCAACGCCGAAATCGGCCGCCGCTCGGTCTTCGAGCGCAAAAACTACTTCTACCCGGATCTGCCAAAGGGCTACCAGACCACCCAGCTGGCCCAGCCGATTGTCGGCCCCGGCTATGTGGACATCGACCTGGCCGACGGCAGCACCAAGCGCGTGCGCATTCACCACGCGCACCTGGAAGAAGACGCCGGTAAATCCCTGCACGAGGATTACCACGGCATGTCCGGCATTGACCTGAACCGGGCCGGCACGCCGCTGATCGAGGTGGTGACAGAGCCTGATATGAACAGCGCCGACGAAGCCGTAGCCTTCGCCAAGAAGCTCCATAGCCTGGTGACTTCGCTGGGGATCTGTGATGGCGATATGTCTCAGGGCTCCATGCGCTTTGATGTGAACATCTCCCTGAAGCCGAAAGGCTCTGACACCCTGGGCACCCGCACCGAAACCAAGAACCTGAACTCCTTCCGGTTCATGGAGCAGGCCATCGCCCACGAAGTGGAACGGCAGATGGATATCCTGGAGGATGGCGGCCGCATTGTGCAGGAAACCCGCCTGTACAATGGCGACCGGGACGAGTCCCGGTCCATGCGCACCAAGGAAGAAGCCAACGACTACCGCTACTTCCCCTGCCCTGACCTGTTGCCGGTGGAAATCGACGACGCCTTCATCGAAGACGCCCGCGCCCGCCTGCCGGAACTACCGGATGCACGCAAGGCCCGCTTCAAGGAGCAATACGGTCTGAACGACTACGACGCCGGCGTGCTGTCTGGCGACGCCAAGCTGTCTGCGTTCTTCGAAGAAACCGTGGAACACGGCAAAGACGCCAAGCTGGCCGCCAACTGGATTCAGGGCGAATTCTCCGCCCGCCTGAATGCCGACGAGAAATCCGTGGCCGAAGCTCCGATTTCAGGCGCACAACTGGGCGCACTGGTCACCCGCATTGCCGACAACACGGTTTCTTCAGCAGGTGCGAAGAAGGTCTTTGAAGCCTTGTGGTCAGGTGATAACGACGACGTAGATGCGATCATTGACGCCAAGGGCCTGAAGCAGGTCTCCGATACCGGCGCTCTGGAAGCCATGGTCGACGAGGTGCTGGCCGGTATGCCGGATCAGGTGGCTCAGTACCAGAATGAGGAAGATCCGAAGAAGCGCAAGAAGATGCTTGGCGGTTTCATGGGACCTTTGATGAAAGCGTCCAAGGGCCAAGGCAATCCCAAGCTGTTCAACGAGATTCTTGTTCGCAAGCTTGGTGGTTAAGTTTTGGCTTTGGTGTGGGCCGTTTTGTTTCGGCCCTAGCCTGTTGAGTTTGGGGAGGGGTCGGTTTATTTATGACTACCCCACCGCATGCTGGATCGAGGGCTTGGCGAGGGACTTCTCCCAAAAATCTGGAGCGCCAGGGAAGGCGCGACGAAGCCCTACAGGGACGTATTCACGGGCGTTTTTTGGGAGAAGTCCCTCGCCAAGCCCCAGCCACCAACATCCAGCAGGCTAGGGCCGAAGCCCAAAAACCGCGACAAAAGTCAGACCAAACGAGCCCAAAGGTCATGTTCGTCGGCGTGCTCTACAACAGCCTGCACAATCTGGCCAGGGACCAGGTCGGTTTCGTCGTTCAGGTAAACCATGCCATCAATCTCCGGCGCATCGGCCTTCGAGCGACCTATCGCACCTTCCTCATCAACCTCGTCGATGAGCACATCAATCGTCTTGCCGATTTTGGCCTGCAATCGGGCAGCTGAAATCTCCGCCTGCTTCGCCATAAAGCGGGCCAGCCGCTCTTCCTTGACCTCTTCCGGTACGGCACCTTCCAGCTCATTGGCCCTCGCGCCTTCAACCGGGCTGTAGGTAAACGCACCCACGCGGTCCAATTGCGCCTCATCCAGCCAATCCAGCAGGTACTGAAAATCTTCCTCGGTTTCACCGGGGAAGCCGACGATAAAGGTCGAGCGAATGGTCAGTTCCGGACAGATTTCACGCCAGGTCTTGATGCGCTCCAGTGTCTTGCTGTCATGAGCCGGGCGCTTCATGGCCTTGAGCACTTTCGGGCTGGCATGCTGAAACGGAATGTCCAGGTACGGCAGAATCTTGCCTTCAGCCATCAGCGGGATGATGTCGTCCACATGGGGGTACGGGTAGACGTAGTGCAAGCGAACCCATACGCCCATCTCACCCAGAGCCTCACATAGAGACTGCATCTTGGTTTTCACCGGGCGGCCCTGCCAGAAACCGGTGCGGTATTTAATATCCACACCGTAGGCGGAGGTGTCCTGGGAGATCACCAGCAGCTCTTTAACACCAGCGTCTACCAGTCGTTTCGCCTCATCCATCACATCACCGATCGGGCGACTAACCAGTTTGCCGCGCATGTCCGGGATGATGCAGAAGGTACAGCTGTGGTTACAGCCTTCGGATATCTTCAGGTAGGCATAGTGCCTTGGTGTGAGCTTGATGCCCTGCGGGGGTACCAGATCCACGAATGGGTCGTGGTCTTTCTTCGGCGGTACATACTGGTGTACCGCTCCCACAACTTCTTCATAGGCCTGAGGACCAGAGACCGCCAGCACACCTGGATGGGTCTCGCGAATCTTATCCGCTTCCACGCCCATACAACCGGTCACAATCACCTTGCCGTTTTCGCTGATAGCCTCGCCGATGGCATCCAGGGATTCCTGCTTGGCCGCATCGATAAAACCACAGGTGTTAACCACCACAATGTCGGCATCGTTGTAGGTGGGCACGACCTCGTAACCATCCAGCCGCAATTGAGTCAGGATACGCTCTGAGTCTACCAGGGCTTTAGGGCACCCCAGGCTGATAAAGCCAACTTTTCCGCCCTGAGCAGTGTCTTGTATTTTCTCGGTCATAAAGTTCCGCAGGAATCCCGGAGCCTGGCTCCAAATGTGTGTAGGCGGCGATTTTAACTCACTGGGATATCATCTGCAGCTCTGCACTTCCCACATATGCCACCAAAAAACACGTATAAACGCGAAATGACGCACCAAAATGTGACGCCGTGTTCAGAAAGTTTTAATAAAGCTGCAACAATATACGCACTTACCTTGCTGATCACTTTTTAAGCAGCTACAATTTCAAGCGCTTAAGTGTTCTTCTGGAAGGCAATTATGGGAAAGGCAACGTCGTTCGATACTACTCGCGCCAGAAAAATTAAAATGAAACCTGCACCCGCTAAACAGAATCTCAGAAATCAGCAGCGAGTCGATGTGTCGACCGAGATTACTGTTGAGAAAAGCGACGGCTGCTGCCTGACCTGCAAGGTCTCTAACCTGTCACGTGCCGGTGTTATGATTTCCTGTGATCAGGACGTTGTTCAACAGCTCATTCCCGGCATGCGTGCGCCGGCCCCCGGTCACTGGATTGGCGTGAAAACCCGTTTCACCGTGCCTGTGCTTCCAACGCAACCAGTCACTGTGCTTGCAGATGGCAATATCGTGCATATGCGGCGCATCTCCAGAAATGAATTCCAGATAGGTATCCAGTTCAGTGAATTTGAGGGCAACGGGTTTGATTACATCGACCGCTATGTTGCCAAACTGCTGTCTGACGCCCGAACAGCGAATTACGACCCCCACTGAAACCACCGACACCGGCTCAGCACGCCCGGAGTCCCCGGCACGTTGGGTTCGGCGCCATATTATTAGAACTTAAAATTCTTACCAGAAATCTTCTTATACCCTGCCGCCGCCTGATATAGTTGGTCAACCGATTTACAGCCATCACACAGCCCCTGCGGCAATGGATGACCATGACCACATACAACCTCACTCATCTCAAACAGCTGGAAGCCGAAAGCATCCACATAATCCGGGAAGTGGCGGCCGAGTTCGACAACCCGGTCATGCTCTATTCCATCGGCAAAGATTCTGCCGTGATGCTGCACCTTGCCCTGAAGGCCTTCTACCCTGGGAAGCTGCCTTTTCCGTTACTGCATGTTGATACCACATGGAAATTCCGGGAGATGATTTCGTTCCGGGACAACGTGGCGGAGAAGTTTGACCTCGACCTGATTGTTCACATCAACGAAGAAGGCGTGAAGCAGGGTGTCGGGCCCTTCACCCACGGCAGCGCCAAGCACACCGACATCATGAAAACCCAGTCCCTGAAGCAGGCCCTGAACAAGTACAAGTTCGACGCCGCATTCGGGGGCGCCCGCCGGGATGAGGAAAAATCCCGCGCCAAGGAGCGGGTATACTCCTTCCGCGACGAGCACCACCGGTGGGACCCGAAGAACCAGCGCCCGGAGCTCTGGAACATCTACAACGGCAAGGTTAACAAAGGCGAGAGCATTCGTGTGTTCCCGCTCTCCAACTGGACCGAGCTGGATATCTGGCAGTACATCTACCTTGAAAACATCGATATCGTACCGCTGTATTACGCGGCGGTGAGACCAGTGGTAGAACGCGATGGCACCCTGATTATGGTGGACGACGACCGCATGCCGCTGAAAGAAGGCGAGAAGCCTATGATGAAGTCAGTGCGCTTCCGTACGCTGGGCTGCTACCCGCTGACCGGCGCCATTGAATCCGAGGCCAACACCCTGCCCGACATCATCCAGGAAATGCTGCTGGCCACCAGCTCAGAGCGGCAAGGAAGGGTCATTGACCACGATTCAGCCGGCTCCATGGAACAGAAAAAGCGGGAAGGGTACTTCTGATATGTCACACCAGTCTGATTTGATCGCCGACGATATTCTGGCTTACCTGAAGCAGCACGAGAACAAGGAACTCCTGCGCCTGCTCACCTGCGGCAGCGTGGATGACGGCAAGAGCACACTGATTGGCCGGCTGCTGCACGACACCAAGATGATCTACGAAGATCATATGGCAAGCCTGAAGACTGACAGCGCCAAGATGGGCACCACCGGTGAGAAGCTGGACCTGGCCCTGTTGGTGGACGGCCTGCAGGCCGAACGGGAACAGGGCATCACCATCGATGTAGCCTACCGCTATTTCAGCACCGACAAGCGCAAATTCATCATCGCCGACACCCCGGGCCATGAACAGTACACCCGCAACATGGCCACCGGCGCCTCCACCGCGCAACTGGCGATCCTGATGATTGATGCCCGCCACGGCGTGATGACCCAGACCCGCCGGCACTCCTTCATCGCCTCCTTGCTGGGCATTCGCCACATTGTGGTAGCGGTAAACAAGATGGACCTGGTGGACTTCAGTGAAGATCGCTTTAACGAGATCCGTGAAGACTACCTGGCGTTCGCCAACAAATTGGGCCTGAAAGATATCCGCTTTGTGCCGATCTCCGCCCTGGATGGCGACAACGTGGTGAACAAGAGCGACAACACGCCCTGGTTTACCGGCCAGCCGCTGATGGAAATCCTGGAAACAGTGGAAGTTTCCCGGGACAAGAATCTGGAACACTTCCGCTTCCCGGTGCAATACGTCACCCGCCCCAACCTGAACTTCCGGGGCTTCTGTGGCACTATCGCCTCCGGCGTCATTCGCCCGGGCGACACCGTGATGGCCCTGCCCTCACGCCGCACCAGTAAGGTCAAGGAAATCGTCACCTTCGACGGCAACCTGAGCGAGGCCTACATCGACCAGGCGGTCACCCTGACCCTGGAAGATGAAATCGACATCAGTCGCGGGGATATGCTGGTAAAGGCAGAAGACGAGCCCGAGGTGCACAACCGGTTCAATGCCAACATTGTGTGGATGACCGACGCGCCGCTGGAAACCGGCCGCCTCTACGACATCAAACTGGGGCCCACGTTTACCTCCGGCACGGTGAAGAGCATTCATCACCAGACCGACGTAAACACCCTGGAACAGAACCCGAACCCAAGCCAGCTTCAGCTGAATGAAATCGGCCTGTGCGAGCTGACCCTGAACCAGCCCATCGCGTTTGACGCCTACCAGCGCAACCACGCCACTGGCAGCTTCATCGTCATCGACCGGCTGACCAACGTAACCGTTGGCGCCGGCATGATTGCAGGCCTGACCGATGGCCTGGATTCCCTGGACCCGGTTACAGTGGAAGAGCGCGAGCGCCGCCTGGCGCAGAAGCCGGCGATCATCGCCTGCACCGGCAAGCAGGCCCCGCAACTGGCCCTGGCCGTGGAGCGGGCGCTGTTTGACCAAGGCAAGACGGCGGTCGTGGTGACTGAAGAAAACACCGGTGACGCCGACGAACGCCGCCGCGTGGCCCAGCTGCTGACCTCGCACGGCCTGGTCGCTGTGGCCGTAAACCTCGGGTCTGACATTGCCAATGCCAGCGTTTCAGCTGATTCGGAGGCGGATATTCCGGCTGCCGTTGCGGGGCTTCTGCAGGAGTTGGCTCGGAGTCAACGGGTTTAACTTTGGGGTTTGGCCTCTTGTACTGATTCCCCATCCTTGGCGGGCGGGCTTGCCGGGGTGGGGGAGAATTTTTCTTTGGAAAAACAACTCGCTTCGCTCAGACATCTTTTTCCGGCAGAAAAACCCTCCCCCACCCCGGCGCCGACAGAGATTTGGAGTGGTACACTGAAAGAAAGTTTTCAGGTATGGAGCGGAAGGATGGCTGCTATTAATCAGATGACTGATAGAGTCACTCGAATTCTTTGGTGGACTCCATAAGCGGCATTTTGGCCACTACGCGAGCCCCGCAAAACGCTTCCCTTTTGTTATTTATTACAAAGTTGACGAAACATTCGTCGATGTTCGCGCCGTTCTCGACACACGAAAAAATCCTGCAAATACAGCCCAACACCTCAAAAGATAGCCATCGAAACCAGGACAAGGATATGCCGGTCGCGGGGTGGTGGTTTATTTTTCTGCCGGAAAAAGATGTCTGAGCGAAGCGAGTTGTTTTTCCAAAGAAAAATAAACCACCACCCCGCGACCTGCCCCCAATCTGGAAAGCTAAAAATGAATCCCACACCAATCCATGGCAAAATCCCCCGCCATCAGAGTTAACCACAGGAGCTGAACACCATGGCCATCAAACACCTGCGCACCGCCTTCGCCAGCCAGTACCAGCCGGGCCAGCCCGCCCGCCTTGTTGCCGGCGAAGCCCTGCAGGAGCCCGGTGGCGACTACGAAGCCCTGCACAAACAGATGAAGCGCCTGTTCAACAGCAAACCCGGCAAGAAATATGGCCGCTTCTCGGACGACATCGGCGAATGCCCCTTCAGCGCCTGGTTAAAAGACTACCTGGAAGACAAACAAACCTTCGCCGCCATGACCGACCGCCTGTTCGGACAATGGCAGGAACTGCTCAACGGCAGCCAGGAGGAATTCGACGGCCACCTGCTGGTGGTGCATGACGCCCTGGCAGATTCGGAAGTGGTGTACCTGTTCATCCTCGAAACCGACGGCGCCATGCGATTTGACGGCAGCCAGAAACTGGACTCAACGGACGTGTTGAGCCTGTCACGCCTGAACCTGGCGGTTCGAATCGAGCTGGATGAATGGCGCAACGAGAACACCAGCGATAACTACATGACCGTGGTCCATGCCCGCGGCACCGGAGACCCCGGCGAGCTGTTCCTTCGCCTGTGTGCGTTCACCAACAGCGTGGATGTGGAAAAGGAAACCATGACCTTCCTGGACGCGGTAGAAGCCTTTGCCAAATCCAGCGAACCGGAAAAAGCCGGTGAAGTCCGTGCCAAAGCCTACGAGTTCTGCAAAGACCAGCATGCCCTGGGCGAACCGGTAGCCATCGAGGCCCTGTCCAACTACCTGGACGAAAGCCAGCCCGAGCGTTTCAAAGAATTCGCCAGCAAGAACGCAGAAATGCCCGAAACCGGCGTGCTGCACCCGGACCATCGCAAGGTCAAGAAACTGGTGCGTATTGCCGGCTCTGGTGGAGGTATGAGTGTGTCATTCTCTTCAGATCTGGTGAACCAGGCGGTGTACTACGACCGTGACAAAGATGCCTTGACCATCACCCGACTGCCCAAGGCTTTGCGGGAGCAGTTGCAGCGGTATCTGGAAGCACGGGAGGACTGAGTGTTGTTTTCCTAGCCTGAGAATATTGGGGCGGGTTGCGGGGTGGGTGAATCTTTTTTCTTTGGAAAAACAACTCGCTTCGCTCAGACATCTTTTTCCGGCAGAAAAAGACATCCCCACCCCGCACCGGCATAACATTGTTGCTGACGTCCGTTAGGACTCGTTTGCTTCTATGTTTTCTGGTTGATCGTCCCATCTCGGGCGATTCGCCCTTATTTTTCTGACTTCCTGCATCCAGCCTACTCCGTCGATCAGTTCGCCGGTTTCGTGGTCGATTGGCGGATACGGCAGATTGCGGTCGTCACAATACCGCTTCACCGTGGGCTGGCACCAACAGAACAGCAAGCGGTTGTATTCGTCATCCGGCATACGCCGCTGATCAAACATCCCCGCCAGTTTCCGCTGACGCTGGGCTTCGGACAGAATGATCGAGCAGGCCGAGGACACATTCAGCGACTCCACCATGCCCATCATCGGTATCACAATATGCTCATCCGCCTGCTCGGCGGTCACCGGGTTTACACCATCCACTTCATTACCCATGATAATCGTGCACGGCACGGTGTAATCCACCTCCCGAAAATCCACCGCCCGGTCTGACAACTGCGCGGCATACAGCTTGTGGCCCTGAGCTTTCAGCTCCGTCACCGCGTTGTCCATGGTGGGATGGGTATGCGTCGTCACCCAGTGAAAACTGCCACCGGCTGTCTTACGAAATGCCCGAAAACCCTCCTTGGGCCAAACCACGTGCATATTGGCCAGACCAAAGGCATCGCAGGACCGAATGATCGCCGACAGGTTTCTGGGTTTGTGCACTTGATCCGTCAACACCCGCAGGTCGGGTTGGCGGGTGTTGAGGACTTGCTTGATTCGGGCGAGGCGTTCGGGGGTCATAAGTGTATTGGCTAGCAATGATTTTTCCGGCTCCCACAAACCAATCATCAAGCCTGTAGAATCCAGCACAAGTGTATGGGAAGGCTTTTGGGGTGAGCTTTCCAAAACTGTGCGGAGCCAGGGATGGCGGAGCCCAAGCGTCACAGGGATGTGCCGAAGGAGCGTGTTTTGGAAAGCTCACCCCAAAAGCCTTCGTGCACATAAGCGGCGAATAATAGCACAGAGCCAAATGAGGAATACCGAGACAACGGTGGTTGAAGTTTAAGCACCCCGTTATAATACGCAGTCAAATTTTTGTCAGCGCCCCACACCACCCCGGCGCCAACACACCAAACTACGTGAGACCCATGGCCAAGAAGCTGTTCATCAAAACCCACGGCTGCCAAATGAACGAGTACGACTCTGCCCGCATGGCAGACCTGCTCAAAACCGGCGAAGCGGTTGAAATGACCGACAACCCGGATGACGCCGACATCCTGCTGCTGAACACCTGCTCCATCCGCGAAAAAGCCCAAGAGAAAGTGTTCCACCAACTCGGCCGCTGGAAACGTCTCAAAAGCAAAAAACCCGATATGATCATCGGCGTCGGCGGCTGCGTAGCCAGCCAGGAAGGCCAGGCCATCCTCGACCGGGCCCCTTACGTAGACATGGTCTTCGGCCCGCAAACCCTGCACCGCCTGCCAGACATGATCACCGAAGTGCGCACCAAGGGTAACGGCGTAGGCGTGGTCGACGTCAGCTTCCCGGAAATCGAGAAGTTCGACAACCTGCCCGAGCCCGGAGCCGACGGCCCCTCTGCGTTTGTCTCCATCATGGAAGGCTGCAGCAAGTACTGCACCTTCTGCGTGGTGCCCTACACCCGTGGCGAAGAAGTCAGCCGCCCGGTGGACGATGTCATCGCCGAAGTGGCCCATCTGGCCGCCCAGGGCGTTCGGGAAGTGAACCTGCTGGGCCAGAACGTCAACGCCTACCGCGGCGACACCCACGACGGCGACCAGATGGACCTGGCAGAACTGATCGAAGTGATCGCCACCATCGACGGCATCGACCGCATCCGCTACACCACCTCCCATCCGGTGGAGTTCAGCGACGCCCTGATCGACGTCTACGAGCGGGTACCAGAACTGGTCAGCCACCTGCACCTGCCGGTGCAGAGCGGCTCCGACCGCATCCTGGCAGCGATGAAGCGTGGCCACACGGCACTGGAGTACAAATCCAAGCTCCGCCGCCTGCGCAAAATCCGCCCGGATATCAGCTTCTCCTCCGACTTCATCATCGGCTTCCCGGGTGAAACCGATAAGGATTTTGAGGACACCATGAAGCTGATCAACGACATCGGCTTCGACATGTCCTTCAGCTTCATCTACAGCGCCCGTCCGGGTACGCCGGCGTCTGACCTGCCGGACGATACGCCGATGGAGGTCAAGAAACAGCGCCTGAGCATTCTGCAGGATCGACTGAATCAGAACGTCATGGATATCAGCCGCAAGATGGTGGGCTCTACCCAGCGGATACTGGTGACTGGCCTGTCCAAGAAAGACCCTGGCGAGTATGCGGGCCGCACCGAGAACAACCGCATCGTTAACTTCCGCCACGAGAATCCTGAGGTGGTTGGTCATTTCATCGACGTGGAAATCGTCGAGGCCTACGCCAACTCACTTCGCGGTGTGCCTGTTGGTTCTGAGTTTGACTGAGCTTTGGCTCCCATGGTTTCTGGTTTTGGGGGCTTGGTGACAGGGTGAGGGTGCCTCCCAAAAAACGCCCAGCAAGTACGTCCTTGTAGGGCTTCGTCGCGCCGTCCCTGGCGCTCCAGATTTTTGGGAGGCACCCTCACCCTGTCACCGGCAAACTTCAAAATGGCATGCCTGATAAATGACTAGCCATTCCAGATTTTGTGAGGACCACCGGACTACTCACATGCTGGCCTTGGCAATTGCATGCGAACCATTGCTAGTGACTTACTGGCGTCTAGGCCAAACTTCTTGGACTACACACTCTTGTTTTTCACACAACCGGCCTGCACATTAGTCAGACGGGCGAAGGGCTGGTGAGGCTTTCCAAAAATCTGGAGCGCCAGGGACGGCGCGACGAAGCCCTACACGGACGTACTTGCGGGCGTTTTTTGGAAAGCCTCACCAGCCCTTCAGCCAAACACCAGAACCAAGCAGCGAACTCCCCCGAATTCAGCTCCCAAACGAGCGGGGAAGATCCAACGAAACGGAGCAAGATTGAACACTCACGATACCAGACAATTTGACCTGCACCCGGTAAACCAGCGTCGGCTGGCCACCCTCTGCGGCCAGTTCGACGAACACCTGAAGATGATCGAAAAACGTCTGCAGGTAAAAGTCGGCCGCCGAGGCCACCACTTCCGGGTGGAGGGTCACACCGAAAATGTAGCCGCCGCCACCGAAGTCATCCGGCACCTGTACCGGGAAACCGAAGCCAGCGAAGATATTCCACCGGATACCGTGCACCTGTTTATCCGCGAAACCGGCCTGGAGCGCCTGCCGGATGACGTGCCCTATGACGAAGGCCAAATTACCGTCATCAAAACTCCGAAGCTGACCGCCAAACCACGCGGTCAGAATCAGCAAAAGTACGTGCACAACATCCGTACCCACGACATAAACTTCGGCATCGGGCCTGCGGGCACCGGCAAGACCTGGCTGGCCGTGGCCTGTGCGGTAGAGGCACTGAAAGACGAACAGGTGAAACGCATCCTGCTGGTACGCCCAGCGGTGGAAGCTGGCGAGAAACTGGGCTTTCTGCCCGGCGACCTGGCCCAGAAAGTGGACCCTTACCTTCGGCCTCTTTACGACGCGCTCTATGAAATGCTCGGCTTTGACCAGGTAACCCGACTGATCGAGAAAAGCGTGATCGAGATTGCACCACTGGCGTTCATGCGTGGCCGTACCCTGAATAACTCGTTCATCATTCTGGACGAGAGCCAGAACACTACCCGGGAGCAGATGAAAATGTTCCTCACCCGGATTGGCTTTGGCTCCACGGCGGTGATTACCGGCGACACTACCCAGGTGGACCTGCCGCGCGGGCAGAACTCCGGGCTGATTCATGCCGCCAGCGTGCTCAGCAAGGTCCCCGGTATTGGCTTTACCCGCTTTGAATCAAAAGATGTGGTTCGCCATCCGCTGGTTCAGCGCATTGTGGAAGCCTACGACTCGTTCGGTGACGGGGGCTCAACCAACCCATGAGCAAACTGACCGTGGATTTCCAGGTAGCTTATGAAAGCACCGGTGTACCCGACGAAACACAGTTCCAGGTCTGGGCTGAAAAGGCATGGCTGGGCGAGGATCCGTCTGAAGTGACGATCCGTATTGTTGGTAACGAGGAAAGTCAGGACCTGAATCACCAGTACCGGGGCAAGGACAAGCCCACCAATGTTTTGTCCTTCCCATTTGAAGCACCACCGGGTATAACGGTGCCATTGGCCGGAGATCTGGTGATTTGCGCGCCGGTTGTTGAAAAGGAAGCGCAGGAACAGCATAAAGAACCTGTCGCCCACTGGGCCCATATGGTGGTGCACGGTATGTTGCACCTCCAGGGCTACGATCATATTGAAGATAACGAAGCCGAGGCCATGGAAGCCCTCGAAGTCCGGCTGCTTGCGCAGCTTGGATTTGCTAACCCTTATGAAGCAGAGGAAACGGAACCAGACTCATGAGCGACGATCAGTCGAGTCGCAGCCAGGGCGGCAAGTCCTGGCTGGAGCGTATATCACAGGCCTTCTCCAGCGGGCCTGAGTCCGTCGAGGACGTGCTGGAGATTCTGCGGGACGCAGAGTCCCAGGAAATTATTGACGTCGATTCCATGAGCATCATCGAAGGTGCCATGCAGGTCATCGACATGCGGGTGGATGAGATCATGATCCCCCGTTCCCAGATGATCACCGTCAAAGCCTCCCAGGATCCGAAAGAGTTCCTGCCGGAAATCATGTCATCCGCCCACAGCCGTTTCCCGGTCATCGGTGAAAGCCAGGACGACGTGATCGGTGTGCTGCTGGCAAAAGACCTCCTCCCGCTTGCAATCAACAACGAACTGAACTGGACCAGTATCCGGGAGATCCTCCGGCCACCAACATTTGTTCCCGAAAGCAAGCGGTTGAACCAGCTGCTCAAAGAGTTCAAGGAAAACCGCAACCACATGGCGATTGTGGTGGATGAGTACGGCGGCACCGCCGGCCTGATCACCATCGAGGATGTGCTGGAGCAGATCGTGGGCGAGATCGAAGACGAACACGACTTCGACGAGGAAACTCACATCAAGGCCCGGGGCGACGGTACCTACGCCGTGAAAGCCGTCACACCGATCGAAGACTTCAACGAATTTTTCGAAACCATGATGGACGAGGAAGAGTTCGACACCATTGGCGGCCTGGTTCTCAAAGAGTTTGGTCACCTGCCCAGACGGGGAGAAACGGTTGAATTCGGCGGCTTGCAGTTTACTATTGCCAACGCCGATAACCGAGTCATCCGTTTGTTGCAGGTAACGCGAAGTGAATCATGAACCTGGCCTTGGTCGCCCTCTGAATCTGCGGTTTACTGACCACCCCTGGTTTGGCCCGGCAATCCTGCTGATTGCCGGCGCACTCCAGACCCTCACCTTTTCACCTTTTCATTTGTGGTGGCTTGGCCCCCTCTCGGTTTTTCTGATTGTCCTGGTAACACTCCACCAGGCCTCGGAAAAACTGTTTCGCGCCGGATGGTTTATCGGCCTTGGCCTGTTCGGTTCGGGCGCAAGCTGGATTTACATCAGCATCAGCGAGCACGGCAACACCTCAGTGCCAGTGGCTGTCCTGCTGATGGTCCTGTTTATAGCAGGGCTGGCGCTGTTCCACGGCCTTGCCTTCTGGTTCTGGGGCAAACTGGCCAAAGAA
This sequence comes from Marinobacter shengliensis, assembly GCF_003007715.1. Taxonomy (GTDB): domain Bacteria; phylum Pseudomonadota; class Gammaproteobacteria; order Pseudomonadales; family Oleiphilaceae; genus Marinobacter; species Marinobacter shengliensis. Next base: position 535,026 of record NZ_PXNO01000023.1, on the reverse strand, counting down.
AGCATGATCCGGCGCCTGCTCCTGTTTCCGGCCATCTGGGTTCTGGGAGACTGGCTACGGGGCTGGTTACTTACAGGCTTTCCCTGGCTATACCTCGGCACTGCCCATACGGACGGACCACTTGGCGGTCTGGCCCCCCTCACAGGCGTACATGGCATCACCTTCTGGATCGCAGTCACGGGTGCGTCTGCCTATGCCATCTGGTGGCTTGTTCTGTCCGGGCACCGCAAATCAGCAGCGGTCACCGCAGTACTCACTCTGCTGCCCTGGTTCCTCGCACCGGCCATGAAACAAGCCGACTGGACTGACCTGAGCGAACAGCCGGTCACCTTTGCCGCCATGCAAGGCAACATTCCCCAACAGATCAAATGGGACCCGGATTTCCTGCGGGACCAGATTGTGGCGTACCTGGGCATGACCGAGGCCCACTGGCAACGCGATCTTATTTTATGGCCGGAAACCGCGATTCCGATCCCCCAGGACCAGGCCGGCAAGGTGCTTGATCACATCCACGAAGAGCTCGGCGATGAAAGCACGCTGATCACCGGCATTCCCTGGTACGGCTACAGCGATCGTATCGACGACTTCACCTTCCACAACAGCATCATGGCCATTGGCAACGGTGAAGGCATCTACCACAAGCAGAAGCTGGTGCCGTTTGGCGAATATGTCCCGTTGCAGGGCGTTCTGCGAGGACTGATCGGCTTTTTCGACCTGCCCATGAGCAGCTTCACCCCAGGGCCCAAATACCAGTCTCCACTGGTGGCCAACGGCATCAACATCATGCCGTACATCTGCTACGAAGTAGCCTATCCGGACTTTGTCGCCTTCAATGCCCGTAACTCCGGCTTGTTGTTAACCATCAGCAACGATGGCTGGTTCGGTGATTCCATTGGCCCATTGCAACACCTTCAACTGGCCCGTATGCGCGCCCTGGAAACCGGCCGCTATATGCTCAGGGGCACGAATAACGGCGTTACCGCGATCATCAACGAAAAGGGCGAGATCACCGAACGGATTCCGCAGTTCCAACGGGCAGTACTGACCGGTGAGGTCTTCCCCGCCACCGGCAGCACGCCCTACATGCAGACCGGTTCTTGGCCGGTGCTGACCCTGGCGGTGATCCTGATCGTGTTTGTGCGGGAACGGGTAATCCCGAAAAATCCTACTCCTTAGGTGGCCAGCGGCTGGTTACCCGCTCGAAGTAATGGGAACCGCAAGCCTCGCAAGGGTGCAAGTGGCTGGTTTTGGTCAGGCACACCATGTGGTTGCAATTCATGCACCGGAACATACCGGCGGTGGCCACTTCGCCCGAGATATAGTGGCTTATGTCCTGGTTCTCCAGTTTCTGTTTGAGTTCCAGGGTGTCCACCAGGGTTTTGTCGGCCACCGAAAGCAGTCGATCCGCCAGGGTGTGCTCCAGTAACGAGATATCCAGCTGCAACCATTCTTTCAGGCCCTCTCCGGTTTCCTCGACAAAGTTCAGCAGGTGCTCCAGGTCCCGCTCAAGGTAGGCGCCGAGCAGGTCGGCTTCCTCACGGGTCATTTCTTCCAGTTCGTATTCAAACTCAACCGCTTTCTGAACTTCTTCCTCCAGAGTCTGAAGTGAGGTTTCCTGGAGCTCATGCAAACGGGTTTGTACCCGCTCCAGCATTCTGTCGTAAGCCTCGAGGGCCTTGCCTGAAAGGTGATTGCGTTCTGGTTCTGTCATGGGCTTGCCTCGCTCGATATTGGGCCTAGTACTCAATTCCTGACTTCGCTTTATGGTGCCAGAGCCAGGGTGCGGGTGTGCTTTCCGGGACACGCTGTGAATACGTCCATGTACGCTTGACTGCAGCATCCCTGCTGCAGACAGTCCCGTAAAGCACACCCGCACCCTGTCTCCCCTACCGCAGACGTGGATTCGTCGGAATCCCCGACAGTGTCCCGGAGCAACGGCCGGTAAGGCCTCCTGAGACTGTGCGCAGCAGGGACGCTGCGCTCAAGCCCCCACGGATGGGTTTACGGCGTGTCTCAGGAGGCCTTACCGGCCGCTGCCTTTCTCCGGAAAAAGACGGCACGCCAATATCAGAAGTCTGGCACAAGTCTGCGAAATTGGCAGACTACCTGTTAAGCCTTGGGTGCGTTAGAATGTTCGGCCCTTTCGAACCTCATTTTCACACAGGGTACTTTTGGTAATGGCAGGAATGGACGAACAATACAACCCACGTGATGTAGAGCAGACCGCCCGCGACTTCTGGGAAACCAACGAAACCTTCAAAGTGAAGGAAGAGCCCGGCAAGCCCAAGTACTACTGCCTGTCCATGTTCCCCTACCCCAGCGGCAAACTGCACATGGGCCACGTTCGCAACTACACCATCGGCGACGTGATTTCCCGCTACCAGCGCATGCAAGGCAAAAACGTCATGCAACCCATGGGCTGGGACGCCTTCGGCCTGCCCGCCGAGAACGCCGCCATTGCCAACAAATCCGCCCCCGCCAAGTGGACCCGGGCGAACATCGAATACATGAAGAAACAGCTCAAGCAACTGGGCTTTGGTTACGACTGGGGCCGCGAGCTGGCCACCTGCGATCCCGAATACTACCGCTGGGAACAGTGGTTCTTTGCCCGTCTTTACGAAAAGGGCCTGGTGTACAAGAAAATGTCCACCGTAAATTGGGACCCCGTCGACCAGACGGTTCTGGCAAACGAGCAGGTGGTGGATGGCCGCGGCTGGCGCTCCGGCGCCCTGGTTGAGCAGAAGAAGATTCCCCAGTGGTTTATCCGCATTACCGATTACGCCGAGGAACTGCTGAACGACCTGGACCAGCTGGAAGACTGGCCCGAGCAGGTCAAGACCATGCAGCGGAACTGGATCGGCAAGTCTGTAGGTACTGAGCTGACTTTCCCGCTGAAAGACCGGGAAGACGGCCTGACCGTTTACACAACCCGTCCGGATACCCTGATGGGCGTCAGTTACATGGCGGTGGCAGCAGAACACCCGCTGGCCAAGGCTGCGGCGGAACGGCACAGGGATGTCGCTGAGTTTGTCGAGCGGTGCCGCAACAGCAAAGTGGCCGAAGCGGAACTGGCCACCATGGAAAAGAAGGGCATCGACACCGGGTTCAAGGCCATTCATCCGCTGACCCAGGAAGAGGTGCCTGTGTGGGTCGCCAACTTCGTGCTGATGGACTACGGCACGGGCGCACTGATGGCCGTTCCCGGCCATGATGATCGTGACCACGAGTTTGCCCTGAAGTACAAGCTGGCGATCAAACAAGTGATTGCGCCGAATGACAGCCGCGATATCGACGTACAGGAAAAGGCCTTTACCGAGAAAGGTGTGCTTGTGTCGTCCGGCAAATACAGTGGACTGACCAGCGAGGAAGCCTTCGACGAGATCGCGAAATACCTTGAAGACAACGGTATCGGCAAGCGCACCGTCAACTACCGCCTGCGTGACTGGGGTGTGTCGCGTCAACGGTACTGGGGCGCGCCCATTCCGATGATGACGCTGGAAGACGGCACAGAGATGCCGGTGCCGGATGACCAGCTCCCGGTTCGCCTGCCGGAAGATGTCGAAATGGACGGCGTTCAGTCACCGATCAAGGCCGACCCGGAGTGGTGCAAAACCGAATATAACGGTCAGGCGGCCACCCTTGAGACCGACACCTTCGACACCTTCATGGAGTCGTCCTGGTATTACGCGCGCTTCTGCAGCCCGAATTACGACAAGGGCATGCTGGACCCGGCAGCGGCCAATTACTGGCTGCCGGTGGATCAGTACATCGGCGGTATCGAGCACGCGATCCTGCACCTTTTGTACGCCCGCTTCTTCCACAAACTGCTGCGGGACGTTGGCCTGGTCAACAGTTCGGAGCCGTTCAATCGCCTGCTCTGTCAGGGCATGGTGCTGGCTGAGACCTACTATCGGGAAGATGATTCCGGCAAGATCACCTGGATTGCCCCGGCCGATGTCACGGTCGAACGGGACAACAAAGGACAAGTGGTGAAAGCGGTCCACAATGAAGACGGCCAGCCGGTTCAGATTGGCGGCGTCACCAAGATGTCCAAGTCCAAGAACAACGGCATCGACCCTCAGACGATCATTGACCAGCATGGCGCCGACACCGTTCGTCTGTTCATGATGTTTGCTGCGCCGCCAGAGCAGTCCCTCGAATGGTCTGACAGCGGCGTGGAAGGCGCACACCGCTTCCTCAAGCGGCTGTGGCGTCTGGTCAATGAGCAAACCGCTGGTGGTGAGGTACCCGCTCTTGAGGCTGGCAGCCTGAACAGCGCCCAGAAGGATCTGCGCCGCAAGACCCACGAAACCATTGCCAAGGTCAGTGACGACATCAGTCGTCGCCTCACCTTCAATACGGCGATCGCCGCTGTGATGGAACTGCTGAACGAAGTCAGCCGACTGACAGACAACGAGCCCCAGAGCTTCGCCGTTCGCCAGGAAGCACTGGAGGTGGCAGTGCTGGTGCTGTCGCCCATCGTGCCACATATCAGCCATACTCTCTGGCAGGCCCTTGGCCACTCAGAACCCGTGGTTGATGCCAACTGGCCGGTTGCTGATGAGAGCGCCATGGTCCGCAGTGAGATAGAAGTGGTGCTGCAGGTCAACGGTAAGGTGCGGGCAAAAGAAAGTGTGCCTGCGGATATCGGCAAGGCAGACCTGGAGAAACTGGCTCTGGAGAACGAGAACGTCATGCGGTTCACCGATGGCAAAATCGTGCGCAAAGTCATCGTTGTACCCGGCAAGCTGGTTAACGTGGTGGCTAACTGATATGCCTTCGGTGCCCTTTTTTCTGAAAGCCCTCCGGCTGCCGTTACTGGCAATGCTGGCAACCGCCACGCTTGCCGGGTGCGGTTTTCAGTTACGGGGCACCTCACCGGTGCCGGCCTCCCTCCAGCCACTGGCGGTAGACTGCCCCGACTCATTGCCTGTGCGTTTCTGCCAGTCGGTGCGGGATCAACTCAGGCTGGGGGGCATTGATCTGCAGGATGCCTCATCGGCGGACTACGTGCTTCGGCTGAGAAGCTACCAGCAGGACCGCCGGGCATCCGCCATTACCGCTCAGGCCGCCGCGGCAGAGTACATACTGCGACATCAAGTCACTATGGAGTTGCTGACCGCAGACCGGATCCCGCTGATCGCGGCAACCGATCTGACCACCAGCGAGACCTATCGTTACGATGAAACCAATGTGCTGGCCAAGCAACGGGAAGAAGAAGAACTCCGGCAACAGCTCGGGGATCGACTGGCACAACAGGTACTCTTCCGGTTGGCGCCGATGAGCCAGGAGCGGATTGACGCGGCCATCGCAGAGTACGAAACAAGCCAGAACCAAGCCGATGCGCCATGAAGACCCAGCCCGGCCAGCTCCCCCAGTTGCTCAAGAAAGGTCTGGCTCCGGTCTACCTGATTTCCGGTGACGAGCCCCTGCTGGTGCAGGAATGCTGTGACCTGATTCGAAAGACGGCCCGGGACGCCGGGTATCAGGATCGCCTGACCTACCACGCCGATCATCAACTGGACTGGAATGCCGTTGCCGATGAATGCAACGCCCTGTCCCTGTTTGCTGAAAAGCGGCGCATTGAAATTCACCTGCCAACGGGCAAGCTGGGTGATGGCCGAAAGGTTCTTGAACAGGTTCTTGAGGCACCGCCTGAAGACGTTATCCTGCTACTCATCAGCGCCAAACTCGACGCCGCAGAAACCAAACGCAAGTGGTACAAGGCTCTGCAAGGCTGCGGTGTCCATGTACCGGTCTGGCCGGTTGAGCCCGATAAATTTGCCGGCTGGCTGCAACAGCGGGCCAGCGGACAAGGCCTGAGCCTTACCCGCGGGGCCCTGGGGATGCTCACGGAGCGGCTTGAGGGGAATCTTCTGGCTGCCAGCCAGGAACTGGACAGGTTGGCGTTACTGACGGCTGGCAAAACCATCGACGAAGAGACTATCGAGCAAGCGGTCCAGGACAGCGCCCGCTTCAATGGCTTTGAGTTGGTCACCGAGTTACTCGCCGGTAAAGCCGCCCATGCGGGAAAGATCATCGGAATCCTGCAGCAGGAAGGTGAAAACCCGCTGGGTTTGTTGAGTGTGCTGGTGCGAGACCTGCACATCATCATCGAACTGAAAACTGCCCTGCCCCCGGGCGACAATCCTTCGGGGTTCCTGAAAAAACGCGGGGTGTTCCAGCCCCGGCGAGCGTCGGCAATCCAGCAGGCAGCCCGCCGGCTGAATATGCGTCAACTGCACCGCGCCATCAGCCTGTGCAACGCCACAGACCGATCCGCCAAGGGGTTTGATGGTCTTACCCCCTGGCATCACCTCAGGGATTTGTCGGCGGTTCTTGCAGGTGCTCTCCCTAACTGATCCAGGTCAATCCAGTGCGAACCTGCGCAAAACCCTGGCTTTCACCCTCTTGACAGTTTTTTACATTCCGGCGCATTGTAGACTTCCCAACTCATCAGGGAAGGAGAATCGCTATGAGTCTGCAAGACGAATTCAACAAACTGTCGGAAAAAATCAAGCAGTACCGTGACGAAGCCCGTGTGCAACTACATCTGGCCAAGGAAGATGTAAAAGATGAATGGGACGACCTTGAACAGGACTGGGATCGCTTCCGCCAGAAACTGGATCAGGTTGTCCATGACGCGGAGAATGCCAGCCATGAGGCGAGAGACACGGCTCGCCAATGGGGAGAAGATCTCAAGACCCGCTATCAGGACATCCGCAACAAAATGAAATAGATTGTTAACGCGTTAACAATTTACAACATGAACGATCCGCACAGGGGCTTCTCTATTTGAGCCTCTGTGCCATACTTCACAGAAAAGAGTGAACACTCCGTCATACTTTTGTCAGATTGTTCATTTTGCCATCAATCGCTCGTCGCGATGGCCACGGTATGCGCCGTGCAATGTGAGGTATAACGGCCCTATGAAAAAAATAACGTTAGTTCCCATCACGCTTATACTCGCCCTATCAACAACCTTGGTTATTGGCCAGAATACCCGTTTCAGTGATCCAGAGACGGTCGTGAAAGATCAGTTCTGGGGCAATCTCTATGCAAACGGCGGAACGTCGTTTTTCTGTGACGCGCCGTTCACCAGCAAGGGGTTCGTTATGACGGATGGCTATGTCTATCCGCCGGCTGATATCCGCAGCGCGCTGAATTGCGGTACCACAAGCCAATGCAAGCAGGATAATCAATACCGTCAGATTACGTCGGATCTTCACAATATGGTGCCGGTTCGTTCGCGGGTCGAGATGCGGAGGCGGAATGCCCGCTATGAGAATCTGGGCGATGCGACGCGGGCGGATGATTGTGGTATTCGGGAGAGTGCCCAGTTTTTTGAGCCGCCGGAGCATGTGAAGGGGGATGTTGCCCGCACGATGGCTTACATGGTGGACACTTATGGGCTGCCTTGGCTTGGGGCGACGTCGGTGTTCCAGGAGTGGAATGAGCTGGATCCACCGGATGATCGGGAGTTGGCGCGGCATCAGCGTATTGCCGAGATTCAGGGTAATGAGAATCCGTTTGTGGTTAATCCTGGGTTGATTAATCGCCTCTAAACTCTCAAAAAGTGCAAGCGCTGGTCAGGGTGGAGCTTTCCGAAACACGCTGTGAATACGTCCTTGTACGCTCTGCTCCGCCATCCCTGGCTCCGCAAGGTTTCGGAAAGCTCCACCCTGACCACCGCCCAAACAATGTTCTTGGAGTCAAAAAAGCAGGCCGCTTGGGCCTGCTTTTTTTGTGTCTCGGAGCTTTGAAACCTTAGTCAGATTTCGTTAGCCGCCAGAGCCATCATTGCATCGCTGCCACTGCGGATGCCTTCGGCCAGAGAGACGGTCTTTGGCAGCAGGCGGTCGAAGTAGAAGCGGGCTGTTTTCAGCTTGCCGGTGTAGAAGCCGGAGGTATCGCCCTCGGCTTTCGGGGCGGCGGCTTTGACGGTTTTGGCCCACATGTAAGCCAGGGCGGTGTAGCCGAACATGTCGAGGTAGTCGACAGCAGCGGCACCGATGGCGTTGGGGTTGTCGCCGGCTTGTTTGATGACGTGTTCGGTGACGTCAGACAAGCGCTCCAGAGAGGCTGCCAACGGCTCCAGGTAGGGCTTCAGGGCGGCATCGCCAGTGTTCTCTTCGATGAACGAGGCGACGTCCTGCACGAACAGTTCGTACAGCTTGCCCTGGCTGGCAACCACTTTACGACCCATCAGGTCCATGGCCTGGATCCCGTTGGTGCCTTCGTAGATCTGGGTGATGCGGCAGTCGCGTACCAACTGCTCCTGGCCCCATTCGCGGATGAAGCCGTGGCCACCAAAGACCTGCTGGCCGATGATGGTGGTGTCCAGGCCCCGGTCGGTCAGGAAGGCTTTGGCGACGGGAGTCAGCAGGGCAACCATGCCTTCGGCGTGTTTGCGCTGTTCGTCGTTGTCGGAGTACTTGGAGATGTCCAGCCACTGGGCTACGTAGGTGGAGAAGGCACGGCCACCCTCTACGTAGCTCTTCATGGTCAGCAGCATGCGGCGCACGTCTGGGTGTACCAGGATCGGGTCAGCGGCTTTTTCGGGCTGCTGGGCACCAGTGGGAGCGCGGCTCTGGATACGCTCGTTGGCGTATTCACGGGCGCTCTGCAGGGAGGCTTCGGCGGCGCCGATGCCCTGAATGCCAACGCCCAGGCGCTCGTAGTTCATCATGGTGAACATGGCGGCCAGGCCTTTGTTCTCTTCACCAACCAGCCAGCCTTTGGCGCCGTCGAAGTTCATCACACAGGTAGCGGAGGCCTTGATACCCATCTTTTTCTCGATGGAACCACAGCTGAACTGGTTGCGCTCGCCCAGGGAACCGTCGTCGTTCACCATGAATTTGGGCACCAGGAACAGTGAGATGCCTTTCGGGCCCTTCGGCGCGTCCGGAAGCTTGGCCAGCACCAGATGGATGATGTTCTCAGCCATGTCGTGCTCGCCCCAGGTAATGAAGATCTTGGTGCCAGTCACGTTGAAGGAGCCATCGTCGTTCGGCTCGGCCTTGGTGCGGATGATGCCGAGGTCAGTACCGGCGTGCGGCTCGGTCAGGTCCATGGCGCCAGACCAAACGCCGGAGTACATGTTGGGCAGGTATTTCTCTTTCAGCTCCTGGCTGCCGTGGGCGTCCAGGGCCAGGCAGGCACCGGCGGTCAGCATCGGGGCCAGGCCGAAGGCCATGTTGGCGCCCTGCATCATTTCTTCAAACTGAGCCACCAGTGTTTTCGGCATGCCCATACCGCCGAAATCGGGGTTGCCGCCGAGGCCGTTCCAGCCACCTTCCACGATGGTCTGGTAGGCTTCTTTGAAACCTTCCGGAGTGGAAACTTCGCCTTCGTTCCACTTACAGCCCTGCTCGTCCGCTTCGCGGTTCAGGGGTGCCAACACGCCACTGGTGATCTTGCCCGCTTCCTCAAGGATCGCGTCTGCGGTGTCGGGATCTACGTTTTCTGCAATCTTGGGCAGTGATGCCCAAAGCGCTGGGGCATCAAATACTTCGTTCAGAACGAAACGCATGTCACGAAGGGGTGCCTGATAATCAGCCATGTAAAACTCTCCAGAAATTCAGTCAGTCACTTGGGGGACATGGAAAACGCCTTCTCGATGAAGGTCTGATAATCCCCCGCTCGGCTATGTGTCCGAAACAAGGTTGTTGTTCTATGGCGCGCTATTCTACCTCAAAACGCGCCCGGGACTCATGAAAAAAGCCCGCCTCCGGACGGAGAACGGGCTTTTTCAGTGCCATCAACCAGATAGCAACCCCGCCTTAGATGGCGAAGGCTTCTTCCGGCATATCCAGCAGGCTGTCAGAGCCGGCCAGCATGGTTTCTGCGTGGGTCTTGGTACGCGGCAGCAGACGCTTGAAGTAGAAGCGTGCAGACTGGACCTTGGCGTTGTAGAACATCTCTTCGGAGGTGCCGTCAGCCATCTTGTCCAATGCTACCTTGGCCATACGGGCCCACAGGTAAGCGAAGACCGCGTAACCGGAGTACATCAGGTAGTCCACCGCAGCGGCACCGACTTCTTCACGGTTCTTCATGGCGGTCATACCAACCTTCATGGTCAGATCGCCCCACTCCTTGTTGATCGCAGCCAGCGGCTCGATGAACTCTTTCAACTGCTCGTTGTCGGCGTTCTCTTTGCAGAATACGTGAACCTGCTTGGTGAACACTTTCAGAGCTTCGCCCTGGGTCATCAGAACCTTACGGCCCAGCAGATCCAGCGCCTGGATACCGGTAGTACCCTCGTAGATCATGCCGATGCGGGAGTCACGTACGTTCTGCTCCATGCCCCACTCAGTGATGAAGCCGTGGCCACCGAATACCTGCATACCCAGGTTGGCAGATTCGTAACCGATTTCGGTCAGGAACGCCTTGGCGATCGGGGTCAGGAAGCCCAGCAGCGCGTCAGCGTGCTTACGCTCTTCTTCGGTCTTGCCGCTGTGAACCACGTCCACTTGCTGGCCAGCCAGGTAGATCAGGGCGCGGGCGCCTTCAGCGACAACCTTCTGGGTCAGCAGCATGCGGCGTACGTCCGGGTGCACGATGATCGGATCCGCGATGCCGTCCGGGTTCTTCGGACCGCTCAGGGAGCGCATGGCCAGACGATCCTTGGCGTAGGCCAGGGAACCCTGGAAGCCAAGTTCAGCAGCACCCAGACCCTGGATAGCGGTACCGATACGGGCAGTGTTCATAAAGGTGAACATGCAGTTCAGGCCCTTGTTCTCAGGCCCGATCAGCCAGCCCTTGGCGCCGTCGAAGTTCATCACACAGGTAGCGTTACCATGGATACCCATCTTGTGCTCCAGGGAGCCACAGGATACCGCGTTGCGCTCTCCGGCAGAGCCGTCTTCGTTCGGCAGCTGCTTGGGAACGATGAACAGGGAGATGCCCTTGGTGCCTTCCGGTGCGCCCGGCAGACGTGCCAATACGATGTGGACGATGTTCTCGGCCATGTCGTGCTCGCCGGCAGAGATAAAGATCTTGGTGCCAGTGATGCTGTAGGTACCGTCAGCGTTCGGCTCGGCCTTGGTGCGCAGGGTACCCAGGTCAGAACCACAGTGCGGCTCGGTCAGACACATGGTACCGGTCCACTCGCCGCTGATCAGTTTGGTCAGGTAGATCTGCTTCTGCTCTTCGGTGCCGTGAGCTTCGATGGTATTGGTGGCGCCGTGGCTCAGGCCCGGGTACATGCCCCAGGACCAGTTGGAGGTACCAACCATTTCACTGATTACCAGACCGATGGAGTGCGGCAGGCCCTGGCCACCGTAGTTGGGGTCAGCCGTCATGGACGGCCAGCCACCTTCAACATACTGCTGGTAAGCTTCTTTGAAGCCGGTCGGGGTTTTTACACCGTCTTCGCTCCAGGTACAGCCTTCCTGGTCACCCACCTGGTTCAGCGGAGACAATACCTGCTCACAGAACTTTGCACCTTCCTGGATGATGGCATCGACCATATCCGGAGTTGCATCTTCGGCACCTTCCAGATTGGCGTAGTGCTGCTCGCTGTTCAGCAGCTCGTTCATTACGAATTTGATATCACGCAGGGGCGCTTTGTACTCAGGCATGGAATCCACCTCGGTTTTCGGACTCGGCTGAAACAGATAACAGCCTTTGGCCTTGGGTTTGCTCAGACACTGTGACGCATCTCATCACAGCCTTAATTAAACACTTGTTTGAAACATACGTTTTGCGACACAGAATTGTCAATAGCCTTGGCTAAAAATTGTGTTGCATTGTGTGTTCACTGACGCGGAAAACACCGCCACAACAACGAAGGGAAACCGCCGGAGCTGACGGATTGAGGGATGGAACAGTCAGGTAATTCAGGCAAATAAAGACGTTGGCTCGCCGAACACGCCTTCGGCCCCCTGCATGGCAGAAACGCTGCGGTAGGTTTCGTCGGCCTGGCGGGCGATGCCAGACTGGCCCTGGGCTGTCTCGTCCCGAGCCGATTCGGAACCAGGCGTTGGCTCACGCTCGCCTTCACCGGCCGCCAGCTCAGACTGCGCCTGCAACATGGTCTGCATGGCCTGGGCCGCCACCGCACGATCCTGCGCTGAGGGTTGTGCCGGCGCCATGGCGGCCGCTCGCACCACACGCATTTTCTCGATAGTTGCCTGCGGATCGCCGGCGACCGGGGAGACATCGATGGGGACTTCACCGCCCACGGCGTACTGGGCACCGTCAGGGCCGCGCTGATAGGTAAACGACATAGCTCCGGCGTACTGACCGCCGACTGCCTGATGCGCCGCCTCATGGGCCCGAACTTCCCGGTCCCTGGCTTTCAGCTCGCTCAGCTGTTTAAGCTCGGCCTCCGTGAGCCCCTGCAGGTCGGCCTTTGCATCCGCGTCACCATCGACAAATCGGGAGGCTGATCTGGCGTCGGAGGACTGCTCAACACCCCGGGTACGATCATCAGCATCGGTAGAGAAGCCTTCACCGGGCGTTGTCGAGGAAACACCACTCGGCGGAACGCTGCCAGTCGCCGACGCGGCACCGGAAACCACCGGATAAACAGGGGGAATCGAGGAAAGGATATTCACGGCTCAGTAGTCAGGGTCAGGCGCGGATGTCCAGGAGTGTTCCCAGAGTTTCGTCAGCCGTCTTCACAACCTGTGCGGACGCCTCGACACTGCGCTCGTAGAGCGTCATTTCAATCAGTGGCTCAGCCAGATTACCCGCACCCTCAGCAGAACCCTGAGGGCCGTCAACACCGCCACGGGCAATCTTCCGGGCCGTATTTTCCATGCCCGCCATGCCATCCTGGATACCTTGGATACCAAGAGAAAGGGTGTTGTTGATCATGTCTAGGCCACCTATGACAACAGATTGACTTATTTACTCACAGATTTGGTCAAATTTCAATCAACGGGCGAATATTCAGGAATCTTGCCAGGACTTTCGGCAACTGGTCAGCCGGAGTGCCATCCAACCACGGCAAAACACCCAGGCATGGTGCCCCGAGGTGCGTTGTCAGATAGTTAAGGGTGTCCTGCTCACAACTCATGACATTCTCTTCGGGATGATTGGCTACCCAGCCTGCCACGAACAGACCATCGGCCCTGATGGCCTCCGCGGTGAGCATGGCGTGGTTAATACAGCCAAGTTTCAGGGGCACGACCATTACCACATCCAGCCCCAGCTCCCGGGGCACCGCTGCGTAGGTTTCCCGATCGTTGAGGGGAACCCGCCAGCCACCAGCACCCTCAATCAGCATCAGGTCAGCGGGCCGAATCTGCAGGCCACGGCAAAAGCCCACAAGGCGCTGGGCCGTGATGTTCTTGCCCGCCTGTTGCGCCGCAACGTGGGGGGCAATGGCCGGCTCCAGTGCTATGGGGTTGAGGGCATCGTAGGGAAGCTCTTCGGTAATGGCGGCCTGCAACATCAGGGCGTCTTCATTACGCAGTCCATCCGGGGTCTGCTCGCACCCTGAGGCAATGGGTTTCATCGCCAGCGTGCGCTTTCCCAGCTGCCGGGCAGCCTCCAGAATGGCAGCAGCAGCGATCGTTTTACCCACGCCAGTGTCGGTGCCTGTTACGAAGTAGGTTTTTTTTGCCATTTTCTGGGGTTCCTGCTGCATCTTTTTGGGGTGCCAGGTGAGGGTGTGATGCGTCTTTCCTAACCGACACTTTGGTGCTTGGCTGAGGGTGTGGGTACGGCTTTCCGGGACACGCTCAAGACTTCCATGTGCGCTTAGCTTTCGCCATCCATGGCGAAAGATAGTCCCGGAAAGCCGCACCCACACCCTCACCTCAAACTTTTGTGTTTGCCGTCTTAATCTTGTCCCGTTTCTTTCCTTTCTAACGAGAGGTTTTAGTCCAGTACAGCCAGCCTGCGTGATAGCTGGCGACGACCAGGCCGTCTTCCGTGCTCGGATAAGCAGCACACATCGCCTTGAATCGTCCCGGGGCGGTGATGGTTCTGCGGCGCTCTTCGCCTTTGAACACGGCGCCGAGGTGTTTGAGTTCCCGGTTCAGGGCCATGGGGGAATCATATGGCAAAACCAGGGTTGCCGTCTCCAATGTAGATCCGGGGAGCTGCTGGCCAGTCAATCGCTTCCAGTCCGCATGGTGGGTAAAACGGTTAACGTGGGGCTGGCCGGGGTCGGCGTAGGCCCAGGCTTGCTTGAGTTCTTCCAGGGTGCCTGCCAGCAAGGTGGAGATGGCGAGGATGCCGCCGGGTTTGAGGATTCTTAGGCATTCGGCCAAGACGGCTTCCGGTCGGGTGCTCCACTGGATCATCAGGTTGCTGTAGATCAGGTCGGTGCTGTTGTCTGGCAGCGGGAGCTGTTCGGCGTCTGCGTTGAGCCAGCGGATGGTCTCAGAGCTGCAGGCTTTAGCCTGCTGCAACATGCCGGGAGCCAGGTCTGCGCCGGTGATGGCGGCGTTCGGGTATTGGCTTGCCAGTTTGCGGGTGAACCAGCCGGTACCGCAGCCGAGATCCAGGATAGTTGCCGGCTTCAGGTTCTCCGGTATGTTGGCGAGCATGGTGTCGCCCATGGCTTTTTGCAGGCGGGAGGCGCTGTCGTAGGTCTGGCTGGCGCCGCCGAACCCCCGGGCAATGCAGGCTTTACTGCCGGTTCCGCCTTCGGCACGGGTTATTGCCGTCAGATCGCTGTAGGCGCTCATACCGCAACAGGCTCCTGAGCAGCCTGCTCCGGCAACAGGGAGCGGCACTGGGCCAAAGCTTGCAGCAATCGATCGAGTTGCTCTTCAGAATGCGCGGCGCTCAGGGTTACCCGCAACCGGGCCTCGCCTTCAGGCACCGTAGGCGGGCGGATGGCAGTGACCAGTATGCCCTGCCCCTCCAGCGCCCGGCTCAATGCCAAAGCTGCATGGTTATCCCCCACCATAATGGGCTGGATGGGCGTGTGCGAGGGCATCAGTTGATAACCCAGCTGCTGCGCCCCGGAACGGAACCGGGCGATCAATGCCTGCACATGGGCGCGGCGAGCATCATCCTGTTCGATCAGATCAATACTGGCACAACTTGCCATCGCCACCGCCGGCGGCATCGCGGTGGTGTAGATGTAGGTTCGAGCCTTCTGCACCAGATAATCCATCAACACCTCCGGCCCGGCCACAAACGCACCGCTAGTACCCACTGCCTTGCCAAGAGTGCCAATCAAAACCGGCACCTCATCCTCAGACAACCCGGCCTCAAGCACACTGCCCCGCCCCTGGGGTCCAAGCACACCCAAACCATGGGCATCATCCACCACCAACAGGGCATCGTGGGCCTTACACACCCGGGCAAGTTCCTTCAGCGGCGCGATATCACCGTCCATACTGAACACACCATCGGTCACCACCAGCTTATGCCCCGACGTCTCCGCCAGCATCCGCTCCAACGCCGCCACATCCCCGTGGCCATAACGCCGAACCCGAGCCCGGCTGAGAATGCAGCCATCAATAATCGACGCATGATTCAAACGGTCAGAAAAAATCGTATCCCCACGCCCTGCCAACGCCGAAATCACACCCATGTTCGCCATGTAACCGGTGGAAAAAAACAACGCCGAACTACGCCGGGTAAACGCCGCCAGCCGCTGCTCCAGCTGATGATGGGCATCATGGTGCCCACAAACCAGGTGAGAAGCTGCCCCACCCAACCCGGTCTCGGCCAACGCGTCACGCAGCGTGGCGATATTGCCAGGGTGATTAGCCAGCCCAAGGTAATCGTTGCTGCAAAACGACAACAGCTCTGCCCCGTCTGCGACCAACTCCGGCTTCTGCGGCCCGGAAACCAGGCGACGGGACCGGTACAAACCGTCCCGTTTACGCTGTTCAATCTCCAGGGCGAAATCACGCATAGAAAAAGTACCTAAATCAACTGCTGTTGTACGGAATCCACGAACGGCGTTTGGCGTGAAGGTCGGGTAAGGCTTTCCGGAACTATAAAGGGCCAGGGATGGCCCGTCCTAAGCGCACATGGACGTCTTGAGCGTGTTTCGGAAAGCCTTACCCGACCTTCACCCGCACCGCACAGAACGCCCAAAACCAGAAACCTCAGGCCGACTCCCGAGTAGCGTCATAAAACATGTGCCGAGTAGCCTCATACTCCACCGCCTCGGCCAACGCCTCAGTCTCCTGCTCCTCGGTAGCACACTGCTCCCGCTGCTCCGGCCGAATCCCCAGCTTGCCGAACAACTGCATATCCGCATCCGCCTCAGGATTGGACGTGGTCAGCAACTTCTCGCCATAGAAAATGGAATTGGCACCCGCCATGAAACACAACGCCTGCATCTGCTCATTCATCTGCTCGCGACCCGCAGACAACCGAACATGGGACGCCGGCATCATAATCCGCGCCACCGCAATCAACCGGATAAAATCAAACGGCTCCAGGTCTTCAACATTTTCCAGCGGTGTACCCTTCACCTTCACCAGCATATTCACCGGCACACTCTCCGGGTGCTGCGGCAGATTCGCCAGCTGAACCAGCAAACCAACCCGGTCATCTTCGTCTTCACCCATCCCCATGATGCCACCACAGCAGACCTTCATGCCCGCCTTGCGCACGTTATCCAGAGTATCCAGACGGTCCTGGTAGGTGCGGGTTGTGATGATGTGGTTGTAATACTTCTCGGAGGTATCCAGGTTGTGGTTGTAGTAATCCAACCCGGCGTCGGCCAGCTCGCGTGCTTCTTCTTCCTTCAGCATGCCCAGGGTCATGCAGGTTTCCATGCCCAGGGATTTAACCTGCTTTACCATATCGAGGACATAAGGCATGTCTTTTTTGGACGGACTGCGCCAAGCCGCCCCCATACAGAACCGGGAAGCCCCTTTCTGCTTCGCCGCCCGGGCTTCCGCCACCACCTTCTCAATCTCCAGCAGCTTTTCCTTCTCCAGCCCGGTGTTGTAATGGCCACTCTGGGGGCAATACTTGCAGTCTTCCGGGCAGGCACCGGTCTTGATGCTCAACAGGGTGCTGACCTGCACTTCGTTTGGGTCAAAGTGCTCGCGGTGCACGGTCTGGGCCCGGAATAGCAAATCGTTGAACGGCAGATTGAAAAGATCCCGGGCTTCCTGAAGTGTCCAGTCGTGACGCAGTGCTGTGGCGGTCATGGCAAAGTCCTGTTAACCTTCTCAAGGTTTTTGGTTTACGGATAAACCGAGATGATAAACGGACTGAACCCGCTGTCAACCTTCATTGAACGAAAGGTTAACAGCGTACAGAGTGGAGGCCGCTGCGTCAGCTGCCTTTCACCCCACGCACACCATGGGCTGTGCACTGGCTGCCGGGACGACCTGCCGGCCAATCGCTGGCATTGCCACAGTTGCGCCCTGCCCCTGGCCTTTGCCACACCGGGTATGCGGTGCGGCGAATGCCAGACACTGCCCCCGCCCTTTTCCCGATCGCTGATTCCCTGGCGCTACCAGTACCCGGTGGATGGCATGATTGGCCGCTACAAGTATCAGGGCCACCGCAAGTTTGCGCGCCCGCTGTTAATCGGTTTCGCCAGCTTTCTGGAACAGCACCTTGAGCCGGAGCAGAAACCGGATGTTCTGATTCCCGCCCCGATGCACTGGCTCAGGCGCTGGCAACGGGGCTTTAATCAGGCCCAGGACATTGCCGAGTTTGTTGGCGCCCGGCTGGACATTCCGGTCGCGGCCGGGGTGGTGCGCCGGTCGCGAAGGGTGAAGGCTCAGCGGAGTCTGAACAGGGCTGCGCGACTGCAGAATCTGCGGGATGTGTTTGAGGTGCGCGGAGTGGTGCCGGAGCGGGTGGCGATTGTTGATGATGTGGTTACCACGGGGGCTACGGTCAGGGTTCTTGCCTCTGCGTTGAAGGAAGCGGGGGCTGGCGACATTCAGGTTTGGGCTTTGGCTCGGACTCCCGGGTAAGCGCTTTTCGGGGGGTTCCGGGAATTTGGTTGGGGATTCTTGTGCTGGCGTCAGCGGCACTCAGGTAGCCTTTTACGGGACACGCTCAAGGCTTCCTGCTCGCTTAGGACGGGCCATCCATGGCCCTTTATAGTCCCGTAAAAGGCTGCCTGAGCGCCGCGCTAACTTTCTGGCTGGTTTCCCCGATAATGACAGGAATTCTTCCCTAAAACCTATTTATGATCGACCAGTAACAGCTTCACCTGATCCGCTATTGCCAGGCAGGACGTTAGTCCTGGAGACTCAATTCCGAACAGGTTAACCAGGCCGGGCAGTCCGTGTTGTGCCGGGCCGTCTATGCGGAAATCGAAGAAATCGCCATCGGGTCCAGTAAGCTTTGGGCGAATACCGGCATAGGCGGGTTGAAGTCGGTCTGCATCCAGGCCTGGCCACCATTGCCGGATCCCGTCGGCAAAGGCGTGCACCCGGTCAGGATTCACCGTGTAGTCTTCCTCGGGAATCCACTCCACGTCGGGGCCAAAGCGGGCCTGGTTGGCAAGATCCAGGGTGAGGTGGACGCCCAGGCCGCCGGGCTCGGGCAAGGGGTAAATCAGGGTATTGAAGGGGTGTTTGCCGGCATAGCTGAAATAAACACCCCGGGCCAGCCACTGTTTCGGCCTGGCGGCATCGGGCAGGCCCAGCCATTGTTGGGCAAGCTTGGGGGCGCCCAAACCGGCGGCGTTGATTACCTCAGAAGCCTCAAGTTTTACACGCTGGCTGCCACCCAGGGTCAGGGTATGCTTCCCGCCGTCGGATTCTGCGGCCAGCACCGGGCTGTTCAACACCAGTTGTCCGCCAGCATCCTCCAGCTCCCCCAACAGCGATAGCATCAGGCCATGGCTGTCGATAATCCCGGTTTCCGGAGACCACAGACCGGCCCGGGCGTTGATGGCAGAGAGTTGTCGGGTTATGTCCCGGCCATCGCGAAGCTGCAATTCGACGCCATTGCCCGCCGCCTGTGCCTGGATGCCGGAAAGGCGGTCCGTCTGGGCAAGGTTGGTTGCGATGATCCACTTGCCGCATTTGCGATGGCCTACCTTGCGGCTGTCACAGTAGTCATACAACAGTTCACGGCCCCGAACGCAACAATGGGCTTTCAGGGACCCGTGGGGATAATAGATTCCGGCGTGGATGACCTCGCTGCTGCGGGATGATATACCCTCGCCAAAGCGGGAGGCCGACTCCAGCACCAGAACTTCCCGGCCGGCCAGGGCCAGTTGCCGGGCAATGGCAAGGCCAACCACGCCGGCGCCAATAACCACCGTCTGTATGCTAAAACGCTCTTCGCTCACGATTTCTGACCATTTATCGATATCAAACGAGGAAATTACCGCAGATAACCGCTGACTGCATTACCTCTAACCCCAGAACCGTTATACTTCATCCTACGGGTACCAGGACGCACGGAGCAGGGATTATGTCAGACAGGAAGCAGTTCATTACGGTTATGGTGGTTGCCGCGCTGTTCGTTAGCTGGATTGGCTGGCGAGGGTTTGAGGTTATCAGCCTGAACGATCAATTGATGGCCGATAAAACCGTGGCCAGTTACCCATACCAGCACAGGGTGCTCCGGGTGGAAGGGGATACGGCGGTGATCAGCTCGCTGCGCTCCCACTCGGTCTCGACTCAGCAGGCATTGTCTGCGGTGTTCCCGAGCATGCGTCATCTGGCGGACACCCACCGGGACTGGCAAAGGGCGGAGCGTGAGTTGGCGCAGGTCCAGGCCCGGGCCGGCGATATTATTCTGGCAACCTCGGGCGTCAATCGTGTTCGCTGGGAACTGGACGAAAACTGGTATCATCTGCAATCCATGAAATCCCGATACAACACGGCCTTCTGAATTTTATGCAACATGAGCCTCCGGAACTGACAACGTCCACACATCCCTACGATCAACTCACCCCGGAAGTGATCCTGGACGCGCTCGAGGAAGCAGGCTTTGCCGTCAGCGGCCGGCTGTTCGCCCTGAACAGTTACGAGAACCGGGTTTACCAGATAGGGCTCGACGATGGCCCGCCGGTGATTGCCAAGTTCTATCGCCCGGGTCGCTGGAGCGAAGCCGCGATCCGGGAGGAGCATGAATTCTCGCTGGACTTGCAACAAGCCGACATTCCGGTGGTCGCGCCGTTGGTCATGCCCGGGGGCGATACCCTGGGCCAGCATCAGGCATTTCTGTTTGCGGTTTTCCCCCAACGCGGCGGGCAGGCACCAGACACCAGCGTCACAGACACCCTGTACCGACTGGGCCAATGGCTGGGGCAGATCCATAACCTTGGGGCGCTGAAATCCTTCAACCACCGGCCGGGGTTTGACCTGATCCAGGGGTTGGAAGAGCACAATGCGCTGCTGGTCAACGGAGGCTGGGTGCCGGACGACCTGCGCCCGGCCTGGGACAGCCTGATCCCGGATCTGATTGCCGGCTGCCGCCAACGTATGGCAGACGCGGGAACCGTTGATACCCTGCGAATTCACGGAGACTGCCATGCCGGCAACATTCTGTGCCGGGACGAATCCATGCTGTTTGTAGACCTGGATGACTGTCGCACAGGGCCGGCCGTGCAGGACATGTGGCTGCTGCTTAACGGCGAAGCCTCCGAACGCGGGGCGCAGCTCGGCGAGTTGATTGAAGGCTATGAGATGTTCCGGGACTTCAACCGCCGGGAACGACATCTGATTGAGCCCCTGCGGTGTTATCGGCAAATCGCCCATTGCGCCTGGCTTGCCCGGCGCTGGGAAGATCCGGCCTTTCCACGGTTCTTCCCCTGGTTTGCCCAACCCAGATTTTGGTCAGACCAGATCCTGGCCCTTCGCGAACAACTTTCCGCACTTCAGGAACCGGCCATCAGCCTGCCCGGGCAATTCTGATCATCATTCAACGAGGTACCCATGAGCGATAACGACGAAGCCCGTTATACCGTCCGCAGCCTTATTGTGACCGGCATAGCCGCCATCATCGGCACCGTCCTGGTGTTAGAGGCCACTGGCCGCATTGACCATACTGAACACAAAGACCATGTGCCAGTCGGCGATTTCAAGGCTATTCATATCCAGCCCGGCGACAGCTTCCGGATGTCCAGAAAGTCCTCAGAGCTGCACGCTGTGTGCGAGAATGGCTACCTGGCCATCGCCGCCGATGTCGATCCATCCTTTCGGGGCATCCTGGTAGATTACAAGAACCGGGGTGTACGCTGCCAGCGGCCCTCTCCCACGGACCTGGCCCCAGCTACAGGTTCTGAAGAGGACGGCGATGAGTAAGGGCAAATCCGGGGCACCAGAGCAGCTGACCGACCGTCTGTTCGCTACCGAACGCAACCCCGAGGATTTCCGGTTCGATGCTTCGGTGGCCAGGGTCTTTCCCGACATGATTCGCCGGTCGGTGCCCGGCTACACCACCATCATCCCGATGATTGAGGTGATCACCGAGCAGTACGTACAACCAGCCTCCCATTGCTATGATCTGGGTTGCTCGCTGGGCGCTTCCACCCTGGCCATGCGCCACGGCATTCCTCACCGCGACTGCACCCTGGTGGGTGTCGACAACTCCAGCGCCATGATCGAGCGTTGCGAGCACTACATCGCACTGGATGACCACGAACTGCCGGTTACCCTGCGCTGCGAGGACATTCTGGAAACAGAACTGAGCCGAGCCTCGGTAACCACATTGAACTTTACCCTGCAGTTCGTACCACCGGAGCAGCGGCTGGCCCTGCTTACCCGGATTGCCAAGGCAACCCTGCCAGGCGGCGTACTGATCCTGTCAGAAAAAATCCGCTTTGAATCGGAAACCGAGCAGGATATCCAGACGCGGCTGCACCACGAGTTCAAGCGCGCCAACGGCTACTCCGACCTGGAAATAAGCCAGAAACGGGCAGCCATCGAAAAGGTATTGATTCCGGAAACCCTGGCCGCCCACCGTGACCGGCTGATACAGGCCGGCTTTGATCAGGTACTGGTCTGGTATCAGTGCTTCAACTTTGTTTCCATACTGGCCCTCAAGAACCGTTGATCCCAGGACATAACCGACCCCATGGCACTTTTCGACTGGCGAGCGCACTTTCTCCCGTTCATCGACTTCCTGCAACAGTCCGGGCATGAGCCCTGGGCAGAGCGGCTTACCCGCCAACTGATTGCCCGGTTTGAAGACAACCCCCACGGCGACCTGCCCCGCTGGCAAAGCGCACTGGATCTGTTACCCGAGGTGCCCGGTGTTGCCGCTGACCTGAACTGTTCCGCCATTACCCTGTCGGCTCCCGACCCACTGACCCAGGCGCAGAGTGAAAGTCTAGAACAGGGCCTGCGGGGCCTGATGCCCTGGCGGAAAGGACCGTTTGACTTCTTCGGCACCCATATAGATACCGAATGGCGCTCAGACTGGAAATGGGATCGGGTTGCCCCTCATCTGTCAGACCTCAAGGACAGAACCATCCTCGATGTTGGCTGTGGCTCCGGTTACCACTGCTGGCGCATGGCCGGAGCTGGCGCCGGCCGCGTTGTCGGCATCGACCCCGGTCTGCTGTTCATGTTCCAGTTTCTGGCGGTCAAGGGTTACCTGGGTGAGGTTCCGGTAGACCTGCTACCGGTGCGAATGGAGGACTTACCGGACAACCTGCAGATGTTCGACACCACCTTTTCCATGGGCGTTCTGTACCATCGTCGCTCGCCCCTGGACCATCTCCTTGAGCTCAAGGGTACCCTCCGCCAGGGTGGCGAATTGGTGCTGGAAACCCTCGTGGTGGATGGCCCGGAGGGCTTCAGCCTGATGCCGGAAGACCGTTACGGCCAGATGCGCAATGTCTGGTTCCTGCCCAGTTGCCCCACCCTCTTACGCTGGCTGGACAGGACCGGGTTTCGCAATGCGCGGGTGGCGGATGTCAGCGACACCACCACCGAGGAACAACGGCAGACTGACTGGATGCGTTTCAACTCTCTGGCGGATTTTCTCGACCCGAACGATTCGAGCAAAACCATCGAAGGCTATCCGGGACCCAAGCGCGCAACCATCATCGCCGAGAAGCCCTGACGTAATACCCGAACATAAAAAAACCGCCTGAGGCGTGACAGCCAAAGGCGGTTTTTTTTGTTCTTCGAGCTTACTCTCCGAACGGATGGCGCAGCGTAATGGTTTCCACCCGGTCAGGGCCCGTGGAGATGATATCGATCGGCGCTTCAATCTGCTCCTCCAGGAAGCGGATGTAAGCCTTGGCATTCTCTGGCAGCTGGTCAACGGTGGTCAGACCAACCGTGCTCTCGCTCCAGCCCGGCAGCTCCTCATACACCGGCTCAATATCCTTGTAGCTATCGCACCCAATGGGCGGACGGGTAATCTCGCCATTCGGAGTCTTGTAGCCAACGCACACTTTCACGGTTTCCAGGCCGTCCAGCACGTCCAGTTTGGTCAGGCAAATGCCAGACACGCTGTTGATCTGGATGGCGTGACGCAGGGCCACCGCATCAAACCAGCCACAGCGGCGGGAGCGGCCCGTGGTGGTGCCAACTTCGTTACCTTTTACCGCCAGGTGCTGGCCCATGTCGTCAAACAGTTCGGTCGGGAAAGGACCGGAACCCACACGGGTGGTGTAGGCCTTGGTAATGCCCAGCACGTAGTCCAGGAACATCGGGCCAAAACCGGAGCCCGTGGCGGTGCCGCCAGCGGTGGTGTTGGACGAGGTAACGTACGGGTAGGTACCCAGATCGATATCCAGCAGAGAGCCCTGAGCACCTTCGAACAGGATGTTCTCGCCGCGCTTACGGTAGTCGTGCAGAATATCGGTGACATCTGCAGACATGGGCAGGATTTCCTCACCCATCTGCTTCAATTCGGCCAGGGCCGCATCGATGTCTTCCGCCTCTTCCTTGAAATACTCGGTCAGCACGAAGTTGTGGTAAGACATGATTTCCCGCAGCTTTACTTCAAAGTCTGCCAGATTGCACAGATCGCCCAGACGCACGCCACGGCGTGATACCTTGTCTTCGTATGCGGGACCAATACCACGGCCAGTGGTGCCAATCTTTTCGTTACCCTTGGCGCGCTCGCGGGCCTGATCAATACGCACGTGGGTACGCAGGATGATCGGGCAGGCCAGGCTGATCTTCAGGCGATCGCGCACGGCCACACCGTTGGCTTCCAGTTCACGGACTTCTTTCAGCAGGGCCTCCGGTGACAACACCACGCCATTGCCAATCAGGCACTGGACATTCTTCCTGAGAATACCGGAAGGGATCAGGTGCAGCGCTGTTTTCTTGCCCTCGATCACCAGTGTGTGTCCGGCATTATGGCCACCCTGAAAGCGCACCACCGCAGCTACTTTGTCTGTCAGCAGGTCAACAATCTTGCCCTTGCCTTCATCACCCCATTGGGTGCCCAGCACAACAACGTTTTTACCCATGATTCTCTCTCAATTCAGACGAGCCGGAGGCTCAAGTCCTGCACATTAATCCAGTGAAACCGACACCTGGCGACTCAGGCCAGTGCCTCGACAACCCACTTACCATCCTTTTTGACCAACTGACGATCACAGCCACGCTCGGCTGGATTGGTGTCAGTGTCATCGGGCAAGGCCCGTACCACCGTTTCCGTCATTCTCAGGCCGGAGATCACACCTTCAAGGGCTGAATCCGTCTCCGCAGGTGCCCAGATGGCACCAGACCTTTTGGACGGACGTTCCCCCAGTGACACCAGGGCCCGGATATCGAGACTGAATCCTGTGGCAGGGCGAGCCCGGCCAAAATCACTGCCGATGGCATCGTAACGGCCGCCTTTGCCCACCGCATCACCATGGCCGGGCACATAGGCCGCGAACACCAGCCCGGTGTGGTAGTTGTAGCCACGCAGTTCGCAGAAATCGAAGCCAAGACTGACCTCTGGATAATCCCTGGCCAGCATCTCTGCCACCCGCCCCAACTGATCCAGGGCCGCATCCAGGGCGGTCGAGGCGCCGCTGAGAATCGAGCGAGCCTCGTCAAGTGCTTCCACGCCCCCGCTGACCCGGGCAAGCTCACGCAGGCGTGCACCGCCCGAACCGGCAGGGCAATCGCCCAGGAGCGCATCCAGCTCAGGCACCGATTTGCGTGCCATGGCATCGAAGACGGCCGCTTCGGTGTCCCGATCAAAGCCTGCCTCGGTGATCAGGCTCTCGTAAATCGATACATGGGCCAGATCCATATGCACACGGCGCAGGCCCGCAACCCGGAGCGCTTCCAGCATCAGACTGATCACTTCAAGATCGGCGGCTTCCGAGGCACTGCCAAACAACTCGCAACCGGCCTGGATCGGCGTTCGGCCGGTCAGCATATGGCGCGGACGGGTGTGCAAGACATGGCCGGCATAACAAAGCCGGGTGATGCCTTCGTGCCCCAGGGTATGGGCATCGATGCGCGCCGCCTGTGGCGTCATGTCGGCGCGCACGCCCATCATGCGACCGGTCAACTGGTCGGTGAGCTTGAAGGTTTGAAGCTCCAGGTCGTGGCCCGTACCGGTAAAGAGGGATTCAAGGTATTCAATGAGCGGCGGGATAACCAGCTGGTAACCCCAGCGCTGGCAGGTATCCATTACATCCCGTCGCAGGGATTCGATCTGTCCGGCCAGCGGCGGCAAAATGTCTTCCACCCCGTCAGGCAGTAACCAGCGATCAGATACAGTCATGAGATTCTGTTGTCCGTTTTTCCCGCGCCGGCAAAACACTCCGGGGGAATGACTCAGGATTTAGGATGCCAGGGGCTGAAAACCCAAAGCAAAACCGGCGAAATTCTACACCGTTGGCAGACACAAAAAAACCGGAATACCGAGGTATTCCGGTTTTTTGATCTTCAGAGCCGATCAGTTGGCGCCCATCGGGTCCTTCAGGAAGCGCATGAATGCGCTGTCGGAATCGATCACCATGATGTCATCCTTGCCCGAGAAGGTATTGCGATAGGCCTGCAGGCTGCGATAGAAGCTGTAGAATTCCTCGTTGGAACCGTAAGCATCTGCGTAGATCTGCGCAGCTTCACGATCACCGGCACCGCGGGTCTGCTCGGCTTCAGCAAACGCTGTGGCCAGAATAACCGTCTGCTGGCGATCTGCATCAGCCCGGATACCCTCGGCCAGCTCCTGGCCCCGGGAACGGAATTCCTGGGCCAGCTTCTGGCGCTCAGCAGCCATCCGGCGGAAGACGTTCTCACTGACCTGCCCCGGCAGCTCAATCGCTTTTACCCGGATATCCAGGACTTCGATACCGAACTCTCCAACCACGTTGGAATTCACCCGGTCACGAAGCGTGTTCATAAGCTGATCCCGCTGGCCGGATACCACTTCGTGCATGGTGCGAACACCGAACTCATCCCGCAGGCCATTATCGACCCGAGACAGAATCAGAGACCGAGCCCTGAATTCATCCCCGCCCGTGGAGCGGTAGAACTGATCCACGTTACGGATGCGCCACGCCACGTAGGAGTTTACGTCCAAAGGCTTCTTTTCCACCGTCAGGTACTGGCGAGACGGCAGGTCCATGGTCAATACCCGGATATCGAACTCGCGGATCTGGTCAATCACCGGCACCTTGAAGTGCAGGCCAGCCGGAATGTCGGTCTGGACCAATTCACCGAACCGCAGTTTAACGCCCCGGTGGGTTTCCGGGATGATGTATACACTTGACAGCACAAGCAGGACAACAATCAGAGCGCCTGCAAGGCCCACAACAGCTTTGGGTCCCATAACTTATCTGCTCCTCCGAATGTTGGTGTCCTGACGCGAGCGCAGCTCTTGCAGCACTTGGTCCGTCAGCATGCCGATATCGGCCTGGTTGCTGCCGCCAGATGAGCGGGAGCTGCTTGATGAACCACCAGTGCCTTGCATCAGACGATCCAGAGGCAGGTACATCATGTTGCCGCTGCTCTCGGTATCGATGAAGATCTTGCTGCTGTTCGCCAGCACCTGTTCCACCGCCTGAATGTACATGCGTTCGCGGGTAACCGCCGGCGCAATTTCATACACTTCCAGCAGCTGAGTGAAACGAGAGCTCTCACCTCGGGCACGCTCAACCACTTCTTCCAGATAGGCGTTGGCCTCCTCGATCAGGCGCTGGGCCTGGCCGCGAGCCTCCGGCACGATCCGGTTGCGGTAGGTTTCCGCCTCTTCCTTCAGCCGCTGCTCGTCTTCCCGGGCACGCTGCACTTCACGGAAGGCATCCTGCACCGCAGAGGGTGGCTGGGTGCTTTCAACGTTGACCCGGACAACTTCAAGACCGGCGCCATATTCACGAAGGAAGCTCTGCAGGCGCTGCTCGACACGAATAGCGAGTTCAGCACGCCCTTCAGTCAGCACCTCATCCAGAGTGGAGCTACCCACTTCGTGACGCAGGGCGCTGTCAGTGGCAAACGACAGGGCTTCGTTAGAATCCCTGACGTTGAGAACGTAGTCACGGGCATTGCCTACCCGATACTGAACCTGCAGATCAACCGTTACCAGGTTTTCATCCATGGTCAGCATCTGGCCACTGGACTGGGCGGTACGAACGTTGGTTACCCCAACCTTGTACACCCGATCAATCAACGGCACCTTGAACCTCAAACCCGGGTTCTCAGTGGTGCTGTACTCACCAAACCGGAGAACAACAGCCCGTTCCTGTTCGTCTACGGTATAGAACGACTGAAACACCACATAGCCAAGCGCCAGGATAGCTGCCAGCGCAATGACGGCACCAAACCCGCCAGCACTGCCACCGGAGCTGCTACCGCCGGAATTGCCTGAGTTGCCACCTTTGCCACCCAGCATCCTGTTCAGTTTTTCAAGGCCTTTTTTCAGCGCCTCATCCAGGTCCGGTGGCCCCTGATCATTGCCGCGACGACCACCCCCGGTTCCCCAGGGATCGTTGTCGTTACGGTTTCCACCCGGTTCATTCCAGGCCATAGTTCTCTCCGTTCATGTATTATCGAATGGCTGCAAATACTAGGGATTTATCAACGCCCCGGCAATAGCTTACGGCTTTCGGACTCATCGAATCTCCAGCCTGAGCGCTTCTTCCCTGACACCCGCCCGGCTCAGCAACTGCATCCAGTCCCGGTTTTGCAACCTCACCTCCAGCACTGTATCACCGGTCTCCCGGTGTTCTTCACTCAACACAGACCCAGCCTCGTGCAGAAGGGCACGAAGCTTGCCATCGGCCGGCCCAAGCAACACAAAGTGATGCACAACGTCCTCCGCCAGCCGTTCAACCAGCGCATCGAACAGAAGCTCAAGCCCCTGCCCGGTCACCGCAGACACCCAGGCCCGAACAGGCACACCATCCTCGTTCCGGTCTATCCTGGGCTCAAATCCATCCAACAGGTCAATCTTGTTGAACACCTGAAGGACCGGTATTTCGTCCGCACCGATCTCCGCCAGCACGCTCTCCACCTGTTCCATGTTGTCATCGCGACGCTCGTCGTGACAATCAATCACGTGCAGCAGTAACGTTGCCTGAGTGGTTTCTTCCAGTGTTGCGCGAAAAGCCTCTACCAGCTTGTGGGGCAAATGCCGGATGAAGCCGACCGTATCCGCCACTACGACCGGACCAATATCCGGAAGTTCCAGACGACGCAAGGTTGGGTCCAACGTCGCAAACAACTGATCAGCAGCATATACGCTGGCTGTGGTGATTCGGTTGAATAATGTGGATTTCCCAGCGTTGGTGTAGCCCACCAGGGACAAGGTCGGAATATCGGCCCGTTTGCGGGCACGGCGGCCCTGGTCACGCTGTTTGCGGACTTTCTCAAGCCGCTTGTGAATAGACTTGATGCGTTCCCGCAGCAATCGACGGTCGGTTTCAAGCTGGGTTTCACCGGGCCCCCGCAGACCGATACCGCCTTTCTGGCGCTCAAGGTGGGTCCACCCTCGAACCAGCCTCGTTGACATATGCTCCAGCTGAGCCAGTTCCACCTGGAGCTTGCCCTCGTGGGTACGGGCACGCTGGGCGAAAATGTCCAGGATAACGCCGGTACGGTCCAGCACCCGACACTTGAGCTCCCGCTCGATGTTGCGCTCCTGACTGGGCCTGAGGGCATGGTTGAAAAGCACCACGTCCGCCTCGCTGGCGGCAACGGCATCGCGGATTTCGTCAAGCTTACCTTCGCCAACAAAAAGCCGGGGGTTGGGCTGCTTGCGGGAGCCTGTCACCATCATCACCGGCTCAACGC
This sequence comes from Marinobacter shengliensis, assembly GCF_003007715.1. Lineage (GTDB taxonomy): Bacteria > Pseudomonadota > Gammaproteobacteria > Pseudomonadales > Oleiphilaceae > Marinobacter > Marinobacter shengliensis. The sequence continues at coordinate 505,972 of NZ_PXNO01000023.1, read as the reverse complement.
CGGCGGAGGTCACCAGTTCCCGAAACTCACCGGGGTCTTCAGTATCATCGTGGGCGGTGAATTCTATGTGAACGAGAACCGCCCGTTCTCCAACGTCAGGACGCTCAAACAAGATAGGTTAAACTCCATAAAAACAAACACCCGCGGCCATTCGAGCTCTCGGGCTGTCCTGGAACGCGGGTGTAGAAACCGGAAACTCCGGAAAGATCAGTCTTCAGACTCACCTTCACCTGCCGGGTTCTGCGGCGGAAGGCGCACATTGCGAGCAGGGACCACAGTGGAAATCGCATGCTTGTAGACCATCTGGCTGACGGTGTTCTTCAGCAGAATAACAAACTGGTCAAAGGATTCGATCTGGCCCTGCAGCTTGATGCCGTTGACCAGAAAGATAGAAACCGGAATGCGTTCCTTGCGCAATGCATTGAGGTAAGGGTCTTGTAAAGAATGCCCTTTTGACATGTGAGTTCTCCTGTTTATAAGTAAGTGCAGATCGTCATTTTTCTGATTTAAATGTGGTGCCAAGGCCGCTTTTTTTCAAGGCATTAACCACCACTTGCGGATCACCGGCGTTCAGCCAGTGAACATTCGGCCATTTTCGCAACCAGGTCAGCTGCCGCTTTGCCAGTTGTCGGGTGGCGGCCACGCCCTTGTCGACGAAAGTCTGGTAATCACAGCTACCCGTCAGGTAATCCCACGCCTGCCGATAGCCAACGCAACGCATCGAAGGCATGTCAGGACTGAGATCACCCCGCTTCATCAGTGCACGGACTTCGTCCAGAAACCCTGCATTAAGCATAGCCTGAAAACGAAGCCCTATACGCCGATGAAGCTCAGAACGCTCGGCTGGAGCCAAGGCAAACTGGAAAACAGTATACGGCAGGCTCGGGGTTTCGTCTGCCTGCCAACGGGTAAAATACGTGTAATCCTCAATACCTGACACCGCCTCCTGTTCAGAAGTTCCCGATTGCGCCTGCCAGATTTCAGAAATGGGTCTGCCCGTCAGGCGAATAACTTCCAGTGCCCGCATCAGCCGCTGGCGGTTATTTGGGTGGATTAGCCCGGCGGCAACGGGATCAAGGCTTGTCAGTTCCCGGTGCAGGTGCTCCCAACCGTGCTCTGCCGCCTCCTGCTCGATGCGCGCCCGCAACTCCGGGTTAGCGGAGGGCAAGTCGGACATACCGTGCAACAATGCCTTGAAATACATCATGGTTCCGCCAACCAACAACGGGATGCGGCCGCGGCGGGTGATATCTGCCATCTCGGCAAGCGCATCACGACGAAAATCCGCAGCGGAATAGCTGTCGGCAGAATCACAGATGTCGATCAGGCGATGAGGTGCTCTGGCCAGTTCTTCGGCATCAGGTTTTGCGGTACCAATATCCATACCCCGGTAAATCATCGCGGAATCGACACTGATGATGTCACATGGGAGCATGTCACAGAGGGCGATGGCCATATCGGTTTTGCCGGAAGCCGTCGGCCCCATCAGAAAGATAGCCGGCGGCAGCGCATGCCCCGGTTGGCGCTCAGTGTCCGACATGGAGTGACTAACGCCCCCTCAGGAACAGTTTGTCGAGTTCTGACAGCGTGACCAGAGTCCAGGTGGGGCGGCCGTGATTGCATTGGCCGCTTCGCTCGGTGGCTTCCATGTCACGTAACAGCGAGTTCATTTCCGGAATGGTGAGTTGCCGGTTTGCCCGAACAGAACCATGGCAGGCCATAGTGCCCAGCAATTCGTGAGTGACGGCTTCTACCCGGTCGCTCTGCCCGTGCTCAATCAGATCCGCCAGCACGTCCCGGACCAGTTGTTCGGTGTCGGCGCCCCGCAGCAGCGCAGGGATTTGCCGCACAGCCAGGGTCTCCGGGCCGATTCGTTCAATTTGCAACCCCAGGTGCTGCAACTCCTCACCGTGAGTTTCCGCCAGCGCCGCCTCTTTCTGGCTTACCGCCAGTGACAACGGCACCAGCAGGGGCTGGCTTTTCAGATCTTGCTCGGCCAGGGCGTGCTTCATACGCTCATAGGTGATGCGCTCATGGGCAGCATGCATATCAACAACGATCAGGCCAGCCCGGCTCTGGGCAAGGATGTAGATGCCATGTAGCTGGGCGATGGCATAACCCAGGGGCGGCTCTTCATCGGTGTCTCGTGGAGGCGTGACCGCAACCGGCTGGCTGGCATGGTCAGGCCGGGAAGCAACCCCCCCGCCCTCATTCAGGGATTGATAGAACGCCATCTGGTCACTGGCCTTCCATTCCTGCTGCGGCTGGGAAGCCGACCCAACACCAAAGCCGCCTCCGTTGGCATAACCACCAGCTAAAGGCGGCGCCCGATCGGGGAGCGATGCCCCCATCCCAGCTGGATGACCGGCGGGGTTGGCAACAACTGCCTCTGGCTCGCGCCCGAAAGACTGAGCGACCGCACCGCGCAAATGATCATCCGGGCGAACATCAGCCAGAGCCCGGTGCAGGGTGCGGAAGATAAAATCATGGACCAACCGACCATCCCGGAACCGGACCTCGTGCTTGGTGGGGTGCACGTTGACATCGACGGTGGCGGGATCCACTTCCAGATAGAGCACAAAGGCGGGGTGGCGGTTGTTGTAAAGCACATCCCGGTAGGCCTGTCGCACCGCATGGGCGACCAGCTTATCCCGAATGACCCGGCCATTCACGAAGAAGTACTGCAGGTCCGCCTGGCTGCGCGAGAAGGTGGGCAATGCCACCCAGCCCCAGAGCCGCAGGCCGGTCGCTTCCGCGTCAATAATAACGGCGTTGTCTATAAACTGCTGTCCGCACAGCGAACCAATCCGTCGCTCCTTGTCGACCTCCGACTCTGCTGGCCGCAGGCTCTGCACCACACGCTGGTTGTGGCGCAGGGTAAAGCCAGCATCAAATCGGCTCAGGGCCTGCCGGCGAATACACTCTTCCACATGATTGAATTCGGTTTTTTCCGTTCGCAGGAACTTGCGCCGGGCTGGCGTGTTGAAGAACAGGTCACGGACTTCCACGGTGGTTCCCACCGGGTGCGCGGCCGGAGAAAGACGGGCATCCATATCCCGGCCTTCCACCTCCACTCGGGCAGCGGCTTCCTGGGCTTCGGTGCGGGACGTGAGTGCCAGGCGCGAAACGGAACTGATACTGGCCAGGGCTTCACCACGAAAGCCTAATGTACCGACAGCTTCCAGGTCATCGAGGGTCAGGATTTTACTGGTGGCATGGCGGCTGAGGGCCAGCGGCAGGTCGGCTTCGTCAATACCCGAGCCATCATCACGCACCCGGATCAGCTTGACGCCACCCTGCTCCACTTCAATATCAACCCGGCGTGCACCTGCATCCAGCGCGTTTTCCACTAACTCTTTGACGACGGATGCAGGCCGCTCCACCACCTCGCCCGCAGCAATCTGGTTGGCGAGCCGGGGCGATAGCAACTGAATGTGGGGCATATCCGGGAACTACCTCTTGATCAGGATGAGGGGATGCGAATGGTTTGCCCTACCATAACACGATCATCGGTCATCCCGTTAAAGCGCATTAACTCGCTGACGGTGGTCTGGTTCTGCCGGGCCACACCAGACAAGGTGTCACCCCGCTGGATACGGTACCGGCTAACCTGCCCGCCACCTTTCTGATTTTCCTTCTGCCAGGCCAATAGCGTGCCCGGTGGAGGCGTTCGCTGAAAATACTCGTGAATACCGTCCATGATGGCGTTGGCCAGTCGATTGCGATACCACTCGGTGGCCAGGTTCTGCTCTTCTTTCGGGTTCGAGATAAACCCGGCTTCCACCAGTATTGACGGTATATCCGGAGACTTCAGAACCGCGAAGGCCGCCTGCTCAACACCGGGCTTGTGCAACTTGGCAACACCGCCCAACTGCCCCAGCACAGAGCTCCCCACCCCGAGACTGGCATTGATGCTGGCGGTCATGGAGAGATCCAGCAGAACACCCGCCAGCATATCGTCGCGACCGTCCAAAGACACCCCACCAGCACCGCCAATCAGATCAGAGCGATTCTCGCTTTGGGCCAGCCAGCGCGCGGTTTCACTGGTCGCTCCCCGCTGGGACAGGGCAAATACCGATGCGCCACTGGGTTGAGGTGTTCTGAAGGCATCTGCATGCACCGAGACGAACAGATCCGCGTTGTACTTGCGCGCCAGCAAGGTGCGATTGCGCAACCCGATGTAATAGTCCCCGGTGCGGGTAAGTTTGGCGGTAAAGCCCGGCTGCTTGTTGATCAGATCCGCCAGGGTTTTGGACATTCTGAGCACAACATCTTTTTCCCGGGTACCTCTGGGGCCGATAGCGCCTGGGTCTTCACCGCCGTGGCCCGGGTCGATCACGATGATGATATCCCGCTTGCCGGCTGAATCCTGAGTCACCGTGGGGCTGGCAGCCCGTTCGAGACGGCTGCCCTTCTCGTCAATCAGGTCGACCACCAGCCGGTGCCCGTATTGCTGATTGGGCTCCAACACGAAACTGCGGGGCTTGATGTCGCTTTTCAGATCCAGTACCACCCTGAGGTCGCTGCCATTGCGCGGTGCGCTGCGGATCCGCTCAATCGGACTGCCACTGAGGTCCACTTTGCTGAAATCCGCTTTCAGGGAGGTATTTTTCAAGTCGATTACCAACCTCGAGGGCCCGGATAGCGCAAACACGTTGTGCTCCACACTACCGGCAGTATCAAGGACGAGGCGCGTGTGGTCAGGCGCGGGCCAGAGCCGCACGCCTTCAATCTGGGTAGCAGCCTGAGCGAGGTTAGCCGCCAGAGCCACCATCAAACACAGAAAAAGTCTCATGAATCAGGCCCTATCAGCTCTATTTGATTCAACAGGGAGGCGCCGAACTCCGATCGGGCACGCAGTACTACCGACCGGCCTTCTCCCTGCCGTTCCAGGTGGATTTCAAGATCTGGCTCTGGCAGAACACCCTCTCCCCGCTCCGGCCATTCAATCAGACAGAAACTGCCGCCCGAAAAGTAATCGCGGATTCCCATGTACTCAAGCTCCTCGGGATCGCCCAGACGGTAAAGGTCGAAATGGTATACCGGCGGGTCCAGGTCTTCATAGGGCTCCACAAGGGTATACGTTGGGCTTTTAACCGCTCCCACATGCCCGAGCCCTCTCATTACACCGCGGCTCAGAGTGGTTTTCCCCATGCCCAGATCGCCATCCAGGAACACCATAATGCCCTGATCGGATGCCTTCACCAGCCCGGCAAGCTCACCGCCCAGGCGCTCTGTTTCCGCTTCACTCTCCAGAAACAACCGGCGTTCATTGCCGAAAATGCTCATAACGCCTCCTGGTCGTCACGGCTGTTCACCTTTTCTGCTTCCCACAGCACCTTTGGCAAGGCGCTGATTACATCCGTGGGCGTCAGCCCCATATAGCCATAAGTCTGCACCGCCTGGTCCGCCGCGGCCAGATGCAGAGCCGCAGCCATTGTCGTGGCCTGCTGGGGGTCCTTCAGCTGTGCCAGCAACGCGCCGGCGATGCCGGACAAAACATCGCCCATGCCCCCGGTCGCCAGGCCCGGATTACCACCAGGAACAATCACCGGAAGTGCCGAGCCACTGGCGATAACGGTACCCGCGCCTTTCAGCAACACCACCCCGCCCAGCATGGTTTGCAGCCGGCGGGCTGCAGACACCCGGTCCGCCTCAACGCCTGCGACATCACAACCCAACAACCGCGCCGCCTCGCCGGGGTGTGGCGTCAGTATATGGCTATCAGACACCACGGGCACTCGCCCGGCCATCAGATTGAGCGCGTCGGCATCCAACACCCGCGGCAGCCCGCTTTGTTCAACCTGTTGCAGCATCTGCTGCCCCCAGGCCAGCCTGCCCATGCCAGGACCACACACCACCACATCGGCCCTGGCCAATAATGGCGGCAATTCTGAGCCATGGATCAACCCGTGCACCATCAAGGACGGGCAGCGGGCAAGCGCAGCCGTAACATGTTCCGGGCGGGTAGCCAGGGAAACCAGCCCAGCTCCGGCCCGGGACGCCGCTTCGGCCGCCATGATACCGGCACCACCAAAACCCCGGTCACCGGCAACCACCAACACGTGGCCAAAGCGCCCCTTGTGGGCATCAAGCGGACGGACAAGCAGCTGCTCCTTGCACTGGGCCCAGGACTGCAACCGGGCAAGTGGTCGCTGGCCACTGCCAGAGATATCATGCCCGGTGTCAAGAGCCTCGAACACTACCTCACCACAAACACCAGCGCCGACCCCCGTGTACAAACCCGCCTTGGCGCCAATGAAGGTCACCGTTACCTTGGCCTGAATCACATCACCAGCGGCAGAGCCAGTTGTGGCATTCAGGCCGGACGGCAAATCCAACGCCAATACTGGCAAACCCGATTCATTAACCCGCCGAATCACACCTGCAAAGGGCTCCCGGGGCGTACCCGTCACTCCTGTACCCAGCATCGCATCCACCACCAGGGTTGCAGACGCCAGATGTTTTTCCAATCCGTCTTCGCCCAGTTCGCCGATATCTTCAACACTGACACCTTCCGCACGGGCCCGGTTCAGCGCGTTAAGTGCGTCCCCGGCCAACTTACCCGTCGGTGCTACCGCAATGCACCGGGCGGCGATGCCATGCCTGTGAGCATTCGCAGCCACCAAGTAGCCATCGCCGCCGTTGTTACCAGCACCGCAAAGCACCAGAATCGACCCGGGGACAGGCCAGTGACGCAACAACTGGCGAAAGGCCGCCCGGGCAGCGGCCTGCATCAACTCAAAGCCATCAACGCCTTGCTGATCAATCAGGTAGCGGTCAATTGCTCGCACCGAGTCGGCGGAGTAGAGCGCTTCTGGTAGACTGCTTGCATTGCGTATTGGCATTCGCCAAAGCTCCAGCTAAAGAAACCGGTTTAAGAAAACTGGCCAGATACCTGTAAAGAATAGCAAAACAGGGAAAAAGGTCATAACTTAATCAAATTAAATCTTCGCAGGTTACACAGCCGACTTCTCCCATGACGTCAAACCCAGAGCTCCGCTCCGAGCGGCCCGAACATGAGGCACTGCATGCCCTGCCCGACCAGATCCGGGCCTGGGCCAGCGAGCTCGGCTTTGCCGACGCCGGTATCACCTGCGCTGATACCGGGCCCCACGCCGAACGCCTGCAACAGTGGCTGAAAGCCGGCTACCATGGCGACATGGCGTATATGGCAGACCACGGCGACAAACGCTACACCCCCGACTCACTGGTGCCCGGTACCACCCGCGTTATCTCAGTACGGATGGATTACCTGCCCGCTCCGGACAATCCGAAGCAGGTACTGACTAACCGCGAAACCGCCTACGTGACTCGTTACGCCCTGGGCCGGGATTACCACAAACTGATGCGCAAACGGCTGGCCACCCTGGCGGCAAAGATTGATTCCGCGGTCAGCGGCTACGACTACCGAGCCTTCGTAGACAGCGCACCGGTTCTGGAACGCGGGCTCGCCCAGCGGGCTGGGCTGGGCTGGATTGGCAAGAACAACATGCTGATTCACCCCAAAGCCGGTTCATTCTTCTTTCTGGGTGAAATCTTTACCAGCGCTCCGCTGCCGGTGGACGAAGCCTTTGACAGCCAGCATTGTGGCTCCTGCTCCGCCTGCCTGGAGGTATGCCCTACCGACGCCTTCGTTGGCGCTCACTTACTGGATGCCCGCCGCTGCATCAGCTATCTCACCATTGAACTCAAGGGGCCCATTCCGGAAGAGCTGCGGTCAAAGATGGGCAATCGGGTATTCGGCTGCGACGACTGCCAGCTGGTTTGCCCGTGGAACAAATTCAACAAACCTACCCGGGAAAACGACTTTCAGCCCCGGCATGGCCTCGACAATAGCAGCCTGGCCGAGCTTTTTCTGTGGACGGAGGACGAGTTCCTGAAGCGCACCGAAGGCTCGGCCATCCGCCGAACCGGTTATGAAAACTGGCTACGCAACCTGGCGGTCGGGCTGGGCAATGCCCCGAGCACCATTCCGGTGATCGAGGCACTGAAACAGCGGGCCGACCACCCTTCCGCGCTGGTGCGGGAGCATGTGGCCTGGGCGCTGCAGCAACACGGCATCACAGCTTGAAGAAGGTCTCCCGGTAATGGCGAAGTTCGTCGATGGAATCGCGAATGTCGTCCAGGGCCAGGTGGCTGCCTTTCTTTTTCACGCCATCAAGTACATCCGGGCGCCAGCGGCGGGCGAGTTCCTTGATGGTGGAGACATCCAGGTTACGATAATGGAAGAAGGCTTCCAGCTCGGGCATATACTTCACCAGGAAGCGGCGATCCTGGCCGATGCTGTTACCACACAGCGGTGATTCGCCGGCGGACAGGTACTGTTTCAGGAAGGCCAGGGTTTCTTGCTCCGCTTCGGCTTCGGAGGTTTTGCTATCTTTCACCCGCTGGGTCAGGCCGCTGGCGCCATGGGTGTTGGTGCACCATTCGTCCATGGCATCCAGCAGGCTGTCTGGCTGGTGAATGGCAATGACGGGGCCTTCAGCCACCAGGTTCAATTCTGAATCGGTAATTATCGTGGCCATTTCGATGATCCGCTCTTTCTCCGGATCCAGGCCGGTCATTTCCAGGTCTATCCACACTAAACGGTTGTGGTTGGGCATTGTTTATTCCTATGCGGTTTAGTTTGGGTGCTGGTGGAGGTGCGGTGTGGCTTTTCGGAAACCGCTACGAGCACATCCATGTGCGCTTCTCTCAGGCCATCCATGGCCTTCGAAATTTCCGAAAAGCCACACCACACCTCCACATCCATGCTTATTGCTGGCCGCATGTCGAATTGAAACCCACTTTGTAGATCGGGGTGCTGGCCGGGGACACCTTTCCGGGAGTGTCTGAAGCCATGGATGGCTTCAGTCAAGCGCACAGGGATGTGCTCGTAGCGTCTCCCGGAAAGGTGTCCCCGGCCGGCACCTGCACCCAAGTCGGGATCCAGACGGCCATGTGCAAAAGTTTAGAAACTCTGCCCATTGTCCATGATTCACGTATCATGTGTCACACCACTTCCCCGGAACATTTGAGAGCCGATGGCCAAAAGAAAACTGAACAAACGCCAACAGTGGCGCATCGAGAAAATCCAGAAGGAACGCACCGAACGGCTGAACCGAAAGGAAAAAGCCGTGGAAGCGCAGGCCGAAGCCGGCGAACTGGGGCCTGAACAGGAAGGCCTGGTGATTGCCCACTATGGCCAGCAACTGGATATCGAAGCGCTGGAAGGTGACGACACCGGGCGTGTGTTCCGGTGCTTTGTTCGAGCCAACATCGACAACCTGGTGACCGGTGACCGGGTGGTGTGGCGGCCCGGAAAAAGCGAGACCGGGGTGATCGTAGCGCGCTGTGAGCGCAACAACCTGCTGCAGCGGCCGGATAACTTCGGCGCCTTGAAGCCAGTGGCGGCGAATATCGATCATATTATCCTGGTGATTGCACCGGAACCGGAGCCTCACGACAACCTTATCGACCGCTACCTGGTGGCCTCGGAAAGCTCCGACATTCCGGCGGTTATCCTGCTGAACAAGACCGATCTTATTACCGACCAGAACCGGGCCCAGATTGATGCGCTGCTGGGTCGCTATGAAGCGCTTGGGTACCAGGTGGAGCGTACCTCTGCCACTGCCTGCGCCGGGCAGCCTGCGCCAGAGGTGGAGTCACTGGTCCGGGACAAAACCAGCGTTTTCGTGGGCCAGTCGGGGGTGGGCAAGTCATCCATCATCCAGACCTTGCTGCCGGATGAACTGCTCCGAGTGGGCGCGGTATCCGAAAGTACCGGCAAAGGCGTACACACCACAACCACGGCGAAGCTGTTTCACCTGCCGGGCGGCGGCGACCTGATTGATTCTCCGGGGATTCGGGAGTTCGGTTTGTGGCACATGACCCCACAGGAAGTGGAGTATGGTTTCCGGGAAATTCGGCCGCTGATCGGGCTTTGCAAGTTTCGCAACTGCCGCCACATGGGAGACCCCGGCTGCGCGCTTGATGCGGCAGCAGAGGCCGGAACGGTGTCGAGGGAACGGCTGAAGAGTTTTCACCGGATTCTGCAAGATATGGCAGAACAACAGTCCCGGGGGCTGAGAATCACCTGAGGCAACAGCCCCGCGCACGGCGCCAGCGGAACGTTACCAGTTCAACTCTCCGGGCGCCGGTTCCGGCCGCTCCTCGAACCAGTCTCCCCGCTCCAGTTGCTCTCTCGCTTCCTGCTGCTGTTCTTCCGTCGGCTGGGTGAGGTCAATCAACGGCTGATCTGACCTGCCCGCGCCGGTTTCAATACTGTCAGCGGCTTTTTTGTTGAGCACGATGATCGAGATCCTGCGGTTCACCGGGGCTGTCGGGTTTTCCTTGTCAAACAATACAGAATCACTCAGCCCCACCACCCGGGCAATCTGCTGAAGACGCACGCCGCCGGCAACCAGGGCTCGCCGGGCCGTGTTGGCACGGTCTGCCGACAGCTCCCAGTTAGTATAACCGGGCCGGCCAACAAATGGCGTGGCGTCGGTGTGTCCGGTAATGCTGAGTTTGTTATTGACCGAACCGAGAGTTCGGGCCAGCTCAAACAGAATGTCCTGGGAATAGTATTTGAGTTCAGCACGCCCACTGTCGAACATCGGGCGGCCAGAGCGATCAACAATCTGGATTCTCAGCCCCTCATCGGTGATGTCGATCAGCAATTGATCCTTGAATTCCTGCAAGGTCTCGCTTTGCTCAATCCGCTCCTGGAGCTCCTGGAACAGCTGTTCCATGCGACGCTGTTCGAGCGTGTCAGCCAGTTGGTCAACCACTTCGTCCTGGATCTGGACAGGGCTTGATTCGATGTCCTGGGTCGCTTCGTTGATAACCGATGCACTACCCCCCAGGTCCACCGGGCTGCGAGCACCGCCTTCCATGAAACCGACAGGGTCTTTGAAATACCCCTCAACCGCCAGTTTCTGTTCGGGAGACGCTGTGGCCGTAAGCCAGAGAACCAGAAAGAACGCCATCATGGCGGTGGCAAAGTCTGCAAAGGCCACCTTCCAGGAGCCACCGTGATGGCCCCCGACCACTTTTTTCTTGCGTTTGATGATGATCGGCTGTTCTTCCACAACTCAACTCCGGGCGATTGGGACGCAGCTCGTCACTTCGAACGAACGTGGTCGTTGAGTTCCTGGAAACCAGGTCGTTTATCCGTGGGTAACGACTTGCGGCCGAATTCAATGGCCATCTGGGGCGCCTGACCAGACACCGTCGCAACGATAGCCGATTTCACACATTCATAAGCCTTCAGCTCGTACTTGGCTGAGTGTTCCATGGAAATCGACATGGGGCCGACAAAGCCATAACCCATCCAGATACCCAAGAACGTACCGACCAGAGCCGCTGCCACACTCAGGCCGATTTTCTCGGGCCCCTCGGTGAGAAAGTTCATGGTGATGACAATACCCAGTACCGCCGCCACGATACCAAGGCCCGGCAAGGCGTCGGCAATCTTGTTGACCGCGTGAGCGGGCTCTTCCAGCTCATGCTGACGACTATCGATCTCGTTTTCCATCATGCCTTCCAGCTCATGGGGCGCCATGTTGCCGGAACTGATAATGCGAAGGTAGTCGGTGATGAAATCCAGAAGATCGCGGGATTTCATGATGGCCGGGTAACGGGTGAAGATCTGGCTGTTTTCCGGGTTGTCGATGTCCTCCTCAATGGCCATGACCCCCTGCTTGCGAGATTTGTCGAACACTTCATAAAGCAGGCTGAGCAAATCCATATAGTAGGATTTGTTGAACGGCGAGCCGGTCAGCAACCGCATGAAGCCCTGCCCTACCTCCTTCACCGTGTGCATGGGGTTGGCAATGATGAATGACCCAACCGCCGCGCCGCCGATGATCAAGATCTCGGTCGGCTGCCACAGCACCATCAAATGACCACCGTGCAGCACGTATCCGCCCAGCACACTCGCAACAACTATCACCGCACCAATAATCAGCAGCATGAAAAGATATACGCCTTTTGTTATCTCGTTAACGACCGAGGTCAGTCACGGGTTCTCCACCCCGACCGGGGCGAGCTGTGCCCTGATAATAGCAAGGCTCTGAACGAACAGCGAAGGCGTGAAACAATTTCTATACACGGGGCCGCTTTTGTTACACTGCCGCCTCTGTTCTTACCGAGACTTATTGATGTTTGACAAACTGTTCGTACTGAGCCAATACATTACGCCCCAACGCGCTGTCTCTCGCCTGGCAGGTCGCCTGGCAGACAGCACGAGCGCCCCGGCCCTGAAAAACCGCGTTGTTAACTGGTTTATCGGCCGCTACGGCGTAAACATGAGCGAAGCAGCTGAGTCAGACCCTACCGTCTATCCATCGTTCAATGCGTTTTTTACCCGCGCCCTCAAACCCGGCGTGCGCACTGTGGCGGAAGGCAGCGATGTATTTGTCAGTCCGGTCGACGGTACCATCAGCCAACTCGGACAGATCAGTAACGACAGAGTTTTCCAGGCCAAGGGCCAGTCCTTCGGCCTGACGGAAATCCTCGGCGGTGACGACAGCCGGGCTGAGCCGTTCCGCCACGGGGAGTTCAGTACCATTTACCTGTCGCCCAAAGACTATCACCGCATTCATATGCCCATGGCCGGCACACTGCGGGAGATGGTCTATGTTCCGGGCAAGTTCTTTTCGGTGAACCCGGTTACCGCAGCGCATGTTCCCAACCTGTTCGCCAGAAATGAACGTGTTGTCTGCATTTTCGATACCGAGGCAGGTCCCATGGCCCTGGTTCTGGTGGGTGCGATGATCGTAGGCAGCATGGAAACCACCTGGGCCGGCGTAATTGCGCCGGAACCTGCACAGATAACCCGCTGGGTTTATCGGGGCGAAGATGCGATCAGTTTTGAGAAAGGTGAGGAAATGGGCCGGTTCCGCCTGGGCTCCACGGTTGTCCTGGCAATGCCCAAGGGCGCGGTAACCTGGGATGCCAATCAGGTTCCTGGCAAAAGCGTGCGCATGGGCGAAGCGTTTGGCAGGGTAGGCAGCAACAACACCTGAGACCTGGCTCAGGCCCGCTCGACCGGAAACGCCAGCACGTCTTCTATCCGCTCAGCCCCGGTTTTCAGCATCAGCAAGCGGTCCAACCCCAGGGCCACACCGGAACACTCGGGCAGCCCGGCGTCCAGGGCTGCCAGAAAACTCTGATCAACCGCCATTTCCGGCTTGCCCGCGGCTTTTCTTCGCCGGTTGTCCTGTTCGAACCGGGCTCGCTGCTCAACCGGATCGGTCAGCTCCCAGTAACCGTTGCATAACTCAAGCCCGTCGATGTAGAGCTCGAATCGATGCGCTACCGGGTAGCCATCGTCGTCTGAGACAACCCTGGCCAATGCTGCCTGGCTAGCCGGATACCGGGTAATGAACACCGGCCGGCCCCGCCCCAACAACGGCTCAACCTTGAAGCTCATCACCAGGTCCAGGCAATCATCACGCCCCATGCCGGCCAACTGCTCCGGCTCCAGCCATTGCTGACAGTACTGGTACAGGTCGTGATCCGTGATGGCCATCGGATCGATGCCGGCTAGCGTTTGCTGGGCCTCACGGTAGGTCAGCACATCCGGGCGATCACATCCCAGCCAGCCACACACCAGGTCAGCCACTTCGGCCATCATCGCCGTGTCGTCCAGGCCCACCCGGTACCATTCCAGCAACGAAAATTCGGGGTTATGGCGGCTACCACGCTCGCCATTACGAAACACCCGGGCAATCTGATAGATACATCCCGAGCCCGCCGCCAGCAGGCGTTTCATGTGATATTCAGGGGAGGTCTGCAACCAGCCGCCAGAAACTCCGGCAGCGTTGACGGCCGCCGCGATACCGTCGAGGTTGATATCGGTGACGCCATGCCGTCCGAGCACCGGCGTTTCGACCTCCAAAACACCCCGCTCTGCAAAAAAGCCGCGCACCCAGGCTAGCTGTTGTGCACGGCTTTTCAGATGCTCCCGCGAGGCAGAAGGCTGCCAGACAGGCTGATCGGTCATTGTCGGATCAGCTGCTCTTGACGCGGTTAACGTACTCGCCAGAGCGGGTGTCTACTTTCAACACCTCACCAATGGTGATGAACAAAGGCACGTTCACCACGGCACCGGTCGACAGTGTCGCCGGCTTGGAGCCGCCCTGGGCGGTATCTCCCTTCATGCCCGGGTCGGTATCCACCACTTCCAGCTCAACAAAGTTTGGCGGTGTGACCGTCAGCGGCGCGCCGTTGTACAGGGTCACGGTGTAAACATCCTGCTCTTTCAGCCACTTGACAGTGTCGCCCACGGCCTTGGCATCGGCAGCGTACTGTTCGAACGAGCCGTCGGTCAGCATGAAATGCCAGAACTCACCGTCGGTGTACAGGTATTCCATGTCCTGGTCCATCACGTCCGCGGCTTCCAGGCTCTCGCCGGATTTGAACGTACGCTCCCAGACCCGGTTGGTCATCAGGTTACGCAGTTTAACGCGGTTGAACGCCTGCCCCTTACCGGGCTTGACGAACTCGTTCTCCAGCATGATACAGGGGTCGCCATCCAGCAAAACTTTGAGACCGCTGCGAAATTCGTTGGTAGAATATGAAGCCATGAAATGTCCACCTGACAGACTGTCGTTAAAATTTCAAAGGTCGCTATGATACAGCGAACCCCTGCCCGTATAGAAGCCCGTAACGAAGAGCCATCATTGATCGCTACCGAACCGCGTCGACAGCCCCACAATTGTGCTAAAGGCTGGCAACAGATTCTGGCAGAATCCGTTACCTGCCCGGAGCAGCTGCTTGGGCGTCTGAAGCTGCCGGCAGAGCCCTGGCTCACGGGTGCCAGCGCGGGCCACCACCTGTTTCCCGTGCGGGTGCCCGAGCCGTTCCTACGGCGAATGACTCCGGGTGACCCCAATGATCCCCTGTTGCGACAGGTACTGCCGCTGGCGGAAGAATCGCGACAACAAGCAGGGTATGTGCGCGATCCGCTGCAAGAGAACAACGCCATCCAGACCACAGGGCTGATCCGCAAGTACCAGAGCCGGGCACTGCTGATGGTAACGGGCCAGTGTGCAATCAACTGTCGCTACTGCTTTCGCCGCCACTTCCCCTATGAATCCCAGCGGCTCGGTCCGGACGACCGCCAGCAGGTTCTGGCGACCCTGAATGCCGCCCCCGAAATTAACGAAGTGATCTTCAGCGGTGGTGATCCACTGGCAGTGAATGATCGGCTACTGGCGCAATGGGCCGAAGCCCTGGCAGGCATACCGCATATCAAGCGCCTGCGAATACACAGCCGGCTACCGGTCGTTATTCCGCAACGGGTGTGCGACGCCCTGCTGGGCTGGCTTGGCAATTCGCCACTTCAGAAAATCCTCGTGGTGCATGTGAATCACCCGGCAGAGCTAGACTCAGACACACGAAAAGCCTTTGCGCGCCTTCGCGAAGTGGGGGTGACCCTGCTCAACCAGAGCGTGATCCTGAAAGGGGTCAATGACTCAGCCAGCATCCTGGCCCGGCTGAGTGAAGACCTGTTTGATTCGGGCGTTATGCCCTACTACCTGCACGCGTTTGATCCCGTTGCCGGCGCCCATCACTTTGATGTCAGCGACCAGGCGGCGGCAGCGCTGGTTCGGGCGCTTATGACGCGGCTGCCGGGCTTTCTGGTTCCAAGGCTGGTCAGGGAACTGCCCGGGGAAACCAGTAAAACCCCTATTTTCACAGGCGATAATCAGGCCAACATCAGCGTAACGTGAGACATGTCGCAAAAGCGGTCCCACTTACACTTGTCAAAGATTGTCAACTCATGATCTTCTCGCTTTTTGTTATTGGTTTGCTATCTTAAAGTTCTATAGGTAAAGACAATAAAAGCATGTATTTTCGACACTTTCGGTCGATACATACTCAAAGCGACTCAAACACTGGCGTGAGATCATGGAAGGCAATATTCTGAAACCTGAACTGAAGGTTCCTGAACAGAAAACCGCAAGCCTGTCGTTTTGCGATACGACACCCAAGGCCTTTCGTCTGTGGATTGACCAGCTACCGATGGCCAACATCGGTGAGGCATCCCGCCAGCTTTACCATGCGATTATTGAACTGAACCACCTGTTTCTGGCGCCGCAGCAACGAATGCAGTTCCTTGAGCTGGTTCGCGAGAAAATTCATTTTGTCTGCAACGAGTTGTCACGCCACTTTCTGGGCCTGGCCATCGCCCTGCCCGAGAAGCAGCGCAAGATTGCCAACCTGGCCCAGGCCCTCCAGTTGCACCTGGCCAGCGGCTATAAACTGTGTGTGCTGGAATATCTGGATAACGGCGGTCTGGAAAAAAATCGCCGCCACGTTGCCGCCGCCGCTCACCGCGCCATATCCGAGCTGGGCGCCACGATTGTCCGTTCGCATCAGCTCTACTGCCCAAGCCCGGCCCTGAGCTGGCTGGAGTGCCACCGTCTGTACCGGTTTGCGCATCGGAACAAACTGGCCGCACTGGAAATCGATGACGACACCCTGACCCATCGCCGCGCCAGTACTGTGGCCGACAGCTACAAACGCATTCTCCTGCTGGGCTGCGCCCGCCCCAATCAACTGCGTCAGGCCGAGTTGACTCAGGTTTACGAGCTGTTCGAGTCCTGGACCGAGTTCTGCCAGTGCGGCCCGGACATTGGAACTGACAGCCTGTTCGTGATCAACATGGAGCTGGACAACCCGCCAGTCTACCGGAGCTTGCTGGAAAACAAACCGGGGGACGAAAGCTTCGGTTTTGACACCAAAGATCTTTCCACGCAGCTGGCCGAGGTGCTGCACGCCAGGCGCAGCCACGAGCAAGATGCTACGCGGCTACAGGTATCGCCCAAAATCAGCGACACCCTGCTGACACATCTCAGCCAGGCGCTGGGTATTCTGGCCAAGCGGAATTTCAACCGCATTTCCAGCCAGGGCACGCTGGAGGTCTGCGTCGGCCTGACGGCCACCCACTATTTCGTAGCTGGTGAAAAGACCTTTGCCGAGTTCCTGAACGGTAACGAAACCATTGATCCCGAGCAGGAAAACCGGTTTATCCGCAATGCCAACCGGAACACGGACGCCTGGGCCGGAGCCCACGACGCGGGCCCAAGTGAAGACAGGCTGCACGCGGCCGACGCACCGATCAACTTCAAGTCGGGTACCGGGGCCGCCATACCCACGGGACAGGAGAAGAGCCGCCCCCGCTCCCATCATGCCCTGCTGATCAACACCAGCCCGGGTGGCTACTGTGTTGCCTGGGAAACCAATGTACCATCCTCGCTGCAGGCGGGTGAGATTCTTGGGGTACGTGAACAGAAATCCCACCCCTGGAGCATCGCCGTGGTGCGCTGGCTGCGTCAGGTCCGGAATCAGGGCACCCAGATCGGCATTGAGCTGCTGGCCCCAAGCGCCGCACCGTGCGGGGTAAGGCTGATCCAGAAGGTGGGCAACAGCAGCGAATACCTCCGGGGGCTGCTACTGCCGGAGATCAGTGTGGTTAATCAGGCCGCTACCCTCATAACCCCGAGACTGCCCTTCCAGAGTGGCAGTCGCATCTCATTGCTGCACGATGGCCGGGAAGATCAGGGGCAGTTGCTCAAGAAGGTCTCTGCCACCGGCAGCATCAGCCAGTTTGAACTGAAACTGCAGAATCCGGCGGCCCTGGCCAGTCCGAATGGCGCCCCGCCATCAACGCCCGGCGCCACGGAAGACGAATTCGACTCCCTGTGGCCATCACTGTAACGCCAAAGGTCGGAAAGACTGTGAACCACGGCTACTGCCAGGGTTGTTATTGATCGCCAACCCCTGCATCATTCAGCGGAAGTGACCGTATCCATGAGAAGTCTTACGAATGCAGAAAAAAAACGCGACCGTACACCTGCTGATTCTTGATCCATCTCAAAATGATGCTGAATCCATGGTCAGCCTGCTCCGCAACTCGGGCAAGGCCACCCGGGCACACCGTATAACCTCGGAAGAAGATCTGGAAGAAGCCCTGAAAACCAGTAACTGGGACCTACTGTTGGCCCGGGACCTGGAGCAGGAGTTCGGGCCGGATGACGCCCTGGCCATGGTCAAGCGCATGGACAAGGACATCCCCTTCGTTCTCCTGACCGAGGAAGTCAGCCGGGAAAGAACGGTGAACATTATCCGGGCCGGCGGACAGGATGCTGTGCCGTTCGAGTACAAGGATCTGCTCGTGCTGGTGGTGAAACGCGAATTGGCCGCCCTGGAAGAGCGCCGCCGTCGTCGGGTTCTGGAATCCCACCTGCGTGAGGCCGAACAGCGCTGCCAGCTGCTTCTGGAAAGCTCCAAGGACGCCATCGCCTACATCAACGATGGCATGCACATCTATGCCAACCAGTCCTACATGGAGTTCCTGGGCTACGACGACATTGATGACCTTATCTGCATTCCGGTTCTCGATACCCTGACCCCGGAAAGCCAGGACAAGTACAAAGACTTCATGAAGGCCTTTGCCGATGATGGCAAGGACGGCATGACCCTGAACTGCACCGCACGCCGCAGCGACGATCAGGAATTGAACGTAACCATGTCTGTCTCTGCCGCCACTTATGATGGCGAAGCCTGCACGCAGATCGTATTGCAGCCGGAACACAGCGATGCCGAGCTGGAAGAAAAGCTCAAACAGATCAGCAGCCAGGATCTGCTCACGGGCCTGTATAACCGTCAATACCTGATGGACGCTCTGGCCCAGGCCATTGCCAATGCCGGCAAGAACAACCAGACCGGCGCCCTGGCCTACATCGCCCTGGACAACTTCATAAGTATGAAGGGCCAGGTCGGTATCGCCGGTGCCGATCTGTTGCTTGGTGATCTGGCCTCGCTGCTAAAAGAACAGGCCGGCGAGGAAGTGACGCTGGCCAGGCTGAGCGATGATGCCTTCTGCCTGATGTGCCTGCCCTGCGATGAGAAACATATGGAAGGCATTGCTGAGCGGGTCCGCAAAGCGGTTGAAGATCATCTGTTCGACATCAACGGCAAGACAGTACCGCTGACAGTGTCCATCGGCATAGCCGCGATCACGGAGAATTCGCCCAAGGCAGAGGAACTGATGGGGCGTGCCCATACCGCCTCCGCCGAGGTGAAGAAGCTCGAGGGCCATGAACGTGGTAACGGGATCGTGGTCTATAATCCCGCCCAGTACGAAAGCCTGGATGAAAGCAACTCGGTTGAGGCTATCCTCAAGGCCCTGGACGACAACCGCTTCCGGCTGCTGTTCCAGCCTATCATCAACCTGCGGGGTGAGGGCGAAGAGCATTACGAGGCCTTCGTTCGCATGCTCGACAAAGACAACGAGGAAGTCTCTCCCTACGACTTCCTGCCCCCCATGGGGCCGAGCGATACGGCCATCAAGATTGACCGCTGGGTGATCCTGCAAACCATCAAACAGCTGGCAAGCCACCGGTCACGGGGTCATGACACCAGGCTGTTCCTGAACATCACCGCCGAGACACTGCAGGACAAAACCTTTACGCCCTGGCTCAGCGTTGCCCTCAAGGCGGCTCGCCTGCCGGGAGACTCACTGATTTTCCAGATCCGCGAAGGCGATGCCAACAACTACATGAAGCAGGCCAAGGAGTTCACCAAAGCGGTACACGAACTTCACAGTAAGGTATCCATTGCCCAGTTTGGCTGCGCCCTGAATCCGTTCAACACGCTCAAGCACATTGACGCCGACTACGTGAAGATTGACGGCTCCTTCACGGAAGAAATCCAGAAGAGCGATGAAGCCAAGGAGCAGGTCAAGGAAATGGTCAAGAGCCTGCAGAATGCCGGCAAGCTCACCATCATACCGCTGGTAGAGAACGCCAGTGTACTGGCAACGCTGTGGCAGGCCGGGGTGAACTATATCCAGGGTTATTACCTGCAGGCACCAGTACCGGAGATGAACTACGACTTCGGGGACCACTGACCGGACGCCAATTCCGGATAGAGGAAAAAGGGGCGAGGTGTCAGAACCTCGCCCTTTTTGCATTCACAGGCTGCTGTTCTGGAGGGTCTGATTGGTATCACTTTCGCGAAAACCGATCAGGTACAGAATGGCGTCCAGGCCCAGGGTGGAAATGGAGTGCCGGGCCGATTCCTTGACCAGCGGCTTGGCACGGAAGGCCACGCCCAGGCCCGCCTGGCTCAGCATCGGCAAGTCGTTGGCACCATCACCCACGGCGATGACCTGCTCCCTTGAGATATGCTCTTTTTCGGCAATCTCGAGCAGCAGCTCGGCTTTGCGCTTGCCATCCACAATCTGGCCTTTGACCTGGCCGGTCACCTTGCCGTCGACAATGTCCAGTTCGTTGGCATACACGTAGTCAATGCCCAGTTTCTGCTGCAGGTGGCGGGCAAAGTAGGTAAAGCCGCCAGAGAGAATCGCAGTGCGGTAGCCCAGCGCTTTCAGGCTTCGGATCAGGTGCTCAGCCCCCTCTGTCATACGCAGCCGACCGGCAATACTTTCAAGCACCGACTCATCCAGGCCTTTGAGCAGCGCCAGCCGCTCGGCGAAGCTCTGGCTGAAGTCCAGCTCACCTTGCATGGCCCGCTCGGTTATTTCCGCAACCTGCTCGCCCACGCCGGCCTCATGGGCCAGCTCATCGATCACCTCGGCCTCAATCAGCGTGGAATCCATATCAAACACCACCAACCGGCGGTTTCGCCGGAAAATGGAGTCTTCCTGGAAGGCGATGTCCACGTTCATCTCACCGGCAATATGCAGGAAGTCCGCCCGAAGTTGTTCCAGGTCTGACGGCGTCCCCCGCACCGAAAACTCGACACAGGCAATGCGGTTCTCCCCCTGATTGAGCGACGGGCGTGCAGAAAGGCGGGTAATGTTGTCAATGTTCAGCCCATGCCGGGCCGTAATGGCCGATACCCGGGCAATCTGTTCGGCCTTGATGTCACGGGATAGCAGGGTAACGATGTAGCAGGCCCGGTTACGCCCTTCGGCCCATGCCTGGTATTCCTCCACCGTGATGGGGGCAAAGCGCACCTGAAGGTCCAGGGCATGCAGTCGAAAAAGAACGTCACGGATCACCGGGGACGATTTCGACTCATCCGGGATCTCGATCAGTATGCCCCAGGTCAGGTGGTCGTGAATCACCGCCTGGCCAATATCCAGAATCCGGACATCGTACTGCCCCATGATCCCGGTGATCTCCGAGGTCAATCCGGGCTTATCTCGCCCGGACACATTTACCAGAACCAGCTCACTCACTGTCGGCGCCCTCCACGTCCTGAGCTTCTTCCTGGGCACGGGCCGCAGACGGAATCACATCAATGCCGTCTACCCGCTGGAGCCCTCTGGGCAATTTGTGACCACGCCGGCCACGCTCACCAAGATAATGCTCCAGATCTGCAAAACGCAGACCCAGTTTGCGTTTGCCGGCCTTCACCTCCAGTTGGTCTTCTTCACCGAAGACGGCGGCAGCCACCACATACTCCTCACGATTCTGAACGCGGGCAGAGGGAATGCTGATGATCTTGTTACCCTTACCCTTGGCCAGTTCCGGCAATTCGCTGAGCGGGAACACCAGCATCCGCCCCTCGTTGGATATAGCCGCCAGGTAAAGGGTTGTTGCTGTCTCTGGGATCAGCACAGGGGGCATGATTCGGGCCCCTTTGGGCACAGACACCACCGCCTTGCCAGCTCGATTCTTGCTGATCATGTCGTTCAACGAGGTCACGAAACCATAGCCGCCGTCGGTGACCAGCAGCGCTTTACGCTCCGGATTTCCCATCAGCAGGCCAGAGAAGGTCGCCCCGGACGGTGGGTTGATCCGGCCGGTAAGAGGTTCGCCCTGCCCTCGGGCAGACGGCAGACTGTGAGCCATGAGCGCATAGGCACGCCCAGTGCTGTCGAGGAAGATGGCCTGCTGATTGTTTCTGCCCCTGGCAGCCAGCGCAAAGCGGTCGCCAGACTTGTAACTGAGCCCGGACGGATCAATGTCGTGCCCCTTGGCAGCCCGCACCCAGCCTTTCTCCGACAGCACCACAGTGACCGGGTCGTTGGACACCAGGTCAATCTCACTGAAGGCCTTGGCTTCTTCACGGGCGACGATCGGAGAACGGCGGTCATCACCGTAGGTTTCGGCATCCTGCTGCAGTTCGGTCTTGATCAGCTCGCGCAGGCGGTCTTCCGAGCCCAGAATGGCCTGCAGCTCATCCCTTTCCGCGGCCAGCTCGTCCTGCTCACCACGGATTTTCATTTCCTCGAGTTTTGCCAGGTGGCGCAGTTTCAGCTCAAGAATGGCTTCCGCCTGGTCGGCCGACAGGCCAAACCGGGACATCAGTACGGCCTTGGGCTTGTCTTCGGTACGAATGATCTCAATCACTTCATCGATGTTGAGATAGGCAATCAACAAGCCTTCAAGGAGGTGTAACCGGGCCAGAACCTTGTCCAGGCGATGTTGCAGACGGCGAGTAACCGTGGTTTTACGGAACGCCAGCCACTCGGTCAGAATCTGGCGAAGCCCCTTCACACCCGGGCGGCCGTCATTACCAATAACGTTGATGTTAACCCGGTAGGTTTTCTCCAGATCGGTACTGGCAAACAGGTGCGCCATCAAGCCATCCAGGTCGACCCGGTTAGAGCGGGGCACAATCACCAGGCGGGTAGGGTTCTCATGGTCGGATTCATCACGCAGGTCCGCCACCATGGGCAGTTTCTTGCCCTGCATCTGCTGGGCAATCTGCTCCAGCACCCGGTTACCGGATACCTGATGTGGCAGATCGGTAATCACGATCTCGCCACTTTCACGAACCCAGCGCGCTCTCATACGCAGAGAGCCGCGGCCGGTTTCATAGATCTGCATCAGATCCTTGCGGGGGGTAATAATTTCCGCATAGGTGGGAAAATCCGGCCCCTTGATGTGTTCACAGAGCTGGTCAACGGTGGCTTCCGGGTCATCCAGCAAGCGAATGCAGGCGGCGGTGACCTCTCGCACGTTGTGCGGCGGAATATCGGTGGCCATGCCCACGGCAATGCCGGTGGTGCCGTTCAGCAGGACATGAGGCAACCGGGCTGGCAGAACGGACGGCTCCTCCATGGTGCCATCAAAGTTCGGCGCCCAGTCCACGGTTCCCTGCCCCAACTCACCCAGAAGAACATCGGCAAAGGCAGCCAAGCGGGATTCGGTGTAACGCATGGCGGCGAACGATTTCGGGTCGTCCGGCGAGCCCCAGTTACCTTGACCATCCACCAACGGGTAGCGATAGGAGAACGGCTGCGCCATCAGCACCATGGCTTCATAGCAGGCGCTGTCACCATGGGGGTGGAACTTACCCAGCACATCACCAACGGTACGGGCAGATTTCTTGTACTTGGAGGTGGATTTCAGCCCCAGCTCCGACATGGCATAAACAATCCGACGCTGCACCGGCTTGAGCCCATCCCCTACGTTGGGCAATGCACGGTCCAGGATCACATACATGGAGTAGTCGAGGTAGGCCTTCTCGGTATAATCCCGTAGCGATACCCTTTCGAAACCTTCATCCGTTGTCTGAAACTCTGGCATAGATGCCTCTTTGCCTTAACTGCCTGTTTTGAAATGCGGCTTTGATGCAGCCCCGATAACCCGGCACAAACACCGGGCAATGTGGCGCACATTATATGGACGCAAGCAACGATACACCAATTTCCAATAGCGGAATTCCCGCATGGAGAGTCTGTAAGGTGCACCGTATTCTCGCCACAGTGAATAGAAAGCCGTTTTATCCCCTGACAAGCGGAAACCTATGAAACCCAATCTCAAAGCCTGCGGGCACGCCCTGGTGACAGCCTTGGTGAACGCCACCCTGGCCGTCGCGCTGATGCTGCTGGTGGAATTCGCCATCAGTGGATCATTCCAGATGCCGGAGCCTTACCTTTGGGCCGGTCTGGTCATTGGCGTTGTCATCTTTATCGCCCAGTTCTGGCGCCAACGGCATCTGTGCCGAACCAGTGAACAATCCGGCAACGTGCAACAACCCTGATTCGTCATCAAATCCTGAGCTAAATCAAGATTCCACCCTCATGTTCAGGGTGACAACGCCCCACCCCCTGCTACGCTTAGCCTCTAGAGCAACAACAATAATCTGGAGGCTGAATGAACGTTTTAAACAATCTGGGGTTGCGCACCAAGATCGCCCTGCCCTTTTTCATCACCGCTCTGGCATTGGTTGTCGCCGGTGGATTCGGCATGCTGACAGCCAAAAACCTGGTGGAAAGCACTGAAGATATTGCCGTTACCTTCCTGCCGTCGGTTGCCGAAATCCTCAACGGTGACCGCGACCTGTATCAGGCTTTAGTTGCTCAGATGATGGTGGTCGACCAGACCCTGAATGGTGAAGACACAACAGACGCCATCGCAGATTTCGAGGAGAACGTGGAGCAGGCACGCCGGCGTTTTACCGACAGCGTAGCGCGGCTACGGGGCACAGGGATCAGCTCTGTGACCGGGGGCTTTGACCAGGCCTTTGACCAATGGGAGCGCTCTGCGCGCCAGGTTCTGGCACTGGCAGAGCGGGGGGACGGAACACAAGCCAGAAACCTTGCCGCCACTGAAACCATCGGGCTGTTCCAGCGGCTACGGGCATTCTACGACAGGGCCGAAGGCCATGCGGATGAACAGGCCCAGATTCGCTATGCCGAAGCCCGCGCCGAAGGCACTTCCAGCACCGTAACCATTACCGTTATCACGGTCGCGGCCATCGTTATCAGTATTGCCCTGTTCCTGATTTTCCTCAGACTGATCATCCGATCCATTCAAGCCCTGCGCAGCCAGCTCGATAATATTGCCCAGGGTGAAGGCGACCTGACCCAACGAATACCGGTGGCCGTGGAGGACGATCTGGGGCAACTGGCCAGGAGTTTCAATCAGGTACTGGAGAACCTTCAGGGCATGATCGGCTCAATACAGACCCTGAGCCGGGATCTGGGCCAGGGCGCCACTGAACTGGCGTCTGCTGCGCGGGACAACAACGAGGGCGTTACCCGACAGACCGATTCGATATCCATGGTGGCAACGGCCATCAATGAGATGCAAAGCGCGATCGAAGAAGTTGCCGGGAATGCCTCAAGGGCGGCCGAGATCACCCGGGAAGCAGACCTCAAGGGGCAGAACAGTGCCGAAATCATCCGGAATTCATCCAGGCAGGTGCACCGGCTGGCGGCCCAGATCTCCAAGGCGGTTGGTGTGATCCGCAAGCTGTCTGATGATTCTGACAACATCACCTCGGTTCTGGATGTGATTCGCGGTATCGCCGAACAAACCAACCTGCTGGCCCTGAACGCTGCCATTGAAGCCGCAAGAGCCGGTGAGCAAGGCCGGGGCTTTGCGGTGGTGGCGGATGAGGTGCGAACGCTCGCCCAACGCACACAACAGTCCACCGAGGATATTCAGACCATGATCACAGCACTGCAGACTGGTGTTTCGGATGTGGTCAATGTGATGGAAACCGGCAGTAAAGAAGCAGCTGAGACAGAAAAACTGGCCACCGAAGCGGAGCAGGAACTGCAAGCCATTCTGGAGGCGATCTCCAATATCACCGATGTAAACACCAGCGTGGCATCGGCCACCGAAGAACAAACCCAGGTTGTGGACGAGATCAATCGCAGCATTACCGAAATTAACGACTTGGCCGCGGCCAGCGCTGAGCGCTCTCGTGCCATCGATGGGATCAGCGAGTCACTTAAGGACTATGCTTCAGAACTGGAGCAACAGACAGGCAGGTTCCGGGTTTAACCCCGGAACCTGAGACAGAGGTTTCAATCAGGATTACTGACGAATGCCTTCGATGGAGATCTTGATTTCAACGGTTTCAGAGGCTTCACCCAGATCCATCGGAATACCGAAATCCTTCAGACGAAATTCGGTCTCGGCCTCAAAGCCCATACGGTAGCCGCCCCAGGGGTCTTCACCGTGGCCAAGCATTTCGGCTTCCAGGGTGATCTCACGGGTCACGCCGCGCAGGGTGAAGTCGCCGATGATATCAGCCTCGCCGTCGTCATCCACAACCACCCGCTTGCTTTTGAAGGTGGCCTGCGGGAACTCACTCACGTGCAGAAAGTCCTTGCTGCGCAAATGCTTGTCGCGCTCGGCGTGGTTGGAGTCCACACTGGCCGTGTCGATTGTAACGGTGACCGTGCTGTTCTCCGGGTTCTCGGCGTCGTAGACAAATTCGCCGTCGAAGTCGTTGAACCGGCCATACAGCCAGCTGTAGCCAAGATGGGAAATCTTGAAGGTGATGAACTGGTGGGCGCCCTCTTTATCAAAGGCATAGGTGCCGCTGTGTTCGCTGGCATTGGCAGTGCCAATCAGTGCCACTGAAACGGCGGATGCGAGCAAGAGTTTTTTCATGGTCTTCTCCCTGAGTGAGTCATGGTTATCGTTTCGGTCTTCGGATCTGCGTCAACCGCGGCCAAGCATGCGCCTGAGCGTGGCATCCCGATCAATAAAATGGTGTTTCAAGGCCGCCAGGGCATGCAGCCCGGCCAACCCGACCAGTGCCCAGGTGCTCCAGTAATGGACCGCACCCGCGGTGTCCTCCATCCCCCTGATCCGGCCGGTGACTGAAGGCACCTCAAACCAGCCAAATACGCTGATGGACGAGCCATCGGCCGTGGTAATCAGGTATCCACTGATCATGGCTACGAACAGAAGCAGATAGAGCAACCCATGGGCCCCATGGGCGGCAATCACTTCCCACCGCTGGTGCTCAGGCAGCGGCCTGGGAGGCGGAGTCACAACTCGCCACAACAGCCGGGCCACCACCACTATGAACAACAGGATGCCAATGCTCCGGTGAATGTGTGGGCCCTGTCGGTACCAGGGGTCATAGTAGGACAGTTCCACCATCCACCAGCCGAGCCCGAACAGGCCAATGACCGCCAGCGCCACCAGCCAGTGCAAACTGACAGCGATCAGACCGTAGGCGGTGTTGGTATTTCGTAATTTCATGATTTGGGAAATCCTCCATCCCTGGACTTAGCCACCCTGTGCGACTGATACGTTTAGGTCAGTCTAGGCCCCGAACTGCCGGGTGAAAATCAAAATATTCTGCCGGGATGCATCAAATTATCTGATCAAGTCTCTGGCGGACACCGGGGTTGGCACTGGCCACTTTGGTCGAATACGGGTTCTACGGATTGCGCAAATTCACAGCAACGCTAAACTTCTCACATACTTTAATTCGCCCCGTCGGGGGCCTCAGTGACCGAGAGGAAACGACATGGAACTGGAATTCGACGAATCCGTAGTAGTACCCAGCAACAATTAATATGCTCCATTCTGAACCCCCGGCCTGCCGGGGGTTCTGCTCTCCAAAGCCCCGCCCCGAATTCCCCATACCAACACAAAGTCACAAACTGTTTCGAGTTTTACCGGTTAAACAGTGGTAATGATTCCTGTTTTTTGGCAATCTGCGCTTTAGCTAAACAGTTAACGCCTTGAAATACAGGCAAACGTGCCAGGGATGTGGGCACTCTGGCTAACAGTTCAGTGGTCAGCACCACAACTGCTGCTCCTGATGCGTTCGTTAAACGGTTCAGACTCGCCTATGTCCCACAGCCTTACCGATATCCTGCCAGCGCCAGAACTGGACCTGCTCTCGCCCATGCTCACTCAGCAAGGAGAGACCTGGACAGCCGATTTCAGAGGGCTAAAGCTCAGAACCGCCCTGCAACCGATTTACAGCATCTCCCACAAACGGACCGTTGGTTATGAGGCCCTGATCCGGGCGTTCGACAACGACAACGCGGCTGTACTTCCCAACCACCTGTTTGAACTTCCGGACACCGACGCTGAAAACCTGCTGCTGGACCGGCTGTGTCGGTACCTGCATATCCGTAACTACAGCGGCATAAAAGATCAGCTGAACTGGCTGTTCCTGAACGTATCCCCCCGGGTGGTGACCAGTGGCAGCCAGTCGGATTCGTTCTTTGGGGCGCTTCTGAAGAAAACCGGGCTACCACCCCATCGAATTGTGATGGAGATTGTTGAGCAGCCCACAGACGATGCTGAGAGACTGAAAGATACCGTCGCCTACTACCGGAAACTTGGCTGCCTCACCGCGATCGATGATTTTGGCGCTGGCCACTCGAATTTCGAGCGAATCTGGAACCTGTCGCCCGATATCGTCAAACTGGATCGTACGCTGCTGACCCGCGCCACTGACGATCAGCGGGCACGGCAGATTCTGAATGGCATGGTGTCACTGCTTCACCAGTCGGGATGCCTGGTACTACTGGAAGGCGTGGAAACCCGTGATCAGGCCATGATAGCCATCGATGCTGGCGTGGACTTTGTACAGGGATTCTATTTCCGGCGCCCTTGCCTTGAACTCGGGGAACTGCCCCACACGCCCGCAGACCTCGAAGAATTACTTCAGGAATACAAGAAGCGCAAACAGATCACCCAGGACCCCACACAGCAACTGGTCAACTATTTCAACGGGCCGTTCCGGCGGGCCATTGAACGACTGCAGGACGGCAGCCTGATGTCACAGGCCTGCTTTGAACTGCTGAACCACCCCGCCGTATCCCGCTGCTATCTCGCGGATGACAAGGGCATCCAGATTGAAGACACCCTGGTCTCCGACTCCGCCATTGAGAAGCGGGACCCCCGTTTCCGGCCGCTGGAGAACACCACCAGCGCCGACTGGTTCCGCCAGCAATACCTGCGCCAGGCCCTGGCTCAGCCTGAGAACCTGCACGTTACAACACCCTATCTGTGCGTAACCGGCGCCTATATGTGCGTCACCCTGTCACTGGCCTACCAGCATAAGGGGCGTTTGCAGGTTTTGTGCTGCGATATCCTCGCCAACCCCCATCAAACACCGTAAACCACAGAAATAACTCCAACCGTCACCAGGCCGATAAAGACATTCATCGGCAAACCAACCCGGATAAAATCGCTGAAACGGTAGCCTCCCGGCCCGAACACCATCATGTTGGTCTGATAACCCAGTGGTGTGGCAAAGCTTGCCGAAGCGGCCATCATCACCGCAATGATAAACGGCTCGGAATCCACGCCCATCGCAGAGGTGAGCGACAGCACCACCGGCACAATCAGGACGGCGGCTGCGTTATTGGTGATGACTTCCGTCAGCACTGACACCACCAGGTAAACCAGCAATAACGCCAGCAGGGTATGGCCATCGCTCAGGCTGAACACCGCACCGGCCAGATAACTCGCCGCTCCGGTCTGTTCCAGTGCTCCGCCCATGGCAAAGGAAGCGGCGATCGTGAGAATCACCGGAACGTCTACCGCTTTCTGAGCCTGGCCAACCGTACAACAGCCGGAAAGGATCATCACGAATGCTCCTACCAGGGCAGCGTTGAGCATCGTCATGATGCCGCAGGCGGCAAGCCCGACCAGCACCAACAAAATGCCCCAGGACAACCAGGCCCGGTCGTGGCGCGGCGCTTCTGTCTCAAGGTCGTTGATCAGCAGGAAATCCTTGTTGTATCGCTGCCGGCTGACGAACGCAGGGCGCGCTTCCAGCAACAACACATCACCAGGTTTCAGGCGAATGTTGCCAAGGTTACCCGGCACCCGCTCACCTCCGCGTGCAACCGCCAGTACCACGGCACCGTACCGGTCCCGAAACCGGGCATCCCTGATGGTCTGGCCAAGCACATCTGACTGGGGCGACAACACCGCCTCCACCAAACGTCGTTCGGCGCGGTCCTTGCTGAGAGACGGCTCATCATCATGCACCGAAGGCACGATGCCGTTGATCCGCAACAGATCAGAAATTGCCTGGGTATCGCCGGCAAACACCAGGCGGTCACCGCCCCGAAGACGCTCTTCCGATGGCACCGCCGTCACCACGCTGCCATCCCGCTCAATTTCAACCAGGTAGAGTCGATCCAGCTCCCGCAGCCCGGCCTCACCTACGCTTTTGCCGACCAGCGGCCCCTCGAACGCGACCGCCACTTCCAGCGTAAACTCTTTGACCGAGCCGAACTTCTGCTGGTCTTTACGGTCTGGCAACATCCGCGGCAGTACCAGCAACATCACAGCAACCCCGATGATCGCAACCGGCAGCCCAACCTGGGTAATGGCGAAAATTGAAAAGCCTTCTTCACCGGTCAGCTGCTGGTACTGACCATTGACCACCAGGTTGGTACTGGTACCGATCAGGGTGAGCGTTCCGCCGAAAATGGCGGCATAGCTGAGGGGAATCATCAGCTTGGAAGGGGCAATTCCAATCTTGCGGGACCAGGCATGAACGGCCGGAATCATGGTGGCAACCACCGGCGTATTATTCAGGAAGCCACTGAGCAACGTGACTGGTAAGGCAATGCGGGCCTGGGCCCCGCGAACGGTTTTCGGGCTGCCGAGAATGTAGTGCACCAGGAGGTCAACACCCCCGGAATGGTGAACACCGGAGGCCACCACAAACAGGGCAACCACTGTGATCAGCCCCGGATTACTGAAGCCGGCAAGGGCCTGTTCCGGGCCGATGATACCGCTGGCACTCAGCACCACCAATGCCGCCATCATCACCAGATGCGGCGCAAAGCGGCCAGAGCTCATCAGTAACAGGGCGGCACCCGCCAACCCAAGGGAAAACCATCCGTGCCAGTCCATAACTCGGTTATTCCGGTTAGAAAACTGGCAGGATAGCGGCCCTCATCAATTCTGAGAAAGAATAAGTAATGATTTTTATAGCACTGCAGGGAATATCAAACCGCAATATCCGCCATATTGCCGTAGGCTTCCAGCCAAACCCGGCGGTCTGAAGCCCGCTTCTTGCCCAGCAACATGTCCATTCGCTCATCGGTGTCATCACCCTCTTCCAGGGTGAGCATCACCAGGCGGCGAGTGTCTGGCGCCATGGTGGTTTCGCGCAATTGCAGGGGATTCATCTCACCCAGGCCCTTGAAACGGGTCACCTGAACCTTGCCCTTCCGCTTCTCGGCTGCCAGGCGGTCGATAATACCCTGCTTTTCGTGCTCATCGAGGGCATAGAAGGTTTCCTTGCCCAGATCCACCCGGTACAGCGGCGGCATGGCGACAAATACATGGCCGGCAGAAACCAGTGGACGGAAGTGCTTTACGAACAGCGCGCACAGCAAGGTGGCGATATGCAGGCCGTCAGAGTCGGCATCCGCCAGGATACAGATCTTGTTGTAGCGCAAACCGGTAAAATCCTCTGAGCCAGGATCAACACCGATGGCCACGGCAATATCGTGAACTTCCTGGGAAGCCAGGATTTCACCGGAATCCACTTCCCAGGTATTCAAAATCTTGCCCCGCAGCGGCATCACCGCCTGAAATTCCCGGTCCCGGGCCTGCTTGGCGGAACCGCCAGCCGAATCACCTTCCACCAGGAACAGTTCTGAACGGGTGGTATCGGCACCGGAGCAATCAGCCAGTTTGCCGGGCAACGCCGGGCCGGAGGTCACCTTTTTGCGGGCCACCTTCTTGCTGGCCCGCAGCCGGCGCTGGGCATTGCTGATAAACAGCTCAGCCAGGGCTTCAGCAATATCGGTGTGCTGGTTCAGCCACAGGCTGAAGGCGTCTTTCACCACGCCGGAGACAAACGCCGCCGCCTCACGGGACGACAGCCGCTCTTTAGTCTGGCCGGAGAACTGAGGCTCCTGCATCTTGAACGACAGCACATAGGCCACCCGCTCCCAGATATCCTCGGGCGACAGCTTGACCCCCCGGGGTAGCAGACTACGGAACTCACAGAATTCCCGCATGGCTTCCAGCAAGCCCGTGCGTAAGCCATTCACATGGGTACCGCCCTGGGCGGTGGGAATCAGGTTGACGTAGCTTTCCATGACGGCATCGCCGCCCTCCGGCAGCCACTGGATCGCCCAATCCACCGCTTCCTTATTACCGGAGAAACTGCCGGTGAAGGGCTCAAGCGGCACGGCTTCGATGTCTGCCAGGGCAGTACGCAGGTAGTCCCGCAAGCCGTCCTCATAGAACCACTCGTCTTTCTCGCCGGTTTTTTCCTGCAGGAATGTCACCACCAGGCCCGGGCACAGCACCGCCTTGGCCCGCAGGTTATGCCGCAGACGGCTGACGGAGAAATTGGGACTGTCGAAGTATTTCGGATCGGGGGTGAACTTCAGGCGGGTACCGGTATTGCGCTTGCCAACGGTATCGATCACTTCCAGCTCGGATGCCTTGTCGCCGTTAGCGAAGGTCATCCGGTGAACCTGTCCATCCCTACGGATGGTCACTTCCAGATCGGTAGACAGGGCATTCACCACAGACACACCCACACCGTGCAAGCCGCCGGAGAAGTTGTAGTTGCCCTCGGAAAACTTACCACCGGCGTGCAGGCGGGAGAGGATCAGCTCAACCCCCGGAACGCCCTCTTCCTTGTGGATATCGACGGGCATACCGCGGCCATCGTCTTCCACACTCAGCGAGTTGTCACTGTGCAGGATGACATCAATCCGGCGGGCATGGCCGGCCAGCGCCTCGTCCACACTGTTGTCGATGACTTCCTGAGCCAGGTGGTTCGGCCTTGAGGTGTCCGTGTACATGCCTGGGCGTTTTCGCACCGGGTCAAGACCGCTCAGAACTTCAATGGCATCGGCGTTGTATTGTTGCTGGCTCATAGTAACGGCATGGCTCCGCAAGTGGTCGTTAAAGCTGAGCCATAGCTTAGGGATTCGGGCTGAAAGATCAATGTTTGTTTTGTGGCTACGCCAAGTGGTTTCAGTTTCCGAGCTCTTTCAACAACGGCGTTCCAGACAACCCGGATACTTCCAGGCGCTGCCACTGGCTGTCCGCTACCGCAAGCACCGCGCAGGGCGAGGTAATCACCTGCGCCACCATCATGTCCGGCGCGGGCGAATTTACCTTCATGGCCAGTTTCAGGGTTTTCCTGTCCGCCGTGGCAGACTCAAGCCCAACGCTATAACCGGCGGTTGGCTTCTGGCCCAGGGTGACAATCACCAGTGACTCTTTCTCAAGATTAACCTGGCGAATAATACCGGTTGCCATATTCTGCCCGCCAATATCCAGCAATGCCTCCAGTTCCGAACCGGTCCGCACGTGCGCGACGCCTGGTCCGGTCAGGCCACAATGGGCAGACTGGGTTACCTGGCGCACCTGGGGCTGCATGCCGGCGTTTTCACCGCCGGTGGCACTGCAAGCCGTTATCAGGGCCGCTGCCAGCGGCAAGGCAAACAGCCGGGGAATGCGATCTGTCATTGTGTCGTCCTGGGTCGGTTATCACTGTTATTGCGAGCGCTGTCGCGCTCTGGCGTGATCAAACGGTAACCCTGAAAACCCGGCCTGGGCAGGATGTCCGGGGTTTCCGCAGAAATTGTAGGGCGGGTAAAGCTGGTGGTCATCCGGAGATCGGAAAGGCTTTGGCCTTCCTCAATGGTGATCACCTCCCGCAAACCGGAAATCGGGTATTCCGCGCAGGCCTCACCGGGCTGACAGATGATGCCGTCGCCATCAATATCCGTGCCCGCCACCAGAAAGTAGTCGCCCGGACTGACTTCATTGAGCCGGCGTGGCTCCTCTCCATCCCAGGATTCAAAGCGGAAACCGTAGCTGCCATTTGAGGCCTCCACAGCAACCTGGGCCTCGGCCCAATAGAAACCGTCATCATCCGGAGTGGTATCCACCAGCAGGACGAAGTGGGTGCCGGCGTTGCGGGCCTGTTCGTCGCTGATGAGCTGGGCGATGACAGGAATGCGCAAGCTGCGTTGAGTTCCATCATCGTCATAGGTCACACGGATATCACCCCGGTAAGCCGTATCTGGCTCAATCTCCGACTCCACCAAGGATACGTTGAATACATACCGTCCGTTCTCAAGGGTCGGTTGGTTTGAGCTCAGCCAATCAAGGTTTTCGGTGAGGACAACGTTGGAAATTGAGCCATCACCAATCTGGTTCAGGGTCACCGTGGCACTTGTCACCCCCTCATTGCTGAGCGAGACCTGGGACGGCGATGGCGACAGAATCGTTACGCTGCCTTCCAGATTTGCCTGAAGCGCCCTCGCGGCATCGAGAACGCCATAACCCAACTGGTCGTTTCGGCTTCCCGGATAATCGGTGAGTTCGCCGCTTTCCAGCAGGGCTCGAACCTCGCTGTAGTTGAGGGTGTCTTTCTGGGCTTTCAGCAGTGCCATGACGCCCGACACATGAGGCGTGGCCATAGACGTACCCTGCAAGCCCGCATAACTGGCAACGAATTGACCGGCCTGCCCCACCGCACTGGTACTCCAGATCAGATCGGCGCGGCCATCGTTATTGCCATCCCGGCTGGCATCTCCGCCGGGTGCTGCGAGATCAATCCAGCTTCCGAAGTTTGAGTAGGACGACAGTCGACCTGCGGCATCCACGGCACTGACCGCCAACACGTTGGGCGACGCCGCCGGGAACGATTGCGTTGAGGTTGCTGAGTTTCCGGCTGCACCAACGAAAATCATGCCTCGCCCTACGCCGAAAGCAATGGCGTCTTCCAGCGCCTGAATCCTGGGCAAACCACCCAGACTCAGATTGACGATTTCGGCCCGGGGCAAGTTCTGCCTGGGAGAATCCCCGGTCACCCAGCGAATGGCATCAATGAGATCTGTGGAGGAGCCGGTGCCACCCTCTCCCAAAACCCTGACTGGAACGATCCTGGATCCGAACGCGACCCCTCCGATGCCTTCACCGTTAACCACCGCAGCTACCGTTCCGGCAACGTGAGTACCGTGAAACACACTGGCGCCAACGCTGCTACCAGGATCCTCAGGATAGAAATCGTTATCCACAAAATCCCTGCCACCATCCACATTGGCGTCAAGATCGGGATGCCAGGCAGTCGTTCCGTTGGGGCTAAACAAACCGCTGTCCAGAACAGCGACGCTGGCGCCCTCGCCACCGTCAGGAGCCAACTGCCAGGCTCCGGGCCCGTTGATCAGATCGTAATGCCACTGCAAACCGTACAGAGGCTCATCCACCGGCGAGCTCTGCATGCTCGACATCTGATAGTTCGGCACCGCGTCTTTGACACCCGGCATCTGCCGAAGCTGGGTAACCCAGGACAGGGTCTCCGCCTGCCTCTGAGTCGCACTGACACCACGGGAAGACGCCTGAGCCGGCATCCGCATCAACCAGTCCGAACCACCCAGATGCCGCTCAGCGCTGGCCATGCCGGTCGCCAGCGACGACATGGTTCCAGAGTCGGTTGCATCCAACGTAACAATGGCCTGGCCGGGGAGGAACGGATGGTCCGGCCAATCAAGACTGACGCTATCGAGCTGGCCATCAGCGGCTTTGACCAGAACATAGCGAGTGGGGCCACCTCCGCTGGCCACACTGACCTCAACAGAGTAATTCCTTTCCGGGGCGCCGCTATCCAGAGTCACGCTGACTGAAGGCTTGTCCGCCGCGGTCTCATCTGCCCCGTAGAGAATCCCTCCGGCGGTAACACGCAACTCAAGTTCCGCATCTCCGTCACGGCCGCCAAAATTTCTCAGAATTACCGTTTCACCGGGCCCCATGGGCACGGTGAAGTTATCCACCGGGTCAGCGGCGTAACTGAACAATTGGCCGTTCAGCAACGGATAGGAACCATTTCGCGAACTGACAAACCCGGCAAGAACAAAACTGGCCGGCAGGGTTTGGGCACCCGAAGCAGGGCTGGCATCGGTAAACCGCAACTGATCCATCGTGTCCTGATCAATCCGGCTGCCGGATTCGATACTGATCACACCAGATAAAGGGCCAAGATCAATGGCCGGGGGCTGGGATTCAGAACTTCCGGAACCACCACCGCATCCTGCGAACAACACCACTCCCGAAAGCACAAGATACTGCGGCAATGTTCTTCTCACGGTTACCCTCTTTGCCTGTTTTTTATGAACGTCCTTATCCATACGCAGACTATAGAACAAAAGTTCCAAAATCGTTTAATCCCGGCTCGGGTAAAATGAGCGCGAGGATGGAGGAGCAGGTTGGAGGGGCTTTCTGAAACCCTGCGGAGCCATGGATGGCGGAGCGGAGCGTACATGGACGTATTCACAGCGTGTTTCAGAAAGCCCCTCCAACCTGCTCCGTTTGCCGAAGTTAAGCCCAAAACAAGAAAACCCGTGAAGCAGAACTCCACGGGCTTTCGGTCTTCACGCCAACTACAAGGCGTAGAACAGCATCGGCACAAAGGCCACCAGCAGCAAGCTGGGTATCATCACCGCCAGCGGCAACAGCAGGCGCTGGTAACGGTGCCAGAAAGTACCCGTGCGCTCTGCCGCCAGCACTTCAGTCTCACCAACCACCTGCCGCGTTAACAGATGGTTCAGGGCCACAGGCGGGCTCAAGTAACCCAGCTCGAAGGCTACCAGGCACACAATCCAGAAGTGCAGCGGGTCTACGCCAATCTGTATTGCTGGCTGGGCGATGGTGGCCGATACCAGAATCACCGCACCGAACGGGTCCATCACCATGCCGATCAGCGTCAGCATCACTACGATGACCATCATGGCAATCCAGGGGCTGGTCAGGGTCTCCGGGAAAATCGCATGGACAATGTCGGAGCGCTCCAGAATACCGCCCAGGCAGATGGAGAAGCCAATCAGGGCCAGCAGCGCGCCGATGTGAACGGCTGAATCACTGGCAGCATTGCTGCTGCGTTCAAAGAACGTTTGCATCCGGGAAACAGAAAGTTCCTTACTCTCCTTTCCAGAGTCCAACACCACCAGGGCGAGCATCACCAAAGGCAGAATCATCGGCGCACTGTACTCATTGAACTTCAGGCCCAGGACCACCCAGATTGCAAAGATCACAGCGGCGGCAGTCAGTGCATAAGGTACCAGTGGCAACAGTTGTTTCAGCGCAAGACGCAAAGCACCCGGTGCCGGCCTGGGCTTCCAGTTACCTTCGGTCTTGCACACGATGAACGAGAACAGGCTGGCAGACAGAATGAACACCCAGAAGCCCCAGCCGTACATTTCAGAGGTGGTCACTTCTTTGTTCAGTGCTGCGATTACCACAATCAGCAGGCACGGGTTGAGCACCACCCCGAGACTGCCTGACATCGCGGTGGTCGCCAGGGACAACTGCCGCCCGGCACCCGCTTTTCTCAGTTCGTCATACACCACACCACCCACGGCAAGAATAAAAATACCGGAGGCACCCGTGAACGCCGTCGGGAAGGCGGTGGCAAAGATAATCACTGAGGCCAGCATAGGCGCCGGCAGATTGAACGGCTTGACGATGTTCAGCAGCAATTCCGGCACGCGGGTCTGCTTGAGCATCATGCCCACCAGCACATAAAGGCCGATGTTGATGAACATGGAAGACAGGTTCGCCATCATGCCGAAGTAGATCGCCAGGCCCGAAGTGTAGCCGTCCACAAAGAAGAAGTAGGACATGGCTATCAAACCCATCATGCAATACAACGGGATGACCAGGCTCGATGACAAGCTCAGGCTGCCGGGCTTCATGCGCTCGGGTATGTGGAAGAAGCGAATGGCGTTGATCACCATGAACATTCCGAATACACCGGCCCAGGCGTATTGCAAAATCATAGTGTTTTCCGTGCCCGGCGATGTCGATAATCGCCCGAGATAGGCGTTCAGGGACAGCACCATCAAACCGTTGACGATGAACTGCACGCCCTGGCTCAAGCGCCACTCTGACCGGTTGCGGGACAGCCGCAGGGCAATGTGGTCCGCGTCCAGCGCCGAGATCGCAGCAGCCATGGCAAACATGGCGATGAACAGGTACTTGGTCAGTTCAATGTTGTCCAGCAGAAAGCCAGCCAGTCCCTGTTCAAAACTCTTGTAGGCACCCAGTGCCCATGTGGCGTGCTTCTGGTTCTCGGCATACATCAGGTGGCGCTGCTCACACAGGGCCACGTTGCTCTGCAGAGACTGCCTCAGCGCATCCGCATCTGGTGGGGAGCTGAACAAATCGTCCGGATCAGGCTTGTAAGCCTGAATCCTGCGCTCAACCTCAGCATCCACATCCACGAACATATTACAGGTGGGTTCGGTCGCATCCGGGTTCAGCAGATAATAGTTCGGCCAGACCTGCTCACCAATCCACAACATTCTGGAGTGCAGGGAATTCCCCATGCCCAGCAGCAGAGTTGACAGGAGCAAAAGCAGTAGAATAACCCCATGTATCCTGTGTACGGGGTAGAGCGTCCTTGCACCAGAGGCAGTCATCGCGCGCCAGTTCATGTGTTTTCTCTCCGATTATTCCCGGTTGTCAGCCGTGCACTCAGACGCGCCCGGGTTACTGGCGCAGCGAATTTTGCTCAATAGACTCATCATGCGTGGGTCGTACACACTCGGTGCACCGTTCACGCCATCACGCATTTCCAGACGGTTTTCACGGAACATCTCCTGGTAGCCAGTAATGTCCTGGTCCGGAATTCGAATCCATTGTTTTTCAGGGATCGCTTTCTCCTGGCTCTCGATCAGGTTCATCGCCTGCGGGAACATATCCCAGGCCACTTCACGGGATTTCTGCGCGGTGTCATCATCCAGAACGCCTTCGCGGGCAATGATCTGGATAGTCAACTGGGCCAGTGGGTAGTCAACAATACCGCCTTTATCACCGATACCCTTGTATAACTCGAGGGCTTCATAGGCGAACGCTGGCGCATAGGCGGTATCAACGGAGCCGTTATTGAACTTTCCAGCGAAGTTGGTGATATCCGATGGAACCACCGTTGCCTTAACGTGATTCACCATATGAATGGCATCACGTTGATAATCGAGAGTGGCCATTCGCTTCCCGGCCAGTTTGCTTGCGGTGTTGATGCTTCGGTCGTTGACGAACAAATACCCCGCACCGGCCGGCACAATCGCCAGCACTTCATAGCCGCCGGACTTCATCAGAGATGCCGCCCTGGGCTGGGCCAGTGTCGCCAACAAGGTTTCCAGATCATCATAGGTCGGAATGGCGCCAACCGCACTGACACTGCCCGTAAACTTGTTGAACGGCCGAGTCCGGATATCGGTTGCGGCAACGGCGTCACACTGGCCGGCGTTAAAATCACCAACGGCCACACCTTCGTCGGTATAGGGGCGAAGATTGAAGTCCACTCCATGGGCTTTCATTTCCAGGGCGTAGTCTTTGACCAGATTGTATACGTCGCCGTTGGCGCCAATAACGTCAAACACACACATGGAAACTGTCTGGGCTGATGCCAACGGAGCAGCAACGGCCAACGACAGAGCGGCAAGGGATTTACGGATCATGACGACCTCCGGGTCATTCTTGTGTTTATCGTTGAAACTGGGTCAGGGCCTGGCGGCCTGCTCTCAGAGCAGGTCGTCCAGGTCCATGGTTTCGGTATTGGTTCTGGCGCGTTCCGGGCTCATCTTGCCGAAGAAATTGCGCGGCGTGCGGTGACCATATTCGGCAGTCCAGTGCTTGTCTGAGGAAAACTGAACGATGGTTCGAGCCACTTCATCCACCAATCGGTAATCGTCCCATACGTCGATTCGGTCGTCGGCGTCGGCAAAGTGCGCAATGGCATCAGCGAGCACATCAGGGCGTCCAAAGGTTTCAGCAGCTACGATCTGAACCGCGTGGGATGCCCGAATACCCGCATTCACGCCCATTTCGGAGCTGTTCTCAAGCACCTGCCAAGGGTCAGGCGACAGCTCGGGACGGGTATCGGGCAACAGCAACCAGACCAGCGCGCGAACAGCATTGGGCAAACCGCCCCATTTTTCGTTGTCAACACATTGCGCGGCACGCTCTGCCCTCGGCGCTATATTACGAGGCACGCCTGCAAGCGCACCAGAGTTGGAGTCGTTCACGATGGCCTGCATACCGGTCAGAAGCCCCAACAGAAACGTCAGTTCGTCCTGATCGGTAAACAGGAAAGGGCACTCGATGGGCTCGGCAGCCGGATCAAAATCGTAGGCTGCCATGGCCCGAAGATAGGCATTGTATCGGCGCGAGGCCGTAGTGGCGTACAAACGCTTGGCGCGCTCACGGGCGTCTTTTGCAGCAGGCACATCGCCATTGTACTGGGCACGGAGATAGTCCAGTTCTGCGTTCCAGGCACGGTATTCCATGCAATTGCCGGCCAGCAGCATAAGCAGTGACCCGGTGCTGTCAGGCGCGGAGGTTACGCGAGAAAAGGAGTAGACGAGAGGATCAGTACCCTCACCCAGCGCGCACGCCATTTCAGTGTCCGACATCTGCAGCACATAAGGTGTTGCCTCAGACTCTGCGTAGCTGGAGAGCACCATACCCGTCGTCGTATATATGGGGTTGGCGGAGCAGCCGGCCAGGACCATCGCCAGTCCTGCAAGTGCGAACTGTTTGAGCAGGGCCGAACTACGGCCCACTAGGGAAACCTCTGGGTAGAACATAATTTGCCCTGTCTTG
Source organism: Marinobacter shengliensis (assembly GCF_003007715.1). Classification (GTDB taxonomy): domain Bacteria; phylum Pseudomonadota; class Gammaproteobacteria; order Pseudomonadales; family Oleiphilaceae; genus Marinobacter; species Marinobacter shengliensis. The sequence goes on along the minus strand of NZ_PXNO01000023.1, from coordinate 465,680 downwards.
CTTTGTTTTTGTCAGTAAGGGATGACGAGTGTTTTTTATCACATATTCGCGTCGTCAAACCGTGAACCAGAACCTTCACAGCCAACATCCGGGCTGTTCCCCGAGGAACTGGTCTCTACGACGCGAAGAATGCTTTGATTTTTGTCAGACAAGAATGGCTGGAATGCCGAAAATTATATGCCGATCGGGCCAATGGCCTCTAAGGAAAGCACAAAAATTTAAGCTAATTGATATAAAACAATAAGTTCCAAAGGTAACCTGTTGTTACAGTCCGAGCATCGCCATGACTTGATCGGTCAACCCGTCCAGCGTCAGTCCACCGCGCTCGGGCTTGTACCAGGTCACCGTCCAGCTCAGCGCTCCGGTCAACATCCGCCTTACGATAAAGGGATCCGCCTTGAGCTGGCCAAGCTCGTTAAGCTCCTCCAAAACAGATAGCCACAGCCCTTCGTATATCTCCCGCAATTCCAGCACCTGAACCTGAGAACTTTCAGAGAGACTACGCCACTCATAAACCAGCACCGCCATGGCTTCGCCAGTCTGGCCATTAATGGATTCCAGCTCACTTCGCACCAACGCCCGAAGCTTGCCCCGGGGGGACTCCTCGCTGTCGGCTGCCGCCTGCATCAAAGCGGTATTGAGACGGATGGTCTCAACCATAACCGCCTTCAGAATTTCCTCTTTGGTTCGGAAGTGATGGAACAGACTACCGGACTGGATGCCGACGGCTGCGGCCAGATCACGCACAGTGGTGCGCTCATAGCCTTTGTCCCGGAATAACCTGGCGGCTTCCTTTAACAAGCGCCCGCGGGCACTGGCAGGGTCGGAAACGAGCTGTTCGGCAATCAAGGACTGAAGAATCTGGTTCTGGTTCACAAAGGCCATCCGGTTGTCTTGGTGGGACTTTTTATTCTACCCGAGATTTGCCTGTTTACAAACCAAGCGCTTGCTTGGTATTGTCATTATCAACGTTGGATAACTTCCCGCCGACGCGGGCTTCACAACAAGGCCAAGAACATGTCACACGCCAACAAAACCATCCGCATCGGTTGCTCCGCCGCTTTCTGGGGTGATACCGAAACGGCAGCCGCCCAGCTGGTGCACCGGGGCAACATCGATTATCTGGTGGCCGATTATCTGGCCGAGATCACCATGTCCATCATGGCTGGCCAGAAGATGAAGGACCCCACCCAGGGCTATGCCCGGGATTTTGTGGAAACCGTTATGGCGCCTTTGCTGGGCGACATTAAAGAAAAAGGCATCCGGGTGCTGGCCAACGCCGGCGGCGTGAACCCGGTGGCTTGCCGGGATGCGTTGCAGGCGTTGTGCGAAAAAGCGGGGGTCGATCTGAAAATCGCCCTGGTGCTGGGCGACGACCTGCTGATGAAGAAAAAGAAGCTCGCCGATGCCGGCGTCACCGAGATGACCACCGGCCAGCCCTTCCCCGCCATGATGGTGAGCCTGAATGCCTACCTGGGCGCACCAGGCCTGGTGGCTGCCCTGGAACAGGGTGCCGACATCATTATTACCGGCCGGGTAGCGGACAGCGCGCTGGTGCTGGCGCCGCTGGTGCATGAATTCGGCTGGCGCTGGAACGATTACGACAAACTTGCCCAGGGCAGCCTGGCCGGGCACTTGCTGGAATGTGGCGCCCAGTCTACCGGTGGCAACTTTACCGACTGGGAAGATGTGGCCGACGGCTACGCCAATATGGGCTTCCCCATTGCTGAGGTGAGCGCCTCCGGCGACTTTGTAATGACCAAGCCCGAAGGCACCGGCGGTCTGGTCAGCCGGGGCACGGTAAGCGAGCAGTTGGTGTATGAGATTGGTGATCCAAGGGCCTATCTGCTGCCCGACGTTACCTGCGATTTCACCCAGGTTGCACTTGAGGAAATCAGTAAGGATCAGGTTCGCGTTTCCGGTGCCAAAGGTCTGCCACCTACCGACAGTTACAAGGTGTCCGGCACCTGGCCGGATGGTTTCAAGTGCACGGTCACCTTTTTGCTGGCTGGCATAAACGCGCCCGCCAAGGCTCAGAAGGTCGCAGAGGCGATTCTTGGCAAAACCTCGGCGATGTTTGTGGAGCGCGGCCTGCCGGATTATTCCGAAACCAGCATCGAGTTGCTGGGTACCGAGACCACTTACGGCGCCCATGGCAAGGGCGATCAATGCCGGGAAGTGGTGGTGAAGATTGCCACCGCCCACCCGAAGAAAGAGGCACTGGTGCTTTTTTCACGGGAAATCGCCCAGGCTGCCACCGGGATGGCACCGGGTATCACCGGCATTGTCGGCGGCCGGCCAACCGTTTGGCCGAAGATTCGTTTGTTCTCTTGCCTGGTACCAAAATCAGAAGTGGCGGTTTCGGTGGATCTGGCAGGCGAGAAGTCTGAGGTGGTGGTGGCTACCGAGGGTGGTTTCGATCCGGGTGCTCTGGCGGCTGAGCCGGAGTCACGGATGGAGGTGGCGGCGGATACCACGGTGCCGCTGATCAAGCTGGCTTGGGCGCGGTCCGGGGATAAGGGTGATCACAGCAATATTGGGGTGATTGCGCGGGATCCGGAGTATGTTCCTTATATTGAGGCGGCGTTGACGGAACAGGCGGTGGCAGATTGGATGGCGCATACGTTGAATCCGGAGTCTGGCAAGGTGACGCGTTGGTCTATGCCAGGGTTGCATGCGTTCAATTTCTTGCTGGAGCACAGTCTTGGGGGTGGTGGTGTGGCCAGTTTGCGGATTGATCCGCAGGGTAAGGCGTTTGCGCAGCAGCTATTGGAGTTTCCTGTGCCGGTGCCTTCTAGCTTGGTGCCGCAATGAACTTAGTCATCAGGTTGCGGAGTAAGCACCCCGCTGGGGGAGGGCCTTACAAAAAACGCTCCTTCGGCACATCCCTGTGGCGCTTGGGCTCCGCCATCCTTGGCTCCGCACATTTTTGTAAGGCCCTCCCCCAGCGGGGTGCCCGAATCGTTTACGTGGATTCAGTTAATTCAGATAAGGAATTTTTATGAGTTATCAATCTGTTCTTCGGCCGGGGTTGTTTGAAGGCCAGGTATTTATTGTGACCGGCGGTGGCTCCGGTATTGGCCGCTGCACGGCCCACGAACTGGCGGCGCTCGGTGCTCGGGTGGCGCTGGTGGGTCGTAAGCAGGAAAAGGTAGACGCGGTTAAGGCCGAGATTGAGGAAGACGGCGGTATTGCCAGTGCTCATGCCTGCGATATCCGTGAGGAGGAGTCAGTCAAGGCGACGGTGAAGGCGATTATTGAGACCCACGGTGGGCTGAACGGGGTGGTGAACAACGCCGGCGGGCAGTTTGCGTCTCCGTTGACGGGGATTAACCAGAAGGGTTGGGAAACCGTGGTGCGCACGAATCTGACCGGTGGTTTTCTGATTTCCCGGGAGGCCTATACCCAGGCTTTGAGTAAGACCGGGGGTTCGATTGTGAACATTGTGGCGGATATGTGGGGCGGTATGCCTGGCATGGGTCACTCTGGCGCGGCCCGCGCCGGGATGGTGAATTTTACCCAGACGGCGGCGGTTGAGTGGGCGCCGTCCGGGGTTCGGGTGAATGCGGTGGCGCCGGGGTGGATTGCTTCCAGCGGGATGGATAATTACCCGGCTCATATGAAGTCGTGGATTCGCAGCCTGGCGGATGCGGTGCCGATCAAGCGGATGGGCACGGAATCGGAGGTGAGTTCGGCGATCTGTTTCCTGCTTAGCCCGGGGGCGGCGTTTATCAGTGGCGATTGTCTGCGGATTGACGGTGCGGCATCCCAGGGCGGGCGTGTGTGGCCGATGCCGAAGGCAAAGAATAACGAGCCCTACAACGGTTTCCATCGGGCGGTAACGCCGAAAGTTTTGAGTGACGACTGAGGATTTCCCATGCAGGTACTGGAAACAACAATAAGCCCCCAGTCCGACGAGTTCCGGGCCAATGTCGAGGCCATGGAAGCCCATATCACCACTTTCCGGGACGTGGAGCAGAAGGTGCTGGACCTGGCGGAATCGGCCCGGGAGAAGTTTACCAAGCGGGGCAAATTGCTGCCGCGGGATCGCATCAATCGGTTGCTGGATCGGGGCAGTGAGTTTCTGGAGCTGTGCTCCCTGGCCGGTTACAAGATGCACGATGACAAAGACGGCTCCATGGCCGGTGGCGGGATTATTGCCGGTATTGGCAGGGTAGCCGGGGTGCGCTGTCTGGTGGTCGCCAGCAACAGCGCCATCAAGGGCGGAACCATTACCCCCGCCGGTCTGGACAAGACCCTGCGCCTTCAGCAGATTGCTATGGAGAACAAGCTGCCGGTGGTGTCGCTGTCAGAATCTGGCGGCGCCAACCTGAACTACGCCACGGATATTTTTGTGCTTGGCGCCCGGGGATTTGCCAACCAGGCGCGGATGTCCGCAGCCGGAATTCCGCAAGTAACCGTGGTGCATGGCAACGCCACCGCCGGTGGTGCTTATCAGCCGGGTCTGTCGGATTATGTGATCACCGTGCGCGAGCAGGCCAAGATGTTCCTGGCCGGCCCGCCGCTGCTGAAAGCGGCCACGGGCGAGGTCGCCACCGATGAAGAACTGGGCGGTGCAGAAATGCACGCCACCGTGGCCGGCACCGCTGAATACCTGGCCGAAGACGACGCCGATGGCATCCGCCAGGCCCGGGAAATTCTCGGTGCCCTGCCCTGGAATGAAAACCTGCCACTGCGCCAAGAACCCCAGTGGGATGAGCCGCTGTATCCGGCTGACGAGCTGCTGGGGGTGATTCCTTCGGACGCCAAGAAACCCTACGACGTTCGTGAAATCCTCGCCCGCATCGCCGACGGCTCCCGTTTCCTGGATTTCAAGAACGACTACGACAACCAGACCGTGTGCGGCACCATCCGCATTCAGGGCCACAGCGTGGGCATCATCGGTAACAATGGCCCGATCACACCGGCCGGCTCTACCAAGGCTGCGCAGTTTATCCAGCTGTGCGACCAGGCCGGTACGCCAATCCTGTTTCTGCACAACACCACCGGTTTTATGGTGGGCACGCATTCCGAGCAGAACGGCATCATCAAACACGGGTCCAAGATGATTCAGGCCGTAGCCAATTGTCGGGTTCCGAAACTCGCCTTGGTGATAGGCGGTTCCTACGGCGCCGGCAACTACGCCATGTGCGGCCGGGGGCTCGACCCCAGATTCATCTTCGCCTGGCCCAACAGCCGCACCGCCGTCATGGGCCCGGCCCAGGCTGGTAAGGTCATGCGCATTGTGGCGGAAGACAAGCAACGCAAAAGCGGCATCGAGCCGGACGAAAAAACCCTGTCGTTCCTGGAGCAGGCCACCGCCAAGAAACTCGAAGACGGCTCCACCGCCCTGTTCGGTACCGCACGGCTATGGGACGACGGTTTGATCGATCCACGGGATACCCGCCGGGTACTGGCCATGGTGTTGTCGGTTTGCCGCGAAGCCGAACAAAGACAACTACGACCCAACGTTTACGGCGTCGCCCGTTTCTGATTTCCACACTGATTGACTGGGAGAACAACAATGAAATTCACAGCCGAACACGAAGCCCTCAGAAAAACCGTCCGCGATTTCGTGGAAAAGGAAATCAACCCGCACTGCGACGAATGGGAAGAAGCCGGCGAGTTTCCGATTCACGACCTGTTCAAAAAACTCGGCAACCTGGGCCTGCTGGGCATCCAGAAGCCGGAGGAATACGGCGGCATGGGTCTGGACTACAGCTACAACCTGGTCGCGGCCGAGGAACTGGGCATGGCCAAATGTGGCGGTGTACCGCTGGCCGTGGGCGTGCAGACCGACATGTGTACCCCGGCCATTGCCCGCTTCGGGTCTGACGAACTCAAGCGCGACTTCCTCGCGCCAGCCATTTCAGGCGACATGGTGGGCTGCATTGGTGTCAGTGAAGTGGGTGCCGGCTCAGACGTTGCCGGCCTGAAAACCACTGCCAAGAAAGACGGCGATGACTACGTCATCAACGGCTCCAAGATGTGGATCACCAACTCGCCGAAGGCGGACTTCATGTGTCTGCTGGCCAACACCAGCGACGACAAACCCCACAAGAACAAGACCCTGATGATCGTGCCCATGAACACCCCGGGCATCAGCTTCAGCCCACACCTGAATAAGCTGGGTATGCGTTCGTCTGAAACGGCGCAGGTGTTCTTCGACGACGTGCGGGTTCCCCAGCGCAATCGCATCGGTGCCGAGGGCACGGGTTTTATGATGCAGATGCTTCAGTTCCAGGAGGAGCGTTTGTGGGGCGCGGCCAATGTCATCAAGGCTCTGGAAAACTGCGTTACCCAGACCATCGAGTACTGCCGGGAGCGCAAGACGTTTGGTCAGCCACTGATCGATAACCAGTACATCCACTTTCGCCTGGCGGAGTTGCAGACCGAAATCGAAGCGCTGCGGGCGCTTACTTACCAGGCCTGTGAGCTGCACGTTGAAGGCAAAGATGTCACCAAGCTGGCGTCTATGGCCAAGCTGAAAGCGGGTCGTTTAGGCCGCGAAGTGACGGACGCTTGCCTGCAGTTCTGGGGTGGCAACGGCTACATGTGGGACAACCCCCTGTCACGGGCTTACCGAGATGTGCGGCTGGTCTCCATCGGCGGCGGCGCCGACGAAATCATGCTGGGCATTATCTGCAAGCTGATGGGCACCTTGCCTGGCAAGAAACGCGACTAACGTTTGGAGTCAGGCCTCATGGTCAGGTAAGGCTTGGCGGAGGGCCATGAGGCGGGGATCCCTTTTCGGGACACGCCTACAAGCACGTCCATGTGGGCTCGTTTCGGGCCGTCCGTGGCCCTCAACGGTCCCGAAAAGGGATCCCCGCCTCACAGCCCCGAACATTTTACGTGGAGTCCTTTTATGGAACAGCAATTACCACAATGCGAAACCCTGATACTTGAAAAACAGGGCCCGACGCTGCTCATTACGATTAACAGACCCGACGTCCGCAACGCCATGAGCCTCCACATGGTCGCGGAACTGTCCACCGTGTTCAGCGAAGTCGAACATGACGACAGCATCCGCGCCGTCGTCATCCGCGGCGCCGGTGGACACTTCTGCGCCGGCGGCGATATCAAAGACATGGCCGGCGCCCGGGGCCAGAAAGCCGGCGAAGGCCGCGACGACCCGTTCTACAAACTCAACCGCGCCTTCGGCCAGATGATCCAGCAGGTCAACGAATCCGCCAAAGTCGTCATCGCCATCACCGAAGGCGCCGTCATGGGCGGCGGCTTCGGCCTGGCCTGCGTCTCCGACCTCGCCATCGCCGGCCCGACTGCCAAATTCGGCATGCCGGAAACCACCCTCGGCGTCATCCCGGCCCAGATCGCCCCGTTCGTCGTTGAACGAATCGGCCTGACCCAGGCTCGGAGACTGGCTCTTCTTGGTTTAAGAATCGACGCAGCGGAAGCCTGCACTCTCGGCATCGTTCACCAGGTTGCAGAATCCGAAGAACAACTGAACGACATGCTGAACCAGGCACTGGAACGCGTTCGCCTGTGCGCCCCGAATGCCACGGCAGAGACCAAAGCCCTGCTGCACCGGGTCGGCCATGAAGCCATGGCCGGTCTTCTGGACGATGCCGCTGAAAAATTTGCGGCCGCTATCCGGGGACCAGAGGGCATGGAAGGCACCATGGCGTTCATGCAAAAGCGTGAGCCAAAGTGGGCAAATAACTAGTCGGTCCACTTAATTAGGGCGGCGTGGGCCATGAAACATGAAGGCTTGCGTCTGAGTTAGCGGGAGCGTTGGTGGTGTGAGGGGCTCTCCAGAAAATCTCGGAGGCCATGGATGGCCGGAGCGAAGCGCACATGGATGTGCTCGTAGCGTTTTTCTGGAGAGCCCCTCACACCACCGACGCGGACGAGCACCAATACAAGAGATTTCGACAATGCTAAAAAAACTACTCATCGCTAACCGTGGCGAAATCGCCGTCCGGGTCATCCAGACAGCCAAGGCGTTGGGCTACCGAACCGTTGCCGTCTACTCCGAAGCCGACGCCAACGCCCTGCACGTTGAACAAGCCGACGAAGCCGTCTGCATAGGCCCGGCACAGGTTGCCGCCTCCTACCTGAACGCCGACGCCATCCTCGATGCCGCCGCCAAAACCGGCGCCGACTGCATCCACCCCGGCTACGGCTTCCTATCGGAAAACGCCAGCTTCGCCAAAGCCATCAAACAGGCCGGCCTAACCTTCGTAGGCCCGCCCGAAAACGCCATCGAACTAATGGGCAGCAAACGCCGCTCAAAAATCGCCATGCAGGAAGCCGGCGTACCGGTGGTTCCTGGATATGAAGGCCCTGGCAAAGGTAACGGGGCCAGCGACGACGAGCTCATCACCGCTGCCAAAGACATTGGCTACCCCCTCATGCTCAAAGCTTCCGCAGGCGGCGGTGGCCGGGGCATGCGCCTGGTGGAAAGCGAAAACGAGCTGGCCGACAACATCAAGCGGGCCCGCTCAGAAGCAAAGCAAGCCTTCGGCGACGACGAACTGATCATCGAGAAAGCCGTTATCGAACCCCGCCACGTGGAAATCCAGGTCTTTGCCGATCGCCATGGCAACGCCGTGTACCTGGGCGAACGGGACTGCTCCGTGCAGCGCCGGCACCAGAAAGTGGTTGAAGAAGCGCCCTCACCCTTTGTTACCCCTGAGTTGCGCAAAGCCATGGGCGAAGCGGCCGTCAAAGCCGCCCTGGCCTGCGGTTACGAAGGCGCCGGCACCGTGGAATTCCTGGTCGACAAAGACCGCAACTTCTACTTCTTGGAAATGAACACCCGCCTGCAGGTGGAACACCCGGTCACCGAACTGATCACTGGTCAGGACCTGGTCGCCTGGCAGCTGATGGTCGCCGAAGGCCGCCCGCTGCCGCTAGCGCAGGACGAGATTGAACTCAACGGCCATGCCATCGAGGTGCGCCTGTACGCCGAAGACCCGGCCAACGGCTTTACTCCACAAACCGGCACCCTGCATCAATTTACCCCGGCCGAAGGGAAAGGATTGCGCTACGACACCGGCGTGCGCTCCGGCGATGTGGTCAGCCCCCACTACGACCCCATGCTGGCGAAAGTCATTGCCTGGGGCCAGAACCGGGACGAAGCTCGCCGCCGGCTGATCCGGGCCCTGGAAGATACCGCCGTATTTGGTGTGACCACCAACCGGCACTTCCTCAGTCGCATTATTGCTGACGACACCTTCGGTGCCGGTGAAGCCACCACCGCGTTCCTGCAACAGGCGTTCAAGGATGATCCATCCCTGGCGCCCCAGCCGCTCACCATCCGTGAACTGGCCCTGAGCGCCTGCGTTCTCAGCTTAAGCGGCACAGGTCAGGAGGACTGGAGCAACGCCCCGGCTACGGTCATGCCCATGAAGCTGGAAACTCAGGATGACAGCCTGGAACTGCTGGTCCGCCACAGCGGCCACACACTGCAAGTATCCCACGGCGAAGAACATTACGAGCTGCAGCTGCAAAGCCATGAACCTGGCCTGCTATGCATTATCGACAACGGGGTTCGTCAGCGGTGCCAATACTACCGGAGCGGAGATTCCCTATATTTGCAGGCATTCGGGCGCTCCTGGTCAGTTCGGGACATCACCCACCAGCCGGCACAGGGTGCCCAAGGCGCCGGCAGTGGCAAGGTACAGGCCAGCATGGACGGCGGCATCATTGATGTGTTGGTGGCCGAAGGGGATCAGGTTGAACAGGGCCAGACTCTGGTAATCCTGGAAGCCATGAAAATGGAGCACCCGGTGAAAGCCGATCGCAGCGGCACCATCGGCCAATTGCTCGCCCGGCAGGGTGATCAGGTTAAACGGGGCCAACTGCTGGTTCAGGTAGAAGCTAACGAGGAGGCCGACGCATGAGCCGACTCCATCAACGCACCGTGTTCATCACCGGCGGCAGCCGGGGCATCGGCCGCGCCATCGCTCTGGCCTGCGCCCGGGAAGGCGCCAATGTGGTGATTGGCGCCAAGACCGATACACCGCATGCGAAACTACCGGGCACCATCCACACCGTGGCGGAGGAAATCCGCAACGCTGGCGGCCAGGCGCTGCCGCTGGTGTTGGACGTGCGGGATGAACGGCAGGTAAGGCAACGGATGGAAGAAGCCGCCGATCATTTCGGCGGCATCGACGCACTGGTGAACAACGCCGGCGCCATCCGCCTGACCGGTGTGGAAAACCTGAAGGTAAGCCGCTACGACCTGATGCACCAGGTCAATGCCCGGGCGGTGTTCACTTGCAGCCAGGCTGCCCTGCCCTGGCTGAAGGAATCCGGTGGCCACATTCTGAGCCTGTCGCCACCACTGAACCTGAACACCCGGTGGTTTGCCCAGTACGGGCCTTACACCACCACAAAATATGGGATGACCATGCTCAGCATGGGTATGGCTGAGGAGTTCCGCCGCTACGGCATTGCCGTGAACTGCCTGTGGCCAAAAACGCTGATCGCCACGGCGGCCATCGAGTACGAAGTGGGCGGGCCGCAACTCATGGCCCAGGGCCGCAAACCGGAGATCATGGCGGATGCGGCGGTCAGCATTCTCTCCCGCACCGCAGATGAACTGACGGGGCAGGCGCTGATTGATGAAGAGGTGCTTCGTCAGGATGGCATAGAGGATTTTGAACACTACCGGTACGCCCAGGGCGACAAACCGCTACTGCCGGATCTGTTCCTGGATTAGCCGCGGGGCTCTGAGTGTTGCTCCGTGGTTCAAAACTCATAAAGACAATGACGACTGAAACGGAAGCAACATGAGCCAAGACATCGTAACCGCGCGCGACATCCTACGCAGCCTGCCAACGGTACTGAAAAAATTCCCCTATGTGGCCAAGGGGCTCTATTACTACCGGTTGAAGGACGACAACAAAGACCTGACGCTGGGCCGACTGGTTGAACGCAACGCCGACAAATACCCGAATCGCCCGGCCATTCTGTTCGATGATCGCACCATCACCTGGTCAGAGCTCGACGCCTGGAGCAACCGGGTTGCCCATTACCTGAAGGACCAGGGGCTGGTGAAGGGCGACGCCATTGCTGTTCTGCTGGATAACCGCCCGGAACTGCTGGCCACCGTGGTTGGCGCCGCCAAGGTCGGCGTGGCTTGCGCCATGCTGAATACCTCACAGAAGGGCAAGGTCCTGGCCCACAGCATCAACCTGATCCAGCCTCGTATGCTGGTGGTGGGCGCTGAGCTGGTTGACCACGCCGAGGGTGTGCGCGACGACATCCAGCTACGCCATACCAAGCCCCTGCAGTACCTGGCCGATGCCAATACCCTCAATACATTTGGCGAAGCACCGCAGGGCTACACCAATATGGCACTCGAAGTCAGCCAGCGATCATCCACCCGCCCCATGCTCACGAACAACGTCACCATGGGCGACACCGCCGTTTATCTGTACACCTCCGGCACCACTGGCTTGCCGAAGGCCGCCCCTGGATCACACCGCAAGTTTATCCGGGCCTATGGCGGCTTTGGCATGCTGTCCCTCGCCATGGAACCGGAAGACGTTCTCTACTGCACCCTGCCCCTGTATCACGGCACCGCGCTGCTGGTGTGCTGGGGCTCGGTACTGGCCGGCGGCTCCGCCATCGCCCTGCGCCGAAAGTTCTCCGCCAGCGCGTTCTGGGACGACGTCCGGAAATACAACGCCACCACCTTCGGCTACGTCGGCGAACTCTGCCGCTACCTGCTGAATCAGCCCCCCAGCGCACAGGACCGCAACCACGGCCTGACCAAGATGATCGGCAACGGCCTGCGCCCGTCGATCTGGACCGAGTTCAAGGAGCGTTTCGGCATCGACAAAGTGGCGGAGCTTTACGCCTCGTCTGAGGGCAACATCGGCTTCAGCAACTTCTTCAACATGGACAACACCGTGGGCTTCTCCACAGCCCCTTACAAGCTGGTGAAGTACCACGAGGGCACCCGCGACCCGATCCGAAATAGCAAAGGTCGCCTGGAAGAAGTAAAAAAAGGCCAGCCGGGTTTGTTGATCGGAGAGATCAACAAGAAGTGGGCGTTCGAGGGCTATACACAGAAAGACGCCACGGAAAAATCGATCCTTCGCGATGCCTTCAAAAAAGGCGATGCCTGGTTCAACACCGGCGATGTGCTGAAGGAAATCGGCTGCCGACACCTGCAGTTTGTCGACCGCATGGGCGATACCTTCCGCTGGAAAGGGGAGAACGTTTCCACCACCGAAGTGGAAAACATCATCGACGGCTCCGGCATGGTTCAGGAGGCGATTGTCTACGGCGTGGAGATTCCGAACACCAATGGCAAAGCCGGCATGGTGACGCTGGTGCCGCAGAATCCGGAGGCGTCTTTTGATGCGGACAGGCTGTTCGCCTATCTTCAGGACAATTTGCCACCGTATGCGATACCGGTTTTCGTGCGGGTAACCCACGCCATCGAGAAGACGGGCACGTTCAAGTACCGGAAGGTGGATATTCAGAAGCTTGGCTACTCTCTGTCCAGCCCCCATGAGGAAGTTTATGCGTGGCTGCCGGGCGCATCCGGGTATACGCAGCTTACGCCGGAGTTGGTGGCCGATATCGATGCTGGCGGAGTTCGGTTCTGACTTTTGGTGGTGGGGTCTAGTTCGGCCCTAGCCTGCCGGGTTTCGGGGGTGGTGAGAGTGGGGACTCCCTCCCAAAAAACGCTACGAGCACATCCATGTGCGCTTCGCTCCGGCCATCCATGGCCTCCGAGATTTTTGGGAGGGAGTCCCCACTCTCACCCTCGAATTTCGGGACAATAGTCAGCAAAAACAGGACTCACCAGCGTCATTATTCAGATGACTATTCCTCGATGCTCGAACGCCGGGTTGGGGACGTCTTCCAAAAAATCTTGAGGGCCAGGGATGGCCCGAACGAAGCGCACATGGATGTGCTCGTAGCGTTTTTTTGGAAGACGTCCCCAACCCGGCGCACACCTGAACCAGAAGGCTAGGAAACCAGCTCAGACCAAGGTTCAGGAACCAACCCGAAGAACAATCTTACCCGTGGCACGGCGACCGGTCAGGGCACCCAGAGCCTCGGCGTACTGGTCGAATTCGAATACCTCGCTGACCTTCGGGTCGATTTTGCCCTCGCTGTACAACTGCAACAGCTCCATCATGTTCTTCGCACTGGCCTCCGGCTCTCGCTGGGTGAAGCTGCCCCAGAACACCCCGACCACCGAACAACCCTTCAGCAACGTCAGGTTTGCCGGCACCTTCGGAATATCGCCTGCGGCAAAGCCGATGATCAAGTGGCGGCCGTTCCAGGCCATAGAACGCAGGGCCTGTTCGGTGAAGTCGCCGCCGACCGGGTCGTAGATCACGTCCACACCCTTGCCTTTGGTGAGCTTCTTCACCGCTTCTTTCAGGGATTCTTCAGAGTAGTTGATCAGCTCATCAGCGCCGGCGGCCTTGGCCACCTCCAGCTTTTCGGCTGTGCTGGCCGCCGCGATTACCTTTGCGCCCATGGCCTTGCCTAGCTCAACGGTTGCCAGACCAACGCCACCGCTGGCGCCGAGCACCAGCAAGGTCTCGCCAGGCTGAATGTTAGCCCGCTGTTTCAGCGCGTAATAGGAGGTGCCATACACCATCATGAAACCGGCCGCCTGCTCGTAAGGCATGCCATCTGGAAGGGGCAACAGGTTGGATTCGGGGGCAACGACCTCCTCAGCAAACGCACCCCAACCTGTGAGGGCGGCCACCCGGTCGCCTGGCTTGAAACGGGTCGCTTTCTCGCCCACTTCGATCACTTCACCCGCCAGCTCGCCGCCCGGTGAGAATGGCATGGGTGGCTGCAACTGGTACTTGCCCTCAATGATCAGGGTATCCGGGAAGTTGAGGCCCGCGGCCTTCACCCGGATTTTCACGCCCCGGCCCTTGGCCTCCGGGCTTGGGATGTCTTCAATAACCAGGTTTTCGGCAGGTCCGTATTCTTTGCACAGAATGGCTTTCATGATCTCTCCTGATGCCTTGGGGCCGATCAGCGTAACTGCAGTGTTCGGGCTCAAGCGGCGTCTTGTTCAGCTTTTTTATTGAATCGCACCAAGCTAAACGCAGTTGCATCATGAAGCAAATCAAGATCGCTTATCGTTTCGTATAAACCACGCTGATTCAGCCCTACAACATAGTCGCGCTGACCGCCAGCGCCACGACCAGGCCCACCGCAGCAACAACCAGCCCGGCTTTAAGGCCTGGTGACAGCGTTTGTGGGGCGGGTGACGTACTGCGGACCGGCTCGTCGTAGTTGACCAGCTTCTGGTCCTGACTGGAGCGGCGGATCAGGTCGATCATTTCTTCACACTGGGTGCTGTCAAAAGCGGATGGATTGAACTCTGGCAAGTGGTGCTTCTGAAGAAATGCCTGAACATCTGCAGAGGCCGGCACGTACTTCATCGACCAGTTTGTGAACGACCGCTCGGCCACCGGCTCCTCGATCAACGTCCGGACATTACGATGCCTTGGGTCCTGAAGAATTCTCTGGTAAGTGTCCCGAACGGCCTCCTCTTCACCCTCCAGATATTGGAAAAAGCGGTTGTCACCGTAATACAGCCCGCCTACAAGCCCTACTTTTCCGTTGTTCCGACGAGACACAAGCAGAATACGGGCAACGTGGGGCTCAACCCCTTTCTCCAGAGGTTTGGCTTCAAAGGTTGCTTCACTGGCGTAGGCAAGGCGAATCAGCGGCATTTATGGTGTACTCCGGATCAATGAAAACAGGGGTCGTTGAACATACGCCATGTCAGGGGCTGGCAGATCACTCTTCAGGTAATTCTGTATCCTGTCTCCGTTCTTCATCATTTCTCGGCACAGGTGGGGTGCCGTCAGGTGAATCCAAGCCCGTTTTCGGCTATCCTTCGCACTCCCGTTTGATCACCCTTGCTTACGTACACTTTCTGCCCCAGAGCCGGCCATGTTCGACATCATCTATACACTTGAAATGATTGGGGTTGTGGCATTTGCCATTTCCGGCATGATTGTCGCTCGTTCGAAGAACATGGACCCCGTGGGCATTTTTGCCATCGGTTTTATTACTGCGCTGGGTGGCGGCACGTTGCGGGATCTGATCATGGATAACCACCCGCTGTACTGGATCAAGCACCAGGAGCAGCCTATCCTGATTCTGGCCATGGCGATTGTATTCAGTTACTGGAGCCGGGCGCACAGCCTCAAGGAATCCCGTATTGTTTTCCCGGATGCCATTGGCCTCGGCATTTTCTCGATTCTCGGCGCCCAGTTGGCGCTGGACCTGGGCCATTCCTGGTTTATCGCGTCCATGCTCGGCGTAATGACGGGCTGCTTCGGCGGCGCACTGCGCGACACTCTGTGCAACGAAGTGCCCTTCATCTTTCGTAAGGATCAGATCTACGCCTCCATCGCATTCGCCGGATGCTGGCTGTACTTTGTGTGCCAGTGGTTCCTGGAAAGCGAGTCTATCGCCCTGACCATCGGCCTGTTGTTCATAGTAACCGTACGCATGCTGGCCGTCCGTTTCGATATCCGGCTACAGCGAGATCACAGCACGGGCTGAACGGTCAATCATTCCCTGGCCTTGGCCTGAGACCCGTGAGCCGGTAAGATTGCCGTTTTTTCACCCAGTTCACGATTTCCGCACGTAAACAGAGTTTCAAACCCCAACCCAGGCATCCCGAGAGGCAGACCCCCGTCATGCTTGAACGACTGTTCCAACTCCAGGCCCACGGCACCAATGTTCGTAAAGAAGTGGTAGCGGGCATTACCACCTTCCTGACCATGGCGTACATCATCGTGGTCAACCCCAGCCTACTGTCCTCCACCGGCATGGATTTCGGTGCGGTGTTTGTTGCGACCTGCCTGGCGGCAGTGATCGGCACCCTGATTATGGGCTTGTGGGCCAACTACCCCATCGCACTGGCCCCGGGCATGGGCCTGAACGCGTTCTTCTCGTTCACCGTGGTAGGCAGCATGGGATACACCTGGCAGGTGGCCCTGGGCGCGGTATTTCTCTCCGGCTTCCTGTTCTTCCTGCTGAGCATCTTCAAGGTGCGGGAGTGGATCATCAATTCCATTCCCATGTCGCTGCGGTTTGGCATTTCTGCCGGCATTGGCTTCTTCCTGGCCCTGATTGCCCTGAAAAACGCCGGCATTGTGGTTGATCACCCCGCTACGCTGGTCAGTCTGGGTGACGTCATGGTTCCCGAGGCACTGCTTTTCTTCGGTGGTTTTGTGCTGATCTGTGCGCTGTCTTTCCGTCAGATCACCGGTTCTGTGATGATCGGCATTATCGCCATTACCGTGATCGCGATGATGCTGGGCATGGTGGAGTATCAGGGGCTTGTGTCGGCCCCACCAAGCATTGCCCCCACCTTTATGCAGCTGGACCTGGCTGGCGCCCTGAACGTAGGCATGATCAGCGTGGTGTTTGCCTTCCTGTTTGTGGACCTGTTCGATACTTCCGGCACCCTGGTGGGCGCTGCCCAAAAAGGCGGCCTGCTGGATAAAGACGGCAAGCTGCCGCGCCTGGGCCGGGCCCTGATGTCAGATTCGGTAGCAACCATGGCGGGCTCTGCACTGGGTACATCCACCACCACCAGCTATGTGGAATCCACCGCCGGTATCGCGGCAGGTGGCCGCACCGGCCTGACCGCCGTCGTGGTCGCCCTGCTGTTCCTGGCCTGCCTGCTGTTCTCACCCATTGCCAGCGTTATCCCGCCTTACGCAACGGCCCCGGCGTTGCTTTACGTTGCCTGTCTGATGGCCAGCGGTCTGAAACTGGTGGACTGGGACGACATCACCGACATCGCACCGGCCATCGTCACCGCCTTGATGATGCCGCTGACGTTTTCTATCGCCCATGGTATTGCCCTCGGCTTTATCACCTACGTGGCAGTCAAGGCCCTGGCCGGCAAATGGTCTGATCTGAACTGGAGCGTCACCACCATCGCCGTTGTCTTCGTTCTGAAATTCATGTTTCTGGATCTGGCGTAAGCCGGGTCCACACAGGTGAGTTATGGATTATTTTTCCGAGAGTATAAAGAAAGCCATCCGCACCGTGCCGGACTGGCCAAAGCCCGGGGTTTCCTTCCGGGATATCACCACGGTTCTGCAAGACAAGACCGCGTTCCGCAAGCTGATTGACGCCTTTGTGCACCGCTACCATGGCCAGCAAATCGATGCCGTGGCCGCGGTGGATGCCCGCGGTTTTATCATCGGCTCGGCCCTGGCCTATGAGCTCAACGCCTCACTGGTACTGGTGCGCAAGAAGGGTAAACTGCCTTTTGATACCCTGGTGGAAGACTACGAGTTGGAATACGGCACGGCGTCGGTGGAGCTGCACAAGGACGCCTTCAAGCCCGGCGATAAAGTGATACTGGTAGACGACCTGATTGCCACCGGCGGCACCATGCTGGCCGCAACCCGACTGATTCGGCGCATTGGCGCGGAAATCGTGGAAGTAGCCGCCATGATCGACCTGCCGGACCTGGGCGGTTCGCGCAAGCTGCAGGAAGACGGCCTGCAGGTTTATACTGTGTGTTCGTTCGAGGGAGAATAACCACCGTTAAAGGAGGCGACCATGCCCGATTATCAACATCACTGGAAAGATGGCACACCGGTTCATCTACCCCTGGGCAAAATCGTGTGCATTGGTCGCAACTACGCCGAGCACGCGCGGGAACTGAATAACCCGGTGCCCGACGAGCCGTTGCTGTTCATCAAACCGTCAACGGCAGCGGTACATATTACCCGCCCTCTGGATTTTCCCCGCAACCAGGGCGAAGTCCACTTTGAAACCGAACTGGCCGTGCTCATCGGCCGGCCGCTCACCAACGCTTCTGCCAGCGAAGCCGAGGGTGCCATTCTGGGCTACGGCCTGGCGCTGGACCTGACGCTGCGAGATGTACAAAGCAAGCTCAAGGAGAAAAGCCAGCCCTGGGAGCGGGCCAAGGCCTTTGACGGCGCCTGCCCGCTCTCCCCGTTTGTGGCTGCCGACAAGCTTCCCAAAGGCAATATCCGTTTCACTCTGGACATAAACGGACTACGCCAACAGACCGGCGACACCCGTGATATGCTGAACCCCATTGTGCCGCTGATCGCCCACATGAGCAGCCAGTTCACCCTGCAGCCCGGAGACGTGGTGCTGACCGGAACTCCCAAAGGCGTCGGGCCACTGGTCTCCGGCCAGACCCTGTCGCTGGAACTGGAAGATGTGCTGTTTGTGGAGACAACAGTGGTCTGATTTGCCCGCCTGAACGCATATTCAGGCGAACCACGCGTTTCAGGGAAACAGACAGGACCATGGCGAAGAAACCGGTTACGTCCCGTACAGGACGCTTCTTCAAACTCGCAGGCATGACAGCCTCCGTGGCGGGCCAGTACGCGGGCCAAAGGGCCCGGCGCATGTTCCGCACGGTCGACGACGAAGGCGCTCGTAGCGAAAGTTACACCCGTATGGCCGGCGAGATTGCCGACACCTTGGGTGAACTCAAGGGTGCAGTGATGAAGGTGGGGCAAATTGCGTCCCAGACCCAGGACTTCCTGCCCAAAGAGTTTTCCCAGGCTCTGGAAAAGCTCCAGAAAGAAGCCCCACCCATGCCTTTCGATGTCATTCTTGCGCAGGTGGAGAGCGAGCTGGGCAAACCGGTGGGTGAACTGTTCGAGTACCTGCAGGAAACCCCTTACGCGTCCGCCTCCATCGGCCAGGTACATCGTGCTCGGCTGCACGACGGCACCAATGTGATCGTCAAGGTGCAGTACCCCGGCGTTGACGAATCCTGTGACTCCGACCTGAAACAGCTACGCCTCGCCCTGAAGCTGGGCGGCCTGCTGAAAATGCCCAAGGAGACCGTAGACCAGCTGTTCGGCGAAATCCGCCTGCGCCTGAAAGAAGAACTGGACTACGAAAACGAAGCCCGCAATCTCAAACTCTTTCACGAATTCCACAAAGACCAGCCCTGGGTGGTTATTCCGGAGGTGGTCGACAGCCACTCCACCCGGCGGGTACTGACCCTGGAACTAGTGGAAGGCGACCATGTCAGCCAGGTGACCCCGGAACGCTACAGCCAGGAAACCCTCAACGACATCGGCCACCGCATCTTCACCATCATGGCCGACCAACTGTTCCGCTTCCAGTGCATCCACGGCGACCCACACGCCGGCAACTTCGCCTACCGGCCGGACGGCACCATCATCATGTACGACTTCGGGTGCGTGAAGAAGCTGAAGCCGGAGATTGTCGAGGCTTACCGTAAGGCCTTGATTGCAGCGTTGGATGAAGACTATCAGGCCCTGGACCAATACTTGATCGATCTTGGCGCCAGGGTTGATAACCAGCCAGCAGTAGACGAAGCCTACTACGCCATGTGGCGAGACATCCTGATCATTCCGTTCCTGAATGATGAGCCTTACGACTTTGCCGAGGCCGACATCCACAAGCACGTAGCGGCAAAAACCAGCACCGTGTTCAAATACTTGGATTACTTCAAGCCGCCCGTGGAGAGCATCTTTATAGACCGGATGATTGCCGGGCATTACTGGATGTTGAAACGACTGGGTGTACAGGCAGCTTTCAGATCAGAATTGGAAAAATACCTGAGAGGTTGAGGAACGGGCCCTGTCGGGGAGTGCCAAATATGTAGCACAGCAGCACTCCAAACATGGGTGCTAGGCCAACGTCGTGACCCACTCACTCAAGCCATCACTCGCACCTTTACGAATGACCCTTGCCCTGGAAACCGAGGCCGGCTCGCCGGGATCAATCACGGTGATGGGCACATCGATGTCGACCTCGTAAACCAGTCCGGCAGCCGGGTAGACCTGTAGGGATGTCCCGACAATAAGCAGACGGTCAGCAGTACGAACCACCTCAGCGGCCGCATCCAGCATCGGCACTTCCTCACCGAACCAGACAATATGCGGCCGCAGCTGGGTGCCGCGTTCGCATACATCGCCGGGGTGAATTTCCTTGTAGCCGATGTCGTAAATCAGCTCAGGAAAACCAGAGCTGCGGGCCTTGGTGAGTTCGCCGTGCAGGTGTAGCACGTTGGTGGAGCCGCCCCGCTCGTGCAGGTCATCCACGTTCTGGGTAACCACCGTGACTCGGTAGCGGCTTTCCAGCTCGGCCAACAGGCGGTGAGCAGGATTGGGCTGTACCGATTCCAGCTGGTGCCGGCGTTCATTGTAGAACCGCAGCACCAGCTCCTGATTGCGGGCAAAGGCCTCCGGCGTGGCCACATCGTAGACGCTGTGTTGCTCCCACAGGCCTCCGCTGTCGCGGAAGGTGGAGAGACCGCTTTCGGCGCTGATGCCAGCGCCGGTGAGCACGACAATGTGTTCCTGCACTCGCCGAAAACCTCGCCTTCAACGAACCCGGATCAATCGAAAATCTTGCCCGGGTTCATGATGCCATTGGGATCGAACACCTGCTTGATGCCTCGCAAATAAGCAATTTCGGCTTCGCTGCGGGTGTACTGCAAGTATGGCTTCTTGGTCATGCCCACGCCATGTTCGGCGGACACACTGCCCTGATAGCGTTCGACGATCTCAAACACCCACTTGTTCACCTGCTGGCATTTCTCGAAGAAATCCTCGTTAGCCATACCTTCAGGCTTGAGAATGTTCAGATGCAGGTTGCCGTCACCAATATGACCGAACCAGATGATCTCGAAGTCCGGGTAGTGATCGGTCACCACGCTTTCGATTTCCTGCAGGAAACCCGGCACTTTTGACACCACCACGGAAATGTCATTCTTGTAGGGGGTACGCGGGGCAATCGACTCGGAAATCCGCTCCCGCAGCTGCCACAGGTTCTGGGCCTGGGTCTCGCTCTGGCTGATCACGCCATCCAGTACCCAGCCTTCCTCTACGCAGTGCTCGAACAGCGCCATGGCGTCGTCCATCACCTGGTCAGATACCGCCTCGAACTCCAGCAGTGCGTAATAAGGCGCTTCTGTTTCAAACGGAGCCTGCACCTGGCCGTGAGCCAGAACGTGGCCCATGGCCTGATGGGAGAAGAACTCGTAGGCGGTCAGGTCCAGCTTGCTCTGGAACTTCTGCAGCACATCCATGGTGTTGGTCAGGTCGCCCAGCCCCAGCACCAGCACCGTCAGGTTGTCTGGCTGGCGGGTGAGCTTCATGGTGGCTTCGGTAATAAAGCCCAGGGTACCCTCGGCACCGATAAACAGATGGCGCAGGTCGTAGCCGGTGTTGTTCTTTTCCAGGTCCTTGTTCAGGTCCAGGATATCGCCCTTTCCGGTGACCACTTTCAGGCCGGCCACCCAGTCGCGGCTCATGCCGTAGCGGATCACCTTGATGCCACCGGCATTGGTGGACAGGTTGCCGCCGAGCTGGCTGGAACCCGCTGAGGCAAAATCCACCGGGTAGTACAGGCCGTTTTCTTCGGCAAAATTTTGCAACTGTTCAGTGACCACCCCAGCCTGGCAACGCACAATGCGGTCGCTGGCGTTGAAATCCAGAATCTGGTTCATGTTGTCGAACGCGACGACCACCTCACCGTTCGCCGCCACCGCACCGGCACTCAAACCCGTGCGTCCGCCTGAGGGCACCAGCGCTATCTGGTTATCATTGGCAAACTTCACCAACGCCTGCACCTGCTCAGTGGTCTTGGGCAGAACAATTGCTAATGGTTTGGGGGGATAGATCTTGGTCCAGTCCTTGCCGTAGGTGTCCAGGTCGGCCGGGTCCGTCAGCACTTTTCCCGGTGCGTCACCGGCGGCCACCAGCTCTTTCAGGGAAGCAATGATCTGTTCGGAATTCATGGATGCGTCAGTCTCGTCAGGTTTGGGCCGGGCCTGTGGTTCGGCGATTCGCAAGGAATTGATTCAGGCAAACCGGCGCGCTGTGAAAAGTTCCTTTTATGGTATCATACCGCCCCTGTTCTGTGAGCCGGGTTGACGATCCCCGGCCGCGGTCATTTCACGTGACGAAAGGTTCGGAAGCAAGCCCATGTCAAATACGTCTCTCGAAAAGAGCAAAATCCGGATCCTGCTGCTGGAAGGCGTGCATCAATCCGCCATTGATACCCTGAACGCTGCGGGTTACACCAACATTGAGTACCTGTCCCATTCCCTGGGCGAGGAAGAGCTGATCGAGAAGATTGCCGATGCGCACTTCGTCGGTATTCGCTCCCGCACCCAATTGACCGAGAAGGTATTTGACGCCGCCAAAAAGCTGGTGGCCGTGGGCTGTTTCTGTATTGGCACCAACCAGGTCGACCTGCAAGCCGCCACCCGCCGTGGTGTTGCGGTATTCAACGCACCGTTTTCCAACACTCGCTCCGTCGCCGAGCTGGTATTGGCCCAGGCCATCCTGCTGCTGCGCGGCGTGCCTGAGAAGAGCGCCAAGGCGCACCGGGGCGAATGGCTGAAATCCGCCAAGAACAGCTACGAAATCCGTGGCAAGAAGCTTGGCATCATCGGCTACGGCAATATCGGTACCCAGTTCAGTGTTCTGGCCGAAGGCTTGGGCATGGATGTGTACTTCTACGATGTGGTCTCCAAGCTGTCGATTGGTAATGCCACCCAGGTAGGCACCCTGCAGGAACTGCTGAACATCGCAGACGTGGTTTCCCTGCACGTACCGGAAACGCCGGCCACCAAGTACATGTTCAAGGCCGAGCAGTTCGCCCAGATGAAGCCTGGCTCCATCCTGATGAACGCATCCCGGGGCACCGTGGTCGACATTGACGCCCTGGCCGACGCCCTCCGCTCCGGCAAGCTGCTGGGGGCTGCGGTAGACGTGTTCCCGGTTGAGCCGAAGTCCAACGATGAAGAGTTCATCTCTCCGCTGCGGGAATTCGACAACTGCATCCTGACCCCGCACGTGGGCGGTTCTACCATCGAGGCTCAGGAAAACATCGGTCGCGAAGTGGCCGAGAAGCTGGCCATGTACAGCGACAACGGCACCTCCGTCTCCTCTGTGAACTTCCCGGAAGTGGCCCTGCCTTCGCACCCGAACCAGCACCGCCTGCTGCACATCCACGAGAACGTGCCGGGCGTGATGTCCGAGATCAACCAGGTATTCTCCGAGAACGGCATCAACGTGTGTGGCCAGTACCTGCAAACCAAGGAAGACATCGGCTATGTGGTTATTGATGTCGACAAGGCCTACGGCGAACTGGCGCTGGAAAAACTTCGCCAGGTGAAAGGCACTATCCGTTGTCGGGTACTGTTCTGAGCGCAGTGCTTACGCTAAAAAACCGGGGCCTGGCTCCGGTTTTTTTATGCCATTTCGGGCCACAATACCCCGAATCAACGTGACTTCAACAAAACTTAATCCTGATGCCCTTGAGTTTCCAGCACCCGAGGCCATGCTGGTAGGTACCACTCATTGAAACGGTCGTGGTAAATGCCCGGCCCGACAGGAGAGTTAGCTATGTCATTGAAGGATTCTTTGCAGCGAAAACTGGAAACCCAGACAGAGCACTGGAGCAAACAGATCGAAAGTCTGAGAGCCGAGGCCAATGAGAAAATTGCCAAAGCAAAGGACGAAGAAGCTGAGGCCAAGATTCAGAGGGACTTCTCAGAACGCATCCAGGCCATGGAAGACCAGATTGAAACGGCCCGAACCAAGCTGGGCGAGCTGAAAGAGTCTGGCGAGAACCAGCTGGATGAACTCAAAAAACGCATTGATGAGTGGCTGCCCAGTAACACCAACTGATGCCACACCTGCCAACACGGCAAACAAAAAGCCCCGGTCTTTGCAGCCGGGGCTTTTTCGTTGGGCGATGGCAAAACCCGGCCGGGCTTTACTGCATCGGCACCAGGGTCAACTCAACACGACGGTTCTGCTCACGGCCAGAAGCGGTGTCGTTGGAGGCGATCGGGTAACGCTGGCCATAGCCCACAGCGCGGGTCCGGCGCGGCTCAATACCCTGATTCAGCAGGAAGTCACGAACGGATGACGCGCGGCGCTCTGACAACAGCTGGTTGTAGTTTTCAGACCCTGTGCTGTCGGTGTGGCCTTCGATCTGGATAATCGTCTTGTCGAATTCCTTGAGCACCAGAGCCACGGATTCCAGGGTGTCGTTGAAGCCAGGGCGGATGGTGGACTGGTTGGTATCGAAAGTGATGTTGCCAGGCATGATCAATTCAATCTGGTCACCGTTACGAACCACCCGAACGCCAGTGCCTTCCAGCTTATGACGCAGCTCGGCTTCCTGACGATCCATGTAGTAGCCGATACCGCCGCCGATGGCCGCCCCACCGGCCGCACCGATCAACGCGCCCTTGCCGCGGTCACTTTTGCTGGAGGTTGCCGCACCCACAGCAGCACCACCGATAGCACCAATAATACTGCCCTTGGTGGCACTGGAGGTCTTCTCCTCACCAGTGTAAGGGTCGTAAGTCATACAGCCACTGAGGCCAACGGTTGCCACTGCAAAGGCAAGAATGGTCTTTTTCACTGCTATCTCCTGCTTCAGTTCCTGACTGGCGGCCACCAAGTGGCGCAAACCAATGTGTTATTCCGCGAACGTATCAATAATGGTGTTAAACACCGTCGCCTGCAAATCCTGCGCTTCGTTTACCAGATGATGACGCCCATCCGGGATTCTTTGTTCCCTTACTGAGGCAAATTTATTCCGGATAATCCGCAAATTGTGCTGCCAGTCCACGGTCAGATCCTTTTCCCCCTGGACCACCGTCACCGGAAAATCCACCGGCCGTGCCGATTCTATATGTGGCACCCATTTACGCAGGGCCGTCACCCAATCCACATGCACGGCCCTGGCCTGGAGGGGATCATGCTCCCGCAGAAAGTCCAGAAAGCGCGCGTTGCCACTGTTGGCTCCGAACACCCTCCGCCAGCGGGTCAGGAACGGCTTGACCAGACTGTGCAGAATCTTGGCGCCCAACCACCCCATGGGACGAACCAGTGGCGCCAGCAACACCACCCTGCGGAAATCCGAGGTTTCCCGGTTATGGTGATTCGATAACAGGTAGTCGATCAGAATCGCCCCACCCGTACTCTGTCCTACCGCAAACCAGGGGCCGCGGATTTTATCCCGCACATGGGCCATCACCTCCGACAACACCGCCTGGTACTCCAGAAAGCTACCTATGGCTGCCGGCGTACCGCTGGACAACCCGTGCCCGGGCTGATCGTAGGCCAAGACATCAAAACCGGCCCCAAGGCAGCGGTCAATCAGCTGCGTGTACAGCCCCACATGATCAAAGTAACCATGCAGAATGAACACCGTGCCTTTGGGGGCAGACGACTCCGGCAGCCGGAAGTAATGAACCATCACCTCATGCCGTTCAGCCTTGATGTAACCCTGATGGTAAGTAACCTCCGGGTGCTCTACCCATAAGTCCAGGCCATAAAAACGGCAGTAGGCCTCCATCTCGACACTGAGTTCACGGTTGATGGCCGGATCAAAGGGTTCCAGACGATCCAGCAAAGAATGTCTGTCCCAGTTCGGAATTTCTATGGTATCTGTTTTCCAGTACACGTAGAGTTAAACGCCTGTCATGAATCGAGAATTGTTCGACATCCTAACGCATTCACGAGGGAGAACACAGATGTTCCAGCCGCTTCTTGAAGCCGGGCTGCGCCAGACAATGCAGCGCTTGGTCCGCCCGATGCTCTCGAATGCTGTACCCCTGAAACTGCAACGCCAGCTGATTCGCCAGGCCTACCGGTCGTCCGTACCGCCACGCAGCGCCCGGTTTGTCCGGGACGACCTGGGCGATGTTCCCGTGGTGCGAACCACGGCAACAGCAACGCCATCCGGAACGATCCTCTACCTCCACGGCGGCGGCTACATCATTGGCTCTGCCAGCACCCATCGGGGTATCACCGGGCATCTGGCCAAACTGTCCGGGTGCGAAGTGATTACCCCCGATTACCGCCTGGCTCCGGAACATCCGTTCCCGGCAGCGCTGGATGATGCCGAATCCGTTTACCTGGCGCTGATCAGCCAGGGGCTGTCGGCCAATAGCCTTGCCTTGGCCGGTGATTCGGCCGGCGGCGGGTTATCCATCGCTCTGGCGATGAAATTGCGTGACCACAAACACCCGCTGCCCTCCTCAATCACCTGTTTCTCGCCTTGGGTTGATCTCAGCCAGGGCGCGCTCTATCAGCCGGAACGCGAGCCGGTGTTACAGGAAAGCTGGACCGCCAACGCCGCCCGAATGTACGCCGGCGACACACCGCTGACCACGCCACTGGTATCGCCGGTGTATGGCCAGTTGGATAACTTGCCGCCGTTACTGATCCAGGTTGGCAGCGAGGAAATCCTGCTGAACGATGCTACCCGGCTGGCAGATATCGCCAAGCGAGATGGCGTAGCAACCCGGCTGGAGATCTACAATAACCTGTGGCACGTGTTTCAGGTCCATTGCGGCCAACTGGACCGCGCCACTGAGGCCGTGCAGGTTGCCGCCGACCATGTCAGGACCCATCTGGCAAGCTGAGAGCACCTCTGATAAGCGCTTCCTTACGGGCTTTGGACCAGCGTTTGACCTGCCATTCCAGTTGCGAGGCCCGGCTACGGTTGCCGACCGATGCCTGGAATGCCAGAGTCAAAGGCCCTTTGCCCCGCAGGCTGCGGGCCCCTTTGGGGGCCCCGGCCTGATGCTCTGAGAGGCGGCGTTCCACGTCTGTGGTAATGCCGGTATACAGGCTGCCGGTTCTGGTGCGAACCAGATAGAGGTACCAGCCCTCATCCATGGTCAAGCCCCCGCTGCCTAACCCGAACCTTCTGCTGCTGCAACCACAACCCGGCCATGATCAGCGTCAGCCCGACGTAGGTAGACGGCATGATGGTTTCGCCGAGGATGAAGTAGATAAATACCAATGACAGAAACGGTGAGATGAAGATCAGGTTGCTGACCTTCGCCGTGTTCTCAGCCTTTTTCATAGCCTGGGACCAGAGCACAAAGGCAATTCCCATCTCGAATACACCAACATAGACCGCCGCTGTCAGGGACCCGCCCAGTGGCAAGTCGAGCCCCACCGTGTACCAGCACGCCAGGGTTATGAACGGCAAGCCGAACAGGAAATTCAGGAACAGGCCAACCACCGGATCACGGGTGTCGCGAGTGGCAATAATCCAGTAGCTGGCCCACACCAGGGTGCTACCCAACGCGAAGGCGACGCCCAGCGGGTCTGAAAAGCTGAGGCTGGTGACCGCGCCCCGGGTAGCAATGACCACCACGCCGGCATAACAAACCAGACCAGCAAGGATGTCGATGCGGCGCAGTTTTTGGCCCAGAAAGGGCACCGAAAGATAAGCAAGCACCAGCGCCCAGGTGTAGTTGAGCGGCTGCGCCTCCTGGGCGGGCAGGCGGTCAAAGGCGCCGAACAGGAGGAAATAGTACAGGCACGGATTGATCAACCCCATCCCGATGGACTGAAGGTACTGCCGGCGGGATAGCCCAAACACCAGACGCCAACGGCCCTGGGCCATCAGGATTCCACCCATGACCAATACTGAAGCGGCGCAAGCCACCAGCAACATCTGCACCGGAGCCAGCTCGGCCAGAGCCAGTTTGAAGGCGGTTGCCACAGTTGACCAAAGCAGCACTGTCGCCAGACCATAGAGCATGGCCTGTTTCTGATTAGTCATTGGCCGACCCTGTTTCCGTCTCCAGCCAACGGTAGAGTGTGCGGCGGTTGATACCGAGAATCTGTGCCGCCCGGCGTTTATTGCCATCCACCGCCGCCATCACCCGGCGCACATAGTCCTGCTGTAAGGCCTCCAGCGTTGGCCACTCTGACAGATTGACCGAACCCGGTGCCGCCAAAGGCTGGGGAGAGGCCCCCTGACGCTTTCGGATGCGCTCCGGCAAATGCTCCGGTTGAATGGTATCGCCCTCGCAGAAGGTAACCGCCCGCTCAACGGCACTGGACAACTCCCGAACGTTACCAGGGAACGGATAGTCCCGAAGCACTCGAAGGGACACATCACTGAGTTTGATAAACCCCCGGTTGTGGCGGCGGCAGGCTTCCTTGAGGAAATGCATGGCCAGCAATTCAACATCCTCACCCCGTTCCCGAAGTGGCGGAATACCGAGAGACAGGGTTTCCAGGCGATAGTACAGATCCTCCCGGAACTCCCCCTGCTCCACCGCCTTCATAAGATCAACGTGGGTGGCGGCGAGAATCCGCACATCCACGGTTTCCTCATGATCAGAGCCGACCGGCTTGATGGAGCCTTCCTGAAGCACCCGTAGCAGCTTGGCCTGCAGAGCCAGGGGCATCTCACCAATCTCGTCCAGCAACAAGGTGCCACCACTGGCTTCCGCAAACAGCCCCTTGCGCCCCTGTCTGGCGCCGGTAAAGGCGCCGGCTTCATGGCCAAAGAATTCACTTTCCATCAGGTCCGGCGGAATGCCCGCACAGTTAACGGCCAGAAAGGCCTGCCCGGCCCGATCACTCTGCTGGTGCACTGCCCGGGCCACCAGCTCCTTGCCGGTCCCGCTTTCACCGTTGATCAGAACCGCTGCCTGGCTACGGGCCACCTGCCGGATTTCGGTGCGCAAGCGCGCCATGGCCGGACTGTCGCCCACCAGGCCCAGGTTATTTCCACCATTCTGACTGGCCTGAATCTCCGCCAACTGCCGGTTGATGTCCGCCTGGGCCAACAGCCGCTTTATCTTGAGCCTCAGGTGGTCCGTCGAAAGTGGCTTGGTCAGAAAATCATCGGCACCGGCTTTCAGTGCATCCACCGCCTGATCGACCGTGCCAAAGGCGGTAATCACGATAAAGGGAATGCCCGGATGCTCTGCCTGCTGAAACGACAGCACCTGCAGGCCGTCGCCATCCGGCAGTCGCAGGTCCGAGACGATCAGGCTTGGCCGTTGTTCCCGCAGCTGCTGCCGGGCCTCATCAACGGTCCCGGCCCGGAGCATGGTGTAACCGTCCATCTCCAGCTCTTCGGCCAGCAACTGGCCCAGGCTCTGGTCATCCTCAACCAGTAATATGGTTGCTACCGAATCACTCATACGCCGGTCTCCCTGGGAAAATACAGACTCATTCGACACCCGCCCAGGCTACTCTCCTCCGCACCCACACGACCTCCATGTTCCTTTATGACGCTGTTCACAACGGCCAGCCCCAGGCCGGTGCCCTCGCCAGCAGGGCGGGTACTGTAGAAGGGCTCGAAGATCTTGTCCCTATCCTCAGGCGCAATACCCGGCCCGTCATCCTCTATCCGGATTTCCCAGCAATCATCGGACTGATGGGCCGTTACCCTTAGCCGGCTGCGGGCAGACTGGCAGCCATTACGGATAACATTCAGGCAGGCGAGGCCAACCCGTAGCGGCTCAGCCCGGGTGGGCATGGACTGATCAATGCCTTGGGTCTCAAGCTGACAACGACTGCACCGTTCGTCTTCGGATGCGCGGGCCAGAACGTCTCGCAGAACATCAGACAGGTCCAGTGGTCGCCTGGAGTCTGGCACGTGCCGGAAACAGTCCAGTAATTGCTGAATGATGGTGGTCATCCGCTGCACCTGGTGCTCAATATCCTTAAGGTGCCGCTGTTGATCGTCCGGCAGCCCCGCCCTGGCGAGTATCCGGGCACGGCCCTGAATCACATTCAGCGGCGCCCCCAACTCATGGGCAACCCCGCCGGCGACGCGGCCGATCATGGCCACCTTCTCCTGGTACTCCAGTTGTTCGGCCAGCGCTCTTTCCCGGGCAATCCGGTCTTCGATCTCGGCCTCGGCATCGCCCATGCGCCGGCCCATATCCCGAATACCCCGATGAATCTGTCGCAACTCCCGAGGGCCGGCCGCAGGGGTCGCCAGAAGCCAACGGCCAGGCGCCAGTTTATCCATGTTCTCCATCAATCCATTCACGTGGCGCCCCACAGTACGGTAATGCCCCAGCACCACCACCAGGATGATGGTCATAGCCAGCACAGACCAGATCCCCACCGCCCACCAGCGGCTGGAGGCCACCAGGTCGTGGAAGTCACTGCGCTGCCTGGTCACCTGTAGCAGCCCCTGAATGCGGCCGTCTTCGCCGACCAGTGGCGTGAACTGCGAAAACACCGATTCGCCATCAACCCGCCGGAAAGCACCACCCAGCTCGCCACTGGCGATGACCCGCTCGGCACTCACGCTGTTGGTGACGTCAGAATCCGCCACCCCAAGGCTCGCCACCCGGTTACCTTCTTCATCAAACACGGACGCCCCGGAAATGCGGCCAATCTGGAAGATGGATTTGAGGGATTCCCCAAGCACCAGTTCGTCTTTCTCCACAAGGGCATTGGACAGGGGGCCGCTGACCGCCCTGGCAACCAGCTCAAGGTCTTCGCGAAGGCGCTCATTCAATGCTTTTTCGACCGCGCCCAGGCCGATATATATCGCAATACCACTGAACATCAGCAGCGGAACCACGATGCTCAGAACCAGCGTCAACTGCAGCGAACGAAACAGGTCACCAATTCGGCGGCCAAGGGAAGCCATGAGCGATTCCTATGTAGAAGTGTCACAGCATTTGTGCCACATGTGGCATTTCGCCACAACCAGGATTACCCGAACGTAATGCTGAAATCAACTCAAGATGCTGTTTTTATTGACTTTATATTTATTTTCGAAAGTTGGCACAGCACTTGTTAAGTCTATTGTGTGTTTCACAAACCGGCAGAACTTCTCAAATTTCTGCCAAACCTCAAGGAGCTTGTTTATGAATAAACTGCTGATTTCCATTACCGCTTCCCTGGCCATGCTCGCGGCTGCACCTGCCATTGCCCAGCAAGATGCTCAGCAAGGCGCTGAATACGCAGACCCAGCGGCCCAGAATGCTCAGGATGCCAACTACAGCGATTCCGAGCTGCAGCAGTTCGTGGAAGCGCAATCCGGCGTAATGGAAGTTCGTGAGGACTACATTGCCAAGATTGAAGCGGCCGATTCCCAGCAAGAGGCCCAGGAACTGCAAATGGAAGCCAACGACAAGATGGTGGGCGTGATCGAGGAAGTCGGCATGGATATTCCGACCTATAACGCCATCGCAACGGCTTACAGCAGCAACCCGGAAGTACGTAACCGCGTTGACTCAATGATGTAAACGAACCCTGCAAACCGGTTCGTCCTTCAGCCCCGCCCCAGGCGGGGCTTTTTATTTCCTGCCCGGTGATATTGCCCCCCTCCGGATCTGCCTCCTGAGCTATCTTGTGGTACCTTTTCCGTCAGGAGAAACCGACAGCTTTTCATCTTTTCGGACCGGAGTCCGCCCGCTATGATCAAAAACCACGTCCGCCACTGGCTGGCACTGGCCGCCTGCACCGCGATGCTTTCCGGATGTTCCGACGACCCGTCACCCGGCGACCAAAGCAGCCAGCAAACCATCTCGGAGAAATATCCGATTACCTGGCGTTTTGCCCTGGAGGAAATCGAGGGGAGCGTGCAGCATCAGTACGCGGAGACGTTCCGGGCTCACATTGAGGAACTTTCCGACGGCCGCATTGAAGTGGATGTTTTTCCCTATGGTTCTCTGGGAACATCCACCCAGCTCACCGAGCTGGCCCGCAATGGCTCGGTGAACCTGGCCTTTGCCTCACCCGGCCACCTGGCCGACACGGTTCCGGAATCTGGCATTTTCAACCTGCACTTTCTTATGCCCGAGCAACCGGAAGCCGCACGGCAGTTGCTGGAAGATCCGGAGTTGATCTCACAGTTCCAGCAGCCCTACCAGCAAACCGGCCTGCAATTACTGGGCTTTATTTCGGAAGGCTGGATGACCTGGACCGCCAATCAGCCCCTGCGCTCGCCAGACGACTTCCAGGGCCTGCGCATCCGTACGATGACGTCAAACATGGCTGCCGAGGCTTACCGTGCGTACGGGGCGGAGCCGGTTCAGACGCCCTATTCCCAAGTCTACAGTGACCTTCAGCTACGCAAGATCGACGGCCAGACCAACCCGGTGTTTGCCATTGAGGAAATGGACTTCCACGAGGTGCAGACCACCCTCACCATGGCAAAGGCATCCTATTTTGTCGCCTCGATCGTGTCTAATCAGCAGTGGTACAACAACCTGCCCGAACAGGAACGCACCTGGCTGAACGAGGCGGTGCGGGATCTGGCGGAGTTCGCCTGGGACAGCCAGGAAGCCCTTAATCAGCAGCGACTGGAGCGCATGGTGGAAACCGGCGGAATTCAGGTAATCCGGCTTAACCAGGAGGAGCGGGAACGATTCCGGCAAGCCAGCCTGCCGGTACGGGACAAATACCTTGAACAGACCGGTGAAACCGGCCGGGCCCTGCTGGAATTTGTGGACGAATGGACGCAGCCCTAGGCTGCGTCTGTCACCCGCTTTGATACCATCCGAACGCCTTCCCGGGCACAGACATCGGCCGCCCTTGCGGTCAGGTCCGAGATAAACCGGCTCTGCTCCCTGGGCTCCAATGGGTAGGCCTTGAGGCGATAGCGCATGGCGTCGTCAGTGGCGGAAACGGTCACAATCACCGGCTGATAGGTTTTGGTCAACGGGCAGGTAAACACCACGTCCCGAAACAGCTGCTGCATCCGCGCCACGTTGTGGTTTGGGTCCAGGTGCAGCTCGGCCACACACATCAGGTTGTCGGTGCCGTCATTGCCGTTCGCCAGTAGGGTATTCCACAACAGGCTGTGGGGAATCACGATCACGGTGTCATCCAGGGTGACAATCTCCGCTGCCCGAGTACCGATCGACCTCACCTCACCGTACCGACCGTTCACCTCAATCCAGTCCCCCGGGCGATAAGGCATCTCATAGAGGGTCACAATGCCCGCGATCAGACTGTTGGCGTAATCCTTGAAGGCAAACCCCAGCGCCAGGCCCAGGGCCCCGAAAATTGCCACCATGTTCTCAAAAGACGGCTCCACCAGGATGGGCACCACCGTCACAATGGTCAGCACAATAATCAGTAACCGCAGAAGCGGTACTGACGCCAGCAGGTAAAGCCTGAGTTTGCCCCCGAGCTTGCCGGCGAGAGCCGGAAGCAGCTTCTGCACCAGCATGATCACTAAAGATGCCAGTATCACCACCATCAATGCATTCAGCAACGCGTCAGTAGTGATCGAAGCAAATGTCTCCTTGAAACCGAAATCGCCCATCCAGATCTCCTAGAAACCATCCACGGGATAGCCCCGGGCCTGAAGGTTCTTGCGAACGGCGGAGTACCCCAGTGGGGTGACCCGATACACATCCGATTCAGGTGCTCGGCCAACCAGCTCGGACCGGATTAGCCGGTCCAGAGTCAAGGCAATATCCTGTTTCTGTAGCCCGGTCACCAATGCCACCTGCTCGGTATCAAGGCCGTCGTGCAACAACAAGGCATGCAGAATGTGGCTCGGCTGTCGCCCGGCACTCGCAGGCACCGAGGGCAGGCTGATCTGATCCAGCGGAGCAACCCAGCACCGACGCCCGGCCAGCCGGACAACTTCCTTGCCCGAGTCTTCATCGTCTTTCTCAGGCCGGGCCCGCAAGGTACGTTGCCAGATGGCGAGCGCAACGCCCCGGTTGCCCCGAGCAAGGGTTGCCAGGTCTTGGTTAAAGCTGCTGTATTTCAGGGCAGAGTCCTGCCCGGGTGCCGGCAGAACATACAACCCATCGCGGGTCATTCTGGCAGTAACCTGCTGCTCTCCCTGGCCGGACGCCAGGTAATCCAGCCACCGGGTCAATTGCTCACCAGTCAGCGGCGCCAGGGTGTAAGGTGCCAGGCTGAGCTCCGGTGAATACTGGCGCCAGAACTGCCAGCACCAGCTGGAACAGCCAACCATGCCATTACCGGCATGGTCCAGCGCGATGCGAGCGAAGAGTTCCCGAAGCAGATTCAGCCCGCCCGGATGCCTGAGCCAGAAATCCGCAAGTTCCGGAATCACCCAGTCGCCGCCGGACAGTTGTTCATCCCACCAGGCGCCAGCGTCCTGCTCTGTCATCAACAGGTTATCCGGAGGTGTCAGCACTCTCCGGGACAGGCAGCGCAGGGCTTCCTTCACCCCGGAAAACGGAGGCGCCACCACAAAGTTCACCTCACGATGGCAGGCTCCGTCACGGTGTAGCAGATCGAACTGGTCCACCAATACCTGCGCCAGCAATGCGGCATCCGGTTCCGGTGCAAATTCCTTCAGCCGATCCCCAGACAGCATCGGCAGATCATCCAGGCTCTGGAATGCCTGCTCCTCCGGACTGATACCGGCTCTCAACTGGTCAAGAATGTCCCGAAAGGCGCCGCGGATGGTTTTCTGAACCGAAGTCTCAGGGGTTTTCCATTGGTCCAGCGCAATCAGTCCGCCAGGCAGATACGGGTGGTCTTCTACAACGTCATTCGCCAATGCGATACTCCCGCCAGATTATTCCGGAACCAGCCAGCTCAGGGACTGAGATAAGCCAAGCCCTGCGTCGCCCTGCACATCATCCATCATAGCCATGAAGCGTTGTTCAAAGCCCCAGGGCGGATTCACCACCAACAAACCTGAACCGACCATGCCGCGCTCCGGCGGTTGATCCAGCCGCACCTCATGGCGCAGGATCTTGCGCACGTCGCCTTTTTCCAGCTCGCTGATCAGGCGCTGCTCCAATCCGCTGGTCAGGATGGGATACCAGATAAGATAGACCCCGTGACGGCATTTTTTCCATGCCTTGTGCAAAGTATCCGAAACCTGCTGGTAATCGTCTTTGATCTCATAGGAGGGATCGATCAGGGTCAGCAGTCTTGGCTGGGGCGGCGGCAACTGTCGGACCAGTCCTGCCAGTCCATCCTGCTGCAGCACCCGGACACCGGCATCACGGGCCCAGATTTCCAGGGCTCGCCCCTCGGACGGGTGCAGTTCAAAGGCCGTCACGGAATCACCAGGGCGGGCAAATTCCGCAAACCAGGCGGGAGAACCGGGATAATGGGCCAGGGTTTCACCAGCACCATTATGACGTGCCAACACCTCCAGCATCGGGCGCCAGTCCATTGACGCCAGCCTCTGGCGCATGGCCCACAATCGCTGGATTCCGCTGTCGGCCTCCGCCGTTTTCCTGGCCCGGTCGCTGGCCAGATCGTACATCGCACTGCCGGCGTGGGTATCAAAACAGGCAATCGGGGTCTTTTTCGCCTGCATCATGGCCAGCGCCAGCGTGAGGGCAGCGTGTTTTTGCACATCGGCAAAGTTGCCAGCGTGAAAGGCGTGAAGGTAACTCAGCATATCGGGCTCCTGATCTCAGGCGCCCATTAAGCATCACCTGCCGGGCCCAGGCAACCCTGCTGGAAGCCCGCAGCGTGGCACTTGCACCCTCCAAGCCGGTGATCAGGCACCCGGCAACCTGCTATGCTTGCGCTCTTGTGAAATAAGGAGAACAACCTTGCCTGGCCAGAGTAACGCCCCCGTTGACCAGCTGTATGCCCTCATCGCCAACGAAGAGGACGCCAGGGTCTGCAAAGACATTCCCGAAGAAGCTTGCCGGGAGGTGCCCAGAAATTTCTTTCTGATTCTTGCAGCCAATGTTCTGACCAAGCTCGGCGACCTTCTGATCAGCCCGAAAACCGTTCTGGCGTGGATGATGAGCGCCGTCGGTGCCCCTGCCCTGGTGGCCTGGCTGGTGCCGATACGGGAATCCGGTTCCATGGTGCCACAAATGGTGATTGCCGCATGGGTTCGGCGCAAGGCGGTGCGCAAGTGGTTCTGGACACTGGGCAGCTTCGGGCAATCGGTCAGCGTGGTTGGTATGGCCGCCAGCGTCTGGTTTCTGGAAGGTTATGCCGCCGGCATGGGCATCATTGCAGGGTTGGTGGTGTTCTCCCTGGCCCGGGGCTTTTGCTCAGTGGCGATGAAAGACGTTCAGGGCAAGTGCATCCCGAAAACCCGTCGGGGCCGGTTGTCTGGCCTGGCCACCACCATTGGCGGCTCCCTGACGGTCGCCATGACCGCTCTGCTGTTCTGGGATCGTGGCGATCCAACCCTCGGGTTCTACAGCCTGCTTCTGCTGCTCGCAGCCGCGCTGTGGATCATCGCCGGTGTTCTGTTCGCCAGTGTCGAAGAATTCCCCGGTGAAACCGGCGGCGGCAACAATGCCATGACCGAAGCCATTCAGAGTTTGTCGCTGCTGAGAGACGATGCGCCCTTTCGCCACTTCGTGGTAACCCGTGCCCTGCTGCTATGCTCGGCCTTGGCGTCGCCCTATTTCGTAGTGCTGGCGCAGAAGCAATCGGATGTCGGCTGGATGCTTGGGGTGTTTCTGTTGGCCAGTAGCCTGGCCAGCTCGGTCAGTGCCAGTTTCTGGGGCTGGGCGGCAGATACCTCAAGCCGGCGGGTCATCATACGGGGCGCAGCCATGGCCAGCGCCGTCTGCCTGTTGGTGGGCTTCAGTGCCTTGATCTTCGGACCGGGTGTAGGTGGTGCCTGGTTCTACCCCGCCGCGTTCTTTGTTCTGAGTATCGCCCATGCCGGCGTGCGCCTGGGGCGTAAAACCTACCTGGTGGATATGGCCGGAGGCAACAAACGCACAGATTATACCGCCGTCAGCAATACGGTGATCGGGGTTCTGCTGCTGGTAACCGGGGGGCTGACCGCCGCGCTGTCGCTGATTTCAGACATCGCGGTGATTATCGTGCTGGGGCTGATGGGCTTTACCGGAATGGTCAGCGCCCTGCGCCTGAAAGAGGTCACCGAAGACTGAGCGTCCCGTTACTCAGGTGCCTTGCCGTCGTTCAGCGCCAGGGCGCCTTTAACAATGCGATAAATCACCCAGATGGCCATCCCCAGAAGGATAAACCAGCCAATAATCACCATCAGGGTAAGGGTGCCGATGACCAGCCACAGCAGGCCAATCCAGAACGTGCGGATCTGCCAGCGGAAATGGGGCTCAATCCAGGTGCCACGCACCTCATCCATCTTGACGTAGTTGATGATCACCCCGACCAGCGCAGTGATCCCGCCAAGAAAGAATGCCAGTCCCTGCAGAATATAGACAATGATCGCCAGGTTGCGGGCGGAATCCGCCCCCTGCGGTTTGTTCTGATCCGATTCAGCGGGAATAAACTCAGGCTCAGCCACGGGCAACTCCTTTCAACCAAACCCGCAGCATAGCAGCGAACCTCAGTGCCCGGAAGGCCGGTAACCTATCCGGAAACCACCCCAGTGCTTGCCGTTGACATAGATGGGCACCGACAGGTCATGCATGATCTCACCGGTATCGCGCCGGTAGGTTTGCAACAGCATGTCCTGAGTGTGACTGCCGCAACGAATACCGGTGCGATCATTGAACAGTCGCTTGCTCCGGCTTTTCACCAGATCCACTTCGGGGTTACCGGTGGGCGGGTGGGCAAAATCCCGATTGTGGGTTGGCACGTAGCCATCCGGGGCGCAGGCAATGGAGAAGACGATGGCATCGTGGGAATTCTTGATGCTCTCCTGCACCGCTGGCAGCACCTGGTCAGTGAAACGGTCGAAGGCGCTGCTGTATTGCTGGGGGTTGGTGTTCGGGATCGGCTCTCGCTTCTTCTCGAATAGGGCCGATTCGCTCAGTTTGCCCTGCTGAATGGCCTGCTCAAAAAGCTCACCGATCTGGGCGGCTCCCGCACGCGCCTGATCAAAGAACGATCGGTGGTAACTTTGACTACTGTTCAACGCGAACGCGGCATTGGCGTTTTCCGCCAGTTCCATCAGGGTGGCCGCCTGGCCCGCCAGAGAAGCCACACTGCTGTCACTTTCAGCAATATGATCTCGCACCGATTCAATGACAGAGAACACCTGTTCCAGACTCTGCTCATTGGCCTGGTCAATCTCTGCAATACGGGCAACCTGCTGCTGCACCCGGTCGGATTGGTCGCGAATCAGATCCAGCTGCGCGCCAACGCTTTCAACGGATGTCAGCCCCTGCTCCACGGAGCGGGCCAGGTCCTCAATGCGGGCAACGATCAGGGAAGTATCGCCCTGGATTTCTTCCAGGGTTTCCGCCACTTCGCTGGTCGCTTGTGCAGTGCGCCCCGCCAGCTGTCGAACCTCATCCGCCACCACGGCAAAGCCCCGGCCCTGATCACCGGCCCGCGCTGCTTCGATAGCGGCGTTCAGGGCCAGCAGGTTGGTCTGCTCAGCAATGCCCTGGATGGTAGAGGTAACGCCCTGGATCTTGGTGGACTTTTCGTTCAGAGCCTGAATCAGGCTGAGATTCTCGCCCGACTGCTGATGCACAATCCGGACACTTTCAATAGCGGAAACCAACGCCTGGCGCCCCTCAACGCTGACTTCCCGGTTCTGCAACGCCATGGTGGCGGCGTTGGTGGCCTGTTCGGACGACTCACGAACAGACTCGGTTATCTTGCCAGCGTAATCGGCCATCTGGGCGGTTTCTTCCACCTGCCGGTCGAGGCGTTTTTTCACCTGATCCGCCGCGTAGGACACTTCGGCAGCGGAAATGGCGTTCTTGTCGGCACTGTCAGACAAGGTTTCCACCAGCGCCTTGCCGGCACGGGCGTCCTCCAGCAACTGCTGGCATTGGGCTCTCAGGGGGTGATCTTCCGCAAGCGAGCCATCGTTCAGGCCGGCAATGCCTTTCTCGATCGGCTCCAGTACCCGCACAATCAGATAACCGGCGGCCACCGCCAGACCAAGCACCAGCCCGATCAACATCGAGGCCGCATCCAGTCCTAACAACGGTGCCACCCACAGACAGACAATGCCGAGCGCAACAGCAATGCCCACCCCCCAAATAATTGCAGCGCGATCGAGTAAGCCCATGGTGCCCTCTTCTTTATCATTGCGTACGCAAACATTTTGTTATTTAAGGCCAGCGTTGAGAGTAAAGAAATGATTCAGGTTAATAACTGCTACTTTAGTGGATTCTGGATGCCACTATTGGCTCCCTGATCAATTTATCGGCACTTTCATAGAAATCTGTAACAAAAAAACCGCGCCACAAGGGCGCGGGTTTCAGGGCGGAACGTGACGGAGCGTTAGCTGCCGATCTTGCCACCGTCATCCTTTGTGATCACCACCGTGGCAGAACGCGGAATACTGTTTCCGCCGTCTGGCCAGTGGCTGATCAGGTTGCCGT
The DNA here is from genome assembly GCF_003007715.1 of Marinobacter shengliensis. Taxonomy (GTDB): domain Bacteria; phylum Pseudomonadota; class Gammaproteobacteria; order Pseudomonadales; family Oleiphilaceae; genus Marinobacter; species Marinobacter shengliensis. Next base: position 426,709 of record NZ_PXNO01000023.1, on the reverse strand, counting down.
TCTCAAAATCATCACGGCTTGTTGTTGCGCCAGGGTGCTGCACGTTGATAAACATTGTGCGCTGGTCCGGGGTGGTGACAACGCCGGTGATTTCCTGGCCAATAGGGCCTGTCAGGAATCGGCGCAAAACGCCATTGACCGGGTCTGCAGCCAGCATCTGGTTATTACCGAACTGGGCAAAATCGCCACTGTTCTGGACGCTCTCACTGATGTCGGTCTGGATCCACAGACGGGAATCTGCGTCGAACCAAAGGCCATCGGGGTTAACAAATTTCTGATCATCATCCAGACCGGCATTCTGAAACTCCGAATCGTCCTCAGGACCAGCCAGCAGGAAGATATCCCAGTTGAATACCATGGCAGTGCCAGAGTCATTTCCTTCCTGCCAGCGAATGATATGTCCCCAGGGATTGGCAGCACGCGGGTTAGCTTCATCACTCTCTTCCCGGCGGGAGTTGTTGGTCAGTGTGAAGTACACCTCGCGGGTGTTTGGATCTACTGCCCCCCACTCAGGACGGTCCATTTTTGTAGCACCGACCGCATCGGCAGCAGAGCGTGTGCGTACCAACACATCCGCCTGGCTGCTGAAGCCATTCTCAGCAGTCAACTCACCCAAGCCAAAGACCAGGGGAATCCACTCGCCGGTGCCGTCTTCGTTAAACTTGGCGACGTATAAGGTACCAGAATCCAAAAGGTGTCCACCGGCCGTAGCGGCATGATAGGGCTGGGCGCTAACGAACTTGTAGATGTACTCAAAGCGCGCGTCATCACCGGAGTAACAGACAACCGGCTGACCCTCGATTGCAGGAGCAAAGACGACCCCTTCGTGGGCAAAGCGACCCAACGCCGTGCGTTTGACCGGTTTGGAGGCCGAATCGAACGGATCGAACTCCACCATCCAGCCAAAGCAATGGGGTTCATTACGGAAGTCATCCGTTGCGGACGCGCCGGATGGAGTGGCGTTAAATCGGGTGTACTGCTCTTCGCCGCTCTGAGCCAGTTCCCACGCATAGCGGGACGAACCTGAGGAACGAACACCGTAGCGACTCTGGGAATCCGGCTGTTCAGCGGTATTGAGGAAGTAACCCGCCCAATTCTCCTCAGACATCATGTAAGTGTTCCAGGGTGTTACGCCATGGGCACAGTTGTTCAGGGTTCCACGGGTTTCGGTACCGGCCGGGCTGAACTGGGTTTTGACAAAATCAGAACCCCGGACGGGCCCGGAAATTTCCATCGCGGTCAGGGCGGTGATCCGACGATTGAACGAATCTCCTTGCACAGGCGCCCACACACCGCTGGCATCACGCTGCACCCGGTACACGGATACACCGTGCGCATTCATTTCACGAAGCACCTGATCGGTATCCCGGGTTGACTCATCAATCATCGGGAAAGAGCCGCTGCCGAAGTTCTGACCTTGAGCAGCTTGATGCATGAAGCGGGGTTCGATGTATTCGTGGTTCAGGACAAGCAAACCATCTTCCGAGCTCCCCTCAATCGGGAAGTAATGCATGCCGTCGTGGTGGGAGCCGATCTGGGCCGCCTGATCGGCACCGGAATTATCCAGTGAAAACTCAGGGAAAACGCCCTCGTTAGACAAGATCGGGTCGCCCCAGGCGCCAATCACACGAGCAGAATATCCTTCAGGCACGACAATGGAGTCTGCCTCACTCACGGGAACAGCCTTAAAGCCTACAAGGTCAGGCGCCGTTGTCGAACCGCCCGTACCGCCAGAGGAGCTTGAACCTCCGCATCCAGTCAGAGCTGCCCCGCCAAAAACGCCTGCAACGGCAGCTGCAAGACCGCCTTTCAAAACGCCACGACGGGCGAGACGGGCCTCAAGAATAGAGCCGAAGGTGCGATTGCCGGAGTTATTACACTCAGGCTCGTAACCTGGGTCTTGATGAACGGGGTTGAGATTACGCTTATCCATGGTTTCTCTCTCTTTTCGAGTTATGTTTCGGAAACCTGATGGTCGCTATTAATCATTGCGTTTGGTTGACGATGTGATTGCAAGTACTGGTCATATTTATGACAGCGGCTGCAAAGCTTTTGTCACGTATAAACAGGACAATAGGCGAGTAGATAACAAAATCGCGACTCAGGGAGTTTCAATGAAGTTACGCGCTGGTGAGCCATTTCCAGATTTTGTATTGCCGGCGGTGGGTGGAGCAAACAGGCTTTTCTACGAACAATATTGCGGGAAGCCTGCCCTGCTCATCATCAGTGCCTCTCCACATAGGTTTGAATCACTGGAGAGGATGGAAAATGCCAACCTCACAATCTTAGTGTTCGGCAAGTCCCGCTTAGGTCCAAGTGGTGGCCCAGTCATTAATTTACCTGAACGCCTTTGTGAAAAGCTGGATGCAAACGCCTCCACGGCGACGAAAGCTGTGTTACTGACTTCAAGATTGAGGATAGAAAAGATCTTCGATACCCCCTCGCCTGAGTTACTGGAAGAGGTGGCAATGCAGGTTGCGCCATTAAGAGAGGTGGGGCGCATCGTCACGGGAGCGGCACCGGTTCTATTCGCAGACTCGATCATCGAGCCAGACCTATCCCTGGCACTGATTGAAATGCATCAATCGGATAACTTCGAGAGCAGAATGAATCGAGGTATCGGCAGCGAGCAGAAGCTAAAAGTCGATCCCCGTGTCAAGTCTCGCTGGGATCATCCGCTGATCGATCAGGGCCTGATACAGCAGCTTACTGCCGAAATAGCACGAGGATTGATACCAGCGATTACACGATCATTCCACTTCAAGCCCACTCGGTTTGAGGGCTACAAAGTTGTGGCCTACAAATCGACCGACAACGGCTGTTTCGGTTTGCATCGGGATAACGTCGCGGAGGAGGTGAGGCATCGGCGCTTGGCTTTGTCAATTAACCTGAACACTGACTTTGAAGGTGGCGAGCTGTATTTCCCAGAGCACTCAACGGATCTTTACCGTCCTGGGGCAGGCAGTGCGCTTGTCTTTTCCGGGAGCTTACTACATGGAGTAAAGCCTGTTACATCGGGCGTGAGGTATGCACTGATCACTTTCCTCTGGTAATACGTTCACGCAAATCAACATCCAGTAAAGCGGCAAGGCACATAAGTGCGCCTTGCCGACCCAGCAACTTCGAGATTACTGCACCATCTCGTCATAACCCTCTTCCATGGCATCACCGGCTTCATCGGCTGCTTCGCCCATTTCTTCACCGGCTTCTTCGGCGCCTTCCTTCATCTCGCCCCAGGCACTTTCATCCTGACCCGTGGCGTTTTCCCAAGATTCCTCGGCAGCGTCGGTGGCATCATCCATCATCTCGCCGGCGTTCTCGCCCGCTCGCTCAAAATCCGCACCTTCGTCGCTTTCAGAACTGCAGGCTGCCAGACCAAAAGTTGCAACCAAAGCCAGTGCGCTCAGTGTGAGCTTGTTCATAACATATCCCTCTGTTGATACATGTTTACGACACCAACAGAGTAGGGCCGATGCCCTTTAGATAGCAATTACCTGCCGATTACTCTTTGGTTAACCGCTGGCCGTCCACCATGATGACATGCTCCACGCCGACCACTTTACCTTTCCCCAATACCAGAAAGTCATGACCGGCGCGGCTCAGGAGGTCGCGGATAACTTCATGCACCACGCATATCTGCCCTGCCGGGTCCCGATACACGATCTCGGCCAGTTGCCGTGACCGCACGTATTCGCGAAGCCTTTCCTGAACGCTCCAGGAGATGATCGCAGGAGAGGGATTTGAGGCGCTCATAGTTTCTTCCCTGTTGTTCTTGTTTTGAGAAAGTCTGGACCAGAAGCGCAAGTCTTGCCACTTCCAATGAAAGACCACCTGAGCCATCCGAGGCTCCGCCCGGTGTTGACCCCTCAAGCATTGTCATTCGGGGCCAAGGTCTCCATCGACCACAAACGACTGTTGAATTGCAAGATTGTCCGACATAAATTGATAAAACAATAACCCAAGAACACCCACGGAGAGTCAGACATGAACGCCAAAGTGAAAGGTGCCCCGGATTCCCAACCAGTCGAAACCACCTGGAAGGACCCGAAACGATACATGTGGCTGCTCGGGCCCGCGCTTCCCGGCATCGGCCTGGCGGCGTTAACTGGCTATGCCCTGGCCCCGAAAAAACTCAAGGCCCTGGCCTGGACTGGTCCGGCCCTGGTGCATGGCATCATTCCCGCACTGGATCGCGCCATTGGTGAGGACAAGAGCAACCCGCCTGAATCAGCAGTGAAGTCCCTGGAGCAGGACAAGTACTACGACCGCATTGTGAAGGCGTTTATACCCACCCAGTACGCCATGACCTTTATGGGCGCCTGGCTTGCCAGCCGCAAGAAAACGCCCCTTGAAGACAAGATCGGCCTGACCCTGACCGTGGGTGCCATTAACGGTGTAGGCATCAATACCGCCCACGAACTGGGCCACAAGTCCAACAAGCTGAATAAACTGATGGCCATGGCGGCACTGGCGCCCACCGGCTACACCCATTTCGTGGTTGAGCACAATTTCGGGCACCACAAGCGAGTAGCCACCCCGGAAGACCCGGCCAGCAGCCGGATGGGCGAGAGTTTCTGGAAATTCCTGCCGCGCACGGTGTTTGGCGGCATGAAGTCAGCCGTCAAGATCGAGAAGGCGCGGCTTCAGCGGAAGGGCAAAAGCTTCTGGAGCCTGGACAATGAGTTGCTGCAGGGCTGGGCCATGAGTGCCGGGTTCTTTGGTGCGACTACGCTGATCTGTGGCCCGAGGGCGGTGCCCTTCCTGGCGGCGCAGGCGGTGTACGGTGCGAGCCTGCTGGAGAGTGTGAATTACATTGAACACTATGGCCTGCTGCGCCAGAAAGACGAAAACGGCAAGTACCAGCGGACTCAGCCGGAACATAGCTGGAACAGTAACCATGTGGTGACCAACCTGTTCCTGTATCAGCTGCAGCGGCATTCAGACCATCACGCGCACCCGACCCGGAGTTATCAGGCGTTGAGGCATTTTGAGAAGGCGCCGCAGTTGCCGGGTGGCTATGCATCAATGTTGTTGCCGGCTTACCTGCCCCAGTGGTGGTACGAGACCATGGATAAGCGGGTGATTGACCACTACGAGGGGGATCTGACGAAGATCAACTGGGATCCGGATCGTAAGGAGGAGTTGATGGCCAAGTATGCGGATTATGCTGCGGAAGTGGCGGCGGAGGCTGCGGCTCGGCGGGCTGACTCTGCTTCTGAGTCTGAGGCTGCCTGATTTCGTGGTTTGATTGCCCGTCCCAGCCTGTTGGTTGGGTGCCGGCTGCGGGTTGGGGCCACCCTTCCGGGAGACGCCGTGAACCCATCCATGGGGGCTTGAGCGCAGCATCCCTGCTGCGCACACTCCCGGAAGGGTGGCCCCAACCCGCCGCTTGCGCTTCCGTGGGATAGTCGCTGATCCGACGGTTCACTACGGACGTGATCTGGAATAACCTGACAATTCCGCTACTTGCCTTTGAACACCGCTTCCCTTCTTTCCAGGAATGACTGGATTCCTTCTTTGACATCTTCACTGGCCATGACCGGGCGCAGCTCCGGGAACAAGCGCTCCTTGGCCACTTCCTGGCCTTCGGACACGGCAATCTTGGACGATTTCAGGCTGCCCTGAACGCCCAAAGGTGCGGCCTTGGCGATCTTTTCGGCGATTTCCATGGCTTTATCGAACTGTTCACCGGGTTCGACCAGTTCCTGGATCAGGCCCCACTGGTAAGCTTGTTCCGCGGTCCATTCGTCGCCGGTGAGCAGGTAACGCTGGGCGTTGCCCCAGCCAATTTCACGCTGCAGGCGAATGGTGGCGCCGCCGCAGGCGAAGATGCCGCGTTTGACTTCCAGCTGGGCGAAGCGAGTGCCTTTGGCGGCGACGCGGATGTCGGTGTTGAGCATCATTTCGACGCCGCAGGTGAAGCAGATGCCTTGGGCGGCGAAGACGACGGGTTTGGTGAGCCCTTCTCCGGTGATGTGGAACGGGTCGAGTTCGCCTTCACCGGGTTCGATGCCTTTGCCGTTGGCGAACACGCCGGCCCAGTCGTCCAGTTGCAGGCCGCTGGTGAAGTGGTCGCCGTTGGCGTACATGACGGCAACACGGAGTTCCGGGTCATTCTGGAGCTGGTGATAGGCTGCTGCGATTTCGTGGTACATGGCCCGGTTCATGGCGTTCATTTTTTCCGGGCGGTTCAGGCCTATTTTCAGGATGTGGCCTTGTTTTTCTATGTTTACGAGTGACATTGGCGTTTTCCTCTGCTTTGGGCGCCTAGCCTGTTTGTTTGGGTGCTCGCACGATCAACGGGTAGAGCTTTCCGGGACACGCTGTGAATACGTCCCTGTACGCTTGACTGCAGCATCCCTGCTGCAGACAGTCCCGGAAAGCTCTACCCGTCGCTCGTGCCTCAAACTTGGCAGTAATGCTTAAATATTAAGTGCTGCTTTCGGTCAGTTTTTGATGACTTAATTCCTACGTCTGCAGAGCCTGCGAAATGCACCAGTGCTCGGGCGCGTTCGGCCGGTGGGCCTTTCCGGGACCGTTGAGGGCCATGGACGGCCCGAAACGAGCCTACAGGGACGTACTCGTGGGCGTGTCCCGGAAAGGCCCACCGGCCGAACGTGCTTACCACCAAAACAGGCAGGCTACGAACAGGACCAAGACTCCAGAACTAGAACCAGTCGGCCTTCATATTCAGACACGTATCATCCTGATTGCGCAGCAACACCAGGTCCTGGGCCACAGTGGGCAATTCCCAGTGGAAGAAGTACTGGGCGGCCTGGAGTTTGCCCTGGTAGAAGTTGCGTTCGCTGTCGCTGTTGGCAGACGCCAGAGCGTTGGCAGCCGCATTGGCCTGACGCAACCACATCCAGGCGACGATGATGTGACCGAACAGGTGCAGGTAGCAGCTGGCGTTGGCCAGGGTTTTGTCTACCTCACCACCCATCAGGGATTTGCCCAGACTCTGGGTGACTTTAACCGCCTGCTGCAACGTCTCACTCAAAGACAAAGCCCACTGCTGGCAACGATCGGTGGTGGCCGCTTGCAGGTCGGTCTGCATTTCCTGCATCAGCAGTTGCAGGCCGTGACTCTGGTCTTGCCAGATCTTGCGGCCCAGCAGGTCCAGGGCCTGGATGCCGTTGGTGCCTTCGTGGATCGGGTTCAGGCGGTTGTCGCGCCAGCATTGTTCCACCGGGTATTCACGGGTGTAGCCGGCGCCGCCGTATACCTGGATCGCCAGGTCGTTGGCCTTCGGGCCGTACTCAGAAGGCCAGGCTTTGATCACCGGGGTGAGCAGGTCCAGCAGCTTGCCGGCTTCCATTCGTTTCTGCTCATCCGGGTGGGTGTGCTGGTCGTCCATCAGGCGAGCACCATACAGGCACAGCGCCAGGCCGCCTTCGCTGTAGGCTTTCTGGGCCAGCAGCATGCGGCGTACGTCGGCGTGGTCGATGATGGGCACCTGCGGGCTTTCGGGGTTCTTTTCGCTGGCTTTGCGGCCCTGTAGGCGATCTTTGGCGTATTCCAGGCTGTGCATGTAACCCCGGTAGCCGATCACGGCAGCGCCAAAGCCAACGCCAATGCGGGCTTCGTTCATCATCTGGAACATGTATTTCAGGCCCTGATGGGGTTCGCCCACCAGATAACCGTGGCAAGGGGCGTCGTCGCCGAAGCTGAGAGCGGTGCTGGTGGTGCCGCGATAACCCAGCTTGTGAATCAGGCCGGCGAGGCTGACACCGTTGCGTTCGCCCGGGTTGCCGTTTTCGTCGACGCGGAATTTCGGGACGATGAACAGGGAGATGCCTTTCACACCGGCCGGGGCGCCTTTGATTTTCGCCAGCACCATGTGAACGATGTTTTCGGTGATGCTCTGTTCACCGCCGGAGATGTAGATCTTGGCGCCTTTAATCAGGTAGTGGCCATCGTCGGTGGGTGTGGCGGAGGTGCGGATGTCCGCCAGGCTGGAGCCGGCGTGGGGCTCGGTCAGGGCCATGGTGCCGCTGTAGCGGCCGCTGAGCATGTTGGGCAGGAATTTTTCCTTCTGCTCGTCGTTGCCAAATACGCGGATGAGGTTGGCGGCGGCTGTGGTCAGGAACGGGTAGCCGGCGGTACCTGGGTTGGCAGAAGTGAAGAAGCCGTTGCAGGCGGCCATGACGGATTCCGGCAGTTGCATGCCGCCAAGGTCGTAGTCGTAGCGGCCGGCGAGGAAGCCGGCTTCGGCGTAGGCGTCGAAGGCCTGTTTGACGTCTGGCAGCATCTCCACCTGGCCGTTGACGAATCTGGGTTCGTCTTTGTCGGCGGCGCTGTTGTGATTGGCGAATTTTTCTTTCGCCATTTTGTCGGCGGTTTCGATGACGGCATCGAAGGTGTCTTTGCTGTGTTCGCTGAAGCGCTCGCGTTCGGTGAGGGCTCCGGTGTTCATCACTTCGTAGAGCTGGAATGCCAGGTCTCGGCGGTCGATCAGGGTGTCGGTCATTCTGGGTCTCCTGTTTATTGCCTCTAGCGTCTCACAGTCTCTGCGGTTGTTGGAATTGTCATTTCTGACTTATTCTTGGTTAAAACCGCCAACCTTTGCTGGTGATTGACGCCCGACAGGAGATGGCGAGACGGCCTCTGGCATGGGTACCCCCTTCCGGGAGACGCCGTGAACCCGTCCGTGGGGGCTTGAGCGCAGCTTCCCTGCTGCGCACACTCCCGGAAGGGGGTACCCATGCCAGTGGCCTGACTGGGAGGCTGCCGTCATGCCCGTCTGTACGATTCCACTACTCACCGAATAGGGAATGTCCCATTGAAAACCGTCACTATCATCGGCTTCAACGGGGCGCTTGCAAGCGCCATCACCGGGATCATCGATTTGTTCCGTCTTGCCGGGGTTACCTGGGCGCGGATTCACGGAGAGCAACCCCACGCGCTCTTTAACACCCGGTTGCTGACGGAGAGCGGGGAGCCCTGTCGGTGTATTAATGGAGTGACGTTGCTGGCGGATGGCTCCTGGCAGGAGGTGGACGATTTTGGGGTTGATGATTTGCTCATTATTCCGACCATCGGTGCACCAATTGATGAAATTCTGGCGGGCAATCAGGCGCTGGTTCAGTGGTTAACGCAGTTTCGGGCGGTGCCAGAAGGTCAGGTTCGGGTGGCGAGTAATTGTACCGGGGCGTTTTTGTTGGCTGCCGCAGGCTTGCTGAATGGTCGGGAGGCGACGACCCATTGGGGGTTCGGGGATCAGTTCCGGCGGCGGTTTCCGGAGGTGAAGTTGCACCCGGAGAAGCTGGTGACGGTGGACGGGCCTGTCGCCTGTGCCGGGGGCGGTATGGCCTGGTGGGATTTGGGGGTGTATCTGGTGGAACGTCTGGCGGGAGCGCAGGTAGCTCGGGAGTTGGCGAAGGCGTTTGTGATTGATGCCGGGCGTACCAGCCAGGCGCCTTACAGTGTGTTGCAGGCCAAGCGGTATCATTCTGATTTGGCAGTGCTTCGGGTACAGGATTGGCTGGAGGCGCATTTTCGGGAGCCGGTGTCTTTGGCGGCTCTGGCCGATGCCGAGGGAATGTCGGAGCGGTCGCTGTTACGGCGCTTTCAGCAGGCGACGGGGGATGCTCCCTCGACCTATCTGCAACTGCTCAGGGTGGAGGAGGCTCGTCGACAGTTGGAGTCTTCACGTCTCGGACTGGAGGCGATTACCCGGGCCGTGGGGTATGAGGATGTCAGTTCGTTCAGCCGGCTATTTCGCAAGCATACAGGGCTTGCTCCGGGGGCCTATCGGGCAAAATTCAGCCGTTAGTCGGAGCATTCCGGGTTGGATTGCGTCTTTGGTAGTATTCGGCTGGCCCGGGTTATGCATCAGAATAAGTGAGTAGGCGGTTTTTTGCCGTTTTACGTAAATAATTCTGACATAGCCAACCCCTGCGGGGAGGTCGTTCACATGAACACGTCACTGAAGCAAAGCCAGGCCGATATTCTCAGCCGTCTCTACGACATGAAGCGCAAGCAGGTAGAGCACGCCCTGCAGCAGGGTAACAGCCTTCGCTGCCAGGTACTGCAAGCCGAGGCAGAGGCCATCTCCAACGCCCTGAAATCCATTCGGTAGCCCTCTTTACTCCAGACGACTACCGAATGCCATTTATGGTCACCTGCTGACGCTTCCTGTCAGCCTGACTAAAGAGAGGCAGCCACTTCGGTACCCTGCCGGATGGCGCGCTTGGCATCCAGTTCTTCCGCCAGATCAGCCCCGCCGATCAGGTGCGCTTTGACTCCCCCCTGCGTAAGCTGATCAAACAGCTCCCGATAGGACTCCTGGCCCGCGCAGATGATCACGTTATCCACCGGCAACACTTTGCTCTCTCCGGATTTGCCATCCTTGTCTGTCAGGGTGATGTGCAGCCCCTGGTCATCAATGCGGTCGTAACGGCATCCTCTGAGCATCTCCACGTCCCGGTGCTTCAGGCTGCTGCGGTGCACCCAACCTGAGGTTTTACCCAAGCCGGCGCCTACTTTTCCTGTTTTGCGTTGCATCAGGTAAATCTTGCGGGGAGACGCGGTTGCCTCCCGCTCCGCCAGGCCGCCGGGGCCCTCAAACGCAGGGTTCACACCCCACTCGGCCTGCCAGTCGGCCACACTCACCTGCTCGCCCTCGGGCTGTTTGCCAAAGTCGTGAGTCAGGAACTCGCTGACATCAAAGCCGATGCCACCAGCTCCGATCACTGCAACGGTCTTGCCCACCGGTTTGTTATGGCGAAGCACGTCGAGATAACCCAGCACTTTCGGATGGTCGATGCCGTCAATCTTTGGTGTCCGGGGTTTTACGCCGGTGGCAACGACGACATCGTCAAAGCCCTGCTCAACAAGGTCTGAAGCCTCCACACGGGTTTCAAGCTTAAGGTCAATCTCCAGCAACTCTATCTGGCGCTGGAAGTAGCGCAGGGTCTCGTAAAACTCTTCCTTGCCGGGTATGCGCTTGGCGTAATTAAACTGGCCACCAATTTTGTTGTCGGCTTCGAACAGGGTCACCTTGTGGCCGCGTTTGGCGGCGGTGGTTGCCGCTGCCAGGCCCGCCGGCCCGGCACCGACCACGGCCACCCGCCTCACCACCGGGGCAACGGTAAGCACCAGTTCAGTTTCGTAACAGGCCCGGGGATTAACAAGGCATGAAGCGCGCTTGGCCTGGAACACATGGTCCAGGCAGGCCTGGTTGCAGGCGATACAGGTGTTGATTTCATCGCTACGCCCCTGCTCTGCCTTGCGGACAAACTCGCTGTCGGCCAGTAACGGGCGAGCCATGGACACCATGTCGGCCTTGCCGGCGGCAAGGATCTCTTCGCCTTTCTCCGGCGTGTTGATGCGGTTGGTGGTGCACACCGGAATGTCCACCTCGCCGTAGAACTTGGCCGTAACATCGGCAAAGCCACCGCGGGGCACCGAAGTGACAATGGTGGGAACCCGGGCCTCGTGCCAGCCAATGCCGGTATTGATGATGGTGGCACCGGCCTGTTCGATGGCTTTGCCCAGCGTCACGATCTGGTCCCAGGTCTGGCCGCCCTCCACCAGGTCCAGCATGGACAACCGGTAGATGATGATGAACTCCGGCCCTACGGCCTCACGCATGCGGCGCACGATCTCCACCGGCAGGCGCATGCGATTCTCGTAGGGCCCGCCCCACTTGTCAGTTCGCTTGTTGGTACGTTCGCACAGGAACTGGTTGATGAAGTAGCCTTCGGAGCCCATCACTTCAACGCCGTCATAGCCGGCGAATTTGGCCAGCTTGGCGGCGTTGACGAAATCGTTGATCTGCCGCTCAACGCCCTTGGTCGACAGGGCCCGAGCCTTGAACGGGCTGATCGGCGCCTTGGTTGCCGAGGCAGACACAATCAGCGGCTGGTAACCATACCGGCCAGCGTGCAGTAGCTGGAGGCAGATCTTCCCGCCCGCCTCGTGCACTGCACCGGTCACATGGCGATGCAACAAGGCTGTTACCCGGTTATTCATCGTTGATGCCAACGGCGCCAGCTGGCCAACCAGGTTGGGCGAAAAGCCTCCCGTTACCATAAGGCCAACGCCACCCTCGGCGCGTTCAGCAAAATACCGGGCAAACTTGTGAATATTCCAGAAACGGTCTTCCAACCCGGTGTGCATGGAACCCATAAGCACACGATTCTTCAGCTCGGTGAAGCCAAGGTCGAGCGGTTTCAGCAAGTTAGGGTAATTCGCAGTCATGATACAGGTCGCCAGAGTGTGATGAATGAACGCTGACTGAGATTAGCACACCCTCTACGACCAAGGTATTACCCGGCGGGAACCTTCTGCTTTATTTACCGTCAGACGGCACCGGTTGCGGAGCACGGTTTACCTTGCCTTTGATCAATCTGTCAGATAGTCTTTCTGGCACCTATAAAGGGCTAAACCATAGATATTCCCTATCAATGAATATCCTGCACCCCGGTGTCGGCATATCGCCGCGGTGCCCAAATGGAGCTTTGACGCACATGCTGTTAGCTGTGTTATCCGGCTTTTTGCTGGCAATTGCCGCCCCTTTCCTACACCGGGTTGCGGGCAAATACATTGGGTGGGTGCTGGCACTTTTGCCGGCAAGCCTTGCGGTTTACTTCAGCACCTTTCTTTCTCAGGTTCAGGATGGGCCGGTGCTGCTGGAGTATCAGTGGCTGCCAGGCCTCGATATCTCCCTGAACTTTCTTGTTGATGGCCTCTCGCTGACGTTTGCCTTACTGATCAGCGGTATCGGTACGTTTATTCTGATCTATGCCGGTTCTTACCTTGCCGGCCACAAGTATCTGGCCCGCTTCTATGTGATCATGCTGTCGTTCATGGCATCGATGCTCGGGCTTGTGCTCTCGGACAACCTGATTACCTTGTTTGTGTTCTGGGAGCTGACCAGCATCACGTCTTACATGCTGATTGGCTTCAACCACGAAGATCTGGATGCCCGAAAGTGTGCATTGCAGGGTCTGTTTGTGACAGTGGCCGGCGGCCTGGCGCTGATGGCCGGGCTGATCATGCTGGCCATAATGACTGGCAGCTACTCCCTCGCGGAAATCCTGGCATCCAGTGAGCCACTGCATCAGCATGTTTTCTACACGGGTGCCGTGCTTTGCATACTCGCGGGCACCTTTACCAAGTCGGCGCAGGTGCCCTTCCATTTCTGGCTGCCAAACGCCATGGCGGCGCCGACTCCGGTCTCCGCTTTCCTGCACTCCGCCACCATGGTCAAGGCCGGCGTTTATTTGATGGCCCGGCTGAACCCCTCACTGGGTGAAGGTGAGCTGTGGAGCCTGATGCTGATGGGCTTCGGCGCTGCCACCATGTTTACCGGTGCCTGGCTCGCGTTTGGCAGTACCGGCATCAAGAAGATTCTGGCCTATTCAACCGTGATGGCCCTTGGCACCCTGACCATGCTGATCGGTGTTGGCACAGAACTGGCCATGACCGCCTTTATCTGTTTCCTGGTGGCCCACTCCCTATATAAAGGCGCGCTGTTCATGCTCGCCGGTGCCCTGGATCATGAAACCGGCACCAAAGACATCACGCTGATGGGTGGCTTGCGCAAATCCATGCCCGCGACAGCGACTATTGCCGCCTTCGCAGCCCTGTCCCTCGCAGGCCTGCCTCCACTGTTCGGCTTTATTGCCAAAGAGTTGATGCTCGAAGCGCTGATTGACGCGCCGGTCTGGAGTGGTGTGCTGCTCTTCGTGACGGTTGCCTCTGCCATGCTGATCGTTGGCGTAGCGGGTCTGGTTGCTATCAAACCCTTCTTTGGCGCCAAGGGAGATACGCCGAAAACGCCTCACGAGGCACCGTTTGGCATGCTCATCGGCCCAGCGGTGCTGACCATTATCGCACTGGTTTTCGGCCTGCTGCCCTTCATCCCGGAGAATGCCCTGCTGACCGCTGCGGTTGCCTCGGTATATGGCAGCCCGGTGGATTTCTACCTGGCCCTCTGGCATGGCATTAACGCACCGCTGATGCTCTCTGCAGCCAGCCTGGTCGTTGGCCTGTTGCTGTTCAAGGCCTGGCCGCGCATTCAGCCAACACTATACGCCATTAACTACGCAGGCGGTCGTGTCGGCCCGGAGGCGGGCTACTTCAAGTTCATGGAATGGATTACCGTAGTGGCAAGTTGGCAGACCCGGATGCTGCAGAACGGTGTACTGGGCATCTACATGCTGGTTATGGTTGCCGTTACCTTTGGTCTGGCGGGCTACACCATGCTGGACCAGTATGGCGTGCATTTCACACTTAACCTGGCCGACAGCCACTTTTATGAATGGGGCATTGCGCTCTTGCTGGTCGCGTCTGCGGCGTTTGCCAGCGGCACCCATTCCCGCCTGGGCTCCGTGGCGTCCATGGGGGTTCTGGGCTTTGGCGTAGCACTCACGTTCATCCTGTTCAGCGCACCGGACCTGGGCATCACCCAGCTACTGGTGGAAACCCTGACAGTGATCCTGCTGGTTCTGGTTCTGTTCAAGCTTCCGGAGTTCGTCAACCTGTCTACACCTTTCCAGCGTTATCGGGATCTGGCGGTGGCAATCTTCGGTGGCGTTGTTATCACCCTGATGATTCTGGCGGTGCTGGACATTCAGTACTTCGAATCCATCTCCTCCTATTACGTTGAGAACAGTGCCCCCCTGGCCTACGGCCGGAATATTGTGAACGTAATTCTGGTGGACTTCCGGGCACTGGACACCTTGGGTGAGATCTTCGTGCTGGCACTGGCTGCCCTGGGCGTGTTCTCCATGCTGAAACTGAAAGCGGAGGATCAGCACAAGCCATGAAATCCAACACCATGATTCTGCATACCGCGGCCTTGCTAATCATGCCGCTGCAACTGATGTTCTCGATTTTCCTGCTTTTCCGTGGTCACGATGAGCCCGGTGGCGGGTTCATTGGTGGGCTGGTTGCCTCTGGCGCGTTTGTGCTCTATGCCTTTGCCTTTGGCGCGGAAGCCACCCGTCGGCTTCTTCGGGTTGGCCCGAGAGACCTGCTGGCCGCCGGCCTGCTGATGGGGCTGGCATCCACACTACCAGCATTTTTCTCCGGCCAACCCATGCTGACAGCCCACTGGTGGGACTTACCGCTGCCCGGTGAAGCCTACCTGAAGCTGTCCACACCGCTGATTTTTGACATTGGCGTCTATCTTGCCGTTCTTGGCACCATCATGACCTTTGTGGTTGGCCTGATGGAGTCCGAAGAATGATCTTTTTCCCAGAGCAGAATTCCGGAGGATCTCTATGGAGAGCCTGATGGCGTACGTAGTGGGCATCATGTTCACTGCGGCCTTTTACATGATGCTCAGGCGGTCCATCGTCAAACTGGTTATCGGTTTGATGATACTCAGTAATGCCGCCAACCTGCTGATCTTTGTTGTGTCCGGCATGACCCGTGGCGCGCCGCCGCTGATTGCGGAAGGCGCCAGCGCCCCGGCAGGCATGATTGCAGACCCGTTGCCCCAGGCCCTGATCCTGACTGCAATCGTGATTGCCTTTGGTGTGTTGGCCTTCGCCGTGGTTCTTATCCGCCGAGCATACGAAGTGGTTGGAACCGATGACCTGGACCAGATGAAGGATACGGACACTTGAGCCCGGAAATCATTCTTCCTGTATTTATTCCCCTGACGGCTGGCGCTCTGTCGCTGGCACTGTGGCGGTCGATTCGCTATCAGCGCATTCTGGGTGTGCTGGCCAACATCCTGTTGCTGTGGAGTGGCATCTGGCTTCTGATGTCCACCACCGATCAGGGCTTTGTCACGATGGAAATGGGCAACTGGCCGGCGCCGTTCAGCATTGTGTTTGTGGCCGATGTTCTGGCTGCCATCATGATCGTACTGACCGGGATTATCGGCCTCGCCATCGCCATCTACTCGCTGGCGTCAACGCCCAGGGGCCATGAAAAGTTCGGCTACTACCCGCTGATGCATCTGTTGCTGGCCGGGGTGGCTGGCTCTTTCCTGACCGGCGACATCTTTAACCTGTTTGTCTGGTTTGAGGTCATGCTGCTGGCCTCCTTCGCCCTGCTGACCCTTGGCGGTGAGCGAGCGCAAATGGAAGGGGCCATCAAGTACGTCACCCTCAACCTGTTCTCGTCTGCGATTTTCCTGTCTGCGGTCGGCCTGCTCTACGGCATGGTGGGTACCTTGAACATGGCGGACATCGCGCAGAAAATCGGACAGGTGGAAGACACCGGCATGCTAACGGTGGTTGCCATGATGTTCATGGTGTCGTTTGGCGTAAAAGCGGCGGCGTTCCCGCTGTTTTTCTGGCTGCCAGCGTCTTACCACACACCCCAGGTAGCGGTTTCAGCGCTGTTTGCCGGCCTGCTCACCAAGGTGGGCGTGTATGCCCTGTTCAGGATGTTCACTCTGGTATTCACCCAGGACGTCGATTACACCCACAACATCCTGCTTTGGGCCGCCACCCTGACCATGCTGACCGGTGTTCTGGGCGCGGCAGCACAGTTCGAATTCCGACGCATCCTGTCGTTCCACATCGTCAGCCAGATTGGCTACATGATGCTTGGCCTGGCCTTGTTCACCCCGCTGGCCATCATCGGCGGTGTGTTCTACATCATGCACCACATCATCGTGAAGACGAACCTGTTCCTGGTCAGCGGCTTTACCTATCGCCTGCTGGGCAGCTATGAACTGAAAGACCTGGGCGGTGTTTACAAGTACCGCCCGCTGCTAGCGGTGCTGTTCCTGATCCCGGCCCTCTCTCTGGCGGGCATTCCACCGCTGTCAGGTTTCTTTGCCAAGTTTGTGGTGATTCGCGCCGCACTGGAGGCAGAAGCCTACCTGGTCACCTTTGTGGCCCTGCTGGTTGGCCTGTTGACGCTCTACTCAATGATCAAGATCTGGGCGGAGGTGTTCTGGAAGAAGGTACCAGACCACGTCAGGAATACCGAAGAGCTCAAGGGCAATCTGAACGAAAAACACGCTTGGGCCTACTATCTGCCAATGGTTGGCCTGGCCATCTGCACCCTGATTATCGGCCTGTATGGCCAGCCAATCTATGAGCTGGCAGAGATGTCTGCCGAGCAGCTGATGAACCCGCAGCTCTACATCGAAGCGGTGTTGGGAGGTGATCAGCCATGATCGGATTTTTCTGGAACGTTTGCCTGGCACTGGCCTGGGTAGCCCTGAGCGGTTCGTTCACCGCCTGGAATCTGTTTGCGGGCCTGTTCTTCGGTTACCTGGCGTTAATGGTGCTGCAGAAGCATGTACCCGCGCTGAAGGGTTATTCCCGGCGACTACCGAGACTGATTTCCTTTTCCCTGTTTTTCATCAAGGAGCTGGTCAAGGCCAACTTCCGGGTGGCGTACGACGTAGCCACCCCCGTCTGGTACATGAAGCCCGGCGTTATTGCCTTTGAGATGGAAGCACACACCGACGCGGAAATCATGTTCCTGAGCAGTTTTATCTCGCTGACCCCCGGCACCCTGAGCCTGGACGTCTCCGATGATCGGCGAGTGCTCTATATTCACGCCATGTTCCTGCAGGATGAGGAGCAGTTGCGCAAGGATCTCAAGGAACTTGAGTTCCGGATTCTCAAGATCATGCGCTGAGGAGCCCAAACGTGCTGGATGTTGTTATCAATATTGTCTATTTCATGCTGTCGGTGGCCCTTCTGTTCGGGTTTATCCGGTTGATTAAAGGGCCATCATTGCCCGACAGGGTGGTTTCTCTGGAACTGATCGCCTCTATCGTGGTCGGTTACGTAGGGGTGCACGCCATCGATACCGGCGTGCCCAGCCTTCTGGATGTTGCCATTGTTATTGCCCTGACAGCGTTCCTGACGGCCGTTGGTTTTGCCCGGTTCC
The DNA here is from genome assembly GCF_003007715.1 of Marinobacter shengliensis. GTDB lineage: Bacteria > Pseudomonadota > Gammaproteobacteria > Pseudomonadales > Oleiphilaceae > Marinobacter > Marinobacter shengliensis. The sequence goes on along the minus strand of NZ_PXNO01000023.1, from coordinate 408,892 downwards.
TGGAGCGAGGAGGACCCAAAAGTGAGTGAACTGATAGTTGCCATATTGCTCCTGACGGGTGCCAGCTTCATGATTCTGGCTTCTGTGGGCATCCTCCGGCTTCCGGACCTGCCCACCCGAATGCACGCGTCGACAAAGGCCGGTGCCATGGGTGCCATGATGACCATGGCCGGTGTGGCGGTGTATTTCGCGGATGTGGTGGTGTTTACACGGGCGTTCGCGATTGTGATTTTTATCCTGATCACCGCGCCGATTGCCGCCCATGTGATTGGCCGGGCAGGCTACTTCCTGGGCACACCACTTTGGGAAGGCACAGTGAAGGATGAACTCAAAGATAACTACGACGACAAAACCCACAAGCTGTACAGCGGCTTTGAACCCGCTCCGGAAAGCGTGATCCCGCCCAAGCACGAAAAGCGCAGCGAGGATGACGAAGACTGAACAAACAAGAACAACCATCCAACAAGACGTCGAAGAGGTGTAGACCATGGCACAAACCCGCATTCTCCCCGCGGCCGACAACGCTTATCAGTACCCCCTTCTGATCAAACGGCTTCTGCTGTCTGGCCCCCGCTATAACCCGGACCAGGAAATCGTTTACGCCAACCGCAGCAAATACACCTATACCAACCTGGTAGAGCGCATCCACAAACTCGCCAACGCCCTGACAGACGCGGGCGTAAAGCCCGGCGACACCGTTGCCGTCATGGACTGGGATACCCCACGGTACCTGGAATGTTTCTTCGCGATTCCGATGATCGGTGCCATTCTGCACACGGTTAATGTGCGCCTGTCACCGGAACAGATTGTTTACACCATGAACCACGCGGAAGACGATGTGGTGCTGGTACATGACGACTTTATGCCGATCATCGAAGGCGTCAAAGACGAAATCAAAACCGTCAAAACCTGGATTCAACTGACCGACAGTGACGGTGCCAAAGCAACGTCTGTCGATACCCACGGCGAATACGAGGCCTTGCTGGCCAAAGCCGACAATCAGTTCGATTTCCCGGACTTTGACGAAAACAGCGTGGCCACCACGTTCTACACCACGGGCACCACCGGCAACCCCAAAGGCGTGTATTTCAGCCACCGGCAGTTGGTACTGCACACACTGGCCATGACCGGCACCATCGCTCACTTCGATGAAATGCCGCTGCTGCGTTCATCCTCCGTGTATATGCCGGTCACCCCCATGTTCCATGTTCACGCCTGGGGTGTGCCCTACGCAGCCACGATGATGGGCATCAAGCAGGTTTACCCGGGCCGCTACGAGCCAGAACTGTTGGTTGACCTGCTGAAAACGCACAAAGTGTCTTTCTCGCACTGCGTGCCCACCATTATGCAGATGATGATGGCCACCGAGTCCATCAAAACGGCCGACCTCAGCAACTGGCATGTACTCATTGGCGGCAGCGCCCTGACCAAAGGCCTGTGTGACGCTGGCGCCAAACTGGGCATCAAGATGTTCACCGGCTACGGCATGTCGGAAACCTGCCCGCTGCTGAGCGCCACCCACATGAAGCCGGAAGATCTGGAGCTACCGCTTGAGCAGCAAACGGCTATCCGGGTGAAAACCGGCATTGCCGTACCGTTGGTTGACCTGGATATTGTCGACCCGGATGGCAACCCGGTTGCCCACGATGGCGAAGCCAAGGGCGAAGTGGTTGCCCGGGCACCGTGGCTGACCCAGAGCTATTTCAAGCAGGCTGACAAGGGCGAGGAACTCTGGGAAGGCGGCTGGTTGCACACCGGTGACGTGGCGAGTATGGAGCCAGACAACACGCTGACCATCAAGGATCGCATCAAGGATGTCATCAAGACCGGTGGCGAGTGGCTTTCCTCTCTGGACCTTGAGAACCTGATCAGCCAGCACCCGGCCGTTGCGGGTGCCGCTGTGGTTGGCGTGCCCGATGAGAAATGGGGCGAGCGGCCGCATGCCCTGGTGACACTCAAACCCGGTGAGCAGGCCGGCGTCGAGGACATCCAGAGCCACCTGAAACAGTTCGTGGAGAGCGGCGAGATCAACAAATGGGCAATCCCGGAGCAAATTGATTTCGTGGAGGATATCCCCAAGACCAGTGTTGGCAAAATCAACAAGAAGTTGATTCGAGACCAGCTCAAGGACTGACCACCTCCGATCTAAAAAAGCCGGCCACTGCCATGCAGTCGCCGGCTCTTTTGTGCCCGGAGATCAGAGCCCGGAGAACGTGAAGTCAACCTCGGGTTTACGCCCTGCCACAACGTCTGCCAATGCCGCTGCGGAACCACAGGAGTGAGTCCAGCCCAGGGTGCCATGGCCCGTGTTCAGGTACAGGTTGGCAAAATGGCTTTTCCCGATATAGGGCACGTTCGAAGGCGTTGCTGGCCGCAGGCCAGTCCAGAACTCGGACTTGTCCCAGTATGCGGCTTCCGGCATCAGTTCCGCTGATCTTCGCACGATAGCCCGGCACCGAGTGTAGTTCAGATCCCGGGTATAGCCATTGAGTTCAGCCGTACCAGCCACCCGTATCCTGTCCCCCAGTCGCGAATAGACCAGTTTGTACTCGTCATCGGTCAAACTGACATTGAACGCCGCGTCCGGGTTCTTGACCGGCACGGTGATTGAGTAGCCCTTGGCGGGGTAGATGTTCAGGAATAGCCCCAGTTTGCGGGCCAGGATGGCGCTGAAGCTGCCGAGACTCAGCACATAGCTGTCCGCGCGAAGGATCTGGTGTTTGCCTTCGTTAACGACCTGCACGCCCAGAATACGGTCACCGGCGCGATCAAAATCCAACACCTCGGTCCCGTACACAAACGTTACGCCGGCCTCCTCACAACGCTTTGCCAACGCCTGGGTGAAGGCCCGGGCATCACCACTTTCATCATCGGCAGTGTATGTGGCTCCGGCAATTCGATGGCGCACTGGCTGTAATGCTGGTTCAATCTGCACCGCCTGCTCCGCATCGATCACCTGTCGGTCACAGCCAAGCTCACGCATGATCCGGGCTGGCTCCATGGCCGCATCAAACTCTGCAGGGTTGGTGTAGAAATGAAGGATACCTTTCTCGAGGTGGTCGTATTCGATACCCACATCTCTGCGCAGTGCCTGCAGGCAGTCCCGGCTATAGGTGCCCAAATTAACCATCTGGCGAATGTTATGGGCTGCCTTGGCTGAGGTGCACTGGGTCAGGAAAGACAAGGCCCAGCGCCATTGGTAGGGATCCAGTCGGGGGCGGAATAACAGAGGCGCATCCGGCTGAAACAGCCACTTCAGTACCTTGACAGGCGCCGAGGGATTGGCCCAGGGTTCGGCATGAGACACAGAAATCTGGCCACCGTTGGCATAACTGGTTTCCAGGCCTGACTGGCTCTGGCGGTCGACTACCGTTACCTGATGGCCCTGCTGGTGCAGATACCAGGCCGAGGTAACTCCTACGACACCGGCCCCTAGAACCAGTACATGCATGCGCGCCTCCTCTGAATCGTTGTCTGTAGTGAAACCTCAGCCTCCGGATTTTTTTACCGTCCATCCTTTCTGCTGAAGCAAGGGCACGAGAATATCCCGTTGGTCTCCCTGAATTTCCACCACACCGTCCTTCACTGTACCACCTGTGCCGCATTTGGCTTTTAGCACTTTGGCGTAGGCCTTCAGGTCTTTGTCATCCATCGGGATACCAGTGATCAGGGTGACCCCCTTACCTTTTCGCCCTTTGGTTTCCCGGCTGACCCGAACAACGCCGTCACCCGACGGCCGTTCCGGCTGCCCGCAGGTACAATCAGCGACCGGGTTCCGACACTCCGGGCACATGCGCCCCTGCTCTGTGGAGAAAACCAGGCCGCCTTCCAGCTTTTTCATTCCCATACACCAGCCTCTGCCTGTTGATCAGTTCAGGCCGGGAGGGTATTTGGAAAACATTTCCGAGACAACCTCGTCAATCAACTTGCGCCGGGTTTCCGGTGACTGGTTTTCGTTCAGGTAACGGCGGCTCGCAGCACGCCAAACCACCTCTGAGGAACGTCTATCAGCCAGTTCGACAACCAGCTTGCCCTCGGTGATTTCCCGAACCGGTGGCGGAGCCGATACGCCCCAGCCAAAGTTGCCTCTTCCGAAACCGAAGCCAAGCCCTACACCCACTTGCTCCAGGCGCTCTTCCGGAACGATCTGCCAGGTAACCAGCAGGTCAGCCTCCGTATCAGGAACCCGCTTCATTGCTTTGCGGGTCATTTCGCGCTCTATCGCGGCACGAACCCGACTGTCATCCAGCGACGTGAAGCCGGAATCCTGTTGTCCCGGTGCGTATGCCCAACTGGTGAAGTTTCCGAACACTGTCGCCGAGTTGTAGTCGGTAACCACGTTGCTGGCGCAGCCGGTGATAAATGCGGCCATCACCGCTATGATAAACATTCGCATGGTCTTCTCCTGCGTTAAACACTCATATGGTCCAGTATACGCCCGACCGGGCACTTTCAGTTTGCCACCCGGTTCAGGTTTCCAAACGGTAATCCAGCTTTTGCGCATCGCAGAACGCAGCGAACTCTGTCGCACGGGCTTCAGGTACCGACACCAGCGCATTGACCCGGTTACTGTACTGAATCGATTCAATGTGGCCTTCATGGCCTTCACACCAGTGCCGAAGTGGCTGTTCGTCTGCAAAACCCAGAACCACCTCTGCCTGCACCCGGATCTGCTGTATGGTCCGGCCCACCTCCGATAACACGCTCTCTGCCGCGCCGGCGTAGGCGCGAACCAAACCGCCCGCACCCAGCTTGATGCCCCCGAAGTAGCGGACAACGATCACCAGTACGTCCCCCATGTCCTTGTGCTGGACCACGTTCAGGATGGGCTTGCCGGCAGTACCAGAGGGTTCGCCATCGTCATTCATGGCGGCTTCGGCCGCCGAACCGGGCCGGCCAATCTGGTAGGCCCAGCACACATGACGGGCGTCCGGGTAGTCCCGGTGGGCACGGGCAACGTGTTCCCTGACCTCATCACGGGAGCTTACCGGATACACCCGGGCGATGAAGCGGCTCTTCTTCACTTCCGTTTCTCGCTCAAGGTATCCTGAGGGTACAGGGTAATCTTTACTCATGGAGCAACCTATGACCTCCGAAGATAACGATCAAAACAGTCCTGGCACCGCTGCCCCGGCAAAAATACGCAAGGCGGCCTGCGGCATTCGCTTTGATGAGGACGAGCTGCTAGAAGGCATCGACTTCTCAGCCGCTGAACGCCTTAAACCCGAAGGTGAGCCAAAACCTGCCAAAAGGCAGTCAACCACCGATAAAAACGGGTAGCCGGATGGTCACCTGCAGGCCGCCCTCGGAACGGTTCCGGGCCGAGATTGCGCCATCGTGAGCGTTGACAATGTCCCGGGCAATGGCCAGCCCCAATCCCCACCCCTTACCGCCCCGGGATTTATCAGCCCGGAAAAACGGCTCGAACAACTGTTGCAATAACTCGTCTGGTGCGCCGGGGCCATCATCGGCAATATCCAGCTGTATGCTGCCATCCACCAACGCTAATGATGCGTGCACGGATTTCCCCGGTGGCGTGTGGTCCAGCGCATTCTGTAATACGTTATCCAAAGCTCGCTGCAATAACCCCGAATCCCCAAGCACCGACACCGCTCTGGTGTCGTCAGCTGCGGTGAGTTTACAGTCCACCCCACGGTGTTCGGCGTAATCGGCCGCATCCCGCAGCACCCGGTTCATCAGCGCCAGAGGTTTCACCGGCTCACGTTCCATCGAGCCACCGTTCTCGGACACCCGGTAAAGGGTCAGAATTTGTCCGGTCATGGTTTCCAGCCGCTCGTTCTGGCGCAGGATGCTGTCCATGAGTGCGGGGTCGGCACCGCCGTCACTGGCAAGTTCAATGGCAACCCTCTGTCGCGCCAGCGGCGTTCTCAGGTCATGGGAAATATCACGCAGCAGGTGGTTCTGGCGTTCCAGTAACTGACACAGCCGATCGGTCATGGCGTTAAAAGCACTGGCCAGCTGACCGACTTCGTCCCGGCGGCGGGCAATCCGGTTTGGAACCCGCAACTGGGTGTCGCCATCCGCGATTGCCTTTGCCGTCGACTCCATGTGGCGCAAAGGCCTGGAAACGAATCGGGCAATCCACCAACAAGCCAGAGAGATCAGCACAAAAGCCAGTCCAAGCTCGACAAAGCGGAAGAATTTAGGGTCTAGCCAGCCATCACTGCCCATACGCGGCCAGGCAACCAGTTGATAGCCTTCTTCCAGAGTGATGACCGCAGGCTTGTTGGGATACCAGCCCGACTGGATGCGTTCCCGAATCTGGCGTGGCAACCGGTGATGTCCCTCTTCTTTTTCGATCAGCATCAGGTGCAGGTCAAGGCGTTCGCCTTCGGCTCTCAGAAAACGCCACATCGCCCCGCGATCTTCTCCCAAGCGCAGGGCCAGGGCTTCCCGGGCCAGCTCATGCAATCCTACCTGGCGCTCAATGGCCTGGCGTTCCCGGTCCAGCAGATACCGGGTTGCGAGATTGCTGGCCACAACAGTGACCGCCATGGCGAGCCAGATTGACAGGAAAATTCGCCAGAACAGGGGGAACATAAAACGCTTCATACAGCAGGCACCCGGTAGCTGTAACCCAGGCCTCGTACGGTTTCGATTCGAGGAGGATCATCATTGCCGAGCTTCTTGCGCAGGTTGCTGATGTGCATGTCCAGAGTACGATCGTAGGCTTCCAGCCTGCGGCCAAGGGCCCACTGCATCAGGTCGGTTTTGCGCACCACACTGCCGGCGTGGGCCAGCAACACCTGAAGCACCTCGTATTCGGTCGCTGTCAGTTCCAGGGGCGCATCATCCTGATATATTCGCCGTTGGCCGGGCTCCACCCGCAGGTCCCCGTAGGTGCGGTTGGCGTCCACGTCGGATTTCTGGTCCCAGGCGATGCGGCGAAGCAGCGCCTGCAGGCGGGCAACCAGCTCGCGGGGATTGCAGGGTTTCGGGATGTAATCATCGGCGCCCACCTCAAAACCGACAATACGGTCGGTCTCGTCGCCCCGGGCGGTCAGCAGAATCACCGGCAGGTGGGTTTGCCCACGAAGTTCGCGCAGCACATCCAGGCCATTGATGTCTGGCAACATGATATCCAGAACCACAATATCGCAATCCTGCCCCAACGCCAGGGCCAGGCCATCCCGGCCATTGGACGCTTCCCGTACCGTGAATCCCTGATTGGTCAGGTATCTGGCCAGCAGTTCTCTCAGCTCGTCATCGTCTTCGATCAACAATACCCGGTTCTGCATGCTGCTCTCTCGTCTGTTACACGGCCACAGTCTAGCACGGCCGCCAGAGGGTTCTGATCTACCACGTTTTTTCTTTACCGAACCTTTACAACACCCTGACACCATCTGACTTAACACGGCGTACCATGGCAATCATCCGATAACGCCTGACAGGCAAAACCCCAGAGATAATCGTTATGAACGCAAAATCATCTTTGCTCACTGCCGGTGTGCTGATGGCCGCACTGTTTGCCGCCAGCCCGGCTGCCATGGCGGACCATCATGGCAACAAGCACAAAGCCGGAAAGTGGGACAAACAGGAAATGTGTGAAAACTTCCGCGAGGGCAAAGGCCCATTCAGTGAAGAAATGCGGGAGAAGTACCAGGAAAAGCGAGAAATGCGCCAGCAAAAGATGCAGGAGCACCGAGCAGACATGGCCGACCGCCTGAAACTGAACGAAGAACAGCGTCAGATCTGGGACGAAATCCACCAGGAACGCCAGGAAAAGCATCAGAATCGCCGTGGTAACTGGCAGGAAAAAATGGAAAAGCACTGCGCCAACACAGGGGAGTGATCACCAGCCGGGTTCTGTCGTATGGTATAAGGTCACCGAACCAGGCTTGATCCGACCCCATGACCGAACCCGCTGTTCCTGAAATCACACTAAGCACCTGCGCCAGCATTGCCGATATCCCGGAGCGGGACTGGCAACGGCTGGCCGGGTGCGACAACCCCTTCCTGCGCCATGAATTCTTTCAGGCACTGGAACGCTCAGGCTGCACCCGCACCGAAACCGGCTGGACACCCAGCCATCTGGTATTTCGCGTTGACGGTAAAATTTGTGGCCTCGCCCCGGCCTACCTGAAAAGCCACTCCATGGGCGAATATGTTTTCGACTTCAGTTGGGCGGAAGCCTATCAACGCTATAACCTGCCCTATTATCCCAAACTCCTGATCGCTGTGCCGTTCACCCCCTCGCAAGGCCGCAGGTTTTTGTTGGATGACGGCTTCCGCGAACAGCTCACACCGGCACTGCTTGACTCGCTTCTGACCGACCTGACCAAACAGATTGGGGCGCACTCCTGGCATCTGCTGTTCCCGAACACTGCCGACCAGGCGCTGCTTCAGCATGAGGGCGAACTGCACCGCATCGGTTGCCAGTTTCACTGGCACAACCACGGCTATGAAGGATTTGACGATTTCCTGGCGGCGCTCACCTCCCGCAAGCGCAAATCCATTCGCAAGGAACGCCGGCAAGTGGCCGAACAGGGCATCCACTTCCAGCATTTTCAGGGGCGGGATATCTCAGATCAGGTACTGTCGTCCTTCTACGTGTTCTACCAGGCCACCTACCTCAAGCGCGGCCGCCCACCCTACCTGAACAAGCTGTTCTTCGAGCAATTGCGGGAGACCATGCCAGAGCAACTGCACCTGATCATGGCGGTTCGCGAAGGCCGGCTGATTGCCGGCGCCCTGTTCCTGGCCAGCAACACCACCCTGTATGGTCGTTACTGGGGCTGCCTGGAAGAATACAACCACCTGCATTTCGAAACCTGCTACTACCAGGGCATTGAACTGGCCCTGAAACTCGGGCTCCAGCACTTTGACGCGGGCGCACAGGGGGAACACAAACTGGTACGGGGCTTTGAACCCACCGTCACCCATTCCTGGCACGGTATCTTGCACCCGGGGTTTCGGGAGGCTATCCAAAGCTTCACACACGAAGAAGCAGAGCATGTGATAAGTTACTTTAACGACGCGCAATCCGCCCTGCCATTCCGACAGCAGGAGCCGGATTAGCCTCTATACTGTAACCTCAGTACGGGAATTCGACGGAGGTCGAACGCCATGGACACTGGCCAACTGGGCACTTTTCTCTCATCAGATCATCTGCCGTTACTGCTCTCGGCTGCAGCCATGCTGCTTGCCTTGGGCTCCATCCTGTTTACCGCCAGCGCCCGGCGTCGGCACCGGGAGGAGTTAACAACCCTGCGTGAGCGGGCCGACACCCTCTGGCGGGAGGTCGACGAGTTTCGGGTAGCGCAGTTCAACCGCACGGGCGAGTCCGGTTCATCACCACACATGTCCTCTTTGTTTGACGAAGCCCGGTACCGCACTGAAAAAGAAGCCTATGACAAACTCTGGCCACAGGTGTGGCACCTGTACGAGCGCCTGGGCATGTTCCTCAGGGCCGTTGAAGCCGGTGAGGCATCGGGGGAATTGAGACTGGAAGCCCGCCATGCGGCCCTCGAAGCCCGGAATCTTCTGAACAGAAATCGCCCATTCTGCAGCGACGTGGTCGACGGGCTCGCCACCCGACTGATTGATACCGAAATCAAGGCACACCTGGCAGCCTGCCAGCATCTTGACCTGCTGAAAGATGTCTCCAACACCTCGTCCAGCCATGACCGACGGGTGTTGCAGGACAAATGCCACAGCCTGCACGAAGGCGATGCTCGGGACCTGATCAACCAGCTCGCATCAACCATCCGCGAAAGAAGTATCCGTAACTCATAGAGTGCGACCCGGGTTATATTGCTTTGACCAAGGGTGATCCGGAACTTATTTGCCCGGGTACAGTCTGTGAAACCTCCCCAAGACGGACACGCCAATGACACGACTATTGAAGTACTCTGGCTGGTTTCTGGGCGCACTGCTGTTGCTGTTTTCCGGCCCCCTCCTGCTGGCAGCCACCGGCACCCAGCCAGAACGAAATGCCTGGCAAACCGCCAGCCGTGACAGCGCTGGTATAGCACCGGCGGCGGTAGACACTCACGAAGCCATCGTTCAGGTATACGGCGCCCGGGCCTGGAGCTGGCGCGGCTATTTCGCGGTACACACCTGGGTGGCCACCAAAGAGGAAGGCGCCGATCACTACAAGGTGCACGAGGTCATTGGCTGGCGCCAGCACGTAGTCAGCTCCCGCCCGGACGATCCAGATCGCCACTGGTTCGGCGCCCGGCCAGAGTTGTATGCCGATATCCGGGGCGATGAGGCCAAGGCACTGATTCCCGACATCTACGAGGCGGTGCAGTCATACCCGTACATTAACGAATACGAGGCCTGGCCCGGCCCCAACAGCAACACCTTCGTGGCCTGGGTGATCCGGGAAACACCGGGGCTGAACGTGGCGTTACCCAACCACGCCATCGGCAAGGATTACCTTGGTAGTCGTGTGGGGGCAGCAACGCCCGGCGGTGCCGGTTATCAGCTCTCGCTGGGAGGCTATGTTGGTGTCCTGGCGGGTGCTCGGGAAGGCGTGGAGCTGAATATTCTGGGATTGTCGCTGGGTGTTAATCCCTTGGCGCTGGGGATCAAGTTACCTGGGATTGGTGAGCTGGCTCTGCGTAATACCAACCCCATGCCAGACTCAACTCACTGAGTTTGAACACGGCCGGGGAGCGGGTAAGCCTCCCAAAACACGCTCCTTCGGCACATCCATGTGGCGCTTGGGCTCCGCCATCCCTGGCTCCGCACAGTTTTGTGAGGCTTACCCGCTCCCCGACCTCCATCGGTGTTGGACCTAGAGTTTTGCGAACTCCAAATACCGACTGGCCGCCTGTTTTTTCTCATCCTGAGAATTCAACAATTCCAGGCGTAGCCGGTCGATCAACTTCAGATAGTCATCCAGCGGTGATTTCTTTTTGCCCTGATCCTTGGAAGCCTCGATAAAGTCCTGCTGCTTCTTGCGAATTTCATTTAGCTTTTCCAGAGCGTTCTGGATGGCTTCAATGCGGGCATTTACCGGACCATTACCGTTAGAGTTCCCGTTTCCGTTTCCGTTGGCGGCTTCATTACCACCGCGCACACCAAGGAAGGTGCTCTCCGCCGGCGCGGACTCAGTGTTCTGCTCCGCCATATCCAGCTCCTCCAGGGTACGCACCTCACCATCTGTGGTCAGGTAAATGCCGGAAGCCTTGATCTGGCCCAGGGGAACGCCCTGCGGGTTGGTCAAGGTAAACTGATCCTCTACGCTGCCAACGTAAAGAGCCTGGACGCCCACCTCCTCCAGTGACCGCAAGGCACCGCCGCCGTCGGCGGTTTGTACCCAGACCGACAGGGATTTGAACACTTCGTCGTTAGCATCGATCCAGCGGTTGCCGTCGTCGTCATATTTGGCCAGCTCGCCGAAACCGGAGCCGGTTTGGGGGCCGAACAGTTCGGAGCCGTCGTCCACTTTGCCATTACCGTTGCGGTCGAACACCAGGTAGCCACTGCCCGCACCCAGGCTGGCGAACTGGCTGGTCTGGCCGTCACCATTCATGTCGAATTCGAACAGGGTATCGGTCAGCCGCGCGGTGGAGGCACCGAAGTTGATCACCAGTGGGTCAGTCAGCGGGCGTTCCTGGATCTGGATCAGTTCGGAGTATTCGTAGGTGCGTGACTGTGACTGGCGCAGCGACAGCGTGAAGTCGATGGTTTCGCCATTCTGCAGGGTAATGCTGCCGGTGGAGGCAAAGCTGCGACTCTCGCTTTCCGAATAGAACATGTAGCGGCCAGCGGTCACAGACAGGCTGCCCTGGGATTCACCCACAGCCTCGCCACCCAGCGCAGCCCGGCTCACGGTCAGGGCCTGCTGGCCGAGCAGGAACAGGTCGGCGGATTTTTCAATCCGCTCGGCACTGGTGAACGAGGCTGTGCGATTGTCCCCATTGACCTGGCTGGCACTGCTGAACGCAAGCTGTTCCTGGCTGCTATAGCGGTAGGCCGCCTGCCGGAACAAAGACAACTCGGTAGCGCCGGCCTGCAATCCCTGTTGAGGCAAACCCGCGTTCTGCTGGGTAATGCGCAACTGGCTACTGTCCATAGCCTGCACCTGGCGGGTGCTGTTCTGAAACAGGGAAATCTGACTGGATGAAATCATGGTGTTCGTACCTCAACTGACCTGTCAGGGTATCGGCACCACACCAAAAAACTTGAGCAGTTTTTAACCAGACAAAATCAGAGACTTAGTTGAGATACCGCACCAACGCGGCGGCCAGAAGGCCCAGGGTAATGGCCGGCAGAGGTTTGCGGATGGCCAGCATGGCAACGCCGGTGGTCACTAGCGCAGCCAGGGCACCCAGATCGCCAGCCACCGCCATGGGCACAATAATGGCAATCAGCACCGAGCTCGCCATGGTGTTGATGAAACTCTCAACCCGCGGGCTGATGCGCAGGAACGACATGATGAACACCCCGCCGAAGCGGGTTACGAGGGTCACCACTGCCATGATGGCGATCAACGCCAGAACACCCAGGGTTGTGGTTTCAATCGCCATGCCGGACCTCCAGGTTATCTTCCCGGCTCTGGGCTCCGGGTTCCAGCCAGAACAGTCCGATCACACCACCAGCCAGTGCACCCACCACAACGTGCATATTGGGCGGCAGCCATTTCCACGCCGCCAGCGAAGCAGCACCTGCCACCAGCCAAGCCACGAGAATACGCGGCGATTTCTTGCCACCGAGGGCCATGGCCAACAGAAAGCAGCCCAGTACCATATCCAGGCCCAGTGCTCTGGGGTTCTGTAACAGGCCACCGAAGTACACACCCAACCCGGTACCGATCATCCAGGCCAGCCAAAGCACCAGCCCACCACCCAGGATCACCTCAAGATTGCGCCGACCACTCTGATACTCCTGCGCCGAGACCGCCCAGTTGGCGTCTGTCAGCAACAGCAATAGTCCGTAGCGCTTGCCCGGCGAGACGTCTCTGAGCATGGGGTACAAAGAAGCGCCCATCAGCAGGTGCCGGGAGTTGATGGCAAACACCACGGCAATCATTGGCAGCACCGAGACTTCGGTGCCCCACATGTCCACCGCGGCGAACTGGGACGCACCGGCGAACACGGTGGTGCTCATCAGGATGCATTCAAGCGGCGACAAGCCCTTCTGGATGGCCGCCAGGCCAAAGGCAGCACCAAACGCCACCACGAACAATGAGATGGGAAGTAAACGAAAAAACTCAGCTCGCACCCTGTGCGGCTGAAATTGGTAAGGATATAAACTGGCAGACATTACGAGAAACTAAGCCGGAACCGCCAAAACGCGAATAGGTAATAACCGCTAGCCCGGAATTATTTTTCCTATTTTGCTCAATCAGTTATATGAACAAATCACACTTTTGCGAACTCGGTCGCCCCGCCCTTGTTGACGTGAACGTAAACTTATTCTAGTTTGTTTTTCGTCCAGCCCCAAAAGGGCAACCCGGCCAATCCACCGGGCAGGACTGATGAAATCGAACATCCGGCCAAAAGCCGGGATTACAAAAACAAGACAAACCTACCGCCGCGATCCGGCCAGGTGGGAGAGGATTTCAACATGTCTGATCTTTTACGCTCCCCAAAGGGGCTGCGTCCCGTCAGCCTTGACGATGTCTGGGAAAAAGATGCCGGTTCGGTCTACATGAACGGCAGCCAGGCCCTGGCGAGACTTCCCCTGCTCCAAGCCCAACTCGACCGCAAGAACAACCTGAACACCGCAGGCTTTATCTCTGGCTATCGCGGATCTCCCCTCGGCGGTTTTGACAAGGTTCTGTGGAAAGCCCGGGACCATCTCAAAGAAAATAATATCCATTTTCTACCCGGCGTGAATGAAGACCTTGGCGCCACCGCTGTCTGGGGCAGCCAGCAGGTCAACATCTTTGAAGGTGCCCGTTACGACGGCGTGTTTGCACTCTGGTATGGCAAAGGCCCGGGCGTGGACCGCACCGGTGATGTGTTCAAGCACGCTAACGCGGCGGGCACTTCGCGGTTTGGTGGCGTATTGGCGGTTGCGGGCGACGACCACGCCTGCAAGTCCTCCACCCTGCCCCATCAAAGTGATTATGCATTCCTGGATGCGGGTATGCCCGTGCTCAACCCCGCCGGCATTCAGGACATCCTGGACCTGGGTCTATACGGCTGGGCCATGTCGCGGTTTAGTGGCTGCTGGATTGGCTTCAAAGCCCTGGCCGAAAACATGGATTCGTCCATTTCGGCCAACCTGGATCTCAGCCGAATCAACATCCGCATTCCTACACAGTTTCCCATGCCGGAAGGTGGCCTGAACTCCCGCTGGCCAGACAAACCTATGGCGCAGGAGGAGCGCCTGCACCGGCACAAGCTGGAAGCCGCCAAGGCCTTTTGCCGGGCCAACCGCCTGGACCGCACGGTGCTTTCGGTTAAACAGCCCCGGCTGGGTATCGTCACCACCGGCAAAGCCTACCTGGATGTGATCCAGGCGCTGGCAGACCTCGGCTTGGGCGATGAGGAGCGTGAAGCCATCGGGCTGGCGGTTTACAAGGTCGCCATGCCCTGGCCTCTGGAACCCGAGGGCATGTTTGAGTTTGCCTCGGGGCTGGAGGAAATTCTGGTGGTCGAGGAAAAACGGGGACTGATTGAAGAACAGATCAAGACCCAGCTTTACACCTGGCAGGATGGCCGACGCCCCAATGTCATCGGCAAGCGGGACGACCAGGGTAACGACCTGCTACCAACCATCGCCGAACTGACACCGGCCATGGTGGCACGGGCCATCGCCTCTCGCCTGGATGGCCGTTATTGCAACGATAAACTGCAACAGCGTCTCGGTTTCCTGACCGAAAAAGAAAACAGTCTGGCGCAACCCCGGGAGCGACTGGAGCGGACTCCGCACTTCTGCTCTGGCTGCCCCCACAACACCTCCACCCAGGTACCGGAAGGAAGCCGCGCCCTCGGCGGCATTGGCTGTCACTACATGGCGACCTGGATGGAACGGGGTACCGACACCTTCACGCAGATGGGTGGTGAAGGCGTCACCTGGCTTGGCCAGGCACCGTTTACCAACCAGAAACACGTGTTCCAGAATCTGGGCGACGGCACCTACTTTCACTCAGGCGTACTGGCCATTCGCGCGGCCATCGCTTCCGGTGCCAACATCACCTACAAGATTCTCTACAACGACGCCGTGGCCATGACCGGCGGCCAGCCGGTGGATGGCACCCTGACGGTGCAGCAGATCAGCCATCAGCTGTATGGTGAGGGCGTGCGACGTATCGCGGTGGTCAGCGACGATATCGACAAATACCCGTCGCGGGCCGATTTCGCGGACCGCACCACCTTCCATCACCGGGACGACCTGGACGCCCTGCAACGGGAAATGCGTGAGATCGAAGGCTGTTCGGTGATCATCTATGACCAGACCTGCGCGGCCGAAAAGCGCCGACGCCGCAAGCGCGGCACCATGGAAGACCCAAACCAGCGCGTGATGATTCACTCGGACGTGTGCGAAGGCTGCGGTGATTGCGGTATCCAGTCCAACTGCCTGTCGATTCTGCCTAAAGACACAGACGCCGGGCGCAAACGCACCATTGACCAGTCCTCCTGCAACAAGGACTTCTCCTGCGTGCGCGGTTTCTGCCCGAGCTTTGTCACCGTCAAAGGCGGCAAACTGAAGAAGCCAGCCGGCGTCAGCTCAGACGTGGACTTCCCTGAGCTTCCGGAACCCACGCCGGTCACCGGCAATAATCCTTACGGTATTCTGCTGACCGGCGTCGGCGGCACCGGCGTGGTGACCGTCAGTGCCCTGCTGGGCATGGCAGCCCACCTTGAGGGCAAAGGCGTCTCAGTGCTGGACCAGGCTGGCCTGGCCCAGAAGTTCGGCGCTGTCGTCAGCCATATCCGCATCAGTGACCGGCAAGATAACATCCATGCCGTGCGGATTCCCGCCGGCGAGGCCGACCTGATGATTGCCTTTGATCTGATGGTCGCCGCCACCGACGATGCCCTGGCCAAACTGGATAATCGTTTCTCACGGGCGGTGGTCAATACCGAGCAGGCCATGCCCGCCGCCTTTACCCGAGACCCGGACATCCAGTTCCCCGGTGAATCCATGGAGCAGACCGTCAAGGAAGCCTGCCGGCCCGATGGCAGCTGGTTCCTCAATGCCGGCGACCTTGCCAAAGCTCTAATGGGTGACGGCATGGCGGTCAACCTGTTCACCGTCGGCTTCGCCTGGCAACAGGGGTTGCTGCCGCTCAGTGCCGCAGCCATAGAGCGGGCCATTGAGCTTAACAACGTGGCGGTCGACAAAAACAAAAAGGCCTTTCTGTGGGGCCGCCGGGCTGCCCATGATCTGGAGCGGGTGATGGCCCTGGCGTTCCCGAAACCCAAAGGCACACCTGTGCAGGTGATGGAAACCACGGATCAACTGATCAAACGCAACATGGAACACCTGAGCGAGTACCAGAACACTGCCCTGGCCAAGCGTTATGAAAGGCTGGTGCGCCAGGCGGAACACACCATCTCCCAGAAACTTGGCCGGGACCCACTGCTGTTCCGGGCCATCGCCGACAACTACGCCAAGGTACTGGCCTACAAAGACGAGTACGAAGTGGCGCGACTGTTCAGCAATGGCAGCCTGCGCAAGCAGCTGGAGGAGCAGTTCGAGGGCGACATTGAGCTGGAATTCAATCTGGCACCGCCCCTGCTCAGCCGGAGCAAAAATGGCGAACGCCCGAAGAAACACACCTTTGGTCCCTGGATGGAAACCGTGTTCGCCTGGCTGGCGAAAGCCCGAAGCCTGCGAGGCACGCCCCTGGACCCTTTCGGATACACCGCGGACCGCCGCCTGGAGCGCAAGATCATCCGGGAATATGAGGCCGATGTGGCGTTCCTGCTCAAACACCTGAGCAAAGACCACGCCGATGCCGCGCGAAACCTGGCCAGCCTGCCCGCGAAGGTCCGCGGTTACGGCCCGGTCAAAGAAGCGGCCTATCATGCCTCCCGAAAAGAACGGGCGCAGTACCGGGCTGAACTGAACCCCGGTGAACGGGCACACCAACAAATCGCCAACGCGGCGGTCTAAAACAAAAACAGCCGGCGCAGGCCCCACAAGGGTAGCGGCCGGCCACGGAACAGAGGTGAAACGCCATGAACGTATTCAGCCATCCGGAGTTCGATCACCACGAACACCTGTCTTTTGTCTGCGACGCCGAAACCGGCCTGAAGGGCATCGTTGCCATCCACAATACGTCACGGGGTGCAGCACTCGGCGGTTGCCGAATGTTCCCCTACGCAAGCGATGAGGAAGCGTTGCGGGACGTGTTGCGACTGTCCCGGGGGATGACCTATAAATCGGCCCTGGCCAATCTCGACCTGGGCGGCGGCAAGTCGGTCATCATCGGCGACCCGCGAAAGCACAAGACCGAAGCCCTGCTCGAAGCCATGGGCAGGCACCTGGAAAGCCTCGGCGGCCAGTACATCGCCGCGGAAGACTCCGGCACCAGCGTGCCAGACCTGAAAGTGATGGGCCGCCATACCCGGCACGTGGCCGGCGTAACCACCCGCACCGGGTTTGACGGCCAGCCCAGCACGGGCGACCCTTCGCCGGTAACCGCCTACGGCACCTTTATTGGCCTTAAAGCAGCCGTAAAGCACAAGCTCGGCACGGATAATCTGACCGGCCTGAAGGTGGCCATCCAGGGCATTGGCAATGTTGGCTTCCGCCTGGCCCGCTACCTGAAAGAGGCCGGTGCAGAACTGTGGGTCACCGACATTCACGCCGATAACCTCAAGCGCGCAGTGGACGAGTTTGGTGCAACGCCCGTTGGCTCCGATGACATCCTGAGCCTGCCGGTGGATGTTGTAGCCCCCTGCGCCATGGGTGCAGTGCTGAACGACCAGAGCATTCCGGCCATCCGGGCGGCCATCGTTGCCGGCGCCGCGAACAATCTCCTGGACCGCCCCGAACATGATGCGGCCCTCAAACACCGGGGCATCCTCTACGCTCCGGATTTCGCCATCAACGCCGGCGGGATCATCGATGTATTCTACGAACGCACCGGAGGCTCACCCGAGCAAATCCGCGCCCACGTAGACACCATCGGTGACACCCTGTCGGAAATATTCCAGCGCTCTGATCGCACCGGGCTCCCCACCGGTGAGATCGCCAATGAACTGGCAGAAGAGCGCTTCCGAAAGCACGCCGCGGGTGCTGGGCTGGCGCCCAGGCGGCTGGCTTGCGCCGGGTGACCTGACACCGGTGCTTCCCCTTGGGGGCCGCAGGGTTCTGCGGCTCCCCTTTTAACCCCTGAAACAAAAACAACACCTTCGGGAGATCACTATGTCTGTCACTTCATCCGGCTCCGCCTCCTATTCGGATGCCCTTGAGGGCTCCAATGCAAAACGAGGGCTATGGTCCTCACGGTTCGCCTTTATTCTGGCTGCCACCGGCTCCGCCGTCGGGCTTGGCAATATCTGGAAATTCCCCTACGTTACCGGCGAAAATGGTGGCGGCGCCTTTGTACTGGTGTACCTGCTGTGCATCGCCGTTGTCGGCATTCCCATCATGATGGCCGAAGTCATGATCGGCCGCCGGGGTGGTCGCAGCCCGGTCAACAGCATCCGACTGATTACCGAACGGGACAGACTTAAACCAGCCTGGAAACTGGTAGGCGCCATCGGCGTTCTTGCTGGCTTTTTAATACTGTCGTTCTACTCGGTGATTGGTGGTTGGGCAATATCCTACGTGGGCACAACCGCCAGCGGGCAGCTGGCCGGGCAATCCGCCGAAGCTGTGGGAGCCATTTTCTCCGGCTTGCTAAGCAATCCGTCCACCCTGCTGCTTTGGCACACGGTGTTTATGGCCCTGGTCATGGTGGTCGTCGCCCGGGGTGTCCGCTCCGGCCTTGAGCGGGCCGTCAGTATCCTGATGCCAGCGCTGTTCGTATTGTTGCTGCTGGTGGTCGGCTACGCGATGACCACCGGCCACTTCGGCCAGGCCGCAGCGTTCCTGTTCCAGCCCGACTTTTCCAAACTCACCACCTCAGGCGTCCTGGTCGCCCTTGGCCATGCCTTCTTTACCCTGAGTTTGGGCATGGCGGTGATGATGGCCTATGGCTCTTATCTGCCGAAGAAAATCTCCATCGCCAAGACCTCCATCACGGTGTCAGTCATCGACACCGGCGTAGCACTGCTGGCAGGGCTGGCGATCTTTCCCATTGTCTTTGCCAACGGCCTCGAACCCGGTGCCGGCCCCGGCCTGATTTTCCAGACACTGCCCCTCGCGTTCGGCCAGATGCCCATGGGTACACTGTTCGGCACCCTGTTCTTCGTGTTGCTGATCTTCGCCGCCTGGACCTCCGGCATCTCCCTGCTGGAGCCCATCGTGGAATGGCTGGAAGAGCAGAAAGGCATGAACCGGACCATCAGCACCATCGCCGCAGGTGGCGTGTGCTGGGCCCTGGGCATTGCCTCCGTGCTGTCACTGAACCTGTGGGCGGACGTTGCCCCGCTGGGCTTCATTCCCATGCTGGAGGGCAAAACCATCTTCGACCTGCTCGACTTCTTCACCGCCAACATCCTGTTACCGCTGGGTGGCCTGCTGGTCGCACTGTTTGCCGGCTGGGTGATGTCCCGCCAGGCCATGGAGAACGAACTGTCGTTGTCACCGACCATGTTCAACCTGTGGTTTATCACCGTGCGGTTTGTTACCCCGGTGGCCGTTGCCATCGTGTTTATCTACAACCTGATGTAACCCCTATTGCCCGGGCAATAGACTGCCCGGGCTCTCCCATCCCGCCTGTTCCGGGCAGCAACGTACCAATTGATAAGCATCTGTCCCTTTCTGACCGGACTTTTACGGCTCTTGGCGCGTAATGTGTGATTGTCAGACAAACACAATCGAGGCAGTCGCTATGTCAGCAGTCACAGCATCTTTTCCGGTACGCCGTCAGGACTTTGGTTTTGAGGATGTACCGCGCCACTGGGTCGACAGTGACCCGTTTTTGACCCACCTGTTCAACGCCCTCTCCGCACTTTTCCCAGACGGTGAGCGCTTCTTCGTGGACAGTGTTCGGGCAGTACGTGACCAGATCAACGACCCTCAGTTGCAGAAGGACATCAGCGCCTTTATCGGGCAGGAGGCCATGCACGCGAAGGAGCATGGCCACTTCAACGAGGGTGCCATCAATCAGGGTTTCGATATCAAGAAACTGGAAGGCTGGACCCGAGGCTTCCTGTCCGCGAAAGACCTGCCGCTGCTCAACAACAAGCGGGTGCATCTGGCTGCTACCGTTGCCCTGGAGCACTTCACCGGCATCCTCTCAGCGCAGCTGCTGAAGCGCGAAGACCTGGTGAATGCCATCGACCCGTCCATGCGAACCCTGTGGGCCTGGCACTGTGTCGAAGAGAACGAACACAAAGCGGTGGCCTTCGACACCTATGAACAACTCTACGATAAGACCGTAGTGGACTACGCCATCCGCATGGGTGTCATGGCGTTGATCACAACGCTGATCATGGTAGCCATCCACTCGTTCATTTTTGAGCTGATGCGCGAAGACAAGCAGTTACTGAATCTGAAGTCCTGGGCCAAAGGTCTGAACCGTGTGTGGGGCCGCAAGGGCATGTTCACCGCGATCATTCCGGAGTACCTGGATTACTTCAAACCAGACTTCCACCCCTGGCAGCACGACACCGAGTTCCTGCTGCACAAATGGCGCAAGCAGCTGAACTTCGCCTGATGCCCGCGCCTGCTCGCCGGACTCAGTCCGGTTTTCGGGCAGGCAAGGCTTCCCCCTTCACAGACGTCGGTCTGGATATCCACCTGCAAAGAACTCAGCTGTCGGCAATGCGAAAGCCGACTTTCATCACAACCTGATAGTGGCCAACCTTGCCGTCAACGATGTGGCCGCGGGTTTCGGTCACTTCAAACCACTCCATGTTGCGGACGCTTTTTCCGCACTCCTGAAGCGCATTATCTATGGCGTCTTCAATGCCTTTCTTTGAAGAACCGACAATTTCCACCTTTTTATATACGTGGTGATCAGACATGAAAACCTCCTGAAAGCTGCTCCTTTTACTTGAGCCTAGAAGACCAGGGGGCTGTCAGCAAACCGGGGATCGTGGTTACCAGGGGTAGTGATTACCCCAACCTTGCACTGGCTGGGGCCTTGGAAAAAGCCGCTTAAGGTTTTCAGCCTGGTTTGCGGGCCACGTAGACGGTGTTGAATGATTCGCGGTTCTGGAAGGGGTTGTAGAAGCTGACAACGTGGCAGGCCAAGTCGGTAAACACTTCCCCCAGAGTCGCCATGAATTCATCGTCCTCACCTTCGTTGGACCACATGGCAAACACGCCACGGGGTTTGAGTTGCCGGGCCATGAGGCGGAGGTTGTTGGCGGTGTAGAAGCTGGCACTGGAATCGTGCAGCAGCGCTCTGGGAGAGTGGTCGATGTCTAGCAGAACGGCGTCGAACTGTTTGCCCGGTGCTTCCGGGTCGAAGCCGCCGGTTTCGGGGTCAGCGATGGCGAGGTCGAAGAAGCTGCCGTGTATGTAGCGGTTGCGGGGGTCGGCGTTGAGGTCTTTGCCGAGGGGCACTTTTTCTTGCTGGTGCCAGCCGATGACGGGTTTCAGGTATTCCACCACAAGCAGTTCGCTGACGCGCTCATGTTTGAGAGCTGCGACAGCGGTATAGCCAAGGCCGAGTCCGCCCACAACAACACTGAGCTTGTCGCCTTCGGTTTCGCCCAGGCCGATGTCTGAGAGGGCCACTTCGGCGTCGACAAACATGCTGGACATGAGGAATTCTTCGCCCAGTTTCACTTCGTAGATATCCCGGTCACCCAGTGCCGGAATCCTGCGGCGGCGCAGCGTGATTTCCCCGATCACCGAGGGCTGGCTGTCAATTTGTTCGAAAAGCAGTCCCATAGTCTTTGACTCTTATTCTGGAATTTCACGAGCGCGCACCTTCGGAGTTACGATCACCCAGCCTGATAGGCCGTGCTGTCGCAGTTGGGGTAAGGCTTTCAAAACACGCTCAAGCACATCCATGTGGCGCTTGGGCTCCGCCATCCCTGGCTCCGCACAGTTTTGAAAGCCTTACCCCAACCGCTCCTGTCGTCTACTCCCCTGCCCGCTCTTGGACAGAGACGTTCAGACAATTTGCGAGAATACTCCGCATCTTCTCCGCACCCAGCTCATTCATTAGCGCGATATTCCGATCAGGAATCCCGTCCACATCCGGATGGCTATCAATCGCCGCCTCCAGACTCGCTTCCCGCAACAGGTGCAACATGGGGTACGGAGACCGGTTGGTGTAATTCTCAGCAGCCCCCGGCTCGGTTTCGGCGAACTGGTAATCCGGGTGGAAACTGGCGATCTGATAAACACCCTCCAACTCCAGGTAGGCCAGCAACGCATCGGCAGCGTCCAGAAACTCGTTGTAGGCGTAGAAATCCTGCAGAACACCCGGGTGTATCAACAACGTGGTTTCGATCTCCGGTTCGTCTTCCAGACGCTGCAATTCTGCATGCAGAGCCTGCAGGAGGTCGTCGTCGTTCTTCGCCTCTGTCACCGTAAACCGAATCCGGTTCTTGACCAGTTCCCGTTTGGCGAAGGGGCAGAGGTTGTAGCCAACGACTACGTCTTCGACCCATTTTCGGGTTGCGATCACAACCGGAGACTCACTCATCAGTTTGTCCTTTATTCTCTGGATGACCACTCAATAGTGCGAGCGGACGGTTGGGTAGGCCTGTCCAAAAATGTGCGGAGCCATGGATGGCGGAGCCCAAGCGCCACAGGGATGTGCCGTAAGGAGCGTTTTTTGGACAGGCCTACCCAACCGTCCGCAAACTCCCAAGGTCAGACGATCGAGGATCAGACGTAACCCTGGCTCCGGAGATAGTCATCATAAGTACCGCTGAAATCGGTAATGCCATCCGCCTTCAACTCAATAATCCGAGTCGCCAGCGACGAAACAAACTCCCGGTCGTGGCTGACGAAAATCAGCGTACCCGGATAATTCTCCAGCGCCAGGTTCAACGCCTCAATAGACTCCATATCCAGGTGATTAGTCGGCTCATCCATCAGCATCACATTCGGCTTCTGCAGAATCAGCTTACCAAACAGCATCCGCCCCTGCTCACCACCGGAAATCACCTTCACCGACTTGCCGATGTCATCCCCGGAGAACAACATCCGTCCCAACGTACCGCGCACCAGTTGCTCACCACCGGTAGTCCATTGGGCCATCCAATCGGTCAGGGTGTCGTCCCGGGCAAAGTCGGCGGTGTGGTCCTGGGCGAAGTAACCGACCTCGGCACTGTCGGTCCATTTCACCTCGCCGGCATCCGGCTCATAGGCGCCGGCCAGGCACTGCAGCAGCGTGGTTTTACCAATTCCGTTCGGGCCGATGATAGCCACCCGCTCTCCCGCCTCAATCTGCAGATCCAGGTTTTTGAACAGGGGGCCTTCGTCGAAGCCCTTGGTCAGGCCTTTCAGGGTGACCGCCTGACGGTGCAGTTTCTTGCCCTGCTCGAAGCGGATGAACGGGCTCACCCGGCTGGACGGCTTCACTTCCTCCAACTGGATCTTATCGATCTGCCTGGCGCGGGAGGTGGCCTGCTTGGCTTTCGAGGCGTTGGCCGAGAAGCGGCTGACGAACTGCTGCAGTTCGGCAATCTGGGCCTTTTTCTTGGCGTTGTCTGACAACATGCGCTCGCGGGCCTGGGTGGCGGCGGTCATGTATTCGTCGTAGTTGCCCGGGAACAGGCGCAGTTCACCGTAATCCAGATCCGCCATGTGGGTGCACACACTGTTCAGGAAGTGGCGGTCGTGAGAAATGATAATCATGGTGCTGTTGCGGGCCACCAGGATGTTTTCCAGCCAGCGGATGGTGTTGATATCCAGGTGGTTGGTGGGCTCGTCCAGCAGCAGCACGTCCGGGTCGGAGAACAGGGCCTGGGCGAGCAGCACGCGCAGTTTCCAACCTGGGGCCAGGGCGCTCATGGGGCCGTTGTGCTGTTCCAGCGGAATGTCCAGGCCCAGCAGGAGTTCGCCGGCGCGGGATTCGGCGGTGTAGCCGTCCATTTCGGCGAATTCCACTTCCAGGTCCGCCACCGCCATGCCGTCTTCTTCGCTCATTTCCGGCAGGGAGTAGATACGGTCCCGCTCTTTCTTCACCCGCCACAGTTCCTCATGGCCCATGATCACGGTGTCCATCACCGTGCAGTCCTCGTAGGCGAACTGATCCTGGCGGAGTTTACCGAGGCGGATGTTGGGCTCCAGCATCACCTGGCCGGCGGACGGCTCCAGGTCGCCACCGAGGATTTTCATCAGGGTGGACTTGCCGCAGCCATTGGCACCGATCAAACCGTAACGGTTGCCGATGCCGAACTTGGCGGATACGTTTTCAAACAGGGGCTTGGCCCCGAACTGCATGGTGAGATTGGCGGTGGAGATCAAGAAAAGAACCTGTCAGCGTGAGGGCCGGCAGCAAGCCGGCAAATAAAAGCCGGCATTGTACAGGTTTGGGCGCAAGACTGTGAGGCCGCAGAAACACGGATAAAAAGGGCTTGCCAGCGGCGAGCTGTGCGGGCAGCATTCACGTCAGACGTTTCCGTCCATTCCTCCATCCGACAACAGGAACTTGACCATGGCACAAGCAACTGCACGCCACATTCTGGTAGACAGCGAAGCAAAATGTGAAGAACTGAAGAAGGCTATTGAAGGTGGCCAGGATTTCGCCGAAGTGGCGAAACAGCATTCCTCCTGCCCGTCCGGCCGTAACGGTGGCGACCTGGGTTCCTTCGGCCCTGGCCAGATGGTTCCCGAGTTTGACAAGGCCGTGTTCAGCAGCGACCTGAACACCGTGATCGGGCCGATCAAGACCCAATTCGGCTATCACCTCCTGGAAGTAACTTCCCGCAGCTAAGCCAGTGCAACTGCTGTCTGCGCTTGACTGCGCAGACAGCAGGCGTCTGTTATCGGGAGTCGCCTGTCCCGAAATTCCTGAACCGCGCCAATTGGCTACCGATGGTTTCAATAGGGTCCGTAATCGACGCCTGAATGCTCTCTGTGACCACCTCGGTAAAGCGTTTACCCGATTCACTCTCCAGAAAGTCCAGATACAGACCCAGTTCCTGAACACTGATATCCCGATAGGTGTACAAATAGCTGTCGTAAACCTGTTGCCCAACCATGCCCTGCAACATCCCACGCTGGTTCTCCAAACGCTGACGTAACCGCTCGTAATGCACCGAGTCACTGCTCAAGGCCGCCATGGCGGTTGCCAAACCCAACTGCACGGCAATGGTGGTATCCACGGTGGTTTCCGTTGCGCGGGAAGCCCGGTCAAAACGGTCGAACAGCCTTTCCCGGGCAGTGCCCTTGTAGGCTTCGTTCAGCTCCCCGGCTCTGTTACGCACCTCCGACCAGGCTGACGGGGCAGATACCGCAATCTCCGCACGAGATATCTTCTGTGCGACAGGGGTCTGGTACCAGGCATATACCTCCTCAAGCTGTTTGCTCGTCAGCGACTCGTCCAGGCTGGCCACCAGCTTGCGCTCGATGTCCTCGGCCCTGTAACTGCTGCTGACCACATAACCAATAGTATCGGCCACCATCGGCGGCACCTGGCCGCTCTGTTTGAGACCATCCCGAATACCCTGACTCATCATGGCCGGATACTGGCCCACGATGTCATCAATGGGCGATGCTGCCAGAACGTCACGGGCATCCGTTGATGCATGGGCCATTCCTGACGATATAAGCCCGGCAACTAAAAGAGGTTTAACTAGGGTGATCAGTCTCATTTCTCTATTATCCTGTTACTGCAATGGCCCTGTTTATGACACGCCTGAAGCCATTACGGCAAGTGCCCCAAGGCCTTTGGAGATGACAGTTTGGTAGGGATGTGGCGCAGAAGAACCCGAAAATCTCGAAATATCCGCAACAAGCGGTTTAATGTATGGCGCTCCCGCATCAGCTGGTACGGCCTGCCTTTGCTGGGGTTGGTTATCGGCACCTGGGCCACCCTACGATTCAGTCTGCTCGCCCCGGAACCTCCGGCCAACCCGGAAAACATCTGTGAGATATTCAGGGAACATACGGTGTGGTACGACTATGCCCGGGCCTCCGAGGAGAAATGGGGCACCCCCATCGCCACACAGCTGGCTTTTGTCTATTACGAATCGTCTTTCCGGAGCCATGCCCGGCCGCCCCGCACCCGGCTTTGGGGACTGATTCCCTGGAAGCGCCCCACCACCGCTTACGGTTATGCCCAGGCCCTTGACCCCGCCTGGGGCGAATACCTGGTGGCGAACGACGCATCCTGGCGAACCGTGCGCACCGACATGCAATACGCGCTGGATTTTGTCGGCTGGTACAACCACCTCAGCAACCGCGAGCTGGGCATTCCATTCAGCGCACCCCGGCAGCTTTACCTGGCCTATCATGAAGGCCGGGGCGGCTACGCACGCCGCTCGTTCGAACAGAAACCGGCCATACAGTCCCTGGCCCGAAGGGTTCAGAACCGCGCCTTCCGGTACGACAACCAGTTAAAGCAGTGCGAAGCGGAGTTCCAATGTTGGCGCTGGTACCAGTTCTGGCCGTTCTGCAAGACCGACGCTTAGGTTCAGAGCGACGCGCTTATCTCAATGGCAGATTCCAGCGCTTTCAGGCGATCAACCAGGAACTCCATAACGATGCGCACCCTGGCCATCTGCTGGGTATCCTGGTTTACATGCAGCCACAAATCCACGCTCTCGCCCTCCAGCGGGTCTGATAGCCTGCGCAGCTCTTTCGCGGCCTCGCCCAGATAACAAGGCAACACCGCCAACCCCGCTCCAGACCTGGCCAGGATTGCCATGGATTGCAGGCTGTTGCAGCGAATCACCGAGGAGACGTTCTTCAGGTGCTTCCGGTACCAACGCCCGGTCGCCAGATGGCTGAAACTCTCATCCGGCAGTATCCAGGTGCAGTCTTCCGGGTGGTTCTCGATATCCATATTGCGGTGTCGACGGCAGTATCGGGCGGCCCCGTAGACAGCGGAATCCACCGCGGCAATGCGCTCGCCCTCCAGGGTCGCCTGGGGTTTATTCTCCGGCCGCAAGGTCAGGTCTGCCTCCCGGTGGCTGAGGTTCGCCACATCGTTATCGGTCAGCACCTCCAGTTCGATATCCGGATAGGCGTGAACCAGCTCCGCCAGGATCGGTCCGAGCAGTTCATTCATCATGGCATCTTCGGCCGCCACCCGGACCTTACCCACCGGCGCGGCATCGTCACCTACCAGTTTGCGCTCCAGGTTTTCCACATCGGTAGCCAGCCGCTGGGCCTCCCGAAACGCCATTTCGCCAACCGGAGTGAGCTGCAAACCATCCCGGTTGCGCTCGAAGAACTGCACCCCCAACGACTCTTCCATATGATCAAGTCGTCTTAAAACAGTGGTTTGGTGTACACCCAGCAATTCACCGGCTTTCGCCAGCGTTCCACCTATTGCCAGAGCCCGTATATATCGAAGATAATCCCAGTCCATAGTTACTGCATATTCGCAACGTGAGTACGGATTTTAACGTATTCAAACTGCAAATAAGAACTCCTAGAATAGTCGTTAAATTAAAGATAGATCGCTAATTAATCCACCAGACAAAGGAGGAAGGCGCTATGACCAAGAGCCATATCGCAACCGTAAACCCGCTGCCGTCAAGTATCCTCCACAACAGTACCGAGGTCAGGCGCCAGTATACCCGCGCTGCTGCACAGCAGGCGATGCAGTTTTTCAGCCGTAAGGTGCGGATTTTCAACCGCAAAGCGGCTGCGGTTGCCCCAGACATGCCCCAGGTACAGGGCGGTCACTGAGATTACCGGAACCCGGTAACCGAAGCACAAATAAAAACGCCGGCATGTTTCCATGCCGGCGTTTTTATTTGGTGAGTGTTTAACGCCCTGATCAGAACTCCCAGATCACCTTACTCTTCTTACCAAACCACTCGTCCATCTTCTGATTGTAGAAGTCCTCGATCACATTGCGCTTGATCTTCATGGTCGGCGTTAACATGCCGTTTTCCATGGTCCAGGGCTCCTTGACCACTACTACGAAAGCCACTTTCTCATGGGCTTCGCTCTGGGCGTTAACGGCATCAAGCTCCCGGGCCAGTTCCTGTTCCAGCTCCGCCCGGTCACCACCACGATCCAGTTCATCCCGGGCCTCTTCTGACAACAACACCATCAGGCACGGCTGAGGCTGGTTGGCGCCGGCCACACACACCACTTCGGCTTTCGGATGATTGAACCGGTTCTCAATTGGCACGGGCACCACGTATTTGCCCTTGGAGGTTTTGAACAGATCCTTCACCCGGCCAGTGATACGCAGGCAACCATCCTGGTCGATTTCACCCATATCGCCGGTTTTGAGAAAGCCGTCATCGGTCAGGTCCTCTTTGGTCTTCTCTTCGTTCTTGTAGTAGCCGAGCATCTGACCGGGGCTCTTGACCTGAACCTCGCCACCTTCGCCAATGCGGTGAGTAACACCAGGGTTTGCCATGCCGACCGTACCCACCTTGGCCTGGCCGGGGCGGTTGGCGTGGGAGTAACCGAAGTTCTCCGACATGCCATACACTTCCAGCAGTTCCAGACCAAGGCCCCGATACCAGCCGATAATCTCTCCAGACAACGGTGCCGCGCCCGTCAGGGCGGCCCGACAATGGTCCAGGCCCAGCTGTTTGAGCACCTTCTTTTTAACCAGCGAGTTCAGGATCGGAATATTGAACAGGATTTTCTGCTTCTTGGGCGGCAACTTGGCATTCACGC
Organism: Marinobacter shengliensis; assembly: GCF_003007715.1. Classification (GTDB taxonomy): domain Bacteria; phylum Pseudomonadota; class Gammaproteobacteria; order Pseudomonadales; family Oleiphilaceae; genus Marinobacter; species Marinobacter shengliensis. The sequence continues at coordinate 380,128 of NZ_PXNO01000023.1, read as the reverse complement.
CCAGGTAGAACTTCATCCACAGGCGCGGTACCGAGAAGAACAACGTGGGCCGGGCCCGCTGCAAGTCTTCCTGGAAGGTATCCAGGGAGTTGGCAAAGTACAGGTGGAAACCGTAGTAAAGGGACTGGGTTTCAACCGCTGCCCGCTCCGCCACGTGGGCCAGCGGGAGGTAAGACAACATGCGTTCGTTGGATGACACTGGGAACAGTTGCTGCAGGCCATCTGCCACCGAAATCATGGTGCGGAAGCTGTGCATCACGCCCTTGGGCCGGCCGGTACTGCCAGAGGTGTACACGATGGTGGCCAGCGCATCCGGATCAGGCAGTTTCGGCTCAGCCGGTGATTGCTCTTTGATGATCTCCTGCCATTTGGGAGTGTCATCGCGCGGCGACAAAGGCAGAGACACGATGGGCAGGTCAGCAGGAATATGATGCTTGATGTCGTTCCAGCCGTCGGCCGTACCGTCCAGCTTACCCAGGAACAACAGTTTAGCCTCGCTGTGTTCAAGAATGTAAGCGGCTGTTTCACCATTCAGAGTCGGGTAAAGCGGCACGCTGACATGACCGGCTGCCCAAATGGCCAGATCCGACAGTATCCAATGCGCGCTATTCTTGCCCAGGATTCCGATATTGCTGTGCTCCGGTAGACCAAGGCTGTTCAGGTAGGCGGCCATCCGGGACACCTGGTCAGCGGCCTGCGCCCAAGTAATGTCTTCCACCCGGCCATCCGGGAACGGCTGGGTAAGGTAAACGTTATCGGGAGTGTGCTGGGCCCAGTAGTACAGGCAGTGCAAAGACGTCTGCTTTTGTGGGTCTATAGCCATGGTGGCTCCTTGTTGTTGTTATCTTCGGTTGTCTGGAATCGCTTTTTATTGTTGCATTCATACTAGCCAACTTTCCCGCGTGCTCAATAGCAATAAACATCCCGGGCGTTGACCATTTAGCTCGAAGCTGAGACGCACCTCCCAAAATATTACGTGACATCCATCAAGTCTGGTCTAGATTGAGAAGTACCGCGTATTGATAACCAATACCACAAGAGACTGTCGCTCTATGAGAACCTCGACTCGCTCTGCTTTGATTTTCCCCGCCTGGGCCGTAATTCTCATCGGATCTGGCGCCTTTCTCTACACCGCCTACGCGGGTTTTCTTGGTTCCTGAGAGCCGACTAGCGCCTGAAACGGGTCTCAAGCACGACCGCCGAGTTAGTCCGCTCAACTCCTTTTAGGTTCCCGATGTCATCCAATACACGGCTCAACTCCTCCAGCGATTGGGCCTGGACGATGGCAATCAAGTCGTACTCACCACTGACCGAAAACAACTGGCAGACCTGAGTAATTTGCTCCAGTTCGGCGTTGGTGCGAGCGGTAAGTTTCTGGTGCACCTTGACCGACACATGGGCCTCCACCTGGTTGGCAGCGTACTCACCGCCCAGCTGTAAGGTATAGCCGCGAATGATTCCCTGCGCCTCCAGTTTCGCCAGTCTGTTTTGTACGGTGGAACGGGAAACATGCAACCCCTTGGCCAGGTCAGTCACACTGGCGCGAGCATTCTGCCGGAGCAGTCCCAACAATTTCTGGTCTTGCATACTAATCATTTTGATTACCTGATTCGTCAATATGGCTAAATTCTAGACCATATCGACCAATTTGAATCTACAGATCGGCATAACCAGCCGCCATACTGGACCTAAACAACGTTCAGGATGTCGGCCATGTTGATCCGCCCTATCACGCTTCGGGATCTTGATCCCCTTTATCAGATTGCCGTTGAATCCGGACCGGGATTCACATCCCTGATGCCAGACCGGGACGCGCTGGCACAGAAGATCGAGCATTCCATGAAGAGCTTTGAGCGGCGCGTAGACAATCCCACAAACGAGCAGTATCTGTTTGTACTTGAGGATGAGCACAGCCATGAGATCATGGGCACAACTGGCATCCAGGCCAGTGTTGGGCTCGACCGGCCGTTGCACCACTTCAAACGCGACAGAACGATCGGGCCAGCAGGCCTCGCGAGGGAAACCCTGACCCGTTGCGAGCACTACGCGGGCTGCACCGAAATCTGTTCGCTGTACCTTCGCCCGGACTATCGCCAGGCCAATGCCGGCAAACTCCTGTCAAAAGTCCGGTTTCTGTTTATGGCACTGCACCCCGAGCGTTTTGCAAACACCGTGATAGCAGAGATGCGGGGGGTGTCTGACACTCATGGCCACTCGCCTTTCTGGAACTGGCTGAGACATCAGGTGGTCGATCTGGATTTTTCCACGGTAACGCAACTCTCCGCCCAGAGTGATGCTCGTTTTCTGGAACAACTTGTTCCCCCTGGTCCGTTCGACATTGCAGACATGACCATTGAAGCTCAGGCAGTCATCGGCCAGGTTCACCCGGACACCCGCCCGGCGCTACACTTGCTGAAACAGGAGGGATTCCGGCATCGTGGACTGGTGGATCTTTTCGATGCCGGGCCGACCATTGAATGCGCACAGGATGCCATTACCAGTGTTCGCAACAGCGGGCTATACCGGGGTTTATATGGCGGCACCCGGATTACCGCCCACACCGGGTTCCCCTTGATTGTGGCCAACGGCCAGTGTTCCGGATTCCGTGCGACGATCATCGATTCTCTGTCAGGGGGAGACGAGCCGGAGCAAGTTCCCCTACCGACTGGCATTCAGCGGAAGCTGGGCTTGAATGGTGGAGACCCGGTGTGCGCACTACCCCTGGTCAAAAACCGCCCCACACTGAACACAAGTGAGATGAGTGCTCACCAGGAGTTCCGTCATGCACAATGATCTGAACGCGCTTTTTTCCCGGCTCTGGCAATCCTATCGACGGGTGACGCCCTCGGCTGAGCGTATTCATCAGTTGCTGGGCGAACGCGAAAGCCACCCCATCGTGAATGATCACATTGCACTGCGCACTTTTAACCTGGCCCCGGTACGCCTGGACAAACTGGCCGGCCACTTTCTCAAGCTGGGCTATCAGCCGGGTGGCGAATATCATTTTGAAGCCAAAAAGCTCTACGCACGACATTACGAGCACCCTGACCCGGATGTTCCCAAGGTGTTCATCTCTGAGCTACTGGTGGATCAATGTTCAGTGCAACTGCAGGCCATCGTTTCTGGCCTTGTGGCCCAAACGAATCCGGGCGCGGTAGATGCCGATGATTTTCTGACTTCCGGCCGCCACTGGAAACTGGATTACGGCACTTACCGTTCACTTCTGGAGGAAAGCGAATACGCTGCATGGACCGCAGCCTGGGGTTATCGAGCCAACCATTTTACGGTCAGTATCAATCATCTTGAGAGCATCAAAACCGTTGCGCAGATCAACCAACTGCTCAAAGACCACGGCTTCGCCATAAACACCTCCGGGGGTGAAGTAAAGGGGTCACCTCAGGAACTGCTCGAGCAATCCTCCACCCTGGCAGACCGGGTCGCCCTGGAGTTCACTGATCAGGTGGCCACGGTACCCAGCTGTTTCTATGAATTCGCCCTGCGCTATCCGAAACCGGATGGCAACCTGTACTCCGGCTTTGTGGCGGCGTCTGCAGACAAGATCTTCGAGAGTACCCATGCGTCAAACTGACTTCGGCGCCTCCTGGCACTGACGTCAGGACCATCCCTGCTCACCCAACAGGGGCACGAACCGGACATCACCGAAGTCTTCGCGCTCGAAGTCAGCATCCGTCCGGCGGGTAATACACACCAGCCGCTGCACGGAATGCTCCGACCCCACAGGAATAATCAACCGGCCACCGACGGCAAGCTGCTGTTTAAGGGTCTCAGGTACGGCGGGAGCACCTGCAGCAACGCAGATGCCATCAAAGGGCGCAGCCTCCGGCCAACCAAGGGTTCCGTCGCCGCAGCGAACATGCACCTGGCTGAACCCCGCCCGCTCCAGGTTCCTCCTGGCCTGCTCTGCCAACTCAGGAATCCGCTCGATACTGAAGACCTCCAGGGCGAGGCTGGCCAAAACGGCTGCGGCATAACCCGATCCAGTCCCAATATCCAACACCCGTTCCCGCCCCTCCAGCTGAAGCGCCTGCGCCATCAGCGCCACGATATAGGGCTGGGAAATTGTCTGCCCCCAACCAATCGGCAAGGGGTAATCTTCATAGGCTTCGCCCGCCAGATGCTCGGGAATAAAGCGTTCTCGGGGCACCCTGTCCATGGCTTCCAGCACTCTTGAATCGAATATCCCCCTGCCGGCAAGCTGATACCGAACCATGTCTGCGCGCAGGTTGTTGAAATCCGGAACCCGTTCATTCATCACCGGGCCCTCCCTGATTACCCGTCGTTACAAAGCCATAACGCTTTTACAACAGCGCAAACTTTAACCACTGTCTACTTTTTACCCACAGGTTACTCCTCTGCACGGATGAGGAGAACCAAAAACAAAAATAACGGCGAGGGTTTAACCCTCACGCTCAGGGAGATAATCATGTCTACATCTGTCGACCACCTGATGGAACGCACCCAGGATGCCAGCGATCTGCTCGCCGATATCGTGCCATCAGCCATTACCCTGGCAACCATGCTCCGACATCGCCAGATGGCTGCCTGGCTAAGGGCCGAGTTTGACGGATACCCCGATATAGACAAAGCCCCCCCTTATCGGCTCGACCTGCCCGGACATATCGTTGCCAAATCCCCCCAGTATGGCTGGATTCCGGCGCCGGTGAATGACTCCCAAACCAAAGAGTTCGGGCACCTGAACCTGATGGAAGGGGTAAAAGAGCTCGAACATACCTGTTTAAGCTGTAAAAAAGGCAATGGCAATCGGGTGTTACTGGATAAAGAAGCCATGTCAGACCTGCAAAAGCAGATTAATCTCAGTGCCGAACTGGCCATCAACCTCAGCCGGGAAGTTTATTGCCGGCTACTCCGAACCCTTCGGGCAGCGCTTTATCTGTGGGCCGAGCAACTGATGGACGCCGGTATCTCCGGAGATCACAACCACTATAGCCCGGAGGAACGAAAGCTGGTCTCGCATCTTGATACCCCAGAGGCTTTCTGGCGCAAAGCCATGCAGGAACTGGACACAGTACCGGTGGCAGATGTTCGGGAGCTTGGCTTTCTGGAACGCATGTTTGGCCGGGCCGGCTAAGTCAGGAAAGCCACGCAAAAACCAAAACGCTATACTGGAGGACACGCGAACCGATTGAATCGTCTATAAAGGAGCCAGGAGCGCCATTATGAGAGACGCACGATGGAATTATCTAAGATCACGCGGCCTGGCTCTGATTCTTCTACTGGCATGCCCCCCCGCCTTCAGTGACGATAGCATTATCAATCGCATAGAAGCCCTGCAAGCCGGGCATCCTGTCACAGTGCTCGACACACCGATACTTGCAAAGGAGGCCCTGACCCGTTTCTATGAGCGCAGGGAGTTTGAACTGGCCTGGAACTCCTACAATGCCCGGCGTCAACTGGCCCAGGCCATCAGTGAAGTGGCTGATCAGGGCTTGAACCCGCTGGATTATCACCACGAAACGATTGCCGCCCTGGCCCTGCAACCGACGGATCAGGTCGAGGAAGAAGTGCGGGCCGATCTGGACCTGGTACTGTCAGACGCATTCCTGTTGCTTTCCTCCCATTTGCAGGCGGGGAAAGTCAACCCGAGGACCATTCACGCTGAATGGACCGCCAATCGCCAGGATCTGGAAACCCACACCGTGCTTGCACAAGCACTGGACACCAATTCCGTTTACCAGACCCTGCAACAGCTAAAACCTTCAGCGCCAGCCTACCAGAAACTGGTCACGGCGCGCCGCACCCTGACCGCATTGCTGGGGCAGCCCTGGCACGAACTCGCCGCCACTCCCACACTCCGACCGGGAGACAACGACCCGCGCATCCCCGAGATACGTCGTCGGCTTGCCCTTCTTGGCGATATCCCGAGTGCCGACCATGATCGCCCGGATGCCTACGATGCGTCGGTCGAAAGTGATAGCTACGACGACGAGCTGTTGATCGCCCTTCCCGCGTTCCAGGCCCGGCATGGCCTTGAACCGGATGGAATCATCGGGCGCCAGACTTTTGCTGCCCTGAATAGATTACCTGTCGAGCGCATCCGCCAACTGGATGCCAGCCTGGAGCGTTGGCGTTGGTTGCCGGACGATCTTGGTGATACCTACGTACTGGTCAACATCGCCGGCTTCGAGATGACCATGGTACGCTCCAGTGAGGAAATCCTCCGCCAGCGGGTGATCGTCGGGCGCCCTTACCGCCAAACCCCGGTATTCAGTGACCGCATTCGCTACCTGGTATTCAACCCTACCTGGACCGTCCCACGGAAGCTGATGATCCAGGACCAGCTACCAATTATCCGCAGCGATCCCGGCTACCTTGAGCGCATGAATTTTAAGGTCTATCGGGGATGGGGCGCTGATCGCGTGGAAGTGGACCCGGCTACTATCGACTGGCACACTCTGTCTGCCAACAACTTCCCGTACCAGCTGGTTCAGGAACCCGGGCCGATGAATGCGTTGGGACAGATAAAATTCATGTTCCCCAACCAGTATGATATTTACCTGCACGACACCCCGGGGCAGGCCCTGTTTGGCCGAGCTGAACGAACGTTCAGTTCCGGCTGTATCAGGGTTGAGCGGCCCTTTGAATTAGCGGAGCATCTGCTGGAAGGTAACAGCAACTGGTCGCGGGCGAATATAGACCGGGCCATTGAACTCAGAGACCCAGTCAATGCGATGCTGAGAACGCCGATACCGGTTCATCTGCAATACTGGACGGTGTGGGTTGATCAATCAGGAGTGATACAGTTCCGGAACGACATCTATGGACGAGATCAGCGGCTGATCGACGCGCTCCGTTCAGATCCCCAAGGCGCGCTGATGCCAACACCACGGAGGCCTTGATGACGAGAGTAGCTTTACTGACTGCCCTTATGCTGATCCTGACAGCCTGCCAGAATCTGCCAGATCGCCAGGAGGGTCTGGACAGCGACGTAGCGTTTCTCAAAGCTCACCACTGCCTTGAGGAATCCGTGGACGACGTCAACCGCATTCACTTCGGCCCTTGCCTGAAAGTTATTGAAATCAACGGTCAGGCACCGGTAGTCAGGGACGACGACTTTATCGAGCTCCCCCTTCAACAGCCTCTCACCATAGGCACAAGTTGCGTTTATCGACACGCCGATGGCACGCCGATACCCGCCACCGTTGAAACTGCCGACTTTCAGGTGCGTGCGGACACCTTCACCCGTGGCGGCCAGAGGTGGTACCTGCATGCCCACAAGCAGGCCCGCAGGGTGATTGGCTGCGAGCCCACGCTATCTCGCTCAGTTCACCCCACCCGGAGCACAGACTGAACTGCCCACCGGCCTGCCCCAACCAGGGATCATTCGTACCGGGCAACAATGGCGTCCAGCTCACCCTCGCTGCGGGCGCTGTCCAGCGCTTTCTGAAGATCCGCCACAATGCCCGGACTGGTTTCCAGACTGATGGCCAGATACATCGGGGTTTCCCGGAAAACCAACACAGGCTTAAGGCCGGTAATGCCATGTTCGTCTTCAGCAACCAATGGCCCCACAAGGCCATCCGTTACCCACAGGTCGGCCTGGCCCAGCGCCAGACGGCGGGGATTCACATCGCCCGATGTATTCATGATCACGTTAAATCCCTGATCCACCAGGTACTGCGACATGACATCGCCCCGGTAGCCGGCAATTCTCAGGTCTTTGGCATCATCCAGAGTGGATAGTGTTATATCGGAGTCTGGAGCCGCAAACAGGGTCCATTCGATGGATGCCAACGGGCCCACCCACTGGAACAGCTGCTCTCGTTCATCGGTGCGCGCCGTACAGAACAGACCATGGTTTTCACGACCCTGCACCCAGTCGTAGGCGTAGCTCCACGCACGCATTTTCATCTGCACATCGTAATCTACCCTTGCCAGCATGGCTTTCACCATATCGGTGCAGATACCGGTGATCTGGTCCTCGTTGTGGGCAAAGCCCTCACCTGAAACAGAGGCGTTATAAGGAGGATAATGTTCGGTAAAGATATACAGCCGCTCAGAAGCCTGAACCGTGGCACTTGAGGCCGCTAGCGTTAATCCGACGAACAATGCCCCCGTAACGTTTCGCAGGGCGTTTCTGGCTGATGCGATGACAACGTGCATGTTTTTTTCCTTTTGGCTGGCAATCGTTGGTATGACGCAAAAATAGGCAGAGTTGGAAGTTTGTGCCAATCGATATGGCAGTTTATGACAGCATAACTCCGTAGTCCGTATCCGGCATTGAAAGTTCCGTGTCAATACGTAACTAGCCCGACCTGGCTTTTCGTGGCCCTGGAGCAACAACCAGGGCCACGCCAGCCACCGCAACAACCCCGCCGGCCATGGCCATTGGCCCCAAGCGCTCATCAAACAGGATAAACGCCTCCAGGGCCGTGACCGGTGGCACCAGGTAGAACAAACTCGCCACCTGAGAGGCTGCGCCGCGTCGAATCAACCACATCAAAAGCAAAATGGCACTGACCGACAGGCCAAACACCAGCCAGCCAAGGGCCAGCTTGAACTGCAGCGACCATTCCACACTTCGGGACTCCAGTACCATCGCACCAACACCAAACAAGAGGGCCGCTGCGGTGTACTGAATCATGGTGCCGGATACCAGATCAACCGACGTGCCAAACCGTTTCTGGTAAACGGTGCCAAGGGAGATTCCGATCAGCGCCAGCCCTGCCCAGACCAGCGTCAGCCCGGGTAACCCTGTATCGCCGGTGCTGGTTCCTCCAAACTTTTCTACGATTACCAGCGAAACACCCACAAGCCCCAAGACCAATCCCGCCCACTGCTTTCGCGAAACCGCCTCACGCAGAAACACCACAGCAGCCAGCGCTGTTACCAACGGCTGCAAGCCCACAATGAGCGACACCAACCCTGATGACATACCCTGATCAATGGCGTAGAACACCCCTCCCAGGTAGCAGCCGTGCACCAGAATACCGGTGACTGCCACATGACCAGCGCTGCGCCAGCCCGGCCATCGGGCACGCATGACGATGGCCAAGACTGCCAAAGGTAATAGCGTGAACAACATGCGGATAAACAACAGCGTAAAAGGCTCTGCATACGGCAGGCCGTACTTGGCACCAATGAAACCGGTGCTCCAGAGCCAGACAAACAGGGCAGGAACAAAAAAGGAAAAGAAAACCGGGGGCATCGCTCAAAGCTCGGCTGATAGGAAACCTGGCAGGAGACTATACCCTGCCAGAACCCGGCCAGACAGACACAGAACTCCGCTAACCAACCATTACAGTCAGGCGCTCGTCAACATCGACTGCAATTTCTGGGTAAACTCAACGGCCTCGCAGCCCAAAGGGGTCAGATAACCCCCGTCTTTCTGGCTGATCAGACCTTTTGCAAACAGTGACTCTGCCGCTCGAACCGTTTCAGGCGCCGCCGTATGGGCATGCACCTTGATACCCTCCTGAGTAGAAATCGAGGGAAATTGCAGCAACAGGTTCAGCTCAGCAAGATGGTTCGGAGAGAACGGCATAAAAGCTCCTTATCGTTCGAATTATCTGCAGTTTAGCTTAAATACCGGAGCGCCATGGCGGAATTAAGAAGAAATTGATCCAGGTGCATATTTTCCCTGAATATCCTATTGTTACGTTCACCACTTCATTATTTTAATTGCACAAAGCTGGCACTGGCTGATCGCAACACGGACATGTTGACCATGGATAACACGAACGGCCAGCAGGCCGACTACTACCCCCGCCCCCTGCGTCACCTGAGCGTCTACCTGGCCACACTGGTTAAAGGCAGGCTCTGGCTCAAGGTGCTGATTGGCATGGGGCTGGGCCTTGTGGTGGGCACCCTGCTCGGCCCCTCTGTTGGACTGGTCGAGCCGGAAACCGGCACGCTGATCGGCAACTGGCTGGCCTTTCCCGGGCAACTGTTCCTCGCCACCATCCAGATGATTGTGATACCGCTAGTGATAGCCTCGGTGGTAAGAGGCCTGGCCGCCAGCGACAACCTGGAACAACTGCGCAAGATGGGCGTCCGGGTTACCCTGTTCTTTGTCATCACGACAGCGATTGCAGCGACCATTGGCCTCTGGGTGGGCGGCCTTGTTAACCCGGGCGATCTGATGACCGGCCTGACGGCACCGCCTGTCGATGCTGTGCCGGTTGCCGCCGACATCCCCGGTCTGGATGCAATCCCCCAGACTCTCATTGGCCTGCTGCCCGGCAACCCGCTCGATGCCATGGTGGAAGGGCAGATGCTGCAGGTGGTTATTTTCTCTATCATCATCGGCGTTGCACTGGTCAGTATGTCGGGGGACAAGGCCAAGCCGATGCTGGACCTGCTCGACTCCCTGCAACAAATCTGCATGACGGTGGTTCGCTGGGCGATGCGCCTGGCGCCCTATGCAGTCTTCGGATTGATGGCACAACTGACCACCACGCTCGGGTTCCGTGCGATGCTGGGCATGGCCTCCTACGTTGCCACGGTACTGCTTGGCCTGGCCATTTTGATGGTTTTCTACCTCGCCCTTCTCAAGCTCCTCGCAGGGGTGCGGCCACTTCAATTCCTGAAAGACACCCGCGATGTGTTGCTGCTGGCCTTTTCAACCTCCAGCTCCGCCGCCGTCATGCCACTGTCTATTCGCACCGCGGAAGACAAACTGGGTGTGCGGCCTTCCGTTTCCCAGTTTGTCATTCCCCTGGGTGCCACCATCAACATGAACGGTACGGCGCTCTACCAGGCCGTGGCCACAGTGTTTCTGGCCCAGGTTTATGGCATTGATCTGAGCGTTGGCAGCATGGCGCTGGTGGTAGCCATGGCCGTAGGTGCATCCATCGGTTCGCCCGCTACACCGGGGGTCGGTATTGTCATACTCGCCATGGTGCTTCAATCAGTGGGCGTGCCGCCCGCAGGTATTGCCTTGATTATGGGCGTGGACCGGATACTGGATATGTGCCGCACCGCCATCAACGTGACCGGTGATCTGGTCGCTTGCCGGCTGATGGAAAACTGGTCGGGCAAACGATTACCAGACCAACCCGAACCGGTGCCCGATGAGGCCTGAGGCCCACAGTAAGTTTGTGACCCCATGAACAATCGGTATCATCAAGGCACGAAACTCCTACACTTACAGGGGCATCTACCGCGATAATATCGGCAGATTGACATGCAGAATAAACGTACCGGGTCTTTGATGAATTTAAGCGGTATCTCCCTACTGGCCAGAATAACGGTCGCCCTTCTCACCGGATTCGTTCTGGCGACCGGCATCGCCCATGCCGACAGCATCCAGCGCATTGTCCATCCGGATGGCCGGGTAGAATTCACCAACGTGAAAAGCCCGAGCCAGCCCCGGGCTTCAACCCGCAACGAAACCGTGTACCGCTACACCGATGAGCACGGTGTGGTCGCGTACAGCAGCCAACGGCCCAGCACAGAAGACGTCGAGGTTATCCGGTTTCACTGCTACGCCTGCGACCCGGGTTCCAAAGTGGACTGGCACAAAACCCCTCTGTTCGTGAGTCCGTTCCGGGATGAAATCCTGACAGCCGCTCAAGAGTTCGATGTCGACCCGGCTCTGGTTCGGGCGGTCATTCATGCCGAATCTGCGTTCAACCCGAAGGCCGTGTCGCCGGTCGGCGCCCAGGGCCTGATGCAGTTGATGCCCGGCACCGCAGATGAACTGGGCGTGAGAGACCCATTTGCCATTGAAGACAATATACGTGGTGGGGTCGATTACCTTGCCCGCATGCTCAAACGCTTCAATGGCGATGTCCGGCTGGCAACCGCCGCTTACAACGCCGGCCCTGGCGCCGTCGGGCGCTTCAATGGCATCCCACCCTACGCGGAAACCAAGGCCTACGTCGAACGGGTCGGCATTCTGCACCAACGCTACGCCAGCAACTGATGGGCACGATTATCAAGCGCCCTGAAATCAAGGGCGATATCGTGCATGTGGCAAGCGACCCCCATGGCAACATCCTGGTGATCGATGACCGCAAGCACCGGATTCTGAGCTTTGATTCGGTGTTTGAGCAAAGCAAGATCTTGCGCGCATCCCCCAACGTGCCAGTGCATGAATACAACCGCGCCATGCTGCTGCCAATCGCTTTTGCCTCACCCAGCAGGGTAACGGTGCTGGGCCTGGGTGGTGGCGTACTGGCCCATGGTCTGTTCACGCTGCTTCCGGACAGCATCATTGATGTGTATGAACTTCGGCGAAAGGTTGCGGAAATCGCAAAGGACTGGTTTGCACTACCCGAATCAGAACGGCTAAGGGTGCATATTGCCGACGCCCGCCTGGCCGTCGACCAGCTACCCGAAGCCAGCACCGATATGATCCTGACGGACCTGTACAGTGCTGACCGTATGAGCCCGGCGCAAAGCCAGCGGCAGTTTATCAAAGCCTGCAGCCGGGCATTATCCTCTACCGGCTGGCTGGTTCTTAACTACCACCGAATGCCGGAACCAGATGGCAATCTGCTGCGGGAACTCAAGCGCCAGTTCCCGTTACTTCTGGTGTTCAAGAGCAGGACCAACAATTGGGTGATCTACGGGCGCAAACAGGACTTTGACCCCTGGTCCATCGACAAATCCCGGCTGAACGCCCTGGAAGAGCGCCTGCCCATTGGCTGGCGGAAACTGATCAAGAAGCTGAGCCGGCTGGTGCCGGCCGTTACGCCAAGCGAGCCATGAAGCTCTCCCGTATTATCAGCAACCAGAACGGTGTCAGTCGTCGCCATGCAAGACAGCTTCTGGCTTCTGGCCGGGTGAGCGTGGACGGCCAGAGGTGTCAGGACGGCGCAGAGGAGGTTTCCCGGTTTCAGGAAGTCAGAATTGACCAGAACATCATCCAGCAAGCCGAACCCGCTTATTACCTGATGCTCCACAAACCCGCCGGCTACCTAAGCGCCACTCAGGATGACCAACACCCGACCGTCATGGAACTGATTGCGCCGGAAATACGGGAGCACTTGCACATCGGCGGCCGCCTGGACCGGGCCAGCACCGGGCTTCTTATTCTGAGCAGTGACGGGCTATGGTCCCGCCGGCTCACCGAGCCTGCCATCAAACTACCGAAAACCTACCGGGTCACAACCGCGTCACCCATCAGCCCTGAAACGGCCACGCGCTTTGCCGAGGGCATCTGGTTTGAATACGAACAGCTGACAACGTCCCCTGCCCGGTTGGAGCAACTGAATGACCGCGAGGCTCGGGTAACCATCTTTGAGGGGCGGTATCACCAGGTAAAGCGCATGTTCCACGCGGTCGGCAATCGGATCACATCACTGCACAGGGAAAGCATGGGCAGCCTGGTACTGGACCCGGACCTTCCAGTTGGTGGGTATCGTCACCTCAGCGGCGACGAAATCAGCTCCGTCGGCTGACGGAGCTGATCAAAACATCAGGCGCGGCTGAGGAACTTACGCTCTTCCACGTTCACCTTGATGCGATCACCGGTAGAGATGTGCTCAGGCACCTGAACCACCAGGCCGGTGGTCAGGCGGGCTGGCTTGGTGCGAGCCGTTGCCGAACCGCCCTTGATAGACGGGTCGGTTTCTTCAATGGTGAGCTCAACGGTCGGCGGCAGATCAATGGCCACCGGCGTTTCACTGACCAGAATCGCCATCACGCCCTGGGTATCCTCGGTGATGAACAACAGCTCGTCTTCAATGGCGCTTTTATTCAGCATGTACTGGGTGAAGTCTTCGTTATCCATGAACACGTACTCGTCGCCATCGGCGTAGGAGAACATGACCGGACGACGCACCAAATCCGCCAGATTCAGCATGTCAGAGTCTTTAAAGGTCTCATCCAGCTTCTGGTTAGTCACTACATCGTACATGCGCATGCGGTACAAGCTGCCGCCAGCACGGCCCTGAGGTACCGAGCGCTCGATATCCTTCACAAAATAGACGCGTCCGTCGTATTCAACGGCCTGGTTCTTCTTGATCTCACTCGCTTTAGGCATAACATCCGATTCCGATAAAAAGGGTTTTCTGTGGCGCTGATATACCATGACTGGAATCAATAAGCGATAGTCTCTCAGCCATTTGCTTTTGAAAGCGCGTCTCGCGTTCTCAGCCGCCCTTCCCGGCGAATTTCGGCTTTCTCGTAACGACGAATCTGGTCTTTCGTTTCCGGAATCACCGGTGGCACCTCAACAGGCCGATCGTTCTTGTCCAGGGCCACAAAGGTGAAAAATGCGGAAAGGATGTGGCGGGTCTCACCGGTATAGCTGTTCTCGGCCTCTACACGGGCACCAATCTCCATCGACGAGCCCCAGCTGCGGTTCAGAGACAGATTGAATAGCAGTGTGTCATTCCCCTTGGCAGGGGCCCGGAAGTGGATGGAATCCACCGCAGCAGTCACGCAAACATGGGCCGAATGGCGCTCTGCCACCACCAGAGCCAGGCGATCACACTTGGCCATGATCATGCCGCCAAACACTGTGTTGTGTGAGTTCATATCGTTGGGGAAAACCTTGTACACATGCTTGTCGATGGCGGATGCCGCCACCGGCTTACCCGGCTTTTCAGACATTTCACTCGCCCCCTCTCGTGTTTACCCACAAACTCTGCGAAACCTCTTCTGGTCTGGCTGTTCAGAATCAAACCTGCCAGCCAGTTCCAGAAAGAGGTGGGCTCGGGTTAACCCATCAGATCAAAGTGAGCAGCGTCCTGTTCGATGCAACGGTCCAGCAGCGCCAGGTAATCGCCTTTCACCTTCAGCTTGGTTTGCTTATGCGCATTCAGGTTGAGCTGCTTCATCTGAGTTGCAACCGCTACCGCTCGCTCCATCAGCTGCTCCGGAGCCACCACCTCATCCAGGAAACCCGCCGCAACGGCGCCTTCCGGGTTAAAGATCTCGGCATTCACCACCGAACGGTAGAAATACGGCGCCGGCATACGGTGGCGGGCGATCTCGATACCAGCGTGGTGCATGGTCATACCGATAGCCACTTCGTTCAGGCCCAGCTTGAAACCGCCCTCTACGCCAATGCGGTAATCCACAGACAACAGGATAAACGCACCCTTGGCGATGGCATGGCCACTGCAAGCACCAATCACCGGGAGCGGGAACGCCGCCAGGCGACGGGTCAGGGTTGAGCCCACCTTCACCAGCGCCATTGCTTCTTTCGGGCCTTTCTGCATTTCTTTAAGGTCGTAGCCGCCGGAGAACATACCCGGCTGGCCAGTCAGAATCACAATGGCCTTGTCTTGCTCGGCCTGGTCCAGAGCGGCATTCAGCCCGGCAAACACGTCGTGGCTCAAGGCATTGGCTTTGCCGTTGTTCAGGCTGATGGTGGCAATGCCGTCGTTCAGTTCGTAGCTTACGAGTTCAGTCACCTGTGCATCCTCATCTACTGCGTTTTATTAAAGTGAGTGTTTGTTAACATCAGAATCCCAAGATTGTGGGCGATCTGGGGCATCAGGTAAAGCCCTGATCATCGCCATGCCACCGCCGCGCACCAACGGTCATGGCCGAACAATACCGCCCTGGGGCACCAGGCAATTCATCATCGAGATAGAGACATCCCGGAACATCGCCTCGGAGGTCACCCGGTCCGGGAAGTTGTCGTACACAGCCCGGCGGCAGGTGGACGTTCGGGATTGCGCACGCTTCTCGCAATCGTTAACTGCGTCACTGCCGGCAGGCTGCCCTATCGCCTGCGCGCAAACCTCCGGAATCTGGGTAATTGCCCAGTCCACCACGTCACTGCTTTTGGCAGGGTTAGCCTGAAGATTGGCAAAGCGGGCGGGATCGGTCGGATCAGAGGATTCCTGAGTCTGGCCCCAGAACACGTAGACGAGGGCAACAGACACCATGGCAACCGTAACAATGGGGAACTTCATTAACGCTTTCCGTTTATGCGGCGACAACGCCGGGTGATAGACATGCAGGCAGCCTACCCCAAGCGGCTTCGTCATGCATCACCCAAGGTTACGCACAGAATCTGTGGATAACTTTGTGCGTAGCGCAAGGATAGCCGGCCTGAGCCCAATAGAACCGGGGGTTCAAGCAATATGGCCGCAAAATGACCGGGTCATAATTTATCCACCGAAGAGTAGCTTCCCTCCAGACGCCAATGCCCTATACTGCGACGTATCCCATACTCTCAAATCCATCCACCGAAGACTCCACCCCGAGTAGCCAAGCCTGGAGGTACGGTCGTGAAAAACAAACCTGAAGAACTGGCCGCCGACAGCTCGGTCTACAAAACCCTGCTGGAGTCTACCAGGGCCATTCCCTGGAAGATCGACTGGAAAACCATGAAGTTTGCCTATATCGGTCCCCAGATCGAGGCTCTGCTGGGCTGGACACCGCAAAGCTGGCAGAGCGTAGAAGATTGGGCCACCCGCATGCACCCGGACGACCAGGGCTGGGTCGTGGATTTCTGTGTCGCTCAATCCAAGTCAGGCATTGATCACGAAGCTGACTATCGGGCACTGCACAAAGATGGTCACTACGTCTGGATTCGGGATGTGGTGCATGTTTCCCGCGATGAGAATGGAGAGGTCGAAGCGTTGATCGGTTTCATGTTCGACATCAGCGAGCGCAAGAAAACCGAAGAAAAAGTCGTGGCCTTGCAAAAAAAGCTCGAGGAATATTCATTCCAGGACGGCCTCACCGGCGTAGCGAATCGCCGAATGTTTGATTCATTCATGGACGAGGCCTGGCATAGTGCCCTGAGAAATCATCAACCTCTCTCGGTGCTGCTTTTGGATATCGATAACTTCAAGCAATACAACGATCTTCATGGTCACTTGCAAGGGGATGAGTGCCTTAAACGTATAGCCAAAGTGCTCATGGGTGCTGCAACGCGTTCTAAGGACTTTGTTGCCCGTTTTGGTGGCGAGGAGTTTGTCATCGTTCTGCCGGAAACCAATCCTGCGGCAGCACTGAAAGTTGCCGAGCGGTGCCACCAACATCTCCTGCGAGAACAGATTGCCCATGGGAACAATAGCGCAAGCCAGCTGGTCACGCTAAGCATCGGCGTCGGCACAATCACACCGGCCCGAAATGATTCACTCAATGACTTTCTGGAGCTTGTGGATCAGCGCCTGTACGAGGCGAAACACCAAGGCAGGAACCGCATCGTGGCAGCCTGAAGCCACCACTCCACCGAAAAGTCATGTAGGCCATGACGACACAACGTATTTTCCGACAGGGAATCGTTACAAAAAAATCCCGGTTCAACGTTTACAAATTCCAAGTCCAACACAACACTTGCCACTGAAGTCGTCAACCAGCAGCTGTAATCTGGTTGTTTTTTTGTACGGAAAGCCATGCATCCACGGTCACCTTGCTTCGATATCTGGCCGTATGCTGAGGAACTGAACGACAAGGTTGTCTTGCCGCAGGGAAACGTCCAGCGGCACCGGTTGTATTGTCTGCATCGCCCGCCCGGCAAGGGGCCCACCCACCAGGATGCACAATCAACCGAAAGGACACATCATGCCCAATCAACTGTGGTTAAGGATTGAACCCGAAAAGGCCATCAACAGCGCAGACGCTGAATCTCTACAGGTCCGTGTCAGCTACGAGATCTCGATCCAGACCGAAGACAAGCAGAATGATAGTCATCCTGCCAGCGACATTATCAGACTCGATCGCCATGCCAGTGCAGAAAGCAAACTCGAACCCGTCCTCCTGAGCAAGCCCATCCACGCGCGACTGGAAAGCCGACAGGGCCCGGAGCTGGCAGACCTGGGCGAGATTGATACCGGGCCCGGCAAGAAGGGGGAGCCCGTCACCCTCGTCATTCCTGCAGAGTCCCTGAAGCATGCCCTTGAGCGCAACAACCCGGAGCAGCAACCGGTGCTGGAACGATCCGGCCGTTTTGTCACGCTTGGCCAGGTCGACCGCAGGTTCGATGACTATTCACTGAGTGTCGATCTGATCGATACCGAGGCAAAATATCAGGCGATTTCCAGTCTGCTGGCACAAAACGCTGACAACGGCACCAACGCCCGTTCAGCCGAAGTGGCTCTGGATACCCACACGGCTGGCCATCTCGGGGCATTGTCACTGACAGGCGCAGATCTCAAATTCGATGGCAGTTTTCATATAAAGCGTCCCTTCAACGTCGGCACCGAAGCCAATGGCTGGATCTGGGTGTTGAACGGGCCAAAGTTGATTGTCGGTTACCAGTCCGACGGCTCCGTTTATACCCCTTTGCGGGACCTCCGCATTATGCTGCCCTGGCAAGATCCGGTGAGCGATGGCCAGGAGCACGGTAAGGGTTCGTGCTGCAATAATGGTCATCCGCCCCTGAACATGGACGAAGACAGCCTGCTGAACGATCCGGACCTGTTCAGCGACGACCCCGGCTCATTTTGTCGGCCTTTCAGCAACCCGGCCCGCATTCTGGGCGAACGCCGTTTCCAGACCGTCTTCCGGGTGGAGCAGCCTGAGATCGAATCCACCTCCAACACAAAACCGGATTACCGGGGATTGATCGCACCCAGGGATGCCAATGAGTTCCGAATGATGTCCACCGCCATGGTGGCCAGCGAACAACCGGACAGTGAGGCCGCCGGCGTTAGCCGGGCCAGGTTCGCCATTGACACTGCCAGCCTGCAGCGTTTCCTGCCCAAAAACCCCGGCGTATTCATGCCGCCCATTAAAGCCATTGATTTCCTGCCACTGCCCAAACTCCCCTGGCTGAACAAGCGGCAACCTGTGAGCGCCCGAAACCCCATCGACTGGGACGGCGACACCACCAAATATCAGGCTCTTTCCGTGGCGGGTGGCCACATCATGGAATGGCGAGTGCAGTGGCGATCCAACGGCTATTCCCTGGGCGATGTGGCGCATACCCTTACCCTGGCACCACGGCAAACCCGCCGGATTGTGAAACTGGATTGGCGACGCCGCGAAGCGAGCATCCGGCGCGAGACCAGCCAGTTTGCGGAAGAGGTTTCCCAAAGCACGTTCAGCGACCGGGATTACCACAACGCCGTTCGATCCAACCTGAACGAATGGAGCAAGGGCGGCAGCAGTTCCAAAACCACCGGTGTGGCAGGTGGCATCGGGTTTGCGCTCGGCCCGGTGGTGATTGGTGGTGGTGCCGCCCACGGCCGGGCCAGCTCCAGCAGCTGGCAACGGGGTGGCCGCAGCGTGTCGGCGGCAGAGGAACAAAGCCTGAGAGACGCCATCCGCCAGTTCGGTGATTCCTTGCGCCAATACGAATCCACAGTGGTGAACGAAGTCAGTCAGGACGAATCGATTGAAGGCGTTTCGGAGGTGGTCCGCAACCCCAACTACTGCCACTCCCTGACCGTCATTTACCATGAGATTCTCCGACATATCCGCGTAGACACTGTACTCGCCGGCGTGCGCGAATGCCTGTTTGTACCCTTCGCGATTCGGCCGTTTACCTTTTCCCGTGTGATTCGCTGGCGCGATGTGTTCGAGCGCTACCTGCAAAAGCGCGACCTGCGTTGGGCCTTGAAATACACCGAAGACATTCAGAACCACTGGCAGGGCTCCGATGTTCCAGCCGGCCCCCGCAAGGCCCAACCCCTGGAAAGCCTGACCGGAACCATTTACATCAAACTGGGCATTGAGCGCCCGCGAGACGAGGTGGTATCGGATCAGATCGACGACCAGCTAAGCGAGGAAGGCGCTGTCGGCGAGAAAATCACCACCCGTGTCTGGCAGGCCTACGCCAATATCCTCCCCATACCGGTGGGCCAGATTGTGGCCCGTATCCGTGGCTTCTCTGCCTCCCAGCGGGATGCCTATTTTCAGCGGGAAATCGCACCGGCGATGGCACGGCGATGGGTTGACCGACTGCGCCTGGACAGCCAGAACGGCGAACTCGAAGGCACCGATTTTACCCTAGTGGGCGAATACCGGTTCAACCGCACGGTGCGAGTTGATTTCAACGTGCCATCGGAGGCCCTGGCCGGGAACAAACGGGAGGACATCGCCAAGCTGATTCTGTCCGCCACCGAGCACCTACCCAAAGGTTCCGTGGCAAACGTGACCAGTGCGAACATTCATTTTCACACCAGCCATTACGAGCGGCGTGTCAGCTCACCACGGGGTACGGATGACCTGATCTCCCCTCCCGCCTGGGATGACAACGAAACCGATCGCCCGGCCCCGAGCGAGAGCGCCACGCTGTCTTTCCGGCCGTCTAACTGGGAAGAGCAGAATATGCGGCTGGAAGCCGAGAAAGCAAACCGCAAGTTACTGGAGCACATTAACGACAACCTGCACTACTACCATAAGGTGATCTGGTGGACCATGGACAGGGACGAGCTGTACATGCTCCTGGACGGCTTCGCCATATCCCCCAGCGATGGTCGCTCGATCGCCTCCGTGGTTGAACGTGAACCCATTGCCATCATGGGCAACACACTGGTGTTCAAGGTGGCTGCTGGCGCGTTCCTGGGCATCAACGGCCATGAAAGCTATGAAGATGCCTTCCGCTACTACAAGGGCGAAGGCGCGCCGGCGATGCCCATGCGAATCAGCCTGCCTACCGATGGCCTGTACGCGCAGGCCATCATGGACGAGTGCAACGCCTGTGAAGAGCATGAAGGCTCAACCGACTGGGTGCTGAAAGATGAAGACCCGGCCCTGGCCGACTTCCCGGGCAACTTCTTTGATTCTCGCCGCAGCCAACCGCAAGACATGACCCCCACCAACATGCCGGATTCCATCATTAACCTGCAGAATGCGCCTGCCGCACCAGCCCCTCAGGGATTTGGCGACATTCTTGGAGCCGTGGCAAACAGCAACGCCTTCCGCGACATGGCTGGCCTTGAGGGCACCCAGAAGAACGCTTTGGGTGCGCTGAATTCGGCGGCCAACCTGGCCGGTCAGTTCGGCGGCTTTGCATTACAGACCCGACTGGCGGAACTGCAGGCAGAAAAGGACGCAGGCGCAAACTTTGACAAGAAACGCGCCGCCATAGACCGCGCCGTTGAAAAGGGTTCCATGTCAAAACAGGATGGCGAAGCGGCTTTGCGCAAACAGGCAGAGCAAATGGGGCAAAAAGCCGCCGATGGCGTCTCTGACCGCGCCAAATCCATTGTTGAGCAATTCGGTAAAGATCGGGATGTGTCGGTCACCGAGCAAGACGCTGGGGGCATTCGCACAGTGAGTGTGGGCAAGGGTTTGCAGCTCGCATCGTTCCGGCCAGATGCTGACGTTGAAGCCCTCGAACGGTCTCTGGCGAATCAAAAGATTATTGAGCGCTATAACCGCGGCACCGCCTGGAAACGGGACATTGTTGCCAACGCGGAAGCGGAGGAAACTGCCTGGACCAACGACGACGGGACCAAGAAGCAAGAAGGTACTGAATTGGCGAAGCTCCAGGATTACTTCGGAGCTATTAGCCAGTGGGCCGTGGATCAGTTCGCGGAGGACTCGCGAGACAATGAAGCCGCCTGGAGTGCCGCGTTTATTTCCTACGTCGTCAAGAACGCCGGCGTAAAGCCCAGCCATGGGTTCAGTCCCAGCATCCGGCACATGACCTACATTGTAGAGGCACTGGTGAACCGAAAGAACCGGGATCTGGACAGGCCGTTCTGGCTTTACAAAGCAGAAGACCTGTCACCTCAGGTCGGCGACATCCTCTGCAAGCCCTGGAACGAGACCCCTTGCGCCAATCTCACATTGGCCGGGCTGGAGAGCCAGTTCATCGAAAAGAAAGCCAGCGGCGAATACGCCATCAAAGGAACGCCAACCGGGCATTCCCACACCGATGTGGTCGTCCGGCGTTTCTCCGATGACGGGACCGATTACATCGAAACCCTTGGTGGCAACACCCGTGATCTGTCTGGCGTAGCTCACACCGTTGGCCGCCGACGTTGGCGCCTCAGTGCGAATGGCCGGGTAGACGCGTGTGTCGATCGCAATAACGAGGTAATCGAAGACTGCCCGCCATTTGCGTTCATCCGGATTGTACACCCGACAACGCAGCAACTGCTCGACGCAGCCGCCGATGAGGAGGGAGGAGTCAGTGTCTAATTCCGTGTAACACCGGGATACGCCTTCCTCGCCTCTGGCCGCCGGAGGCTTGCGAAGGCGTCAATTTCCCACGGCCGCATGGCCATCAGCAAGCTGACTCCGAAACGCTGTTCTAATGGCAGAGCCAGGTCTTCCTCATGGCAATGACGAAACTCAAGGGCCAGGCGTTTCAGTTTCTGTTGCACGGATTCGTTCGATTGGGGCGACAGCATACCGCTTACAAAAAGCCGCATCTCACCCGGCTGGTGGAATCGACATTTCAGGAAATCCTGCTGAACTTCCGTTTCAAAAAACCGCTGGATTGGCCCCCGGGGTTGCCAGGCGAAGTCGTGGCTGACCAGTAATTTGATTCGGTTACCGGGCAACAACTCCACCAGTCCCATGCGATCAAGCCGGGCCAGATAGCGGATTAACTCCGGCTCCTCTATCTGATAGTTCTGGAGTATCTCGCCAAACTGCCAGCGGTTCATGGCACACACCGCCACCAGCAACAGGCGCAGGTCAGACACCAGCTCCCGTTCCTGTTCTTCGCTCAGCTGTTCAACCCGGGGCTCGGGGGCCAGCTTGCGGACCAGATCGGTGATCTCCATCCCCATCAGTCCACATACCTGGTCCAGGCGCTTCAAGGAGAACTGACGATCTGAAAACAACCGTTTCACACTCGCCTCTGACAACGCCAGCGCCTGTGCCACATCCTGGTAGGTCAGCCCGTGTGCCCTGAGTTGGCGTTTCAATTCACTGACAATTGCGCTGGTTTGCGCCATAACCGTCCCCTTTCTTACCAGCCACTCAGCCAAACGTATCAATATACAATACCCAATGTATAGGGCAGTACTACCTTTATAGAAAACCTCGCCCGCCCTCCCTGGTTCACGCACAGTGGAGCCGTTCCAACAACAACGTCATCAGGAGTTAATCATGGACAGCGAACTCAAAAGCAATTCCGCCGGGTGGGTATTCTTTGTGAAGGTTTCCTTTGCTATCGCGCTTTTTGCGGCCGCCGCCGGCGTGGTGTTGGCACCGGTGGATCTGGTGCTCAAAGGCTACATGGCCATCAGCGCCCTGTTTCTTGTCAGCACCACCATCACGCTTTCAAAAACCATCCGCGACGAACACGAGCACCAGCGCATCGTCAACCGCATCTCCGAGGCACGCACCCATCAACTGCTGAAAGAATACGGGGAGTAACACCATGAGCATCTGGCGCAAACTGGACACCCTGTTCCGGGCATCGGCCCAGGAGCCGGTAGCAAAACTGGTGGATGCCAATGGTATCCGGATATTCGAACAGGAGCTGCGCGATGCAGAACAGGCCATCGCCCGCTCCAAGCGGGAACTCGCCTGCCTGATGGCGGAAAAAACCCGGCTGGCCAGGGACAACGAACACCTGAGGGCCACCATCGATAAACGGGAGCATCAGGTAACCGAAGCGCTGGAGAAGAACGAGGAAGAGCTGGCGCTGGAGCTGGCCAACCTGATCGCCGAAGATGAACCACTTCTTGAGCGCCAGCAACAGCAGCACGACAAACTGCAGCAGCAGGAAAACCGGTTGCGCAAACAGCTGCGGGACTCTGGCCGGGCGCTCAAGCATTTCCACAGTGAACTCCGGCTGGCCAGGGCCAACCGCCACGCAGAGCAGGTTAACCGCCAACTCCGCGGACACGCACGGGGGCTGAGCAGTCACATGGAAGACCTCAATCAATCCGTTTCCCGCATTCAGGCAAGACAGGCCGAAGCGGAAGATATCGAGGCGGCGTTGACAGAGCTGGACCGGGAACAGGAGGACGAAACCCTGGACTCGAAACTGAAAGCCGCCGGCATCAGCAATGGAAAGAGCAGTGGCGAACAGGTTCTCGCGAGGATTCGTTCGCGGTCCTCTGCAAACGCCAAAGGATGACCTCACCTCGTCACCGACAAGAACCCTATAAGCAGAAGCTCATCACTTCTGCTTATAGCTAACCTTCAATAAAATTCATTTGCCTCATCATTGCCCGCTTCCTAGGATGGAGACATCCAAAAACCAGAACAAGAACCTGTCTCCGGGATGAAGCGCCATGACGTTCAGATCTGTCCTAATCGCTAACCGCGGTGAAATCGCCATTCGCATTGCCCGCGCCTGCGGCGAGCTGAACATACGAACCGTCAGCGTGTTTGCTGAGGACGATTCAAACGGCCTGCATACCCGCCAGTCAGACGAATCCGTGCCCCTGAAAGGCCGTGGTGTGAAAGCCTATCTGGACATGGAACAACTGATTACCGTGGCCAAGGCCCACGAGTGCGACGCCATTCACCCCGGTTACGGATTTCTGGCGGAAAACGCCGAGTTCGCTCGCCAATGTGAGCAGGCAGGGTTGATGTTCATCGGACCGGCGCCGGATGTGCTGGAATTGTTCGGTAATAAATCCTCTGCCAGGGCCCTGGCAGAGCGCTGTCAGGTGCCCTTGGTCAACGGTATCAGCAGCCCGGTTAGCCAGGAGGCGGCAGAAGCCTTTCTGGCCCAGCATGGCGCCCTGATGCTCAAGGCGGTTGCCGGTGGCGGCGGGCGCGGCATTCGCGCGGTGACCAGCAAGGGCGAGTTGGAACAAGCCTTCAGCCGCTGCCGATCTGAAGCACAAGCTGCCTTTGGCAATGGTGATCTGTATGTTGAACAACTGATTGCCCGCGCCCGCCATATTGAAATCCAGATTCTTGGGGATGGCACCGGCGCCGTCTCCCACCTGTGGGAACGGGACTGCAGCATCCAGCGGCGCAACCAGAAACTCATCGAACTGGCCCCGAGTCCGGGCCTCGACCCGGTGCTCCGGGACGAAATGATCAACTGTGCCCTGGTCATGGCAAAAGCGGTCAACTACCGAGGGCTCGGCACCTTCGAGTTTCTGGTGGACGAAGATCAACCCGGTCGGTTCTACTTCATGGAAGCCAACCCGAGGGTTCAGGTAGAGCATACCGTCACCGAGGAAGTCACCGGCATTGACCTGGTCCAGACCCAGCTGAAGCTTCTATCTGGCCAAACCTTATCTGAACTGGCCCTGGGCACCCCGCCGGCCGTGCGCGGCGTGGCCATTCAGGCCCGGATCAACGCCGAAACCCTTCGTTCCGATGGCACCACCATGCCCGCAGCGGGCACGCTCACGGCCTATGAGCCGCCAACAGGGCCCGGCTTGCGGGTGGATGGTTCAGGTTATACGGGCTACGCCATCAATCCCGCCTATGACTCCCTGCTCGCGAAGCTGATCGCCCACGGCCCGGACTACCCATCGGCTCTTCGACGGCTTTATCGTGCTCTGTGTGAATTCCGACTGGACGGAGTGGCCAACAACATCGGACTGCTACAAAACCTGCTGCACCACCCGGCCGTCAAAGCCTGGCAAGTCAACACTCGATTCGTGGAAAACCAGCTTTCAGAGCTTGCCCCCTCAACGTCTGAAGGCAAGCACCCGAGGCATCACTTCGACAGAACAGAAGCGACGCACGACACAAAACTGAACACACCGTCATTACCTGCCGGTGCCATCAGCATCGCAGCGCCCAGTGCAGGCACGCTCGCGAGTGTTGAGGTCCGGGAAGGCGACACCATTGCAGCGGGCCAAACCGTTGCCGTTCTCGAAGCGATGAAGATGGAATTCATCGTGCAAGCCGGGCAATCCGGTATCGTTCAAACCCTCCTCGCGGTGTCAGGCTCAACGGTAACTGAGGGTGAAGCTTTGCTGATCCTGGAACCCTCAGAGGTCAGCGATGACACCATTCAAACCGAGCAGACCATCGACCTCGATTACATCCGGGCTGATCTGGCGGAGGTCTTCCAGCGCCACGATGCGTTAACCGATGAGCATCGTCCCGATGCGGTCGCAAAGCGCCGCCGTACCAGTCAGCGAACGGCCCGGGAGAACGTCGAGGATCTGCTCGACCCAGACAGCTACAACGAATATGGGGCACTGGCGCTGGCTGCCCAACGGCGTCGCCGGTCGGTGGATACACTGATTGAACTAAGCCCCGCGGACGGGCTGATCACCGCCATCGGCACCGTCAACGCCGAGCGCTTCGGCGCCGCAGCCGCCGGTTGCGCCACAATGGCTTACGATTACACCGTGTTTGCCGGCACCCAGGGACTGGCAAACCACCGGAAAACGGACCGGCTACTTGCCCTGGCAGAGCAGTGGCGAATTCCGCTGGTGCTGTTTGCCGAGGGTGGCGGCGGCCGCCCATCCGATACCGACACTAACGGCGTGTCACACCTGGATTGTCAGAGCTTTGTCAGCATGGCTCGGCTCTCGGGCAAGGTGCCAACCGTCGGGATTGTTTCCGGCCGTTGCTTTGCCGGCAACGCGGCCCTGCTGGGTTGTTGCGACACCATTATCGCTACCCGGAATGCCAACCTGGGTATGGCCGGCCCGGCAATGATAGAAGGCGGCGGCCTGGGCCGATATGCCCCCGAGGAGATCGGGCCGGTCTCCGTGATGGGCCCCAATGGCGTGATTGATGTGGTGGTCGAAGACGAGGCCGAAGCTGTCGCCGTGGCCAAGCAGTATCTGTCCTATTTTCAGGGCTCCCTCGCGGAATGGACCTGCGCAGATCAGCGCAGACTTCGCCATCTGATTCCCGAGAACCGCATGCGCGTTTACGACATCCGGGAAGTCATCCAAACGCTCGCTGATGACGACAGCGTTCTGGAGCTCCGCCGCCAATTCGCGCCCGGGTTAATTACCGCGTTCATTCGAATTGAGGGCCGCCCCATGGGCCTGATAGCCAACAACCCTATGCATCTGGGAGGCGCCGTCGATGCCGCAGCGGGCGATAAGGCAAGCCGTTTTATGGAACTCTGTAACGCTCGTAACCTGCCTATTCTGTCGTTGTGTGATACCCCGGGGTTTATGGTTGGGCCAGAGGCGGAAACACAGGCCACCGTGCGTCGCGTCTCCAACATGTTCCTGGCCGCAGCCAAACTATCGGTGCCCCTCTACACCGTGGTTCTGCGCAAGGCTTACGGACTTGGCGCACAAGCCATGGCCGCCGGCAGCCTGCTGACGCCCTTTTTCACGGCCGCGTGGCCAAGCGGAGAGTTCGGCCCCATGGGGCTTGAAGGGGCGGTGCGCCTGGGGTTTGCCAAGGAGCTGGCAGCCCAACCAGATGACGCAGCTCGCAAGAAGATGTTCGATGGCCTGGTCGCCAAGGCTTACGAACAGGGCAAAGCCATCAACGTCGCCAGTTATCTGGAAATCGATGCGGTCATAGATCCCAAGGACACCCGCGCATGGCTGGCAAGAGGGATCTTAGCGGCCGGACATTGAAACTGGGAAACCCCGGAAAAGGCTGCTATTTTCTAAGTTAATCGCCTGCTTCCCGGCCCACGGTTATTCGCGGGCCGCTCCCGGAGCCTAGAAATGAAACGATACCTGACCATGCTGCTGGTATCGCTGTTTACATGGATTGAGACAGTCACCGCAGATGATACACAACACCTGAGCATAGCGGTTGGTGACTGGCCGCCGTATTTTGATCAGGAGGCACCCGATCAGGGGATTGTCGCCCAATTGCTGCGAGATGTGTTTGCCGAGGAAGGCTTTACGGTCTCCTACCACTTCCTCCCCTGGAAGCGAGCTTACTATGAAGCCGCAATGGGCAAACACGATGCCACGGCGGTATGGATGCATGCGGAGGAACGTGAGCAGGACTTCACCTTCAGCGACCCGGTCCTCAAAGAGCGGTTCGTGGTTTTTCACCTGAAAGACCAGCCGGTCAGTTGGTCCAGCGTCGAAGACCTGTCTGACCTCAGACTCGGCGGCAGTATTGGTTACAGTTACGGTTCGGCTTTCGATCAAGCCGTAGAGGATGATCTGCTTAGTATTGAATGGGTCGCCAGTACCGTGCTGAATTTCCGCAGGCTCCTGTTCGACCGCATCGATGCGTTCCCCGAAGAGATCAACGTGGGCTATCACATTCTGCGTCGTGAACTTGACCCGGAGGAAGCCAGCCGCATTACCCACCACCCCCGCCCTCTTCTTGAGAACGAAAGTTTCGTGTTGTTTCCCAATACACGACCAGACACCGCACAACTGACAGACCGCTTCAATGAACGACTGCAGGCGTTCCGTGATAGTGGCCGTTATAACCACTACTTCGAATCCCACAGCCAGGCTTCTGCTGGGTCAAACTGAAAATGTAAAGCCGGGGATTCCACAGTACCCGACTGGCTACACCTGCCATAACCTACCGCGCTCCAGAATTTCTCCCCCATAAGATGGAGCGTGTTCATGAAAGGGAAAATCGGGCTGATTGTTGCCCTCATGCTGACCTCAGGCTGCGCAACGGCCAACGAAGAACTCCGGATCTACACAGAACAATACCCCCCTTACAACATGACCACGAATGGTCAACCGTTTGCACACTCGGAACGGGATATCACAGGACTATGCACTGATGTCCTCAAGGCGGTACTCGAACAAAGCAGCCTGAAATACAGCATCAAGCTGAGGGACCTGAGCTACGGAATCAACCGGAGCGAACAACACCCCAATCACGGCATCTATTGCGTCTCCAAAACCGCTGACCGGGAGCCTGCGTTTGACTGGGTTGGACCATTAGCCAGTATCAAATGGACGCTCTTCGCGAAAGCCGGCACCACTATCCGACTGAGCAAACTGGAAGACGCCAAGAACTATCGCATTGGCGGTTATCGCGGCGATGTCATGACCACGTATCTTGAAGAGAAGGGCTTTAATGTGTCCGCCATCAGCACCAACGGCCTGAATGCCCGGCGCCTTGAGCAGGACCAGATCGACTTGTGGGTAGCCGATGGCCTGGCTGGCCCCTACCTTGCCGCAGATGCCTCAGATGTGACAGATCTGGAGCAGGTTCTGGTGTTCCGGGAAACCCCGATGTACCTGGCCGTGAACAAGAGCACAGACCCAGACATCCTCAAAGCCCTGAACCAGAGCTTCCAGGCACTGGTCAACTCAGGTGAAATCGAGACCATCTCCCGCGCTTACGGTTTTTGATTCTGCATCTCCCGGTGGCCCGTCTGCCACCGGGAGAGCCACCGTCAACCAGAATCAGAACCGGCTCCTCCCCCGCAGCAACACCTGTAAAGCATCAATGCTGTCGTCTCCATCCAGGGGAAACGCCAGATCAAAGTGCAACATTCTCTGTACTTCAACTCTGCTGGATGCCAACCTCAAGCCAACCCCAACATCCCTCAACACACCACCGTCCGGCCCGTTACTCTGACCGTCAGCAAACCAGGCGCGGCCAGCATCAACGAACACCACCCCGCCCATCCGAAACAACTTGAAAGGATGCCAGTCGGGGAAGTACCGGCGCTCGAGTGTCCACAAAACCCTTCGGTCCCCTTGCTGGTATTCACTGGGATAGCCACGAAGCCCGTTTTCACCTCCAATCAACAGTTGTTGGTCGGCGGTCAGGTTACGAGCAGCGGTAAACGCAAGACTCGTGTACCAGCCGGTCCAACGAACGGACCCACCGTGAAAGTACTCCAGGCTGAGGGTGCCCAGGAGATTCTCCACGCGGTCTTGATCGAGCCGATAGGTGCCGCTCTGATTCAGGCCGTAGCTGGCGTAGTTGGTTTCCGTCGCCAGCAACGAGTCCTGAAAACTCATGTTCAGGACAACCCGATCTTCCGTTGCCCCCAACCCTGAGCCTGAATAACCCAATTCCGTGCGCCACAAGAAACCATCCCGAACGTCTTCAACCCGCTGTAAACGGGTCAGGTTGGTCATCTCGCGAAAACGGTTCTGGCGGTAATCAAAACCAATCCATGGATAGCTCAGGGTTCGATCATCCGGCAACACATCCAGGGCAGGCTGATCAGGTAACGACTGAAATCCGAACGCCTCGTAGCGATACCCCGCCAGCAGTCGGAGCTGCCGCTCGTTGCGCTCAGCCAGGCGCCATCCGCCATCAACACTGAAATACTCCCGGCTACGGCGGTAATCGGCAATGGCTTCTGCCCCCACGTAGCGGGATTCCTCCCGGACATCATCCACTCCAGCCAAGCCAAAGCGCCAGTTGGTGCGCTCGCTGAAAAATGGCCGTTCCAGATAGGCGCTCCGCCCCCTCCCATCACTGCGGTCATCGTAGGAAAAACCCGCCTGCCAGTGAGAGCCTGCGACATTGGGATCGTCCACAAACAAACTGGTTTCGGAGCGGTCCGGGTCCTTGGTGTAGGAAATTCCCAGGCTCTTACCGGAACCCAGGAAGTTCGGATCGGAGATGCCCGCATTGGTGGTATTCTCGCCACCGGATCTGGTCAAACCCAGGGTTGGCAGTAGTGTCCAGGTATCCCGCGCCAGAACACTCACCTCCACCTCATCCCCACAAAGGCGGGTAACCCCCACCCAGGCCGCTGTCAGATATTCCCGCTGCCGCAAGACCCGCTCAGACTCTTCCAGCAACCCGGGGCTGTAGATGTCTCCCTCAACAAACACCAACTGGGAACGAAGGGCCGACTCCCAGGTCGGTGTGTTGAGTGTATTGAGGGCGCGGTAAAGGAAGTTATCCTGCTTTGGGTCGCTGGTATCAAAAATGGGGCGCTGAATGATTCGAATGCTGCCAATTTTCGCACCCGGGGGAATCACGAGATTGCTCTGGCGCGCCAGCTGATCCCGTGGTTTGTCCAGATCAATCATTTCCGGCTGGATGTCACTGACAGTACACGCCTCGTCTGACGACTCGGCCCCAAGTGCAGGACCGGCCAGAATCAGACTGGTCGCCAACAGCCCCCTCCGGCACACGATCACTGCTTTGCTGACTGCCCGTAATGTCATATCCCGCCAATGAAACCGCCAACCTGGCGCAAATTAATAAAAGGATTCATCCGAAG
Organism: Marinobacter shengliensis; assembly: GCF_003007715.1. Taxonomy (GTDB): domain Bacteria; phylum Pseudomonadota; class Gammaproteobacteria; order Pseudomonadales; family Oleiphilaceae; genus Marinobacter; species Marinobacter shengliensis. The sequence continues at coordinate 349,305 of NZ_PXNO01000023.1, read as the reverse complement.
CTATGACAGGATAGAACAACAATCACAAAAAGAGGCCAGACCATGATTGGTTTTCCCATCGCCCTGATCTTTGCCAACGGCTTCGAATGGTACGCCCACAAGTACATCCTACATGGCACACCCAGGCCTGGGCAGCCGCGCTACAGCCCAATCCCCAAATCCATGAAGAGCCACTGGCAGCACCACAAAATCGTGCGCACCACCGATTACAAGGATGATGGTTACGCGGAAGGCCTGAGCAACTGGCGCACCCGGGATGAAGTCACGTCTCTGCTCAAGCTCACAGCTATCACATCCCTGGCCATGCCGGTAGCGCCGTTTTTCACCCTGGGCACCTACTATGCTGCTGCTCGTTATTTTTACGTGCACCGGCGCTCACACCTGGAGCCTGAGTGGGGTAAAAAAGCGATTCCCTGGCACTACGACCATCACATGAACACCAACCAGGATGCCAACTGGTGCGTAACACGCCCCTGGTTCGACTACATCATGGGCACCCGAGTAATCGCCAACAAGGCCATGGCCGAGTCTAACCCGCTGGGCATTCGTTTACCCGAGATCGTTGAAAAGCCACTGAACCAAGCCTGCCGAAGGCTCTTTCCAAAGAGCTTCGAAAGGCTGAATCAAGGGCAGCTCGTTTAACTCTTTTTGGCCAATCTCCGGATATCGTCGTACTCCCGAACCTTAATTGCGGTTCGGGAGTTTTCGGCCCCGGTAGACGCGATCAACTCATTCACCATCGCCTCGGCAACTGTCTCCGCCTCGATGGCCCGATACTTATGCAGTGGTCCAATCAATGCGCGGTTGGCCAGCGGCATTACGGCCATCCCCAACGCTTCACCGGTACGGTGTTCCTTCCTGTCGCCCAGCAACAGGCTCGGGTGGTAAATAGACAGGTAGTCAAACCCCAGCTCACGGACCGCATCCTCCAATTCACCTTTTACACGGCTGTAGAAAACCGTCGAGCGAGACGAGGCACCGATCGCCGACATCAGAATCATTGTGCTGGCACCAGCTTGCCGGGCCAGCCGGGCACCCTTCAACGCATACTCGTAGTCCACCTTACGGAACGCTTCCTGGGACCCGGCTTTCTTGATGGTCGTCCCAAGGCAACAAACCAGAACATCCACTTCAAAGATTCTCGAGTGGGATTCCAGCGCGTCAAAGTCGACCAGGTGCTCCGCCAGCTTCGGGCTCTTCAGGCCCAGTGAGTGGCGCACTGGAACCACGACGGACGTTACTTCAGATCGCGTTAACAGCTGCTCGACCACCAGGTGGCCTGTCAGGCCGGTGGCTCCCAATACCAGAACATTCATGATGCACCCCCAATGTGCAGCTGCACTATGAGCTGACACAAAACGGCGCCCACAGCACATATCTAGAACCTTAATTTACATGCCAGCCTGTATATTTAAAGCCTTTTCGGACTTGTGGCACAACGGTTGCAATACCCAGGAAAGCGTCTTTTCACTTTTCCGGATTATGAAGGAGTTGCCCGTGCACTTAAAACGCTTCAAGACTCTGTGGGGCCACGAAGGCCCTCTCAGCCAAGCTATCGAGCAAGTATACGAGGCCGGTTTTGATGGCATTGAGGCCCCCGTGCCTGATAGCGACACCGAGGCAGCGCTATTCGGCGAAACACTTCATGAAAACAACCTGTTATGGATTCAGGAAATCTGCACTACAGGCAGCTATGTACCACGCCGTGATGCCAGCGTGGACGAACACTTGCTGGATTTCGAAGCCAAGTTGCGCAGTGCAAAGATAACCGGACTGAAACCAGAGTTTGTCAATGTGATGGGTGGCTGCGATGCCTGGCCGATTGAAGACTCGGTCCGTTTTTTCTCAGAGGCACAGAACGTTGCTGACAAGTTCAGCATCCCCGTGAGTTTTGAAACCCACCGTGGCCGAAGCTTTTTCAGCCCTTGGAATACCGTCGCCATTCTGGACAAAGTACCTGAGATAGACGTCACCTGCGACTTCAGTCACTGGGCTGTTGTCTGCGAACGCCTGCCCCACATTGAATGGGACTGCATCGAGCGCACGGCGCAGCAAGCACGGCATATCCACTCCCGCGTTGGATACGACCAGGGTCCACAGGTACCACACCCAGCCGCTCCGGAGTATGCCGAAGCTCTGGCCTCGCACCAGGCATGTTGGGAAGCTGTCTGGCAATCACAGCTCCAACGCGGACTGAGCTACACCTCGATGACTCCCGAGTTCGGTACCGACGGCTACCTACACCTTTTACCGTATACCAAGGCACCCATTGCAGATCTTTGGTCACTCAATCGCTGGATCGGCGAGGAGGAAAAGGCGCACTTTGAACGCTGGCAATCCTCGGCAACCAGAACATCCAGAATCGCCTAGTCGGCCCTAATCCAAGGAGGTCTCAGAATCATGCGATACATTGCTCAGCATTTTCGGCATTCCGATGGTGTTTGGCCGCTCACGCTTGTGCTGGCCTACATTCTTACCACCTACATTGGCGGCTGGCTGCTGATGGCCCAGCCGGGCTTCTTACTGCCGCTGTTAGGCATAATCGCCTGTGGTCATGGCATGGTCATCGCCGCCTATCTGGTGCATGACTGCGCGCACAATGCCATCTTCAAGAAAACCGAACACAATACCAATCTGGGAAAACTACTCAACTGGATAACCGGCGGCAGCTACGGCACCTATGAGGATTTGCGTTACAAACACATGCGCCACCATGTGGATAACGCTGACCCAATTTCATTTGATTACCGTGGTTGGCTCAAGTCCCACCCCAGATTAGAGAGGCTGGTCTTTGCACTGGAGTGGCTCTACTTCCCGGCTGTCGACATTCTGATGCACGCGTTACTGATGATCGCGCCATTCACCAGCATTGGTGACGCCAAACAGCGCAAACGCCTAGCCGCGGTACTAATGACGCGATCAATTCTACTGGTGGCACTGGCACTTTGGAGCCTCAAGGCCGTTCTGCTCTATACCCTCGCTTATCTGCTGATGCTGACCGTCCTGCGCTTTTTCGACGCCTACCAGCACAACTATGAAATTGTCGTGAACCTGAATGACCCAGATGCAGAGCTGCCTCACAAAGGAAACAAGGACTACGAGCAGAACAACACCTACAGCAACCTGATTTCACGCCGCTGGCCGATGCTTAACCTTTTGGTACTCAATTTCTGTTATCACAATGCGCACCATGCAAAACCCACCATGCCCTGGTACAAGCTGCCAGCATTGCACAACGAACTCTTTGGTGACGCCTACACTCGCACGGTCGGCCTGAAAGGCCAGCTCAGAAGCTATCACCGTAACCGCATTGCCGGAATCTATGCAGAAACCTACGGCCAGGTAGAGGTACCAGTGGCCCTGCGCGATGGCAAGGCTGTCCCGGTGTACGGGCTCAGCTTCCTGACCGCCTTCTGAGGCTATCGAGATGACCGCAAAACTTTCTGATAAAGCGACGGGACAACGACTGGTTAAAGCCGGAATTTCCGAGGCAGCGAACCATAAGGGCCCGGAATACTGGTTCGACTTTAATCAGGCGATACCCGGTAGCCAACGGCTGCTTCTCGGCGCGGCGGGCTGGATTACATTTGTCTTGGTGTGGCACATCACATCGCAGATGGACCTGGCGCCGGAAAGGCTGTACCCCGGTCCTGTCGCCGTATTTGGCGCGCTCCAGGAGCTGTTCATTGAGCAGAGCTTCCTTAGTGATGTGATGGCCAGCCTTACCCGGATTCTGGTCAGCTTTTCCATTGCGCTGGCGATTGCACTGCCTCTGGGTATCCTGATGGGCTCCTTTGCACGGGTGGATGCTGCGCTTAATCCCCTGATGGGGGCTTGGCGCTACCTTCCGGCACCCGCCTTTATTCCCCTGTTACTTATGTGGCTCGGCACTGGCGACACCCAGAAAATCGCCCTGTTGTTAATGGGGGTCGTGTTTTTCCTGATCATCATGCTCGCCGATGTAACCCGGCAAACGCCAAAGGTACTGATTGAGACCGCCAAAACCCTGGGAGGCGGGCGCCGCATCATTCTCTGGACCGTATTATTCAGGCACTCCCTGCCCGGCTACGTCGATACCTGTCGGCAGATGCTGGCTGTTAGCTGGACCTATCTGGTCATTGCTGAAATTGTCGCGGCCACCGATGGCATTGGTGCGATGATGATGCGCGCCCGGCGTTTCGTGCATGTTGACGACATCATGGCCGGCATTGTCACCATCGGCGTGCTTGGCTTGCTCCTGGATACCGTGTTCAGACTGATCTATCGAAAATCCTTTCCCTACCTTGGCCGAGGACATTCCTGACGCCACATTTCAACGCGCTTCAAAACCCAAGAGGTAACACCCATGCACTGGCTAAAACGCAGTCTCTCAGTACTCATGCTTGCGCTGCTTTCAGGCAACGCGCTCTCAGCGGAAACCGTGCGGTTATCGCTTTTCTCGTGGCCTGGTTATGGCTTCTGGTTCATCGCCCAGGAGAAGAACCTGGCACCTGACCTGAACCTTGAAATCACGATCATCGAAGATCCCTATGAAAGCTTCAGCCTGATGACCGCCGGTGTGCTTGATGTCACGTCCAGCACCGCAGAATATGGCCCCATCGCTGCTGATAAAGGCGTGCCGATAAAAATGGCGACGTACACCAATCCATCTTACGGTACAGACAAAATTGTGCTTGCCCCCGGCATTGAAAGCGCAGCAGATCTCGAAGGCAAATCGGTTGCCGTACTCGAAGGCGGGTTGACCCAGATCTTCATGGGCATCTGGCTCGAATCCAATGGCGTCAGCATTAACGATGTTACCTTCACCAATCTGATCATGGACGATGCCGTAGGCGCCTTGGTCGGCGGCAATGTCAGCGCTGCCGAATTCTGGGAACCGTTTGGCTCCCAGGCCCTTGCCGCTTTGCCCGGCGCCACTGTTGCGGCTTCCTCAGATGAGCCTGGCTGGATCGAAACAGCCCTTCTTGGGGATGCCATGTACATGAGTGATGCCTTCCTCGAGAACAAACCAGAAACCGCCGCCAAAGTGATGCAAGCGTACTTCGATGCCGTCGACTACTGGAAAGCCAACCCGGCCGAAGCCAACGAAATCATCGCCAAAGCACTCAGGTTTCCCGTGTCAGACGTCGAGAAAGTGATCGGCTCTACCGGTGAGATTCACAAGGGCGGCATCTGGATCTTCGACAAAACCCAGGCCGCAAAGTACATGGGTCTGCTGCCCGGCGAATTGCCATTGGGCTTACCTAACGGACAAGTTTCGGAGAACTGGGAAACAGTCACTGATTGGTGGCTGAAGTTCAAACTTGTGGGTGAACGCCACCCGATGAGCGCTGGAGTCGATATGACACCGCTGGCCGCCATCATCGATTCTGATCAGTAACAGGAGCGAACTTTATGTCTGTCCACCAAGGTCTCTCCGTCACTGGCGTCAGTAAAACCTTTCAATCTGGCGGGCGCGCCGTGCAAGCCCTGGAGAATATCTCTCTAGGCTTGCCCGCGGGCAAGGTCGGTGTACTGCTTGGCCCCTCCGGGTGCGGTAAGTCCACGCTGTTGCGCATGATCGCCGGCCTGGAGAAACCTTCTGACGGAACCATTACTCTGAACGGCCGGGCGGTAAACCGCCCCGGCCGAGACCGAGGCATGGTGTTTCAGGACTATTCTTCGTTTCCCTGGCTGTCCGTTCGAGACAACGTAGCCTATGGTTTGAAAATCAACGGTGACCGCAACGCCCTTAACGAAGGCACTGTAGATCATTTCATTCGGGCCGTCGGCCTGGAGAAATTTGCTGACGTATTCCCACACCAGCTTTCAGGGGGCATGCGCCAGAGGGTCGCCATTGCCCGTACGCTGGCCAACTACCCTGAGCTATTGCTGATGGATGAGCCCTTTGGCGCTCTGGATCCGGAAACACGCTGGCAAATGCAGGACCTGCTCCTGAACGTGGTTCGTAAAGAGCGCAGCACTGTCATGGTTGTATCCCACGACATCGAAGAAGCACTTTATTTGGGTGACGTCGTGTTCTTCCTGTCCCGTCACCCGGGGCGGCTCAGAGAAACCATCTTCACCGATTTCAAAAGCTCTTTGCCGCAAAATGACCGTGAGGCCTTCCTGCAATCCGATGACTATAGGCGCCTGGAGCTTCATATCCGTCGACTGATGCGTGACGAGGGCCTTGACGCCGCATAGTGGGCCCGTCGTACCATCCTAAATACAATGTGATGGCAAATAACGGACTCCCATGCTGAAAATCTCCAACGCCGTTGAACTGGCGGACTGGGAAATTGAGATCACCCAGATACGCGCGCAAGGCGCTGGCGGGCAAAACGTCAACAAGGTGGCATCCGCCGTTCACCTCCGCTTCGACATCCTCAACTCCAGCTTGCCGCCTTTCTACAAGGAACGGCTGATGGCATTATCAGATCAGCGCATCAGTAAAGACGGCATCATCGTGATCAAAGCCCAGTCTTTCCGAACTCTTGAACTGAACAAGGAGGATGCGCTGGAGCGACTGAAAGAGCTCATTCAGGAAGCGGTAAAACAAAAGAAGGCCCGGCGCCCAACCAAGCCTACCAAGGGGTCACAACGGCGGCGAGTGGACAGTAAAACGAAAAAGGGCAAAACCAAGGCGCTCCGGGGAAAAGTTCAGCTTTGACGGTCTGTTTTACCCACAACATCTGTGGATAACTTTGTTAGGAACGAAAGGATAGGCAGTGCAAACCCTTTAACCACAAGGGCTGGTGGAATGCGTAGGTTATTTGATCAACCGGTTCATCCGCCCGCCTTAAGTGATCAATTTATCCACAGCACAGCAACGGAAGAGCGATGGCATTGCCCTACTTTATTGGCTGCCCTCAATGGCAAGACCCGAACTGGAACAGCCAACTGCCACCCGCCGGCACGCCTCTGGCACGATATGCCCGGGTATTCAACACCGTTGAGGGCAACACCACCTTTTACGCCAGCCCCAGCCGCGAACAGTGCCAGCTATGGCGGCAGCAGGTTCCGGACAACTTCCGATTCCTGTTCAAACTGCCTAAAGCCATCACCCACGAACGCTTCCTGAGCGGCGCTGACGATGAACTCGAGGCCTTTCTGTCGCTGATTGAACCGCTAAATGATGTGCTTGGCCCCATGTTGCTGCAACTACCAGCAGGCTTCGGCCCGGAGCGGCTGGATCAACTCTGGCGCTTTCTGGATACCGCACCGGAATTTCTGGACTGGACCGTAGAAGTTCGGCACCCGGCGTTCTTTGCCAAGGGTGAGGAGGAGCGTGCCCTGAATCAAGGCTTGCGGGCCCGCAAGCTCGCCCGGGTTGTACTGGATAGCCGGGCGCTGTTCTCGGCAACGCCCGACTGCGAATCAACCGTCGATGCCCAGCGCAAGAAGCCCCGAGTTCCGGTGCACATCCTCCCCAGCGATGCATCGCCGGTGATTCGCTACATAGGGCATCCCGACCTGGAGACCAACCGGGCATTTCTCGCACCCTGGGTGCAGCGAGTGGCAGCCTGGGTAGCGGCTGGCACTCAGCCCTATGTCTTCATGCATATGCCCGACAACGGCCACGCAGTGGCACTGGCCTCGCTCTGGACGGAGCTTCTGCGGGAAAAGCTTCCGGAGCTGGAGCCTCTGCCAGTGAACGTTTCAACGCCGCAAATCGGGCTGTTCTGACCAAACGCCGACTATGCAGCTACCGCAGTGTCCAGAGCCGGCTCACCAAGGGGTGGCTCGTCCGCCAGCAGCACATCCCGGAACGAGAGGTAATAAGCACCGGTAAGCACTGCCCCCCAAACTATGGCCGCAAGAATCATCGCCACTACCCAGAAACTCATTGATGCCGTTGACGCACTGATCGTGAACAGGGGGAAGAAAAAGAGCTGGCTCAGCGCCATCACATTCACGGCGAAGAAAATCAGCACGAACAGGTTCTTGAAACTCGCCCGAAAACTGTGACCAATCGCCGCAAAGACGCCTTCACGAGCAATCACGATCAACGGAACGACATAGCAGAAGAGCGCAGCGAACAGGGTCACAGCCGCCACCACCGAGAGGAATACGAACAGGGCACGCAACATGAAGTTTTGGGTTCCCAAGCCGAAACTCATGGCGTCACCGTAGTAGCCGGTGCCGAAAAGCGCACGCTCAAGATCTGCTGTACCCACAATCCAGTAACCCACCAATGCCATAGCCAAGGCGACCAAAGCCATCATCAGCAACATAAGCACAAGGTGAACGATACTGTGCCCCCCAAACGCAGCAAACAAACTGGTGAATCGAGGACGCCCTTCAGCTGCAGAGTGAAAAACGGCGATCATCCCGGCGTTCAGTACCAGTGTCAGAACCGCGATCGCAGAAACGATCAGAACCATCGTAAAAAGACTGCCTCGAAACATCAGCTCGAACGAAACCAGCTGAATCAGCACTGGCGCAACAATCACCAGCAGGTATGCCGGCAGAATCACGCCCCAGTTGTCACGGAGCAGTTTTATAGACCCTGAAATCCAGTTCAGTGGCGGCCCCGCTTTTACTTTGCGCGGTGAAACAGAAACGGGTCGGTCGGAATTACTTTCATGGTGAGTTTGCACAGCAGGAAGTCCTTAATTTGCTTTCCAGAAATGATGACCAGCAAGCTGATCTGTCCAAGGCTCGGCACCCTAACAGATCATGTCCTTGATCTGTGTCCAATATCGCCCCGTGCACGCGTGAGACATTGTCCATTCCCGCCGTCTGCATGTATGGGTAGTTAAATATTCCGGGTTGACGTGCTGCAGCCAACAACAGGACACTGAAGTCCGCTCATATAACTGATTACAAACGCGATGAACCAAAGCAGCTCCAATTGGAGCCGCCTCACTCTGGAGGATACTGATGACTGACGAAGACACCCTGACAGCACTGAAAACCGCGTTCACCTTCATGCCCCAGCCGGTCGAGATCAACCGCTACGAATACGGCGACGACGCCGACCGCATTCTGGCGCAGGTGAACTTCGTCCGGGAGGTACTGGTCAGTCACGGCATTGACCCGGAGGAAGTCGCCGGCGAGATTAATCCGGACACTTCCCCCAACTCCTGTTACTGAACGCCTTATGCCAAGGCTGTTTTTCGGGCTTGAGATTCCCGAGGCCATCAAGACGAGCCTCCTGCAAATCAAAACACAAGTGGCGGGAGCCCGTTGGCAAAGCCGCGGGCAACTGCACCTGACCCTGGCGTTCCTTGGCCAGGTAGAAGATCAGCAGGTGGCCGTGGCCCGTGATCTGGCGAGGGGAGTTACCCAATCGGCCTTTGAGCTTAATGTGCAGGGGCTGGGGTGTTTCGGTTCTCCGGAAAAACCCAAGATCCTCTGGGCGGGCGTATCTCCGGAGAATGAACTCAGAGAGCTCCAGAAAAATCTGGCAACCGCGTTGACCGACAACGGGTTCACACTCGAAAACCCGAGCTTCAAACCGCATATCACGCTTAGCCGTTTTCGACATCCGGCGGGTTCGGTGGCCTCGCTGCTTGAAAGCCACCAAGGCACCCTGTTTGGATTGATGCCGGTTCAAGACTTCGTACTTTATAAGAGCAAACCTGGGCCGGGAGGCTCCGTTTATACCGTTACTGAGCGGTTTACCTTGCACCCCTGATACTGCTTTCAGCGTCGGGGCTTTACCAGAAACCAGCTTGCCACAACCAACGTCCCAAACAGGGTATAGACCAGAATAAAAACCCAGTCCGGCGCGTTGTAGTACAGAATGGTTTCCAGCCAGTGCTGAATGAACGAGCCCTCATAACCACCCTGCCCGGCCTTTGCACGCAATTCCATTTCCCAGATCGTCAGCGGGCACAGCACGCCAAGCCAGGCCTGAAGCACGACAATACCAATAACCACAAGATGGCTCAGCCGGAACCAGAGATTTAGAACCCAATTCCACTGGCGAAAGTAACCGACCAGGGTAGCCACCAGACCAAAGATGACGAACACAACCAACAAGGTGTGAAACACCAGTAACAAGTCTGCAAATACCAGATACCACTTCGTATCCATAGGCGCCTCAATCTGAGCGGAATACCGCAAATAAAGTGGCTTGTCACCATTGCTCCCAGTGTCCTGCTAATCAGACACCTTGTCCGGAAGTTCGGTCAACACCCGTCACTGAAAATCTGAATTTCATATCAAAATCAGCTGGTTAAAATGTGGCATGATATTTCCTTGAGATTCTGCGCCAAAAACAAATCCAATAAGGAGCAGTCAGTTATGCCATTATCCTTCAACTTACGGAGGGCCGGCTCGGTATTCCCTGCCATTGTCGCCTCTGCCGCACTTCTTATTCAAAGCGTTCCTGTTGCAGCAGGTCAGACCCACTCCTACACTCTGCCCCAACAGGGATACAGCCAATCCCGGGCCCGGGATTACAAGGTTTACGTACCCGATAACCTCGCCACTCCTGCGCCAATGGTGATGGCCCTGCATGGCTGCAGGCAGACCAATAACGACGTTTTGAACGACTGGGGACTGACCGAAGCCGCCGATGAGTACGGATTTGTCCTGGTGGCACCGTTCATCACCAGTTATGACGGCCTCCGGAACGAAAACTGCTGGGGATTCTGGTTCGAGCACCATCGCCACGAGGGCGCAGGCGAGGTGGAAGACCTGCACCAGATTGCCAAGGCGGTGGAAGCCAGTTTCAGCATCGACCCTAACCGACGCTTCATCACCGGCCTATCCTCAGGTGGCGCAATGACGACGGTGGCCGCCGTTACCCATAATGAATACTGGGCAGCTGCCGCGCCGGCAGCGGGATTACCTTACGGCGAGGATGCTGCCTCTGTCTCGTTATCCGGACAGTGTCCGGGCAGCGCGACATTTCACAGTGTCTCACGGGTTGTTTCAGACATGCAGAGCGAACTGGATGATACCTATCCGATTCCACTGCTTGTGCTACAGAATGAGAACGATTGTACGGTACTGAAAACAGCAGCCGATAATACCCGCGATGCCCACCTGCAGGTTTTTGGCACCTCAGGCCTTGATACACCAGCCACCACCCAAGCGTCTGCAACGGCTTGCTCGCCCTATTTCCAGAACAACTACGACTGCGTCCATACCCGCCATACACAGGATGGCACCCTCGGTTCAAGATCGATTGTAGAAACCGTCTACCTGGATGGCCCGCTGTCTACTCCGAACCTGCAAGACACCGATCACGGTCACTATTGGGTTGGAGGGGCGAACGGTAATAACGGGAAATGGTCGGTGCGGGTTGGCCCGAGCTATCCCGACATCATCTGGGACTTTTTCAACCGCCATAGCCGAGACGGTTCGGAACCTGAGGGCTCTCCCATTATTACCCTGATTGGCGACGACCCTATGGTTGTGGACATCCACACACCATTTACAGATCCGGGCGCTACCGCCGACGATGCTGAAGACGGTTCGCTGGTGGTCAACGCCGACTGTTCCGACGTGAATACCGCAGTTGCTGGCCAGTACGAATGCGTTTACACCGCGACCGACAGTGACAATAACACCACCACGAAAAAACGGGGCGTAACGGTTGTAGACCCGAACGTTCCGTCTGAAACCTGCGCACAGGCAACCACCTCACCCAGTGCCCATATTACGGCAGGCAGGGCTTATGCCGGGGGAACATCCGACTTGAGAGCGCTGACCACGGGTGACAATGCCGATATTGGCGGCTCCTTTGATACCTGGAGCAGCGTCACCCTCCATGAGGGTGACCCCGGCCTCTGGTTTGCGACAGAGCCCGCAGCCTGCAGCGAAACCGGTGGCGGTGATGACGAAGGCGGTGGTGAGTTCACCTGCCAGAACTGGAACGATACCAACCTGAATCATGACCTTGCTGGGAGAGCTTATTACGCCAGTGGATACTATACCGTTGGTGGCGATGAGTCTCTGGGCGCCGTCTCCGGGGTATACACCTGGGTAAGAGAGACCTCTGATGGCTTCTTCCAGGCGGGCTCCTGCGACTGATGCCGCGCTCACTGGCAAACTGCGTCGGGACGCCCCGGCGCAGTTTGCATCCACATCACCTTATCACTCTGTCAACCCGTCTCCACAAACCGCGACAACCGGCAGAAGATTTCTCTAGAATAACCTTCTAAATACCATGACATGAGAACCCCATGCCGCTGGACGCTTTTGACCGTGTTTTACCCGGTGCCCGCAAAGCCAACAAACGCCATATACTTCGCTGCGCGCTGACCTGCTTTCTTGAGCACGGCCTTGAATCCACCACCATTGATATCATCCGCCAGCGTTCCGGGGCCAGTGTTGGCACCCTGTACCACCATTTTCACAACAAAGAGGGCCTGGCCGCAGCGCTGTTTTTCACGGCCCTGGACGATCACAGGGCAAACGTATGGCCAGAGATAGAAGCCGCAGGTACCACTCGACAGGTTATTGAAGCGCTGGTTACCCGTTATATGGACTGGGTTACCAACGAACCGGAGCTTGCTCGCTTCATGTTTCTGGCGCGGGCCAGTGTGGCAGCAGGCCCCTACCGAGAGGAACTGACGCAAAGGAACCGTGAGCAATACAGTGTGATTCACCGTTGGCTGGCCGAGGGCCAAAGCCAGGGCGACATTCGATCCCTGCCACGGGAAACCTATGCCTCCCTACTTCTTGGGCAGGCTGAGAACTACTGTCGGGCCTGGCTGGCGGGGCGCGTACCAACGCCGCCGTCGGAACACGCCATGCTCTTTGCAGAGGCCGCCTGGAGAGTTCTTTCAAAAAGCTAGAATATTATTCTAGAAATAAATTCCAAATATTGGCACTATCTCCTGACCGCCCTTTTCTAGCGCAGGAGAATGCATTATGAATGTTGTCAGCCTCTACAACCGGCTTAGCCGTCTGCCCATGGGCAAAACCCTGTTCAGTCGTGCGGTCTGCCAGACCGCGCCGTACTTCTCCAGTATCTCTCCAACGGTAGAGACTCTTGCCCCGGGCCGCTGCGTGGTCACCATGAAAAAACGCCGAAAGGTCACCAATCACCTGAAAACCGTTCATGCGATTGCCATGTGCAACATGGCGGAACTGGCCGGCGGGTTGCTCACGGACGCCTCGATTCCCAAGGGGGCACGCTGGATTCCCTCTGGCATGACCGTCAAATATCTCAAGAAGGCCAAAACAGACCTCACCGCTACCGCTGATGGCTCCAGCCTCGACTGGTCTGGGGAGGGGACAGTCAGGGTGCCTGTCTCTGTAACGGATACCTCTGGCCAGGAGGTGTTTCATGCCCTGATCGATATGAACATCAAACATACCCGCTAACCGGTACACAGCACAGGAGGAACCCGCCATGGGCGAGCTTTTCGAATTTGGCAAACAAATCCTGGCACAACAACCGTTCAGCGTACTATTGGGCACTGAGTTGAAAGCATTTGAGCCGGGCAAAGCGGAACTGAGCCTGATTGTGAAAGAAGAGCTCAAGCAACAGCACGGTTTTGTCCACGGCGGAGTGGTCAGCTACCTCGCTGATAATGCGCTGACCTATGCCGGAGGTTCGGTTTTGGGAGATTCAGTCACATCCGAATACAAGATCAACTACCTTCGCCCTGCCATTGGGGAACGATTAATCGCCAAGGCTCGGGTACTCTCCTCTGGCAAGCGCCAGGCTGTGTGCCAGTGCGAGATCGTCGCAACGGACAGCGGCGAAGAGAGGATGATCGCCGTGGCTCAAGGTACCATTACCAAGGTGGCGAGCTGACGCCAAAGGTTTATCAACTCGTAGTTCGTGCATAGGTGACTATACTATCCAGGTCTGTCGGGAATAAGACGCTTCACAGAGAGCGGGTGAAGCGTTCGTAAGGCTAAGGAGAGGAGAGCCTATGACAACCTTGATACTGGGACTGGTCCTGTTTCTGGGCGTTCACTCATTGTCTATCGTGAATGAACCGCTGCGAGACCGACTGCATGCGTCTCTGGGGGAGGCGGCATTCAAGGGGCTCTACTCCCTCGCCTCTCTCGCCGGCCTGCTGCTGATCATATGGGGTTACGGCGCTGCCCGGCTTGATCCCAGCGTCCTTTACGTGCCGCCCACCTGGCTAAGGCACGTGTCGCTGCTGCTCCTGATCCCCGTTTTCCCACTACTTCTCGCAACTTACTTTCCCGGCCGGATCAAGGCGAAGATCGGCCACCCGATGCTCGTTGCGGTCAAACTCTGGGCACTGGCCCACCTTCTGGCCAACGGCATGCTGCATGATGTTCTTCTGTTCGGCTCGTTCCTTGCCTGGGCGATTGCGGACCGAATCTCCATGAAACGCAGAACACAGCGGCCTATCGCAACCCTTCCTGCCACCAAAGCAAACGACGCTATAGCCGTGGTCGGTGGTCTTGCCGCGTATGTTGTGATGGTGCTTTGGGTGCATCAATGGGCCTTCGGCGTCGCACCGGTATAGTGGCACAAGACACCTACACGCGGCCGAGACGACACTCCGTCGTTACGAACAATTCAAGAGAATCACAGCGAGGAAACTGCCATGGGAAGCTCAAAACTGATCGGTGTCGTGTTACTGGTGGTAGGCGTTGTCCTGCTCTACTTTGGCTACCAGTCCAGCCAGGCTGTTGGCAATCAGGTTACTGAAGCGCTGACCGGTCGCTTCACGGATGAAACCATGTGGTATCTGATTGGTGGTGCTGCGGCAACCGCAGCGGGAGCCTTTCTGACGTTTATGAAGAAATAGTAGATGCCTCAGCCAGGAATACCCTTCCGACTCCCCTAATGGATTGGCCAGCGCTGTCGACAGCAGTGCCGCACAACCTAGTGTGTATTACCTAATTCCCTCCAATAGACTTCTCAAGCCTGCTTACCAAGCCAATCCAAGAACAACATCGCTTCCGTGAGCGCAGTAACCCATGGACATCTATTGATACAACGGAGTGTTGTTCTATGCGCACTATTGCAAGAAAGAAAACCCTTACCCTTCTGTTCTCCCTCGTTCTGATCGCCGCCTGTACCGCAACCATCAAGCCCGAGTGGACCGCCCTGTATAACCACAAAGCCAACGTGGAACCCGATCGCCTGACCTGGCTGGAGGATCTTTCGGTCAACAGTTTTGGCGATGTGATGGTTGCTGGCACAACCATTCGCACCGGTCTCGCCAATCGAGTGCAGGATATTCTGCTTGTCCGTTACTCCGATAACGGCCAACGGCTCTGGGCGGTCGATTTCGATCTGGCCACCGGTGATTACCGCAGTGACGACAGCGCTCTTGCCATGGTTATTGATGGCCAGGACAACGTGTACATCCTCGCCAATCAGTTCAAGGTTCTCGATGAAAATACGTCGTCCGCCGGCGCCTGGCTGATCAGTGCTGATGCCAATGGCAACGAACGCTGGCGCTATAAGCTCAGTGACAGCAGCGAAATGCGCGCGTTGGCTCTTAACAATGACAAGCTTTACGTAACCGGGCCCAACACTCAGGTATTCAACCTGGAAGGCACGCCGCTTCTGGGCGTCGAGCATCCGGAGCATACCGCGCACTCGGTAACCGCCAGTGCCAACGGTAATTTCGTCATTGCCAGCGGCCAGGCTGTCAGCCTGTTCAACGCAAACGGAGAGAAACTTTGGCAGCAAACCGGTGTAACTGGTGAGTACCCGGCCGGCGAAGTCATCTTCACCATGAATGGCGACATCGTGGCCACCAATCTGTTGGCAGACAACGGCGGTGCTCGCATCACCCGCTACACGCCGGCAGGCGACAAGCTATGGACCAGAATCTTCGGCGCGGCTTACAAGAGTTACGGCTTGCCCGGACCAGCCCTGGTGTTTGAGGACTATCGTGGCGACCTGCTGCTGACGTCTTCCAACTCTGATGGTCACCGTATCGTTAAACTCGACAGTGCCGGCCGGACCGTCTGGAATAAAACATCGCGCAACGGGATCATTAAAGATGCGGCCTTGAAAGGATCGGACCTGTTTATCGTCGGTGGTGGCTTCAATGCCAAGTACGAAAGCGATGGCAGCCGCGTGGCGGAATCAAAAGTAGATCGCAACGTACAGATTACCACCGGCAGCGTTGCCATTGATGGTAACAAGCTTTACGCCGGCTACAGTGCAGAGAGCAACGGTAGCTTTGCACTCCACCTGTCACAGTACCTGGACCGGTAAAAATTGCAGGGACTGATTAGCCGACTGCGATGCAGCCGGCTATTACAGCCCCTCAAGATACCGCAGCCCGGAAAGCTGGGCCATTTGCCGTTGAATCCAGTCGACCCTTTCCTGCACATAGGCCGACGGAGAGTTCACACTCAGAACCTTCGGGTTTGGTAAAACAGCGGCCAGGCGTGCAGCCTGGGCCTGGGAAAGATAACGTGCCGGCTTGCCGAAGTAGGCCTGGCTGGCCGCCTCCACACCGTAGATACCCGGGCCGAATTCCGCGATATTCAGATACACCTCAAGCACTCGCTGCTTGGGCCAGAGGCCATCGATGGTCACGGCCAGGCCCGCCTCAATGACCTTGCGAGCAAAGCTGCGCCCGTTCCAGAGAAACAGGTTCTTGGCGGTTTGCTGGGTGATTGTGCTGGCGCCCCGCAGCCCCTCCCCCGCCTTGTACTCCGACACAGCCTTACGGATAGCATCCACATCCACGCCACGATGATAGGGGAACCGTTGATCTTCACTGGCCACCACCGCCAGCGGCATCCACGGAGAAATATCCGACAGCGGCACCCACTCATGCCGTAACGGCCGGGGCGGGTTATCGAATTGATACGCCAGCATAAACGCCGACGTGGGAGGGTTCACAAAGCGGAACAGCAGAATAGCCAGCAACAGCAGTGCGATAACGACACCGAGCGCCATCGCCACCATACGCAAAGATGTGCGAACAAAAGACCTCTTGGCCATAACCAGAACCTACCCACCGCCATTGGCTGAACACGAACAAACAGGCTGTACATGTTAGCCGACACGACAGGCTTTGGCGGTTACCATCTGGAAAGCCTGGGAGAGAAGCGCTGAATATCGACGCAGTTAATGTTATGTTATAACATATACATTAACGAGAACCGAAACGCCGACCCTTTCAGGAGAAAACCAATGCCGCTCACAGAAAAACGACTTCCGGTTACTGTTCTATCGGGCTTTCTCGGTGCCGGGAAAACCACGGTACTGAACCACATCCTGAACAATCGCGACGGCAAGAGAGTGGCGGTCATCGTCAACGACATGAGTGAAGTCAACATTGACGCCGCCCAGGTACAACAGGAAGTCACGCTGAACCGCTCGGAAGAGAAGCTGGTTGAGATGAGTAATGGCTGCATTTGCTGCACACTGCGTGAAGACCTGTTAATCGAAGTGCGCAAGCTGGCCGCAGAAGGTCGCTTTGACTGCCTGGTAATCGAGTCCACAGGAATTTCAGAGCCGCTGCCCGTGGCCGAAACCTTCACCTTCGCCGACGAAGACGGCGTCAGCCTGTCGGATATCGCGCGGCTCGACACCATGGTGACTGTGGTGGATGCGGTTAATTTTCTGAAAGACTATGACGAAGCACAATCGTTACAGGAAACCGGAGAAAGTCTTGGCGAAGAAGATGAACGCAGCGTGGCGGACCTGCTGGTAGACCAGGTGGAGTTCAGCGACATTCTGCTGATCAGCAAAACCGATCTGATCTCCCCTGACGATCTGGCCAGGCTAACAGGCGTGCTGCGCAGCCTGAATTCTGAGGCAGAGATCCTTCCCATCAAACAAGGCGCCGTGCCGCTGGATAAAGTGCTTAATACCAATCGCTTCAGCTTTGAACGCGCCCAGCAGGCGCCCGGCTGGCTGAAAGAAATGCGCGGTGAGCATATTCCGGAAACCGAGGAATACGGCATTTCCAGCTTCGTTTACCGGGCCCGCCGCCCGTTCCACCCGGCAAAGTTCTATGATTTCCTGCACCAGGGCGTATCCAGTGGAAAACTGATTCGCTCAAAAGGTTATTTCTGGCTCGCCACCCGCCCGGAGTTTGCCGGCAACTGGAGCCAGGCGGGCGGCGTTGCCCGGCATGGGTTTGCCGGAATGTTCTGGAAAGCAGTACCGGAAAAAAACTGGCCCGAAGACCCGGAGTATCGCCAGGCAATTATGGAAAGCTGGGTAGAGCCATTCGGTGATATGCGCCAGGAGCTGGTTTTTATTGGCCAGAATCTCGACCAGGACAGCATCACCCGCCAACTGGACGATTGCCTGCTGGATGAAGAGCAGCTGCTGGCCGGAAAGTCTTTCTGGAAAACGCTGAACGATCCGTTTCCGGCCTGGGACTAACATCAGATGACACTGACAAAAGATGAGTTGTTAAAGGCGCCCGCCGACGAGTACATGAACGAGGCGCAGCTGGCGTTCTTCCGACAGTTGCTCGAAGACCTGCGCCAGGAAACCATGGACAACATTGAAGCGGCAAAGCAACAGCTGGCCAGCCCTCCGGAAATGAACGATGAAGCAGACCGGGCCTCATATGAGGAGGAATCCCGGCTGGCCCTACGCATAGTCGACCGGGAGCGCCGCCTGTTGCCGAAAATAGATGCGGCGATGAAGCGCATTGCCAACGGTGACTATGGGTACTGCCTGGAATCTGGCGAGCCCATCGGGATACTCAGGTTACTGGCGCGGCCCACCGCGGAATTATGTGCCGAGGTGAAAGCCCTGAACGAGCGAAAGGAGCTTAACTTTCGGCACTGAACACCGGCACCGTATCGTCAATAATTAATCAAGCTCGCTCGAATACCAGGAGTCGGGATACGGGATAACGTGCCGATAAAACCAGTTCAACTCGCCGCAATAAATCTTCCGTACCCCATCTCCCGCCCCAATGCGGGAGCAAGCTGTTCGTCATCCACCGCCAGTTTGCCGTTGATCAGCACGGTTTTCACGATTCCGGGGTTTCGGTTAACCAGGCGTTGAAGGTCGAAATTCTCCATGTCGCCCCAGTGCACCTGCTCCAGGTTCTGGTCAAACCCTGATGGATCCAGCACCACCACATCCGCCCGGTCACCCTCGCGGATTTTGCCCGCGTCAATGCCAAACCAGTCGGCCTGGTCTCCGGTCAGGCGATGAACGGCCTGCTCCATGGTCATGATCGGGTCGCCTTCCTCAACGGATTCATGCACCAGTTTCAACATGCGTAGCGGCAGGTTGTAGAACGCCATATTGCGGATATGAGCGCCGGCGTCGCTGAAGGTAATGAGCGAGCGGGGGTCTTTGACGATCCGCTTGAGTACCTGTTTCCGGTGGTTACCCACGGTGGTATACCAGCGAATTTTCTTGCCGAACTCCACGACCAGGTCCAGGAACAGGTCCACCACGTGGACGCCCCGGGCCTTGGCCACTTCCTCGAAGTTCTTGCCGATCAGAGATTGATCCGGGCAGTCGATGATCATGGCGTCACCAAAGTCTCGCTGCCACACCCTTGGGCTCAGTTTTTCGCCATAGAACTTACGGAACTTACGCCGGTACGCTTCGTCTTTCAGGAGTTCGTTGCGCTCAACCGCGTCTTTCAGGTCCAGGGCCATTTCGCCGGCGCCAAACTCTTCAAAAAACACCACATCGATTCCGTCGGCATACACGGTGAACGGTGTGGGCAACACCTGCCAGCGGAAATCCCCTCGCAACGCATTGGTAAACAACGAGGTCAGGCGGGTCAGGTTGGTGAGGTAGGCACTGCCTTTAAGATCCATCTGGCTGATCAACGTGGTCTTCAGGGGCCGGCGCAACCAACCCAGGCATTCGCGCACGTACTGCAGAATCTGTAGCGGCGTGGCGGCATTCGGCGCCCCCTGATGCACCCGGTTGTACTGGCGCACCAGCTTATTCAGGCGCGCCACCTCTTTCCATTTGGCGTAGGTGCTGGGCAAACTCTTGGACCACTCCCGGTCGCCGTCCACCTTGTCCCATTTCAGGCACATGGTGGAGAGCCCCAGGAAGCCTTCATCCAGGGCCTCTTTGAGTAACCGTTCCATGGTTTGCATTTCTTCTTCGGTGGGCTGAATCGCCAGGTCGGTAGCCCGGCTCAGGCCCATGACACCCACCCGCAGGTCACTGTGCCCCAGAAAACTGATCACGTTTGGCCCCAACGGCACCTGTTTGACATGCTCCACCCATTGTTTGGGGGTAGACCAGGTTTTGTGTTCCTTCAGAATCGGCAACACCCGCTCCCGGGGCACGGTTTCCACCCGGGTGAAAATGTCGGAAGCGTCCTCATACTCACTGCAGATCATGCTCAGGGAACAACTGCCCACCAGCACTGTGGTTACACCATGGCGCACGGATTCCGACAGGCTGGGGCTAACCAGCAGCTCAGCATCGTAATGGGTGTGAGTATCCAGAAACCCCGGCGTCACCCATTTGCCCGAGGCATCAATCACACGGTCAGCCTCAGCATGATCGATGGCCTCATCAGTGACCTTGGCAACTCGGCCATCCTTGATCGCCAGAGTGCGGATGGAAGCCGGAGCGCCGGTGCCATCGAAATAGCGGCCACCTTCAATAATGAAGTCGTAGTGAGCCATAGCGGTGTTCCCTTTCACTGGTCTTGTTATTGTCAGGGCATTGGCCAGAATCAAATGCGATGCAGTGTCTGGCCTGAGACTAATCAGGATAGCTCAAGAGCGGACGATTATCGCCGCAAAACAGGTCTCAGAGTATCAACGTTAATCCGCCGGTAAACAGCGCGAGCAGAATCGACAACCCTATCAGCGTCTTCCAGGGGAATGGCGGTGGTGTTGGCTCAACAGCCAACTGTTGCTCCAGGTACGTTCTGAGCAATCCAGTGTTGCGGGTATTGGCTTTGTAGATGGCATCAAAGGCGTCGCCAACCACGGGTAACAGGCCGCCCAAAAAATCGATAATCATATTGCGCCGCATGCGTCGCTTCACGGCTTTGCTTGCGCCAACCCGATGCGCTTCGATCAGGACATAACTCGACAACACCAAGCCTACGAAGTCTCCCACCACCGGCACCAGCCCAATAATGGCTTCGACGCCAAACTTGAAGCGGGTAAAGGGAATGCCAATGCTGCTGTCCATCAAACGGCTGAACTTATCCAGCCGCTTCAACGTAGCCCGCTGCTGGGCTTCAGTGGGTTGCTTCGCCATGCTCGCTCCAAACGCCGTTCTGCGGATAACGCCCCATTACTTCGCCATCAATCCAACATAGGCTGCGGTGAAGGCGGTTTCCTGGAAGGCTTTCAAACCGGTCGCTTCAAAATGAATGGGCAGCGGGTTGGCGGCCAGCGTAGACTTGATCAACGCAGGAGGGAGCAATCTAACGTCCAGATCCGGGTCGGCAATCAGCTGTATCGTCGCCTCCAGTTTGAAGCTGATGGCTCCGCCAGCAAACTTGCCTTTGGGCATGCGTTCCTTGATCGCGACACGGGTTACCTCGTGCTCTGCCATCAGTTCCGCGAACGCCGCCTGGAACTGTTTCAGGTCTTCGCGGGTGTGGTTTTTAACCAGAGATAGCTTGCGCACCTTGCATTCCGGCAAGCTGATCAGCCCCCGATCCAGTTTCAGCAAGCACAGCACTGCGTCGCTCGCGGTAAGTTCAACGCCACAAATAATCATAATGTTGCTCTCTTTGTTCGCCACACCTTCAGCCACAGCACTTTTTGAACTTCAAGCCACTACCGCAACTGCACGGGTCGTTACGAGACGGCGTTTTCGTGGTGACGACCGTCGCAACCTTGTTCAGAAGTACCGTCAGCTCGGCTATGGATTCAACCGTACCCTCGCGGCTGTCTACGGTAATGTTGGCGTGCAGCCCGACCTCGGCCACCTGGGCTTCGATCTCTTGCTTGCGTGCCTCACTGGTGACCACCAGCGTTAGCGGAAATTTCTTGCTGCCGCTTTTCTGACTGGCCTTGGTTTTGAACCCGCCGTAATCGGTGTGGTGCTGGCGAGCATCTTGCCGGCCTTTATAAAAGAACTTGTCTGACATGCTGACATCCTGATGAACGGAAGAGAGCCCGGAAGCCTGGAGAACGCCTGCAGCCGCTGGGCGGAGACGTTTTAGCATGCTTGTGGCGCCGAATATATAGGCAGAAGCGGAAGTCACGCCGTTAAAGCAGCAAATCCAAAGAGGAACACCCGCAAGCCATCTGTGAACACGTCAACCCAAGAGCCGTTCTTTCGCTTCGTTGATTCGTGCCGCCAGATAGTTACTACCGCCACGGTCCGGATGCATTTTCTGCATCATCCGGCGATGGGCCTGAACAATCTCTTCTTCGCTGGCGCCGGGTTCCAGGCCAAGGATATCCAGCGCTTCGGCCTCGGTAAGCGGGCCGCCCGCCCGTGACTGCTGGCCGGATTCGCTGCCAGCGGTATCGCCCTGATCATCCGCGCGCCAGGAATCACCAAAACGGCGGTCCAGATAGGTTTCCAGCAAGCGGGCAGAGTCTTCGTCTTCCATACGACAGTACTGCAGAAGCTCCAGAAATTCGCTCTCGCTCAGATCCGACAACGCTCGCCCGGCCATTGGGCCTTTAAGAACCTTGCCGCTCATGGTTCCGGAATCGTGGTCCAGGCTCATTTCCAGGATATCGCTGGCGACCCGGGATTGATTACCCGTTTTCGCCTGGCCACCGCCCGGTAGGTTCCCAGTCAGTATTGACGGCAACACCCTGCGCAACAGCGGGTAAAGAAACGCCAATAACGCGAACAGAAAATGCAGCCGGCCGGTAACAGCCATAACCAACACCAACCCGATCCCAACAATCAACGTCAGCTTGATAATCGCCGGTTTGCGTTGACTGGCCGGCTGGCTGCGCAGCCAGACCCACGCAACAACCGTTAACACAATAACCAACAGCGTTAGTGGCACTCAGATACTCCGGGTTCTCTCAGTCTACTCAGCAAATGCTAGCGGATTTGCTGAGTAAGACGTTTCACTTCCGCAGAGCTGCGGCTGGAAAAATCCTCCAGGGCTTTTGCTCCCCCGGAAGCATAGACCGCGACAGCCGCCATAATATCCTTCAGTACCTGCGGGCTGTTTCGGTCAAAGGGTACGTAAGCGCCGCCAGACAACTTGCTCACCTGCTGGAACACCGCCTTGGCGTGGGGATCATGCCCCTCGTGGAACATGAACACCGGCGTTCGCAACAGGCCCAGTTCGCCCGCGGAGTGGCAAAGCTCATCCACCGGCTCCTCGCAACAATCGCCGATAAACACCACGGCTTTTACCGCTTTTGCCCGGGTTTCCTTCACCGCATGGGCCAACACCCGGCTAATCTGGGTGCGGCCACCCAGGCAAGACACGCCGTTCATCAGGTTCAGCAGCTGGCCGGTCTCATTCACAAACCCGGTCGCCTTGAACTCACCAAAGCCACGGTAATAACACAACTGAATGGCCAGGCCTCCCAAATCTTTGGTAGCCATGAACAGCTCGCTCTGAAGATGGCAGGCCTGGTCCCAGGTTGCTTCCCGGCTGGCGGTGGCATCCAGGGCGAAGATCAGGCGCCCCTCGCCACCCCCCTTCGCGGGCAGCGTGCGAACCTGGTGGATAAACTGGTCGATGGCCTGTTTATCGGATTTGGTACGTAGCTCTTTATCAGCCATAAGCCTCCGCCACCTCCCATGTAAGACTAGAACGAGCTCGACATCACCTCTTGCAGATCACGCTTGAGTTCTTCCGCCGGGGTTATCCATAATTCACCCTCACCACCGGGGAAGACACCCACTTCCAAGCCGTCCCGGGTTAAACCTGGCACCCACTTCTTGAAGAAGTCAGGCAAAGAGACCGCCTTCGGTGAGAGGTCGCCGGAATCCTTGGCGTAATCCGCCGCGAACTCAGCACCCGGCCAAACTGGCAAATACCCAACACCGTCCTCTTCCGAAACAATTTTCAGAAACTGATTGTCGGCATTGATCAAAATCCAGATTTCGCGCTCCTCGGCGACGGCATCCAGAAAGTAGTCGTACCGTTCCTCGCCATCCATCTCAAGAATCTGGGCCAAGGGGTTATCGCTCATGAGAACTCCATTATAGGGAACCAATACCGGTTTCACCGCCCGAAGCGGTCATGCGTAAACTGAAGCCTATCAGGAAAGACAACAAGTTGCCTGAACAGGCGCTATGGTTAGATTACACCCCGAACAATGGCAGGCCCTATGGTGTTCCGCGACTCCAGTGCCCAAAGCAGACATCGGCCCACAGCAACACAAGCAGCTGCAACGGCCATACTGTTAATCTCACTTGCGCAACCTGGCCCGGTTAACGCTGCAGGCACTTTCTACCTGCAGTATCGTCATTGGCAACCGTATAGCTGGCCCGGCAAAGAGCCCACCGCCAAAGACGTCAGCCGCTCCCAGCGGGAGCTGGGCTGGCGCTATCAGGGCGCAACCTCCACCGTTGGCCTGGACTACGATTACCAGCCGCTTCGCATACGCACGGGCACTCCGGCCCACAACGGCCACCTGCACCGGCTGACATTCGGGGGCGAGTGGCAACACAACCTTTATCACCTGGAGACTCAAGTGGGCGTCGCAGGCACCTCCAATATGTTCAAACATCAGGACTTCCACCGCCAGGTACTCAATGGCCGCCTCGCTGTATTCAGAGCCTGGCACGAGGGCTCAGACTTGAGCGTGGGTGTTGGTGGTGATCATCGCTTCGGTTCGTTCCGCTGGCTGCCGCGGTTGAGATGGGCGCAGTCCACGGATAACGGCCACTGGTTGATGGATTTACCCGTTTTGCTGCAATGGCAACACGCCGATCATCGCTGGACGATCCGGATGGAGCGCGCGGGCGACCGTTGGGCCACACTCGACAAGTCCCGCGAGGTTGAAAGCGCGCTGTATCTTCGGGAATGGCGGGCGGAACTGAGCTACCGGCTCGGCTTTGGCCATGATTCGTGGCCTGCGGTTGTGCTGGGGTTTGGCGCCAGTGTCGATACCCGCGTGCGATACCAGGATCTGGACGCGGGTACCCGGGATATTCGCCTCGGCGATCGTATCTTCGGCCGAGTGATGCTCAGCTGGTAGGCATTAAAGCTTTGCCAGGGCATCAACCACCGGCGTGTCGCCTGAAACCACATCGAACACCCGGTTGTCCGTGTTATCCGAGTCCAGCACGGCCAGCAGCACCCGAGCCACGTCCTGCCGGGGAATCTCCGCGAAAGAGGCCAGCCGTTCACTCACCGCCACCTTGCCGGTACCGTCATCATTGGTCAGCCGCCCCGGCCGCACAATGGTGTAATTCAAGCCGCTGTTCTTCAGGTGTTCATCGGCATTTCGCTTGGCCCGAAGATAGTGCTGAAGTTTTTCGGGGCCCTTCTCCGGCTCCTCGGCGCGCATACTGCTCACCATGATGAACCGCTTTATACCCATGGCCCTGGCAGTGTCTACCAGGCGGATAGCACCGTCCTGATCCACATCAATGGTTTTATCCGGGCCAGTATGAGGGCCAGAGCCCGCGGTAAAGATGACGGCATCACAGCCGCGCATGGCCTCGCTACAATCGTGTTCCAAGTCACCCAATACGGTTTCGGTGGCACCCAGCTTCTGCAATTCCGGCCCCTGATCCGGGTGACGGACCAACGCTCGGGCCTCATGATTGCTGTTTGCCATCTCCTGCAACAGATGTTGCCCGATCTGCCCGTTGGCGCCTGCTATAAACACGTGCATGTAGACCTCCTGCTTCGCTGTTCAGCGTATGTATCTTTTATAGTTGAGTGCCCGCTGAACGCAATTCAAGCCACAAAAGCGGTTTATTCAGAAGCATCATTAAAAATGAATTACATCAAAGGTGAACCAAAAGGCCGCTGACACACTATTCTACTACCCGAACACTCTTTTTAACGGGAACGGAGCTTCCGCATGATTACAGTCCACCATCTCAACAACTCCCGCTCACAACGGGTTCTCTGGATGCTCGAAGAACTGGGCGTGCCCTACGAAATTCAACGTTACGAGCGCGACGCTGAAACCATGCTGGCCCCCGCCAGCCTGAAAAAAGTGCACCCGCTGGGGAAATCACCGGTGATTACCGACGGTGATCTGGTGGTGGCAGAATCCGGCGCCATCATTGAATACCTGGCCCACACCTACGGCAAAGACACCATGCTGCCCGAAAACGGCGGCCAGCAATGGTTGGACTACACCTACTGGATGCATTACGCCGAGGGTTCACTGATGCCGCCGCTGGTCATGCGCCTGGTGTTTGAAAAAGTGAAAACCAGTCCGATGCCATTTTTCATCCGGCCGGTGGCGAAAGGCATCGCCGACAAGACAAACCAGATATTCATCGGCCCTATGATCAAAACCCATCTGGACTTTGTGGAAGCGCACCTGGCGAAGAACACCTGGTTCCTGGGGGACGAACTGAGCGCAGCCGATATCCAGATGAGCTTCCCGCTGGAAGCCTCGGTGGCACGCGGTATTGTGGGTGCAAGCCGCCCCCACATCTCTGCCTGGGTGGCGCGAGTACATGCCCGGCCGGCTTACCAGCAGGCCCTTGAGAAAGGCGGCGAGTACGACTTCGCCTGAGGATAGCGGCGAGGGCCAGTGCCCTCGCCTTCAAAACAAAAGGGGGCGGTGCTCAGCCCGCCAGTGCGGCCCGCACCTTCTTGCTCAACTGCCCCATATCCACCCGGCCCGTCACTTTCGGGCGCAGCTCGTTCATCACATTCCCCATATCCTGCATACCTTGGGCACCGGTTGAGCTGATCGCCTCAGCAATCAAGCCGTCCAGTTCTTCCTCGGATAACGCCGCCGGCATGAACTCCTCAATAATCGCCATTTCCGCCCGTTCCTTTTCCGCCAGCTCACCCCGGCCGGCGTCATCGTATTGGCTGGCGGCATCCCGGCGCTGTTTTAGCATCTTGTCCAACACCTTCAGCACATCGTCGTCACTCAGCTCGCGGCGCTCATCAATTTCAATCTGCTTGATGGCAGACTGGGCCATACGCAGAGTAACCAGCCGGTCCTTGTCTTTGCTGCGCATTGCGTCTTTCACCGCATTGCCGAGCTGTTCCTTGAGAGATGCTTGTGCCATGGTTGGGCTCCTGTTTGAAGGAAAAAGAGTGTGGGCATAATATCAAAGAACCAGCCCCAGGCCCTCAAAACCAACTCGACAACCACCGCCATGGAGTTTCAATGCCCTATCAGTTCGAAGATCTCAAAAACGCGTTTCCCACCGAGTGGCAAAACTATATCGAACACAGTTTTGTGCAACAGCTGGGTAACGGCTCGCTGGCCCCGGAAGCTTTCCAGCATTACCTGAAACAGGACTACCTGTTCCTGATCCAGTTTGCCCGGGCCTATGCCCTGGCGGCTTACAAAAGCCCAACCCTGGCTGACCTGTTGCAAGCCAAAGACGGGCTGATGGCCATTCTGGATACCGAGCTGGGGTTACACATCAGCTATTGCAAAAAGTGGGGAATCTCAGAGCAGGAACTTAACAACCTGCCCGAAGCCCGCGCCACCCTCGCCTACACCCGCTACGTGCTGGATACAGGCAATCGCGGCGACCTGCTGGACCTGCACGTGGCTCTATCGCCCTGCATGGTCGGCTACGGCGAGATCGCCAACTGGCTGAACCAGCGCGCAGAAACCCTGCGGGGCGAGGGCAACCCCTACGATGCCTGGATCACCATGTACGAAAGTGACGAATTCCAGGGCGCCATGCAGGCGGAAATCCGCTGGCTGGATGACCGCCTGGCCGACGTCACCCCTAGCCGGTTTGAACAACTGTCCCATATCTTCCGGGATGCCACCCGCCTGGAAATCGACTTCTGGGATATGGGACTGAATTTGAGCGACTAGGCCTTCGCCCACTACTCCACCGTGACGGTGATTTTCTCAGACATCACCGGCGGCTCATGGGGAATATGCAGGTGATCACCCACCAAAAGCTGGAGCGTGTATTCGCCCGGCTCTAACTCCAGAGTGGTCTGGGTTTGGCCCCCCCCAAAATGAATATGCCGTTCATCCGCAGGGATCGGTTTGTCCATCGGGGGCAGGTCATCCACATTAATCAGCAGATGGTGGTGCCCGGTTTTCTCGCGCTCCACGCCCGCGGGCGCAACGCCCAGGCCCTCCAGGCCAAACCTTACCGTCACCGGAGAGCTCACTGTTTGCCCGTCGAGCGGTGTCACAAAATACACCGCCGCCCCCTCAGGCGCAGGCGTTGCTCCATGGGCACCGGCGACCATCGAAGCGGCAAGGATCAAACCAAACGTGACACGCTGTGTCCTGATCATGGTGTTCATAACCTATTCCTTCAGTGAGTGAACCACTCCCTAATAGTAGGTTAACTTTCCCGGTTATGAAAAACTCAACCACCCTCACCTTTAATCCAGCTGTATACCCGCATGGGGGGAATGTTCAGCAGTTCCAGCGTACAGCTGGTATGAGCCCCCATGACCGGATCGGTAAACCGGGCGACATCTCTCCGGAATTGGTAGGCGATAAACCGCCCGCCCTCTACCAGGTTGTCATTCACCGCCTGTACGACACGATGAGCCACAGCTGCCGGCATCTTTGAGAAGGGAATCCCAGAGATGATCACATCTGGCTGTTGCATATCGTAAACAGCCAGAATCTCGGTGAGATCCTCGGCGCTGCCCAGGTGGTTGCAAAAGCGGGGGTCAACAATGTCGCCAAGCAACTCATGGAAGAAAGGGCTCAGCTCGATTGAGAGAAGCCGTGCGTCTTGCCCCAGGTGACGAAGAAACGCGCGCGTGGTGCCGCCCGTACCGGGGCCCAGCTCTACGACCTGTCGGGCGACAGATAGACCAGACGCCTCAACGATTCGCTGCTCCAGAAATCTTGAACTGGGGATAACAGAGCCCACCTGGCCCGGTTCCCGCAGGAATCCGCGAAAGAAGGCCGCCGGATTCGTCCTCCGGCTCGAATCGGCCTTCGGCTCGCCACTTCCTCCATCCATTTCGCTCGCCCCACTAACGAACTCAACTGTTCATCGAGTATAGCAGTGCGACCCATAACCCGACTTACCCAGCCGTAAGCAAAGGCTGCAGTGCGCTATCCACGTGGCGTGCCCAATCGTTTGGCGACATTTCCTGGTAACCGTCCTTGTCGGCAAATGCACTGGAAATGACCACATCTGGCTGCAACTCACGCAACATCCGTAAGCTGGCCACCAGAGTGTCACAGTCACTCCAACCCTTTATGAAGCCATTGCTCCATTGCTCTTTTCGGTTTCGATAAACCGTGTCGCCCGTGAAAAGGTAGGTTTTACCAGTCGCCGATCTCACCTGAAAACAAGTACTGCCAGGTGTGTGGCCAGGGGTTGGAATCACCTCGATGTTGCCAGCCAGAGTCTGTCTTCCAGTGAACAGAACATCCGGCTCCAGGATCTCCGCGAAGGATTCCCGCTCAAGTGCATGCCCGCCCAGCTTGGCTCCGTAGCGTTCACGCACCCGCAAGAGCGACTTACCCAATTCATCCTGATGACTCAACAATTGCCAATCAACGCCACCCAGGGTGGCCATGGCATCAATTTCATACTCGTGACCGGTGTTATAGAAGAGCACGTTGCCCTCTTCTCTCGTCAGCAGATAGGCGTGGGTGGTAAGTCCGGGGAATGGATTCTCGACGTCAGTTTGCCAAAGGTCTGGAAAAATCTGTTTCATGACATCCTCCTGAATAGTCACTGATTGAACAGTTAGTCACTGCACCGCCAGCCTAATACCTAAAGTTAAGTTGAGGTCAACGAACAGAATCATGGAAAATGGCTATCGGGAGAATAGCCAGACCAAGCACCTCAGAGGCAATCATGA
This sequence comes from Marinobacter shengliensis, assembly GCF_003007715.1. Classification (GTDB taxonomy): domain Bacteria; phylum Pseudomonadota; class Gammaproteobacteria; order Pseudomonadales; family Oleiphilaceae; genus Marinobacter; species Marinobacter shengliensis. The sequence goes on along the minus strand of NZ_PXNO01000023.1, from coordinate 319,600 downwards.
AGACAGGAAACAACCAGGAGCTACGAGCCACGCTCAGTGTTGGGGAAGTTGCCAGACGCAGCGGCGTGGCGGTATCGGCCATCCACTTTTATGAACAAAAGGGGCTCATCAAGAGCTGGCGCAACGCGGGCAACCAGCGGCGCTTCCAGAGAGATGTGTTACGGCGAATCGCCGTGATCAAGGTGGCGCAGCGGCTTGGTATTCCATTGGCCGAGATCGGCGGTGCCCTGGCGGCACTGCCAACGGATCGCACGGTTACCGCTGACGACTGGAAACACCTTTCAGAGCTCTGGCGGGCAGACCTGGACCGCCGCATAGACATGCTCACCGGACTGAGGGACCAACTCAGCGACTGCATTGGCTGCGGCTGCCTGTCTATCGACGCCTGCCGGCTTAGGAACCCCTGGGATGAATTGGGCGAGCGAGGCCCCGGGGCTCGGCTCTTGGAGCCGGATGCCGAGTAACCGGGTTACCCCGAGATCATCAACTGCTTTTCAGGTTGATCTGCTTTGTGCCGGTGGAAGTCAGTTGCCCACTTTTACCTTTGCCCACCTGCTCAACACGACCGCCGGACTTTAAAAAGGCTGCAGTCTGCGCTTCAATTTCGGCAGATGTTAAGGTAGCTTTAACAGCTTTCTTACTCATATTGTTTTCCATATCAGGTCTTGGCTTAAGTGCCAGAATCAGCGCTCCCAGTCTATCTGAAACAAAAATATAATGCTGAACTGATTCCAATCGGCGAGCCTAACCCATGACCATCAACCGTGAACGCCTTGCTGCCCTTGCCGCAGAACCCCATTGCCATGGGGGAAGGTATCGAAACCTGGAGCCGGTGCCCCGCCACGGCCTGGGGGATTTCCTGCGCTGGCAATTGGCGCCAGGCCGCCGCTTCCCGCAGGGTAAACGCTTCACGCTGCTACGCCCGGATGGCCATTTGCTGGCAAAGCCACCCCAAAAGCCACAACTGGTCTGGCTGGGGCACTCCTCTTTCCTGTTCCAGCATCGGGGCCTGAACGTGCTGACCGACCCGGTATTGTCAGACCGTGCCAGCCCTTTCCAGTTGATCGGGCCAAAGCGGCACACACCGCCGGCCCTGACCGTGGCAGACATGCCGCCTATCCACCTGGTATTGATTTCACACAATCACTACGACCACCTGGACGAAGCAACCGTGCGCCAGTTGCACCGGCGCTTCGGGACACACCTGCGCTTTTGTATTCCCATGGGCTTGCGCCCCTGGTTTGAAAAACGCGGCATCCATAACCTGGTAGAACTGGGCTGGTGGCAGTCTGACCGTATAGCCGACGATCAGGAGGTGTTCTGCCTGCCAGCCCAGCACTTCAGCGGCCGCACCGCAACGGACACCAACACCACGCTCTGGTGTAGCTGGCTTCTGGAAATCGACGATTTCCGTCTCTATTTCGCCGGGGACACCGGCTACGGCGGAATATTCAGGCATATCGGCGAGCTGTTCTCACCCATTGATCTGGCGCTGCTACCGATCGGCGCTTACGACCCGCGCTGGTTCATGGCCCCGGTGCACGTGGCACCGGAAGAGGCGGTCAGGATTCATCAGGACATTGGCGCCCGCCAATCCGTCGCCATGCATTGGGGCACCTTCGTACTCACTGATGAGCCCATGGATGAGCCACCACGGCGACTGCGGCTGGCGCTGGAGAGACAAGGGTTGAGCGAATCGGAGTTTCGGGTAATGCAACATGGAGAAGTCTGGTCGCCAACGTAGCCTCCCTAAGAACCGTCGTCAGCTCTCTGCTGTTTCTGCTCTGCGTCAAGCAACGCTCGCTTTCTCTCCAAGCCCCAACGATACCCACCAAGCCCGCCATCACCCCGCAACACCCTGTGACAGGGAATCAGTACGCCTATCCGGTTTTTGCCGCAGGCAGAGGCCACGGCCCGCACCGCTTTGGGCTTGTCGATCTTCGCGGCCAATTCGCTATAGCTAAGGACATCACCTTCCCGGATGCTCAACAGGAATTGCCACACCTTCATCTGAAAAGCCGTCCCTCGCATATCCAGCGGCAGATCCGGCCTCGGGGCGCCTTGGCTGATGTGTTGATCCAAAGCCTCCACCCAGGCATCAAGCTCCGGGGCATTCCGGGCCGGTGACGCCCTCACTTCGGCCTTGGGGAATTCCGTTTTCAGACCACTCACCAACGAGGACTCACTGTCACCAAACTGGACAAAACAGACGCCCCTATCCGTTGCGGCCATGGCCATCAAGCCCAGAGAGGTGGGTCGACAAGCGTAGACGATGACCTCACCCTCCCCCCCGGCCCGATAGGCCCTGGGCGGCATTCCAATATTGCGGTGCGCTTCCCCATAAACCCGGCTGACGGAACCAAACCCAGAGGCAAAGATCGCATCCGTGACCTTATCGCCATTTTTCAGGGATTGCTTGAACCGGCGCATCCGCACCGCGTCCTGATAGGCTTTGGGAGAAACGCCAAACGCTTCCTTGAATTGCCTTTGTAACCGCGAGGAAGAAAGCCCAACAATAGCCGCCAAGCCTGCCAGTGTCAGCGGCTCGTCTGCGTGCGTTTCAATATAATGTGCGATTCTTACCAGTCGGGTCATTCGTGAATCCCCCTCCTGGCGGTCGTCCCCGGATTCCAGGACAGCCCGCATCTCCTGCTCCACTGGCAACGGCATGTCATTCCCCTATATTCGCCAAGCACGGGGTTATTACAACGGACATTGCCAGGCGTTTCCATCCGATTCTTGCCCTGTTACTCCTTGCCAAGCCAGCCGACGTTTACTGGCCAGTCCTCTCGCATCGGGAAACAACAAAAATCAGGCTCTTGGGATCGGCATTTCCTGCAGTTGGTGCCAGCATCCGGGAAACGCCTAAACCCGCCTCACTGAATAACCGGCTCCAGTCGTCCAGTGTCCGAACATAAAGAGGAGACGGTTCACCGAAATCGCCGGGCAAGTCGGCCCAGGTGCCTTCCCGCCAACCGCTCTTGGCCACCTCGTTTCCGCTGAACATCGCCGGGTGCAGTGTCTGGATGATCAACACGCCGCCTGGGGTCAGCATTTGAGGGACAGACATAACGCACTGGCGCACGGTTTCGTCGCCAAACAGTGAAAAGTTGCAGACGACCAGGTCAAATATTCCAAGCCCCAACTTGGCGAGATCAGACTGATCTCCAACCACATAATGCCCCTTGCGATGCTCTTGGGCGTATTCGATTAGCTCGCGGGATGCATCCACGCCGACGGCGCGAAAACCGGACCCGGTCAGTAAATCCACTAACCAGCCCTCTCCGCATCCCACATCCAGGACCCGAGAGTTCGGCTGAACATGGTCATTGATTGCGGCAAGCAAAGCGTCACGCGACGCCACGCCTGGCGCACGGATTCCGTGATCCCGAACGGCATCAATCCAGGCCCTCCCGTTCTCATCCCATGCCTGGATAATCAACTTTTCATAGAGATCTGGGGTCTTTTTGAGGGACATCAGGGGCTCCGCGGCGCTTCAAAATGCCCCATTGTAACCTGTAGCAACGACTCCAGCGGTACTGCAGTGACGAATGGCAAACAAGCCTCTCTAGCCCTGCCAGATGCCAAGCATCGCTCCTACTCCCAAAACCAGGCTACCACCCACTTCCCCAAGTATCAGCAGCACCATGAATACCCCAGTCATCCAGGGCGGTAGAAGTCGCTTTCCCAAGCGATGAGGGCGGCGCAGTTGGTTGTCGGTATCCTGAAGCAGGCCATGGAGGATATAGGTGCCGATGGCAAACGCGAAAAACGCTAAGGCCGAGACGGCCGCCACAACGTTAACCCAGTCCGCAAAAACACTGCGGGCGCTGAACGCAGCCAACAGCAGTGCCGCAAAGCTGTAGAGTAGTGAACTGCGGTGAGCGATGTCGACATAGGTCGGCGACGAAGCGTCCTCGCTTCGGGCCATGTGCCGGTATTTCCAGATGCCAGTGAGAAGCCCCGTCATGAAGAACAGGAACGCCGCTGAAAGACAGATCTTTTCGGCCAGAGACATACATTTACTCCTTGGTTATAGTTGTGAGGCTGAAGTATGCCGGACAAGCTCCGGTACAACTTGTACGTTTGGGCTATTCGATGACACAGGACAAACGCATCTGGCTGGCGCGTGACCGGGCTCTGTTCCTGGGTGAGCTCCCTCCGGCAAGAATGCACGCACATGCCGCGCCGGTGCTCTTGATTGGCCTGAGTGGCCCCATCACGCTGCATTTCCCGGATGGTCGCCGTGAGACCTGCCACAGCGCCCTGGTGAATGCCGATGTGAAGCACGGGCTGGATAGCGGAGGTGAGTACATAGCCTCCCTCTACCTGGAACCGGATGCGCTGGAGACCCGACTCCTGAAAGCAGGGTGGCTGAGTGATCGCCCGCTGGTGTTCGACCCAATCCCCTCTCCCGCGCGGCCGAGAAGTCTGGAGCGAAGGCTGCAATCCTTTGACATGTCCCAACTCCTCCCCGCGTCGGCGCTTGGGCACCGAGCCGAGCTGGACAACCGCATTGCCCGAAGCCTTGACTACTTGCGGGAAGCGGGAGACCAACCCTTCAACCGCGCCAATCTGGCCAAACAGGTGCACTTATCGGAATCGCGATTCAACCATCTTTTCCGGGAGGAAGTGGGCATCAGTTTCCGGCGTTACCGAAGCTGGTCGCGCCTGCGTTCCGTGTTCTATCACGTAGCGAAGAACCAGTCGCTCACCGAGGCAGCCCTTAGCGCGGGCCTGCACGACTCTGCACACCTCAGCCGGATGTTTCAGGATATGATTGGCATCGCGCCGTCACGGGTGCTTCGGGGCCTGCAAGGGTTGCAGGTTCTGCGTTAACGCCTTAATAGGAACCTGCATTCCTAGAAAATGGCAGAGCTTACCGGCCATCGGAGGGTTGGCATGCACCTCAGCGAACTCGTAGGCGACCATGCGCCCCTTTTACGGCATCACACCTCATTCGCTTTCCGATACTGCCCCCGATAATCAAATATCCGCTCCTGCACTCGCCAATAATGCTTCTGCTTACGGGCAATCACAAAATCCGGCGCCGGCAACAGAGCTTGCAACTCTAGTACCTCCTCCGCCTTACCGAAGGTTTTTGGAGCCTGGCCGTTAGCAAATCTGCGGCCGAACAGTTTGTTAAACACGTGGCGCTGTGCCGGCTTGCTGAAATCAAACGACTCGCCAAGCTCCTCCCCATCCTCACCGTGGTAGGTCATCTTCAGCTTGCTTCCGCCAAGGCCCAGGGTGATCCCCGCACAACGAATCACCACGGCATCCTTGAGCTTCAGGGCATCCCTTAGCTGATCGTCCGGATCGATAATCGCTTTGTGACAGTGCCCGCAGTTGCGGGCTGCAATATCATTCTCGCCACCACAGTGGGGGCACTCCTTGAAGCGGAAACGGTAGTCGCATTGTTGTGCGCGCGTGCCATCCCCCTCCACGGGCTCCAGCAGCCCCTGGCAACGGCGCCCGTAATGCTCAATCACCCGGCCGTCGCTGTCGGTTTTGCCCCAGAAGATGTTGGCAAAACCACAGCCCGGGCAGAACACCTGCACCGGTTCACTGTCTGGATTTGGTTTCGGCGCCCCAACCTCCGGGTGATGCAGATTCACGTGGTTGCCGGCGTAATCAATAACCAGGCAATCCTTTTTTCCCTCATCCAGGCGAAGACCTCGGCCCACCATCTGCTGATAAAGGCTCACCGACTGGGTGGGCCGAAGTATGGCGATCAGGTCCACATGGGGTGCATCGAAGCCCGTGGTGAGCACAGACACGTTTACCAGAAACTTTAGCTGCCGCTGTTTGAAGCGCCGAATCAGCAGGTCCCGATCTTTCTGATCGGTGGCGCCGGTCACCAGGGCGGTCTGGCTCTCCGGCATGTAGCCGGTGATCTCCCGTGCATGCTCCACCGTTGCGGCGAAAACCATCGCGCCCTGGCGGTCCGCGGCCAGTTCCACCACCTGTTCAATGATGGCACGTGTCACCCGCTTGTGTTTGCTCAGCAGCTGATTGACGTCTTTCTCCGCGTATTCGCCAAAGCGGTCCTGAGCCAGCGACGAGAAATCGTATTGCGCCACCGCTGCATTCACCAACTCAGGCCGGGTGAGATAGCCCCGATTGATCATATAGCTCAACGGCAGTTCGTAGATGCAGTGCTGGAAGGGCTTGTCGTCTTCGCTGCGAACAAAGCCCCGGTAGTGATAGCGATAGATCCAACCCAGGGCCAGGCGATAGGGCGTGGCGGTCAGCCCGAGTACTTTGAGGGAGTGGTTCTGCTGTTTCAGCAGGTCAATGATTTGTTGATACTGGCTGGTTTCCTCACCGCTGACCCGATGGCACTCGTCGATGATCACCAACGAGTACTCATCCCGGAACTGATCCAGGTTCGCCGCTACCGACTGTACACTGGCAAAGGTGACCTGATGCTGACTCTCTTTGCGTTTTAACCCAGCGGAGAAGATGCCACCGGCTAACCCATAGCTCTCGTATTTGGCGTGGTTCTGCTCCACCAGCTCTCTCACGTGCGTGAGTACGAGAATCTTGCGCCTGGCAAGGCGGGCCAGTTCGGCAATCACCAGGCTTTTGCCGGCGCCGGTTGGCAGCACGATGACGGCAGATTCGTCCGACTTGCGAAAATGATTCAGCGTGGCGTCGACAGCCTCCTGCTGGTAGGGGCGGAGCGTGAAAGGAGCTTTGTTTTTGATGGGCGTAGAGTCCTGTTTAACAGTTCACCGTGCACCATTATAGCCAGCACCGGCACTGACTACACTGGCCCTCGGGGGCGCCCTGCGCTCGTGTTCTGCGGAATATTGACTTATGACAAGGCAATATGGAAACTTGCAAGGATGTCGCCCAAACGTCGCTCTCTGATTATCATGCTCATCTTATGGCTGCCCGTCCAGGGGCTAGCGGCTGGGCTGTTACATTGCGACAGCCACTCGGCACAGACCGCTGCAGACGAACCATCTTCCCTGCATCAACACCATGCTCCGAATTCCCATGAAGCCGTCCACGAGCATCACCGCAGCGCGTCAAACGACACCGGCCACCACGCCAATCATAAACACCCGGACGCCCAGCACGCCGATCCTTGCCAGCAGTGTTGCCAAGTCTGCACAACGTTGATCCCCTCGTACGCTCCCGCAGCCAGTCCCGATCTGGCCACGCCGGTTATGCGGCACGCAGAAAGTGCCGACAGTATTATCTCCGACCCGCTATTCCACCCACCACAAAACCTCAGTTAACCAAAAACCTGAACCTGCCGTGGCATTGACCGCCACGGCATGACCCTTGGTGACTTTGAGGCAATACAACCATGAAAAACCTGATTGGCGGAGCTATGGCCGTCCTGTTTCTGCAGGGCTGTGCCACGATGGCGCCCCCTGATTATTCGCAACTGGAGGCCGATCTCGACCCGCTGTTGCAGTCTCCGGCACGGGGCCAGATTCATCAGACCCTGGAATTGTCCGAGCAAGAGCGATTTGAACAGGTCGACGACTTATTGTTTGAACCGCTGACACCCGGAACCGCGCAACACCTGGCGCTGGTCAACAGCCCACATATCCGCGCGCACTTACATCGGCTAGGCATCGTTGAAGCAGAACAGCTGCAGGCACAAATGCTGAGCAACCCGACCCTCGCCGTGTCAGCCATGCGCCCCGATGGCGGTGGTCGCTGGGAGCTGGGGCTGGGCCTGAGCCAAAGCCTGCTGGATTTGATGACCCACTCTTTACGAAAGACCCTGGCGGAGGAAGCGCTAACCAGCGCTCGGCTTGAACTGTTGGACACTCTGAACCAGGAGCTCTATCAGGTGCAGCAGGATTACTTCCATGCCGTGGGTGCCAGCCACCGTGAAGCTGTCGCCCGGCTTGCCCTGAACGCGGCGGAAACAGCCCTTTTACTGGCAGAACGCCTGCACGAGGCCGGCAACCTTAAAGAACTGAGCTTGCTGCAATACCGAGACCAGCAGTTACAGAGCCAGCGTGCCCTGCGCCGCGCCCAGGCCGACGCCCAGCAAGCGCAAACCACACTGGCGCTGCGACTGGGCCTTGAACACCCCGCCATGATGGAGTTGCCGGTCACGCTGCCACAACTGCCAAACGATGAACAGATAGACGTTGCCGCCTTAACAGACCACGCCCTGACACAGCGGCTGGACCTGCGCATCGCACGGCAAGTCCAGGCCGTTGCCGAGCATCGCCAGGCGTTCTACGCGCGCCAGGGCGGGATCACCCAATGGGACATCGGTATCGATGTCGAGCGGGAATCTGACGGCGGATACAGCGCTGGCCCGTCGATGTCGATTGGCCTCCCCCTGTTCGATCGCAACCAGGCACGACGGGCCGGGGCTGGCGCTCAGTTATTGCGAGCCGACGCGCTGGTGAATGCCAGAGAGCTCGAACTGCGCACGCAACTCCCGGATTTGGCTAACCGGTTAAGGCTGACTCGAACCAACGTTGAGCAACTGGAACAACAGGTCATCCCGCAATGGCAGCGGCAAGTGGACCTGAGCCTGCGTGAATACAACTTTATGTTGAGGGGCGCCTTTGAACTGCTCAACGCCAGGGCGCGGGAGTTCGACGCCTGGCGCGAACACGCTGAAACCCTTGAACAGTACTGGATTCAGCGCATACATCTGGCGATGATCAGCGCCACGCCCCTAGACGCCGCTCTGCCAGATGCCGTCCAACTGCCCTCCGTCCAAGCTGGCGGCCAGGGCCACGAACACCACAACCACTGAGGCAGCACCATGGTTAATCGTCGTCATTTTATACTGGGCAGTGCCGCTGGCCTGGTAGCCGGTGCCCTGCCAGCACAGGCTTTCGCCGCTGGCAACCGCCACGAAACAACACACACGCCCCTCACAGCCCCGGACCGGACCAGTCAGGGCTATCGCCCGGTCATCACGCCCAACGGGCGAACCCTGGGTTATCGCCTGCGCGATGGAGTAAAAGAGTTCCACCTGATTGCCGAAGAAATCGAACACGCCTTCGGCGACGGCACCACCATCAAAGCCTGGGGCTACAATGGCAGCACTCCGGGGCCCACCCTTGAGGCTGTCGAGGGTGACCGGGTGAGAATCTACGTGACGAATCGCCTGAAAGAACCCACCAGTGTGCACTGGCACGGCCTGATACTGCCCAACGGCATGGATGGCGTGGCCGGTCTGACCCAGCCCTCCATCCCGCCCGGCAAAACCTTTGTGTATGAGTTTCCGCTGGTGCAACACGGCACCCACATGTACCACCCTCACTCAGATGAGATGGTGCAGATGGCCATGGGCATGATGGGTATGTTCATCATTCATCCCCGCGAGCCAGAAGCCAACCCGGTAGATCGGGACTACGCCATCATGCTGCATAACTGGGCCATTCATCCGGGCACCTACCGCCCCGACCCATCCATCATGCAAGACTTTGATCTGTGGACCATGAACAGCAAGGTCTTTCCGTTTATCGATTCACTGGTGGCACAGACGGGGGAACGAGTGCGTATTCGCATGGGCAACCTGTCTATGTGGAACCACCCCATGCACGTTCACGGGGTCAAGTTCTGGGTCACCGGCGGGGACGGCGGGCGCTGGCCCCAGGCGCAATGGCGCACCGAAGCCACCGAAATTGTCGGCGTCGGCCAGGCCCGAGACATCGAGTTTATTGCCAAACCCGGCGACTGGGCTTTCCACTGCCATATGGCCCACCACACCATGAACGCGATGGGGCACGATATCCCCAACACCCTGGGTGTGAATCAGAACGAGGTCGAGCAGCGCATTCAGGCGCTGGTTCCTGGCTATATGGCGATGGGTGAACACGGCATGGGTGAACACCAGACTCATGTCGATGCCGGCCATATGCCCGGCCCGGAGAACACCCTCGCCATGATGATGGGCAAAGGTCAGTTCGGAAATATGGAAATGGGCGGTATGTTTACCGTCATCAAAGTTCGCGATCAACTCGACGGAGACCCTGGCTGGTATCAGCACCCAACAGGCACCGTTGCCCGCGAGACCGATCGTGTTCCCAATGATCTGCCAAAATAGATTCAATCACCGGAGAAAGAGCCATGACTAAACACCTGTTTCTGCCCCTGCTAATGATGTTTGTCACCCTCACCAGCACCAGCCTGGCCAAAGCCCACACGGATGTGGTTTATTCATCACCCGCAAGCGACGAGCATGTGCAAACGTCCCCGGAACACCTGGAACTCCGTTTCGGCGACACCGTAAGACTGATGCGCGTAAACCTGACCGACGGTGCCGGCGAGCGGGTACGAGTGGATTTCCGGCCCAGCCGCGAATCCAAAACCGATTACCGGATTGACCTGCCAACACTTCAAGAAGGGCACTACGAAGTGGAATGGCGCGCCATGGCCGACGACGGCCACACCATGACCGGCGGCTTCAGCTTTCACTTGGGAGAGAGCGCTGAGGCCCATGAGAGTCACCAAGACTCAGCCTCCGGCCAGGATGCACATGAGGGTCACCACTGACCGCCATGGACATCTGGACCCTTCTAACCATCGCCACCAAGGTGCTGATCTATCTCAGCACCGCAGGGGTGATTGGCGGCCTGTTCTGCCTGTGGTTGCTTAAACCTCACGGCATAGAGCGGCCGATGCATAGCTACATTCTTGCGGCAGGAGTGCTGGGGCTGTCAGCTACTGCCGCCAGTTTTCCGGTGCACACAGGGGCAGCATTTGGAGGCGGCATCGCCGGTGCCTTCGACCCGGACATCGCGAACATTATCTGGGAAACCAATGTAGGAGACACCACACGAGCACACCTGCTGGGATTTACGCTCACCCTGGCAGGCCTATGGGTGGCAGTCTGGGGAGGCCGGCGCCTCGGCTACGCTCTGGTAATTGCAGGCGCCGTCAGCCTACTGTTTGCCTTTACGCAAACCGGACATTTACATAACGACAGCCGTGGCGCCGCATTACTAGTCATTCACCTATCGGGGATCTCCCTGTGGCTAGGGTCACTCTATCCACTGTGGCGGGTTAGCAACGGTCATCAGGTCGCTCAACTGCAGGCCAGTATGCAGTGCTTTGGCCAGACGGCCCTGGCCTTTGTTGGCGCACTAGTAATCTGTGGGGGACTCATGATTCTGCTGCTGGTTCAGCCTCTTTCGGGGCTGGTCAACAGCGCTTACGGCTGGCTGTTGCTGGCCAAGCTTGCTTTGGTATCACTGTTATTGGCGCTCGGCGCCATCAACAAATTCTATCTGGTGCCCCGGCTGGCGCGGGTGGGTTATACGCGGCGGCTTCGCCTGTCCATAGTTACAGAAATGACCGTAGGTTTGGCAATTCTTGTTACAACAGCTTTTCTGACCACGGTGGTTGGGCCGGAATAACCCTGGGTCGCTCATACCGTGGGGTTAAAAATACCCCAATAGCCTCCCAAGAATCAGCGCACCAATCCATACAAACAATGACAACGCCGCCCCCACTCTCACAGAAAAAGGCAGTCTCGCCATCATGGGCAAGTTCTCCACATCCCGGCGCCTCAATACCTTACCCAGTACCAAAGCATTCGATACGCCCAACACCACCAGCGCGATCTTGGCCTGGAACAACGGCGAACCCGCGTAGTCCACGGCTGCCGTGGCGAATAGCAGCAACCCGCAAACAATCGCCAGCACCAGCCCCATCGCCGATGTTATTCGAAGTACATCTACGAACATTGTCACGGGGTACCTGCGCCAAAGCCCCAGCAAACGCAGATCCAGCGGCACAATACCGCCAACCAGCATTGCAACCCCGAGAATATGCCCAGCGTTTACCAACGGGTACATGAACGTGGAATTACGCAAGGCCGAGACCAAAGCCAACTCCTGGATGAGGCTCAACGCCGGTTCAATCATCCCCGGGCTCAGGAAGCACGGCCAGGGTAAAGATTGAAGTCCTGACCGTCGATCACAACCCGCTCGGCCTTCACCAACCGTTCACCCTCCCGGGCCGAACGGTGACCATGCACGGTAATCTCCCGCCCCTCGCTCAACATTTCCCTGGTCAGTCCAACCCGCTCATTACGCCAAGGCTGACCCACTTCCACCACCCAATCCTCGCCATCCACGCGTATCGTCACCTCGCCATGGGGATTCCCGAGGCGCACTGATCGGATAACACCGGTGATTTCGAATTCCTCATCTGTGGCCCAGGCCCAACCGTGATGCGCCTGAGCTGTCGAGATAGCCAGAAATACAGCAAACACTGCGGTACTCAGCAAAAAGATGAAACGAAGCTGAGGCATGATTTATCCTCCTGTCGCGATAGTGTCAGAGTAATCGCTCAAGTTTTGCACCAACCAGGTGGCGTTAATAGTAGGCTGTTACCCAATATTTCGTAACATAATGCCGGCTCGATTGTCAGATTCCCTACAACACCTGACTGCACGGAGACCCTGACATGAACAAACGCATCACACTGATTGCTGCCTTTTGGCTCCTGGCCAGCATGGCCTGGGCTGCTGAACCGCCCGTTTACACCGGCCTATTGAGCAATACTGGCGCCGGAGGGTACGACACCGTTAGCTATTTCACTCAGGGCAAACCGGTCAAAGGCTCCCCCCGTTACACTACAGAGTACCAGGGTGCGACCTGGCGTTTCGCCAATGCGGAAAATCTTGCACAGTTCAACGCTAACCCTGAAAAATTCGCACCGGCCTACGGCGGCTATTGTGCCTGGGCTGTCAGCCAGGGCTACCTCGCCAAAGGCGACCCACAGCACTGGAGCATAAGGGACGGACGGTTGTTTCTGAACTACAACCAATCGGTACAAACGTCTTGGCTGGCGAACACCGACCAACTCATTCGCGAGGCCGATGCGAACTGGCCAGCCGTTCTGAAATAGGAAAAACACATTGATGACCTCTCACCTGCCCTTTTCCCAAGCCTGCGAAAACAACAAAGGCCCCATACTGGAAAGACTGCGCGAGGTCTTCAATGCCCCGGGTACCGTGCTGGAAATAGGCACGGGCACCGGCCAGCACGCCGTGCATTTTGCAGCAGCCCTGCCCCACATACAGTGGCAGCCAACGGACCACCCCACGGCCGCGCACCTGGCTGTTTCCCGGCTGGAACAGGTTGCGCTGCCAAATATTCTCCCCATGCGAAAGCTGGACGTGGGCAACACCCCTTGGCCCGCACTCGATTTCCGATGGGCGTTCTCCGCCAACACCGCCCACATCATGGCCTGGACAGAAGTGGAACAAATGTTCCAGGGCATCGGTGCAAGCCTGCCTGATGACGGCGCGTTTTGCCTGTATGGGCCGTTCATGCACCAGGGTGAGTTCACCAGTGAAAGTAATCGGGCGTTTGACCGGTCACTAAGATCACAGGCGCAACACATGGGTATCCGCGATATCGAGGATTTGTCTGCGCTGGCCAAGGCGGTGGGGTTGGTACTGCGGGAAGATTACGCAATGCCGGCAAACAACGAGATGCTGGTGTTTATTCCATTGCATTCGACCGGTATAAAACCGACAGACTGAGGATTAGAGACTGTATCCGCGAATATGGGAACCTGGGTTGTCTCGCGCCTAGTGGCTTGCCTTACTCACGACTTTCGGTGTTGCCGATTTACCGCGCTTACCAGCAAGAATACGGTCTGCATCCAGCGAAGCGATTGGCACCCGGGTATCCCTCGGCACGTCACCACTCAATTGCAGCTCAAGGTAGCGCAGCGCGCAGACCCGGAGAAAGGATGTGAAATTGCCCAGATCATGGCCCGCATCAATGGACTCGTGATAAAGCCGGGTGATCATCTGCGGCAGATTCATGCCATCGCGCTCAGCCAGCTCCGACAGCACCAGCCAAAAGGCGTTTTCCATCCGCACACTGGTGACCATGCCGTCAATTCGCAGGGAGTGGGTGCGACTAACCCAAAGCTCCGAATCGGCGTTAATAAAGAGCTTGCACATAACGGCCTCCCCGAATGTGGTTGATGGCGCTTGAGGGTACTGAGGGGCCAGCGCCCTGGCCCCTGCTGCGTTACTGATCCAGCAACTTGAAGAACTGCGCAAGCCAGGCCGGATGGGCAGGCCACGCAGGTGCTGTTACCAGATTAGCATCAGTGACCGCCTGATCAACCTCGATAGCGGCGAAGGTACCACCTGCGAGCTCTACCTCTGGTTGGCAGGCCGGATAAGCCGAACATTTGCGCCCCTCCAGAACCCCTGCTGCCGCCAGCAACTGAGCACCGTGGCAGATCGCCGCCACCGGCTTATTGGTTTCGAAGAAATGGCGAACCAGACTCTGCACCTCCTTGTTGAGCCGCAGGTATTCCGGAGCACGGCCGCCGGGCACCACCAGCGCGTCGTAATCTGCCGGATTCAGTCCGTCAAAATCCGCATTCAGGGCAAACCGGTGGCCGGGCTTTTCAGTGTAGGTCTGGTCACCCTCGAAATCATGTATCGCCGTGGCGACCGTATCGCCCGCTTTCTTGTCCGGGCAGACGGCATGAACCGTATGGCCAACGGCCTGCAGTGCCTGGAACGGCACCATGGTTTCGTAGTCTTCGGTGAAATCACCGGTAATCATCAGAATCTTCTTCCCGCTCATGGCTGTCTCCTTGTGTTTGTATTGCCAGGTCAGGAAACATTAGCAGTGGTGGTGTCGGGGCGGGTATTAAGGGGTTACTACAGGTCTTAAAGAGGCAATCACAGCTGCAGCAGCAGGCTCCTGGTACCAAACGCTGACCGACCTTGCATGGACTAAGCAGGGCGCGCGTCAGAACTAACGAACATCAGGATAGCGCGGTTTCTTAACGGATTCGCATTCCTCAAAGGCATATCCCCTGGTACCGCCGCCCTTGATCTGGTACTTGCCGAAACACGCCATACTTTCCCTATACCGCTGCATCTCCGCTTCATAATTGGCCAGACGCTGCTCACGGGTCAGGCGCCCCTGACCCGACTTCACCTCCTCCGGCAGGGTAGACAATTTTTGCTGCACATATGTTTGTTCTGACTCCTCCAAGCGCTCTTTTTCCCGTCGCTGCTCACCCAACTCTCCTGCTACCCTTCGCAACGACTCAGCACGAGCTTCAGCCTGGCGCTGTTCTTCAGCAGAAGGTATGCGAACTGAAAGGTCGACAGACTCTCCTGACTGCTTGTGTTGTTCCGGAATGCGGTCTCCGAAGTGAACGTTGCCAGCATCATCAACCCATTTATAAACTTCAGCAGAGGCTGGTGGCAAAGGGGAGATAAAGAACACGCAAAGCGGTAACATCGTCCTGCGAAACCACATAACAAAGTTCCTTTTTTGGCTTCTTGATATCTTCACCATAGCAAAAGGGAGATCGTTTAGCGTAATGCCCGCCTACCAGATTAGCGACCGTAAAGACCTGGACAAATCAAAGCCCAATTGCTGCCGCAACCCCATCGCCTCCGGAGCCACAAGCAACCAGCCCAACGCGCCCAGATTGGCCAACACCGCCAACCAGAACACAAACTGATAACTGCCTTTCCGCGTTTTGTGGCGGAAAACCTGCTGCGCCATGAGTGCACCGGGCCAACCGCAGCAGAGCTCAAAGAGGTGCAGCGTTTTCTCAGCGGTGCGTTGGGCTCCTCGCTGGGCAGCCTTTTTGTCAATCCAGTACATGACAAACAGAACCAGACTCGCCCCGACGTAGGCGGCGGGGATCGAGACCGGCAGATAACCTTGATAGAACAGGCCAGCGAGCACACTGAAAAACGCCAGTACAACAGCGGCCGCCACCCAGACTCCCTGCGCAATGCTGGCACCCACCTTTGCTGCCCCAACATATTGGAACCGACCAGCCCTCAAACGGCCCTGGTCATCTTTCGTGGTGCTGAATGTCACCTTGCGATTAGCAACCGGCCGGCCCCGGCCTGCATAACTGCTGATGTGAGCAAACACACGCTCACCGCCACCCTCCGGCGAGATAAAACCAAAACCCTTGGCGTCATTCCAGGCAGTGAGCATTCCTTTCTGATTCAACGCGCTCACAAATACCGCCCGCCAGCCCCAATCGCGACCACAATCAGCCCAAGAATCAGGTTAGTCCCAACCAGCTTGCGAATCTGCCCCACCTGGCGCCCGCCCTCCTGAGGGTCCTGATTGGCCACTGCCTGTTTCAGCCGCCGGAAGGGGGCAAAGTAAACATGGGCGTAGATCAGGATCATCACAATACCCAGCGCCTGCATCACGTGGATATGCCAACCGGCACCGGCCATGCCACCGAACACGCTGAAAATCATCCAGTACCCGGTGACCAGCAACAGAATCACCGCCGCCCATACCCATTTAAAAAATCGTGACAAGGTGGCACACCAGAGCGCGCCACGCTGGGAGGCATCAATCACCTCAACTACCGCCGGGCGCATAGCCATGTAGGCGAAAAACATACCGCCAACCCAGACTACGGCAGATAGGACATGCAGTGCGATGGCCAGACCCATAAAGCCCCCCAAATGCGTTTTGACTAACCCTCTACTTCGCGATTAAATCCGAAAACACTCTGGCAAAGGCCCGAAAATCGCCGAGGTGCTTATTCTGAGGGATTCCAGCTTCTGTGCTACGAGTTGTTCATCCATGCGTTGCGCCGACCTTCGAGTATGCGTTTCTGGTAAGGGACAAAGTCTTCGTTCTCCATGATGTTTCGATAAATCAGATCACCCCATTGGTGTCGCGTGCCGACCACCTGTTTGCCAGTGCTGACAATTTGGTCCAGTAAAGGTTGGCCGGCTGTGCGCAGGTCCACCAGATCCACGGGGCGATTGAAGGCCAGAGCAATGGCTTCGGTTATGGCAATGCGCTCATCTGCACTCAGTTCTTTGTCAGCCTGAACCGCGACATCAATATCACTGTCTGGCCGGGCTGTTCCTCGGGCCATGGAGCCAAAGAGAGCGGCAACCCGGATTTGAGGAAACCTGGCCATTATCTCACTGAGCTTCTCGGTATCGGGATGTTTGACTGCATTAGGGACCATGATGTTCGCCTGAGTGGTTTACTTTTGAGTGTATCAGAAAGCATTCACACAGGTGGTATGGCAACACAATAGCGGGTCAACCAGTCGACCTATCTCTGCGGACGCCTTTCAGCTTCAAGCTCTGCCCGAATAGTCTGATAAAATTCAGAATTCCGGGATTCCAAAAACACCGCAAACTCAAAAGCGTTAAAGCCATGATAGTCCTTCCCCGGACTATCAATCGGCAGGCTTGGATCCGCCCCCAACTCCAGAAGGGCGCGGAGATAACCCACATCGGCGTAAAGCACGGCCTCATGCACCGGAGCAAGCCCGTTGTGGTAGCCGTTCAACGGCTCACCCCTTGCGGCAAAGTGTCGAAGTAACGCATAGCCACGGCGCGTCATGATGGAATCAGCATCGTGCCTATCCAACGAGGTGCCTACGAAATTGACCAAAGGTTGCGAACAGCCACCCATCGCCGTCATCGCTTTACCGCAGCGTTCATAGGGCCAGTCGAAATTGGTGAGAAGCCAGTAGGCCACTGCAGGCCGGATAGCCAGACTATTGAAATCCGAGGGGCTCCAGGGCACTTCTTCGGGGTCAAGAAGCGCTATAACTGTCAGCCCCCAGGCATCCGAACCGAAAGCCCAGGTGCGATAGAACATCGGGTATAGCGTCAGGGCAATCACCAGGCACCCGCCACATAGGGTGAGCGCCTTTTTGTGGCCCAGGAAATATTTGATAAGCACTTTGCTCCTCCTTGAGCTTTGTGTGTTCCAGGTGAAAAATCATCCACAGATTCCAAGACACCGTCTCCAGAGCGCGGTGACAAACGTCCAAATGAGAGATAACTCTATCATGCCAAATCTAAACCGCATCTATCTAGCCGGCCCGGAAGTCTTCTTCCCGACAGAGCAACACAAGGCCATCATGGCCGAGAAAAAACGCCTGCTCCGGGACGCAGGATTCGAGGGCGTCGACCCGCTAGACACAGCGCTGACATTTTCAGACAAAGAGGCAAAACCGGAGCGCGGCCACCGGATATACCGGGCCAACCGAGAACTGATGGACAGCTGCGACGCCATCATTGCCAACCTCACACCGTTTCGCGGTATTAGCGCCGATCCGGGTACTGTGTTCGAGGTGGGTTACATGATCGGCCAGGGCAAGCCCGCGTTCGGGTTCACCCTCGACAGCCGGCTTTATCAGCAACGGGCAGGTGCAATCTTCCAGGACGAACTGGGCCATACCATTGAGGATTTCGAGATGAGTGATAACCTGATGATTGAGGGGGGAATCCGCGAATCCGGTGGCCAGCTGTTCGTGGCACAGCAATCCGGCGAGCACCGATTTTTCTCGGCGGAGGTGTTTAGCCGCTGCGTAAGAGCACTCGCCCATGCCTGAACCGACTCTGGCAAGCCCAAGCCCTGGCGGGCTGTTAACGGCGCGCCACTGCGGGCCCTCCACAACAACTACTCTTCAAGATCCTCAAAGGCCGAGCGATGAAACTCCGCCGCTTGCTCCGCCTCTCTTACACCCACTTCCCGTATTTCGGGAGCATCGCCGCCTGCCAAGGTCTCCAGCACCGCATGAACGCCTTTGGAGAGCGAGGTCAGGTTGTAGCCGCCTTCCAGAACCATGGCCAGCCGACCGTCACAATGTTTGTCGGCAATATCCTGAACAATACGGGTGATCGCCCTGAACCCGTCGTAGGTCAGGTTCAGCGCCATATCGTTACGGTGGGGGTCAAACCCGGCAGAGACCAGAACAAGGTCTGGCCCGAAGTAATCAGCCGCCGGGATCAATATCTCGCGAAAAACCTTCTCAAAGGCAACGTCACCCGCGGATTCCGGCAGCGGAACGTTGATGGTATAGCCTTCACCCAACCCCTCGCCTACCTCCTCAAGATGACCAGAGCCAGGATAGAACGGCGCCGCACAATGGGTATCGAAGAAAAGCACATCCGGATCAGCCCAGAAGATATCCTGGGTGCCATTACCATGATGGGCATCCCAGTCGATGATCAAAATCCGTTCACAGCCCAGTTTGGCCTGGGCGTGGGCTGCCGCAATCGCAACATTGTTCAGCAGGCAGAAGCCACGAGCCCGCACCGGCTCTGCATGGTGGCCCGGCGGCCGCACCAGTGCAAAAGCACTTTGACACTCCCCCTTCACAACACTGGTTACAGCGGCGATGGCATTCCCAGACGCCGCCGTGGCAGCGCTGATGCTATCCGGCGACACCGCCGTTGTATCCTTGTCCAGCCAGGCCCGTTTACCCGCCATGGAAAAAAGATGGTCCAAGTACGAAGTGGTATGCACTCGCGCCAACTGTTCGTAGGTGGCAGGGGCCGCCCCACTAACAAACCGCACACCGTTTATCGGATTCTCATCCAGGTATGCTTTGATAGCAGACAGGCGGCCCGGATGTTCCGGATAACTCCACTTGAAATTGAGCCCCTGGAGAATCGACCTCACGCGCTTTTCCACCCGGCTGGGCATGAAAGGCAGATCCACCTCCGGGTTGTGCCCGAGCATCACTTCGTCATAAAACACCTTTACGCTGCGATCGCCGATCATGCCCTTTCGTTCTCCTTTAAAACAGGCTCCCTCCGGAACGCATCTGCTCTACTCACTCAACAAAGCGTAGTCGCTTAAGGCGCCCGGCACCCCCTTAAAGTCGCTCAACGTGAATCTGAAACCTGGCGACGGCGTGAATGCTTGCGCCGCAAGCCTGACGAATCAGGCGACGCGGGTAAGCGTTACGTCAATGTTGCCACGAGTGGCGTTCGAATACGGGCACACCTTATGAGCTTCATCAATCAGCTTTCGTGCTTGGGCGTCGTCCATGCCCGGCAGCGAGATTTTCAGCTCCACTTCAATGCCGAAGCCGGCCGGGATCTGGCCGATGCCCACTTCGCCCTCGATGGAAGCATCTTCCGGCAAAGGCAACTTGTCGCGACCGGCAACAAACTTCATTGCACCAATAAAACAGGCCGAATAGCCAGCAGCGAACAGCTGTTCAGGATTAGTGCCCTTGCCGCCTGCGCCACCCAGTTCTTTCGGGGTTGTCAGTTCAACGTCCAACACCCCGTCTGAGGAAATGGCCCGGCCATCACGGCCGCCAGTGGCTTCAGCAGAGGCACGATAAAGCACTTGTTCAATGGACATAAGCAATACTCCGTCTCGGTTTAAAATGAACTCAACAACAATTTATCGCACAAATGTTTTGCGCGCAAGTTATATTGATGCAACTACGTAGTGCAGGATTTGCGAGCTTAAAGTGACGGTTTCAGGTGGCTGCGCAATTTGATTAACTGCCGTTTGAGTTCCATCAAATCAGGCAGGGGCTGACCGCTGGCCTCTACAATACAACCGGGAATGGCCCGGGCCTTATCCTTAAGCGCTCGACCCTGTGGGGTGAGATGGAGTTCAACCACCCGCTCATCATCGGTGCGGCGCTTGCGCGTTAGCAGCTTATCCGCTTCGAGCCTTTTTAGCAGCGGCGTCATTGACCCGGGATCTGTCAGCATCCGCTTGCTGATATGGCTGACGGTAATGCCATCCTCTTCCCATAGCACAAGCATGGCCAGATACTGTGGATAGGTCAGGTTCAGTGCCTTTAGCAGCGGTTTGTAGGTTTTGGTCATCATCAGCGACGTGGAATACAGAGCAAAGCACAGCTGGTTATCCAGCAACAGCTCTGAACAGGAATCGTCGTTCGCCATCGGATGCTCCGGTAGTGAGGTAACAAGGTGGCCGCGCGTTTAATCAGCGCACAAATTAAGTGTACACAAGTTTATAACCAACCTGCATCGAAAAACCGTAGGGGTTATTTTGTTCGCGGAGTTCTCGGTGCCCGCGAGCAAAGATGGACCGCGATGTGGGCCCGGCAACAGCGCTGCAGGCGTCCAGAAAACGGCTAAGGCGTGGCCAACACCTGGGTTGCCTCGAAATCCAGATAGTTGGGATTGCGCTTGTCACCCATCCCGAAGCGCCCCGACATCCGGATGCGGGCGACTGTCATTACATCCTCAATAAGCCCGAGCAGTCCAAACTGTCCAAGCGCAGCATTTTCTCATCGCTGCGTGCGAGCGCTCTCCCAACACTGAACCTACAAGGCGAAGCCTTCCAGATCAGTCATAGTTAAACCGCTCCGACAGAATCCGACGAGCAGGCGTGCCGCGCTTGATCAGGTGGTTCTCAACTACATCCATCATGACGTTCGGCCCGCACATCACAAAGGCCCAATCCCTGAACTCGCCCACAGAAAAAACGCGGTCTATCAATGGTCCATCGATGACGCCGATCTCTCCCTGCCAGCCCTCAGGCGGTTCAGACAGCACATACACGGTGTTCTCCGCTCCCAGCGTCTCGTCTAGCTCCTTACGATAGGCGACCTGATCAACAATCCGGTTTCCGTAGATCAACTTCACCCTGCGGGGGTCACCGGTCAGGCGCAATTGCCTGAGTATGCTCAACAGGGGTGAGAGGCCAACCCCACCAGCGATAAGCGCAATACCGGGCTCCTGCCGGCCATCGACAGTGAGATTGCCATAAGGGCCGTCCAGATAGGCGACGGTGCCAGGCTCTATTTCGCCAATGGTTTGCGTGAAATCGCCGAGCTCCTTGATCATGAAAGAAACCTCCGGACCGGCCGCCGGCGCTGAGGCAATGGAAAACGGGTTTTCCTTCATCGAGAAAGGGCTGTGACCCACATTCAGCCAAACGAATTGCCCTGCCTGGTATTCGAGGCCATCGTGGCCGTCGGGCAACACCGTCACTTGCCACTGTTTAGGCGTTAACCGAACAACCTCCGTCACCCGCCAGGGGCGCGCTTTCTGCCGCCAGGGAACCACCAGGTACACCATCAGCAGCGAGCCAACCGCCACCCCCGTCATAACCAGCCACACCCAGGTCATCACCGGATGCGACCCGTAACGCCCGCCATATACCGTATGGTGCAGCAGCAAAACCGCAATCAGGAGCGCGCCCAGCCCATGCAAAAGGCGCCATGTCTCGTATCGGTAACCCAACTGGGCACGCCCTATCGCCATAACCACAAGACCTGTCAGCAGCAACCAGGCAACAATGCCTGGCACTAGCGCGAAGAAATCGGTCGTGAGGGTCAACTGGCGCGTTGGGTCCCATGGGCGCTGACCACCGGCCAGCGTTCCCTGGTAAAGAAACGGGTGCACCAACGCCAAGACCAGCGCGATGCGCGCCATGGTCTGGTGGAACCGCATGGTCACATCCATGCCCACGCCATTTGAAATGGCCTTGAAGCGGCCGGAGAGAATGAACTCCACGAGGATCATCGAAAAAGCGAGAATGCCAAGGGCTGAGGCCAGTTCCTGGTGGAACTGGCGCGGCGGCCCGCCGAGCCATACCGACAGAACTAACGGCAGGGTAACGGCAGCAAAGTAAGCAACGATCAGAACGAGCGGCTTCATCCCATCAGTCTTGTCCACATCCTCTGGCTACGCAATCTGCGCCTGCCGCAAGGCCCGGATCAGACCCGCCGCTCAATGGCCTTGAGCAACGAACTGAAAGATTTAAAGAAATGGGTTTTATCGAGAACTACCTTATGGACTACCAGCACGCATTTGTAAAAGTTGAAGGCGAACTTGCAATCCTGCTCTGCAACAGCTGCGGCATCAAGCTCGCAGAGGGCAGCAAACACGAGGACCGTGAGCACTACTGCACGATGTGCATGAGCGGCAACTGCAAAGCAAAATTCAAAAAAGAAAACTGAGAACGTAACTCAAAGTAAGGGGCATCCCAGTGCAAACCAATGCCAGCTGCGCAAGCCGGGTAAGAAATAGCCTGAAAACCCAGTTCATCGCCGATGCCCTGGCTATGCCCGTGCATTGGTTCTACAACCCGATGGATATCGAAAAAGCCTTTCCCGGGGGTATTCAGTGGTTTGATCAGCTGGTGAATCAGGAGGACATTGACCGGGAAATTACCGCGCTGATCGATTCAGCAAATGCTTAGAAAAACTCAACAACGCTCACATCGGCCACAAAGAACGGAAAATACTGGTCCGTATCAAAATGATTGCCAGCTTCCACATGTGTCGGCAAACGAAACCCGCCGAACAACCGGAACTCAGAGAGATACCCACCAAACGGCTGTAACCGGTGCTTGTTCTCGGGATTGGCGTTACTCCACCGCTGAAAACTGACCTCAACGGGCTGGCCCTCTGCCGACACTTTGAGATCCACCGACTGAGACAGGCCGTGATACTCCACGGTAACCCGCACCTTGTCAGTACCCAGGCCCTCCCAGGTAACACCGGGGCCCGGCAACAGCGCTGCAGGCGTCCAGAAAACGGCTTCGGCAACATAGCGGCCAAACGCCGAGCGGGTGTGATCCGGGTCGCCGCCAAAGCGGGCAACAGGTAGCAACCCCATCAACCAGAACCGCGTCCACCGCTGGCTGTCAGAACCGGACAGCCGCATCAGGCCCCGCCGCGCACGCATTTTCCAGACAAATCCAGAAGGCATGGCCAACACCTGGGATGCCTCAAAATCCAGATAATTGGGATTGCTCCTGTCACCCATGCCGAAACGCCCCTTCATCCGGATACGGGCGACCGTCGCAAGCGGCGTACCGGGTTCAATGGTATACAGAAAATAGCGCCGTGCCGGCTCGGGAAGATCGGCAACCATCCCGGCGGTAAAGACCGGGGACTGTGCGGGCTGCGCGCCCACCAGCTCGCGCATGGCTTTGCGGTCCGCCCGGTGGTCCAGCAGCCGCCAAGCCGACAGCACCAGCCCGGCCAGAATCAGTACCCCCAGTAAAATCACCGGATAACATCCTCAACCGGTCGCCGGAGAGAGCGCGGCATCTGCGGGCCGTGGCCAATCCGCACGATAAAGTCCGGGCGCCGGCCACCAATGCCAATGGCGCGGGCAAACTCCGGGCGCAGTGTCGCCACCTCCACCGGCTGGTTAATAAACGCCGTACGCAGTCCGAGGGCCGCAGCCTGCAGGGCCAGGCGCTGGTAACACCGGCCTGCCTCAATCCAGTGGGGAATGTCATCGGCCTCTGAATAGATGACGGCAATGGCGGAAGAACTGTCAATGTGCCGTCGATCCTTCTTGTTCTGATTGTTTGCAGAAAACGAGCCCTTCATCGCCAACAACCCAAGCCAGCGGGGCACGGCCGGATTGCCCATAACAGGCCCGTACAACCCATCGCCGGAAAGCACCGCCTCCTTGCCGTTAAACCGAATCCAGGCTTTAAGTTCCCGAGCCCATTCAGGGTCTGCAAATTGGGCATCGTTGCCCTTGGCGACATAATCTGCGACCAGCGCCTTTTGATCGGCATCGGTCATCAGAAGCACCGACACGCCATCACCCTGCCCCGCTGCCTGAAGCTGCGCCAGCACTTCAGCCGCAAGTGGCACACCGTCGTACTCTGAACGGCTGCACTGGCGCAGGGTAATCGCCTCGAAAAGTGCAGACCGCACGGCCGTAGCCTCTTCAAAATCAATCACCACCCCGGATGTCGATACATCAAACTGGCAATGCCCCTTTAATCCGACAGCTTGCGCTGCCAACAGCAAATTCTCAGCTGCACACCCCAGGCTGGCGTAAAGGTGGTGATCGTCTGGGTCCACCGCCGGGCAACGCCTGGACAGATCAGGCAACACCCGTATGCGGTTGGGTTCCAACTCGAATATCCAGGGCTGGGTATTGTGACTGGAGGCCGCCAAGGTGGCGTACCGCACCAACTCCCGATAGTCCTGAGGTGAGGCGCCAGGCGCACTGTGGCACCAGGTTTTGTTGACCCTATCTGAGTAGTTCATAGCGCCTCCAGCTCGAGTTCTCACAGCCCACCAACAGACATCCAAAACAAAAAGAAACCACCTACGAGAAGCACCACAGCACCATGAACCACCAGGTTCCTCCGGGTAGTTGGAGCAGGCTTTGGCGGGAAGCTGAAGTAATCCTCACCAAACAACCCAACGCCGCAGCTCTCACAGTAATTCTTCGAGTAAGAAACACGCAACGCAGATGGCTCAAACTTTTTTCGGCAGCTGTAACAACTGGGTTTAAACATGTCGGGTCCAGGTACGTTTAAGATTTAATCAGGCCAACTCGTTCATTGACCTGCCAATCATTGTCGGTGATGGCTACACCACCCTTGGCAGTGACCTGTACTGTGTCACTGAGGCCAATCCCCCACTCCCCAGGCAGGCGAAGACACAGGGGGAGGTGGAAAACCATGTTTTCCTCAAAGCGGCGGGTGAGACCGCGGGCGATGTAGCCGGTGCCTTCAACCCAGCTGGGAGGGAACTGCGCTCCTACTGAGTAGCCAAATACGCCAGAGAAAAATACTCGATCCGCATAGGGTGCCAGGGCCGCCTCGGCAGCCTGTGCTGCATCATCAAAGGTATTACCCGGGCACATAGTTTCTTTCAGGGCGGTATAGAGGCTTTGGCAAACCTCCGCGATCTGGTGCATCTCAGCCGTGGCTCTGCCCGCTACAGCGGTGCGCATCATCGGCGCTGTATAGCGCTGATACGCTGAACCAAATTCAAGGAAAACCGGATCCCCTGCCTCAATAACGGTGCGTTTATGATTGACGTGTATCACGCTGCTGCGCTGACCGCAGGTCACGATCGGCTGCAGGCTCATGAACTCGCTGCCCGCCGCCAGCAGGGCACGTGCACCCTCGGCAGCCACCTCATTGTCGGTAATGCCGGGCTCAATGATAGCTTCGGCAGCTCGTAGACCGATTGCGGTGATGCGTGCGCTCTCGCGCAGGCAGTTCAGCTCGGCTTCGCTCTTGACCAGACGCTGACTATCCAGCAATGCGCCGCCATCATGGTGAAAGCGTGCCTTGCCCAGACGGTTTAACAGGGGTTGAACGATGGCGTAGCGCAAACCGGCAGAATACACATCCAGGCCTATGTGCTGGCAGGGTGACAGCAAGGCCAGCAAAGGCTCGATGACTTCACTGATATCTTCCCAGCGGTAACCAATGATTTCGTCCACCCTTGCGGTAACAACAGCCGGCCCGGTCTCAATCGACGGTACCTGCAGGACGATGCGTTCCGCCGTGACCAGCAACGCGGTATGCACGGAGACCTCAAAGGTGTGATAGCCGGTCAGATAGAAAATGTCGGCAGGATCGGTCAACAGCAGGGCATCACGTCCGGCTTCAGTCATCAGAGCCCGGGTACGCGCCAAACGGAGACTTAATTCATCTGCCGGAAAAGGTAGCTCGCTGCCTTCCAGGGTGTCGGCTAAAGCCTGGCGGTATACGTGGAAATCCATAGTAGTCTCCAGAATCAATAAGGGACTACCTGAGTGTAGGCATAAAACGCCCTGCCCCTAAAGCAGGATAATCATTGAAAGGGCTTGAGGCCTCCCGAGGACTGCCAATTACACCATAAGCCTACCGAATCCCCTTTGACTGCAGCCACTGGCTGATCTGCGCCTGATTCATGGCACCGCTCTGACGGGCCACTTCCCGGCCATTCTGGAACAGGATCATTGTGGGAATGCTGCGAATACCAAACTGCCCGGCCGGTCCCGGTGACTGTTCGGTGTTCAGCTTTGCAAAGCGCACTTTACCCCGCCAGGCTTTCGCCGCCTGCTCGAACTGCGGCGCCATCGCCTTACAAGGCCCGCACCAACTGGCCCAGAAATCCACCACTACCGGCACATCGCTGCGCCCGGTGTGTGCCGCAAACGTCTGCTCCGTAAGATCCAGCACCTGGTCTGGCCAGAGCGGTTGCTTGCACGCGCCACAGTTGCCCCCGGCCGAAAGCTTCTCGGCCGGTACGCGGTTGGTTTTGTGGCAATGGGGGCATACGAGGTGTCGGATGTCAGTCATGATTGGTCGGCCTCTGATGTGTCAGATATTGGAAACAATCGGGTCATATGGCCGGAAATCAAGCGGCGAGCCGAGCCCCTCTACTCCATTGGCGCTAACGGATGAGTTAGATGCATTATGGAGGATTATTGATCGGACCTGCAGTGACAGCCACTGGGTACGCTCCACCCTGACCCAATTTTCCGCGTCTCCAAATCACTTCTCGAAACCATAGTTATCGTATATGATAACCAAAAGACAAAGGAGCCCCCATGGACTGGGAAATAGAATTCTACGGGAAAGTAGAGGAAGAACTGGCAAAGCTGCCGCCCAAGATTCAGGCCAGAATGATTCGACTGATGGAATTGATGGAGAAACATGGGGCGAACCTTGGGGAGCCTCACACAAAGCCGCTGGGTGACGAGCTTTTCGAAATTCGCGCAAAAGCCAAGGAAGGAATAGGTAGAGGCATCTTCTGCTACATGCAAGGCAAGCGAATTATAGTTCTGCATGTTTTTGTGAAGAAAGATCAGAAAATACCAAAGAAAGACCTGGAGCTCGCCAATGAGCGATTGAAGGAGGTCAAAAAATCATGAATTTCAAACAGTTTAAGCAAAAGGCACTGGAAAATCCTGAGATACGCCGGGAATACGATTCACTTCAAGACGAATTCAGCCTGATCGATCAGCTGATTACGATGAGAACCAAAGCGGGCCTCACCCAGGAGGACGTTGCGAAGAAACTCGGAACGAACAAAAGCAACATATCCAGACTAGAACGCGGCCGAAGCAATCCGAGTTGGGGAACACTAAGCAAATACGCCGAGGCCTGCGGATTTCGGGTGAAGCTGGAAGCTGTTGAAGATGACAGAGCGTCGGCATGATGGGTGAACCAATGCAGGCGCTCGACCGCGTGGTCAAGGTAGTATTGGAACAACCTGCCCATGCCCCACAACAAGGAACAGGATGAGCAAACCCGGCATCATTAAACCCGAAATTCGATACCTCCTGTACTTCGCAGTGTTCTGGGTTGTATTGCTCGCCGCTGTCACGCATTTTTTCGGCAGCTGGGACTCCCAACAAAACAACCCCAACCAGCAGCTGGTCAGTCACACCCGCGGCAGCGTTACAGAGATTGAACTGCAAGCCAACCGCCAAGGCCACTATTTGGCAAACGGCACCATCAACAACCAGCGTGTCACCTTCATTCTGGATACCGGTGCCACAACCGTGGCCGTCTCAGAATCCCTCGCCCAAAAAGCAGGCCTTAGAAAGGGCCAATCCGGCCGTGCACATACCGCCGCTGGTACAGTCAATGTGTGGAGCACGACCATTCAGGAACTCCGCCTGGGCGATATGACATTCTACAATGTACCCGGCACCATCAACCCGGCCATGGATCCCGACATGGTGTTGTTGGGGATGAGCGTGCTTGGGCAGCTGAACTTCTCCCAGCAATCGGGCGTTTTAACCCTGAGCCAGGATAATCGTTGATAGGGGGTTAAGGCCCCCGGAAGACGTCTTCATATCGCTTTTCTCCTTCGGTCAGTCACTCGCGCACCCCTCATTTCCGCTACTATCAAAGTAAGCCAGCGCTAGAGACACAACCGCTATGGGACTGTCGATAAAACAATCGGAATTTACGCCGGAAGAATTTGACCGTTTTGCCGCCAAGGTGCGAACGGATCTGACCGCACTCACCCGCCTTCTGGATCGGCCCGGCTTTGGTGAGGGGGAATCTTCCATTGGTGCCGAGGTCGAGTTCTATATCGTAAACCCGGACCTGCGCGTTCAGCCGATCAACACAGACATAGCCGCCTGCGTTCAGGACCCACAACTGACGGTTGAGCTCAACCGCTTCAATCTCGAATACAACCTCAGCCCCCAGGCCTTCAAGGGTGCCCCCTTTGCCAGAACCGAGCAGCAACTGCTCGAGGCCATGCAGCGAATCAACCGGCACGCCGCCCCATTGAATGGCGAACTGGTCCCCATCGGCATTCTACCCACATTGCGGCAGTCCGATATGGGCGCGAAGGTGATGACAGACGAACCCCGCTACCATGCGCTTTCCAACGCCTTGATCCAGCAACGGGGCGAGCCCTTCAGCATCCATATCGGCGGCAACGACGTCATCGACCTGCAAGCAGATGACGTCACCATGGAAGGGGCGACCACCTCGTTCCAATTGCACTGGCGGGTGCCTGCCCACCGCTTTGCTGACTACTTCAACGCCGTGCAGCTGGTGACACCCATTGCGCTGGCTCTGGCCAGCAATTCGCCCAGCCTGTTCGGCCACCACCTCTGGGACGAAACCCGTATCGCCCTGTTCAAACAATCCGTCGACAGCCGGTCGCCCAACCACAGAACCTGGAAACATCCGCCACGGGTCTATTACGGCAACGGCTGGGCACGCAGCGCCTGGGAGCTGTTTGCAGCCTCGGCCTCCCTGTATCCCCCCATCCTGCCATTGATGTCAGAAGAAGATCCGATGGCGGTGATTGATCGGGGAGAGGTACCGGAACTGGCCGAACTGCGACTGCACCACGGCACTACGTGGCCCTGGAACCGGGCCATATTTGATCACAACGACGGCGGCCATCTGCGCATCGAGATTCGTTCCATGCCGGCCGGGCCAACGGCCGTGGATATGTGCGCGAACGGGCTGTTTGTGATCGGAGCGGCGTTGGCGGTACTCGAGGATATCCGTCACCTGACGTCGATACTTCCCTTTCATTACACCGAACACAATTTCTATCGTGCCGCCAAATACGGCATCGGTGCCGACATCATCTGGCCCCACAAAGACCAGGTACAGTTACAGGATACACCCCTGCTGAACGTTGCCCGTGACCTGCTACCGCGCGCCCGGGAAGCCTTGCAACGAACCGCCGTGGACGAGGCGGAGATCCACCGCCTGCTGGGAGTCATCGAAGGCCGCATTCAAACCCGAATGACCGGCGCGCGATGGCAGCGACAGGTCACCGAGTCTTTCTTCAGGTCCCAGACTACCGACGAGGCGTTCAAGAGTATGCTGTCCCGTTACATGAGCCATCAGAAGACAAACACACCCGTGCACGAATGGACCCTGTCACCATGAGCCGCTCGAACACCCTGGATTATCTCAACAACCCCTCACCCCAGACCCTGGGCCGCTCGCCCCTGGAGTGGCTGGACCAGCTGCAACGGCCCACGGTGGTTCGCGTTGCTGGCCGCGACCCTTCCAGGACCCGGGCCATGGCAACCCTGCTTCACGGCAACGAACCCTCAGGGCTGTTCGCGATTCACCGATGGCTACTGGAGCAGCACACCCCGGAGGTCAACCTGCTGTTCCTTCTGGGCGGCGTCCGGCCCGCAAAAATCCCGCCGACATTGACGATGCGCCAAGTGCCAGGCGGACGTGACCTGAACCGGTGCTTCAAAGAACCGTTTGAAGGAGAGGAAGGCGACATTGCCCAGGCCATGCTGGCCGAGCTTCAGACAGCCAACCCCGAGTGCCTGCTGGACGTGCACAACACCTCTGGCACCGGCCCTGCCTTCGCCGTGACCATCGCCAACGACGCTGCCCACCAAGCGCTGGCGTCGCTGTTTACCGACCGGCTGATCATGACGGACCTTCGCCTGGGGGCACTGATGGAATATTCCGAGCAGGAGGTCCCCACCGTGACCATCGAGTGTGGCGGGGCCCAGGATGATCACGCGCACCAACGGGCGTACGAAGGGCTTGTTCGGTATGCCTCACAACCAGACGTGCTCTCGCTGGAAAAAGCGGAATGGAACGTTGCGGTACTGCGCAACCCGATTCGGGTGGAGTTGGCACCCGATGCCACAATCGAGTACCGGTTAACGCCCAGTGGGCAGGCGGACCTCACCTTTCCGCCCGACATCGAACACCGCAACTTCGGGATTGTGTCGCCGGATGAGCCCCTTGGATGGGTTGGGCAAAAAGGCCTGGACGTGCTCACGGCGATCAGCCACAACCGCACCGAGAACATGGAACAGGTGCTTCAAATCAAGGATGGGCGAATCTACCCCGCCCAAGCCCTCAAGACCTTCATGATCACCACCAACCCGGTGATTGCGAAGAGCGATTGCCTGTTCTATGCCGTTAAAGCAACGGGCGATCCTATTTTTTAAACCATAGTGGACGGAAGCTGCCTATGAATCGTCATCTTGCTGGTGGCCCGCCGGAACCCGTTGATGCTGACCGGACCCGGTAACCACGTCTCCGCGGGGCCGTAAATGCCGGGGAGTCGTGTCAAACCAGCTCTTAAAGGCCTTATAAAACGCACTTGGCTCGCTGTAGCCAAGCAGCCTACTCAGCTCCTCCAGGTTGCCGTGCTTCTTTTCCAGGTAATATCGGGCCTTCGCCTGGCGAACACGAGACATCAGCACAGTGAAATTCACCCCCTCCGCCGACAGCTTGCGGTGCAGTGTCTGGCGGCTCATCTCGAGCTGTGAAGCTACAAAGGCAGAGGTCACTCCGCCACGATGCAGGTTGTCTTCGATCACCGTTTGCACGGCCTGTGAGACGCTCCCATTCCGGCTCAGGGTTTCCCGGATGCTCGCCGCTTTTTCCAGGAGTATGTTCTTCACCAGTTGATTGGATGAGAGCACAGGCCGCGCCAGATCCTCGTTGGACACCACCAGATAATCCGCCCCGGCACCAAACTCGCAGTCCTCACCGAATATAGCGCGGTACGGCTCGGGGCTGGCCACCTCTCGCTGGCGAAAGCCCGCCTTAACGGGGCGCACGGCCAAACCAGTCAGGTAGCTTGCCCAGGTGATCCCGGCACTCATGCTGCGGCCAATGGCGGCCTCGTGGTTGTGAGCCGCGTCCCGAAAGCCATAGACCAGTTTCAGGCCGCGGGGATCATTTTGCGCCTCGATGGTCTCGATCTCGCTCATCACCGGTAGGTACTCCAGGAATAACAAAATCGCCTCACGCAGGGTCGCTGCGGTCAGGGCCAGATTGGAAAGCACACCCTTGGCCCCCTCATGCAGGCGACCACCGATCAGCAAGCCGATGTGGGCAGGCGCGCCGCGTTGATGGGCCAGCTGCCACAGCGCCTCGACAACCGTCGCCGGCGGCCGGTGGTCAACATCGAGCAAGGCCTCACGTGTGGTGCCCATGGCTTCAAGGTCCGATGCAAACGCAAAGCCCTGCTCGACCAGACCGTCGTAAAGGTCCAGTACCAGCGCCGAAGACACCGTGGGGCGTGACTGAATTCCCATTTCCAAGTCCATAATCCCATGTGAGACAAATTGCCAGTCATTAGTGACATTAAACCATTACCGCAACGC
The DNA here is from genome assembly GCF_003007715.1 of Marinobacter shengliensis. Taxonomy (GTDB): domain Bacteria; phylum Pseudomonadota; class Gammaproteobacteria; order Pseudomonadales; family Oleiphilaceae; genus Marinobacter; species Marinobacter shengliensis. Next base: position 287,535 of record NZ_PXNO01000023.1, on the reverse strand, counting down.
CCTCCAGCCCCTATCATTTGATGCTGATCGTTCAATGAAAAACAACAGTAAAACGGAGTGCCAGTCATGAGCGGACAGGACGTTATCAGCTTTCCCCAATTCGCAGCCAAAATCCCCCAACTGGTTTCCGGCGTGACCGGTTTGATCAAAGGCCTCAAGGTGGGCGACACCACCGACAAAACGAAACCGGTGGGGCTCGGTAAGTGCCTGCAGGACTGTGCGCGCGCAAACCCGCAGGGTACCGCCATCGCCTTTGAGGACCGCGAAATCAGCTACCGCGAGTTTGACGAATGGACCAATCGCATTGCCCACTGCCTGCAGTCTGCCGGTATCCGCAAAGGCGACGCTGTTGCCGTGATGATTGAGAACCGCCCCGAACTCCTCGCGGTGATCACCGGGTGTGCCAAGATCGGCGCCATCAGTGCACTGGTCAACACCTCACAACGGGGCAAGGTTCTGTGCCACAGCATCAACCTGGTGGAACCGAAAATGGCGATCATTGGGGAGGAATTGATCGAGGCGTACCAGGATGTGGAATCGACGCTCTCACTGACTGCCGATGACCGCTATTTCGTCGCCGACAGCGACGGCCTGAAACACCCTGCAAGCGCACCGGAAGGCTGGCACAACCTGATGCAGCTGGCCGGACGTGCGTCCGATGCATCCCCGGCAACCGTCGACACCATCTTCCCGGACGACCCCTGTTTCTACATTTACACATCGGGCACCACCGGCATGCCCAAGGCGGTGGTGTTCAATCACGGCCGATTCATGAAGGCCTACGGCTCCTTCGGTTTTGCCGCCGTCCGGCTGAACAGCGAAGACCGCATGTACGTCTGCATGCCTTTCTACCACGCCACGGCCCTGGCGGTGTGCTGGGGTTCGGTTCTGGCGGGCAACGCGGGCCTGGTCATCGCCCGGCGCTTCAGCGCGAGCCGGTTCTGGCAGGACATCCGTGACCACCGCGCCACGGCATTCGGCTATGTGGGAGAGCTATGCCGCTACCTGATAGATCAGCCGTCCTCCCCTCGTGACGCCGACAATCAGGTCCGGGTGATCGTTGGTAATGGTCTGCGCCCCACCATCTGGAAATCCTTCAAGCAACGCTTCGGGATTCCCCGGGTTATGGAGTTCTATGCCTCCAGCGAGGGAAACATCGGCTTTACCAACCTGCTCAATTTCGACAACACGGTGGGGATGTGCCCTTTTCCTTACGCCATCGTCCAGTACGATCAGGAAAACGAGACTCCCGTTCGCGACCGCAAGGGCCGCATGGTTCGTGTACGCAAAGGCGAGGCCGGCCTGCTCATCGGCGAGATCACCGACAAGACCCCCTTCCACGGATATACCGACGCGGAGAAAACCCGCAAGAGCATCCTGACCGATGTGTTCGAGAAGGGCGATGCCTGGTTCAACACCGGCGACCTGATGCGGGACATCGGATTCAAACATGCCCAGTTCGTGGACCGGCTGGGCGACACCTTTCGCTGGAAAGGCGAGAACGTATCCACGACCGAGGTGGAACGGATTGTGGACGGCTGTGACCACGTTAGCGAAACGGTGGCCTACGGCGTAGAGATTCCCCACACCAACGGCCGCGCCGGCATGGCGTCCGTGCGCCTGAACTGCGACATCGCCGCCTTCGACTTCCAGGCCCTGCTCGCCGAACTGCGCCGCGACTTGCCGGCCTATGCCATTCCCGTCTTCCTGCGCATCAGCGACGACGTTGAGAAAACCGGCACCTTCAAACACAAAAAGGCGCCGCTAAAACAGGCGGGCTTCGATATCCACCAGGTGACCGATCCCATTTATGTCTGGCTCCCCGGAGCCGACACCTACGTGCCATTAACCAGGGAAATCCACGAGGCGATTCTGGCCGGACACTATCGGTTCTAGGTGGCCTGTCATCACCGGCTCCTGGTGCGGGCGACTGCCTGGTTCTGTGCAGTCAAAGCAACGGGCGATCCTATTATTAAGCCATAGCGAACCGCTTTTAATCGTAGATGGCCCGTTCTCTCGCATCCCGTTTTCGATCAGGGTCTTCCTGGCTTGGCGTGGCTGAAATAGCAGCGAGGTAGTCAGCGGGAACGCCGGTTTCTTTCGCACCAACGATAACGTGATTCAAATACCACGAATAAGGCAGCAAAGATGGATCCGTTGACGTTGCGCAGTAGGTGAAAGCGTCAACGGCATTCCCAAGAGCATCCGTAACCGTGACCTGCTTTTCATCGTAACCGAAGCCCAAACCCTCAGCCCTGTCCAGCGGGCCTTTCTCGCTGCGCGGTATCTCAAACAGTGCGCCGATGACGACGTCCTTCGGATTGCCAGTAAACAGTGCGTCGCATTTGGCGGATTGGTCTTTCCTGCTCCACTTATGAAACCGAAGGGAATGCTCAACGAGTGTGAACCTACCGATTCGCTCCGCGCTTGGAACCCTCGCTCTTAATCTGAGGAGTGACATGTTCGAGCCGTAAGCGAAATACTTCATGCTGCCTCTGTGTCTGCGCTATTTACTCAGGAGCCTGGAATCATGATCTTAGCAAAACCGGGACGGGTCTATTTTGCCAAGTTCATCCTTGAACTTGTTACCGCCGGACAGAAAAATAAATCTGTCACCGTTTTCTTAGTCGAGATTATTGAAAAGAATTACCAGAACCAAAGGCACTATTACCCATAGTAAAATATGGAAAAGGGGGCTCCATGCTTGGTCTTGTGCGTCGGCTATCCGTGCAGCCTTCGAATAAGCATCAGTATCTATCTTGCGACCAAAATCAGACTCGTGACTCAATTCTGATTCGTCTTTAAGTGATCGTACTCGGAACTGTATGTAAAGTGCTTTCGTTTTTTCTGGGTTCCCGCCAGATTTTTCTATCGCTTTTGCATATAGGCCATGGCGGACGACGCCATTCTCGTACTCTTCGATCACTTTTGCGTAGAATCGCTCTTCCTCAATTCTCGCCTGAGCAGATCGCTTTTTAAGTGAATCGAACATTCCTATTCCTCCCACCACACCCGCCCGCAGCGTTTTGGTTCATCAACACCATTTGAATATACTAGCTCTTCGAACCGCCAATAGTATGACCCTAAGAATAGTTGATCGAGCCACTCCATGGCCAACTATGCCCTTAGACCGCTAGATATTTGAGATCGGGTATCAATATTATTAATTCGATACTGAGAAGACGATGCCCAAGAGCCTGTCATAGCTCGTTGGCGAACCACCAAATCTGCATCCACCTGCGCACGAACTAGCACCGATGGTTTCTGGGGCTTCGGCTAAAGCCACCTCAACGAGCACCATGAACGGACTTATTTCTGATGGGTGTCCCGGCCTTCTCTGCTCGACTTCTGCTAACATCACTCGCGAAAACCGGGACAGATCTATTTTTTAGATGCAGGCCTTCCGCGCTTACGAGTTTCAACTCTGATACCGATACGGTTTTCAATTTCATCCACGAGCTTGTTGCCGCCGGTCAGTTTATTGCTATTGATTGCAGTACAAATCAATTCATCTGACGACGAAGCATCTTCCTGCTCAACAAACTTCCGATAGGCTTCAATTTTCATCTGGTGACTGCCTGCCAGTGCCCGAAAGGTGTCGGGTTCATCCAGCCATTGGCAATGTGACACCCCGACCCGTGCACAATAGCTCGACCACTCATACAACTCAGGTTTATCCACCATCCCTGCTTTAACAGGGTTGAGCTCCACATAGCGACAACAAGCCAACAGGTAGGCATCAGTATCAATCGGGCTAATCTTGTAGCGACCTTCCCTGAGAGAACCACTGCGTTTTTCGAGGGAATTTACAAAGCGCGTTTGACGCCTAGCCAGACGCCTCATCAGTTGAGGGATTGCGGTCGGATTGTCGTTTGCCTGAACGACTAGATGAACATGGTTCGTCATCAGGCAATAGCTGAACACCTCCAGCTCATAGACCTGCTTCCATTCCTGAATGGTTTGCGAGGTAGTACTCAAAGTCGCGGCGCTCTACGAACACAGGTTGGCGGTTATGACCGCGTTGGACAATATGGTGGGGAAAACCGGGCACAATCACCCTGGCCTGCCTTGGCATACGCACCTCCTTGCTTTTAAACCACAGAATCCGTTCTGCGGGCCGGCAACCAGTATTAACCGAAGTGTGGAGAGGGTTGATAGTGACTCAGATTAGCTCTGAACCTTCAAAGAAGCCGTGAAAATAAATCTGTTCCGGTTTTCCGCAGGTTTTCCGAATGGCTCTAGACTACTAGAGCCAACTGCGTCCGAGTCGGCTCTGCGGCCCGACGCCAGAGCCAGGCGTCAAACTCCCGGCGTGGAAGTGATAGGAGATCAGCAGCACAGCAAAATGACGCACGCAGAAAGTGGTAGTCATCATTCTCAACACCAACAGTTTTTGCGAAAGTACGAACGTGGCGGTCAACTGCAACGGAGTCAACGCCGACAAGGCACGCCATATAATCTACGGTCTTAGGGCCGATACCTCTGACGGTTTGAACAGCATTGCAGAACTCTTCGGATGCCAAACACGCACACAAATCGTGCACATCCTCGACTCCCCATTTCTGTAAAAATGTTACTAGTTCCTCGAAACGCCTCACCTTCTGGTGATGACGCCAATTCAAGAATGCACCGGCCTGACCGCTCTGAATCAACGAGACCAATGAGGAAATAGTGTGGCGATCCGGGTGCCCCCTAAGAATGGCTAGTACCCGTGGGCGCACAACCGTCGTGTAATTAAGCCCTGCCTGTAGCACCGAATCCGCAAGAACGGCTCCCATATGCTCACAGGTAGCACGTGGGTGTTTCTCCTCAAAGAGCACGCCTTCATCCTTCGCGCGGTTGGCGATGCGACGTGCTACGAGCAACACCTCGATGGCGGAACTAGTCATACCAACTTAGCCTCTTTCAATGCATTCAGGCGTTCAACGCAGTTCGGGCAAGCACCACACGGAAATTTCGCGGAGGCTTGGCACGAGTATGTTCGTCCTATTGGTACGCCAAGCTCAACAGCCGCCCTAGCCACATCGGCTTTGGAAGAATAGCGGAACGGCGAGTGAAATCGCACGGGACCGATACTCGAAGTAAGCCCGTCAAGGCTGTCCATAAACGCGGCGGTACAGTCAATTTCTTTGGCGTGGTTACTGTTGATGAACCCAGTGTAGACATCCAGAACACCAACAGTCTGCGCTCGCGCCGCAGCGGCGGCGAAGAATAGCATTGTTCTGTACGGGATGTACAAATCGTCATCCTTAACCTCTTCGGTCCAGAGATCAGCTTCGCGAATTAGCCGCGACTGCGAACCTTGGAAGATGTCCGAAATATTGAAACGCTCAGGTCGATGCATATCGGAGGGTAGAACTTCGTTTACACGATCCCACTCTATGTCTACGCAATGTTGTCCATAGTCAAAAAAGATCGGTACAACCTCAACGCCTGCGTCCGCGAGCTGATATGCAACAGTTGTCGAGTCCAGGCCGCCAGAGGCCAAAAGGAGCGCGTTCTTCATCGCGATTCAGCCCTCAACTTAGCGATAACTTTGAACGTGCCATTGAGGCAGACATCAAGGTTAGACGAGTATACTGAACTTCCGGAAACCACCATCGTATTCTCATTTTCACGCCGAGGATCGTAGGTGATGACAGGCTTGCCCATTTCGATTGCCATGCCTAGTTCAACGAGCGTGCCAGCATCGCGGTCGAGAGGAATCGCGAAGACAACGTCGCATTCCCGTAACAATTGACAGTCCATCTGATATGTTAGACGAAGGTCTCCCTCGCTAGCGGGCCGCTTTAACTCTCCATTCTCCAAGAGGGGACGCCGAACCCGGAAATTGTGATATATGAGGCTATCCACAGCATGATCAAGCTCTTGCTTTTCGACATATGAGAAGTCCGGACCAGCAAGGTAGATTGAATAGCTTTGGCGGTCATGCCATGGGAGCATTGTGCCACCCAGAGCTTGCAGCACCTCCAACGAGAGTCGGGACGCGCGCTGCACATCCCGCTTGATATCGTCGGGAAACGTTGATTGGGAGTACACAGTAGCGGCTTGGCATCCGCGCCACGCTGCTTCAGTCCATCCCTTCTGAGAGAGGGCCACCATTACGCCAGAATAGACATCCCCAACGCCGACTGAATTGACCGTATGACTCAGCGTTGCCGGTATCTCTTCGACGCTGTTATTTCGCACGTCAAAGAGGCGACTGCCTCCACGATTCTCTTTGAGCAGAAATACGTCTGGCGAAAGCCTCTTTATCGTCTCGAGCAGATCGTCGACACTGTCCTTTCCAAGCCTCAGAAACAAGGAGGATGATGTCGAGATAATCACTGCCTCCACGCGACCTCTGAACGCATCGAGCGATGAGAGGTCCTCTAGATCGTACGCGATGTCGAATGAGAATCGTGCCTCCTCAGAAAACATGCTGGCGAGTGTGTTCATATCGAACCCGCCCGGGAAGACAACGATCTTCTCATATGTGTCGAGTTGCGGTAACGGGGCATGAAATGTCACTACCTTGGTATCGCGCATCAAGTCCTCGTAACCTTGGTGTGAAACCTCGGTCACGTCACCGATTAGGATAACGTTCGGCGCGCCGACTACGTCACCAAGCCAGATGAACTCTTGGCACCCAAGCTCCGCAAGGTAGCGCTTTGCCTCGTCAACTAGGTATTGCGGGCAAAAAGCTGCCACCGAATATTCAAGTTCAGCCGCCCATAATCCCCTTGCCGCATGACTGACGCCCCCTAAACGAAGTTTGGACATCACGCCACGCTGATTCAGCGTATAGTCCACGACTAGCTCGCCAACAATTAGGACAACATCCGTCTGGGTCATGCCTCTTGGGCCACGAAGTCGGCAGCGACAGTGGGGACGGGCGAGGCTGCGGAGGAGCTTACCAAACCAACATAAGTCACCCCGTCTTCGAGGCACGCTACTAGATAATTGAATGATGTTGGAAGCGCTCCAACCTTAACTCCATTCATATCGACTGCAAAGACACGTTTCGTGTCAAAAATAATGGCCAGTTGAGCGCCAACCGCTGGAACATTATTAAACTGCGAATAGAAGTCACTATTACCAACATCATCGAGCAAAACATGAAATGCCTGCTTGCATTTGTCGACGCCGCTGGCACCGCCTGCCATGCCTGTTCCATCTCCAGTGACTACTTTTGCTTTCGTACCTGGATAGTCTGAAAAATGACCCGAGCCCGAGCTTCCCATAGCAAATCCCTCCTACTTGGTTATTGACTTATTTACCCTCTAGCGTTGGTCGATGCGTTTCAAGGTTATCGTGTATTTCACATCCGCTTCTGATCGACAACAACTACTTCATAGTCCTTGCGAGCTCGTTCATTATTGCCCCTCGCGATTGAAGTATAAAACATATAAGTAATCGTTATTCCCGTATAGGACAGCCGCCAATCTTAGGCAGACTAATTTAGTGTTTTGAAAGAAGCCGCATTCACAACACTGTAAAAATTCGATTTTATCGAATGAAAAGCGCGCTCGGTGCTCAAGTCACTTCCCATCCAGAACGGATAGGGTACGAAATTCATCCAAAGCAAATTGGTCTGTCATGCCACTAACCATGTCTTGGATCAGGCGGCATCTGCAATAAAACTCCCACAATGGTTCACAGATATCAGCAGGAGCTTCATTCCTCATGGTCCTGTAAGCCTTCACGTGCTTAGCAGGCAACCGCTGAAACAACCGGCTCTCCACGAGAAAATTCCCGCTTTTCCCCTCAGTAAGTGAGTCAAACTGACTTTTACCCAGAGCCAACAACGGGCGATAGAATTCAAGCAGCCCGGAGATAATCCGATAGCCCTGCAGCTCCAGAGTCTGAACCTCAGGAAAAGAAAAGACCTCGTCAAAGGCAACCGTTTTGAAAGCCTTGATAACACTGTGGCATGGCGACTTGTCTTCCAGAAGGGCACGATTCAGACAACCGCGAAACACTTCATCAATGTTATCGATGAACGCTTCCGCCGCATGATTAACAAGGGGATGAATCAGCTTTACCCGTAACCAGACAAAAAATTCATGCTCAGGATTGATGTCTTCTCGTTCGGCCCTTTCAAGCACCTCATCCACTAGTTGATCGAATGAGTTTCTCTGCCCAAAATTAGCGAAATGCTCCTTCTGATAGTCCAACGGCCTGACCTGAGCAAATGCTGACTTAAGCTTGGCCGCTAGAGTCTCATAGTCGATGATTCCCTTATCGACGGCGTCTTCCAGGTCGGCAAGGCAATAGGAGATATCATCTGCAGCTTCCATGACATATGCCAACGGGTGGCGACACCCGGACTCCATTCCCAAAGACGCTTGCATTCGCTCAACAAACGACGACTCAGAGAAGTAATATCCAGGCTTCTTCTTCAGGTACGCCAATGGTTCATCGCTTTCTGGCTTGCCCTCCGTTGCCCTGCGCGTGTACTTGAAAACGGACGCGACCTGAACATAGGTCAAATTCAGCTTTTGTAGCCGACTGATTAGACGAATGGCCTGAGCGTTGCCTTCAAATGAACACAATTCCGACGCGAGCTCTTGTTTGAAGGCTTCGGTTTCATTGATCTCTTTAAACGGTGTGAGTTCGTTTAGATTAGAAGCAAACCAGCGAGAAATTGCAGCTTCACCGAAATGGCCAAAGGGTGGATTGCCGATGTCGTGCATCAAGCAAGACATCTCAACCAAGGTTTCAAACGCTCTATTCAGCCCTTGTAGCCCAAATTCCTCAGCCCTTCGACCGAGTTTTTCGTAGATCTTCCGCGTAATGAAGCGGCCGGTTTGTTGTACTTCCAGAGAATGCGTTAAACGACTTCGGACAGCAGCATTACGCTCCAACGGAAATACCTGTGTCTTTTGTTGTAAGCGGCGAACGGCGGCAGAGTTAATGATCCTCCCGCGATCACTTTCCAGCTGATTCTCGATTTTTTCAATACCACAGGCAGTCAGTTTGAACTGAGCGGGATCAGCGGTGCCTGCCCCACGGTTGTATTGACGTTCAATTGAAAAGCGATCTCTAAAATCAATCTCTTGCACTTACAACGCTCCATCGAGTTATCAAAATACCGTACTTCCTATTCCAGCTCTAAAAGAGCCGCCTCTGACTATTCTGGGTCTCAGCCTTTTCAATGAAGGTGAAGTCGTAACTTGCTGAGCCTACCTTTACGTTGAACTTGTAGAAGGACTCTGGCCGCTGATCAAACACCGTCATTTCTGACTGAAATCGCCCCACCAAACTTTGGCCAGGAAAAACGGTAGTCTTCTGAAGATATCCTGCGAGAGAACTAAGGTTTTGATCCAGGTCAGATTTAATATTCGCGATACCGGATTGGGCACTACTCTGAATTCGAGCCTGGGCCGCAGCACTAGCTGCAGGGTCATGTGAATAGGTAGTGGAAGTTCCGTAGTAATTCACCGTGCCACCGGCCCCGTATGCGGTACCGGAGCCATAGGAAGACGACGTGGCAGGCTGAGATGCACTTAGGCTCTGGGCCATTGCACCGAGAGCTAGAGCCGTGCGGCGAGATTGCGCCTGGCCAATGTACTGCTGTTCCAGTTCTTCGTAGGATCTTAGGGATACCTGGCGCTCGTCCTGATAGAAAACTATATCGTTGATGCCGACGGTTACTGGATCATCCGACCTATTCTCGACGTACAAAACTGCATTTACGTTCTCCCAAGGTTGTTTGCCCTCGCGCACGGCAAGCTCAACCACGTAGTCACTATCGCGATGGCTTTGGACGATCCACCCACTGGCGTAATACGTCTGAACACCGACCTTATCAGCCGCAATAAATTCAGTGCGGATGCTCTGGCTCGCGCAACCAGAAAAAACAACGCCAAGAAGGCACACCCCCCAGTTCGTTCTCATAACCACCCTCACGATCACCAATATTGATCAGAGTAGAACACGTATTTCTAAAGTGCATATTCAGTTGTTGGGTAATAGGTCAACAGCGCTCTAACAAAAGGCAAACGGGCAGTTAATTTTTCAAGGTTTTACAAAGAAATCCGGGGATACCCGGCGGCCCACGGAATTACTGCTAATATTCAGTAGGAAACTAAAACCAATAAAAGCATGGAGCTACCCATGGCAGTCCGTCCCGAATTCCTTATCGGCGGAGAACCCGCCCGCCTGATCCCTATCACTGCCGACAGCGCCAGGGAACAAAAGTCCGTCTCCATTATCCTCGCAGGCCTACGCTCCGTGCTTGAACTGCGACAGTCACTGTTGAAGTCCCTAAACGTACGAGTCGGAACCAGCGCAACCCTGGAGGCTTGGATAGAGCCGGTATTCCAGAACGAAGACAAGAAAGCCATCAAGAACAAAGATCGCCCAGACGGTCTCCTGATACTTCGCACCGGCAAACGTGAATGGCGGGCGCTGATAGAGGCCAAGGTGAACAACGACACCATCGGCGAGGAACAGGTGTCGCGCTACCTGCAGCAAGCCAAGACTCACAAACTCGATGCCGTGATCACCATCACCAACCAGTTCGCCGCGCTGCCAACTCACCACCCGGTAAAGCTTCCGAAGACCGCCACCAAATCTGTCGCGCTTTTCCACTGGTCTTGGGCCTTCATCCGCACCCAGTGCCAGCTACTGCTCAAGAACGACGGCGTTGAAGATGAGGACCAGGTATTCATCCTTAGCGAAATACTGCGCTACCTGGAAAGCGACCGCTCCGGCATCAGCCATTTCGACCAGATGAACGCTGAGTGGAAAGACGTCGTCAACAAAGTTAAGAGCAACGCAACGCTGGCGAAAACCAGTGATGAGGTACAGAACACCATCGCCGCCTGGCATCAGGAACAACGGGACCTTTGCCTGATTATGTCCCGAATGACCGGCAGCGACGTTTCCCTTAAATTGAAAAACGACCACCGCCTGGACCCCGCCAAACGCCTGAAAGATGATGCCGACGCATTTTGTAAAACACCAGCCCTGCACTGCGCACTCAACATCATCAACGCAGCGGCAGACCTGGAAGTAACCGCAGACCTCCAGCGGCGAATGATTTACTGCTCCATGCGCCTGGCCGCACCGAAGGACAAACAGAGCACCAAAGCCAGGGTGAACTGGCTCCTGCGACAACTGAAGAAAACAGAACCCGCCGGATTTTTTATCCGTGCCACCAGACCCGGCAAAGCAGAAACAACCTACAAGCCACTGAAAGACCCTCGGGATTCGCCGGAGTTGCTGGAATCGGAAACCTCCAATACGGCCGCCACAACGCTAGAAGTCGTTTACGAGGTGGATCTGGCCGGGAAGTTCAGTGGGCGGAAGGTGTTTGTTGAGGAATTGGAGAAGGCTGTGCCTCATTTTTATCAGGAGGCTGGGCAGTTGTTGAAGGCTTGGGCGCCACCGCCTCCGAAGATTTCGAAAACTGAGAGTAATCCGGCACCTCAGGATGAGGACACTAACTCATAAATACAGGTCTGTTTCAGGTTTACTAATCATCAGTCAAATTGACAGCCCGCCGCGTCTTGATAGACTTCCACCGGTTGCGATGGAACGGCGTGACTGAAAGGAAAGCTCGCAGTGCTATACCAATCCCCAGCACTGCAGTCATCAAGGAAGATAAAGGAAACAAGCATGAGCGGAAAAAAAGTCGTCTTGCTCGGCGACATGGGCACGGACCACAACGGATTTCCACCAACCCCGGTGATTGCCGGCTCGTCTGATGTGCTGATTGATGGCAAGCCAGTTGCCCGCGTTGGAGATCCACTCGCCCCTCACTCCAAGCCCAAGCACCCACCGCACCCTCGTGCTATCGCATCAGGTTCTTCAACCGTGTTGATCAACGGCATCCCGGCAGCCGTTACCGGAAGCACCGTCAGTTGCGGTGGCGTGACGATTGGTAGTGGTAGTGTTGTGATTGGTGATACATATTCGCCTGCCTCTTTTTCCGGGATTTCTCCTGCGCCAGTACGCTCAAGCCCTACCGACAAGCAAACATACTCCCGTGCCAATCAAGCAAGTTCATTACAGGCCGATAGCACTTCAGCCTCTGCTCCCGGCCCAATCGCAACAGCGGGCTCTGATCAAGAAGGCCATACCGCCAACCCCGCTGCGAGTGAACGGCCGGGCAGTCAGGCCACACCAGCGGCCAGCCACACCACTCCAGAAGCCGCTAGTTCAACGGAAGAGAGTTCTGACCGGGAAATTTTTGAACGTGCAATCCGTGCTCTGGAAGCTGAAATAGCAAATATCGGAACCCACGCCACCATTGACGGACAGGCTCGGCAGGCATACGCACAGCAAATACGGCGCATGGCAGACGAGCTGCGCACTGAAGCAATGTCAGGACGCATTACCTGGAGACAAGCTGCAGGGCAGGCAGAAGAAGCACGCAACCTCATCATGGATATGATACGTGGGAGGAGTACGCCAGTCGGGCGGGCATTGGCACAGCAGATCAAAAGTGAAGGCAAGACACTCAATGAGCTGATCGGGCGCAAGACACAACAGCTGTTCGGCCGTGGTACCAATTTCCAGGCGCTGACGAACTCTCAGCAACAAGCCGTTTACGGAGCCATCGTCGAGTCTGCCGGCAAATCCAACCCTAAAGTATCGGCGACGATGCGCAGGCTTTCTAACGCTGGAAAGGGCCTGATCGTACTTTCTCTCGGGCTGTCGATCTACCGCATTTCAAATGCTGAAGACAAGGTTGAGGCCGCCACCCAGGAAGCAGCGATTACGGGGGCTGGAATTGGGGGCGGGATGGCCGGTGGTGCTATCGCGGGGCTGGCCTGCGGACCGGGTGCGCCCGTGTGCGTTGGCGTCGGAGCGTTCGTAGGTGGAGCATTGGCCGCCTTCGGCGTCAGCTTTTTCTGGTAAGGTTTATTACATGCAACAATGCATCCGGGAAGACGCCAGTCTGGCACTGGCAAGGGAAGGCAACGATCAAGAACTCGCAACGAGCTTCGCAACCATTGCGGGGCGTACGTGTGAGGAACCACTCGAGGGTACCGTTCTCGAGGCCTGTATACAGCATGACAATCGATACCTTCTATTTCTGACCGACGACATCCCCTTCGAAGACTCGCTCCACATCCACTTGTTGGATGAAGACCTCAACAGAATCGATACAGTGACACTCGGCGCCCCCTACACCACCGGGCACTTTCGCAACCTGAAATGCGAGGATTCCAGTGGGATCACTTTTGAGTTTTTCGGGGATTGTGTGTGGGAGATCGTGGTGTTGCCGAAAAAACGGCTGCGGCTTCCTTTTATTTCCGGCCCGAGAGGTGTTTCCTGGCGGAAGGGGTGGTTTCACGCCTTGGAACTGAGAGCCAGATAATAGATCTGTCGCGGTTTCCTAGGTACCTGAAGGCCCTTTCAAAAACTCGTGCTGAGGTACCGAACGGATTAAGGTGGGAGTGTAAGGTGACGGGTGTTGGTTACCACAAAGGAAAAAGCGATGAAACGATCACCTGACAACTCGGTACTTGAGCAGTGCGAAGACATTCTCAGGGGCGAGCTTTCCTACAACCTAGACTGCAAAATACTCGCCAGTGAGAACACCATTATCAATCGACTCCTAATGCGATCCCAGGAACTTCATAGGGCTTATGCCGAACTGGAAGACAAGCTGGGTAACGACAATCGCGCATTAACCACGTTCTTGAGGACTTTGCTGTGTTCAGCGGCGTTCTGGTGTCCGGAGAAGAATGCTGAGGCACGGAAAGAGCGGAAGCAGTTGGAAAATGTGAACAAAGAGATAACATCGCTAGCCTCGCGGCTGGCGGATCTACTCAATGAACGATCAGAACTCCACAATCATACAGGGTTCTCGTGTGGCGAAGTCTACGATTTATGTTCCGCCACAGAGGCTGCAACCAAAGATCACTATATGTTTCAGTCGTATCCAAGGACGGAATACCGGAGACTGTTTGCCCAGTACGACGGCAAGTACTGGCCCTCATTATCTCAGGTTGTACGAGCATTGGGGCAGGACGCGGCGTCTACCGAGATTTATGCGACTGACCCGTTAACTGAGGCCGGCACCACTGGGCCAAGGGCCTCTCAGGCAGATTTTTTCCGAGCATGGTTTGCCTCGATCGAAGAGAACAGCATGAGTTATTCGGGTTTTCTTCCACAGGGCTTTCGCTTAAGCGATGAGTCGATGGCTATTCTGGCAGATTGTGCGCTGGACAATGATCCGGACAAGCCTACAGGGGCGGAGTACATCAAAAGGTTACGTCAGAGGGCCCGGCAGGCTAAGAGGGGGCTTGAGAGCTGACGGGAGTATAGCTCTCCTGAAAATCACCTGGCGATTATGACCGCGTTGCGCAATATCGCGAAAATAAATCTGTCCCGGTTTTCCCCGAGCAACCTGGTTTCAAAAGCCGACAATGTTAGGGAAGACCGGGGCTAGATCAATCCGTCCCGGTTTTTCCACAACTTCACTAATTACAACCTTCAAACTTGGGAATACGAAAAAACTCCCTTGACATGGGAATGTAAAAAACCTCCAATTGACTCCGAAGATAGTAGATCCGAATATATGTACTCAGGGACATTATAATATTGATATATCGCTCCTTTAAGAAACTCTACTTCGAGAATCATATTTTCCGAATCATAACCGACAGATAAGACATTACTAGAATTTACAGATGATCGATCCATACTATACTCACTCAGTTACTTATTATTTAATATTTGTGTAACCCAAGAATCTACAAGCACTGAAAAATCCACTTCTTTATAATCTCTCGCCCAGCTTTTCGAGACCTCGGGATCCTTACTATCTGGATATCTGCCATCCTTCGGAACTTTAAACCTGCAACGCATAGGAAGAGTAACAGCCTCACCGGTTAAGATCGCTTCACCTGTCCTCAAAACTGGGAGGCTGTCTACTATCCCAGACAAACCGTCTGACATAGCCGACTTAACTCGATTTCGATCAGCCGCATTATTGATTCTCAGAGCCATCAAGGTACCGCACTGAGAGAGGATTGTTTCATCGATTTCTGAAGGTCTCTGGCTGACCAGCATTGCGCCAACTCCAAATTTTCTACCTTCTTTGGCGATCCTCCTAACCATGTCCTTTGAAACACCATTGCTTTCATTGCCCAAGTACCGGTGCGCTTCTTCCATTACCAGTAAAAGAGGTAAATCTTTCATGCCACCTGAGAACCTTCTCCCCCAGACAGCTGCCTCAAATAAGATATCCAACATCGACCCTAGGAGCAAATCAAGTCGGGCTTCGGGCATCCCCGACAAATCCAAAATCGTAATCGGAGATTTATCGCCTATCCAATCAGAGATTAAATCCGCCAAACCTCTCTCAACTTGGTTTTCTCTATCAGGAGTCCAAGGTCCCGGGGAAAGACAGAAGGAGAACTGAGCATCTAATAGGCGTGAACGCATAAGCTCAAGCTGTTTCTTCCAAACTTGAGGCCCTCCCTTTACAGACAAAGATTCATTGGAGGTGTTAGGTGGCCTGAATGTCGGGGCCTCGAGTGTTTCGAAATCACCCTCGCTCAAATATGCCGGGGTAAGCTTCTGCTTTTCGTTCCAATTAACGTTGTCTTCATGGTAAAGATCGTACCAAATTTTCTTGATTCTATATGGAACTGGCGTGTACGGCGTAACCTTGTGGGGATCCATTTTAATATTATTAGAAACAATAAATTCTTGCTTCTCAACTACTACTAAGTCTAAGAACTTATTTTTCACCCCCTCGTGACCGCCACATAAAAAATCTACCAGCTTATCTGGAGAAATACACCAATAAGGGATTACCAGATCTTTCTCGTCGCCAGAAGGGTTAATAGAGAAAACAGATGAAACGTCACGTAGTGCAGACGAATATTCACCATGAATATCGAAAAGGACAATACGAGCTGAGGGCTTTATTATTACATCTTGATCATTCGACACTATAGACCGAAGCAAGCTCGATACACTTGTCGACTTACCGGAGCCGGTCGATCCCAATATTGCTGAATGACGGTTAACTAAACTGTCAAGATTCACTCCAACGCTTATACTATCTGCACTAGAAAGCTTCCCAACTAATACCTGCCCGTCTTCATTATTTCCATATATTCTTCTCAAATCGGTTTCTGTTACGAGGTGAGCCTCATCCCTAATACTTGGAAATTGACTTATCCCTCTTTCAAACTCATCCCCTATCCCTTCACCGACCAACTCTACTTTTACAACACGTCGATCCCAATTATCATTGCCACTATTATTCGAACCTTCAGACTCGCCAGTTTCCGATATAACGCCGTAAAGATCGTTATAACCTTGAGGTATTCTAATAAAACTTCCAACCTGGCCAATTCGATGTGCCCTACCCTCGATCATCAATAAGCCTGATTTAACTTGTGGAGTTAATCGGACAGTAACCGAAGCTCCAGACACAGAAACGACTTCCCCCAAGTAGGTAGGGTTAACGCGATTACTCATCTTCGCCAACCTTGTCTAAGGAATCGACACCATCAAGAAATGGTGATGCTGTCTTTCCACCACTCGATTGAGCTAAAAACTTGGTGAACGCCTTAAAGTCGCCCAAAATAAATTTACTATTTTCCCAATACTCATCACGTATTACTTCCCAGTTTCTAGCTGGCAAGTCTCCAAGTTTCCAAGGAGCTTTCACTCCATTTATTATCGCTCCATCCGAACAGTAAACGCTAATGTTTGGTCGACGCATTGCGATCTTTGTTGCCGGCTCTTCTTGATCAATAGTTTTAAATTGAAAGGCTAGGATAGAGGCGGATGCATTCTCAGCCAAACACTCATCTAATTTTGCAGTAATGTGAGCATCCGCGAATGAAAATCCCGAGGTTAGGAGAAGACTATCGGGCTCTAATAGAAAGCTTTTTAGTCTTTCAAAAAGAGATGAAAATGGAGCTGACTGTGTTTGATCATATTTTACATGAGATGGGTAAACCATCGTTCCTTCGTCACTTCCGACCCCTCGTACAACCTCACCAACCAAGTTCTTTGACCAGTTTATTGAGCCATGAATTTTCCATAAGCGAACCCACCTGGGAGGTAGGTCATTGCTGGATATGCTTGAAGGATCAAAAAAGGCCACTCTTGATCCGGAAAACCCATCAAAATACGGTGTACGAGCTCTCTCCATAGCCTCTTCTAGCAGAAGGTCATAATTTGTCGTGAAAATTTCTACTGCATGACTTCTGTTTATACCATTAATCCAAGAGACCATTAGTGAGTATGGATTCTCATCTTCTGGCAAATTAACTCCGACTACATCCTTTATTTTATTACATATCTTCTCTGATAGCGCGGTGTAACCTGATGAATCGAGACCTCCAACCTCATAATTTCCGATCACCTCAGCCAAAGACCGGACACGAGAAAGCACCAGTTCTATATTGCTTCCAGGTATTGAATTTTCTATTTTTTCAAATACTTCAAAATCTGTTCCTTCTAAACTGCTTTTTACGACCTTAGTCAGGCCGGCGACATCCGGAATTAGAGGCCTCCATGAACCCTCTCCTACATCAATGCTAACAGGTGCGCCGGCACCAATTAGCAAGCCAATTCTCTTTCGACCGCTACTAATGATATGCTTGAAGTCATACATGTATTGATCGGGATTGTGAACTGTCTCGGCCATAAAAATTTTCCCTCGGGCATCCATTCTCACGAATTTCTTAAAACTCTCCTCTATCAACTCAATCTGCCAGAAGTGAGGAACGCCCACTTTTAGTTAAAAATGAGCGGAATTTCAACCATATTGTTAAGATTTTAGCTCGAGCATGAGCGAAGATTTTTTATGGATGGCGCCGGATCAAGAAATCCGGGGATGGATTTTGGACGAGATTAGCAACCCTTTCTTCAAATAAAATCGATACTTTCAGAGTGCAGGTGATCTTTTGGTTCGTCGTGATCTAAACCTGACCTACATTGCAGCTCAGGTCTGATGAGACAGAGTTCAGCGCCCCCCATCCAAAATAAGTCTGAGAATTTAGTAGACGCTGATCAAATTATATATCCAGTCAATCTGAAATTCAGACAAAGCATTCGTTCTCACTACAAATTGCGTGCGCCCCTGACTTTGGTCAGTAGGTTTCGCTGTATGCTCATGCCCGCAGTCGGTGCCGATCTCGCACATTGTTTTATAGGGCGAGCATGCCGCCTAGTCAAACAGTCAGGTGCTGTTTGATGAGTTCATCCGTCAACCCAGCAATCTCATCCTCAGCAACCCGCCGCCCCCGATCCAGAATCGCAAACCGATCCGCATACTTCCGCGCAAACGGCAACTTCTGCTCCACCAGCAACACCGTCAGCCCATCCTCTTCGATGAGTCGGCGAATAACCTCCCCAATCTGCGCCACAATATTCGGCTGAATCCCCTCCCCCGGCTCATCCAGAATCAGCAGCCTGGGCTCAATCACCAACGCCCGCCCTATGGCCAGTTGCTGTTGCTGCCCACCAGACAGGTCACCACCCCTGCGATGTTTCATTTCCTTCAACACCGGAAACAGCTCATACACCCGCTCCGGTATCTTCTTGCTGCCGTCCTTGCGCACGGCCAGGCCGGTGCGGAGGTTTTCTTCCACGGTCAGCAGCGGGAATATCTGCCTGCCCTGGGGCACGTAACCAATGCCGAGGCGTGAGCGGTCTTCGATTTTCTTTTTGGTGAGTTCCACATCCTGGGCGAATTCAATGCTGCCACTTTTGGTGGTTTCCTCGCCCATGATGCATTTCATCAGGGTGGTTTTGCCCACGCCGTTGCGGCCCATTACGCAGGTGCACTGGCCCTGGGGGATGTCCAGGTCCAGGTCCCAGAGGGTGTGGCTTTCGCCGTAGTATTGGTTGAGCTTCTGGATCTTGAGCATTACGCCTCCTCCCCCAGGTAAACCTTGATCACTTCCGGGTCGTTGGAGACCTGGTCCATGGTGCCTTCGGCCAGCACGCTGCCCTGGTGCAGTACGGTCACCTGGCGGGCGATGGAACGCACGAAGCCCATGTCGTGCTCTACCACCACTACAGACTGTTTGCCGGCCAGGCTGGTGAGCAGTTCGGCGGTGCGTTCCATTTCCTGTTCGGTCATGCCCGCTACCGGTTCGTCCACCAGCAGCAGCCGGGGTTTCTGCATCAGCAGCATGCCGATTTCCAGCCATTGTTTCTGGCCGTGGGAGAGGATGCCGGCGGGTTTGTCCCGCAGGGTTTTCAGGTTGATCATCTCCAGCACTTCGTCGATCTGGTCCCGGTATTCGGCTTTCATGATGGCGGTCAGGGTGGGCAGTATGCGTTTGTCAGCGGCCATGGCCAGTTCCAGGTTTTCGAACACGGTGAGGGCTTCAAACACCGTGGGTTTCTGGAATTTGCGGCCGATACCCAGGCTGGCGATGTCCGGCTCGCTCAGGGTCAGCAGGTTGTGGCGGCTGCCGAACCACACGGAGCCGGTATCGGGCCGGGTTTTACCGGTGATGATGTCCATCATGGTGGTTTTGCCCGCGCCGTTGGGGCCGATGATGCAGCGCAGCTCGCCGTCGTCGATGGTGAGGTTGAGGTTGTTAATGGCCTTGAAGCCGTCAAAGCTCACGTTCACGTCTTCCAGGTACAGGATGGGGCCGTGGCGCACATCCACCGGGGAGGCGGCGGGGGCCAGGAATTCAAATACCCGGTCGCGGTTGGCCAGTTGTTCGAACATGCTCATGCGGTGGCCTCCTGCCCGGTGGCGGTGTCGTCGTCTTTGGCTTTTCTGCGCTTTTGCAGCAGGCCGGCAATGCCCTTGGGCAGGAACACGGTCACCAGCACAAACAGCGCACCCAGGGCGAACAACCAGGCATCCGGCATTACGCCGGTGAACACGGTTTTGGCGTAGTTCACCAGGATGGCGCCAATCACGGCACCGTACAGCGTTGCGCGGCCACCGAGGGCCACCCACACCACGATCTCGATGGAGAACAGCGGCGAGAATTCGCTGGGGTTGATAATGCCCACTTGCGGCACGTACAGGGCCCCGGCCACGCCCGCCAGCATGGCGGACACCACAAATACGAACAGCTGCACCCGCTCTACCCGGTAACCCAGGAAGCGGGTGCGGGCTTCAGCGTCCCGGCAGGCCACGCTTACCCGGCCCAGTTTGCTGGTGACAATGCCCCGGCAGATCACATAGCCAATGGCCAGGGCGATGCCGGTGGCGATGAACAGCCCCAGGCGGGTGGCGTCGCTGCGCAGGTTAAAGCCGAGGATGTCGCGGAAGTCGGTCAGGCCGTTGTTGCCGCCAAAGCCCATTTCGTTGCG
Organism: Marinobacter shengliensis; assembly: GCF_003007715.1. Taxonomy (GTDB): domain Bacteria; phylum Pseudomonadota; class Gammaproteobacteria; order Pseudomonadales; family Oleiphilaceae; genus Marinobacter; species Marinobacter shengliensis. The sequence continues at coordinate 267,282 of NZ_PXNO01000023.1, read as the reverse complement.
GAAGAAGGCCAGCATCAGCGCAAAGGTGAGCGCCTGGGTGATGATGGACAGGTACACCCCGGTTACCCGGGAGCGGAACGCCAGAAAGCCGAACACCAGCGCCAGCAGGCCCGGGGCCAGCAGCACCATGATGAAGGCAAACCAGGCCATGTCGAAGCCCTGCCAGTACCAGGGCAGTGTGTCCCAGTTCAGGAACACCATGAAGTCTGGCAGTACCGGGTCGCCGTACACGCCCCGGTCGCCGATCTGGCGCATCAGGTACATGCCCATGGCGTAGCCGCCCAGGGCAAAGAAGGCGCCGTGGCCCAGGCTGAGAATGCCCAGGTAACCCCACACCAGGTCTACCGCCACCGCCAGCAAGGCGTAACACAGGTATTTACCCAGCAGGGTGACCGTGTAGGCACTTACGTGCAGGGCGCTGTCCTGTGGCATGAACAGGTGCAGAAAAGTGACTACTATCAAAGCGCCGAACAGCACGCCCAGAAAGAGTTGGGTGGAACGCTCCTGCAGGGGCCGGAGCAGCCAGGTTTGTGATGAAGCCATAACTTACCCCTCTGCTGCGCGGCCCTTTTGCGGGAAGAGTCCCCGCGGCCGTTTTTGAATGAACAGGATGATCAGTACCAGCACCATGATCTTGGCCAGTACCGCGCCAGCCCAGGGTTCCAGAATCTGGTTGATGGTGCCCAGGGTCAGCCCGGCTACCAGGGTGCCCCAGAGGTTACCCACGCCGCCGAACACCACCACCATGAAGGAATCGATGATGTAGTTCTGGCCCAGGTTTGGCCCCACGTTGGTGATCTGGGACAACGCCACACCCGCCAACCCGGCCACGCCGGAGCCCAGGGCGAAGGTCATGATGTCCACTTTGGTGGCCTTGATGCCCATGGAGCGGGCCATGGCGCGGTTTTGGGTAACGGCGCGCACTTCCAGGCCAAGGCGGGTTCTACGCATGATCAGCATCAGCCCGGCGAACACCACCAGGGCAAAGCCGATCACGTACAGGCGGTTGAGGGTGAGGGACAATGCCTCGTTGATCATGATGGAGCCGCTCATCCACTCGGGGGTAACCACGGTGCGGTTGAGCGGGGAAATCACTGTGCGCACCAGTTGCTGCAGAATCAGGCTGATGCCAAAGGTGGCCAGCAGGGTTTCCAGCGGGCGGCCTTTGAGGTGCTGGATCACGCTGCGCTCGATGATGATGCCCGCCAGCGCGGCCACCATGAACCCGGCGGGGATGGACAGAATCAGCGCCAGGCCCGGTTGGCCGGGAAACAGTTGCTGCATGCCCCAGGTGGTGTAGGCACCCAGCATGATCAATTCACCGTGGGCCATGTTGATTACGCCCATTACGCCGAAGGTGATGGCCAGGCCAATGGCGGCCAGTACCAGTACGGAACCAAGGGAGAGGCCGAAGTACAGGGTCTCAGCGGCTTTGTTCAGTTTCAGTTTCTGCTCGATGCTCGCCAGGGCTTTTTCGGCGGCCGCGGCGATGGCCGGGTCGTCACTGCTGGCCGCGTTGTTCAAAGCAGCCCGCACGCGGGAGTTCAGGCTGCCAGAGAGTTGTTCGATGGCGTTGATTTCGCCTTGTTCCAGTTGGTGGATGGCCAGGGCGTTAGCCAACAAATCGCGCACCCGGTCGTTTTCTTCCACCTCAAGTCGTTCTTCAATCAACGGCGCGGTTACCGCATCCACCCGGCCCAGCAAATGGCGGGCGGCGGCGCGGCGGGTGCGGTGGTCGGCTACCGTCAGGTCTACCACCGAGAGAATGCCTTCCACCTGGCTGCGCAGGGCGTTGTTCACCCGAATGCTGTCCAGATCCCGGCGAGACATCTCACCCATGCTGTCACCGGTCACGGCGCTGGCCACTTGCCAGTTGCGCCCGGTGTTGTTGGTGACCAGCACCACGTAGCCGGAGGATTTTACGGTGGCGAGCTTGCCGCCGGCGAAGGCTTCCAGCCAGCTGCGGGCCCGTTCGTCGCCGCTTTCTGCAATCTGTTTCAGTACCTTGCTTTTCTCGGCGTTGTTGGCTTCTGCGAGCCGTTGCAACAGCGTTTGGGCGGTGTCGTCCTGCACCTGGGCAGTGGCCACCGCCGGCCCCAGGGCCAGGCACCAGGCCAAAGCGAGCCCGGCGAGCAGTCGGAAGATGCTCATGGTTCATTCCTGTTGGCGTTGAAATGAGGGTGGAAAAGCCGGGCAGGCAGGCTCACCTGCCCGGTTGGTTCGCTTAGTTGGAAGCCACTTCCGCAGAGCCACCACACTTGCCGGTGACCACGTTGAAGTTGCCGCAACGCAGCGGGGCGCGCCAGTCACTGATCAGGTCTTTGGAACCCGGCAGGAAGTCAGACCAGGCATCGCCAGCCACGGTAGACGCCGTTTCCCAGACCACGGAGAACTGGCCGTTGTCCTGGATCTCGCCAATCAGCACCGGCTTGGTGATGTGGTGGTTGGGCATCATGGTGGCAATGCCGCCGGTGAGGTTGGGCACGGCTACGCCGATGATCGCGTCTTTGATGGCGTCGACATCGGTGGTGCCGGCTTTCTTCACTGCCTCAACGTACATGTTGAAGCCAATGTAGTGGGCTTCCATGGGGTCGTTGGTGACGGCTTTTTCGTCGCCCTTGAACTCTACCCAGGCATCGATGAAGTCGTAGTTGGCGTCGTTATCCACGCTCATGAAGTAGTTCCAGGCGGCCAGGTGACCCACCAGCGGCGCGGTGTCGATGCCGGAAAGCTCCTGCTCACCCACGGAGAAGGCCACCACCGGAATGTCAGAGGCGGAAACACCCTGGTTACCCAGTTCCCGGTAGAAAGGCACGTTGGCATCACCGTTGATGGTGGAGACCACGGCGGTTTTCTTGCCGGCGCTGCCGAAGCTCTTGATGTCGGAAACGATGGACTGCCAGTCGGAATGCCCAAACGGGGTGTAGTTGATCATGATGTCCGCATCGGCCACACCCTGGTCTTTCAGGTAGGTCTCCAGGATGCGGTTGGTGGTGCGCGGGTAAACGTAGTCAGTACCCGCCAGAACCCAGCGTTCAACGCCCAGTTCGTTCTTCAGGTAATCCACCGCCGGAATGGCCTGCTGGTTGGGCGCAGCGCCGGTGTAGAAGACGTTTTCAGAAGATTCCTCACCCTCGTACTGCACCGGGTAGAACAGCAGGCCGTTCAGTTCTTCCACCACCGGCAGCACGGATTTACGGGACACCGACGTCCAGTTTCCGAAAATCACGTCTACTTTTTCTTTTTCCAGCAGTTCCCGTGCCCGCTCAGCGAACAGCGGCCAGTTAGAGGCGGGGTCTACCACTACCGGCTCCAGCTTGCGGCCCAGTACACCGCCTTCGGCGTTCTGCTTTTCGATCAGCATCAGCATGGTGTCTTTCAGTGCGGTTTCACTGATCGCCATGGTGCCGGAGAGGGAATGCAGAATGCCCACTTTGATGGGGTCTTCCGCCGCCATGGCGTGGAAGGAGACAGACAGTGCCAGTGCAGACAGGCCCATTTTCACGTGTTTTTTGATGCTCATGTTGTGCGTCCTTTTCGTTGGGTTATAAGTCGTCAAACGCAACGGGGTGATTGCATCTGCCGTTCCAACTCCTACAAAAAGCACCAAAAACCAACAAGTTATCTAGTATACAAGCTAACCAGAAGCCGCTATGGCCGGTAATTTACCCGGATTAAGGCCTGATTTTGGTGCCTTCTGGTGCAATTCTGCGCCTTACTGGTGCACGCCGGTTTTTCCCAATCATCACACAGAAACCATTAACTAACTGTTTTTATTGAAATAGTGACGTTTATCCGGTGTCTGGCACGCAGCTTGCCATTGCTCATGTATACAAGTTTGACCACACATGAGGACAACATCCCATGCCAACCACCCTTGGATGGACGATCGCAGACTGGCAACAGGCCTATAGAGAAGGCGCCGAGCCGGAAGCCCTGATCAGCAAACTGCTGGATGACCTGAAAGGTGACGACAACGCCTGGATCTCCCGGCTGGGCGCAGGCGGCTTCCACCAGGCCATGGCCGAACTGGCGGACCAGCTGGAAACCGTTGACGGTGATCTGGAGCAGTTACCGCTTTATGGCATTCCTTTCGCGGTGAAAGACAACATTGATGCCGCCGGCTTTGAAACCACCGCCGGTTGCCCGGCCTTTGCCTACACCCCCGAGCAAGACGCCACCGTGGTGCACAAACTGAAAGCCGCCGGCGCCGTGGTGATTGGCAAAACCAATCTGGACCAGTTCGCCACCGGGCTGGTAGGCACCCGGTCGCCCTATGGTGCGGTACCCAACAGCGTTAACCCGAAGGTGATCAGCGGCGGCTCCAGCTCTGGTTCTGCCTCTGTAGTGGCCCGGGGCCTGGTGCCCTTTGCCCTGGGCACAGACACCGCCGGCTCCGGCCGCGTGCCCGCAGGCCTGAATAACCTGGTGGGGCTGAAACCCACCAAAGGCCTGTTCAGCATTAACGGTGTGGTGCCGGCCTGCCGGTCGCTGGATTGCGTTTCGGTGTTCGGGCTGACCATTGCCGATGCCGCATTGGTGGCTGAGGTGATGGCAGGCTTTGATAAAGCCGATGCGTTTTCCCGGAAAGCACCCAGCGCCCTGCCCCTGGATGCCCCTGCGCTTCGCCGCCCCGGCCCGGTGCAGCGCCTGGCCATTCCTGAACACCCCGAGTTCTTTGGTGACCAGCAGGCGGAAGCGGCCTGGAATACCGCGCTGGGCCAGTGGCGCCAGTTGGATACCGCCGGTGTTGAACTGGTGCCGCTGGATTTCAGCCCGCTGCTGGAGTTGGCCGCCCTGCTTTATGAAGGCCCCTGGGTAGCCGAGCGCCACGCGGCCGTTAAAGGGTTTATGGCAGGCCACGCCGGCGATATGAACGAGACGGTGCGCTCCATTATCAGCAAAGCCGAACACTTCACCGCCACCGACACCTTCAACGCCCAGTACCGCAAGGAAGAGCTGCTGCGGCAGATCGACAGCCTCCTGGCAGAAGTAGACGGCCTGCTGGTGCCCACCGCGCCCATCGCCCCGACCATTGAAGCGGTGAATGCCGACCCGGTAGCACTGAACAGCCAGCTGGGCACTTACACCAACTTCGTGAACCTGGCGGATATGTGCGCCCTGGCGGTGCCCGCTGGCTTCCGGGACGACGGCCTGCCCTTTGGCGTGACCTTGATAAGCGGCGCCTGGAAAGACCGGGAACTGCAATCCCTCGCCAGCCAGTGGCTGAATGCCCACCCAACACCCCTGGGCGCCACAGACAAAGCCCGCCCGGAGGAAGTGGTTACTTACCAACCGGCCGTTCCGACCATTCAGGTGGCGGTGGTGGGCGCCCATTTGTCTGGCATGCCCCTGAACACCCAGCTCACCGAACGCAAGGCCCGGCTGCTGGAGCAAACCACCACCACCCCCAACTACCGCCTGTACGCCCTGCCCAACACCACCCCGCCCAAACCGGGCCTGAAGCGGGTGGAAGACGGCGGCGCCGAAATTGTGCTGGAAGTCTGGGAAATGGCCGCCTCGGAATTCGGCTCCTTCGTCGACTTGATACCCGCGCCCCTCGGCATCGGCAACGTCGAGCTGGCCGATGGCCGCTGGGTAAACGGCTTTATCTGCGAAGGCTACGGCTTCACCGGCGCCAGAGACGTCACCGAATTCGGCGGCTGGCGCGCCTTTATCAAATCCGGGGCCGCCGCCCCCCAATGATGCGCATCGGGGTCAGACCCTGCGGGTCTGACCCCACCTACTCCGGAGATTAAATAACATGTTCAAAAAAGTCCTCATCGCCAACCGAGGCGAAATCGCCGTTCGCACCATTCGCACCCTGAAAGCCATGGGCATCGGCAGCGTTGCCGTTCACTCCCATGAAGACCGCCACAGCCTGCACGTCACCACCGCCGATGAAGCCGTGGCGCTGGTGGGCAAAGGTGCCAGCGAAACCTACCTGGACAAGGCCCAGATTCTGGCAGCGGCCAAGCAAACCGGCGCGGAAGCCATCATTCCCGGTTACGGCTTTTTGTCCGAGAACGCCGACTTCGCCGAAACCTGCGAGGCCGAAGGCATTGTGTTCATCGGCCCCACCCCGGAACAGATGCGCGAATTCGGCCTGAAACACCGGGCCCGGGAACTGGCGGAAGCCGCCGGCGTGCCCCTGGCCCCGGGCAGCGGCCTGCTGGAAACCCTGGACGAAGCCCTGCAAACCGCCGAGCGCCTGGGCTACCCGGTAATGTTGAAAAGCACCGCCGGCGGTGGCGGCATCGGCCTGACACGCTGCAATAGCGAGAACGAACTGCGGGATGCCTTCGAAACCGTTCGCCGCCAGGGCCAGAGCTTCTTTAACGACAGCGGTGTGTTCCTGGAGCGCTTCATTGCCCGGGCCCGCCATGTGGAAGTGCAGATGTTCGGCGATGGCCAGGGCAATGTGGTGGCCCTGGGCGAACGGGACTGCTCCCTGCAGCGGCGCAACCAGAAGGTGGTGGAGGAAACCCCGGCCCCCAATCTGCCGGCCGCCACGCGCCAGGCCATGCTGAATGCCGCCGTCTCCCTCGGGCAGTCGGTGAATTACCGCTCTGCCGGTACCGTGGAATACATTTACGACGCCGACCGGGACGAGTTCTATTTCCTGGAAGTGAACACCCGCTTACAGGTTGAGCACCCGGTGACCGAGTCTGTCACCGGCCTGGACCTGATCGAGTGGATGCTGAAAATCGCCGCCGGCGAAAGCCCGGACCTGGCCAGCTTCCAGCCGGAACTGAACGGCGCGTCCATGGAAGTGCGCATTTACGCGGAAGATCCGCTGAAAGATTTTCAGCCCTCCCCCGGTGAACTGACCGATGTGTACTGGCCGGAACACGGCGTGCGGGTGGATACCTGGGTGGAAAACGGCAGTGAAGTGTCCGCCCACTACGACCCGATGATCGCCAAGCTGATTGTGCACGGCACCAACCGGGCCGACGCGCTGGCCAAACTGCGCCAGGCGCTTGCGGAAACCCGGCTGATGGGCATCGCCACCAATCTGGATTACCTGCGCCAGGTGGTGGCCCAGAAAAGTTTTGAGGATGGCATTGTCTCCACCCGCGCGTTGGAGAGCTTCGAGTTCAAGCCGTCAGTGGCGGAAGTGCTGAAACCCGGCACCTACACCACCGTGCAGGATTACCCCGGCCGTGTGGGCTACTGGAACATCGGTGTACCGCCCAGTGGCCCGATGGACGACTACGCCTTCCGCATTGCCAACCGGATTGTCGGCAACCACAACGACGCCGCCGGCCTGGAATCCACACTGATTGGCCCCAGCCTGAAGTTCCACAAGGACTCCGTGGTGGCGCTGACCGGTGCGCTGACTGATGCCACCCTGGACGGCAAGGCGGTGGAATTCTGGAAACCCATTAGCGTCAAAGCCGGCCAGGTGCTGGCCGTGGGCAAGGCCATCAAAGGTTGCCGTACCTATCTGGCGGTACGCGGCGGTTTTGACGTGCCGGTGTACCTGGGCAGCCGGTCTACCTTCGCCCTGGGCCAGTTTGGCGGCCACGGCGGCCGTCCGTTGCGCCCCGGCGACATGCTCGGCATCAGCCAGCTGGAACTGCCCGCCTGCACCACCCCGGGGCCAACCCACGACCCCGCCCCGGCAGACCCGGACCTGATTCCGGATTACCCCAACCACTGGGAAATCGGCGTACTCTATGGCCCCCACGGCGCCCCGGATTTCTTCTCGGAAAAATCCATTGAGAAGTTCTTCGAGCAGGACTGGGAAGTACACTACAACTCCAACCGCCTGGGCATTCGCCTGAACGGCCCGAAACCGGAATTCACCCGTGAAGACGGCGGCGAGGCGGGCCTGCACCCGTCCAACATCCACGACACCGAATACGCCATCGGCTCCATCAACTTTACCGGCGACATGCCCGTTATCCTCACCAAGGATGGCCCCAGCCTGGGCGGCTTTGTGTGCCCCGTGACCATCGCCAAAGCCGAGTTGTGGAAAGTCGGCCAGGTAAAACCCGGCGACACCATCCGGTTTGTGGCCATTGATAACGACACGGCGGTGCAACTGGCCGAACGCCAGGAACTGGCCATCAAGAGCCTGATGGCCCCGCCGGAGGTCACCCTGGTGGCGCCTGATCTGGCGCCATTGAATGGTTTGTCTGCCACCATCCTGGCGCACCTGGACGAAACCGACGGCCGCCCGGAAGTCACCTACCGACAGGCCGGTGACCAGTACATCCTGCTGGAATACGGCGCCAACGTGCTGGATTTGGGCGCGCGCATGCGCATCCACGCCCTGATGGAAGCCATCGCCGATGTACAACCCAACGGCCTGCTGGAACTGTCCCCCGGTGTGCGCTCCCTGCAGCTGAGGTACGACGCCCGCCTGCTGTCCCAGGAAGCGCTGATGACCTACCTGCTGGACCTGGAAGCCACCCTGCCGCCCACCGACGAACTGAAAGTGCGCAGCCGGGTTATCCACCTGCCCATGGCCTTCGAAGACAGCGCCACCCTGGAAGCCGTGGAGAAATACCGCCAGTCCGTCCGCGACACCGCGCCCTGGCTACCCAACAACGTCGACTTCATGCAACGCATCAACGGCCTGCCCAGCCGGGACGACGTCAAAGACGTGCTCTTCTCCGCCCGCTACCTGGTACTGGGCCTGGGCGACGTCTACCTCGGCGCCCCCTGCGCCGTGCCCCTGGACCCACGCCACCGGTTGCTCACCTCCAAATACAACCCGGCCCGAACCTACACCGCCGAAGGCACCGTAGGCATCGGCGGCATCTACATGTGCATCTACGGCATGGATTCCCCCGGCGGCTACCAGCTGGTGGGCCGAACCCTGCCGATCTGGAACAAATACCTGAAAAACAAACAATTCGCCGAAGACGCCCCCTGGCTGTTACGGTTCTTTGATCAGGTATGCTACTACCCGGTCACCGAAGACGAACTGACCGAGATGCGCGACCAGTTCCGCGCCGGCAAGCTGGAAATCAAGATCGAAGAAGAAACCTTCGATCTGAAATCCCACCAGGCCTTCCTGGACGCCAACGAAAGCTCCATCACCGAGTTCCGCAAACTGCAGCAGGCGGCTTATGCTAAAGAGGTGGCTTTGTGGAAGGAGAGCGAAGCCGAAGAACTCGACCGCCTGGCCAAGGCCCCGCCAAAACCGGATACCTCAGACTTGGAGCGGTTTGGGGAGTTGGTGAGCGCGGAGATTGCCGGGAATATCTGGAAGTGCCTGGTGAAGCCGGGGGATACGGTGGCGGAGGGTGATCCGTTGGTGATCGTAGAGGCTATGAAGATGGAGTTCGAGGTAAATGCGACGCTGTCTGGCACCATCAGTGCCATGCACGTGGAGCCTGGTAAGTCTGTTACTCCCGGGGAGCCCCTGCTAAGCATAGAGGTCTAACTTGGGAGATCGGCGCTTTTGGTGCTGGCCTGTTGCCTGGGAGGTTGCGCCGCTGTGCGGGACACCCTCCACAGACACGCCGTGAACCCATCCATGGGGGCTTGAGCGCAGCATCCCTGCTGCGCACAGTCTGTGGAGGGTGTCCCGCACAGCGGCTTGGTTGGCTCCAGTGATTGCGGCTTAGAACAAGTGATTACGATTGACTGAAGCTGGATGTGACATGACCTGTCTGCTCCACTTTATCGGCAGACGCCTCTAACAGGCCTGGGGAGTCGGGACGGATGTTGGGGTGGGCCTTTCAAAAGTGTGCGCAGCATGGATGCTGCGCTCAAGCCCCCATGGATGGGTTCACGGCGTCTTTTGAAAGGCCCACCCCAACAGCCGGCCCAGCGCCAAACTCCAAAACAAGAGGACACCCCCAAAAGAGGGCAAACTCCGAAAATGAAAACGACCACCAAAAGAAAGGCCTCCATGGCAGACAGGGTTTATGAAGCCCTGAAGGACGATATTTTTGAGTTCCGCCTGATTCCCGGGGACAAGTTCAGCGAGGGCGACGTGGGTGCCCGCCTGAACGCGAGCCGGACACCGGTGCGCGAGGCCCTGTACCGGTTGCAGCGGGAAGGCTACGTCGACGTCCTGTTTCGCAGTGGCTGGCAGGTTAAGCCCTTTGACTTTCAGCAGGTGGAAGAACTCTACGATTTGCGGATTACCCTCGAACGGGCCGCCATGCACAAAATCTGCGCCCTGCCCGAGGAGCCACAAACCCTGCGCACCCTGATTGCCATCTGGAACCCGGACCACCCCTCCGAACGGGCCGTGGGCAGCACCGTGCGGGCACTGGACGAGAGCTTTCACTGTGATCTGGTGGCCGCCGCCGGCAATCGGGAGATGACCCGCATTCACCGGGAAATTACCGACCGCCTGCGGATTATCCGCCGGCTGGATTTCACCCGGGATGACCGGGTGGATGCCACCTATATAGAACACGCCCAGATTCTGGAAGCACTTCGCACCGGCCACGCTACCGATGCCGCCGACCGGCTGACCCGGCACATCCGGTCCAGCCAGAAAGCGGTGCGGGAAATCACCATGGAGAAGATAAAAGAGGCCGCTGAAGCCCATCGTGGCGGGCAAGAAATTGCCCAAAAAGTGTAGCGAAACAATGAACTTAGGTTCACCAGCAGGCTCACAGCGCTGTAGGAAATATCGCACACACCGACAGGCAGATGTCCGATTCTTAATGAACCGGCCAAGCGTAGAATGAGCATTGTCAGGGATGACAAGCCAGCACGGACGTTGGCTCAGGGATGGAAACTCCACGGAACCGGAGTTGCCCGATGGAACAGGGCTTACAGGGACGAACGCAAGGACGAAGTGCTCAGGATGATGCGCGCCTGATGGATCAGGCAGGGGTCAGCCACGGAATTTGGGGACTACACGGACTGTGGTCCCGTTCCGTGCACTTACACAGCCTACCGTTTTACCGATTCTCTCATCGCTCCAACCCATTGCCCACACCCACGGTTTGTTACTCCTGACGTCTCATAACAACGTCTTTAAAAAGGAGTTCTCCGATGAAACACACAGGCATTCTGGCTACCCTCGTTCTGCTGTTCTCCCTGGTCACAGGCTTCGCCCACGCTGAACAGCCGGCTACCATTAACATCAACCAGGCGGACGTTGCCACGCTGGCCACCCTGAACGGCATTGGCGAAAGCAAGGCCGAGGCCATTGTGGCTTACCGCACTGAAAATGGCCCCTTCCAGTCTGTGGAAGACCTGGCCAATGTGAAAGGCATTGGTGCACGCACCGTTGAGCGCAATGCCGACAGGCTGTCTGCCGAGTAAGCGTTAAAGCCTTCCGGGCAGCCCTGGCTGCCCGTTCTTTCCCCTATAGCGCCAAGTGCCAGCCACTGTTACCCTTTTTGGCTTTACATTCATTGCGTTGGCCACTTTCATGATTCATGGCGCTTTACTCATCGCGTTTGCCGCCCTGCTGTGGGGCACCACCGGCATTGTTGCCAAGTTCCTGTTTACCGGCACCGAGCTGGCCGGCCTTACGCTTGCGCTATTGCGCCTGGCGGTTGCGTTGCCGTTTTTCTACCTGTTGATGCGGCGGGAACAGCAGCAATTGGCATTGCAGCACCCCGGCCAGAAAGTACCGGGCAGCTCCCTGAGGGGGCTCGGCGTCAAGGCGTTACTGCCTTTGGCCGCAATGGGGTTGTTCCAGGCGTTTTATCAGGGCAGTTATCTGGTGGCGGTGGACTTGACCGGTGCGGGCATTGCCACGCTGATCGCCCTGTGCCTGCCGCCAGTCCTGGTGGCGATTCTGGCGGCACCCATGTTGGGCGAAAAACCCGGCCCGCTGACACTGGCGGCGGCGTTTGCGGCCATCCTCGGCACCGGCATGCTGGTGGCCAGTGATATGGACACCGCCGGCACCCTGCGGCTTGCCGGCATTCTGATGGCGTTGCTGGCAGCTGCCGTGTACACCGGCTTTACCCTCACCAGCCGCTACAATTCCGCTGGCACACCGGTGTTCACCACCGCCTTTATCTGCTTTCTGACCGCCGCCCTTCTGTTGCTGCCAGTGGTGGCCTTTACCGGTGGCTTTGCCGGGCTGGCCAGCCTGGGACTTTCCCACTGGTTGATGGTGCTGTACATCGGCGTGGTGCCGACCTGTATTGGCTACCTGTGTTTCTTCGCGGGTATGAAGACCACTCCGGCCACGCTTTCCAGCATCATCGTCACGCTGGAACCGTTGTTTGTGGCACTTCTGGCCTGGTTGATTCTGGGGGAGGTGCTGGGGCCCATCGGCATTACCGGGGCTTTGATACTGACCATTGCGGTTATTGTGGCTTCCCGTTACGGCAACGCTCCCGGCAACAGTCGCTCAGACTGACGCCGGGGCTTTGCCAAGCCAACCTTACTTGCGCTGTTTCTCCAGCATGTCCGGCTGCAGGATTTCAATCCAGTAGCCGTCCGGGTCTTTGATAAAGGCCAGGCCTTTCATCTTGCCGTCGTCCGGCTTTTTCACGAACTCCACGCCCAGCTTTTCGAAACGTTCGCAGGCCGCGTACACATCTGGCACGGCCACACCAATGTGACCAAAGCCCTGGGGCTGGTCATTGCCGTTGTGGTAGGCAAAGTCTGCGTCATCTTCTGTGCCCCAGTTGTGGGTCAGCTCCAGCATGGCTTCCCGGCCAAAGGTGAAGGTGGTGCGGTGGGCGTCGTCGTGTGGCACAAAGTTCGCCTGTTTATCATCCAGGTAGCCCAGGAAATACAGGGTGAACTTCATCTCCGGGAAGTCCAGTTTGCGCACCAGGCGCATGCCCATCACGCGGGTGTAGAAGTCCATGGAGCGCTCGGGCTCTTTGATGCGCATCATGGTCTGGTTGAATACGTAACCTTCGGTCTCGGGAATCGGGGCGTCGTAAAGCCCCGGCGCCTGTTCGAAATGCTTGGGCATGTCGAGTGTCCTTATCGGATTGAGGGTTCAACCAATATACCTGTGTGCCCCCTTCCCGGATTTCAAGGGTAAAAAAAGACCCCGTGAACCAGAGACGCATTCACGGGGCTTTAAGGCCGGGTGTTACCCCGGCATTCTCCAGAGACACTCTGAAGGCGGTATCGCCCCGGCCGAGCCGGCCGGAGCTAATGAGAGGACCGTCAGGAAGTAAGCTGGTGTTCTTCGCCCTGGTAATAGGCTTCTACCCGAGGGTTCATCACCTTGCGCCAGAGCGGCGGGATGCAGGCCAGCACCACCATGGTGGCGTAACCGGCTGGCAACTGCGGCGCGATGTCGTGATGGCGCAGCACCTGGTAACGGCGCTTGGCGAAAGCATGGTGATCACTGTGGCGCTGCAGTTGGAACAGGAACACGTTGGTCAGGAAGTAATTGCTGTTCCAGCTGTGCTCGGGCGTGGTTCGCTCATAGCGGCCGTTGTCCAGCTTGCGGCGGTGCAGGCCGTAGTGTTCCAGATAGTTGACGATCTCCAGCAGGGTAAAGGCAATAAAGCTCTGGCCCAGGAAGAAGGCGGCGCCGAGCCAGCCGAACGCAACCGTGAAGGCCACCAGAGCCAGCAGGCTGATGCCGTACCACCAGATCAGCTCGTTGCGCCAGCTCACCGGTGCCTGCCCCTTGCGCTTCAGGCGCTCGGCTTCCAGTTTCCAGGCGTTCATGAAGTTACGCACGTAGGCCTGGGGCAGGAAGTTGTACAGGGACTGGTTGTAGCGAGAGGATGAAGCATCCTCCGGCGTGGACACGTGCACGTGATGGCCCCGCAGATGCTCCACCTTGAAGCCCGCATAGCACACCAGCGACAACAAGAAGCCGCCCGCCCAGGGTTCCAGCTTGCCATCTTTGTGAATCAACTCATGGGCAACGTTGATGCCCAAGCCACCCACAATACCGATGGACACCACCCAACCTACGGCGCCGGCAACGCTGAACACGCCGGATGCCTTGCTGATCATGCTCCAGATCAGCAAGGCGGCGTAGGCAGCCACCCAGCCCAGCGTAATCACCTTATAGAACTTTTCCTGATTCAGTCGGGGCACGTCGTCCTGCTCATCCGGGTTCAGGGCGTCTTTGCCGAGCATCATGTCCAGCAACGGAATGATGCCAAACACCACCACCGGCACACCCCAGGCAAACAGGTTGATCAGGCCGGTGCTTTCCCCGGCCGCCAGCAGCAACGGCGGCAGCACCAGGGGAATCATGGCAATCAGGTAGCTGTATTTTTTCAGGGTAATCAGAACCCGACGGCGGCCAGCCTCGGTATTCCAGGTAATCAGACGTGAGCTCATGGTAGCCCCCTTTTGTTGTCGAACCTTGTATCGGGATGGAAATAATGGCCTTACTTTTTCTGCATTATTGTCCTACAATATATCAGTCGTCAAGCATTGTTCTGGTTATTTTTTGACAATTGTCACGAAACACCCGCCCAGCGCGGGCCTGAATCCATCCATCAAGAGGCTGTGATAAACTCATGCGCGTTCAACCATCTGCCGGCGTACTGCCCTCTTTGGCCAGCCGGATTGTTCAACCTGTTCAGAGAGCCCTTATGGATTTTCAGGTGCCCAACACCCTGGCGGAGCAGATAGCCAACTACCTGGCGGAACGCATCATGACCGGGCAGATCCGCCCCGGTGAACGTATTCAGGAAGCCACCCTGGCGAACGAACTCAAGGTCAGCCGGGCGTCAGTGAAAGAGGCGTTGTATACACTCGAACGCTGGCACCTGGTGGAAATCACCCCTCGCAAAGGTGCCTCTGCCACCAAACTGAACGCCGATTACGCTTCAGAGCTGTATGACGTGTACATGCACCTGCTGATGATGCTGGCTGCCCGCCTGTGTGAGCGCTGGCAGGAATCGGACAAGCCAATGATGCTGGACGCGGTGGCCCAGGTGGTGGACCAGGTAAAGCAACCAGCCGCCGACATTACCGCGGTGGTGGAGGCCAGTTTCGGAGTGATGGAGGCCTGCTGTAAGGTGGTGGACAACCCGTACCTGACGGAAGCCCTTTCCAACTTCAAACCCGCGGTCAGCCGCGCCTACTATCTCAGCGCGGAGCGGTATCGCCAGGGGCTGGCCCAAACCAGTCAGTTTTTCTCGGAACTTCCCCAGGCAGTCCTGGCCAGAGACGCCGACAAGGCCCAGGCGCTGATTCGCGGCTTTGCCGAACACCAGAAACAGCTGATTCGACAGGCCCTGAGCTGAGGCACTACTTGTCTGCTGTTCAGGGTGTGATCAGTCTCACAGATCCTTCCAGGGCACCGGCATAAAGTAACAGTGTGTAACTATTAACCACCGCAGCCTTGGTCCTGCTGTCCCTGCGGCCCGTCAGAGTGCCCGTAGCCAAGCCTTCAGGCCTCTGAATAACAACAAGAATGTCTGAACGGAATCCGGGGCCATGATGTCTTTTCACAGGGTTTTTCGTCATCCATCACGCCTGGCAGGTGCCTGCCTGTCTGCTACTTTCCTGTCGCTTCCGGCACTGGCGGATTTCCGCCCGCTGGATGATGCCTCCATGGCCGCCGTTACCGGCCAGGCTGGCGTGTCCATCGAGCTGGAAACCAAACTGAGCATCGACCGGCTGACCTGGACCGACGAAGGCTCGCTCAGTGTTAACGGCCTGCGGCTGTCCGGCCACAACGACACGGTACTCGACAACCTGAAGCTGACCATCGACATCGCCGGTGAGGGCGAGGTGCTGGAACACGGCTTTTCGGAGATTGCCCGCCGGGCCAATGCGGGCCTGCTGGACACCAGTAATCCGGATGTAGCAGATGCCCTGGCGAAGTATTCCGTAGCCGGCAGTTTTGGCAAGCAGTTCAATAGTGGTGATTTGGTGATTCACCTGGGCGCCACCGATTACGGCGACCCGACCAGCCTGGACGACTACGTGAAAGCGGTGGATTTTGAGCTGGCCATCGACAGCATCACCACCTCCGGCACGGATGGCAGCACCAACCTGTTCTCAGACATCAGTCTCCAGGGCTACATCGGCCCCACGGATCTGGTTATCCGTAACGGCGGCAGCTCCACCCGCACCCTGGCCAATGGCAATACCGTCTCCGGCTCGGAACTGCAGCTCGACACCCATTTTGAGGTGACCGACGGCAGCCTGAACTGGGACGCCGCAGACGTCATCCTGCTTTTCAACTTCGCTGCTGTGGGCATTGAGGGCCTGCAAATACACAACCGCAGGGGTAACGATACCCTCGGTCATTTCGGCATGGCCCACGCCACCGCCAAATTGTCTCGCGGTACCGGGGCCACTTCTGGCAAAGAAGGCTTGTCGATCCATGAGGTGGAATTCCGGGCCGATATCGATATGCCGGTGTTCAAGGTGGGGGGCACCAGCATTGGCTCGGTTCAGTTCACGGATTTTGTCATCAGTGATACCACCATGATGGTGTACGGCCACTGACGGCTCCGCAATTACCCGGATGAACACTCTGCCTTGGCTTGATCGGGCTATACTCACAGCACGTATAGTGGTGTAGTACCCGATCATCCAACGGCTGGAGAGTTTTAGTGACCGGTATTCCTGTTGGCATTAGCACTTGCCTGCTTGGTAAGGAAGTCCGCCACGACGGTGGCCACAAGCATTCCCGATACTGCACCCAGGTGTTGGCGAAGCATTTTGAGTTCCGCTCTATCTGCCCGGAGCTGGAAGCCGGCCTGGGTGTTCCCCGCCCGGCCATTCACCTGCGCGAGCACGAAGACGGTCTTCACCTGGTTGAAAGTAAAGGCACGAAAGATCACACCGAAGGCATGCAGAACTTCATTGCCGAGGTGATGCCCTCGCTCGCCAACCTGCGTGGCTACATCCTGATGGCGAAATCCCCCAGCTGCGGCATGGAGCGCATCAAGATACACAACGCGGAAGGTAATTTCATGCACCGGGATGGCCGTGGCATGTTTGCCGAGGCGCTGATGAAGGCCTACCCGTTAATGCCGGTGGAGGAAGAAGGCCGCCTGCACGATGACATGTTGCGGGAGAACTTCATTGAGCGCGTGTTCTCCTACGACGACTGGATGCAGAACGTGGCCGGCGACAAGCTGACCAAGCAATCCTTGCTGGAGTTCCATCAGCGCCACAAGTTCACGTTGTTGGCCCACTCTGAAAAAATCTACCGGCAGCTTGGCCCAATGCTCGCCGATCTGAAAGCCGAGCCGCTGGCCCGGATTGCGGAGCGCTATATTCACGGCTTTATGGAAGCCATGACCCAGCGCGTGAGCCGGGGTTCTCACGTCAATGCCATGCAGCATCTGCTGGGCTACCTGAAAGACGGGATGTCAGCGGAAGAAAAAGCGGTGCTGCTGGAGCAGATTGAAGCCTACCGGCGCGGCGAGATTCCGCTGGTGGTGCCGATGACGCTGCTGCGACTGGCCCAGCGTAAGGAGCCGGTGGATTATCTACACACCCAGAAGTACCTGACCCCTTACCCGGATGAGTTGGGGCTTCGGAATAACGTCTGAGATTTCATGATATGAAAAAGGGGCAGATGACCAACCATCTGCCCCTTTTTTTGGCTCCGGGAATCCGGAATCAGAAACCGTACAGCAGCGAGAGCGAGGTCTCGGTGTCGGTTTTCTCTGAACCGGCGGGCGCATCAGAGACGTGCTTCACACGAAACGCCGCCTTCATGGACAAGCTGCCCACGATGGTGGTCTGCAATGCAGTCTCAGACTGGGTGATGGCATTGTTGTCATCCAGTCCAATTTCGGTGCTCAGCTTCTGGCGAAACAGGGCGGTGTCAGAGAAGGCATAATCGAACTGACCAGCCAGGCGGGCAATGGCCTCTTCTTCCACATCGCGGCCATCGGCATTGTCTTCCTTGAGTTTGTTATAGCGATAACCGCCACCCACTGAGAGATCCAGAAAGGAACGCTCCCCTGACTGCCAGACCCGATTGCCATAACCGGTGGTCAGGGTGGATTCGAAGTCGTACCCGGAGAACCGGTCGTCCTCATAGGAGCCGCGCACAAACCAGTACTGCTGGTCGTCAAACTTGTAGTCTGCTTCCAGAGCCGCCTTGTATTCCTCAGCGGTGGTCTGGTCTTCGGCTTCTGTGTAGCGGGAGCTGAACTCACCGGTGTTGCGCCAGGTCTGGGTTTCATGCTGCAGGCCCAGACGGCTGTTCACTTTGGTTTCTTCGGTGTTGCCTGAGGTTATCAGCAGGCCAAGCTCGGCCTCACCTTTCCAGTTGCCACTGTCCTGAGCCTGTGCCATCGGG
This sequence comes from Marinobacter shengliensis, assembly GCF_003007715.1. Taxonomy (GTDB): domain Bacteria; phylum Pseudomonadota; class Gammaproteobacteria; order Pseudomonadales; family Oleiphilaceae; genus Marinobacter; species Marinobacter shengliensis. Next base: position 249,137 of record NZ_PXNO01000023.1, on the reverse strand, counting down.
GCCAGGGCCATGCATGCAATCACCAGTGGTTTTCTGATACCCATGTTATCTCCTTGGTTGGGTTAGTCTTCAGTTGTTAACAACCTTACGAACTTTCTCCCCCTCCAGACTTTTGCGGGCCTGTTCTTCGCGCTCGGCCTTCTTGCGGGCCTTCCGCTCAGCAATAACGCGGGCGGCTTCACCACCCACGTGCGCTTCCCCGCGTTCCCGGGCCAGTTGCATCTGGCGCTCACGTTCCTTGAACCGGGCTTTTTGTTCTTCTGTCAGTGATTCAATGCACTGGTGGCAGCTAACGCCCTGTTCGTATTCCGGGCGTTGCTTGTCTTCTTCGGTGATTGGCCGGCGGCAGGCGTGGCACTGGTCGTAATCGCCGCGTTCGAGGCTGTGGTTGACGGTTACCCGGTCGTCAAACACAAAGCACTCGCCCTGCCACAGGCTCTGTTCCTGGGGCACCTCTTCCAGATATTTCAGGATGCCGCCTTTGAGGTGGTATACCTCATCGAAACCTTGTTCTTTCAGGTACGCCGTGGATTTTTCACAGCGGATGCCGCCGGTGCAGAACATGGCGACTTTCTTGTGTTTGCTGGGGTCCAGATTCTGTTTCACATACTCTGGAAATTCCCGGAAGGTGTCAGTGGCCGGATTGACGGCGTTTTTGAAGGTGCCAATCTCGACTTCGTACTGGTTTCGGGTGTCTACCAGCAGTACTTCGGGGTCTGAGATGAGGTCGTTCCATTCTTTGGGATCGACGTAGGTGCCAACCACTCGCTTGGGGTCGATGCCTTCAACGCCCATGGTGACGATTTCTTTTTTGAGTTTGACCTTGGTGCGCTTGAAGGGCTGGATGTCTACGAAGGATTCTTTGTAGTCCACGCCGTCGAAGCGCTCGTCGCTGGCGATCCAGTCTTTGATGGCGTCGATGCCCTGGCGGCTGCCGGCGATGGTGCCGTTGATTCCTTCCCGTGCCAGCAGCAGGGTGCCGTGGACGTCTTTTTCCAGCATGAGGTTCAGCAGGGGTTGGCGTAGGTCTTTGTAATCATTCAATACTGCGAACTTGTAGAGTGCGCAGACGACTATTTCGTTGCTCATGGTTTCTCCTGCGGGCCGGATCGTAAATCCGGAGCATGGTTTGATGTTTGTTACGGGGGTGGCCGTTAGGGGGCAAAGTTTAACCAACTGGGGGTTGGGTGCAAGTCGGGGTTTACGTAGTTTGGGTGCCTTTGTTCCCGCGTTCCCGCCACTGGGTGGGGAGAGCTGTACAAAAGACGCTGTGAATACGTCCCTGTACGCTCCGCTCCGCCATCCATGGCTCCGCAGGCTTTTGTACAGCTCTCCCCACCCACTGGCTAACTTTTCGGTTTGCCGTCGGACTTATTGTGGCGTGTGCTTAGTTATTCGCCTTTTCCAGTTCGCGCTCAACTATTGCGGAGAGCTGTCCCCAACCCGGTCGGGTGAGTTGGATGTTGTCTACCATCACTGTTGGGGTGCTCATTACGCGCATCTGGGTGGCCACTTGCAGGCTTTGTTCTACCGCTTCTTTGTGGAGTTCGGTGGTCAGGCAGCGGCGGAAGCGGCGTTCTTCGAGGCCCAGGCCGTTGGCGTAGCGGGTGAAGGTGGCTACCGGGTCGTTGGAGCCGCTCCATTCGCTTTGGGCGTCGTAGAGTTTGTCGTGCATTGGCCAGTATTGGCCCTGGTCTCCGGCGCAGCGGGCGGCCTGGGCGGCGGGGACGGCGTTTTGGTGTTGGCGTAGGGGCAGGTCGAAGTAGACGAAGCGGACTTTGCCGGTGTCTACGTATTCCTGTTTCAGGCGTTTGCTGGCTGAGGCGAAGCTGGCGCAGGCGGGGCATTGGTAGTCGGCGAATTCGCGTACGACAACGGGGGCGTCTGCCGGGCCAATGGAGATGCCGTATTGGTCGAGGGAGGCCGGGAAGTCTGATGCGTTGGGGGCGGCTACCGGTAGTGCCTCGGAGGTTGGTTTGGGCGGCAGGGTGAGGAAGTACACGGCTACCGCTACGGCAATGACAACCGCTACCGAGATGCCGATGATGGCCGGTTTCTTGTTTCTGTGCTTACGCGGTGCGGGGGCGCCGGTTTGTTTGCGTCTTTTTGCTTCACCCATGGTGGGCTCCTTTTGTTTTGTCCTGTCACCCGTTGGAACGATTGTCCACTGCTCGTCGGGCAGGCTAAGATCCCCTATATCCTGAGAAAGTTCCAATAAAAATCAAGGACCAATCATGCCAATGCCCGTTCAGCTCAAAGATTCTCTGTCATTACCCCTGATTGCTGCACCGATGTTTCTGATTTCTTCACCCCGGCTGGCGCTGGCCTGCTGTAAGGCGGGTGTGGTGGGAAGTTTCCCGGCGCTGAATCAGCGCAGCAGTGAGGGGTTTGAGGAATGGCTGGTTCAGATGAACACAGAGCTCGCGCAATGGAAACAGGCCCATCCAGAGGAGATTACCGCGCCCTACGCAGTGAATCTGGTGGTGCATCGCACCAATCCTCGCTGGCAGGCGGATCTGGAGCTGTGTGTGAAGCACAAAGTGCCGATGGTGATTACGTCACTGGGCGCAGCGAGCCAGGTGGTGGAGGCGGTACACAGTTATGGTGGGCTGGTATTCCATGATGTGACCAATCAGAAGCATGCCCGTAAGGCGGCGGAAGCCGGGGTGGATGGCATTATCGCGGTGAGTGCCGGGGCCGGCGGCCATGCCGGCACGGTGAATCCGTTTGTGCTGGTACACGAGATTCGTGAGGTGTTTGACGGTACGATTTTGTTGGCGGGTGGGCTGTCTCATGGGGAAGACCTCCTGGCGGCGCAGGCCCTGGGGGCGGATCTGGCCTATATGGGTACTCGGTTTATCAATACCGAGGAATCCGAGGCGGAGGATGCCTACCGGAACATGATTATTGAGGCGGTCTCTGCCGACATTATTCACACCCCGGCGGTTTCCGGGGTTCCCGCCAGTTTCATGCGCCAGAGCCTGGAGGCGGCCGGTTTTGATATGGCGAAGCTGAATCAGGCCGGCGATGTGAATTACGGCGAGAAGCTCAAGCCCATGGACGACGAAGCCAAGGCCTGGAAAACGGTCTGGTCCGCCGGCCAGGGGGTGAGCCTGATTCACGACGTTCCGAGTGTTCAGGCGCTGGTGGACCGGCTGAAAGAGGAATACCAGCAGGCGCGTTCAAGATTGGGCTGACAGGCTGGCGGCTTCCGCTTCGGCGAATTTAAGAAGTTCCGGGAAGAACTGGAGAAAACGGGCTTCGAGCTGTTCATCGTTAGCCCGGATTTCTTCGATGATACCGGCGAACTGGTTGGCGAAGCGGATTCGGCTGGCCACGCGATCAAGGGCATAGCCGATGTTCTCGAAGTCTTCGTAGGCACCAAACCAGTCATACTGAACCATCCGGCGGGTCACTTTGACCATAGAGGCGGGCATGATGTCTTCGTGGCTTGCCAGTTCTCGGTATACTCCGCGGACAAACCGGTGGTGGTCGGTATGGCTGAATCGGTGCCAGTGCCGCAGCAGGTAGTGATCATAGAGAAGATCCAGCGCCACACCGGCAAAGCGCCGGCGCTGGCTGGAGAACAGCTGTTTGCTGGCCAGCACGTCCGGATGTTGGTCGGTGAAGGCATCCACCGCCCGGTGGTGGCGCACGCCCAGCAATACCGGCTCCGGTAACTCCGCCAGCCTCACACCGCGGCAGAAGTCACCCAGGATACTGCCCACACGGGCCTCCGGGGAGTCCGGGGCGAGGAAGGTGTGGGCCAGGTGGTTCATTGCACTGCCTTAGTCGTCTTCGAGTTCAATTTCTTCGGCCCAGAAGGTGCCGTCGTTTCGTTTTATGTACTCTACTTCCAATAACGGGCGCAGCCCCCTGTCGCGGAAGTCACTCTCCAGCTGGGAACAGTTCACATCGTCAAACTCGGTGGCGCTGGTTATGTCCATTCTAACCCCGAGTACGGTGATCGAAACGGAGCAGTTGATCTCCCCGAGCCGGCCGGTCATCTGATACTCGTTATCAGTATCATCGTCATCACGCTCGATCTTGACCGCTTCGAGGAAAACACTGCCATCGAGGCGTGACCGTTCGATGCCCTCGACTTCCAACTCATAGCGCCCGTTCAGATCATTCAATGTGAGCCGTTGATCGTCATCGTCGTCAGTAATAATGGTTTGCGGCGTCACCTGCACCAGCACGCCCCCCAACCGGAAAGTGCGGGCACTGAAGTCGATAACTCCGGGTTCAATCGCGCCTTCCACTTCTGAGTCTGCCTCCCGAAGCTCGATCTCCTCTGCCACTACCACGCCATCGGACCGGAAGGCCCCCTCAACCTGGACCAACAGGCCCGAAACAAGATCACCGCTGGTCAGGCCGTCCTCGAATACGTCGTCATTGGGCACCAACACCGTCAGGCCGTTAATCGTGAAGGTCCGATCGGTGTTGTTAAAGGCGGACGAAACCGGGCCGGTGAATTCGATATCGTCGGCATCACCACGCCGATAGCGGCGGGTATCGTCCCTTCCTATGGTGTGCGCCTGAATGGCTGGGCGGCCACTGATCTCAACAAGCTCACCCTCCACCTCCACGCTCAATCCAGCGGTTTGCAAGTCGTTCTCAACCACGCCATCCCGGAATTCCGTATTGTCATCGTCGTACTCGATGAGGAAACCGTTGATCTCAAAACGGTTCAGCCCGAGATCCGTGGAGCTGTCGGTTATCCGGCCTTCAATTTCCACGTCCGTTTCGTCTGCAGTTATCACGCCGATATAACTGGCCCGGTAGCTGCCATTTTCAAGCTGCCAGGCACTGACACGCACGAAATCCCCGTTCGCCAGCGTTTCAAGCGAGCGGCCTTTGAGAACCGTGAGCTTGTCGGCGCTGATTTCCTGGCCATAGATCCGGAAACTTACCCTAACGATCCGCCCCTGGGCGTCCGTGGTCTTCTGAACACTCGAGACACGCCCACGGAAGGTGTCGTCATACTCAATCGCATTGGCCGTGCCTTGCCCGTTTGTCCGCCACTCGCCATCTACCCTAAGGATCATGCCCTTGTCGAGCTGTGCCTCAGAACCAATGCCATCGTTGCTGATCACGTCGCCGTCAGTCTCAAATCGCACCCCATTCACAAACACACTGCCAAACCCGGAAACCGGCCCGACGCTCGAGCCTGTGCCCCTGATACCACCCTCTGCGATATCTACACCACCTCCGCCGCCACCGCAGGCGCTGAGCACGCCGAAAGCAACAGGAGCGAACAGGAGGGACAACCGTTTGGGAGTAACTTGAGGCGTCATGGCAATCTCCAGCCGGCCTTCCGGGCCGGCGAATGGTGTCAGATATCGTTAAAACGACGGCGAGGAGAGTAAGCCGCCAGGCAATCGTCAGACGCGACCGTGGACTGCTGGGCGGCCTCTGTGGCGGGCGCATAGGCGCTTCGTCTGAGCAGTACGTGCCCGCTTTCAAGGGTCTCAACAATGCCTTTTCTGAGTAATTCGTTGAGCACGACCGCCGGTGCCAGGTTCGAGTTGGCGGTACGAACCAGATCCCCGAAGGTGCCGGGGTCATTGATCATGGCGAGCAGCATTCGAGGGTGCTGTTGCTCATCCAGAAACCCGAAAGGCCCAAGCCAGCACCGAATGACTTGTCTGGCTCCGGGAGACAGCAGTGTGGTTACCAGGCCCGTTGGCTGCCACTTTTGAGGGTGGCTTTGCGAGTGGTTGGGGCTCATGGTTGGTCATCTCCGTTTTTGCCTTGCTGAATCGGCTCTTCAAAATAGAAAATACTGACACCGGTTCGCACTGCATCTTTCGCGCTATCGTTACCCTGGCTTCCGGTGACATCCCGGTCGTAGGGGCCCAGCCAACTGTCGAGGTCTTCCAACAATGCCTGTGACCGCCCTGCCGCGTGTTTGCGCCAGCGCTCGATAACGTCCGACGGTATGTTGTCGTAGGTCAGCGTGCGCTGAAACAGCGGCTGCCTGCCCTGTTCGCTGCTGACCAGGTTGTGATCAACGGTTGCTATAAGATCTGATACGTCTTCGCCAAAGATCTGGAGCATATCGTCACTGTCACCTGCAGGAACGTAAGCCCTTTTGCGGAGGTGCAGACTGCCGGTACCTTCCTCCACCACCACAACACCCACCCGAAGGAGCTCATCCAGCACTGCTCTTGGCGGCATGTCACCACTGTACTTGCGGACCAGACCGGCAAAACTGGGTTCACCCTCGAAGGCCAGAACAGCAGGCTGACCGTCGGCTGACTGAAAGGTTGCATCGTGCACCCAGCCAGAGACCACCCGGGACGCCCGGTTGGCATTAGACGTGGTCTCCCGTGCCCGATTTCCGCCTGACAGTATTTCCCGCTGGCGTTTTACTTCCTTTCGGGTCAGGCCTGTCATAACGGCCGCCCGTGAGTCTGTGGGTTTGCGCCGACCATCGGCAAAGTCCTCCAGAGCCGATTCCACATAGGCCCGCTTCACCAGTTCTGAGAACTCGCCATAGGGCACACCGTTGCGCAACAACAATCTGGCCAAAGGACGCAGAATGCGAAACAGCGCTTTGTGAAGGGGAGTGATGTTGGAATCAGTCATATTTGGGATTGTATTCCCATAGCAACCGTGAAGCCAGCGCCGGGGGCCCTGAGGCACCCCAAGCGCTGCCCGGTCGGTTAATCGTCGATATCGTCGGTCAGTACATACTGACCACCGCTGGTGCGACGATATTCCACTTCAACTTCGTCACCCACGCGGGCGCCGTCGGTGCTGTACCCGTTCAGCAGGATTTCCAGGTTCATAAAAGTAACCGACGTGCTGCTGAGTGCATCGATCCGCGCTTCCAGCTCGTAGTCATCATCATCGTCGTCATCTTCCCGTTCAATGGTGAAGGCTTCCAGGTAACCGCCATTCTCACTGCGCTGGCGGCCCTCGATCTCCAGATAATCGCCAACACGGAAACCGTTGATGTCCTCTACGCGGCTTCGACGGTCGTCGTCATCGTCGTCATCGATTAAGGTTCCCGGCGTCAGCTGAACCCGGATGCCGCTGACGATCAGCACTTCGTTGCTGGGATCGATCTGCTCCAGCCGGCCATCGAGTTCAACATCGCCATCGCGGCCTTCGATTTCTTCCGCGATCAATACGCCATTGCGGAAGTCGCCTTCGACTTTCACAAACAGGCCGTTCTGCAAACTGCTTTCGCGGACGTCGTCGAACTCGGTGCCACGGTTGTACTGAACTTGTACGCCGTTGATCCTGAAGCTTCGGCCGGAGGCATCGAAGTCGTAGATTTCACCCGAAATTTCTACGTCATCGTCGTCATCAAACAGATCGTCTTCATCCTCGATCTCCCTGGCGATCAGAATGCCGTCTTCCAGGTAGCCTTCCACTTCCACCGCCAACCCATTGCGGAGATCGTCCAGATCAAAATCATCATCCCCGGTTGCCGAGTTATAATCGATCTGCAACCCGTTGATCTCAAAGGTTCTGGCACTGGTATCCAGATTGGCCACAAGGCCCTCAATTTCAACGTCGTTGAAGTCGTCGAAGCGCGAGCCTGCGCTGCGGGCGCCTACGTAGCTCGCGCGAAAATCACCGTTCTCCATACGCCATCCGCTGATGCGCACGTTGTATGCCCCGGGATTGCCCGCCAGTTCCAACGGTGTCGCGCCGCGGAAGACAGTTTGACGATCCAACCGCACGGTCTGGTTCAGCAACTGCAGCTGGCCAGTTTTCTCTATGTCATCCCAGTTCATGCTGGTCAGTGGGCCACGCAGGGTGTCATCGTAGGAGACGTCATCAGCCCGGCCTGCTCCGCGGCCGTCCCAGCTGCCTTTGACCTTCAAAATCATACCTTTGTGGAGTTGATCCTCCCTTTCGATCCCGTCGTCACTACTCACGCTGCCACTGGTCTGAAAGCGCGTGCCATTCACGTACACACTGCCAAACCCGGTAACCGCACCAACGCTGGTGCCCTGGCTGCTGGCGTTCACGGCGCTGCCGTCACCGGAGCCTCCTCCGCCACATGCTGCCAAAGTTCCGGCCAGAGCGCCGGCAATCACCATTCTCACTGCTGTAGTCAGCCCATTGCGTTTCATGATTCTTCTCCAGGCATGTCATCAATCCGTTGCTGGCCAATTCCGGCCACCTAAATTGGGATATTTTTCCCAATTATTAATTGGGAATTTAATCCCATATTTTAGTTTTGTCCAGAAGCGTTGATGAAATATTTGTGAACTCTGTAAGAATGGGACCGTATACCCAAAGACAAACAGGGCAACCGGAAAAACCTTATGTTGGGATTTTTGAAAGGCGATCCAAAGAAGAAACTACAAAAGGCGTATGAGGACAAACTGGCCAAGGCGCTGCACGCTCAACGCAACGGCGATTTGCGCAGCCACGGCACGTTGATGGAGGAGGCAGAGAAGCTGTACGCCGAAATACAACGCCTGGAGCAAGGCAAGCAGTGAAGGGCGGGCAGCGCCCAAACTGAGCTGCCCCCGGAGTCAATCTCCCAGCAACTGCCTGATCTGCTGATTGAGGCGAGCCACTTCCCTGCGCATGTCGTTGACCTCATCAATCAGATCAAGTGAGACTGCCAGGCCGGGCAGGTTGAGTTTCAGGTCTCGTTGCAGCCTTAAGGCTTTCTGCAAACGGGCCAGGGCCTCCATATCAAACTGCCACTCGCGAGCCTCGGTAATGTCCTCTACCGGGCTTATGATGCCGTAGTTGACCAGTTTGATGACAAACTCAGCGTGGCAGTCTCCCCGTTCACATACTTCACGCAGGGTGAAGGTATTGCCGTTGTCGTCGGCCACTTCTACAGTCAGGATCTGGTCTTTGCGTGTCATACCCACCCCGCTCACACGTGCAACTTGCTGCGTGGATTAAAGTTCTTTTCCAGTTCGGCCAGTTTCTCATAAAGCGCTTCGGCCTCCTGTGTATGCTTTTCAGGCATGACCACCTGCAAGACCACAATCTGGTCACCCGGATGCTTGCCCGGAAAGCCTTTGCCTTTCAGCCGTAACTTACGGCCACTGGTGGAACCCTTCGGCACCTTCACCTTCACCTTGCCGCCGACCGTGGGCGCGGTGACCGTGGCGCCCAACGCGGCTTCCCAGGGCGACACCGGCAGTGTTACCAGTATATCCGCGCCTTCCACAACAAAGTGGGGATGCGGGGCAAGCTCCACTTCAATAAACAGGTCTCCGTTCGCGCCCCCACCCAGGCCCGGTGCCCCCTGCCCTTTCAGGCGGATATGCTGACCCTCGCGCATGCCGGCCGGTATTTTGACGTTAAGGGTCTTCCTGCGTGCGATGAGCCGGCCGTGGTCATCCGGCTCATGTACCGTGAACGACACCTGTTTTTCACAGCCATTAAACGCTTCCTCAAGGAACAGCGCCAGGCGGGCATGCACATCTTCACCACGCATGGAACGGGCCTGGCGGAAACCACCGCTGTAACCTGCACCGGAAAACCCGCCAGCACGGCCACCGCCAAAGATCTCTTCAAAAAAATCACTGAACTGCCGGGCGTCGGCTTCGGTATAGCCGCCACCACCAAAGCCTGAAGAACTCTGCCAGCCTGGAGGCGGTTGGAACGAGCCGTCAGCACGGGCGCCGTACTTGCGCAGTTGATCGTACTCGGCGCGTTTTTCAGGGTCTTTCAGAACTTCGTAGGCTTCCCCGACTTCCTTGAATTTGTCGCTGGCATTCTCTTCCTTGCTGACATCCGGGTGGTACTTTCGCGCCAGCTTGCGATAGGCCTTTTTGATGTCCTCGGGTGAGGCAGACTCACTCACCCCCAGGGCGGCGTAATAGTCTTTGAAGTCCATGGAACTCCTCACGTCTGATCAAAGGTAATGCTCTGATACTTAATAGTTGACGCTGGCGCGGAAAATACAAGGCGGGCGTGTTCAGGAATTGCGTTGGGTCAAAGCCAATATTGTCGCGCTCCGCCCAGCTTTCGTGACACCGCTCACAACTACCGGACACTGGCCGATTAGGACAATTTTTAACCAGCCACAGCATTTCAAAACCCCAGGCTTTCAGACCACTATTCATGCTGCAGTCCCAGTATTTGGAGTATCTATCCCTTACAAACGGAGTTGCACTATGAACAACAATCACAAAAAACCGATGTACCTGCCGGCTGCTGTTAACGCCAGCCTGACCAAAGCCCTGGCCGCCCTGTTAATGGCAGCCCTGTTCACCGGATGTAGCGAACTGGGTTACCTGTTGAGTAACGACAAGGTGACCGATGCCGACAACAATCAGGTTGTCTTTGTTGGTGATTCCATCTTTGCGTTGTCTGGCGAGATCCAGAACCAACTGGAAGCCAAGGCCGGTGAGACCTTCCGGCGCTACACCGTGTCTGGCGCCCAGTTGTCCGGCGAGCTGATCGCCCCGTCTATCCCCAATCAGTTCCGGCAAGCCGTAGCCGACAACCCGGACATCAAGACGATGGTGGGCGATGCTGGTGGTAACGATATCCTGATTCCGGCCATCGCGCTGAATTCCAATAACTGCAAAACCCCATGGTGGCGTTTTGGCCGACTGAGCAAGCAATGCCGGGACTTTATCGATGACATCTACGTGGAAGGCGTGGATTTTCTGAATGAAGTGGCCCAAGCCGGAGTACAAAATGGCGTTCTTCTGGGTTACTACTACACCAAGAACGGGCTGTTTCGCCTTAAAGATATGAAGGAGGCGGTCGACTACGGCAACGCCACTCTGGCACGAGCCTGCCGAAACTCGGTGCTTGACTGCACCTTTGTTGATCCGCGAAGCGTGATTAACGACAGCGACATCATCTTTGATGGTATTCACCCAGCCGACAGCGGCTCGAAGAAAATCGCCGATCTGATCTGGCCGAAACTGCAGCCGCTACTCTAAGCCCCGCAACCACTGGGCGGCCTCTTACCGGGGCCGCCCGACAACCTGAGGAACACCATGAGAGCTCAAAGCTGGATTGTACTCGCGGCGTTTACAGGGCTGACCATGGCCGGCGGGATGTATATTACCCAGGAAGCGGGCAAGTCCGACGCCCAAAAGCGCGCCAGCGCCCTCGAGGCTAAGCAAACACAGGCCGTATCCGCGCCCGGCGAAACCAGCCGACAGGCTCCGGATCAGGTATTGGAACTGGCGGTGAAGTACCTGGAAATCTATGGCGAAAGCATCCATCAGCCGGCAACACAGGCCCGGCTATATAACGAGCGGCGGGGGTTGATTGAAGCCGACACCCGCCATGGCGCTGCGCTATTCCGCGATGCCGTTGAGACAGCTTTTCCCGATACCGCCGCTCAGATTCTGACGCTGATGGCAAACCTGGACCGTTATCACGAATGGCTGGATGACAACGAGCTTCGGTTACAGGCATTGCAGCCGCTGCAGCGCGACACTGAACTCTGGCAGCAACGCGAAGCATTGTTTGGTGCGCTGGCGAGCCAGATCTGGGGAGAAGAAGCCTCGTTTCTGGAAGAAAAATCCCAGCGGTTCCAGCAGGCAGTCTCCAATCTGGAGGAATCCGGGGAACTCCAGTTAACCGAACTTGCCCACCAACTGCACACCCGTGCCGAGGAAATCTACGGTAGCGACATGACCCGACAATTCGCCGGCTCCGGTGCGCTGGGCCATGCATTGTTCAGTCTGGACAGCGTGCAAAGCCATTTACACCAGTTACCACCGGATCAGCGGCAGCAAACCATTACCGATCTGCGCCGGCAATTCGGCTATCCAGAGGCCGCGTTGGAGCGAATGGCAAAACAGGACCAGCTTCGGGACGAAAAATGGCAGAACGGAAACGCCTACATGGCGAAACGGCAGACGCTTTCCCAACGTCTGGCCGGTGAAGAACTGGAATCGGCACTCAACCACCTGCGGGAAGAACATTTTGGCATTGCAGCGCCCACCATTGCGCGGGAAGAGGAGGAGGGCTTCTATCGGTTTGAGCGGCCCCGGCGTTATGGCCTGAACTGAGTTTTTCTCACCACACAGTCATTATCATTCACTCCCCTTAGCCAGTAGAATAACGCGCTTTGACGTTAGTCCGATCTGATCACGGAGTGAGACACCGAACGGATGCCGAATCAGCCTCAGGCGCAAACAGGCCACCCATCCAAACTGCTCGCACAGCTGGCCCATCTGGGCGCACCTGCGACTACTGACGCCCTGCCCTGTTTTGCAGAGCGCCTGAGCCGGCTGTTTGGCCTGGGCGACACCATGACCCTGGACGCCGCCACGGCCTACCGCGCCCGGCAGCCGGGCGCGGCGCAAGGTGCAGTGGTGGATAAGCTGACCGACGAGCTGGCTGCTACCCGCAGGGCACTGGTCCGCCGCGTTCACACCTGGGCCGATGAACTTGAATTTGAAGGCGAGCCGGAATGTGAGCCGGTGTTAAATGCCTGGCTGGCATTACAGCGCAAGATCGCGGCCAATAGCCGCCAGCTCAGGGATAAAGTGCGCAAATCCATGAAAGATCAGGGCCAGACCCTGGCCCGCCTGGCTGAGCTGGACGCGGTGTTCGATCACACCATGGCCGGCTACACCGGCCAGTGTTTTTCCACGGCATCTCAGGTACTGGAGCAACGATTCCGGGCCTTACAGGCGTCCGATGAACAACCCCAAACATCAGGCCAGGCACCCCACGACTGGTTCCACCGTTACTGCGAGGAAGCGCAGGCCTTGTTACTCGCTGAACTGGACGTTCGGCTGGAACCGGTGCTGGGCTTGCTTGAAGCCTGCCACAATGAGGTTAATAACACCCCATGAGTAAACTGTTCTTTACCCTGGCGTTCGCCATCGGCATTGCTGTCGTGAGCTGGATTGGCGCAGGCTTTATTGGTTCTGACCTGCTGGCCCTGGCGTTCACCGGTCTGATTGGCGCGGTGTATTGCCTGGGTTTTGGCGAGCTGGTGAATTTTCGCCGGCAAACCCGGCAGTTGGCCGCGCAAGTCGGCCAGTTGCCGGAAAGCCAGGACCAGGTTCCCCGTTGGTTGAACACTTTGCCCCAGCCGCTTCAATACCCTGCTCAACGTCGCATCGAAGGCCACGCCGCTACCCTGCCCGGGCCGCAGATCACCCCCTACCTGACCGGCCTGCTGGTAATGCTGGGCCTGCTGGGCACTTTTGCCGGCATGATCGTGACCCTGGGCGGTGCCGCCTCGGCCCTGGATAACAGCACCGAGCTCAGCGCCATCCGCAGTGCGCTGGCCGCCCCCATCGCCGGGTTGAGCCTGGCCTTTGGCACCTCCATTGCCGGTGTGGCCGCCTCCGCCATGCTGGGATTGGCGTCGACACTGAGCCGCCGGGACCGGGCACAGGCATCCCGCACGCTGGATACTGCTCTGCGGGAGAAACTGCACCACCTGTCTGCCGATCATCAACGCCAGCAGGCGTTCCAGGCTCTGGAAACCCAGGCACAAGCCTTACCGCAGATGGCCTCGGCCATGGAACGTATGACCACGCGCATGGAACAGCTGGGCCAACAACTGGAACAGTCCCTGACCCGCAACCAGCAGGAATTCCACAGTACCGTTGGCAGCCACTACCAGACCCTGGCCGATTCCGTCGCCCAATCCCTGAAAACGGCGCTGGATGACAGCGCAAAGCAGGCAGCAGAGCGGGTTGAGCCTATTGTCATCAGTGCCATGGAGCAGCTTCAGAGCAATGCCCGGTCCCTGCAAAAGAGCTGGGCGGATGATGCCCGCTAGCAACTGGCTGAACTGACCGCCGGTTTTCAAAAAACCACCAGTGAGGCTGGCGATCGCTGGCAGCAAAATCTGGCGGAATACCAGCAACATTTCAGTCGTAACACCGCAGAGCTGGTGACAAACCAGAAAGCCGGCCTTGAGCAACTGGTCACCACCATTGGCCAGCAGCTATCCGAACTCAGGGAGCAGGAGGCCGGGCGCGCCGACGCCTCTGCGGCACGCATGGAGAGCCTTGAAGCGACGGTGACCAAACACCTGGCAGAGCTGGGCACCGCGCTGGAAGCCCCCATGACCCGCCTGATCGAAACCGCCTCCGAAACCCCAAAGGCAGCCGCAGAGGTGATCCGCCAGCTGCAGTCGGAAATCGCCCGCAACAGCGAGCGGGAAAACGAGCTGCTGGAAGAACGTCAGCGGCTGGTCCAACAACTGGACAGCCTGCTGGAAAACCAGCGCAGCACCGCCGACAGCCAACGGGACGCGGTGGCGTCGCTGATCAGTGGCGCCGGCGAGACCCTGACCGGCATCAGCGAGCGATTCAACACTCTGATTCAGGAACAAAGCCAGCAGTTGGGCAAACTGGGCGACGACATTACCGGCAGCAGCCAGGAAGTTGGCGCCCTGAGCGATGCGTTCGCGCAGGCCATTGAGCTGTTCAGCCAGTCCAACCAGCAGGTTGTCGCCAGCCTGGCGGATATCCAGAAAGCGCTGGATAACGCCGGCACCCGCCACGATGAGCAACTGGCCTACTACGTGGCCCAGGCACGGGAAGTGATTGACCTGAGCGTCAGCACCCAGAAAGATGTGATGGATGCCGCCGCAGCACTGCGCCGGGCCGAACCCAGCGAGGCGGGCTGATGGAACAGCTGGAAGGCGGCGAACAGCAATCGGCACCGGTCTGGGCCATTTTCTCAGACCTGATGGCGGCGCTGGTGGGCATTCTGGCGCTGATCCTGGTGTGGGTAATCGGCATTCAACTGGAACTCAGCCAGTCGTTGGCCCAGGAAATCGAGAAGCGGGAAGCGGAAGAGCAGCGTCGAATTGCCCTGGAACAGGCCCTGGAAGACCCGCTCACCAAGGGCCTGGTCACTTTCCGGGATGGTCGCATCGGCATCAGCGGCAACGTGCTGTTTGAGCTGAACTCGGACCAGTTGCAGGCCGAAGGTGAGGAGATTCTGGAATCACTGATTCGCCCTCTGCAAACCTACCTGGAGCAGCACGACGAACTGCTGATGGTGAGCGGTTTTACCGACGACCTGCCCATGCACCCCGGCAACCGTTACCAGGATAACTGGGGCCTGTCAGCCCAGCGGGCGCTCACCGTCACCCGCTCGTTAACAGAACTGGGCCTGCCCAACGACCGCGTCTTCGCCGCCGCCTTCGGCCCGCACCACCCGGCCGTACCCAACACGGATGCCGAATCAAGAGCTCAGAACCGGCGGGTGGAAATCAGTACCGTGCCCCGGGCACCTTCGGCGGCCACGGATCCCGAAACCGGGTCAGGCAACGGATGATGAACCAAGCCACCAGCCCTTCATTGCTTGATAACCTGAGGCAGCAAGGCGCAGACCGCTTTGACCCTGTCCGCTTTCGTTATCTGGAGTCCTTCGAACAGCGCCTGCGCGCGAACGGACTCCAGCAGGGCGGTCACTGGCGGAAGCTAGAGCAGGCCATTTCCGATTATCAGGCCAGGTTAGAGGGTGCCGAGCAGCCCAGGCAGGCACCCGCTGCCCCTGAGCCATCCCCCATTTCATCCCTGCTGGACAGACTGAACCAAACTACAGAGACACCGGCCGAAGCCCCGAGATCAACGTTGGAACAAAGGGTGTTTGGAGAGACTTCAGAGCTGGAGCAAACGCGCACGGCATCAAGCTCCAACAGCCCAAAACCGCTCAAGGCGATGATCAGAGCAAGAGCGGATCAGGGCACTCAGGCCCTTCAGGAGCGCATCCGCCATGCGATTGAGAGCACCCCGAAAGAGGCGGGGCCGATGAACGCACACCGGCTGGTTAGCCGGGCGCTTGCGGAAATGCAGACGTTGTCGCCGGAGTATCTGGAGCGGTTTGCCCGTTATACCGATACGTTGCTGGCGTTGGAGCGACTGGCCAAAAGAGGGTTGGAGAAGAACCTCTGACGTAACGAGCCTCACGCCGGAACAAGGCCTCCCCGCTCAGGGGGAGATTTCTTCCAGGTAGGTTTCGCCATCCGAGTATAGCGATGCAAATTCCTCTTCCGGGACAACGGTCACGGCAATCTCCGGCTCATGATCACCACCGCCCAGCAGCACGCCGCGCATCGGTGTGGTATCAGAGAAGTCCCGGCCCCAACCGAGGGTGATGTGTTCCAGATCCGGCCGCAAAGCATTAGTTGGGTCCAGCTCCAACCAGCCGAAATCCGGCACGAATACGGCCACCCAGGCATGGGTGGCATCCGCGCCAACCAGCCGCTCCTTGCCCTCCGGCGGATGCGTCAGGATATAACCGCTCATGTAACGGGCGGCCAGGCCAATCGAGCGCAGGCAGGCAATCATGATGTGGGAGAAATCCTGGCAGACCCCGCGACGGGCCTTGAACGCCTGTTCCACCGGGGTGAAGGTTTCCGTCGCCGTCGCATCAAACTTGAAGTCGCGATGAATCATCCGCATCAGGGCATCCGCCGCCTCCACCAGAGGTCGTCCCGGTAGGAAGGCCTCTCGGGCATAGGCAGCGTATTGCGAATCTATCGGCACATTGGTGGAGACAAACCGGAAGGCGGTGGCCTGCAGGTGGTCCGGCGGGAACTTTCTATCTGCCCGGTATCGCAGGTTGTCACGCGCGATCTCCCACGGCATTTTTGCAGCGGATGCCGAGGGTTGGGGCCGGTCGCGCAGCTCCACCCAGAATTCGCTGATGATCTCCAGGTACTCATGATCGGCGTTGAAATGAATCTTGGTAATCCGGTTGCCAAAGCAATCAAGGAAAGAACGCCTTGCCGACGGCTCTGGAGAGATCGCCAGATGATGCTCAAGGTTCTTTTGCCATGGCAGAGCCCGCGGCGTAAGCCTCAGCAAATGGTGGGACTCCCCCACCAGCTGATCGTACTGGTACAGGGTCTCATGACGCACATGGTAACGGACAAATGTCATGACGAACGCCTCAATCCGGTTTCACACGCTGGTCGGAATACCGGGTGTGAATGAAATACTGCCGCTGGATCTCATCCGATACACGATAGGCCTCAGACCGGATGTCACACAATAGCTCTGCCAGGCTATCGCACGCTTTGTCCGGGCGCTTGCGCTCGAAAGGGTGTAAATCCAACGCCTGAACCCGCTGCAGCGATTCGTTCAGATCTGGAGGAAACAGTTGCCCGGTTTTCCGCCCCATCTCCGGCAGATCCTTCTGCAACTGGCGAAGCTGGAACATGATGGAATGGGGGTTACTCCCGTCGATCACGAGGGTATGAAGCACGCCCAGGAGCTCCGGTGTCCGTCGATACCGGGTCCGATAGGTCACTTCCGAGTTAGCCACTTCCAGCAGCCAATCGAGCATTGCGTTGCGGCTGAACCGGTCGCTGAACAACGGCACGCAGATGAGCGTACAGAGGTTGGCCAGCCGCTCCAGGCGCCGGCCAATCACCAGGAACACCCAGCTGCAATCGCGGGTGATGTCGTCCATGGCAAAGCCGGCCAGGGAGATGCAGTCCAGCAACACCAGATTCAACGCCCGGATCGACTGGTCCGGGGTGGTTGGCGCAGGGCTCAATGGCTTGCCTACCCGATTGAGCGTGTGCCAGTTGTCCGAAGACAGCCTGTCCCGCACCTGGCTGGCGTTGAACAACAGTGCCTGATGAATAGACGCAATGGAACCCGGAGACTTGGCATCACTGACCGCTCTGAGCAACAGGTCGGGCAGCGGCTCCGGCACCGCGTCCTCCTCGGGTTCCGGCAGCGTCCCGAACTGCTCGGCCGCCTGCTGCAGCCCGAGCAGTGCTTCCTCACTGGCCTGGTCGTGGCCCGACAGCCTGTTGAACGCCGCCCGCAATAACCGGGCGGTACCCTCTGCCCGCTCCGAATGGCGGCCCATCCAGAACAGGTTTTCACCAACCCGCGAGGGCGTGTCCCGCTCGCCGTCCAGCAGGTCAGACACCTGCAACCGTTTTTTGATCAGTGATTTGGAGGGCCCCGTGAAGCGTGCTTCCACCCAGGTATCCTTAGACAGCCCCCCCCTTTGCATGGAGATGACTTCCACACCCTCGTCCATGGCCACCCGGGTCAGCCCACCGGGCATGACCCGCCAGCCGGAGGGCGTGGCGGCGGCAAATAACCTGAGACCAATAGAGCGGGTGGCGAGCGGCTGGTCCTGGTCGCCCTTCCAGACCGGCGCCTGTGAAAGGTGGACCAGCTCCTGCCCCACAAAGGCATGGGGATGGGCATGCATCTTCTTGATCAGTGCATCCCGCTCCGCGCCCTTCACCTGATAGCCGAACACCGGCTCCATTCGCATACTTGCAAAAGCGGGCTTGATCACCAGTTCGTCCAGGTGTTCGATCACATAATCCAGGGCAGGTTTCTCACCACACCACCAAGACGCCACCGATGGCATCTCCAACGACGCACCCAGCAGTTTCTTCGAGATCTCCGGCAGGAAACCAAACAGCGCGGCACTTTCCAACACACCGGAGCCCAACGCATTCGCCATCAACACCTTGCCTGCCCGCACCGCTCCCAGCAGCCCTGGAATACCGAGCACCGAATCGGCGCGAAGCTCCAGTGGGTCACAGAAGCCATCGTCCAGCCGGCGGTAAATGGCATGCACCCGCCGCAGACCCTGAAGGGTCTTGAGGTACACCGTGTCATCACGCACGGTCAGGTCCTGGCCTTCAACCAGGGGCAAGCCCAGGTAACGGGCCAGAAACACATGCTCGAAATAGGTTTCGTTGAAACGGCCAGGGGTCAACAGGACGCATAGCGGCGTCTCGGTTCCGGCTGGCGACATACCCACCAGGCTGTTCTGGAAACCCTGGAAGAATTCCGAAAGGTTGGTCACCGGTAGGTTGTGGAAGGGCGCCGGGAAAGCGCGGGAAATCACCAGGCGGTTCTGCAGGGCGTAGCCCGCACCCGAGGGCGCCTGGGTTCGGTCCGCCATCACCCACCAACCGCCGTCCGGCGCCCGGGCCAGATCCACGGCGTATAAATGCAGGAAACGACCTCCGGCGGGTTGAATGCCCTGACAGGGCCACTGGAAACCGGCCTGACCATAGACCAGGGCCGGCGGCAAGAGGCCTTCCTTCAGCAGCGATTGCTCGCCGTAAAGGTCGGCCAGAACGCTGTCCAGGAGCTCCGCACGCTGGGCCACAGCTTTCGACAGCCATTGCCACTCATCGGCGCCCAGGACCAGTGGCAGCAGATCCACTTCCCAGGGCCTGGTATCGCCACGGGGATCTTCGTAGACGTTATAGGTTACGCCATCTTCGGCAATGGCATTGGAAACCGCCTGAGCCCGGATGTTGAGACTGTCGACTGACTCCAGGTTCAGCTGCTGTAACAATGGCCGCCAATGAGCCTGCGGCCCGGAACCCATGGAACCAAGTTCATCAAACCGATCCGGTACCGGATGGTACTGGCGGAGGATGTCCGTTACTGCGCGCTGTTTCGCCACCTTGAATTCAGGCTCCGTTTGTCAGTGAGCTGGAAGCATAGCCGCTTTATACGCTCCGGAGCCAGCCTCATACTACGCGTCCAGGCATCTTATTGGTGATATCGCAGATCCAGGGTAAATGGGAATTCCCGGTGCTCCGGAACCGGCCGCAGGGGTTGCTTGCCGGAGCTGTGCCCCATTCGGAAGAAGCGCGCCATACGGCGACCTTCAGCCTCGAACGAATTCACCGGCAGAGTCTCGAAATTGCGGCCACCAGGGTGGGTCACGTGGTATTCACACCCACCCAGACTTCGTTCGTTCCAGGTGTCTACGATGTCGAACACCAGCGGCCCGTCCACACCAATGGTCGGGTGCATGCACAACGACGGCTGCCAGGCCCTGTAGCGCACCCCGGCAACGGATTCACCCACCATACCGGTTGGCTGAAGCGGCAGCGGCACCTCATTGCAGGTTATCTGGTAACGATCCGGGGCCGCACCACGTACTTTTACCTGCAAACGCTCCAAGGAAGAGTCCACGTAGCGGGCCGTGCCGCCAATTGCCCCGTGCTCACCGGTCACGTGCCAGGGCTCCAAGGCCGAGCGCAGCTCAAGGGTGATCCCTTTGACCTTGTAGTCGCCGATCCGGGGGAACCGGAACTCGAAATGGGGCGCGAACCAGTCACTCTCCAGCGGGTACCCCTGCGCCTTCATGTCGTCGATGACATCTTCGAAATCCTGCCAGACATAGTGCGGCAACAGGAACCGGTCGTGGAGCTCGGTGCCCCAGCGCACCAGCCCATTTGGTTTATAGGGTTGCTCCCAGAATCGGGCCACCAGCGCCCGCAACAGCAGCTGCTGGGTCAGGCTCATGCGGGCGTGGGGTGGCATCTCGAAGGCCCGCAGTTCCAGAAGGCCATGGCGCCCGCCAGGGCCATCCGGCGAATACAGCTTGTCGATACAGAACTCGGCCCGATGGGTATTGCCGGTCACATCCGTGAGCAGGTCGCGGAGCAGGCGGTCTACCACCCACGGAGCGACCTTTTTGCCGACCGGACACAGTCGCTCCATCTCCCTGAAAGCCAGCTCCATCTCGAACACATGGTCGTTACGGGCCTCGTCAATCCTGGGGGCCTGGGAACTGGGGCCTATAAAGAGGCCGGAGAACAGGTAAGACAGACTGGGATGGTTATGCCAGTAGCTGATCAGGCTGCGCAGCAGATCCGGACGCCGCAGGAACGGGGAATCCTCGGCCTTCTGCGACCCCAACACAAAATGGTTGCCGCCACCGGTGCCGGTATGACGGCCGTCCATCATGAATTTCTCGGAAGTCAGACGGCACTCGTAGGCGTCTGCGTAAAGCGTCTCGGACTGCTCGACCAGTTCATCCCAAGTGGTCACCGGCTGCACATTGACCTCGATTACACCAGGGTCCGGGGTAATCCGGAAGTGGTTCAGTCGTGGGTCCGAGGGCGGCTCGTAGCCTTCCAGCAACACCGGCTGCTCCAGCCCGGCGGCGGTTTTCTCGATGGCCGCCACCAGCGCCAGGTAGGGCTCGAGCTCAGCCAGCGGCGGCATGAAAACCCGCAGTATGCCCTCCCGGGGCTCCACGCACAGGGCAGTGCGGACCACCTCCGGGGAGGACTTCCCTTGCTCAGGCGTCTTCTGTTCAATGGCCTCCTGCTCCGACCCTGGCTCTACACGCTGTCCGCGGCTGTTCCACTGGCGGATCTCCTCGTTTTTTGCCAACGGGCCCCGGGGCGCGAACGGATCCTGAGGGTGGATCCAGGGGTAATCCGCCTCCGCCACCCAAGGCTGGCTGTCCAGCGGCAAACGGTGGCCCATTGGGGAGCCGCCCGGCACCAGGTAACAGCGCTCACTGCGCAGGAACCAGGGGCCCGTCTCCCACGTCTGTTCCTTTTCGGAGACCCGCAGGGGCAACACGTAGCCCACCGGCTTATCCAGGCCGCGACTGAAAATCTGCTGGAGCTGTTTCCGCTCCAGTGCGTTTTCCAGACGGGAGTCGAAGGGATCGACGTTGACCGGCAGGCGCCGCTCGCGCCAGAGATAATAGAAGGCATCCTCAAAAGCCGGGAACACCTGTTCGGCATCCAGGCCCAGCTCCCGGGTCAGGTTCTGTATAAAGCGCTCGGCCGCTTCTGCGGTGGCGCCGCTGTCGGTGCGTTCGTCCGCCAGCCAACGTTCATCCTGCCAGATCTGTTCTCCATCCTTGCGCCAGAAACAATTCAGAGACCATCTGGGCAGCGGTTCGCCCGGGTACCACTTGCCTTGGCCGAAGTGTACCAGCCCGCCAGCACTATAGCGGTCCCGCATCCGGTGGTAGAGTTCGATGGCTTTTTTGCGCTTGGTGGGGCCCATGGCCTCGGTGTTCCACTCCGGCTCGTCCCGGTCATGATTCGCCACAAAGGTGGGTTCGCCGCCCTGGGTCAGGCGCACATCGAGCTCAGTAAGGCGCTTGTCGACATCATGACCTAGCCCAACAATGCGCTGCCACTGGTCCTCGGTGTAGGGTTTGGTTACCCGCGGCGCTTCCCAAATGCGCTGGACGCTCATCTGGTGCTCGAACTCAACCTCACAATCCTCCACCATGCCAGTAATGGGCGCGGCGGAGGACGGATCGGGGCTGCAAGCCAGGGGAATATGCCCCTCCCCGGCAAACAAGCCGGAGGTAGGGTCCAGCCCCACCCAACCCGCGCCGGGCAGGTAGACCTCGCACCAGGCATGCAGGTCGGTGAAGTCTTCCTCGGCCCCGGAGGGGCCGTCCAGTGCTTTCTGATCCGCCTTGAGCTGAATCAGGTAACCGGACACGAACCGCGCCGCAAGCCCCAGGTGCCGGAGTGTCTGAACCAGCAGCCAGGTGGAATCCCGACAGGATCCAGAACCTTTTTTCAGGGTTTCCTCCGGCGTCTGGACACCCGGCTCCATCCGAATCAGATAGTCAATTCGATCAGCAACACGTTGGTTCACACCCACCAGGAAATCCACACTAGGGGTTTCCTTGCGGTCTATGGTGGCCATCCACTTACGGAAGTCCGGTGTCTCCGGCAGTTTCTGTAAGTATGGTGCCAGCTCTGCCGTCTGCCATTCCTCGTAGTCGAAAGGAATGGTCTCCGCCCGGGGTTCCAGAAAGAAATCAAACGGGTTGATCACGGCCATCTCGGCAACCAGGTCTACCGTGATCTTCAGTTCATCGGTTTTCTCAGGAAATACCAGACGGGCCAGATAATTAGCCTGCGGATCTTGCTGCCAGTTCAAGAAGTGACCTTCCGGCTCAACCTTCAGCGAGTAGCTGAGAATGCGGGTTCTCGCATGCGGACACGGTCGCAAGCGAACGATCTGCGGCCCCAGGGTAACCGGGCGCTCGTAGCGATAGTGCGTGGTATGACTCAGGGCAACGTGAATCGACATGAAACCTATCTCGCAGGCGAATATGTTTGGGAGTTTCAGGCTGTCTCGTAGACAGGAAACCAGGTCTCTGCAATGTCATCGTGAAGCTCACCGATCTCCAACTGCAGGTTTTCCAGGAACAGGATCCCCTCATCCTTACGAATAAGCGCATCCACGTCTCCTTCCCGGGTGTGACGTACCGCCTGTAATGCCGTGCGTAACGGAATCTCGTTCCTTGGCAAACGACCGAGGGCACTGGCCACCTCGTTGAGGCTGTGCAGCACCGATCGCGGAAACGGCTCGTTCTGCAGCAGAAAGCGAATGACCTGGGGTCCGCTAACCTTGCGTCGAACATTGTGACGGTACATCTGGAAGGCACTCTGATAACGCAGCACGCTGGTCCACAGCAGCCCGCCGTAGGTTTCGGTGCCATCCCAGCCATCCAGGAACTGCAGGGCACCCACTTCAATCTGCCGGGTGGCCATGTCAGCCCGCTCCAGGTTGCGCCCGACCCGGATGAAGTCATACCCCTCGTCGTGACTCATACAGCCGGCAAGCAAGCCATTGAGCATCTGGCAGCGCCCCACGATTTCGTTCAGGAACTCGTATCGCGCGCGCTTGCCAACCCCCTGGTCTATGTGTTCCAGAATGTACCGGTAAAGCTCGTTGATCACCTCCCAGGCATCGGTCGGAATCTGGTCCCGAGTCGTGCGAACATTCTCCCGGGCCGCTTTGATGCAGGAGGCTATGGAACTCGGGTTGTAACCATCGGCCATCAGGAACTTCACACAATTGCGCTCATCGGCCTTCTGGTGGTGCTGATCGAACAGGGCTTCCATTCCGGTAACCGCTACCAGACTCTTCCAGGACAGTTGGGTTTCTCTCGGCATATCCAGCGCCAGGGAATTGAAGGCCATGATCATCCGGGCGTTGTTCTCGGCCCGCTCAAGGTATCTGGCCATCCAGTACAGTCGTTCCGCTACACGTGACAGCACATCAGTTCTCCTCGTCCACGATCCAGGTATCCTTGCTTCCACCGCCCTGGGAAGAGTTCACCACCAGGGAGCCTTTGCGCATCGCCACTCGTGTAAGCCCTCCAGCGGTTACGTAGGTTCGTACGCCCTGCAGCACGAAGGGCCTCAGATCCAGATGCCTTGGCGCCAGGCCCTCGTCGCAAAGGGTCGGCGCCACCGACAGGCTCAAAGTGGGCTGGGCGATGTAGTTGCGCGGGTTCTTCTTGATCAGCCGGGCAAACTCGGTGCGCTGCTTCTTGGTGGAATGGGGCCCAACCAGCATCCCGTAGCCCCCGGATTCGTTCGCCGGTTTCACCACCAGCTCATCGAGGTGTTCGAGGACATACTCCTGGTCCTGCTTGTTCACACACATATAGGTGGGCACGTTCGGGATGATCGGCTCCTCATCCAGGTAGTAGCGGATCATGTCCGGCACAAAGGCGTAGATGACCTTGTCGTCGGCCACGCCGGCACCGGGTGCATTGGCCAGGCCAACCTTGCCATTGCGCCAGGCCCGCATCAGGCCCGGCACGCCCAGAGTGGAATCCGCCCGGAACTCCTCCGGGTCCAGGAAATCGTCATCAATGCGGCGATAGATCACATCCACACGTTCCAGGCCCTCGACCGTGCGCATGTAGACACAGTCATCCTCACCAACCACCAGATCAGCCCCTTCCACCAGTTCTGCGCCCATACGCTGGGCCAGGAAGGAGTGTTCGAAATAGGCGGAGTTGAAAATGCCCGGCGTGAGCACCGCAATTTTCGGATGGTCCTGGGGCCTCGGCGAAATCGATGCCAGCATGTCGAACAGCTGGTTGGTGTAGTCATCCACCGGCAGGATGCTGGTGTTGTCGAACAGCTCCGGGAACACCCGCTTGGTCAGCTGCCGGTTCTCCAGCATGTAGGAAACACCCGAGGGAACCCGCAGGTTGTCCTCCAGGACATATACCTTGCCGTCTTTGTCACGCACGAGATCCGATCCACAGATGTGGGCCCAGACCCCCAATGGCGGCGTAAACCCCCGGCACTGCTCGCGGAAGTTCTTGGAGTTGGCGAACACGTACTTGGGGATCACCTTGTCCTTGACGATGTTCTGGTCGTTGTAGATGTCGTTGATGAACATGTTGAGGGCCGTCAGGCGCTGCGCCAGTCCCTGCTCGATGGTTTCCCACTCGCGGAGCGAGATCACCCGGGGAATGATGTCAAAAGGCCAGGCCCGGTCAATATTTTCGCCCTCACTGTAGATGGTGAAGCTGATCCCCGTCTCCAGAATCGCCAGTTCGGCAGCCTGCTGGCGCGCCTGAATCTCCTCGGAGTCAAGATTGCCCAGGTAGTCGGTAATCGCCGTAGCTGCGCGCCTGGGCTTCCCTTTGGCGGCGATCAGCTCATCATAGAAGTCGTTTGGGTCATAGTTTTTCCAGTCAATCGATTTGTTCTTCTTCATTTGATGTCCTTTCATTAACCACCGTGAACTATTCGGTGTACCAGGCGAAGCTTTTCCACCACCGGAGGAGGAAGCACAAAGGGGTAGGCGTCTTCATGCCCCATGCTTCGGTTCAGGCTGTTGAGCGCAAGCGTCAGGGGTAACCAGTGCTTGATCAGCGCATCGAAATCATCGGCCTGGTAAGGATCAAACGCTGGGCCCGGTTCGCTGCTCAACATAGGGCTCTGGCGAGCGTTCACCCGCATCCCGAACTGCCAGGCGGTTTCCAGTGTATCCACCATATGCAGGTAGTGTGCCCAGGTCTCCGCCCAGTCTTCCCAAGCGTGGCTGCTGGCATAGGCGCTGATGTACCGGTTTTGCCAGTCACTTGGCGGGCCGTACTGGTAATGCTGATCCAGGGCTTGCGGGTAGTCTCTGGTATCGTCACCAAAAAGCGCCCTGACTTTATCCAGCCAGGGACTGTTACGAACCAGCAGATCCCAGTAGTAGTGACCGGACTCGTGGCGGAAGTGCCCCAGAACAGTGCGATAGGGCTCAGCCATTTGGTTACGCATCCGTTCCCGTTCCACCGGGTCCGCCTCGGCAATGTTTATGGTGATGACACCATTAGCATGGCCGGTTGCTACCTTGGAGCGCTCATCAAACATCGCCGGCTGGTCGGCCAGAAAATCGAAGGCCAGTCCAAACTGTTCTTCATTGCGGGGAGCGCAAGGCAGCTTGAGCCGCAGCACCGAATACACCAGGCGTCGCTTCTCCTTTTCCAGACGCAGCCAGAGATCGTGGTTTTTCGGGATACTAAGATTGGGAATGGTGCGATTCAGGCGGCAGGCGACGCAGAAGGTGTGGGGATCGGTTTTGGGGATCAGCCAATTGCAGGCTTGCTGATTCTGATAGTTGTCACACAGCCGATAGAGGTCACCACTGGCGACACTCGCCCAGGTGGCATTACCTTCTGGCTCGATAGCCAGCAAATCCATAACATCCGGAGCAAAGCCCAGGTCCGCCCCGCAGTTGGTACAACGACTGTTTTCAAAATAAAGCAGGTTGGCGCACCGGCCACAATGGAACAGCTTCATTGGAAGGCATCCTTGGCCACCATCGGCAAGACCATGCCTTCAAGTATTGGCCATCCAGGCCAAAATGCAAAGAATCCTCAAATAGGTACGAACGCGCACCGGATCATCAGGAAAGCCCGAGTCCTTGTTTGGGAGCAGCTAGGCGAGCGAATCTGACAACCTGCACTAGTATGTAGGTATCCAGACATCTGATTGATCGGGAAATCCGGAGGCAAACCAATAATGAAAATCGGTATCCCAAAGGAAATCTTTAAGGACGAGCGGCGGGTGGCCGCTACGCCACCCTCGGTTCACAAACTGATCGGCCTGGGTTACGACGTGATCGTTGAAGGTGGCGCCGGGGAGGCAGCAAACTACTCCGACGCCGCCTATGAAAAAGTGGGCGCGGCCATCGCCGCTGATACCACCATGTTGTGGAAAGAGTCCGATTTTATCCTGAAAGTCCGGTCGCCCATGGAGAACCCGGCGCTGGGCAAGCACGAAGCAGACTTGATGAAGGAAGGGGCGTTTCTGGTCAGCTACCTATGGCCGGCGCAAAACCCGGAGCTGCTGGAAAAGCTGGCCGCCAGAAAGATCACGTCTTTCGCCATCGACAGCCTGCCCCGCATCAGCCGCGCCCAGAAGATGGACGCCCTCAGCGCCATGGCGAATATTGCCGGCTACCGGGCGGTGATCGAGGCGGCGAATCACTTCGGACGTTTCTTTACCGGGCAGGTAACGGCTGCTGGCAAGGTGCCACCGGCTAAGATTATGGTGATCGGTGCCGGGGTGGCGGGCCTCGCAGCGATCGGCGCCGCTAACAGCATGGGCGCGATCGTTCGGGCTTTCGATACCCGACTGGAGGTGAAGGAACAGGTCGAGAGTATGGGGGCCGAGTTCCTGGTGCTGGATTTTGAAAACGAGGATGGCAGCGGCAGCGGCGGCTACGCCAAGCAGATGAGCGACGAGTTCATCAAGGCGGAGATGGCGCTATTTGCAGAGCAGGCGGAAGAGGTGGATATCATCATCACCACCGCCCTGATTCCCGGCAAACCGGCACCGAAGCTGATCACCGCCGACATGGTGAAATCCATGAAACCCGGCAGCGTGATCGTCGATCTGGCCTCCGAGCGGGGTGGTAACTGCGAACTCACTGAGCCCGGCAAGGTAGCCCATCATCATGGCGTCACCCTGATCGGCTACACCGATCTGCCAAGCCGGATGGCCAAGGTGGCCAGTGACCTGTATGCCACTAACCTGGTGCATCTGCTCACCGAGCTGACACCGGAAAAGGACGGCCAGCCAGTGGTGAACATGGAAGACGAAGTCATCCGTGGCCTTACGGTAGTGCACGAGGACGACATCACCTGGCCACCTCCAAAACCCGAATCGCCGGTCAGCCCAAAACCGGCACCGGGCACCGAGGAGCCGTCAGCCGAAGCAAAAGCCGCCGCCAAGAAAAAGGCCGACCGCCGCAGCCAGATCGGCAAGGGCGTGTTATTCGTGGTCACGGCACTGGCACTCTACGGAGTCGGCGCCCACGCGCCAGAGAGCTTCCTGCAACACTTCACCGTATTCGTGCTGGCCTGCTTCATTGGCTGGCAGGTGATCTGGAACGTTACGCCTTCCCTGCATACACCCTTGATGAGCGTCACCAATGCCATCAGCGGCATCATCGTAATCGGCGCCATTCTGCATCTGGCCCAGGCGGAAAATATTGCCGTGGGCATCATGGCGTTTGTCGCGGTGCTGATTGCCAGCATCAACGTGGGCGGTGGCTTCCGGGTCACCCATCGCATGCTCAAAATGTTCCGCAAGTAGGAGACGTCCGATATGAGCACAGGACTGGTGAGCGTGGCCTACGTGGTCGCAAGTATCTGTTTCATTCTCAGCCTGGGTGGTCTCAGCCACCAGGAATCGGCACGGCGAGGTAATCTTTACGGCGTAGCCGGCATCATCATCGCGGTGGGGGCGACCCTGGCCAGCGTCGACGGTGGTATCAGTGCCATTGTTATTGCGGTGCTGCTCGGTGTCGGCATTGGCATTCCCATCGCCAACAAAGTGGAAATGACCCAGATGCCGCAGCTGGTGGCCCTGCTCCACAGCTTTGTGGGTTTGGCTGCGGTGCTGGTGGGCTTTTCAGGCTACATCGAGCCGTTGATTGCCACCTCCGGTACCGAGCACACCATCAAGCTGGTGGAGATATATGTGGGCATTTTCATCGGTGCCATTACCTTCACTGGCTCACTGGTGGCCTGCGGCAAGCTGGACGGCCGAATCGACAGTAAGGCGCTGACCCTGCCCGGCCGGCACCTGATGAACCTGGCAGCGATCATTGTCTGCGTATTCCTCGGGGCCTGGTTCCTGGGCACCGAGAGCATGGCCCTGGGCATCGGCGCCCTGATACTGATGACCATCATTGCCTCGGTCCTGGGCATTCATCTGATCATGGCCATTGGCGGCGCCGACATGCCGGTGGTGGTGTCCATGCTCAACAGTTATTCCGGGTGGGCCGCCGCTTCCATCGGGTTCATGCTGGGCAACGATCTGCTGATTGTCGTGGGTGCCCTGGTGGGCAGTAGCGGTGCCATTCTCAGCTACATCATGTGCAAGGCCATGAACAGGTCTTTCATCAGCGTGATCCTTGGCGGATTCGGCCAGACCAGCAGCAGTTCGGCAGCTTCGAATGGCGACCAGACGGTGCACGAATCCAGTGTCGATGATGTCTGTGAGGAGCTGCGCAACGCCCAGTCGGTGATCATTGTGCCCGGTTACGGCATGGCGGTGGCCCAGGCCCAAAATGGGGTCAGCGAGATGACCAAACTACTGCGGGACCGGGGCGTGAACGTGCGTTTTGGCATCCACCCCGTAGCCGGACGCCTGCCAGGTCACATGAATGTGCTGCTGGCCGAGGCCCACGTACCCTATGACATCGTGCTGGAAATGGACGAGATCAACGACGACTTCCCGGATACCGACGTGGTTCTGGTGATCGGCGCCAACGACACGGTGAACCCGGCAGCGGCTGAAGACCCGGGCAGCCCGATCGCCGGCATGCCGGTATTGGAAGTCTGGAAGGCCCACCAGGTGGTTATCCTCAAGCGGGGCATGGCCACCGGTTATTCCGGGGTGGAGAACCCGCTCTTCTTCAAGGACAACGCCCGTATGTTGTTTGGCGATGCCAAGGACAGCATCGACAAGCTGGTCAGTGGTCTGCGGGGCTAGAGGAAGGCTTGCGGGGCTGAACTGATACAACCTGAACTATCATCATCGGGTGGCGTTCACCAACCCTGAGAAAAGCCCCCGACTGGCGGGGGCTTTTTTTGTGCAGCTTACTTAACCTTAGGGTCCAGCTCGCCAGCCGCGTAACGCTCGAACATCTGCTCGAGGTTCAGAGGCTTGATCTTGCTGGCCTGGCCGGCGCAACCGAAGGCTTCGTAGCGAGCTACGCAGATATCGGTCATGGCGACCATAGTGGCTTTGAGGAATTTGCGCGGGTCGAATTCGGCCGGGTTCTGGGCCATGAAGCGACGAACGGCACCGGTAGAGGCAAGACGCAGGTCGGTGTCGATGTTGACCTTGCGCACGCCGTGTTTGATGCCTTCGACGATTTCTTCCACCGGTACACCGTAGGTTTCCGGAATCTCACCACCGAATTCGTTGATCACTTTCAGCCACTCCTGGGGTACGGAGCTTGAGCCGTGCATGACCAGGTGGGTGTCCGGGATGCGGGCGTGAATGGCTTTGATCTGGTCGATGGCCAGGATGTCACCGGTCGGCGGACGGGTAAACTTGTAGGCACCGTGGCTGGTGCCGATGGCGATGGCCAGGGCGTCCACGTGAGTCTTCTTGACGAAGTCGGCGGCTTCTTCGGGATCGGTCAGCATCTGGTCGTGGTCCAGGGTACCTTCTGCGCCGATGCCGTCTTCTTCACCAGCCTGGCCGGTTTCGAGGGAGCCCAGGCAGCCCAGCTCACCTTCTACGGAAACGCCACAGGCGTGGGCCATTTCAACGGTGCGACGGGTAACGTCTACGTTGTATTCGTAGCTGGTCGGGGTTTTGCCGTCTTCACCCAGTGAGCCGTCCATCATGACGGAGCTGAAGCCGAGCTGGATGGAGCGCTGGCAGACGGCGGGGCTGGTGCCGTGGTCCTGGTGCATAACCACCGGGATGTGGGGCCATTCTTCGATGGCAGCCAGGATGAGGTGGCGCAGGAAGGGGGCGCCGGCGTATTTGCGGGCACCGGCAGAGGCCTGGACAATCACCGGGGAGTCGGTTTTGTCGGCGGCTTCCATGATGGCGCGCATTTGTTCCAGGTTGTTTACGTTAAAGGCTGGCACACCGTAACCATGCTCGGCGGCGTGGTCCAGAAGTTGCCGCAGCGATATCAGGGCCATGGGTTGTCTCCTTCGTTGACTTTTTGAGGTTTGAATTCTGTTCGTTTTTAGACTTTGGAGTCTGCTTCGGCTGGCGGCGGCGCTGGCCTCCCGAGACACGCCGTAAATACATCCCTGTAGGCTTGAGCGCAGCATCCATGCTGCGCACAGTCTCGGGAGGCCAACCCCACCACCAGCCTTGCGAATCTAACTATTGAGTGATCCCTTAAGCACCACGTTCTTCCAACACCGCTACTGCCGGCAGGGTTTTGCCTTCCACGAATTCCAGGAACGCGCCGCCGCCGGTGGAGATGTAGGAGATCTTGTCAGCTATGCCGTATTTGTCAACGGCCGCGACGGTGTCGCCGCCGCCTGCCAGGGAGAAGGCGTCGCTTTCGGCGATGGCTTCAGCCAATGCTTTGGTGCCGTTGCCGAACTGGTCGAATTCGAATACGCCAACCGGGCCGTTCCACAGGATGGTTTTGGCGCTCTTGAGCAGGTTGGCGAACTGGCCGGCGGTTTCCGGGCCTACGTCGAGGATCATGTCGTCGTCGCTGACGTCGGAGATGTTTTTCACCGTGGCGGTGGCGGTTTCGGCGAATTCGCTGGCGACCACTACGTCTACCGGCAGCGGGATTTCCACGCGGCTGGCGATGTCTTTGGCGGTGTCGATCAGGTCGTGTTCGCACAGGGATTTGCCCACCGGGTGGCCGGCTGCGGCCAGGAAGGTGTTGGCGATGCCGCCGCCGACGATGATCTGGTCGCACACTTTCTCAAGGGCGTTGAGCACGTCGAGTTTGGTGGAGACTTTGGAGCCGCCAACGATGGCGACAACGGGTTTGGCCGGGTTATCCAGGGCTTTGCCGAGGGCGTCGAGTTCTGCTGCCAGCAGGGGGCCGGCGCAGGCTTCTGGAGCGAACTTCGCTACGCCGTGGGTTGAAGCCTGGGCGCGGTGGGCGGTGCCGAAGGCGTCCATCACGTAGACGTCGCACAGGGCGGCGTATTGTTTGGCCAGGTCTTCGTTGTCTTTCTTTTCGCCTTTGTTGAAGCGAACGTTTTCAAACAGCACCACTTCGCCGTCGGCGACTTCAACACCGCTGAGGTAATCCTTGATCAGGCGCACTTCCTGGCCCAGCAGGGTGCTCAGGTGTTCGGCGACTGGCTTCATGGAGGAGGCTTCGTCGTACACGCCTTCTTCCGGGCGGCCCAGGTGGGACATCAGCATGACTTTGGCGCCGGCGTCTTTGGCGGCTTTGATGGTCGGCAGCGAGGCGCGGATGCGGGCGTCGCTGGAGACTTTGCCGTTTTTGACCGGTACGTTCAGGTCTTCACGAATCAGAACCCGCTTGCCGGCGAGGTTCAGGTCAGTCATTTTTTTGATGGCCATAATCAGGTTCCGTAGTTATGGGTTCACAGGTGCAAATTGTTAAGCCTATGGGTGGGGTCAGACCCCTTTGTATCCGTCGGGGCTGGGTGAAAGGTCAGGCCCCTTTGTAACCTTCAGGTTTTGGTTAGCCACGCCTTGCTGACATCCAGCATCCGGTTGGCGAAGCCCCATTCATTGTCGAACCAGCAGAGTACTTTCACCATGGTGCCGCCGGTGACTCGGGTCTGGCCGCCGTCTACCACGCCGGAATGGGCGTCGTGGTTGAAGTCGGAACTGGCCAGCAGTTCGTCGGTGTAACCGAGGATGCCTTTCAGGCCTCCCTTTGCGGCGTTCTGTAATAGCTGGTTCACCGCCATTACATCGGTGGCCTCGCGTACATTCACCACCATGTCTATAGCAGAGACATTAAGCGTTGGCACGCGCATGGCCACGGAGCTGAAGCGACCCACCATATGAGGCAGCAAACGCTCGATGCCACGGGCCAGTCCTGTGTCTACCGGGACGATATTATGAAGCGCGCTGCGGGTGCGGCGCAGGTCCTGGTGGTGGTAAGCATCGATCACCGGCTGGTCGTTCATGGCGGCGTGGATAGTGGTGGTACTGCCCTGCTCTACGCCGAAGGCGTCGTCCAGTACCTTGATCACCGGTACCAGACAGTTGGTGGTGCAGGAACCCGCAGCCACAATCACATCCTCAGCATTCAGCTGGTCGTCGTTGATCCCGAACACCACGGTGCGGTCCACATCGGATTCGCCTGGCTGGGAAAACAGCAGGCGTTGGGCGCCCGCCTCGATGTGCTTCTCCGCTGTGACGCGGTCGGAGTAGGCGCCGGAGCATTCCAGCACCAGGTCTACGTCCAGCAAACGCCAGGGCAGATCACTCGGGTCCGGGTGGCGCAGCACCCGGATGCGATCGCCGTTGACCACCAGGTTATCGCCATCCACCTCCACCTCACCGTGAAACCGCCCGTGGGTGGAGTCGTATTTGGTGAGATGGGCGATGGTGTCGATATCCGACAACTCGTTAATCGCGACCACCTGCAGATGGTCGCGATAGCCGTTTTCATAGAGTGCCCGCAACACGCACTGGCCTATGCGGCCGTACCCGTTGATGGCGATGCGAAACGGCGTTGAGTTGGTCATCAGGCGTCCAGGAGCTCGTCAGCCACTTCCAGGATGTTATCGACGGTGAAGCCGAATTCCTTGAACAGCTCGCCAGCAGGCGCAGACTCACCGAAGGTGGTCATGCCCACAACCCGGCCGTCCAGGCCCACGTACTTGTACCAGTAGTCAGCAATGCCGGCTTCGATGGCGATGCGGTTGGTGACTTCCAGCGGCAGCACCTGTTGCTTGTACTCGGCGCTCTGGGCGTCGAATACATCGGTAGACGGCATGGACACCACACGCACAGCCTTGCCCTGCTCGCGCAGCTTGAGGGCAACGTCTTGGGCCAGGGCCACTTCAGAGCCGGTGGCAATCAGGATCAGCTCCGGGGTGCCTTCGCTGTCAGACAGCACGTATCCACCCTTGGCAACGTTGGCCAGCTGCTCGGCGTCACGCTGCTGGTGCGGCAGGTTCTGACGAGAGAACACCATGGCGGTGGGGCCGTCGATGCGCTCGAGGGCGGCTTTCCAGGCCACCGCAGATTCCACGGTATCGGCCGGGCGCCACATGCTCATGTTCGGCGTGGTGCGCAGGCTGGCCATCTGCTCGATGGGCTGGTGCGTGGGGCCGTCTTCGCCCAGACCGATGGAGTCGTGGGTGAAGACAAAGATGGAGCGCTGCTTCATCAGAGCCGCCATGCGTACCGCGTTGCGGCAGTATTCCATGAAGATCAGGAAGGTGGCGCCGTAGGGAACAAAACCACCGTGCAGGGCGATGCCGTTCATGATGGCCGCCATACCGAACTCGCGCACACCGTAATAGATATAGTTGCCGGAGGCGTCGTCTTTGGTCACACCTTTGCAGCCAGACCAGATGGTCAGGTTGGAACCGGCCAGATCGGCGGAGCCGCCCATCAGTTCCGGCAGCAGCGGGCCATAGGCGTTCAGGGTGTTCTGGGATGCCTTACGGGAAGCGATGGTGTCGCCCTTGTCCTGGCATTCCTGAATGTAGGCCTGTGCCTTCTGGGCGAAATCTGCCGGCAGTTCGCCGGCCATACGGCGCTTGAACTCAGCGGCCAGTTCCGGCTCGGCTTTTTCGTAGGCGGCGAATTTCTCTTCCCATGCCTTCTGGGCAGCAACGCCTTTTTCTTTGGCATCCCAGGCTGCGTAAATTTCAGAAGGAACTTCAAACGGACCGTGCTGCCAGCCCAGCGCTTCCCGGGTCAGGGCGATTTCATCGTCACCCAGCGGGGCGCCGTGGCAATCTTCCTTGCCCTGTTTATTGGGGGAACCAAAGCCGATGATGGTTTTGCAGCAGATGATGGTGGGCTGATCGGTATTCGCGCGGGCCGCTTCGATGGCCGCACGAATGGCATCGGCATCGTGGCCATCCACGTTCGGGATAACCTGCCAGCCGTAGGATTCGAAACGCTTGGGCGTGTCGTCGGTAAACCAGCCTTCTACTTCACCATCAATGGAAATGCCGTTGTCGTCGTAGAAGAACACCAGTTTACCCAGGCCCAAAGTACCGGCCAGGGAGGCGACTTCGTGGGAGATGCCTTCCATCAGGCAGCCATCGCCCAGAAATGCGTAGGTGTAGTGATCAACAATCTCGTGGCCCGGGCGGTTGAACTGCGCCGCCAGGGATTTCTCGGCCAACGCGAAACCAACGGCATTGGCAATGCCCTGCCCCAGCGGGCCAGTGGTGGTCTCGATGCCCGGCGTATAGCCGTATTCCGGGTGGCCCGGGGTTTTGGAGTGCAGCTGGCGGAAGTTCTTGATGTCGTCAATGGAGACGTCGTACCCACTCAGGTGCAGCAGCGAATACTGCAGCATGGAGCCATGGCCGTTAGACAGCACAAAGCGGTCACGGTTGGCCCACTGAGGGTTGGCCGGGTTGTGGCTGAGGTAATCGTTCCACAGTACCTCGGCGATATCCGCCATACCCATGGGCGCACCCGGGTGGCCGGACTTGGCTTTCTGAACCGCATCCATGCTCAGCGCGCGAATGGCGTTGGCGAGATCTTTACGGGACGACATTGACTATTCTCCAGTGTTTTTCAGGAAAAGAATTCAAGCTGCAAAAACTGCTTAAAAAGAAGGCGCGTATTTTCGCCGATTACGGTATGCCGGGGCAAATCCATATGTAGTGGTTTTCCGATGGCGGCGGCACAAACTCGCCAAAGCAACTGATTTCACAAAGCCATAAATCTATATCAAAAAATTTTGATATGACTATTGATCGACCAACTAATCCCCCCTACACTTGCCAACCATGACCTCACTCAATGCACATGCTAACGAACTGTCCTCTGTGGACACCCTGGCACCGATCTTCAAGGCGAGCGGAGACCCCCTGCGCCTGGAGATCCTGCGGGTGCTGCGCCGTGACACCTTCGGCGTGCTTGAGCTGAGCCAGCTGTTTGATATGCGCCAGTCCGGCATGAGCCATCACCTGAAAGTGATGAACAAGGCCGGGTTGCTGGAACCCCAGCGTGAAGGCAACGCCATTTTCTACCGCCGCCCCCTGCATCTGGACAGCGACAAACTGGCGGACCAGGCGATCCGGCAGATATTCGAGACGGTAGACCGCGTGCCCTTGCCGCCGCAGCTGGAAGAAAAGATTGAGGCAATACGTGAGCAGCGGGCGGAGCAGTCCCAGGCGTTTTTCTCCCGACACTCGGAGCAGTTCCGGGAACAACAGGAATTGATTGCAGCCTTTGACCTGTATGCCGAGCCCACAGCAGAGCTGATCCGCAAGCGCACGACCCGGCAAGAATGGCGCAGTGCGCTGGAAATCGGCCCAGGTGAAGGTGCCTTCCTGCCCGTACTGTCAGCCCTGTTTGAACACGTGGTAGCGCTGGATAACAGCAAGGACATGCTGGCCAAGGCCACCCGCACCTGTATTGATGAGCGTTTGAATAATGTGGATTTGATTGAAGGCGTCACCGACACCCTGCTGGCCCGCGGTGATGCCTTTGACCTGATCGTCGCCAACATGGTGCTGCACCATGTGCCCAGCCCGGCGGACATCTTCCTGGATGCCGCGGCACTGATGAACAGCGGTGGCTGTTTTATCGTCAGTGATTTGTGCAGCCATGATCAGGACTGGGCGAAAGAGAATTGCGGCGACCTCTGGCTTGGCTTTGAGCCGGAAGAGCTGACCGCCTGGGCCGCTGATGCCGGTCTGACCGCCGGAGAGCAACTGTTTATTGGCCTGCGCAACGGTTTTCAGGTGCAGGTCAGGGAATTCTGGAAAACGACCGCAACGGGCTGAGGCCTGCGCGGATACTGGAACATCAAAAAACTTTGATATTGTCGTACGTAGAAATACGTACACTGACTTTGAAAACGCTCACAAAGGAGCACCGCTATGTCTGACTACAACATCTTCACCTCCGAATCGGTCTCTGAAGGCCACCCGGACAAACTGGCCGACCAGATTTCCGATGCGGTACTGGATGCCATCCTGGCCGACGACCCGCACGCCCGCGTGGCCTGCGAAACCATGGTCAAGACCGGCGTTGCCATCGTTGGCGGTGAAATCACCACCAGCGCCTGGGTAGACCTGGAAGACCTGGTGCGCGGTGTGATCAAAGACATCGGCTACACCTCCTCAGACGTGGGCTACGACGGCGACACCTGTGGCGTGATCAATATCATCGGCAAACAGTCTGTCGACATCGCCCAGGGCGTTGACCGCCAAAAGCCGGAAGACCAGGGCGCCGGCGACCAGGGCCTGATGTTCGGCTACGCCAGCAACGAAACCGACGTGCTGATGCCGGCCCCGATTACCTTCTCTCACCGGCTGGTACAGCGCCAGGCCGAAGCCCGCAAGAGCGGCCTGCTGCCGTGGCTGCGCCCGGACGCCAAGAGCCAGGTCACCTGCCGCTATGAGAACGGCCAGGTTGTCGGTATCGATGCCGTGGTTCTGTCCACCCAGCACGACCCGGACGTGACCCAGGAAGACCTGAAAGAAGCGGTGATGGAACTGATCGTCAAGCACACGCTGCCGGAAGAACTGCTGCACAAAGACACCCAGTTCCACATCAACCCGACCGGCAAGTTCGTGATCGGCGGCCCGGTGGGCGACTGTGGCCTGACCGGCCGTAAGATCATCGTAGACACCTACGGCGGCATGGCCCGTCACGGCGGTGGTGCGTTCTCCGGCAAAGACCCCTCGAAGGTTGACCGTTCTGCCGCCTATGCCGGTCGTTACGTGGCCAAGAACATCGTCGCCGCCGGCCTGGCCGAGAAATGCGAGATCCAGGTGTCCTACGCCATCGGTGTAGCCCAGCCGACCTCCATTTCTTTGAACACGTTTGGCACTGGCAAGATCAGCGACGACAAGATCATCGACCTGGTACGCGCGCACTTCGACCTGCGCCCCTATGCGATCACCAACATGCTGGACCTGCTGCACCCGATGTACCGGGCCACCGCAGCCTACGGCCACTTCGGCCGCGACCCATACGAGATGACCGTTGGCGGCAAGACCTTCACCGCGTTCCCGTGGGAGAAGACCGACCGCGCTGCGGCTCTGAAGGACGCTGCAGGCATCTGACGATTTTGGGTCTGACTCTTTGAGTTGGGCCCTATTTTGGCCCGGCCCTCTGATTTTGGAGTGGGCGGCGGCAAGGAACGTCTTTCCGGGACACGCTCAAGCCGTCCGTGGGCGCTTAGCTTTGGCCATCCATGGCCAAAGATAGTCCCGGAAAGACGTTCCTCACCACCGCTTTTGCACTTGTGGTGAGGGCTTATCGAAAACTCTTTCATGCAAGACGCTGAAAGAAGGCCAAATTCAGTATTTCGGCGTACCGGAGACGGCATACGCCAAAAGTTTGAGAGAGGAGATGGGGAACGTCTTTCGCGGAATTTCGAAGGCCAAGGATGGCCTGAGAGAAGCGCACATGGATGTGCTCGTAGCGGTTCCGCGAAAGACGTTCCCCATCTCCGACACAACCCATACAGGCGGTACCCGATAATGTTCCGGGACCGTAGAGAAAGGCTGACAGGAGAACACCCAAATGAGCACTCCGGCAGAAAAACTGACCACGTTTGAAGACTACAAAGTCCGCGACATCACCCTCGCCGACTGGGGTCGCAAGGAAATCAAAATCGCCGAAGGCGAAATGCCCGCCCTGATGAAACTGCGCGAGAAATACAAAGCCGAGCAGCCGCTGAAAGGCGCCAACATCATGGGCTGCATCCACATGACCATCCAGACCGCCGTATTGATTGAAACCCTGGTGGAGCTCGGCGCTAACGTGCGCTGGTCATCGTGCAACATCTTCTCCACCCAAGACCAGGCCGCAGCCGCCATCGCAGCACAAGGCATACCCGTGTTCGCCTGGAAAGGCGAAACCGATGAAGAATACGAATGGTGCCTGCACCGCACCGTGGGTGCGGACGTAGACGGCTGGGAACCCAACATGATCCTGGATGACGGCGGCGACCTGACCGAAGTACTTCATAAAGAGTACCCGGCCATCATCAACAAGTGCCACGGTGTGACCGAAGAAACCACCACCGGCGTTCACCGCCTGCAGGAAATGCTGCGTGACGGCACCCTGAAGATCCCGGCGATCAACGTGAACGACTCAGTCACCAAATCCAAGAACGACAACAAGTACGGCTGTCGTCACAGCCTGAACGACGCCATCAAGCGTGCTACCGACCACCTGCTGTCTGGCAAGAAAGCGCTGGTGATCGGTTACGGTGACGTAGGTAAAGGCTCTGCCCTTTCCCTGCGTCAGGAAGGCATGATCGTAAAAGTGACCGAAGCCGACCCGATCTGCGCCATGCAGGCCTGCATGGACGGCTTTGAAGTAGTGTCTCCGTACATCGACGGCATCAACACCGGCACTGAGCAGGGCATCAACACTGATCTGCTGGGCACCACCGACCTGCTGGTGACCACCACCGGTAACGTCAACGTGTGCGACGCCAACATGCTGAAGGCCCTGAAGAACGGTGCTGTGGTGTGCAACATCGGCCACTTCGATAACGAAATCGACACTGCCTACATGCGCAAGAACTGGGAGTGGGACGAGGTCAAGCCGCAGGTTCACGTGATCTACCGTGACAAGGCCAGCAACGACCACCTGATCCTGTTGTCCGAAGGCCGCCTGGTGAACCTGGGCAACGCCACCGGTCACCCGTCTCGGATCATGGATGGCTCCTTCGCCAACCAGGTGCTGGCCCAGATGTACCTGTTCGAGCGCAAGTTTGCTGACCTGCCGGAAGAGTCCAAGGCCAAGGGCGTTTACGTTCAGGTTCTGCCCAAGCAGCTGGACGAAGAAGTGGCCCGCGCGATGGTGGAAGGTTTTGGTGGTGTGATCACCAAGATGACGCCAGACCAGGCAAAATACATCGGTGTGCCGGTCGAAGGCCCGTACAAGCCGGAAAGCTACAGGTACTAAGCGGAAACGATCATGGAATCCCAGAAGCAATTCAAGCGCCGTTTCAGCTTTGAGTTTTTCCCGCCCAAGACCGATCAGGGCAAGGAAAAACTCCAGGCGGTGCGCAACCAGCTGGCCGAGGTGAACCCGGATTTCTTCTCGGTCACCTTCGGCGCCGGCGGTTCCACCCGGGACCGCACCATTGAAACGGTACTGAACCTGCACAAGCAGGGCATTTCCACAGCACCGCATCTGTCCTGCGTGGGTGGTACCCGCGCAGAGATCGGGGAGCTGCTGGATCTGTATAAAGAGAACGGCATCAACCGGATTGTCGCCCTGCGCGGCGACCTGCCCTCAGGTATGGGCGCCTCCGGTGAGCTGCGTTACGCCAACGAGCTGGTGGAGTTTATCCGGGAGCACAGCGGTGATCACTTCAATCTGGAAGTGGCAGCCTACCCGGAGTTTCATCCCCAGGCGCGCAACGCCGAGGAAGACCTGAAGAACTTCGCACGGAAGGTACAGGCCGGCGCCAACAGCGCCATCACCCAGTACTTCTTCAATGCCGACAGTTACTTCTACTTCATCGACCGTCTGGAGAAGATGGGCGTCACCATTCCGGTGGTGCCGGGCATCATGCCTATCGTCAACTTCTCCAGCCTGGTGCGGTTCTCGGATATGTGCGGCGCGGAAATCCCTCGCTGGATCCGCAAGCAACTCGAAGCCTACGGCGACGACACCGACAGCATCCGCAAGTTCGGCGAAGAAGTGGTCACCGAGATGTGCGAAAAGCTGCTGAAAGCCGGGGCGCCCGGGCTGCACTTCTACACCCTGAACCAGGCTGAACCCAGTATCTCCATCTGGAAGAATCTGGGCATCAGCGACCGGGAGAAGATCGCTTTCTGATCTGCTCCCCGAAGCCCTCTGCCAGCCGGCAGAGGGCTTTCTCTTTCTCCCTCCCCAGTTTCATAACCAACTGATTTTCTGCAAATCCTGCTTTTCTGGTCTAGGCTGTGTCTGATGTATCCCCATCAACGCTCCTCGCACGGCAAGCGTTAAAAGCGGTTACCTGTGCGAATTGCCTTACCGGGCAAATGGAGCATAAAAAAACAGAAAGGAGATCACATGAGCACGAAATGGCTGAAAACACTGGGCGCTGGTCTGGCATTGTCGGTTGCAGCGTCAACCGTTAGCGCAGAAACCCTCCGAGTGGTGACCGACCCCAGTTTTGTCCCCTTTGAAATGATGGACCAGGAAACCGGCGAGATGATCGGTTTCGACATGGATATCATCTCTGAGGTGGCCGAGCGCGCGGGATTTGAGTACAACCTGCAGACCATGGATTTCAACGGCATTATCCCGGCCCTGCAAACCGGTAACGTGGATATCGCGATTGCCGGCATAACCATCACCGAAGAGCGCAAGCAGATTGTCGATTTTTCTGATCCCTACTACGACTCAGGCCTGCGGATTCTGGTGCGGGCAAACAACAGTGATGTCGATGAGCTTTCTGATCTTGAGGGCAAGAAAGTTGGCACCAAGATCGGCAGCACCAGTTACGACTTCCTGATGCAG
Organism: Marinobacter shengliensis; assembly: GCF_003007715.1. Classification (GTDB taxonomy): domain Bacteria; phylum Pseudomonadota; class Gammaproteobacteria; order Pseudomonadales; family Oleiphilaceae; genus Marinobacter; species Marinobacter shengliensis. The sequence continues at coordinate 208,060 of NZ_PXNO01000023.1, read as the reverse complement.
AACCTGGATAACAATGGCGGTGTCACGCCGTACCCGGGCAGCTCCGATATGTATATGGCGCTGATGTCGCGGTCCATCGATGCCGTGTTCTACGATGCTCCCAATGTAGGCTACTTTGCCAGCACCCGTGGCGAAGGCCGGGTGAAAACCGTCGGCCAGCTTTATGAAGGCCAGCAGTACGGTATCGCCCTGAAGAAGGGTAGTAAATGGGTTGGCCCGGTCAATGAAGCACTGGCTTCTATTAAAGAGGATGGCACCTACAAGGCCATTTATGAAAAATGGTTTGGCCCCATGCCTGAAGACAAGTAACCCGCCATCCGTTCTGGTCAGGGCGTACAACGCCCTGACCGGTTCCTCCCAACTCAACGGAGACTCACACTGTGGAATTCCAGTTTCAGTTTGACTGGCAGGCAGCAATCCATGCCATTCCATTTCTGGCCAAAGGCATCCCCTACACTTTGATGATTTCCTTTGGCGGCCTGGCCATTGGCTTTGTGCTGGGCATCCTGTTCGGTTTGCTGAGCATCAACAAAAGCTGGTTCCTGCGCTGGCCAGCCATTGCCTACATCGAGATTTTTCGTGGCACGCCGATTCTGGTTCAGGTCCTGTTTATTTTCTACGGCCTGCCAGACCTGATCGGTGGGCCCATCGACCCACTCACCGCTGGCATTGCAGCCATCGCACTCAATTCCGGCGCTTATATTTCCGAAGTGGTACGCGGTGGCGTGCAGTCCATCGACAAAGGCCAGACCGAAGCCGGCCTGTCGCTCGGTCTCTCAAGAACCCAGACCTTCTGGTCCATCATCTGGCCCCAGGCGTTCCGGCGCATGATTCCGCCACTGGGCAACCAGGGCATTGTCAGCATCAAAGACACGTCCCTGTTTTCTGTCATCGGCGTAGGTGAACTGGTCCGCCAGGGGCAGGTGTACATTGCCAACACGTTTACCGCGTTCGAGGTGTATTTCGTGGTGGCGCTCATGTACCTGGCCATCACCTTAACTCTGTCCCTGCTCCTGCGTTTGCTTGAGCGCCGTGGCGTAGCGTCTGTCTGAAGGAGCCCGACAAATGACTCAGATTGTGAAAATGAAGGGCATGAACAAGTACTTCGGCAAACTGCATGTCCTCAAGGATATTGACCTTACCGTCGAGCAGGGAGAAGTAGTGGTGATTATCGGTGCCAGCGGCTCCGGCAAGTCCACTTTGATCCGCTGTGTGAACGGCCTTGAAGAATATGAATCCGGCGTCCTGGAAGTAGATAACCAGAAACTCGCGCCCAAAGGTGGCAACCAGCAGGCATTGTCGGAAATACGCAAGGAAGTGGGCATGGTGTTCCAGCAGTTCAATCTGTTCCCTCACCTGACGGTACGAAAGAACATCATGCTGGCCCCCATGAAAGTCAAAAAGGCGTCCCAGGTAGTGGCCAACGCCACCGCAGAGCGCCTGCTGGACAGAGTGGGCATCGGCAACCAGGCCGACAAATACCCCAGCCAGTTGTCGGGTGGCCAGCAGCAACGGGTAGCCATCGCCCGGGCCCTCGCCATGGAACCCCGATTGATGCTGTTCGACGAACCTACCTCGGCGCTAGACCCGGAAATGATCGGGGAGGTGCTGGATGTCATGCGGGAGCTGGCCAAGGAGGGGATGACCATGATGGTGGTTACCCACGAGATGGGATTTGCCCGGGAAGTCGCAGACCGGGTGATCTACATTCATGAAGGCCAGATTGTCGAGGAAGGCAGGCCCGACGATGTCTTCGACAATCCCCAGAACGAGCGTACCCAGGCATTTCTGTCACGGGTGCTGGCGCACTGACCGCCTCGCACCCGGTTCTTTTGGTCTCGGTAGTTGTCTAAGGCTTACCGAGGCCTGCAATCACGCTCTGGCCAGGCGGAACAGCAATTCCGGCGACAGCCGCTTGACCCAGAGCGCCGCCATTTCCTTGCCCTTGCCTACCGGGATTTCACGCTTTTTCGCTTGAAGCCCTTTGAAGATCACCTCAGCACATTCGTTTACGTCCATGCCACCGGCAATGTCGGCATCTTCCTCACCATAGGCAGAGCCATCACCGGCCAAGGCATTACGGGAAATATCCGTGCGAATGAAGCCCGGCGTGATGGTGGAAACCTGAACACCCTCGCCTTCCACTTCCGCACGAAGGGCATCAAAAAAGCCCATAACCGCATGCTTGGCGGCGCAATATCCGGTTCTCATGGGGGCGCCGACTTTGCCGGCCACACTGGAGGTGACCGCCAAGTGGCCGGAACCGCGCTCCAGCATGAGGGGCAGTACGGCCTTGGTGAGTGCAATCTGGCCCATCACATCCACATCCATCAGTTTCTGATAGACCGACATATCGGTGTCTTTGCACAAAGAGCGTTGAGACACACCGGCGTTGTTAACCAGAAGATCAATGGTTTCGAAAGTATCCAGAACCGTCTGTACCGCCGTGGGCAACGAGGCCCAATCGGTGACATCCAGCGGGAGCACAAGGACGTCATCAGCAGCCAAACCGGCCTCCCGGCAACGGCTCGCGACTCGCTCCAGTTCACTTGCTCGCCGCGCCGATAACACCAAACGCGCACCATCTTTTGCATATCGCAGGGCGAGCGCCTCACCAATGCCGGAGGAAGCTCCGGTAATCCAGACAGTTTGTGCAGACATAACCAGTGAGTCCTTGAGTTGTCGATTGTTGTTCTTGCCTAATCTGAACCTGAGACTACACCAGCCCTTGTTCCCTCGCCATAGCCATTGCAGCTTTAGGCCCGGTCCAGAGTGAAGGCAGGATAATCAGGGAAACCGGTATGGCTGTGAGCACAATAAACTGTTGAAGCACCCCGATCTGACCAGCACCCATATACAGCAGAATGGCGGCCATCAGCGCCATCGCGCCTCCCCAGAATACCCGAATCCAGGGGCTGGGCTCATCGTGACCCGCACCGACCATGGCAATGGCGTAACTCATGGAATCGCCGGTAGTAGCAACAAAAATGGTGGTAAGCAAAAGAATTGCTGCGGCCATCCAGGTGCCGCCGGGCAACGCCTGAGCGACGGTCAGAGTGGCAACATCAAAGCGGAAACTGTTCAGCGCATCGGTGAGGTCAAAGGTTCCGGCCAACTGGTGATAGATACCGGAACCGCCCAACAGGGTGAACCAGATAGTCGTAGCGATCGGCGCCAGCAAAGCCACGGCAAGAATCATTTCCCGCACGGTCCGCCCACGGGAAATCCTTGCGACAAAAACGGCCATCAACGGTGTGTAGCCGATGAACCAGGCGAAGAAAAACACGGTCCACCATTTCATCCACCAGTCTGGCGCCGTTTGCGCAGTCATGGTGGCCATGGCGAAAAACGACGTGACATATTCACCCATAGACTGGGTATAGGTGTTTGCCAGGAACAACGTCGGGCCAAAGATAAAAATGACCGCCGCAATGGCCAGCGCAAGCAACACGTTAAAACGGCTGAGCAACTGGATACCTTTGTGTAGCCCGGTCATCGCGGACGTCATGTAAACGCCCGCCAGTACAATCAGCACGGTCAGCTGCGTGCCATAGCCGTCGGTCACGCCAAACAACTCGTGTAGACCAAAGCTCATTTGCGTGGCAAGAAAGCCTATCGGCCCAACGGTGCCCGCCACCACCGCAATCACACAAAACGCATCAACGATGCCGCCAAGGCGTCCCTGGATAACCTTCTCGCCAAACACCGGATACAACAATGTGCGGGGCTGCAGTGGCTTGCCCTGATCATAGTGGGCTCTGGTCAGAACCAGAGCTGTCAGCGAACCGAGCACCGCCCAGGCCAAAAAGCCCCAATGGGTAAACGCCTGCGCCATGGCCGGTGCGACTGCCGCCGCAGTCCCCGCCTCGGTACTAAACGCCGGGGGCGTCACCACAAAATGATACACCGGCTCACCGGCGGCAAAGAACACGCCGCCACCGGCCAGCAAGGTACACATGATCATAGATAACCAGCGAAAGCGACCAATCTGAGGCCGATCCAGGCCTCCTACCCGCGCAGCCCCGGCGCGACTGAGCGCCGTTCCGATGGCAACGAAGAATGTCAGCAGCAGAAGTAACTGAAAAAAGGAACCCAGATACTTTGCTGTCCAGGTGAAACCGGCACCAATAACACTGGCCACAGATTCGCTGTTGACGATTGAGGCCCCGACAAAAAACAGGATAAAACCGATGGTAAGGATCAGAACCACCGGATCACTGTCGGCCAGGGCGTTGGATTTGTCCCGTGTCACGGGAACAGATGATGTCGCTGTCATGAGTGATGCCTCTCGAGAAAAAAGCCGCGCAGGCTACAGGAAAATTCGCGATCTTGCACGGATCAGCTACTAAGTACGCGGCTATGGAGAAAAGGCATCACCAAGAAGGTCACAACAACTGCCGGGTAACCTCATACTCCCGCTCAATCTTTGCGTGGGAGTCCTCGGCCAGGAACTTGGCGACCTTTTTTCCCAGGAAAGGCACATCGCAGTGAACAGACAGGTTCACGTAGTTGATGCAGCGATTACCATTGCCCAGCAAACGCATAATGCCCTTGATTCGAGCTGGCACCCCATCAATCCTTACCCGAAACTCGCAGTGCCACTCGCCATCGTCTTTCTTGAACCAGTGCTCTTCCTGGCGCACCCGGTTCCACTCCCGATGAAAGCTCGCCAGCATGCCCGGTACCGGGGCTGAGGCCATCATTTCCCGCTCAATGACCAGCTTGGCTGCAGCATCGTCCCGTTGCAGCTCAGCTACACGAAGGTTCCGGGAACCGAGCTTCTCGTTCTTTTCAATAATGTGATGCTCACTGAAGAACCGTTCGATGATGTGATCCAGCCCTACCTCATAGGGATGCTCCAGAGTCAGCTCCATAATCGCCTCCTGTTGTGTTGAATTCATTGTTGCTTTAGCCGGCCATCCTCACATTGGCCGCCCGAGCGAGCGTTTCTGGCATGGAAGCCATCCGACTGGTTCACACGCCACCGCTGTTCTGGGTCACACCCAGGCGCTGTTAACCGAGCGTTCCGGGAAGTATCATGGGCGGTCTCAAACAAAATGCCCCAGCCGGGACGACAGGAGAACACGATGCGCAATGCTGATCTGGTCGCACGGGACCTCAAATCCGTGTGGCACCCCTGCACCCAGATGAAAGACCACGAAAGCCTGCCGCTGATCCCCATCAAGCGCGGCGAAGGCGTGTGGTTGGAAGACTTCGAGAGCAACCGGTATATCGATGCGGTCAGTTCGTGGTGGGTGAACCTGTTCGGCCATGCCAACCCGCGCATCAACTCCGCTATCCAGGAACAGATTGGCCAGCTGGAACACGTGATTCTGGCGGGCTTTACCCATGAACCGGTGGTCAACCTGTCTGAACGCCTGATCGAAGTCACACCGGAAGGGCTCAGCAAGTGTTTCTACGCGGATAACGGTTCATCCGCCATCGAAGCCGCCCTGAAGATGAGCTACCACTACTGGAAAAACCTGGGCCAGCCCGGCAAGAAAAACTTCGTCAATCTCAGCAACAGCTACCACGGCGAAACCCTGGGCGCACTGGCACTCGGTGATGTGGCGCTCTATAAAGACACCTATCAGCCGCTGCTGATGGAGGTACTTACTGCCCCCTCCCCGGATGCCTACAACAAGGAACCGGGTGAAACCGACGAAGACTACGCCCTGCGCCAGTTCGAGGCCATGGAAAAACTGCTGGCCGAACGCCACGACGAAATCTGTGCTGTGGTGGTCGAGCCCCTGATCCAGTGCGCCGGCGGCATGCGCATGCATCACCCGATTTACCACACCAAACTGCGGGAAGCCTGCGACCGCTACAACGTACACCTGATTGCCGACGAGATCGCCGTGGGCTTTGGCCGCACCGGTACCCTGTTCGCCTGTGAACAGTCCGGCATTACCCCGGATTTCATGTGCCTGTCCAAGGGCCTTACCGCCGGCTATCTGCCGTTGTCCGCCGTACTGACCACCGAAACCGTGTACAACGCCTTTTACGACGACTACGAAACCCTGCGCGCCTTCCTGCACAGCCACAGCTACACCGGCAACCCCATCGGCTGCGCCGTCGCCCTGGCCACCCTGGACATCTTCCGAGACGAAAACGTCATCGAGAACAACCGCCAACTGTCCCGCTGCATGGCCGAATCCGTCGCACACCTGGCCGACCACCCCAACATCGGTGACATCCGCCAGCACGGCATGACACTGGCCATCGAAATGGTCAAAGACAAAGCCAGCAAAACCCCGTTCCCCTGGCAGGAACGCCGGGGCCTGAAAGTCTACCAGCATGCCCTCACCCGCCAGGCACTGCTGCGGCCGCTGGGCAACGTGGTGTACTTCATGCCTCCGTATGTCATCACCGAAGACCAGATCCGCCACCTGGCCCAGGTAGCGACCGAAGGCATCGGCATCGCGGTTAAAGGCTGAGGGCAGCCCATGCGCATACCCAGGATATTCACAGACAGCCCGCTCCAGACGGGCAGCCTTTGCGAGCTTGACGAAAACGCCGCCAACCACGTGGGCCGGGTACTGCGCATGCAGCCAGGCCAGGAGTTGCGCCTGTTCAACGGTGACGGCCAGGACTACACCGCCACCATCACCCAGGCCGGCAAGAAAAACGTCCAGGTAGAAATAACCGATGCTGAAACCAACAGCACCGAATCTCCCCTGAACATCATCCTCGGCCAAACCCTGTCCAAGGGCGACCGGATGGATTACGCGGTACAGAAAGCGGTCGAAATGGGCGCCACCACCATCGTGCCCCTGACCACCGAACGCTCTGATGTAAAACTCAAAGGCGACCGGGAAGAAAAACGCCTGCGCCACTGGCAACAAGTCGCCATCAGCGCTGCCGAACAATGCGGCCGGGCGCGGGTACCGAACATATTGCCAGTAATGACCGTTGCCGAATGGCTGCAATACAGCCAGACAGCCGACCTGCGACTGGTACTCCACCACCGCACCGAGCAGTCGTTGAACACCCTCACCAAGCCGGGCAGCGTTGCCCTGATGATCGGCCCGGAGGGTGGTTTGACCGCCGATGAAATCAACCTGGCAGAACAAAACGGCTTTCTGCCCGTGGCCCTTGGCCCCCGAGTATTGCGCACCGAAACCGCCCCAGTTGCAGCCATTGCTCTGTGCCAGTGGCTGTGGGGAGACATCGGCAGCTGAGGTTTGTGGCCCTGATTGGCAAACCTGCGGGCGTCGCAGTCATTGACAGATCTGGCGGCGGCTAACATTATCCGTGTCAGACAAAACTTGGCTGACCGCCCCGAACCTGGGGTGGTCGGTTGGGGGACAGGTTTCCAAAACCTTGTGGAGCCATGGATGGCGGAGCAGAGCGTACAGGGAAGTATTCACAGCGTGTTTTGGAAACCTGTCCCCCAACCGGCCGCTTGCACCCAAGAAAACAAATAAGAGCCCAGGATGACAGACCTACTTACCAATCCAGAGTTTTGGCAATACCTCAGCATCCCCGTGATAGCGGCCCTGATCGGCTGGAGCACCAACTGGCTCGCCATCAAAATGACCTTCTACCCCCTGGAATTCATTGGCAAACCACCACTCCTGGGCTGGCAAGGCATCATCCCCTCCAAAGCACGGAAAATGGCCGCCATCAGCGTCGATGCCACCATCTCCAAAATCGGCACGGTCCAGGAAATCTTCGACCAGATCGACCCCAAAGTCCTGGCCGCCCACATCATCTACACCGTCGACCCACGCATCGAAGAATACGTAGACGAACTCATGCTCCGGGAATACCCCACCTTCTGGGAAAACCTGCCAGCATCCGCCCGCAAAATGGTCTACGACAGGGTTCGAAAGTCCACACCACAACTGGTAGACAACCTGGTTGACGACATCTCAGACAACATCGAAGACCTGCTGGACATCAAAGGCATGGTCATCGAACGCCTGGCCCGGGACAAAAAACTGCTTAACCGCATTTTCCTTGAATGCGGCGACGTAGAGTTCCGTTTCATCATCAACTCGGGTCTCTACTTCGGTTTCCTGTTCGGCCTGATCCAGATGGCCGTCTGGTACTTTTACCCCGCCATCTGGGTACTGCCCCTGTTCGGCCTTCTGGTCGGTTGGGCCACCAACTGGATTGCCCTGAACGTGATCTTCCGACCGCTTCATGAACACAAAGTCGGCCCACTTCGGCTCCAGGGCCTGTTTCTCAAGCGCCAGCCAGAAGTTGCCGAGTCTTTCTGTCACATCGTGACCCATGAAATTCTCACCGTGGGCAACATCATCAACTCCATCCTTGAAGGCCCCAAGGGCGGGCGGGCCCGCAACATGGTCAAGAAACACATCAAACCCCTGGTGGATGAAACCGCCGGCATGGGCAAGGCGCTGACCCAGATGGCCTTCGGCCCCACCGGCTTTGCCACCCTGAAAAACCAGGTGGGCGAGAAAGCCATCCAGATCTCCCAGAGCTCCTTCAACAACCCGGTGTTCGAGCAGGACCGTGCCCGCGCAGTGGAATCGATTATGGTTGAGCGGATGATTGCGCTGTCATCGGAAGAGTTCCAGGACCTGCTACGCCCCTGTTTCCAGGAAGACGAAATCAAACTGATTCTGGTTGGGGCTTTCCTGGGCTTCGTCGCCGGTGTGTGCCAACTGGTATTCGTGTTTGGAGAAGCCTTCTTCTGAAGCCACACAAGGCTGTGCAGGGTTGCGTAACGCAACTATACTGAACCGGTGAACGGTCACTTTTAAATACACGTTAAACCGGAGGCAATGGATGCCGGGCTTTTTTTCCTGGATATCAGGCTTGTTTGCAACGCCGCCACCAGCCGCGGCTGCCACCGAGACACGCCTGTTTAACCCGGCGCAAAGTCACAGCCCCGAACAACACGCGTCAGACGCCGTGGTTGTCAAACAACTGGAAGACCACCTGTTCTGCTGGCTGCTTGACGCCTCTCCCGCTATGCTCCGGTCCGAACCCGCCGGGGCAGAACAAATACTGGCCGAGCTGGAGCGCCGCCTGCGCTCCAGTGAAATGGAAGAGCTACCGCGCAGGCCCGGCAGCCTGCCCATGCTGATGCGGGCGCTGTCTAACGAAACGACCGACCGCAAGCAGATTACCGACATCATCCTGAGCGACCCGTCGCTCACAGACCAACTCCTTCAGGTAGCCAACAGCCCCTACTTCCGGCCCGGTGACAACACCATAGAGTCAGTGGATCAAGCGGTGTTTGTCTTAGGGCTGGATGGCATCCGTAACGTCATTTCAGCAGCCGTTATGCGCCCGATGATGGCCGCAAGAAACAGTCGGGAAGCCCTGTTTGCCCAGCGGGCCTGGCGCTGGGGGCTTACCTGTGCCAGATCCGCAGAATTGATTGCCCGCATTCACCGCGACGACACCAGTGCCCATTTCATGGTGGGACTGCTACCGGCACTTGCCTATATCACCATTCGTCGGGAACTGGGACGCATCTGCCGGACACAGAATACGGGCAGCGAGCCAGAGCCAGCAGTTCTGAGGATAGCCCTGATCCGCCATCAATGGACCGCCTGCCAGCTGCTGGCCAATGTCTGGAACCTGCCGCCGAAGTATCATGCCTGGCTGCTCTCGGCAGAGCGCCCGGCACCCAGGCAGGCACACTCAGCGCTCACCGATGGTTTGTTGTTGGGCACCCGTGAAGTGCTGCGCCATGCCCGCCAACGCAACCTGCCGGAAGACAAGCTGGCTCAGATCGTGCACCTGACACCGGAGCAGGTTACCCCTGTGCGCAAGGCCGTTGTCAGAATGCTGCAGGAAGGCAAAAGCTCAAAAGCCGACGCCTGACACCGTCGAAGCATCCTTGGCGCTGTCTTGGGAATCTTCCCCGCCAGCCAGCAACTCCGCAAAACTGACATCTTCCCGGTGGCCCACCAGATCTCTCAGCTGCACCGGCATGGCACTGCTTGGAAGGCGGTCAACAACCCGGTCCTCATCCCGGCGGATGGTCTGAAGGACGCTTCCAACCGTGATAAGGTGCAATGCCTTGCCGGGTACCAATTGATCACCATTACGCCCCGCCAGACTCAACAGGCCGGCGCGAATCAGCTTGTCACTGATGCTCCGTGTGACCTCCCCAGGTACACGCAGATCATATTCCAGCGCCTCTTGCTGCGGTGCTGGCTGCCCCAGGCTGAACGGCTTGGCCACCATCCACATCAACGCCAGGCCCACCCGCTCCTGCAACTCCGGAGCCAGCTGCACGTTCTGACGCTTGGCCACAGACCCCGGATTCTGCATGTAAAAGGCCAGGCTGGCGCCGAGCAGCAGGATCATCCAGTTCAGGTAGGTCCATATCAGCAGGATTATGCCCACCGCGAAGCCCGAATATATTGCCGCGTACTTGGTCGAATTGGCTACGAAGGACGCAAACAGCATACCCGCCGCCTGCCAGGAAACACCCGCCACCAGACCAGCAATAAACGCATAACGCAGCTTCACGCGGGTATTGGGGATGAACACATAGACAAACGTGAAGGCCCCCACCACCAGGAAAAACGGGGTAAAGCGGCTTACCATCACAATCAAAGAACCGAACGGCTCAATCTCCATGAACCGCTGCACCACGTTGGATGAAAAAATGGTGGCGGTCACACCAATGGCCGACACCATCAGCAGTGGGCCAACCATGATCACGCTCAGATAGTTGCTGAAGCGCTGGGCCATGGATCGCATCTCGGGCACGCGCCAGATCATGTTGAACGAACGTTCGATTTTCTGGACCAGCGAAATGACGGTGTACACCAGCAGTGCCAGACCAACAGAGCCCAACACGCCAACTCTCATGTTATCGACAAAACCCAGGATGCGCTCTGCAACCTCCATGCCCTGGGGGCCCATCGGCTCAAAAAACTGGTATAGCAAGGGCTCCATGCGCTGGTGCACACCCATCGCTTTAAGCACCGAAAAGCTCAGAGCCAGCAAGGGCACAATGCTTAGCAAGGTGGTGTAGACCAGGCTCATGGCGTGAAGGGTTAGCTGCCCGCTGATGACATCCCTAGCCACGGCATACACAGAACGCCCGGTTTTATAGAGCCAGGTCCAGGGCCACTTCTGGGGTGGATTGGGGTTGGCGAGAATCCACTTCTCCGCCGCCTGAAGCCGCTCTTTGGTTTGAATTGATGCCACGCAAGATCCTGCTTGTCAGTGTTTTCTACAGCTTATCAGCCGAAAGCCAGTAAACAAGGGGATTATAGTGGCGCCGCATCCTTGCCAGGCCGGCACGCTGGTGCCAACCGCTCGCAGCAATCCAGTCCCTGGTTAGTTGGCAACGTAGTGCCGGCGCGTCCATCCCCGCATTTCGTCCAGCCGCTGCAGGCGGACAGCTGCCTGGCTGAGGGTTGGGCGAATCGGCGCATCGCCTTCCAGCATGGTCGAGAAGCGGCGCGTCATCAGGTCCCAGAAGCGTTTCATTTCGGGAATATTGGGCATAATTTCGCCACCACGGGCCGACCGGAAGGTCTGATCGATAAATGGGTCCTGACTCAGCGTCTTCACCACCTCAAGGTGGGCGACCGCTCCCAGTGGTTTGTCATCATTGACTGCGTGAAGCCCCTCCTCCGTCAGCAGATAATCCTCAATAAATTGCCGGGCAAGATCCTGATTCGTGGAAACCGCACTGATGCCTGCAGCCAACACCCCCACGAACGGCCGGCCCACTGTGCCCTCCACTGTGGGAACATCGGCGATACCGACATCGATCCCGGAGGCCCGTAGCTCGCTCCAGGCCCAGGGACCATTGATGATCATGGCCACCTTTCCGGCCTTGAAGCCTTCCATCATGGTTCCATAGTCGGTATCCCGTGCCAGCACCCCCTGTTCCAACAGCTCGCGAATGCCGGCCACGGCGCGAATCGCACCGTCTGTAGCGACCCCCACGTCAGACAAGTCGTATACGTAATCATCAACACCAAAACTGTAGCCGCCGGAACCGGCAAAGATCGGCCAGGAAAAATAGACATTGCGATAATCCCAGGCGATGGCCTGGATATCCTCGCCGGCCAATTGTCGGTGTACCTCTGCCACCTGCTCCAGAGTGGTCGGCGGTTCCGACACCAGTTCCCGGTTGTAGAGCAGGCTCACCACCTCCATGGCGATGGGGTACCCGAACACCCGTTCACCAACCGACACCGACTGCCAGGCAAATGGGGCAATCACCTCACGGACAGCGCGGGAAGGTTCAATGGCCGCAAGGTGGCCTTCATTAATCCAGCTGCCAAAACGATCATGGGGCCAGATGATGATATCGGGCGCCTTGGCAGTGTAACCATAGTGATCATACTGGGTGGTGAGGTCATCTGGCGTTTCAACGGTCACGGGCACGCCGGTTGCGGCCTCAAAGCGCTTACCGACTTCGGCAAGCCCCTGATACCCCTTGTCGGAATTTATCCAGATCAGCAGTTCGCCGCGTTCAAACGCCTGCACGGCATGGGATTGGAAAAACAGGCAGACCAACACTGCCAGAGTGGTTCGGATCATCGCGCATAGCCCTTTTGTTGTTATTCGGGTTTTGCGCCATGAGAGCAGATTACGTCAACGATCGCGTCATACACCTGCGATAATCCAAGGGGTGAACGAGGGGGCGTAAGTTCTCAGCCCCCGGCAGGAACCTACCGAGCAAGATTGCCCGCAGTGATCTCCACAATCCGCTGACGGGCCTCACGGCTGGCCCAGGCGGAGTGGGGAGTGAGAATCAGGTTCGGAATATCGTCGGCCAGCAGTGGGTTACCGTTACGTGGCGGCTCCTCAGTCAACACATCAAAGCCAGCCCCGGCGATCTGACCATTGCGCAGGGCATTCACCAACGCCGCTTCATCTACCAGACCTCCCCGGCTGGTGTTGACCAGCAGCGCTGTGGGTTTCATCAACCCCAGTTCCCGCTCACCAATCATATTCCGGGTGTCATTGGTCAGCAGGCAGTGCAGAGACAGTACGTCGGCCTGCGCCAACAGGTCGTTCAGCGGAACCCGGGAATAGCCATCGACCTCCCCGGGCTGCTGACCCGGCCGACAACCCAGCACAATGTTCATACCAAAGGCCTTTGCCCGTTCCGCCACGCCCTGGCCCAGGTCGCCATAGCCGACAATGCCCAGAGTTTTGCCCTCCAGCTCCATAATCGGGTAGTCCATCAGGCAGAACATATCACTCTTGCCCCAGGTGCCGTTTCGGGCATCCCGGTTGTAATCCAGCAACCGCGTAGCCAGCGCCAGAATCAGCGCCATAGTATGCTGGGCTACCGTGGAACGGCCATAGTTGGTCACGTTCATCACCGTGATCCCATGCTCCTTTGCGGCCGCCCGGTCAATGTTGTTCAGCCCCGTGGCCACCACCGCAATCGTCTTCAGCTCCGGGCAGGCGTCGAAGTGCTCCCTGCCCAGCACCACCTTGTTTACCAGCACCGTATCAAAACCCTGAATCCGCTCCACAACCTGCTCGGGCGCGGTTCGGTCATAACAGGTCAGGCCACCGGTCACCTGCTCTAGCGGCGACAGATCCACATCACTGCCAAGGGTTAGGGTATCCAGAAAGACCGCCTTCATACTTTTCTCCCAACTCATGATCGGCACAGATTAAGGTAGACTGGGTAAAACGAGCAAATTCAGGGAGGCAAACCATGGAACACGAATTCTGGCACGAACGTTGGGAAAAGAGCCAAATCGGCTTCCACGAAGGCACGGTAAACCAGTACCTGCACGATCACTGGCCGGAACTGGCCGGCCAGGGCGCCGAAGCCGTATTCGTGCCCCTGTGCGGCAAAGCCCATGACATGTGGTGGCTCCACGACCGTGGCCACCCCATCATCGGCGTGGAACTCAGCGACATCGCCTGCAAGGATTTCTTCGAAGAAGCCGGTGAAAAAGCCAAGGTCCATCCGGGCGAGCCTTTCACCACCTTCAAACACGACGACCTACAAATCTGGTGCGGCGACTTCTTTCAACTGGTGCCGGATGATCTCAAACACATCCGACTGGTCTACGACCGCGCAGCGCTCATCGCCCTGCCCCCGGAAATGCGCAAAGGCTATGTGGACCACCTGACCGCCATCATCCCGGACGGCACCAGAATCCTGCTGATCACCCTCGATTACGACAGCAACGAAATGCAAGGCCCTCCCTTCAACGTCAGCGACGAGGAAGTGTTCCAGCTGTATAGCGAGGACTACGAAGTTAACCACGTACTGAAGCGCGACATGGCCCACGACAACCCTTTCGCCAAAAGAAGAGGCCTGAGAAACGGCGCCGCAGAAAGCGTGTTTACACTAACGAAGAAGTAAAGGCCCACCGCAGTCCAAAGGCTGGGGCCCCCTCCGAAGCCCTGATCGACGTATGCCGGGGCGGATTTTTTAGATCAAACTGAATGTCTGAGCAAAGCGAGTTTCAGTTTGATCTAAAAAATCCGCCCCGGTGTACGTCAGCCCTAAAATCCGATACGCCCCGTAACATAATTTAATGAACCTAAGGTGAACCCCACCTGTCCAACCCCCGAACTCTGAACTAAGCTCAGAATAAGCAGGCCGGAAAGCTCCGGATAACGTATACCTGTTTAACAGAACCATCCCATCAACCTATTAACCAGAGCACACCGCCCGGACCGGCGGCGTTTCAGCAACGGGGATATTGCGTGAGTTAAAGCGGTTTTATAACAAGCAAGAGCAAGCGAGGGGCCATCTATGAGCATTCTGCAGCACTTCAAAGACCGGTATGCATCCACTCAGGAGGAAGAATACTCCCTTGAGGAATACCTGGAGATCTGCAAAAAGGACCCAACAGCCTACAGCACCGCCGCCGAGCGAATGCTGATAGCCATCGGCGAGCCAGAACTGATCGACACCTCCCGTGACCCTCGCCTGTCACGCATATTTTCCAACAAAGTCATCAAGCGATACCCGGAATTCTCCGAGTTTTACGGCATGGAAGAAGCCGTGGAAAACATCGTGTCTTTCTTCCGCCATGCTGCCCAGGGCCTGGAAGAGAAGAAGCAGATTCTTTACCTGCTGGGCCCGGTGGGCGGCGGCAAATCCTCCCTGGCGGAAAAACTCAAGGCACTGATGCAGAAGGTGCCGTTCTATGCCATCAAGGGCTCGCCGGTCAACGAAAGCCCCCTGGGCCTGTTCGACCCGGACGAAGACGGCCCGATTCTGGAAGAAGAGTACGGCATTCCCGGCCGCTACCTGAAAAGCATCATGTCGCCCTGGGCAGTCAAACGCCTGCACGAGTACGGTGGTGATATCAGCCAGTTCCGGGTGGTAAAACGCTACCCCTCGGTGCTCGACCAGATCGGTGTGTCCAAGACCGAACCCGGTGACGACAACAACCAGGATATTTCGGCGCTGGTGGGTAAAGTCAATATTCGCATGCTGGAAGACTTCTCCCAGGACGACCCGGACGCCTACAGCTTCAGCGGCGGCCTGTGCAAAGCCAACCAGGGCCTGATGGAATTTGTGGAAATGTTCAAGGCCCCCATCAAGGTGCTGCATCCGCTGCTGACCGCCACCCAGGAGGGCAACTACAACACCACCGAGGGCATGGGCTCGGTACCCTTCGACGGAGTGATCCTGGCCCACTCCAACGAATCCGAGTGGCAGACCTTCCGCAACAACAAGCACAACGAAGCCTTCCTTGACCGGGTGTACATCGTCAAGGTGCCCTACTGTGTGCGGGTGACCGAAGAAATCGAGATCTACCGGAAGCTGCTGAAAAACAGCTCCCTGTCCGGCGCCCCCTGTGCCCCAGACACCCTCGACATGCTGGCCCAGTTCTCGGTGCTGTCGCGCATCAAAGATCCGGAAAACTCCAGCATCTTCTCCAAGATGAAGGTGTACGACGGCCAGAGCATCAAAGACACCGACCCGAAAGCCAAGTCCATTCAGGAATATCGGGACGCCGCCGGTGTGATGGAAGGCATGGACGGCTTGTCTACCCGCTTCGCGTTCAAGATTTTGTCCAAGGTGTTTAACTTCGACACCACCGAAGTGGCAGCCAACCCGGTACACCTGTTGTACGTGCTTGAAAAACAGATTGAGCAGGAACAGTACCCGTCTGAGATCCAGGAAAAATACCTGCGTTTCATCAAGGAATACCTGGCACCCCACTATGTGCAGTTCATCGGCAAGGAAATCCAGACCGCCTATCTGGAAAGCTACAGCGAATATGGCCAGAACCTGTTCGACCGTTATGTGACCTACGCCGACCTGTGGATTCAGGACCAGGAGTTCCGGGACCCGGAAACCGGGGAAATTCTGGACCGTGCCTCCATCAACGACGAACTGGAAAAAATCGAGAAGCCGGCGGGCATCAGCAACCCGAAGGACTTCCGCAACGAAGTGGTCAACTTTGTACTGCGGGCCCGGGCCAACAACCAGGGCCAGAATCCCAGCTGGCTCAGCTACGAGAAACTGCGCAGCGTGATCGAGAAGAAGATGTTCTCGAACACCGAAGACCTGCTGCCGGTGATTTCCTTCAACCCGAAAGCCAGCCAGGAAGACCAGAAGAAGCACAAACAGTTTGTGGAACGTATGGTTGAACGTGGGTACACCGAGAAACAGGTCCGCTTGCTCGCTGAGTGGTATCTGCGTGTGCGTAAGTCCCATTAACTGCCAGCGGGAGCAGACCCATGGGTATGACCCACATAGTCGACCGGCGACTGAACGGTAAAAACAAAAGCGCGGTGAACCGGGAACGATTCCTGCGCCGCTATCGCCATCACATCAAAAAAGCGGTGTCCGAAGCGGTCCAGAAACGTTCCATTACGGATATTGAACGGGGCGAGAAAGTCAGCATTCCGGCCCGGGATATACAGGAACCCATCTTCCACCACGGCCCTGGTGGTCGGCGGGAAGTGGTACACCCGGGCAACCAGGAATGGGTGGCCGGTGACACCATTCCCAAACCCCCGGGCAGTGGCGGTAAAGGTCAGGGCCAGGGCCAGGCCAGCCCGGACGGTGAAGGCATGGACGAATTTGCCTTCCAGATCACCCAGGAGGAATTCCTGGAGTTCCTGTTTGATGACCTGGAACTGCCCAACCTGGCCCGCAAGAAACTCAAGGATACCGAAGCCTTCAGTTACGTGCGCGCCGGGTTCACCAGCCAGGGTGTGCCCGCCAAACTAGATGTGGTGCGCTCCCTGCGGGGCGCCCATGCCCGCCGGCTCGGCCTCGGCGGCGCCCGCAAGAAGAAAATCAAGGATCTGGAAAAGCAGCTGGAAGCCCTGAGAGGCGCGCCGGAGGATCTGGACCCGGCCTTCAGCCATGAGGACCAGATCAAGGTGCTGGAAGACGAAATTGCGCGCCTGAAAGCCAACGTCAAACGCATTCCGTTTATCGACGAGATCGACCTGCGTTACCGCCAGCACCAGAAGCAGCCCAAGCCCGCTACCAGCGCCGTGATGTTCTGCCTGATGGACGTGTCCGGTTCCATGACCCAGATGCACAAAGACATCGCCAAGCGCTTTTTCATCCTGCTGTATCTGTTCCTGAAAAAGAACTACAAGAAGATCGATGTGGTGTTTATCCGCCACCACACCAGTGCCAAGGAAGTGGACGAAGAAGAATTCTTCTACAGCCGGGAAACCGGCGGCACCATTGTTTCCAGCGCCCTGAAGCTGATGCACCGGATCATCGAAGCCCGATACTCGCCGGCGGAGTGGAACATCTACGCCGCCCAGGCATCGGATGGGGACAACTGGAACGATGATTCCCCGGTTTGCAGCAAGCTGTTGGCCAACAGCATTCTGCCGCTGGTGCAGTACTACTCTTACATCGAAATCACACCCCAGGACCACCAGATGCTCTGGTATGAGTACGAGAAGATCCTGGAACAGTTTCCCCAGAGTTTTGCCATGCAGCAAATTGCAGACCCTGGCGATATTTACCCGGTATTCCGACAGTTGTTCGAGAGGAAAGCGGCATGAGCAGCCTGATTGATCGCCCGAACGCACCGGAGAGCGAACAACCCAAGGCAGGAACGCCCATTTCCACCGGCTCGGAGTGGACCTTTGAGCTGATCCAGAAGTACGACGAGGAGATTGCCAAATGCGCCGCCGAGTTCGGCCTGGACACCTACCCTAACCAGGTGGAAGTGATTACCGCGGAGCAGATGATGGATGCCTACAGTTCCGTAGGCATGCCCGTGGGCTATCACCACTGGTCGTTCGGCAAGCAGTTCCTGCAGACCTCCAAGGGCTATCAGCGCGGCCAGATGGGGCTGGCCTACGAGATTGTGATCAACTCCAACCCCTGCATTGCCTACCTGATGGAAGAAAACACCCTGCCCATGCAGGCGTTGGTGATTGCCCACGCCAGCTATGGTCACAATTCGTTTTTCAAAGGCAACTACCTGTTCCGCACCTGGACCGATGCCAGTGCGATCATCGACTACCTGGTGTTCGCCCGCAATTATGTCGCCGAATGCGAGGAGCGCCATGGCGTGGATGCGGTGGAAGAGATCCTCGACTCCTGCCACGCCTTGATGAACTACGGCGTGGACCGCTACAAGCGACCGGCGCCCATTTCCGCCGCTGAGGAAGCCCTGCGTCAGAAAGAGCGGGAGGAATACCAGCAACGGCGAATTAACGATCTGTGGCGGACCATCCCGAAACCGGAGGAAGATGACGACCCGGTCAAACGCAAACCCCGGTACCCGGAAGAGCCCCAGGAGAACCTGCTGTACTTCATCGAGAAGAACGCGCCACTGCTGGAAACCTGGCAGCGGGAACTGGTGCGGATTGTACGCAAACTGGCACAGTACTTTTACCCGCAGCGCCAGACCCAGGTGATGAACGAGGGCTGGGCCACCTTCTGGCACTACACCCTGTTGCACCGGATGTACGAGAAAGGCCTGGTCACCGACGGCTTTATGCTGGAATTCCTGCAAAGCCACACCGCGGTGGTGTATCAGCCACCATTCAACAGCCCCTGGTATTCCGGCATTAACCCCTACACCCTGGGCTTCTCCATCTTCACCGACCTGCGCCGCATCTGCGAGAACCCCACCAAGGAAGACCGGGAGTGGTTCCCGGACATCGCCGGCAAGGACTGGCTGGAGACCGTGCATTTCGCTATGCGCAACTTCAAGGACGAAAGCTTCATTCAACAGTTCCTGTCGCCAAAAGTCATGCGGGACCTCAAACTCTTCGCCATCGAGAATGATGACCAGGAAGACCACTACACCGTGACCGCCATCCACGACGACCCGGGGTACCGGGTGCTGCGGGAGAAACTGGCGCGCCAGTACAACCTCAGTTACCGGGAGCCGAACATACAAGTGTGGAATGTGAATGTGCGGGGCGACCGTTCACTCACCCTGCGGCATATTCCCGTGGACCGGGTACCGCTTGGCAAGGAAACAGACGAAGTGCTCAAACACGCCCACCGGCTGTGGGGCTTTGATGTGCACCTGGAAAGCGTGGATGACGGCAAGGTGGTTGAGGAACATCACTGCCCACCCAGAGGCGCTGAGGAGGCGTGACCACAATGGGCCACCCCTGAGATCACAAATCAGAAAGTCAATTCAAGGCCCGCATAGAACGTTCTGCCGGCACCGGGCTCGAAGTAACCGCGATCTTCAACGGCCCGGTCTGCGTTGGCATTAATGCGCACGTTGCTGAAATAATCTTCATCCAGCACATTGCGGACACCGGCGTAGAGACTGAGCGTCTGATTACCCAGACGCACGGAGTCACCCGCGCGGGCGCCCAGCAACCAATAATCGCTTACCTTGGTCTGGTTGCTGTTCTCCGCATAAAAGCTGCCAACGTACTGCCATTCCAGCGCTGCGAACCGGCCAGCCATACCCTGCCACTCCAGTTCAGACACCCAGAGCGTGCCGGGCAAGCCGGGGATGTCATTGCCATCAGCATCATTGCCCTGTTCGTCAGTGAAATCGCGCAGCTCGTAGTCTGCCAGAGTCAGTGCAGTAGTCACCCGCCAGGCATAGGAAATATCCCAGCCCAGGCCCAGTTCAACGCCATTGCGGCGAGTCTCGCCGGCATTTTCGTAGAAGGTGCGGCCGTCCAGTTCGTAGGGCAGGATTTCATCCTTAACCCGAATGGAGAACAGTGCCAGGTCGTAACTGAGTGAGTTACCCCATAAACCACGAACACCAATCTCCCGGTTCAGCGCCTTTTGCGGTTCCACATCCGGGTTAAAGCCCCCGGCACCAGAGGGGTTGGCAAACTCGGTAAAGGTGGGCGACTCGAACGCCGTGCCAACGGTGGCATATACCTGATGCCGGGGCGCCAGGCGATAGCTCAGGCCAACCACGCCGCTGACTTCCCGGAACGTCCGGCTGCCGGAATCATCACCGTCCTCAAGCCGGTCATCATCGACCGACAGGCGCAGATGATCCCAGCGGGTCCCGAGTGAAAAATTCAACCGATCCGTCAGCGCCAGATCCCCCTGGGCGAATACAGCCACGTTTGTCGCGTTCTGGGTTTCTGCCTGGGTTTGCCCGGTAATCTCGCCCATGGGTGACACCTGGTAGCGCCGGCGGTCATCCGACTGCCGATGGACATCCGCGCCGGTTACCCAGGTCAAAGGTCGCCCGGCCAGCTCGGAACCTTGCTGGTACTGGGAACTGATTCCGTAAAAATGGCGGTCGTAGGCCACTCGGCTGGCGCCGGGAAAAGGCAACTGCTGGGCGAAATCCCGATGACTGTAAAAGGTGTTCACGGTGACCTCACCGGGCAATACAGCGGCATCCTGATACTGCAGCCCCAGGGTTTGCTGATTCACCGTCTGGCCGCTGTCCAGCCGCTTGGCCATAAAGGTAGCCTGGTTCGGATCATCCTCTACCTGGGACAGGGTCAAGCCGCCCGGGTCCTGGGCTTTCGGGTTATGTAAGGCGTTGAAGGTGGCGGTCAGCTCCCTCTCGGAATCCAGCTCATGGGAAACTCGGGCGTTGAACAGGCCCTTTTCCGCCTCACTCTGTTCCCGGTGGCCGTTTACATTCATCCAGGACAGCGTTGCGATGGCACTGGTGTCGCCGTGAACGCCATTACCCTGAATGGCGGCCTTGCGGTAATCATCGCTGCCGCCATCAAGGCGCAGCCGGGCACCGGGGGGCAAATCATCGCCACGGGCCGTGGTGATATCCAGCACGCCACCGGCGGCATTGCCATACTGCACCGAGGACGGGCCCCGAATTACCTCAATGCGCTGAGCGGAATCCAGGTCGATGGCATCGATCTGCGACTGGCCATCCGGCAGGGTATAGGGAATGCCATCTACCTGAATGCGGATACCCCGAATACCGAAGGGCGCACGAGCCCCGAAACCCCGGGTCGACAGTCGCAGATTCTGGGCGAAGTTGTAACGGTTCTGGAAGAAAAGCCCAGGCACGGTATTGAGGGATTCGTCCAGTTGCAGGCGCTGCTGGCCCTGGCGGATGGCGGGGGCGTCCACTACGCTGACCGCAGCGGGGGTATCGTAAAGGTCACGAGCCAGGCGAGGTGAGGTCACTTCCAGAACGATTTCCCCAATCGCCTCGCCCTCGTCCGCAACCTGTGCCGCCAACTCGCTTGACGGCATCATGACCGACCCAATGGCGAACGCAATCACCAACCGCTGTGAGTAACCATGCCCCTGAGCTTCCTCTTTCACTTCGCTTCCCCCCCTGCCATCAGTTGCATGATACGCACCAGCCGCGAACCCGATCACATCCACGCAGGCCTGAGCATAACGACTAAGCCGGAGACTGAATACCCAACAATAGTTGGAATATTGTGCTCCCAAAGGCTGGCAGGTACGTCACCATCAACAGCGTAGTGCCCATGACCATCACCGGGAGAATGAAGCGGAAATTGCGCTGCCAGAAGGTACCATACAGGCTCTCCGGCGATGTGGGCACGCCCACCACCTGCCTGGTCAGCAAATGGTTGAGCGCCACGGGTGGAGTCAGATACCCCATTTCAAATGCGAGCACGGTCATCACCCAGAAGTGAAGCGGATCAATACCGTTGTTCAGGGCAATTGGTGCCAGCGTGGCGTTCACCAACAGTACCGCGCCATAGGGGTCCATGATCATGCCTATAAACACCAGCAAGCCCATCAGCAGCGTAAGCGTCATCCACACCGATCCCAGTTGTTCCGGGAACAACTCAAGTAAGCCCGAACGTTCGATCAGGCCGCCGACACTGACGGACAGTGCCATTAACATCAGCAGGGCACCGATCAGGGCACTGGATTCACGGGTAGCGCGCAACACAGCGGATGAAAAGCCGCTTGCCAACGGACCACGGGCATCCTCCGGCAAATCATCAGTGTCAGGATCCGGTGTTTTGAGCACCCAACGCTCGAACGCCAGCACCAGCAGCAAAATCAACGGCAGAATGGCTGGCGCAGAGAACTCATCCAGCCCCCTATTCAGCAGTAGATTCCACAGCAGGATCACGCCCGCGAAAATAGCCACGTAAGGCAGCAGTGGCAACAACGCACGCAGCATGCCGGGCACCGCCTCCCGCAGTGGAGCGATCTCTCCTTTCGACGGCCCGCCAATCAGGAACACATAAATCGCGTACACCGACGCGGTCAACAACAATACCCTGGCGCCGGCGCTGAACAGTTCATCGGTGGTCACACTGTTGTTGAGGGTGGCAACAATGACCACCAGCAGACAGGGACGCAGCATGGTCCCCATGGAGCCGGAGATCGCCGTAGTCGCCAGTGCCAGTTGCTCCGATGTACCCGCGCGCCGCAGCTCCCGGTAAAGAGTAAGGCCCGCCGCCAGAATAAAGATACCGGACGCGCCGCTGTAGGCGGTGGGCAAGGCAGTGAGCAGCAGCACCGCCACCCCGAGCCATTTCGGAGGCAACCGCCAGGGCCGCAGAACATCGAAGACCTTCCTGGGAAGATGGGTGCGCGCCAGCAACATACCCACCCACACGTAGAGCCCAAGATTGAGGAACAGTGCCGATAACTCCGCCATCATGGTGAGGTAGACGGCAATACCGTGGTAGAAGCCGTGAAACGCAAACTGGATAGAGGCAGAAATACACATGAAGCTGTAAAGAGGTACGCTCAGCATGGCCCGAGACCAGCTTCTGCCCACAGGCAGGTCATCCCTCCGCTGGCGCAGCTGCCAGAGGGAAATCAGGGTGAGCGAACCAAAACCCGCCACCCAGATATCGTGCATGAACAGATGGGCCAGGGGCATGCCGGCCTCTGCCTGGGCCAGCTCCTGTTGCCGATAAAGCCAGGTAGAGGCGGTCAGTAACCCGTTGGCCACCAATTGCGAAACCGTGGCAACCCGATCATCCAGACGGCTTTCTACCGGCCGAAGGGCAATGTGCTGACGCCCCAGGGTTGCGGCCGCTGCACAGAACAGCAGCATCAGCCCCAGCAGCACCCGACGATTTCCGGTTACCAGCAGAACGGCCTGAGACAGCCCTGCCTCTACCAAAACGAAAGCCTGAACCCCTGGAGTGTTGAGCGACTGTAGGCGCTCCCAATTAGCAAGACGATTCTCGCAGGCGCGGGACGCGGCCAGCACTGAAGCGCGGACCTGTTCATGGTCGATCTGGTCGCCGAACACATCGGCAAATGGGTCGGCAGATTTTTCCGCCTTTTTAACCGCAACCGCCAGGTCTACAGCCGCTTCTTCATCGACCACGACCTGGCAACCCGGCGCACTGATCCGGTCGATCACCCGCAGGTTGAAGTAGTCGGGCCAGGTTTCCCCGCCGATTTCCAGTATCCGCGAGTGCAGGGTTTCGCCTACCGAGGCCAACAACGTCAGCACAAGAATGGCCAGCATCGGCGCACTGGCCAGGGTCATTGACCAGGTGCGACTGGCCGATACAGGAGCGGTCCGGGAATCGGTGGTCATGGCTTACTCCACCGGATTACTACATTCCTCACGGCTACCGTCAGCGCGGCACCGGATCTTGCGCTGCAGAGTCAACATGTCCCCGCTGTAGTACCCTTGCTCGCGCAACTCCAGCCTCGCTGCCTGCATCATGGCATCGTATTCCCGGCGGTCTTCAGCGGGAATTCTGATCCACCACTTGTCCGGCACCTTTTCCTCTTCCATCCGGACGCGACTGATTATTTCATCGGACCCCTGGAAAAAAGCCTCTCGCACAAGCTGCGCCAGTTCGTTGGGGATGACCTCGGCGCGGCCAATCAGCTGCATGGTGATATGGGTCAACGGCAGGTCGATAATGCCACCGTCCGGCTCCAGCCCCTTGTGCAGCTCCAATACCTCATAGGCTGCCAGCGGTGCTGCCAGTACGTCGACCACCCCGGTATTGAACATATTGGGGGCATTAACAATGTCAGCGACCACCGGGGTAGCGCCCACACCAGAAATCATCTCCGCCTGGGTAGGATCGTAATCCAGCACCACCACTCGCTTACCAGATGCCTTTGCCAGGGTATTGATGCTGCGGTCGTTCACAAACACGTGGGCGGCGCCCGCCGGAGCAATACCCATCACCACATAACCGTTGCTCACCATGCGATCCGCACTGCGGGGATCGGCCATCAGCTGCAACCCCAACTGCATTTGCTCGTGATCCGGGAAGCCGCCAATCGAATCCAGGGTGCCGGTGTATTGATTGAACAATCGCGCACGCAGCCCACTCATCAGCGCCGCGTCGCAGGTACCGGATTTGAGCTCTTCTACCATCACCGATTCGCTGGTGTAGGGCACCATCTCTACGTTGATACCGTACTGAAGAATTCGGTGCCGCTGATCCTGGGCTGCGCCATAAATAGGGCCGGAGCGCCCAAAGATATCCCAGACACATACCCGGTAGGTCCGGTCTGGATCGGGCTGCAGGCCGGTCAATTCCTGCATGGCGTTGATACGCTGTTCCAGGGGAAGGCTCTGGTCATAAACCTTCGCCCGCAAGTCTTCATTGGCCCAGGTCAGAACCGGGAGGAAAGACATCGCGAAGGTGGTCGCCAGTAAAAGACACCGGGTGATCCAGTGGCAGGAAGGGGGCGTTCGAAGGGCAAGAGGCATCATTATTGTTATCCTGAGCTGAAAATCTGTGGGCTCAGGGTAACAGTGATGCCTTCATGCCCCTCTGTCTCTGGCGGCAGCGGGCGGCTGGCAAATATGTCAATCGACTGGTTGGGAGGCGGTGGTCTGCACATTGGATTTGGGAATAATGCTGCGGCCATAAACCGCCAGCAAGAACCCGATGGGAAACATAAGCACACCGTATACGGCAGCGGGGATGGACATGGCGCTGGATTCCAGCAGCGTCAGGGTAACCATCAGGCCAATGGTCGCGTTCTTGACGCCCAGTTCAACCGCCACGGCCAGCGACTCGCGCTGCGTCAGGCCCGCCGCACGCCCGGCAAGCAGGCCCAGAACAATGCCCACCACATTGAGCATGATGGTTGAAGGACCAGCCTGCTTCAGCAAATCGCCGATCTGGTCACGAACACCGAACAGCAGGGCCACAATCAGAACCGCCAGCACCACGCCCCCGAAAATGCTGACGACACTCTCAGCTTTACGTGCCAGCTCAGGCTTGCGAGTGCGCACAATCATGCCAAGAGCCACCGGGAACAACACGATGCCCACCAGCATGCCGATGGTTTTGCCCACTGGTAGCGAGATGTCCTCCGCCGTGCCCATAAAATGCTGCAGGGCCATATTGGCAAACAGCGGCAGGGTTATGATGGTGATCAGGCTGGCTACCACGGTCAGAACAATAGACAGGGCAATGTTGCCCCTGGCCAGTAAAACGAACAGGTTGGATGTGGTGCCGCCAGGGCAGGCTGCAATAATCACCAGCCCCACCGCGATGGCAGGCGACACCCCAAACAGATAGGCCAGCGCAAACGCAGCCAGCGGCATCAACAATATCTGGGCGATGGTGCCGACCACCATGCCACGGGGGTAAACCGCCACCTGGCGAAAGTCCCGAACGGTCAGGGTCATCCCGATACCGATCATGATGATAAAGAGCGCCACCGGCAAACCTGCCGAGATCAGCGGGCTGGATTCCACGAAACCTCCGTCATTCTTTGTTATTCATTGTTTGCAGAGAGAAATTAGCACACTACCCGACAGATCGGCAGCGCCGGATGGCTACATTGTGTAACTGCAAAACCCTGTAAAAGCCAGAACTAAATGGGCGTTTTGATCGTGTGTTACTGCGGTAATCAGTATACTTGCATGTAACAATCAAAAAATGACTAAGTGACGGAGATACACAAGGAATGAAACGTCTCGGAACACTGGACGCCTCATGGCTCGCGGTAGAATCTGAAGATACCCCCATGCACGTCGGTAATTTACAGATTTTCTCGCTACCGGAAGGCGCTACGGAGACTTTTCTGCGGGACATGGTGACCCGCATGAAGGAAGCAGGTGATGTCGCAGCCCCCTGGGGATACAAGCTGGCCTGGTCCGGCTTTCTTGGGCGACTGGTGGCACCAGCCTGGAAAATCGACAAGGACATCGATCTCGATTACCACGTCAGACACTCAGCCCTGCCCCGTCCCGGCGGCGAGCGGGAGCTTGGCATTCTGGTGTCGCGCCTGCACTCCAACCCCCTGGATTTTTCCCGCCCGCTGTGGGAATGCCATGTCATCGAGGGGCTGGAAAACAACCGTTTTGCCCTGTACACCAAGATGCATCACTCGATGATTGACGGCATCAGTGGCGTGCGCCTGATGCAGCGTGTACTGACCACCGACCCGGATCGCACCAACATGCCGCCGCCCTGGACGGTTCGTCCCGAGCGGCGCCGTGGCAGCAAGACAGACAAAGAGGCCAGTGTGCCGGCGGCCGTCTCGCAAGCCATGGACGCGCTGAAACTGCAGGCCGATATGGCGCCAAGACTCTGGCAGGCCGGTAACCGCCTGGTTCACTCTGTGCGGCACCCGGAAGATGGCCTGACAGCACCCTTCACTGGCCCCGTGTCTTTGCTGAATCACCGGGTGACCGGCCAGCGCCGTTTCGCCACCCAGCATTATCAACTGGAGCGGCTGAAAGACTTGGCACATGCCAGCGGTGGCTCCCTGAATGATATTGTTCTGTACTTGTGCGGTACGGCTCTGCGCCGGTTCCTGCTTGAGCAGGACCAGCTGCCAGACATCCCTTTGACGGCAGGCATTCCGGTTAACATCCGCCCGGCAGATGACCAGGGTACAGGTACCCAGATCAGCTTCATGATTGCCTCTCTCGCTACCGATGAAGCCGACCCGTTGAACCGGCTTCAGCAGATCAAAACATCTACCCGACGGGCCAAGGAACATCTGCAAAAACTGCCGAAGAGTGCACTGACCCAATACACCATGCTGCTGATGTCACCCTATATCCTGCAGCTTATGTCTGGCCTGGGCGGGCGCATGCGGCCGGTGTTTAACGTGACGATTTCCAACGTCCCGGGGCCGGAGCGAACGCTTTACTACGAGGGCGCAAAGCTGGAGGCCATGTACCCGGTGTCTTTGATTGCCCACGGCGGGGCCCTGAACATTACCTGCCTGAGCTATGCCGGCTCACTGAACTTCGGTTACACCGGCTGCCGCGACACTCTACCCAGCATGCAGAAGCTGGCGGTGTACACCGGGGAAGCACTGGATGAGCTAGAGAGCCTGATCCTGCCTCCGCCCGCTAAAACGACAAAGGTAAAACCTCAAAGAAGCAGAAAAGCGCCGAAAGCTACGGGCACCAAAAGCCAAAGCTGATCTCCGGGCAGACCTCCCCGGCGCTAATCCAGGGTCTGAAGGTAATCCTGCAATGCGGCCGGATCGGTGAGTTCGATCCGGCCGTAGGTCAGTTTCAGTAGCCCCCGCTGCTCAAAATGCTTGATCCACTGGTGCACGCCCTGTCGGGTCATGCCCATCATATTCGCAATGTGTTCCCGGGTAATGCGGATGGTCACCGGCTCGGTGCCAGCGTCACCATCGCCCTGAATCTGGGCCAGAAACAGCAACCTCCGGCCAATCCTTGCGGCAACGCCTCGAAGTGCATCGTCTTCAATAATCGACATCGCCGCCCATAACCGGCGGCTTACCATGTCCAGAACCACCGGATAGCACTCAGGGTACTTTGCCATTACGCTCCGGAATGCATCGCCCGGTAGCTCTACCAGGGTTGCCGCTTCATGAGCCGTGGCGCCGTACACCCTTTTCATACCGGGAGAAAAAACTGAATCCCCGAACCAGACTCCGGCGTTGAACATGATCAGAGTGGCTTCCCGCCCTGCGGAATTGACGGAACTTATCCGGACCACACCCGAGGCAATCACATTCAGAGTGGCTGTGGCAGATCCTTTGTCGTAGATCGGCTCATCCGCATCGAATATCCGAACTCGGGCAATGTCGGCAAGGTCGTCAAACGCCCGCACAGGGAAACCTGCAAACAAGGGGCAGTCAGCCAGGATGGTCTTGATGTTAGTCATAACCTCAATTGTAAACAATTTGACAGTCTTGGCCGATCACTTATCCCTACACTCGACGCTAAAGAGGATGAATACCACAAGAACAACACCCATAGAGAGAAACACATCATGTCAGAACAGCTCTCCATTCCGTCAAAGAAAAACAACGTCAGTGAACAAGAATGGCAACTGCGGGTCGACCTTGCAGCGGCCTATCGCCTGGTGGCACTCCACGGTTGGGACGACCTTGTCTTTACTCATATCTCCGCGAGGATCCCCGGCGATGAGCACCATTTCCTGATCAATCCCTACGGGATGATGTTCGAGGAAATTACCGCATCAAGCCTGGTACGTGTTGACCAGGACGCAAACAAGATCGACCCCGACGATTTCGACATCAATCCCGCCGGCTTTACCATCCACAGCGCCATTCATTCGGTGAGAGAAGACGCAGCCTGTGTGATGCACCTGCACACCGCCGACGGCATTGCGGTATCGGCGCAACAGGATGGCCTGCTTCCCCTATCCCAGCAAAGCCTGTTTGCGCTGGCCAGCCTGTCCTATCACGATTATGAGGGTGTTGCCCTGAGGGAAGACGAAAAGGCACGTCTACAAAAAGATCTGGGCAACGCGAACTTCATGATCCTGCGCAACCACGGCCTGCTGACCACCGGGACCAGCATTGCCGATGCGTTTCTTGCCATGTACATACTGCAGACCTCGTGTCAGATCCAGATCAAAGCGCTGTCGGGCGACCGCCCATTGACGCCCATCCCCGCCGGCATAGTCGACACCATCAAACAGCAAGCCGAACAGGTTACCAAAGGCCTTGGTGGCAAACTGGCCTGGCCTGGCTTGCTGCGCAAGCTGGACCGCATTGACCCAGGTTTCCGGGACTGACAGGAGCTCACATGCTTGCAAACCTTGGCCTTCTGGCCGGTCTGATTTTGCTGATTGTGATGGCGTTGCGCGGAATCAATATTCTGGTCGCAGCGCTGGTATCCAGCCTGATTGTCGCGGTGACCAACGGATTGGGACTATCCCCGACCCTGCTGGAACACTTTCCTTTTGGTCCGCTGGGCGCCTTCAGCTTTGCCGGCAAGTTTTTTATCCTGTTCCTCGCCGGCGCCATCTTCGGCAAGATGATGGCCTCAAGCGGGGCTGCGGGCTCCATCGCCAATGCCATAACCCGTGGCCTGGGCGCAAAACGCACCATCCTGGTGACCATACTGGTGTGTGCGTTGTTAACCTATGGTGGTGTCGTGGTGTTTGTGGTGATCTTCACCATGTACCCGCTGGGCGTCGCGCTCATGCGCGAAGCCAACCTGCCAAAACGCCTGTTTTGCGGCGCCAGCGCGCTGGGGTCTGGCACCTTTACCATGACGGCACTGCCTGGCACTCCCTCTATACACAACGTCATCGGGGCTTCCGCTCTTGGCACAGACCTGTTTGCCGGCGCCCTGATCGGGCTGACCGCCGGCGCTGTTATGTTGGTGTTGGGACTGGTGTACCTGGAACGGCAATGGACCCGGGCTCGCGCAGCCGGAGAGGGCTACCAGGTGAATGCCCAGGATGAATACATGGAGAACATGGCGCCTGCGCTACAGCATGGGCCCAAGTGGCAACGCAGTATTGTTCCGCTACTGCTGGTTCTGGGCACCATTATTGTTCCGAGACTGTTAACCGCACTCGGCATAGCCGATGGCGAGACGCCTTTGCTGGGCCCCCTGATCGCTTTCGCCGGTAACGAGCCGATCGTCTGGCCAAGCTTTGCCCTGATGATTGGCGCGGGTAGCTGTGTGTTGCTGTTCCCGGATTTTCGCAGCAAGGCCATGGAAAGTCTGGGCGTTGGCGCCAACGACGCTATCATGCCTTTGCTCAACACGGCCGCCGTGATCGGGTTTGGCAGCGTGGTGACTCAGACTACCGGCTTCAACAGCTTTGCGCAGTGGGTACTGGAGCTGCCGCTACCTCCGCTGTTATCCGCGTTCGCCTCAGTCAGCGTGGTGTCGGCGATTGTGGGCTCGGGGTCCGGGGGATTGCAGATCTTCATGCAGACCTTTGCGGAAAAGTATCTTGCGATGGGTATAGAGCCGGAGACCCTGCATAGAATTGCCACCCTCGGTTCCGGCGGCATCGACTCACTGCCCCATTGCGGCGCGGTAATTGCCATGCTGACCATCATGGGCCTCAAGCACAAGGAAGCCTATAAGGACATCTTTGTGGTGACCGTCGCCATTCCAGTTATCGCCACCTTGGTGGCCATTGGCGTGGCGTCGGCAACCTAGTGTCCCGCCTCAGGCGCTGTCGCTGTTCCAGTTGGCAGCGCCGACAAACACCATCTGCAGGAAACGGGTGGTGCGCTTACGCACCTGGCCGATCTGGTAATCGTCGTCTTCGGATATGCTGAGCAGGTCGGTCAGGCTGAAGGCCACGGTTCGCACTACCAGATCGCATGTTACATCCAGATCGGCGTCACTAAGATGCTCCATTAACCTGAGCCGGCGAAGATCGTTGGCCAGCTCGCTGGCGAAGAAACGCATTTCACTGCGAATCCCCTCCTGTACCGCCCGACTTTCCCCCGCCAGGCCCTGAGCCATAAACAGGAAGAAACTTCGGTTGGCCTGGGCATGAGCCACGAAGATACCCACAGACTCTTCAATCAGCTTGTCCGCCTGCAACACATTGGCTCGCGCTTCCCGCATCATTCGGCGTAGCACCAGGCCCAGCTCATCCACCAGCTGCAAACCCAGATCGTCCATGCTCCGGAAATGCCTGTAAAAGGATGTAGGCACCACACCCGCCTGCCGGGTGACCTCCCGAATGCCCAGGCTGGCGAAATGCCGGCCTTTACCCACCAATGCCAGAGCCGCACTCATCAGCTTCTCGCGGGTTTCCCCTGGCTTGCGCCTTTGTTTGTCTGCCATTCCTCTTCCCGTACCGCTTAACCAGGTTCACAAGTGTACACATTAGACCGGAGAAAGAACCACCAGACTTGTCATTTCGAGCCAACCATCACGCCAGGTAATTGTTGAAAGTCAAACTTGTGTGTACAGTCGTACACATTAGTGAACACTTGTACACATGCAGTGGAACAAGTACCAACAAGTATGGAGAACCAATCATGCTGGCACGACTTTCAAACACCAAAGCACTTCACTGGCTTGGCCGGCAGTTACTGAACCGGGACAACCCGGCCGGCTATTTCGACCCGCTGGCCGAAGCCATCAACCCGATGTGGGTACAAGAGTACACACCGGCACGGGTAGAGAACATTATTAACGAAACAGCTGACACCAAAACCTTCGTTCTGAAGCCGGCAAAACGATGGGCCGGGTTCCAGGCAGGTCAGCATGTGAACATCTGTACCGATATAGAGGGTGTTCGCCGCACCCGCACCTTCAGCCTGTCCAGCTCACCGTTGTTGTGGCAATCCGAGGGGCAGATCACC
Source organism: Marinobacter shengliensis (assembly GCF_003007715.1). Lineage (GTDB taxonomy): Bacteria > Pseudomonadota > Gammaproteobacteria > Pseudomonadales > Oleiphilaceae > Marinobacter > Marinobacter shengliensis. Next base: position 176,253 of record NZ_PXNO01000023.1, on the reverse strand, counting down.
CTGACCATCAAGCGCCTGCCCGGTGGACTGGTCACCAACTGGATGCACGACGCCCTGCAACCGGGAGATGTGATTGGGCTTACAGAGGCGTTTGGGGAGTTCCTGATTCCCGAGCCGGCGCACCCCGTGCTGTTCATTGCCGGCGGTAGCGGCATCACCCCTATCCTGAGCCAGCTTCAGACCATGGCAGCAGAGGACTATCGGGCCCCCGTTACCCTGCTTTATTACGTGCGCACCCATAATGACGTGATCGCCCGGGAAGCACTGCAGGCCCTGGCAGCACGCTGGCCTGCGCTGTCACTGACTATCATCGCAACCAATGAGAGCGACGAGCCTCGTTATCTGCGGGACAGCGACCTGGAGACCGTCGCGGGCATCAAGGCCAGAGAAGTATTCCTGTGCGGACCCAAAGGTCTGATGGACCTGGCAACGGACCTTCTGGCCAAGCGCGGCCTGAAGGAGAAGCAGATGCACAGTACCTTTTTTGCGCCCCCGGCACAGGCATCTCTGGATAGCGATCAACTGGGCGGTGAGGTGACCTTTTCCAACAGCAACCTGAAAGTGGGCTCAGAAGGCGATGCCAACCTGCTGGAGATTGCCGAAGCCGCTGGCCTGAAACCCCAATACGGCTGCCGCATGGGCATCTGCCACCAGTGCAGCTGCCGCAAAACCAGCGGCATCGTGGTTAATCGACTTACCGGCAAGGTCTCCGGCCCGGGTGAAGAGCCTGTTCAACTTTGTGTTTCGGTTCCCCAAGGGCCTGTCGCCCTGGACGTCTAACCCCATTCTTTTGTATTGCGGCGATTATTGCCGCAGGGAGTCATCGATATGAAAAAGCTTAACGAAGACCAACTGAACGAACTGCAGAAAGACCTGGACGCCATCCGTGACGAGGTCATTGCAGACCTGGGCGAGCGGGATGCCAAGTACATCCGCAAGATCATCCGCCTGCACCGCACCCTGGAAGTGGGCGGCCGGGTGATGATGCCCTTCGGCTTCATTCCACCCGTATTCGTGGCTGCTACCGCTACGCTGGGTATCGCAAAAATCATAGAGAACATGGAAATCGGCCATAACGTCATGCATGGCCAGTACGACTGGATGAATGACCCGGCCCTTAACTCTCAAACCTATGAGTGGGACACCGTTTGCACCAGCGATTCCTGGCGCCGGACCCACAACTACGAGCACCACACCTACACCAACATTATCGGCAAAGACCGGGATTACGGTTATGCGGTGCTGCGCCTGAGTGATGACGTGAAATGGCACCCCGGCCACCTGTTGCAGTTCATCAACTACATCCTGCTGACCGTGCTGTTCCAGTGGGGCGTCGGCGTACACGAGCTGGAGAGCGAGAAGATCCGCCGGGGAGAGTTGCGCTGGCGCGACAAGCTGCCGTTCCTGAAGGATTTCGTCCGTAAGGGTGGCCGCCAGGGATTCAAGGATTACGTATTCTTCCCGCTGCTGACCCTGCCTGTCGCTCCTATCGTTCTGGCAGGCAACGTGGGTGCTAACCTGATTCGTAACATCTGGGCATCCACCGTTATCTTCTGCGGGCACTTCACCCAAGATGCGGAGACCTTTACCGAGGAAGAATGCGAGGGTGAAAGCAAAGGCCACTGGTATCTGCGCCAGCTCACCGGTTCATCCAACTTCACCGGCGGCAAGTGGCTGCACGTGTTGAGCGGACACCTGAGTTACCAGATTGAACACCACGTGTTCCCCGACCTGCCGGCTCACCGTTACCCGGAGATTTCCGAGAAGGTTCAGGCAGTGTGCGAGAAATACGACATTCCGTACAACACCGGGAGCTTTGCCAAACAGTATGGCACCGTCCTCAAACGTATCGGCAAATTCTCGCTGCCGGACGTGGTAAGAACCCGATTGGAAGGAAAGCGCGAGCTTCAGGCGATCTGAAGCAAGCGCACCAGCTGTGGCCGGTGTTTATCCTGGATAACATCGGCCAGAGTGTATTTGTCGAGTGTTTCAAGGAAAGCCTTCAAGGCTTCGGCAAACATGGCCTTCAGGCCGCACACCGGGGTGATCTTGCAGGCGTTCTTTGATGAAAAGCACTCAACAATGCTGAGGTCCTGCTCCGTTTCCCTGACAAGAACACCGATGTTGATCTCATTGGGCGCCATGTGCAGGCGCATACCACCTTTCTTGCCCCGAATGGTCTCGATGTAGCCTTTCTTGTTGAGCTGATGAACCACTTTCATCAGGTGATTCTTGGAAATTTCGTAGCTGTCTGCAATTTCCTGAATGGTGGCCAGACGATCACCCTGTTCAGCCAGATAAATCAGAACTCTCAAGGAATAATCTGTATAGCGGGTGATGTGCATTCATAACTCCATAAATATGACGGAAAACTTTAACAGGATGGCCTCGTGAGCAGATAACCTGCAACGCTCAGCAGGAACAGCCCCGAAACCGTCAATACAAATACCGTTGAACCTAGCCAGACCAACATGCTCCAGCTCAACGCCATCATGGCGCAGGCAAGAATCTTCGCCTTAACCGGAATGGCCCTGCGCTCATGCCACTGGGCAATTGCCGGGCCGAAAGTCGGGTGCTCTTCAAGCCACCGGGCAAACTCCGGAGACCCTTTACTGGCAAAGTAAGCCGCCAGTATGACAAACGGCGTGGTCGGCAACAGCGGAAGAACAACCCCGACGGCACCAATCGCTACAGACATATACGCAAGTATCCGGAAACCGGTTTTACCGGAAGGTGCTTTCATGGCACGGGTCTCGGAACGATTCATAACTGCATCTATTCTACCGTGAATCAGTGTACGGGTCTGCCCAACTTGCTCAGAAAGGCCAGACGGGCAACGTAGGCAATTTTCACCCCAACCGCGAATAACAGGGTTCCGATGTGGGCGGCAATCTGCACTGGCAGTGCCAAGGCATCGGCCAGCGGGTAAGCCAGCATCACCGTCAACAGCAACCCCAGGAACGACACCAGAACCGCGGTATTGGATATGACCAGCCATTTTTCAAAGCGTTCCATAACCCCCTCCACCTAATTACATTTATTGCGATTACATCTTTAAGGCTATATCGAACGACATCGAAAATCAAATTCGAAAAAATATCTAAACAAATCAATTGCAAGAGCCAATTTAAAGACCTGAAACACAGAATCCTAGAACTTTATATTTGACATTCAACTTACATCTAAATGAAAATTCACTCCGATACATTTATCTGTTATACATGTTTAGGAGTGCATAATCATGAACCTGACTAACCTTCCACTCGGCCAGCTGGCCCGTGACATTCCTGGGGCCTCCGCCGTGCTGCATCGCCACAAGCTCGACTTTTGCTGTCATGGTGACGCCTCATTGATGGCTGCAGCCACGGCAAAAGGACTCGACCCGAACGCCATTGCCAGCCAGCTGATCGCCTTGCAAGCCCGGACTGACCAGGCTACGCCAGAAGACCAAACCAGTAACGAAGCGTTGATTGAGCACATTCTGACTCGCTTCCACGATGTACACCGTGAACAACTCCCTGAGTTGATTCGATTGGCTCAGCGCGTAGAGCGCGTTCACAGCAAGCACCCCCGCTGCCCTTCAGGGCTGGGCGCACACCTTGAAAACATGCAGAACGAGCTTGAATCGCACATGCAAAAAGAGGAACAGATCCTGTTTCCGATGATTGCCCGTGGAATCACTGGCATGGCCGCAGCACCGGTTTCAGTCATGCGCAATGAACACGAGGACCATGGTGCCGCCCTGGCTGAAATCCACAGCCTCACCTTCAACCTGACCTTGCCAGAAGGTGCATGCAACACCTGGAGAGCGCTCTATCTGGGCCTGACCGAACTGGAGAATGACCTCATGGAACACATCCACCTGGAAAACAATGTGTTGTTCCACCGGGTTGATGGCTTGCTGGGGGGCGCGCAACGTGGCTGACTATCGAAAACTCTGGTGGATTCTGATCGCCATTCTGGCAATCACTTTTACACTGCTTGGTTACTTTGGTCGGGAGGTCTACCGAGAGGCTCCCCCCATACCCGACCAGGTGGTTTCTCCCGCTGGCGACCTTCTGATGACAGAAGAGAGCATTCTTGATGGCCAGACTGCCTGGCAGTCCATGGGCGGTATGCAAGTCGGATCTATCTGGGGGCATGGTGCCTATCAGGCGCCGGACTGGACTGCAGACTGGCTTCACCGCGAACTGGAAACCTGGCTGGAAATTGCCGCACAGGAGGAGTTCGGGCATGCCTGGCACAGCCTGAGCGGCCAACAACAGAACGCTCTGCAGTACGATCTGAAAACTGAATACCGGAACAACACCTATGATGACGCCACCGGTACCCTGCATCTCTCAGACCGGAGAACCCGCGCCATTGCCAAAACGGCCGACTACTACAGCCGGTTATTCAGCGATGCGCCAGAGCTACAATCCACCCGCGCAAGCTATGCGATGAAGGAGAACACACTGCCCAGCCCCGAGCGCCGGCAGCAAATGACTGAGTTCTTCTTCTGGACGGCCTGGGCTGCAGCAACCGAGCGCCCGGGAAGCAACGTCACCTACACCAACAACTGGCCACACGAACCGTTGATCGACAACAAGCCCAGTGGCGAGAATGTGGTCTGGTCAGTGATCAGCGTCATTCTCCTGATCGCCGGGGTAGGAGGCCTGATCTGGGCCTGGGCATTCTTGCGCAAACACGATGACGATGAACCTGCGGCGCCGCTTAAAGATCCCATCAGTGCCCTTGCACTTACCCCCTCCCAAAGGGCACTGGGAAAGTATCTGCTGCTGGTCGTCGGCCTCTTCACCTTCCAGGTCATGCTGGGTGGGTTTACCGCACACTACACCGTCGAGGGTCAGGGCTTCTACGGAATCAACACGTCGGAATGGCTCCCGTACTCGCTGGTCCGCACCTGGCACATTCAGGCGGCGCTGTTCTGGATTGCGACCGGCTTCCTGGCAGCCGGACTGTTCCTTGCGCCCGTCATCAACGGCGGCAAGGATCCGAAATTCCAGAAACTGGGTGTAGACGTGCTGTTCTGGGCACTGGTTGTGGTCGTTGGCGGCTCATTCATCGGTAACTTCCTGGCCATTGCCCAGATCATGCCCCCGCATCTGAGTTTCTGGCTGGGCCACCAGGGTTATGAGTTTGTCGACCTTGGGCGTCTCTGGCAGATCGGCAAATTCCTGGGCATCGTTTTCTGGCTGGTCTTGATGTTACGCGGCATTGTGCCAGCACTTCGCCAACCCGGTGACAAAAACCTGCTGGCATTGCTCACCGCCTCGGTGGTTGCAATTGGCCTGTTCTACGGCGCTGGTTTCTTCTACGGAGAACGTACCCATATTTCCATCATGGAATACTGGCGCTGGTGGATTGTTCACCTTTGGGTAGAAGGCTTCTTTGAAGTATTCGCCACGGCCGCCCTGGCGTTCATCTTCTGCAGCATGGGACTGGTCTCGCGCACCATCGCAACGTCGGCCAGTCTGGCCTCCGCCAGCCTGTTCATGCTCGGTGGCGTACCAGGGACCTTCCATCACCTGTACTTCTCTGGCACCACAACACCGGTGATGGCGGTTGGTGCAACATTCAGCGCACTGGAAGTTGTGCCATTGGTTGTCCTTGGCTATGAAGCCTGGGAAAACTGGCGGCTGAAGACCCGCGCTCCGTGGATGGAAAATATCCGCTGGCCGCTGATGTTCTTCGTTGCTGTCGCGTTCTGGAATATGCTCGGCGCGGGTGTTCTGGGTTTCATGATTAACCCGCCGATCGCCCTCTATTACATTCAGGGCCTGAACACGACGCCCACCCATGCCCACGCAGCGCTGTTTGGTGTCTATGGGTTCCTGGCCCTGGGCTTCACGCTGCTGATCCTGCGTTACATCAGGCCGAGCATTGTCTTTGACGAACGACTGATGAAGATCAGCTTCTGGTGGCTGAATATCGGGCTCGTCCTCATGCTGTTCACCAGTCTGTTGCCCATCGGCATCATCCAGTTCCTGGCAAGTGCCAGTGAAGGCCTCTGGTACGCCCGAAGCGAAGCCTTCCTGCAGAGCGATGTCCTGCAAACCCTTCGCTGGATCCGGACTATTGGCGATGTTGTGTTCATCGTTGGGGCGCTTGGGGTCACCTGGCAGGTGGTAAAAGGCATTTTCTTCCCCAATCTGGAGCCGGCGCCCTACCCTGATGATGAGGCCATCTCCGAGCGGGCATAGAGTGTATTGACCGTTTTCCCCGGGGCCTTTTCTGGCCCCTTTTTTTTGGTTCATACAGGGATTACCCCCCGAGAGGTATCGGATTGGGTTGGGATATCTGTGATACTTTGACTATCCTTTATACATATGACTCCAGACAGGGAAACCTGCCCATGCCGCAAGCCAAGCTGACCGACCGATTTGGCCGCACCGTCAATTACGTGCGCCTGTCGGTGACTGACCGCTGCGACTTCCGCTGTGTGTACTGCATGGCGGAGGACATGACCTTTCTGCCCCGCCAGCAGGTTCTGACGCTGGAGGAGATCGCCAGGCTGGCTCGAAACTTTGTTGCCCTGGGTACGGAAAAAATCCGCCTGACCGGTGGCGAACCCCTGGTCCGCAAAGACATCCTTGAGCTGGTCCGCGAAGTAGGCACCTATGGTTTGCGGGACTTTGCCATGACCACCAATGGCAGCCAGTTGCCGACCATGGCGGAGAAACTGCGTAAGGCGGGCCTGCACCGTCTCAATATCAGTCTGGATTCCCTGGATTCCGAAAAATTCCGTTCCATTACCCGCACTGGCAATCTGCAGCAGGTATTGGACGGTATTGATGCCGCCCGGGACGCAGGCTTCCGCGGTATCAAGCTGAATACGGTGGTGATGAAAGGCCGTAACGATGAAGAGATTCCGGAGCTGATTGAGTTTGCCCGGAAAAAGCAGGTGGATATCAGTTTTATCGAGGAGATGCCGCTGGGCGAGATTTCGGAGCATGATCGTGGTCTTGCTTTGTGCACCAGCGAGGAAGTGCGCGAGATTATCCGCCGGCGCCATGAGCTGATTCCGGTAGCCAAGGATTCTGGCGGGCCGGCACGTTACTATCAGATGCCGGACAGCGATGTTCGGGTTGGGTTTATTTCACCGCATTCCCATAACTTCTGTTCGACCTGTAACCGGGTTCGGGTGACGGTTGAGGGACGGCTTTTGCTGTGCCTTGGCAATGAGCATTCGGTGGATTTGCGGCGGGTTCTACGGGGCAATCCGGTGACGGATGACAAGCTTCAGCAGGCGATCATTGATGCGATGGATCTGAAGCCGGAGCGGCATCACTTTTCCAGCAATGGTGAGGTTCAGATTCTTCGGTTTATGAATATGACTGGCGGTTGATTGTCTGTTTCGGCTCCTAGCCTGCGGGGGTAGGCGTTAGAGCAGGTGAGGGAAGGCTTTCCAAAAACCGCTCCTTCGGCACATCCCTGTGGCGCTTCTGCTCCGCCATCCATGGCTCCGCAAATTTTTGTAAAGCCTTCCCTCACCTGCTCTCTCTTACTTCTCGGACTCCGCCTTTACAGGCTATCTCAAGCCTCCCGTGGTTATCTGATCCAGCCGTCGGGCATCTCAATGGCCATTGTGACTGCTATGATTGTCAGTCATCTGACCGGAACGAATACCGGCATCTTCCTGATTATGCATATCGTGCATGCCATCCATCCCCTCCATGCCATGCATTGCCATACCAGCATTCAGGTGCTCCAGCGTGATATCCGCAAAACCGATGACCTGACCGCCGTATTCTGCGGCAAAGTCGGTCGCTTCGGATTCTGTTTCGAACGAGGCCAAGGTCGGACCCATGGCACCGGTGCGTTCTGAGCCGACGACGTACCAGGCTTCACGGGCGTCGATCAGGTGGGTGTCGTCCGGGTGGTCCCAGTGGGTTTCGGCCATGTTGTGGACGTAGAGGGTGTGGTCGCGGTTTTCGTTTTCCGGCTGCAGGAACCAGGCGAACATGTCTTTGGTGGAACAGAACTTGCGGGTGTGCTGCTGGCGCTCGGTGAAGGCCTGGCCTTTGGGGCCGGGGAAGCTGGTGATGACCATGCCGCATACGTGGCATTCGTCGCCGGAGTCAAAGTGAACGGGGTCGGGTTTGGCAGCGGTTTGTTGTTCGCCGTTGGAGCAACCCGCGAGGGTGATCGCCGTCAGGGCCGCTATAAGCCATTTGGTGAGCGGTGTGGGCATGGTTCTGTTCTCCGGTGGTATCAGATTTTTCGGTTTTTGAATAACAACAGGGCGCCAATCAGCGGTGTGGCACACCAGAGCGCCAGGCCCAGCCAGAGTCCTCCGGTACCGATGGGCAGGTCTGAGCCCAGGCTGAGTACACCGCTCAGCTGGTTGCCATCACCGAAGGCCACGATATTGAGCAAGCGGTAGATATCGGTGGGGTTCAGCATCAGCAACCATGGCAGCAGCTCCGGGTTGAGCTTGCCCTCGCTGGCAACAAGGATGCCCAGCAGCATCAAGTCAAAGATCAGTACGAAGAAGAACCAGATGGCCAGGGCCAGGCCTGCGGCGACCGGTTTCTCGCTGACCCGGACGCTGACCAGGTATGCGAGGGCGATGAACCCCCACCCCAACAGAACGGTTGAGCCGATGAACCGGCCCATGGCGGCCGCCAGGGCACCGACGGCGACATCGTCTACCAGGACGGCGATGGCGATGGCCGCAACCCCGAACCCGATGAGTGTGGCCAGGGCCAGGGTCAGGCCGTGGCCAAGGAATTTGCCGAGCAGGAGCTGGTTTTTACTGAGAGGGTAGGTCATCAGCAGCAGAAGTGTGCCGCCCTCTTCTTCACCCACAATAGCGTCGTAGGCAAGCAACAGGGCAATCAGCGGTATCAGGAAAATGCCAAGGCTGGCCAGGCTGGCAATGGTGGCCGGCGTGGAGGCGTAACCGACCTGCCCGGACGCCGCCGCACCAAACCAGGCAATGCCCAGAGCCAGGGTGGCAAACACCAGGCTGATCGCCACCAGCCAACGATTGCGAAAGCTGTCGCTGAGTTCCTTGCGGGCAATGGTCCAGATAGCATTCATTGGCCACCTCCCCGGTGGGCCAGTCCGCCCGACCCGATGAAGTGGACGTAGATATCTTCCAGGCTGGGCTGGTGTATTCCCAGGTCCGCCACCTCTCCGGAGTTCATCAATGCGTGTATCAACGCCATTTTTTCCTTCGGTCTCACGTCCACTTGCAGGCGGCCGTTGTTGCTTTTCATGAGTAGCCCGGCGTTGGGGCGTGCACCGTCAATCGCTTTCTCCAGCGCCATCATGGTAGTGGCCGGCTCCAGGCTGAGGGTGACCGGCATGTTGGCCTGGCGGCGAAGTGCCGGCAGGTCGCCGGCGGCTTTCAAGGCGCCATCGGTCAGAATGGCGGCGCGGTCGATATAGGGTTCTACCCCCGGCAATACATGGGAGCACAACACAATGCCCGTGCCCTCATCCCGCAGGCGCCGCAGCAACCGGTACAAATCAGCCGTTGCCACCGGGTCCAGACCAACCGTGGGTTCGTCCAGCATCAACAGTTTGGGCTTGCCGAGCAGCGCCTGGGCCAGGCCAAGGCGCTGGCGCATGCCCTTGGAGTAGGTTTTGGTGCGGGCATCCATGGCATCGCCCAAGCCAACCTGCTCCAGCAGCTCTGGCACCTGATTCAGGCTCGCACCTTTGAGCCGGGCAAAATGGCTGAGGATTTCCCGCCCAGTCAGCTGCGGGTAGAACATCACGTTCTCCGGCAGATAGCCTATATGTTGGCTTACGTGGGGATCACCAGCTTCGCCACCCAACACAGAAACCTGGCCCTGGGTCGGTTTCATCAAACCCAGAATGAGTTTGATTGAAGTGGTTTTACCCGCCCCGTTGTGGCCAAACAGTCCGAGAATTTCCCCCGGCTCCAGCCGCAAGTCCACGCCGTGGAGCACCGTCGCCTTATCGTAGCGGTGGCTCACATTGTCCAGTCGAAAGCAGTTCATCGGATCTCCGATTGCAGGTGTTCGGGAATTCGCATCAACGGTTTGGGATCACTCACCCCGGCAGACTTCACCACCGGAAACGCATCCTGCACCCAACGCAGGGTGTCCACCGCCGGGCTGAACATCAGCACCCGCGCCTCCGGGTACTTCCACAACAAGCGGTCCACGTTGTCATTAGGCTCGTAGGGCACATCACCAATGCCATCCTGGTTACGATCCCAGCCCAGATAATCACTCCAGAAATTCCCTCGCCCATCCTTCGCCCAGGACTGGGTACGCGTGGCCACATACTTCACCTGCCGCTCGTTGTTCACAAAGGCATTATCAAACACCTCGTTCTGCTCGGAACCGGCGGTCAGATGAATGCCGATATTGCTGTTGCCGAAGTAGTTACCCTCGAAGGTGTTGTACAGCGAGTTATAGATGAACACCGCCTTGCCCTCGCCTCCGGAAATCATCACCCCACCGGTTTGCCCCTGAGACACCCCGGTGACCACATTGCCTTTGAGGGTGGAATTGGTGATGAAATTCATCAGAATCCCGTAATTCTCATCATTCTCCGACCGGTTATTCACCACCGTCAGATACTTGCTCTGCATCAACGCGTACCCCGTGCGAGTGCCACGGGTCACATTGCCTTCCAGCAGGTTGTGCATGGAGTACATGTAGTGAATGCCATAACGCAGATCCGACATCACGTTATTGCGAATCTTGTTGTTATTCGCCGTCTCGATATAAATCGCATCCCGGGTCTGGCGAATGTCATTTCCCTCAATCAACGCCCCGGTGGTATTGAACAGATGAATCCCGTTGCCCCGATCCTGGGACCGAAGGTTTGTATCCCCCCGTATCTCGTTATTCCGGACAACCACATCCGGCGTCGCATCCAACCAAATCCCAAACGCCGGCCCCTGAAGCCGGTTATCCGCAACAACCGCCCCCTTAGCTTCCCGAGCCACAAAAATCCCCGCATCCAACTCATTCAGATCCTGACCCCAGTTGCGCACCACACAACCGGAAAACGACACCCCTTCCGCCAGAATCTCCACGCCATGCCCTGCCCCGCCGGCATCAATCACCGAATCCTCAGCACAGGACACAGAAACGCCGGGCACCCGGATAGCCAATGGTGGAAGCTGCTCGGAAGGAAGCTCGAACGATGCGCCTGGCTCCAGGGCATCCAGCTGATCTTGCAGGTTGGCACTTGCGGTCAGCGAAATCAGAGCGACTGACAGGGCCACCCCATAACGCAAAAGTTGATACATCAAATGCTCTCTAAGGTTGATAAATAGCCCGTGGACGTCGCAATCTCAGACAACACACGGGAAAACTCCTCAAATCTGCAGCTCCCAGAGGGCTGCACAAAGCCGGGCAAATCAATGGGAGAGGCCTTTCCAAAACCTTGCGGAGCCAGGGATGGCGGAGCAGAGCGTACACGGACGTATCCACAGCGTGTTTTGGAAAGGCCTCTCCCATTGGTTTGCTTCACCAATACTTGAAGGCTGGGGCCCCAAAAAAGGGACCCCGAACCAAGGTCAGAAGCTATCAGGCCTTCTCGACCAACATGCGACCACCCATCTCCATATGCAGCGCATGGCAGAACCAGTTGCAGTAGTACCAGTAAACCCCAGGCTTACCCGCCGTAAAGGTCACCGATGCCGTCTGCTGAGGACTGATCTCCATACTCACACCATGGTTCACCATACAGAACCCGTGAGTCACATCCTCAATGGAGTCCAGATTGGTCACAACCACCGTAACCTCATCACCCTCCTTCACCTTGAACTCCAGCATCCCGAACTGAGGTGCCACAGAGGTCATGTACACACGAACCTTCTTGCCATCCCGGATAACCTTGTTATCCGCTTCCAGCGTCACGCCGTCTTTCTCAGCCTGCGCACGGGTAGAGGCAAAATAAGGATCGTTCCGGTCCCAGATCTTCTTCGGACGGATCTGGTCACGGCGCACAAGGATGCAGTCGTGCGGTTCAGCGAAAGCAGGGCCGTCGTGTACCAGTTTCATTTCCTCGCCGGAAATATCGATCAGCTGATCGTTCTCCGGGTGCAGCGGGCCTACCGGCAGGAAACGGTCCTTGGAGAACTTCGACAGCACCACCAGCCACTTGCCATCCGCATCGCGGGATTCAGTCAGCGACGCGTGGTTATGGCCCGGCTGGTAGTGAACATCCAGCTTCTGGCGGATGTAATTCACTTTCTCGCCATTGTAGTGCTTGATGGCATCGTCAATGTTCCACTTGGCCACCTGGCTGTCGATAAACAGCGTGGTGTAAGCATTGCCGCGACCATCGAACGTGGTATGCAGAGGCCCAAGACCCAGCTCCGGCTCCGCAACAATCGGATCGCGGTCACCGATCTTGTCATCAAACAGATCATTGAGCTTGTCGATGGCAATGATGGACACGGTCGGAGACAATTTGCCGTTGGCAATGAAGTACTTGCCATCGGGGGAGGTATTCAGGCCGTGAGGGTTCTTCGGCACCGGAATGTAACGGGTAACGTCGGAACCCTTGCGCCCCTCAACCACGGGCACCTTGGAATCACCGATGGTTTTGAAGTTGCCGGCTTTCACGGCCGCTTCAATACGCTCAACGTTGAACACCACCACCCAGTCACGGTCGTTACGCATGGTACCGGCCAGGTCTACGGCTTTCTCGGAGTTGTAGCAGGTAGAGGCTGCATATTTGCCGGTGAAGTCCGCATCGGTGTTATCCAGGTTGCCGTCGACAATCACCTGCCATGCCACTTCCATGGTGTCTGCGTCTACGGCCGTAAACATGGTGTAGCTGTTCTCAAGGCTGTAATCGCTGCCATCGTTCGGCTGTGGAATCACGAATTCCGCGTTACAGAAAACATACTTGGTGCGCGGCACCTTCTGAAGACGCAGACCGTGAATCGCCTGAACGTTCGGGATATGGGTGACCTTGTCAGTCTTGAAGATATCCAGGCGGATACGGGCGATCCGGCTGTTGGCCTTGTCGTTGATGAACAGGTACTTGCCATCGTAGTGGCCATCGTCCATCGAGACGTGCGGGTGGTGACAGTCACCGTTCAGGTACAGCTTGTCTTTACCCAGGATTTCCTTGCTTTCGTCAGTGATGCCCCAGCCGGTGGCAGAGTCCACGTTGAACACTGGAATTCGCATCAGCTCGCGCATGGACGGAACACCCAGAACACGCACTTCACCCTGATGCCCACCGCTCCAGAAGCCGTAGTACTCATCCAGCTCCCCTGGCTCAATATGGGCCTTGTTGCGGGCGTCTCGGGCTGCGGCGGCGAACGATTCGCGGGTCATCATGGTGGTGCCGAGGCCAGTTGCACCAGCCACGCCGGCCAGGGCCGCGGCCCCCATAAAGCGGCGACGGCTCAGGCCACCTTCGGGAACCTCCGGTGCGTTCTGGCTCAGATCATCTTTCTTGCTCATAGCGACAACTCCGTTATTGGTTATGGCGGTTTTAGCTTCTCATGGCTTTTTATAGGTACTGCTCAGTTCACCTGAACCACGGGGATCTCCTCCGGGTGGCCCGGTGCGTTGTGACCACGGCGTTTGCCCCGGCGCTTGACGATCAGCGGTGGGCACTTGTGGTCATCGAAATAGGTCATCTGGCAATCCAGGCAGTAGTGGCACTCCATGTAATTGATGTGCCCATCCGGATGGATAGCCTGCACCTCACATTCGTGGTCGCAGAGGCGGCAGGGGTTACCGCACTCTTTGCGGCGCTTGAGCCAGTCGAACACCCGCAGCTTGGAAGGCAGAGCCAGGGCGGCTCCCAGCGGGCACAAGTAGCGGCAGAACACCTTCCGGGTGAACAGGTTGACCACCAGCAACAACAGGGCGTAAGTGACGAAGGGCCAGGTGCGATCGAAGCGGAGCGTAATGGCGGTTTTGAAGGGTTCCACCTCTGCCATTCTTTCTGCGGTAGCAAGCGACTCCAGGGAAACACCAAACAACACCAGAAGAATGATGTATTTGATGGCCCAGAGGCGCTCATGCACGGCAAACGGCACGGTGTACTGGGGCACCTTCAGTTTGCGGGCAATTTCGTTGGTCAGTTCCTGCAGGGCGCCGAACGGGCACAGCCAGCCGCAGTAAACCGCTCGCCCCCAGAGCAATACGATGCCAGCCACCACCGACCAGAGAATGAATAGCATCGGATCAATCAGGAAAGTTTCCCAGCGGAAGCCGCTGATCACGCTGTTCACAAAGGTCAGTACGTTGACAATCGACAACTGCCCGAGGGCATACCAACCAATAAAGAACAGGGTGTAGGTCAGGAATGCATGGCGAATCCAGCGCATCATCCGCGGCTTTTGTACCAACCAGTCCTGGAAGAACAGGATGAACAGCAGCACCGCAATACCAAAACCAACCACGATGATCTGGAACTGCTTCTGATACCAGACCTGAACCCACATGGGTTGCTCTTCCAACCACTCTTCCTGGGTAAGCTCGGGTTCCGCACGGGTGTAATACTTGTCAGGCAGTTGGTATTCCAGGGGGAACACCGCAAATTCGCTGTCCAGAGGGCCGGTCTGGCGCTTTACGGTCAGCTCCAGGGACCAGGGTTCGCCGGGGTCGAAATTGTATTGCTGGCGAATGATGAAAATGGCCATTTCCGGCAGGCGCGGCATATCGCCCAGGTACACATCGCTCAGGCGATAGTAGTCCAGGTCACGGAAGTTGAAGGTGTCTCCGAACTGGCGGATCTGCAAGCGATCAAAGATACCGCCACGCACATAGCCTGAACCACGGAAGGAGTAGGACCCGGTGGCCAGCACCGCAATGGCATGCTCGCCTTCCTTCAACTCAGACATCAACCACTCGTACTGGCGATCACCCAACAGGTTACGGCCAATGGAAGGCACATCCAGGTAAGCGGTGTATAAATCGATCAGGGGTTCGTCACGCTGATCCGGTGCGGCAGTTTCAAAACCCTCTGCCGGCCCACCGGCAAAGGCATCATCCACCTGGCCCCGGGTCAGCAGCATCCGGCGAATGGAGCCATCACCGGTTAATTCTGTCCAGGAACGTTGCCGAAAGCTGTCCTTGATCACTTCCGCCTTGGGTGGCCGCTTACCAACGCCAACGCCTTCGACCAGGCCCAGCTCACCGCCAACTCGATGCGCCGTGCGCATAATGACTTCGTTGATGACCATGACCGTGACGGTCGCACCAGACAGCCCATCCACCGCCACCCTGCGTTCGGACGATTTTCCCCCAACGGTTACTCGCTGGTCAGCTTTCAGGCCGGCGTATTGGTCAGTGAACTCATGCATCTTGGCTTCGGGAATACCGATCAAGAGAATCGGTTCATCGTGATGGATCACCCGTGCGCCTTTAATCTCGCCTTCGGTATCCAGCACCACCATGGCGTTCAAGGGCTTACCGGAGTATGCCGGGGTTTGCACGAAATCGAGGGTCTGGTAGGCGTAGCCCACCAGTTCATCGCCGGCGTAGAGTTCCTGGATGGCCCGGTTGTCTTCCCGGGGCTCATAGCGAGTGACCGACGGAATGGCAACCTGGATCACCTGCCGGCCGGCAACGGGCTCGTATTCACTGAGCGACGTGGCGCTGGCAACCGATGCAAGAAGCATCAATGCCAGCATTACGAGAACAGATTCCCTGAACACTCAAACCCCCAATCCAATCGGAATACAACTAGGGTGGACAATGATTGATAAAAATCACATACCTCTTTTTGGATACGCCAGCGGCGTAACCGGACCGGTTCAGCCCAGGCTCACGGCCTGGCCGGATTGATCGAGGGGTAGGTAATTGCCAACGTTACCCATACGGATGCTTTCGACCATCATGGTCATGGGTTGCTGGGCTTCATCACTGGAGGGTTCTATGCCGCCACGGCCAGACATGGCCGCCACGAACACCATATCCCAGTCTTGGCCGGTGGTTCGGGATTCTTCAGCCAACACAGTGAAGTCTGGCGCTTCCTCAGGGGTTTTATCCACGCAGATTACCGGGGTCAGCGCCCCACCCTCACCACGTTCGAAGGCGGCCCGCTCGGCAGCGGATGCATCATCTGGCAGCTCGGCTTTGCAAAACACGAACAGGAATCGCTGGGGCTCATGTTCGTTCTGGCTGGCCTTCACAAGGTCCTGGTAACTGCTGATCATAATGATGCCCCTGACTTGGCGAAAATTGGAAAAAAGGGTCCGGAGGACCCGAAAGCTACTGGCTGATTTCGATCAGTCGCTGAGGATCGGAAATGAATAGTTTGCTGCGGTTCACCCGAACCAGGCCGTTGGACTTTAGATCGGCCAATATCCGGGAGAAGGTTTCCGGCTGCATGGCCAGGCGCGAAGCCACCAGGCATTTGGGCAGGGGCAGTTCAACTTCGCCCCCTTCCAGGGCGCCATTAGGCAGCAGGTCAATCAAGTAGCGGATCAGGCGGTCACGGGCGTTCTGGACGGTCATGATTTCCAGGTCGTGGAACCGTGTGACGGCGCGCATGGCGTAATGGCGAAGCGCGGCCTGGGCATACTCCGGGTGCCGGTCGAGCAGGTCCTGATAGGCTTTGACCGGGATCATCAGCACTTCGCTGGATTTGAGTGCTTCGGCGTAGCAGGCGTACCTTGGCGGATCGGCGTAGATCATGACTTCGGCGAAGCAGTCGCCGGGGGCGATGCTGTCGAGGGTTCTGTCGATGCCGGAGGAGTCCAGGCGGTAGAGTCTGAGGCGGCCGCTGATCACAAAGAAGAAGTGGTGCGCTGGCATGTCCTGGCGGTAGAGCAGCTGGTGGTGGCCGAGACGCAGGCGCCGGGACTGCTGGATGAGGTAGTCCAGGTCGTGGGCTTTGAGGCTGCGGAACAGGGCGTGGCTGCGTAGTGCTTCCAGGCCGTCTTCTTCATCAAGCGGTTTGTTGATGGCGACGAGTACGGGTTTGGTGTATCGGCTTTCGGCGCTTTGGGTGACGGCCATTGGGGTATCCTCTCTGCATATTCATGCATTCAATATCTTGTTTTAAATAGTAGAGGGATAGTGGTGAAAAATCGCTCCCCCGATGGGGGTATAAGGCGGGTTCTTGTTGAGTAGTTGACTTAACTCAATTATTCGCCCTGCTAACTAGTTTGGGGGTTGGAGCGCCGTCATTGGGCGGGATCAGCTTTCCAAAACACGCTGTGAATACTTCCCTGTACGCTCTGCTCCGCCATCCATGGCTCCGCAAGGTTTTGGAAAGCTGATCCCGCCCAACGCCTCCAGACTCAGGTGAAATCGCTAGGCTTTCTCCTCCGGGACGAATCCGCCTCACCAGAGTTCTCATTGCATCAACGGCGAATCCGGCAGCTCCAGGTCGACGCCTTCTATGCCGGTTTCAACGGCCAGGACTTGCAGGTACTGGCGGAAGGCGCGGCGGGTGACGCTTTCGCTCAGGTATTGGCGAATCTGGGGTTTGACGTGTTCGTACGGGAGCTGTTCGCCGTCGATTCGTTGGTCTACCCGGACGATGTGCCAGCCGTAGCGGGTTTCGATGAGTTCGGGATTCAAACCTTCGGTGAGGCTGAGGACCGGGCGTTCGAATTCTTCGACGGTCTGGCCTTTGCTGATCTGCCCCAGGCTGCCGCCCTGGTGGCGGGATTCGCAGGCGGAGTATTGTTTGGCCAGTTGGTTGAACTGTGAGCGGCCGTCCAGGAGGGCGGTCAGGAGTTGTCGGCCGGCTTCTTCCTGGCGTATGCGTTCTTCGATGTCGTCCGGGGCGGCAGCCAGGAGTATGTGGCTGACGGCCATGATGGTGGGGCTGCAGAATCGGCCGGGGTTGGCGGCGTAGAAGCGTTCGCAGTCCTGTTCATCGGGGTCCGGGACGTTGAGTTCGAGTTCCAGTACCCGGGCGATGCGGTCTTCTTCGTCTTCGATGTTGTCCAGGTTCAGGCGGCTGGCCTGTTGCAGGAGTAACTCGCGGATGACGAGGCTTTTGGCGGCTTCGTGCCAGGCTTCGGCCAATTCTTCGGCGGGATGGTGCTGCATTTCCCGGGCGATGTCGTCTTCGTGGATCAGCGTGTCACCCACGTACACCGGAGGGAACTGGTTTCTGGGTTTGCCGGCTTCGCCGACGGGGATTATTTGCATGTTGCTTCTCCAGAAAGATTCTTTGCCACGGAGCCGGCAGGCTCCGTGGCAATCTCATCATTACGCGCGTTTGCGAACCACCTGGTACTTCCGGCCGAAATACTCCACCGGCACGCTGAGCATGTGCACCAGTCGGGTGAACGGGAAGAGTACGAAGATGGTCAGGCCCAGGAAGATGTGGGTTTTGTAGATCCAGTGCACATCCGCAATGTGGCCAGCCACACCGCCCTGCAGGGTCAGCACGCCTTGTGCCCAGGCAGAGAACTTGAGCATTTCGGAGCCATCCAGGTGCCCCATGGTGGGCAGGATGGTGGCCAGGCCGAGGGCGACCTGCACCACCAGGATGATGATGACCAGATTGTCAGCGACGGTGCTGCTGGCACGAACCCGCGGGTCGGTCAGGCGGCGGTAGGCGAGCATGGCGCCGCCAATCAGGCACATAACGCCGGCGATGCCGCCGACCACCACGGCCATGACCTGTTTCTGGCCGGGCGTCATCAGCCATTCGTAGGCCCATTTCGGCGCCAACAGGCCAACCAGGTGGCCGAAGAAGATCACCAGGATACCCACATGGAACAGCACGCTGGCCAGTACCATGTTTTTCTTTCTCAGCATCTGGCTGGAATGGGCTTTCCAGGTGAACTGACCGTGGTCATAGCGCGCCCAGGTTCCGATGAACAGGACCGCCAGGGCGATGTACGGGTATACCCCGAAAACCAGTGTGTGTAGATAGGACATTGTCATTTCCTCCTGCGCTTACGCGCGCCCTGCCTGACGGGGGGTAGCGTCCGTCATCAGCTGATCACTCAGGTGAATGGTCTGGGTCTGTTCCAGCTCACGGCGGCGTTGTCCAACCACGCCACCGGTGCTGCAGGAGCTGCCCTGGTCATCCACAAATTTCACCATTTCTTCTTCCCAGACCTTGTCCAGGGCTTCCGGCGTGTCGTCGCGCTCTTCCGAGGCAACGATCTGGGCCAGTTCCTGGCGGTTGGTCTTCCGGCCAGAGAGCACCAGCAGCGAATCCATCACCACGTGGTAGACGCTTTCACGCTGGTACAGCCGCTCGCCGAGCAGGCCGAGGATGTGGTGGATGTCTTCCAGCCAGTTTTTGATTTCGTCCCATGGCCGGGTAGACAGGTACTCCAGAAACAACGGCAGGTAGTCCGGCAGTTCCCGGGCATCAATCTCCAGGCCATTGGCCCGATACTGTTCCATCAGGTCTACCATGGCCTGGCCGCGATCACGGGACTCACCATGCACGTGTTCGAACAGCAGCAGGGAGGTGGCCCGGCCCCGGTCGAAGGTGCCTACGTAGGATTCCTGAAGGTCCATCAGGTCTCCGTCGCACAGGCGGTCGATGCAGGTCAGCAGCTGTTCCTTGTTCTGCCGGGGCAGCCGGCTGTCCTCCAGGACAGCGGCTACCAGGGCGTCTTTGGATTGCTGCAGTTCGTCGGTGGGGTACTCGAGTACCCGCGCCAGTACTTTCAGAAGTTGCATAACTTGCTCCTCAATCCTGCAGCTGTTTCGGGTCGACCTGCTTTACGGTCGCCAGCTTGCTGACCATGCTGGTGGTCTGCTTCTTGCCACCGAACAGGCTGAACTCGCTGTCACCACCGTTGCAGCCGTCGCCGAAGCTAAAGCCACAACCACCACGCTCGCCGTAGGCGTCCGCATCCGGGAAAGCTTCCTTGGCCAGCTCGCGATGGCTGGTCGGAATCACGAAGCGGTCTTCGTAGTTGGCGATGGCCAGGTAGCGGTACATTTCGTCCGCCTGGGCTTTGGTCAGGCCGCACTCCTCCAGCGCTCGCAGGTCTTCCTTGCCTTCCACGGTCTCGGCACGCTTGTACAAACGCATAGCCATGATCCGCTTCAGAGCGCGAACGATGGGCTTCTCGTCACCGGCGGTCAGCAGGTTCGCCAGGTACTTGACCGGAATCCGCAGGCTTTCGATCTTCGGCAGTACGCCGTCGAACTCGACCTTGCCGGCTTCCGCCGCAGACTGGATCGGGCTGAGCGGCGGCACGTACCACACCATGGGCAGGGTGCGGTATTCCGGGTGCAGCGGCAGGGCCAGTTTCCAGTCCACCGCCATTTTGTACACCGGGCTCTGCTGGGCGGCTTCGATCACGTTCATCGGGATGCCGTCTTTCTTCGCCTGTTCGATCACTTTCGGGTCGAACGGGTCCAGGAAGATTTCCAGCTGCTTTTCATACAGCTCGTGCTCGCCCGGGGCGCTGGCCACTTCTTCAATGCGGTCTGCGTCGTACAGCAGCACACCGAGGTAGCGGATACGGCCTACACAGGTCTCGGAGCAGACGGTCGGCAGACCGGCTTCGATACGCGGGTAGCAGAAGATGCACTTCTCGGATTTGCCGGTTTTCCAGTTGAAGTAGATCTTCTTGTACGGGCAGCCGGAGACACACATCCGCCAGCCGCGGCACTTGTCCTGGTCGATCAGCACAATGCCGTCTTCTTCGCGCTTGTAGATGGCACCGCTCGGGCAACTGGCTACACACGCCGGGTTCAGGCAGTGCTCGCACAGACGCGGCAGGTACATCATGAAAGTGTTTTCGAACTGGCCGTAAATGTCTGCCTGCACCTGATCAAAGTTCTTGTCTTTGCGGCGCTTGGCAAACTCGGTGCCCAGGATTTCTTCCCAGTTCGGGCCCCATTCGATTTTCTTCATGCGCTCGCCAGAGATCAGCGACCGTGGCCGGGCGACCGGCTGGTGCTTCACATCACCGGCGGTGTGCAGGTGCTGGTAGTCGTAGTCAAACGGTTCGTAGTAGTCATCGATTTCCGGCAGGTCCGGGTTGGCGAAGATGTTCGCCAGTACCCGGAACTTGCCGCCGATGCGGGGGCGGATTTTGCCGGAGCTGTCGCGCATCCAGCCGCCCTTCCACTTGTCCTGGTTCTCCCATTCTTTCGGGTAGCCGATGCCAGGCTTGGTTTCGACGTTGTTGAACCAGGCGTATTCCATGCCTTCACGGCTTGTCCATACGTTTTTGCAGGTGACGGAACAGGTGTGGCAACCAATGCACTTGTCCAGGTTCAGCACCATGCCGACTTGGGAACGGATTTTCATTTTACTGCCTCCTGAGCATAGTCATTGCCTTCACCGTCGAGCCAGTCCACGTTCTTCATCTTGCGGACCACCACGAACTCGTCCCGGTTGGAACCTACGGTGCCGTAGTAGTTGAAGCCGTAGGAATACTGGGCATAGCCACCGATCATATGGGTCGGTTTCGGGCACACACGGGTGACCGAGTTATGGATGCCGCCCCGGGTACCGGTAATTTCAGAGCCCGGCACGTTCACGTTGCGTTCCTGGGCGTGGTACATCATCACCATGCCAGGCATCACCCGCTGGCTGACCACCGCCCGGGCCGCAATGGCACCGTTACTGTTGAACAGCTCGATCCAGTCGTTGTCTTCAACCCCGATGTCTTTGGCATCGTCTTCACTCATCCACACGATAGGGCCACCGCGGGAGAGGGTCAGCATCAACAGGTTGTCGCTGTAGGTACTGTGAATACCCCACTTCTGGTGCGGCGTGATCCAGTTCAACGCTTTCTCCGGGTTACCGTTGCTGCGCTGATCCTGCATGCTCTCAATCGCCTTGGTGTTGATGGGCGGGCGATACACCAGCAGGCTTTCACCGAAGGCGCGCATCCACTCGTGGTCCTGGTAGAACTGCTGGCGGCCGGTCAGGGTGCGCCAGGGAATCAGCTCGTGCACGTTGGTGTAGCCAGCGTTGTAGGACACATGCTCGTCTTCCAGACCAGACCAGGTCGGGCTGGAGATGATCTTGCGCGGTTGCGCCACGATGTCCCGGAAGCGGATTTTCTCCTCTTCCTTGTTCTTCGCCAGATGGGTGTGGTCCAGGCCGGTCATTTCAGACAGCGCGGCCCACGCCTTCACGGCAACCTGGCCGTTGGTTTCCGGCGCAAGGGTCAGAATCACTTCCGCGGCATCAATGGCGCTTTCAATCTTCGGACGACCCGCGTTGGCACCTTCCAGATGGGTGTAGTTCAACTCCTTCAGGAAGTTGACTTCCTTCTCGGTGTTCCAGTTGATGCCCTTGCCACCGTTACCCAACTTGTCCATCAGCGGGCCAAGCGAGGTGAAGCGTGCGTAGGTGTTCGGGTAATCCCGCTCAACGGTGATGAAGTTGGGCGCAGTCTTGCCCGGGATCAGGTCGCATTCACCTTTTTTCCAGTCCTTCACATCGAACGGCTGGCCCAGTTCCGCCGGCGCATCGTGCAGCAGCGGCAGGGTCACCACATCTTTCTCGACACCCAGGTGGCCCTCAGCCGCCTTGGAGAAGGATTTGGCAATGCCCTTGTAGATTTCCCAGTCACTGCGCGCTTCCCAGGCCGGATCAGTGGCGGCGGTCAGCGGATGGATGAACGGGTGCATGTCTGAGGTGTTCAGGTCGTTCTTCTCGTACCAGGTAGCGGTCGGCAGAACGATGTCTGAATACAGGCAGGTGGTGGACATGCGGAAGTCCAGGGTCACCAGCAGGTCGAGCTTGCCCTGCGGGGCTTCGTCGCGCCACTTGACCTCTTGCGGCTTGGCACCGCCTTCCACGCCCAGGTCTTTGCCTTGCAGGCCGTTTTTGGTGCCCAACAAGTACTTGAGCATGTACTCATGGCCCTTGCCGGACGAGCCCAGCAGGTTGGAGCGCCAGATGAACAGGTTGCGCGGGCAGTTCTCCGGCGCTTCCGGATCCTCACTGGCGAAGGCCAGGGAGCCGTCCTTCATGGACTTGGCCACATAATCGGAGACGTCCATGCCAGCCTTCTCGGCTTCCGCCGCAATACCCAGCGGGTTGCGGTTGAGCTGGGGCGCAGAGGGCAACCAGCCCATGCGCTCGGCGCGCACGTTGTAGTCGATCAGGCTGCCACTGAATTTGGACTTGTCCGCCAGCGGCGACAGGATTTCGTCGACACCCAGTTTCTCGTAACGCCACTGGCCGGAATGGGCGTAGAAGAAGGAGGTAGAATTCATGTGGCGTGGCGGGCGCTGCCAGTCCAGGCCAAACGCCAACGGCTGCCAGCCAGTCTGCGGGCGCAGTTTTTCCTGGCCAACGTAGTGGGCCCAGCCACCGCCGCTCTGGCCGATACAACCACACATGATCAGCATGTTGATCAGGCCACGGTAGTTCATGTCCATGTGGTACCAGTGGTTCATACCGGCACCCACGATGACCATGGAACGGCCCTTGGTCTTGTCGGCATTATCCGCAAACTCACGGGCAATCCGGATCACTTTCTCGGCGGGTACGCCAGTGATCTTTTCCTGCCAGGCCGGAGTGTAGGGCTTCACTTCGTCATAGGAAGAAGCTCCGTCGTCATCACCCAGGCCGCGGCTGATGCCGTAGTTGGCGACCATCAGGTCGTAAACGGTGACCACACGGCCTTCGGAGCCGTCAGCCAGCTTGACCTTGCGGGTGCCCAGCTTGTGCTTGAGGATGTCCTTGATTTCCACGTGCTTGAAGTGGTCGTGCTCAATACCACCGAAGTACGGGAAGGCAACGTCCACAACGTCGTCGTGTTTCTCGACCATGGACAGCTGAAGGTTTACATCGGAGCCCTTGGCGGTCTGCTTCAGGTTCCACTTGCCCTTCTCGCCCCAGCGATAGCCGATGGAGCCGTTCGGTGCGGTCAGCTCGCCAGTGCTCTCGTCAATAGCGATGGTTTTCCATTCCGGGTTGTTCTCCTCACCCAGTCCGTCCACCAGATCACTGGCGCGCAGGAAACGGCCCGGCACATAGCTGCCGTCGTCCTTTTCATCCAGCATGACCAGGTAGGGCATGTCGGTGTAACGGCGCACGTAGTCGGTGAAGTATTCACTGGGCTTGTCGACGTGGAACTCTTTCAGGATCACGTGGCCCATGGCCATGCCCAGGGCGGCATCGGTGCCCTGCTTGGGGTTCAACCACTCGTCAGACAGCTTGGAGACTTCGGCGTAATCCGGGGTAATGGCAACGGTCTTGGTGCCCTTGTAGCGCACTTCGGTAAAGAAGTGGGCGTCCGGGGTACGGGTCTGGGGCACGTTGGAACCCCAGGCAATGATGTAGCCGGAGTTGTACCAGTCAGCGGATTCCGGCACGTCGGTCTGCTCGCCCCAGGTTTGTGGGGAGGCCGGCGGCAGGTCGCAGTACCAGTCGTAGAAGCTCATGCACACGCCGCCAATCATCGACAGGTAACGGCTACCGGCGGCATAGGACACCATGGACATGGCCGGAATCGGCGAGAAGCCGATGATGCGGTCCGGACCAAACTTCTTGGCGGTGTAGACGTTGGAGGCAGCAATCAGCTCGTTGACCTCGTCCCAATTGGAACGGACAAAACCGCCCATACCGCGGCGGGGCTTGTACTCGGCGGTTTTCTTGGGGTCTTCAACAATGGACGCCCATGCTTGTACCGGGTCGTTGAACTGAATACGGGCCGCACGCCAGAGCTTCATCAGGCTCTTGCGCATCAGCGGGTACTTCAGGCGGTTGGCGCTGTACATGTACCAGGAATAGCTGGCACCCCGAGGGCAGCCGCGGGGCTCGTGGTTAGGCAGGTCTGGGCGGGTACGGGGGTAGTCGGTCTGCTGGGTTTCCCAGGTAACCAGGCCGTACTTGACGTAGATCTTCCAGCTGCAGGAGCCGGTGCAGTTTACGCCGTGGGTGGAACGCACAACCTTGTCGTGCTGCCAGCGCTGGCGGTAGCTGTCTTCCCACTCGCGACTGACTTCATGGGTTTCGCCGTGGCCGCCCGCGAACGGCTCGCGCTTCTTCCTGAAGTAATTCAGTTTGTCGATTAAATGACTCATGGTCTCTCTCTCCGTCTGCCGGATCGTTGCTCCGATTTGAGACCATTGTGTGTGAGAAAAACCGCGAAATCTGCGTGGTTACTACCACATAACCCGGCTGTACCACCGAGGTGGTAGCAGGGCTATATCCCTGGGTGGAGAAGGGTTCTTCGCTCCTCACGACGGGTGTCGCGAGCGAACATCAGAAGGCTGCTGCTGAGCAACAGGAAGAGAATCATGAACACCGCTGTTCGAACACCCAGCCACTGGTTAACCGCGCCAAACAGGACCGGTAGAACAAACGCAACGGAACAGGCAGAAACCAGCAGAAAGCCTGCGAACAAGGCGGCCTCGGCACGATTGGCCAGTATCACCATTCGTTGCAGGCTCCCCATGGCACTCCCCATGGCGACACCCAGCACCACAATCAAACTACCTTCAATCATCAGAGGCAGGGCAAATTCCACAGTGATGATCTCATCTACCCCCCTGACAAATAACGTCATTGGCGGGTAAGACAACACAGCCAGCGCCACCAGGCACAACACCAGTGACCGCGTGGCGACCCTGGCACTGCCAAACCGGTCAGCCAGGCCACCACCCAGAATCTGCGCAAGGGCACCGGGAATAACGAACCACTGAGCCTGGCGTGCGCCCGCGTCCAGGGACAAGCCAAACTGTGCCGACAGGAAATCCGGCAACCAGAGCGCCAAGGCAAAGAAGCTTCCGGCCACCACACCAAAGTAGGCAGTGAGCGGGAGCGAGCGACCACGTCTGAGTATTCGAACCACCTGCCCGACAGACCAGGGCCTGTCCGCACCGGATTCCCTGGATTCCGGATCGGTCAACATCACCAGAAGGGCAATCACCAGCAGCAATACAATCAGGTAGGCCAGGGGCACTCCCTGCCAGGAAAACGCATCGTGAAACAGCGGTACCAGGTAATAGCTGAAGCCAGCGCCTGTGACTCCCGCACCAAAAACGCCAAGCACCAGCCCCAACCGTTTCGGCTTACAGTGACTGACCACAAACTGCAGGCCGGCACTGTAGAATCCACCGGCCAGCCCCAGACCGCCGGCAACCAGAAGGTAACCGTAGAAACTTTCGGTCAGCAGGAGTAAGCCCATACACAGTGCCAACCCTGCCAGGCAGGCGAGCATCACGGCGCGGGCACCATAACGCTGGGCGGCCAACCCGGCCGGAATTGCCAATACAGCACTGACGGCCATGGGCGCGGCCAGCAATATGCCGAACTGAAGACTGCTCAAGGCAAGATCGGCCCTGAGGTGCACTCCCGCCACGGCAAACAGCGTCCAGCATCCTGCCGCAACAACAAAGCCTGTCACTGCCAGCGGCAGAATCACCACCAGCGATGCCAGCTTGTCATCGTCCTGCTCCAGTCGGGTTTGCATCCTGTCACCTCGAATTAACCAACCTTTAGTGTCGGCTTTTGCTCTCCAAAGGGTCAAAGGCTATGATGGAGGACTATCCATTGGGGTAATTGACTATCCTCAAGGAGGTATCGGAACCGCAGTTCCTCGGTCATAATCTGGCCTGGAAAGGCACCTTTCGAACTCCCTAACAGACAACAACCCATGACATCCAGAAGTCCGCTAGTAAACCGACTCGCTGTGGTGATCGGCGCCATCGTGCTGACCGCTATCGTCAGCATGTCTACAACCCTGGCGGTTTCCAACAGCATTGAAGGCAATGCCACGGCCATCAACCTGGCCGGAGCGCTGCGAATGGGCGCCTTCCAGTTAATTGCCCGTTCTGCCACCGAAGATTACGAAAATGGACGGGCTTCCTCAGGCGCACGCATCAATGATTATGAGCGCCGCCTTGAGGACACCGCCATCCTTCGCTCGGTTCCCGGCGCAGACGACCACCCTCTGGCACGACAGTACCGTCAGATGCTGGCGGCATGGCAGGACGAACTTAAACCAGCCCTTGAACAACATGAAGTAGGCACACCCATCACCCCGGCTATGGTTCAGGCTGTGGAGGACTACATCCAGGAAGTTGACCGCCTGGTGACTATGCTGGAACAGCGCACAGAAGCACGTGTTGATCTGCTGCACCTGATTCAGATCATCAGCATGGTGTTCTCGGTGCTGATCGTGATCGCCCTGTTCTACGACCTGAAAAACCGGATCCTTCGCCCCCTGCGAAAACTCGTGGCCATCGCCGGCGCCGTTGGCGAGAAAGATTTCTCCCGGAAAGCCGACCTGAAAGGTGCAGACGAGCTGGCACAACTAGGCCAGGCCTTCGACCAGATGACCAGCGAACTGGCCCTGACCTACTACGAACTGGAAGCCAAGGCCCGGCAGAAAACTGAAGAGTTGGAAGTCAGCCACCAGGCCCTGCAGGTGATGCATTCGGCCAGTAGAGACCTGTTTGCCAATCATGACCTCTGTAATGGTGCCATTCCCATGCTGCAGGAGCTGGAGCTGCTGCTGGGCATTGGTCCGATCCGTCTGTTCCTGCACGACAAGGAATCCGCAGAGCCTGTGGAAGCCATTACCACGGCCACGGACAAACGGCCGTTCTACTGTCGCGACCATCACTGCAATGCCTGCCTGGTGACCCCCGAGGTCTACGATGAAATGCCATTGGAGAACAACGATGGCCGTCGTTTATTACTTCCCATCCGCACACCCAGCCAGTTGCTCGGCACCCTGGAGGTTTGGTACCCGGCAGCCAAAGGGTTGTCCGCCACCTCTCGCCGGCTGCTGGAGACCCTGACCGACCAACTGGCAACCGCCATTTTCCTGGAACGGCAAATAACCGAGGAACAGCAGCTGACCCTGGCCGAAGAACGCACCGTGATCGCCCGGGAGTTGCACGATTCACTGGCCCAGTCGTTGTCTTACCTGAAGATGCAGGTAACCCGGCTGCGCCGGCTCAATATCACGGGCGAGCAGAAACCCATCCACGACGACATTCTGGAAGAGCTCAGTACTGGCCTGAACAGCGCCTACCGGCAACTGCGTGAGCTACTGGCCACGTTCCGCCTGAAACTGGACACACCAGACCTGGCCACGGCTTTGCGCAAGACCATCGACGAGTTTTCCGAGAGACTGGGCCACCCGGTGGACTTTGAATACAACCTGCCGCCTCAGACGCTGTCGCCAAACGAGGAAATCCATACCCTGCAGATTATCCGCGAGGGACTGGCAAACGCCGTCAAGCATGCCGACGCTACGGTCATATCCGTTAAGGTGCTGTTCGAGTCTCCGCAGGTTCGGGCAAGTATTCGCGACAACGGCAAGGGCCTGCCCGGCGGCGACCAGCCGGTTAACCATTACGGCCTGGTGATCATGCAGGACCGCGCCCGAACGCTCGGGGGTAAGGTAAAGGTTGATAACCGGGACGAAGGCGGCGTGGAAGTGACATTAACATTCGTTCCCAAAAGCCGTAACCTGATTCCTACCGAATCTTCACCGGCCTGACCCAAACACCAACATCAACGAGAGAAACCATGGCTGAGACACCCGCAAGTATACTGCTGATTGACGACCACCCCCTGCTGCGACAGGGCATCAAGCAGTTGATCGGCATGGAAGACGACATGGAAGTGATCGGCGAGGCAAGCAACGCCGCCGACGGCATCAAGCTGGCCCTGGAAACCGAGCCGGATTTGATCCTGATGGACCTGAACATGCCGGAGATGGACGGCATTGAAGCTCTCAAACACCTGCGGGACCAGAACATCAGCTCGCGTATTGTCATGTTTACCGTGTCTGACCAGGAAGACGATGTGGTTGCCGCCCTGCGTGCCGGTGCCGACGGCTACCTGCTGAAAGACATGGAGCCGGAAGATATGATCGCCCAGTTACACCAGGCGGCTGTTGGCAAAATGGTCATCAGTGACCGGCTAACAACGTTACTGGCCCAGGCCCTGCGTTCCAACAAACCGCAGCAGTCATCCCGGCCGGACTTCGACAGCCTGACGCCGCGGGAAAAAGACATTTTGCGCCTGATCGCCGAAGGCCTCTCCAACAAGATGATCGGCCGCAAGCTCGACATCAGCGACGGCACGGTAAAAGTGCACGTAAAGCACCTGCTCAAGAAACTCAACCTGCGCTCGCGGGTTGAAGTAGCCGTTTGGGCCGTAGAAGAAGGTCTCCACAAGGGCTGAGTTAAATCAAGTCGCCGCCGGCGACCTTTTGATACTCTGGGCGGGTTGTCGTCCTGCCCGGAGTTGAACATGGCCTTTTCACTGCCTCCCATCGCGTCTTTGCACAGCCCATTACTGGAGCAATCCATCGCGGTTCTGAAAGAATACCTCCCCTCCCCGACGCCACTACTGGACACCATCGACCGCAACGTGCCCGTTAGCTTCAAACAACTGGTTGCCGAAGCCCCGCTAAACCGGCTGTTTGCAGAAGCGCTGGCTGAGGGCGAATTCGATGATTTTGAAGGCCGCACAATTCGGCTGGAGGTCAATGGAGGTCAACCAGGTATTACCATCGGTTTCTGGGCAGGCCGGCTTCGCGTTGTGGAAGGCCCAGGCGAAGCGACCATTCGGGGGTCGCTGGCAGCCTTCAAGACTCTTGCAGAGCGCCGGCAAGACCCGGACCAGCTGTTTTTCCAGCGGCGCCTGGTGATTGAAGGGGACACCGAGCTGGGGCTGGCTTTGAAGAATCTTCTGGATAGTCTGGAGTGGGATTTGTCTGTCCGTCAGCTAATGGCGAAATCCAGGTGAGCAACTGATAAAAATCAAAAAATATACATATTAAAATTTCACTTTTCAGACAGTCGATCTGAAGCCCATTCTATTAACCCAAAAGCCCTCAGAAATCACACCTAAGATCCAGAAAATTAGGTCCAAAGTACCATTCCTTTGCAGCGTCACCCAACCCTAGAGTGGACATGGGCGGAGTTATTCCGCCGCCATAAACATTCATAACAAATACAGGTGATAAAATGAAATGGACCGACCCTGACTTCAAAGACCTGCGGCTTGGCTTTGAAGTAACTGCGTACGTTTACGTTCGCTGATCAATTCTGTCCCTGTGAGCCTCTTCCTCTTGCAGGGACAGCCCTTCGCCTTGTAAGCCCCTGGGAGCAGCCAATGACCAATTCAAACAACTACACTGGTCTTACCCGATTCCGCATCGCACCGGTCTTCATGTTTCGCTGGGAAGAATCACAGCAAGCTTACGTGCTGATGTATCCCGAAGGCATTGTAAAACTGAACCCCACCGCCGGTGAAATCCTCAACCGGTGTGACGGTGCCAGAACGGTGTCAGACATCGTCGCCGAACTTTCCGGCCTGTTCTCGGAAGCACCCGACTTCATTGAGCCCCGTGTTCACCAGTTCCTGGAGGTATGCTATGGCAAAGGCTGGATCCAACCTGAATCTTGATGGTCAGGGCAACCCCGTCTGGCTGTTGCTTGAGCTGACCTACAAATGCCCGCTCAAATGCGCGTTCTGCAGCAACCCCACGGATCTGGATAACCATCCGGATGAACTGAGCACCAATGAGTGGAAGCAGGTTATTCACGATGCCCGCAACATGGGGGCGATGCAGATCGGCTTCTCCGGCGGTGAGCCCACACTGAGAAAAGATCTGGAAGAGCTGGTAGCTGAAGCCAATGGGTTGGGGTATTACACCAACCTGATCACATCGGGCATCGGGCTTACCAGAAAACGACTGGAGAACCTGAAAGAAGCCGGTTTGCGCCATATACAGCTGGGCTTCCAGTCCAGTAATCCGGAAACCGCCCACTGGCTGGCCGGAGTAGATTGTTACGAAAAGAAGCTCCAGATGGCCAGAGAGATCAAGTCGCTCGGCTTTCCGATGGTGCTCAATGTTCCCGTTTCAAGTGTCAACATTCACCAGGTGCCGGACATTATCAATCTGGCGGCCGACATAGGCGTGGAATACCTGGAGCTTGCCAATGTGCAGTACTACAACTGGGCGCTGGTCAACCGGGATCAATTGATGCCTACCCGAGAGGCTCTGGAGAAAGCGGAGGCGCAAGTTGCCGAAGCAAGGGAGCGACTGGCCGGCAGTATGACCATTTTCTTCGTTATTCCGGATTACTACGAAGGCCGCCCCAAGGCCTGTATGAACGGCTGGGGCAGCATTCACCTGACCATTGCACCAGACGGCATAGTACTCCCCTGTTCACAAGCCCGCACCCTGCCGGGGCTGAATTTCCCGAGCGTTCGGGACCGTGACCTGAGCTGGATCTGGCACCAGTCGGAGAGCTTCAATTTGTATCGCGGTGATAGCTGGATGAAAGAACCCTGCCGAAGTTGCTCAGAGAAAGAAAAAGACTTCGGCGGCTGCCGCTGCCAGGCCATGCTTTTGACCGGGGATGCCGCCAATCCCGACCCGGCCTGCAGCAAATCACCGCATCACTACATGGTAACGGATGCCGTGGACCGTGCGCTGAAAACCCGCCAGCACCCGGAAAAACTGATCGCCCGGGCAGCCGGGTGGGTACCCACGGAGGTATAACATGAAGGTCCCCCATGATTCATTGGTGGGCACGCTCGCGGCCGGCATGGTGCTGACCATCGTGCTCTATCTGATTACCAAAGCGTGGATTCAGGCAGGCCTGTCATGAGCTGGACACTGGTGGACATTGCCATGCGCTGGCTGCATATCGTCTTTGCTCTGATCTGGGTTGGTCATAATTACGCGAACGTGGTTAAAGCGCCCCGCTTTATACCGTTGCAGATAGACCCAAAAGATGAGAGCAATAGAACGGAAGACCTTACCCGCAGGATGCACCAGGAGCACGGCACCTTTCGCTATGCGTCTCTGGTTGTCCTCGCTTCTGGCGCTCTCATGCTCTGGCACAGAGGCATACTCATGGATGCCCTCACCCTTGAGGGGCATCACGCAGTGATCGGCGTCGGGGCGTGGATTGGCATTATCATGGTGCTCAATCTGTGGTTCGTACTCTGGCCACATCAGAAAAAAGTGCTGGGGTTTGTCGCGGCACCAGCCGCTGAGCGGATACGTTGTTCCAGGGTGACCTTTCTGTCCTCCAGAACAAATACCATTCTCTCGTTTCCCCTGATCTTTTTCATGGCCGCAGGAAGCCATGGCCTGAACCTGTTCTGATGGAAAGGTATAACAAGAAATTCAATTTTGCGGCTGGCCCTGCCCCCCTACCGGGGTCGGTATTGGCCAAAGCCAGAGCGGAACTGTATGACTGGCAGGGTCAGGGCTACTCCATATTGGAAACGCCCTTCTCAAGCGACCGGTTTGCAGAACTGATGGTGCAGGCAAAAATGCGGTTGCGGGCACTACTGAATCTGCCACCCGGGTACCAGATTCTATTCCTTCAGGGAGGCGCATCGGCCCAGTTTTCACTGATTCCGCTGAACCTGCTTCCAGCCAGTGGCAAGGCGGGATACGTAGACACAGGTCACTGGTCTGCCCGTGCGTTGCAGGAGGGCGCGCGCTATGGCAAGGCGCATACTGTTGCCAGCTCTCGCAGCACCGGATACGACCGCATTCCATCCCCTCACCGGTGGAGCCTCCCTCAGGACTTGAGCTATTGCCATATTACGACCAACGAGACAGCAAATGGGGTGCAGTTTCATGCAGATCCGGATTGTGATGACATCCCGTTAGTTGCCGACATGACCTCTGAATTTCTCTCCCGGCCGATCAATATTAACCAATACGGGCTGATCTATGCGGGCACCCAGAAGAACCTGGGGCCGGCCGGTCTGGTCATCGTGATTATCAGGGAAACCCTGCTGGGCCGGGCGCGCCCGGAGACGCCCCGAGTATTCAATTACGAGTCACAGATCGAAGCCGGCAACCGCACCAACACGCCATTGATGTTTGCCATCTACCTTGTGGATCTCATGCTGGAGTGGCTTGATGCACAAGGCGGCCTCCCCGCCATACAGATTCACAATAAGCATCAGAGCGAACAGGTTTACTCGGTCATCGATCAGGATGATTTCTATCATTGCCCCGCTCAACTGGGTCACCGCTCCGTGATGAACCTTTGCTTCGGACTTGCCAGCGAATCGCTAAGACAAACCTTTCTGGCTGAAGCCTCTGAAAGGGGACTCTTCAATCTGTCCGGACATAGCCACGCCGGGGGGTTGCGCGCGAGCCTGTATAACGCTCAGACAGACGCGGCCGTTAGTGCCCTTGTCGATTTCATGCGGGATTTCAGGAACCGTTATGGATAGGCCAGAAAACCAACTTCCCGACATTCGGCGGAGGGCATTCGAGAATGCCTGCCAACAGGCGCTGACTGACTGGCCGCCTGGGATTGCAGCCCGTGCACCTGAGCGGCCTGTTACCTGTATGGGCCTGTCGTTTTCCAACAGGTTGGGCATTGCCGCCGGTTTCGATCGCACCGGCAGACTGGGAAGAAACGCCGGCGCGCTCGGGTTCGGATCCATCGAAATCGGTAGCTGGCAGCGCTCTGTGCCACCACAGATCGCAGGCGGCGGCCCGCCGCGCATGACCTTGGCCGGGATTAGACTGGCAGTACAGGAAACCGAAGCGCCAGAACGGGAAACTGACCGGTTAAAAGAACTTATCGAGGCGTGTTGGTGGTCAGCCGATTACCTGACTCTTGCCCCGAACTGGCTGAGGACTGCCACGGCGTTTCCAAAACTACACGCCAACCTGGTGGCGCTCATCGAATTTCGAGGCCAATTGGCACAACTCACCGGCAAACACTGCCCCATAGTATTCAAACTACGGCTCACCCCGGGCAGCACCAACGATCTGGGCCTTTTACCCTACCTGGCATCCATGGGCCTGGACGGAATTCTAATCTGTTTCGATTTTGGCAAACCGTTCACCGAAAAAAGCTTTCGGCAATGGGACTGCCAAAAGTTACAAGCCTCAGTCTGCCATACACTGGAACTATGCCGAAAACGCATGCCTGCCGGCACTGCCCTTCTGACCAATGGCGGAGTGCAGTCATCCAGGCAGTATCGGGACCGATTGAATGCCGGGGCCGATCTAGTTCAGGTCCACAATGCGCTGGTATTCAAAGGCCCTGATGCTGGCTACCGGATTCTGCAGCCTCATTTGAGGGTCACAAACCGTCGTATGCCTGCCACTCCGGAAAAGTTTTCCAGTTGGCGATCCACTCCAGGAGGCGATCCGGCTCAACAGGGGGAGACATCGCATAACCCTGGGCCTGCTGGCACCCCAGCGACAACAGAATCTGGCCCTGTTTGATCGTTTCAACACCCTCAGCAATGATCTGTTTTCCGAATACACCCGACAGCCCGACAATCCCCCGAAGTATTGAAAGGTTCTCTCGACTTCCGTCGGCCCCGGATACAAACTCCCGATCCACTTTGAGAGTGTCGACAGGGAGTCGCTTCAGATAAGACAACGACGAATAGCCTGTACCAAAATCGTCGAGCGAGAAACGAACGCCGAGCTCCCGACACTCGTTGATTGTCTGGACAGCCCTGTCCAGCTCCCCCAGGGCAGCCGTCTCCAGGATTTCCAGATCCAGCCTGGCAGGGTCAATCTGCGGGAACTCTGAAAGGATGTGCTTAAGCCGTTCTGGAAAATCACCACTCTGAAGCTGGAAAGCCGAGACATTGACGCTGACATTCAACTCTACGCCCTGCTTGTCCCAGCGCTGCATTTGCTGAAGAGATTCCCGCAACACCCATTCGCCAACCTGAACGTTCAGGGCATGATGTTCTATGCCTGGCAGAAAATGAATCGGTGACAACAAGCCTTTCTGAGCGTGTTGCCAGCGGATAAGCGCCTCAACGCCCAGTACTTCACCGGTCCGAAGGTTCACCTTAGGCTGATAAAACAGCCGAAACTCTTCATGACTGAGGCCTCTTCGAATGTCATCCAGTAACAATTGGCGGGCGTGGTACTGGTTTTGTTCACCTGCATCCAGATACAACCACCCGCCATGCATTTCATGCTTCGCACGATAAAGCGTGTTATTTGCCTGTCGCAACAGGATGTCAGCATCCTGAACTGCCTGATCAGGAAATAGAACAACTCCAGCCGTAAAAGTAACAGACACTTCTGCCCCATCAAGCTCAAAAGGCTGGCGCGCCGTCAACCGAAGGGCCTCGAGTCGGGATTCCGTCTGGCTGGCATCAGGCAGCAGAAGCGCAAATTCATCACCGCCAGTCCGGGCCAGACAGGCATCAGCCGGTATGGCATCAAGCCAGCGCCGTGCCAACAGGCCAAGTAAACGGTCTGCGGCATCCTCCCCAAGGCACGCGTTCAGATCAATAAAATGATCGAGGTCGATGGACACCAAAGCTGCCGGGTTGACTGCCCTCTCTGCTTCCGCCATGCAGTCGCGGATTCTTCGAATGATCCCGTTGCGATTCCAGAGGCCTGTCAGGGCATCGTTGTAGGCCAGGGTTTCAAGGTGCTGCTGATATTCGCTGGCCTGTTCTTCCAGAGCCTGACTCAAGCGTTCGTTCTGGATTCGCTGCAAATCGTCTTCGGCCCTGTGGCGCGCCATTTTTTCACGCATCAACTGAATGGTGCTTGAAGACAATTTGCCGTAAATCTCCAGAAGCGCATTAACCAGCACAGATACCGAACCGCTGAGTTCTGAGTCCACCCGGTCCCTGGCCTCATTTAACGCGTAGCCCTTTTCTACCATCTTGGCAGTGAGGGCCATGCGGCGATCAGACTCCAGAATATGAAACGCCAACCAACGAGTCAGAAAATCAAAAAGATTGGTCAGTATGTCTTCGTGGGGTTCGCCACTTTTACGCAATTCATGAATCTGAACAAAGAACATCTGGTGGGCATCGTGATGATTTCTGGCCATACCATCCTCACCCAGTGTCTTATTCCAGATCTTTTCCTCAAACTGGAAGTGAAACGCGGCATAGGAAAGCAACTCATCAAGAACGTGGTCCGCGGAAAGTTCAGAGCTATCCGATGCGAAGTGCCAGGCAAGACGATTAAGGATATTAACCAGCACCTTGTGCTGCTCATCGATTTCCTGAATGCCGGTTTCGAAATTACGATTCCAGGGGAAAATTTCGAAGGCATCCGAGGTATCTGGTGCTTTGATCACGAAGTACGCTCTCCCAAAACGGACACTGCCACTTTGAGCATAGCGCAATCACCAAAATGTGCTCTTGCTAATTGTCATAGAACCGGGAATATCAGAGCTCGATTACCCAGGCATTCCATCCGCCCTGGCGGTCACAAGAAAACGCCCGTAAGCGATTGCGTAAAGCAGATAGGAAACCAACCAGAGCACAAAGGGCAGCACGACGCCCGCCAACAGGTAGTACTCCGGCCACCAGACCGGTACAAACGTTCGCAACAGTGCCGTTGCGACCAATGCTACTAGCGCAGGCCAGATCAGCCACGGCAGCGCCAGCGACCTTCCGGTATGGCGCAGCCCGGCAATACAGAACACAGCAAGAATTGCGGTACCCGCTGCACCGGCCGACAAGGCATGGCGGCCGGTGTAACCGGGCAAGGTGTCGATGAGTGCGGTGACACCCACCAGAACCAGCCCGACCACCATCCACAGATACGCCAGCGTCAGCAGCAACAGGTATAACCGGGTCATCGCCCTGCCCCACGGCCATTCACTCAGGCGGTCGGCCTGGGCTGCCGCGGCAGCGAGGGCAATCCAGCCGGTAACCACGTGACCGGGAGCCCAGAAATCCGCAATCACAAACAGAATCAACGCGGCCACCGCCAGATGCTCCCGGGCAGGTGTTAATCGACCAGGGCCTGAAAAGCCAATTTCCTTTCGTGCCTCCATGGCCACCACACGGACAATGCGGGTAGCCGTAAGGGCAATCAGTACCAGCAGCAGATTGACGGTGGTGTTAAGCACCGCCACCGGAGTGATCGTGCCAGTGACCTCCGGCCACAACCAGGCCGTATAGAAAAGCACCTGAACCAGCACATAGCCGATCAGTGCCATGCCGATACTCAGGTGTCGGCGGCCAGCCTCGGACAGCAAGGCCGGGGCCGCCCAGAGTATCAAAACAAGAGGCAAGGCAAGGTTCACAATGGCCACCAGCCAGCCCGGTATCAGGGCGGATAACCAGAACAGCAATCGCCCCGCCAGCCAGAGCAAAACCAGGGCTGCCAGCGACTTACCCGCGATGGGTGTCACACTGGCCCAGGACGGTATCGAGGTCAGCAGAAACCCTACCAGAGCTGCACTGACAAACCCGAACAACATTTCATGGCCATGCCAGGCCAGCGGAGGCAGCGCCATGGGCAAGGTGAATTGCTGCATCAGCGCACCAATCCAGGGCAGAAGCGCAATTGGTGCGTACAGGGCACCTAACAGGAAAAAGGGCCGGAAGCCGTAAGCCAGCCAGGGATGGTCAAACATGGTAGAAATCCGCATCCGGCAACTTGCCTCCAATGAACCCAGACGACAATTCAGACAGTGCCGAGAAAAAGTCCTCCAGAGCTGGCCGGGCTTCCTGCGCATTGACCATTTTCAGCGCGGTGCGGGCAATCGCTCCTTCATACACCTGACGGCTCAGGGGCGACCGATCCGCCCCCAACCTCGCCGCTGCCTCCGACTCACCGACTACCCAGTCAACCGCCCGGCCAATGGCCGCTTGCAGCGCTGCAACCTGCTCGGGTGCCTGCTCCAGCAACTCCCGCCGGCAGAGTACCCCTGCCTGGGGCAGCAGTGGCTCACCACCGGCCAGCCGCGCCCACTCCTGCTGAAGATCCAGCTCATTAGGTGACTGCCCGAACTGCATGCTCTGTAGCCGGGTTGCCGTGCGCATGGGTTCTGGCAACACCGCAGCGTCCAGGCGTTGCGCCACATACATCTGTACCGTCTCGAACGGGCTGGACTGATAGCTCACCCTGACGTCACGCCCCACTTCCAGGCCGGCCTTACCGAGCAAGTAGCGGAACACCAGGTCCGGCATATCCCCGCGCCAGGGCACGCCCACATGCCTGCCAGCCAGATCTTCCATCTTCGCCAACGGGCCTTTCTGCTCGAGGCCCAGCATGCCCAGGGTGCCCCACACATTCACGTTCATCAGCACCACGGGTACGCCACGGTTATACAGGTTGGCGGCCACATTGGTTGGGGTCGCCGTCACCATCACTTCGGCCCGGGCCAGCCAGGCCCGCAACTGATCCGGGTCTTTCCAGTCCAGAAGTTCCCGTTCAGGGATCAGGTTATTCAGCTCCGGATCTTCCAGCGCCCGGGCCAGGATCACCTGGGGCAAGCCAAGAGGTGTAGCTGCAATCAGTTTGCCGGGTTTGGCTGCAAACGCCCTTTGTAGGGGAACGGCTGAAATCAAAGCCGAACAGGCCGCCAGTTTGAGCAGTTCACGACGATTCATGCCACCTCCGAATCCGGATGAAACAGAAAACTCTCGCTGACCACCGGTTGCCTCAGCAGGTGGCCAGCTTCTTCATACAGCCAGGCATGGCTGCGTTCCCGGTAAGGGGTGGTGACTGGATGTTCAAACACCACGGTACCGGGCGAGCCGGAAACGACAATAATTCGATGGGCCAGACGCAGGGCTTCAGTGAGATCGTGAGTCACCATCAAGGTTGCTATACCCTGATCGACCACAAGCCGTTCCACCAGATCCTGGGCTTCGCTGCGCAGCCCCACATCCAGGGCACTGAAAGGCTCATCCAACAGCAGGAAATCGGCGCCTACGGCCAGCGCCCGGGCCAGAGCCACCCGCTGTTGCATGCCACCGGACAACTCGTGGGGAAAATGCTCGTCATAATCTGAAAGCCCTACCTGATCGGCCAACTCTTTCGCCTGCGTCAGTCGATCTCGCCGAGGCACGCCCCGGGCTTTCAGGCCCAGGGCAATGTTGTCGAGCAGCCGCCGCCAGGGCAGCAACCGGGACTCCTGGAATACTGCCGCGGTGGTTGTAAAGTGATTTCTCACCTGTCCCGAAGTAGCCGCAAGCACCCCCGATGCCAGACGCAACAGGCTGGTTTTTCCGCAGCCGGACGGCCCCACCAGGCACACGGATTCACCTGGTGCCACCTGAAGATCCACGCCGGACACAATGGTGTTCGGGCCAAGATCCAGTGAAACCTTTTGCAGCGTCAGCATCGCAAACTCCTCAGCCCGGCATGGCAGGGCCTTTGACCTGCCGCCAGGGTTCCATTTTTTTCTGCAAGGGGCGCAGAAATCCGTGTTCGGCCACCAATAGCAACACCACGACCACCAAAATCCAGGCCATGGCACCGGCAGTGTCCAGGCTCACCCGGGCCATGGCCATGCCCGCCCCTACCCCATCTTCTGTGGCAAACAATTCCGCCATTACGGTGACTTTCCAGGCCACCCCCAGAGCGGTAATCAATGCCGGGAATACGTAGGAAACAATGTGGGGCAGATAGAAATCCCAAAGGCGCATGGCAAAGGGCACGCGGAACACATCGCCCATCTCCTGCAGGCGCTGGTCCAGGGTCCGGGCCCCGATCTGAGCACCGGCGAAAGCGACAGGAATGGTGGTGGCCACCACCGTGTAGATCGCTGCCAGGGAGCCGCTGCCGAACCACAACAGTGCCAGCACAATCCAGGCGATGGGCGGTATGCCCAGAAGTACCGTTGAAACCGGCTCCAGCGCTCGGCCAACCGTGTGGGACAACCCTGCAATAAGGCCCAGAGAGACACCAGCCAGCGCAGCAATGGCAAAGCCGGTCATGGCCCGCCAGGTGGTGGCCCAAACGGCCGTCCAGAGCTCACCGTTGTCGGCAAAGCCTACGATGGCCGATAGCGCATCCCGCGGGCCGGGGAGCAAAAAGCTACCGTATGACAAACTCCCCCACTCCCAGAGCGCCACGAATAATAAAACTCCGGTAAGGCTGCCACCCCAACCCAGACCACTGCGAATCAAACTACCCATACACTCACACCCTGCAATAACTGACATGAGTGTACCCGCACGAACACAAACTCCTGTTGATGAAAATCAAATACGAATCAGTTTCATTTGCAGTATATTGCGAACCATTCTCAACCGTAAGCAGTTATCGGAGAACTCCATGAATCGACGCCCCCATCCACTGGCTTTAGCCATCTTTGCCTTTTCCGCTTTACCCGCAGCACACGCTGCAACCGGCCATTCTTCAGAACTTAAGGAACTGGTCGTAACCGCCAAAGGCTACGAATCCGACACGCTGGAAACCGCGAGCGCAACAGAGCGTTTAACCACGGACCACACTGTCGCTTCAAAAACCGCCGGCGATCTCTTCCGTGGCAAACCCGGTCTGGCGGTCCAGGGCGATGGCGGCGCCTGGGGTGGTAACCCGGTTATTCGCGGCCTGAAAAAGGAGAGTGTGGTACTTCTGGTGGACGGTGTCCGCCTGAACTCTGCCCAGCCCCAGGGGGCCATTGCATCCCTGGCAGACATGAGCCTGCTGGAAACCGTCGAAGTGGTCAAAGGCCCGGCCTCGGTACTGCATGGCACCGGCGCCATGGGCGGCGCTATCAACCTGCGGACTCCAGAGGCGACTTTCTCAGAACAACCTGAAGCCCATGGTCGATTCTCCGGCAGCACTGGCACGGTGGACAGCAGTCTGGCCGGCGGCGCCCTGCTGGAGCTTTCCAGCAAGAACCACGGCCTTGTCATCGGTGCCGCCGCCAAAGATGTGGACGACTATGAAACACCCGACGGTGATGTTGAAAACAGCGGCTTCCGCTCGGAATCCTTTCTGGCGAAATACGCTTTCAGGTTAACCGACAACCAGAAACTGACCCTGAACCTGCAGAACCATGAAGACCGGAAAGTCTGGTATCCGGGGTCTGCCAAGCCCGGCCCGGGCGGCAACGGAACCCTGACGATCCATTCGCCCAAGCAGAAGCGCACACTTGCGGAGCTTGGCTACGAGGCCGGTATCGGTACCGGTACCCTGGAGACCAGCATTTATCGGCAGGAAGTGGACCGGCAAATCCGCGCCTGGTGGGATTTCAAGGAGCGCAACCAGGTGTGGAACGATGTCAGTTTCCGCACCGACGGTGTTAAAGCGCAGTACAGGTTGCCTGTGGGTGATAACCACCTGGTCACGGTTGGGGCCGAGGGCTGGGAAATGACCGGTGACCCTGAGCGTTTTACCTACAACCCGCCCATGTCAGATAACGCTGTTGCCAACTCACCCTTCCGGGATGGCGAAATCGAGAGTCGGGGCCTGTTCGTGCAGGATGACATCATGGCCGGCAACTGGAACATACAGCTCGGTGCACGCTATGACAAAGTGACAGGCGATGCACGGGTGGTGGGCAACGGACCGGCAGCCAGAACCGAGGGGTTAAAGAACACTTCCGAAACGCTGTCCTGGTCTGCCGGTGCCATCTACAACCTGAGCGACATGGTCAATCCTTACCTTAATATCGGTACCGCCTACCGTGCACCTGACATGCGCGAACGCTTTGAAGATGCCACCCGGGGTGACGGGTTCTTCCACCGTGGTAACCCTCAACTGGATCCGGAAAAATCCACCAGTGCGGAAGTTGGCCTGAAAGGTCGCGGCCGTCTGGGCCAATACCAGGTTGCAGCCTTCTACACCCGGATTGATGACTATATTGCAGGGCGTATCACAGGCCAGAACCACCCCCAGAATAACCTGCCCATCAAACAGACCGAGAACCTGGATGAAGTGGTCATCTACGGTGCCGAAGCCGGTTTCGTGATGCCACTGGAAGCCCTGAACACCACCGCCCCCGCCATCGACCTGGATGGCAGCCTGACCTGGCTGCGGGGTAAAAACAAACAGGACAACGAGCCGCTGTACCAGATGCCGGCACCGGAACTGACCCTGGGACTGGGCCAGCAAAACCGCCTCGGCTTTAACTGGCATGGGCAAGTGCGAGCGGTAGCCGAACAGGATCGGACTGCCGATGTCTTTTCCAACGGCACGGAAAACAGCACCCCCGGCTATGCAACTGTGGACG
Organism: Marinobacter shengliensis; assembly: GCF_003007715.1. Lineage (GTDB taxonomy): Bacteria > Pseudomonadota > Gammaproteobacteria > Pseudomonadales > Oleiphilaceae > Marinobacter > Marinobacter shengliensis. The sequence continues at coordinate 134,503 of NZ_PXNO01000023.1, read as the reverse complement.
TTGAGCTGGGCTGGAACTTTGGCGCTACCGGCAGCCTCAGTGCACTGGAAGTCTCGGTTGAAGGCAACAACTTGCTGGACAAGCGTTATCGGGAGCACCTGACAGACGGCGGTATACTATCGCCGGGCCGGGGGCTGGTCGCTAAAGTCTCCGGCCGCTTCTGATTTCGATGAGCCGTGCCAGGGAAGGCAGCGGCTCAGATCATACCAAGCTCGAGGCGCGCTTCCTCATCCAGGCTGTCATAACTCCAGGGCGGATCGAACACGATATCCACCTGACACTCCTGTACATAAGGCACCTGCAAGGTCTTGCTCCTGACATCATCAGCGATAATGTCGCCCATGCCACACCCCGGCGAGGTCAGAGTCATAGTGACCTTCACCAACTGTTTTTCCTGGTTGATATCCAGGCCGTAGACAAGACCCAGACTGACGATATTGACGGGGATTTCCGGGTCATATACCTGGCGCAGGCTGTCCCGGCATTGATCTTCACTGATCAGGCCATCCTCCGGTGGTTCAAACATGACGATATCAGTTTGCAGGCCCAACTGACGGGCCACCTCCGGAGACAAACGGTAAAGGTTACCCTCGTAGTTCACTGTAAAACTGCCGCCAAGTGCCTGAGTAATGGTGACCTCTGCCCCCTCCGGGATCGTAAAGTCCGTTCCGTAGGGAACGCGCAAGGCAGGACAATCCTGAGATACCGTGAAGGTTTTGGGTGGTTTTGCCGGCTTCTTGCTGTTCGGGGCCTTAATGGTCAGAGTCTGCAGCTTGCCTTCGCCATGCACACCAATTTCCATATCTTTGAGGTAAGGCACACTGGATGCATCAAAGAACAGGGTCAGATCTTCAAAATCCCGACGGATATCATTGGCGGACTCCTCTCCCGGCGGGCAGAAGGCCAGGCACGTTTCTGCCTGAGAGGTACCGCCCTTATCCACATACACTCTGGCGGCCATACCCGGCACCTCCTGTTTTGCCAACACCGCATTCAGATAGTCGCGGGCAGCCGGTGTTACTTCAGCGTTGATCTCCACAGTTCACCACCTCCCGCTCTCTCTGTTTTTCCCGAAGATATTTCGCCCAGTTGGATTTGCATTCATCCCGAACCAGCTCCAGCCAGCTCAGGTGCTGCGCCCAGAGCTCTTCTTTTATGTTTTCCGGCTTACTGCACGTCATCACCATCTCCTCCCTCACACGACAAGAAAATGAGAATAATTCTTGACTATCTGTAACATGTATTTTATATGTATTTTAAAGCAAGAGAGGAGGATGAGCAATGAACTATCAGGATATTCTTGGACGCTGCAGCGAAACCACTGTCAGCCAGCTGGCAAGCAGAAGCCCGGAAACACTCGACGTGTTCCGCCGATACGTGCCACATATCGACAAACACCGTCAGGCCACCGTGGAAATGGTCGCCTCCATTGCCAATGTTGAACCAGGGCAGTTATGCCAGGAGCTGTTTGACACAGTCATGGAGCAGACATCTATTGAAGAGCTGGATACTGACGTACTGCTGGAGCTGATACTGCGGGGGTACGATGCTGCTCACCTCGCAAAACTGCCCGAAATCCACCGGCTCGCCCGCAAGATTGAGGCGGTTCACAGAGCCAACCCAGACGTACCGAAAGGCATCACGCTGGCGGTCAAAAAGCTGGAGCGCCTGCTTCGAGATCATATCGAGAAGGAGAACACTCACGTACTGAACCAGATGGCGCATGACCAGCCCCCACGCCCGGAAACGCCCATCGCCCAAATGAACGAAGAACATTCAATCATCAAAAAACAACTGAAAAAGCTCCGCGACATGACCAGAAACTACCGGGCACCGGAGTCGGCATGTCGTTCATGGAGGCGCTTCTACCATGAACTGAAAGCTCTGGATTTCAGGCTTTCCGAACAAATCTACCTGGAGCGGGATGTACTGTTCCCGCGTTTTCAGTTCTGAACAGAGGGGACAGAATTATGGCCTTTAAACAACTGAAAAACCTGATCGAGTGGATAACCGAATACCACGAACTGCTCGAAAAACAGTATGAGATGCTGGCTGAAGTGCAGGAAGACGAACGTATGCAAATGGCGCTCAGTTTTCTTGCAAGTCGGGAGCATCGCCAGGCGGAAGCCATGGAGGACTTCCTGCAGGATACCGACGATGATTTGATGGACGCCTGGCTGGTTGACTCTCAGGATTTCGAAAGCCGCCGGATCCCGGACCGGATACCAGCCTGTACAGGGTGCCATGACATACAGGATGTTCTGAAGAACATCCTGGGTTCACACAAAACCCTGACGGAAATGTATGAACTGCGCGCCAAACTTGCCCAGAATAATCGTGAGGCGGAACTCTTCAGGGAGCTGGCAGCCAACCAACAGGCAGAAGCCCGCCTGCAATCCAGGGATATTGGGCGGCTGGAAATGTACTAACGACGCACCACCAACGCTTACGGTCCGCATGAAACCCCGGTCAAGCCGGGGTTTCGTTTTTCTGAAGATACTCCCGGTATACCTGGATGGAGGCCATCAGGCTTTCCCGATAAGCGGCACCGTATTGATTGCCACAGGAATCCGATTCCCGAATGGCAGACTCGTACTGGGCAATACCCTGATGAGCAAAGACCAATGCCGCTGCCCTACCATCACGGTTCTCAACAAAGGCCAGCCTTTGCCATTCCCGACTCTCCCGGGTATCCATCCGTTGCCTCCTGGGTTACTTCACCGCTTGATGCAGCATAGCTGGTGTGTGTTCGGCGTTAAACACTTCCGTGCAGCGCGAGAATGGCACAAGTTACACCTGCGTTTTCCCACCGTCTAATACTCCAAACACACTTTCCTCTGCTAACCTGACATTAAACTAATACAGGAAATGAATCATTTTCTGGAGAATAGCAAAATGTCTGCCTTTATCGCTCGTGTGTATCGCTACAACCCGGAACAGGATGACGCCCCTTACAACCAGGATATCCAGGTCGACGGTGAATTCCGCAATCGCATGGTGCTCGATGTCCTGGAACACCTGAAAACCCGAGATGTTACACTGGCCTTCCGTCGCTCCTGTCGGGAGGGCGTGTGTGGCTCAGACGGTCTAAACATCAACGGCCGTAACGGGCTCGGCTGTATCACACGGGTAGAGGATGTGCTTGGGAAGAGGGGTATTCTCCAAATCCGGCCGCTACCGGGCATGCCGGTTATCCGGGATCTGGTGGTGGATCAGTCTCTGTTCTTTAAACAGTATGCCCGGGTACAGCCCTGGCTCATCAATGACAAGCCGGAACCGGCCATTGAACGCCTCCAAAGCCCGGAAGACAGAGCAAAGCTGGATGGCCTTTACGAATGTATTCTCTGTGCCTGTTGCACCTCAGCCTGCCCTTCATGGTGGTGGAACCCGGAAAAGTACATCGGCCCCTCCGGTTTGCTTCAGGCTTATCGTTTTCTGGTGGATTCGCGGGATACGGCCACCAGAGAGCGGTTGGAGAAGCTGGAAGACCCCTTTAGTGTATTTCGTTGCCGAGGTATCGGTAACTGCACAGCCTACTGCCCCAAGGGATTGAACCCCATGAAAGCCATCGGCCGAATCAAGGCGATGCTGGTGCGGGAACAGGTTTGAGCACCGCAAGCCAGGCAAAGTAACCAAACTGGCGGCCCCGCAGCGGGCCGCCGCGTTGATTATTTCCAGTAATCGTTGGCCGCTGCAACCGTCTGGAAGTGAACCGCGATCACTTCTGATGCATGCATCAGGGCCTCACCATCCTCTGAATATTTTGCCCGCTCCCGGAACAGAACCTCTTTACTGGACTGGGTGCTTTTTACTCCCATTCGGGACAGCTTGATGGCTAGCTCAAAACCCTCCTGTGGGGTATCCGTAATCAGGCTGGGCAACCAGACGTCAGCTTTCTCCTCTGCTTGAATCACCATCGGTATGAGCATGGCCAGTGCGGCCAATACGGCGGCTAGCTGTTTTTTTGTTTTCATCATCAGAATCTCCTTGCATCTCATCAGTCAAAACCCTCTAAAGGGAAGCACCTCCATTAATGGACCATAATACAATTATTTTCAATGAATCTTTAAGCTCATGGCGCTGCTACTAAAGATGCAGATTCAGCAGCGCCACACTGCCACCGTCGTTTATTCACGGCTTCATGGTACTGCTGATGATTGCTGAGGTGGGTGTCTCACTGGTGCTGGGGTCGGGCGCCCTCATAGCCACATGGCAGTAGCCTATAAAACAGGGAGATCACTCGGGAGCCAACCAACCACAAACCTCCAGCTCAGAACCGGCTGGTATTACTGAGCGCTACAGGAGAGATTGATGTTCAATGAACATGCGCATAAAATGGGCGCATCGATCTGTGTGAGGGCTAAACCATGCAAGCTTCCCAAGCTACCAAATCCATACGAAAGCCAACGAACCTGTCGCTAGATAGCGCCCTCCTCAAAGAGGCAAAAGCTCTGGGAATCAATGTTTCACGATCAGCAGAGGCAGGGATCGCAGAGGCTGTGAAGCTTCAGAAGCAGCAGAAGTGGTTGAAAGAAAATGCCAGAGCTCTCGCAAGCTCTAACGCATACGTTGAAGCTAACGGTTTGCCTCTTGCACGGCACCGGCAGTTCTGATGGCCCGTTTCGATATCTTTGAAAATAAGGATGGGGCTGGCTATCTTCTGGATGTTCAGTCAGACCTTCTCAGTGGCTTGAACACCCGAGTTGTTGTGCCACTGTTACCCAAGTCCTCGGCGCCCTCTCCTGCCCAGAGGCTGAACCCTGTATTTAACATTGAGGGCCAGGAGGTAGTCATGGCTACTCAGTACATGGCTGCTGTGCCTGAAAGCGAATTGCGTTTTGGTGCTGGCAGCCTCGCTGGGCAGCAAGATGAAATCTCCGCGGCGTTGGACATGCTGTTTTTGGGTTTTTGATACAGGAACTTCATGTTTTCAGTGGTGCGCCAAAGTCGCTAAACAAGGCACCGCGATGCCCACCGGCGTGCGAATCTGCGCACCGCTGGAATGCAGCACCTGCCCCTCTCAGGGCGGCGTTAAATCAACTGCCGGATTTCACTGGCCCGCCAGGTTTGAATATTGCCTCTGATTGCCATTCGATAGATCAGGCCGCTAATCAACCAAGGAAACCAACCGCCTTAACCGGCTCATCACATCCAGATTATTGGCTTCCATGGCCTCCAGTGCTTTCAGCGCATCTTCATGACGACTGTCATGGTGGGCCTGCACTGCCTTGATAGCGTATACATGCACCAGTCGGTGCGGCTCCTCAATGGCTTTAAAATCCATTCGGCCGGCATACTGTTGGTTGCCATCACCCTGGTAGTACCACTGGCCGAGCCGGCATTCAGTTTCTGAGGGAAGAGAGCCTGCAGTTCGATCAGACAGTCCAGCCAGAATCTGGTAAACCGTGAGCTTGATTTCCAGCTCTTCCAGGTTCGCCAGCTCAATTTCCGCCAACAAAGCGGCGTTACCCAGCGCCGTGGACGAATTGTCCGCAAGGTCAATCAACGACATCAGGCGACTTCTGGCAGTTTCCGCTTCTTCGGCCAGCTTTTGCATTTCTTCGCTGCTCGCCTTGCTGGCCCCGGAGACGGCGGAGGTCTGGCTACGAATCCGGTTGATGGCCTCCTCGATTTCACGGGTGGCCTCACCCGCCCGGAATGCAAGGTTACGGACCTCCGTCGCCACCACGCTGAACCCCCGGCCGTGCTCGCCGGCCCGGGCGGCCTCAATGCTGGCGTTCAGAGCGAGTAGCGAAGTCTGGTCAGACACACCGTCAATAACATCCACCAGCGACGTTATGCTTCCGGTTTCTGTTTCCAGCGCCTCCATCTGCCCGGCAGAACTCACTACTCTCTGGCGCGCTCCATCCAGACGCTGTACTAGCGTTGCCATGCCGTCGCGCACCTGGCCGGATTCATCCCGGGTTTTCAGGGCTTCACTGCGCCGGGAGCCGAGCAAATCCGACAACTCGCTGAAGGATCCTTTGAGTTCGCTCAGTGAGGAACTAAATTGACCAAGGCCTGCCATCAATCGGTGACCAAGCTCAAGTTCTGAGCGGGTCTTTACCAGCGCACTGCGCTCTTCTTCCAGTTCCGCTTCCAGCCTGCGATTCTGCTCATCTCGCTCAGCATATGCCTTGTTCAATGCCGACAGCTCCGCTTCAAGCGCTTCCACACGCTTTGTGGACGGCCAAAAACCCATAATCTTACTCCAGCCCATTAATAATGATTCATATTCTATACATGTTTAAGATCGTGACAGTAAGGGTTTGTAACAACTGGCCCAACCCAAAGCGGATAGCGGATGGCTTCAGAGCGTTTCGTTCAGGATATAACCCCGCAGCGCCACCGCGTTGTTGTGCTCGGTGTCTTTGGCAGCAAACACCAGCGTTATGCGTTTGTGCTCATCAAGGATCTTCCAGAGTGTTTCCAGGTCCTCTGCGGCATCGTCGGACTGAAGCTCTTTCAGGTAGCTGTCGCAGAACTCCGGCCATTTGTCCGGATCATGGCCGAACCACTTACGCAATTCAGTAGACGGAGCAAGCCCTTTCAGCCAGTGGGCGATGTCGGCATCTTCCTTGGCAACGCCCCGGGGCCAGATGCGGTCTACCAGTATACGCGGGCCGTCTGAGCGGGCGGCGGTGTCGTAGGCTCGTTTGAGTCGGATATCCATTAACGCTCTCCGATTGAACAAGTCTGCTCCCAGACTACTCCCGCATGTCGAGGGTTTCAAAAAGCGGAGTGAGTTTGTTACGGACGTTTTGCTTGTTTTCCATGCTCAGATACCCGGCCCCGATGGTGCCATTCAGCATCTGATCACTTCGGGCGATCTGCACCGCAAACCGGCGCACGCCCTGATCTGACAACTGCTCCCCCACGGTAATCACCTGCTCCGGTGACTGCAGGGCGCCATGCCAAGTCATCCGGCATTCAAAGTCCACGCCGGCCTTTTGCAGTGCGGAGATAGCCGCCCAGCTTTCCTGCCCGGCATGGCGGTTGGTGGTGATGATTTCATAGTCTGAAGGCAGCGCTTTGATGTCCAGGCCCACCCAGTCCAGCCAGGGCAACAGCGGTTCCAGCAGTTTCAGATGCGGGGCGCCGGTGTGCAGGCCGTTACGAAAACCCAACTCGCGGGTTTGTTGAAGGGCAGGCAACAGTGCTTTCTGAATGGTGGGTTCGCCACCACTAAACACCACAGCATCCAGCAACCCCCGCCGGCTTGTCAGGTGCCGATGAGCTTGTTTCCAGGTGATTTTTTCATCACCAGCTTCAAGTGGTATAAGATGAGGGTTATGGCAGTAATGGCAACGCCAGGGACAACCCTGCAGGAACAGGGTTGCCGCCAGGTGTTGCGGATAATCGACGGTGGAAAAGGCGGCCATGCCTCCAATCACCAGGTTATCCGCAGTCATTTCAACGCTCCCGGAAGTGGGTGCGTTCGCGATGCTCGGATTGCTTGCCTTTGTTAAAGGCTGAGACCGGGCGGTGGTAGCCCATTACCCGAGTCCACACTTCGCAGCGCTGGCGTTGGCTGTCATCGGGAAGTTTCTGGTTATCCATGCTGAACTCCTTCTTTGCTTTTTGGGGAAGTGCCGGCCGTTGCCAGCTGTGATAGCTGCCCGGCGAGCAACAGTTCGTCGCATTTCGGGCAGAATTCGTGTTCTCCGTTCAGGTACCCATGTACCGGACAGATGGAGAAGGTGGGCGTGACGGTGATGTACGGCAGCCGGTAATTCTCCAGCACCGTTTTCACAAACCGGCCGCAGGTGGCGGCATCGCTGATGCGTTCACGCATGTACAGGTGCAGAACTGTGCCGCCGGTGTAACGGGTTTGCAGTTCATCCTGAAGATCCAAAGCTTCAAACGGGTCGTCGGTGTACCCCACCGGAAGTTGGCTGGAATTGGTGTAATAGGGGGCATCCGGTGTACCTGCTTGCAGGATATCGGCAAACCGCTTCTGGTCTTCCTTGGCGAACCGATAGGTGGTGCCTTCGGCCGGAGCGGCTTCCAAATTATAGAGATGGCCGGTTTCTTCCTGGTATTGCTTCATCCGCTCCCGTACATGGTCCAGCAGCTCCAGCGCAAAGGCCCGGCCCTGCTCGCTGCTGATATCTTCCTGATCACCGGTAAAGTTGCGAACCATTTCGTTCAGGCCATTCACACCAATGGTGGAGAAGTGATTTCTCAGGGTGCCCAGATAGCGCTTGGTGTAGGGGAACAGGCCTTCCACCATCAGCCGGCCGATCTCCTGGCGCTTGGTTTCCAGGCTGTCCCGGGCCAGACCCATCAGCTCATCCAGGCGGGCAAAGAGCGCCGGCTTGTCTCCTTTATACAGGTAACCCAACCGGGCACAGTTCACGGTGACCACACCCAGCGAGCCTGTCTGCTCCGCTGAACCGAACAGGCCATTGCCCCGCTTGAGCAGTTCCCTCAGGTCCAGCTGCAGACGGCAGCACATGGAGCGCACCATGTTGGGCTCCAGATCCGAGTTGAGGAAATTCTGGAAGTACGGCAGGCCGTAACGGGCGGTCATTTCGAATAATCGCAGGGCGTTGTCGGATGCCCAGTCGAAATCCCGGGTGATGTTGTAGGTAGGAATCGGGAAGGTAAATACCCGGCCCATACTGTCGCCTGCGGTCATTACCTCGATGTAGGCCTGGTTGATCATGTCCATCTCGGCCTGCAATTCGCCATAGCTGAATGGCATTTCCTCACCGGCAATAATGGGTATCTGCTCCCGCAGATCGTCCGGGCAAACCCAGTCAAAAGTGATGTTGGTAAATGGCGTCTGGGTGCCCCAGCGGGACGGCACGTTCAGGTTGTAAACAAACTCCTGGATGCACTGGCGCACAGTGGCGTAGTCCAGGTTGTCCTTGCGGATAAACGGCGCCAGGTAGGTGTCGAAGGAGCTGAAGGCCTGGGCCCCGGCCCATTCATTCTGCAAGGTGCCGAGAAAATTGACCATCTGCCCGATGGCGCTTGAGAGGTGCTTTGGCGGGCCCGCTTCCACCTTGCCTGGCACACCGTTCAGGCCCTCGTGCAGCAGCGTGCGCAAGGACCAGCCGGCGCAGTAGCCGCTGAGCATGTCCAGATCATGGATGTGCAGGTCTGCTTGCCGGTGGGCCCGGCCGATTTCCGGGGTATACACCTCGTTCAGCCAGTAGTTGGCAATCACTTTGCCGGCGGTATTCAGAATCAGGCCACCGAGGGAATAGCCCTGGTTGGCGTTGGCGTTCACCCGCCAGTCGCTGCGGTGCAGGTATTCACCAACAGTGGCGGAAATATCCAGCAAGGCCGGATCAACAGGGTGCGAGGTGGTGTGGGCAGACATCAGGTTCCTCCTGGAAGCGCGTCAGGTTGTCGCAATAGGTGCAGCAACGTTCGCGAATACAGGAGGTCAGGCACGGGCGAATACCCGAGACATGATCAGCTGTTCACCCTGAATCGCGAAGGTGCAGTGCTTGTTGCCCTGGCAGGTCTTCGGACTCAGGGGCGTGAGCCTTTCGGCTCTGCCTTGCGTGGCGACTTCCCGGCTTTCGCCAGTGTCATCATGCCACGGTCGTTCCCCAATACCGCTGCGCGTCAGTTCCGGACTCTCACCGGATTCCTTACTACAAACACAATATGTTGTGTATTACCAAGGCAAACAAACTATATACAGAAACTTCCCTACCCTGCAAATTAAAATGTACCTGATCTGAACTTTTTGAATGGCTTTCATCTGAGCCCTGATCCGCCATTCTCCATCTTGTTTCTTGCTTGATTGGTATTCATCAATCAAAATAAAGCAATTAATTACTTTCTTCCCTGGACAACACTAATGGCAACAGCAAGAACCCCCGACAAACGACCCTACCAAAGCACCGAACTACGCCAGTCCGCCACCATCGAGGCGGTTGTTCAGTTATGTGCTGAGCAGGACCCGGCCACCCTTACCACCGCCCGAATTGCCGATGAAGTGGGACTGTCGCAGGGTGCGTTGTTCAAGCATTTTCCGAACAAGAACCGGCTGTGGGAATCGGTGGCCGGCTGGGTTTCGGGGCAGCTGACCAGCCAGGTATTCCGGGAAGCGGACCGGCATGAGCAAGCTGACCAGTCTCTGGAAGCCATGTTCCTTGCCCATGTGGGCTTCATCTCCCGACACCCGGGCATTCCCCGCCTGATGCTGGGAGAGCTGCAAAAACCGAGCAACGGCCCAGCCAAAACCATCGTCCGCCAGACCCTTGTCCGCTACCGCAAAAAGGTGGTCGGTTTACTTCAGCTCGGCATTGAACAGGGACACATAGCGGCCGGTATCGATACGGAAGCGGCGGCGGTGTTGTACCTAGGCGCCATTCAGGGGCTGGTGGTTCAGGGCATGGTGAGCGGAGAAATGGCCACCCTTGAGCAGACAGCCCCCCGAATTTTCAAACTATACGCCGCCAGCTTCCAGGAGATACCCAATGACCCGAAAAAATAAACTGACTCTGGCGCTGGCCCTGATTGCCGGCATTGCCTTTGTGGTAATCATGGTAAAGCTGAAGCAGCCCCCGGAAAGGGTCGAGGCACAGGCAGCCGCAACGCCGGTGCGGATTATGGAAATCACTCCTCGCGAGTTCCGTACCGAAGCCCGCGGCTATGGCCAGGTGCTGCCGGCCCGAAGCTGGAATGCGGTGGCCAACGTGGGTGGCCGGGTTATCTGGAAACACCCGGAGCTGGAAAGTGGCAATCTGATCCCAGAGGGCACTCGACTGCTTGAGATCGACCCGACCCGCTATGAACTGGCCGAAGCCTCCGCCAGGGCGGACCTAGCCGGTATTGAAGCGGAGCTGCGACAGCTGGACCAGGAAGAACGCAATACCGGCGAGTTACTCAAGCTGGAAGAACGCCGGTTAACACTGGCCCGGCGGGAGCTGGACCGGGCTGAAACCCTGGTGGCGCGGGGCGCCCTGTCGCAAACCCGCTACAACGAGCAGCAACGAGCCACCCTGCAACAGGAGCAGGCGGTTCAGACCCTGCGCAACCAGCTGAACCTGGTTCCGGTCCGGCGTGACATCCTGCAAGCCCGCATGGCCCGAGCGGAATCTGCCCTGGCCAGTGCCCGGGAAGACCTGGACGACACTCGTTTTGAAGCGCCCTGGGATCTGCGGGTACACCAGGCCGACATCGACACCGGCCAGCATGTCAGCCCCGGGCAGACGCTGTTCATTGCCGACGATATCACCCGCGCCGAAGCCACTGTGCAGCTGGAAGTGGCGGAACTGCGCCGGGTGCTGTCGCAGCTGTCCGGGGGCAGCCTGCCGAAAACTGGTTCCACCAACCACTTCACCGACTTTCATGATCAATTACCCCTGGACGAACTCGATATCCGGGTAACCCCCACCAACGTGCCGGATGCCCACTGGCCGGGCAAACTCACCCGGGTCACCAGCAGCCTGGACCAGGCCACCCGCACAGTTCAGGCCGTTATTTCTGTAGACGAACCCTACCGAAACGCCAATCCGCCAGCACGCCCGCCCCTGGTCCGCAACATGTTTGTGCAGGCAAGCATTACCGCGCAGACTCCGGAGCCTGTCATCGTCATCCCGGCCAGCGCGGTGCATCAGGGCGTGGTGTACCTTGCCGACGAGGACAACCGCCTGCAGCGCCAGCCAGTGTCTGTCGCCTGGCAACAAGGTGAAGATGTCATTATCGATGACGGACTGGCACCGGGAGACCGGCTGGTTCTGGATGACCTGGTTCCGGCCATCGACGGCACCCTACTGACCCCGGGAGATCAGCCATGATCCGCTGGTTCGCGGGACACCCGACCGCCGGTAACCTGCTGCTGATCCTGATTCTGGCAGTAGGCCTGTTCGCTGCACCCAACCTGAACCGGGAAACCTTCCCCGACTACCTGCCGCCGGAAGTCAGCATCACCATGGAATACCGGGGGGCCACCGCAGCGGATGTGGAAGAAGCCATCTGTCAGCGACTGGGTGAAGCGCTGCAACGGGTGGATTACATGAAGGAGGTTTCCTGCACCGCCCGGGACAACCAGGCCCAGACCATCGCCAGCATGGCACCACAGGGTGATATGGGCCGGTTTCTGGATGATATCCGCACCGAAATCGAAGCCCTGACCGACCTGCCCGAAGAAGCAGAAAACCCCATAATCCGTGAGTTGTACCGCACCAGCCTTGTAGCCGCCATCGCGGTATACGGGCCCATGAGCTTTTCTCACCTGGAAGCCTACACCAGTCAACTGGAGGACCGCCTGTTCGCCATGGACGGGGTGGCCGATGTGATTCCCGTGGGCCTGTCCCAGCGCCAGTGGCACATTGAAGTATCCCGGGACCTGCTGCGCCAGTATGGCCTCGGTGTGCGGGATATTGCCCGGGCCATCAACAGCCAGAACCTGGACATGCCACTGGGCACCATCGAGACCGACAGCCAGGACATCCAGCTGCGGTTTGTGGATGAACGCCGTTCCCTGCATGCCCTGGCCGAACTGCCAGTGATCGGCGGAGCAGCCGGCGCTGTGCTGACGCTAGGCGACATTGCCACCATCACCGAGGCCCACGAACGGGAAGAGGAACGGGTGGATTTCAACGGCCAACGCGCCATCATCCTGGAGATCCACAAAAACCGCCACGACGATGCCCTGCGGGTGATGGATTCCCTGGAAGCTTTTATCGACGAGGAAAAGGCCAGCCATGGCGGCAATGTTGAGCTGAAAATCACCCAGAACATGACCTCAATCGTCGAAGACCGCCTGCAAATGCTGGTGGGCAACGGCATCACCGGTTTGCTGCTGGTAGGCCTGGTGATGGCCCTGTTCTTCCGCCCCCGCCTTGCCTTCTGGGCCCTGTTCGGGCTTCCGACTGCGTTTGCCGGTGCCTTTGTGGTGATGGTTCTCACCGGCCTGTCCCTGAACATGATCACCCTGGTGGCCCTGCTCATGGCCATCGGTATTGTGATGGACGATTCGGTAGTGATCACCGACAACATTGCCCAGTGGCACGCCGACGGCAACAGCCCGCTGGAAGCGGCTGCCAAAGGAACCCGGGAGATTCTGCCCGGGGTGTTGTCCTCCTTCCTGACCACGGTGTCCGTGTTCATCCCGCTGGCGTTTCTGGCCGGAGAACTGGGCGCAGTGCTGGAGGTGCTGCCGGTGGTGCTGATTGCGGCACTGGCCGCCTCACTGATCGAAGCCTTCTGGATATTGCCTCACCACCTGAAAAGCGGCCTTGGCAAAAAGCGCGAGAAAGCGCCTTCCCGCTTTCGCTCCGCCTTCGACAACGGCTTTGAAAAAACCCGGGAGAAAGTGGGGCAACTGGCCGACGGGGCTATCCGTTTCCGTTACGGCGTGCTGGCAGGCATGCTGCTGATACTTCTTGGCTCCGTGGGGCTGATAGCCGGCGGTCATGTGCGCATGGAAGCCATGCCGGAAATCGACGGCGACGTGCTGGAAGCCCGGGTGCTGATGCCCCAGGGCACGCCACTGCACCAGACCCAAGCCATTACCGAGCGCATCACCTCGGCCATGCTCCGGCTCAATGAGGAATACACACCAGACCAGCCCGACCAGCAACCCCTTGTGCAGAACATCCAGACCCGCTTCAACCAGCACGCAGGAGCGGGCGAAAAAGGTGCCCATGTGGCCACCGTGATGGCTGATTTGCTAACAGCAGAGCTGCGCACTGTAGATCTCGCCGCCCTTACCGACCGCTGGTATCAGGAAATCGGTGAGATTCCGGGGCTGATTGCCCTGAATATACAGGAACCCGGCTTCGGCCCCGCCGGCATTCCCATCGAAGTCCGCCTGCAGGGCAGTGATCTGGATGAGCTGAAAGCGGCCGCCCGGTATCTGAGCGACGAAGTTGCCACCTATAACGGCACCTTCAACGTGCTGGATGATCTGCGCCCTGGTAAGCCCCAACGCACCCTGTCACTGAATGACCGTGCCCTGTCCCTCGGCTTAACAGCGGCCGAAGTGGCCAGCCAGATCCGAACCGGACTGCTCGGTGATATCGTGGATACGTTACAGATCGGTGATCAACACATCGAAATCCTGGTGCGCCAGACCAGCGCAGAGCGCAACACCCGACAGTTCCTGGAAGATACCGTAATCACCACCGGCCAAGGCCAGATGGTGCCGCTGCGGGAAGTCGCCACCATCACCGAGGAACGGCAATGGTCACAGGTTACCCGTATTGATGGCCTGCGCACGGTCACCGTCTCCGCAGATGTCAACGGCCGGGAAACCAATGCCGATGCCATCGTGGCCGACCTGCAGAGCCAGGCGTTCCCGAAACTGCGTGAACAGTGGCCAGAGATTACCTTGCAGATAGAAGGCCAGACCGCCCGCTCCCGGGAAACCGGCCAGTCCATCGCCCGGGGATTGCTGATCGGTCTGTTGGGAATCTTTCTGATTCTGTCGTTCCAGTTCCGCAGTTACCTGGAGCCGATCATCGTGATGCTCGCCATCCCGGTGGCCTTTATGGGGGCCGTCTGGGGCCATATGCTGATGGGTTACAACCTGTCCATGCCCTCGCTGATCGGCGCCGCCTCACTGGCCGGCATAGTGGTGAACAACGCCATCCTGCTGGTGCAGTTCATCAAGAGCTATCGGGCACAAGGCATGAGCGCCAAAGAAGCCGCCGGGGCCGCCAGCCGCGCCCGCTTCCGGGCCATCCTGATTACCACCAGCACCACGGTAGCCGGCATGCTGCCGCTGCTGGCGGAAACCAGCACCCAGGCCATGGCGGTCATTCCACTGGTGATCTCGGTGGTGTTCGGCCTGCTGGTGTCCACCTTGCTGATCCTGATTGCCTTGCCCGCACTCTATGCGATTCTTGAGGATCTTGGTTGGGCCAAAAAGGGAAAGCCCTGAACGGAAGAAGGCGGGGTTGATTACCCGGCTTCCGGTTCACGCACCAACCAAATCCATACCCGGCCTGCCATACCAATACCCGTTGCAGGGTGGTGCTTCCACCAGCTGCAGCGGGTCGGCGGCCGGCACTTCTCCCCGGCGCACCTGATCAAAGCGTCTGACCACCTCATCCATGCCCTGATGTTCCGGGCTCAGGCGGACGGTGCTCACGCCCATTCGTTCCATATCCGGCAACTCCCTCATCAGATCATAGCGGGAGCCAGACAGGGTAGAAATGCCGTTCAGGCGGAACAACTCCTGGCTTTCCCGGGAGCGCAGCTCCATGCCATCCGGATGCTCCAAACAGCGGAACTCGCAGTTGTCCTTGGGCAGGTTGTAATGGCGGGCGGTGAAGCAACGGGACGACCAGGCCAGCGGCAGGAAGCCCCAGGAGAATACCTCGGCGGGCAGATCCAGGCCTTCGGCTTTCAATTCCCTGATCAGCTGTTCCAGGGTTTCCTTCCCGAGTTCCACCGGCAGGTTCCAGCCTTGCAGTCCCTGTCTGGCCAGGATTTTCAGGGTGGCGGTGTTGTAGATGTTCATGGAGGGGCCGGTAACAAAAGGGATCTTGTTACGGATGGCCACCTGCAGGGCGCTCTGGTCGTTGGCTTCCACCAGGAAATCATCCTGTTCGCAGAACCGGCGCAGGCGGCGCAGGTCGGCTTCGGATTCAATCAGCGTGAGGGTGGAAAGCACCACGTTCTTGCCGCAGGCTCTCAGGTCCCGGGCCAGGTCAAGCCAGTCATCCGGCTTCAGTTCCCGGCGACGGGAACAGACCACCTCGCCAAGATAAATGATATCTACCGGCCATTCAGCGGCCTTGGCGTAGAAGTCGAACACGGACTGCTTGGACCAGAACCACAGAATCGGGCCAAGGGATAGTTTCATCATAATCTGCTGAACCTTATTTCCACTTGCGGTGATAGGCGCCAATGGTGGTCAGGCCACCCTCGGACAGCCCGGCCAGCGTCTGATTCCACTGGCTCTCTACAGAAAACACGCCCGGTGTTGCTTCCAGCCGATCCAGTGCCTGGCGCCAGGTGCGGGCCACGTCGGCAATGTAGGCGGGGCTGCGTTGGCGCCCCTCGATCTTCACCGCGCTGATACCCAGCTCTTTTAGCTCTGGCAGCAGGTCCAGGGTATTGAGGCTGACCGGCTCTTCAATGGCATGATAGACACTGCCCTCCACTTCAAAGCGGCCCTTGCACAGGGTCGGGTAACCGGCCGACTCGCCCTGGCCATAACGGTCGATCAAGACATCGTTCAGGCGGGATTCGAGACCTTGCGGGGTTTCCTGCCAGCGCACGGCTTTGGCGGGCGAGCAGGCGCCTCGTGTGTTGGGAGACTCATCGGTGAGATAGGAAGACAGATAACAACGGCCCTCCGCCATAATGCACAGACTGCCGAAGGCGAACACTTCCAGCTCCACCGGGCTGTGTTTGGCAACGCCCCTCACCTGATCAATGGACAGTACACGGGGCAGAACCGCCCGGCGGATATCGAAATTGTCTTTATAGAACGAGAGGGCTTCGTGGCTGGTGGCAGAGCCCTGTACCGACAAATGGCGAGGGGTGTCCGGATATTTGCTGGCGGCGTACTCCAGCAGGCCCATATCGGCCAGGATGATGGCGTCCACACCCAGGTTCGCGGCGCAGTCCACCGCACCCTTCCATTGTTCCCAGCCATCAGGCTGCGGATAGGTATTGATGGCACAGAATACCCGGCTGCCCTTGGAGTGGGCGTATTCAATGCCCTCCCCTGCGCGCTTTTCGTTGAAGTTCAGACCAGCAAACTGGCGGGCATTGGTGCTGTCGCGAAAGCCGAAGTACACCGCATCGGCGCCGTTATCGACGGCGGTTTTCAGTGCGGGAAGGCTACCGGCGGGGCAGACAAGTTCCATGGTTTTCTCCGCTGAAAGACGTGCCGGCACCATACCCGCCAAGCCACTAAGGCACCTTGACCTTTGTCAGCGGAGCGGGCGATAACCGCCTTCTACCCCAAAAGCAGTACTCTACGCAGTTGCCCGTACAGGATCATTTTTTCTAACCAGGCCATACAGATAGCATTACTTTACAGGCACTTACAAAGCCCAACCTACCCCATCAGCTACCCCGATTCGTGAATACCCTCGGCTGCTACACTTGCCCACAATGGACGAATTAATTTAGTGAAGGGGATCTTCCATGTCATTCCTTAATAACCTCTCCATGCGGGGCAAGCTCATTACCCTCGTGCTTCCGGCCCTGCTGGTCATCGTTTTCTTTGCCGCTTTCAGTATCAGCCGTAACGCGGATGAGCTGGGCAACATGCGCCAGTTGCAGGCCATGGTGAACCTGGCAGAGCTGGCTGATCCTTTGATTGAGTCCCTGCAAAAGGAGCGCGGCCGCTCGGCCGTTCTGCTGTCGAGTGCGGCAGGTTCCAGCGGCGAGCAACAGTCAAAGCGCGACCTGGATGCCCAGCGCCAGGATACAGACCGAAGCCTTCGAACCTATCGCGACGGGCTCCGAGTCCTGGTGTCTGACACCGAATTTGATGGCGTGATCAAAGCCAGTATTGACCGCCTTGAACAGCAACTGTCTGGCCTTGGCCGGCTTCGCCAGGGCATCGACAACCGCAACATCAATAGTGCCGACTCTGCCAGCCAGTACACCACGATGATCATGGAAATGGTTGACCGGGTTCCCCTGCTGGTGCGCCGCTCAACGGACGCCGACCTGAGCCGCCAGATCAACGGCTATTTTGCATTGGCGGGAGCTGTGGAAATGGCCGGGCGGGAGCGCGCTAACGGCGCGGCGCTCATTCGATCCGGGGACTTTGACCTGCCAACGCTCGGGCGGGTAACCGGCATGCGCGGTCAGCAGGATGCCTACCTGAATTCGGCCATCAGTATGTTGCCGGGCGATTCGGAACTGCGGGGAGACATCACACAGCTGGCAAACCTGCCGGTAAGCCGCGAGTTCCGGAGCCAGCGTGAAACCCTGCTGAGCAGTCCGTCTGGCATGTATGCCCTGGACCCCGGCGAGTGGTTCACCGCAGCAACCAGACGAATTGAAGCCATCAACCGTATCCGCAGCCAGATGCTGGCCCAAGTGGAAGCCGCGGCTACCGAAGCGGTAGGTGATGCCCGCAAGGCACTTATTGGCGCCTCTACGATTGCAGGCGGTGCCATCATTATCGTGATCTTGCTGATGCTGGTGATCATCCACGCCATCCATAACCAGGTAGCCGCATTGTTGTCTGGCGTGCGCTATGCCATGGACAACAAAGACCTGACACGGCATATCCCGGTGTCCAGCCAGGACGAAACCGGCACTATTGCCAAGGCGGTCAACGAACTTTTCGGCCGGTTCAGCGAAGCCCTGATGCAGATCGATAAGGCCAGCGTGCAACTGGCCACCGCCACCGAAGAAACCAGCTCCACCGCGGGCCAGAATTCCGGCCAGATCAAGAACCAGCAACAGCAGATTGAGCAGGTAGCGGCCGCCACCGAAGAAATGTCCGCCACCTCGGAGGAAATCTCCCAGAACACCCAACAGGTTGCAGACGCTTCCAACAGCGCCATGGACAAGAGCCGGACCGGTGAGCAGGTGCTGCACTCAAGCGTTAAGCAAATCCGCACCCTGGCGCAATCGGTTCAGGAAGTAAATCAGGTGATCGAAGAGCTGGAGGAACGCAGCGGCACCATCAGTGAAGTAGTGGATGTCATCCGTAAAGTGGCGGACCAGACCAACCTGCTGGCTCTGAATGCTGCCATCGAGGCGGCACGAGCTGGCGAGCATGGCCGGGGCTTTGCAGTGGTGGCCGATGAGGTACGGACCCTGGCCCAACAAACTCATGAATCGACTACCCAGATTGAAGAAATCATCAACGGCTTCAAGAACATTACCGACAGCGCCAGCCGATCCATTGTTGCCAGCCACAAGCTCGCCAACCAGACCAGCGAACAGGCCTCTGAGATGGAAAAAACCTTCGCGGACATCCTGACGGACGTAAATAGCATCTCCGACATGGCCACCCAGATTGCCACTGCATCGGAACAGCAAGTCGCGGTGACACGTGAACTGGCAGGCAGTATGGAGACGGTCAGCGAAGCGGCCATTCTGACGCTGACCGGATCACAGGAGATTAATCAGGTGACTCAAGAGCAGGCCAGACTGGCCCGCAAGCTTCAGGATCTGGCCAACGAGTTCAAAGTGGCTAGCTAATTCATCGAGTCAAACCAACAAGGGCTGCCATTTGGCAGCCCTTGTTGGTTCTGTTTACAGCAAACCCGGTCAGATAATCCGCGAGAACCGCTGGCTGGCACCTTCCTTGCGGTACATATCGAAGATCTGGCAGATGGCCCGAATCAGCAACCGGCCGGCGGGCTGCACCTGAAGTGCACCGCCATCGTCGCCAATCAGTTCGTCCTGGATCATCGGCTTCAGGCGGTTCAGTTCATCCGCGACGTACCGATCGAAGTCCTCGTTCCATTTGTCTGCAAACTGTTTGCGATCCAGGCGGAACTGGCAAATCAGCTGGCCGATCACCCACCGGCGAATCCGGTCATCCCGGCTCAGGCCCACGCCACGAACGATCGCCAGTTGCCCCGCATCAATGGAAGCTTCCCAGGACGGCAAATCATGGTTGTTCTGGAAATAGGCATCGTCAGTCTGGCCGATGGCAGACACTCCCAGAGACACCAAATCGCAATCCGAATGCGTGGTGTAGCCCTGGAAGTTCCGGTGCAGCCGGCCTTCCCGCTGGGCCACGGCCAGGCTGTCGTCCGGCTTGGCGAAGTGGTCCATGCCGATGTATTCGTAACCGGCTTCCAGCAGGCGGTTGATGGTGTTATGCAGAATGGTCAGCTTCTGCTGCGGGCTTGGCAGAGTGTCGGCCTGAATCCGGGTTTGCGGGTAGAAGCGGTCCGGCAGGTGCGCGTAGCTGAACACGGAGAGCCTGTCCGGGGACATCTCGATCACCGATTCCAGGGTTTGTGCAAAACTTTCCGGGGTCTGGTACGGCAGGCCGTAGATCAGGTCCAGGTTAATGGAACGGAAACCAATGCGACGGGCTTCGTTCAAAACCGCCTCGGTCATGTCCTTGGGCTGAATACGGTTAACCGCCTTTTGCACTTCCGGGTTTACGTCCTGAACGCCGAGGCTGATGCGATTAAAGCCCAGCTCCCACAGGGTCGACAGGGTATCCTGGTCCACTTCCCGAGGGTCAATCTCGACGCTGTAATCCCGCTCATCGCCAGACTGCAGGTTAAACAGATCAGCGTATCCGGCCATCAGGTGCTGCATCACATCCCGGGGCAAGAACGTTGGCGTGCCGCCGCCCCAATGCAACTGTTGCACCGGGCGGTCCGCCCCGAACAGTTTTGACTGGATGGCGGCTTCTTTCAGAACACGCTCCACATAAGGCATAGCCTTATCGCGCTTTTTGGTGATCACCTTGTTGCAGGCACAGTAGTAACAGAGATGTGCACAGAACGGCAGGTGCGTGTACAAGGAAATGGGGCCACCGGCAGCCTTGCTGCGGCCGGCCGCTTTCACCATGTCTTCGATGCCGTACTTCTGGGTGAACTCGACCGCCGTGGGGTAAGACGTATAGCGAGGCCCACTGAGGTCGTAACGGCGAAGTAGTGCCTCATCCCAGATGAAGGCGGGCAGGTTGTTTTCTGCAGCGTTGTTGGAAGCCATAGTTAAAACTCTGTCGTCAGAAAAGGTCGGCAAGCCGGAAAGCGCCCATTATGCCCTATCGGCCCCGAGCATCAGTTGATGCGTATCATCTGGAGTCTATCAGCATAGCCACTGAACCACCCTTGCGCCCATGGCGTATTCAGCCTACCCCTTTGGGATAATGCCAACACCGGAGCCGATGCCATGGCCAACCTGATTCTGATTCTCGGCGACCAGCTGAGCCACCAGCTTTCTGCACTCGAAGACGCAGATAAAGACAACGATCGGGTGGTGATGGCCGAAGTCCATGACGAGGCCAGCTACACCAATCACCACAAGAAAAAGCTGATATATATTTTCAGCGCCATGCGCCACTTCGCCCGGGAACTGGAACAGCAAGGTTGGCACGTGCATTACCAGCACTACCATCCGGATAACCCGGAACAATCCCTGGAAGCGGTCGTTTCAAAGCTCGCCGCAGAGCACAGGCCCGAGAGACTGATCACCACCGAGTGCGGTGAATGGCGGCTGCACTCGCAGATCAGCCAGTGGCACGAACACCTGGGTATTCCAGTGGAGATTCGGCCAGACACCCGCTTTGTGTGCCGCAAACAGGAGTTCGCCGACTGGGCCAAGGGTCGCAAACAACTGCGCATGGAATTTTTCTACCGGGAAATGCGCAAGAAAACCGGCCTGCTGATGACACCCGAAGGCAAACCGGAGGGCGGTCAGTGGAATTTCGATTCCGACAATCGAAAGAAATGGTCCGGCAAACCGCCCGCGCCGGCACCGTTTCGCGTGGAGCCGGATTCGGTTACCCGAGAGGTGATCCAGCTGGTAGAGGAGTACTTTCCCGACCATTTCGGCACCTCAGAGGACTTCCATTTTGCCGTCACGGCGGACCAGGCCCAGGCAGCGCTGGAACACTTTATCGACTTCGCCCTGCCCTGTTTCGGTGACTATCAGGATGCGCTGTCCGACCACGAAGACTGGTTGTTCCATTCCATCCTGTCCCCCTATCTGAACACCGGATTACTGGACCCGACGGACGTTTGCCAGGCGGTGGCACAAGCGTGGTATTCCGGGCGGGCGCCACTGAACGCGGCAGAGGGGTTTATCCGCCAGATCATCGGCTGGCGCGAGTTTGTTCGCGGCATTTACTGGCTGCTGATGCCGGATTACGCCAAAGAGAACCGGCTGAACAACCAGCGCAGCCTGCCCTGGTTCTACTGGACCGGTGAAACCAACATGCGCTGTATGCACAAGGCCATTGATGCCACCGCCAGAAACGCCTACGCCCATCACATCCAGCGCCTGATGGTGACCGGCAACTTCGCCCTGCTGACCGGCATACATCCGGAGGACATCTGTGACTGGTACCTGGCGGTCTACATCGATGCCTTCGACTGGGTAGAACTGCCTAATACACTGGGCATGGTGATGCACGCCGATGGCGGCTATCTGGGTTCCAAACCCTACGCCGCCAGTGGCAAATACATCCAGCGCATGTCGGACCACTGCCAGAACTGCCATTACCGGGTGCAGGATGCCACTGGAGAGAAAGCCTGCCCGTTTAATGCACTTTACTGGCATTTTATCGACCGCCATCGGGATGACTTTGCCAACAATCCGCGCATGGCCATGATGTATCGGAACTGGGATAAGCAGCCAGATGAGCGGCGCCGTGCCATTCTCAGCCGCGGGGAGTGGCTGCTTGCCAATCTTGAGCAACTGTAACCTACCTGGGAAAAACAGCTAAGAGAAAATAAGCCGGTTGACTGCTATGCTGTATCCATTGGCAAATTGTCAGCAATAAGGACGCTGGAGTCCGGCATGTCTATCAGGCCCATAGCAGCAGGATTACTGTTCACCTTGATTCCGTGGACAGTTGCTGCAGACCATGAAACAATCAGTTTATATACATTTGACTCTCCCCCCTACCAGCAGGCCAACCCGATCCCAGGCGGCCCGGAGGTGACCGGGGAAACGGTCGAGACCGTTCGATGCGCCATGGAACATGCGGGGGCGCAGGTAAACATTCGCCTGATGCCCCAGAACCGCGCCCGCTTCGCACTGCAGCGTCAACTCGTGGATGGCTACTTTGCCGTAGATCCATCACCCGATATGGATGAGGCAGCGGATATCAGCCACCCGGTGGCATTGGAAAAATGGTACTGGTTCTACCTTGGCCAACGCCCTGACCCGACAACTGCAAAAATCGGTGTTGTCGGTGGCAGCAACGAAGAAGTCTGGCTCATCCAGAACGGCTTTGAGCCGTTTGTGACCGTCAGTTCAACCGAACAATTACCCGCTTTGCTGAAACGCCAACGAATTGACCTTGCACTGATGGATCAACAGGTGATGGAGACACTGCGCGAAGACTCACTGGCACTTGGCCAAACGCTGAACCGGGAATTCCTTCGTTACGCCCCGCTGCACCTCTATCTCAACCGACGATTTGTCAGCGAACACCCGGGGGTCCTGACCCGATTCAACCGTCAATTGCCGGCGTGTATGGAGCAGCACATGCTGCTGTCTGCAGATGAGTATCAGCATGTAGCAGGGCAAGCCAGGGGGCTCATACAAGACCTGGAGCAACGTCTGAATCTGGCTCAGGCAATTCATCAGGGGCCAGTCTACGACAGCTTCACAGAGATTCTCACCCAGGACACCCTCTGGCAGGCTCTCGCCCCTGAGCAACCGACACCCTTGGCCTCTGAGATACTCGGGCTACCGGCATCTCAGGCCCTGAAGCAGTGGCAAGACGAGCAAGGCGGATTGGTAACGGAACTTTTGCTGACCGACAACAAGGGCGCATTGGTTGCCATGAGTCAGCTGTCATCCGATTACTGGCAGGGCGACGAGCCAAAGTTCCAGGAAATTGCCGTTGAAACCGAACGTGGTATGGAGCGCAAATCCGATTTATGGATATCACCCATTCGCTACGATGCGTCTACCCGCCAGTTCCAGATTATCGTCAGTGTGCCCATCCCCCTGAAAGAGCCGAATAACGGCCTGGAAGGTATTCTGGCGATGGGGCTGGCCATCGAAAAAACGCTACACAACTACGAACGGCTGGCGCGGGCTCGTTCTGAGCAGGTCCCCAGGGAGTTACCGGTAGCCGAGTAACACCCTCAGGCCGGCCCTAGCTCACAGGCCAGCACCAG
Organism: Marinobacter shengliensis; assembly: GCF_003007715.1. Taxonomy (GTDB): domain Bacteria; phylum Pseudomonadota; class Gammaproteobacteria; order Pseudomonadales; family Oleiphilaceae; genus Marinobacter; species Marinobacter shengliensis. The sequence goes on along the minus strand of NZ_PXNO01000023.1, from coordinate 110,780 downwards.
AGCCCAGAACTCGGAAAAATCATTCACCACCACGTCCGGTTTGTCCGGGTGTTTGTGAGTGCCCGGAAAAATCCGGTTCAGCCAGGGCAAGTCCCACTGGGCACCGTTGAAGAACACCGACGTCATACCTGCCCGCTTCGCGGCAATCACATCGGTAGTAGAATCTCCCACGTACCACACACTCGGGTCCGGCGGGTAATCCAGTTTCTGCACCGCCAGCAGTAACTGATCCGGGTGCGGTTTTCTCAGGGGCGTGTCGTCACCGCACACATCCACATCGAACAGATGGGTCCAACCGGTGTCTTCCACCGCCGCCAGCTCGTGCTCAAAGAACTCCCTATCCCGGTTGGTGATCACGCCCACCTGCATGCCCAGTCGTCGCAACCCCTCCAATACTTCCCGGACTTTCGGCTCAAAGGCCTTCACCGTGCCGTAGTGCTTTCGGTAGTGGTGGTTAAACGCCTTGTGGGCAACCTGCTTGGCTTGCTGATCTTCCCCAAACAGCACCTCGAAAATATCGGTGCGGGAGATTTTCCGGTCTGCCTTTACCTTGGGGTGCAACTTGGCGTACTCCCGTACATAGGCCACCAGCCGGGCATCTTCCGGAGTTTTGCTGTCTTCCGGCGCAACCATCCGGTTCATCAGCCCCAGCGTGTGGAAATCCGGCAGCATATCGTCCACCGCGTGGTACATGGCGTCCAGGGTGTCCACCAGGGTGGCATGCCAGTCAAACAACACCACCGCCGGGCGAATCAACTTCACCACCGCCGGGTGCCAATCCGGCTCAATACGCGGCTCCGGCCGTTCGGGTGGCGGGAAGGGCTTCGGGCGCACTTCCGCCGGGCTGGCGGCGAACGTCTCAGGCTGTTCCCGCTCCAGCAACGCCAGCAAATCCATAAGGTCTTCAAAACTGTCGAGCACCGCCGCCGGTGCATCCCGGGAGGTGAACCAGCTCGAAATCCGGTCTGACTCCCAGCAGGCGCCGTTGTAGAACACGCCGGACACCCCGGCACTGTGAGAGGTGAGCATATCGACGTAGCTATCGCCCACATACCAGGCCCGGGCATCTGCCGGCAGCCCCAACTTCTCCAGGGTTCTGAGAATCACCTGCGGGTCGGGCTTGTATTCGGTCACATCATCGGCGCATACCGTTGCATCGAACAGATGATGCCATCGGCCCTCATCCACCGTTTGAAGTTCCTTGTCCAGAAACTCCCGGTTGCGGTTGGTCGATACCGCCAGCTTGATGCCCATGGCTTTCAGCGCACACAGATACTCATAGGCACCCGGCTGAAATGGCTTCACCTGGCCAAAATATTTCCGGTAAGCGTTGTTGTAGGCTTCGTGGGCAACCAGTTTGGCGACTTTGTTATCACCGAAGATGGCATTGAAGATATCGGTTCTGGACACCCGCCGCTCCGCCAAAATCCTCGGATGCAAGCGCCGGAAGATACGGATGTAACGCACTAGCCGGGCATCATCCTGTGTGCGGCATTGCTCCTCCGGCAGCAACTTTTCCACCAGCCCCAGATCTTCCAGCTGCGGCAACATATCCTCCATGGCGCTGAACATGGCATCGTGGGTGTCCACCAAAGTACCGTGCCAGTCAAAGATCAGAACCGAGGGGGGTTGAATGCCTTCGTTCAGTGTGGTCATAACAAAACCTTTGCCGTTTCAGTCACGTATATCTGCCCACATTCATTCAGTTAAAACCAAAAACCGCGAATGCACAAAAAACCACACTTGCCCGAGAAAACCTGCCCGGTGTGCCAGCGCCCCTTCAGCTGGCGCAAGAAATGGGCAAAAGACTGGGACCAGGTTCGCTATTGCAGCGAACGATGCCGCCGTAACCGGAGCCTGCAGCCATGACCACCGTGGTCTGGTTCAAGCGGGATTTGCGCACCCGCGATCACGCCCCGCTGGTAGCGGCCGCCAATCTGGGTGAGCCGGTTATTGCACTGTACGTGATTGAAGACGACTACTGGCAGCAACCGGATACCAGCGGGCGGCAATGGTGTTTTATCCAGGATTCCCTGGATGACCTCGATAAGCAGCTGCGCAAAGCGGGCAACCAACTGGTGGTCCTGCGAGGGTCCGTCATCGCAGCCCTGAGAGAGCTCAAGGCAAGCCATGCCATTGAGCGTGTGTTTTGCCATCAGGAAACCGGCGGGCAATGGACCTTCGAGCGCGACAAAGCGGTTATCCAGTGGTGCTCCGACAACCAGATAGAGTTCAGGGAGTGGAACCAGTTCGGGGTGGTACGCCGGCTCAAAGACCGGGACATATGGGACAAAGCCTGGACAGAACTGATGAGGCAGCCCGTACTTGAGGCACCTGGCTCCGTGCCGTTTGCCGGCGCCATTCAGGGTGTAGCCTGGCGCGGTATCGAACCCGGCACCACCGCAGCAGACCGGTGCCCGGATCGACAAACCGGCGGCAGCATTCGCGGCGAAGCGTTACTGGCGTCGTTTCTGGAGCGCCGCTGCGTGGGTTACCAGTACAATATTTCCAGCCCCAATACCGCCGTGCGCGCCTGCTCCCGGCTGAGCCCTCATATCGCCTATGGCACGGTCAGCCTCCGGGAAATATACCAACAGGCCAAGGCTGCCGGCCATCACCGTAATACCCTGCCCCGGAAACAGAAAAGCCTGACCAGCTTTCGCTCCCGGTTGCACTGGCATTGTCATTTTATCCAGAAACTCGAAGACGAACCGGAGCTGGAATTCCGCGCCATGCACCGGGAACTGGAGGGCATGAAAACCGGGCCGAACGATTCCGAACGGCTGCAGCGCTGGCAGCAAGGGCAAACCGGTTGGCCTCTGGTAGATGCCTGCATGCGCAGCCTGCAACACACCGGCTGGCTCAATTTCCGAATGCGGGCAATGCTGATGGCGGTAGCCAGCCACCAACTGTGGTTGCACTGGCGTGAACCTGCCCTGCACCTGGCGCGACTGTTTACCGATTTCGAGCCGGGCATTCACTATTCCCAGACCCAGATGCAATCCGGCCTGACCGGTATCAATGCTCTGCGTATCTACAATCCGGTTTTGCAAAGCAAGAAGCTGGACCCGAACGGCGAGTTTATCCGCCGCTGGATTCCGGAACTGGCCGGGGTTCCCGCAGAAATGATCCATACCCCGTGGTTGATGACGCCCGCCCAAAAAGCGAAGTTCGGCGGCAACACTTACATTGCGCCGGTGTGCGATCACGAACAGGCCGCCCGGGCGGCGCGCAAAGCGGTGGGCGACTTCCGAAAACAACACGTCAGCCGGGAAGAGACTGGCCGGGTGCTGCACCGCCACGGCAGCCGCAAGGGGCCGCATCAAACACGGCCGAAACCGGCAAGCCAGCCGCCGCCGGACAACCAGCTATCGCTGTTTGACTGAACGCCAGGCCAGCGCCGCGATAACCGTGGCCGCCAGAATGGGCCAGAACAGGCTCCAGGCCTCATGAACCATGGTGGCTAGCCAGGCTTTATTCGGCACGGCCCCGGGCCAGGGCAACCACCAGAACAGTACCAGGCTGCCAGCCGTGGCCAGGCCCCAACCCAGACACATAAACGCAGGATTGCTGCCAACACTGGCAGCTGCCCGCTGCACCCACAAAAAACGCCATACCAGCAGCATGGTGGCCACAGCCCCCGCGCTCATCAGCATGGGCAGGTAGGGCGCCATGGCAAACTCGAAGTTGCCCGGCTTGAGCAGTTCCTTCATGGCCAGCTTGCTGGCAGCGCCACTGGTAAACGGCAGCCCCGCCAGCGACAGCCCCGGCAATGCGATCAACAGCCACAACAGCCATTGACCACCCCGTCCCGCCGGCAACGCCATGGCAGTAGAGAGGAACAAGCTACCTTTGGCCAGGCCATGATGCAGCACGTACAGCGCCATCACCGCAAACAGCGGGCCCGCATACTCGGTATTGGCCAGCGCTGCGCCCACCATCAGTGTCATCAGGCCCATCTGGCTAATGCTGGAATAGGCCAACACGGTTTTCGGGCGCCGCTGGCGAACACCCAGCACAGCACCACCCAGGGAACCGACAGCGCCCAGGATCACCAGCGCATTGCCCCAACCCGGCAAAGACACCTCACCAAACGGCAAAGTGACCAGCCAGCCCAACAGGCCGGCTTTGATCATGGCGCCACTGAGCACTGCACTGGCTGGCGTCGGCGCTACCGGGTGCGCCAGGGGCAACCAGAAATGCAGAAGCGGCAAACCCGCCTTTACCCCAAAACCCGATAGCAACAGCAGCATGATCAACCAACGCCGGTCGGCCTCCGCCACTGCGGCAGGCAGATCGGCCAACAAGCCACTACCTGCCTGCTGGGCGGCCATCAGAAGGCCCGACAGAATGGCCATTTCACCCACCACCGCCATGGTCAGGTAGACGCGCCCCGCGTGGTTGGCCTCTCCCGTTCCCTCGTGCACCACCAGGCCATAACCGGCAAAGGTCATCAGGGCGAAGAAGCTATAGAAGCTGGCAATATCCTGGGCCATCACCAGCCCCAGATTCCCGGCCAGGGTGAGCGCCCAGAACACACAGAAACGCCGCAGGTAATGTACCTTCAGATAGCCGACGGCGAAGACACCGGCCACCAGCCAAAGCGTTGCCGTCAGAACCAGGAATACCTGGCGCAGCTCATCCAGCCCCCACCGGCCGCCTAACAGCAGCCCCGGCAATTCAAGGGACGCGTCTGGCCCCAATGTCAGGCCTGCCAACAAGGCGGGCAAGGGCAACAAGGGCAAACAGTAACGATAAGCCTGCTGCCAATCGGGTCGCAGCGCCAGTAACAACGAGGCCAGCGGCAGGATAATCACCAACAACAGCAAGAGGTTTGACGCAAACATCACAGCGCCACCTCCCTTGCCACAATCAACTCAGCCCAACTCAGGGGGCTGAATGGCAGGTTGGCAATCAGCCCGGCTACCAGCATAAGAGCGGCAGTAATCAACGGCGGCCATAGCAGCCAGGCGCTGGTTTCAAGGCGCCCCCAACGGCGCTCGTGGGGCCACGGCTCGCACTGTTCAGCAAACCAGAGCCGGTGCAGTATCGGGAGAAAATACGCCGCATTGAGCAGGCTGCTGATCACCAGCACCGCCACTACCCAATCCATACCGACCGCCAGTGCACCGCTGCCCATGGTCCACTTGGTAATAAACCCCGCCAAAGGTGGTGCGCCAATCATGCCAAAGGCCCCGAGGGTAAACGCCACCGAGGTACCTGGCATGCGTTTACCGGCGCCGTCCAGTTCATCGATGCGGTGCACTCCGAGGGTTTCAGCGTAATTACCAGCACAGAAAAACAGGGTGATCTTCATGATCCCCTGATGCACCAGATGCACAAGGCCACCGGCCACGCCCACGGGCCCGAACAGGCACAGCCCCAGCACGATATAGGACACCTGGCTGACCGTTGAAAACGCCAGTCGACGTTTCAGGTCAACCTGGTACAAGGCACGGGTGGAGCCATAGATAATGGTGAAGGCTGCCACGACCGAAAGCCCGGCCAGCAGCCCCATGTCTTTGGCCGCTTCCAACCCGTAGATCTCAAAGACCACGCGGATAATGCCAAAGGCACCAGCTTTCACCACCGCCACGGCATGCAACAGGGCACTGACCGGTGCCGGCGCTACCATTGCCTGGGGCAGCCAGCCGTGGAATGGTACCAGGGCTGCTTTTACCCCCAGTCCGACAATCATTAGCACGAAAATGATCGTCAGAGGCCCCTGCATGGATGGGTCAATGTCTGAGAAGTAGCCCCCTTCCTGGAACCTGAGATCCCCCACAAGGCCGTGCAGCCAGGCAATGGCAAACAGCAAAACCGCACCACCGGTCAGGGTGTAGATGATGTAGTTACGCCCGGCTCGCAGCGCTTTGGTCGTGCCACGATGGACCACCAGCGGATAGGTGGAGAGGGTGAGCATTTCGTAGAACAGAAAGAAGGTGAACAGGTTGCCCGCCAGGGCAATACCCATGGTGCTGGCCACACACAGACTGAAGAACCCGAAGAACCGGCTCCGGTTCGGGGAGTCCTCTAGATAGCCAACAGCATAGATGGTGGTCAGTAACCACAGCAGGGCAGACAACCCGGCAAACAACATTGACAGCGCATCGGCCCTCAGCACGAATTCCACACCGGGTACCATGGTGAACGCGGCCTCGTACTCGCGCCCCTGGGCCACACCCCAGATCATCACACCCACCAGGGCAATCTTCAGAATGGCGGCTGCCAGGTTAATGATGGTTCTCAGACGATGCCCTTTCTCCGGCAGCGCGAACAGAACCACCGACGCCAGCAACGAAGTCATCAAGGCGAAAACCGGCATTAATACACTCAGGGTCATTGGCTGGCCCCCTCAAACGGCAGGGACATCACCGACAACACCGGCTCCGCCACCAGGCCAAGGCCAAGCGACATCAACGCCAGAATCATCGGTATCACCTCCAGGCTCCTGGACGGGTGATAGAACTGGTCCGTGTCTGTCGCTTCAATGAACGACGCCCGGTAAACCCGGAAGACATAGGCGGCAGAAAGCAAGCCGCCGGCCAGCAGAACCCCCAGCCACCACCATTGGCCACTGGCCAGGCTGGCCTGGAGGAGCAACCACTTCGCTGCAAAGCCCCCGGTAGGCGGCAGCCCCATCAACGACACCCCGGCCAGCCCGAAGGAAAACAGCGAAAATGGCAGGAACCGGCTGACACCCGCCAGGGCATCTACCCGGTTGCTGCCTACCGACATGATCAGATTGCCGGCCGCCAGGAACATCGCGGCCTTGGCCAGGGCATGGCTGACCACCTGCAGGGTAATGCCCTGTTGCGCCTGTTGGGATATGGCGTCGGTGACGCCCCAGGTGAGCGGGAACAGCAAAAACAGATAGCCAATCTGCGCCACGGAGGAATAGGCAACCACCTGTTTCAGTTTGGCCTGCCGGAACGCCAGCCAGCTACCCCAGATAACCGCCAAACTACCCAGCACTCCTATCAACTGAGCCAGGGCGTAGCCACCCAGGTCGCCTCCCAGGTCCAGCCAAAGCCTGGCTGCAATGTAGAACGAGGCTTTGACCACTAACGCAGACAACAGCGCACTGACCGGCGACTTGGCAATGCCATGGGCCGGCGGCAACCAGCCGTGCATCGGGAACAGCGCGGTTTTCAGGGCCAGGCCCAGCAGCATCAGAATCAGCGGGAAAGTCAGGCCCGACTGAACATCACCGCTATTGATCAGCTCGGTCACACCTGCCAGCGACAGGGTGCCAAACTGGCCGTAGATCAGGGCCACACCAAGCAGGTACGCCAGGGAACCCAGCAAAGCCGCCATCAGGTAGCGAATGGCAGCCCTGAGTGCATCCGCCTGGCCGCCCAACGCCACCAGCCCCACGGCGGCAAGGCTGATCAGCTCCAGCCCCACATACAGATTGAACAGATCGCCGCCCAACCAGACCGCATTCAGCCCGGCCCACAGAAACCAGAACAGCGGCCAGAAATAGCGGTGCCACGGCTTGCCAGGGTCCAGGTAGATGCTGGCGTGCCAGCCGCAAGCGGCCGCGACCAGGGCCGTCAGCAACACAAAGGTTACCGCCAGGCCATCCACCCGCAGCTCAATTCCCAGGGGCGCCTGCCAACCGCCGAGCAGGTAAAGAAACCCGCCGTCGCTGGCCACGGCGGCCCACAAGCCCAGAGACACCAACACCTGCACCAGGATTCCAAGCCAGGTCACCACCCGGCCTTTGCTGAAATCCAGCAACAGGGTCAGCACCGCCCAGGCCAGGGGTGTGAACAGCAATCCCGCCATTAACCACAGGGTCATTCGGGGGCGCCCTCCCGGTTCACAGACCGAGCCTTGGGCCTGAAGCTCTTCGCGGCAGGCTCGGCCAGCGTCGTCTGGCCTGACAAATGGTAGTACCGGCGGATTAACACCACGGCCAGTGCCGTCGCTGCAATAGCCACCACAATGCCCGTGAGCACCAGGGCCTGGGGCACAGGATCTGGCTGACCGTTGCGCTGGGCGAGACCAACCATGATGAGGAAGACGCCGGAACCGATCAGGTTAAACGCCATCAACTTGCGCAGCAGGTGCTGCAGGCGCAGAAACCCGAACAGGCCAATACCACACAAGGCAACGCCAGCGAATGCATACAACAGGGCCGAGGTCATCCGCGCTCCCCTTCTTCCGGCTCTTCAGCGCCGTTTACCGGTGCCGACACAAACAGAGCCAGCAATACCATCGCAATGGAGAAGGTCAGCACGGTTTCGATGACCAGAATCAAGGGTTTGTTAAAGGCTTCCGGGTACGCCAGGAACGCATCGCCGGCCAGGGCACTGGCCACCGCCACCAGAAGGAATACGGAAAAGCCCAGGGCCAGCCCCAAACGCAACAACACGCCAGGGCGCAGGAACTCCATCGGGATCCCGCCAAGGCGCATCATCACGCCCGACGCCGCCAACACGGCCCCAGCCTGGAACGCTCCCCCGGGGCGGTCGGAACCCGCCCACAACAGGTAGCCGGCAAGTACCAGCATCAGCGGCACAAACCAGCGCTGCAGGGCATACAACAAGGAATCTGAAGTGCGCAGGAGAGGATCTTCCAGGGACGTCGTTTTCGCCATGGAGATACCCGCAATCCCGGCGATGACCAACACGCCGATCTCAAGCAGCGTGTCGTAACTGCGAAAGTTCAACAGCACAGCGGTGATCGGATGCTCTACCCCACTGGCCTCCAGGTTCTCCACCAGCAGTCCGGGCAGGTCGACCGGCGCCTGGGTACCAGAAATGTGCCAGACCGTGATCATGAGGGCACCGGCAAAGGCCAGACACACGGCGGCGAGGACGGTAACGCCAAAAAAACGCCTCATCCCGACGCCCCACCCTGGTCATTGCCTTCACCACCGCAACGCCGGTTGTAGCCCAAATGTCTGGCCGCATCCAGCAGCAACACGCCGGTCAGGCCGGCGCCGATGGCGGCTTCTGCCAGGGCAATGTCCGGCGCCTGCAGGCGAACCCAGGCCAGTGCCATCAGCAGGCCAAAGGCGATAAACATCACCACCGCCCGAAACAGGTTTGCAGACCACAACACCCCGATCGCGGTCGACAACAGCGCCAGCACCAAGATGGAGTCCACCAGCCAGTCAATCATCAGCTGCCTCCTCAACCGCGGAATGCTCCGGGCGCACATGAACGGCGCGGGCAATCAGGTGCGCAGACGTTGCGCTGGCAGCCAGAGCTGCGGCCCAGATCAATACCATTTTTACGCCACCCGCCAGCGACGGCGCCAGTGGCAAAAGCGCCAGCACAATAAAGCCCAACCCGAGGTTGTCCACCTTGGTCAGGGCATGGATACGAGTCAGGGTGTCGGAGAATCGGAACAGGCCGAGGGTGCCCACGGCAAAAAACAGACAACCAAGAACCAACAACACCACCTGAACCGCAATCACGGCAGAATCAATCATGGCGGCCTCCGTCATCATCCACGGGCTGTTCGATGCGCACCACCCGGGTCACAAACGCCACGATCGCGAGTACCGACAACACCGCCAGTGTCAGCGCCACATCCATCAGTGCGGGCATGGATTGGGCATAGGACAGCACCAGTAACAGGGCCACGCCGGTTGTGCCAAACAGTTGTGACGCCAACATCCGGTCCGCCGGTTCCGGCCCCCGCCAGATGCGGATCAGGGCAATCAACAGGGTCAGCAACAGGAAGGCCGCAACGGCATTGAGTATCAGGGTCACTGCACCGCCCTCCCGATGTCGTTCAGGGAGAGCCCGAAAACCCGCGCCACCTGCCGCTCAGTCTCCCGCACGTCCTGCTCTACTGGCTCTCGGGTATCCAGGCAGTGCAGAGTCAATTGATCGCCCTCAAGCAAAGCGCTCAGGGTGCCGGGCATAAGGGACAGGGTGTTGGCCAGCAGCCAGCGAGGGCTGCCCTCGGGCAAGTGAAGGGTCAGGGTGATTTCACCCGGGTGAACCGGCAAGGCCGGTGACAGCAAACGCCGCGCGACATCCAGCCCGGCCACCACCGAGCGGGTGAGAAAGTAACCGAGAAACGACAGCAGCCCAAGGGGCTGGAGGCGATAGCCGGATGGGGGAAACAGGCGTACCGACAGCCAGGCCACGAGGGCGGTCACCCCCAGGCCAAAACCCAGGGCAGACGTTTCACCGAGCGTTAGCGCCCACCAAACCACCAATAACGCAGCGCCACGAAGCAACAAACTGAGGGCGGGTAACGATGGCGCTGACTGCATAGGGTCTCCTGTCCCGGGGTTCAACAGGGTCTTGGTTCGCTAACTCCCTGTTAAAGTTCCCAAAAGCCTAACACAGTCTGCCCGCCGGCCGGAAAACAAGCCCCGCAGGCAGCGCAGTCACCTGCCCACTACTACCGGCTTACCAGCTGTAGACGCCCCGGTTCAGACCATCGCGAAAAGCACTGATCACCTTGGCTCCACGAAGCGTTGCGCCGGTGTAGCCGTCAATATCATCCACCACGTTCTCTGGCTCATACAACCGGAAAATTGCCTCCATCGGCTCGCCCTCCAGGCGCTCCGTGATCTGCTGATACTGACGCAAAACCGGGTAAAGCTCGGCGGAACTGTCCATCTTCAAATAGTCTTCATCCCGATAGAACAGGTGCCGGTAGGACATTCCCTTGATTCGCCCGCCTTCAAGCCGGAACTGCAGGCTTACCTGAATCAGCCCACGGTCGATAAAGTTGCCACGGTAGGTGCCATCAAGATAATTACCCGGCGCCAAACCCAACAGCATTCGCCCAAGGCGGTCATCGCCAGTGGCGGGCTGTGTAGCCGAATCTGCGGTTTCAACCGGTGCTGGTGCCGGGGCGCCGCCTTCAAGCACACCTATCCGATAATCCTCCAGCCGGGCTGCGGCCCGAGGGCTGTGGGGCCGGCCGTTGCCCTTATCGAGCCAGGCCGACGTTGCCTCTTTACCGCACCAGCGGGTGAAGACCTCTTCCTCGGTGGGGTGATTCGGCAGGTACTCGGTGAGGTCGTACACCACACCGTTAATCACCTTCCAACAGCTGCCGGCATGATTGTGTTCCGCCACATCATCGAGCCGGAAAACCGACTCACCATCGGCATTCTCAGCGGTACCACCTGCTGTGGGTTCGGGGTTGCCCTGAACCAGGTTAACCACCACCAATGTCAGAACTACGCTGACAAAGGCAACAAATCCTGTATAGGCAATTCGGTTGCTGGTCATAGGAAATCAAACGCCTCCGTGTGAATGCGATGGGCAGGCACGCCTTCCTGCCTGAGCAGGGTTTGCAGGTGATTGATCATGCCCGGCGGCCCGCACAGGTAGATGTCCCATTCGGCGAAATCCGGGCAGCGCTCGGCCAGATAATCCCGGGTGATCACGCCGTGTTCGTTCATGTAGTGCGTGTGAACCTCAAAGCCATCACAGGCCTCGGCAATGCGGACCAGCTCGTCCAGGTAATAGGCCCTTTCCGGCCGGTTTGCCAGATAGAACAAACAGGTATCCGGCGCCTGAACCGCTCCGTTCCCGACCCTGTCCCGTGCGCCAGAGACAAACGGCGTAATACCTATACCGCCGGCCAACCACAGTTGCTTGCGCGGTTCACCGGGCAGGCTATCACCCTTTTGTGCCAAAGCCGCATTCTCAAAAAAGGTCCCGTAAGGGCCTTCGATTCGCACCTCTGCCCCCGGCTTGATGTCCAGCAACGCCCGCGTGGCATCGCCGACCGCTTTAATGCCGATTTTTAGTTCATCATCCCTGGAGCCCGAGGCGATGGTGTAAGGGTGTTCTTCCCTGTACCCGGCCACCAGGGAAGAGTCCATCGGTGTCAGATACACAAACTGCCCGGCCTGCCAGCGAATCCCCTTGCCCTTCGGGCGCAGGCGTAGCTCCACCACATCCCGGGCAAGCTGGTCGATGCCGTCTACCACATAGGGTTGCCTGGCCAGCCGGGGTGACAATAACTTACGCCAGGCGATGGCAGCCAGAGCCAGTGCCGAGAGCAACCACCAGACCCAGGCAGTGGCCGAGAGCATCATGGTATGCACCAACGCCAACACCAGTGCCGGCGCAGACAGCAGGTGCAGGCGTTTCCAGTTTTGATAGTGCAGAGTGCCAATGAACCCCAGCGTGGGCGCGATGAAAACCAACATGGTGAGAAAGGCGGCCCAGCCAACCCAGACCTCCCAATGACTAAGGGGCGGGAACAGCGTGGCAACACTGGTGCCAAGAGACATCGGCAAGGTGGCCAGTGCCAACAACAGCGCATGGACCATCACCAGCATAAAGGCCGAGAACCCCAGCCAACGGTGAATGGTCCATAGCCGCACCAAGCCGCCAAACCAGGGATCCATACCGGGAACACGGGCCGACAGCATACCCGCCAGCAGAAACGCTGACAGGGCAAACACCCCGGCTAGCTCCGCCAGCGAATACAGCCAGCCCTGACTGCCCCAGGGCAACGCCGGAGCAACAACAACGACAGGCAGTAAAAAGAGCCCCAGCAACAACAGATCGCCAGGGTATTTTCTAAGGGTCATAAACGCTCCATGTCAGTGAGCTATTTAACGTCCTGTCTGGCCCTGCGCCTGGTGCTCCAGCATTTGCTCCATCATCATCTGCATATGCTCCAGGCGCTGTTCCATCATTTCCATTCGCTGTTCCGGCTCCATACCCGCGCCACCCGAACGAGGCCCTTTGCCGCCGGACTGACCTTTCGGCTGGTTACCCATGCCCTGGCCACCGCCCATCTGGCCCTGGTGCTGCCCCATCATGCCCTGCCCTTGGCCCTGGCCCATGCCCTGCCCTATCATGCCACCACGCATCATCTGCATGTGCTGCTGCATGGACTCCATGTGCTTCTCACGAATACGCTGGCGCTCCGCATCCGACTTGGCGTTGCGCATTTCCTGCATCATTTCCTGCATCTGCGACATGTTCTGTTGCATCTGCTGCATCTGTTCCTGGTTCATCATGCCACCCCGCGGCATTTGCCCGGAGTTGCCCTGGGCAAACACCAGAAGGGGTGCGGAAACGAGAACGGAACATGCGATTAACCTTGTAAACCTGTTCATGACATTCTCCTTTTCATCACAGTTGATGAGTGTCTACTACAGTTAAGACCATAAAACTGAATCGAACCTGAAATAGCGGCCAAACCTACAACCTCTCTTGGCAAGAATTGACGCAGGTCATCGGTGCGCAAGGCCCCTTCGTTTCCAGAGGTAGAACAATACGGGAATGACCAACAATGCCAGCAGCATAGCGCTGACCATACCACCCACCATCGGGGCTGCGATGCGCCCCATTACTTCCGAGCCCGTCCCGGTGCCGAACATGATGGGTAACAGCCCAATGATGATGGAACTTCCGGTCATCATGATCGGCCGAACCCGCAACCCGGCACCATGCAGAACGGCATGCCGGAGAGTTTCACGCCTGGGCTCAAGACCTTTTTGCTCGCAACTCTCAAGCATCGACTGGTAAGACTGGTTAAGGTACACCAGCATGATGACCCCGATCTCTACGGCAACCCCCGCCAGGGCAATGAATCCCACTCCAACGGCAACCGAAAAGTTGTAACCCAATAGATACATAAACCAGACTGCGCCCACCAGAGCAAACGGCAGTGTGCCCAGGATCATCGCCACCTCAGCAATGCGGCGGAAGCTCATAAACAACAGTATGACAATGATCGCCAGGGTCAGCGGGACCACATAGGTCAGCCTTTCCTTGGCCCGGAGCATGTATTCATATTGGCCGGACCAGGCCACGGAGTAGCCTGCCGGCAGCTGCAGTTCATCATTTACAACCGCCATGGCCTGCTCTACGTAGCTGCCCACATCAACACCCTCGATGTCCACAAAGGTCCAACCATTAAGCCGGGCATTCTCACTTTTTATTGCTGGAGGGCCGTCCTCAATCCGAATGTCGGCCACATCCGCCAAGGCAATGCGTTGGCCGGACGGCGTCACGATCGGCAGCTGCCGGAGCTTCTCGGGGGAATCGCGGTAGTCTTGCGGATAACGCACATTGATAGGGTATCTTTCCAACCCCTCGATGGTTTGAGACACGTTAATTCCGCCCACCGCCGAAGCGATCACCTGCTGAACATCGGCAATGTTGAGGCCATATCTCGCCGCCCGTAATCGGTCGATATCGGCCTGAACATAACGGCCCCCGGCAACGCGCTCCGAATACACAGATGCCGTACCGGGAACCTCCGAAAGAATGGCTTCCAGTTGCTTGCCCACTGCCTCAATGGTTGCCAGCTCAGGCCCGGCCACCTTGATGCCAACCGGCGTTTTTATCCCCGTCGCCAGCATGTCAATCCGGGTAATGATTGGCATCACCCAGGCATTGGTAACGCCGGGAAATTGGATAAGGGCGTTCAATTCCTGCTTCAGTTTTTCGGTGGTCATCCCCTCACGCCACTGGTCGCGAGGTTTAAGTTGAATAAACGTTTCAATCATCGTCAACGGGGCGGGATCTGTGGCGGTCTCTGCCCGGCCAACCTTGCCAAACACCGTTTCCACTTCCGGCGGCGAGGCAATCAACCGGTCGGTCTGTTGCAGCAATTCCCGAGCCTTGCCGATAGAAATACCCGGGTAGGTGGTTGGCATATACATCAGATCGCCCTCATCCAGAGGCGGGATGAATTCGCTGCCTATCCGGGAGGCAGGCCACACCCCCACCGCCAGAATCAGAACCACCACTACCAGGGTTGTCACCGGATACTTCAGGACACCCTTCAGCATTGGCAGATAGCCCGACACCAATAACCGGTTTACAGGATTTCGGTGCTCCGACAGCACCTTGCCACGAATGAAGTAACCCATGAGCACCGGCACCAGCGTGACCGCCAGAGCGGCACTGGCCGCCATGGCATAGGTTTTGGTATAGGCCAGCGGCGAGAACATGCGGCCCTCCTGGGCTTCCAGCACAAACACCGGCACAAAGCTGACGGTAATAATCAACAATGAGAAAAACAGCGCCGGCCCCACCTCGGCCGACGCCTTCGCCACCACTTGCCAGCGATTTTCCCTGGTCAGCGGTGTACGCTCCATGTGTTTGTGCATGTTCTCGATCATCACGATGGCACCGTCAATCATGGTGCCTATGGCAATGGCGATGCCACCCAACGACATGATGTTGGCATTGATGCCCTGCCAGTACATCACGATGAAGGCTGTCAGAATGCCGACTGGCAGGCTGATCATCACCACCAGCGAAGACCGCACGTGGAACAGGAAGATCACGCACACCAGCCCGACAACGAGAAGTTCTTCCAGCAATTTGTTCCAGAGGTTGGTCACAGCGCGATCGATCAAACCGGAACGGTCATACACCGTGACCACTTCGACACCGTCCGGCAGACTCCCCTGCAAAGCCTCCAGTTTGGCTTTCACACCCCGTATAGTCTCCTGGGCGTTTTCACCAAAACGCATCACTATAACGCCGCCAACCGTTTCGCCCTCGCCATTCAACTCGGCAATGCCCCTGCGCATCTGTGGCCCCACTTCAACGCTGGCCACATCCTTTAACAAAACGGGGGTGCCGTTGTCGTCGAGTCCCAGCGGGATCGAGAGCAAATCTTCCCGGGACTGGATATAGCCCGAGGCCCGCACCATGTACTCGGCCTCTGCCATTTCAATGACAGAGGCCCCCACTTCCTGATTGCCGCGCTTTATGGCGGTTTCAATATGGGACAGCGGAATCCCCAGGGTACGCAGCTTTTCCGGGCTCACCTGTACCTGGTATTGCTTGACCATGCCACCCACAGTGGCCACTTCCGAAACGCCGGGTACCGTCTGCAGCTCATACTTCAGGAACCAGTCCTGAAGGCTTCGGAGCTGGCTCAGGTCGTGCTGCCCGGTGCGGTCTACCAACGCGTACAGGTACACCCAGCCCACACCGGTAGCGTCAGGCCCCAATTGCGGCCGGGCCTGCTCCGGCAGATTCGGCGCCACCTGCGACAGGTATTCGAGCACCCGAGAGCGGGCCCAGTACATATCGGTGTTTTCGTCAAAGATCACATAAACGTAGGAGTCACCGAAGAACGAATAGCCTCGAACGGTTTGCGCCCCCGGCACCGACAGCATGGCGGTGGTCAGCGGGTAAGTAACCTGGTCCTCTACCACCTGAGGCGCCTGTCCCGGATAGCTGGTTTTAATGATGACCTGGACATCCGACAGGTCCGGCAGTGCATCCACTGGCGTGTTCTTCAGGGAGTACAGTCCCAGACCGGTCAGCAGCAGTGCTGCCATGACGACCAGAAAACGGTTACGAACCGACCAGTAAATCAGCGACGCGATCATCAGTGGCCCCCTTCATGCTGCATACCATGGGCTCTGTGATCCATCTCCGTCGGTCGGGGCGACATACGCAGAAAGTCAGAGGTTTTGCTGGATTCCGAATCGATCAGAAACTGCGCAGAGGTGACCACCGTGTCGCCGGGCCTTACCCCTTGCAGAATTTCCACATACTCCTCACCTACCCGCCCAACATAGACGTTAACCGATTTGAACGCTCCTTTTTCCAGAGCCAGCACCAAACGGTCACTCTGGCCGGTGCGGATCACGGATTCCCGGGGCACTAACATTCGCCGGTCACCACGCTCTCCCTGTATGTTCAGCCGGGCGAACATACCCGGGCGCAAAGCGCCGTCAGTGTTTGTGAAACGCAGCCTGACCCGGGCCGTGCGGGTGGTGGTGTTGATCTCCGGATAGACGTAATCCACCTGCCCCCGCCACTGCCGATCCGGCATGTAATCCAATGTCATCACCGCCCGGTCACCGGGTTTTACTGCGGCAATCTGGCTCTCAAACATTTCCCCCAGAACCCAGACCTCATCCAGAGAGGCAATGGTCACCACCTGGTCGCCGGGTTTGATGAACATCCCTTCGCGCACATTGAGACTCTCAATAACCCCGGTCGCCGGTGCGTAGACGGTCAGGGTACGGCGCACTTCGCGGGTATCCTTCAGGCTCCGTACCAGGCTGGTTGGAACATTCAGCGCCAATAGACGCTGCTCTGCAGCACGGACCAGGTTCTCATTGCCCCGGTTCAACGCCAGAACCAGCTCCTCCTGAGCGTTAACCAGGGTGGGCGAATACAACGAGTACAAGGCCTTGCCCTGTTCAACCGGCTCCCCCTCCGCCTTCACATACAGCGCCTCAATCCAGCCCTCAACACGGGGATGCACATGGGCCATGGCGTCCTCGTTATACTGGACGTGCCCGACGGTGGTGATGTTTAGTGGCAGGCGCCCCTGGATAACCGTGCCGGTCCTCACACCCAGGTTGTTGGTTACCGCGGGCGATATCCGGACGGTGCCCGCTGGGTCATCCGCGGCTCCGCCGTCCGCATAAACCGGCACAAGGTCCATCCCCATGGGCGACTTGCCCGGTTTGTCCCTTCTGAAATCAGGGTCCATGGGGGCCACCCAGTAAAGCGGCTCACGGGCCTGTGAATGTGCAGGATCCAAGGTGTGGTCCATGCTTGCGCCAGCCGCCAGCCACCAACTAGCACCGGCACCGGCAAAACCACCCAGCACGAGAAGGCCCAGAGGGCGAATGAAATTGGCCATAGTTGTCAGTCCTGATAACGAGTCGATGAAAAGAGGGGGGCGTTATCCGCGCCGGCGGTGACGTAATTGAAGCTGGCTTGCGACCTGGCACGCTCGGCCACCACCTGAAACAGCTCGATGCGGGCATTGAGCTCGGCAATACGCGCGCGCACGGCTTCGGCAAAATCACCATCGTCAGAGTTGTAAGCACTCAGGGCGGCTTCGGCCTGCTGCTCCATCTGAGGCAGCAGGGTTTCCCGGTAACGTGTAATGCGTTCATCCAGGCGCTCGATGCGCGCCACTGCACTGCGGGCTAACGCCTGCAACTGGCGCAGCTGCAGCATACGCTCGGTTTTAACGGTCTCTGCCCGGGCCACGGAGGCGTTGAGGTTCCGGTCTTGGCGGTTACTGGTGAATAGTGGGAGATCAACGCTGATACCGACGGAGAAAAGATCGGCCCGGTCCTGGCCGTTAGGAGCCTTGTCGCGGTATCCATATTGCGCAGACAGTGACCACTCCGGTTTGTAGGCCTGTTTCGCCAGGTCAACCTCCAGAGTACGCACCTCAATCAGTTCATCCGTGGCACGAATCATCGGGTGGTCGATCGCCAGCACGCTATCGACCTTCGGACTGCCGTTCGCAGACAGTGCTGTCAAATACGGCGGTATGGTGTCGTCAACAGACAGGAGGTCGGCACGGATTCCAGCATGTTCGTCAATCCATGCACCCACCCACTCCGCCAGCGCCGCACGGCTGGAACTGAGCTCTGCTGACAGCGCCGTTAGCCGGTCATCCAGCCGGGTCAGCTCAACGGATGCGCGAATCACGTCCTGCTGCCGGGCGCTCATTGTGGCCGAGCGGTAGCCAGCCTGGGCAACGTCTTCCAACTGCTCGAACAGGCTACGGCTGCTCTCGATCAGCTGCACACTTTGCTGAGCGCGCCAGACCTCCAGCCACAGGTGGGTGACTGTTTCAGTCACCTTGAGTTCGCGATTGTCTCGCTGGCGAGGCTGTATTGAAGCCATCTGCAGCACCTTGGCTTTGGCAATCCGGCGGCTGTCCCCCCGGGGAAAGCGTTGGGTAATGCCAACGGTGGCCTGTGTCATTGCCTCTTGCCCGAGGTCGAAGGTGTCTGTTGGCAGGTTTGCCAGCCCGAGCGTCAAGCGGGGATCAGGCAGCGAGCCCTGCGCCACCGCTTCTTCCCTGAGGGCCTGTTCCTGATAAACACTGCCTTGCAGCCAGGGGTCATTCCGTATGGCGATTTCAATGGCCGACGTCAGGCCCAGCTCCTGCTGGGCCGCTGCGGGCAAGGCTGAGATGGCCAGCATCGTGGCCATGCCCAGTTTTGGAAGGTGTCTGAGATAACGCAAAGTGAGTTCTCCGCAAAAGGCTGTTATGCGGAGAATGCTAGAGGGGCAACCTGAACTGTGACTGAAAGATTTATCCTAAATAATGGATTTTTTGATCTCGCTCAAAACAATCAGACACGTGCTCTGATCTGGCTATTGAATTTACATCAAACCAACGCCGAATCGTTTCATTACGAGTGCCAGGGAAACAAAACAGATCATGGTCAGCACGGCACTGACCGCCAGCGACAACCAGAATCCCAAACGGGGTAACAGGAACGGAAACAACAGAAACATCGGCAAGGTAGGCAACACATACCAGAAGGTGTACCAGGCATGGTTGGAGATTTTGTCCGCAGGCTGATGCTCAACATACATCCAGACCATCGCCAGTACAGTCACCATGGGCAGTGCAGCAATCAGTGCGCCGAGTTTGTCGCTGCGCTTGGCAACTTCCGAAATCAGTACCACCAGGGCGGCGGTGATGGCGTATTTGGTTATGAGCCAGGTCATTGCAGTTATCTCCGTGTTACCTGTCGAAGGGCCGAATAGCCAGAACCAAACTACCGCGACAGCGAACATTTTTCACATTTAATTTCCAATCAGGAAAGCGGGCAAGGTATGGTCTTCGACCGTCGAATCAAACCGCGCAAACAAAAAGGCAATTCACAGGAGTCACTATGCGCTCAACCTTACTTGCTGATCGCAAGCATGTGCTCAGAGCTTCCCCCACATACCGTCTGTTCTGGATTTTTCTGACCTTCGGGCTGTTCGGCATGAGCGCCGATGTGCTCGCACATGCCGTCGCCGAAGGCGATAAAGGCTATATCCAGGAGATCACCGGGGTTAACCTGATTGCTTTCATGTATCTGGGCGCCAAGCACATGGTCACCGGCTACGACCACCTGCTGTTCCTGCTGGGCGTCATCTTCTTCCTCTACCAGATGAAGCACATCGCGATCTACGTGAGCCTGTTTGCGGTGGGCCACTCCACCACCATGCTGCTGGGGGTGTATTTCAACATTGGCATCAACAGCTACATAATCGATGCCATTATCGGACTGTCCATCGTGTACAAGGCGCTGGACAACATCGGTGCCTATCAACGGTGGTTTGGTTTTCAGCCCAACACCAAGGCCGCCACCCTGATCTTCGGGTTCTTCCACGGCTTTGGCCTGTCTTCAAAGATCATCGAATACGACATCTCGCCGGACGGCCTGGTGCCAAACCTGCTGGCGTTTAACGTCGGGGTGGAAATTGGCCAGCTCATCGCCCTGACCATGATCCTGATTGCCATCAGCTTCTGGCGCAAAACCGACGGCTTTTTCCGCCACGCCTACACCACCAATGTAGCCATGATGAGCGCGGGCTTCCTGCTCTTCGGTTATCAGCTCACCGGTTATTTTGTCGCCTAATTCTGGAGATTCGTTATGTACAACACCGATAGACCAAACCGTGAAGAACTACCCTCCACCGCCAAACTGATTCGATCCACCATCATCGCCGCTATCGTTGCACTGGTGCTGCTGGTGACGGTGGTTATGCCTGCCGAGTATGCTCTGGACCCGACCGGTGCCGGCCGGGTTCTGGGCCTGACCGAAATGGGCGAGATCAAGCAACAGCTGGCCGAAGAAGCGGCCGCCGATGCCGCCGCGCAAATGGTGGCGGTGCAACCCCAGACAGAAGCGCCGGCGCCAGCATCGGTTGAGCCCGCCGCCACTGCCGAAGCAGCTCCGGAAGCTGAGCCTGCGCCGGAAGAGCCTGCTCCAGCCACCACCAACGAAACCGAATGGAAAGATGAGGTTCGTTTTGTGCTGACGCCGGGCCAGGGTACGGAGTTCAAACTCACCATGAATGAGGGCGCCATCGCCCGGTTCTCCTGGGAATCCGAAGGTGGCCCGGTTAACTTTGACACCCATGGCGATGGTGGCGGCCGGTCCATCTCTTACGAAAAGGGCCGGGGCGTTCCGGAGGATGAAGGCGAACTTGAGGCCGCCTTTACCGGCAACCATGGCTGGTTCTTCCGGAACCGCAACAACAACGATGTGACCGTGGTACTGCGCACCGGCGGTGATTACGGTGAACTGAAGAAAATGCTGTAAAAGTACGCACCACTGCGACAGCCTCAGGGACGAGGCACAAATAAACGATATTGAATAATGTAATCAAGGAAAAGGGCTAATGAGTGAAGTTTCTTTCAGGGAAGCGCTGATAGTCTGGATTAGGATCGGTCTTCTCAGCTTCGGCGGCCCGGCAGGGCAGATCGCGTTAATGCACCGGATTATTGTAGACGAGAAGAAGTGGCTGGATGAGTCTCGATTTCTACACGCCCTGAACTATTGCATGCTGTTACCCGGGCCTGAGGCTCAACAACTTGCCACCTACATCGGTTGGCTAATGCATGGTGTGAAGGGCGGGGTTATTGCAGGCCTGCTGTTTATCATTCCTGGGGCTCTGGCAATTTTCCTTTTGTCCTGGGCGTATGTCACCATCGGTGACCTGACTCTTGTTGAAGGTGTTTTTTTCGGCCTGAAAGCGGCGGTGCTCGCGATTGTTGTTCAGGCCCTGATACGAATCGGCAAACGAGCACTCAAGGGCACTTTGAGGCCGTTCCTCGCCGTTGCCGGTTTTCTGGCTTTGTTTGTTTTCAGCGTACCGTTTCCGATCGTGGTTCTGACGGCGGGCATTGCGGGCTACCTGGTAGCCCGTAGACTTGGGCCGGACAATACGGAGGCCAATCATTCGTTGGTCAGCACAGAAACCGTTGTACGCCCCGGAACCCGGCGTGCAGCCCTAACCTGCCTGGTACTTTGGGCACTGACCGTGTTTGGGTTGCTGGCCGCCCTGGGCTACGGCCATGTGTATTCGCAGATTGCCGTGTTTTTCTCAAAGATGGCAACAGTCACCTTTGGCGGCGCCTACGCGGTGCTGTCTTACGTGGCCCAGCAAGGGGTTGAGAACTATCAGTGGCTACAGCCCGGTGAAATGCTGGAAGGCCTCGGCCTGGCGGAGACGACGCCAGGGCCCCTTATTCTGGTCACACAGTTCGTTGGATTTCTCGCAGCCTACCGCGATGCTGCCGGCGAGTCTGCGCTCCTCTTCGCCTCTATTGGCGCCCTGCTGACCACATGGGTGACGTTTCTGCCCTGCTTTCTGTGGATCTTTGCCGGTGCGCCCTACGTGGAGAAACTACGCGCAAACCAAGCCATTTCTTCCGCCCTTGGGGCCGTCACTGCCGTCGTCGTTGGAGTGATTGCCAACCTGGCACTTTGGTTTGCGATCAGCGCACTGTTCGCCGAGCAATACGCCCTAACAGGATTTGGTGTCGACATGCACCTGCCCTATCTTGCCAGTGTGGACATTCCAATGCTGGTGCTGTCTGCCGTGGCGTTTGTCTGCGCCTTCAAATTCAGGATGGGCGTCATTGCCCTGGTGGGCACATTAGCCGGTCTTGGGGCGAGTTGGATGTTGTTTGTGGGCTGACGCTATATCCGCGTCCGCTCATAACGCCGCCTCAGCAACATCGAATTGCCAATCACCGAGAGCGAACTGGCGGTCATCGCTACCACGCCAATCATCGGGTGCAGCAACCCGGCAGCCGCGATGGGAATGGCGGCCGCGTTATAGCCGCTGGCCCACAGCAGGTTTTCAACAATCTTTCTGAAGGTGGCGCGGGACAACACCATGGCGTCGACAACGCCCGACAGCTCGCCACGCACCAGAGTGACGTCTGCAGCTTCGATGGCCACGTCTGCACCGGCACCGATGGCGATCCCCACGTTCGCCTGCTTCAGGGCCGGAGCGTCGTTGATGCCATCACCCACCATGGCAACGTGGTTGCCATAGGTTTTCTGTAGCTCCCGAATGGCATCGACTTTGCCCTCCGGCAACACTCCGGCACGTACTTCATCAATACCGACTTCTCTGGCAACCGCATTGGCAGCACGCTCGTTGTCTCCGGTAATCATCACCACGTGCAGGCCATGCGCGTGCATGGCTTTGATGGCGGCCACAGACTCATCTTTCAGCGTGTCGGCCACTGCAACAATGCCGCAGGCTTGGCCATCGCGAGCGACAATCACAGCGGTTCTTCCCTTGCCCTCAAGCTCGTGAAGATCTTTATCAAGAGCATCCAGCCCCGTTACTTCGTTCTCTTCAAGAAGCAACCGGTTGCCGATCAGCACGGACTGCCCTAAGACCACACCAGACACGCCACGGGCACCGGTGGAGCGAAAGCCTGACACCTCACCAGGCTTAACGCCGCGCTCCCGGGCACCGTCGACAATGGCACGGGCAATGGGATGTTCTGAAGCATTTTCCACGGCCGCAGCTAGTTCCAGCAGCTCGGTTTCCGACACCCCCGAGGCGGCAACGGTTTCGGTAAGTTTTGGCTCGCCACGGGTGATCGTTCCAGTTTTATCCAGCACCATCACCTTGATGTCCTTGAATGTCTGGATAGCCTCACCGGAGCGAATCAGAATGCCCCGCTCAGCACCAATTCCGGACCCCACCATCAGCGCCGTTGGCGTGGCCAGTCCCAGAGCACACGGGCAGGCAATCACCAGTACGGCAATCGCCGCGAGAATCGCCAGCACCGGTGTCGCCGCTGCAGGATCAACCCAGGGCAGAAAACCGGCACCCCACTCCAGAATCGGGCGCAAGGAATCCGCGGCAAACAGCCAGACCAGAAGGCTGCCCAACGCAATGATCAAGACCAGCGGCACGAAGCGGCCGGTCATGCGGTCGGCAAACTCCTGGATCGGCACCCTGGAGCCCTGGGCCTCGTCGATCAGCTTTACCACCTGGGCCAGGAAGGTATCTCCACCAACACGGGTTGCCTTTACCCTCAGGCGCCCCTCCTTGTTAATGGTCGCGCCGATAACGGTGTCGCCCTCGCTTTTATAGACCGGGATCGACTCGCCCGTGGCAATGGATTCATCCAGGTGACTCTCTCCATCGACGACCTCACCGTCGGTGGGCACCTTATCGCCGGGCCGAACCACCATGATGTCGCCGGGTACCAACTCCTTTATTAAAATTTCGATTTCTTCGCCGTCCCGCTCAACGCGGGCGGTCTTGGCGCCGAGTGTCAGCAACCTGCGGATCGCCTGAGACGCCTTGCCTTTGGCTTTGGCTTCCAGGTACCGGCCTACCAGGTGGAAGGTCATAATGGTCGCCGCCATCTCGATAAACGAAGTCATCGGATAGACAAAGCCCACCAGACCAATGATGAACGGCGGCAGGCTGCCCATGGAGATCAGCACATCCATGTTGAAGGTGCCGTTTTTCAGGGAGCGCCAAGATGCTTTATGAGTCGCGGCACCGCCGTAAAGAAACACCACCGGAAAGGCCAGCACGGCGACTATCGCCAGGTAACCTGGAATAGGCTGCCAAAACATGTGGGGCATCATCAGCAGCATGATCAGGGTGGTCGGCACTGCCGCTATCCATAGCCTGCGCACCGCCTGTTTCAGATACTGCTCTTCATCTTCCGCTTGATGGTCGGGGTTGGCATCGGCTTGTGTGGTCACCCTCGCCACATCGTAGCCGGCCCCTTCCACCGCGCGCTTCAGGGCATCACCGTCCGGGCCGTCAGCGCGTGTGGTCACATGCACTTTGTGATTGGCGATGTTAGTGGTAACGCCTTCGATACCGTCCAGGCGGTTAAGGGTTTTACTGACAATACCTGCGCAATGATCCGAACCCATGCCTGGCACCGTCAGTTCATAGACGCCGGGTTTTGCAGTTGAGGTGTCCATCATCAGGCATCGCCTCCACTCTCCTTGACACCCGGCCAGTCGGAGAAGGCCAGGAAGTAGAGCAGTACCAGATTAACCACCGGGATCAGAATCAGGACACCGAGCCAACCGGGATACCCGGTGCGCTGGCAGATCCGCCAGGCTGGAATAACCACCGCAATGGCAATGACCAGCATCCAGAGCCAGTGGCCTGCCCACATAGTGTAGCCATACATGTCGTCGTGCATCATGACGAATCCTCCGTTGGTGACATGTCACCATCCCAACAGGCGAAGCTGAAACCAGCCTGAAAAAGGGTAGAACGGATAAGACTTACTTGCTGGGTCGTGACTTACATCAATTAAAAGAAGGGAAGAAAGCCCTGCGTCCTGCCGGGCTTTCGAATGGGAGGTTCAGAATGCCAGCCGTGCGCCAACCACCGCGAACCAGTCTTCGGTACCTCCGCCACTGGCGCGAGCGAAATCGGCTGTGTCGCCGTATTTGCGCTCATGGACCACCCCCACATAAGGTGAGAAGGCGCGGTCGATCAGGTCGTAACTCAGCCGCAACCCGACTTCTGTCGAGTTGATCCCTTTACCCACGCCGATTTCCCGGTCCTCAGAGAACGCCAGCAGGGTTTCAAAGGTAGCGGATACAATCCAGTAGTTGGTGATCAACAGCTCGTACTCAGCCTCAAAATCCACCGAGGCGTCGCCCTTGTCACTGACATACAGGTTGGTATCGATCTCGAACCAGTACGGTGCCAGACCGGTCAGCCCAATGACGCCGTAAACCCGGTCCGGGCCCTCCGGTGTATCAATGCGAATACCTGCCTTGGCATCCCAGAACTCGCTGATCGGTGTCTGGGCCAGAAACTGGTTTTCCAGGGTTTCCCACGCGTTGTGGTTTTCCTCCCACTCCCCCGTGAACTGCCACCGGAATTTCAGCTCGTCACTACCGTACCAGGCATCGGTTTCAATCACTGCCAGCTTTTCATCGGAGTCGCTGTAGCGGTACTCGAGTTTTTCAGCACTGACACCCCAGAACGCGTTAACGTTGTGCGCATCAATCGCCTCGTCTGCCTGCACGATGGCAGAACCCATCAGCGTCAAAGCACAAATCCGGGCGAGCCATGGGTTACGCGTTTTCATGCGTCACCTCCCTTGGCCTGTGCATCGCCAGAGGCGACGTCCTCATTCGGGCCGCCCTCAACTACAATCTTGCGGAACATACCGGCCGCTGCGTGATAGGAGAGATGGCAATGGAACGCCCACTCACCCGGTGCATCCACCTCGGTTTCCATATACACCGTGGTCGCCGGCGCCACGCTGATCACGTGCTTGATCGGATTCCATTTGCCTGCCCCGACGTCCAGGATTGACCACATGCCGTGCAAGTGCATCGGGTGCGTCATCATGGTCTCGTTCACGAACTTGAACCGGACCCGCTCTCCGTATTGCAGCACCACTGGGTCAGCATCCTCATACTTCACGCCGTTGATGCTCCACTCGTAACGCTCCATGTTGCCAGTCAGGCGCATTTCGATTTCACGGGTCGGCTCACGCTCTTCATAGAGCGGGCTTTGAGCCCGTAGATCGGAGTAAGACAGGAACTTACCGCCATTGCTGGCCGTTGGCAGCAGGCCACTGCCGCTGGCGTAGAAGGGGTCTTCCGGCATTCCGCCACCGTGGGCTGAGTGGTCCATGCCTGCGTGATTCATGCTTCCCTGGTCCATCGAGCCGTGGTTCATACTGCTGTGATCCATCGCCCCATGGTCCATACCGCCATGATTCATCGAGCCGTGGTCCATATCGCCATGATCCATGTGGCCCGCCATGTCTGCCATGGTCAGCATCGGTGCTTTGCGCAGTTCCGGCACTTCAGCCACCATGCCCTCGCGGGGTGCCAGCGTGCCACGGGCATAGCCGGAGCGGCCCATGGACTCGGCGAAGATGGTATAGGCCTGCTCATCACGGATGTGCACAATCACATCGTAGGTTTCTGCCACACCAATCCGGAACTCGTCCACATTCACCGGCTGGACGTTATTGCCATCGGCCTGGACCACCGTCATCTTCAAGCCAGGAATCCGAATGTCAAAGTAGGTCATGGCGGAGGAGTTGATAAACCTCAGGCGCACCCGCTCACCGGGCTTGAACAGCCCCGTCCAGTTCTGCTCTGGTCCCTTGCCATTGATCAGGCCAGTGAAGCCCTGCACGTCTTCAATATCCGCTTTCATCATCCGCATCTGGCCCCACATCCTGCGATCATGCAGCGTAGCCATGAAGCCTTGCTCACGGGATTCGGTAAAGAAATCCATCACCGTTTGCTGCTGGCGATTGTAGTAGTCAGGCGACGACTTCAGATTCCGCATGATGCGGTCACCGGAATGCGGGTGCTTGTCGGTCAGCTGCACCACGTACTCGCGGTCATACCGGAACGGCTCCCGGCCTTCAGGCTCGATGATGATGGCCCCGTAGGCGCCATTCGGTTCCTGGAAACCGGAGTGGCTGTGGTACCAGTAGGTACCCGCCTGCACCACTGGGAATCGGTAGGTAAAGGTTTCACCCGGCTTGATGCCGGGAAAGCTGATGCCGGGCACACCGTCCTGCTCAAACGGCAGAATCAGGCCGTGCCAGTGTATCGAGGTGGTCTCTTTCAGGTTGTTGGTGACGTTGATCACCACGTCCTCGCCCTCTTTGAACCGGAGGGTCGGGCCGGGCGAACTGCCGTTGTAGCCAATGCCTTCCTTGACGAAATCGCCGGTATCAATCTTTACCCGGTCAACCGTCAGGTCATACTCCCCTGCCATACCGATGGCTGGCAAAAACAGCGCCAGGGTGACCGTTATCAGGCGTCTGGTCATGGTTCTACTCCTGTTACTGTTGGAACCTTACATCACCGTACATGCCTGCCTGGTAATGGCCGGGCACGTTGCAGGCGAACTCCAGGGTGGTGTCACCGGAAAAGCGCCAGATCAGTTCACCGCTCTGGCCGGGCTCCAGCAGCACGCTGTTCGGATCGTCATGCTTCATGGTGTGTCCGTCCCCCATATCCATCTCCATCATCTGGTGGTTGATGGTTCCACCCTGGATAACCCCGTGCTCCACCATCATGACCATTTCTTCCTGATGGGCTTCGTGCATATCGGCCGTTCCGATATTGAACTCGTGAACCAGCTGGCCGTGATTTTCCACCACGAAACGCACCACCTCACCTTTCTGAATGTCGATGGTTTCCGGCTCGTAGTAGTTGTCATACATAGCCACCGTGACGATGCGAGTGGCTTACGAAGCGTTTGCCGGTTCGCCAATGGCAGCGCCAGAGCCGTGTCCATGCCCGTGGCTGTGCCCATGGGCGCCGGCGCCAAAGGCGGTAGCAGAAAGTGACAAGGCGGCCGCCGCAGTGATGAACTTTGTTATTCTCATGGAAATGTCTCCTGTATTGTGACGGGTGTGAAATGCATGCCCGGAGTGAGCAACATTCAAGTGCAGAGCGAACAGGCGATACCATGGCCCACCAACCTGAATTCTTTCTGAAAAAGCCGATTAATTGCTGTTCAGGCTGAATTCAGGCTACTGCGGCATAGTGCTTTGGGGTACAACAGGAACCGCTGCAATCGAGGCGAGTGAGATGAGATTACTGCTGGTAGAGGATGACCGCTTATTGGCTGATGGCCTTTCACGTCAGCTTGAAAAATCAGGCTTCAGTGTCGATATCGCAAGTACAGCGAAAGAGGCTGGCATTCTCGGCTCGCAGGAGAGCTATCGCGTGTGTGTGCTGGATCTCGGCCTGCCAGATGGCAATGGTTTGACGGTGCTCAAACAATGGCGCGCTCACCACATCGATTTTCCAGTGCTGATTCTGACCGCCAGAGGCGATTGGCAAGATAAGGTTGACGGCCTTAAAGCAGGTGCCGATGACTACCTGGCCAAGCCGTTCCAGACGGAAGAGCTGGTCGCCCGCCTTAATGCAATCATCCGGCGCGGCGATGGGCGCGTGTCCTCTACCGTTAGAGCGGGCCGGTTTGAGCTGGATGAAAACCGTCAGAGCCTGAAAATGCAGGATGGCACCGAACACTCGCTCACGGGTACCGAGTTCCGCCTGCTCCGATGCCTGATGAACCGCCCGGGGCATGTCTTTTCCAAAGACCAGCTCATGGAACAACTCTACAGCCTTAACGACAACCCGAGTGACAACGTCATCGAAGCCTACATCCGTCGATTGAGGAAACTGGTGGGCGCTGAAACCATTGCGACCCGGCGGGGCCAGGGATATCTTTTCAATGATGCCGATCACTAACCCCCTGTCCGTCAGGACCACCCTGCTGACGCTCCTGTTGCCATCAGGCATTGTGTTAATGGCACTGGCATGGATAGTCCATGGCTTGCTGTTGGACCGCATGTCCCGAGACTTCGTGGAAGGAAGGTTGCACGACGAGGTCGCCTTCCTGGAGCTACAGGTGCGACAGTCCGGTGGCCAACTGGACGCCCTGCAGACTGGGGACTATTTCGAGGAAGTTTTCCACCATGCGTTCGCGCTTCATTCCCCCGACATAACCACGATTTCTCCCGAGTCCTGGCGCCCCTTGCTGGAACCACTTCTGGAGACCGAGCAGCAAGGGAGCATCCGGGTTCAGAGCTCCGGAGCGACAGGTGCACCAACAGACATCCTTGCTTATCGCCGACAGATTACGGTTGATGGCATGCCCTATGTCATCATCGTGTCAGAAGACATGGACGCGCTCAGGTCCAGCCAGGCGGAGTTACACGCATGGACGGCCATCGTATCGATTCTGCTCATTCTGTTACTGGTTGCCGTCATCTGGGTTGGTATCGCGCTTGCCCTGAGGCCAGTGGCCTCGCTGCAGTCTGCGCTGACACAATTGCAGGGTGGCACCATTTCTCGAATTGATGTCCGGGCGCCAGAAGAATTCCGGCCCCTGGTGAACCAACTAAACCAGCTGTTGGATTCGCTGGATCAACGCCTGGAGCGCTCCCGGGACGCCCTGGCCAACCTCTCCCACAGTGTCAAAACCCCCATTGCTGCGGTCCGCCAGATACTTGAGGACGACAGCCGGCCACTGGATACAGCCTTGAGGGACGAAATGGCGCGCCGGCTCAGCCACATCGACAAGCAGCTTGAAACCGAGATGCGCCGGAGTCAGTTTGCCGGGCCGCAGGTTGGAAAAAGTGCATTACCCGTCAAGCAGGCCAGGGATTTGTTGTGGATGCTGGGCCGCTTGTACCCTGAAAAATCGTTTGAGCTGACGACGGATTTAACAGACGAACACCGTTGGCCGATTGAAGAGCACGACCTGAATGAAGTGTTCGGCAACCTGCTCGATAATGCCGGCAAATGGGCCACCCAAAGCATAGAGCTGTCACTCGGTGAGTCAGCAAACACCGTGAGGATGGTTGTGACCGATGATGGCCCGGGGGTCGCTGCAGCAAACCTGGATCACCTTGGCAGCCGAGGGCTCAGGCTGGATGAGCAAACACCCGGCCATGGCCTGGGGCTGGCCATTGTCCGGGATATCGTGCAGCGCTATGGTGGCCGGATAAACTTCAGCGATGGCACAAAAGGCGGCCTGCGCGTTGAGGTTGATCTGCCACGTAAATCCTAGGGGGCTGAAATTGAAAATCGGCGAACTATCAAAGACAGCGGGCCTGCCGGTAGAAACCATCCGCTACTATGAAAAAATCGGCCTGATGCCAGCGCCTGAGCGCAACGCCAGCGGCTATCGCCAGTACCGTTCTGATCACCGTGATCGACTGTTGTTCATCAAACGCTGCCGCAATCTGGACATGACCCAGGACGAAATCCGGGAACTGATCCAGCTTACTAACCAGCCCGAGGCGGACTGCAGCGAGGTAGATGCTCTGCTTGCCCGACACCTTAACCATGTACGGGAGCGCCTCGCGGAACTGACCCGGTTGGAGAAGACGCTGGAGCGACTGCAAAAGGCCTGTTCTCGAGGTAGGACCGTCAGCGAATGCGGGATTCTGGATGGTCTTAACTCAGAAATCGGCCAACTTGAAGATAACCACCCTGCTAACCACGTTCCCGGCACCCATGGAAAATAATCTCAGCTGAAGCGTTGACCCTGTAGCAACTTCAGGGTTTTTAATAGAGACAATCTGATTCAAAGGAGGTCTCTGATGGCATGCAGCTGTTCCGTACCGGAACCCCAAGGCCCGGCTCCGGGCTTTCGCAAAGCGCTCTGGATTGCCCTGTGGGTGAATCTCGCCATGTTCTTCGTCGAAGGCCTGGCAAGCCTTCAGTCCGGCTCCGTGGCACTCATGGCGGATGCCATCGACTTCTTTGGCGACAGCGCCAACTACCTGCTTTCCCTGAGTGTGCTCAGTATGGGCATGCTCTGGCGTGGGCGGGCTGCCTTGGTCAAAGGATTAACCATGGCTACCTTTGGGCTGGTGGTCTGGGGCCGTGCCATCTGGGTGCTCCAGAGCGGCGTTACACCGGAGCCACTGACCATGGGGCTTGTCGGGTTACTGGCCCTGGCGGCCAACGTAGGTGTGGCGGTTATGCTGTTCAAGTTCCGGGAGGGTGATTCCGATATGCGCTCAGTCTGGCTCTGCAGCCGCAACGATGCCATCGGCAACCTGGCGGTGATGGGCGCAGCGCTGGGGGTGTTTGGCACCGGCTCCGCGTGGCCGGACTTGGTCGTAGCGGGCATTATGGGCACCCTGGCACTGACTGCCGGTATCAGCGTGGTTCGACATGCCCGGTCAGACATCGCCAATGCCCGGGCGGCAAACCGGCTGATCGCCCAGGAAAACTGAGGCGATCAGTAGGCCTGGAAGTCGGTCAGCCGGTAGGAAAATTCATCATCGGCGATGAACGGGCTGTAGTCGACTTCCAGCGATGCCGGAAAGCCATAGTGCGGATCGTATTCCACCAACAGTTTGTCGGGACTGCCAGGATAGTGATGCCCTTTGGTCTGCTGCGCCAGGGCCAAGGCCAGCCAGTTACCGTAAAAGTCTGTATTTATGAGGAGTGTGTCCCACTTGGGGTATCGAACGGTTAACAAGTCCGCACTGGCAACCCTGGCGGGATAGTATTCGCTGGGCTGAGCCGGCTTACGCCCCGAACACCAAGGCAATCATCACCGGAATAAAACCGAGCGCAAACAGCGTACTGAGCAACGTGGTGCCTGCCGCCTGCCGGGGTGCAGCATCCAGCAGCGTGGCAATCACCACCGTGTTGGCGGCAATCGGCGTGATGGAAATCAGGAAAATGGCCTGGTGCACCGCCAGGTCGTAAATGCCCAGCACCTGGGCATCCAGCCACCAGAAGGCCAGCGCCAGCGCCGGCCAGCTGACGAACTTGCCAAAGAAGGCCAGGCCGGTGAACACCGGATTGCCGGCCAGGCCCCGGAAACTCATTATGCCCATGCCGATAATCATCATGCCCAGAACACTGTAGGCACCGCGCAGATTATCGAACAGCGGCACAAACGTCTCCGGAATCGACACCCCTGACAGATTCAATGCCGCTGCCGCGGCAAACGCATACACCGACGGCAGTCGTGCCACGCGCACCAGTGCGTCGCGAATGCTGTACTTGCCCCTTGCCGCCAGATAGAAACCCACCGAATTCTCGAACAGCGTGGTGCCCAGCATGCACACGATATAGAGGGCCAGCCCCTGCTCTCCAAACAACAGCAAAGCCACAGGAATACCGAAGTAACCCGTGTTGCCGGTACCCACCGATAACGGGATAACGGATGCACTGCCGTCGGTCAGTAGTTTGCGGGCAATGGCCAGGTGAATCAGGGCAATCAGGGTGCAGAAACCGAATACCAGGGCGGGCAACAGAATGACCTGAGGCGTCAGCGGTGCAGCCATGACTCCTGAGAACACTACCGAGGGCGTCACGATGTAAAGCATGATCCCGGCGATATGTTTTCCACTGGCCTCCAGGTAGCGCCCGGCAACCCAGCCGAGAGCAACGGTGACGTACAGGGGAAGGAGTTTTACAAACAAAGCCAACGCGGCCGCCATGGCGCCTCCAAAAGACAATCTTTCACCTCAAGCGCAGCAGTCTAACACCTACCCATGAAGAGGTAACTCCCCGGCGCAATGGAGAAATCGGCGATCTTCTTTGATAATCATCAATAGCATTACCAATACATCTTTATATCCTAGCAGGGCAGTCAGGTATTCCAACAAGCAAGGAGTGAGACCAATGGCCGAGCGCTTTACCAAAAGCATGGCCAGGAACATCTATCTGGGAGGAAGTGCATTCTTCGTCCTGTTGTTCCTGGCCCTGACTTTTGACACACAGGTCCGGGCTATGCCCGAGCGGGATAACCGCGATCAGCTCACCGAAGAGGTGGTGCGCGGTAAACACATCTGGGAGAACAACAACTGCGTGGGTTGTCACTCCATCATGGGCGAAGGTGCCTATTTTGCTCCAGAGCTGGCCAACGTGTTTGACCGCCGTGGCGCGGGAGACACCGAGGTCTTCAAGTCTTACATGCGAGCTTGGATGAACGCCATGCCTACCAACATCCCAGGCCGCCGCCAGATGCCGAACTTCAATCTGAGCGATGAAGATATCGATGCGTTGTCTGCCTTCCTGGAGTGGACATCCAAGATCGACGACAACAACTGGCCACCCAACATCGAAGGCTGAGGGAACAAGCATGAAATACGAATCGCAAAGGGTGTCCATGCCCTACTTCATCTTTGCCCTGATCCTGTTTGTCGGCCAGATTGTGTTCGGCCTGGTTCTGGGGCTTCAGTACGTCGTCGGTGATTTCCTGTTTCCGGAAATCCCCTTCAACGTGGCCAGGATGGTTCATACCAACCTGCTGATTGTCTGGCTGTTGTTCGGCTTCATGGGCGCCACCTACTACATGGTGCCGGAAGAAGCCCAAACTGAACTGCACAGCCCGCTGCTTGCCTGGATTCTGTTCTGGGTGTTTGCCGCTGCCGGCACCCTGACCGTTCTTGGCTACCTGTTTGTAGACTACGCACGTTTGGCGGAGCTGACCTTCAATGAATACTTCCCGACCATGGGGCGGGAGTTTCTGGAGCAGCCCACCATCACCAAGATAGGTCTGCTGCTGGTCATCCTCGGCTTCCTCTATAACGTCATCATGACTGCCCTCAAAGGCCGCAAGACCGTCGTCAATATCATTCTGATCACGGGGCTGATCGGCCTGGCCGTGCTTTGGCTGTTCGCGTTCTACAACCCGAGCAACCTGGCCACCGACAAGTACTTCTGGTGGTTTGTTATTCACCTGTGGGTAGAGGGCGTGTGGGAACTGATCATGGGTGCCATCCTGGCCTATGTGTTGATCAAACTGACCGGTGTAGACCGTGAAGTAATCGAGAAGTGGCTGTACGTGATCGTTGCCATGGCTCTGATTACCGGCATCATCGGTACCGGCCACCACTTCTTCTGGATCGGGCCGCCTGAATACTGGCTGTGGCTGGGCTCGGTGTTCTCGGCACTGGAACCGCTGCCGTTCTTCATGATGGTGGTGTTCGCCTTCAACATGATCAACCGTCGCCGCCGCAATCACCCGAACAAGGCCGCCATGCTCTGGGCCATGGGCACCACCGTGATGGCGTTCCTGGGCGCGGGCGTGTGGGGCTTCCTGCATACCCTGGCCCCGGTGAACTACTACACCCACGGCAGCCAGATTACCGCGGCCCACGGCCATATGGCCTTCTACGGCGCCTATGTGATGATCGTACTGACCATCATTTCCTACGCGGTACCCATCATGCGTGGCCGCCCCTACGGCAACAGCAACACGGCGCAGGTGGTGGAAATGTGGGGCTTCTGGCTGATGACCATCTCCATGGTGTTCATCACCCTGTTCCTGACCGCGGCAGGCGTACTGCAGGTGTGGTTGCAACGCATCCCCGATAGCGGTGCTGCGCTGTCCTTCATGGCCGGCCAGGATCAGATTGCCCTGTTCTACTGGATGCGATTCGTCGCTGGCGCCTTCTTCATGGCGGGCCTGGTAGTGTACCTCGGCAGCTTCTTCATCAAGGGCCAGGCAAGCCCGGAAGAGGAAGTGCGCGGTCCTGCGACGGCTGACGCCTGACCAAGGCTGATCGCCGGGGCCTTCCGGCCCCGGCATATCCCCCGAACCCCTGGACAACCCAAGTGCATGCGCAAACCGTCAATCCCAAAGACACCCTGCAGCAGAAGCGGCTGATCACCCGCGCCGCCTTTTTCCTGCTGTTCCTGCTTGCGCCTGCCCTGAATATTTTCCGATACGATCTGACCGAAACCCGGTTTATTCTGCTGGGCTTTCCCCTGTCGTTTAACCTGAATCTTGATTGGGTGGCCCAAAGCACCCCGGCCGAAGTGGCTGGTCAGATCCTGTTCTGGTTTGTGCTGCCCATACTGACCCTGGTCCCCTTGGTACTCTGGATATCCCTGAAATGGGGGCGAATTTACTGCGGCTGGCTTTGCCCGCACTTCTCGGTGGTGGAAACCATCAACAACCTGATGACGCGTATCACCGGCCGCCCTACCCTCTGGGAAGCCCTGAAAAAAGGCAACACCGGTAAGGCAATGCACTGGGCAGGCCTGACTCTGGTATGCGCAGCCATAGGCTTCTCCTGGGCCTTGGCCCTGCTGTCTTACCTGTTACCGCCGATCCCTTTATACCTGAGCCTGATAACCGGCCAACTAAGCCTGTACCCGGCTATCTTCCTGGCGGTTGCCACCGCCGTCTTCACCTTTGATTTTCTCTTCGCCCGGCACCTGTTCTGCAAATACGGCTGTGCTTTCGGGTTGATTCAAAGCATTGCCTGGATGGCCAACGGCAAAGGGCGGGTGGTGACTTTCGATACCGAAAGGGCCGCCGCCTGCCGGGATTGTACCAAGGCCTGCGATGAAGCCTGCCCCATGCGCCTGCCTACCCGCAGCCACAAGCGGGCCAAGTTTTCCTGCACTCAGTGCCTGCAATGTGTGAGCGCCTGCCGTGAGGTGCAAAAAGACAACCCGCAAGGTTCCCTGCTGACCTGGGAGCCCGGAACCCCTGGCAAACAAACCGTACTGATTCCGGTACGCCAGATACATTCCCCTCCGCGCCAATCCCGCGCCTGATTCAGGAGTCGATATGGAAGAGTGGGTCGGATTAAAGTGGCACGAATACGTAACCCGCCAGGCCATGGGCGAGTTCCCCGAACACACCGTGCACCTGAAAGACGAAGCACGCACCCTGGGCGTGCTGTTCCGCGCCATGGGCGGCGACCCGGCCCTGAGCCTGGTGACAGCCGAGCCCCGGCATTTCCAGATTCGCCGACGATTCGTGCAGAAACTGGCCGGCACCCACCGCAAGTTTGAACTGGCCTGGCGGGATGAAGAAAGCCTGCGCCTGCCGGAACAACTGGCCCTGTTCCCGTCCCGAAAGATCAATCGGGAACTGTACCTGTGGCTTGCCGCCCTGGCCTCACTCGGAGAGATCCATCACCACAGCTGGCTGCAGGGCAACCAGGCCATGGTTCAACAACTACTTGGCCAGTGGCCGGGGCTGGAACCCATGTACCAGCGGCTGGTTCGCCACACCCTGCATTGGCGACCTCGCCCGGACACACTCCGGGGCAACGAAGCGGAGCGTGAAAACGCTATTCGCCAGGCGCTGATTCACCCCGGCAGCGTGACCGACCTGCCCGAGGCCCTCACCGACCCCTGGCCGGTGGTGCTTTGGCTGTACCCGATACTGGGGCGCGGCAAACTGAAAGGCCAGATCATTGGCGACGACAACACCCAGTCCAAATCCGGTGGCCTGGCCAAGAAACGCAAGCGCCGCCGGGCCGAACGGGTGGATGCCTTTGATAAAGACCAGGGCATCATGCTGTTCCGGCTTGAAAGCCTGTTCTCCTGGTCCGAGTTCATACCCGTGGACCGTGCCGGGGACGACAGCGAGGAAGACGATGCGGAGTCCGTGGCCGATGACATGGACATGATTTCCATCTCCATGGACCGCCGGGAAGCCTCATCCGCCATCAAATTTGACCTGGACCTGCCCTCGGAAGAAAACGACGATCTGTTCCTTGGCCCGGGCATCCACCTGCCCGAGTGGGACTGGCGCCGTCAGGGTTTCCGGGAAAAATTCTGCTGTCTGCAACCCATGCTAAGCAGAGAAGCGGTGCCCTCACCCCTGCCGGAGCGTCTGAAAAACCCGGCGCAAACCCTGCGCCGCCAGTTCAGCGCCCTGAAACCCCTGCGGCAATGGGAGCGACGGCAACGGGAAGGCGAAGAGCTGGATCTGGATGCCTGCCTGGAGCGGGTGGTCCAGCAACGGCGCGGGGCCGGCGACATGGACCAGAAGCTGTTCCGCCAGTGCAAACAGAACCAGCGCGACCTCGCGTGCCTGGTACTGGCCGACATATCCCTGTCGACCGACACCTACATCAACAACAATCAACGGGTGATCGACATCGCCCGGGATGGCCTGCAATTACTCAGCGAAGCCCTCACCGCCAGCCGTGATCCTTTTGCACTGTTTGCGTTCTCCTCACGGCGACGGGACCACATCCGCTTCCATCACATCAAAAGCTTTGATGAACCCTACAACGACACCAGCCGGGGCCGCATACAGGCCCTGGAGCCGGGTTATTACACCCGAATGGGTGCCGCTATCCGCCAGTCCACCAAACTGCTGCAGGCAAGACCAGAACACCAGAAGATCCTGCTGTTGCTGACCGACGGTAAACCCAACGACCTGGACCTGTACGAAGGTCGATATGGCGTGGAAGACACCCGAATGGCCGTACAGGAAGCCCACAAAGCCGGCCTGACCCCGTTCTGCGTCACCATTGACGAAGAGGCCAACGAGTACCTGCCCTACGTGTTCGGCAGCACCAACTACGTGGTCATCAAAGACCCGACCCAACTGCCCGCACAGCTGCCCAAGCTGTACCTGAACCTGACCCGATAACGGAGGATGTGATGGCTGACAGTCAGGCCGCCCGATCACCGCACCTGCCCGGCGACCTCGCCGTGTGGTTCTTCATCTTCGCGGAACTGGCCGTGTTCGGCATTCTGTTCATCGGCTACGGCGTCGCCCGCAGCCTCGACCCGGCCACCTTCGCCGCCGGCAAAGAAGCCCTGCACCCCTGGACCGGCCTGATCAACACCATCGGCCTGATCACCGCCAGCTACCTGGTGGCCCTGTCCGTTCATCGTCTGCGAGACCGCAAACCCGGCGTAACCGGGCTGCTGTGGGCCGGCATCGCCGCCTCCTGTGTCTACACCTTCGGCAAACTCTGGGAGTATGCCGACTTGTACAGCAACGGCTACAACCTGGGCACCGACACGTTTTTCATGTTCTATTTCTTCCTCACCTTCTTCCACTTCATGCACGTGGTTCTGGGCCAGATCGTCCTGGTGGTATTGGCGGTGAAAGTAAAAAAGGGAGAATACAACGGCGACGACATGAACGGCATGGAATCCGGCGCCTCCTACTGGCACATGGTCGACCTGGTTTGGCTGGTGCTGTTCCCCATGTTGTACGTGTTGGCGTAAGGAGACCAAACCATGTTCGCGGTTTACATCATTCTGATGCTTTGCACCATGGCACCGGTGATTGCCATGCAGATGGGGGCGGATATCACGGGTCTTATCTGGCTGGTGTTTGTGCTGGTGCTGGTTAAAGCGCTGTTACTGGTCGATCACTTTATGGAAATGAAACACGCACCCTTCGGCTGGCGATTGGCGTCGCAGGGCTGGGCGGTTGTGGTTGTTGCGGTGCTTGCGGGGATTCATTTTGTTGCCTGAATTACCTATGTTGAGTAAGCCACAGGC
This sequence comes from Marinobacter shengliensis, assembly GCF_003007715.1. GTDB lineage: Bacteria > Pseudomonadota > Gammaproteobacteria > Pseudomonadales > Oleiphilaceae > Marinobacter > Marinobacter shengliensis. The sequence goes on along the minus strand of NZ_PXNO01000023.1, from coordinate 72,337 downwards.
CGGTGGGGGAGGCTTTCCAAAACACGCTGTGAGTACGCGGAACTCCCTGACGCAGTCCGAAGGCCGGGCTGGGTAGGGCTTTCCAAAACCTTGCGGAGCCATGGATGGCGGAGCAGAGCGTACACGGATGTATTCACAGCGTGTTTTGGAAAGCCCTACCCAGCATGGCCCACCGCATAAATCAGAATCTCACAACAGGCGCCGTGGAAAATAAGGCGGCTTATCACCAATAGCCTGCGCCAAAGCAATCATCCCCCAAAGTACAAACGATGTGTGAAGAACGATGGCCCAGACGATGGCGAAGGTCCAGAAGCTGCCGGTATTGCCGTGTATCAGCCAGGCAATCAGGACGCCAGAGCTGATCAGCACGGCGCCCAGTATGGACATATAGACACCCGCCTTGCTGTGGGCCCGGCGTATCGGATTATCGTCTCCAGACTTCATCGCAATCGAAAGCAACACTAGAAAACCAATCACCGGCAACGCCAGCAAATTCAGCAGGTACCAGATCACCGGGGCCACCGCCCCCGGGGTTTCACTCTTCTGACTGGCCGAATAAGGCATACACCACCTCCATGAGTGCATTGACAGTCACCGCGTCGTCCGACAACGGCTCGATAAGACCAGCGCGGCAGGCTTCAACAGCCGGCACGCCGGAGCGGATCAGATAGGCAGTGTGAATCAACAACCGGGTCGACGCCGCCTCCTCCAGGTCGTGGTCTTTCAGCTTGCGCAAAGAAGCCGCCAGGCTCACCAGCTGCTTCGCCAGATCAGCGTCACAGCCGGCCTCTTCCTGCACAATCGTCTGCTCAGTCTCCGGCTTCGGATAATCAAAACTCATGGACACAAACCGCTGCCGGGTGCTCGGCTTCATACCCTTGAGCAGGCTCTGGTAGCCCGGGTTGTAGGACACCACCAGCATGAATCCGGGCGCCGCCTGCAGCAGTTCGCCGGTGCGTTCGATGGGCAGTTCCCGGCGATCATCGGCCAGCGGGTGCAACACCACGGTGGTGTCTTTTCGGGCCTCCACCACTTCATCAAGGTAGCAGATGCCACCTTCACGCACCGCCCGGGTCAGGGGGCCGTCCTGCCAGTAGGTGCCGTCCGGGCCAATCAGATGTCGGCCCACCAGGTCCGAGGCGGTCAGGTCGTCATGGCAAGCGACGGTGTACACCGGCCGGCCCAGTTTTTCGGCCATGTAACGGACAAAGCGTGTTTTACCGCAGCCCGTCGGGCCTTTAATCAAAACCGGTAAGCCGTTATCGGCTGCGGCGCTGAACAGTTCCACTTCATTGCCTACTGGCTGGTAGAAAGTCATGGAGCACTATCCTTTTCTTGCGTGGATTCGGGAGAATCAAAGCCCCAGCGCATGGGCCCGACTGGTAAAGAAAATACCCGACGGCTTGCGGGCCGGCAGGGTGGCAACGGCCTCCAGCGTGCGGGTGCTGTAGACGGTTATCCGATCGCTGTCCCGGGACGACACCCAGACCTCTTCACCGCGGGGTGTGAATTCCATATGCAGCACAGACTTGCCCGGCTCGAGATCCCGGATGATCTCCCTTGTGCGGGAGTCAATGACCTGCACCACGTCATTATTCGGATGGGCGAAGCTGACCCAGATCTGCCGGTTGTCCGGGCTGGCCATCACAAACACGGGCTGTCCTTGTACCGGTATGCGCTGCACCATGCTCCAGTCATCCATCGTCGCCACCAGCACTTCATGGCGACCAACCGCCGGCACAAACGCATGGCCATCGGCGATGGCCCAGCCTTCCAGGTGAGGCATCTTGTATACCGGCAGGCGCTGCTCGCCCTTGCCGTAATCCGGCAGAATGCTTTGCACACCGTTCTCCGGTGCCCACAGGTCCATCATGGACAAGCCGTCTTCACCAAACAGGCCGGCAATGTAGTAACGGCCATCCGGGGTGATCAAGGCATCGTAGGGCTGCTTACCGGCCGGGTGGCGAGACACTGCCGGGGGTTGTGACACCATATCCACCGTCCAGATTTCGCCGGCTTCAAACAGACTGAAAACGAACTGATTGCCCGGTGCGTCCACCAACCCTACGGTTTTGGACTGGGCCTGCTCTCCGCTGGCATTGGTGTAGGTTGCCGGCAGCATCAGCACGTTTTCCAGGGTGCGACTGTCAAAGATGTTCACGCCACCAGGCTCGTAATTGGACACCGCCACATAACGGCCATCCTGGGAAATGGCGCCGCCGATGCTGTTGCCAGACTGGATCACCCGGTTGGCGATGGTCTGGGTCAGCAGGTCGACCTTGGTGAGCCCACCATCGCGACCGAACACATAGCCATAGCGGGCATCACGGGAATACACCACCGAGGCATGGGACAAATCACCCAGCCCCTCAACCCGGCCGAGAATCTCATATTCCGAATGATCAATGACCAGCACGGAACCAGTGGCACGCTCAATGATCAGGCCCAGGTCACCAGTGCCCCGCAGATTGTCAGCCGGTGTGGAGGCCGCAGACTGGCAGCCCGTCAGCAAGGCCAACATCAGCAGCGGGAGCGCTAAACGAAACAATGCTTTCATGGCAGTTCCTTGGTTAGTGACGAAGGGGCGGTTTCGCGCTTCGTCAGTCACTCAGTAAAGCACCGGACTTCAGCTGCTCGCTGATCCAGTCAATCTCGTCATCCGTTAGCAGGGCCTTCCACGGTGGCATAGCCGTACCGGGTACCCCTTCTCGGATGATGGCTGCAATCGCGGCTTCTGGCAGCATGGCCAGATCGTCCGGGCGCAATGGTGGCCCCAGGCCTCCACGCATTGTCAGGCCGTGGCAGGAACCGCAATCCTGAATCACAAAATTGGCTAGCACTTCCTGTTCTGCCGGCTGCCCGGCAAGCACGGGTAGCGCTGAAGTCATAAACATCACGAGCACTGAGCGCTTCGCCTTTGATGGCCACAAGATACTCATTTCACCGCCTCCCCTGCCTGAGATTCCATGCTGAGGAACACCCAACTTCTTAACCTTGATATTGATTAAATTTTTACTTCCAGGCCAGAGATCTTTGGGCATACCCACCTAGGGGTACTCTCTTGAAAAGATGTAACCCCGTGACATTAATCAATGTTCAGAAACACCAACAGGAGAAACCTAGTAAGCACTCTTGAATACCAAGGAGAGAACCTGATGAGAGTGACCGACATGATGATCAAACCTCTGGCCTTTGCCGTGGCCATTACGTCTATGGGCGTGATGACGGCGCAGGCTCAGCCACACAAGAATGTTGATGAATCCGCCGTAGCCTACGAAGGCACCCCAAGCTCAATCGATGCCGCGTCTGCCAAAGTCGTCCGCACCCCTGGCGCGCCTGACCTGACCGACGAAGAGTTCGCCCGCGCAAAGCAGATCTACTTTGAGCGCTGCGCCGGCTGCCACGGCGTTCTGCGTAAGGGTGCGACCGGCAAGCCGCTGACCACCGATATCACCCAGGAACGGGGCATGGATTACCTGAAAGCCCTGATCAGCTTCGGCTCCCCAGCTGGCATGCCGAACTGGCTTACCTCCGGTGACTTCGACGAAGAGACCGTGGAGCTGATGGCCAAGTACATCATGCATGAGCCTCCGCAGCCCCCGGAGTTCGGTCTGGCCGATATGAAAGCCACCTGGGAGGTGGTGATCCCGCCCGAGAAACGCCCCACCAAGCAGATGAACAAACTGAACCTGGAAAACCTGTTCAGCGTGACCCTGCGTGATGCCGGCGAGATTGCCCTGATCGATGGCGACACCCATGAAATCGCCAAGATCATCAAGACCGGTTATGCGGTACACATTTCCCGTATGGGTGCTTCAGGCCGCTACCTGTTCGTGATCGGCCGTGACGCCCTGGTGAATATGATCGACCTGTGGATGAAAGAGCCGGAAACCGTCGCCAAGATCAAGGTAGGTATGGAAGCTCGCTCGGTTGAAACCTCCAAGTTCAAGGGCTGGGAAGACAAATACGCCATCGCAGGCACCTACTGGCCACCCCAGTTCGTGATCATGGACGGTGAAACCCTCGAGCCCAAGAAGATTGTGGGCACCCGGGGGATGACCGTGGGCGACCAGGAATACCATCCGGAACCCCGTGTTGCCGCTATCGTGGCCTCCCACGCGCATCCGGAGTTCATTATCAACGTTAAGGAAACCGGCAAGATCCTGCTGGCCAACTACGAAGACCTGGACAACATGACCATCACCTCTATCGATGCAGCCAAGTACCTGCACGACGGAGGCTGGGACGCCAGCATGCGTTACTTCCTGACCGCCGCCAACAACTCCGACAAGATCGCCGTTGTGGATGCCCAGGACCGTAACCTTGAGGCCATCGTGGACGTTGGCAAGATCCCTCACCCGGGCCGCGGCGCCAACTTCGTGGATCCCGAGCATGGCCCTGTCTGGGCGACGTCACACCTGGGTGACCCGACCATTCAACTGATCGGCACCGACCCGAAAAACCATCCAGACAAAGCCTGGAAAGTGGTTCGCACGGTCAATGGCCAGGGCGGTGGTTCCCTGTTCGTGAAAACCCATCCCAAGTCCAAGAACCTGTGGGTAGATACCGCCCTGCACCCGCTGGAAAGCATCAGCCAGAGCGTGGCGGTGTTTGACATCAACAACTTTGATGCCGGCTACGAAGTGCTGCCCATTGCCGAATGGGCAAATCTGGGTGAAGGACCAAAGCGGGTGGTTCAGCCTGAGTACAACGTGAAGGGTGACGAGGTGTGGTTCTCTGTCTGGAATACCCAGGACAAGAAATCCGCCATCGTGGTGGTGGATGACAAGACCCGCAAGCTGAAGAAAGTCATCGACGACGAGCGCCTGGTCACCCCGACTGGCAAGTTCAACGTCTACAACACGCAGCACGACGTGTACTGATCCCGGCCCCGGCCCGGAGGAGCTATCTGATGAGACTGGACATGGCAGACAGACAACTGATCGACAGGTACCAGCGTGACCTGCCCGTCAGTGAACGCCCCTACGAGGACATGGCCCGAGCACTGGGCCTGACTGAAGAAGAGGTTATCGAAAGACTGTCTGCCCTGCAGGAACAGCAGATACTCAGCCGGGTTGGACCGGTGTTCGAGCACAGCCAGGCGGGCGCCAGCCTGCTGGCTGCCGTGGCGGCACCCGATGAACAGATGGATCTGGTGGCCGCCCGGATCAACCGTGCCCCGGGGGTAAACCACAACTATGCCCGGGAGCACACCTACAATCTCTGGTTCGTGATGACAGCACCCAATGGCGACATTCTGGAAGAGCGTCTGGACGAACTGGAACACCATTTGAAGCTACCCATGCTAAGACTTCCAATGGTTGAGGGTTATCACATTGATCTTGGCTTCGATATCGACTGGGAGGCGCTGCCATGAATCTGCCCGCCACCCGCCAGGATCAGAACTACCTGTTTGACACCCAGTCCATCAGCGCTTGGGGCTTACTCCGGCTCCGGGAGCAACTGGAAAACGGTCTGCCACTGACCCCAAGGCCTTACCTGACCCTGGCCGAGCGCACCGGCCTGACCGAACAGCAAGTTATGCTGGCCGTCAGCCAATGGCAGCAACAAGGACTGATCAAACGCCTTGGCCTTGTAGTGAAACACCGCACCCTGGGGTACCGCGCCAATGCCATGGCCGTCTGGAATGTATCAGACGAACGGGTATCCGAACTGGGCAAAGCCCTGGCCGCCTCACCGGTCGTTACCCTGTGCTATCAGCGCCCACGGCGCCTGCCAGACTGGCCCTACAACCTGTTTTGCATGATTCACGGCATTGACCGAAACCGAGTTCAAAGCCAGCTCGAACAGCTTGTTCTCGAGCACGGGCTGGAAGGCATCCCCCATGCCGTGCTGTTCAGCAACAAAGCCTACCTCCAGCGCGGAGGACGCTATGTCAGCGACCGCTGAGCAACGCAGCCGTATCGAAGCCTCGGATTTCACACCGGTCGAGCGGGCAATCATCAACCGCCTGCAAACAGGGCTGCCGTTAACCAGAACGCCCTATAAAGATGTGGCCGAGGAAATCGGCATCACCGAACAGGACTTGCTGGACCACCTCAAGGCTCTGCTCGCCAACGGCACCCTGACCCGCTTTGGCCCCATGTTCCACGCCGGCGAAATGGGGGGCGGCCTGACCCTCGCCGCCATGCGCATTCCCGAACAGGACTTTGAACGGGTAACGGAGCAGGTAAACCGCTTTGACGAAGTGGCCCACAACTACCGCCGGGAGCATCAGCTGAATATATGGTTTGTACTGGCCACCGAAACTCCGGAAGCGATTGCCGACATCATCAGCCAGATTGAAGACCTCACCGGCTACCCGGTTTACAACATGCCCAAGGAGCAGGAATTCCATGTCCACCTCCACTTCCCGATCTGATCACCAACTCTGTGACCGGGATCGGGAACTGATCCTCGCCACCCAGGGCGGGCTGCCTCTGGTGCCCGACCCCTGGGCCGAACTCGGGCACCAGCTCGCTATGCCCGCCGACGAAGTGCTTGCCCGATTCCAGCGTATGCAGGAAACCGGAATTATTCGCCGGGTGGCAGCTGTGCCAGACCATTACAAACTCGGATACCGTTTCAACGGCATGACCGTATCGGATGTCCGCGACGAGGCCATCACTGAACTCGGTAAGAAAGTGGGCGAGTTGCCGTTTGTCAGCCACTGCTACCGGCGCCCCAGGCACCTGCCTTACTGGAGCTATAACCTGTTTGCCATGGTTCACGGCACCAGCCGGGATGAAGTGGAAAACAAGGCACAGCAGATTCGGGAACTACTCGGGGCAAGCTGTTCGGGCCACACCATTCTCTACAGCTCCGCCATCCTGAAAAAAACCGGATTGCGGCTGAGGAAATAGGGAGCAACACCATGTTTCGCATGACCCGCTATATCAAGAGTCTGATGAACCCGGCACCGGTGCGCACACTGCCCAAGCCCAGTGGCCCGGTGGTGATCTGGAACCTGATCCGCCGCTGTAACCTCACCTGCAAACACTGCTACTCGATCTCTGCCGATATCGATTTCAAGGGCGAGCTTAGCACCCGGGAAGTCTACGCCGTGATGGACGACCTCAAAGCGTTTGGGGTGCCCGTGCTGATTCTCTCTGGCGGTGAGCCCCTGATGCGCCCGGATATTTTCGACATCTCCCACCGCGCAAAGGACATGGGGTTCTATGTAGGCTTGTCCACCAACGGCACCCTGATTACCGAAGACAACATTGGCAAGATCAAAGACGTGGGTTTCGACTATGTGGGCATCAGCATCGATGGTCTGGAGGCCACCCACGACGAATTCCGCCAGAAAAAGGGTGCCTTCAGGGAATCCATGAACGCCGTGGCCCTGTGCAAGCAGGCTGGCATCAAGGTAGGCCTGCGCTTCACCCTGACCCAGGACAACTACCCGGAACTGCCGGCCATGCTGGAGATGCTCGACGAGCACCAGATCGACAAATTCTACCTGTCGCACCTGAACTACTCCGGCCGCGGCGGCCGCAACAAGAAGCGCGACGCCTGGTACGACATGACCCGCGACGCCATGAACCTGCTGTTCAACCACTGCCACGACGAACTCAAGCGCGGCATCGAGCGGGAATACGTCACCGGCAACAACGACGCCGACGGTCCCTTCCTGATCGAGTGGGCCAAGGAACACTACCCGGACCAGGTAGGCGCCCTCACTCAGCGGCTGACCAACTGGGGTGGTAACTCCTCCGGCGTGAACATTTCCAATATCGACAACCTGGGCGTGGTACACCCGGACACCTTCTGGTGGGACCACAACCTGGGCAACGTGCGCCAGACCCCGTTCTCAAAAATCTGGTCTGAAACCACCGACCCGCTGATGCAAGGCTTCCGCCAGCACCCGCGCCCGGTGAAGGGCCGCTGCGCAGACTGCAAATACCTGAACATCTGCAACGGTAACACCCGGGTACGGGCCTATAACGTGTCCGGCGACTTCTGGGAAGAAGACCCCGGCTGCTACCTCACCAATGACGAAATTGGTGTGGTTGGAGACCTGCCACGAAGAGTGGCCGCCCCGATTGTCGAAATCCCGGTTCACAACCTGTAAGGAACACGCCATGAACACACATCCACGGAAAAAATGCCTGGTGGAATTCCAGCTGGCGGAACAACCCTTGCGGGCGGGCGAAGTGGCCATTGTCGGCGCCGGCCCCGGTGATCCGGGACTGCTGACCCTGCGGGCCCTGATGCTGATCCAACAGGCAGATGCCATCGTCTACGACCGGCTGGTCTCACCCCAGATCATGGAACTGGTCAACCCCCGGGCCGAACGCATCCATGTGGGCAAGGCCAGTGGTTGCCACTACGTGCCCCAGGAAGAAACCAACGAACTGCTGGTACAACTGGCCATGAAACAGCGCCGGGTGGTTCGCCTGAAAGGTGGCGACCCCTACATCTTCGGCCGCGGGGGCGAAGAGGCCGAGTTCCTGGTGGAGAACGACATCGACTTCCAGGTTGTGCCCGGCATTACCTCTGCCGCTGGTTGCGCCTCTTACTGTGGCATCCCCCTGACCCACCGGGACTATTCCCAGAGCGTGACCTTTGTCACTGGCCACCGCAAGGCCGACCATAGCCTGGAGCTCAACTGGCAGGTACTGGCTGCGCCGGGCCAAACCCGGGTGTTTTACATGGGGTTGCACAACGCCCCCACCATTGTCCGGGAACTGACCGCCCACGGCCTGTCCGGGCAGTGCCCGGTGGCCCTGGTAGAACGGGGTACGACTCCGCTTCAGCACATGACCGTCACCACCCTGGACAACCTGGTGGAGACCATTGCCCGGGAAGACTTCCAACCACCCACGCTGATTATCGTAGGGGAAGTGGTACAGCTGGCGGAAAAACTGGCCCGCCCGGCACAAGCCGGCTGGAACAGCGCCCTGACCGGCCCGGCGGCAACCGTCGCCCGTCGGCCGGCCTGAACACCTTATTCTGAACAATCTGGACCGGGAGCCGTTGCTGGTGAACCTCAACAAAGCGCGCATTCAACTGACCAAAGCACTGGTGATTGCCACCGCACTGATAGCAGGCCCGGCGGCCAGCGAAACCTTGGATACAGACACCCTGTACCTGCAGCACTGCGCCGCCTGCCATGGCACCGACCGCTTGGGTGGCATGGGCCCGGCCCTGTTGCCGGATAATCTGTCCCGGCTGAAAAAGGCAGACGCCGAAAAAGTCATCCGCAAAGGTCGGCCCGCCACCCAGATGATCGGTTACGAAAGTATCCTGACTGACCCGCAGATCTCGGCACTGACTGAGTTCATGTACCAGGCGCCAACACACCCACTGAAATGGGGCGAAGCCGAAATCCGCAATAGCCGGGAGGTTATCCACCCTGAAGGCGCCTTACCCGACGACCCGGTATTCGAAGCCGACCTGATGAACCTGTTCCTGGTAGTAGAAATCGGCGACCACCACGTCACCCTGCTGGATGGCGACAGCATGGAACCGATTCACCGCTTCCCCAGCCGCTTTGCCTTGCACGGCGGCCCCAAATACAGCCCGGATGGCCGCTATGTGTACTTTGGTTCACGGGATGGCTGGATCACCAAATACGACATCTACAACCTGAAAGTGGTGGCGGAAGTCCGCGCCGGCATCAACATGCGCAACATCGCTGTCTCGGCTGACGGCAACTACGTGATGGCCGCCAACTACCTTCCTCACACCCTGGTATTGTTTGATGCCGCCAATCTGGACATGCTGGATCTCATCCCCGTCGACAACGACGCCGGTGAAACCTCCCGGGTCAGCGCCGTCTACACCGCGCCACCACGCGGCAGCTTCATCGCCGCCCTGAAAGACATTCCGGAAGCGTGGGAAATCACCGTTGAAAACCGCAAGGCCAAAGTCCGCCGGATGACCACCGACACCCTGCTGGACGACTTCTTCTTCGACCCTGGCTACCAGCACCTCATCGGCGCCGCCCGCGACGGCAAACACGGCGTGGTGATCGATCTGAATACCGGTAAAACGACCGCCGAACTGCCACTACCGGGCATGCCCCACCTGGGCTCCGGCATCACCTGGGAACACGAAGGCCGCCGCGTAATGGCCACCCCCCACTTCCGGGCCGGCGCCATCTCCATCATCGACATGGACACCTGGGACGTGATCAAAACCCTGGACACCGAAGGCCCCGGTTTCTTCATGCGCAGCCATGAAAACTCCCGCTACGCCTGGGCCGACGTATTCTTCGGCCCCAACGCCGACAAGGTCCACATCATCGACAAACAAACCCTGGAAATCGTCAAAACCCTGCAACCGGAACCCGGCAAAGTCGCCGCCCACGTGGAATTCGACCGCCATGGTGAGAAACTACTACTAAGCATCTGGGACGACGACGGCGCCATCATTGTTTACGACGCCGACACGCTGGAGGAAGAGAAGCGCATTCCCATGAAGAAGCCCTCCGGCAAGTACAACGTGTGGAACAAGATTAATTACGAAGAAGGGACCAGCCACTGAGCAGTGATGTCGGGACCACTGCGATGCTTGGGCCGCAGGTGGGGATCCTCCTCCCGAAACTGTGCGGAGCCATGAATGGCGGAGCCCAAGCGCCACATGGATGTGCCGCAGGAGCGTGTTTCGGGAGGAGGATCCCCACCTGTGGCTTGCTCCAAATCTGACAGCTTATCGATTCAGTCAAATATCCTTAATGATTTAAGTCATTTTGGATGTTTGTTTTATGGTAGGATAATTGACCTACGCCAATGTCGCGAAGGTTAGATTATGAACAGCAGTTTCAGGCCACCCATGGCCTCCGCACCCTGCTTGCTGGGGGATGAAACCAACGAGATAATCCGCTACGACGCAGCCCCGGCGGAAGTGGCCTTGTTAAATGGCCTGAGCCATGCGTTCGGGATCTGCCTGAATGAAAAACAGGACACCCCCGAAGCCCTGTTCCTCAGCGACCTGGCCCGCCTGTTCCACCAGAAACGCATCGACGCCGAAACACCACTGGAAAAACACGACCGCCCCTGGGCCAACGTGTACCTCATCCAGTACGGCATCCTCCGACTGTTCAGGGAATCCCCGACCGGCAAAGTGGCCATTCATCACTTCTTCACCGAAGGCGACCTGATCTGGCCAGTGTTCGGGCGCAGCCGCACCGTGCGCAATACTCTGTGCCTTACCAGCGTGCTGCCCGCCACCGTTTGGGTTGCCGATTTCGCGGCTTTCCGGTCAGCTATTCAGAGCCACGGCGACGGATTGTGGGCCAGATTTGCCCTGGTGCTCACAGAGGAAATGGCAGAGCTCACCAGCATGCGGGAATATCGCAAACACACTATGTCTGCCAAAGAGCGCTACGCGCTGCTGGTGGATGAGTACCCGGAGTTGATCAAGCGGGTGCCAGACAACCAGCTTGCCTCATGGCTTGGTGTTGTACCCGCCACTTTCTCCCGACTCAAAACCGCAGCGAAGTCTTGAACCGGCCAATTTGAGACATCACGCACAAAATCGCCCAATGACCGCCATGCCAAGGGCCTGAGACCCGTCAACGCGCAAATTATGCCATTCTGACGCGGCCCTTTGCTGATCAGGCCAATAAACCTCTCCGCCACATACGTAACATCCTGTTCCGTTCCGTAAACAAATACGAAAAGTCGTAACAGGGGTGTTGCACAATGAAGTTGCAGTCAAGTCGTCTGCCGGTTGCTTCGATAAAAGGAGTACTGGCAAGTTCCATTGCCATCATGCTGGCCGGGTGCCTGAGCACAGGAGGTGAAGCCACCTCTAACGATGCCACAGGCGCCGGCAACGGTTCCGAAGGTCAGGATGGGCGCGCGTTTTCCACAGTGAACGTGGCCTTCGACCCAGCCAACCAGGTTCTGCCGTTTCCCACCAATCTGCTGTTTGAGGCAGATGCCAATGCCCCAAAAGACGGCACCATCAACGCCCCGGTAGCAGACCCGGAGGCCTCTTCCGCGGCACTGGTCCAGGGCCTGAACGAGCTGGATGGTTTCTCCACCATCGCACCCTGGCGCGTCACCTTCACCGGTGATGTAGATGCCGCCAGCCTGCAGGCTGGCGATACCGTTCGTGTGTTCCGGATGACCACAACCAGCACCACCTACCCGGAGCGGGTTCAACCCACCGCCGTAGACCGTGAGCTGGAGCCAGGCGCGGAGTACCATGTGCAGTTCAACGCGGAAGCCCGCGAGCTGTTGATCGTTCCCACCCGCGCCCTGGACAAGGGCACCAGCTATACCGCCGTCATTACCAAAGGCGTGCTGGACCCTGACGGCGCGTTGGTTGGCAGCCCGTTGCAATGGTCCATTGCCAAAGGCACCAATCTGCTGGACCAGTGCGACAGCCCGGACCGGTCCGACCCAGCCCTGTTGCAGTGCACCACCAACCCGGCTATTGCTCCGGTGGTGACCGACAGCCGCTTTGATCTAAGCCGGGATGACCTGTTGCTGGGCTGGGGTGTAACCACCCAACAGCAGGATGACACCTTCCTTGAGCTGGCGAAGGCGATCAAAAACAACGGTTTCCCAGCCCCAATTGACGGTGACGTGAAGTGTGAAACCGCGATCTGTTTTCTGACCATCAGTTCGCTCCCGGGACGCGACGCACCAAAGGCACCGGGCGACAAAGCGATTATCTTCCCGGGCACGATTAAACTGCCCTCGTTTATCGCAACGCCCCAAAATACCGATATCTGGGGCAACACCCCAACCGCAGACGACGTTGTGCTGTCGACAAAGTGGACCTGCGACGCCGGTAGCTGCAACACCGACGAAGCGAGAGGACTCACCGATGGAGCGAATGCCCAGGTACCTCAATTATCCGGTTGGAACACGGTTCCTATTGTGCTTGCTGTACCAGACCCAGACGCGTCCGGAGTGCCGGCGCGCCCTGAGGGTGGTTACCCCCTGGTGATATTCCAACACGCCATCCAGCAGGACAGAACCAACGCCCTGGCCATTGCCTCCGAGCTGGCCCGCAAAGGTTTCGCAGTGATTGCCATCGACATGCCCCTGCACGGTCTGGTACGCAACCAGTTGCCAGAAGGCGACAGCCGGTTGGATCTGCATGCAGCCAATCTCAACGACCAACTCTTTAACTCTGACTTAAACGCGGCGCGAAACATCATTCCCCTGAAAATCGAGCGCACTTATTATCTGGACCTGACGGGTGGTGAAGAGGACACCGCCGATGGTGTGATTGACCGCTCCGGCGCCCACTTCCTGAATCCATCCCAGCCGCTTACCCAGCGCGATACCTTGCGCCAGGGCGGCCTGGATCTGGTTTCCCTTGTCCATTACATTCGCAGTAATCAAATTAGCCAGTGCGGCACGGCTGACGGTGTATTCGACGATTTCGGGCTGACCAAAACCTGCAGTTCGAGCCGCTTCTCAATCAAGCTCTTCGAACACGTCAACTTCGACGAACTCCACTTCCTCGGCCATTCCGTGGGCAACATCGTTGCCGCACCCTTCCTGGCCCAGGACCCGGACATTCGTTCCGTTGCCATGTTGACCCCCACCGGCGGCATCATGGAGACCCTGGCGGCCTCTGACACCATCGGGCCACAACTGGCTTCAGGCTTGGCGGAATCCGGCGTGTTTCCGGGCACCGAGGACTACTTCCGATTCTTTGCGGTGGTGCAGGCCGCCATTGATTCGGTGGACCCGCTCAATCACGCACAGGCCATCGCCAACCCGGTGGATGCCAATGGAGAGAGTTTCGCCCGCCCGGTATATCTCTCGCAGGTAGTCGGCAATGATGGCAGCGAGGCCAGCCCGTCTGACCTGGTGTTGCCACCATCGGTTGGCCAGAACGCACCGCTTGCCGGCAGCACCCCCCTGGCCAATGCCATGGGGCTGGAGTTCGTCCGCCAGGGCAACCTGAATAATGGCAAGGTTACCCCATCAACCCGGAGCGACGGCACCACGCCGCCGGATCTGCAAATTGCCGTGCCTTTCCGTTTCGGCGCTCACTCCTCGCCACTGTTGCCAGACACCCTGGTAGACGACCCTCGCAGCGATGAACCCGATGCCACCGTGGCGCTGCCAAACGGAGAGGAAGTCCACTTTGAAATGCAGATGCAGGTGGCGGATTTCTTCAGCACCCCATCTGAACTCACCGTTATCGAAGAATTTATCGACGTTCGTCTGTGACCCGTTAACAGGACAGTATTATGTTTTCTGCAAACACTCCGCTGCGGGCATGGCTGCCCGTAGCCATCATGGCTGCTTCATCGACTGCACACGGCGCCGGTCTGGAGCTGACCCAGCACGGCACCAAGGAAACAGGCCATGCCTTTGCCGGCACTGCGGCCCTGCTGGAAGACGCTTCGGTGGTTGCCCACAACCCCGCAGGCCTGCTGCGCTTGAGCGGCACCCAGACCAGTCTGGGCGTCAGCGCCATCTACGCTGACCTGAACTACAACGTGCGCGTGCAGCGGGAAAAAATCGAGCTGCCCTACGGCCTGGATCCAACACCGGTCAGTGGTCCGGGCAACGCCACCAGTAAGGAAGTCTCCATCGCGCCCCACCTGTACCTGGCGCACCGGATCAGTGACGATGCTGCTGTGGGCGTCGGCATCTATGCACCCTTCGCCTCGGGCAGTGATTTCCCCGCAGGTTGGGCTGGGCGCTATCACTCCGAGGAAACCTCCCAGACTACGGTGAACATCAATCCAGTGTTCGCGTTCCGCGCTACCGACACGGTGACGGTTGGTTTTGGTGGTTTCATCCAGATGTACGACGCAAAACTCACCAACCAGATTGATACCGGTTATCTGGTAGCGGAAGCCCTGGTGGATCGGGTTCGGGAACAGGAAGGCGAAGCCGCGGCCCGCGCCACGGCGGAAGATGCCGTCGCCCGCATTGGCTCCCAGTTCGATATCGAGAACGACATTGAAATCGACAGCATGGCCTTCGGCCTGAGCTTTGGCCTGTTGTGGGAATACAGCGACCGGACCCGCTTCGGGCTGAATTACCGCAGCCGCACCGAGCACGTGGCCACCGGCCAGGCCACGCGTAAAGAAGTGTTTGACCCGGAGTTCCGGGAACGCCTGGTACAGACGGTTCAGGGCTTCGCCAACATCACCGAGGAGGATGCCCGGGATGCCGTTGCCTCCGCGTTCGATGAGCGTGGCGCCCTGGGCGGCGACCTGGAATCCACCATCACCCTGCCCGATGTACTGACGCTGAGCGCCTTCCATCAGTGGACCGATCGAATTGCGGTAATGGGCAGCGTCACCTACACCAACTGGAGTGTGTATGACGAACTGCGTTTATCGTACGTAGACACCTCTGCCCGGGGTGGCTCAGACATTACCGAAAGCGGTGACGATGTGCGCCGGCGAGATCTGGTTCAGCCTCTGGAATTTGAGGACAGTTACCGTTTCGGCGTTGGTGCAAGCTATGCCTGGGATGACCGCCTGACCCTCAGGACCGGCGCCAGCTTTGACCAGAGCCCCCTGCGCAACTCGGATTTCCGCACCCCGAGGGGACCGGATAACGACCGCTACATCGTCGGCCTGGGGGCCAGCTATCAGTGGTGGGACAACCTGTCGGTTGATCTGGCCTACTCCTGGATTCGAATCACTGAGGGTGATGTAACCGCGGTGGAGAACCCGGCGGGCAGCAATCATCGGGCTATCGGCACCAGTGAAGGCACACTGCACAACCTGGCGGCCCAAGTGAACTATCGGTTCTGATCGCGCCGCAAAAAAACGCCAGAAACAACAAGGGCAGAGGTCACCCCCTGCCCTTGTTCGCGTTTAACGAATCACAAATCCGTTAATCAGCCACGCAGCTTTACTGCCAGCTCCGCCACATGCTTGCCCTGATAGCGGGCAATGTTGAGTTCTTTTTCACTGGGCTGGCGTGAACCATCACCACCAGCAATGGTGGAGGCGCCATAGGGCGTGCCGCCATTGACTTCGGAGATATCGAAAAAGTCGGGAATGCCGTAACCCAGCGGCACGATCACCATGCCGTGGTGCGCCAGCGTGGTCCAGAAGGAGCTGATCGTGTGCTCCTGCCCGCCACCGGTGCCGGTTGAGGTAAACACACTCGCCACTTTGCCGTGCAGCTTGCCTTCGGCCCACAAGCCGCCGGTCTGGTCCAGGAAGGTGCGCATCTGACCGGCCATATTGCCGAACCGGGTCGGGGTGCCAAAAATGATCGCGTCATAGTCCGCCAGCTCGGTCGGAGTGGCCACCGGGGCTGCCTGATCGGCCTTGCCGCCGGCGTTCAGGAACGCCTGGTCTGCCATGGTCTCCGGCACCCGCTTTACCACCACATCAGCACCTGAAACGCTTTTTGCACCCTCAGCCACGGTGTTTGCCATGGTTTCCATGTGACCATACATTGAATAATAAAGAACCAGTACTTTTGCCATCGGATAATCTCCTTGTTCGCTATGAATGATCACAGCGTAACGGGCCGGGGCAAATGGTGAAAACGGAAGATTTCCGACAGGTCATTCAGTTTTTCTGAACATGGTCACAGGATGTTCATAGCATTTATTTGCGTACACGTGTACGCTGAGCTGCATTATACTTTCCGTTCGTACAGACAACCGCAGATGAATATCCCTATGAACCAGGCCCAGACCACCGCAGAATCCCTCCACAACCGCATCGAGGAATGGATTAACAGCGCTACCCACGGCCTTGGCGCTGTTCTCAGCGTTATCGGAACTGTCGCCCTGATAGTGGGCGCCAGCCAGATGGGGGATGTCTGGAAGATTGTCAGCTTCAGCGTGTTCGGGGCCTCCCTGATTCTGCTGTATATGGCCTCTGCGCTTTACCACGGCACCCGCCATCCGAAACTGAAAACCGCATTCAAAACCCTGGATCACTGCGCCATCTTTCTGTTGATCGCTGGCACCTACACACCTTTCCTGTTGGTCAATCTGCGCGGCACCACCGGCTGGACTTTATTTGCAGTCATCTGGTCCCTGGCGCTGACCGGGGTGGTGCTGAAAGTAATCTTCAAGAACCGATTCAAGCTGGCCAGGGTGGGCATTTACGTGGCCATGGGCTGGCTGATCATCTTCGCCTCATCCGATCTGGTCGCCAACCTGAGCGAAACCGCCCTCTACCTGACCATCGCCGGGGGCATTGTCTACACCGCCGGCGTGGCGTTCTATCTGGCTGACCGTATTCCCTACATGCACGCCATCTGGCACCTGTTTGTCATCGGCGGCAGTGCCTGCCATTTCAGCGCCATCTATTTCGGTGTTCTGCCCCACACCGTCTGAACAGGTTCAGGCTCGGCTGCGCCTTGGTCAGAATGCCCAGATGAGTGCCATCAGAATCCCCCAGGCCAGCAGAGACGCCGCCATGATTGTGTAGGTAGCTGACATGGTGACCACATCATTGTCACTACGATGGCAGAGCGAGCGTACGCCCTGATAAACAAGGGCACAGGACAAAACTAGTCCAGCCATCACCGCCACAACACTAACCGCCAACACTGGCACCAGTAGTGCCAGGGAAGACAACCACAGAGGCAAAGGCGCTATGGCCGCCAACAGGTAGGCATCCTGATACTCGATATCAAGCTTGTGGCCATGAAGAACCGACCGGATCAACCACCCCATCACGAAAAAGGTGAGCAACTCCGCCAAAAACAGAATCGTTGTAATAAAGCGCCACTCTTTTTCGGCAAATCCACTGATGAAGCTGTCGCCATAATGGGTACCGGCGTAGTACAGCAACACCGGGGGCAAAAACGACATCGGAACAACAATTACCCACGCCAGAAAAGGCACAGACAGGTCCAGTCGTTTCAAATCCTGCCAAACTCCGTTACCGGAGAATGGCAAACTCAGAAGCTGGGTTATGTTCATGGCACCCCTCATGTCCTGAACGATTTTAATAACAGTTAATACCCAAATCATCGCCGGGCATAGTCAGACTCATGACCTGGATCATCTTCCGGAAGTGCCAACCAGGGTTAAGCTACCGGCACAACCGTTCTCCAATGCCCATTAGACGCACACCGCATGAATGCTTATCAAAGACACAAGCCGATGCATGCTTTCTGGCTTTTCTTTCCTGCTGCCGCATTATGGGCAGCCCTGGTTGTACCGCTGTCGCTTTTTTCAGTCTTGTCCGGAACCGGCTGGCCACCGGGCCTGTTGGGTGCCGGCCATGGGCACGAACTGATTTTTGGCTTTGCCCTGGCGCTGATTGCCGGTTATACCCTCGGCCCGCAACCCTGGAGACTACTTGCGCCCCTGTTTGGCCTTTGGCTTGCTGCCCGGTTCAGTTGGCTGCTGGCTCCGGAGTGGCTACTCAGTCAGCTGCTCAGCCCGGCCTTTGCCCTGCTGCTGGCCTGGCAGGTAGTGCCGCGCTTTCAGGCTGCCAAAAAATGGCGCAACAAAATTGCCGGACCGCTGATCCTGGCTCTGTGCCTGCTGGCGCTGGCCTATGCCCTGACGGATTGGATACCTGCGGTGCTGACCAAAAGAAGCCTGATGGAAGTCGCCATTCTGGGCCTGATGTTGCTGATGACGTTTATGGGGGGCCGAATCATCGCGCCGGCGGTGGCTGGCACCCTGGAGAAACGGGGCATCCCCCTGGAAGCCAGGGTTCAGCCTCGGATTGAGGGCGCTTTGCTGATTGTGCTGCCCCTCGTAATGATTTGTCTGCCTTTTTCTGGCACCCGCCTGATATCCGGTGCCCTCCTGTTGCTAGCCGCCACCCTGATCATTGTCCGAACGGTCCGCTGGAAGCTCTGGCGTTGCACCGACAGGCAGGATCTTCTGGTCCTGGCTCTCGGCTACCTCTGGCTGGCTGCGGGAGCCGGGGCCACAGGGGTTCACCTGTTTACGGGCCAATCATTGGTGCCGGCCCTGCACCTGATCACTATTGGCGCCCTCGGTACTTTATCTGGCAGTGTCATGCTGCGGCTGGCCTGGCAACGGGCTTGCCGCACCTTCCCTCCGGCCTGGCAGGTGCTGGTACTGGCGAGTGCCATGGCCATTGCTGCTATTAGCCGCTATCTCACTGGTGACGCGCCGTACTCTCAATCCAGTTTGCTCTGGCTGGCCAGTGGCGTCTGGGCTCTGGTCTTTGCCGGTTTGGCCAGCCAGTTACTGGCGCTGTTCCTGCTCAGCAAAAGTTCCTCAAATCGCGCCCTGTAAAGCCTGGAAATCATTGGCTACCTCTACTGCACCGTTTCGCTCTCCACCTACCACCGACGAAGTACCACCCATATAAGGCACTGTTTTAAATAAATTTATTGACTACTTGAGCAAAGCGCACTGAGCACCGCCTGGCTAGCTCAAGGCACCCGAATTTTTCACTGATATTTATCAAGAATGGTTCTGCGGCTTCGTTTGCACAATGGGCTCATAGTCCGTAAACCACGACGACCGTGGCTCCGGCATGTTGTCACCAAGGAGCAAACACCATGGCAAAAACCAACGCAGACATTGAACACTGGGATGTCGAGAATGAGGAATTCTGGGAACGGGAAGGCAAGAAAGTTGCCTCCCGCAACCTGTGGATATCCATACCCAGCCTATTGATGGGCTTCGCCATCTGGCTGATGTGGGGCATGATTACCACCCAGATGGCCAACCTGGGCTTTTCATTCTCTACGGATCAGCTTTTCCAGTTAACGGCAGTGGCCGGCCTTGCAGGGGCTACCCTACGTATTCCCGCCTCGTTCATGATCAAGATCGCCGGCGGCCGTAACACCATCTTCCTGACCACCGCACTGCTGATGATTCCGGCTTTCGGTACCGGTGTCGCCCTGATGAATCCGGACACTCCGTTCATCGTATTCCAGGCACTGGCACTGCTGTCCGGTATCGGTGGTGGTAACTTTGCCTGTTCCATGAGCAACATCAGCTCGTTCTACCCGAAGAGCAAGCAAGGTTATGGCCTGGGCATGAATGCCGGCCTGGGTAACTTCGGCGTAACCACCATGCAAATCCTGATTCCGCTGGTGATGACAGTTGGCGTCTTCGGTGCCCTCGCCGGCGGGCCGCTGGAACTTCAAAGCGCCAGCGGTACCCTGATCGGCCGTATTGAGGCAGGTACCGAAACCTGGATTCAGAACGCAGGCTTCATCTGGCTGGTCTTCCTGATCCCACTCGCCTTTGCCGGCTGGTTTGGCATGAACAACCTGAAAGTTGTCACTCCGAATCCAGGCTCCCCCATTTCCGCGTTCGGCAAGATTCTCGGGCTGTATGGCGTTGGTATCCTGGCGTCCATCGTTGGCGTCTGGGCGCTGTCGATCATGAGCATGTGGGTCGCCTTGCCCCTGACCATCGTTCTCACTGTGGTGCTTCTGCGCCTGATTCCGGGCGACATCAAGCCCAACATCAAAAACCAGTTCGCCATCTTCAGCAACAAGCACACCTGGTCCATGACGGTGCTGTATATCCTGACGTTCGGCTCATTCATCGGTTTCTCCGCCGCCTTGCCGCTGTCTATCAGCATTATTTTTGGCAACATGATGGAAGTGGCCGCCGACGGCACGGTTACCCGGGTAAGCAATCCCGACGGTCCGAGTGCTCTTACCTGGGCGTGGATGGGCCCCTTTGTTGGCGCCCTGATTCGCCCGGTTGGCGGCTGGATTTCTGACAAGATGGGCGGTTCCATTGTTACCCAGATCATCTCCATGATCATGGTGGTCGCGTCCGTTGCTACCGGCTATGTGATGATGCTGGCCTACAACTCAACGGATCCCAACGGGTACTTCCCGTTGTTCCTGGGTCTTTTCATCCTGCTGTTTGCCGCCTCCGGCATCGGTAACGGCTCTACCTTCCGCAGCATTGGCTTTATCTTCAATCAACAACAGAAGGGCCCGGTTCTGGGCTGGACCTCAGCGGTTGCCGCCTACGGTGCGTTCATTGCTCCGATTGTGATGGGTCAGCAAATCAAGGCCGGCACACCCGAGGTCGCCATGTACGGATTCGCCGTGTTCTATGCTGTATGCCTGGTGGTTAACTGGTGGTTCTACCTGCGCAAGAACGCCTACATCAAAAACCCGTAATTGCACCAACCAAC
Organism: Marinobacter shengliensis; assembly: GCF_003007715.1. Classification (GTDB taxonomy): domain Bacteria; phylum Pseudomonadota; class Gammaproteobacteria; order Pseudomonadales; family Oleiphilaceae; genus Marinobacter; species Marinobacter shengliensis. The sequence continues at coordinate 51,324 of NZ_PXNO01000023.1, read as the reverse complement.
GCGTTAGACCTCTGTTTGCCGGCCCCACAAGGGCCGGCTTTTTTGTGCCCAGACATCCTGCCGTCAAACGCTGGCACCCGGACCAACAACGCCCACCTGAAGCCTCTGACGAGCGCCTGCAGCATCGCAAAACCACCCCCTATCACCCCCTACACACCTCAAAAACACACAACCAGCGCAGTCGCACCGCCCTCTGGAAAGCATGGCAGACCATCACCACATCCAGTCCATCCAACCGTTGATCAAAATGCAGGGTCGCTCGAAAAACCCTGACCATCCGTTTATCACAAGTACAAAAAAGCCCGCCAGGATTGCTCCGTGGCGGGCTTGGATTGCTCGAGCTTTAAGGCATTACTTCGCCCCAAGCAGTGCCGCTCTCTGGCGCTCTTCCTCTTCAATCTGGAGATCCACAGAAGATACATGGTACTCATCAGAAAACGCGCTTTCAGGCTCCTGCAGCCAGAGGATACACAGCACCCAGCTGATGAACGCCCCGGCAGAGATAATGAAGAAGAACTGAGACGGTGTTACGAAGGTGAAGATGGTGAGGTAGACCACCGCCCCGACGTTACCGTAGGCCCCGGCCATACCGGAAATCTGGCCAGTCAGCCGGCGCTTGATGGACGGGATGATGCCAAAGGTGGCGCCTTCTGCACCCTGCACGAAAAACGAGGTGAATACGGTGATTCCCACGGCGATGATCAGCGGCCAGTTGGAGTTGAGCAGCCCCATCAGCGCAAAGCCCAGACCAATACCAAACATATAGCTGAGCATGACAAACCGGCGGTTGCCCATACGGTCAGACACCAGACCACCCATCGGGCGCGCCAGCAGGTTAACGAAGGCAAAGGAAGCCGCGATCAGACCCGCCGCAGTGGCACTCAGGCTCCAGGTTTCCTCGAAGAACATCGGTAGCATGGAGACCACCGCCAGCTCGGCACCAAAGTTGGCGAAATAGGTGCTGTTCAGGGCAGCCACGCTGCTGAACGGGTATTTGTCGTCTTCCGGAACACCTTTCTTCAGGATCGGAATGTTCACCCGCAGAATCTGGATAATCTGATAGCAAACAATAGCGAAGATCACGGCGTAGCAGATTGCGGCTGCGGTCGGGCTCAGATAGCCAAGATTCTGGATGCGCCACACCAGAATGGCCAGCACGCCAATCAGCGGAATAGTCCACAGAATCAGCTTGACCAGGTCTCCCCAGCTACTGACTTCCATGGCAGACGCCTTGCGTGGCTTGCGGTGCACGGTGCCTTCCGGGCCATCGGTAATGGCAAACCAGTACCAGATGCCGTAACCGGCCATCACAATGGCACTCTGGGCAATCGCCCAGCGCCAGCCATCATCGCCACCGTACATGGTGATGGCGATGGTCGGCAAAGACATCGCCGCAGCCGCAGAGCCGAAGTTGCCCCAGCCGGCGTAGAAGCCTTCGGCAAAGCCGATGTCCTTGGGCTTGAACCACATGGCGGTCATGTGGATACCCACCACGAAGCTGGCACCGATGGAGCTCAGCACCAGACGGCTGATCAGCAGCTGGGCCATGGTGTTACCGAAGGCAAACACCAGGGCGGGGATGGCCATCAACACCATCAGCACCGAGAACACGCGGCGCGGCCCAAATCGGTCCAGAGCCATGCCGACGATGATTCGGGCAGGAATCGTCAACGCGACGTTACAGATGGCGAACAGGCGTAGATCGTCTTTGGTCAACCAGTCGACGCTTTTGAGCATACTGGATGCCAGGGGCGCCATGTTGAACCAGACGTAAAAGGTAATGAAGAACGCAATCCAGGTCAGGTGCAGGGCCCTGATCTCCGGATTGCGGACGCGGAAAACGTCAGCGACTTTCATTTTGAGCCTCCGGGGCTAGCAACAAGGGGGAACAGAAACCCGGCCATTTCAGCGGCTGGGAAGAATCAGGAGCGGGCACTGGACACGGCGGGCCAAGAAGGAGCTGACGCTGCCGAAGGTCATGTAATCCAGTTCGTCCACGAAATAGGTCAGGGAACGGGCGATAAAGCCGCCATCAGGCTCATGGCTGTGGCGAGCCAGTACCAGCATGTCGGGCCGTACTTTTTTCTCGGCTGCGAACAGCAGCATCTTGCGGGCATCGCCATCCAGCAGCATGGTTTCTGCTTCCACGCCCTGGCTCTGACACACTTCCAGCGCCTCCTTGAGGTGGCCCTTGAGCTCACTGACCTCTTCCTGGAACAGGTCTTCGTTACTGGATGTGATATCCCGGGGATTTTCTGCCACCGCCACCAGGGTCAGCCTGGGCGACAGTGCGCGAAACATGGTGATGGTCTGGGCCAAGGCCAGCCTGGCGTTTCTGGAACCATCGTAGGCAATCATGATGTTCATGGGGTTCTCCGAGGCATTTGCCGCCGGCGGCATCCGGCAGGACTTTGACTTTCCTCCGCATTACCCCACAGCGCGCGGGCCCCATAATTGACGTACATCAAGAGGCTCTGCGGGTACCCCACCAGAGAAATCCTGCAGCTATCCCCTTCCGCGTTATCGCCCCAGAACCCATACCACCACTGCACCCAGCAGGAGGTACCTCCAATGCACCAGAAGCCAAACCAACATATTTGATATCGTTTACCGGAAGCCATTCACACCGTTCGAGAGCGGCCATGACCACCACTCCGACACCCAAAGACCAGTACCGGGCGCTGGGGTTATCCACCTTTGCGTTCACCCTCTGCTTTGCGGTCTGGACCATCTTTTCCATCATCGGCATCCGTATCAGCGAAGAGCTGGGCCTGACCGACACCCAGCTTGGCCTGTTGATGGCCACCCCGATTCTGACCGGCTCTATCAGCCGCCTGTTTCTGGGCATCTGGACAGACCGTTACGGTGGACGCTGGGTATTCGGCATCTTGATGCTGACGACGGCAGCCTGTGTTTACCTGCTGACCTTTGCCACCACCTACCCCATGATGCTGCTTGGCGCCTTGGGCGTTGGCCTGGCCGGCGGCGCGTTTATCGTGGGGGTCGCCTACACCGCTGCCTGGTTCGAGCCCGCCAGACAGGGCACGGCACTGGGTATTTTTGGTGCGGGCAATGTGGGGTCGGCGGTCACCAATTTTGGTGCGCCTTTTTTACTGGTTGCCTTCGGCTGGGAAAAAACCGCCCAGATCTACGCCCTGGTACTGGCGCTGATGGGGGTGTTTTTTATTGTGTTCGCAAAAACGGACCCGCTGGCCCAGGCACGGGCCAAGGCCGAGCAAAAATCCTTTGCCGAGCAGATGGCACCACTGAGAGAGCTCAGGGTCTGGCGTTTCGCGCTCTACTACTTCTTTGTGTTTGGCGCCTTTGTCGCGCTTGCGCTCTGGCTGCCCCACTACCTGATTGGGGTTTATGGGCTAAACATCCAGACCGCCGGCATGATTGCTGCCATGTACACGGTGCCCGCCTCCCTGTTCCGCATCCTCGGCGGCTGGCTATCTGACCGCTACGGCGCCCGCAGGGTGATGTACTGGACCTTCACGGCCTCAGTGATATGCACCTTCCTGCTCAGCTACCCGCCAACGGAGTACGTTATCCACGGCATTGAGGGCGACATCCGCTTCAGTTTCGAAATCACTCTTGTGGTGTTCGTGGTGCTGACCTTCGTGCTCGGGTTCTTTATGTCCCTGGGCAAGGCGGCCGTGTATAAACACATCCCGGTGTACTACCCTATGCATGTTGGCGCGGTAGGCGGTGTGGTCGGTATGATTGGCGGGATCGGCGGCTTCCTGTTGCCACTGGCGTTCGGTGTGCTGAACGACATGACCGGCATCTGGCAAAGCAGTTTCATGCTGATGTTCATGATTGTCGCCACTGCCCTGGCCTGGATGCACTATGCGATTCGCAAGGCTGAAAGGGCCGAGTGGGCGGCCCATGAAGAACGCACAGACCTGCCGGAATTGGCCTCGCCGCAACTGTTCTACCCACTCAGCCGGCAGCACCAGGAGGCACCGCTGGTGAAGCCGCCACCACAGTCCTGACAACGAGAGACCTTACCCATGGCCAAGTGGCTGGTAAAAACCGAGCCTTCGGAATGCAGTATTGACGACTTTGCCGCCAAGTCCGGCAGCAGCATCCCTTGGGACGGCGTGCGCAACTACCAGGCGCGCAATTTCATGGCACAGATGGCGGAGGGTGATGAGGTGTTTATCTATCACTCAAGCTGCAAGCACATTGGTATTGCCGGCATCGTGACCGTCACCCGGAGCGCTTACCCAGACCCTGGTCAGTTTGACCCGGAATCGCCCTACCACGACAGCAAAAGCACGCCGGAGAAACCCCGCTGGCAGGCGGTGGATATGGCTTTTGAGCGTAAACTGCCGCGCCTGATCCCCCTTGATGAGCTGAAATCACTTCCGGGGCTGGACAACCTGCCACTGGTCAAAAAAGGCAGCAGGCTGTCGGTGATGCCGGTCAGTGATGAAGAGTGGCAGATCATTCTGAAACAGGCTGGATAGCCATTGCTGATCCAGCCTGTGCACCACCTCATTCGTCGTGGGGAATCGGGTCAGGGCTCCGGTCCCAGCCGACCAATGCCAGAGTAGCCACTACACCCAGCAACAAGCCTTGCCAGGGTTCAAAAAACGCCAGCGCCGCGCCAATCAGCACCACAGTGCCCCGTGATGCATTATCCCGGGGTATCGACATGGCGATGTAGGCACAGGCAAAGCCGGTGAGCACCAGAGTCAGGGACAACGCCACGCCCAGCAGGGGCTTGAGCCCAGTCAGCAATGGCAGCAGGAAGTAAATAAACGGCAGGCCCATCAGGTAATAAGACGCCAGCCCACTGTGCAGGCTGTTCATGGACTTGGGCCCCTGCTTCCAGCGCTGGACCACGATAACGTGCACGCCGGTCCACACGGCGCCCTGAGTGGGGAAGAACGGCGCCACAATGCCCATGATGGCGTTGCGAATCGACAGGGAAAAGTGGGTACGGTTCAGGTTAATGTCGATGTGCTCGTCCTTGCGGACTTTCAGGCCTTCCCGCAGCACTTCGTTACCGGTGACCAGGTCACCGAAAAGGATGATATAGGCAATCAGGGCCAGCGGAATACTCTGGATGATCATCTCTCGTGACGGCCAGCCATTGACCAGTGGCGATGCCTTGGCCAGCGCCTCTCCCAACGGCGGCACGACAAAGCCCCACTGGATATCAAAGCTCACCTCACCTACCAGCGGCCCGATAATTGCGGCGGCCAGAAAGCCCGGCAACAAACCCAACGCCCCCAGCATGAAGAAGAACCGGCTTCGAGCCTTGAGCTTTTGCATAGGCACTGAGAAAGTGAAAATCAGACAGATGGCGCAGGCCAACCCGGTGGCAATTGGCTGCTCCAGCAGGAAACGCTCGGCATCATCCACGAACACCCGCTTGAGTGCGGCAATGGAGGCACCCAGGATAATCCCGGCTTTCAGGGTATCCGGCAACCAGATAATGAATCGCCGCCCCAACCCGGTAATGCCCAGCATCAGAACCAGGGAGGCAAACACCAGACTCAGGGCAGTCATGGCCTGAAACCGGCTGGAGGGGTCGTCGTAACCGCCAATCACAAACGCCAGGATCAGCGGCAGCGCCGGCGTTATCCAGCCCCCCGCGTAGGGTTCGCCGAAAACAATGACTGCCGAAGCAATCAAGGAGGCATGAATCATGGAAAGCGCAACCGCCTCCTCAAAACTCAAACCGAAGAAGGCTGTCATCACCGGTATCAAAGCCAGGCCGGTCGCCGCAGAGACAAAGAGCCCCTGCAGAAACTCCGACCAGCATAACCGGGTGTGGTAGAACGGCACGCGGAAGGTAAACGGGCCCCAGCGCCAGCCGGCTAACTCAGGTCTTTCTGCCATGGGAAGTCACTCTCTTGTATTTGTTGTGAGTCACCTGATTATGGAAACCCTTTCCTCATAGCACGAATGAATAATTCTGATCATGTGAAATAAGCACTGTTTATAAAATGCATACATCTCTCACAGGCCAATGCTGATCAACATTCAGGCTACCCAATACCCTCCCGGCGCTTTAGAATCCGGCTCCTCGCGAATTTTCTGGAGCCTTTGTTTGCCATGTCGTCCGAACTAAGCCCTGTTTCCGGTTTTGAGCAACTGCGCCGCATTGAGTCCAGCAAACTCTTTCAGGGCGCGGTGATTGCCATCATCATTCTTTCGGCACTGACCATCGGTGCCAAAACCTACGATGTCCCGCCACTGGTGGAGCGAAGCCTGAGCGTTCTGGACAACGCCATCACCCTGTTCTTTCTGGTGGAGATCCTGTTCCGCTTTGGTGTCTGCCAGAACAAGAAACGCTTCCTGTTCGATGGCTGGAACCTGTTTGATACCCTGGTGGTGATCGGCAGCCTGATTCCTCTGGATAACGCCGAAGCGGTGCTGCTCGGCCGCCTGCTAAGAGTGTTCCGGGTGCTGCGACTGGTATCGGTGGTGCCTGAGCTGCGTTTTTTGATCAACTCTCTGCTCAAAGCCATTCCCCGCATGGGCTACATCGCCCTGCTGATGTTCATCATCTTTTACATCTATGCGGCCATGGGCTCCATGTTCTTTGCCGATATTGACGAGTTCTTGTGGGGGGATGTATCCATCGCCATGCTCACCCTGTTCCGGGTCGCGACCTTTGAAGACTGGACTGACGTGATGTACGACACAATGGAGGTCTACCCGTTAAGCTGGATTTACTACCTCACCTTTATATTCCTGACGGCGTTTGTGTTTCTGAACATGATGATCGGGGCAATACTGGAAGTGATGGGCGAAGAGCAGAACGCCAAGGAAGCCGAGAAAGCCCACGACGAGCGAGACGAGATCGCCCGCCAGCTACAGGCTGTTCAACAGCAGCTCCAGGAGCTGACCAGGCAGATCAGCGAGAGGAAATAGGCGTTTTAGCCAAAGAACGGTTTGGCCATGGCCAGGTGAAGAATCGCGAGCACCTGGGCCAGGGCCAGAATAGAAGCGACAATCCGCACCGGTTTGGCCACGGTGGTTTTCAGAGCAAACACCCCGGCAATAATGTAACCAATCAGCAGCACGATCTTGGCAATCAGCCAGCCCGGCATGGCGTGGATGTAACCGACCACAAACAACAGGGAGATGGCAGACACCAGCAAAATGGTGTCGTTGATGTGGGGAATAAACCGCATCGGGGTTTGCCGCCAGCCCGGTCGACCCGCCGCATCAAGAACCAACCGCAGGGCGAACAGAATAATCGTCAGGTAGGCGGTGGCCATATGCAGCATCTTCAGCAATACGTAGGCACTCATAGAACATTCCTTTCCTAATCAAAATGATGCTCGCATTGTACGCAAAATACCCCCAAGCAGGTATGGTTTCTCAATCCCATCACCTTTAACATATACTGCATATACATGTATTTGGGAGATTAGTTATGCAGTCCATTCCAGCCTCTCCTGAGCGCGCCTCAGCCAGCGTCAGCCAGCTCTTCAGTTACCCGTTCCGGATTTTTTTCCTGTCCATGACTGTACTGGCTATTGTCGCCATCCCCCTTTGGGTGCTGGAGGTGTCCGGCACGGTGCGGCTGCCCCTGGCTATGCCGGGCCTGTTCTGGCATCAGCATGAGATGCTGTTCGGTTTCCTGTCTGCGGCTATCGCTGGCTTTCTGCTGACGGCAGTGTGTGTCTGGACCCAAACCGAACGCACCCATGGCTCCCTGCTGGTGGGTCTCTGGGGCGTCTGGCTGGCTGGCCGCTTGCTTCTGGCCTTTGGCGGCAACCTGCCGGAATGGCTGGTACAGGGCGTTAACCTCTCCTTTCTGCCGCTGGTGATGATCGATGCCGGCTGGCGCGTCTGGAAAGCCCGGCAGAAACGGCAGGTGATGATACTGGTGGTACTGGGGCTGCTCTGGCTGATGCAGATCGGCTTTGTGACCCGGCTGGATATGTCCTTCAGCTATGGCGCGCTGATTATGGCCATGGCCCTGATCAGCATCATTGGCGGCCGTATTACACCTGCCTTCTCCGCCGGCTGGCTTCGCCAGCGAGGCGGCAACGCCGAGGCTGTCAAAATGATTCCAGCCCTGGATATGGCAGCGGTGTTCTCCATGATCCTGCTGATGGCCTCACTGATTACCGGGTGGCAAACGGTAACCGCCATGCTGGCGGTGGTGGCTGCTGTGCTGATGCTGGTTCGCCTGGCGAACTGGAAAGGTTGGCTGGTACGCAGTGAGCCCCTGCTGTGGATACTGCACCTGTCCATTCTCTGGGTACCGGTGGCCCTATTGCTGCTCGCCGGCTCTTTGCTGGCAGGCTGGCCAAGCAATGCCTGGACCCACGCGGCAGGAACCGGCGCTGTTGGCTGCCTGATTCTGGGGGTAATCGCCCGGGTATCCCTCGGCCACACCGGCCGCCCATTGGTTCTGCCCAAGGGTATGGTGCTGGCTTTTGTGGCGGTTCAACTGGCAGCGGTTATTCGAGTTGTCACGGCATTTGATGTCATCCCCTGGCACCCCGGCATCGGCACCAGCACAGCCCTGTGGGTGATCGCCTATGTCATTTTCCTGGTCCGCTACACCGGCGTGTTGGCCAGCCCCAGGGCCGATGGCCGGGAGGGGTAAATAGATTCAAACCGGGCTCGCGCCCGGCGGAAACGGTCCGCCGGGAAATGTATGCTGATGCCTTCCAGGGCGGCCATCAGCATTTCCATATGGGCATCCCACCCGGCACAGGCAATAGGAACCAGCTCATCATCTGGCAGCAGCAGGGTCAACGTCAGCCGTGTGCCGCCCTCCTCAGGCTCAAGGCGCCACTCCAGCGGCCGCTCCGGCGCATCCCCGGCGCTCCAGGAGTATGCCAGTAAACGGTTTGGTTCACAGGCAGTAATCTTGCAGTCAATGGGCGTGCCACTGTTACCGAAATCCAGCTGCACCCGGCCACCGCGCCTTGCTTCCAACATTCCTGGCGCCAGCCACTGGGCCAGGCAGACAGAATCCGTCAGCATCCTCCACACTGCTTCCGGTGAGTGGTCAAGAGCCCGCACAAGCGTGGCAGCAATCCGGCCGTTCATCGGTGTTAACTGGCCATCAATGGTTTCCTGATCCATCCTGTCACCCCCTTTACAAGCCCGGTTTTCTGTAACCAGGCTGTCAACTGAAAGCAAAGCCCATAGGCGCGACCAAAGTAGCAAGCCGCCCGTGCGAGCACCTTGATGACTATCAAAACAGGATTTTTGCGAACTAATTGTGAACCAAGGGGAACTTCACGCCGGCTATCATCCACTAAAGGTCAATAGCTCTTCTGGCGATAGGCGCTAAAGTAGAGGAAATGATTCTGCAACAGAGACACAGGCAATATGTATCCTGATCACTTTGAGAAAGAAGACCTGATCCGCTGTGGTCATGGCGAACTGTTCCCTGGCGATATGCGCCTCCCCATCGATGAAATGCTGATGGTAGACCGCATTACCCACATTGCGGCAGACGACGGTGAATTCGGCAAAGGTAGCCTGGTTGCTGAACTGGACATCAATCCGGACCTCTGGTTTTTCAAAGTGCATTTTCAGGGTGACCCGGTGATGCCTGGCTGCCTGGGCCTGGACGCCATGTGGCAACTGGTAGGGTTCTTTCTGGCCTGGACCGGTGGCGAAGGCAAAGGCCGCGCCCTGGGTGCCGGCGAAGTGAAATTCTTTGGCCAGGTGTTGCCGACCAACAAAAAGGTTACTTACCGCCTGGACATCAAACGCCTCATCCGCCGTAAGCTGACCATGGCAATTGCGGATGCCCGTATGGAAGTCGACGGCCGGGAAATCTACACCGCCAAAGACCTTCGGGTTGGCCTGTTCACATCTACTGATGACTTTTAGGAGTTAGCACGATGCGTCGCGTTGTTGTAACCGGCATGGGGATTGTCTCCAGCCTCGGAACCAACCAGAAAGAAGTAGCCCAGTCCCTTCGGGAATCCCGCTCCGGCATTGCCTTCAGTGAAGAGGCCAGGGACAACGGCTTGCGAAGCCACGTTGCCGGCAAGATCGACCTGAACCTGTCGGAACTGATCGACCGAAAAATCTGGCGCTTTATGTCCCCGGCGGCCGGCTATTGCTACCTGTCAGCCAAAGAAGCCATCGAGCAGGCAGGCCTGACCGACGAACAGATTCGTGCCAACAGTACCGGCGCGGTGTTTGGTACCGGCGGTGCCTCTACCGTAGAGCTTCTGGACGCCATCGACACCCATCGCGACAAAGGCATTCGCCGCGTTGGCCCTTATCGGGTACCCCGCACCATGGGTAGCGCGATCAACGCCTCCATTACCACCGCCTTTGGCATTACCGGCATCAACTACGGCATCACCTCTGCCTGCGCCACCAGTGCCCACTGCATTGGCCACGCGGCAGACCAGATCGCCCTGGGTCGTCAGGAAGTCATGCTCGCCGGTGGCGGTGAAGACATTCACTGGACCCTGAGCCTGATGTTCGACGCCATGGGTGCTCTATCCACCAAGTACAACGACACCCCGGAACTGGCCTCACGCACCTACGATGCGGATCGCGACGGCTTTGTTATTTCCGGCGGTGGCGGTGCTTTGGTACTCGAATCCCTGGAGCACGCAGAAGCCCGCGGCGCGACAATTCTCGCGGAACTGGTTGGCTTTGGTGCCACCTCAGACGGCGCCGACATGGTCGCCCCGAGCGGCGAAGGTGCAGTTCGCTGCATGAAGCAGGCCATGGCGCAGGCTGGCGGTGAGATCAAATACATCAATACCCACGGCACCAGCACCCCGGCCGGTGACATCACCGAGCTGAAAGCTCTGAAGGACACCTTTGGCGACAAGATCCCGCCACTGAGTTCCACCAAGCCCCTGTGCGGCCATGCTCTGGGTGCCGCTGGCGTGCACGAAGCCATCTACACCCTGATCATGCAAAGGGAAGGTTTTATTGCCCCGTCTGCCAACATCCAGAACCTGGACGAAGGCGCCGAAGGCTACCCCATCGTTCGGGAACGCCAGGACAACCAGAACCTGGATCTGGTGATGAGCAACAGCTTCGGCTTCGGCGGCACCAACGCCACCCTGATTTTCAAGAAAGTCTGATCAGGACAGCCTGAGCGAGCGATATTCAGCCGGCGGAGTGCCCATCCAGCGCTTGAAAGCCCGGCTGAATGCGCTGAGTTCCGAAAAACCAAGCTGTTCGGCAATCTCCACCAGCGGCTTGGTTTTATCCTTCATATAGGTGATGGCCTGTTCGCGGCGCACCTGCTCCAGCAGCGACGCAAACGTCAGCCCCTCTTGCCGCAGCTTCTTGTGCAACGTGTAGCGGCTCATATTCAGCTGCCCTGCCACCGTCTCCACACCCACCTTGCCACGCGCCAACTGAAGCCGGATCAGGACACTGACCCGATTACTCAACGAACGCTTTGAAACCTCAGGCCCCAGAGGCTCCGATGCCATGCCAATTCCCCCTGCCATTCTGTTTTAATCCACTGTGAAAGTTTGTCAGCGTACACATGTTAGCCGAGATCAATCAATACGACCTTTGAGCAAGATCAATGGCGATGCACTCAGTTTAGGGCAAAATCCACATTTTTCATGATGCCCTTCCTGCAACCACTGATTACCAGAACCACCCGGAGCCCCCATGACCACCCCGGAACTGCTCGCGCCCGCCGGCACCCCCGAACACCTTGAAACCGCCTTCGCCTATGGCGCCGATGCCGTCTATGCCGGCCAACCACGGTACTCGCTGAGAGTAAGGAACAACAGTTTCAAAGACATTGCAGCCCTTGGCGCTGGCATTGAAAGGGCTCACGAACTTGGCAAACAGTTCTATCTGGTCTCCAACATTGCCCCCCATAACGACAAAGTGCGCAGCTACCTGCGAGACCTGGCGCCAGTGCTGGAGCATAAGCCCGACGCCCTGATCATGTCCGACCCGGGCCTGATCATGCTGGTGCGGGAACACTGGCCGGACCAACCGATCCATCTTTCAGTCCAGGCCAACGCCGTCAACTGGGCCACCGTCGAATTTTGGCGCCGTCAGGGCATCAACCGGGTGATCCTTTCCCGGGAACTGGCCCTGAACGAAATCCGCGAGATCCGTGAAAAAGTCCCCGAAATGGAACTCGAAGTCTTCGTACACGGCGCGTTATGCATGGCCTACTCCGGCCGCTGCCTGCTGTCCGGCTACATGAACCACCGCGACGCCAACCAGGGCGCCTGCACCAACGCCTGCCGTTGGAACTACAAACCGGTACAACACAGCCACGACCAGACCGGCGACCTGATCGCCACCTCCGCCGACGCCGTGGAAACCTTCGAGCCGAAAGAAATCCTCCTGGAAGAACCCAACCGCCCAGGCGGCTTTATCCCCGCCTACGAGGATGAACACGGCACCTACATCATGAATTCCAAAGACCTCCGCGCCGTCCAGCACGTCGCCGAACTGGTCAACATGGGCGTCCACTCCCTGAAAATCGAAGGCCGAACCAAAAGCACCTACTACGTTGCCCGCACCACCCAGGTCTACCGCCAGGCCATCAACGACGCCCTCGCCGGCAAACCCTTCGACATGCACATGATGAACGAACTCGAAGCCCTCTCGAACCGCGGCTACACCGAAGGCTTCCTCCGCCGCCACGTACCCCAGGAATACCAGACCTACGAACAGGGCTCCTCCCACCTCGGCACCCAGCAGGTAGTAGGCACCATTACCGATGCGGATGACCGATGGCTCACCATCGACGTCAAAAACAAATTCGCCCCCGGCGACCAACTCGAACTCATCACACCCGCCGGCAACCTGCGCTTCAGCGCCGACACCATGGAAAACCGCCACGGCGAAGCCATGGACTACGCCCCGGGCAGCGGTCACATCGTTAAAATCCCCAGGCCAGATAACTTGCCGGAGAAGCTGGACTTCACTTACCTGACCAAGATTTTCCCTGATAGCCCAGCGAGTTAAAGAGGAGCTTAGTGGCGGTCCGCGCAATGTCGCCGGAGCTGGGCGGGTACGCCTTCCCAAAACCTTGCGGAGCCAGGGATGGCGGAGCAGAGCGTACACGGACGTATCCACAGCGTGTTTTGGGAAGGCGTACCCGCCCGGCGACCAAACCAATCCTGAAAGCTACAAAAGCCCAGACTCCAGGCCAGAAAACAAACCAAAGTCTATCAAGGCAATAACCGCCCCCTTAGTGCCCCGAGGGCCGATTAAGGTATAATCCCTACACAACCGATTTAATACCTGACTAAAATACTCTGGTATTGTATAATCGCTCGCCAGAAGCAACGGGAAACCGGCCCAAATGCCCTCTCCCGTCATCCAAAAACCGATTGCAGGGCGTACTCAAGGACACGAGCGACCATTGCAACGCCAGCAAACAGATGACATCCGCCGACACCACCCAGCCAAAGGTATGCTCGGCGAAACACAGGGCACCATGCCCAAGATGAGAGAATTACGGAGCGACGATCATGGCGACCACCGACAACGAGGTGAAAGAGCTGATCAAACGGGAATACGAGCACGGATTCGTCACTGAAATTGAATCCGACACCTTCGAACCCGGCCTCAATGAAGATGTAATCCGCCGCCTGTCTGAAATCAAACAGGAACCGGAATTCATGCTCGAATGGCGCCTGAAAGCCTACCGTCGCTGGCTCGAAATGGACGAGCCCGAATGGGCCCACGTTGACTTTCCGAAGGTCGACTACAACGCCATCTCCTACTACTCGGCGCCCAAGAAGAAAGAAGACATGCCCCAGAGCCTGGACGACGTTGATCCGGAGCTGCTGCGCACCTACGAAAAACTGGGTATCCCCCTGCACGAACGGGCCAAACTGGCCGGCGTTGCGGTTGATGCCGTTTTCGATTCCGTTTCTGTGGCCACCACCTTCAAAGAACCGCTGGAAAAAGCCGGCGTGATCTTCTGCCCCATCTCAGAAGCGGTACAGAAGTATCCGGAACTGGTGAAAAAATACCTGGGCAGCGTGGTCCCGGCCGGCGATAACTACTTCGCCGCCCTCAACTCCGCAGTGTTCTCCGATGGCTCCTTCGTATACATCCCGAAGGGCGTCCGCTGCCCCATGGAACTGTCCACCTACTTCCGGATTAACGCCGCCAACACCGGCCAGTTCGAACGCACCCTGATCATCGCCGAAGAAGGCAGCTACGTAAGCTACCTGGAAGGCTGCACAGCCCCCATGCGGGACGAAAACCAGCTGCACGCAGCAGTGGTGGAACTGGTTGCCCTGGACGACGCCCAGATCAAATACTCCACCGTACAGAACTGGTACCCGGGCGACGAAAACGGCAAAGGCGGCATCTACAACTTCGTGACCAAGCGCGGCGCCTGCATCGGCAAGAACTCCAAGATCTCCTGGACCCAGGTAGAAACCGGCTCCGCCATCACCTGGAAATACCCGAGCTGCGTGCTGCGCGGTGAGAACAGCGTCGGCGAGTTTTACTCCGTCGCCCTCACCCACAACTACCAGCAGGCCGACACCGGCACCAAGATGATTCACCTTGGCAAGAACACCAAGAGCACCATCATCTCCAAGGGCATCTCCGCCGGCCGCAGCTCCAACGCTTACCGCGGCCTGGTAAAATTCGGCCCGGGCGCGGAAGGTGCCCGTAACTTTACCCAGTGTGACTCGCTGCTGATCGGCGACCGCTGCGGCGCCCACACCTTCCCGTACATCGAAAGCAAGAACAAATCGGCCATCGTGGAGCACGAAGCCACCACCTCCAAGGTAAGCGACGAGCAGATGTTCCTGTGCCGTCAGCGTGGTATCGACCCGGAGCAGGCAGTGTCCATGATCGTGAACGGTTTCTGTAAGGAAGTGTTCAAGGAGTTGCCGATGGAGTTCGCCGTGGAAGCCGGCAAGCTTCTGGAAGTCAGCCTTGAAGGCTCCGTTGGTTAACGAGACGGCATACACACAAGTATCACGGAAGCCGTCAGGGTGTCCCTTCCGGGATCGTCAAAATCAGGGATGATTTTGTCGAGCGTACAGGGACGTATTCACAGCGTATCCCGGAAGGGACACCCTGATGGCTGACTCCCCCATACTTGGGGCAGGAAAAGAATTCAGACGGTTAAAAAGAGAGAAGCGTACAAATGCTGAGCATCAAAAACCTGCACGCCTCCGTTGAGGGCAAAGAAATCCTCAAGGGCATCAACCTGGAGATCAAAGCCGGGGAAGTTCACGCCATCATGGGCCCGAACGGTTCTGGTAAGAGTACCCTGTCACAGGTTCTGGCAGGCAACGACGCATTTGAAGTCACCAGCGGCGAAGTCACCCTCAATGGCGACAACCTGCTGGACCTGGAAACCGAAGAGCGCGCCCGCGAAGGCATCTTCCTGGCATTCCAGTACCCGGTGGAAATCCCCGGCGTCAGCAACCTTCAGTTCCTGCGCACCGCTGTGAACGCCATGCGCAAGCACCGGGGTGAAGAAGAAATGAACGCCGCGGAATTCATGAAACTGGCCAAGGAAGTCTCCAAACAGGTAGACCTGGACCCGGCGTTCCTCAAGCGTGGCGTCAACGAAGGCTTCTCCGGCGGCGAGAAAAAGCGCAACGAAATCATGCAGGCGCTGCTGCTCCAGCCGAAACTGGCCATTCTGGACGAAACCGACTCCGGCCTGGACATCGACGCCCTGAAAGTGGTGTCCGATGGTGTTAACGCCCTGCGCTCCGAAGATCGCGCCATTTTGATGGTGACCCACTACCAGCGCCTGCTGAACCACATTGTGCCCGACTACGTGCACGTGCTGGCCGGCGGCAAGATCATCAAGTCCGGCGGCCGTGAGCTGGCCCTGGAACTGGAAGAGAAAGGTTACGGCTGGCTGGGCATCAAAGACGAAGACACCAGCAACTGATCAGGAGGTCGCGGAATGAAATCAGTACCCACGCTTTCCAGCGCCTTCCTGCACCCGGCCGGGCAATCTTTGCCGGAGCCGTTGCTGGCGCTGCGTAAACAACGGGCCAGCGCACTGGTGGACATGCCACTGCCGACCCGAAAAACCGAGAACTGGAAGTATTCAAGCAAGTACCTGAAGCTGGCCGACGATATGGCCATCTCCTTGCCCGCTGAAGGCAAAGGCGGCAACAGCCTGGCGGTGCCGGGTTACAAGGTTGTTTTCAACAACGGTGTGATGATCCCGGAAGCCAGTGAATACCCAGACCTGAACGGCATTATCATCCAAAGCTTCAGTGACCTGGATGAAGACGATGCCAAGGCGGTGTCACTGCAACTGGGCAGCACGCTGGACCACGATCAGGCACAGTTCGCCCGCGTGAACGGCGCCCGCTTTGAGGACGGCCTGTTTATTCGCCTGGCGCCAGGTGCCGTGCTCGACCAGCCGCTGTTTGTGATCCACGAAACCACTGCCGATGCCAGTGGTTCGGCCTATCCGCGCATATACGTGGAAGCCGGTGCCAACAGCCAGATGACGCTGGTGGAGGAATACATTTCCAGTGGTGACGCAAGTGCCCTGGTTAACACCGTTACCGAATTCAACCTGGCTGATGGCGCCAACATCACCAGCATTCGCCTGAACATGGAAGGCGAGAACGTTCAGCACATTGGCGCCACCGGTGTTCTGCAGCAGCGCAGCTCCCGTTTCGAAAGCCACTGCGTGGGCTTCGGCGGCCCGTTGCGTCGGCACGACCTGCAGGTTCGCCTGGAAGGTGAAGGGGCCGAAACCAAGCTTAACGGTGTGGTGGTTACCCAAGGCAAACAGCATTACGACAACCACACCTCCATCGACCACGTGGCCGCCCACTGCAACAGCGAAGAGACCTATCGCAACATTGCTGCGGACCAATCCCACGCCATCTTTAACGGCCGGATTCATATCCACCAGGACGCCCAGAAGTCCAACGCGGATATGAACAACAAAAACCTGCTGTTGTCTAACGGTGCAGAGATCGATACAAAGCCGGAACTGGAGATCTATGCGGACGACGTCAAGTGCGCACACGGTGCCACCATTGGCCAGCTGGATGAAACCTCGGTGTTCTATCTGGTATCCCGCGGCATTGGCCGCCGGCAAGCCAACGTGTTGTTGACTATGGCGTTTATCAACGAGCTGGTGCAGCAGATTCCGGTGGAAGCCGTGCGCGAAACTGCCCAGGCGCGGCTCAACGATTTCTTTGAGCAAACCTTTCAGGAGGCCTGAGGGCATGACTGACCTGTCCGTGGTAAAGAACACCAACTCCCCGGCGTTTGATGTAGAAGCCATCCGCCGAGACTTCCCGATCCTGGCACAGGAAATCAACGGGAAGCCGCTGGTGTATCTGGACAACGGCGCTTCGGCCCAGAAGCCGCAGGCGGTGTTGGATGCCATGGATCGCTATTACCGGGAAATGCACTCGAACGTGCACCGAGGCGCCCATACCCTGGGAGACCGCGCCACAACGGCTTTTGAAGGTGCCCGGGAAATCGTGCGGCACTTCCTGAACGCCCCCAGCACCAAAGAGATCATCTGGACCCGGGGCACCACCGAAGCCATTAATCTGGTAGCCAATGGCCTGGCTCCGCGCCTGAAAGCCGGCGATGAGATCCTGGTCAGTCATATGGAACACCACGCCAACATCGTGCCGTGGCAGATGATCGCCGAGCGCACCGGCGCCAAAGTGGTACCTGTGCAGGTGACCCCCGAAGGTGAGCTCGACCTGGATTCGTTCAACAGCCTGCTGAACGAGCGTACCCGCGTGCTGGCCCTTACCCACGTATCCAACGTGCTGGGCACGGTAAACCCGGTGGCGCCACTGATCGAACAGGCGAAGAAACAGGGCGTGATCACCCTGATTGACGGCGCCCAGGCCGTGCCCCACTTCAAGCCGGATGTGCAGGCGCTGGGTTGCGATTTCTACGTGTTTTCGTCCCACAAACTGTTCGGCCCCACCGGCATCGGTGTGCTGTATGGCCGTGCAGAACTGCTGGAAGAAATGCCCCCTTATCAGGGTGGAGGCGAGATGATTGAGCGGGTGTCGTTCGAGCGCACCACCTGGAACATTCTGCCCTACAAGTTTGAAGCTGGCACCCCGGCAATTGCCGAGGCCGTCGGCCTCGCGGCCGCGATAGACTATCTGGACGGGCTGGACCGCCAGGCCATGGAAGCGGCTGAAAATGCCCTGCTTATCCGTGCCAACGAGCTGGTAGAGACGGTTCCGGGCATGGAGATTATCGGCACCGCGAGGCAGAAAGTACCGGTAATGTCCTTCAAGATTGCGGGCCTGCACCCAAGCGATATAGGCACCCTGCTGGACCAGCAAGGCATTGCCATCCGCACCGGCCATCACTGCGCCATGCCATTAATGGATTTCTACGGAGTACCCGGTACAGCCCGGGCTTCGTTTGCGTTCTACAATACGCTGGAAGAGGTCGAGAAACTGTTTACCGGCCTGCAAAAGATCCAGCGCCTGTTTACCTGAGGAGGTGGAAACATGTCAGCCGAAGTCTTCACCCCAAGCGATGTGAACGTCACCATGACCCCGACGGCGGTCAAACACGTTCGCAAACAACTGGATAAAAAGCCGGAAGCCAAGGGCATTCGCCTGGCCATCAAAAAGAGTGGCTGCTCCGGCTTCAAGTATGAAACCCAGTGGGTAGAAACCCCGGAATCCGATGACCGTATTTTTACCATCGACGGTGTGGATGTGTTCGTAAAGCAGGAACACCTGCCACTGGTGAATGGTATTGAAATCGATTTTGTTACTGAGGGCGTTAATTCCCTGTTCCGCTTCCGCAACCCCAACGCTACCGCGGAGTGTGGGTGTGGTGAGAGTTTTACGGTAGCTTGAAATACAAATTAGCCACGGACGACACGGACCATTACGGACGGAAAGATAAAGGTTTTTTTAGTCCGTGTTCGTCAGTGCCGTCTGTGGCCAAAAGAGCTTTAGAAAGGCTGATAGAGCATGCAAGAACGCGAAGTCGTACTGACAAAACGCGAAGTGGAAGCCCGGCTGGTGCCTTCCGGTACGGAAATCATGATTCCGTCGGACACCTTCGTGACCATCACCCAGTCCCTTGGCGGCACCTTTACCGTCGCGGTGAACGGCAACCTCGCCCGTATTGAAGGCCACGACGCAGACGCCCTGGGCAAACAGCCCCTGGAAAGCAGCTTTGACACCCCGGAAGACGGCACCATCAACGAAAACCAGGTGTGGGAAGCCCTGCGCAACTGCTACGACCCGGAAATCCCGGTCAACGTGGTGGATCTGGGCCTGATTTATGAGTGCAAGATCGAAAACGGCACTGAACACGGCAATCACGTTTATATCCGGATGACCCTCACCGCCGCGGGCTGTGGCATGGGCCCGGTCATCACCAACGATGTGCAAACCAAGGTGGAGCATGTCCCCAATGTCGACAAGGTAACGGTAGAGCTCACCTTTGATCCGCCCTGGAACAACGATATGCTCACCGATGAAGCCAAACTCGAACTGGGAATGCTATGACCGCCAGCAAGGAACAATTCCTCGACAACCCCCTGGGCACCAAAACCACCCTGGAAGACGTTCTGGATGCCTTTGAGTTTCTGGACGACTGGGAAGAGCGCTACGCCTACATCGTAGACCTGGGCAAACAGTTGCCGGCGTTCCCGGATGACGAGCGGACAGAAGAGAATTACGTGCATGGCTGCCAGAGCCAGGTGTGGCTGGTTCACCATCACGATGAGGACAGCGGCAAACTCTTCCTGCTGATCGACTCAGACGCCATCATCGTGCGCGGTCTGGCAGCCATTATTCTGGTGGCCCTGAACGGCAAAACACCCCGGGAATTGCTCGCCACCGACATCGATGAACTATTCGAACAGCTGGATCTGTTCCGCCATATCTCCCCGACACGGGGTAACGGCCTGCGGGCGATGGTCGGCAAGATCCGGGACATCGCGGCGGCCGAAGCCGCCTGATCTCACCAGATTATAGCAATATCGTCCCTCTGGATATTCACCTGGCCACCGGTCACCGGCAGGCGACCGGTGCTGAAATCCGGGTGGACGTTATCCAGAGTAATGGACACCTTCGCATCCGTCAGCTCGGGTGTGCCGTCCAGTGAGTCGAAATAACGCTGACTGCGGTAGATATTGAGCTCGTCGCCTGGCCGTAACCCGGCCGTCGCGCCGGAAGCCAGGGTCACACGGTTGCTCTCAACACGGGTCACACGGGCCATGAACGGTTGGCACGCCAGCGCATTGTTAACGGCTATCGCCATGTCATCAATCACGCCAGACACCGCCTGCCCCCACTCCGATTTTTCAAAGCCTGCCGAAGCAAAGCCACCAGTGCCGGCACCTTTTGGGTCCCATCGGGCCGAGGTTTCAAACCGCTGACGAAATACCGGCGAACCGCTGAAGCCATCGAACACCATCACTTCTGCTTCAAACCGGCGACTGGTATCCACCAGCCCGATCCCCCGCTGCATTCGGTTCACGATGGAACTGCCCCAGGCATTGGGGTCAGCCACACCGATATCCCTGATGACGCCAGACACCACAAACTGCGCGCCGAGCTCCCGGGCCAGTTGGACCACATTGGTCAGATGATTCGCCGCCAGATTCTGGCGCGAGGTCGGAGCGTCTGGCAAATCGCTGAAAAGTTGCAACGAGGTAGAACCCAACACCTGCATTCTGCCCTGAGACTGCAGGCGGGCAATCAGTGCCTGCGGCAATTTCTCTCCGGCGTCATCGAGCCCCGGATTCCCTCCCTGCTGCGGCCGGACAATCGGAAAGCCTGTCACCGCGACTCGCTTGCGCAGCCCGGAGGCCTCCCCGGCCTTGCAGCTTTCGGTGCCGGAAGCATCCGCCATCTCGGCCCGCACCACCACCCGCAAAAGGTTGCCGCTGCGGTATTCATCCACGATGGTGGCGTTACGTAACTGGGCCGTGGCCGAAAGTCGCGTTCGGGACTTGGTCAGCTCACCGTTTTCAAGCGTATCCTGGGTGCTTACGCTGGCTTCGTACTGCAAAGCGAGATCACGCATGGCCGCCTGCCGGGCCTCGGCGCGGGCCTGGTCCAGATTGTTCTCCCGGATATTGGCATGGCCCACTCCCTCAAGCACAGCGGCACTGACCACGCCCGAGCAGACCCACAGCAACAATAGGACAATGGCTTTCATACTTCTCCCGCCTTCCGCCAGGGCATCAGAGGATTAATCCAGATAATAGAGTGATTGGGTGCGCCGGGTTTCCACATCCCCTACCCGGTCGTTCTGACGCGGCATGGGGATCATGCATTGATCCCGAACCTGATCATCCAGCACCCGTGAAACGCACTCGCGAAACCTTGGTTCCAGCTTGAGCTCCATCACTGTCTCAATCACACCATCGCTGTGCTCGTTCACCGCCACCATCCGTGCACCGCGTATATAACTGTCTACATAGGTGCGGAAGTTGTCATTGTTAACGACAAAATCATTCACCGTGGAGCTGCCGTAAATCACCGTACCGTATACCCGCTCAGCCAGGTTCCGATAGGCATCCAGCTGCGAAGCACGCCTGGCCATCAACCGCTTTCGAGGATTTACGCGGTCTTCACGGACATCCTGGTAGGTGCCAAAACCACTGACCCGAACGGTGATGGGTTCAAATTCGGTACGGGTATCCTGCGAGCTGTTCTGATAGCTGCCCACCGGCGCGCAGGCTGCCAATGTAAAAACCAGAACAGGCACGAGAGTCCATCGCAGTGTCATTATCTTGTCTCCGGAAAACACTTTTGCAGTACCCATGAAAAAATCACGCCAGCATCAGCAACCCAATGATGTTACTTGCTTTTTCAAAATCAACGATCTTTCTCCCTTGGGAAAGCGGCAACAGTCTGCCTTCGTTTACAGTTCGGGAACAAACCGTTACCCGTTGTGAGCTGCTTCACGGATTAAACTCGTCTAACCTTTCAAGTACTTAATTGTTTGTACCTGCATATAACAACTCAGGACTGTTCATGAAAACAAACCGCCTTTGCAAATTGTCCCTGGCCATCAGCCTTTCCATTGCCACCACCTCTGCCCTTGCGAGCCCGCAGGCACCCATGTCTGCGCGCTCCTTCGCCATGGGCGGAACTGGCGTCGCCGTAGCACATCCCTCTGCTGCCCCCTTGGCCAACCCGGCCATGATGGCGGCACCCCAGCACGACTGGGCGGATGATTTCGGCCTGATGCTGCCTTCGGTCAATGCACGATTTGCGGATGAAGAAGAAGTTGTTGATCAGATTGATGATATTCAGGACACAATTGACGAACTCGAGCAATCCATCAACAGCCTGAATCAGGGATCTGCCCAGGATAATGCCGGAAAGCTGCGTGAGCAGCTTCAGAATTTCGACCGTGATACTGTCCGAGTGAATGCCGGTCTCGGGTTGGCCGTTGCTCTTCCCGGGCCTAGCCTGTCGGTTGGAGTGATGGCGAACGGCAACCTAACCGCAACAGTTCGAGGCGAGTACAGCGAAAACGATGACGCCCGATTGGCAGCTGTCGAAGCCGGAATCCTGACACCTGGCATTACCGACGAACTGGAGTCCAGAGGCAGCATCCTTGCCTCTGCAGTTGCAGAGGTTGGTTTGAGTTTCGCCAGATCCTTCGAGCTCAATAACGGCGAGCAGCTTCAGCTAGGCATAACCCCCAAATACATCGAACTCCGAACCTTCCAATACACCGAACGAGTCTCAAGATTTGACGACGATGATTTCGACGGTGACGAGTTCGAAACCGACAAAAGCGGCTTCAACCTGGACATTGGTGCCGCCTATGCCTTCGGCGAAAACCGCGAGTGGAATGCGGGCATTGTTGCCAGAAACCTGATACCCATGGAGCTGGACTCTGCCCAAGCTCGAGGTGAAGAGAAACGCACCCTCGAACTCAACCCCATGGTTACCGCCGCCATCGCCCACAAGAGCGACTACCACGTAGTCACCGCCGAACTGGACCTGACCAAGAAAAAGGCCTTCGGCTTTGAAGACGATACCCAATGGCTGGCGGTCGGTGCCGAATTCGACGCCTGGCGCTACGCCCAGCTGCGCGCCGGTATCCGCCACAACCTGGCCAGCAACAGCGACAACGACGGTATTGAAGAAGATACCCAATTCACCGCTGGTCTGGGACTGAACGTTCTCGGCGCGCGTCTGGATATTGGCGCCCTGTACAGCAGCGCTGATGTGGGTGCCGCGATCGAGCTTGGCACCTCCTTCTGATATCGCCGTAGTTCCAGAGCCCGGCCTGCCCCGCAAGCCGGGCTTTTTTTGTGCCTCACCGCGTCCTTGCCGCTCAAAGTCAAGGTTGGGGTTTGCCTACGGCAGACTGTGGCCGGATAATCTACCGATCTGCACCCACACACCAAAGGAAACCCCAGCTCCATGCAAACCTATCTGGTAGGCGGCGCCGTTCGGGACAAACTGCTCGGCCTTGAGGTAAAAGACCGTGACTGGGTGGTGGTCGGCAGCACACCAGATGAAATGCGAGCGAAGGGTTTCAAACAGGTAGGGGCCGATTTCCCGGTTTTCCTGCACCCGAAAACCGGCGAGGAATACGCCCTGGCCCGCACCGAACGCAAGCAGGGCCGGGGCTACCATGGGTTTACCGTATACAGCGCCCCGGATGTCACCCTGGAGCAGGATCTGAAGCGCCGGGACCTGACCATCAACGCCATGGCAGAAACCGAAGATGGCGAGTTGGTCGATCCTTTCCACGGTCACGGCGACCTCGAGCAGAAAAAGCTTCGTCATGTGTCCGAAGCCTTTGCGGAAGACCCCCTGCGCATCCTGAGAACCGCACGGTTTGCCGCACGCCTGCAACCCATGGGTTTTACCGTATGCCACGAAACCAGGGCCCTGATGCAACAGATGGTCCGTGAGGGCGAACTGGAGGATCTTGTCCCGGAGCGCGTATGGCAGGAGGTTCAGCGAGCACTGCATGAGAAAGCGCCCGGTGTCTTTTTCGATGTGCTCAAAGACGTTGGCGCCCTTGAGGTTCTAATTCCAGAGCTCGCCAGCCCGGGCATTCTCCAGCACGGGCTTCAGGCACTGCATTGCGTGCACCGGAAAAACGGCAACACGGCCCAGCGCTTCGCCGCATTGCTGTGCGCCGTGCCGGAACCCGCCGCTGTCGCTCGCGCAAAAGCCATGAAAAGCCCGAATGACTGCAAAGACATGGTCCACCTGGTCTGCCTTTATATGGAGCACCTGGGCGATCAGGGCCCGAAGGCCCTTGCGCCGGAGCAAGCGTTGGAGCTGCTGGAGAAAGCCGACCTCTCGCGCCGCCCGGAGCGTTTTCTCCACTTGCAGGAAACCCTTGCCTGCGCCGTCAAACCCGGCCAGTCAGACAGACTTGACCGGCTCAACCTGGCCGCACGACACGCCTCAGCGGTCAACCCGCAAGACCTGATCAAACAGGGCCACAAAGGAAAAGCCCTGGGCGATGCAATCCGCAACGAGCGGCTGGCACGTATCAAACAGGCATTGACCAACTGACCAGAGGAATTCTTTATGGCAGCTCCTGTTGTTCTGATCACCGGCGCCGCCCACCGTCTCGGCGCCCGTACCGCGGAGGTCCTGCACGCCCGGGGCTGGAATGTGGTCATCCACTATCGTTCGAGGGCGGACCAAGCGGCCGAACTGATGGAAAAACTGAACCGGGAACGGTCTGACTCAGCCACCTCGATACAGGCAGACCTGACAGACATGGAACAGGTTGCCAGGCTGGCCAAAACCGCCTGCCAACATTGGGAGCGGCTGGATGGCCTGGTCAACAACGCCTCAGTCTTCTATCCCAGAACCACCGAAGACTCCGGTGAAGACGACTGGAACGCCATCATGGGCGCCAACCTGAAAGCGCCATTCTTTTTGCTCAAACACTGCCTGCCTGAGTTGAAGAAGAACAATGGGGCCGTGATAAATCTGATCGACATCTACAGTGAGAAACCGCTGAACGATCACCCCCTGTACTGCGCCAGCAAAGCGGGCTTGGCCGCCCTCACCCGATCCTGGGCCAAAGATCATGCCCCAGAGATCAAGGTAAACGGTGTATCGCCTGGCGCTATCCTCTGGCCAGAGGGCGATGCCGCGATTGATCCAACTTATCAGCAGGCCATTCTGGACAAAACACCCCTGGCCCGTACCGGCAACCCCGACGACATTGCCGGTGCCATCGCCTACCTGCTGTGTGATGCCCCCTTTGTGACCGGTCAGATTCTCTCCGTCGACGGCGGTCGTAGCCTGAATATGTAAATCACTCCCGGCAGGCTGAATCAACCCATACCTTGGTTGTTTTGGCCGAGCCAGGCTTTCCCGCTACAATGCTTGCCATCTTGTATTCACACGCCGGCAGGCATCGTCCTGATCCTGCCCTTTGCAACGGAGAATTCCCATGCGTGATGTCGTGATTGTTGCCGCAAAACGTACTGCTGTTGGCAGCTTCGGTGGCGGTTTGTCCAGCCTGCGGGCCGACCAACTCGGTTCCGCCGTGATCAAGGCGCTTATGGAAGAAACCGGCGTGGCCGGCGAGCAGATCAATGAAGTCATCCTGGGCCAGGTACTGACTGCCGGTTGCGGTCAGAACCCTGCCCGCCAGGCAGCCATCAATGCCGGCCTGCCAAGCTCCACACCAGCGATCACCATCAACAAGGTATGTGGTTCCGGCCTGAAAGCGGTTCATATGGCGGTGCAAGCCATTCAGTGCGGCGATGCCGAGATGATTGTCGCTGGTGGCCAGGAAAGCATGAGCCAGGCGCCACACGTTCTGCCCAACAGCCGTAATGGCCAGCGCATGGGCAACTGGAGCATGGTCGACACCATGGTGAACGATGGCCTGTGGGATGCCTTCAACGATTATCACATGGGCATCACCGCCGAAAACATCGTGGAGAAGTACGGTATCAGCCGGGACGAGCAGGACGAATTCGCCGCAGCCTCCCAGCAAAAAGCCGTAGCGGCCCAGAACGCCGGCTATTTTGACGGCCAGATTGTTCCGATCACCATTCCCCAGCGCAAAGGCGACCCGCTGGTGATCAGCAAAGACGAATGCCCCCGCGACGGCGTGACCGGAGACAGCCTTGGCAAACTGCGCCCGGCGTTCAAGAAAGACGGTTCCGTGACCGCGGGCAACGCTTCATCCCTGAACGACGGTGCCGCCGCCGTGATGGTGTGCAGTGCCGAGAAAGCCAAAGAACTGGGGCTGACCCCGCTGGCCACCATCAAGGCCCACGCCAATGCTGGTGTTGACCCCACCATCATGGGTACCGGCCCGATTCCCGCCAGCCAGCGCTGCCTTGAGCGGGCCGGCTGGACGGCCGCAGAGCTGGACCTGATCGAAGCCAACGAAGCTTTCGCGGCCCAGGCCATCTCAGTTAACCGGGACATGGGTTGGGACACCAATAAAGTAAACGTAAATGGCGGCGCCATTGCCATTGGCCACCCGATCGGCGCTTCCGGCTGCCGTATTCTGGTTACCCTGCTGCACGAAATGTCACGCCGCGACGCCAAGAAAGGCCTGGCGACTTTGTGCATCGGTGGCGGCATGGGCGTTGCCCTGGCAGTGGAACGCTAAGCCCGGTGCTGCACGTTGTACTCTATGAGCCGGAGATACCGCCCAATACCGGCAATATCATCCGGCTCTGCGCCAACACCGGCTGTCAGCTACACCTGATTGAACCGCTGGGGTTTTCCCTGGAGGACAAACAGATGCGCAGGGCCGGGCTGGATTACAGCGAGTACGCCACCGTGAAGATCCACCCGGATTACGCCAGCTTTCTGGAAACCGAGCAGCCTGCGCGACTGTTCGGGCTCACCACGAAAGGCAGCCGTCATTATCACGAGGCCGCTTTCCAGGATGGCGACTACCTGATGTTCGGGCCAGAAACCCGAGGGCTGCCGGCAGACGTTCGGGAAGCCTTGCCAGAACAGAATCGGCTGCGGGTACCCATGCGCCCGGAGAGCCGAAGCCTGAACCTGTCCAATACCGCCGCCCTGGTGGTTTATGAGGCCTGGCGGCAGACCGGATTCAACGGCGCAGTCTGAGCACTCCCGCTGGCAAGGGGAATGACCAGCGGATAGCCCTCAGGGAGTTGAATAACCCGAGTCCGATAGCCGTAAACCGCTTTCAATAGTGACGGCGTCAGGACCTCACTGGAGCCCCCTTCATGAAAGCAGCGGCCAGACTTCATGACCACCATTCGGTCTGCAAACTGAGCCGCAAGATTGAGGTCGTGGACGATGGCCAGCACGGCCACCCCGTGCTCCCTGGCCATTGCGCCTACCAGCTCCAACACCATCTGTTGGTGCGCGGGGTCCAGCGCCGACGTACACTCGTCCAGCAATAACAGTCGATCCTGTCGGGTATCCCATATCTGCCCCAGCACTCTTGCCAGCTGCAACCTCTGCTGTTCCCCGCCGGACAATCCCGGCACCAGTCGATGCCGCAAATGCTTGATCTCCAGGGCTTCCATCAGGATTTCTGCCACGGAATCCGCGCATCGGCGGGTTGCGGCCGGACGACCAAGGGCCACCACTTCCTCCACCGTTAGTGGGAAGTTAACCTCAACACTCTGAGGCATAATCGCCCGATGGCGTGCCAGCTCACCCGGGCACCAGCCACCAAGTTCGCGGCCGGCAAGTCGGATCCGGCCCCGGTACGGCAATTCTCCAGCCAGTGCTTTCATAAGCGTTGACTTACCCGCACCATTCGGCCCCAGCAGCATCAATACTTCACCAGCAGACACCGTCAGATTGATTTCGCTGACAATCTCCGTTCCCGCTAGAGATACACTCAAGTTCTGAATTTCCAGGACCATCACATCACCTTTCTCCGCATGAGCAAACCCAGAAAAAACGGACCTCCGATCAGAGACATCATCAGCCCGATGGGCAACTCGGCGGGTGCAACAACAACTCGCGCGATGGCATCAGCCGCAACCAACAGGGTTCCCCCCATCAGCGCACTGACTGGCAACACCACTCGATGACTCGCTCCCAGCAGCTGCCTTACCAGGTGCGGCACAACCAATCCGACAAAGCCGATCAGTCCGCTAACGGCCACGGCTGCGCCAACACCTAGCCCGACAACCAGTATCGCAACCTTCTTAACGGTGGCTGTTCGATACCCCAAGTGGCCCACTACCGATTCGCCCAACAAAAACGCGTCCAGTGGTCTGGCCAGCCAGGGTGCTGCCATTAAAGCCAGGATCATGAAAGGTGCGCCCAAAACAAGATCGTCCCAGGCAGCGTGGCCAAGGCTCCCCATTGTCCAGAACGTCAGGGATCGTAATTCCTCATCGCTTGCGTAGAACGTCAGCAAACCGGTTGCTGCGCCCGCCACTGCGTTGATGGCAATACCCGCCAATAGAAGCGTTGCCACAGCGGTCTGGCCAGCACGACTGGCAATCCGCCAGGCCAGAATGACGGTGCCACTGCCGCCGGCAAATGCAGCCAGAGGTAACGCCCACTGTCCCGCCAGGGTCACCCAACCACCAAGGGCCGTCCCGCCAAGAACGATAACGGCAATGGCTGCCAGTGACGCACCAGCAGAGACACCAATCAGGCCAGGATCTGCCAGGGGGTTTCGGAAAAGCCCCTGTAGGATCGCGCCGGAAACCCCCAATACAGCTCCAACCAGAAAGCCGAGCAGAAACCGGGGTAACCGGACTTCCAACACAACCATAGCCGCTACCGGATCCGAAGCTTCCCGGCCAGCAACCACCTTGAGAATATCCATCAGTGCAAGGTCGTAGGCACCACTACCTATCGATGCCAGGGCCGCAACCGCCAGGAGAGCTCCCAGCAACAAGAGCGCCGGCGCCAACGGCAAACGACCGGAATGGTCACGGATCATTGGCGGCTATTTCCCTTTGGCCGGGCAAGGCATCGTTAAGCGCCGCCATAGCTTCCGGCAAGCGAGGGCCGAAGCCGAGCAGGAACATACTGTCGGCCACCAGCCGATGCCCGGACTGCCATGCTTCAAGGCGCTCAACCTCTGGCCACCCCGCAATGTCGAACTGCCCCGGAGTGGATTCCGCAATCACCACCGCATCGGGGCGGGAAGCAAGAATCGCCTCCCGGTTGGCCGGTTTGTACCCTTTAATACCCTGGGCAGCATTTTCGGCCCCGATCAGTTCAACCAGCGCATTCGCTGCAGTATCCGACCCGGCCAACATGACCGAGTGGTTGCCCGCAGCGAGGATGAACAGAATTCTGGGCTGGTAATCACGGTTTCCGGTGTTCTGTAGAATCCGGCGGATATCCGCCTCTACGCCAGCCACCAGAGCCCGCGCTTCCTCGGTTGCCCCGAGCAGCTCGCCAACAGACAATATGCGCTCCAGCGCTGCCTCCGCGGTCCACCGCGACGACAGTTGCGCAACCCGAACCCCGGCGCGCGCGAGGCGCTCAAGATTCCTGGCGGGCGCAGCCTGCTCTGAGGTAATCAGCATATCCGGCTTCAGTGCCAGAACACCCTCGAAAGGCAAAGCGCGCAGATAACCAACCTTGGGCAACTCAGCCGTTTGCTCCGGATAACCGCTGGTGGTATCCACTCCAACCAAGCGCGACTCCTGCCCAAGGCGATAGACGATTTCGGTGATAGCTCCGTCTGCAGTCACCAGACGGCTCGGTTCGGCAAACACCGAGCCCGATGCCAGCGACAATCCAATCAGAATGAACAGGAGCCACCGCAGCCTCATGACAAAGCCTCAAGCGTTGCGACCTGTTCACGCCAGAGTTCGGATTCCGGAATGCCGGGTTTACGTTCACCAAAAACCGTCAGAACCAGTTCTCCGTCTCCATTGAAAGCTTCCACAGAGGTGATCAGACCATCGGTGGACGGACGTCGTACCAACCACCAGCGTTTGATACCGTCGGTGTTAGCGTGCAGATTGAAGCCCGGATCCAGTACGTTCATCCAGGGGCCAGTGCGGCGAACATTTGTGACACCCCCGGTAAAGATCTGGACAATCCCGGGATTGCCGACAAAGAACATCGCCGGGCATTGGTTGTCTCTCAGCAATCCCAGCAACCGATCCAGCACATTCTGATCCCCTGACTGGAGCTCCGTGGCCCACTCACCACGCACCAGCTCGAGCGCTGTCAGGCGGTCAGCACCGGCACGCTTTAACAGGGCTCCAAAATGATGGACATCCTTGAGTTTCTCCCAGCCGGTGCGCAGCGCATCAACATCCACGGTTTCCGGGGACGAACGCTGCAATGTCTCTCGCCGGCCTACCGGTTTAAAGGCTTCCTGGCGGGCTGCTGTAAAGCGTTCAACCATTTTTTCCCAGGCATCAGCATCGGTCGTGTCCACTCGATAAATCTTGTGAATGGCCGTGCCGTACTGGTCGAAAAACTGAAGGCTCTCCCGTAGCCCAGACCGCACCTGCTCCAGTACCCGGTAGCCCCAGGCCCAGTGTTTGAAAAACACCCGTATGTCAATCTCTCCAACCGCCAGCCCCATAGCTCCAGAGCCGCCGACCGTGAAGTCTCTGAAGCAACCGGTAACTTCATGAACTACCTCGTTGTTGCGGGCAAGAATCATCACCGGTCCGACCTGCTCCAGGGCCCCAAGGATCTGACTAAACTCATTTACCAGTGGAACGACGGCATCACGCTCCCGGAGCCGTACAAGCTCCATTTCGCTGACCCCAAGCCGGTCTGCGACCTGGCGGATCCTGAGATTTGGCTCCTGTTGTCTTATGGCTTCCCATCGTGCCGGCAGGTTGTCCGGCACACCTACTGAATCGGTTATTGCCTGTTGCATGACTTACTCCTCGGCTTGCTGAAGTTCCACCGGCAACCAACGCACCGTAGGCTGTCCGCTGGTTCCGTTCTGGTCGTAGTATCCGACGATCTGCAACGCCCAGACCGTGGACTCAGGATCATCAGCCTCAGCCTTGATCAGGAAGGTTCGGAAGTTGGGCCAGATCTTGTGTTGGTTGGTCAGGTTGTAGGCGTACCAGGTGTTATCCGTGAATACCCCGCCGGTTGAGTCCGTGTTGTAGAGCTGGGGTACACCTGGATCGCTGTCATTGGCGGCAAGTTCGCTCCAGGTCATCGGGTCGGAGGCCCCGCCGTTACCAGCGCCAGACACACCGCTGTTGGATTTCAGGTACCAGTCCCGACCAGAGAAGCCGACCTGGACATCCCAGTTGTCGCTGGTATCACAATCAACAACGGCGTCTGAGTCAAAATCGAAGCATACGTCGCCGCCGTCATAGCCTGCAGGGGGCGTGAAAGTGACTGGTGTGGCACTGAATTGCGACGCGCCAGAGGCCTGCACGTCAAACTCCAGTGTGAAATCTTCAATACCTTGTCCTTCGCGGGTCGGGAAATTGAAGTCGACAACCCGCATTCGGGCATAGCTATTTCCCTCGGCAGAACGCACCAGATAACCAACATCGTCTGCCTCGCTGATCACGCCCGTGGCGAAATCGTATTGAGACCAGGTATCTGAGGCCCCAAATGCACTGGCAAAGGCATCCTCCTGCCAGCTAGCCGGCTCTTCAAGAATGCCCAGCAGGTGCTCCTGCTCTGAGTTGGCGGTGGCGTTGATGAACACATTCGCGATGGGGTCGCCATTACCATCGTAAAAATCGTCCTGGGCAATAGCCAGAGCGCCGACAACGCTTCCGCTTCCGGAAGCACCGCTGTTCACCTTGAAGCTCAAACGGTTGGCGGCAATGTGCCAGTCGCCACCGTCTTCCACCATCGCTCCGGTTTCCAGATTGAGGTAGACGGTCTCCGTTGCCGCGGGCAGCAACTGCTCGGAAAAATTGCTGACATTATCTGTATCGTCCTCCGCGATGGAGTTGTCACTACCTCCACCACAGGCCGCCAGAGCCAGGGTGGCCAGCACAACGGCCAGAGGCCTGTTATCGAAAAATTCCATGGATGTCTCCTTCATATGTTTTTCGGGTGTTCGGGCATCATTGGCCAAAGGAAACCGTCAGCCCGGCGTAGAGGAAACGCCCGGCAACCGGTCTGAAATCTTCATTGGCATTGGAAAAATCACGCTGTTCGCCGGTGATGTTCTCGGCACCGGCGAACAATCGAAGCTGGTCGGAGAACTGGTAGTTCAGCTTCAGGTCGGCCGTTGTATACCCCGGGGACTCGGTTCCCGAGGCCGCATTCACGAACTCTTCACTCTGGTACCGAAGCCTTGCACTCCAGGACAGTCCGGGCAGCCAAAACGGACCATCCAGCCCGAGGCGCGCCTGATGCCTTGGGCGGCGATTAAGCTCATCGCCTGTTGCCACGTCTTCGGTTCTGGTCAGGGTATAGCCGGCGGTGAGTCGCCAGTGCTCGGAGGGTTCCCAGCCAGCCGTGGTCTCGAATCCCCAGGTCCTTGCCTCGGCAAGGTTTTCATAGGAGAAAACCTGAACTCCGTCGTTCCGCGCCTCGGTAGCCTCGGCATCCGGCGAGGTCTGGATCAGTTGCTCGATATCATTAAAGAAGGCGTTCGCTTCCAGCCATGCAGACCGGTTCCAGGACAGGCCTCCTCCAAACTGGTAGCTGACGGATTGCTCCGGCTCCAGATCAGGAGTCCCCTGCACGATGTAGCCAAGCTGGCTATGGTCAAAAGTGAAGTGTCTCTCCTTGAGATTCGGCACCCGATATCCGGCGCCAACGCCACCTCGGAGGAAGCCGGTCAGGGAATCGGTCCGGATCAGGTCGTAGCGTGCATTGATCTTCGGGGCGGTGTGGGTTCCGAAATCGGAGTCATTCTGGAAACGGACGCCGGGCACCAACTCAAGATTCGCGGTGGGCATCCAGGTGTCCTGAACCCAGACCTCCTGGCTCCCACGCTGTCGGCGAGGCTCAGCACCCAGCTCGGAAGCGCCGTCCTTGGTCTGCTTGAGGGTTTCGCGGTTAACATCGACACCAGCCTGCAAGTGATGACTGAGCCCCACCGGCTTGCCCAAATGGGCAGAAAAACGGGACAGAGTAGATTCGGCACGACGGTCATCAAAGACACTGCTGGCCGTGTATTTCAAGGTATCGTCGTTGAGGGTCTCATGGACAGCGGCCCAACCGGCACGCAAATCTGAATTGCGACCATGGTCGCCAGCCAGGGTATAGCGGGTGCGAGTGACCGTTTCATCCTTACCCTGATTGATAACAAAAGGCGGGTTGCGTTCGGTAAACCGTGACCCGGACTCCTCTTCGAATCGGGCGACCGCAGCGCTCAGCCGGTGGTTGCTGTTTGGAGACCAGTCGGTGCGGAAGCTGAGATCGGTTCGGTCGTATTCATCGCCCGGTCGGGCCCAGGTCTCTGGCTGCGGGTCGATGCCATCGGAATGCTGGTGTGATGCGGATAACCGAAGGGCCAGCTGTTCATTGCCACCCTGGACCGAGGCTCGGGCCGAATAGCGCGCGGGGTCGGCGTCACTCCCGGAAGGGTTCTGATCGCCATAGGTACCGACGTCAGCGGTGAAATGACCAGAGAACCCGGAAGCTGGCGGACGGGTAATGATGTTGACCACCCCACCGATACCGGCGCTGCCGTATTGAGCAGACACAGCTCCCTTGACTACTTCGACACGCTCGATATCAAGGACTGCCAACTGACTGACATCAACGGATGAACCCGTCGTCGCCGTCATCGGCATACCATCGATCAGCACCAGAACCCGGTCAGCCTCAACTCCCTGCAACCAAACCTCATACCCGGGTTTCCCGTGAACCTCCCGCAGCTGAACCCCGGGCACGTTCTCCAGCGCTTCTTTCATGCTCCGGGCGTGAGTTCTCTCAAGCTCCTTCGCGGTGACGACCTCGGTGCGCACAGGAGTGTCCAGCAACTGACGCTCCGTTCTTGTTCCAGTGACAACCAGCTCATCCAGGTACAAGGCCTCGGCAACCGTGTTACCGGAACCTCCCAAAAGCAAAAGGAACAGCGACCACCGCTGGAGATCAGCTTTCGAATTCAACATACCACACACCAATAATCGTAATGCGAACGATTATTGTTTTGTTTATTAAAAATATCAACCCTTTGATTGATGAATATCAAGCGCGCACAAAAAAACCGGCCTCAGCCGGTTTTTTCATATTTCCAGAAAACCAAACGTTTAGTGAGTCTGCTCTTCCTTGGCCTCACCTGCCGCCTCTTCCTGCTTGCGCTTCAGCGCCTGGGCGTAGATGGCGTCAAAGTTCACCGGCGCCAGCATAAGGGCCGGGAAGCTGCCCTTGTTGACGATGCCGTCGATGGCTTCGCGGGCGTAGGGGAACAGAATGGTCGGGCAGTACGCGCCCAGCATCTGACCGAGCTGCGGGCCTTCAATGCCAGACACCATGAATACACCGGCCTGCTGGATCTCAACGATGTAGGCAACCTTCTCGCCGACCTTGGCAGTCACGGTCAGCGACAGCACCACTTCATACTGATTATCACTGATCTTGTTGTGGGCGGTATTCAGATCCAGGTTCACCTGCGGCTTCCACTGCTCCTGAAACACCAGGGGAGCGTTCGGGGACTCAAAAGACAGGTCCTTCACATAAATGCGCTGAAGGGCAAACTGGGGTTGGTTCTGGTTTTCGGTGCCTGCGGCTTGCTGATTCTCAGCCATGATCAGTCCTTTCGTTCTGGTAAAAAGGGCAACAGCCCGTTGTTATGGTCACGTGAGCCGAAACAGTCTACTGCGTGGTCCCGGCAGGTAATGTGAAACAGTGCGACAGATCGGCAATCAGATCAAGCCCTGTTACTTTTTCACCAGCGGCAGATTGCTGGCTCTCCAATCGGTGATACCTCCATTCAGGCGCACCACATTGGCGTAGCCCTCAGCATTCAGCTGCTTGACCGCCATGGCCGAATGCTGGCCCATTTTGTCCGCCACAATAATCTGCTTGTCTTTGAACTTGCTTAACTCATTGGCGCGGCTCTTGAGGCTGTTCAACGGGATATTGATGGAGCCGGTAATGCGACCTTCGCCAAACTCCTTGCGATCCCGGATATCCACCACTACCGCCTCATCCTTGTTGATCAAAGTAACGGCACCCTGAGCCGAAATTTTGGTGCCACCCCGCCGGGATTCCAACACCAGAATGGCCACCAGGAATGCCACGAACAGTGATACCAGAATGTAATGATTGACTACGAATTCAAACAAGCGGTCCATGAAACTACCCTGAAAATTTGATTTGGCGGGATTATACACACCCGTAACGACTCAAAGAAGGCAAGCGTCTTCGCCGGCAGGCTGCAAGCCCCGAGCCTCAAACCATAGTGCCAATGCATGATACCGATGTGCGCCCTTACGTGGCCTGCGCAAATGAAAACGGTTACAATCTGACCCACTTCAAATCCGTTACTTTCGCAATCAACCGGACGAAATGATGACCGACACGCGCAAGCCCACTGCACTGATTATTCTCGACGGCTGGGGCCACCGGGACCCGGCTGAAGACAATGCCATTTCCAACGCCCAGACTCCGTTCTGGGACAAGCTCTGGCAGAATCAGCCCAAGACCCTGATCAACACCTCAGGGATGTTTGTGGGCCTGCCCCAGGGCCAGATGGGCAACTCCGAAGTAGGCCACATGAACCTGGGTGCCGGCCGGGTGGTCTATCAAAGCCTGACGCGTATCGACAAAGACCTTGAAGACGGCAAGTTCCAGAGCAACGACGCCCTGTGCAACGCCATTGATAAAGCCGTAGCCAATGGCAAGGCCGTTCACATCATGGGCCTGTTGTCCCCCGGCGGCGTACACAGCCACGAGGACCATATGCTGGCTGCCGCAGAGGTTGCCGCGGCCCGTGGTGCCAAAGAGGTGTACATTCATGCGTTCCTGGACGGCCGCGACATGCCCCCGCGCAGTGCTCGCCCGTCCCTGGAAAAAGCCGCAACCAAAATGAAAGCCCTGGGCGTTGGCCGGGTGGCGACTATCGTGGGCCGCTACTTTGCCATGGACCGCGACAACCGCTGGGATCGGGTGGAAGCCGCTTACAACGCCATGACGTTGGGCGAGGCGGAATTCACGTTTGAAGATCCGCTCACCGCGCTGGATCAAGCCTATGAGCGGGGCGAAAACGACGAGTTCGTAAAAGCCACTCACATTCGCGCCGAAGGCCAGCCGGAAGGCACCATCAACGACGGCGATTCGGTACTGTTCATGAACTTCCGGGCCGACCGCGCACGGGAAATGACCCGCACCTTCGTGGAACAGGACTTCGACGGCTTTGACCGCCGAAAGCACCCGGCACTGGCCGACTTTGTCATGCTGACCGAGTACGCGGCAGACATCAAAACCTCCTGCGCCTACCCGCCGGAGCAGCTGAGCAACGGCCTGGGTGAATATATGGCCGCGCTTGGCAAGACCCAGTTGCGCATCGCTGAAACCGAAAAGTACGCCCACGTCACCTTCTTCTTCAACGGCGGCCTGGAAACCCCGTTTGAAGGCGAAGACCGCATTCTGGTGCCGTCCCCGAAAGTCGCCACCTACGACCTGCAGCCGGAAATGAGCGCACCGGAAGTCACCGACAAGCTGGTCGAAGCCATCAAGAGCGGCAAGTACGACCTGATCGTATGCAACTACGCTAACGGCGACATGGTTGGCCATACCGGCAAACTGGACGCCGCCATCAAAGCCGCTGAGTGCCTGGACCAGTGCGTGCAGCGGGTGGTGGAAGCTTTGGACGAGGTGGGCGGTGAAGCGCTGATTACCGCCGACCACGGCAACTGTGAGCAGATGACCGACCCGAACTCAGGCCAGCTGCACACCTCCCACACCATCGGCCCGGTGCCGCTGGTTTATACCGGCCACCGCAAGGTCACTCTCAAGGATGACGGCAGCCTGTGCGATATTGCACCGACCTTGCTCGCCCTGATGGGCGACGAAAAGCCAAAGGAAATGTCCGGGCACAGCCTGGTCGATTTCAGCTGACCCGGCTGCCGGAATACGTGTTCACGCGGCTCGCCATACTGGTAGTGGCCCTCATGCTGGGGGTCACGCCACTGCACGCCCAGCAGGAGGTCACGCCGGCCCAGGTCGAAGCGCTTAAAAAGCGTATCGCCACTATCGACAAATGGCTGGTCAGCGCCGAGAAGAACCGGTCCGACCTTGAAAAGCAGCTGGTTGCCACCGAACGCAGAATCAGCGACCTGACCCGTGAGCGCCGCGAACTTCGGGCCCGGGCGGATGAACAGCAGCAACGGCTTGGCGAACTGCAGACGCAGGAAAATGAACTGGCCGAGACCCTCGACAAACAACGGGACAGCCTGAAGAAACAAATACGCGCCGCCTGGATGGAAGGCGATGCACCAGCCCTGAAAGTTCTTCTTAATGAAATCGAGCCGGGCATGATCGCCCGCACCCTGACCTACTACGAATATCTCAGCAAAGATACCGTTGAACGGCTTGAAGCCTTCCTGGCCAGTCTTCAGGAACTCAAAGCCGCCCGCGCGGCTGTCCAGGCCAGCCGGGTGGAATTGGCGAAAACCGAAAGCAACCTTGAGCAGCGCCAGAAGCAACTGGCGGACACCCGCAAGGAGCGCGAGCAAACCCTGGCGGCCCTGAATGCCGACATCCGCACCCGCCGCGGCGAGCGGGATGATCTGGAGGCAGACCGCAAACGTCTGGAGCGGCTGCTGGAAGAGGTTCAGGAAGCCATTGCCAGCATTCCCGCCCCCAACGAGTCGCGCCCCTTCAAATCACTGCGTAACCGCCTGCCATGGCCGGTCCAGGGCCGGGTTGTGAGTAACTACGGTGCAACCTACGCCGATGGCAAGCTTCGCCGTAATGGCCTCATCATGAACACCTCGGAAGAAGCCGAGGTCAAAGCCGTGCACTACGGCCGCGTCGTTTTCGCCAACTGGCTTCGCGGTTTTGGTCTGATGACCATCATCGACCACGGCGACGGATATATGACATTGTATGGTCATAGCAGCAGCCTGTTCACCGCCCCCGGGGACTGGGTAGGTGCTGGCGAAACCATTGCCCTGGCCGGGCGCACCGGAGGCACGGAAGATCCGGCGGTGTATTTTGAAGTGCGCCAGAACGGCAAACCGGTCAACCCCCGCAGCTGGCTTGGCAAACCCTGAACCAAAGGGCTGACAAACACCGCGCCGGGCGCCATACTGTCGGGAGCCTAGCTGGTCCAACTTGCGGAAACACAACAGGATATGTGAATGAAACGGGTTAGAAGTACTCTCCAGATCTCACCACTACGCGCCATCGCACTTGCGACCTGTTGTCTGGCCGCCCCCGGACTGGCCCTGGCACAAGACCAGGAAGCCCAGACCCAGCAGATTCTGGAAGGCATCCAGAACGGCGAGCGGGTACAGATTCAGCTCCCTGACCCGGAAGAACAACTGCCCCTGGATGACCTGAGGAAGTTCACCGAAGTCTTCAGCCGCATTAAAGCCGCCTACGTGGAAGAAGTGTCAGACCGCAAACTCCTCGAAAGCGCCATCAAAGGCATGCTGTCTGACCTGGACCCCCACTCCACCTACCTTGCCCCCAAGGATTACGAGGAACTGGAAGAAAGCACCTCCGGTGAGTTTGGCGGTCTGGGCATTGAAGTGGGTATGGAAAACGGCTTTGTAAAAGTCATTGCACCCATTGACGACACCCCCGCTCACAAAGCCGGCGTACTGGCAGGTGACCTGATCATCAAACTGGACGAAAAGCCGGTCAAAGGCATGTCGCTTGAGGAAGCCGTGAAACTCATGCGCGGCAAACCGGGCACGGTACTGACCCTGACCATCATGCGGGAAGGCGAGAGCGCCCCGATCGAGATCGACGTTACCCGCGATGTCATCAAGGTAACCAGCGTTAAATCCCGGATGATTGAAAACGGTTACGGCTATGTGCGGATTACCCAGTTCCAGGCCGAAACAGGACGGCAATTCCGCCAAGCCCTGACCAAACTGGAAGAAGAATATGGCGGCGACCTGGATGGCCTGATTATCGACGTTCGCAACAATCCCGGCGGCGTATTGCAGGCAGCCGTCGAAACCGCAGACGCCTTGCTGGATGAAGGGCTGATTGTTTACACCGAGGGGCGCATCCAGAGCTCGCGGCTTCGCTTCAGCGCCAAAGCCGGCGACATTATGGAAGGCACCCCCATCGTTGTTCTGATCAACGGTGGCTCGGCCTCCGCCTCCGAGATCCTGGCCGGTGCGCTGCAGGACCACGGCCGTGCGGTGATTATGGGCACCAAGTCGTTCGGCAAGGGCAGCGTGCAAACCGTTATCCCGCTGGACGAAACCCACGCTATCAAGATGACCACCGCCCGCTACTACACACCGGAAGGCCGCTCGATCCAGGCCACCGGCATCAAGCCAGACATCGAAGTTCGCCCCGCCGAGCTGACCGAACTTGACGGACGTCCCTTCTTTACCGAGGCAGACCTGAGCGGCCACCTGCAAGGTCAGGATGAGGAACAGGAACGCCTGGAACGGCAACAGCAAGCCGAAACTCCGGCTTCTGCAGCTGAGCGCGATTACCAGCTGCGTTCCGCGCTGAACCTACTGAAAGGCATGAACATTCTCAACCGGCGGGATCAGGGCAAAAATCAGTGAGGCTATTGAAAACCGTTATTCTGCTGGCCGGCTTGATGGTCGGGCCGGCAGTCTTTGCCGCGAGCCCCGGGGGAGATCAGTATCCCCCGACGATTGCTATTATCATCGATGATATGGGCCATAACCTGTACGAAGGGCAGCGGCTGGCGCAGATGGAACAGCCGCTGACACTGGCCTTCCTGCCCTTCCGCAAACACACTACCTCTCTCGCCAAGCTCGCCTATCAGCAGAACAAGGAAATCATGCTGCATGCGCCGATGGCCAATACCCGGCACTTTGGGCTGGGGCCCGGGGGGCTGACACCGGATATGGACGAAGCGACCCTGACCAAAACTCTGAGGCGCTCGCTGCAGTCCATTCCCCATGTCAGCGGGGTGAACAACCACATGGGCAGCCTGCTTACCCAGCAATTGCAGCCTATGGACTGGGTGATGAAGGAGCTTTACCGATACCCGGTGTATTTTGTTGACAGCCGTACCATCGCCAACTCCATCGCAGGGCAAGTGGCACAGGCCTACCAGATTCCCAGCCTGACCCGGGACGTATTCCTGGACCACGAACAAACCGAAGAATTTGTCGACCACCAGTTCCAGCTTCTGATCAAAACCGCCAAAGAAAAAGGCACGGCCATCGGCATCGGCCACCCTCACAAAGTGACTGTGGATTATCTGGAGAAGCACTTGCCGAAACTGGATGAACAGGGCATAGCCGTCGCGACCGTGAGCGGCATCTGGGCCATGCGTAATGGCAACCGGGAGATGTTTGCGGAAGGCGAGAAGCAGGCCATTCGGCCTGCCTACGCTAAAGGGGATTAATCCCGAACTTCGATACCCTGTGCCTTCATAAAGGCCTTGGCCTCGGGAATGGTGTGCTGGCCGAAGTGGAAGATGGAGGCTGCCAGTACCGCATCGGCACCACCCTGAGTAACACCATCCGCCAGATGCTGCAGCTCACCCACACCACCTGAGGCAATCACCGGCACCGCCACAGCATCGCTGATGGCTCGTGTCAGCCCCAGATCAAAACCGATCTTGGTGCCGTCGCGGTCCATGCTGGTCAGCAGCAGTTCACCCGCCCCCAGATCCACCATCTTTTTGGCCCATTCAACGGCATCCAGGCCGGTGGGCTTGCGGCCACCGTGGGTGAAGATTTCCCAGCGGGGTTCTTCGCCTTCTGCACTCACGCGCTTGGCGTCAATGGCGACCACGATGCACTGGCGACCAAAACGCTCGGCAGCTTCTTTCACGAATTCCGGATTGAAGACCGCAGCCGTGTTGATGGACACCTTGTCGGCACCAGCATTCAGCAGCTTGCGTATGTCGTCAACGGTGCGCACGCCGCCGCCCACGGTCAGCGGGATAAACACTTCTGCGGCCATGCGCTCTACGGTTTCGTAGGTGGTGTCTCGGCTTTCACTGCTGGCGGTGATGTCCAGGAAGGTGATTTCGTCCGCGCCCTGTTCGTTGTAGCGTCGGGCCACTTCAACAGGATCGCCGGCATCGCGGATATCCACGAAGTTGACGCCTTTAACCACGCGGCCTTTGTCGACGTCCAGGCAGGGAATGATGCGTTTTGCCAGTGCCATGATCTGTC
The DNA here is from genome assembly GCF_003007715.1 of Marinobacter shengliensis. GTDB lineage: Bacteria > Pseudomonadota > Gammaproteobacteria > Pseudomonadales > Oleiphilaceae > Marinobacter > Marinobacter shengliensis. The sequence continues at coordinate 10,280 of NZ_PXNO01000023.1, read as the reverse complement.
CTCAGTTTTTCAGGCTGTCGCAGTAGGCTTGCGCTTCGGCCACATCCAGGGTGCCTTCGTAGATGGCTCGGCCGGTGATGGCGCCGATCACGCCTTTGTCCGCTACGGTGGCCAGGCGCTTGAGGTCGTCCATGTTGGTGACGCCGCCGGAGGCGATCACCGGGATGCCGCCCTCTTCCGCCAGTTTGGCGGTGGCTTCCACGTTCACGCCCTGCATCATGCCGTCGCGGGCGATGTCGGTGTAAACAATGGAGGATACGCCGTCGTTGGCGAAGCGCTTGGCGAGGTCTACCGCCATGACTTCGGAGACTTCGGCCCAGCCGTCGGTGGCGACGCGGCCGTCTTTGGCGTCCAGGCCGACGATGATGTGGCCGGGGAATTCTTTGCACATTTGGGTGACGAATTCAGGCTCTTTAACGGCTTTGGTGCCGATGATGACCCACTGCACTCCGGCCTTGAGGTAAGCTTCGATGGTTTCGGCGGAGCGGATACCGCCGCCGATCTGGATGGGCAGGTTCGGGTACTTTACCGCAATGGCTTTGACAATTTCGCCGTTGACGGGTTCGCCGGCGAAGGCACCATTGAGGTCGACAAGGTGCAGGCGGCGGGCGCCGGCGTTGACCCATTTGGTGGCCATGTCGACGGGGTCGTCACCGAATACGGTGGAGTCTTCCATGCGGCCCTGGCGCAGTCTTACGCATTTGCCGTCTTTCAGGTCGATAGCGGGGATAATCAGCATTTTGTTCTTCCTCGGAGTTTGCCGTCTGGGAGATGGCCGCCCGCCCACTGCCACGGGGAGAGCCCTCCGGGACACGCTGTGAATACGTCCGTGTACGCTTGACTGCAGCATCCTTGCTGCAGACAGTCCCGGAGGGCTCTCCCCGCATCAGCGGGCTACTCGTTTCTTGCCCGCAAAATCATCCGAGCAGCAACGAACGAGTTTCTCCCTCAGCTTTTTCCAGTCCAGTTCGTGAAGTTTTCCAGCAACTGCAGGCCTGCCCGGGCGCTTTTTTCCGGGTGGAACTGCGCTGCAAATATGTTGTCTTTTGCAACCGCCGCAGCCAGGTCGACACCGTAACGGGTGCGGCCGGCCATGTCGGCGTTGCCTTCGGCTTCGGCGTAGTAACTGTGCACAAAGTAGAAGCGGTCGCCGTCCGGGATGTTGTGCCAGAGCGGGTGGTCTACGGTGTGGTACACCTGGTTCCAGCCCATGTGGGGCACTTTCAGGCGTTCGCCGTTTTCGGTGAGGTTGTCACCAAAGTAGCGGACTTCGGACGGAAACAGGCCTATGCCTTCCACGCCGCCGTTTTCTTCGCTGCGGGCCATCAATGCCTGCATGCCGACGCAGATGCCGAGGAACGGGCGGTCCTGAGAGACTTCTTTAACAAGTTCAACCACGCCCAAACGGTGCATTTCGGCCATGCAGTCGCGGATGGCGCCAACGCCGGGCAGGATCACCCGGTCGGCTTCGCGGATTTTGGCGGCATCGTCTGTAACCAGCACGGTGCAGTCCGGGGCCACGTGCTCTACGGCTTTGCGGGCGGAATGCAGGTTGCCCATGCCGTAGTCGATGATGGCGACGGTCTTCATGGTGTATCTGTTCCTTTCGGTGACCGGTTACAGGGCGCCTTTGGTGGACGGGGTGATGCCCGCCATGCGCTCGTCCATTTCAATCGCCATGCGCAGTGCGCGGCCGAAGGCTTTGAACACGGTTTCGATCTGGTGGTGGGTGTTCTTGCCCTTCAGGTTGTCGATGTGCAGGGTCACCATGGAGTGGTTGACAAAGCCCTGGAAGAACTCTGCAAACAGGTCGACGTCAAACCCGCCCACGCTGGCGCGGGTGTAGGGTACGTCCATGAGCAAACCGGGGCGGCCGGAGAGGTCGATGACCACGCGGGACAGGGCTTCGTCCAGGGGCACGTAGGCGTGGCCGTAACGGCGGATGCCTTTTTTGTCGCCAACAGCCTGTTTGAAAGCCTGGCCGAGGGTGATGCCGATGTCTTCCACGGTGTGGTGATCGTCGATGTGCAGGTCGCCCTTGCAGGTGATGTCCAGGTCTACCAGGCCGTGGCGGGCAATCTGGTCCATCATGTGCTCAAGGAAGGGCACGCCGGTGTCAAAGCAGGCTTTGCCGGTGCCATCGAGGTTGATCTCGACAGAGATCTGGGTTTCAAGGGTATTTCGCTCTACCCGAGCCTTGCGTTCAGCCATGGAGACTCCGTCTAGAAAACAGGCTTGCTACTGTAAACATTCAATTCGCAGATTATACCTGTTAACACAGCCGGAGTCCCGCAACCGCATCAATCGCCCTGATAGCTCAGAACGCGTTCTTCAGGTTGTTCATGTAGGTGTCTACAAGGCTGTTGAACTCGTGTTTGATGACCGGGCTGATGGCCAGCTTGAGCAGGCTGGGCAGGGGCACTGTCAGTTGGGCGCTGGTCTGGAAACGCACTTTGGTTGAGTTGTCGCCGTTGGCAGTGAGTGTCCAGGCGCCGCTGACCACGCCGTTGCCTTCGCCTTTTACCGGCTCCCAGGTGATCTTTCCGTTGTCTTTGTCTGCGTGATAGGTGCAGGCATACACAGACTGGATGGCGTGCTTGTCGACACCCACTTTTTCCATTTCCCAGCGGTAGGCGTTACCACCGAGATCAACCAGCTTGTCTACTTTCGGGAAGTGGCTGGCAGATTTGGGGACGTCTGCCAACAGATCGAATACTTCGTTATAGCCTGCCGGAATCTCCAGGTCCCGGTTCAGCTCAATCGATACGGTAATGGCCACAGCCGACTCCTTCTTGTGCTTATTTATGTGCCGGGCGTTCGCGCCGGCCTCGGAAAAGAGGGTATTTTGAACCAAGACTAACGCATTGTCATATTCCTGCACTGTTAATTTACTAACCCTGCGTTATCCTTTGGGTTATTCATCCGTAATAGTCAGGTACCACACCCTGCCGGGAAGACAAGGAACTCGTACCATGAAAGTTATTCGCTATGCGCTTTATGCCGTGATCGCCCTGATTGTGCTGGCGGTCGCCGCTATTGCCATTGCCGTTGCCGTCATCAATCCGAATGCTTACAAGCCCCAGATTGAGGCTGCGGTTGAGAAACACACCAACCTGGATCTAATTCTGGAAGGCGACATTGGCTGGTCCTTCATTCCTCTGGGCCTTGAGCTGAACGATGTCGAGGCCACTCTGGAAGGCGAGCGGCTGGTTGCGCTGGAGCGATTGGTTGCCCAGATCGATTTCTGGTCGCTGATTGCCATGGCGCCGCGGGTGAATACCTTCCTGCTGGACGGCCTGGATGCGCGACTGGTGGTGAACGAACAGGGCGAGGGTAACTGGACGCGAATCATGCCCGGAGGTGAACCCGCCGAGGCGCCTGAACCGGCGGCAGCGGAGCCAGACACAGCATCCGAGGAAGCCGCGGGCGGCGAGATGCTCGACTTCAACGTTGAAAACATCGAAATCACCAACGCCCGGATTCACTACAACGACCTGGGCACCGGCCAGTCTGTGACCCTGCAAGATTTCACGGTTTCCGCCAGCAATATCACCCTGGGCTCCGAATTCCCCCTCGACATTCGCTTCAAGGTGGAAACCGCCCAACCGCAATTTGCTGTTGATGGCGGCATCAGTGCCCGTGTGAACGCCAATCAGGCGCTGAACGAATTTGCGGTATCCGGCCTCAAAGCCGTCTTTGACATGAACGGCGAACCGTTCGGTGGCAAATCCGTGAAGGCGGAAGTGGCCGGCTCGCTGCAGGCCAATCTGGAGGAGGAAACCGCCTCTCTAAACGATTTCACCGCCAGCCTGGCTAACCTGAAGCTGAGCACCAACCTGAATATCAGGGGTTTCGGCGATCAGCCAGCACTGGATGGCCGCCTGGAGATTGCCAGTTTCTCGCTCAAGCAACTTCTGAGCAATCTGGGCCAGCCGGCAATAGAAACCGACGATCCGGATGTGCTCAAAGCCATTGCACTGTCCACCAACCTTGGCGGCCAGCCGGGCACCGTTGCCCTGAGCGACCTGAAAATCACCCTGGATGACACCACCTTCAACGGCGGCGGCAGCTACAATCTGACCAACGGCGGGCTCACCTTTAACCTGCAGGGCGACAAGATCAACGCCGACCGTTACCTGCCGCCAGCCTCCGATGAAGAAGAGGCGGCTCCACAGCAAACCGCCGAAGCGGGTCCGGAAGGCGACCTGTTGCCACTGGAAACCCTTCGTGACCTGCTGCTGGATATCGATTTTGGCCTGGGCGAGCTGATCATCAGCAACCTGACCATCAACGAGATCAAGGCCAGCACCACCGCCAAAGACGGCCTGCTGCAAGTGGATGAGTTCAGCGGCAAACTCTATGACGGCAGCTTCGGCGCCAACGTCACCATTGATGCCCGCACAGACAATCCGAAATGGCGGGTTCGTTCTGATGTGACCAATGTAAAAACCTTGCCGTTGCTTACCGACCTTGCCGAAGTAGATATGCTGTCTGGCGCGGCCAACCTGAAAGTGGCTGTCGACACCAACGGCAACCGCGTCTCTACCCTGCGCAACAACGCCAAGGGCGAAATCAGCTTCAACCTGGCCGAAGGCATGCTGCGCAACATGAACCTGACCCGCATGGCCTGCCAGGGCATTGCTCTGGCCAACCAGGAAACCCTGGGCACCACCGACTGGGGCACCCACACCCCCTTCAACGATATGCGTGGCACCCTGAAAATTGATGGCAACACCCTGAACAACACTGACCTGGTTGCCGCACTCGCCGGTATGCGCCTGGAAGGCGATGGCACGGTAGACATGGAGCAGAGCCAGCTGGATTACGAACTGGGCCTCAGAATTGTGGGCGAGATTCACCGTGACAATGCCTGCCGGGTAACCGAATACGTTCAGAACGTCGTGATTCCTGTGGAGTGCCGCGGCAATTTCGTTGAGAACCCCGCAGGCCTGTGCTCATTCGACGGATCACGTTTCCGTGACACCCTCAAAGACATCGCCGCCAATGCGGCCCGAGCAAAGGTTCGGGAAGAGACAGATCGCGCCAAGCAGCGGGCCGAGGAGAAGGCTCGCGAGGAAATCGACAAGCGCCTGGGCGAAGATGGCGAGCGTGTGCGGGATGCCGTTCGGGGGCTGTTCAACCGATGAGTGACCGGTTCGCCGACCAGCTACTGGCGTGGTACGACCAACACGGCAGGCACAACCTGCCGTGGCACCATAACCGCAACGCCTACCGGGTGTGGGTCTCTGAGATCATGCTTCAGCAGACCCAGGTCACCACTGTCATCCCCTACTTCGAAGCTTTCATGGCAAGCTTTCCGGATGTGCATGCCCTGGCCGCCGCGCCAGAAGACGATGTGCTCAGCCACTGGTCCGGCCTGGGCTACTATGCCCGCGCCCGCAACCTGCACAAAGCCGCCAAACAGGTGGTTGAGGAATTCGGGGGCGAGTTCCCCTGCACCCAGGAGCAACTCGAATCCCTCACCGGCATTGGCCGCTCAACCGCCGCCGCCATCATTGCCCAAGCCTTCGGACAACCGGCCACCATTCTGGATGGCAATGTAAAACGGGTCCTCGCCCGCTATCACGCCGTACCCGGCTGGCCCGGGCAAACCCAGGTGCTCAATACACTCTGGGAACACGCAGAAACCCATACGCCCGATGACCGGGCCAGAGACTACACCCAGGCCATCATGGACCTGGGAGCCATGGTGTGCACCCGCAGCAAACCCGCCTGCGACTCCTGCCCGATCAGTGATGGATGTGCAGCCAGGGAGCGCAATGAGGTAAAACTTTACCCGGGCTCAAAGCCGAAAAAAGCCAAACCGGAAAAAACCACCTGGATGCTGATCCTTGAAGACGGCGAAGGCCGCATCCTGCTGGAGCGCCGGCCTCCCAGCGGCATCTGGGGCGGCCTGTGGAGCCTGCCGGAGCTGGACCCGGCATACGGCTCGGAAGAGCTGCAGGACGCCTGTGAGAAAGAACTGGGCATCACCTGCCAGAACCCGGACCTGATTACCGGCTTCAGGCACACGTTCAGCCATTACCACCTGCACATCCAGCCCGCGCGATTGCCAGTCATAGACGTATCCGGCATTGCTGATTCCGACAGGCACCGCTGGCTGCATCGCGATGAAGCATTGTCTCTGGGCTTGCCTGCCCCTATTCGCACCCTGCTGACAGAACCGGAGCAAGCCGCCCTGCTCTGACCCCAGCAATTGCCGATGCTCAAGTCACACCCGGAATTGATCTGTTATCATTCGCCAAACTGAACATCAACACAGGAGCCGCCATGAGCCGCACCGTATTCTGCCGCAAATACCAGAAAGAAATGGAAGGCCTGGCCATGCCCCCCATGCCCGGCCCCAAAGGCCAGGAGATCTATGACAACGTCTCCAGGCAGGCCTGGGAAGAATGGCAGAACCAGCAGACCATGCTGATCAACGAAAAGCACCTGAGCATGATGGACCCGAACAACCGGAAATACCTTCAGGCACAGATGGAACGCTTCTTCAACAACGAGCCGTTCGACAAGGCTGAAGGCTACGTTCCACCGGAAAAATAGCCAAACTGATCAAGGCCTGAACAACCGGAAAAGATTCTGAAAATTTTTGCCGGGCGGCCTTGACTACCCAACCCTAAACCGGTTTAATAGCGCCCCGTTGCAGCACATAGCTCAGCACGCCCGGATAGCTCAGTTGGTAGAGCAGGGGATTGAAAATCCCCGTGTCGGTGGTTCGATTCCGCCTCCGGGCACCATGAATTCAATGACTTAGCCCGCCTTGTGCGGGCTTTGTTGTTTCTGGGTGTCAACCAAGTGTCAACCGAGTTTGACGAGACGATCTTAACTGCCGCCCCATACAGGTTTGCCTTGCCCTACAATCACAGGTAAATTCCAACACTGTGGTAACATACAGTATGTGTGAGTCGATAATTTGCGCAAACAGGTGCAAAGATGACATCTTCCAAAGCTGTCAAGTTCGCTAGAAAAGCCCTCGAGTTTGCATGGGACAAACAGTTCCCTGTTGATCCTAAAAGGATAGCAGCGGGATTAGTAAAAAAAGAAGATGGAAAGGATTTCAAAATTGTCGTAGAGACAAAATCTCCTTTTGATGAAGAACTTGGTTCTGCAAGCGGATATGCAGAATTCCGGGAAGGTACGCCGGGCAGTTTCGTATGCGCATACAATGGCCTAGAACCCCCATACAGAAACCGCTTCACAATTGCTCATGAACTGGGCCATGTCCTTTTGGGACATGTAGCACCAGGCAAGAAGCGAAAGCGAGATACTACGTTCAATTCCAATGGAGATTGGGATGAAGTCGACGCGAACGCCTTTGCTGCAGAGCTACTGATGCCCGAGGCTTACGTGCGAGAAAAAGCCAAAACCATGACCGACATTTCTGACTTGGCCTCTTTCTTTGGTGTGTCACCAACAGCGATCAAAAACCGCCTGAAAAACCTTGGAATTCTGTAAATGTCTGATGAAAGCGATACTCCATTTGGTGCTGCCGAAGGCGGAGATGAAAACGCCAAGCGAGATGAGGCAAGCGACGAGCGGTATGACTTTTCAAGCGACCAACAAAGCATTGACTCAGAGATATTGAAAAGGCAGAAAGCTGCCAGAATTATGTCGATAACCATTGCATGCTTGATGGGAACGCTTTCGCTTGTATTTTTCGCATTAGCAATATGGTTTGCGTTCCGGTTCGCAGATAACTATTACCTGCACTTTCACTCCGATGCTAGCCACATAAATCCGACCAAATTAGTGCTAGCTGCATTCTTGATCCCTGTCGTACCGGCAACCTTCTTCTCAGTACTGGGGATAATTACGCTGGTTACGACATCGCGGTTTGTCACAGCTTTTACCAACCAAAATGAGCGCAATGAGGACGACGTTGGCACAATACAAACGCTCATGCGAGAAGTCGGTTCAATTATTAAAAACATCAAAGGCGGCTAATTGACTTTAGCCAACAGGGCTTAATCCGACCACGATTTCCAGATGGTCAGGAGAAAGATGAGCGTATCGCATAGTAAGCTTGATATCTGAATGCCCCAAGATCTTCTGCAGGGTAAGAATATCGCCCCCCTTCATTACAAAATGACTCGCAAAGGTATGACGGCAAACATGGGTTAGCTGACCGCGAGGTAGGTCAATCTTCGCTCGCTCGATCGCCTTCCGAAATGCCGCGCTACAGCTGACGAATGGCACCTCTTCTATCAGTTCTTTGTAGAGCTTTTCCGAAAGCGGAACGCTGCGTGATTTACCAGATTTCGTGTAGTTATAGGTCACCCTGTATGGCGTGAAATTAGACCTGGTAACGCCCTCCGCTTCCGACCACCTGGCGCCGGTTGCTAAAGCCAACCGTGTAACGTGGTAAAGACTCGGATTCGACGATGCCTTGCATTCCTCCAGTAGGCGAGAGATTTGCTCCTGGGTCAAAAACGTTAGCTCGTGCTCATCAAGCTTGAACTTGCGGAGATTCTTAAGCGGGTTTGGGTAACTCCATTCTCCCTGGCGAATCAGTTCATTGAACACAGCGCTTAAATACGTGTGTTCATGGTTAAGGGTGTTCTTCCCTACCCCGTCGTTCTCCATTCTGAGACGCCGATACATGGCAAACTCTGAAACCGTGAAACTGGTGGCCCTGGGGTTTCGCAGTCGTTGCGCGATGTCATCAAGCTTCTTCTTCCGGCTTGCGCCATCTTTTAGTGTATGCCCGTGGGAGTCATACCATTGCTGGATTAGGTCTTTCAGGGTTCTCTTATCCGGACTCGGATTCCATTCTTCACCCGATGCCAGGTTACTGAGCACCCAACGTTCAAAACGCAGCGCCTCTGATTTCGCATCAAAGGATTTCCGGACACGCTTCTGCCCTCTTCCACCTGGCTGGATGTCTACCTGCCATCGTCCCGATGGTAGCTTTTTGATCATGCCGCCACCTTGGTCAGTAGTCGTCGTTTCGTGAGTCCGTCCTGGACGAGCTGGAAGAGTTCGTTTTCGTAGATTTCCCGTCGTCGGTAGTAATTACACAAGTCCTCCCAGAGTCCGGACTTTTTGAGGCAGTCCCAGGCCTGTCTGGCGTTAAATCGGTTGCGCGCATAAATGCTCAGGAGATTGCCAAAGGCCAGGGAGACGTTCTTTTCGTTGCCGCAACCGGGTTCCTTTTTTGCGCGTTTGTACATCAGATCAGGGGCGCTGTAGCCGAAGCCGATGTCGTCACGCAGTTTGGTCCAGATGGGGTGACACCATTCGCGTTTGACCTCATAGCGGTTGGCTTTCAGGGCGTATTGCCAAAGGCCCGTCAGGTGCGGAACCGCGTCCATGTAGGTGTAGATGGGCTTCATGTTCGGTGTGCCCTGAGAGACCTCGTTGACGATCCGGTGATGGAAGCGGATTTCCAGGCGCCAGACGGGTTTATCTGGGTCGTAACAGGTGTCCGGGAAGGTGTCTTCGTTCACGGCGCATTCCCAGATGCTTTCCATGAAGGCGCGTTTGTCGGAGACGTCGATTTCTTTCGACTTGTCGTAGAGGCACACCTGGAGGCTGTTGGCTTTACCAAAGGTGTAGGTTTCACCGCGTCCGTTGATGGTGGCACCGTCCAGGCCTTTGAACACCAGGTCACTGAGGCCGTTGTGGACGCTGATGGTTTTGGCACGGGTAACGAAGTGGCTGGCAAAGTCCTGGGGCGGCTCCCAGCCCTGGAAGTCGACAGCCAGATGTAAGGCGATGCCAACGGGTTTGATGCCGGTCAGGAAGAACATGCCCCACTCTGCCAACTCGTCGTGTATCTGCTGGCTGGAGCGTTCATAGAGCCATCTGGGGGAGGTTTCAATTTTAACGTGGGTGCCGGGGTTGTCGGGTTCGGCGTAGAAGTTCTGCAGAAGGATGGTCAGGCCGTATTCCCGGTTTTGAAGGATGTATTTGAAACCACCGCGTCTGCCGGACTGGACTTTGAACTCTATGTCTTTGACGGTGATGGTGGCGTCGTAGCTTTCGTTGTAGGCCTCGACGATCTGGGCCAGGGGTTCGGGTTTGAGTCTTCCCTCAAACAGTTGCCTGACGGTGTCTACGCCGGTCCAGAGTACGTTAACGTTCTGCAGGTTGACCTGCTGACCTTCCGGGCCGATGAACAGATCCCCTTTGCCGATTTCTCCGGTTCGGATGTCCATTCTTTCAAAGTCTTTGATTTTCATCTGTGGCCTTCTGTGGATGTCTGTGGTGTTAAATCGACTGTCGTCGTTTTCTATGAGACGTGTTACAGGGACGTCTCT